>OZ254085.1:0-1552500 GCA_965267565.1 Balneola sp.
GTGGAATTGTTGCTTCCGAAAAATGAGCAGATTTATAAAGATCGTTACAGAAAAGGCGATACCATTCGTGCGGTTGTAACCGGGGTGCACATGAGAAATGGAAATCCAACAGTTATTATTTCCAGAACTTCGGAATTATTCCTTGAAAGATTATTTGAAAATGAAATTCCGGAAGTATTTGACGGCATTATTGATCTTGTAAAAATTGCCCGTTCACCCGGCGATCGTTCTAAAGTAGCGGTTCTTTCTCACGATGAGCGTGTTGACCCGGTTGGAGCTTGCGTTGGTATGAAAGGAGTTCGAATTCATGCCATTGTTCGTGAGCTTCAGAATGAGAATATTGATGTGATCAACTATACACCTGATAAGATTGAGTTTATCAAAAGAGCTTTGCAGCCTGCGGAAGTGTTAAAAGTTGAGCTTGATGAAGAACAGAAGAATGCCAACGTACTTGTTCCTGCTGATGAAGTTTCTAAAGCAATCGGTAAGGGAGGGGTTAACATTCGCTTAGCTTCCCGATTAACAGAATGCGAAATTGATGTTTATCGTGAAGTTGAGGAAGAAGACGATATCGATATCAACGAATTTGAAGTTGATTTCGGAAAAGAAGCGATTGAAGCATTACATGAAATAGGATGCGATACTGCCCGCGCAGTGCTTGAATTGAGCAAAGAAGAATTAGTGAACAGAACAAAAGAAGTAATTGACGAAGAACTTGCTGAGAAAATCTTTGATGTAATCAGCTATGAGTTCGAAGACGTGGATTAATTTAATACTGACTTTAAATTCAGCTTTTTAAATTAACCACACATTTTATAAAACAACATATATGTCCATTAAAAGACCAAAACCATTATTCAGAGTAGCTTCAGAATTTAACGTATCTACACAATCTATTGTAGATGTATTAAGTGATGACTTTGATGTAGCTAACCGACCAAATTTCAAGATTACGCCGGAAATGTATTCGGTGCTGGAAGGAGTTTATGGTGAGGACAAAGCAAAAAGTCTGGATCATGAAAAATCCAGAGAAGAATATGAAAGTCGCAGAAATGCGATGATGAACCAGCGTAATGATAGTGTTACGTTAGATTCATTAGAGCCTATCGATGAGGATATGGGACTTGAACCTGAGGATGAGGATGAACCGGAATCCGCAGAAGAAACTCTTGAACCCATTGAAGATGATGCTCCTGAATTAGAACCTCAGGATGAAGAAGAGGAAGATGAGGTTGAAGAAGAAGTAGTTGCTGAAACTCCTGAAGAAGATGAAGATCAGGAAGAGGCGTCCGAGGAAGATGAGGACGATGACGAGGAAGAAGATTCAGATGAAGACACTGAAGAATCTGAAGACGAAGACTCTGAGGAAGAAGAAGATGATGATGATTCTGAGGAAGAAGAGGATGATGAGTACGAGGACGATGAAGAAGACGAAGACGAGGAAGATGATGACCAGAAAAAGAAAAGGAAGAAATCCACAATAAAAGGTAAAGCTGATAAGCTTAAGGGTACCAAAGTATTGGGTAAGACATCATTTACTAATGATCTTACAGGAGGTACCAAAAAACGCAAAAAGAGAAAGCGCAGAAAAGACCGTGATGATTCTGATAAGAATCAAAAGAATCAGGATAAAAAATCAAACAAGAGCAAGAAGAGAAAATCTAAATCAAATAAGTCAGGCAAACCTGAAGTTGATGAGATTGATGTAGATAAGATGATGCGCGAAACCATGCAGCGCATTCAGGGAAATACCAATGTAGGTTCCAAAAGAGGTAAGCGTCGTCGTCAACGTAAGGAGGAGCGCGAGGAGCAGGAACAGCTGCAACAGGAAATGGAAGAAATGGAAGCGGATACCATTGAGGTAACCGAATTCATTACTGCAAACGAACTGGCTGAAGAACTTGGTGTTGGTGTAAATGATATTATTTCAGCCTGTATGAGTATCGGATTGATGATTACCATCAACCAAAGATTAGATGCTGGTACCATTGAATTAGTGGCAAGTGAATTCGGTAAAGATGTCGAGTTCATGAAAGCTGAAGAGATGGATGAAGAGCTTGAAATTGAAGAAGACGATCCGGAAGATCTGGAAGGAAGAGCACCTATTATCACGGTAATGGGTCACGTAGATCACGGTAAAACTTCTTTACTCGATTATATTCGTGAGGAGCGAGTAGCAGAAGGTGAAGCCGGAGGAATTACACAGCACGTTGGTGCTTACGAAGTGTATCACAACGATAAGAAAATTACATTCCTTGATACTCCGGGTCACGAAGCCTTTACGGCGATGCGTTCGCGTGGTGCTCAGGCAACAGATATTGTAATTCTTGTAGTTGCAGCCGATGACTCTGTGATGCCTCAAACAATAGAGGCGATCAATCACGCTAAAGCAGCGGGTGTTCCATTGGTAGTTGCAATCAATAAGATGGATAAGCCGGGAGCAACCCCTGATAAAATTAAACAGCAACTATCTGAACACGAAGTAATTGTGGAAGATTGGGGTGGGGAAGCTCAGTTTGCTCTGGTTTCTGCTAAAACCGGTCTCGGAATTGATGAATTACTTGAAAAAGTATTGATTGAGGCAGAATTGCTTGAGTTAAAAGCAAATCCAAACCGTCGTGCAAATGGTGTGGTTCTTGAAGCAAGATTGGACAAAGGAAAGGGTATCATTGCTAACATCCTTGTACAAGGTGGTACGTTGAATGTTGGCGATCCATTTGTTGCAGGGCCATGTTTTGGTAGAGTACGTGCAATGGAAGATGATCACGGACAAAGAATTAAATCTGCCGGACCAGCTACTCCCGTACAGCTTATGGGTTTTGATGAAATGCCACAAGCCGGTGATTCATTGATTGTTGCGGAAGACGAAAAAACCGCTAAAGATGTAGCCAACGAGCGTCAGCAGATTAAGCGTGAACAAGCTATGAGGAAGAACAAGCACATGACGCTTGATGATCTCTCAAGAAGACTGGCACTTGGTGAAGTTTCTGAACTGAATATCATTATCAAAGCGGATGTGGATGGTTCCATCGAGGCACTTTCCGGATCGCTGCAAAAATTAAGTAATGACGAAGTTGCTGTAAATATCATCCATACCGGTGCGGGAGCAATTTCCGAATCGGACGTATTGTTGGCATCTGCTTCTGATGCGATTATTATCGGTTTCCAGGTTCGTCCTACAGTACAGGCAAGAAAGCTTGCTGAAACTGAAGAGATTGAAATCAGATTATTCAGCGTAATTTATGATGCAGTTGATGAAGTAAGAGATGCACTTGAAGGGCTTCTTTCACCTGAGATCAAAGAGAAAATTGTTGGAAACGTAGAAGTTCGTGAGATTTTCAAAGTATCTAAGGTTGGAACTATTGCCGGTTGCTATGTAACCGATGGTAAAGTTGAAAGAAACGATCCGATTCGAATTATCCGCGACGGTGTGGTTGTATACGATGGAAAAATCGATACACTGAAGCGTTTCAAGGATGACGTGAAAGAAGTAGCTGCAGGTTATGAGTGTGGTATCAGTATCGAAAATTACAACGATATTAAAGTTGGAGATAATTTCGAGAGCTACAAGATCACCGAAGAGAAACGTACACTCGAAGACGCAAGTTAAATTTAAAGGACTGAATCAGTTATGAGTATTAGAACAAAACGCTTAGGCGAAGTTCTAAAACGAGATCTTGGTCAGATTTTGCAAAGAGAATATCAGCCTACCGGAACATTTATCACTGTTACCAATGTGGTAATGACCGATGATCTTTCTATTGCTAAAGTATATCTGAGTGTTTTTGCCCCGGACCGGGACGAAAAAGCCATTTATAAGCATTTGGATGATCATCTTGATGAAATCAGACACACTTTAGCCGGTAAAATTCGGCATCAGGTACGAAAGATTCCTGAGTTACATTTCTATGTGGACGATACTGCGGAGTATGTAAATAAGATTGAAAGTTTGTTCGAAAAGATCGATAAGCAACCTAAAGCTCCGACAGACGAAGACGAATAACGATGGCGAAAGCCTTACCTCTCGAAGAAATACCTGTATTTTCAGAAGAAAACCTGCCTCAAAGAGAGTTTGATTTTGGTACCGCTGCAATCCTTTTGGTGAATAAACCTAAGGAATGGACCAGTTTTGATGTAGTGAGATATGTCAGAAACCGGCTTAAAACTAAGAAAGTTGGTCATGCCGGAACTTTAGATCCGATGGCAACCGGATTATTGATACTATGCTCGGGAAGAGCTACTAAATCTATTTCTAAACTTCAGGAGATGCGGAAGACTTATGTGGGTGAAATTACTTTCGGTGGGAGTACCCCAAGCTATGACGCAGATTCTGAGGTAGAGGAAACCGCTCCTACGGAGCATATTACGTTAGAGCTCATCAAGGAAAAACTTGAGAACGACTTTTCCGGGGAAATTGAACAAATTCCGCCTGTTTATTCCGCTTTAAAGGTAGGAGGGAAACGCTCTTATGAGTTGGCAAGAAGAGGAAAAGCGGTTGAATTAGCCTCCAGAAGAGTGACTATCTACGATCATGAGATTTTAGATTTTGACGGGATTAAACTGAAGTTAAAGATAGAATGCAGTAAAGGAACCTACATTCGCTCTATTGCAAACGATTTAGGAAAAGCTGTAGGATCTTTAGGATATTTGAGTGCTTTGGAAAGAACTTACATTGGAGAATTTTCATCAGAAAATGCGTTATCTCCGGAAAGAATAAACGAATTGTTGAATGCACAAAACTGAGCTCATATTTCTTAATGACATAGAACGGATAGAAAACTCGGTAGTTACTGTCGGTACATTTGACGGGGTTCATCACGGGCACAGAGCGTTGATTGAAACAGTGGTTGAAAAAGCAAAAGAGAGAGACGCAAGAAGTGTAGTGATTTCTTTTGATCCACACCCCAGAGATATTATCAATCCCGGAAGTGCAGGAATTAAGCAATTAACTACCATTTCAGAGCGTAGAGAAATTCTGGAAGAAATTGGAATTGACGTCCTGCTGATTATTCCCTTCACCAGAGATTTTTCGTTGTTGAGTTCAGAAGAATTTGTCGAAGATATTGTCTATAAGAAGGTTGGAGTTTCAGAATTTGTAATCGGTTACGATCATCATTTCGGTAAAGATCGATCCGGAACCATTGAAACGGTTGAAAATCTGGGAAGAAAATTAGGTTTTGATGCCTTTGTAGTATCCAAACGGGAAATGGGAGAGGTCACCATCAGCAGTACAACCATCCGCAGAGAATTATCTGAAAACGGAGATGTTGAGCAAGCCGCAAATTTGCTTGGAAGATCGTATCGATTAAACGGAATTGTAATTCATGGGGATAAAAGAGGGAGAAAAATTGGATATCCTACAGCCAATTTAAAAGCTGAACATCCCAATAAAGTGATTCCAAAAAATGGAGTGTATGCGGTTAAAGTACGGGTAGGGGAAGAGTGGTTTGGCGGAATGATGAATATAGGTCACCGGCCTACTTTTGATAAGATCGAATTACGACTGGAAGTAAATATCTTCAATTTCGATGAAGATATTTACGGTCAGACCATTCAGATTCGATTCATTGAAAGATTGAGAGATGAGGTTAAATTTTCAGGAGTTGAAGAACTCATAGATCAGTTAGGCTCCGATAAAAAAGTTGCTTTACAAGTTTTATCTGAATAGAAATTCAGAAATTTACCCATCTTATTTTTTATCAGCGACTTAAGATTACGGTTTGTATTGAATCATAAATAGCCAAAGCCCGTAATTTTTCGCTAATGTAGTTTCAGTCTCATTTTGACTGATCTAAAAAACATCAACCAATTCCAGAATTATGAAAACACTTTTAACCGTCATACTGATGAGCTTTTCCACTTTAGTATTCTCACAACAATTTGTGATAGATGATATGGTAGCTGATATGGAAAGAAATAAGGCAATGTCTCTTTCTTACATAGATGCCATGCCTGCAGATAAATTCGATTATAAACCAAGTGAGGATGTACGAACATTTGCACAGCAATATTTACATCTTGCTCAAGGTTTAGTTGGTTTATCATCAAACGGAACCGGAGCTGATCCAATTTTCAAAGGGGAAAATTTAGAAGCTACTGAGGCATATCAATCTAAAGCGGAAGTAAAGAGAATTGTTACTGAAAGTTACGATTTTGCTATAAGCAGTATAAAAGAAATGGATGCAGCCAAATTAACGGAGATAGTGCAAAGAGGGCAGTTCAATGTTAGCAGAATAGGTTGGATTGACAAGGCCATTGAGCACAATACTCACCACAAAGGCCAAACTACTTTGTATCTCAGAATGAATGGCATTACACCGCCTCAGTATCAATTATTCTAAAACTCTGATGTTCAGGATTTTATGTCATAAACGTTGTCGCTTATTAATAAATCCCTTATCTTAGGAGTCTATTAATAGATCAAAAAGTTATAACTGAATATTGCAATGAGCATTACTGCAGAAGAAAAAAAAGAAATTTTTAAAAAACACGGCGGAGAAGAAGCTAACACCGGTACTACCGAAGGACAAATAGCTCTTTTCACGCATCGTATCAATCATCTTACAGAACATCTTAAAGAAAATAAAAAAGATCACGCATCACGTCGTGGTTTACTGAGATTAGTAGGTAAAAGACGTCGTTTACTCAATTACTTAATGAAGAACGACATCGTAAAATACAGAGAGCTCATTAAAGAGCTTGGTATTCGTAAATAAATTTAAGGCTCCACCTATCCCGGAGCCTTTTTTAATTCTCCCATATCGCTAAACTTTGCATTAAACCAATCTGACGAATGGTATGGGATAAAGCAACAAATAAAAGACAAATAAATAATGAAAGAAGATTTTAGAAGTATAGAATTTGCACCCGGAAAAACCCTTTCTGTTGAAACAGGAAGAATTGCGAAACAAGCAGACGGGGCAGTTACAGTAAAAATGGGTGACACCATGGTACTTTGCACCGTTGTAAGTGCTAAAGAACCAAAACCGGGTCAGGATTTTTTCCCGTTAACTGTTGACCATAAAGAAAGTTTTTCTGCCGGAGGACGTTTTCCAGGTGGTTTTATGAAAAGAGAAGGTCGTTCAAACGAGAAAGAGATTTTATCCAGCCGTTTGATTGATCGTGTAATGAGACCATTATTCCCAAAAGGATATGTATGTGATACTCAAGTAATTTCAAGCGTTATTTCATCGGATGATGAGCATGATGGCGATGTGTTAGGTGGAGTTGGCGCTTCATTGGCAACACACTTATCGGATATCCCTTTTGCCGGACCGATGGCCGAAGTAAGAGTGGGAAGAATTGATGGGGAGTTTGTTATCAATCCTACGGTTTCTGAACTGAAAGACAGCGACATCGATATGGTTGTTGGTGGTACTGAAGATAGTATCCTGATGATTGAAGGGGAAATGGATGAGATTTCTGAGAAGGAAATGTTGAATGGGATTAAAGCGGCTCACGAATCTATTAAAAAGCTTTGTGCATTTCAGAACGAACTTCGCGAGGAATTAGGAAAAGAAAAAAGAGAATTTGTTCCTCCTGCTGTTGATGAAACGCTGGAAAGCAAAGTTTCAGGAATGGCATCTGACAAGATCAAAGAAATCGTAAATATTGGTCTTGGTAAAGAAGAGTACAACGAGAAAATACGTGAAGCTAAGAAAGAAGTTATCTCAGCTCTTGAAGAAGAGGAGTTAGAAGACGAGCAGATTTCTGAAGCGAAGAAAATACTCGGGAATATTGAGAAGGATGCACTTCGAAATATGATTCTTGAAAAAGGTCGTAGAATTGACGGTCGTGCTACCGATGAGATCCGTGATATCTGGACTCAGGTTGGATACATTGCCCGTGCTCACGGTTCATCTATCTTTACCAGAGGAGAAACGCAGGCATTGGTTTCTGCAACCTTAGGGACAGCTCGTGATGAGCAAGCAGTAGACACACTGTTTGATCAGGAAGCGAAGAGATTTTTCCTTCACTACAATTTCCCACCATACTCTGTTGGGGAAGCAGGATTTTTAAGAGGTCCGGGACGTAGAGAAATTGGTCACGGACATCTCGCTGAAAGAGCGTTAAAAATGATGATGCCGACTTTCGAGGAGTTTGGATATGTAATCAGATTGATTTCTGATATTACCGAATCAAATGGTTCGTCATCTATGGCTTCTGTTTGTGGTGGTTCAATGGCATTGATGGATGCAGGTGTTCCACTGAAAAAGCCGGTTGCTGGAATTGCAATGGGTATGATTGTTGGAGATGATAAAACAGCCATTCTTTCTGATATCCGCGGTGAAGAAGATTTCATGGGTGACATGGACTTCAAAACTGCAGGAACAACAGACGGGATTACAGCTTGCCAGATGGACATGAAAGTTCAGGGAATCAGCTTTGAAGTTATTGAAGAGGCTCTTGAGCAGGCTCATACAGGCAGAATGCATATTCTGAGTGAAATGGCTAAGACAATTTCATCTGCCAGAGAAAATATCTCTGAATACGCACCACAATTCCTCAGAATGGAAATTGATGGCGACAATATTGGCGCAGTGATTGGTCCTGGTGGTAAAGTGATTCAAACGCTTCAGAAAGAAACCGGAACTGAAATTATCATTGAAGAAGATGATAATGGTAAAGGTCAGATTACGATTTCTGCAAACGACTTAAATAATGCAGAAGAAGCTAAGAAACGAATCAAAATGATTGTCGGTCATTTAGATGAAGGAGCTACCTACAAAGGAGTAGTTAAATCCATTAAAGATTTTGGAGCTTTTATTGAAATTGCTCCGGGAAGAGATGGATTACTTCATATTTCTGAAATAGATCACAAACGAGTTGAAAAAGTAGAAGATTACTTGTCACTCGGTGATGAAATCGAAGTAAAACTGCTAAAAATTGAGCATGGAAATAAACTTCGACTTTCAAGAAAAGCATTGATCGAAAAAGAAGATTAATCTTTTTGTAAACGTATTAAAAGGCACCGTTCAGTAATGAGCTGTGCCTTTTTTGATTACTCAAATAAAATTTAGGTCATCCTGAACTTGTTTCAGGATCTTAAGAAGTAGCTTTGAATTATAAAATTGTTTGCTAAAGTTTTAAAGAACTAAATTTCACAAAGATCCCGAAATAAATTCGGGATGACCTCCGTACAAAATTTCAGAACTATAGATCAATGCAAAACCTTAAAGAAATAGAATCGGTATCCAAAACAACGCTTCCAAACGGACTTCGTGTTGTAACCGAAAAAATAGAAAGTGTAAAAAGTATTTCGGTTGGTATTTGGGTGAAAACGGGTTCCAGAAACGAAACTCCTGAAATGGCAGGAGTAACTCATTTTTTGGAGCATATGCTATTCAAAGGCACTGATAAAAGATCCGCCTATGACATCGCTTTGAGCATGGAATCTGTTGGAGGATATCTGAATGCATTTACTTCTTCAGAGTATACCTGCTACTTTGCAAGATGCGTGAATACGCAAATGGAAAGAGCTTTGGATGTGCTTTCCGATATGGTTTTGAATCCATCTTTTCCTGAAGAAGAAGTGGAAAAAGAAAAGAAAGTGGTTATTGAAGAGATGAAAATGTACAGAGATTCTCCGGATGATTATCTGTTTGAAGAATATAGTTCAAAAATGTTTGAAGGACATGAATTAGGTCGCCCGGTTCTTGGGTTTGAAGAAACTGTTTCTTCATTTACACGTCAGGATTTGTACGATTACATGAAAGACCGCTACAGAGCCGGAAATCTGTTGATTTCAGTAGCGGGAAATGTGGATCATGATGAAGTGGTAAAACTGGTAACCGATTACTTAGGCGATTTATCTGCAAAAGACGTTCAAAACGAAGACCAGCCTTTAAACGATTTTGATAATTCGAAACTTGAGCTCACTAAACCGATTGAACAAACACATTACATTTTAGGTCGCCGTGGTTTGAACTTTGATCATGAAGATAAATACCTGCTTCTGTTAGCAAACACTATTTTAGGAGGAGGAATGAGCTCTCGACTTCACCAAAATGTCCGAGAAAAGTATGGTTATTGCTATTCTATTCAGACATTCACACAATCTTATACCGATTCAGGAATCTGGGGAGTTTATGTAGGAACCGACAAAGATTATGTAGAACATGTACATGAATTGGTAGTGGCTGAATTGAATAAAATCAGTGAAGAACTGATTCCTGAAAAGGAACTGTCTGAAGCCAAGTCTCAATTAAAAGGAAAGCTTTTACTTTCTCAGGAAAATACCAGCAATCGGATGATGAGGCTTGCAAAAAGTGAATTATATTTCGATCGTTTCGTAACTTTGGATGAACTTGTTGAGAATATTGATTCTGTAACAGCTGAACAAATTCTTAAATTCTCAAAAGACTTCTTTGATCAGAAATACTTCATGGAAGCAGAACTTTCACCGGAAAATTAAAAAATTATCAATGTTTCAATGATCAATTAAGAATGAATCGCATTCTTAATTGATCAATTCTTAATTCTTAATTGAAAATGACTTACATAAACAAACTCGCAGAACATGTAGACCAAAAAGTAACGCTCAAAGGCTGGGTGTATAATTACCGTAGTAGCGGAAGTCTGGTGTTTATAGAGATGAGAGATGGAACCGGATTGACGCAGTGTGTGGTTGCTAAAGATGATGTAGATGAGTCAAGCTGGGAAGCGGCTGAATCATTAAAGCAGGAAAGTTCTTTGGAAATTACAGGAACGGTAAAAGCTGATGACAGAAGTATTGGCGGTCATGAAATCCATGTTTCAGAGATCACGATTGTTCAGATTGCTGAAGACTATCCCATCACTCCAAAAGATCATGGCGTAGAATTTTTGATGAACAATCGTCATTTGTGGTTGAGAAGCCAACGTCAGTGGGCGGCAATGCGAGTAAGAAATGAGATCATTTTTGCAATTCATACCTTCTTTCAGGAAAGAAATTTCGTACAAATGGATTCGCCCATCTTTACCAGTAACGCAGCTGAGGGGAGTACCACTCTTTTTGAAACTGATTATTTTGAAGAAAAAGCATACTTAGCGCAAACAGGTCAGTTGTATGGCGAAGCTATGGCAATGGCGCACGGGTTGATTTACACCTTCGGACCAACTTTCCGTGCGGAGAAATCCAAAACCCGTCGTCATTTAACAGAGTTCTGGATGATAGAACCTGAAATGGCATATTACGATCTGGATATGAACATGAATCTTGCCGAAGATATGATTCGGTTCATCGTGCAAAAGGTGTTGGATAAATGCCGTTCAGAATTGGAAACTCTGGAAAGAGATATCTCCAAGCTCGAAAAAATTGCGGAGAAGCCGTTTCAACGAATTACCTATTCTGAAGCAGTGGACCAACTCAAAAGTCAGGAAACAGCTGATATGCTGGATCAGATGATTGAAGATCGCAAGCAGGAAGAAAAAGACCTGAAAAAAGAGAGAGAAGAAATTAAGAAAGAACACGGCTCTGCGAAGAAGTGGAGAAAGAAGCAGATCGAAGCTCGTCAAATCGAAATTGGTTCTCGTTTAGATCAGATCGAAGAAGACTATCGAAATATTCCTCAATGGAAAGAATCAGCAATGAACTTTGAGTGGGGAAATGATTTTGGCGGAAGTGATGAAACAGTGTTAATGCTTCAGCAGGAAGTTCCATTGATGGTTCACCGATGGCCTGCAGAAATAAAAGCATTTTATATGAAACGTGATCCTGAAGATGAACGATTAGTGCTCGGAGTGGACGTATTAGCTCCCGAAGGCTACGGAGAAATCATAGGTGGGAGTCAGCGGGAAGATGATCTGGAATTCCTTGAAAATCACATCGAAAAGCATGATTTACCGATGGATGTATTTGGTTGGTATTTAGATTTAAGACGTTTTGGTTCTGTGCCGCATTCCGGATTCGGTTTAGGGCTTGAACGTACCGTAGCATGGATTTGTGGACTTCAACATGTCCGTGAAACCATACCATTCCCGAGAATGATGGGAAGATTGAGACCTTAGTATTATTGATTAGAGATTCTTTTAAAATAATAGCTGTTACTTTTGGATTACTGCTTAGTATAGAAGCAGTTCTTCAGGTTGTTTATTTAGCTAATACAAATTCCGATTCTTCAAAAGAACCTGAGCTCGCATACCAACATAATGCTGATTACTTAATTGAACTAATTCCCAATACAGAAAAGCTTTTTGTACGGACAGAAGTAAACGGAGGAGATTCCATCCTCTGGAAAGTAAATTCTGATGGATTCAGAGGAAGTGAACTCCAGATCAATCCGGATAAAAGAATCATGGTTTACGGTGATTCCAATGTTCAGGCAAGATTTTCTGAAGAAGACTCTACATTTGTTCAAAAGATAGGAAGATATCTACGAACAGAAGACCGGCAAGATATCGAACTGATTAATTCCGGGGTCATAGGTTTTGGACCTGATCAAAGTCTCTTGAAGTTTGAGGAAGAAGTAAAATTATATGATCCGGATCTGATTGTATTTACGATATTTGCATATAATGATCTTGGAGACATAATCAGGAACCGACTTTTTGAATTGACGGAAAATGACAAGTTAATTCCTACTGACTTTGACAATGAAGAAGATCAATTTCTAAAACAGAATAACAAAAAATTCCAATTTCAACTTCCCTTGTTTGTTGAGAACATTAGAAGCCGACTTTTACCAAGGTCTGAAGATGTAGATTCTAAAGATTACAAAGATGGGGTGTACAACTACTACAAAGAAACCAACGAGAAAGCATTCAAAATCTACGAACGAGGAGGTAGACGAAAGTTTTCAAATTTTGAAGACCCTTTTGATATAGATGTTGCAGTTTATCCGGATTCAGAACCTTCTCTGACCAAGAAAAAGCTGTTAAAAAACATCCTGGAAAGATTAAAAGAACTGGCCGGAAAAAAGAATGTTGAGCTTGTTGTTGTAATTCTACCATCTCCCGTAGATATGACCGTTTCAAATGATTACCTGGGATATGAATATCTTCAAAATCGGTTTCCTTCCTACGACCGGAAACAGTTTTCCGGTTCAATTGAGGACATGAGCAAAGAATTAGATATAAATACGATTAATTTGTTTCCGGTATTTAATTCGAATGAGCCTGAGAGCCTTTACTTCAAGGGTGGTGATACTCATTGGAATGATAAAGGGCAGGACTTAGCTGCAAGGGTTACAGCTACATTTATAGCTGATTCTGTTTGGGATAATTAAGCTGAAGAGAAATCTTTTAATTTATCGAGCTTAAATGGAAGTTAATAAAAAAAGCCTCTGCGATTATTCACAAAGGCCCAACAATAGATAGGATCTATTATTTTTATGCGGAAGTTATCTTTCTACAAAAGTTACTTTTCCGGAGTCAAGATCATAGTAAGCTCCTACTACCATGATTTCTCCATCGTCAAGTAAGCCTTTAAGAACAGGGCTTTCTTCCAGCATTTCATCGATGGTCATATCTACATTAGTTTTTACAACGTCATCAACAAAAGCTGAATTTCCGGAGGATCTGTCATCATATCCCTGAACAGCGGCGATAGCTGGATTTACTCTGTCTAAAAGTACATCTGCATTATCACTTAAGTCAGCTTCATCAATAGATGCTTTAACAGCTCCGCAAGCTTCGTGACCCATTACAACAATTACCTTAGAACCAGCCACAGCAGCTCCGTACTCTATGCTTCCTAAGATATCAGGATTAACTGTATTTCCAGCAACTCGGGCTACAAACACATCACCAACACCTTTGTCAAATACATGTTCTACGGGTACTCTACTATCGATGCATGAAAGAATTACTGCTTCAGGATACTGACCTGTTGCAGTTGCTTTTACTTGTGCTTGAAGATCTCTCGGAGTGAGATTATTATTAACGTAATTTTCATTTCCTGCTTTCAATCCGTCAAGAATTTGTTGCGGAGTCATGGCCGCTTGTGCTTCTTTAGTGATGGTTTTTGATACCATCTCTTTTTCGCCGGATTGATTGTTTTGTGCTTTTGCACAACTCAAGGTCAAACCCATTAAAGGAATCATTAATAAGTAAGATATTTTCTTATTCATTTTTATATAATTTAATTTTAGGATTTGAGAATTTTAGCCCTCGTTTCAGACATTAACTGCATTACTGAATATTAGAGTTCCCGATTTACTCCATAAAAACAGTATTTCTCTGCTAAACAATCAATTTTGTTGAAAATAAAGCTGCCTAAGTTCCTAAAAGTAGAGACTTATATAGAATGATTCTAAATTGTAAACAATTGTTAAGTGCCGCTTAATACTTCTTTTTTGCTATCCGATTTCGGGTGATCGGGTTCTGGGCGGGAGATTTGAATCGCTTTACTTCTTCTTTCCTCAGCTTTCTGTGCTTGGTATCTCTACCGGAAACTCTCTTTCTCCAGCGTTCAAAGCTTTTACGTTTGAGCTGTTTTCTCATCAACTGAATTACATCTTCTTCTGATAAACCAAACTGAGCTTCGATGGCATCGAATGGGGTTCGGTCTTCCCAAGCCATTCCTATTATTCGGTCTATTTCGTGTTGATCTAAAGATTTTTCTGTGTTCATGCTTATCCAACATTATTTATAGGATATTCCATTCATTTATAGCAGTGTACTATATAGTTGATGTTAGTTCGATTTAAAAACTCGTCTTTGCGAGGAGTTTATATACTTAATGAGGTCAAAAAGCTTATTCGACGAAGCAATCTCCTTTAAACTGCTCTGATTGGTAAAAGGGAGATCACTTCGTCATTAAAAACTCAAATCAATTCGATGCTATGAGTTCCTCGTGATGACAGGCGCTGTTTTTTTAATGAATCTATATCGGACTGAGTTTAGTTAGATAGCAATGTTTTGGTGCAATTCTAATTTGTACTATTATGATATGCAGATTCTTGATCCTTATATGAATTCCGAAAACAAATCTATATTTCCAATCCTATTAGTCAACTTTATTGGGTCGATGGGATTCAGTATTGTGCTACCTTTTCTGATTGTGTTGGTTTTAAAAATGGGAGGGAATGAATTGGTATATGGTGCTTTGGGAGCAACATATTCCTTTTTTCAACTTATTGGAGCTCCTGTTTTAGGGAAATGGTCAGATAAATTCGGCAGGAGAAAAATTCTGTTGCTAAGTCAGGGCGGTACTTTCCTGGCTTGGGTACTTTTCTTTGTAGCGTTATCTATACCAAATAATGTACTTGCTGATGTAAATGCTCCGCTACTTGGTACTTTCTTATTCACCGTCCCGCTTCTATTATTGTTTGTTGCACGTGCTTTGGACGGAATTACAGGTGGAAATATTTCAGTCGCTAATGCTTATCTATCAGATGTCACAACAGATGAAAACCGGAAAGCTAACTTCGGCAAGATGTCGGCATCTGCAAATCTTGGATTTATTATTGGTCCAGCCATTGCCGGTTTATTGGGTGGAACTGTGTTGGAAGAGAAATTACCGGTTTTAGTTACCATGGGAATTTCTTTGATTGCAATTGCAGTGATTTACTTCTTGCTGAAGGAATCGATTCCTTGTGCTCCGGAGGATCAGGTGCAAACCGGAAAGATGAAGAAAGTGCTCGGCAACGAAATCAAAGATTGCTATACAACTGAAAAGGCAAAGGATTTAACTTTTCTGGAAGCGATTAAACTGAAAGGAATCGGATTTATACTCTTTACTTACTTTTTAGTATTTCTTTCATTTAGTTTTTTCTACGTGGCTTTTCCCATACATGCTGTGGAAGCTTTACAATGGGATTTGTTTGAACTGGGGATGTTCTTTTCTTTTATGGGATTGATTATGGTAATTGTTCAGGGACCTGTTCTTACAAAAATATCGAATTCCATTTCGGATGAAGTCTTAGTTGTATTCGGAAGTTTTCTGTTGGCATGTTGCTTTTACTTATTCACTTTTGAAAGTACAATCATCGTGTACTCTGGTGTGCTTTTATTTTCTTGCGGAAATGGAATCATGTGGCCATCTTTTCTTTCCATCTTATCCAAAGCCGGAGGAAGAACCTATCAGGGAGCCATTCAGGGATACGCCAGTAGTATGGGAAGTTTTGCAAGCATCGTTGGACTCATCGTCGGCGGAATTATTTACGGTCAGATCAACGCTTTTACTTTTTTGATTCCTTCTGTGATAATGCTATTCCTCGTAATACTATTTTATCAGTTTTTGATGAGAAAGAATGAGTTAGTTACGAATTCTGTTAAATAAATTTTAGTGTTTCCGTGATTTTGTGGCGAATAGTTATCCCATTCCCAATCACATTCCTTATCTTCTTCAACCCGTATGGCAGCCAAGAAAAAAAATAGCGCAAATAAGTATCAGGAAGTTGTTGGTCAAATTCAGTCTAACAACTTAAAACCGGTCTATTATTTATATGGAGAGGAAGAGTTTTATCTGGATCAACTGCTGGATAAATTTTCCAATGTCATTCAGCCTCACGAAAAAGATTTCAACTTTGACTTGCTTTATGGTCAGGATATAACTCCCGGGAAGGCGATCGGTATTGCAAAGAGTTTCCCGATGATGGCAGAAAAAAGAGTGTTGATCATTCGGAATTTTTTGCAAACAGGAAAGGGGAGCGGAGGAGAAGGAACACTTCAGGATTTTATTTCTTATTTCGAGAATCCAAATCCTACCTGTCTGCTGATTCTTTTTGATACTAAAAAACCGGCAGGGAATACCAATCTTGGGAAAGCCATTTCCAAAAGTAAAAATGTAGGTTTTTATGAATTTGAATCACTACCGGATTATTTAGTTCCTGATTGGATAATAGGCTGGGGAAAATCTCATCATAAAAAAGAAATTGAGCCTGCTGCAGCTCAATTACTGGCACAATTTGTAGGTAATAATTTACAGCTATTGTCCAGTGAAATAGACAAAGTGTGTACTTTTGTAGACACTTCATCAAACGTCTCAGAAGCAGACGTTAAAAAAATAATCGGCTCATACAGAGAGTATACGGCGATTGAGCTCAAAGAAGCGCTGATGAAGCGCAATTTGGAACAGTCGCTTTTCATATCGGAACAGATGTTGCAACACAGTAAGACAGACACAGGAGAAATAATTCGTCTTGTGGGGTTCTTTAACAGTGTGTTTACAAACATCTGGCAAATTCTAAGGCTTGCTCAAAAGGGGAAAGCCAAGAATCAGATTCAAAGCGAACTCGGTATTAGTAGTGCCTGGTACTTCAACAAGCTTTGGGATGATGCTTCGTATTTTCATTATAACGATATGCCTCGTGTTTTTGAAGCTCTTTTAGATGCTGATAAATCTATAAAAGGCTTCACCACTTTAGACTCCACCTCGATTTTATTTCTTCTTGTTAAGCGAATTATCGGTTAAAAACCGGTTTCGTTTCTAACAGAAACAAGAAATAAAATTTAGTGGTTAAAATGGAAGCGTTTAAAGCAGCATCAGTTAAGAATTACAGCGATGAAGATTTGATGGAATATTTTCAAAACCATCATGAACCTGCGTTTACCGAATTAGTTAGACGTTATAAAGACAGACTTCACAATTTCTTGTACAGATACACGCACAATCATCAGGATTGCGAAGATTTAGTACAGGAAACATTTCTCAGAGTTCACAAAAGTAAAGCTTCTTACGAACGTATCGCTAAATTTTCGACCTGGATGTACACTATTGCTTTGAACCTTGCAAAAAGTTTGTACAAGAAAAAGAAGAGAATGCAGAAGGTTTCTATTCATAAAGATCCGAATGATAGTGAAGATTTTGAGATGCACATCGAGGACTCAAACATTCTTCCTGATCGGCAATTACATCAAAAATTAAGCCTTGAGCAACTTGAAAAGGCATTGATGGAGCTGCCGGAAGATTTCAGAGAAGTAGTGATTTTGAGAGATTTACAGGACATGACGTACGAAGAAATTTCTGAAACAACCGGAATCCCAATGGGCACGGTTAAATCCAGAATTAACCGTGGTCGTTCTCAGGTGCAGCACATGATAGAAAGTTATGTAGATTTGGGAACTTCTTTCTGAAAATGAAATACAAGGTAGTGAAGTATCAAAATAACGTCACTACTTATGGATTTTTTAGAAAAGGAATACCATCCTGTAATTGAGGATTATATAGCTGATTACGCAGAAGATAATCTGGAGCTGGTCGAGAGAGACACTTTCGAAGAGGTGCTGGTTCACGATGACGATTTACGTGAACTGGCATTCTCTGCGAAAGAAGGAAAGAAGCTGTTAAGCCAGCTCAGAGAAATTAAAGCGAGAGAAGGGTTTGAAGAACGATTGATGGCGAGGATTGAGGAGCAGAACTGACTCCAGCAAGAGAGTTAATTTATAGGTTATTCTGTTTAATATGCAGTTTGGTCATCCTGAATTTATTTCAGGATCTTTGTAAAGAATAGCTCTTGAATGGTTTTACTAATTATGAACAGAGGCTATGTGTGCTTTCTAACTAATTTCCAGAGAAAAGCAGTTAAAGAATTGGCATGGGTAGAGGAAATGGAGTCTGGTAAAGCAACATAACCCAAAATTAGAAGATTGGTACGAAACCTTAAGAGGGTAAAGGTTAGATTACGGTAAACAGCCATTTCTTAGGATCCTGTCCCAAGGACTCCTTCGGAGAAATAAATTCAGGATGACCTTTCTTTTTTACTGTCTGAACGAGAAAAATCATATTACAAATGTTTATTACATATATAGTGGTTTCGGACTTTGTTTTAACTTTAATATTAAACTTGGTGCAGTAAATAAAACATTATTTAGGTTCTAAGCTCATTACATACTCATAACTCTCGGTCATTAGCTCCGCAACTTTATCCAGATCGCTTAGCATTTCATCTGGGATAAGAACATAGCCTTTCATAACCGCTCCGTACGATTTGAAGTAGTCTGAATCGAACTCTTCGATATATTTTTCCTGCACCTCTTTAGAAAAGCGAATCCCTAATTCTCCGGCTTTATTGAGTTGAGAGAACATATGTCCATTAGCCGAAGTGTAAAGCATGTTTTTACCCTTTAATTCAAAAACCGGGCACTTTGAGATGATTTGGGAGTAGAGTTCTTTTTTGGACATAATCTGTTATTCAATGAAAAGATCAAATTCACCAACAAAAATTAGTACAGTAAAAAATATAAAGACTAACAAACTAAAAACTGTGTCAAACTTTTCTCTAGTTGATAGTTTATTGAAGTATTTAAACTGATTTCTGTCACTTAGAATATTCAGAGCAAAAGCTGCCATAAACAAATAAGTAAACACCATTCTAACAATCTCTGTATGAGTAGAAATAAATTCTGAAATAAATATTATTTCATATTTATTTGCCAATGGAATTAGAAAAAATAAAACAATTAGAAAAAAATAAGCGCCAACAGCAAAAATGGATCCTTTTTTAAATTGCTTCCATTCAATCTGTTTTAATTCTTTTTTTCCTTTTTCGATAAAGTCTTTCACAAAAGAGATCGCAAACTCATTAGAAAATCCATGAATAATTGAATCATAGTTTTTAGACTCTTTTTTATCGAAATAATTAAAGAAAAATCCATATTGATGTCTATTAAAATCAAAATGGGCAAACAACTTTACTGAAGAATCTTCGATAGAAATATATTCATAGGCTGTTGGATCTATTAAGAACTCTTTTAAATCTTCTAAAGAAATTTCTACTTCATCTTCAGGCTTGGCACCTCCTTTTTTTATTATTAAACGAAGCCGGGGATTAAACTCAATCGCTTCTTTTTGCTTTCTTTTTTTAACTTCTTCAGATTCAAAAGTTTCTTGTCTTTTTCTTGTAGATATATGAAGATCAAGATAATTAGTTCTCACCGGATATTTTTCTTCATTTATATGATTTCTGGCATCTATTAACTCTGAAAGGGTATACGTATCGTAATCTGTACTTTCTTTCCTTTTTTGAAGAATATACTTCGTTAATTCAATTGCTTCAGGTCTGTAGTGTGATGGGTTTGAAAGCATTCTCTTTAAAAGTTTAGTTCTTTTATTCGATAGGCGATAAAACAAAGGGCTTTCAAAATCTACCATGACTAATAAAGAAGTAACTCTTTAATCCTCTCCTCAAATACATTCCTTTTCAAAAACTCATCTTCCAGATTTTTATTGAAGGGGATGGGCATGTCCAACGCTCCGCATCGAATGATGGGAGCATCCAAATCTTCAAAGCAATGTTCGGATATCAATGCTGAAATTTCAGCCATAGGTCCGAGCGTAAGTGAGGGTTCCTGGAGCAATAGCGCCCGATGCGTTTTAGAAACAGATTGTTTAATCGTTTCAAGATCGAGAGGAAGGAGGGTTCTTAGATCCAAAACTTCAATGGAAATTCCTTCTTTTTCCAGTTTCTCCGCTTCTTCCAGCGCCCACCAAACGCCCATTCCGTAAGTGATGATAGTAGCATCAGTTCCTTCTTTGCGAACTTTGGCTTTACCTAAAGGTTCATAGACGGCTTTTTCAGAAATGTCCGTACGGATACTTCGGTATAATTTTTTGTGTTCAAAAAACAGCACAGGATTTGGGTCCTGAATTGAGCTGTACATTAAATTCTGAGCATCTTCAACGGTAGCCGGAACTGCCACTTTTAAACCGGGAACCTGCATAAACCATCCTTCGGGAGATTGGGAATGAAAGGGTCCGGCTCCAACTCCGCCGCCATGAGGAGCGCGTATCGTGATATTAACTGAATCGCTCCAACGGTAATTGGATTTGGCAATGTTATTCACAATCTGATTAAATCCGCAGGAAATAAAATCTGCAAACTGCATTTCAACCACAGGGTTAAATCCTGCATAAGAAAGTCCCAATGCCGCTCCTAAGGCTCCGGATTCAATAATTGGGGTATTGCGTACTCTGTCGGCACCGAATTGCTCTAAAAAGCCTTCGGTAATCTTGAATACTCCACCATACTCTGCGATATCCTGCCCGATAATGATAGTGGAATCATCTTCTTCAAAAGCTTGCTTTAGTCCGGCTTGAATGGCATCCACGAATCTTCGTTCTACGGATTTACCATTGGAGGATGTAGGAGTTTTAATCTCAGGTTCTGAATAAACCGATGAAAGTTCAGTTTCTTTATCGAACACCGGTTCATCAGCATTAAGCGCCTTTTCTAAATCATTTTGAAAAGAATCTTTTATTTCAGCTGCTATCTTTTCCCGTTCTGATTTAGATAGAATTTTTTCTGCATCTAAAAATTGTTCAAATTGAAGAATAGGATCTTTTTCTGCCCAGTCTTCAAATAAAATATCGGGAACGTAATGAGTTCCGGATGCTTCTTCATGTCCGCGCATTCTGAACGTTTTGGCTTCGATCAAAACGGGTTCCCCTTTAAGGGCAAGCTTTCGGGCTTTTTCGATGGTTTCCATTACTTCCAGAATATTATTTCCATCAATGTGAAAACCATGAATTCCATAACCTTTGGCCCGGTCTGATAGATGCTCGCAGGCATATTGCTCAGAAGTAGGGGTGGAGAGCCCATATCCGTTATTCTCAATAATAAAAACTACGGGCAGCTTCCAAACGGCAGCAAGATTCAGAGCTTCATGGAAATCTCCTTCGCTGGTTGCTCCGTCTCCACAAAAAGAAAAAGCAACGGAATCTTCTTTTCTGATTTTAGATGCTAAGGCCAAACCATCTGCCACGGGCATCATTGCGGCGAGGTGAGAAATCATTCCGATAATCTTGTAATCAGGAATTCCAAAATGAAAAGAGCGATCTCGCCCTTTTGTAAATCCATCCGCTTTCCCAAAAAGTTGACAGAACAAAGGATAGAAAGGAACTTCTCTTGAAGTGAAAACTCCTAAATTTCTGTGCATCGGCAGGATATAATCTTCCTTTTTTGCAGAAAGCGTTACTCCAACTGAAATTGCTTCCTGTCCAATTCCCGAAAACCATTTACTGATCTTATTTTGTCGAAGCAGGTTCAGCATTTTTTCTTCAATAGTCCGGGGAAGCAATAGTGCTTTATAAATCTCTGTGGCTTTTTTTCCGGAGATTTTTTTAGAAGTCTTAATCATTGGAATGGTAAAATTATCCTTATCTTTGGTTGCTTTGGATATTGGAGTTTTGGGAGTATAAGCGTTCCTGATTTAGAAGCAAAGCAAAATCATTTTAACTTTAATTTTTGGTGACTACTAAACATTGGAAGCATTAGGAAGACAAATACTTGTTGAATTTTATGATTGCGAATCCGGATCGATTAATGATGTAGAGTATATCGAAGAATCGATGCTGAATGCTACGAAAGAAGCGAGAGCTACCATTATCTCGCATAACTTTCACAAGTTTAGCCCTTATGGTGTTAGTGGAGTTGTTGTAATTGCTGAATCTCATGTTACAATTCATACCTGGCCGGAATACAACTACGCTGCCATTGATATTTTTACTTGTGGTGATACCATTGATCCATGGATTATTCAGGAAAATTTAAAAGAAGCTTTTGGTTCCAAAAATGTATCCAATATGGAAATGAAAAGAGGAATGTTTCGGGTTCCTCAGGGACAAAAGTTACTTTTTAAGCCTTCCACTGAAACAATTTCAGAAAATTAGGAGAGTAGAGTAATGAAGTCCAGAATTTCTATGGTGGAAACTCCAAATGTATATTGTTTGGTATCCGGTTCTGCAGAAGGAAATACCAGATTGAACGCTTTCGATAATGCGTTGTTAGAAGCCGGGGTAGGAGATACCAATCTCATGAGAATGAGCAGTATTTGTCCACCGGGAGCAAAGGAAGTTTCCAGAGATGATATTGAACTGCCCGCCGGAGGATTAATTCCTTTAGCCTACGCACATATTGATTCCAATACTCCGCAAATGTGGATTGCTTCAGCTGTTGCAGTTGGTATTCCTGAAGATCCTGAATTACCGGGAGTTATCATGGAATTTGAAGATCACACAAGATTGGAGTATGTGGAGACTATAGTGAAGCAAATGGTTGTGGATGCTTTTGAATACAGAAATCGTGCCCTTAAGGAAATTAAGTTTGAAGGAATCGAGCACCAGGTTGAAAAATGCGGAGCAACTTTTGCGGCTGCGGTTCTTTGGTATGATTAGGATTTTTAATTTTGAATGATGGATTCAAATACTTTTTAGATTGAACTCAATACTATGAACGATTCAAAATTTAAAATTCAAAACTATACCGAGTATTATCACAAAAGAACCGGATTAACGGTTGGAGTAGAAGAAGTCCTTTTCTCGGAGCAAACTCCTTTTCAGAAAGTTGAGGTCTTAAAAACAGACACATGGGGAAACTTAATGACCATAGATGATATGGTTATGCTCTCCGAAAAAGATGAATTTGTGTATCATGAGATGCTGGCTCATGTGGGAATGTTTGCTCATCCTAACCCTCAAAAAGTGTTGATTATCGGAGGGGGAGATGGAGGTACGGCAAGAGAAGTATTGCGCCATTCTTCAGTAGAAAAAGTTGATTTGGTAGAAATAGATGAGGCGGTAGTTCGTGCATCCAAAGAATTTTTACCGGATGTCGGAGCATGGGATGACTCACGATTAAATGTTCATTTCAAAGACGGTATCGAATTCGTTAAAAATTCAGAAGCCGAATATGATGTAATCATTATTGATGGTTCAGATCCGGTTGGACCGGCTGAAGGCTTATTCGAAAAGGAATTTTTTGAGTACTGCTATTCCGCATTAAAAGAGGATGGCGTTCTCACCGGACAGACAGAGTCGCCCTGGGTAGAATCATATCACCCAAGTATGAAGAAGGTTTTTACTGCTTTAGATGAAGTATTTGCTGTTTCTGATATGTATTTGGGCTACATACCATTATACCCTGCAGGAATGTGGAGTTTTGCATTTGCATCAAAGGGAGAAAGGCCAACTTCTGAAAATGTAATGAGCAGAGTTTCTGCAGGTTTAGAAGTCTTTGGATTAAGCCTAAAATACTATAATAAGCAAGTTCACTCGGCATCATTTGCTTTACCGAATTTTGTAGCCGAAATTATTCGCTGAACATTGCGTTTAGCATCTCATGAATTTCAGAATACTTTTCGTATTTATTTTTTTATTTGCTACCCAAAATCTGTTTGCTCAGGTGGATACGAGCAATGCAGATAGCCTTAATCTTGATGATTACAAAATCCAGTCCTTTGTTTTTTATATAGATAATTTAAAGTCGGACAAGTATTCGTATCTGGAAGGTTCTGTTTTCGATACTGATAAAATTGATGAGATTCTTAAAAATGAATATTCGAACTATGTGGATTCAGGGTATTGGAATGCATCAGCAACTATTTCAAAGTTCGATATTGACACACTACAAAGAACTGTAAATATTGCTGGTGTTCTTCGAAAGGGAGAATTGGTCAAAATTTCAGATGTGGTATTTTCGGGTAATCGATTAAACAGTGATAATTATCTATATAAAGTGGCCGGAATAAGAGATTCCATAATTGCTAATCAACAAAATCTGCGTCAGATCAAAAGGAACCTTATTTCAAGTGAGCTTTTTGAAGAAGTTTCTGATCCTGTAGTTTATCTGGATGAAAGACAATACTTGCTTTACATCAGAACACAGGAGAGAAATTTAAACAACCTTGATGGACTGATTGGCTATGTTCCGGATGCAAATGGAGACGGGCAGATTGTAGGGGATTTGAATATCTCCCTTTGGAACGTAATTATCGAAGGCAATGCATTTAATTTTCTATATCAGCGCCTGAAGCCCGAAACAAGCAGATTAAATCTTGGATTAGAGCAGCACTGGATTGGAGGAATTCCCATTTCTTTGGGATTTAATTTCAGCTTTTTTCAAAATGATACTACCTACCAAACCAGAGAATTGGCTTTGAATGCTTTCTACAGAATAAATACTGAATTGAAGTTGATAGGAGGGGTTTACTCAGGCTCTTCGGTATCAGGCAATAATTTTATAAGTCCTGAACCGGATGGAAATAAACAAGGTTCGGAATTGGGATTTGAATACTCAACACTAAATAGCTTTGATGTTCCCACTTCGGGAATTAAGCTGCGAGTACTGTATGGAATTGGAAATAAAGATATAGAAGATGATTCTTTGGCAACTTTCAGACAACAGAGTCTTTCAGCCTCAATTAATGGTTATTTACCGATTTTCAGTCGCTCAGTAATCGCAACAAGATTAAACGGATTTTATATATCAGGAAAGGAGTTAACCGAAAATGATTTGATCCGTTTTGGAGGGGCGAATTCTTTTCGTGGATATGCTGAAGAACAGTTTTTAGCTTCCGAATTGATTTGGGGAGATGCTGAGTATCGGTTCTTAACAGAACGAAGTTCGTATCTATTCATATTTGGAGCTGCGGGTTATTATCAAAGATCACGATTGTATGCCGAGCCAAATAATTCATTCGAACAGAATGATTTTCTTTATTCAGGTGGGTTTGGGATCAGTTATAAAACGCAAATAGGGCGACTAACCTTCAGCTATGCTTTGTCATCCACAGAAAATATCGGAAACGGAAAAGTACATTTCGGGATAAAAACCGGGTTTTAATTTATTCTTCGCAGTTTTCCGAAATCAAGCTTTCAACTTCTTCAGAACCAAGTTCTCTTGCTCTTTTAAAATCAAAGCAAGCCTTTTCAAGCTCATCTACTAATAAATAAATCTCGCCACGTTCTTTAAATACTACCGGATCGGTACTATACAATTGAATTGAACTTGTAAAATCATCGATCGCCTCCTGATACTCTTCTAATTTAAATCGTGTTCTTGCTCTGTAATCGTAAACCTCCGGATTGGACTTTTCAACATTCAATATTTCTGAAAAATCAACCAAAGCATCAGTATATGATCCTGCTTCAAATTGGGCAATCCCTCTTTGATACAAATAATCAAGATTATCGGGTTCTTTCTCAATCAAGGAATTATTGATCTCAATAGCCTTTTCGAAATCTTCCATTTCCTTATATGCATAAGCTTTATTTGATGTATAAATCAATTCTGTAGAGTCGAGCTTGATTGCGCTGTTAAAATCCAAGATAGCTTCCTCATAGTCTTCTAATTTTATATTAATAAGTCCTCTGCTGTTATACACTTGAGGGTTATTATCAAGGTAATTGAGTGTTTTAGAATAATACTCTTTTGCTTTATCAAAATATCCAAGAGCTTCATAAGAGATACCCATGTTGAAAATAGAATTTACATAGGTTGAATCAATTGATAATGCTTTTCTATAATCGGCTATGGAATTTTCATAAAATTCCTGAACCATGTAATTATACCCTCTGTTGTTCCATGCATTAATTGATAACGAATCGATTTTTATGGCATTATTGAACGAGATCTCAGCTTGATCAAATTGCTCTGTATACATATATGCCATTCCCAAATTATTATGTGCTTTTGAATTTAGAGAATCTATTTCTAAAGAATTCTCAAGATCAATTACTGCATTTTTAACGTCACCAATTTGGAGTTTAGCAAATCCCTGATTGGCAAGGGCAAGAGCAAATTCAGGGTCGATTTCCAAAGCTTTGCTAAAATCATTCAAGGCAGAATAGAAATCACCTTTATTTAATTTTGCAACTCCTCTTAGGTTAAATAGTTCTTTAGATTCTTCGATAGCCAAAGCTTTGTTAAATTCAATAATTGCTGCTTCTGGGTTACCGGCTTCACTATATTCGATACCTAACTCATAGCTGCTTTTAAGAGAATCAGCTTGTTGATTTGCTTCTTCCTGTGCCGCTTGCATAAAGTAGGTAATAACTTCCGGGCAGGTACCTGCAAGCTTGGTCATCATTTTGGGTAGAATTTCAGATTGGAAATGGGCATCATTCTCATCTGCTGTTTTATTGGGATCTTCAAACAACTTTTCGAGTTGGTCAATTTCTTTTCCCATGACTCCCTCGAAACATTCTTCGACTTCTTCAGAATCCATATTATCATCACTTATTGTATCTGTAGTGATGCAAACACACATAGCATCAACCACAAGGTTGATATCTTTTTCCTGTGCATTAACTTTATTAAGAGTTGAGAAAATTAAAACAGAGAGTAGAACGTATTTGTACAAAACTAAATTATTTTAGAGCAATCATTTTCGCTAATATAGGTTTTTTAGTGAATTGATGTGCCCAAAAAAATCAGGACTTTGGCTCTTATTTTAAAAAGGTTTCGGTTTCACCGATGCAAAGTTAAAAGCATATTCTGAAGGTCCGTTTTCCTGAAAATAATCCAATCTCTCTACAGCTTCTTTTACAGAAGGGAATTCTTTTTCTCTGATCCACCATAAAGCAGTATGAGCTTTTCCATACTTCATGAACCATTCTTTTCGTCGTTTAAGAAAATGATTATGAAAAGATTGATACACATAGTTTTTAAGTGAATCGACATCTTCCCAAACCGAAACATTAATTATTATCTGTTCATCTTGATAAGGATTAAATGACGTTGCATTATCATCCTCATCTTTCAGTCTCCACACAAATCCGTAGCTTTGCTCTGCTAAAGCATTTATTTTATCAAGGTTATCAACGAACTCCCTCATGACTGGATCGTCGATGTTTACTCCTTTCATTCGGGCTACGTTAATTTGTGCTAATTGATAGTTCATTAAATCCATTCCTGATCTGATTCTTTTACTGTGCCTTCTACAGTAATTTCGCCGGTGTGTTTGGTTCCTTTGGGCTCGATAAGCATTACCCAACATTCTTTTTCTGCTACAGGGAAATGATCAATTCCAATAGGGACTACATGTATGTCACCTTCCTGAAGATGAACTTCCTTATCCCGGTATTTAATCAGTAAGCTCCCTTTCACAATAAAAAATATCTCATCCTCATCCGGGTGGTTATGCCAGACAAATTCTCCTTTCAGCTTTGCCAGCTTAATTAATTGATTATTTGCTTCTGCGATTATTTTCGGTGACCAGTTTTCTTCAAATAGAGAAAATTTTTCGAGTAAATTGGATTTTATCATACCTGACTTTACAAAAAAAGCCGTACATAAGCACGGCTTTAAATTAATTAAAATGTATTCTGATACTAATTGAAGTAAAAAGCAGCAGATACTCTGGCAGCAGTAGATATTGAATTAGTTACATCTCCACCCACGTTTGAAGATAATCCTATATCGGCACTCAGGCTGAATGTATCACTCACAAAATATTCCGCTCCATAGCCAACTCCAAGGCGGAAGAAAGTTCTACTTCCTCCCGCATTTAATGAGGTGTTATTAACGCCGAGGATTCCTGTAAAATAGGTACTCATCGAACTTTCATTAGAGGTATAGTATCTTGGACGTAATCCAAATCCAAAACTGGTAAAGTTATTTTCTAGCCCTGTAAATGAAATAGTCGGAGCAATAGAGATGTTCTCATTTAGCTGATAGGGAAGTTCAATCCCTCCCTGGGCCCCGGCAGCAGCTCTTAGTCCAAAAGATCCTTCTGTCGGCACATTTTGTGCAAATGTAGTAGTGGAAAATGCAATAAAAGCGAGTATGGTAAAAAATAGTTTTGATATATTTTTCATTTATATCTCCTTGATTAGTTAATAGTTATCTCGAGTTTAAAATCTTTTTAAGGGAGATACAAGTGCTATCGTATTTATTAACAAAAAGAAAGCCATGTGTTTACATGGCTTTTAGATAAGTAGTTTAAGTAGGATTATTTTTCTAATCCGTAATATTCAGCAACCTGATTATAATTTCTGTAATCAAATCCTTTTGCCTTAAATACTTGAGAAGGAGGGATTGCAACTACTCTCAAAACATCTCCATCAAATAGATCTTCATTGGCTTCATTGTTATCAGCAACTTCCCCTTCAAGCAGTAAATCAAAGCTATTGATGTCAAAAACATATCTGAGGTTTACTAAATCATTTTCGAATGGAACAGAGAAAGGCAGAGCGTGCCAGGAAGTGGTTCCTTCAAACTGGATATATCCAAGCACCATCCCAAAATCAACGGTTTCCTCATCCAGAATATCCCATTCAAATTCATTGATTGAAACGAATTCATCAACTACGTCAAAGTCATCTGCAAATATAGTGCTGGTGCTGGAATAAATCTGAACTCCGTCAGCACCATCTCTTCCTTGAGGACCTCTTGGTCCTTCATTTGTAATGGTACAGCCTTGCAGAATAAAAATGGATAGAAATAAAGATAGAATAGTATTGATTGAGCGTTTCATTTTGTTCTCCGTTAATTCAGCTTTGTTATTAAAGCCTGAGAGAATCTAAATGACAACAAAAAAGAATGTAATCACATGATTGGGTTAGGCAATTCATGCGATGCATTTTCGGAAAAGGCAGGAGATGAGAGATAGGAGAGAGGAAGAGGATTTCTTTGATAAAAAAAGCCTGAACGTTTTGAGGCATTCAGGCTTGAATTGATTTTAAAAATCTTTGATCAGTTTGTGAAAAAAATGATGGCGGCAATTACCATAAAGTTAATGATACTAAGCGGGAGCAACCGCGCCCAACCCAATTTCATAACCTGGTTGTATTTGAATCTTGGAATAGTCCAACGAATCCAGATAAATACAAAGCACCAGAAAACAACTTTAGCAGTGAAAACAGATACATCTAAAATACCCTTTAACCATACATTCATATCTTCCGGGATATAAAGGTCTGCGAAGGGGAGATGATAGCTTCCGAAGAAGAAAGTGGTAATCAAAATACTTCCGATGAATACGTGCATGTATTCTGCAAGGAAGAACATTCCAAATTTCATGGAACTGTACTCGGTGTGAAATCCACCTACCAATTCTTGTTCTGCTTCCACCAAATCAAAAGGAGTTCTGTTAGACTCAGCAAATGCACAGATTATGAAAATGATGGCTCCGAGTGGATTAACAAAAACATTCCACCACATTGATTGTGATTCAGCTACATCTACCATGCTGAGTGAACCGGTCATCAAAATTACGGAAGCTACAGCCATACCCATCGGTAATTCGTAGCTGATCATCTGAGCGGCAGCTCTTAGTCCACCCAACAAAGAATATTTACTGTTCGACGCCCAACCTGCAAGCGTAACTCCGTAAACACCAAGAGAAGCCACGGCTAAAATATAAAGCACCGCAGCGTTGATATCGGTTACATACAATCCTGATCCGAAAGGAATTACAGCCACAGACAAAAGAGCTGTAATTACAGGAATCATGGGAGCGATAGCATGTAGTTTTTTATATCCTTGCTGAGGAGTAACATCTTCCTTAAGCAATAGTTTTAATACGTCGGCGAGAGGTTGGAGTAATCCAAAAGGTCCAACACGGTTTGGTCCAACGCGATTCTGAATAAAAGCCGCGATTCTACGCTCAGCGTATACCAAAATAGCCGCAGAGTTGAGATAGCTGATCATTCCAATAGCAAGTACTAATGCCCAAACAGGAATGGCTAAAGCACCGATTTCAAGTATTCCCGGATTCATTATGCAGATACCTCATCTTTAGAAATTCCTGTTAGCTGGATTCCGTTTTGCTCATCCATTGCTTCAAAACTTACCCCTTCAAATGTTGATATAGAAGAAGCAATTTCGTCTATGATCTCTCTGGAAATCCCAAAACTGACATCCAATCCTAATCTTTTGCCAAGATTATTCATCAGCTCCCAAACCGGAGTACAATCCACTTTGTTATCTTCGTTCATCCAGTTATCGAAATTGGTTCCATAGCGATCTAAACGACCTTCTGACATTTCAAGATCCAATTTTCTGTGTGTGTACTTAGTTTCTTTAGCAGGGAAAGAGCGTTGAATTCTTCCATCAACATTCACGTAACTTGCTGCATGTTCGGCAATACAAGTAATTGGGATTACCAAGTCTGCCGCTGAAGATGTTTCAGTTTGGTTGGTTGCCAAATTGATAACAAACGGTTTCTTTAAATCTTTCGCAGATAAAGCTCCGCGGTCAACCAATTCATCATTAAGAAGTACAACAACTTTTGAAGACTTAATTGAATCTTTTAAGGAGTCGTTATCCAATTCGGTAAATCCTAAGCCTTTCACACCATTGGTATTTGGAGCCTGATCATCTGTTAATAAGAAGTCATCGCCAAAACCTTCTTTTACATCAGGGGAGAAGTAAAAGTCATTTACTCCCCAAGTGCTGAAGAACTTCATTAATGAATAATTCTCTTCAACTGAAGCGTGAGCAGATCCAAGAACCAAAACATCTTTTGGTTTAGCATCTTCAAGTTTTTCTGCGAAGGTTTCTATCGCATTATTCCAGGATGTTTTAATCTGATTATCACCATCAGCTAAAATAGAAGGTCTGGAAACACGATTTTCATTGAATTTTCGGTATGCCATTCGAGCTTCATCAGGCATCCAATGAGTATTCACATCTTTATTGTAACGAGGTGTTAAACGAAGAACCATATTATCACGAGTCCATAGATCTACGTTTGTACCTTTACCGCCGGTAATATCGATGCTTGGAGTTTGATTCATTTCCCAAACTCTGGCTTTGAATCTGAAATCGGTTGAAGTAAGTGCACCAACCGGACAAATATCAACGGTATTCAAAGAATATGGATCGTCAAATTCCATTCCGGGAGCGGTGATTGGATAATTTTTATCTCCGCGTGATGCAATAGTTAACTGAAAGGTTTCTGAAATTTCTTCTGTAAAACGAACACAACGAGTACAGTTAATACATCTTTCTGCATCGAGTGTAACTCGTGGTCCAAGCTCGACCCTTTTTGGCTTGTGAATCTTTTTAACCTCAAAACGGGAACCTTCAGGTCCGTATTTGTAAGTCTGAATTTGAAGAGGGCACTCACCGGCCTGATCACAAATAGGACAATCTAATGGGTGATTAATCAGGATCAGCTCCATTGTATCCTTTTGAGCCTGAGCAACTTCTTCGCTTGATTCCTGAGTATGAACAACCATTCCATCACTCATCTCCATGCTACAGGAAGTCTGCATCTTAGGGAACCAACGAATTACACGTTCACCGTTCTCATCTAATTCGTATTCACCGGTTTCTCTGTCCTGAACAGGTGTGCCTACTTTAACATAACACTGTCGGCAGTTAGCAGGAGCGCTCATTCCCGGGTGATAACAGAAAAAAGGCACTTCTTTACCCTGATCTAAAATGAATTGAAGCAATTTAGGCTTGCCTTCAAATTCGTATCGTTTACCGTCTATAAATATCTCTGGCATTGTATACTCTGTATTTTATGCTAATGCGAATTTGCTTGTTTTGCAACGAGCTTCAAATTCGTCTCTGAATCTGTTGATGGTATGTCGAACCGGCCATGCAGCAGCATCAGCTAATGCACAAATAGTTCGTCCTTCCATCTGTGTAGTAAGATCAAGAAGTAGATCGAGATCTCTGATCTCTCCGTCGCCATTTTTGATCTTCAATAAAATCTTTTCTAACCATCCGGTTCCTTCACGGCATGGAGTACATTGTCCACAGGACTCATGATGATAGAAATGAGAAATTCTCCATAACATATCCACCATGTCGGTGTCTTCATCCATTACAATCATACCGGCAGTTCCCATCATGGAACCAGCTTCTCTGAGAGAGTCAGAATCCATAGTAACATCTTCAAGCTGATCAGCTCTTAAAATGGGAGTAGAAGATCCACCTGGAATCAAACCTTTTAATTTCTTTCCATTTCTCATTCCGCCGGCTACTTCGTCAATCAAAGTCATAACTGACATACCGGTTGGAAGTTCATACACTCCCGGACGATTTACATGACCTGAAATTCCATATAAAACTGGTCCCGGGTGATTTTCAGCACCAATTCCACTAAACCAATCTGCACCATTCTTAATAACTAATGGCACGCAAGAAAGTGTCTCAATATTGTTGATGGTAGTTGGACGTCCCCATAATCCTTTTTGAGCCGGGAAGGGAGGTTTTACTCTTGGATAGCCACGTTTTCCTTCCAGGGATTCCAGCATGGATGTTTCTTCACCGCAGATATAAGCCCCGGCTCCTCCGGTAACATGAAATTCTACGTCGTAACCTGATCCTAAAATATTTTTACCAATGAAGCCTTTGTCATAAGCATCTTTCAATGCTTTTTCCATCATCGTGATCCATGATTTATACTCTCCACGGATGTACACATAGATAGTGCTTACTTCCATCGCATAAGCAGCAATTAAAGCTCCTTCAATGAAAATATGAGGATTATACTCAAATATTTTTCGGTCTTTAAAAGTGCCCGGTTCAGATTCATCACCATTACAAGCAAGATAACGTGGTCCGCCATCCGGCTTGGGCATAAACGACCATTTTAGTCCTGCGTTGAAACCTGCGCCGCCACGACCACGAATGTTAGCGGCTTTTACTTCATCAATAACTTTTCCGGGATTCCAGTCGCTGGATAAAACCTTTTTAAAAGACTCATAGCCACCATTCTTGATGTAGGTATCAATTTCCTGAAGATTTGGTATGTCTGGAATGATAACCGTTTCGTAAGATTTCCAATCAAATGACATGATTAACTCCTGTTTTCAAGTTGTGGCATTCCTACCGATTCAAATTCAGGCATTTTATCTTGCTTCAGACTTTCAATCACATCATCCAATTTTTCTTCCGTAAGATTATTTACATACACATCATTAGTGATCTGCATCATTGGGGCGTAACCACAGGCTCCTAAACACTCTACCGATTGCAAGCTGAATTTTCCGTCTTCAGTAGTTTCTCCAACTTTAATCCCCAGCTTGTCTTCCAGATAATGAAGCATTTCATATCCACCACAAAGTTGGCAACTGGTAGTAGTACAAACATCTAGTACATATTTGCCTTTTCGCTCTTTGTAATACTGGGTGTAGAAAGTAGCCACACCATGAACGTGTGAAACGGGCAGATCCAAAGTTTCAGCAACCAAATGCTGTACTTCAGGTTCTACATGTCCAAATCTGCGTTGAGCAACCCATAAAACAGGAAGCGTTGCCGGCATAACTTCCGGAAACTTCGCTTTGATGGTCTCAATCTCTTCTAAATCTTCTTTAGTAAATTCGTAGTTAGTTTCAGCCATTATTTATCTGCTTCTCCCATTACAGGGTCAACTCCTCCAATCACAACAACAGTATCAGCTACCATTTCGCCATCAAGTATGTTTTCAAGAACCTGAAGGTTTCGGAATGAAGGACAGTTAATTTTTAATCTCCATGGATGTCCGGTGCCATCGCTTTGAATGAAATATCCAAGCTCACCTTTTGGTGATTCCACCGCATGATAGCACTCAGCTCCTGCTGGTGGACAAATTCCGGTATCTGTCATCATAAAATCATGAATCATTCCTTCCATAGAGTAATACACTTCATCTTTGGAAGGGTAGGCATGCTTAGCGTTATTTGACCTGATTGGCCCCTTAGGCATTTTGTCTAAGCATTGACGAATAATTCGGATACTTTCGCTAAGTTCTTCCATACGAACGAAATAGCGGGCTAAGTTATCGCCTTCTAAACGAGTCGGAACATCAAATTCCACATCTGAGTATTTTGCGTAAGGCTTAACTTTACGTTGATCAACAGCAAAGCCTGACGCCCTTAACACAGGACCGGTAGCACCAAGATTCAAAGCTCTTTCGGTCTCAAGAACTCCAACATTTTCGTTTCTGTCGATGAAAATTCGATTTCTATCTAAAAGTCCGTGCCAGTCTTTAAGTTCCTGAGGGAAAGTGTTTACAAATTCTTTGATGATTGCTGAAGCGTCTTCAGTTAAATCATTAGCGACACCACCAACTCGTGCATGAGATACCGTAAATCTGTGTCCGGCAATCTGATCCATGATATCATATATCTTCTCACGCTCACGGAAAGTCCAGATGAAGAAAGAAATAGCCCCTGCATCCATAACCAAGGTTCCTAACCAAAGCAGATGTGAGGAAATTCTCGCGAGCTCGCATCCAATCATTCTGATATAATGAGCTCGATCAGGAACTTCTACATTTGCAATTTTTTCAACAGCGGTACAAAGCGCAACATTATTACTGTAAGGAGAGAGATAATCCATACGATCGGTGTATGGCATAAACTCCTGATACGTTTTATTCTCCGCAATTTTTTCAACACCTCGATGCAGATATCCTATATCGAGCTTTGTTTTCTCGATGGTTTCGCCTCTGAGTTGAAGTACCAATCTCAATACACCGTGAGTTGCAGGGTGCTGAGGTCCCATATTCAGGATCATTTTGGCATTTAGCGGATCATCAATATCCACATCTTCAATAGTGGTGTGCTTATCCTCTAAACTTTTATAAATGCTCCGCTGATGTTTCTCCTGAAACTGCGGATTTACCTTAGAATTAATGTCTTGTAGTTTCATAATGCCTTACTCCGTATCTGGTGTTGTGTTAGGCAATTCAATAGATCCCGGAATTCCAAGCAACGGGAATTCTTTTCGTAAAGGGAAATATTCAAAATCTTCCGGCATAAATATTCTTCTCATATCGGGATGATTTTCAAATTTTACACCATACATATCATAAACTTCTCTTTCCATCCATCCGGCAGCTTTCCAAACAGAAGTAATTGATTCAACGGTTGGATTTTCTTCTTCAACTCTGACTTTTAAGAATAAACGAGTTTGAGTTCGAAGATTCATCATATTATAAATGACTTCAAATCTCTCATCAGAAGTATACCGGTCAGTACCAATTACATCACACAAGAAAACAAAATGTTGCTTTTCTTTAAGGAAGGTGCAGATTTCTAAAACTGCATCAGATTCGATTCGAATAAAAGTGTCGCCACTCGATTGATATACTTCAATTAAAGAATCAGAATAATTCTCTGTGAGTGCATCTACAACTTGTTGTAGTGTTTCGTTGAGTTCTAATTCCATATCAGGTGTCCAATAAAACTGAATGTTCGGTTTTAATTTTATCCTGAATTTTCATCAAAGCATGAATAACTGCATCAGGACGGGGAGGGCATCCGGAAATGTAAGCGTCAACAGGAAGAAAATTATCAACACCCTGCACAACACCATAGCATCTGTGCATTCCTCCGGTTGAGGCACAAGCACCCATCGCGATACACCATTTTGGGTCGGGCATCTGATCCCAAATTCTTCTGATAGCATGTGACATTTTATAAGTCGTCCAACCGGCAACAATCATAACATCACTTTGGCGGGGAGAAAAGCGAAACACCTCTGAACCAAATCGTGATACATCATATTTTGGTCCGGCAAATGCCATCATTTCGATAGCGCAACAAGCTAAACCCATAGGCATTGGCCATGCAGCGTTAGCTCGTCCCCAATTAACTAATTTATCGAGGCGGGTTGTAAGGTATCCTTCTCCTAAAGCGGATTCAATTCCCATTGTTAAATACTAAATTTTGTTTGTTTTAAGATCCCAGTCTAATGTACCTTTTTTAAGAGTATATAAAAGACCAATCAGTAATATTGTAATAAAGACCATCATCGAGATAAACGTTCCCAATCCCAAATCTAAATAACGAACAGCCCAGGGATAAATGAAGACAACCTCCAGATCGAAAACGATGAACTCCATCGCTACCAGATAAAAACTGATAGAATATCTTTCACGGGCTTCCCCGACAGGATCCATTCCACTTTCATAGGGATTCAACTTATGTTTGTTTGGGCGATAAGGTCCCAGAATTCTTGAAAGGGTCATTAATATAATTGCCAAAATGATGGCAATACCGGCAAGAACAAGAATAGGAAAATAACTGTCGAGCATAAATATTTCAGATCACAAATTAATGGCTAAAAGTTAGCCTCAAAGTTTGGCAATGTCAATGAAATTGGGCGTGAATATATGCGTTAATTTACTTTATTAGGGAATGTTTTTTTATACAGATTAATTCTAAATAAGAAAATGCCAAATCATTTCAATTGAGTTTAAGACTTACATAAAAAACCTTAACTTCTTTTAAATAATTTAAGTCGGTTTGAAAAAAATACAGATGGAAATTCTTGGATTGTCAACAAGCCCCAGTAGTGGTGGTGCTTATGCGTTGATATTATCTGAAAAGAAAGGACATCGCAGACTTCCCATTATTATCGGCTCGTTTGAAGCACAAGCTATTGCTTTGGAGTTAGAGAATATCAAACCTCCACGCCCAATGACTCATGATTTGCTCAAAAATATGGTTTTGAGTTTCGATTCCGAAGTTGATCATATCTTTGTAAACCAATTATCTGAAGGTACTTTTTATGCTCAGATCGTTTTCCAGAAAAATGGTCACAGAGTAGAGCTTGATGCACGTCCCAGTGATGCGATTGCTTTAGCTGTTAGATTTGGATCCAATATATATGTGGAAGAAGATGTATTGAAAGAAGCAGGAATCTCCACTGAGCCTGCTTCTTCAGAAACATTGGAAGAAGCGTTAAAAGCAGATTTAGAAGAACCGGTAAAAAAAGAATTATCCAAACTTGAGCAGCTTAACGAAGATCTTCAAAAAGCAATTGAAGCAGAAGATTACGAAAAGGCAGCAAAGCTCAGAGATACAATTCAAAAATTAAAGGCTAATTAGTGAAGCTGGAAAAAACCTCCTTTCAACACCTGCCATTTTCCAACCTTTTCAGAACTTACATTTCTGATTTTCAAAAGTTAAATGAGTTTTATCCGACAAACCCTTTTTCTGAAGAAGAGATAAAAAGAAAAGCACACAGAGTTAAAAAAACAGAAACTCACTCAGAAGTAGTAAATGTTTTAGAAGCCTTCCATGAAAAATTGGGAATTGACCAAGCTGAGCAGTTAGAAAAATTAAGGGATGAAAAAGCGCTCACTATTGTAACCGGTCAACAATTAGGAATCTACGGTGGACCACTTTTTACTATATATAAGACCATTACTACAATTTTGTTGGCAAAACAGCTTGAAGAAAAGTTGAGCCGTCCGATAGTCCCGGTTTTTTGGCTTGCTGATGAGGATCATGATTTTGAGGAAGTGATCGGTTTTGGAATCCCTGGAAATGACGACTTCATAAAAGTTACTTATGGAGCCGAGGGAGGTAAGAGGCCTGTTTCGGACGAAGTTTTTGAATCTGAATTAGAGCAATTCAAATCTTCATTAAAAGAAGAAATGTTTGATACCGATTTTTCTGATGATCTTTGGGAAGATTTCAATTCCTGGTTTAAAGAAGGCGTTACTTTTCGGGAAGCTTTTGCAAAAATGATGGATGCGATATTTGGTAAGTATGGATTGTTAATTGCCGGTAGTCATGATAAAGGGATTAAAAATCTACTTGTTGATACGCTCAAAAAATCGATGAGTGAAAATGATCGAATCAACAGCTTGCTGGAAGATCAGTCTGACAAAATAAAAGAGGTTTTTCATCAACAGGTTACCATTGGAGATTCGAATCTCTTTTGGATAAATGAAGATGGACATCGTATTAAAATTGAGAGAAATGGATCAGGCTGGACAGCTGATGAAAATCATTGGACGGAAGAAGAGCTTTCAAATGAGATTTCGAATAATCCTGAAAAATTTTCTCCAAACGTTTTTCTTAGACCTATTATTCAGGATAAAATTTTACCAACTCTTGGGTACGTAGCCGGTCCCGGAGAGGTAGCCTATTATGCTCAAATGAAAACTCTGTATGAGTTTTTCGATCTTGAAATGCCTGTGATTTTTCCAAGAATCAGCGGAACATTGGTTGAATCCGGAATCAACAGGATTTTAGAAAAATTACCTTTTGAATGGTATCGTTATGGTGATCGGATAGAGGACTTGGAAAAAGAGTATGCTAAGAAATCAGAAGAGACCGATGTAGAAAAAGTTTTTGCGGACTGGATTTCTGATTTAAAGGATGCTTCAGAAAAACCGAGAAATATTATTGCTGAAATTGACGGTTCTTTGGATGGAATGACTGGCAAAACGATTTCCGGTTTTGAAAATGAGATCAACAAACTTAAGGGCAGGGTGTATCGATCTATCAAGCAGCAGGAGCAAACTCAACTACAGCGAATCCAGAAGATAAAAGCCCAGCTATTTCCTGATGATGGACTTCAGGAGAGAATGATTTCATTCATGTATTTTATGAATAAATACGGATTAGATATTTGGGATCAACTAATACAGGAATTAGAAAAAGACGAGCTTGATCTTCAGAATCATCATATAGTTTGCTTGTGATGTCGATTTCGGAACAGAAATCAGCGTTACGAAAAGAACTGTTGGAAAACAGAATCGGAATATCCACCGATGTTTGGAAGGAAAAATCGGACAAGGTAATAGTCAATCTCAAATCTTTGAGTGAATATAATAATGCCGAATGCATTCATTGTTATGTGTCTATGGATGAAAGGAGAGAAGTTCACACTCACGAATTCATCCAAAATGCATTAGCAGATGGAAAAAGAGTAATTATACCTGTTACACAATTTGAAACAAATACATTGCTTCATTCTGAAATAAAATCACTTGAGGAATTAGAGCTTAACAAATGGGGAGTACTTGAGCCCAAAAAATCGAAGGAAACAGATTTGATTCCTGATTTAATTCTGGTTCCCTTGCTTGCAGCGGATAAGAACTTTAACAGACTTGGATACGGTAAAGGATTTTATGATCGTTTTTTAAATGAAGCGGATGCAGTAAAAGCAGGTTTGTTATTTGAGGATTTTATAATTGATGAAGTTCCAGTTGAGAACTTTGATGAGAAACTTGATATTTTAATTTCTGAAGAAAACATATTTAGACGTAACAATAGCTCTGAACAGCCGTAGAGGGCACAAGGAGAAAAAACTATGGCACAAAAGACACATCAAAAAACCGGATCAAAAACTGGCTCTTCAACCTTAGAATTTGATGAGTTTGAACTACAAAACACCATGCAGGATTTCCTCAAAGAGGAACCTAAAGAAGACGGTAAAGGAGTTTGGAACTTTGCCACATTTGCAGGGTTGGGAATGCTTTTCATCGCCATGACTTTCATTCTGCAACTGGTGGGATTTCCGATGGGATCAGCACTTTCCGGTTTTGCTGAAGGAGCTGTCGAAGCATTGCCAATAATTGGAGGAATTTTAGTTACGCTGGTTGGTTTTGGATTCTTAGTAGGAGATCGAAAACGAGAAAAGAAAGCCAAGAAAGAAAAAGAAAAGAAATCCAGACAGAGTAAAAAATACCGAAAGAAGAATATTTACTCAGATGATATTCACGGAGCTGAAGATTTTTCGGGTTCTTTAAAAAATGATTTGGATTCTGATTTCAGCTCTTCAACTTCTTCTGATTACAGCTACGATAATTTTGGATATCGTCACGCCAAGCGATTAATGAAATCCCGAACGAATAAAAAAATTGCCGGAGTGTGTGGCGGTTTAGCTAAATATTTTGGTTTAAGCTCTACCGTAGTTCGGTTTATTTTTGGAGCAGTTGCTATCATGAGTTGGGGAACAAGTATTCTTATTTACTTAGGACTTGCACTTGCAATGCCCAAAGAGCCCATCGAAATGATGGACGATTTCGATTATTGATTTTATTTTTGAGATCGAAATGTATCCTTGCACATCGATTTTGATAAATGGCATCTATAATTTTATGCAATTATCACTATAGCAAGGAGTATTCCTCCCTCGGGGGAGGAAACAAAGGTGGGGGTTGTGTCGATTTAATCTTTTCTAAACATTTATCCCAAATAATAGCTCATAAATTATATCCATTCTTCTTAGATTCCTGACATGTTAATATCATTTGAAGGAATAGACGGTAGCGGTAAATCCACACAAATCTCTTTATTAAAAGAGAAGTTAATAGGTGACGGAAAAGAAGTTGTAGTTCTCAGGGAGCCGGGAGGTACAGATATTTCTGAGCTCATCCGCGGAATGCTTCTCAATCCTGAGATTGATATCGATCCGGTTACTGAAATGCTTTTGTTTTCATCTGCTCGTTCCCAGCTAATTGCTGAAAAAGTAATTCCGCTTCTGGAGAAAAAAGTAATCGTAATATTAGATCGGTTTTATGATTCAACAACTGCATATCAGGGATATGGCAGAAAGAGCGTTAATTTGGATCAGATTCATCAGATTAACGAAATAGCCTCTCATGGCTTAGCACCTGATATCACTTTTTATCTGCGACTTTCATTGGAAGAATCTGCAAAAAGAACTGCTCACATGCAGAAAGACCGCATGGAACAATCAGGCGTAGAATTCTTTCAAAATGTGATTAGAGGTTTTGATGAATTAGCTGAACAGGAATCCCGGATTAAAGTTATTGATGCTACCAAATCAGTAGAGAAGATTCATATAGAAATTCTTACTCACCTCTAATCATCGCCAATTCTTTTTTGTTTAATTCAGGCTTTAACCAATAAAAGAGAGCAGGTAATACAATCAAATCTGCAACGATGGCTATAAATATGGTGGATGATACAAGAATTCCCATAAGGGTAGTGGAGGTGAATTCACTGGTTATTAAGGTTCCGAAGCCAATCAATAAAATCATGCTGGTAACAATGATTGCTCTACCGGTTTTGTGAGTGGTAACTTGCAGTGCTTCCTGCAAACTGAGTCCTCTTTTCAATTCTATTCGGAATCGGGCCAAATAATGGATGGTGTCATCAACAGCAATTCCAAAAGCGATGGTAAAGATTACTGCAGTTGAAGGCTTTATATCGATTCCCAAAAAGCCCATAATTCCTGCAATGAGGATTAAAGGCATAATATTAGGAATCAAGGAAATTACAACCATTCTAAAATCTCTGAACAGAAAAGCCATCAGAATAGATATACAAATAAAAGCCAATCCAATGCTTGAAGCCAGTGAATACACCATTTTACCGACCAAGTTTGCACTCAGAATGGTAGAACCGGTGATGGTGATTTCTTCTTCAGTAAAATTTTCTGAAATGTAATTTTCAACATCTGCTTTGATTTCATTGATTCGCATAGAACCGGCATCTTCGGTCTGCGCAGCCAACCTAAGCTTCTGATAATTGAAATCGGTCATCCTGTCCAGAAATTCATTATCAGTCACCTCAAGCAGCAATAAATATTGAGAAATCAGAGCTTCGTTCTCAGGAATAGGATTTATTTGAGCATCTTCGGGAGACATTGTGTCGTGCAGCTCTTGAAGTAATGTAGAAAAAGAAGTAGCGCGTTTGATCTCCGGGAAAGAAAGAAGATAATTCTGAAGCCCGTCGATTCTTTTTACAAAATCCGGATCTGTAATTCCGTTTTCTTTTTTCGTATCGATGATAAATTCCATGGGGAAAACGGGAGCCAGATTTTCTGTAAAAAAATTAGAATCTTGAATGAGTTCTGAATCACGACTTACATCGTCAAATACTCTTCCATTGACATTCAGTTTGTAGATTCCGGCAGAAACAATCAGGCATACGATGATAGCCGTGTAAGAAATGGCTCTGAAGTTTTTCTTGTTGAACCCGGATAATTTTTGAAGTTGCTCTCCAATCCAGGGATACAACCTGCCGCCGGCCTCTTTAAAAACTTTCTTGATTTTAGTGATCTTCAGAATTGAGGGGAGAAACAGAATGGTGATAGTGTAAGCGATAAGAACTCCTACTGCTGTATAGATTCCAAATCGCTTCATAGGTACTACGGAGCTGGTCAATAAAGTACCGAAACCTATTGCGGTGGTAACACTGGTTAGAAAAGTGGCACTTCCCAAGGTGAGGATCATCTCCGTAATCGCTTTCTTCTGCTTCATTCCGGATTGAACGGCATCGTCAAACTTCGAGATCATATGTATGGAATCTGCCACTCCAACACACAACAAAATGGGAGCAATGGTACTGCTCATAATTTCAAGATAGCCGCCGGTTAAAGTTATGGCAGCAACCGTAAAAAGAACGGTGAACCAAACTATGAGCATAGGTATTAAAACGCCGGGGATGCTTCGGTATAAATACCAAAGTAAAAGAATGATTAAAACCGAAGAGAATGAGATGTAGAAAATAACTTCGTCATTCAACGTATTTACGTACTGATTTCTGAAATAGGTAATTCCTGTAATTCTGAAATCAATTTCCGGATATTTATTTAAGATCAGATTCAGCTCATCTATAATTTTCTGGCGTACCGAATATGAATTTACTTCTTCATCAATCTCCAGATAAAAAGCCGTAGTGTTAGCTTCTTCATTGATAAAAAATCCCTCAGAAAACACATCAGAGGTTATTTTTTGTTTTATTGGTTGAAGATTCTCCTGAATAGATTGTTCTTCCAGAAAAGCATTGAAAGTGAGTGTGCCGTTTTCATTGACAATATCCTCTGCAGACCAAATACTTCTGACTTCTGTTACATTTCGAATGGATTTAGCTGAATCAATGATAGATTTGAGTTGCAGGAGGGAGGCTTCCGTAAAAAGATCAGGTTTTTTGTATCCAACCATGATCACATTATCATCCCTGCCAAATTCTTCTTCCAGTTGACGGTAAGATTGAACGGTTGGATCAGTTTTCGGATAGAAGTTTTCCAGATCGAAATCAGTCCGAATGTTTGAAGCCGGAAAAACAGCTAAGATGATCAAAACAAAAATAAAAAAAGTGACCAGCCTGGGATACTTGATCACAAAATCAGCAAATCGCTGCATGCAGATGAAATTTAAATAGTCTTTTGGCAGACTAACCCAATTTATTCAAAAGTAATTCCTGAGAAGCAATCTGTAGTAGTGGTTAGTTCGTAATCATAAGTGAACGAATTAAATCAAAATTAAATAAAACAGAAATGAATTTTAAGAAAATAACATACTCACTGCTTAGCCTTGTGCTGGTTGGTACAATTATTGTTTTTGCCGCCGACCATATCGATGCTCCTGCAGTTAGTGGAACCGACGCCGATATCACAGATTATTATGCATTTCAAAGCCCGAGCAATAACTCAAATCTTGTATTTGTAGCAAACGTTCAGGGTTTACTTTCTCCATCCGATACAGAAAATGCTTCGTTTAACGAAAATACTATGATTCAATTTAACATCGATAATTCCGGTGATAACATTGAAGATCTGGTTATTCAGGTGATTTTTGCTGATGGGAAAGCTTATGCCTACGGTCCTGTAGCGCCAACTACTACCGGCTTATCAGGAGGAATTGAGTTTGATGCTCAGAATCAGGTATCAACTGATATTACTGAATATGGCAGCGAAGCTGTTGTAGGATTGGAAAACGGAATCAGATTATTTGCCGGACCAAGAGACGATCCTTTCTTTATGGATTTTGCTCAATATCAGGAAATAATTGCAGGTAATGCTTCAAGCTTTAATGATCCCGGCTCAGATACTTTTGCAGGAACTAATGTAATGAGTGTTGTTGTGGAAGTGCCTAAGTCAACTTTAGGTAGTGCTGAAACAATCAATACCTGGGTTCAGGCAAGAAACCGAACGAATTAAGCAATAAGCTAAAACACAAAATTTTTAAAACAATTATTGACATGAAATTATCTAAAATATTTTCACTTTTTTTAGTTGCCGGCTTAATATTTACGGGTTGTGGCAACGACGATGACGGACCTTCAACTCCAATTGCTGAGGATGCTCAGTTTACCACGGCCGACCAAATGGGACGTCCGGCAGTAAACACCGTATTTATATCATCCAGTAGTAAGAACGATTTCAATACTACTATTCCATCAGAGCAAAATGCTGTATTTGCGGCTGAGATGGAATCTAATCTGGCAGCTTTAAGTCCTGCATACGCTAACGAAACTGACCAGAACGCACTTGGTCAGGATAGAAATACCTTTATTGGTTTATTAGCCACAGATGTATTGAACGTAAGTTTAACGGGAAAAACTACATTTTTCGATGGAACCAATGTACTTACAGGTAGGGCATTAGCTGATGATGTTATAACCGTAGAACTAATTCTGATATTTGGCGGAGAAGAAGGATTATCAAATCCTGAATTTCCAGGACTATCAGATGATAACGTGGATGGGAATGACAAGCAGTTCCTTGATACTTTTCCATATTTAGCAACTCCTTTCTAAAATAATACTCCTAAAAATTAACCATTTAGAGCTCCATTGAGTTGGAGCTCTATCTTTAAATCTCAACTAAAACTATAACCATGAGAAGTTATAAACTACTATTGCTGTGCTTTTTAATTATTGGTTCGGCATGCTCCATTCAAAAAAATGATAAGCTTGTAAAAGAAGCAGATATAAAACCGTATCTGAATCAGGAAAAATGGGTTGCTAACAGTGGATTAGAAGCAAATGAGTCGAATATTGAATTCTGGCAAAAGAAAATTGAAAACGATGATACGCCCGTCTATAAAGTAAAACTTGCAGCTGCGTACCAGAGAAAGTTCGGTATTACTAAAGATATTACCTATCTGGCAAAAGCTGATAAACTTCTTCAGGAGTCTAACGAATTTTACCAAGGCAAAAATGCCGGGGTTCTTCAGGCTCTTGCCCAACTGTCTATTACCAAGCATAATTTTCAACAGGCTTTGGATTATGCTGAACAAGCATCGGCAATAGGAGAAGATCGCATATTAAGTTTAATGATCATTTTTGATGCGAGCATGGAAACGGGTGATTTCGCACATGCGCATCATATTTTAGAAAATGAAATCGAAAATAAAGTGGCATTCAATTACCTGATCAGGAAATCTCAGTTTGAAGATTATTCAGGGAATGCTTCCGCATCCATTGCTGCATTAGAAAAGGGGGCAGACAGAATTGACTACAGTTCCTCTTTATCAGCATGGGCAAATAGTAATTTAGGAGATCGTTTAGGACATGAGGGCAATGTTCCAAAATCTTACCAAATGTTTTTGAGTTCGCTGGAAAAAGAAAATTCAGGAGCTTCGTACCTGCATTCTTTAAAAGGACTTGCATACATTGCTTATGCTCATGATGGAAATACGGAGTTTGCCAAAGAAATTCTGAATTTTGTCTCAGAACGAACAGCATCACCGGATAGCTATTTGATGTTTGCTGAAATAGCTGAATACGAAGGAAATGAAGACTTGAAATCAGATTATCTGAAGAAATTTTATACCGAAGCAAGCAATCCTAAATATTACGGAATGTATGATGCCGAACTTATAGAACTTGCGGCAACTGAATTCGGAGATTTTGAAGTAGCAGAAGCATTACTGCAGAAAGAATTGCAAAACCGACCAAATCCAATGACCTATGATCTAAAAGCCTGGGTTAAGTTTCATAAAGGAGAACTGGAAGAAGCACAGCAGATTTTAAACAATTATGTGTTGGATAAAACATACGAACCTGTTCCGGCTTATCACGCAGGAGTTATTATGAAAGCTGCGGGAAATAATGAAAAAGCAAATGAGCTGCTCAACTACGCAAAAGAAGCATCGTTCGAGTTAGGTCCTGTTACCGTTGCTGATATTAATTCAAAGCTTTAATGCCGTGAAAAAATTCAAAAATTTAGTTCTTGTACTGGGAATTTTAATCCTAAGTACAGGAGCGACAATCGCCCAAAATTTGAATGATAATATTGACCAGATTTCAATAACCGGTCAGGTATTGGACGCTGAATCGGGAGCCCCGGTTCCTGGAGCTACTATTTCCATTGGAAATAACTCAGCACAAACTTCTACAAATAGCACGGGGTTTTTCTCAGTCACTACTAATATCAGAGAACGAACATTGATTCATGTTACCGGAATTGGCTTTGAATCTAACTCAGTGATTGTTTCCCGTGATGAATTAGATAAATCACTTACATTCTATTTAGAAAAGAAAACCATTCCGCTTGATGAGATAACCGTTGAAGGAAGAAATTCTATTGAATCGGTGAATCTGATAAATACTATTGATATCCAAAACAGGCCAGTCCAGAATTCTCAAGATATTCTGCAGAACGTTCCCGGATTATTTATTGGACAACATGCCGGAGGAGGAAAAGCTGAGCAGATTTTTCTTCGTGGATTTGATATCGATCATGGAACCGATATTAACTTATCAGTAGATGGAATGCCGGTGAATATGGTTTCTCATGCACACGGACAGGGATATTCTGATTTGCATTTTCTGATCCCTGAAACCGTTTCAGCGGTGGAATTTAACAAAGGGTTGTACTACTCAGACAAAGGAAACTTTGCCACTGCTGGTTATGCGGAATTCAGTACGAAAGATGCCATAAAAGAAAGTCAGTTAAAATTTCAAGCCGGACAGTTTAATACATATCGTTCGTATGCTCAGGTCAAAATTCTCAATAACAAAAAAACCAATACGTATGTTGCCGGAGAGTATCAGTTCAAAGAAGGATATTTTGAATCTCCTCAGGATTTTACCCGATTAAATTTACTCGGAAAGTATAATCGATGGTTAAATCCCAAAACGAAATTACAAATTTCCGGTTCGGCTTTTGAAAGTGAGTGGACTGCTTCGGGTCAAATTCCGATAAGAGCGGTTGAAAGCGGTCGAATTTCAAGATTTGGAGCTATCGACGATACCGAAGGCGGAAATACCGGTCGATACAATATTAACGTAGAGTTAATGAATTTTGTTGGTGATGATGCACTGGTTAAAAATCAGGCTTATTATTCCAGATATGATTTTAAGCTGTTTTCAAATTTTACGTTCTTTTTGGAAGATCCTGTTAATGGCGATCAAATCCGTCAGACAGAAACCAGAGATATCATCGGATACAACACCGAATTTTTTAAAGAGCATTCAAACACAGCAATTCCACTTAAAACAAAAATTGGTGCTGGCTTCCGGTACGACAATGTGGAAGACATCCGATTATCAAGAACAGCAGACCGAACCACTACGCTGGACGATTTAGCGAGGGGAGATGTAACTGAATTTAATGCCAATGTATTTGTGGATGAGGAAATACAGTTAACCGATAAATGGGCATTCAACCCAAGTTTACGATTGGATTATTTCAACTTCAGATATAGAGATAGACTGGCAGCGAATCCACAATTCAGAGAAGAAAACAAATTTGCTGTAAGTCCGAAGTTTATTACTGAGTATGTTTTTAACGAAAACGTAAAAGCATTTGTGAAAGGTGGAATCGGATTTCATTCTAATGATGCACGGGTAGTTGTTCAGCAAAACGGAGAAGAAATTTTACCGCTTGCATATGGTTTGGACGTTGGAACTGTTTTTAAACCAATTGAGTCTTTAATTATCAGTCCAACCCTCTGGTACTTAGAACTTGAGCAGGAATTTGTTTACGTAGGTGATGCCGGAATTGTGGAACCAAGCGGAAGAACCCAAAGATACGGAGTCGATTTATCGCTTCGATATCAGCTTACTAATTGGTTGTATTCTGATTTCGATATCAATTATACCTTTGCAAAATCTGTGGATGCCCCAAGTGATGCCAATCATATTCCTCTTGCTCCTGAGCTTTCGAGTTTAGCAGCGCTTTCTTTTGATTTCAAAAACGGTATCAACGGCAGTTTAGGATATAAATATTTAGGTGATCGTCCTGCAAATGAAGATTATTCATTAACGGCAGACGGGTATTTTGTGGTCAACGCAGTTATGAAATATGATTACAGCAACTTTACTTTTGGAGTAAGTGTGGAAAATTTACTCAATACTGAATGGAGAGAAGCACAGTTCGAAACAGAATCCAAACTTGAAAATGAATCTCAGCCAGTTACCGAAATTCATTTCACACCGGGAACTCCTTTCTTCCTTAAAGCCGGAATTACGTATAGATTTTAAGGTTAGTCCGAGACAACTGAAAATAAAACAAAGCCTGTCATTGCGAGGAGGCTATTGTTTATCCAATTACCGGTAAATTCAATCGACGAAGCGATCCCCTTGATTAATTTTGTACCCTTTATCAGGAGATTGCTTTGTCGAATAGATTATTATGCTAGCTCAATTAATTTACTCCTCGCAATGACGAGCTTTGATTGAGAACTCACTTTATCAAAAAAATGCAGTCAGAGTTACATACCCAAACGAGCTGGCTGCATAGTTTTTAAAACTGAAATGCCCGTAAGAATCCTCAGTGGATTCTCCGGCGAAGAAATGAAAGCCTATGGAAGTTTCGAGTCCGTCTCTGAGATTGTACGTTGCTTCAGGATTAATCCAGAAATCTTTTCCCACATAATTATAACGTCCGAAAGCGTAGAGTGTCAGATTGTTTCGCATCAGTTGTTTTTGAAGGGAGAGGGTTGAGTAATAAAAGTTCTCTTCCTGAAGTATTCTTGATTCATAATCGAAGATTCGTTCATAAAAAAACTGGGAACTTATGTCTATTCCCGCAAAAGAAGTTTGGATTCCAATCATGCTTACCAGCCATTGTTTTCTGAGCAAAAATCCATCATCATTATTACCAAATTCAGCAATTAAAGCTTGCTGCTGCTGAGCAGTCAGATTATTGAAATCATTATTTTGAAGAGTAGCAGGTAAGTAATCAACATACTTTCTAAAGTGAAAAGCCGATTCAGATTTCAAAATCCAATTATCATTCAGAATATAATTGCCCGAGTAAGCAAGAATCGGTGTTTTTAAATAGGTTTTGGAAAGCTCTACAACGGGAACCTGAAAAGGTGGAAATCCTACTAAAACTAAATCTTTTTCATAAGAAGGATTTCCTTCGGTCCACCACATAGCAATTAAATCCAAATCCCAGTTCAGTTTTTTTCTAAAGCCCCATTTCAGCATACCCTGAAAAGAATTAAATGAATTCTCACTCAGTGAGTCTGTGTACCTTACGTTAACCTGATCTTCAATCTCGGTGAATGGAAACCATCTTGATCCCGGCTTTGCCAAGGTATTAGATTGGAAAATGGGAGTTGCAACTACTTGCAGAAAATTGCTCCCAAAATACCGATCGTATTTAATTGCAGGGATGGCACCTTTTAAATCTTCAACCTGAAGCGTTAAAAATTCGCTGAGATCAACCGGAGAAAGAATATCAGTGATAAATGTACCGTTCGTTCTGCCCTGACTAATAATTTGTTTTCCAACTCTCAGGTCCGAATTGTCGAAATACATATCAATGTACCCTTCGGCAAAATCATAGGCGTAATTATTAGCAGATTTGGTATATGTATTCAATACTTCGTTGGAAATGAATACTCTCCCGAAGTCTGTATTGAAAGCAACATTCAGATTGAAACGGTTTCTTCCAACCAGATATTGATTTTCATCAGCGGTAAGAACGGCATTATAGTTTCTTAGAAAACCGGAAAGTTCCTGAGAAAAGGATTGAGAAGGAGAGAAAGAAAGTAAAAGTGAGGCGATACAAAAGGTTAAAAAATTCTTTAATTGACTTAATGTCATAAAAAGTAGTAATTAGCAGATTTTATTGCAGACGATTATTGAGGCTTAATCAATTTATCCGTATTTTAGTTCATTATGGAGAAATCCTACCTGCATCCGTGAAAACCGGTTCATCATCAAGATTTTTAATCATAACAAGCACAATTACTAAGTAATCTATTATGGCGCACGAAAGAATCGAAATTGATTTACCTCTTGCCAAAACATACGAATTGTTAAGCAATCCTGTTGAATTCCCTAAGTTTTTAGAAAGAATCGACATTGTAAATCGAATTAATTCTCAAACTTTTGAGTATAAAACTACCATCGGAGATGAAGAATTCTCCTGGACTACCAATTTGATTGACAACCTTCGTAACACTCGATTTGCTTGGATTACAATAAACGGTAACCTTAACCAAACAGGTACTATCCGTTTTACACCACTTGATAACGGTGAAAGAACCAGAGTTGAATTTTCTCTGGACTACCGAACATTTTTTGGTGAGCCAAGTGAAGAATTAGGTGAATTTATCGAAAAGTCCTCCGAGCAATTAGTAAAAGATCTCAACAAGTTCAAAGAGCTTGCTGAATCCGGTACTTTCAAAGAAGCTGAGCTTCAACCGGCAGAAGAGGAAACAGAAGAAGTTACTGCTTAATTAGCTTCATTTATTTTATTTTGAATGCGCATCTATACGGTGCGCATTTTTTTTGCCCATGAATTTCGAAAACAGATTCCATTGAATTTTTCTGATTTTATTAATTCCGATCGCAGTAGTTTATCACATTATTTGTTGATTGGTAATCCCGTAATGCACAGTCTTTCGCCGGCAATGCATAATCTTGCCTTAAAGCATAATAAGTTAGGCGGGGAATATCTCGCAGTTTCCGTTGCGCAAAAAGATGTGAATATGGTGATCGCTCATTGCACAAACGAAGCTTTTTTAGGAGCTAATATTACGATTCCCCATAAAGAACTTTTTTTGGATGTAGTGGATGAACTTACTGAAGAAGGTGCTGAGATCGGGGCAATAAATACGCTCATTAAAAGAGAAGGTAAACTCATTGGACACAACACCGATGCCTATGGTTTTATGAAACCCATTGAGGAATATCAGGGTGATCTTGCGGGCGAGAGAGTGGTTATTTTTGGCTCAGGCGGAGCCACTAAGGCGATTATTTATGCACTAAGAAATGCTGATGTTCAGGAACTGATTTTGGTTTCCCGAAGACCTGAGATGTACTACGATTCAGGAGAAACTGACATCATACGTTGTGGATATGAGAACTGGACAGCTTACGGAGAAGAAGCAGCAATGATCGTAAATGCTACTCCTCTTGGGATGAGCCCGAATACAGAAGCATCTCCGATACAGAATAATGAAACAGAAATTTTGGAAGGAAAGCTTTGTTATGATATCGTGTACAACCCCAGAGAAACAAAATTTCTCCGACAGTCAAACGAAAACGGTGGAATTTCCATTGGAGGATTGGACATGTTAATTCATCAGGGAGCCAGGTCATTTAAACTCTGGACCGGGCATGAATTTCCCATCGAAAAAATTAAAACCAAATTAAATGAAATCCTTCCGGCCTGATTTTATAGAACCTGAAATTTTTGATTCTGAACAGGTATCTGCCTGGTTTACTAAAAAAGGGGAATCAATTCAAGATAGCTACAAAATTGAAGGAATTAATCTGGGTTTTAATACCGATGAAGAGAAAGAAGTTGTAGAAGCTAACCGGAATTTTGTTGCAAATTCGATTTCGACTTCAGTTGAAAACATCGCTTTTGCAAATCAGGTGCATGGAAATAAAGTTATTGAAGTTTCAGAAGGTGGCACTTATGAAGGTGTGGATGGATTTATAACCACAAAACAAGGTGTAACACTGGCAATTCAAGTAGCTGATTGTGCTGCTGTTCTGCTTGCCGATGAAGCCAACAAAATAATCGGAGCCGTTCATGCAGGATGGAGAGGAGCAGAAGCCGGAATTGTTCCAAAAGTGATTCATCGGATGATTTCCAAAGGAGCAAATGTTGATTTCATAAAAGTTTTTGTGAGTCCCTGTATATCTCAATCCAAATTTGAAGTTGGGGAAGAGGTCGCTGAAAAATTTCCTGATGAGTTTGTTGACAGAGTACATTTTGAAAAACCACATATTGATCTGAAAGGATTTATAAACCATCAATTGATAGAATCGGGAATTTCTGTTGAGCATATTGAAATAGATTCTCACTGCACTTTTTCAGACTCTGAATTTTACTCTTATCGCAGAGAAAAAGAAAAATCCGGCAGATTGATGGGAATAATAAAACTGAACGAAACAAAGTGAGAGTCAGCTACAGTCCGGGTTATTACGCTTCCATTCCCGATGAACATATCTTCCCAATAAAAAAATTCAAAGGCTTGCATGCGTACCTTTTAGAGAGGGAAATAATACAGCCTTACGAGGTTATTGAGCCTAAAATGGTTGAGTTCTCAAGTTTGATAATGGCACATACACATCGATACGCTCACGCTGTCTGGGATGGTTCTTTAGATCGAAAGGAAGTTCGGAAAATGGGATTACCCTGGACCAAGAGTTTAGCAATTCGATCCCGGTTAGCGGTTCAGGGGACAATCAACGCCGGAATTATGGCTTTGCAAGATGGGATTGCCGGAAATCTTGCCGGAGGAACACACCATGCCATGCCGGATTGGGGAGAAGGATTTTGCGTATATAATGATGTAGCTGTTGCCATAAAATTGCTGCAGCAATCCATGTGGATCAATAAAGCGCTCGTTATAGATTGTGACGTTCATCAGGGAAACGGAACAGCAGAAATTTTCGCAAATGATGATTCAGTGTTTACTTATTCAATCCATGGAGAAAAAAATTATCCGTTCAAAAAGCCACCCTCGAATATGGATGTCGGTCTGTCGGATAAAACCGAAGACCGGGAATATCACAAAGCATTAATCGAATCTTTAGATAAAGTATTCGCTGAATTCAAACCGGACCTGGTGTTCTATTTAGGTGGAATTGATCCACTTGAAACGGATCATTTCGGAAGGTTATCACTTTCGTTAAAAGGGCTGAGAGAACGTGATCGAATTGTCATAGAAATGGTTCAACAAAAAAACTGGCCATTGGTTTTGTTACTTTCGGGAGGTTATGCTCCAACACTTGAACAAACCGTTGTAGCTCATGCGCAGATGTATGAAATTGCCAAAGAACTAAGTTCCTAAAGAAATAAGACATGACTTTCTATTTATTATTATTGAATCACGTGATTCTTCCATTAATAGTAATCATCTTCTTTTATCAAAGAGAGGTACTGAGTAGAACTAATTTTATTCTGGATATAATTTTTGTCGGCTCATACATAACTTTGATCATGGTTATAGGACCGCAGGCCTGGACCAGTATTTTTGTAGGTTATCTGATTATCGCACTCTTTGTTTTTGTTTTGGTTATAAATTGGATGAAGCTGCCGGAAAGTTGGTCGTTCAAGTTGGGTAACAACTGGAGACAAATTTCTTTTACGATCATCAGAATTATTCTGATTGTAATTTTTCTTCCTTTAGCTCTTTGGGGAATATCAGGATATTCATTTGATGAAGAGGAAGTGATCAATCTTGAATTTCCTTTTAAAGACGGATTATACATTGTGGGGCATGGAGGAAGCAATCCGCTAATTAATTATCACAATGTTAGTGAAACACAAACTTATGCGGTGGATATTTCTAAGCTAAACTGGTTGGGTTCCCGTGCCATGGGTGCATATCCTACTGAATTGGATAAATACGCAATTTTTGGAGAAAATCTGTACAGTCCTTGCGATGGAACCGTTACGAAAGTGATAAAAAATCAACCGGATTTTAATCCACCGGAAACGGGAGAGGGCCATCCCGCCGGGAACCATGTTGAAATGGTTTGCGATGGAGTTACCGTAATTTTAGCTCATATGAAACAGAATACCGTAACAGTTGACAGCGGTCAGGTATTGAGTACCAGAGAGTTGTTGGGACAGATTGGAAATTCCGGTAATACTTCCGAGCCTCACCTTCATATTCATGCAGAAAAAGATGGAGAGGGAATTCCCATAGTATTCGATGAGAGGTTTGTGGTTAGAAATAGTGTTGTGTGGAAATAGTATAGCTCTTCCTCAGCAGATAGGAGATATTCTTCTGATTCTGATTATTTGCGAGGAAAAGGTCTAATTGATGTCACTTTGTTTAGGGAATGGTACTCGGAGCAGGAGCTCCTTCGTGTTCTCCCAAGCAGGAGCTTGGGAGAGAGGTTATGAACCGGAGACTGGTTAAAGCCGCATTGCATTTATTTTGTGTTGGGGTGCGTTTTTATTTCTTCGTTGATTATGTTACTTATTTCGTCTGCTTTGTCAACAATCATGAAATGTTGTCCACCTTCTATCATGTAGACTTCTCCGGAGCTCTTCCAGGGAATTAATTTGTCGTCAGTTCCGTGAATCCGAATGACATTGGAAAGTTTTTCTTCATTACTCCATTGGGTTAGTCTGTTCACCGCCCATTTTACAAAACTCAAGTCATTGTCGTCTAATATCTTGTTTAACAGTTCTTTGTTGGAAGTGCCGAACAGGAAATATGCAAGTTGTCGAGGTGGGTCAAAAAATTTAGATGGTATTTTCTCCAAAATTTTAAGTCGACCGGATTGTCTGTAAATAGGATTCAGTTCAGATCTTGTTTCAGCTGATGAAATTAGAAATGTCAGACGTGGTTCCAAGATTTTGCTTATTTCAACGGCAACAAGTCCTCCAAAGCTAACACCTATTAAGATGAAGTCAGAGTTCTTGTCGATTACGGCTGAAAGTCTTTTGGAATAAGATTCTAAAGATTCGTTTTTGTTTGGTTCAATCCAGTCGATAGCAATAATTTCTTGGTTCAACTTTAAATAGTCGAAAACTCGTTTGTCGGCACCAAGTCCACTTATTGCATAGATTTTTAAAATCGTAGTCGTTTTCAAATGCACCACAACTTATGCATACACGCATTGCGTATATACCTGTCTTATTTTACTGCGTATATACATAATATTCCTTTTATAAACGAATGTATATAAACGATTCAATAAATATGCCGCTAAATTCTTTTCCGGGATTTACTAAATATTCCAAACAATTAAGTTTCTAATTAACCCATCAGTCTTATATCTTAGCTATCCAAATTTAAAACTATTCGGCAGGACTTGAGTAAACAAAAACTGGCTATTTTAGGATCAACAGGTTCCATTGGAACACAAGTTCTGGAAGTTGTTCGTCAGCACCCCGATAAATTTGAAATCACAGCGCTTACCGCAAATAATAACTGGGAATTGTTGGCTGATCAGGTTAACGAATTTAAGCCTGAAAAAGCACTTATCTGCAACGAAGGGCACTACTCAGATTTTAAATCGGCTGTAAACACTGAAACAGAATTGATTTCAGGTACAGAAAAAATTTCAGCCATTGTGTCTGATCCTGAAACAGATATAGTGTTAAATAGCCTGGTTGGGTTTTCAGGATTTATTCCAACCATTGAAGCACTTCGGGCAGGAAAAAGAGTTGCGCTTGCTAATAAAGAATCTCTGGTAGTTGGCGGACAAATAATCAAAAACATTCTTGATGAGGGAAATGGTTCTCTAATTCCCGTTGACTCCGAACACAGCGCGATGTTACAATCTTTGGTTGGTGAAGACTATTCTACCATCGAAAAAATTGTAATCACTGCAAGCGGCGGACCTTTTAAAGATTTTTCTTCAGATCAACTCAAAAACGTCACGGTAGAACAAGCGCTAAACCACCCCAACTGGGAGATGGGTTCCAAAATCACCATCGATTCTGCAACTATGATGAATAAAGGCTTGGAAATCATAGAAGCAAAATGGCTGTTTGATCTCCCGGTTTCGAAAATTGAACCGGTTATTCATCCGCAGAGCATTATACATTCAATTGTTACTTTTGTAGATGGTTCCAGCAAAGCGCAACTTGGCCCGCCGGACATGAAAGTCCCCATCATTTACGCTCTTACATATCCTGATCGTTTAGAACTGGAAACTCCAAGAATGGATTGGTCACAAGCACAAGAACTTACCTTTTCACCCGTTGATTTCGGGAAGTTTCCTTGTTTAAAATTAGCAATGGATTCTATTGAAAAAGGAGGGCATGCTCCGGCAATACTGAATGCATCAAATGAGGTTGCAGTAAATCGCTTTTTGAACAAAGAAATTGGTTATATTCGAATCCCCGAAATTGTGGGTGAATGCCTCGATAAAATAAACGTCGGGGATGAAATAACGGTTGAATCACTAATACAAACAGACAAAGAGACGCGGGCGTACGCATCGCAGATAAATTAATATGGACTTCTTAAGTATTTTAGAGACAATTGGCATTTTTATTGGTGCCATAATGATTCTGGTTTTTGTTCATGAACTGGGACATTTTTTAGCCGCTAAACTTTTTGGTATGAAGGTTGAGCGTTTTTCCATTGGATTTCCACCCAGAATCTGGGGCTTTCAAAAAGGCGATACCGATTACTGCATCGGGGCAACACCGCTTGGCGGTTATGTTAAAATTGCCGGGATGGTTGATGAAAGCATGGACAACGAGTTTTTGGAGCAGGAGCCACAACCGTGGGAATACCGAAGTAAACCGGTCTGGCAGCGCATGATCGTGATTACCGCCGGTGTGATTTTCAATATGATATTGGCTTTTCTGATTTTTACCGGAATGACCATGAATTACGGAAAAGTGGTTATCCCCGTAGAAAATGTTGATGGTATTTATGTGACGGAAGAATCTATTCTTCATGAAATCGGGTTCCGAAATAATGACAAAATTATTGGTGTAAATGGGGAAGAGGTTCCTTATTTCAACGATTTAATTTCTGCTTCGGCACTGACATCTGAAAATTTGAACTATCAGGTAATTCGGGATGGACAAGAAATTACCATTCCCGTTGAGTCCTCATTTTTGGACAGCATACAAACTCGTGGATTTATTTCGCCCGATCTTATAACTCCGGCAATGTTTTCCCAGATTTCTAATGGTTCACCGGCAGCAGAAGCCGGACTTGAAGTAGGCGATAAAGTAATAGCAATGAACGGCGAAAAAGTTACGACTTGGTTAGATTTTTCTCAGCGTGTTTCAGAAAATCCTCAGGATTCAGCTATTACTTTTACTATAAACAGAAATGGAGATGTATTTACAAGGGATATTACTCCGACTGATGATAACGTAATTGGTGTAGTATCTGCAGCCGGTTATCAGTACGGTGAACGTATAGAATATGGGTTCTTTGAATCGATAAAAGCCGGTTGGTATGAAACGGGAGATCAAACTGTTGGAATCTTACAAGGATTTGCTCGAATGATTTCAGGTGATATTTCTGTCCGACAAAATTTAGGGGGACCAATAGCGATTGCCAATATGACTAAGCAAGCAACAGATACTCAAGGTTGGATTGGGTTCTGGACTATTACCGCTTTGCTTAGTATCACACTCGCTATTATGAATATTTTACCGATTCCAGCTTTAGATGGAGGTCATCTTGTATTTTTGATTTATGAGGGCATTACTCGTCGGGAACCTACTGAAAAAGTGCGCATTATTGCACAGAACATTGGTTTTTTCGTTTTGGTCACTCTGATGATCTTTGTAGTATTTAATGACGTAATTAAATTATTCTGATACATGTTTGCTCGCGAAGGGTATTTTACTATGGCTGTTGCTGTAATTTTTACAGCAGTCGTTTACACGCTAACAGCACTGTATGTCAGCCATTGGATCGCATACCCGATTTATATAGTCACCGGTGTTTGCTGCGGAATTGTAATCTACTTTTTCAGAGATCCTGAACGCGTAACTCCTGATGATGAAAATTTGGTAATTTCTCCCGCTGATGGCGTAGTAGTGCTTATCAAAGAATATGATGAACAGGTTTACGTGAAGGATAAGTGCACTCAAATCAGCATTTTTCTTTCTCCATTGGATGTTCACGTGAACAGAAACCCGGTCAGTGGAAAACTGGAATACCTGAAATACCATCCCGGAAAATATTTAATGGCGTGGAATGAGCATTCATCAGAATTAAATGAACGAGCTGATTTCGGAGTGCTTCATCCATCCGGAACAAAGTTTTTCTTTAAGCAGATTACCGGATTTTTAGCCCGACGAATAGTTTATCACATAAGAAAAGGGGATGAGCTTAAAGCAGGAGAACGATTTGGTATGATGAAATTTGGTTCTCGCATGGACATCATCGTTCCGTCTAATGTATCGGTTAATGTTAAAGAAGGGGATCGAACCGTTGCCGGTGAATCTATAATTGGGCGGATTAATCCATGAAGTATCCTATCCAGAAACGATACGGCTCTTTCAAAAAAAGAAGGAAGAAACTAAAGAAAAGCAAACCTCCGGTTAATAAACGTATTGCTGTTCCAAGTTTTTTCACTCTAATGAATCTATTCAGTGGATTCTTAGCCATCATTTCTATTGCGGATGGTAAGTTGGAATGGGGAGCCTGGTTGATTGCAGTTGCCGGTTTATTCGATGTTTTAGATGGCTTAATGGCAAGACTTGCGGATGCAACCAGCGATTTTGGAATTGAATTGGATTCATTGAGTGATATGGTCTCTTTTGGTGTGGCACCGGGATTTCTGATTTATTCTTTCAGCCTGCACGAATTAGATTTTTTAGGAATTATCATAAGTGCCATTCCACCGCTTTGTGGTGCTGTTCGTCTTGCAAGATTCAACGTAAATGCACGGCTTGCGCCAACTAATGAGCATTTTATAGGATTACCAATTCCTGCTCAAGCCATCATTTTAGGTTCTTTCTTTCTGACATTTAAAGATGAAACCGAATTATTTATTATGTTTGATCAGGGAATCAATTCGGTGATAGTACCTGTCGTTATCGTGATTTCATTTCTGATGGTTAGTACCATCAAGTTTGATAAAATTCCTCGGTTTGATCGACAATCAATTCGTCAGAACAGAGGTAAATTAATGCTGTTGCTCGTCTATTTTATTCTGATCGTTACTCTTAAGGAATATGGGTTAATGGCAGTATTCACCATCTTCATTTTAAAAGGATTAATCACCGGAGCCATTCATTATTTTGGTGATTATGAAGAGGAAGGCGAAGAGGTTTTTCAGGACTATAGCTGAGCGGAAGAATATTGAATATTGAACCGATGAACACTGAATGTTGAACTATTTGTTCGGTGTTACAATCTCGTTACTCACCTCTGGTGCGTAACGCTACTGGGAAGCTCTGCTTCCATTATTTCTTTCAGTTTCGAAACAATCTTGCCTGCTGCTTTTCCATCGCCATAAGGATTTTCGATTTTTGTTGTGGAACCATTTTTTAGTAATTCAGCTGCTTCAGAGATAATCTTGGAAGTAGCCGATCCAACTAATTGAGTAAAACCAGATTCTACTAATTCTTGTCGTTCAGTAGCTTCTCTTAGTACCAGTAAATTCTTACCGAGTGCTGCCGCTTCTTCCTGAATTCCTCCGGAATCGGATAAAATTAAATCCGCTCTGTCCATTACATGCTGGAACTCTAAATATCCCAATGGATCAAGAATTCGAATTCTATCGTGAGAATATTTTTCTTTTTTGACCACTGATTGAACCAGTGGAGATGGATGAGCAGGAAAGAGAATTACTACATTGGTGAACTGTTCAGCAATTTGAACTAAGGCTTCCATGATGTTTTCAAGGGGCTCACCATGGTTTTCCCTGCGATGAGCAGTCACAAGAATCATTTTCTGATTAGTTGAAACACTATCCAGGATTTGTGGTCTGCTATTTTTAAAAGAATCGTGATTCCGAATCTGGTAGAGTGCATCAATCACAGTATTTCCTGAAATAGTAATATCATGTTCATTGATATTTTCCTGAAGCAAGTTGTTGTAAGCAATTTTCGTCGGAGCGAAGTGATGGCTTGTAAGCCCGGTAATCTGCTTTCGGTTCATTTCCTCAGGAAATGGATTCATCATATCAAAAGATCGTAATCCTGCTTCCACATGATATACCGGAATATGTAAATAGAAAGCAGCTAAAGCGGATAAATATGCCGAAGAAGTATCACCCTGAACTATAACTGCATCAGGATTTTGAGACTGAAAAACATTTTTCAATTCAGGAAAAAGGGAAGCGGTTAAACTGAATAAATCATCTGTTTTTGACATCATATTCAGGTTGATATCAGGTGCAATTCCGAAAAGTGCCAACATTTGTTCAGCTAATTCATCATGCTGACCGGTATGAAGAACTACTACATTAAAATCGTTTTTTTTCAGTTCCTGAATTACAGGAGCTAATTTTATAATTTCCGGTCGTGTGCCAAATGAAACTATGATCTTTTTCACTTCAAAACCTCTTCATAAGCTTTGAGGGTTTGTTTTGCTACACTTTCCCAGGAATAATTTGTTGAAATATGTTCTTTCAGGTCGTCATTCTTTTGTTTGTTCAGAGAAGCTTCAAGTCCTTTCTTTATTGATGAAATAGATTTTGGATCCACATATTCTACATAATCCACAAAGTAATCTTTGGTTCCTCCGGCTTCAGTAATTACAATATTAGATCCTGCAAGAGCGGCTTCCATAGCTGCTATTCCCGGTGTTTCAAACTGAGAGGGTAACACAAAGGTATGGCAAGCGGCATAAGCGGAGGACAAAAATTCCGAATCGTGATCCTGAGTTTCAAAAAGATGTACCCGACTATTTTGAGAGGCCAAATCAAGACATTGTCTCGAATAATCAGAATGATCAAAATCTCCAATAATCACTACATCTGTATTCAGATCCTTTACAGCTTTCAACAAGCTCAGAATATTTTTTCTTTGAGCCGAAGCTTGACCTGCAAACAAAATAAAGTCTCTTAATCCTGTTTCCTGTATAAACAAATCCGGTTTGCTTTTCGTAAATCTTAACTCCACTCCGTTCGGTATGACATTAAATTTGGTGTGTGGAATCTCAAACGCGCTCTTGATGAGATCTTTTTCTGAGTTTGTGTTTGGAAGCAATAAATCAGTTAGTTCACATATTTCTTTTTTTATTGCGAACTCTGATCGAACTCCTGCACTAAATTGTACCAGCTTTGTTTCCCAGCTAATGAGTCTTCGGATAAAATCAGGACTGCGGTTTGAAAACATAACAGGGGAAAGAACCATCTTTTTCCCGGATTCTTTAAGCCGGTTCACAATGCCGATGTTTTCAATACTTGCCGAAAAAACATGAAAAAGGTCGGTATCTAAATCTTCAAGTTTGTCCCATGGGCTAACAAAATGAACATCAACACCAAGTTTAGTCAACTCTTTTGATGTCATGGTTGCCTGAGTTCTTACACCTCCATTAACGGCGGCTATACTTTGAGGAGCTATAAATCCTACCTTCATAACCGATATCTGTTTTTATAATCTATCAGGTTTGTTTTCAGCAATTGTAAACGATTCTTGCTTAAATCTTTAATTTCTTCAGAAGAAGGTAGATAAGACGTGTCGTATTTAAAAGGACTTTTAAAATCCGCTTTTACTGAAGACTCTTTAGATGAGATTAAATCAAAGCTTTCTGAGTTATTTGAAATAGAAAGCCAATGTTGTGATGAATTACTTTCAATTATAATAGAAGATTCTTCAAAAAATGCCTGAAAATGAAAATTTCTTCGGTCATGCCAAAAATCTGCGAACTCAAGAAAAGTCAGATTACAGTAGCTTTTCTCTTTTACCATTTCAAATATCTTATCAAAAACTTCTAAACCTTTTTGCATAGGATGATGGTAAAAAATTACAGGTTGATGAAGTGCTGATTTTCTTTGAAAAGTATCGACAAAGTAGTTCTGCATAGCTGTATTGGAATACCCTTGTCTCAATAAACTTCCGGTACATACAGGGTGGATTGGAATCTGGAGGTGTTCATTCCTATCAAAAAAAGGCAGACAATCGTAAGCTCTGGTGAACTCAGAGCTATATTTAAAATCAAAATTCTGAAGAGTTTTTTCCAAAGCTTCATTCCAAATGGCATATGGGGTACAATATCCTTTCGGCTCGATTCCGTTTTTTTCGAGTACTGATAAACCGTGGCGAATATTATTCTCTATTTTTTCTTTAGATGAAGCTGCTCCATGCTCATATCCATGCAGTGCAATTTCATGATTGTTGAACTTCGAAAAATAATCGAGCCATTCCTCATGAGCTTTAACATGCAGAAACCAACTGCCTTTCAGATCATGTTTTTCTAAAGCGGAATAGATTCGGTCCAAAGATTCCTGATCTCCGAAATCAGAATCAATGCGAAAACAGAATACGGGTTCTTTTTTTGGTGAATGCCATTTTTTTATGAAGGGTAATCCCTGCAGATGAAACATTTTTTCAATTGACGCTTCAAGGATTTGTGAAACTTCTCCATAGGATATTTTGGAGACTATTTCATCAGGATCACTTTCATAGTATGATGGAAATCTCTTTCTGGTGTAGCCGCTATAACTAAAAACTGAGGATAAATTAAATCCGAGAAACCCTTTATACCCTTTTTGTTCTGTTTCCTCATATCCAAACAGGGAAGAGGTGTCACTTCCTTTATCTGTAAAACTTAATTTGTCATCGAAATCAGCATAGCTAATTCTGAATAAATTCTTTTGAGTATCGTCAGCAATAAATCTGTCGATATATTTAGACGAGTTCCCGGATTTAAAGAACAATGGTTCATTTCCGGTTTCTAAAATGCTTCCACCATCTTTCAGGTAATTAGCAATAACAGATATGGTTCTTTCGTCATGTACCGAATTATCAATGAGAATTAATGCATAATTAGCTGGAGTCGGAGGTAGCTCTGGTTCTGTTTCATACCAAATTCCTAAGCTATCTAACCAGCTTTTAGTTTCTTCGGAACAATTTACCACAAGAGTGCAGAGGCGCTTTGTCATGGCAGAATTTTTTCTTTAGCCCAAAATAAATCGCCAACTCTTATCACATTGGTATACCAGCTTATCCCGGAGATCAAAAATATCGTTGCTAAGGAGCTTATTAAGCTGTGAATCATAAAATATTGACTCAAAAAATAGATAATTGAAGAACTGAGAAGAATGATTAAAAAGCTTTTCATGATCTTTAAGTCAAACACTTTTCTGAACCATACAAATGAAAATCCGCACATAACAAGCTCACTCAATACTACTGATAAAGCTACCATCTCAGGATCTTTGAATGTTACACTCAAAGTAATGATGATTGCTGATACAGTTCCTCCCAGACAAGTGGCAAGAAAATATTCATGATCTTTTCCGGTGGCTAATAACCCAAATGAAAATAAACTGTTCAGGAAGGTCAAAAATATAAAGACAGAAAGTATTTTCAATATGGCGGTGCTTTCATTGTATTCAGTACCAAATAATAATCCAATAATATCATCAGCATTGAACGCAGTTATCAGAGTTACAATAATTCCTGAAACCAAAAGAAGTCGCAATACTGAATCCACACGGTCTATAGCATTTTGTTTGCTGCTGCTCCATATTGAAGAGAGATTAGGGAGAAGAAGGTTCACAAAAATCCGGTCGAACATCATCGCGATGATAATGATTTTAAAAGCGGCTCCATAAATACCGGCATCCCGTATGGAAAGAAAAGCTCCGATCAAAAGAGGAGGTAATAGCTGTACAACATTAGCAAAAAGTCCACCGATTCCTATAATAGAGCTTCGTTTTAATAATTCTTTGTAGGTTTTGAATTTTCTCGGGGCTAAAGTAAATGGTTTATCAATCAGTGCAAATGTAGCCAATACAACTACTGCAAAAGTCACCCCGGAGGTATAAAAGATCGGAACTAAAGTCACATCATTTGCTCCTTTAACCAACCAAAAAACCAACCCCAAATACAAAGCACCGTTTAAGAGTTTCGATAAAGCCACTTTACCGAATTCTTGTTTTCCGTTATAGTACCACTCCATTAAAAGTGCATAAGGAACTAAAGAATACAGATAGCCGAGTATTACTTGTTTTTGTATCGGCCCAACCGGAATTAAGTAGATAATAGTTGTTGAAATTATAAGAACAACCGCTCCTAAGCCGACTTTTAAATTGAAAATTTCCTTAGACCGAAACTCCCGGTATTCCGGTTCTTTTGCGATTTCTCTGATTCCGATTTTCATTAAACCCAAATCAGCAAACCAGGTGGCATAACCCAATATAGCTATGGCAACGGTAATTAGTCCGTAAAATTCAGCCCCAAGTACTCTTGCAAGATAAATTGAGGTAAGGAAAGCAAGTCCACGCCCTCCGAAATCGCCAAATGCTATCCAAAATGCCTTTTCCTTAATTTTCTTCATAAGGCAATGTAGCGATTACTTTTTTAATTGATTGAGTTAGCTCTTGCTTGTTATTGAATAAATGAAACTTTGTATTAGAGGAATATTCGCTTAAACAGCCTTTATTAGGAGCTATAATGGCTTTATCAAAGCTCTCAGCCATTTTCACTGTTCCGGAAGTCAGAATAGTTCTGAAATTAAAAACAGCCGCATCAGATGCTCCGAAAAAGAAAGGGATTTGTTCATCTTGAATAAAATCCGGAACAAGTATGATGTTTGATGAATCACTCATTAATCCTCTGATTTCAGCTGCTAATTCATCATTTCCTTTTTTTATCGGTCCTGCTATGATCAGTTGGGCATCCTTAAATTCAGATTTGAATAATTCAATTACTTCCGGAATACCTTTGTATTCTGAAATATTCCCGAACATTAAAAAAACAGACTTTGAGTAGTTAATTTCAATGTCGAAAGTGGTGTTTAAAAAAGTAATGGACTCATCTTTCGATTTTCTTTGCAGATTGTATTCAGGATGGGGAAGTGTGAATATTTTCTCGGGTTCTGCATTATAAGCCTGAGCGACTTCCTCTTTTACAATGTTGCAGTGAATATGAATCTTGTCTGCCTTTTTTGCCATCCACTTATAAATGGCGTTATGCAAGGATAACCATTTCTGATCGTGTGGAGTCAGATTGTGAACTGTCCAGACTAAATTCCCTCCTAATAACTTATACAACCAAATGCAGAACAACTTCCAGGGCATTCCGGTCAAAGCTTTCAAATCCTGAAAATGAAGCCAATGATAGTGTAGAATGGTTTCTTGATTTCTTAATCGACTTAAAATCGGTTTGAAATGCCCGAATACGGATAAACTCAGAATGCTGTAAGTATTTTCACTAAGCATTTTTTCATATAACAGGTATAAGTAATCCGTTTCTGGATGGTTGAATCTGATTAAAGGGACTACATAGACTTTGGAGATTTTTTCTCCAAAAGCAGAATAAACCTCTTGAAGAGATTCAGCCTTCATAATCAAAAATTATATTGAAGACCAATGGAGTGGAGTGTACCGAATCCAGTCTCGTAAGGAATAATCGCATAATTCACGTTTACGATCTCTGTTTTAAATCCGGCTCCGAAGGAAAAGGGTTTAGCTGTTTCATCTCCGGTTTTATATCCACCTGAAATTTGAACTACTTCTGCTACATCAAAAAGTATCCCAAAATTGAAATGTGATTCTGAGTTCAGATCTCCAGCCTGAACCCCTTCATAACTCGTAAGTGGAGCTATAAAATCAGTTGCAACCGTGACAAGAATTGGAAGATCATCATTTTTCGGAGGAGAAAAACGAAATACATCAAAAGAAACGCCTGACCTGAACTCTTCCGGCAGTTTAGTAGACACGTTATTGAGTTGCTCTGTATCACCAATATTAAGTAATGATATTCCTGCTCTTAACCTGTTTTCAATAAAGTTGCTGTAAATCCCAAAGTTAAAGGCATAGCCGTTAGCCTGATAGGTAAAGTTGTCTTCGTTGAGGTATTGTCCGGCTACTCCAACATGTAGAAAATTAAAATCGTATGCCATTGCTGCTGAAAGCGAGAGGTAGGAAACTGAAAACTCACCATTCGAAGGCCCCGGATTATTTCTTTGTTGAAATCCATCGATTTGTGAATTATAAATACCTACAGAAAAAGAACGGTTTCTATTTACAAAATTAGCTCCACCAAAAATGAAATTAGTGTCATCAATCCAACTGGAATAAGCAAAATCCAGAGAAGAAGATTCACTTGCAGATAACAGTGCTGGATTAATATAAATTGCACCCGAGCCATGGGGCATTGAGGTACTTGCTTCGTTCAAACCCAAAGCAAATGGAGTGGGAGCATTGCTAAGCATAGAAAAACCGGGACGGGTTTCCTGAGCCTGAAGCAAACCGGATAAAGAAAAAATTAAAAGAATGCTGAGTGCGTATCTCATAGTCTTAAGATAATGGAAAAAACATGCATGTTGGAAACCTGATTCGGCTCAATCACAAAAGCATAATTAACAGATGGAGAGAAAGTATCGAATGGTAAATGTACGGAAAAACCTGAACTTGCTCCCCAGCTTTGAGAGTCAGAGAGATCAGGAATTTGATATCCGGCTCTTAGAGTAACTCTTTCATGGGCATCCCAGGAACCACCTAACCGAAATTGTTGTGCATTTGTTTTTAGTTCAGTTATGGAAGAAATCAACGTTGGACGACCATTAGCAATAAAAATTTCTTCCTGATTAGCTTCTGATGATAATGCCTGAATCTCATATTCAGTAGATATAGAAAAAGTCTCTTTTTGATAGGCTAATGCCCATTTAAAACGAGTTGGAAATTTATTTACAACGGTACGTGATTGTGCCTGACCATACAAATCCGCCGAATTCCAGCGGTATTCTGCTAAGAGATCCTGAATAGCAAAAGCAAAATTTAAGTTTGTATTGATTTGATACAGAATTCCTAAATCTAAACCAACACTTGTAGCAGGATCTAAATCATTGTGATAGTTTGCATAATTAATTTTGAATCCCACGCCTGCATTCACTTTACTGCTCATTCTTAAAGCGAATGCAGTATGTAATTGATATTCGGACGTACTGAATTCACCATTTGGATAGCCACTGAGTGTTCTGGAATCAATATCAGTAACTCCGGTTCTGGTGAGATTGATACTCAGTCCTGCAGAGGGAGGAAGTTGAAATGCTACTCCGGCAGTTTGGTGAATACGATCGAAGCTTAGCGAAGAGACCGTTAAATTTGTTTGAATGTAATCTAACTTGATAGCAGCCAAAGCGGGGTTGTAATAGGCAAAAATTCCTTCTGAGGTAACGGCGGTCATAGCATTTCCCATACTCATAGAGATTGGATCGTAGCCAATACGTTGGGAAGCACCTGCAAATCCTCCGGGTTGAGCTTTTCCGGTTTGAGCTAATACTATCATTAATAAAATTACAGTGATCAGATATCTCATTATTCCACCACTAAAATTTTACCGTTTATGGTTCTGTCAGCCATTTCAATCACATAGATGTAAGGAGCATTTGCAACATTTCTTCCGCTATCATCAACTCCATCCCAAACCGCTTCGTATGTGCCGGGAGTAAAAGAATCATTTTCAATTTCACGAACTAAATTCATTCCGAAATCAAATACTTTTATAGTAACATTCCCGCTTTCTTTTACTTCGAACTTGATGCGCACTATTTCATGTATTGCCGGAGAAAATGGATTTGGATACGCAAAAGTATTAACTGATTTGGCATCAGGCTCATATACGTTACCACCTGAAAGGGGGAAATTAACTCTGGTGATCTCCCAGGTTTGACCGAGATCATCTGTAGAAGCTAGCCCATCATCGGTTCCAACCCAAACTCTGTCTGAAGTAGAAGTAACCGATAAAAACTGCGCGTTTTCTTTTAGAAATGTATTCGCACTTCGAATCTGAGGGAATTTAGACCAGCTGACACCGTCATTAGTAGAAATAAACAACCCATTGTCTCCGGCTGCGAAAACAGCTCCATCTTTAAAGCCGATACTGTTAATTTTTTCTCCAATCAAATGTTGCTCAAAAGTTTGTCCGTTATCATCGGTAGAAACTATACCAAATTGTTCGCCTTGTTCTGCATCAATAATCCAGTTGGTCATCCAGATTTTATTGGTGGCAGGATCTTGCTCAATCTCGATGATCCAGTTTCCAAGCAAGCCATCCGAAGAGCCATCATAATTAATATGCGTCCATGAAATGCTGTCGGTGGGGGCAGTTAGTGCATCTGAAGAGATATTGATGCCATTAGCAGAGCCGTACCAAACTTTCTTATTGGAATCGATTTCGATCCCAAAACCTTTCAAGTTGTTGTCATCAACTGAATTATATTTATTCTCAATCTCAGGACATTGTGGATCAGTACCAACACAGCTCACCCAAAAATAATTATCTCTATCCGGAGTGAAATTACTTACACTTACCGGTGGTATTATTACACGTTCCCATGTTTCTCCAAAATCAGAACTTCTCAACAGTCCTGATGCCCAATTAACCGAGAAAAGCACATCTTTTTCAAAAGCGATATCATAAGGAGGAGATTGTTCAGGAACGGTAATTCTTATGCGATCATAAGTTTGTCCACCATAAACAAAAGTGGTGTCACAACCTGCTTGCGTATCTTCACAGCCTTCTTGTGCTCTCGGATCTAACGGGAAATCTTCAAATCGCCATTGATCTCCACCATCAATACTAAAATAATATCCAAACGCAGCAGGTATTCTTCCTGCGGGAGTTTCTGATGTAATTCCAAGTCCTGACACAACAGTATCCTCTGCTAGAGCTAAAGAGAAAACTCTACCAATATCTTCAGTTACTTTTACTGCATTGACAGGAAGAAACCAATCGGCTTGATTAGCAATATTTCTGTTTAAAGTTGGGCTTATCCATAAAGTATCGCCGTAAGCCTCAATGTTTGAAACTCCATTCTGACGAATGGAGTTAAAAGGCGAATCTACAGGGTAGATGGTTTGAGATAGCAATTCTACAGGCATTAGAATGAACAAAACGCAGAAAATTAAACTGTATTTTTTTTTCACTGTTGTTCCCTTATTATGAAAATCGTTTTCAATGTGTCTGTACTCAAACCACTTTTATCTATTCCATAGTATTCAATGTCAAAATCCCTGTTTGGTCGGTCATTTGTTTGAGTAACGGGTAAAGAAAATGTAAATACAGAGTCATTTGCTGTTTCATCTTCATAAGTTATTCCATCGTCAAACATTTCAAATGGAGAGCCTTGAACTTGGCCAATTTCTCTATCAAATATTCTAATAAGTACTTCTTCAATATTGCTTTGACCATCTGGGTCAGTAATTTTTGCGGTGAAAAAAGCAGTAATTGAACCCGATTCCGGACGAATTAATGTATCCGGATTATTAACCTCAAGTATTTCAGGCGGATTAATAGGTACTCCGGTCTGATCGATAACCGCTGTGGCATAGTTGGAATTATTTCCAGTTTCTGATGGAGTAACTAAAACCGTATAGGTGTGAAACTCAATCGTATTAGTTGAGATTTCAATCTGCGTGGAAAAAGTGGTATTGGGACTAAAATTAACTGGAAAATCACCCTGATAACTTGGCAGATCTTCACCATCCACAAAAACTGAATAGTAGGGCACTGAATCCGTTTCAAAATTAAAACCCTCTACTGAAAGGTTTAATGCTATGGTTGTGTCTTTCTGTCCATCTGTTTGCGGATCAAAACTGAACTCGGAAGGGTTCACCTGCAAATTTCTGAAAAAGGGCTGCTGCTCATCAAAGTTTTCCGGTTCTAAAGCAGAATCACAGGCAGAGCTGAGGGAAAAAGAAATTATTATTACCGTTAAAAAAGAAAGTCTGTACAAAAAAATCGCTGATTAGATGATAATTAAAAATTGTAACGGTAAAGTATAGGCGATGTTTTTTGCGTTCAATTAAATATTATGGATTCATTTTTTGGATAGCAAATAAAAAAAAGGTCCTAATATTTAGGACCAGAATTCTTAAAGTTAAAAACCTCCAGGTCCACCTGAACCAGATTCTTTCTCAAAAAATACGTAATTACTTCTAAGGCTTGGCCATCCCTGCCCATTATAATTTATTACATAATAAGATATAGTATCAAAAAGTTGTGCCTCATCGGGAATAATAAAATCATCACTTAAACCTGAATCATGGTATGCAGCATAAGCATTATATGGTGGGTCAAAAGGATTTAGATAAGCAGTATAAGAGGTTTCGTTTGAAACACCAATCATATATGATTCTCTCTTTAACTCCGATGTATTATCACTTCTATAACTCCAAGAAAGATTAGGTTTACCATTCAGTATATTGCCAGATAATATGGAAGGTTGTGGTCTGGCTTTAATGGATTTAGTTGTACTTGTTCCTGGAAGCAACATTCATTTGCTGGAAAAAGAGGAGGATTTGGATCATAAGCAGTAACTCTCCAATAATACTTCACATTCCTACTTAATCCTGAGACTAATTTTCTATCAGATGAAATCCCACTATAACTATACTCAATTGATGAAAAGTCTGAATTATCATCTATTTCTAAGCGATATCTTGTAAAAGAGGGATTTTCAGATGGTTTGTCCCATATAAAAGTTAAAGAAGGTTCTTGGTACGAGTTATTTGCTGGAGAAGAGAGAGTAGGTGGTGTTAAGTAATTACTTTCATCTGGGGAATCTGGAGGTAATTTTTCTTTATTTATAGATGAAATGTCAGGGTCGTTATTATTTATGTCACATGATAAGAAAGAAAATGCGAGAAAAATTGTAAGTAGTACAGTTTTTGTATTCATATGTTAATCTATTTTGAGATTCAGTATTTAGGCTTAACTAAAAGAGAACTTGTTAAGTTATTTGTTACAAATAATTCATTGCCTTTATATGCTAAGCCCTCTATATTCTTTCCGAAATGAAAACAATTACTCAAAATAACACTTGGTGGTGGCCTGTTGCTTTTCAGAGCAGTGGGATTTTTGCGTAATCGATTTTGAAGATATTACATAACCCACTGTTCCTACGGAAGAGTGGGTTTTTTTTTGGAAAAGGTAAATGCCACTAAAGCACAAAATCACTAAAATTTTGTGTTTTGGTGATTCTGTGGCAAAAAATGAATAAACAACAATTTTTAGATTTAGCGGAAAGATATACCGCTGTGCCGGTTTACCGGCGATTACTTGCGGATGTTCTTACCCCGGTTTCTCTTTTTATGAGCATTAGGGAAGATGCCCGGAATCCATTTTTGCTGGAATCGGTGGAAGGAGGAGAGCAACTCGCACGGTATTCTTTTTTAGGGCGTGATCCATACCAAACATTAAGTTTTGATGGTGAACAAACTATTCTGAGGACGGATAAAGATTCAAAAGCTATCAAGAGACCTTATTTTGAAGAGCTTAAATACCAAACTACCCGATATTCTGAACCTGAGCTGCCGGAGCTTCCAAGATTAACCGGAGGAGCGGTCGGGTTCTCTGCCTATGATACATTCAGACAAGTCGAAAACTTACCGGATGTTCCTGAAGATGATTTGAATCTGCCGGAAGCTATTTGGTGTTTTTATGATGAAATTTTTGCCTTCGATCATGTAAAGCACCAGGTTATTCTGATCAAAACTGTTTTTACAGATTCGGACAAAGACCCTGAAGAATTGTATGGAAATGCCATTTCTGATCTTGATAAAATGGAAGCGGTGGCAACAAATGCCGGATATGAAAGAAAACACTTCTCAATTGAAACAGAGTCTTTGACAAGCAACATCAAGGAAGCTGCATTCAGAGAGATGGTAGAAACCGCTAAAAACTATATTTATGAAGGTGATATTTTTCAGGTGGTGCTGTCTCAGCGATTCGAGACATCCATGTCCGGCGATGCATTTATGTTGTACCGTGCATTAAGAATGGTAAATCCTTCTCCATATTTATTCTATTTAGATTTTGATGATTTTCAGCTGGTGGGTTCATCTCCGGAAGTTCTTGTAAGAGTTCAGGATAATGAAATCAGATTATTGCCGATTGCAGGAACTCGTCCGCGAGGAAATACCCATGAAGAAGACCTTGAACTTGAACATGATTTAAAAAATGATCCCAAAGAAGTTGCAGAGCATATTATGTTGGTGGATTTGGGAAGAAATGATCTTTCAAGAGTATCAACTCCGGGAACCGTAAAGTTGGAAAGAAATCAGATTATAGAGCGATATTCGCATGTGATGCACATCGTTAGTGATGTGGTGGGAGAAATCAGTCCTGATAAAACATCTGTAGATGCGCTTATGCAATGTTTCCCTGCCGGAACAGTGAGCGGAGCTCCAAAAATCAGAGCAATGGAAATAATAGATGAGTTGGAGCCCGTAAAACGTGGTGTTTATGCCGGAGCGGTTGGTTATTTCGACTTTTCGGGAAATATGGATACTTGTATTGCCATAAGAACGATGGTTGTTACGGGAAACAAAGTTTATATTCAGGCTGGTGCCGGAATAGTCGCAGACAGCGATCCACACAAAGAATTTGAAGAAACACAAAACAAAGCCGGTGCACTTGTAAAAGCACTGAGCGTAGCATTAGATATTCAATGAGTAAAAAAACTATTCTATCAGGAATTCAACCTTCGGGTAAACTGCACATAGGTAATTATTTTGGGGCAATGCGACAGCATATCGAAATGCAGGAGCAAGGCGATTCCTTTTATTTCATCGCGAATTATCATTCACTGACTTCCCTGAATGATGGTGAAAAACTCTATCAGAATACCATAGATGTGACATTAGATTATCTGGCACTTGGATTAGATCCCGATAAAGCCACTTTCTTTGCGCAGTCGGATGTGCCTCAGGTTACAGAATTAGCCTGGATGTTAGGTACTCTTTGCCCGGTGAGCCTGATGGAAAAAGGAGTTTCATATAAGGATAAAATTGCAGCAGGATTAAGCCCGAATATTGGATTATTCACTTATCCGATTTTACAAGCGGCGGATATTTTAATTTATCATTCTGATATCGTGCCGGTAGGAGAGGATCAAAAGCAAAATATTGAGATTACCCGTGATTTAGCCGGAAAGTTTAACCGGGCTTTTGACGGCGAATTCCTGAAAATTCCTGAAGATCATATTCTGAAATCTGTTGCTGTTGTTCCGGGCACGGACGGAAGAAAAATGAGCAAAAGCTACAACAATACCATTCCGATCTTTGAAGAAGGGAAAGCACTCAAAAAAATTCTGATGTCTATTGAGACAGATTCGAAAGGACTTGAAGAACCAAAAGATCCGGATTCTGATAATGTTTTTGCGCTCATCAAGCTATTTGCAAGCAAAGATAAACAAGAAGAAATAGCAGATAAATACAGAGCGGGTGGTTTTGGCTACGGTCATGCTAAGTTAGAGTTATTAGACTTGATAGAAAATTACTTTGCCGGGGCAAGAGAAAAGCGTAAAGAGCTTGAAAATGATATAGATTATGTGAAAGATGTACTCAAAGAGGGCGGAAAGAAAGCGAGGGAACGAGCTGAATCGGTTATGGAACCCATCAGAGAAGTAACTGGGATAGTCAGGAGTTTCTGAAATGGTTTTGATAATCGATAACTACGATTCATTTACGTACAATCTCGTTCATTTAGTCGCTGTAGTAACAGAAGATTACAAAGTGATCCGGAATGATGAATTGACTTTGGAACAAGTCAAAGAACTTAATCCATCTAAAATATTAATTTCTCCCGGTCCTGGTCGACCAGAAGACGCCGGCATCAGCAAAAAAGTAATTGAAGAGTTCGGAAAAACTACACCGGTTTTAGGAGTGTGTTTAGGACATCAGGCCATCGGAGAAGTATTTGGGGCAAAAGTAGATTATGCTCCTAAGTTAATGCACGGCAAAGCATCACAAGTATCACATAATGGAAAATTTATATTCAAAGATGTGGAACCTGATTGCACTGCTACACGATATCATTCGTTGGTTTTAGCTCCTGATTCCATCCCTGATGTATTGGAAGTTACAGCCCACAGTGAAGACGTAATAATGGGAGTTCGTCATAAAGAATATCCGATTGAAGGAATCCAATTTCATCCGGAAAGTATTTTAACTACGGAAGGACCCAAAATGATTAAAAACTGGTTAGAACAATCATGACATTCAAAAGTATTCTAAACAAACTCTCGTTTCACGAAGATCTAACCGAGATAGAAGCAGGTTGGGCGCTTACTCAAATTATGGAAGGTGAAGTTCCTGATGTTCAGATAGCTTCTTTTCTTACTGCACTCCGTGTAAAATCAGAAACTGTTACTGAATTGACTGCCTTTGTAAAGGTGATGCGGGAAAAATCAGTTAAAGTCGAAGTTCAGAATATCGATAATGCGGTTGATTTGGTTGGAACCGGTGGAGATAAATCTGGAACATTCAATATATCAACCGCTGCGACATTTATAGTTGCAGGTGCCGGAGTACCTATTATTAAACACGGTAACCGTAGTGCTTCCAGTAAATGCGGAAGTGCAGATGTTTTGGAACATTTGGGAGCTGCAATTGAATTAGATAAAAAAGGTGTTGAGCAGGTTTATCAGGAGGTAGGAATGGCGTTTATGTTTGCGCCCATGTTTCATCCCGCAATGAAATATGTAATGCCCACACGTCGTGAGCTTGGTTTCAGGACTTTTTTTAATATTCTTGGTCCTATGGCGAATCCGGCCGGAGTTAAGAAATATGTAATCGGCACTTTTGATGCAGAGGTTTCTTCCAAAATGGCAGGAATTCTTTCAAAATTAGATACTGAATTCGCTTATGTGGTAAATGCTAAGGATGGATTAGATGAGGTAAGTGTAACCAGTCCTACTGTAGTTCATACCTTAGAAAATAAATCTATTTCTGATACTGCAACATTCAAACCGGAATCGCTCGGTTTTAAGACGTATGATATGGATCAATTGATGGGAGGCGATGCAGAAAAGAATGCTTCTATTTTGAAGAATATTCTGGCGAATAAATGCACCGATGCCCAACGGGATATTGTGTTAGTCAATGCAACTTTTGCAATACACGCTTCAGGTTTGGCTGATTCTCTCCAGGAAGCAAAAGAAAAAGCTATAGAAAGCCTTGAAAGCGGATCAGCAAGGAAAGTGTTTAATAACTTCATTGACGCCACTAACGATGCAATGGGAGTGTTTAAGTACTGATGGCAACCATTCTCGATAAAATAGTAGCTCAGACTAAGGAAGACCTCACTAAATGGAAAGGAGAAATTAGTTTCAATGACTTACACTCTTTAGAAGGATATGAAAAAGAGCGTATTTCATTTAAAAACTCACTTCTAAAAGAAAACGAAGTCTCTATAATAGCTGAGGTAAAAAAGGGATCACCTTCTAAAGGAATTATTCGGAGAGATTTCAATCCTGTTGATATTGCTCAGCGTTATGAAGAGGGTGGGGCTTCCGCAATTTCTGTTTTGACAGATAAACCTTTCTTTATGGGCGATATTGAATACTTATCTGATATTTCCAAAAAAGTGAATCTGCCGTTGCTTAGAAAAGATTTTATCATTGATCCTTTCCAGATTAAAGAGGCAAGAGCTTTCGGTGCGGATGCGGTGTTGATTATTGTAGCCATTACAGAAGGAAATCAGCTGGATGAACTGCTTGCTGCAGCCAAAGAATTTGAATTAGATGCGCTGGTAGAGTGTTATGACCGGCAGGACTTTGACAGACTGAATTTTGAACAGGTAGAAATTCTTGGGGTTAATAACCGGGACTTGAAGAATTTTGAAGTGGATGTTCACAGAGGAATAGGAATTCTACAGCAAGCACCGGAGGGAACTGTGCTGGTTTCTGAAAGCGGTTTATCAACAGGAAAAGATCTGGCTTTACTGCAAAAAGAAGGAGTTCATTCTGCGCTGATTGGCGAATATTTTATGAGACAAGTTGATCCCGAACAAGCAGTAAAAGAGTTGTTAGAAGCTACTGAAGATGAATTTGAAAGACTATGAGCGATAAAACAAAAATCAAAGTTTGCGGCATAACTAATCTGGAGGATGCTCGATTTGCTTCGGGCTTATTTGTGGATTACTTGGGTTTTATTTTTTACGAAAAAAGCCCACGATTCATCGATCCTGCTAAAGCCGGAGCCATTATTAACTGGCTGGAAGGACCGGAGAAAGTAGGAGTTTTTGTCAATCAACCTTTGGACGAGGTAAATGCCACCGCCCGACAAACCGGGTTAGATTTTGTTCAATTGCATGGTACGGAATCTCCGGAATACTGCGAGCTTATTGAGAAACGGGTCATAAAAGCGATTCATGTCAGCGAAAATTCAGATTCTGATCAGCTTAAATCTGAAATCGAAAAATATGATGAGACTGTCGAATTCTTTTTGTTTGATACAAAAAAAGAAGGGAAATGGGGAGGAACCGGTGAAACCTTCGACTGGAATTTGCTAAAAGACCTTACAGACAAACCGTTTTTTCTCTCAGGTGGATTAAATTCAGAGAATGTTTCTGATGCAATAGATCAGACTCAGCCTTTTGCTGTGGATGTTTCCAGCGGAATAGAAGAAGAACCCGGCTTAAAAGATTTACAGAAAATGGAAGAGTTTGTAAGAGAAGTAAGACCTTTAGAATTAATTTGATGAGTGTTTAAAGAATAATTTTAAATAAAAGTCATCCAGAGGCTATTGCCGAAGGAACTTGCTGAATATCCGACAAGATTCTTCGCTAACGCTCAGAATGACAATAATTGAATAATGAATACCGAAACAAAACAAACATACCAACAACCCGATTCTCGCGGATACTTCGGCAAATACGGAGGTAAGTTCGTTCCTGAAATACTGATTCCCGCGGTTAAAGAACTTGAAGAGGAATATCAGAAAGCTAAAGACGATCCTGAATTTCTGGATGCTTTCAATTCTTTACTGAAAGAATATGTTGGGCGTCCAACCGAACTCACGTTCGCCAATCGTTTAACAGAGCATTATGGGAAAGCTAAAATCTACCTGAAAAGAGAAGATCTTTGTCATACCGGAGCGCATAAAATTAATAATGCTATCGGACAGGTTTTATTAGCTCAGAGAATGGGTAAAAAGCGAATTATTGCAGAAACCGGAGCCGGTCAACATGGAGTGGCAACAGCAACGGCTTGTGCCAAATTCGGTCTGGATTGTGTGGTTTATATGGGCGCTGAAGACATGGTTCGTCAAAAGTTGAACGTGGACCGGATGACTTTGCTCGGAGCAGAAGTAAGAAGTGTTGAAAGTGGCTCAAAAACCCTGAAAGATGCTACAAACGAAGCAATTCGTGACTGGGTAACTAATGTGGATGATACATTTTACATCATCGGCTCGGTAGTAGGACCGCACCCTTACCCAATGATGGTTCGCAATTTTCATCGGGTTATTGGTGATGAAACCAAGCGACAGATCATGGAGGCTGAAGGAAAGCTTCCAGATCATTTGATTGCTTGTGTAGGTGGTGGATCAAACGCTATGGGATTCTTTTATCCGTTTATTGATGACGAATCAGTGGATATCATAGGAATTGAAGCCGCAGGATTTGGAGTGGATTCGGGTAAAACAGCAGCTACGCTCACCAAAGGCACCCCCGGAATTTTGCACGGTTCCATGAGTTATTTACTTCATGATAAAAACGGACAGATTGAATTAGCACATTCCATCAGTGCAGGACTGGATTATCCGGGAATTGGTCCTGAGCATTCATTCTTACACGATGAAAAAAGAGTCAGTTACCATGCCGTTACCGATGCCGAAGCTATGGAAGCTGTAAAACTACTTTCTAAACTGGAAGGGATTATTCCTGCATTGGAAACAGCCCATGCTTTTGCCTGGTTGGAAAGCTTAATGCCAACTACTTCAGAAGATCAGGTAGTGATCATAAATTGTTCTGGCAGAGGAGATAAGGATATGGGCACAATCTCAGAGAATTTGTAACAATTTGCTGTCATATCGAGCAAAGCGAGATATCTAAAGATTTCCTTCTAAGAGAAATTTAGATTTCTCACATCCGTTCGAAATGACAAAATTCAGCAACAAACGAACAGAACTTTGCAAAAATTAAAATATATAGTCATCCTGAGGATACTTCCGAAGGATCTTGCCGAATACACTACAAGATTTTTCGCTACATCAACTACGCTTTAAGCTCCGTTGATTTCACTCTGAATGACCATGAAAAAAAATGAACAGAATAGAACAAACATTTAAAAACAAAGCGGCTAATGAAAAGCTGATGAGCTTATTCATCACGGCGGGCTACCCGGATCTTGAATCTACGGTGGATATCGTTCTTGGTATGGAAAAGAATGGGGCAGACTTGATCGAGTTGGGAATGCCGTTCAGTGATCCATTAGCTGACGGACCAACCATTCAATATTCCAGCGAAGTTGCTATCAAAAATGGGATATCTATTGACAAGATTTTTGACATGGTAACTGAGATCCGAAAGAAATCTGAAATTCCGATCATTCTGATGGGATATATGAACCCGGTTCTGAGGTACGGAGTTAAAGAGTTTTGCGAAAAAGCAGCCAATTCAGGAGTGGACGGACTGATTTTGCCGGATATTCCTGTTGATGAAGATGAAATTATCGAAGAACATGCATCAGCCAATAATCTCAACATCATTCATTTAGTTGCTCCTAACAGTTCAGACATCAGAATGAAACTCGCGGATTCTAAATCCAAAGGATTCGTGTATTGTGTATCTGTAACAGGAGTAACGGGAGCCAGAGATGGTGATGAAGTATCCAGTTCAGTTGAACGTTTTATTGCACGTGTTCGTGAAAATGTAATCGCTAATCCGGTGATGGTAGGTTTTGGAATAAAATCTTATGAGGATGCTCAAAATATCGCATCAAATGCCGATGGATTTATAGTGGGAAGTGCCTTAATTAATACCATAAAAAAATCGTATCCTGAAGAAGGCTGGAAAGACGATCTTTTTTCATTTGTACACTCATTGAAATACGGAAATTAAATTTCACATCATGACTTACAGAAGAATCACATTTTTATTCATTTTCATAGCAGGAACAATATTAACTGCTTGTGAAGGTGATTTCAGATCAAGAGCGCAGGGAAATAATCGGGAAGTAATCGTTGTAATGGATTCAACCGAATTCAATAGTGAGGCAGCGGAAGCTATACGCGCAACTTATGGGAAATATCAGTTTCATATGCTTAATCCTGAACAGAATTATGATCTCACGTTTACAGATATAAGGAGTAACGATCATTTAGAACGATTAAAGCAAAAGAAAAATATCATTTTTGCAGGAGTATTAGACGATTCCAGTAACGTATCCTCGGTTATCCGTGGCTTTTTGGATGCCGGTGTGGAATCTTTGGTAAGAAGTGGCGAAAGTTTTGCATTTCCTATTAAAGATCAGTGGTATAAAGATCAGTATGCCTTGATTTTAACTTCAACTTCTGATTCTGCTTTAGCAACAAATATTATCAATTCAGAACGATCATTGATTGCAGATATTCAGCAGCGTGAGTTTGAGCGATGGAAAGAATACGTGTATGAGAAGAAGGAACAAACTCAATTTTCAGATTCCATGTGGGTGAATCATGGATTTAAAGTTCGTGTACAACATGACTATTTAGCAAGAATCGATACTACCGATTTTATGAGCTTCCGCAGAAATCTATCTGTGAATGATCGCTGGTTTTGGATCTGGTGGCAGGATGATGTAACCGATATCGGATTTTTAGATGATGAATGGATCAATGCAAAGCGCGATTCTTTAAATCAGCAGTATTTTAAAGGTACCACTAACGATAAATATGTTACTACAGCCAGAGCTCAGAATCTTCAGCCGACTACCTCCAGTTTTCAAAAAGGCAGATATATTGCATATGAAACTCAGGGTTGGTGGGATTTAGTTGGCGGTGCGATGGGAGGACCATTCGTTAATTTCACTTATTACGATCCTGCTACAAACCGATTATTTATGATAGAATATTCTCAGTTTGCACCCTCGGTGAGAAAAAAGCTACCTTATATTCGTCAATTCAGAGCCATGGGACGTACTTTTGAAAGTGATTCAACCTGGAATCAGCCATCCAGTTAATTGAAAACTTCTGACGGGAAATTCGATTTCATTGAACGGGCGCTTTCAAAAAGAAAGGAAAGTGCTCAATTTCGTACGCTAAAGAATATCGAGTCTTATCCCGGAACTGCAGTTATTTCCCATGAAGGGAAGGAATATGTAAACTTTTCTTCCAACGATTACTTAGGATTGAGTTTTCACCCTGAAGTGATTTCCCGTTCAAAGCAATTTGCTGAAAAATATGGCGCCGGATCAGGAGCCTCGCGATTGGTAACAGGTTCTAAATCCATTCACGATGATCTCGAACAAAAACTGGCTGACTTCACAGGTTTTGAATCTGCATTACTGTTCAGTTCCGGTTTTCAAGCCAACCTGAGTATTTTATCCGCAATTGCAGATAGAAACTCACTGATTATTGCTGATAAACAGATTCATAACAGTTTAATTCAGGGTGCGCTTCTCAGTCGAGCTCACTTCCAGCGGTTTGAGCATAATGATTTCGATCATCTGGAATCTCTACTTCAAAAGGCTAAGTACAAGAAGTACAATAGAATCTGGGTGGTTACAGAAACACTTTTCAGCATGGATGGTGATTCTCCGGATCTTGATGAAATCATTCATTTAAGCAGAAAATACGGAGCTCTTGTGTATTCTGATGATGCTCATGCACTTGGAGTTTGGGGAGAAAAAGGGAAGGGTCTGAACTTTGGAAAATCTGGAATTGATATCTCGATCGGAACATTCGGTAAATCTTTTGGTTCGTTCGGAGCATTTGTGGCATGTTCTCAACAGATGAAAAAATATCTGATCAATTTCGCTTCGGGATTTATTTACTCTACCGCTCTGCCACCTTCTGTGATTGGAACAATTGGTGCAGCTCTGGAAATAATTCTTGAGATGAAAACCGAACGAAAGTTATTGTTCGATCATATCGAATATTTGATCGGAAACCTAAATGATTTGGGCTTCGATACTCTGGATTCCAGTAGCCAGATTATTCCTGTAGTTATTGGCAGTGAAAGTGAATCCATTGATCTTTCTAATCAATTGAAAGAAAATGGATTGTGGGTTTCAGCTATTCGTCCGCCTACAGTTCCTGATAATGCTTCCAGGCTAAGAATCACCTTATCGGTTTTGCATACCAAAGAGCAAATTGATCAGCTGTTAAAAGTTCTGGGAGAATGGAAAAGAAAATAGAAATAATGGCTTATCATGGCTGGGGATTTGATCCGGGTTTCTGGAATCCCATGCAAAAAGTAATCCCTGAGAGCATTCCCTTTAAATCGGCTGATCGTGGTTATTTTGGAAAACCTAATCACCCGAGGTTTGATGCCGATACAAAAGTCAGAGTAGTATTCACACATTCATTCGGTTTACATTGGGCAAATACCGCCATTCTTAGCAAAGCAGATTACCTTGTTATGTTCAACGGTTTCGGTTCTTTTTTTTCTGATTCAGAACGACTACATACTATTTCGAAGAAAGGGTTAGAATCTATGATCAATAATTTTGAAGATTCCCCTAAGGAAGTATTAAACGGATTCTATAAACAATGCCTGAATTCAGAAAATCATCTGTTTAGGATTTCGGGTGAGTTGAACGGAGATCTTTTATTCTCCGATTTAAAACAACTCAGAGACACTCGGTTTCCGCTCATAGATTTAGATTTCGGAGCTGTGTTTGTAGCACTCGATGCCGGAAAAGATGCCATTCTTCTGGAACCCAGAGGAGAGCAGATGCTTGAGAGTCAGTATTCAAAAAAGATCATCAACATTTTTGAAGAAGGAAGTCACGCTCTGCCTTTCACAAATCCACAAGATTGTTGGTCGTATCTCTGCTCAATCATTCCTATTTTTGAGCGATATGAAAACGGAGACTAAAGAGATTATACATAACTCATCAGTAGCTGAAAGTTTTTCAAGTGCAGCAGAAACTTATCATGAGAAAGCTACTATCCAGAAAAAGGTGGCTGGGGGACTTATTTCCTCATTAAAACCCTGGAAAGAAACTATTCCTGCGGGCGATATTCTGGAAGTGGGATGTGGTACAGGATTTTTGACAGAATTGCTTATCAGTGAGTTTCCTGATCGTAATTTATTGATTACTGATGTTGCTGAAGGTATGCTTGATTTCTGCATGAATCAGCTTAGTGAGAAAAAGTTAGTATCAGATAATGTTTCTTTTGAGCTCCTCGATGTAAATGAACTTGAGGTTCAGGAGCAAAAATATAGTTTGATCATCAGCAACTTTGCGGCTCAGTGGTTTACTGATACTGCCATTGGATTAGAGAAACTTTCCACTATGCTAAAGCCCGGTGGACTAATGTTATGCGCTTTCCCGGGAAATCACTCTTTCGAGGAGTGGTATAATTGCTGTTTAGAATTGGGTTTGCCTTTCACGGCCAATCCTTTACCCGATGTGGAAGAAGTGGTTATAAAACTTTCTATAAATCCCCTGCAAATTGATTACTACGAAAACGATCTTCATCAGGAATTTGATAGTTCCTTACAGTTTTTCAAACATCTCAAAGCAATCGGTGCATCTGAATCTACATCGGGTAAACAATTAAACGGTAAGCAATTAAGGCTGTTAACTAACTTCTGGGATGAAAAAGCATCTGAAAAAGTAAAAGTGAAATGGCATGTGGTTTATCTTGCCGCAAAGAAAGATCTATGATTGAATTCCCCGAACGATTTTTTGTAACCGGAACCGATACCGGAATTGGAAAGACATTGGTTTCTGCAATTTTGATGTCCGCTCTTGATGCAACTTACTGGAAACCTGTTCAGGCCGGACTAGATGAAGAAACAGATACTGAATTTGTTAAGCGGATTTCAGGCGCTTCCGATAAAAGAATCGTTCCTGAGAGATACCGACTGGAAACTCCGATGAGTCCACATGCCGCAGCTGATATCGATGAAGTTCAGATTTCATTATCTGATTTTCAGCTTCCTGAATTCGATACCAAACATCTGATTGTGGAAGGTGCAGGAGGACTGATCGTTCCCATAAACTGGGAACACACCGTTTTAGATTTAATTGAGCAGTTCCAACTCCCGGTTTTACTGGTAGCAAGAAGCAGTCTGGGAACGTTAAATCACACCTTATTATCCTTAAAAGCACTCAGAGATCGCAATATCGAAGTGTTCGGAGTAATTTTAAACGGCGAAAAACACCAATCTAACAAAGAAACTATAGAACGCTTTGGAGAAGTGCCTGTATTTGAAGTTGAACCTCTGAGTGAAATTAGTTCGGAATCATTAATCAAAGCTTTCAAGAAATTATAAATTTTGAATTTTGGATGTTGAATTAGTTCAATTCAACATCCAAAATCTATAATCCAAAATTCAAATGAAAAACGTTTGGCATCCATTCACAATCATCAAAGATGCACCGGAACCATTAAAGGTTAAAAGCGGAAAAGGAGCATATCTGACTCTGGAAGATGGTAGGGAAGTACTGGATTGCATTTCGAGCTGGTGGGTGAATATGCATGGACATTCCCATCCTGAGATTGCAAAAGCCATTTATGAACAAGCTCAGACTTTGGAACATGTAATTTTTGCCGGATTTACGCATGATCCTGCGGAGCAGCTATCCGAGCTGATCGTTAAGGAATTGCCTAAAAACCTGAATAAAGTTTTCTTCTCTGATAACGGCTCTACGGCTGTTGAAGTGGGAATGAAAGTCGCTTATCAATACTGGAAGAATATTGGCCAGGAACGCAAAACCTTTATTTGTTTTGAAGGAGCTTATCACGGCGATACATTGGGAGCAATGTCGGCCGGAGAGCGATCAGTATTCACTGATGTGTTCAAAGACTGGATGTTTGATGTGGAAGTAATTCCATATCCGCATACCTGGATCGGTGATGAAGATCGTGCCGACAAAGAAGATGCAATCATCGAAAAATTGGAAGGATTGCTTACCCAGAATCCCGAAAAATATGCCGGAATCTTGATGGAGCCATTGGTTCAGGGGGCAGGAGGGATGCGTATGTGTTCGGAAGAGTTTCTTCAGAAAGTGCACTGGAGCAATCGTCAGTTTGATACGTTGCTTTTATTTGACGAGGTGATGACGGGATTTGGTCGCACGGGCGATTATTTTGCCTGTAAACGGGCTCAGGTCGAGCCGGATATAATTTGCCTCAGTAAAGGAATTACCGGCGGATTTATGCCTCTTTCCGTTACTGTTTGCAGTGATACTATTTATGAAAGCTTCAATTCTGATGATCCAATCAAGACCTTTTGGCACGGACATAGCTATACCGGAAATCCTTTAGGTTGTGCTGCCGGAATTGCTTCCTGGAAACTCCTCAAAGAAAATGAATCTGTTTTCAAAGGGATGGAACAGGTTCATTTAAAGAACCTGGATCGATTCAAAGATCACCCCAAGTTTGAAAAGATTCGGGTGAAAGGAACCATCGCCGCCATGGATATCGTAAACGAAGAGGAAACCGGATATCTGAACTCAGTGGCTTCACGAATCAAAAAAGAATGTGTGGATCATGGCCTACTTCTTCGTCCGCTGGGAAATGTGCTGTACCTGATGCCTCCGTACTGTGTGACTGAAGATGAGTTGGATATGATTTATGGGAAAATTGAGGAATTAGTTTGAAAATCAAGTGCTTATTCGCTGATTTTATTTAACCTGAAAAGAATAAAAAATTTATCAAAGAATATTTCTAAAATTAATTTATAAGGATCATTTGAATGTATTTATTTATTGATACAAATATTTTTCTTTCTTTTTTTCATTTCACAAATGATGATTTGGATGAATTAAAAAAGCTAATAGTTTTGGCGGATACGAATAAAATTAACTTACTCATTCCTACTCAAGTCATAGATGAATTTTATAGAAATAGAGACAGTAAAATAAATGATGCTTTAAAAAGTGTTCGCGCACAAAAGCTAAATTTACAATTTCCCCAAGTATGCAAAGATTATGAAGAGTATAAGGTATTAAGGTCACTCCAGAAAGAATACGAAAAAAATCATTCAGCGCTTCTATCTAAGCTGTACGAAAACATAAAAGAAGAGACATTAAAAGCTGATCAAGTCGTAAAAGAGTTATTTAACAGTTCAATTATTTTAGAAACTTCTTCAGATACGGTTGAAAAAGCTAAAATAAGAATGTCAAAAGGAAATCCACCTGGTAAAGATGATTCACTGGGTGATGCGATAAATTGGGAACTTATTTTAGAATCGGTTCAAATTTTAGATGACATTCATTTTATCACAGATGACAAAGATTATTATTCATCTGTTGACAGTTCAAGATTTAATATTTTCTTAAAAAAAGAATGGGAATTAAGAAATAGCTCAAATTTATTTTTTTATAAGAAACTATCTGATTTCTTTTCAGAAAATTTTCCGGATATTAATTTATCTGGGGAATCTGAAAAGGATTTATTAATTCAAGGACTTCCAGCGAGCAGTAATTTTGCGCAAACACACCAGTTGATTTCTAAACTATATAAGTTTACCGACTTCAGTGAGGCTCAAGTTAATGAAATCGTCTCAGCTTGTTTATCCAATAATCAAATTTATTGGATAATCGACGATGATGACGTAAAGGAGTTCTACAATAAGATTTTATCGAAGTACGAGAAAGTAATTAACAAAGATAATCTTAATGATTTAAAACATTATTTATCACTTGATAGTCAAGAGATTGATGATGAATTACCTTTTTAAATTTTTAACCTCGTTCCGTAACTCTGCTGCGGAATGCCAATCTGGAGCTCCTGCTCTAAAAACTGATTTTTCTTTAAATAATTCATCCCGAAACTCAATCCATTTCCTTCCGTAGTCTGCCACGAACTTGAATCAAATCAACAAAACTTCGTGAGTAATTCTTCTCTGAGTCGCCCAAAACAAATTTCACTATTCATATTTACTATCATTTTTGGATTTGCTCTATTTGTGATTCCGGATGTGTTTTTTGGAGTGACTAAGATTAACGGCGGCAAGATCGGTATTAATCTTCTGTTTATGGCTCTGTTTCAGGTAAGCACAGTTTCAACATTTATCTATTGGTCGTTAAAGAAAACGGGTAAAAGCTTTAAAGATATCGGCTGGGATTTTTCTGCCTGGAAAAAGGATTCGCTTCTTGGTTTAATTGTAGGTTTAACCTGGACTGCCATACAATTCTTATGGCTTATTCCGGCAACAGGCGGAGGAGAAAGAGCAGACGTGACTCACATGACTTCCATGATGGATGGAACCATAATTGGCTTAATCTCCTACATTGCACTTGGAGTAATAGGCGGGGGAATCACGGAAGAAATTTACAACAGGGGATATTTTATCACAGAAATGAAAAGCATGTTTAAGAATCCCAAAACCGGACTGTGGTCCGCTTCCATCGTATCCATTTTGTTTTTCTGCCTCGGACATCTTCCGGCTGATGCATTAGGCTGGATGGATATATTAATTCCAACCATTGCTTACACAATTCTCTTTGTGGTTACCGGAAGACTAACTTCCTCCATAGTTGCTCACGGAGTTTATAATATGACCGCAATTCTGGTGGTCTATTATTTGTATTTCTGACTTGTGGTTAATTGTCCGATTTACTCAATAACGCCCATGCAGTAGCTCCGGCAATTAAAGCAATTCCTCCAAGAGCTAATCCGATATTTACATCTCTCTGGATGCGTTCTGCTTTAGACAAGTAATTTGAACCCACTCCGTTCTTGGCAATCGCTCTTTCGATCTTTTCAATTCTGGTTTCTACTTCGTTCAATGCTTTATCTTTAATACTCATAATTGATTTTATTTAAATTCTACTCTTATAACTGATTGAACGCCAAAACAGTTTCGGGATTTAATGGAATAGTAGGTTTTTTATCATAGCTTTCTACCAAATATCATAATGAGGTCATCCTGAACTTGTTTCAGGATCTTTGTAAGGAATAGTTCTTGAAATGGTTTATTAATCATGAACAAAGTCTATGATTACTTCTTTACTAACTATCAGAAAGAATGATTAAAGGATTGTCGAAGGTAGTGGAAATAGAATCTGGTAAAAAACAGAATCCGAAATTGGAAGATTGGTATGAAACCTTAAGAGGCTAAAAGTCAGATTTAATTTAACAGTCTTTTCTTAAGATCCTGAAACAAGTTCAGGATGACCCAAAGTGGAGATCCCGTGTCAAGTTCCGGATGACAGAAAGTTAACTCAACTTCTCCAGCAACGCATACAACATCACGGCAGCGGCAACCGAAACATTCAGCGAGTGCTTTTGTCCAAATTGGGGAATGGCGATGAACTCATCCATTAAATGAAGAATTTCGGAATCTATGCCGGTTACTTCATTGCCCATTACCAGACAGATCTTTTGATAATTGTTGATATCGAGATCGTTCAGCATGATGCTGTTGGTGGTTTGCTCCATCCCAAGAATGGTGTAACCTTCGTTCTTTAATTCCTGAATGACTTCAGTAGCTGTTTCAAAATGACGCCAATCCATAAATTCTTCAGCTCCAATTGCTGTTTTATTAATCTCAGGTCGGGGAGGAGTGGGCGTATAACCGGTAAGAATCAATTCTGAAATCCCAAAAGCATCCGAAGAACGGAACACTGAGCCTACATTATGCAGACTTCTGATGTTATGAAGAATCACTTTTACCTCAGAAAGTTTTACCGGAGGAGTGCTCGCCAGATTTTCTTCGAGTATTTCTTTAGTTGTAAGTTTTTTGGTCATCTCATTTTGCTGAATTTGTGTAGAAAACTAAGAAATATTCAATATCAATTCGATAGATAAACTCATATCATTGGGCTCATTTTAAGATTCTATGATTCAAAAGCCCAAAAAAGCGGCACTTACTTTCATTTTTATTACGGTCCTGATTGATGTAATTGGTCTGGGCATCATCATTCCGGTAATACCTTCTCTAATCGTGGAATTAACCGGCGAAGGACTCAGTAAAGCGGCTATCTACGGTGGCTGGTTGATGTTTGTGTATTCATTCACTCAATTTGTTTTCGCTCCGGTAATCGGTGGGTTAAGTGATCGCTTCGGACGGCGACCCGTACTTTTATTTTCTCTACTGGGCTTCGGAATCGATTACATCCTGATTGGTTTTGCTCCAAATATTTTCTGGTTATTTGTTGCAAGGTTGATATCCGGAATAACAGGAGCGAGTCACACCACAGCAAGTGCATATATCGCAGATGTAAGTGAACCGGATAAAAGAGCTCAGAATTTTGGATTGATTGGTGCTGCATTTGGACTTGGATTTATAATAGGACCGGTAGTAGGTGGTTTGTTAGGACAATACGGAGCAAGAGTTCCGTTTTTTGCAGCTGCAGGACTTACTTTGGTGAATGTACTGTACGGATATTTTATTCTTCCGGAATCTTTACCGCCGGAGAAAAGAAGGAGTTTTGATATTAAAAGAGCCAATCCGTTGGGAGCGTTAAAAAGTTTAAGAGAATTTTCAGGTATAGGCGGATTGGTTATCATTTTCGGGCTGATTTATCTTGCTGGTCATGCTACTCAAAGCACGTGGACTTACTTCACCATGCAACAGTTTGGCTGGAATGAGGCTATGGTGGGAATCAGTTTGGGAATTGTTGGGATAAGCATATTTGTGGTTCAGGGGGGATTGACCCGAGTGGTAATTCCCAAGATAGGAGAAGTTAAGTCTGTTTATTTTGGTTTGATGATGTACATACTCGGATTTTTAGGATTTGCATTTGCTCCGTCCGGTTTAATTTTGATGTTGATGATAGCTCCGTTTTGTTTAGGTGGATTGGCTACTCCTTCAATTCAAGGAATAATTTCTAATAAGGTGCCTGACAATCAACAAGGGGAATTGCAAGGAGCTTTAACCAGTCTTATCAGCTTTACATCAATTTTCGGTCCGCCAATGATGACCGGCTTGTTCGGTTTTTTTACTTCTGATGCAGCGCCTTTTCAACTACCGGGAGCCGCTTTTGTGATGGGAGCAATATTGATTGTAATATCTTTGATATTAGCGGTTAAGTTTTTAAATAAAGCGGATAATTCAACAGCAGAAATATCTTCAATCTCATCTGACAATTAAAAGTAGAAAAACAGCCCTTTAACTCGTATTTTTAATTATGATGAAGAGCAGCTGCAAAGTGGGCTCTTCTTTTTGTTTATGAATGAAGAAAAAATGTATACATGAGTAAAATTCAATATTTATCTCAGGAAGGCTACGACAAGTTAGACGCAGAACTTAAAGATTTAAAAACCCGGGGTCGTAAAGAAATTGCGGAAGAAATTGCAGAAGCCCGTGCAAAAGGAGACTTGAGCGAAAACGCAGAGTATGACGCAGCGAAAGAAGCTCAGGGACATATGGAAGATCGTATTACCAAACTTGAAGATATTTTGGCAAATGCCAGAGTATTAGATGCCAGCGAACTTGATTTATCTAAAGTAAGAGTACTTACCAAAGTGACGATTTTGAATAAGAAAATGGGGAAAGAAATGCAGTACACTTTAGTTTCTCCAAATGAAGCAGACTTCAAACAAAATAAAATATCGGTTGAGTCACCAATAGGTAAAGCACTGATGGGTAAAGAAATAGGAGATACAGTTGAAGTAACAGTTCCTGCCGGCACATTAGAATTGGAAATCAAAAATATCGAGATTTAATATTCCGCCGCTTTGATGAAGAAACTTATAGATGTATATCCATATCGCATCAAAGCAGATCAAATTGAGTTTTTGATTCTAAAACGATCCTCTAAGAAAATTTACGCTAATCAATGGCGAATGATTGGAGGGAAGGTACTTGAAGATGAGAAATACTGGGAAGCTGCTTTAAGAGAGCTTAAGGAAGAAATCTCACAAGAACCTTTGCAATTCTGGACTATTCCATCAGTAAATAGCTTCTACGAGCATAAAACGGATTCCATTCATCATATACCCGCTTTTGCTGCGAGACTGGAATGGTCAGACAGAGAATTGCAGTTAAACGATGAACATACCGGCTATTTATGGATTTCAGCAGCTGAAGTTGATGAATACATACACTGGCCGGAACAAAAACGTCTCATGCGATTAACAGAGCACATAATTACTCATCAGGAGATTTTACCCGAATGGCTCATTCAATGAAAAAGTTAACGGCATTCATTTTACTGCTTTTGTTCGCTACACCTTTAATGAGTCAGGAATATGATGAAGGATATTCAATCACTCCGGCACCTGATTTATGGTATAATGACGTAGATGGTGTAAGAATTGGATTACGAGTGTTAGGTGAAATGGAAGGAGCTTTCAAAGATGGTCCGCATAGGTTAGATGCGGGAATCTGGTTCGGTACAAAGTTTCCTGCAAACCCCGTTTCCTATTATTTTAGCTTTACTGAGCCAATCAAGTCCATTTCTGATTTTGGAGAAGAAGCAAGTATTCAGACTATCAGCAGCATCAGAACCGGACTTTCAAGTCATTCTTTGTTGCTTAATAAAAGATGGCAGGACGGATTTAATGAACTGAAGCATACAGAGGTTTCCATTTCGTTTACTCAGGAAAAAATGTTTAATCCTGAATACAGACCATATCAGAATTTATGGCAAACCAACTGGAAATCATTGCTTGCGCTGGATTTTCTCTACCATAATGAAATCGAAGACGAAAATATTTTTGAGGTTCAGTTCAACGTAAAACAGAATTTGAATAACGACAGCCAAACATTCACTGTTTTTGATATGGAAGTCTGGAATCAAAAGCGCATAAATTCTGATTTTTCACTCGGATTAAGAACGTATTTCGGATCTGCTTCGGATAATGCAGCCCCGGAATATCTTTACACAGCTTCCTATGCTCAACCTTACAAATGGCTGAATAATGGAGTCAGCAGAGCAGAAGGAACCATTCTTACAAGTTTATTAGATAATGGTATCGCTCAGGTATCAGGTGGAGCAAATCTAAGAGGTTATACTGATACAGGATTTTCTAACCTGTCAGTAGGAGGTTTTAATTCTGTAATCGCAGTTAATTCAGAAATTGAATTTCCAAATCCAATCAATAATGCTTTGAAAAAAGGAATAATTGGTGATTTTGTATTTCTCAAGAGCTATATATTTATGGATGCAGGTACAGTTTTCGAGAGTAATCCATTGCTTTTTGATGCCGGAGTCGGACTTCAGTTTTCAATGAATATTCCCGACTTTCTGGGCAAACCGAGAGGATTAGCTTTACGGTACGAAATTCCTTTCTGGATATCCAAACCTGATGCAGGTGATTCCAACTTTGCATTCAGAAATCTTATCGGTTTCGGAGCAGTAATCTCTTTGTGATATGAAAGTTCTGGTTATAAATTGCGGAAGCTCATCCATTAAATATCAGCTGATTCACACAGAAGATCAGGAAACGCTTTGTAAAGGTCTGGTTGAGCGGATTGGAGCAGTTACATCTATAATTCGACAGGAGTGGAAGGGAGAGAAGCCGATTAAAAAATCAGTTGCCCTTGATAATCATGCTACAGCTCTAAAAACCATAATGGAATTATTGATAGATGCAGATAATGATTATTTGAAGTCATTGGATGAAATAGAAGCTGTTGGTCACAGAGTAGTCCATGGTGGAGAAACCTTCAAAGATTCTGTTTTAATAGATGATGATGTAGAAGAAGCCATTCAGGAAGCTTTTGATATTGCTCCATTGCATAATCCGCCCAATCTTCAAGGTATAAGAGCAGCAAAAGAACATTTACCTGACAAACCACATGTTGCAGTTTTTGACACGGCATTTCATCAAACTATTCCATCTGAAGCATTTTTGTATGGGATACCAAATCGGTTATATCGCAGGTATAAAATCCGGAGATACGGATTTCATGGAACGTCCCATTACTACGTAAGCCGAAAATATTATCAGCTTTCCGGTAAAGACAAACAAAACTCTAAGATCATTACGTGTCATTTGGGAAATGGAGCTTCCATAACAGCCATCAAAGATGGTCAATCCATTGATACCAGCATGGGATTTACTCCGCTTGAAGGTCTTGTAATGGGGACAAGATCAGGAGATATTGATCCTTCTATCTTATTCTACCTCATAGAGAAAGAAGAATTATCTTTGGCAAATGTTCATGCATTATTAAATAAGCACAGCGGATTATTGGGACTCAGTGGTTATGCTGCTGATATGCGTGACTTGATTGAAGAAGCGGAGGATGGTGACCGCAGATCTCAGGAAGCAATTGATGTATTCAGCTACAGAGCAAAAAAGTATATCGGTTCATATATAGCCGTTTTAGATGGTGTAGATGCAATTATTTTTACCGGTGGGATTGGCGAAAATGCTCCGTTAATCCGGAAAAAAATCTTATCAGGACTTTCTTCATTCGGGATTGAACTTAATAATTCCAAGAATCAGTCAATAGATGAAGATTATATCATAAGTACCGAAGATTCAAAAACAGACGTTTACGTTATTCCAACAAATGAAGAATTGGTAATCGCTATTGATGCAGCTAAAATTGCAAATACGTCGAAACAAACTCCCTGGGCTTAATGAAGAGCTTGATTTTCATATTGATTAGTTTTCTGGCTTTGTCGGCATGTTCAACTACAACGTGGATTGTACAACAGGAAGATGCTATAGACCGGGGAGACTATAAACTGCTGGATTCTGAGTTGTTCTTACGAAGAAATGGCTCGTTATCTCCTGAAAACCCCATTATTCAGTTTAAAATCAACTCGGCAAACACGTTTGAGTACGTTCAGCGTATTAAAACAGACCGATACATTCAAAGATATCGCCCGAAGTTAGGATACTTACTTTTAGGTGTTTCTTCGTCTGCTTTGACAGGTTATACAGCTCTTGAACTTACAGACCCCGATAAAACAGGGCAGCAAATTGCATTGTTGGGAGCAAGTGCATCTTTACTCGGGATTTCTTTCTTGAATATGAAAGCAGTAGGAGAGCCACAACCTACGGGCGAAACCCGACTGATGCGCAAAACTGGGACTTATACGGATACGGATACTTTACCAGCTCCTGAGCCATTACAGGAAACACTCGATTATAATATCTCCTATAATGGTCAAGCATTAACTGAAAGAAATGATGTTCAGGTTAATGAGAATACGTTCAATATTAATTTTTTAGAGGAAGTGAATCCTGAAATTTTCTCCGGATTCGAACAAATTGAGCTCAACCTGAATGTTTTTTTCAGGGACAGTTTGTATGACTTTGCTATTCCTGTTGAAGATATATTTGAGCCCTTTGTTGTAATAACAAGTCCTGTAACTGCTCTTCGTAATAATCCGGAACAAAATCCTAATAATGTATTAACAGATCTTGCTCAGGGTAGTCAGTTAAAATTGGTGGAACGACAAGGGGAATGGGTGAAGGTTTTATATGGGATTTCTGAAAACTGGGTTTCCGTGAATGATGTGCAGACAATCTGGAGACCATCGCAATTTTCCAATCAACTTTCTGTAGTAGCCATACCTAACGTGCCTTTTGGCAGCGTTGACGTTGAACGGGACATTCCGAGGTTAGTATCTCAAAGTTCCAACAAGTATGGATTGATAATTTCAAATCAATCTTACAGTGGGAATAATCCTGAAAAGGCTTATGCTCACCGGGATGCACAACTAATAGAAAAGTATTACACAGATGCATTAGGGATGGATCCGCAGCGTGTGGTTAAAAGTCTGGATGTAAATGATAACACTGAAATTGAAGATGGACTTAGTGATTTAATCTCTCAGGTTGATAATCAAGATTCACAGCTTTTGGTTTACTTAAATGGATATGCAAAAGTAGATCCCGTAACTGACAGAGTAAAGTTTTTAGGTACTTCAACGGATTCTGTATCCTCTTTGATAGATCTGAATTCATTTTTCGATCGGTTGGCTCAGTTAGAAATTGATCAGCTTTCAGTAATTGCTGATTTAGATTTTATTGGTAGCGAGGAGTCGGGAGAAACTCTGGAAATACTTTCAGCAGTAGTAACTACTCAGGTTCCAAATTCTGTGGTAGTATTTTCATCTGCACCGAACCAGCGATCTTATGTGTATGCTGAACCAAATGGCGTTCAAAAAAGACATACTATTTTTACCTACTTTCTGGCAGATGCTTTAAAAAACAGAAATACTAACTGGGCTGATATTCGTTCATTCCTTCAGAGAAATATTTCATTTACATCCCGAAGTATTTTTAATGCTCCTCAGGATATTCTGTTTTTCGGAAATGACTCTTTAGATATCATAGACTGATGGGTTTTCTTTTTTTATTTCTGAGTGCCGCTTTTTCTTTGTCAGTAGCTCAGATTTTAAAAATCGTTGAGACTAAATCTACCAGAGTTCTTCAGATATTGGTCATCAATTACTTAGTTGCTGTTATTATTAGCGTGTTTTCTGCGGATTGGAGTAATATATCTCATCAGGTAAAATATATACCTATCTGGATTCACGCTGCATTTCTTGGTGTATTATTCATTGTCAATTTTATGATCTACAGCAAAAGCATCGACAAAAATGGAATGGGGGTGAGTATTGCTGCAATGAGAATGTCGCTGGTTTTTCCGATTCTGCTGAGTCTGTTCATTTATTATGAAAAGATTTCAATCGGATTGGTGCTTGGGATTATTTTATCATTCGTTGCTTTAATTTTGTTGGTTCCAGCTTCCGGTCCCGATAAGAAGATACAGTTCAAGTTTGCGGTGTTGCCTGCGTTGTTATTCTTTATTTCAGGAATAACAGATTCAGGTTTAAAGGTATTTGAGCAGGAATTTTCAATGCTTATTGACGAATCGCAGTTCTTAACAGCCTTGTTTTTCTTTGCCTTTCTAACGGGAGCTTTAGTTCTGATAAGTAGAAATCAGTTTCGTTTCACATTTAAGGAAGTCTCTTATGGCGTTGTGTTGGGAGTGGTAAACCTGTATTCCTCTTATTTTATATTGTTATCCCTGAAGCATATCCCGGGTTCTGTGGTTTTTCCGGTAGCAAATCTGGCAATTGTTTTCGCAGGAACTTTGTTAGGAGTGTTGTACTGGAAAGATAAACCGCTGAAAAGGCAGTGGATAGGTCTTTTAGTGGCATCAATTTCAATAGTTTTATTAGTACTGTAATGGATTTAATTCGCTCAATTCGTGAAAAAGCTTCTCTTAACTCTAAGAAGATTGTATTGCCGAGATCTTCTGATGAAAGAGTGATTGAAGCGGCTCTCTATCTGAAGGAAAACAATCTTGCAGAACCTGTTTTAATTAAAAACTCTGATACATCATCAGTTCCTGAGGAGCTTGAATGCATTGATCCTGCTTCTTCTGAATGGTCAGGCAAATATGCCGATGCATTCTTTGAGAAAAGAAAACATAAAGGAATCTCCGAAGGACAGGCAAGGCAAGCTATTCTTGATCCGCTTTATTTTGCAGCAAGCATGGTTGCCGAAGGCGATGCGGATGGAGCAGTGGCAGGTTCCGTTTCAACAACAGGAGATGTTTTAAGAGCGGCAATACAAACTATAGGTTTGCAACAAGATTCAGAGGTAGTTTCCAGCGTTTTTTTAATGAGTTTTGATGATGGAAAAGTATTCACTTATGGTGATTGTGCAGTTGTTCCATATCCGAATCCGCAGCAACTTGCATCAATAGCAATCGATTCGTCTGTAACACATAGAAAAATTATCGGACTCGAACCCAAAACAGCTATGCTTTCCTTTAGTACAAAAGGAAGTGCAGCTCATGAAAGTATAGAATTAGTACAATCAGCGCTCGAAACCGCTTTGCACAAGAACTCAGGTTTACAAATTGATGGAGAGCTTCAATTCGATGCAGCATTACTTCCTGAAATAGCATCCAGAAAAGCGCCCGATTCGCAGGTAGCGGGGCATGCAAACGTGTTTATTTTCCCAAATCTTGACGCCGGAAATATCGCCTACAAAATCACCGAAAGACTTGCCGGAGCTACAGCTACCGGACCGATAATTCAGGGACTTGCAAAACCGATGATGGATCTATCCCGAGGATGCAGTTGGGAAGATATCGTGAATACAGCTTGTGTATGTGCTTTATTGGCTGAATGATAAAGTTTTGAACTCTAGATTCGTTTAACCATCTGAAGGATTTCTCGTCTGATGGATTTCGGTTCAGTGACAGGTAACCAATGTCTTACCCAATTGAACACGGATGACGCGGATAAAGGGATATTCACTGATTTAACTATAATAAATCAGTGCCATCCTTTAATCCATTAAATCCGTGGTTCAAACACGAGAATTTATTGCCATACCATTTGCGATAGATTTTTATAGAATCTTTTACAAGCATGTCCTTTAGGGCTGCTTCAGGAAGGGATTTTTAGTGTAATATGGCTTTAGCCAGATTCAGACCGGATATTATCAGTGGCAATAACTGCATTCATCTTAAACTTTTCGAATTTCGCTCTCCGAATAGCGCTTCCTTGAAACAACTCATCATATTGCTCATTAGAAAGCTCTCTCCAGTAATTAATGTCCTTATTGAGAATTTTTTCACGAGGCAAAAAATCATCAAATTGAGTTTCTGAAGGTTTTGAATTCCAGGGGCAAACGTCCTGACAAATATCACATCCATACATCCAGTCCCCGATATCATCGCGGAATTGTTCAGGAATCTGTTCTTTCAACTCAATAGTCAGATAAGAGATACATTTGTTAGAGTCGACTCGATAAGGTTCATAAATAGCATCCGTAGGGCAGGCGTCTATACATTTTGTGCATGTCCCGCAATGATCGGTTGTGGGAGAGTCATAACTAAAGTCTACATCAATAATCAGTTCACCGATAAAGAAAAAAGAGCCAATATCTTTGTTCAAAACATTGGAGTTTTTTCCGAGCCAACCTAAACCGGAACGAACTGCCCATGCTTTATCCAACACAGGGGCTGAGTCCACAAAAAATCGACCATTTATTTCTCCAACTATGGATTCAGTGAATTGAAAAAGTTCTTTTAATTTTCCCTTAAAAACCTTGTGATAATCACGTCCATGAGCGTATTTCGCAATTTTAGGGGATGTATGGTTTTTTTGAGAGGGGTGATAATAGCTTCCGATTACAGAAATAACCGACTTAGAACCCGGAACCAATTTTGTGGGATCAACTCTTTTATCGAAATGATTTTCCATCCAGCTCATGGTTCCGTGTCGTCCCTGATTCAGCCATTCTTCTAAACGACGAGCTTCAGGTTCCATGAATTCTGCGCGCGAAATACCGCAAGCATCAAAACCTAACTTAAGGGCTTTATTTTTGACCGCACGGGTAAGATCCTGTGCATTCATATTTTCAGGCTTTTTTAGCAGGAACCAGTTTTTCGCCTTTCCATTCCAATTCCTGAATGGAACCGTCTAACATTCGCACCGTTCGAAAGGGATACTTTTTCACCAAAGCATAATCATGTGTGACCATTAAAACAGCCATTCCACGATTGTTAATTTGCTTAAGCAACTCCATAATATTCTTACTCGCACCGGGATCAAGATTTCCGGTTGGTTCGTCAGCCAAAAGAATTCGTGGCTCGTTGGCAAGAGCGCGGGCAATTACTACACGTTGTTGTTCACCTCCGGATAAATCTTTAGGCATGTGCTTTCTTCGATGACTTAAACCAACCATGGTTAGCACTTCCAGCACTCTTTGCTTTATAAACTTTGGCTTTTCTCCGGTAACCTGTAGAGCGAAGGCAACATTTTCAAACACATTTCTATCAGGCAGTAGCTGAAAATCCTGAAAAACAATGCCTAATCTTCTTCGAAGCATTGGAACTTCTTTCATACTGATTTTATTTACCGGATAATCCGTAACTCTAACCGAGCCGGTGTCAGGTACAATATCTCTGTACAACAGCTTTAGAAAAGAACTTTTTCCAATACCGGTTTCACCAATCAGGTAAGCAAATTCGCCGTTGTGCAATTTAAAATTGATGTTACTGAGAATACGTCTGTTTTCGTAGCTCAGGCTTACATTTCTAAGTTCAATTACTGCGGTTTCTGACATCGTAAAACTATGGTTACTCGTGCGCTGTTTTCGGTGGCATCAAGAAGATCAAAATCTTCATACTTTGCAACCAGATGATAGGGCGTTTGTTTCAAAATTGATAACATTTCATCGAGAGAATAAATTTTTTGTTTGTGAACTTCCACACTTTGTCGGATTACTTGATCTTTTTCATTGTTTAATTCTTCGATTTTGAATGTATTGGTATGGAATTGTGTATCGGGATTGTATTCGCTACTTCTGAAATATCGGTACTGACCGACCTGAGCCTCGTCGTTATTTAAATAATCTACGGCCTGATAGGAGTTAATTGGGGTTGAGAAGTCAAAAATCAGTAAACCATCATTATTTAAAATATTCCGGCACTGACTAAGCATCTTTAAAATCTCAGATTCTGAATGCAAATAATTAACACTGTCAAAAACAGAAAATATGGTATCAAAAGTTTGATCCAGTTCTATATTAGTAAAATCCAGTGTTTGAAATTTAACATTCGTATCTAATTCAGAAGCCTTTTTCTCTGCCATTTCAATCATTTCAGGGGAGAGATCAGTTCCGAGGATTTTGTAGTAACCAAATTCGTCGAGCGACAGGGATAAACTTCCGGTACCACAGGCTAATTCCAACACATCTTCGGTTTGGGGATGATGTTCCTGAATGATTTCATCGATATAATCCGCCCAGGATTCGTAATCAACATCTTCCATCAGTTTATCATACAAAGGAGCCAGCAAAGAATAGTTCTGAACTTTTTCCATTAACTGTCAGATCGTTTTTTTGCAAGATGAACTGCAAGTTGATAGGCTTTGATAAAAGACGAAGGGTTGGCTTTGTTTTTACCGGCAATGTCGAAACCCGTACCGTGATCCGGGGATGTTCTGATTATCGGGAGTCCGGCAGTAAAATTTACGCCGCTTCCAAATGAAAGCAATTTAAAAGGAGATAATCCCTGATCGTGATACATCGCGAGAATTCCATCAAATTGCTCATGAAGTTTTTGCCCTAAAAAACCATCCGCAGGGAATGGACCTTCTGCTTTAACTCCGTTTGAATTCAGGTAATCCAATGCAGGTTTAATAATTTCGATTTCTTCTCTTCCGATGAAACCGCCATCACCTGCATGAGGATTGAGTCCGAACACCGCAATGTTTGGATTAGTAATTCCGAAATCATTTTTCAGGCTTTGGAATAGAATATTGGCTTTTCTGATAATTAAATCTTTGGAAATCAGAGTAGCTACTTTACTAATTGGATGGTGATTGGTCACCAAAGAAACTCTCAGGCTGTCATTAACCAACATCATCAATACTTCTTCAGTACCTGTTTTTTCAGCAAGAAATTCTGTGTGACCGGGAATATTATAACCTGCCAGATTGATAGCTTCCTTAGAAATTGGAAGTGTAACCATAGCATCAATGGATTTATCCAGACACAGCTGAATAGCTCTTTCTATGGATCCCATAGCTGCTTTGCCGGATTCCGGAGTTAAAGAACCGGGCTTTGGTAAGATATCATCAGAATCAAAACTGAGAATATTCAGAATTTCGTCTTCAGCTTCTTTTAAAGAATTAATTGGATTTGATTCTACCTGTTTCGCATAAAATCCAGCAACAGATTCCGGTACAATCAGGACGGGTCTGGAGTTCGAATATGCATTCTCAGAAACGGCTTTAAACGCTATTTCTGTACCAATTCCATTAATGTCTCCAACTGTAATTCCGATGACAGGTTTCATGCATAAAAGGTAAATAAATAAGTGCTTTTACACAGACTTTATTTACCCAATAAGATGAATTCTGAGAACCCTGATCCCTTTTCAAAAACAAAAGTTCTATTACCATATTTCCAGGTTTCTAAAACCTGACCTTTCTTAGGAAATGTTCGATCTACAGAGGAGGGAGGGCCATATTTTATATATACTTCGCCACGATCGGTCTCCTGACCATATGGAGATTCCGGAGTTCTGAACTCAACAAAAGCATGATGAACACGTCTGTAATATTCGGTCATAAGTTCATTGAATTCTGTATCTGGAGTAGGATCTCTTTTCTCCCAAAAGGCTCTGAATTTTTCTTCTTTTTCCTGAGCGTTTCCTTTCTTCAAGTTCTTAAGTTGTTCCTCAGAGACAATGTATTTCATCATGTCAATGGCAACATCAAGGTTTAATAAACTTGGAGGAATATCCGGCCAGTAAGAGCGTACAACAGTTCTTGCCAATGGTTTTGAGGAACCATCAGATAAAGAAAGGCGGTACACTGAATTCTCTAATCCTTTATTCGGAATGGTGACTAAAGCATAAGTGAAGTCCCCGTTTTCCGTGATTTCAAGGGCGATGGATTTCGACTTTTTAATATCCAATCCCTTTTGAGTCATAACGTTATTACCGCTGACATCCACTGAAAACACTTTTTCCTGATTCGTTGTATCTCTTCGTGAGATCTTAGCTTTGTGGATATCAATCGAATAGTTTTTAGTGGCGTCATATTCTGGAATACGAACCAGAACTTTATAATCTTCCGCATAAAGCACATTATTTCCCATGTTTATAAGTTTTAAATCGGAAGACGAACTTTCTTTATCCAACAAATAAAATTCTCCGGTTCTCTTATTGTTGAAATTCGGAACCACCACATTTCTTCGCTGAGAGTTACGCTCGTTGGTATTTTCCATCAAACTAAGTTGAAGAACGTAGTTATACATACCGGGATTTAAAGAGGTAACTAATTTTCCACTTGCGTGATCTTTTCTGGATTTAGTTTCTTCATAAGTATCAACAAATAAGGTATCCCGCCAAACATCCCGGGAAACTGAAGAAATATCTTCGAGATCTTTTTTTGATGCTTTTCCTTCAAAGATCTCTGTATTTAAACGGGCAATGGAGTAGAAGCCGGCATTCTCAGGAGCTTTTACATTGTCATCTACAGTAATTTTTTTGAAAGGGAGAAAGCTGTTATCCATTCTGAAAATAAAGATCAATTTTGATTCACCATTTTCTCCGGGAATGGTTATTTCATCAAAGAAAAAGTCAGGAGTGGAAGCACGATTAGCCAGATTTATATAGTTAACATCGCCCCGTCTTTGAGCATCTGCATCAGCAGGGAACAGAAAAAGCATTGAAAGAATAATAAAAGAAAGATATTTCATTGGAATGGATTTTATATTCAATTACATCTAAATCACGATATGAATTCTTAAAATTCCTATAATCAACGTGATTTCACAACATAGTATTATAATAAAAGATTTTAGATAAACATGACGGACTCAACCAAAGCAAATACCGATCATTGGTTAAATGAATTACTTGATGAGTTAAGGAATCAGGAGAAAGAAATTAAGCTTGGAGGCGGACAAAAACGTATAGATAAAGAACATGGAAAAGGTAAGTTGACTGCGAGAGAGCGTATAGAGAAATTAACAGATGAAGATTCTGATTTTTTTGAGTTAGGACTTTGGGCAGGTTTTGAAATGTATGAAGAAGAAGGTGGATGTCCGGCAGGGGGAGTAGTAACCGGAATTGGGAAAGTGCACGGTAAAGATTGTATGATTGTAGCGAATGATGCGACTGTAAAAGCTGGGGCATGGTTTCCTATTACGGCAAAGAAAAATCTCAGAGCTCAGGAAATCGCCATCGAAAACCATATTCCGCTTATCTATTTAGTTGACTCTGCTGGCGTATTTTTACCTATGCAGGATCAGATTTTTCCGGACAAAGATCATTTTGGGCGCATGTTCAGAAACAATGCGGTTATCTCAGCAAAAGGAATTCCACAAATTGCCGCCATAATGGGAAGTTGTGTTGCCGGTGGAGCTTATTTGCCTATCATGAGTGACGAGGCTTTGATTGTGGACGGTACCGGAAGCGTTTTTCTGGCAGGAAGTTATCTCGTGAAAGCGGCTATTGGTGAAGACGTAGACAATGAAACGCTCGGCGGAGCAACTACTCATACCGAAATCAGTGGTGTTACCGATTACAAGATGAAAGATGATGAAGAATGTTTGCAGACTATTCGGGATTTGGTAGATAAATTTGGTCCGATGGAAACTGCCGGATTTAACCGAACTGAACCTAAACTGCCTGCCAGATCTTCAGCAGATATCTTTGATATTCTTCCTGAGTCCAGAACATCTCCTTATGATATGTACGAGCTACTGGATTGTATTATTGATGAAGATAGTTTTACCGAATTCAAAAAAGGATACGGAAATACCATTATAACAGGTTATGCACGCATTGATGGTTGGAGCGTTGGAATTGTGGCCAATCAGAGAACAGTTTCACGTACTAAACAAGGAGAGATGCAGATTGGTGGTGTTATTTATTCCGATTCTGCCGATAAAGCTGCTCGGTTTATAATGAACTGTAATCAGAAGAAAATACCACTGATTTTCTTTCAAGATGTAACCGGATTTATGATTGGTAAGAGAAGCGAACACGGCGGTATTATCAAAGACGGAGCAAAAATGGTTAATGCCATGAGTAATTCAACCGTGCCAAAAATCACCATCGTTGTTGGCAACAGTTATGGAGCGGGTAATTACGCAATGTGTGGTAGGGCTTACGATCCAAGATTTATGTACGCATGGCCAACAGCAAATATCGCCGTGATGAGTGGAGCTTCAGCTGCTAAAACCTTGACTCAGATTCAGGTAGCTACCATGAAGAAAAAAGGGAAAGAAGTAAGTGAGGAAGACAAAGAAAATTTGATGAAGGATATTACCGATCGTTATAATAAACAAACCGATGTGCGATATGCGGCTTCAAGGTTATGGGTAGATGGAATTATTCATCCGGCTCAGACCCGAGATCGAATATCAAATGCTTTGGCTTGTGCTAATTTGAATCCGGAAATCGAAGAATTTAAAACGGGAGTTATTCAGACGTAGTAATTAGGCTAATTAAATGTAAGATACAGTCATTCTACGGCGAATGCCTGGAATCTGCGATTTTATTTCTAATCAGCCTTAAATGAGGAATTAGATCGCCTGCCTTCGCGTGGCGATGACCACATAATAGTATTTTGACGTTATCCTCAGATTGACTTGAAAACATGAAATACCAACTCAATGATACAGCCAATCAAATTCAGCTGGATGTGGAAGCCACATTCACACTGATCGATTTTACTGCATTGATTATATGCTTCATTCTTGGATTTATTTTCGCGGTTTTTTTCTGGATTTTTTTTGTTGCTGTCTTTATCAAACTCTTTTCGAGCCGACAATTTATTTTTGATTTAAGCAATCATGAAGTAACTCAGTATCATCGATGGTTTGGATACTTCAGAATTAAAAGAAGAGAGTTTTCTTTCTGGGAGGTGAAATCGATTGTTTTTTCGAATGCAGAATCAGGGAATGCTTTACAGGAGACACTAAAGTTCAAAGAATGGTTTACTATTGATATCATTCTTGAATCCAATTATACACAAATCACTAAGGTACCAGAAGATGAACTTGCGGATGCAGATGAGCTTTTCTTTAGATTGAAAGATGAACTTTTTGAGTTCTTTAAATTTGAGACGGATATTGTTTTTGTAAGAGAAGAAGAGGAGAGTAATTAGGAATAGGGAATATGTTAATTAGGAATAAGGGAATAGTTATCAGTAAAATCAGAAAGGAGTAAATCATCTCCGGGCGAATGAAGGAGATTCGGATCTATCTAAAGTACTTTTTATAAGTAAGATTAAATTCCTTCTGGTTAATCTTCGGCTATCTTATAAATGGAACAATCTTTTCGTTCAAAAAGTCCACCAAATACTTTTGTTCTGCATTGGATAGGTTTTCTGCAAAGGTAATTTCTTGAGTTCCAAAAGAAATTGTTGGTATTGGTGACATCATATTCATTTGATGAACGCCATTTCCCAATTTTTGATAAAATTTAAAAGGATTTCCACTGTTTTGATTACTAACCGCCATTTCAATACTGTTAAGATCGTTATAAGAGACAGTTGAAGTAGTGGACCAAATTGGGGTAGTTTTTGATAATATCAGATTTTTATGTTCAATTTTGATTGTCTGGCTTTGTTTTACTGATACATATACTCCTCGGATTAACAAAAATCCCACAATCCAAAAGGGAATTGAAAACAATGCAAAGATTATTGATCCTTTTGCTGCCCCAAGAGTCCAAAAAACCAAAAAAGTATTCCAAAAAATAGCGAAAATAATCATGAACGTATGCTTTCCTTTGAAACCTGTTGCAGGTATAAGTATATCGTATCGATCCATCCGAGTTTCGGATATCTCGATTTTAGAATCGGAAGGTAATTTACTCGCTTTATTTCTTAAATCGCTTATTCGTTGTGCCACACGCTAAAACTTGCTAATTAAATGGTTCAAAGTCTCACTCGGACGCATAGCCTTGGATACCAAATCTTCATCAGGATTGTAATAACCATTTATGTCCACTTTGCTGCCCTGTACTTCGATGAGTTCTTGATTGATCTTGTCTTCATTACTTGAAAGTTGTTCATATAGTGAAGAAAATTTTTCAGCAAGCGCTTTATCATCAGTTTGATTTGCCAAAGCTTCAGCCCAGTATAATGCCAGATAAAAGTGACTACCGCGGTTATCAATCTTACCTAATTTTCTGGCCGGAGATTTATCATTTTGGAGGAACTTAGAATTGGCAGTATCTAAAGCTTCTCCTAAAATTCTTGCCTGCTCATTATCAAAGGTTTTGCCCAAATGATCTAAAGAAACCGCTAAAGCAAGAAATTCACCAAGGGAATCCCAGCGTAGATAGTTCTCCGAAACAAACTGCTGCACGTGTTTAGGAGCAGAACCACCAGCACCCGTTTCGAATAATCCACCGCCGTTCATCAGCGGAACAATAGAAAGCATTTTAGCACTTGTACCAACTTCCAGAATAGGGAAGAGGTCAGTTAAGTAATCCCGTAACACATTTCCGGTTACAGAGATCGTGTCTTTGCCTTCACGTATTCTGTCCAATGAAAACTGAGTAGCATCTGCCACATTCATGATATGAATTTCCAAATCGGTAGTATTGTGATCTTTCAAATATTCATTCACTTTTTTGATAAGCTCAGCATCATGTGCACGATTTTTATCCAACCAAAACACTGCCGGAGATCCTGTTTCTCTGGCTCGGGAAACAGCTAATTTTACCCAATCCTGTATCGGACCGTCTTTGGTTTGGCACATTCTCCAGATGTCACCTTCTTCAACCTGGTGCTCAAAGATCACATTGTCTTTATCATCAATAACTTGTACAGTTCCCGAAGATGGAATTTCAAATGTCTTGTCGTGTGAGCCATATTCTTCCGCTTTTTTGGCCATTAAACCCACATTGGGCACACTTCCCATAGTAGTCGGGTCGTAAGCTCCATGTTTTTTACAATCATCGATCACAGTTTGATATAAATCGGCATAACTGCTTTCAGGAATAACGGCTTTGGTATCCTGAGTTTTGCCTTCTTTATTCCACATTTGGCCCGAAGTACGGATCATTGCCGGCATGGAAGCATCAATAATTACGTCACTCGGCACATGTAGATTTGTAATTCCTTTATCAGAATTTACCATAGCAAGATCGGGCTGTTCTTCTATACAAGCTTCGATATCCGCTTCGATTTCTTTCTGCTTTTCATCAGGTAATGCACTCAGTTTAGAAACCAAATCTCCAAAACCGTTGGTGGTATCAACACCCAAATCATTGAGTGTTTCAGCATGTTTTTTGATTACATCTTCAAAGAATACATCTACCGCATGACCAAAAATTATAGGATCACTGACTTTCATCATAGTTGCCTTCATGTGCAATGAGAACAAAATTCCTTTATCATTCGCATCTTTTACCTGTTCTCTCAAAAAGGAGAGGAGATCGCCTTTACTCATGAATGTAGCATCGATGACTTCACCTTCCTGAATCGGGAAAGCTTCTTTGAGTGTGCTTTTATTTCCGCTTGAATCAGTGAATTCAATCCGAACATTTGTAGCCGAAGAAAGAGTAGTAGACTTTTCGTTGGACTTAAAATCCCCACCATTCATAGTTGCTACATGAGATTTTGAATCCGAACTCCATTCACCCATAGAATGTGGATTATTTCGAGCATATTCTTTAACCGGCTTTGGCGCTCTGCGGTCAGAGTTTCCTTCACGAAGCACCGGATTAACTGCACTACCTTTTACTTTATCATAACGAGCTTTGATTTTTTCTTCATCTTCATTCTTAGGCTCTTCAGGATAATCAGGCAGACTATAACCTTGAGATTGAAGCTCTCTAATGGCAGCATTCAGCTGAGGAACAGAAGCACTAATATTCGGAAGTTTGATAATATTCGCTTCCGGTTTTTTTGCCAATTCACCAAGTTCAGCCAACGCATCTCCAATTTGCTGATCTTCATTTAAGTAATCAGGGAAATTGGCAATGATTCTTCCTGCAAGAGAAATATCTCTGGTTTCAACTTTTACTCCAGCAGCACCTGAAAATGCTTTAACTATTGGTAAAAAGGAGTGGGTAGCGAGGAAAGGAGCTTCGTCAGTTTTAGTATAAATAATCTTAGCGTCGTTGCTCATTCTTAATAAGTCTTTTAAGGATTCTCAATGAATCTCAGCAGTTATAATTTGGGCACGGAGTTTACGAAAAAAGGAGAACAATTTAGAATGTGTCAATTAAGAATTAACAATGAAATTATCTTCATTGTTAATTGAATCATTCATAATTGTTTAATTGATTACTTATATTGGCAATGATTGGCGGAGATGATCCGTTGGTTTCAGAAAGGTTAACAAATTTGCAAAGCCATGATTAAACCGATGTTCGGGTATCGACCCAAAATTAAGAAGTTCAATCCACCGCTGAGGTATTACGATCCCGAAAAAGAAGCACGGGAAAAAAACAGAAGAAAGCGAAGAATTAAGTTCGAAACTCATAACCGTGTTAAGCCAAAGCAAAACATAAGAGTTCTCGGTTTAGCCCTTTTGTTATCCTTAGTAATTTATATAATCACCATTTTATAGAGTTTTAAGTTCGTTGAGCGATACGCAAACCAGCACTTCCATTATACATCAATTACCACCTGAAATTAGCAACAAGATTGCTGCAGGTGAAGTTATTCAGCGTCCTGCATCCGTAGTTAAAGAATTGCTGGACAATGCCATAGACGCAGGAGCTGATCAGATAAAAGTAATTATAGAGCAGGCAGGTCGAACACTCATTCAGGTTGTGGACAATGGCTGCGGAATGAGTGAAGAAGATTTACCGCTTTGTTTTGAGCGCCATGCCACCTCAAAAATCAATTCTGTAGATGACTTGTTCAAAATCAGAACTTTGGGATTTCGTGGTGAAGCTATGGCTTCAATTGCATCAGTGTCTCAGGTTACGGTTCGGTCCAAAAGAGCAGAAGATGATAACGGTTGGGAATACCAGGTTGATGGTGGTGAAGAAAAAGGGTTAACACCGGTGGCAACTCCGAACGGAACGTCTTTTTCAGTAAGAAATTTATTTTATAACGTTCCTGCGCGAAGGCAATTTCTTAAAACAGATGTAACCGAATTACGTCACATTTTGCGAACGGTACAATATGCGGCATTGGCTCATACTGAAATTGGTTTTGAAGTAGTCGCTGATGCAGATGAAATTTATAATTTACCACCGCAGAGTCTGAAAGATCGGGTTTCGCAAATTTTTGGCTCTTCTTACAAAGCAAGCCTGATCAATTTTGAGGAAGAAACCAGTTATGTGAAGATTTATGGATTTGCTTCTGATCCAAAACTGGCAAAAAAAAGCAGGGGAGAACAATTTCTATTTGTAAATGGAAGACCATTTCAGCACAGATATCTTACACACGTAATTTTGAGCTTGTATGATGCCTGGACCAAGAATAATGAATATCCGTTTTATGCGCTTTTCTTTGAAATAGATCCATCCAAAGTGGATGTAAATGTTCATCCCTCTAAAATGGAAGTTAAATTTGAGGATGAACGCAGCATCATTCAATTGGCCCGATCAGTAGTAAACCGATCATTGAAGCAACATTTCAATGTTCCTGAAATTCAGCCTGAAGAAAGTACTTTTTTAAGAGATAATGAAAATATTTCGGGATTTAATTCAGGAATAAATTTCCAACCCGAAAGAACACCAAACAGTGAAGGAACCGGATTTCATATTCCGTCAAGGATAAATAGAAAACGTTCTGGTAAAGGTTCAGGCGATCATTATTCGGAACTTTTGTATAACAGAGATTCCGATTCGCAGAACAAAGATGAGTTCAGTTTTGAGAATTCAGACCAGAAGCAATCCAGGCCTACCGATGACCAGGGATTTTTTCAACTTCATAATACTTATATCATCACTCAAACGAGAACCGGGGTTTGCGTAATTGATCAGCATTTAGCCCATAAGCGCATCATTTTTGAAAAAGCGATAACAGCAACGGAAGAGGCTCTTCCAAGTACTCAGCAGTTGTTATTTGCCCAAACTATGGATCTTTCGGCAAGTGACTTCGCATTACTCAAAGAATTGCATCCAATCTTACAGAGAATGGGTTTTTCAGTTCAGCTAATGAGTGGAAATACTGCGATGATCAACGGAGTTCCGGCAGATATTGAGATCGGGAATGAAGAAGAAGTCTTAATTTCGATGCTGAATCAATATCAGGAATTAGGGCAGAAAATGAATCTCGAAGCCAGAGATAAAGTGGCCATTTCATTTGCATCAAAAGCAGCAATTCCAAGAGGAAAGAAGCTCTCTATTGAAGAAATGGAAGCTCTTGTAGATCAACTTTTTGCCTGCGAACAACCTTATCTCGATCCTTTGAAAAAACCGACGATCATGTATCTTTCGCTGGATGAAATACAATCTCGTTTTAGGTAACAAATGAACATTCTGGCGATTGAACCTTTTTACAGTGGCTCTCACAAAGCTTTCCTTAAAGGATTGATCGAAAACTCCACTCATAACATCATTCCTATTAAGCTGAATTACAAAGGGTGGAAGTGGAGAATGCACGGTGATTCAGTAACTCTTGCACAGCTCACCAATCAGGTAGAAGAAGAAATTGATTTATTGATGGTGAGTAGCATGACTAATTTGCCGGCTTTTATTGCATTGACGAACCCCAGATTTGCACATACGCCAAAGATCATGTACATGCATGACAATCAGTTTACCCGACCTATTCCTGAAGGAGAGAAGCGGGATCTGACATTCTGCTACATTAATTACCTGAGTATGTTGGTGGCCGATAAGCTGGTGTTCAGTTCACAGTTTCAGATTGATGATTTGATGGGCGCTCTGCCTGATTTCCTGAATAATTATCCGGATGACAAACACTACAATACCGTGGAGCAAATCAGAGAGAAAAGTGTGGTTATGCAACCGGGACTCGATCTAAAAAGTTTTGATGCCCATCCTGATACTCGGAAATCCAATGAAAATCCGGTTATTGTCTGGAACCAGCGCTGGCAGTTCGATCGAAATCCTGCCATGTTTTTCCGTGTTTTAAACCGTTTAAACGATATTGATCTTAAATTTGATCTGATTCTTGCCGGAGACACAAAACATGAGAAACCGGAAGAATTCGAAAAAGCATGGCAACGCTACGGAACTCAAATCACTCATTTCGGATATGTGGATGACAAGGAAAACTACAGCAAGTTACTTCATTCCGGAGATATTGTAGTTTCCACAGCAACCTATGAGTTTTTTTGCACACCGATTTTAGAAGCTATTTATTGTGGATGTCATCCTTTGGTGCCGAACAATCTTCATTATCCTGAATTAATCCCGGATTCATTACATAATCCATTATTGCACGCTCCTGTTTTGTATGAAGATGAGGACGCCTTATTCAAACATATGAGGGATTTACTGACCAAGAAAACCAAACCTCTTCCGAAAGCTTCTCTTCAGAATATTAATAAACATCTGGACTGGAATAAAAAGATTAAAGATTACGACATGTTGTTTGAAGAAATGGTTTAACTAAAAAGAGGCGCCATGAAAATCTTATTTACTATTACTCTGTCAGCTTTTTTTATAATTGGATTTAATCAGAAGCTGATAAACAATGATTTATCGGATGATTTTGAAGTTGATGGTGATCTGACCGGGTTTGTGACAAATAACGCATCATCTCTTCCTGATGTGACAAAAGTAAATGGCAGATACAGAGCTAATCTCACCAATAATGATGACAATGTTACTCTTCATTTCAACCAAAATCAGGGTAGGTTAGATGCTAAACTTTTAACTTTTCCTTTTGAGTTTATCGCCAGAAATATTGGGATTGGAACTCAGCAAGATTCACAAACACCTCCGGGGCATGAAGGGAATGAATTTATATTTTCAGGAGTACAGGTTCACGTTTTAGATCTTGATTCCCCAAATTCCTCTCACGTCGTAGTTGGTCATCGCGGTGGAAACGGATTTACAATAGAAGGCAAAAATACTTTAAATGGATCATCTTCTGTAAATGATGCTGGAGCCAATATTGTACCGGATGGAAGAGCGGATATCAGAATTGTGGGTGATGAAAATAATACGCTCACAGTCTATTGGCAGCTCCCTGGACAAACTCAGGATAACTGGACATTATATAACGGAACAGGGGATCTTCCCGGTCAGGCGCCATCTTATGCCGATAGTGTATATGTTGGACTGATTACTTATGCTTTTGAATTAAATGGAATTCCTTTTGTAGGTACCTGCGACGGAATAGAGATTACTTCTGATATCTCAGTTTCTACTGAAGAAGAGCATGAGAATATTTTCAATTTCAAACTGGAACAGAATTATCCCAATCCGTTCAATCCTACTACAAATATTCAGTTTCAGTTAGACGAAACTGCTGATGTTCAGCTTCAGGTGTTTGATATCAAAGGTCAAGTTGTAGAAACCGTTAAAAAAGGCAGATTGAAGTCTGGAAATCATGAATACGTTTTTGATGCTTCAGGACTTGCCAGCGGTAGTTATTATTATTCTTTAAAAGTTGATGAGCAGATAATCACAAAAAAGATGCTTCTCATTAAATAAGTTGAAACAACTACATTTGATCAATGAATTTGATCAACAACTCAAAATAATCTTCAAACTCGGTGAGAGGAAGAGTTTCGGGTCGATCGTACACATCATGATATGCCTGAATTCCTCCAAGTGTATAAATATAAAATCCGGGAATATTCTGTTGATCGAACCAACAGTGATCGCTGTTGCAAGCAGCGCCTCTGATTTTTACCTGAGGAAGAAGTTGCTCTCGCTCATTAATCGCTTTCAGAGAATCAAATTGTGATCGATATACAGATCCGTTTACAACCTGAATGCCTTCGTCTCCGGTTCCGGAGATATCGAAATTAAAGAAGAATTTTGCTTTATCAAGATCGAAGAGAGGGTTTTCTATAAAATATTTTGAACCAATCAAACCCAATTCCTCTGCTCCGAATGCAAGAAATATCATATCATATTCGGGCTGATTTTCGGAATAATGCTTAGCCATGCTTAAAAGCATTGCCACTCCACTGGCGTTGTCATTAGCTCCGTTGAAGGTCGCTTCCGGACCCATTATACCTAAATGATCGTAATGTGCCATAAATACAATGGTAGAATCTGAATTTTTACCCTTTATGAGTCCGGCTACGTTTTGAGTGGAATATTTATCGAAAAATCTGTTCTGAATATTCAGTTCAATAGATTTAAGTCCGGACTTCAACGAATCTTTTTTGATAATTAAAGTCGGCTTTGCATTCAGTCGGGGAGAACCGCTCCAGGTAAGCTTATCATTAGTAAGAATGATTGTTCCTTTCGAGGGATTTTGAGGATGGTATTTAAGAAAGTTGATTTTTCTGTTTATAGATTCATTTTCAGAATCAGAGAAATCTGATCTTTCATAAGGTTGAATGGCTAAAAACTTGCCTGAGGATATTCTCAATTCTGAAACAAATTTTTCATTATCCAACAAATCCTGAGCAGTTAAACTCTTAACACCGAACTTATCTTTTACTGATGGGGAGCCCGGATCAATCAAAAAATCTTTTCCGGGCTTAAGCTTATGATCACCAATTGTCACAGATACTGCTTCCGGGAAAGTATTTACCGGAGTTTCGAATGTTTGAAAATAGTCATTCCCAAGTGGAGTTAGACCAAACGAGCGGTATTTATTTCTAATAAAATCAGCCGCTTTTTTATCTCCGTTATTTACATAACCTCTACCGTTTAGAGAATCTGCAGCAAGTACGTTTACTACGGTACGGGCATATTCTTTTGACTGTGCAAATGCAGGATTACTAGAGAGAATAAAAATTAAACCAAAAAGTAATTTCTTCATCAAAAAGGTGCATCCTCATCATCGCCGGGAGAGTGGGGCATGGGTGGCGGACCTGAATCACCCGGATTAAAATTATCAGGAAGTTGAGCTTTGCCCTGACCTTCTGCAAAAAAACCACCGGAATCAGCTGTGGTTAGATTTTCGAAGCGAGCATAATCTTTCACGAAATAATGCATCTTGCTGCCAACCGGACCATTACGCTGCTTTCCAACAATAACTTCAGCAAGTCCGGCAGTGGATTGTCCGCTTTCGGTAGTTGTAATTTTATAATACTCAGGACGGTATAGAAACATCACCACATCGGCATCTTGCTCGATGGAACCTGATTCACGTAAATCACTGAGCTGTGGTCGTTTATCCCCGCCACGTTGCTCTACTGCACGACTTAACTGAGAAAGTGCTATCACCGGAACATCCAGTTCTTTAGCCAATGCTTTTAGTCCACGGGAGATAGAGGCAATTTCCTGTTCACGGTTTCCGGTATCTTTAGTGTTGCCCTGCATCAACTGCAGATAATCAATTACAATCAAGCCAACATCATGTTCACTTTTTAACCGCCGACATTTAGTTCTTAGCTCCATTAAAGTAATGGCAGGAGTATCATCAATGAAAATGTCAGCTTCGTGCAAATTACTCGCTGCTTCAATTAACTGTTTAAAGTGATCATCACTCAGAGTACCTTTTCTGGCATCGGAAGCATTTACACGGGCTTCCATGGTGAGCAAACGTTGAACCAAAGACTGGTTAGACATCTCCAGACTGAAAATAGCGACCGGAGCTCGTTTGTTTTCATCGGGATACATAGCAGCATTTCGCGCTGCGGTTAAAACAAAAGCAGTTTTACCCATGGAAGGTCGGGCAGCGATAATGATTAAATCACCTTTTTGCCAACCTGCTGTCATTTCATCAATGGCTAATCCGGTAGGAACCCCCGTGATTCCACCTTCTTTGCCTCGCATTTCTTCCAGATATTCAAGCGTATTCTTCAGAATATCAGAAACAGGTTGAGAAGCATTCTTGGTTTTGTTGTTAGCAAGATCAAAAATACGTTGCTCTGCGTCATCTAATACATCGTAAGCATCAGATGAAGTGTCGTAAGAATCCTTAATAACATCGGTACAATTGAGAATCAGGTTCCGCTTGACGGCTTTCTCAATTATGATCTGAGAGTGATATTCGATATTTGCAGCAGAACTAACGGATCGGGTCAAATCAGATAAATAAGAAGCTCCTCCGCAAACATCTAACAAGTTATTATCCCGTAGTTCATTTTCTACAGTGAGTAGGTCTAACGGATTATCTCGCTCGGAAAGATTTTTAATGGTCTCAAAAATATGGCGATGAGCAGGTTTATAGAAGTCATCGGAGGTGAGCATTCCAATAGCGATAATAGCTGCACCATTTTCGATCAACATAGCTCCTAAAACCGCTTCTTCGACTTCAACTGCCTGTGGCGGTACACGACCTTCCTGCTCCAGTACTTTAGCTGCTTCTGCGTAATCGTTTTTTTTGTATGCTGAACCGTTTTTTGCCATGTATTATTTAAAATTGAAAATAGATCAGATATATCAATGAAGTCATTCTGAGCTTGTATAGATTTTTCTCCCGAAGGGATGCCTTCGGCAGGAAGTCTCCTCAGTATGACTGTTAATTTATATAATAATTAATTGTGGATTTAGAGAACTTTACCACAATCTCTCAACATAGTTATCAACAATCTGCTAAGGTTTGCCACCTAATTCATCGTATTTCTTTCGAAGCAGCTGAACATCTTCCCAGGTCGGTCGTTTCCACTGCTGATTTCTGAGTAAAGCCACCGGATGATAGGTTGCCATCAGTAGTCGTCCATGAAAATCATGAAATTTCTGCCGCATGCTCTTTAAAGATGTATCTTTATCCAAAAGGGTAGTTGCTGAAATTCTACCAACACATAAAATTAATTTGGGATCAATTAATTCAATTTGCTTTAACAAAAATGGAAGGCTCTTCTCTCGTTCTTCTACTTTTGGATCTCTGTTATCCGGTGGGCGGTGCTTCAGAATGTTTGCGATGTAGATATCATCCCGCTTAAAATTGATAGCAGCAATTATTTTATCAAGTAGTTGTCCGGCCTGACCAACAAAGGGTTCTCCTTGCTTATCCTCATTAAAGCCCGGGGCTTCGCCGACAATCATTAAATCTGCTTCTGGATTTCCAACACCGAATACCAGATTTGTATCTTCAAGATCTGTATGAAGCTCATCAGAAACAGCGCAAAGTTCTTTCAGTTCTTGAAGGGTTGAACAAGCATCAATTTTTTCCTGAAGAGTCAATTCATTGGGTTCATCTGAATATTCAACTTCAGGTTCGCTCACTTCTTGAACAGTTTGCTCAAGCTTCGGAGGTTCTTCTTCAGTCTTGTTTTCCTGTTTTTGTGATTCAGTGGCTGAAATATCAAAATCACCAAATAGTTCTTTCTGCTGATTTAAAAATCGGATAGAACGGGAAAGTATATCGTCCTGATCACTCATTAGTCTAAAAGCTCCGCAATAGTTTTTTCCTCGTCTATAACTGATTTCGGTAATTTTCCGAAATAATGCCCGTCTTTAGATAATTTTGTAAGCTCTAAATCCTGGATGGTGTTTGTGAGACGCTCAGCAAAAGGAACAGCTACACGAACGTAATTATTAGTCCAGCCATACATAAATCCATCCCGGTTTGATTCCTCAAAAAGGGCAGGGCGGATTTCGCCTTCAAACCGGGAATCGAAATTAAATCTCTTTTTCTTGGAAAGTCGGCGGAGTTTATGCGTTCGTTTCTTGCGTTCCGGTTTTGGAATTATGGGCTTTAAAGAAAGTGCATGAGTGTTGGGTCGTTCTGAGTATGTAAACACGTGCAGATAAGAAATATCCAGCGAGTCGATAAAATCGAAGGATTCCTGAAAGAGTTCATACGTTTCGCCCGGATGACCGGTAATTACATCCACACCAATACAAGCATCGGGTATAAGTTCTCTAATAAGTTCCACACGTCCTCTGTACAAGTCTGATTTGTAACGACGACGCATGATCTTCAACATTTTATCGGAACCACTCTGAAGCGGGATATGGAAATGAGGTTGAAGTTTCTCGGATTTCGCTGCCAGACGGATGATGTCTTCCGTCAACAGATTTGGTTCGATGGAAGACACTCTCAACCTTTCCAATCCTTTTACCTCATTCAAAGCCTGCAGAAGCATGTAGAAGTTTTCATCGGTACCATAACCAAAATCTCCGGAATTAACACCTGTCACGATAATCTCTTTGAATCCTTCATGAACCAATTGCTCAGCATTTCGAACCACGGTAGAAATTTTAGGACTGCGGCTTTTGCCTCTTGCTAAGGGAATCGTACAAAAAGAACATTTATAGTTGCAACCATCCTGAACTTTGAGGAATGCCCGGGTTCGATCATCCGATGAAAAAGCATTGTGGAAATCCACCGCTTCGTTTACATCAGTGTTGTGGATGATAGTTTCTTCCTGTTTTACAAAATCATCAAATAGATCGAGTAGCTTAAACTTGTCCTTGGCACCTAAAACTACATCCACGCCTTCAATTTCTGCAATTTCTTCAGGCTCTAACTGAGCATAACATCCAACTACAGCTACAAAAGCATCCGGATTCCGGCGAAGTGCTTGCCTAACAGTTTTTCGGCAGGATGAATTAGCATCCAGTGTTACTGAACAGGTGTTTATGATGTAGATATCCGCTTTATCATCGAACTCTTTAAGCTCGAAGCCTTCGTTCTCGAAATCTCTTCTCATGGAAGAAGTTTCAGAGAAATTTAATTTACATCCTAAGGTTTCAAATGCTGCGCTTTTCATGGTTCAAAGATAAGCAGAAAAGGGAGGGGATGCAGGTGGGAATTTTAGTTTTTAAGTTGAATTTTTGTGAGTTATTAATTGTCCAAGTGGGAGGTTTGAACTAAGTTGGTTAGAATAGTTCGGAATTTTGGATATTAGAAACTGAATGGCGAAAGTCAAAGCGAGACGCTTAGACTGGGCTGGTCTAAGAATGACCAGTTGGCTTTCATTTCGAACGAAAGTGAGAAATCTAAAGATTTTTTAAAGGAGAAACTTAGGTTTCTGGCTGTGTAGGTTCTAACGTGCGGAGTAATTAAACTGGCTGCTTAAGATCTCTTTTCTCCAATTCTTCCTTCAGCGCTTGATAATTTTTGGGCTTTTTCAAAAATAAATAAATCAAGAAAAGAGGAATTAAAGTGGCAAATCCCCAGGCATTAGCCAACACTCCGAAAATAATTATTCCGATTAAAAAGCCAATAAAAAAAGCATCAATTAAAGGGGATGGTTTATTATTTTTAGCTACTTCTATGAGTTCTTTATCAGATAATTGAGAAAGTTCTTCTTTTTTCATTGGGTCTTAATTATTTACCAATTGAATTTAATTAGAAAACTACTATATACAGCAATCATTCTCTTTACACTGACAGTATTTAAGGTTATACACATGTAATCCAATTAAAAGCGAAGCAGCTGCATAGCTGAATACTTCAGCGATCTCAAGCCAATGGAATTGCTCATTGATGAGAACAAAAGAAAGTAAAGACCAGCTAATCCAGAATAGAGGTTTCATAAAGCTTCGCGAAGTGGTCTGAACGGTTCTGAATACTGCGATAAAAGAAATGAAGATGAATAAATAACTAATAGAAGTCCACCAAATCGGTGCTTCGGCGATATGGGTGGCAGAACCAGCCATTGCAACAAATAGAAAGGGAGTTGCAATACAATGTACTAAACATAAAATTCCGGCTAATGCTCCTAAAGAGTCCGGTTTACTTATTGATAAATTCATCAAATAATTTTGTGGATTTAAAAGATGAATAAGATACGTAATTATTTGCTATTGCAACAGAGTTGCATTAAAATAAAGTATGGGAATTACAAGAAGAACTAAATCCGTGGATTTGCTGCTCAACGAGTTTGAACAGAGCTCTGAAGCAATTTCAACAACTGATCTGATCGAACGTTTAGGCGATCAAATTAATAAAACCACCATCTATCGTGTGCTTGAGAGATTGGAAGATGATGCTATTCTGCATTCGTTCTTAGACAGTAACGGTATTAAATGGTATGCGAATTGTGACGGCTGCTCCAAGCACGATCATCACGATGTGCATCCGCATTTTGAATGCACCAGTTGTGGTAAAGTAGATTGTCTTTCTGTCGAAGTTTCAATTCCCGACATCAAAAACCGAAAAGTTGAAAGTTCACAGATTTTGATTCAGGGGAAGTGCGAAGAGTGTGTTGGGTGATTTTCGTTTGTAATTCTAACTATTATAAATTGTAAGTGCTGTCATCTCCCGGCGAATGCAGGAGATCTGGATATAACTTCTTATTGACTATTATTATGTATGTCTCAGTTTTTTATATCTAATGAAATTCCAGGATATAGAACGGTTCTTTTCTGAAAGCTATGACCAAAATATAGCCCTTTAATGAAAGCCTTTGGATCAAATAAATTTAGATTCCCTGCATTCGCGTGGGAATGACCAAAAAAATTATATGACTACAACTAACCAGCCTTCGGATAATTCAGCATATTTCGGTAAGCATGACACATCATTTCCTGAGAGGCTCCGGCAAAGTACATCATAAAAACGGTCAGGTTGGCGATTTGAACTCTGAAGTATCCGTTGTCTTCATACTTTCGGGATGATACAACCGCATCTTTTTGTATGATTCTGAATGAAGCCGTTCTCTGAATTTTTTCGATCAGATCGTAATCTTCCATAATTCGGTAATCTTCTCGGAAACCGCCGAGTTCATCGAATAAACTTCGGGTTATAAAGAGGGTTTGATCTCCGCCTCTGCACATAATTCGATCAAAGCGAGTGCAGTATGAGTTAATCCTTAACAAAGGTGTAGGGTATTGATCAAATTTATAGCGATAACATCCCGATTGATATCCCATTTCTAACGATTCAGCGATATCATCAGCGAAAGAAACGGGAGGGAAGGAATCGGCATGAACAAAATAAAGAATATCATTTTTTGAAGATTCAGCACCTACATTCATCTGAGCAGCCCGACCTTTCCGCTCTGAATTAATACATTCAATCCCCAAGGACTCAACAATTTCAACCGTTTTATCTTCACTTCCGCCATCAACTACAATAATCTCAGATTTCTGATCTGAACTAATTCCGGATTTCAAATGCTTTATTAAATCCGAGATGGACTTTTCTTCGTTATAAGTGGGGATGATGATGCTTAGCGCCATCGAAAAATTTAAAGTTTCGTGATGAACTGTTTAATAATTTGAATGATATTAAATTACGAACTTAAAAATGAATCAGATTTAACAAACTGACTATGAAAATTTTAGGGATTTTAATTATCGCATTTGGATTGTCTTTTCAATCAAGCGAATTGAAGGCACAAAATAATTCTTTGGATTCATTGATAATCGATACAACCTCTTATGCTGAGATTTCAATGATTCTGTTGGAAAGAGTTCGCGATGGTGAACCCACTCAGCAGATTGAAGATATGTTGGCAAATGTGAGTCGGGAAGAGCTCAATGAAGATTTAGACACTGAATCCGAGAAGAAAGCATTCTGGTTGAATATTTATAACGCCTATGTTCAAATTTTACTCTTGGATGATCCTGATTTGTTTAAAGATCGAAATTCTTGGTTTGGTTATAATTTCTTTTCATCACCACAGGTGACCATTGCCGGGAAAGAATTAAGTTTTGATGATATCGAACACGGAATTATCCGTCATTCTAAAATTAAACTCTCGATGGGATATTGGGATAAGTGGTTTCCAAGCGATTATGAAAAAATGTTTCGCTGGGAAGAAGTGGATCCTAGAATTCATTTTGCGTTGAACTGCGGGGCAAAAGCTTGTCCGTACGTTGCCATTTACGATCCTGAAAGGGTAGAGGAGCAACTGGATATTTCTTCTAAGCAGTATTTAGAAAAAACCACAGAGTATAACGCTGAAAAAGGCAAAGTAAAAGTAAATGCACTCATGAGTTGGTTCCGAGCTGATTTCGGAGGTAAAGATGGAGCTGTAGAGATGCTGAAGGAATACGATATCATTCCTCAGGATGCTGATCCGTCGGTTTCTTTTCTGGATTATGACTGGACATTGGAGCTTGGGAACTACAAAGATATTTAATGCTTTAGAATTGGTTCAATATCTGTATTGCAATTAGTCAAAGCGAGACGCTTAGACTATGATGAGGATATTTATTTGAGCACAGAATTCGAGTTCAACTTCTCGATTTTATTTTTTAGCATAGCTCCAGAAGTCAACCCGATCTAAAGCGATATATGGTACCGCAATAATCTTATTTGTTGTGTCAATGCCGATATCAGCCGGGCGACCTGCTGTTTTGATGAGAGTTCTGCTGCTTTTGCCATCGTGAATTTTGATGGTGCTGTCACTTTGAGTAGCAACAAGGAGCATTCCATCTGAAAACTCCAGCCCGTCAAAAAAACCACCTTCAAATTCATAGCTTTCTGCAACGTTTCTATCCATATCAAATGAGTAGAAAAGGGAATCACCACGCCATGGGGCTAACACAAATTCCTGATTTTTTGAATCATAAGTGATTCCATTGGGATAAACAGGTAATTCATCTAAAAATACTTCTACAGTTCCATCTTTTATAGAGTAAACGATCGGTTTTCCGGTATCCGTTACGAATAATGTTCCGTTCCCATCGCTTGAAATATCATTCAGGAAACCGGGCTCGAACTCTTTGAAATCAAAGAAACTGATTTGCTCTCCGGTTTTGATGTTAAATTCATGAACTCCGTCAACATCGGCAGCAAATAAGCTGTTACCTTGATTAAACATCCCCCGCGGAGCATGGAGTGGAAACTCCTCCGTACCGGTCATGAAAGTAGTATCAATTACATTTCCTTCAGCATCTACTTTAGTGATGAACCCGTTTCCATCTCTGTCATTACCACCGCCATTAAAATTGGAGATAAAAAAGACATTCTGATCGGGATCAAACCGAACAGCTTCCGGCTCATTCAAATTGGTAACACTGAAGAGGATGGAGGAGGTATCCAGAACGGTTTTGAAATCAGCAGATTTTCTTTGTTCCTGTTGAGTGGAACATGAAATTAAAAAGCAGGTTAGGAAAACGAAGGTAAGGTATTTCATTATAAATGATTTGTTTTTTGAAGTCTAACTCTGCCAGAGTAAAAATGGCATTATGATTAAGTTTCTTATCGTAATAACTCTGGAAGAGTTATAAACAGCTTTTAAACCCCAACAGGAACATGCTCAGGATTCGCATTTTTATATGCCGGACGTGGTTTTAATCCGAACAACTCAAACATGTGCATATCTTCATCCAGCTCGTTGTTGGTTGTGGTGAGGAGTTTTTCACCTGTAAAAATGGAATTAGCACCGGCCATAAAACAAAGTGCCTGTTCTTCGAAATTCATTCTTACACGACCTGCAGAAAGACGAACCATAGATTTTGGCATTAGAATTCGTGCAGTAGCTATCATTCTTGCCATATCCCAACTCGGAACTTTAGGTTGATTTTCCATCGGAGTTCCTTCCACAGCAATGAGTGCATTAACAGGAACCGATTCCGGATGCTGCTCAAGATTAGAAAGAGTGTAGAGCAAACCAATTCGGTCTTCGTGGGTTTCACCCATTCCGATAATTCCTCCGGAACAAACGGAAATATTATTATCCTGAACTTTTTTTATGGTATCTAAACGGTCATCATAGGTTCTGGTAGTAATAATCTTTTTGTAGAAATCCTCACTGGAATCCAGATTATGATTATAAGCATACAATCCGGCTTCTTTCAGTTTAGCGGCTTGGTCATCAGTCAGCATTCCAAGCGTGGCGCAAACTTCAAGTCCCATATCAGAGATTTCAGATACAACATCCAGCACCTGATCAAAATCTTTATTCTTGCGGGCGCTTCTCCAGGCTGCTCCCATACAAAACCGAGTGCTTCCGGCTTCTTTTGCTCGCTCTGCGGATGCCAAAATCATTTCCTTAGGCATCATCTTTTCTGAATCAACTCCTGTATCATAACGGGCAGACTGCGGGCAATAAGCACAATCTTCAGAACAACCACCGGTTTTAATTGACAATAACGTGCAAACCTGAACTTCTCCCGTTTCGTGATACTCTCTGTGTACTGTTGCAGCTCGGTAAATCAACTCCATCAAAGGAGTGTTATAAATTTCAGAGATTTCATCTTTGGTCCAGTCGTTACGAATTGCTGACATATATAAAAAGGTTAGCTGTGAATTTTCCCAAAAGTAAGAGGTATCTTTTGAAATGCCAATGGATAATTTGATTTATTAACTTTCATAAATGCTATCATTCAAATAAAAAGTAAATGACTGAAACATTACTTTCGGGAAAATCCTCTTTCAAAATAGAAGTTCCCTACAAACTCATCGAGTCCGGCGGCAAAGGAAAGAAGCCTTTAATTGTATTTCTGCATGGCTACAAACAAAATATTGCACTTTTTCAGAAGCTGACAAAACCGATGTTGAGTGTTGAAGCTTATCATTTATACATTCAGGCTCCTTATCCAATTTATGACCAAACAAGAGAGCGAAAGGTAGAGGATTGGGGAAGAGCCTGGTATTTGTATGACGGACAACAGGATCAGTTTATAAAATCTATGGAGCTGGCTTCGGAATTCATTCAGGGAATTATTGAAAAAGTACTTCCTACTTTAGAAGTAAGCAGGATCTGTATTTTTGGATACTCAATGGGAGGGTATCTTGGAGGATATTTTTCGCTTTCAAGACACAATCTGGTAAACGATGCAATAATACTGTCAGCCCGAATCAAAACCGAAGCTTTCGAAGACAATCTTGAACAAGCAAATAAGATAAATTTTCTGGCTGTTCACGGAAAAAATGACACCAGTGTGTATCCTGAACCTCAAAAAGAGCACATACAAATTTTAAAATCCAGTGGCTTTGATGCTTCGTATATTTCGGTAAATGAAGGACATAAATTATCACCCAATTTCTTAGAACCTGCTATTAACTGGTTATCCGGGAAAGGCTATCAAACAAACAGTTAGGATTTTTTTCTAATGTTTGTTAATTTTTTCTAACTAATATTAGTAAAAATCCTTGGGTTAACATCAATCACTCTTTATGAAAATACTTGTTGTAGAGGACGATCCTTCAGTACGCACACTGGTTAAAGCCGTACTTGAACACAATAATAATGAAGTAATAACTGCTGAAACTGCCCAGGATGGACGCACTTTAGCTACCGAAAAGAGCTTCGAAATGATTGTTCTTGATTTAGGACTTCCGGACGGAGACGGTTATGAGGTTTGCAAAAGTATTCGGGATGAAGGGATTACTACCCCGGTTTTGGTGCTTTCCGGTGAACAGGAAACCGATGTTAAAGTAAAATGCCTGAAAGTTGGGGCCGACGATTATCTCACCAAACCTTTCAATACAGAAGAACTTTTAGCGCGTTTAGAGGCAATTAAAAGGCGAAGTGAATCTTCCAGTGATCAAGTATTGACTTGCGGTGAGCTAAACGTGAATTTATTGAAACGTGAATTCACTGTAAATGATGAAAAAGTTCAGCTTACCAATAATGAATTTAATTTATTGGTTTACTTCATCAAGAATAAAAACAGAATTATTACGCAGGAAGAATTAGCTGAGAAAGTATGGGACATTCATTTTGATACCCAGACCAACTATATCAATGTATATATCAGTTATCTCCGTAAAAAAATAAGAGAACACTCCGAAACCGATTATATAGAAACTATTCGTAAGAAAGGATTTACTTTCCGCTGCGAATAATTGAATTTCTGATTTTAAGCCGTTTCCAATTTGGGAACGGCTTTTTTTATGCAAAAAATTATGGCTGAAAACCTGATAGAGTATTTAAAAGAATTTATTTCAGAGAATCGCTGGGAGCGCCTGAATAAAGTTCTGAATCAAAGAACGCGACATTTAACAGTTGTTCTGGAAGATATTTATCAACCGCACAACGCAAGTGCTGTATTAAGAAGTTGCGATGGTTTCGGAATTCAGGATGTACATATCATTGAAGACCGAAATAAATTTGATGCTTCATCAGAGGTTACTATAGGAGCAGATCAATGGCTTAGCCAATATTATTATAATCAGGCAGGAGAGAATAACGTACAGCTTTGTTTTGATCAATTAAGAGATAAGGGTTACAAAATTATTGCCACTACTCCACATGAAAATGACTCCAATCTGAATGAACTAAATATTAACAGTCCGGTTGCTTTAGTTTTCGGAACCGAACTGGATGGAGTATCAGATCAGGTGAAGAATAATGCGGATGGATTTGTGAAAATTCCGATGTACGGATTTAGTGAGAGCTTTAATATCTCCGTAAGCGCTGCAATTTGTTTGTACGACCTTACAACAAGACTTAGAAGCTCTGATATTGATTGGAAATTATCTTCTGAAGAGAAGGAAGAATTATTACTTGAATGGGTAAAAAAATCAATTAAGGCAGGAGATAAGCTTGCCGAAAAATGGATTTCTGAAAACCAATCATCTTAAAATTCGATGTTCATCTCGGCAGTGTTTCGTCCAAATCAGCAACGGCATATGCGAATACAGCCATGGTGGCAACGCACTCATTAAAATCATTAATATTCAACTTGTCTATGGTATCCACAGCTGTATGATGGAACCAGAAATATTTCTCTCCATCTACATTTAATCCCATTCCCGGAACACCGTTTCTCATTAGCGGACCAATATCAGCACCGCCTCCGCCTTTTCTCATTTTTCCGGAATCAGCCTTTTCTAACATTTTTCCGATCTCAACTAAAACATCGTATGCAGCATCACTTCCGCTAAATCCAAAGCCTATTGGATCAAAAACACCACTATCTGATTCCATGGCAAGAACGTGTTTCTCTAAAGATTTTTCATCTTCTTGAACCCAACGCAGATACTCTTCAGCTCCCCTCAAGCCATTTTCTTCATTGGTCCAAAGCACAACTCTTATTGTTCTTTTGGGTCGGACTCCGGTTTCTTTGATCAATCGTAAAGCTTCCCATGCTGCCACGCAACCACCGCCATCATCCATGGCTCCGTGTCCGTTATCCCAGGCATCAATATGCCCGCCCATTACAATAATTTCATCGGGAAATTCACTTCCTCTAATCTCAGCAATCACATTATGCGATTCGGTGTCAGGTAAAATTTTAGCGTCCATTTTAATTGTTAACGAAACGGTTTCTCCACGATTTATAAACCTTTCAATCAAATTTGCATCTTCAGTGGTAATTGCAACATGAGGTATTTTTTTAACTCCATCTTCGTAATACATCGTACCTGTATGCGGAGTTTGCATTGAATAGGAAGCTACTGAGGCGAGACCGCTGGCAATAGCCCCATGCTTTGCCGCTTCAATTGCTCCGTTTACTCTGTATTGTACCGTTTCACCATAGGTGGTAAAAGGAACATTGTAGATTACAATTTTACCTTCAGCTTCTGATGATCTTTCCTTTAGCTCATCAAAACTTTTAACCAACAAAACTTCAGCGGTAATTCCTTCTTTATCTGTGCCGACGCTTCCGCCTAAACTTGCCATTGGTAAATCTTTTGAAATTGGGGAATTCATAGTCACAGATTCTTTCCCGCGAACCCAATGCGGAACCATCACAGGTTGAGTCCAAACAGTATCAAAACCGTCTTTATCCATTTCTTCGACAACCCAATCAATGGCATCTTCCAAAGCTTTGGAGCCGCTTAATCTGGGACCATAATAATCTGTTAGATAAGTGAGTCTTTCAAAACCAAGTTCATTGGAAAGTGCTTTCTCAATGATCTGATGGGACGTGGATTTTATTTGATCAGTTACCTGAGATTGAACAGGGATTGAGAAAAAGAAAAACAGAAGTGCACAAAGAGAAACTGAAAATTTAGCCATCATAAAAAAATTAGTTTTGTTGATGACCTAATCTAATAAAGAAGAATGAAATCTACCTCAGATTTGAAAAGAAATCTCGATCAATCCATGGATTTTGTGTTCGTCTCGGCAATTTCTCGGAATTTCAGATATTCTTCAGGTGAAGTATCTGCAAAAATATAGTTGATAGGATTGACACGTTTACCATTCAGCCGAACTTCGTAATGCAAATGAGGACCTTCTGTTATGCCTGAGTTTCCTGAATAAGCGATCATCTCTCCACGTTCAACTTTCTTTCCTTTTCGATAATTTTTGGGAACGGAAGACAAATGAGCATAAACGGTCTCATAACCATAACCATGATCAATAATTACAATTCTACCAAGCGATCCTAATAAACCGGTATATTTGATTGTACCATCAGCGGTAGCATAAACTTCGCTTCCAATATCAGCTCTGAAATCTGCTCCTGCATGTAATCGAGTGTATCCAAGTACCGGATGATCTCTCATTCCGAAACTACTAAGCAGAATTCCATCGGTAGGTTTTATAGCCGGAAGATGTCTTAACTTTTCTTTGTTCTCGTTGTAAGTCTTTTTAAGCTCTTCAAAACTTAACTTTTGAATGCTAACCCTCCGTTCAAGATTATCAACTTTGGAAGAAATCCATCTCAGTAAATCTTCCGAGTCCTGATTATATACATCAAATTCAGGAGAGGAGAGAGCACCACCGGTTCCGGCTTCACGTTCATCATCAGATATATCTTCAAGGCCTAAAACAGAACGGTAAATTTGATTGTCCTGATTGGCGATATCTTGTAATTGTTCATCTAACTGAACGATTGAATTCCTGGTTGATTCGAGTTCTTTGTAAAGAATTTCGTTTTCTGATTTAAGAGCAAGCTCAGCAGGTGTGCCAATATAATTTGAGAGAAATATGATGCCTAATCCGGAAAGAAATACACCGGTTAAAATCCAAATGGAAAGGTTATACACCACTTGTTCTGCTTTATTATACTCTACCGGTATAAATTCGCAGTTTTCCTCGTCGTAGTAATAATGATTGTGTAAAGACATATCCTATTTTTACCCGCGCCAAAGTTAAAAATTCGACCTTTCCTAAACAAAGAGTATGCTAATATTCTAATGTTACGTTATTCAACGTCTCCTTCGAAATATTCGATCGCTCTTTTAGGTATTGGATCAAATTCACCTGTTTTATCTGCTATTTTAGATTGAATACGATCCTGAAATGCTTTTGCGGGATCGTAGCCATAATGTTTCAGTAAATAATTCATAGCTATTACTTCCGCAATAACCGTAATGTTTTTACCGGGAGTGATGGGCAGATGAATAAGAGGAATATCTAATCCAAGAATAGAAACCGAGTCATGATTAAGTCCCGTTCGCTCCACATCCCGCGTTTCATCCCAAAGTGTGAGTTCAAGTACAACTTCCAGTCGCTTTTGGTAGCGAATAGAACGAATTCCAAACATGGACATTACATCGACGATTCCCAAACCACGAATTTCCATAAAGTGCTTGCTCATTTCCGTAGCGGATGACATCAACACATTACTTTTCTTTGTCAACATCACTACATCATCAGCTACTAAACGATGTCCTCTTTCAATGAGATCTAAAGCAACTTCGCTCTTACCAATTCCTGATTTACCGGCAATCAAAATTCCGATTCCATACACATCAACCATAGCCCCGTGAACCATAGTCTGAGTAGCAAATTGATCCTCGAGAAAATCCCGAAGTAAAAACATAAACCGGGTTGTTTCTACAGGTGTGGTATATATGGGAATTGAAGCTTTTTCCGCCATTTCTATAAGATGATCCGGCAGTTTATTGGAATCTGTGAGAAAAATTACAGGAATCTCGAACTCAGTTAGATAAGAAAATGCATTTGCTTGTTCATCAGGAGAGAGGTTGTCCAAAAACTGTGTTTCGGTATTTCCAATAATTTGTGTTCTCTGAAAAGTAAATAAATCGGTGTAGCCCGCAAGAGCCACCCCGGGTCGGTGAAGATCAACTTCTGTAATGAAACGGTGTTCAGCGCAATCACCTGAAGTACAAGCAGTCAGATTGATTTGAACACGTTCACGCAGTTTATCAACAACATAAGAGACTTTGACCTTTTCCTTTCGTGGGATAGGCTCGCTGGCTTTAAATGGCATTAGTGTACAGCCTGAAGTTTCTGTTTATATCGTTTCAACTGCCGTGTTGCAACATCTACCGCAATTGAAATCGCTTTTTCATAGGATTCAGATTTTTCATTCACTGCTATTACCTTCTTGGGAACTTTTAAAATTATTTCTGCTTTCTGTGGATTTTTTGGGTCTGAGGTCGGTTCCAGAATTATATCACATGATACTATTCGATCATAAAAATGCTCCAGTTTTTCTACACTGTCTATACATAAGTTCTTGAGGTTCTGGCTTGCGTCGAAATGTCTTGAAGTGAATGAAATGTTCATTATTACTCCTGTTTATATTTAAGTTTTAGCTCTTGGATGTGCATTTTCATACACATTTTTGAGTCGTTCCACACTTGTATGGGTGTAGATCTGGGTCGCTGCTAAATTGGCGTGTCCCAAAAACTCTTTAATTATTCTGATGTCAGCCCCGTTATCAAGCATGTGTGTTGCAAAACTATGCCTTAAAACGTGCGGGCTTTTTTGTGTCACCTCGCTGTGTTTTGTTAAATGTTTTTCTACAATTCTCTGTGCGTTTCTTGCATACATTCGTTGACCGTGAGCAGCAAGAAAAACGGCTTTGGTTGCATCAATATCTGTTTTGCTACCAAATAATTTCTCTTTTGTTTCGAGATGTTCCCGTAACGCTTTTATTGCTTTTTCACCTAATGGAACAATTCTTTGTTTGTTTCCCTTCCCGGTTACATTTACCTGTTGGTTTTTAAAATCAATTTGTTGAATATTCAGATTTATCAACTCACTTAAACGAATTCCTGTGCTGTAAAATAATTCGAGTAGTGCTAAATCCTGCCGACCTCTTGGAGATTCTGTGTTGATAGAATTCATCATTCTTTCAATATCAGCATGGTTTACCGTTTTAGGGAGGGTTTTATCCTTTTTTGGAACAACCAAAAGATGTGCGGGATTTTTATCTACATATCCGCGTTTAAAGCAATACTTAAAAAATGATCTGATAGCCGCTACTTTTCTGGATATAGAAGATTTTGCCAAACCTTCATCGGAAAGTTCTCCAAGCCATAATCGAATAGACAGTCTGTTAACCGAATCTATATTGATTTTTTCAGGCTCTGTATCACTTTGTGACGCTAAAAATTCAAGGAAAGCATTAAGATCATTTTGGTATGAAGTGATAGTATGAGGAGAAGCGTTCTTTTCGACAGAGAGATATTTGAGATATTTATCGATGATCACTTTCATTGATGGAATATGTACATCAGCAGACAAAAATGAAAACGGTATTCTATCTTTTTTTGTTAAAACCTGAGTTCGGTTCTTAATGCCTCTTTACGTAATCTTAAAAATGAACAAGTAATTTCTGTAGACGTTATTTAATTCGATGAAAGGCATAGTTAAAGATGATGAGTCATTCCCCAGCGTATGCAGGGAATCCGGATTTACCAGATGGAATGGTTTTTATTTTTGAGGGGAACATTTTGATCATTTATTAGAAATGAAATCTTTTCTTGGCAGGATTCCGTTCTTTGTAGAAAACAGAGATAAAGATAATAGTCATCAACTAATAGTTACATCCAGATCTCCTGCATTCGCCGGGAGATGACTGCACTTCGTTAAAGCTCACGGTCTTTCCATTTCACTTTGGTATCCCGGAAATAGTCCCAAATGCACTGCAAACCAAGCGCCTGAAACCATAATACCCCAACAGGATGAGTAAGGGCTGAATACAAATCCCATTTAAAGATATAGTTGAGAAGAGCTCGTTGAATAAAGATTCCAATAATAGCGAATGAGGAGAGAATAATTAATTCTGAATCATTCACAGAAAATCCATACGCAAAAAATAAGTAGGGAAATACAAATACTACTAAGTGCAAAGCTCCCATTATTCCAAAAAACAGTAAATTATTATTGAAGCCGAGAAAGAAGTTTTTCCTGAGCCCGTTCCATAATTCATTATGAGATTTGTACATTCTACAATAAACGGATCGGACTCCATGCAGCATTTTTAAGCTGAGCCCTTTTCTTTTCGCGGCCTTTGCCAGTTCCACATCTTCAATAACATGTTGCTTTACAGATTCATGCCCGCCAATTTTTTCATAAGCTGATTTAGTAAATGCGATAAATTGCCCGCAAGCTGCTGCGAATAATGGATCGAATTTTGATTTCAGGAAGGAGGGAAGCCATCTTGGAGACCTTTCCACATACTTTGCAGGCAGTAACGTGTAAAGCGCAAAATAGATGAGAGGAATAACCTGTTTCTCCCAAAAGGTTTCAGTTTCCTGCTCCGGCCAAACTGTGATTACATCTTTACTTTGTAATTCTGATACAGTCTTTGCAATCACATCTTCTTGAAGCCAGACATCCGCATCAATAAAAATTAGAAATTCACCGGAAGCTTCTTTACTCAGTTGATGACACGCCCAGGGCTTCCCCAACCAATCATCCGGTTTAGGCTTTCCTGAAATGGATTTCAAATTGTGAACGATGGAAGAAAGCTTTTCAATTACCTCAGATGTTCCATCTGTGGATTCATCATCAAGAACCAATACCTCAAAATTTTCGTAATTTTGTTTGAGAACTGAAGTGACACATTTTTCTATAACATCTACTTCATTACGAGCCGGAATACATACGCTTACTTTTTTTGTGGAATCTGCAGAATTATTGGTAGCATGAAGTGGTTTAAATTCAAAAATATTCCTTAACAGTATCAAGCTTGTTACTGCTAAATACCCAAATGAGATGTATAAAATTACTTCCATTAACATTGAATACAATTTGCTGTAAATGAGATTATCTACAGATTACGATGATGAAGTTCCATTTCCAAAAAAGCCTTCAGGAGGGTATGAGTGGTGGTATTTTGATGCAATAAGTTCAGACGGAAAATGGAGCTTTGTGATTATTTTTTATCTCGGTAATCCTTTTTCTCCCGAATACATTCGTCAAACCGATCAAAAAAAATCGTCGCCTGTAAATTTTCCTGCCATCAGCGTTTCTCTCTATAATAATTATTCAACGGAATTCTACAGCTTTTTGGAGTATGATAAAACCGAACTCAATTGGGATATAGATCAAGAAGAATTTAAAGTGGGGTCAAATTCATTCAGAAGGGAGAAACAGGATGGAAAATGGATATATCACATTACTATAGATCAAATTTTACGTTCTAAACATAGCCTGAAGGCTGAACTAACTTTTACTTCCGGGCCTAACAATCTGGTGTTACAAAAAGAGCATCACGAAGAAGTAACTCATATCTGGAATTTGCTTCAACCTGTGGCTGATGTTACCGGCAAATTTGAAGTTTCCGGGAAAACTAAAGTGGAGAAGAACTCATTTTCGGGATTGGGCTACCACGACCATAATGTTGGTTTAGAACCAATGAAAAATGATTTTGATGATTGGTACTGGGGACGGTTTCATTTCAAAAAACACACGCTTATCTATTATCTGATGAACCGAAAGAATCAGAATCAGCATGAAGCCTGGTTGATTGATAATGAATCGTCAGAGGTGCTCCAGAAGTTTGAAACCATGGAACCCGATGCATTTTCAGGTAATGTATTCGGGTTATTTTCAGCGAAGAAATTGACCTTAAAAGGTAACAGCACAGAAATTACCATTCAGAAATCCAACATTTTGGACAACGGTCCATTTTACCAGCGATTTGCTGCTCAGGCAATAATGAAGCAAGGTGAGAGCATTGAAACAAGCGGCGGGATAAGCGAATATATTAAACCTGCTTCCATTTATCGTAAGATGTTTTGGCCATTAATTCAAATGCGTTTGAGGTACAAATATCTAAAGCCGCACTGGGTTCAAAAGTCGAAAAAAATGTATGAATGGACATGGTGAATTAAAGCTGACAGCTGTTAGCTGATAGCTGTCAGCTTTAATTCATCCAACACATTATTAAGTATCTCTTCAAAAAACTCAGTCAGTTCCTCTTTCGATAAATTTCGGTCGGGCGTGACTTTTTCGCCGATACCGATATGCAGATTGGGTTTACTTCCTTTTGAGAAATCCGGGTAGAAAGCGATGGGTACAAAATCTATGTTTTCGTCTAATTCTTTGTATAACCAAGCAAGACCTTTTTTGAATTCTATTTTACTATTTCCGAGAGGTTTAATTTCTCCTTCCGGATAAATAAACAAACTCGCTTTATCGCGCTTCATAGATTCAACAGCATATCTCAATGATTTTAAAGTCGATTTAGGATCTTCAAGATTGATCGAAAAAGCACCAATTTTAGAAAAGAAGCGATGCGCGATCATCTGTTTATTTTCCATGATAGCTCTCGGCTTCTGGTGGAAATGAAACCGATCTAAATACAAGGGGAGAAGTCCGTCCCACCACATATTGTGATTCATGAAATAAACCGACTTAGACGAAGCATCAGGCGTGTATTTCTGAATCAGATTTATTTCTTTAAATCTGCGGTTCAGCAACCATTTGGTGTAATGGCTAAAAAAACAGATCAAAAAAGGGGATTCGTTTGCAGGAATAAAACTCAATACAATTCTTTTTGGAGATGATAGGGTGTTCTGTCTTATCTTTCAATCATGAAGAAGCACAGAAAGAAGTCAATCGTTCAAGTTACGGATCCTGAAATCGAACAATACGCAGAAGCTCATACTTCTGAAGAAAGTGAAATGATTCAAAAACTCATTTCTTCAAGCGACGATCAGCTTCAGTATATCGATATGTTAAGCGGGAGACTGGTAGGGCAATTGCTCAAGATGATTGTAAAGATCTCCGGAGCAAAACGTATTCTTGAGATCGGGACTTTCACCGGTTACTCTGCACTTATGATGGCGGAAGCATTGCCTGACGACGGAGAAATTATCACGCTGGAGATGAATCTGAAGTATCAGAAAATAGCTCAGTCTCATTTTGATGCTTCTGATCACGGAAATAAAATCAAATTGCTCAAAGGAAATGCGCAGAAAACCTTAGATGAAGTTTCAGGTACTTTCGATGTAGCTTATCTGGATGCCGATAAACTGCGATACGTTTTTTATTACGAACAAATAATTCCACTTTTAAATCTCGGGGGACTGCTGATTGCAGATAATGTACTCTGGGACGGTACAGTTTTAGAACCTGAAGATGAAAAAGCGAAAGCAATTGCTTCATTCAATCAGTTAGTAAAAGAAGATGAAAGGGTAGAGCAGGTTTTGTTGCCGATCAGAGATGGTTTGAATGTGATTCGGAGAATTTGATACTCAATATTTTATCGATATTAACCACCCTGACAAGGTTTGTAAATGTAAGGAATGCTATAAAACTGTAGCTTAAACCCTGTCAGAGTTAAACTCCGATCTCAAGCTCGTTCCGAACGTGTTCGTGCGGAAAGCTATTGGGAAGCAGGAGCTGGGGGATGAGAATAAAAAGTCTGATTTTATGCATTTTTTTATTTTGTAATCTTTTTCCAAAATACAATTTTGTCATCGCCTTTTTCATAGAATTCCGGTATAACTGCTTGTTTCGTATAATCACATTTGATGTAAAATTCTCGTGTTAATTCAAATTCCGGTTTTCCCGATGTTTCTACGATTAAGATTCGATTTCCATTTTCTCTCAATTCGTTTTCTATGTATTCCATCATTTTCTTACCAATACCATTTCCTTGCTGACTTTTATGCACTGCAATTGCATAAAGATTATAAGTCCCTTCGGTCAACCTTTCGGGTGCACAATAGCCAATGGAAATGGGCTTTCCTTGATCAATTGTCGTAAACCAAATATCCGTTGATTTCTCGTTGCTCAAATAATCGCTTATCATATCATCGAGCAAGTACGATGGGAACAATTCGCTCGAATCAAGTACTTTCTTTAATTCTGGAATGTCCGCTTTCTGTACTTTTCTAATTTGTCCGCTCATCTTCTATGTTTTTTAGGACAAAAGTAAAGTTTGTGAATGAGCTATAATTGTAAGATTCTGCTATTGTAAACTTTTGAAGGACTTACACCCAAGATGTTTTTAAACGATTTGGTCAAATGTGCTTGGTCAAAAAATCCGCTTTGAAGGGAAACGTCTGTCAAGTTGGTGTTCTCATTTAAATACAGATTTATTGCTTGTCGCAATCTGTTCCAAACAAGATATTTCTTGATTGAAACTCCGATATGTTCTTTGAAGAGGTGAGAAAGTCTACTATCAGATAGAAATACTTTTGAGGTCAGTTCCGAAATAATATTTTCATACTCAAGTTCATTTTCCTCAATGAATTTAATACTTGCGGTAATTCGTTTATCCGTTGGTGTTTTTAAGTCAATTGTTCTTGCGAGACTTTTAACTTCTGACAACAAGTCATTTTTCTTTGTAAAGCTGGTCTTTGAATAAACTCCATTTTCAAATTTTATTCCCTCACTGCCTAAAAAGTCAGTTAATTGCGAATTGTGGCATTCTAACATCAAAATTCTGACATAGCAGTTTTGTGAAACAACCTTGTGTTCAGTATTTGAGTCGATAATTGCAAACTCTAAATTCTCTTTAGTCCGTCCGTTCGATTTTAATGAAAAAGTTCCATTTGTTGCACTTATGATTTCGACAACAGGATGTGAATGACTTTCTGTGTTCAGTTCGTTTAACTCAAAGCTGTAAATCCCTTTTGTTATGTCAAAATCATGAATTTTCATTGATGGATTTTGGTTGTTTTAAACTTTACTCCACAATCGACTTACAAACAAAATCAGGAATAATACCGGTAGATCGTATCGCAGATTCATAGCTGTCTTCACGTGTATTTCCAGATAAAACCAGCATTGTTTTAACTCCGAATTTATTTCCGCCCAGAATATCGGTTTGGAGTGTATCACCAACCATTAGAATTTCATCTTTGTTTATAAACTGATCTTTGGTTAGTTGTTCATACGCATACATGAACATCTGAGAATCAGGTTTCCCAAAATGAATGAACTTTTTACCCAACAGATTTTCTACTAATTTTGCAATTCCACCGGTTGCAATAGAAATGTCATTACTGGAAACAGGGTAGAAGTAGTCCGAGTTGGCCAGTATTACCGGCATATTCTTCTTTCTAAGCAGGTTTACCACTTTATTGATGTCAACATTCCAATCAAAGCCTTCATCGTCTAAAAATACACATGCGGTAATCTCATCAAGATTTTCCAAGTCAATATCATGTACAGGAATATGATCCAATCCGGCCTGAAGGATATAATCTGCAGAATTTTCGGTACCTAAATAAGCGATTTTTCCTGAAGTTATTTTTTGCTCCAGAAAATGCTTCGCCATCATTCCGGAAGTCAGCATTTCATGTAACTCTATTCCCGGAAGCCCTAATTCGACATATTTATCTATCTGTTGCTGCGGACTTCTGGAGGCATCATTGGTAAGAATTCTGAACAGCTTTTTTTCTTCTCTGATGAACTTAAGCGTCTTTTCCGCTCCCTTAATTAAACCGTTATGGTTTTTCACCACTCCGTAAGAGTCCAGCATGATGACTTTAAATTGTTTTGCTATATCGAAAAAAGAAGGGTAATTCATTATAGATTTAATGCTTTAAGCAAAGGTTCAGGGTTGAAAATTTCATCCAGTGAGGGCAGGTGCTCTTCTAAAGCTTCTTTCTGAAGTTTATTGGCAAAGATTTCATGAAAGAAAAATTTTCCGTACTTGATTACATATGTCAGGATAAAAAACCGGTATGCTTCTTTTAAAAACCTGATCTCGGTTCCATTAAGAGGAAACACCTTGTGATAGGACTTCAGAAACCGGATAAAACGATCTTCCATCATAACACTTGAGTTGTAGGTGAATACGGTTTTATCACCAACATCAGAAGAAACTCGACTAAAAAAATAGAAGTCCATCATTCGAGTGCTTACTCTAAACCAGTCATAGTCCCAACGGGAAAAGAGCTTAAAATTAGGAGTAACAGAAAAATTACCAATGTTCCAGTCAACGAATACAGGGATACTTTCCAGCGAATCTGCATTTAATCGGTCGTAATTCTCTAAGAATAATTCGCAATGCTTTTTAATCAACTTCCGATGAATAGGAAAATCGTACTTGGAGGAATTATCATCTAAAAGCTGTAGTAAATCGTGAATATCATCCTGCATAGTTTTAGATGATTCCGGTAAGGTTGCTTTAACGGTATCACATGCTTTATGAAAATGAGCAGTTTGCACAGCTAATTTTTCTATCTGATTGTGGTTCAGTCGTTTGGGAAGTTTATTTTTGATATGAATAGGTCGGTAGAAAACCACCCAAGCATCTATTACTTCATTCTTGTGGCGATGTACAAATAGCTTATCACCTTTCATTAATGATCTTGCCAAAAAATTTTCAAAAGGTGAGGGAAGATTATTCGATAGTGTATTTATGATGCTGTGATCTTCCACAAAATGCTCGAACTTTCCGAAATAGGAGAGTTTGGCTACAATAAAGTTTTTGTCCTTAAGCCTGATTCTGTACACGTGATTGGTGGAAACTTTCGCACTGATATCTACAATCTGAGCGATTTCCCGGGACGAATCGAACTCGTACCAGGCTTTTTTGATGATGGTATGAAAATCAATAAATGCCATTAAACAATCTCAAAATAACGTTTAAGTTCCCAATTTTGCTGCTGAGGATCGTATTGCTTCCATTCCCATTCTCTGGTCCTGATAAAATGATCCGTGAATTCTTTCCCAAAAAGTTCAGAAGCAATATCTGATTCTTTCATTGCTTTTGTAGCTTTATGCAAATTGGTAGGAAGTGGCACCGATTTGTCATTTTCGTACTCATTTCCAGTCGTAGATTCCAATTCGAGTTCCAAATTGTGTTTTATTCCGTACAGACCAGAAGCCAAAGCTGCAGCCATACCAAGATAGGGGTTAACATCTGCTCCGGGAACCCGATGCTCAATTCGGGCAGAATCATCACTATGAGCAATGACTCTGAAAGCAGTAGTTCGGTTTTCAATTCCCCAGCTCACAGTGGTTGGAGCCCATGAACCTTCAACAAAGCGTTTATAACTGTTCACTGTTGGAGCAAACAAAGGAAGAATATGGGGAAGACAATACAATTGACCGGCTAAAAACTGTTTCCCGACTTCACTCAGGTTGAAAGGAGAGTCCACATCATAAAACAGGTTGTTTTCCTCTTTTAAATCCCACAAACTTTGATGAATATGCCCGCTGCAACCGGGAAGCTGTTTATTCCATTTTGCCATAAAACTGGCCATAATTTCATGCCTAAAGGCGATTTCTTTTACGCCACTTTTAAACAGAACGGCTTTATCAGCAGCATTCAGAATTTTATCATAGGTAATGCAAGCCTCATAAACTCCGTTTCCGGTTTCGGTATGCAAACTTTCGATCGGGACATCAAATTCAGTGAGCAGCTCAAAAAGATCGTCCATGTATTCTCCAAATTGAGAAGCTCTTAATATGGAATACCCAAACATACCGGGAGTGATAGGAGTTGGGTCAATAAACCCTTTTTCAGCGAAACTTTGAGGAGTTTCATCAAAATTAAACCATTCAAATTCATTGCTGAATTTGGGACTGAATCCCAATTCATTTGCTTGATGTGCGACTTTCCTGAGCAAATTACGCGGGCAAACCTGTGCTACGTCTTTTGATCGCTGAAAATCTGCAACAAAGAATAGCCGGTTATCGTCCCAGGGAATTTCTCTGCAAGTCTCCAAATCAATGGTAGCAAAAGAGTCCGGATATCCTGTGTGCCAGCCACTTACTTCGGTATTATCATAACAGGCATCGTTGATATCCCAGCCAAAAATTACATTACAAAACCCGATACCTTTATCCAGAGATTTTAGAAACTTCTCTTTGCTGATCAGTTTTCCTCTTAGAACGCCGTCGATATCGGTAACTGCAAATTTTACCGCAGAAGAAGGATGATCTTTGATTTTGTTGATGATAGTTTCTTTATCCAAAGCCGCTATTTTATTTCCATTAAAGGAAAGCTATTCATACTATAATTCAAATTGTAAATGATACTGCCTAAGATATGTCAAAAATAGAAGATCGTAAAAAAGATCATGTCTCTCTTACGTTAGATGAGAAAACTCAATATCAAAAGAGCACCGGTTTTGAAAAGTACGATTTCATTCACAATGCACTACCTGAAGTTGATTTCGAAGAAATTGACACAAAAGCCGTTCTTTTGGGAAGAACATTTTCCTTTCCACTTTTTATTTCTTCTATGACAGGCGGGTACGACAAAGCCGAATCTGTAAATGCTATTATCGCAGAGTTTTGTGAGGATAAAAATCTTCCGTTCGGGGTTGGGAGTCAACGCGCCATGCTTGAAAATTCTGAGCTGACTAAAACCTTTTCTGTAGCCCGTGAAAAAGCTCCAAATGCTTTTATTTGTTCTAACATTGGTGGAGCGCAATTAATTAAGGGATTGCAAAAAGATCACATCAAGCGATTAACAGAAAGCATAGAAGCTGATGCTGTAATTGTACATTTAAATCCTCTTCAGGAGCTTATGCAGCCTGAAGGAGATCGCAATTTTAAAGGAATTTTAGATGGAATAGAACAACTGGTGAAAGATTGCGGATTACCGATAATTGTCAAAGAAACCGGTGCTGGAATTTCTCAATACACAGCAAAAAGATTATTGAACGCAGGTGTTTCTGTGATTGATGTGGCAGGAGCAGGTGGAACCAGTTGGGCTAAAGTTGAAAATGCTCGTCAGGAAGCAGAAATTTCAAATTTCGATTTTAATAATTGGGGAATCCCAACAGCAGATTGTATTGCTGATTTGTCGAAATTACAGTGGGAGAGAGGTTTCGAAATTATATCATCAGGTGGAATTCGATCTGCCCATGATATGGGAAAGTCACTTTGCCTGGGAGCAAATTTTTGTGCTACTGCTCAGCCAATTATTAAAGCAGTAGTTGAAAACGGAACAGAAGGATTAAATCAGCTATTTGAAACCTGGCAATATCAGTTAAAAGTTATCATGACTTTGTTGGGTTGTAGTAACGTGAAGGAGTTGAATAAATCTCATTTGAGAGAGATTTAGAGTACATCGTTTCGGATTTTAATTTTAATACGAGTTATGAACCGCTGATTCAACGGATTGAAGGATGACACGGAATATTAAAATCTGTGGAAATCCACATATCCGCTTAATCCGTGTTCAAACAAATGGACGTTTATACCTGTTAGAAATCAACAGTTCTTTACTTTTGTCATACTACTTCAAAAAGAATTCTATTGATAAAAATCCGTTCATTAAGCTCCCCGAATATCCTTATATTCTTCAAAATCATTCTACAGAGACGTTTTGGCGAAAACTCAGCTTCACCTCAAATTACAATCTTACTTAAATGAAGGGTTAAAGGAATTAGAAATTCCCGGCATTCCTCAAACTCTTTACGATCCATATCGGTATGCTTTAGATGTGGGTGGTAAAAGAATTCGTCCTCTGCTTACTCTTTTAGCGTCAGGTATTTGTGGAGGAGAAATTAAGAATGCGTTGCCCGCAGCATTAGCGATAGAAATTCTTCATAATTTCACTTTGGTTCATGATGATATCATGGATAGAGCAGATACCCGCCGAGGTAAACCAAGTGTTTTTAAAAAATGGGATGAAAATACAGCGATACTTTCCGGTGATGTCATGTTCGCAGATGCTTATCGACAATTGCATTTCTACGGTACTAATGATGAATTTTCTAAATCGGAATACGCAGCTATCATGAATTCATTTACTGAAGCATCCATCACAGTGTGTGAAGGTCAAGCTTTAGATATGGAATTTGTGAATCGCACCGATGTTACTCATCAGGAGTATATTGAAATGATAAAAGGGAAGACTTCTGCGTTGCTGGCAGCGTCCCTCACAATGGGAGCTGTTTCAGCTCATGCTAATTCCGATCAGGTAGAAAATCTACATCTTCTCGGAATTGAAATGGGGATCGCTTTCCAAATTCAGGATGATTTGTTGGATGCAATTGCTGATCCTGAAAAATTCGGTAAACGTCCGGGTGGAGATATTTATGAAGGTAAGAAAACATATCTTACCATACTTGCGTTAGAACGGGCAGATGAAGATCAAAAGCTTTTTATTTCTAATACGCTGGCTGATGAAAATCCAACAGGGACAGATGTTGATGAAGTGCTCCAGCTTATGAAACAACTGGACGTTATATCAGACATCAAGGATGAGGTAAATCAGCATTATAGCGTAGCACTAAACCAACTGGATAAGTTTAAAGACTCAGAATACAAACATGAGCTTCAAAATCTTCTTATCTTTCTGAAAAACAGAGATCATTAATTTTAAATTTGTACATGAAACGACTTTCAATATCACTTTTTGCGATTGCAATTCTATTTACCGCTTGTAAAAGCTCAAGACTTGTTAATCCCGGTGAACCAATAAATGTAATTTATCAAAGGGGAGTAGATAGATTTGAAGCAGGAGACTATACCGATGCTTCAGAAATATTTGAAGCTGTAACCCGATTGGGAAGAGGAACTAATTTTGCGCAGGATGCACAATTCTATCTGGCGGAAAGTTACTTCAATCAGCAAAGATATATTCTTGCCGAAGCGGAATACAATCGCTTTATTTCATTCTTTCCCAGAGATCCAAGAAGAGTACAAGCTGATTTCAAAAAAGCAATGAGTCTTTATCATCAAAGTCCCAGATACCGCCTGGATCAAACTGCCACAAGAAAAGCCATTGAAGAATTTCAGTTGTTTAACAGCAGATATCCGAATTCTGAGTTGGTTTTAGAATCAGCAGAAAAAATAAATGAATTGAGAGCTAAGTTAGCTCGTAAATATTATGAATCTGCTGAATTTTACCTTCGAACTGAGCAATTTAAAGCTGCCACCATTTATTATGATTTGGTAATCGATCGCTATCCTGAATCTCCATGGGCTGAAGATGCTTTATTGAAACAGATTGAAACTTACGTGGCTTATGCAGACTTGAGTATTTTAAATCGTCAGGTTGAACGATACAATTTGGCTATTTCCACTTACGAAAAATATATTCAATTATTTCCACAAAGCGATGGAAGAGGAAAAGCAGAGTCATTAAGAGATGAAGCCGAAGAAGGGGTTAAATCAGCCCAACAAGCTCTTTTAGAGCGGGAAAACAATCAGACTAACTAATTAATTTTGAAAAAGGTTGGTCTTTTAGGCGGTACGTTTGATCCGGTTCATAAAGGACATGTAAAAATCGCATCATCTTTTATCAATTCCGGAGTTATTGACGAACTCTGGATTTTACTTACCCCGTTTCCTCCGCATAAATTGAAGGATAAACACGTCAGCTACACGCACAGATTCCAAATGCTTAAGCTGGCTTTCAGTGATATTGAAGTTGATATCCTCACAATAGAAAATGATCTCCCTAAGCCTTCTTATACATATCGGACTATTCAGCATTTGAAATCCAAGTATCCTGATTGTGATTTTCTCTTTTGTATGGGAGAGGATTCATTAGCAAAATTCCACACCTGGAAACATCATGATCTTATTCTGGAAGAAGCAAAACTGTTAGTAGCCAAAAGACCCGAATTCGATCATGAGTCCGTATCTGAAGATATTCTAAATGAAACGGTATTTGTCGATCATCGTCCCGTAGATATTTCTTCAACGGAAATAAGAGATAAAATTTCTGATACAAATTTTCTCAAAAAAGTTTTACCTGATAACGTACATTCCTACCTGATCGATAACAATTTATATCAATAACAGGAATGGGATTTACAAGAAAGGATTTTTTAAAAGCTTCTGCTCTTTCTCCATTAGCTTTTACGGGGATAAACTCTTCAAATTGCACGGAAACAAATCAAACTGTCAGAGACTTAATCGTTCCGGATGCATTATCATGGAATTCGAGAATTGGTTTAGTAGCTCCTGCAAGTCCGATTTATAGCGAAGAACAGTTTAATGAAATGATTACCACACTTACTGATCTTGGCTTCAATCTTAAGTTGGGTAAACATGTGCAGGATCAGCGGGGTTATTTGGCGGGTACTGATCAGGAACGCGCTGATGATTTAATGGATATGTTCAAAGATGAGTACATTGATGCAATCCTTTGTATAAGAGGAGGTTGGGGATGTAACAGAATGATAGATTTATTGGATTATGAAGTCATTAAGAATAATCCAAAACCATTAATCGGGTTCAGTGATATTACTTCACTTCACAACGCAATTTTATCTAAAACAGGATTAATAACCTTCCATGGTCCGGTAGGCAAATCTGATTGGAATGACTTCACAAAAAATAGCTTTGAACAGATTTTAATTAAAAAAGAAAAGGGAACGTACAAGCTTCCCGAAAATGAAGATGCCTTTACTATTCGATCCGGAAAAGCTGAGGGAGTTCTGTTAGGCGGCAACTTATCTGTACTTGTTGCTATGATTGGTTCAGATTATTTGCCGGATTTTACCGATTCCATTCTGTTTCTTGAAGATGTTGGGGAAGATGTATACCGATTAGACAGAATGATCACTCAACTAAAACTCGCAGGGATTCTGGATAAAATAAGCGGTTTTATTTTTGGCAAATGCACTAATTGCGATGCAGGATCTAACAGCCTCACTTTAAATGAAATGTTTGATGATCATATCAAACCTCTCGGTATTCCGGCATTTTACGGAGCTATGATTAGTCATGAATCTAAGAACGTAACCATTCCGGTAGGTTTGCGTGCAAGCATGGATGCTGATTCCAAAGAATTTAATGTTTTGTCAAAAGCTGTTAAGTAAACACTTTCTTATTCTTTTGAGTCAGAAATTCACGTAATTCCAACATCCAATACTAACTAAAGTAGATTTATGAAAAAGTCATTTCATCGAATGCTGAATTTCAGCATTCCGGGGTTGATAATGGGGATTTTTATGATTTCCAATCTGCAAGCTCAGCAGCTTTACAAATTCCATTCTGATACAACCGATACAAATAAAATTGAAAAGAAATCTAAAAATCTTCCTATGGAACCGGGCAGATTATTAGAGCTTGAGTCGAATGAAGCAACATGGATGTCGGTAGATGTTCATCCCAACGGCTCAAAAATAGCATTTGATTTCATGGGAGATCTGTATGAAATGCCTATCGATGGTGGAGAAGCTACTCAAATAACAGATGGAATGGCTTTTGATTCTCATCCAAGATATAGTCCCGATGGAAAATCACTTCTTTATGTTTCAGATGCCCACGGAGCAGATAATTTGTATTACATCAATTTAGAAGACACCTCTGAAGTAACACAAGTAACTAAAGGAAAGGGTTCTGGGTATGCTTCGGCAGACTGGACTCCGGACGGAGAATACATAATTGGTGCAAAAGGAAAGGGTACTCCAAAATTGTGGATTTATCACAAAGACGGTGGGAGAGGAACTGCGCTCATTAGTAGTCCAAATGGATTAAAAACTACCGATCCTGCGGTAAGCCATGATGGACGATACATCTATTTTTCTCAAAGAAACGGTTCATGGAATTACAATGCTCAATTTCCCCAATATCAAGTTGGCAGATACGACAGAGAAACGGGACAGAGAACTTCTGTAACCTCAAGATACGGCTCTGCTTTTACTCCGGTACTTTCTTCTGATGGTAAGTGGATGGTTTATGGAACACGGTTTGAGGATCAAACCGGATTAGTATTGCGTAACATGGACAATGGAAATGAAAAGTGGTTGGCGTATCCAATTCAACGAGACGATATGGAATCTCAGGCTACTTTAGGTGTACTTCCTGCAATGTCATTCACCGCAGATAACAATCATTTATTAGCTTCTTACGGGGGTAAATTGCATAAAATTGCTATTGACGGTTCAGGTTCATCAGAAATTCCGTTTACTGTAAAAACAGAGCTTGAAATGGGACCGGAAGTACTTTTTAAATATCCTATTTCTGATGAGAAGGATATGATTGCTACTCAAATTCGCGATGCCGTTCCTTCTCCCGATGGCAAATGGTTAGCGTTCACTGTATTGAATGACTTATACATTCAGGAACTACCTGAGGGAGAGCCCAAGCAACTTACCAATTCTTCCACTACAGAAGCGCAACCGGCATGGTCTCCGGATGGAAAAAGATTAGCTTATGTTACATGGGATTCTGAAGAAGGAGGAGCCATTTACTCCGTTGATCCATTTGCAAGAAGATTCAGACCTCAGAAACTCACTAATAAAACCGGTATTTACACAAATCCTGTTTTCAACACAGAAGGTGATAAAATTGTTGCTTACCGAAATGATATGCAGGTTTTTGAAGATGCATTCGGTCCGGGTTATTCCAGTGCATTAACTGATTTAATCTGGATTTCGTCAAATGGAGGAGATTACACAGTAATTGACAGAGCGCTTGGTCGTTCAAATCCACACTTCGTGAAATCGGACGATCGTCTTTATTTAAGCAGAGCCGGAACCTTGCTTTCTATTCGATTAGATGGAACAGATGAAAAAGAACATGTTAAAGTATCGGGTATAACAACCTATTCTCCTTTTAATTTTGATTTACAAACAGCTGTTAAAGAAGCAAAGCCTTGGCAAACGCCGGCTGATATTCTTCATCCCGATGGAGATCACGATCATGCTCGGGAAAACAATCCTCCTTCACGAGCTTCTACCATTATAATGGCACCGGAAGGTGACCAAGCCATGGCCCAGGTTAACAATGACATTTATGTGGTAACTGTGCCCGTAACCGGTGGCAATACTCCTTCAATATCTGTAGCTAATGCCCCAAGTGCAGCTTTTCCTTCTAAAAAACTAACTGAAATCGGTGGGCAATTTCCGGCTTGGAGCTCAGATGCCAAGAGCGTTCATTGGTCAATCGGTAATGGTCATTTCATCTATAATCTTGATGACGCTCAGGCTTTTGAAGACAGCGTAAAAGCAGCAAAGAAACTCGAAGAAGAGAAGAAGAAGGAAGAAGCTAAGAAAAAAGAGGAGGAAGGAGACGACACTGAAGACGGTGATGATACCGAAGATGGTGAAGAAGAATCAGAAGCAAAAGAAGAAGAGTCTGAGAAAAAAGAAGAGAAAAAGAATGATAAGTATAAGCCAACCGAATTATCTATCGATGTAACCATCGAAAGAGATATTCCTGAAGGCAAAGTTCTTCTTAAAAATGCACGAATTATCACTGCAAACGGAACAGAAGTTATTGAAGGTGGTGACATTCTGATCGAAAATAACCGAATTCTTGAAGTTGGAAAGAACCTTTCTGGTGACGGAGCTCAGGAAATGGATATGTCCGGAAAAACGATTGTTCCGGGATTTGTAGATACACATGCTCACATGTGGCCCAACTGGGGAATTCATAAACAACAGATTTATAACTACGCAGCAAATCTGGCTTATGGAGTGACCACAACCCGGGATCCTCAAACTGCATCTACTGATGTATTGACGTATGCTGATATGGTTGAAACAGGAATGATGGCCGGTCCACGAGTTTATTCAACGGGACCAGGACTTGGTTTCTGGGCTTATAACATTAAAAGTTATGATGAAGCCAAAAACGTAATGAAGCAATACAGCAAATATTACGACACCAAAACCATTAAAATGTACCTGGCAGGGAACAGAGAGCAGCGGCAGTGGATTTTAATGGCCGCAAAAGAGCAAAACATCATGCCGACTACAGAAGGGGCTTTAGATTGGAAACTCAATATGACTCAGCTTATCGATGGTTACCCCGGACATGAGCATTCTTTCCCGATTTATCCTATTTATAATGATGCAATCGAAGTTATTGCAGAATCAAAAATGGCGGTTACTCCAACTATGTTAGTTGCCTATGGCGGTCCCTGGGCTGAAAATTATTTCTACTCACGGGAAAACCCATATAACGACCCAAAACTAACACGTTTCACTCCATATTCTGTGTTGGCCAGCAAAACCCGTCGTCGTCCGGGCTGGTTCCGTGATGATGAGCATGTCTTCCAGAAACACGCAGAAACTATGACTAAAATAGTTGAAGCAGGTGGACTTGTAGGTGTTGGAAGTCACGGACAATTGGAAGGTCTTGGTTATCATTGGGAACTGTGGGCAGTTGCAGCAGGAAACATGAAAAATATTGATGCCATCAAAACGGCAACCATTCTTGGAGCTGAATCCATTGGTTTGGATGAAGATTTGGGATCTATTGAAGCGGGCAAGTTGGCTGACTTAGTTATTCTGGATAAAAACCCATTGGATGACTTAAGAAACACCAACACAGTTACTCATGTTATGAAGAATGGAAGACTTTATGATGCGAATAATCTGAACGAGGTGTATCCGAGAAAAGTAAAAGCAAAACCTTATATCTGGAAATCTCCAAAACCACAAAGTTTGGGATTACCGGGAACAAATAAGTAATCACATTAAAAATTAAAGGCTCCGAAAGGAGCCTTTTTTTATTTATATAATCAACTAGTTTCTTGGTAATCATTTTGAGTGGATTGATAACAAAAACGTACGATCGTGAAAACACAAAAACGTACGATCGTGAAAACACAAATACGTAAGATTGTCATCTTTGTAGATTTATAATAAAACATAATCAGTTAACCTAAGATTTTTTTATCTATAACTTATGTCAAATGGCCAAGTCTTCAACTTCTGAAGTTTGATTTTTGGAATCCTCATCACTTCTTCCCAATAGAGAAATACCAAGCGTTAAAGGTCCGATTCTTCCGAAAAACATAAGTACGATAATTATCAATTTTCCGAGTACGGAAAGATCTGAAGTTATTCCCATACTTAAACCAACTGTGCCAAGGGCAGAGGTTGCCTCAAAAATGATCGGGTAGATAGCCCCGGTTTCGGTCAGCATCAATAGATAAATACCGATTATTAAAGTAATCACGTAAAAGAAAAGATTACTTACGGCAAGGCGTAAGCGATGACCCGGGATAAGCTTTCCTCTGAATGTTACATCTTTACGACCTCTGATGGTACTCATCATAATAGCCCAAACTGCTGTCATTGTGGTTGATTTAATACCACCGCCCGTACCCGAAGGTGAAGCCCCATCAGCATCAAAATAGTTACAATAATTAGTCCTTGAGAAGTTAAACCACCAATAGGAAATGTGTTAAAACCCACCGTAGTAATTGCTGTCATCGACTGGAAAAAAGAAACGAGTAAAGCATCTTCGGGCAGATAAGAACGAAATTCCGTATCACCTAAAAACAAAATAAAAGCACCGGCAAGCATCATCACAAATGTGAAAGAAAGAATGATCTTGGTAGTAAAAGTTACTCGTTCTTTTCGTCCGGTTAATCTTTCCCAAATATCAGAAAACACGATAAAACCGATTGCACCCGAAATGGCAAGAAAAGCTATTACTACATTCAAAAAGAAATTACCATCGAAACTCTCAAGACTGTTTGAAAACAAACTGAATCCAGCGGTACAAAAAGCAGATATTGCATGAAAAATGGCTTCCCATAGCGGTGTTTCTACTCCTTCATTTAAAAAAATGAAGTAAAGAAAAATAGCACCTATCAGTTCTATACTAAAAGTAAATATTGCAACTCCTTTAATAAATCTCAGAACGCTGAATCCCTTTGGTAGTGAAAAATCAGATTTAATAAGCTCCATGCTCATTGGTGAAAGTCGTTTTGTTCTGTTCAAAACTATAAAAGAACCCAGCGACATATATCCAATTCCTCCAATTTGGATGAGCAGAATGATTACTAATTCTCCGAAAAAAGTATAAGAGGTTCCCGGATCAACAGATACTAATCCGGTTGTACTTACCGCAGACACTGCGATGAAAAAATTGTCTAAAGAGATAATTTCTGTGGCTTGAGCAAAGGGTAGGGAAAGTAATAAAAAGCCGGTTAGCATTATTGCAGCATAGCCAAACATTAAATATTGGCTTGGTTTAAAATGCCTGAAAGAAGATTTCATTTGTAGTTTTTAGAAAGATGATCAATTTTTTTGCCCTCAGTGGTAGTGTAGCCTCCCATCAGGTCTGCTGTTAAACACGAATGAATAGGAATAATGAAAACATTATCGCCTGAGCTAATTCCATCAAAGAATTGTTTGGAACAGGAAATAATTCCATGCTCTTGTGATATTGATTTTAAATAGCATCCTGAAAGTGGTTTACTCCAACCCTCAGAATTTGGCTCACAAACTACTCCATAGTAAGGAACTCCATCATCTGTAAGATCAAAATCTTTTGAAAAATGTACAGCTCCGCCATGAATCAGTAATTCGTTTCTGTCCTCATATTTTGCAACTACCGGGCAGTACATCGCCACTGCGATATCTTCAAACTTGCAAGATCCTATTTTTGTCTGAATCCAATCATAAAACACAAAATTACCGGGACTTATCTCATCAATTGCTCCAAAATCTTCTAATACAGAGCAGGAGGGAGTATCCCCAAAACATACAGGCAAATCATATTTCGTTTTTAATTCTGAAATGATTGTTAAAACAGGCTTGGCTGTATCCAGTATTTCATCTTTTCCTCTTGCCTTATAAGTATGGCCGGCATGAATATAAAATCCACAGACTTTAAAACCGTTTGAAGAATGAATTTTTTCTAACAGATTAGATATTTTAATGTGATCTGAATAATGTACTCCACTCCGCCCATAACCCGGATCAATTTCTATATATATTCCAATTTCCTTTGATAGATCCGTTTTTAACTGAGAAAGTGAATCTTCATCAACAGTCAAAATTCTCAAGTCAATTTTAGAAGCAAGGTCATTTATCTTTTCAGCCTGAAGTACATTAACCGGAAAAGCGATGGTGATACTATTCCATCCAGATTCTGCAAAGTATTCAGCCATTTTTAATGAAGAGACCGTAATACCATCAATTTCATGATCTCTGAACCAGTTTCCGATCTCTTTAGATTGGTGAGTTTTAAAATGCGGTCGAAACTTCAGCCCGGATTCTTTAGCAAGAGTGCTAAACCGTTTGATATTATTTTCAGCCGTTGATCGATTTAAAACTAATGTGGGTTCTGTGAATATTTCTTGCTTTGCCAAATGAAACTATTTCTTAAAATGAGTACCCAAAAGATAGTCCAATCCAGGAAACAATATTACCATCTTTAAGAAAAGGATTGAAAGTAGCTCTGAAAATCGTTTTACCATCAACCGGCTGTAATCTATAGCTAATGTTTCCAAACAATGCGTTTGAACCTGGTTTATCAGCATAAGATATAGTATCTCCAAAGGTAAATCCTGCACCCACTTCAACCCGACTATCGTTTTTGCCAAATAATTTGGAATAAGAAACTATCCCAACGATAGGGAAGTCTTCATCATCATACTGCTCATTAACTTGTTTAGAATTAGGATCAGAAAGAATAGTAGGGGTAGCTCCGATTCTGAAAACAGAAGAATTATTTATGACTAAATCGTAATTGATCGACATTACAACTCCGGCTCCTCCAAGTTCGCCATATACTGAGCTGATGAATTTTTTAGAATCACTGTTAAGGCCCTCAGGTTCTTCGAATATGACCTGTGCTGAAACAATATTGGTAGCAAATAAGAAAAATAGTAGCGATAAATATTTCATATGGATCCCATCCTGATATAACAAAAAATAATTTCTATTTTAAATAGATGAAACAAATTAACAAGGAAATTATTGGGCGGATTGAGTTTGCAAATTTACCGGAGTGGGAATTAGAGCAAATAGAAGCTAAAATTGATACCGGAGCGTATTCCTCGAGTTTGCACTGCCATAATATTGAAGAATTTGAAAAGAATAATCAGCGATGGGTACGATTTAACATGCTGGATCCGGCTCATCCTTCATATAATGAACGTCTTTTTTCTTTGCCGGTTCATGATCAAAGAGACGTAAAAAGCTCGAACGGACAAACTGAAACTCGTTTCTTTGTAAAAACTGAAATCGTATTTTTTGACTCAGTGCATGATATTGAATTTTCATTAGCCGACCGCTCCGAAATGAAATACCCTTTACTAATAGGGCGCAAGTTTTTAAAGAATAAGTTTCTTGTAGATGTTTCAAAAAAACACCTTTCAAAACCAACTAATAAAATTCAGATTCATAAATAATGAAAATAGGAATTCTCTCAAGAAATTCATCTCTCTATTCAACTCGAAGATTAACGGAAGCCATTGAGGCTAAGGGACATGAAGCAAAAGTGATAGACCATTTGAAATGTGATATTGTCATCGAGCAAGACAAACCGGATATCTATTACAAAGGAGAAAGCTTAAGTGATCTGGATGCTGTAATCCCCAGAATAGGTGCCTCTGTGACATTTTACGGAGCTGCGGTAGTTCGTCAATTCGAGATGATGAATATTTTCACTGCCGTGGAGTCTCAGGCTTTGGTTCGATCCAGAGATAAACTCAGAAGTCTTCAAATTTTAGCCAAAGCAGGAGTAGGGCTTCCCAAAACGGTCTTTACAAATTATTCTAAGGAAGTAAATAAGTTAATTGACTCTGTAGGCGGAGCTCCTTTAATCGTAAAATTACTCGAAGGAACTCAGGGATATGGAGTTGTTTTAGCTCCAACCAAGAAAGCTGCGCAATCTATTATTGAAGCATTTCACAGTATGAAAGCCCGCGTAATCGTCCAGGAATTTATACAGGAAAGTAAAGGTGCTGATATTCGTGCCTTTGTAGTAAATGGTAAAGTTGTTGGAGCGATGAAGCGCCAGGGAAAAGAGGGCGAATTCAGATCAAACTTACACCAAGGCGGAACAGGATCGTTAATAAAACTTTCAAAAAAGGAGAGAGAAGCAGCTCTAACTTCTGCTCAGGCAATGGGATTACCAATTGCCGGAGTAGATATGCTACAATCAGAACGCGGACCTTTAATTCTGGAGGTAAATTCTTCACCCGGATTGGAAGGTATAGAGAAGTCTACAGAGAAAGATGTGGCCGGAGCGGTTATCAGATATGTAACTAATGCGGTTCAAGCCAGAAAAGCTGCTCCTAAAAAGCGGAGAAAAATAAAGAGCAATGCCTGAAATTATCAGCATTAATAAGGAAAAAGTTGGGCTGGGCGAGCATAGAGTTATCAATTTTGATATCGCAAGCCTCCCGACAAGAACTTCTATAAACCTTCCGGTTCATATTTATCGTGCAGAAAATGACGGACCGGTACTGCTATTAACCGGCGGTCTTCATGGCGATGAGATAAACGGAGTGGAAATTATTCGGAGAATGATTGATTCGGAAGAAATAATTCCCACTGAAGGCACTGTTATAGCTATTCCGATAGTAAACATATATGGATTTATACAAAATTCCAGAGGTTTACCGGATGGCAAAGACATAAACAGAAGCTTTCCCGGAGTAAAAAAAGGAGGTTCGTTAGCCAAATTATTGGCCTACACCTTGATGAAACACATTGTTCCTTTGATTACTTGCGGAGTGGATTTTCATACCGGTGGAGCAAGTCGTGCAAATTATCCTCAAATCCGAGTAGATTTAAAAAATGATGAAGCTACAGAATTAGCAAATGCATTTGGTGCTCCTTTAATCGTAAATTCAAAACCAATTGCTAAGTCATTCCGAAATTCTGCTCAAAAGAAGAATAAACCCATTTTAGTCTACGAAACCGGTGAGTCACTCAGATTTGACGAGTCTGGCATAGAGGAAGGAATTAACTGCACGCTCAGACTCATGAAACATTTAGGAATGACAAATAAAAGACCTAAAAATCAGGTTTCAGAGACTTACGAAAAATCATCATGGATGAGAGCTAAATACTCTGGCTTGTTTTTACCATCAGTAGAATTAGGAGATAGGGTCAAAAAAAGACAATTGGTAGGCTATATCAATGGCGCTTACGGAGAATTAAATGCCAAAATATTAGCATCAAGAGAAGGAGTCATTATCGGGTTAAATAATTGCCCTGTAGTGAATAAAGGCGATGCTATTTTACATTACGCTTTCAACTAAATATTTAATAATGGATAAAGATCTGTTTTTCACTGTAATAGAACAGCAAAATTGGAAAGAATTTACCACAACAGGAAAGTTTAAACCAACAAGTGTTCAAGAACATGGTTACATAGAATGTATTGATGAAGATGACTTAGAAAAGTATTTGAATGAAATATCATCAGAACAAGATCAAAAACTGCTTTTGATTGTGATAGATCCTTTGAGAATAAAAAGTACAATCAAAAATATAACCGAAGAGGGAGTCAAAAAAATAAGAATCTCGGGGTCGCTTGATTTAGACTCAATTATTGATAAAATAAAAATTGGTCCTGATAAAAAGGGAAAATTCCGTTTCTCAGTAAAACACTACGACTAATTCAGATCAGCTTTTTGATTCGCAATCTTATTGATCGATGTTTTAAGATCATTTAAACTGACAGGCTTTATCAGATAATCAACATGGTTTGTTTCCAGAGCTCTTTCGCGATTATATGAATCCGAATTACCGGTAATATAAATAACTTTGGATGTGCTGTTAGTCTTTTGAAATTCTTTAGTGGCTTGAATTCCGTCGATATCATCTTCGAGCATGATATCCATAAGGACTAAGTCAGGAGTCAATTCCCGGGCTTTATTTATAGCATCCTGACCTTTAGTGTAAATTCCAAGCACTTTATAGTCCAATTTCTCAACCATTTTAGAGAGTAAAAGGGAAAGTACTTTATCGTCTTCAACAATTAAAACGTTCATAATATCTGCTCACTCATATAACAACTAAGATAAGGACAATTTAATACAAATTAGGTTAAGTAGTGTTTAAGTAGATTAATAATATCTCATATTTAGACGAAAGATGACTAATCGTGTTACATTCGTCGTATAATATATATTATGTAAAGTTAAGTTAGTTCAGCTTCATCAACGTTTCTTGTAATGCGTCAAAGTCAGGCAGTTGACTTGCATCTTCTAAGACTTCAACATGTCTTACTATTCCCTCTTTGTCTATAACGAAAACTGATCTTTTAGAAACACCTCTCATCCCGAAAAAATCTTCGTACAAAACATTATACTTTTCAGAAGCTTCCTTATTGAAATCACTTAACAGAGTAAAATTCAGGTTTTGTGAATTTTTGAATTCTTTCAGAGTAAAGAAAGTATCGATACTAATTCCCAAAACTTCCGCATCAAGGGATTCATAGATCTTCAAATTATCGCGTGTATGGCAGAGTTCTTCTGTGCAAGTGCTGGTAAATGCTAATGGGAAAAAAAGTAGAACTACATTTTTATTCCCTTTAAACTCTGATAAGCTTACCTGTTCCCCATTGGTATTCTGTAGTGTAAAATCAGGAGCCTTACTGTTTATTAATTTATTCATTCTCGTTTGATTTATTAATTCCTATGCTAATGCTTAACATTCCGGTTGACATCAATAGTTCAGTTAATGCTGTCTCATTGATTTCAGGTATTTCCCAAAACCAAAACAATCCAAAAGCTGCAAGCATAATCACACAACCTAAAATCTGCAGTAAATTGTTCCCCGATTTATGGTGGGAAATTCCAAATAGTAAAATCCCTACCGCTACACAACCACCCTGATATGATGCAATAATTAAATCGGAGATTACATCTACATCCATAATTAAAGGATAGAAAAGTAATGTTATGAACGGTATAAATACAAGATAGAGCGGAAACTTAGAGAACTTAGGTTTTAAATCCCTTGTAAGAGAGAAAAGTCCGGCACTAATTGTGATTAATATCAGTAATTTGAACCAGGAGTGTACATCCACTCTTTGTAGTTCAACATCAAGCAAAAACAATAGATTTTGGCACAATAAGAGGACAACCGAAACTAAAAAAAGGTAATATGTTACAGACTGATTAGTCTGGGCTGATTTAAAAATGTAGTGGGCAGAAATTAAAGAAGCTATTATAACCAGTATCGCTGTCCAATCTAATAACTCCACATTCTCTCCTATTTACGAGAAGCAATTTCTCTCTGAAATTGTTTTTCAGTTTGATAAGTCATTACAAGCTCGCCAATACTTTTGAGCATACTTCTTTCTTTCTGTACTGTTTCTGAGAGAAGCTCCACAATTGTTTGGTCATCATTTAGCTCTACTTCAAAATAAGCTTCGCTTTTATCTGAAATATGTTCAATAAGCCCTCTCCTGTTATTCAAAATTCCTTCAAAAATACTCGACACATTAATTTCTTTGAGCTCTTCTTCTGACAATTCAATATCAGTATATGATTGCTCAATAGAAGCAGAAACATCTTCTGAGCCTATGGATTTTAGAGTTGCTAAACAATTTTTCTGGAGCTGATCGACTTTTAACAGCAATTCTAATACAGAACTTCCACCTAAAGGTTTATCTCTGCATGGAATTTCTTCGATCAGATTTCGAAGTGAATTGATCTCAAGTTTCAGATACTCGAGATCACTGATAATATTTTGAATAGAGTCGGGTAAACTCAAAACAGTTATTTAATCCCAGACGTTAGAAGGATTTGCAGAATCGTTCTTTTCCTGCCTCTGAATCATATCAACTAATGAAAGTCCGGTATTCCAATCTTTATCTCTGTCCCGAACAGAATGTATGTTATTTTCTTCCTGAAAATCCCAGAAATTGCCAAATTGAGTATTTTTGTAGGTTTTCAGATAGTCTAACCGTTCCTTAAGATCTTCTTTATCTACCAATAAACGGGATTTATCATATACCGCATCTTCCCTTGATTCAAAGACGATATCGTAATCCTTACTCATGACAATTGCTTCTTCGGGACACACTTCTTCGCAATAACCACAATAAATACATCGAAGCATATTAATCTCAAAGAAATCGGGATATCTCTCCTTTTCATCCTCCGTTTCTGAAGCCTGCATACTAATCGCCAATGGAGGGCAAGCTCTCGCGCACAAGCCACAAGCAACACAACGTTCTTTACCATGATCTTCTACCAAAACAGGACGACCTCGGAAAATTGCGGGTGGAGTCCACTTCTCTTCCGGATAATTCATCGTGAATTTTGGCTTAAACATCTGCTTAAAAGTATACCAAAGCCCTTTAAAGATTTCCGGGAGATAAATTCTTTCCAGAAAGTTTAGATTACGCTCTTTCTTGTGATTTTCACTTAGAGCATTTAAAACCGGTTTTTCGAGATTTTCAGCCATTAAATTGGTAGAACGTAAGTTTCGAATTAGATTGCAAAAATAAACCTTTAATGAATCAGCATCAAAGATAATATCAAATAAAATGAATTATTTTTGTCTGAATACCATCGTGATAGGAACACCTTTGAAGGCATATCGTTCACGAATCTGATTTTCGAGAAATCTACGGTAATTCGGTGGTAAATCCTGCGGACTGTTCATAAAGAATTTGAATACCGGTGGATTTGATTTCACCTGAGAAGCATACTGAATTTTCAACTGCCTTCCCCTCTTCATTGGTAAAGGGCGCATGGATAAAACTTCTTCCAGAAAATTATTGAACTCAGAGGTTGAAATCTGCTTTTTACGTTCCTGAATAACTTCTTCGGCAAGATCCATCACTTTGTTAACACGCTTTTTATTGAGTGCCGAAATTGTCAAAATGGGTACATAATCCAATAAAGGTGTTGATTTATGAATATACTGCTCAAATTCTTTTACAGTGTGGGTATCCTTTTCCGGCACTAAATCCCACTTATTTAAAAGAATGATAAGTCCCTTGTTAAATTTTTCGGCTTCATTGAGCACCCTTTTATCCTGATCTTCAAATCCACGCATTGCATCAAGCATCAGCACTGCAACATCACATTCCTGAATTGCCCGTGCAGTTCTAACCGTACTGTAAAACTCGATATTCTCTTTTACCTTCGCTCTTTTTCTGAGTCCTGCGGTATCGACCAGAGTGTATTCTTTTCCATTGTAAGAAAATTTACTATTGATAGTATCTCTGGTTGTACCCGCAATGTCCGTTACAATAGAGCGCTCATCATCCAGCAAAGCATTTACCAAACTACTTTTTCCAACATTTGGTCGACCAATAAATGCAATTTTTGGAGCGGGATCTTCTTCCTCAGGTTCAACTTCCGGAAGTAGTTCCGCAACTCTATCCAATAATTCACCGGTTCCTGTTCCACTGATTGCCGAAATCGGGAATACATCCTCAAACCCGAGTTCATAAAACTCCGAGGCATTGAGTCGACGGGTTTCATTATCGGCTTTGTTAGCCACCAAAATTACCGGCTTTTCCTGCTGTCTCAACAACTGAGATACAGATTTATCGAGGGTGTTTATCCCATGTTCTGAATCAACCACGAGCAAAATCACATCTGATTCTTCAAGCGCAATATGAACTTGTTCACGAATTCCAACTACCATAACGTCCATATCATCCGGTAAATATCCACCGGTATCGATCACATTGAAGTCTTTTCCATTCCAAAATGAATGTCCGTAATGACGATCTCTTGTTACACCATATTCATCATGAACGATAGCTTTGCGTCTCCCGATTAAACGATTGAAGATGGTTGATTTCCCAACATTAGGTCTTCCGACTATAGAAACTACTGGAAGCATTTATGAGTTTAAATTTATAGATTAACGAAAGCATTAAATATACAACTTATATCACCCAACTTTTATGCTTAAAACATTCTATGATGCGATTGGATTTTTCGGTGCCATGGCTTTGGCACTGGGGTTATTTGTTTTTTTCATTCTTTGGGTTGCCGGAATCGCCGGAATTACGTTACCGGTAGACGGTGGAAAGCCACGTGGATCAAAATTAGAAATTGCAATTGCTGTTTTGATACCTATCTACCCCGTAGGCTGGATATTTTATGAGATGTACCATCAACGAAAATTCCTGAAAAAAGACGACAACGATTTAAAAGTCTAAATACTTTTTTTCATCAACTTCAGGAAGGGATTCGGTCTTTTCTTCTTCCAATAACCATTCTTCGGTAAGATTTTCGTTCATTTCTTTTAGAAAGCGACTGGGATTTGTGAAATAATCACCATAAACCGACTGTGCAATAACCGGATATGAAAAATATAGCATTTCTTTAGCCCGTGTAATTGCAACGTATAATAAGCGCAACTCCTCATCCAACTGGGCTTCATCATCTACAGAATATGCGGATGGAATTATACCATCCAAACACTGAATAATGAAAACATGTCTCCATTCTAATCCTTTCGCCGAATGAATAGTGCTGAGGACAAGTGGATTTTCCTCCTGCTGTTTCTGTTCTGTATCAACTACTGAAGATGTAATCGGATCTAAAGCTAATTCTTCCAGCATATTTGGTAGTGAACTGAACCCGGATGCAATATTAACAAATGCTTCTAAGTCTTTAAGGCGCTTTGGATAATCATCATACCTTTTCTCACAGAATACACGATAATATTCCACTAAATTTTCTACAATTTCTGATACTGATAGATCTTCATTCTTAATTTCCTGAAGAACTCTACTCAGCTTTTCCATCTGATTCATATAGGACTTACTTACCGAATCAGCCATTCCTAAATCATAGGGATTTTTTGCCAATCTTATCCATTCAAAAAGATCCTGAGCTGTTTTAGGACCTATACCATCTATCATCATCAATACCCGATTCCAGGCTATAGTGTCCATCGGATTTACGAGCACCCGTATGTGAGCTAACACATCTTTGATATGAGCAGCTTCGGTAAATTTTTGTCCGCCATATTTTACGAATGGAATATTCTTTCGATTGAGTTCGATTTCCAAATCGAAAGAATCTCTGCTGTTACGGAATAGCACCGCTATATCATTTAATTCAATAGTTTGTTCTCTTAATTGAAGAACTGCCTGAGTTACAAAGCGACTTTGGTCGTGTTCGCTTGGTGCCTGAACCATCGCAGGAAGCTCACCTTCTTCTTTGTTTGAAAACAACTCTTTTTCAAATTTGAAACTCGCTTGTTTTAAAAGGTTATTGGCAACCTGTAAAATCTGAGGTGAGGAACGATAATTTTCTTCAAGTTTAATAAGCTTTGTATCGCTAAAGATTGAAGGAAACTCCATAATATTCTGGTGGTCAGCTCCCCGAAAGGAATAAATACTTTGAGCATCGTCTCCTACCGCCATTACATTATTATGAACAGAAGAAAAGAGCCGGGTTAAATCCGCCTGAACCTGATTTGTATCCTGATATTCATCCACCATCACAAATCTGTGAGAACCGGCTACTTTTACTCTAACGTCTTCATTTCGGTCTAATAACTCTTTGGTATTTATAAGCAGGTCATCAAAGTCCATTACATGATTCTGAACTTTATACTGCTTGTACCCTTCTGCCACTTCTTCAATCTTATCCAACTGCTCAATAAACTGAGGATATTGTTCCATAACTACTACTTTGAGATCAAGATGTTTGTTCGTAGCAGTGCTTATCATCTTGAGCAAAGTATTCTTATTTGGAAAACGCTTACTCTTTTTATGAAGTTTTAATTGAGTTCTCACAAATTGTATGACTTCAAGACAATCGGCGGTATCAATAATTGTGAAATTGTCCGGATAACCAATTTTCTCAGCGTAGCGATGTAACAAATGGCTGCAATAGAAATGGAAAGTTCCTCCTTTTACCTTTTGGCAACGCTCATCTAAAATATTGGATGCTCTGTTCAGCATTTCTTTGGCTGCTCTTCTTGTAAAAGTAAGCAGCAAAATGTTAGACGGATCTATTCCACTTTCCACCAGGCGGGCCACACGATGAACGAGCGTTCTTGTTTTACCTGTTCCTGCACCGGCTACAACTAAGGCAGCACCCCGATCAAAAAATACGGCTTCTAATTGCTGTCTGTTTAAAAGATCCTGATACGGAATGGAATAGTCTTCCGGACGTAATTTGGGTTCTTCTTTTTTGAGAACAAACTTTTTCATGTCTCAAAATAGCAATCTTAAACTATATGTAAAAATTATGTATTAACAGAATGGAATAAAAAAGCCCGCTTACGCAGGCTTTAACTAACTAAGTTGGAATGGAAATCAGAAAGAAGTATTTAGCCGAACCCAGAAGGTAGTATTACCCTCAGAACCAGATAATGGTGTAGCAACTTCAAAGCGGATAAAATCAAAACCTACTCCACTTCCTATATTGTGATTTAGCTCCTGAAAAGTGAAATCTTCGAATCCTTTTAAAGGATCAGCGCTATTGGTTTCGCTAAACTGAGCCCAGCCTGAATCCATAAATAATGAGATATACATTCCGTCTATTTCAAGATTTGCATCTTCGAATGACCAAATATCACCGAAAACAAGTTCTATATTGCTGAGCAACATCTTATCGCCGGTATAAAATTTGTATCCCGACGCCCTCATGGTTCCGATTCCCCCAAGTGCAAAGTTCTTGAAATCAGGTGCGTCTCCGGTGATGGACCCACCCATCAGTCGAACTTTGAGAGCTGTGCTTTTATCTAAAAGGAAGCTGTTTATGGAAGTGACTTCATACCTATTGTAGTTAAAATCATTGGCACGGGAAATTCCTTCACCAGAAAGATCAGCATTAGCTATTAAACTGGTATGGAAGTTACCTGATCTGTGAGGTTTATTATTAATCTGAAGTCCTAAACCGACACTTTCCTGATTAATCAGGTCAAAATTTTGATCAATTGAAGGATTAATTCTACTTAGGTTACCATCTCCAAAAAAGGAATATCCGGTATTATTCATCAATGAACTAAACTCAGTAACATTGTAGCTGGCAGAAACTGAAACAGATTTCCCAAAATTTATCTGAGTAAAAGCACTATAACCTTCTGCCTTGTAGTAATCATGATAGTCGTAACCGGCAAATAAAGAGGTTAAACTATTTTCTGTAAGATCTGTTCTCCAATAATCATCTGTTGTGGATGTGCTCAATATTTCTCCACCAACCACAAAATTATTTCCGAAAGGCTTTGAAACTCCCATCCTGAATTGCCATTCTTCCAAGCCGGTTGAATAACCAAGAAATCCATCGAAATGAAGTCCGTTTACTTCAAGCAGGTTCGAATTCTGTACTCCAAAATCGGTACCTAACCCAAGAAACAACGCATCTACCCTGTTGTATCTTAGCGATTGAGATGCAGGGATAAAGTGATATGCATCGAAATGATTTTTATAATCGTACTGGTTAAAAAATCCATGATCATTGGAATCTTCATCATAAAATTTTTCGTGTTGGTTAACTTCAGTATTGAAGTCTTCTTCTTTTTCATGCTGAGCAGATACGGCAACAGATATCAGCATAATCATACAGAAAATGAAAGGTAATTTTTTATGCATGGCATTAAGATTAGTTTGACTATTGAATTAACATATAATCAACGAGAATTCAAACACTTAGTTGCGAAATTTATTAGCTCTTTTTCTCTTTTTAGTTTTGAAATACCTCAATAAGAAACTGAATGTGCTGATTTAATTCCTGTTCAATTAATTCAGCGCCCTTTTTAATGTCTTTTCTGGGTACACTTTCCGCAAATTTAAGAGTTTTAAGCTTTTTTGTAACCGATTTTACTTTCATCCCCTCAAAACCGGTTGGTCTCATCAAAGATACCGCATGCATAAATCCGGAAAGTTCATCACACGCAAATAAATAACGTTCTATTTCAGTCTCCGGCTTTTTTCCTGTTCTTTCCGGGGCGTGAGCAGCAATGGCGTTCAGAACAGAGTCAGAAATTTCGTACTCAGGTAAAATGTCATTAATAGCTTTATTCGGATGTTCATCCGGATATTTTTCCCAGTCCAGATCATGCAGTAGCCCTGCCAGCCACCATTCATGAATTTCTTCATCCGATTTACCCAATTTAGCAGCATAAGCGCTCATGGCTTTAGATACCATAAATGAGTGATGTCTCAGATTTTCGTTTTCAATGTATTCGAATAAAAGTTTTTCAGCCTCAGATTTTGTCATCTTACTCAATTAGTTTTGAAAAAAGGTAAGTTTTAGCAAGATACTTCCTTTCCTTTTGTAAATTCCGCTAATATATTCCATCGAATTATAATTCAAAATAATACAGCAGTTAATGATCAATGAACCTTCTTTTGCTCCTCGTGAATTTGGCTGGATAGAAGTAGTTTGTGGAGGAATGTTTAGTGGCAAAACAGAAGAACTCATCCGAAGAGCTAAAAGAGCGCACATTGCAGGACAAGAGGTTGTTGTAGTAAAGCCCGCAATTGATAAGAGATATAGTGACACCGCTGTTGTATCTCACAATGAAACTTCTTTACCAAGTATTTTAGTTGATACTGCTGATCAGATTGTTCTTTTAACCTCAAGCGCCAAAGTGGTTTGTATTGATGAAGCCCAATTCTTTGATGACCGCATAATTGAAGTAGTAAATGTATTGGCTAATGACGGAAAGCGGGTAATTGTAGCTGGATTGGATATGGATTTTGAAGGAAAACCTTTTGGTCCCATGCCCTATTTATTAGCGGTGGCTGAATATGTTACCAAGTTGCATGCTGTTTGTGCCGAAAGTGGAAAAATGGCTAATTTTTCGCAACGGGTTGTTGAAGATACTAATACGGTACTTGTAGGCGAGTATGATGCCTACGAACCAAGAGCCAGACATTGCTTTCGCCCTTCTGTTGATAAAAGGCGCGGTCGACCTATCAAGCCTTTCTTAGCACCAAAACCTGAAGCGGAAGCTCAGGAACATGAAAATCTTAATTTAGAAAACTCTTAATGGAAAATATCTTACGTGGTATTTTGGGGATGATTGCCATCATTGGTATCGCTTTTATCCTCTCGAATAACAAAAAAAGGATTAACTGGAGACTTGTCGGTACCGGTTTAGGAATTCAATTTATATTAGCTGTATTTATTTTAAAGGCTGATCAACTGGAAGCATTTTTCTCTCCCCTTGGATGGCCAAAATTACTTTTCAAATACGTTGCACGCTTTTTTGTAATTGTACTTGATTACACGACAGAGGGTGCTGCTTTTCTTTTCAGTATGCTTGGAAAAGGACCTGAATACGATGAAAGCCTCGGAGTGATTTTCGCATTTCAGGTATTACCAACAATCATTTTCTTTGCTTCGCTTACGGCAATCTTATATCACTATGGCGTTCTTCAGTTTATCGTAAGAGTATTATCTAAAGGAATGCAAAAACTGTTAGGAACTTCAGGAGCTGAGACGCTTTCTGTAATATCAAACATTTTCGTTGGGCAAACAGAAGCTCCTCTTGTTATCAAGCCCTTCATCAGCAAAATGACAAAATCTGAACTCTTAGCTGTTATGACCGGTGGAATGGCAACTATTGCAGGTGGAGTTATGGCGGCATACGTAGCTATGTTAGGTTCTTCTTTTGCAGCAGCTAATGGATTAGAAATACAGGTTGCACAACAACTATTTGCAGAACGATTATTGGGGGCAAGTTTGATGGCGGCTCCCGCAGCTTTGGTAATTGCTAAAATTCTTTATCCGGAAACTGAAGAAGCTGCCACTGCCGGAGATGTTTCTATTTCAGTAGAAAAAACAGATGCAAACGGAATCGATGCTGCTGCAACAGGTGCAAGTGTAGGTTTAAAACTTGCTTTAAATGTAGGCGCTATGTTATTGGCGTTCATTGCCTTACTTGCCATGTTTAATGGTTTTTTTGAATGGATCAGTGATTTGACCGGTTTAACTTCTGTAATCGGATCTCCTCTTAGTATCGAATTAATCTTGGGATGGATTCTTGCACCCATTGCCTGGCTAATTGGTGTTCCATGGTCAGATGCAATTACAATGGGAAGCTTGTTAGGTACTAAAATAGTACTCAACGAGTTTGTAGCGTATCTGAAATTAGCGGAAGAAGTTTCGGCTGCGTCTATTTCTCCGAAAACTGTTGCGATGGCTACGTTTGCCTTGTGTGGATTTGCAAATTTTTCATCTATAGCCATACAAATCGGAGGTATTGGAGGATTAGCTCCAGAAAGAAAATCAGATTTAGCTAAATTTGGTTTAAAAGCAGTTTTTGCCGGTACAATGGCAACAATGATGACTGCTACTATAGCAGGAATGCTATTTTAAACGTATTTTTATTTTAAAGACTAACAAATAAATTATTCATCAAACAATGAGAATACTCAGTATAGCTCTTGCAGCTACCGTGTTCATTTTTTCATGTAAATCTACCGAGAATACTAATAATCAAAATTCATCTGCCGACAATGCTTTTGTTGTAGGAACTGTAGGTGAGCAGGAAATCACCTATAAGGAATTAAAAGAGAATGTGAATACCAATTCTCAGGAAGCTCCTACCCTTTCTGTAATGCAGGAGTTTCTTCCTACCTATTTGGATTATGTAGCTAAAATTCAGTTTGCCGAAGATCAGGGTATTATGGACGACCCTGAATTGAATCAGGAACTTGAATTGTATGGTAAACAAGCCTCTTATTCTTATTGGCTGGAAAACAGAATCAAAGAAACAGAATTTGAAAAGTATTACGACCGTGCTACCACAGAAATTAAGAGTGAGCATTTGTTGATTTCAGTTCCTGCAAATGCTTCTCCGGAAGACACTTTAGAGGCTTATAATAAATTGATTGAAGCAAGAAATAAGTTTTTAAATGGAACTTCAATCAGTGAATTAAACCCGGAGTATTCGAGCACCCAAAACGGACGTTCAATGGGCGGAGATTTACCGTGGTTCAGCATTGGAACAACTGTTAAAGAATTTGAGGATGTAATTTACAGTCTTGAAGTTGGAGAGATTTCAATGCCATTCCGTACTCAATTCGGTTACCATATTGTACATCTCCAGGATAAAAGAGCAAGAACATTATCCCGTGAAGTATCACATGTTTTTAAAAGGTCTGTTAATCCTGACGCGAAAGAAGAAATTGAAAAAGCATATTCACAATTGGAATCCGGAACTCCCTGGAATGAAGTAGTAGCTGTTGAAAGCGATGATCAGCTTTCTGCTGCAAACGGTGGTAAAATTGGCTGGGTTAATTACGGCAGATATAATAATGCATTCGTTGATTCAGTGATGGCCATCGACCCTGAAGTGCCTTATACAGAGCCAATAAGAACGGTTTATGGTTTCCATATTTTTAAAATAGATTCTGTTCAAACCTTCGAATCAAAAGAAGCAAAGAAAGAAGCTTACATGAAAGAGTTTCTGGATTCGCCAAACTTTAAGAAGAGTAATGCTTTCGTAATCGATTGGTTCCAGAATAATTTCAAAAACTCAACCAATAAATCTGCTTTAAGCAGCTTAGAAGGCTTTATCGGTTCTAAGGATACTTTAAGAATTGGCAATCTGGAAAGCCCCGATAATTTAAACGAATCTATTTACAGCTTTAAGAACTACACCTTTACAAAAGGAGATTATTTCAATTATCTGAAAGATACTCACGGTTCAGCCAAAGCAAATAATTACGATAAAAACTGGTTCAATGACTTCAAAACTTTTGCCATTGACAGCAAGATTATTGAGTTAACGATGAGTGAATTTCCTCAATTTGAGTCAACCCTGGATAATTACAAAAAAGGTTTAGCTGTTTATCAGATAAATGATACTTATCTCTGGAGTGCCGAAACTGTTGAAACCACAGAGCTAAGAAGAATTTATGAAGCAAATCCTGAAAAGTATTCTTACCCGGAACGATATTATTATCATTTATTGAGCGCTCTCACTGATACTACCCTTGATAAGGGAGTTCAATTCATACAAGAGGGAAATCATCCTGACAGCGTTAGAACTTATTATCCTAAAGTAGCTGTAACAAAAGATTCTACCGGAGTATTTACCGACGATCCCTATGATCGCCTTGAGAACATGTCTCCCGGAAATTTTTCAGAGAGATTCGATTACCGAAGAAGAAAAGCTGTTTTCTATTTGAATGAAATACTTCCTTCACGAAGAATGACTTTCGATGAAGCTTTCAACCGATTATTGGCAGATTACCAGCCGGAGCGGAAAGAAAAATGGCTGAGCTGGCTCAGAGAGGAATATAATGTAATGGCAGACCCAGAAGCACTTAACGAGGCATTTGAGGCTAATAAATAGACTAAGAACATTGAAACTGCTCATTCAAATTATAACTGTTGTCTGGATTTTTACCGGATGTGTAAATAATCAAAATGATGATAGTATTGTTTTAGCAGAAGTTGATGGAACGAGTATAACTCTGAATGAAGCTTTAAACAATATTTCGAAGTATGAACTCGCAGCAGACAGTTTAAAAGCTCTGAACGACTTCCGTAAGAAGTGGATTGAGAATCAATTAATTCAGCAGGAAATCTCCAGGCTTAACCTTGAAAGCAATGAAGAAATCCGGAAAAAACTTCAGCGAGCAAAAGAACAAACTCTTTTACTTGCCTTTCAGGAAGCAGTTTTAAGTTCTGCTAACCAGAATGTAACCGTTACCGATGAAGAGGTAAGGTTTTATTATCAGGAGAATAGAGATCGGTTCTTGTTAAATGAACGATATTTACAATTCCGGCATATGATCGCTTCCAGTTTAACTGAAGCTCAAAATGCGAAGAGAGATTTAATGCGTGGCTATGAATGGGAACGCGTTGCTAACGAATACTCCATAAACCCGCAGCTTTCTATTTCCAATGCCTCCAGATATTGGCCCGAAAGTACAGCTCTGAAGGAATTTCAGGTGTTGAACAGATATTTACAGCTTATCGGAGTTTCAGAAATTTCTCTAATCGAAAATATTAACGGCAATTATCATTTTGTGCAGTTAACTGATCAAAAGCCAGCAGGTGAACATCCTGATCTGGATTGGCTGCTTTCACAAATCAGAGAATGGTTAATACTCGAAAAAAAACGATCTGCTTACAATAGGTATGTAAAGAATCTTTATCTTGCAGCCCAGGCAAATAATGAAATACAACTTTTTGACGTTCTACCTGAACAAATTGATTCATCAAGTTCTGAATCTAAACCCGATTCACTGAATTCAAACTAATAATGAGATATTTACAATTAACTTTTTTAGCGGTTCTTCTTTCCGCTTCTTCCCTTTTTGCACAAACCCGTACACCCGCTGACAGAATCGTTGCACAAGTCAACAACGAAATTATTCTTAAATCTGAAATTGATCAGCTGGTTGCGGATTATTTACGACAATCCCAATTCAATCAACAGCAGCCGCAGGTATCTTTTTCTAAAGAACTGTGGTACAATTTCTTAGAGAATGAAATTGATAACCGCCTTTTGCTCGAGAAAGCCCGAATCGATTCTATCACAGTTTCTGATGATCAAGTAAATCAACAAATGGATGCTCGAGTTTCCCAGTTAATTCAACAAGCCGGAAGCGAGCAGGCACTGGAGCAGGCTTTTGGAAAGTCGATTATTCAACTAAAAGCTGATTTCAGAGAATCATTCCGGGATCAGATGGTTGTGGAAAGAGTTAGACAAACTAAGTTTTCTGAAATCAACATAACACGACCGGAAGTAAGAGAATTTTTCGAAGCTATACCCCAAGACTCTCTCCCCACTATTCCGGAGCAGGTTGCATTATCACACATCGTTAAATTACCAAAACCTAAAACGGATGCTAAACAAGCTTCCTACGAATTTGCTGAATCACTTCGTGACTCTATTATAAATCACGGCGTTACTTTGGAAGAATTGGCAAGAAGACACGGAATGGACGGATCGGCTCAAAGAGGCGGAAAATTACCAATGATGGGATTGAATGAGCTTGTAGCCGAATATTCAGCCGCTGCAGCTGCTTTACAGCCCGGTCAGATCTCCGAAGTGGTTGAAACAGAATTTGGTTTTCACATCATCAGGCTGGACAAGCGTGTAGGTGATAAAATCGAGACCAGTCATATTTTAATCCGCATAGATGCTGAACAATTAGACGATGAAACGGCTATTGAGGAACTAAGTGCAATTCGAGACACGCTGGTTAATAATCCTGATATTGAATTTTCCAGAATGGCAATGAGACACAGTGAAGATCCTTCAACTGCAAATTCCGGAGGAAAAATTGTTGACCCGCAAACCGGTGAGCGATTGATCGCTTTAACACGTTTGGAACCATCATTGTACAGAATTGTGCTTCTGATGGACGAAGTTGGTCAAATTTCGGAGCCCAAGTCGTTCAACCCCAATAACGCTAATTCCGGAAAAGCCTATCGTATTGTTAAGCTTGACAGACAAATTCCTGAGCACGTGGCAAACCTTCAAACGGACTATCAGAGAATAAAGAACATTGCTCTTCAGCAAAAACAAATCAGAGTGTTTCAGGAATGGTTAAAAGAGCTCAGGAACGAAATTTATATTGAGTACAAAATTCCTAAAATGGAAACCACAGCGAGCAGATAATGGAACAAACAAAGAATTCAGTAGAATCTGCACAGGAATTTACGCGATACTTTAACTCAGTTAAATCTGAAATTCATAAAGTAATCGTTGGTCAGGAAGATATCATTGACCAACTATTGATCTCATTATTTTCCCGGGGTCATTGTGTATTAATCGGAGTTCCCGGGCTTGCAAAAACATTACTAATACGAACACTTGCTGAAACGCTTGGACTTTCCTTCAACCGAATTCAGTTTACACCGGATTTAATGCCCGGAGACATTACCGGAACAGAAATAATCGAAGAAGAACGAGATACAGGCAAAAAAGCTTTTAAATTCGTTCAGGGACCAATATTCGCAAACATTGTTTTGGCTGATGAGATCAACAGAACACCTCCTAAAACACAAGCAGCCTTGCTTGAAGGGATGCAGGAATATAATGTGACTGCAGCAGGACAAACCTACGCTCTTGATCGTCCTTTCTTTGTATTAGCCACTCAAAACCCGATTGAACAGGAAGGAACTTATCCTTTGCCCGAGGCTCAGTTAGACCGGTTTATGTTCAATATCTGGGTTGATTATCCTTCTTTTGACGAAGAAAAACTGATTGTAAGTCAGACCACATCCGGAGCTGAACATAATGTTGACTCCATTTTAGATAAGCAAAAAATTCAGGAATTACAGAGTCTGGTCAGAGAAGTACCGGTTCCTGATTCCGTTCTCGATTATGCGGTTAAACTTGTTGGAGCAACAAGACCAAATTCAGAACAAGCCCCTGATTTTGTAAATAAATACATGAGTTGGGGAGCCGGACCAAGAGCCTCTCAATATCTTATTATTGGCGGAAAAGCCAGAGCATTGGCAAAAGGCAGATATAATGTTACTCACGAAGATATTAATGCACTTGCTGTTCCTGTATTAAGGCATCGTATTGTCAATAATTATGCAGCCGAAGCTGAAGGTTATACTACGGTAAAATTAATAGAAATGATCATCGATCATTTGAATTAAAGTGGAATTTCAGGGCTTTCAAAGTACTATCCCGTTTGTATTCGTAGGTATTTTTGCAATCCTCCTGCTTTTCATTTCCTGGTTTTCTTACAGAAAATACTCCTCCATTAATACAGGTTGGAAAGGAGTATTAATTTTTCTCAGAACCTCTTCCCTGTTTCTTCTGCTCATTTTGCTGCTTAATCCTTTTTTGAAACAAGAACAAACAGTCACCATTAAACCAAAAGTCGCTGTTTTACTGGATGGTTCTGAAAGTACTACCATAAAAAAAGGGCAATATTCAGGGGTTGAAACTTATAATCCATTGGTAGCAGGATTAAGCAATTCCCCTGAAAAGTTAGAAATTGATTTTTACAAATTCGGAAGTGACGTAAAACCTGCTGAAACTACCGGATTTACTCCCGATTTAGGAGCTACGAACCTGTACGAAGCTTTAGAAAATGTCATGACTTCCGATATCAATTATTCATCAGCTGTTTTGGTTAGCGATGGAATAATTACTATCGGGAAAAATCCTGTGGTTCTTTCTTCAGAATCTGAATTCCCTGTTCATGTAATCGGAATTGGAGATACAAGTCAGGTAAAGGATATTTCCATTCGGAATATCACTACCAATTCAACCGGATTTACTGAAACCCGGCATCCTGTGCAAGTTGACATTTCCCAATTTGGATTCCCGAATCAAGTGCTTGACGTGAATCTTTCAGATGGTGCTGCAATACTCGAATCAAAACAAATTCAGTTTACCGAGAACTCAGAAATTCAACAAGTCGATTTCGGAATTGAATTAACTGAACCCGGACTGAAACAGTTTACTATACAAGTACAAAATATTGCTGGAGAATGGATTAACGAAAACAACCAATCCAACTTCTCGGTAGAAGTACTCAATAGTAAAAAACGAATTTTACATATCTCTTCAGCTATACATCCCGATGTAAAAACGGTTCGTTCAATTCTCAGCGGAGACCAGAACATTGAGCTATACAGTTATGATTATTTAGGAAATGGTCGTTCATTTAAAAATTACGAGTCACTTCCTGATGAATTAGATCTCGTTATTATTCATGGTGAAGCATCCGGAGAACTTCTGAATACTTTTTCTGCTTCATTGGACAATCTTTCATCATTAATATTTGATCTTCCTGAACAAAGTTTAAGCCCGGAATTCAATCTGATTCAACGTTCTTCCGGGACTTCTTATCAAATGCAGATTGAACAAAATCCCAGCGAGCAGGATCATCCTGTACTTAATCTTCCTGAAATAGATTTACGATCTTCTGCCCCGCTTTTCGGAGACATTAGCACTAATCTTGTTGATCCGGGTGCGACCATTCTCTTTAATAGTATTTTTCAAAATATTTCTACTCAAAATCCCATTGTGGCAATTTCTGAACAGGGGAATATCAGAAAAGCTCATATTTCTGCTTATGGTTGGTACAAAGTGTATTTATCCACCAATGATTTGGAAAGAAGGTTCGTAACGAAATTTATATCAAATATTTCGGACTGGACCTCATCCAATCCCGACAACCGATTGCTTAAAATTAAGCCTTCAAAAAATGTATTCGGTTCCGGTGATACTCCTCAAATAAATGCCGGCTTAATAAATGAAAACGGAGAAATTGAATCATCTGCAACTATTGAGGTTACCATTTCAGGAAGTGATTATTCTGCTGATTTTACTATGAATAACAAAGGAGAAGGTAACTATCAGTTAGAGATACCCGCCCTTCCCGAAGGAAATTATGAATTCTCTGCTACCGCCAGAAAAGGTAACCGGGAAATTGATACTCAAACCGGTGAATTCGTTCTTACCGAATCAAGTAATGAATTGTCGAATACAATCAGAAACGATGATCTGTTATCGTCAATCGCAGCGAACTCGAATGGTAGTTTCAGAACATTCACTAATGTTAATGATTTCTGGAATCAACCTGAGATCACTCAAAATCTTAACCAAACAACAGAAATCAAAGAGTCTTATTTATTTCCGGTACGTTCCGTGCACTGGTTTATTCTTGTAATCGTACTTTTGTTCAGCGAATGGATGATCAGAAAGAGATTTTCACTTCCTTGATTTCTCTGCTGAAGATTTAAGCTCAACTTTCCCTTTTCCTACTTCAGTAGCTTTTACTACAAATATTTCATTGTAAGCATCTTCCGGCAACTGTTGATATTTATTCTCACCCACAACCAAATTCACTAAATACGGCGTGGTATTCGAGTGACCAACAATCAGCACTAATTCACCTTTATGCTCTTTTAAAAGTGATTTAACGAACACATTTGGAGTTCTGGGATCATATTTCTGAACCTCTAACTCAAACTTTTCGGCAGACGGAGCTGCTGTAAATTCAGTTCGTTTGTAGGGTGTTGAATAAACTGCATGAAGTTCTCCATACTCGCTTTCAATGAACTCTACAATTCTCTTGGCCCTTTCTTCTCCCTCTTTTGTTAAAGGTGGATTTCTTGTACCGTCATCTGCTTTTTCGGCATGTCGAACAAAAATGAGTGTAGCAGTATCTTTATTCAGGTTTTGCTTCTGAGCAAAAGCAGAGACACTTATAAACAAAAATCCGAGGAACAGCAGTAATACTTTTTTCATAGAGAAAATTTTTTCTCTAAAATAAAAAAAGGCTACTCGTATGGAATAGCCTTTGTAGTTTTATGATATCTTTTTACTTCATGATTAAAGCGAATATCAGTCCCATTACAATCAGTAACAGAATGCTGAAGAAAAAGATCATTCCGTTAGAAAATGGTTTTGAGGTCGAACCCCAATTATCCACTTTGTTATCAATTTGAGCAATCTGAGATGCGGTTAACACATCAGCTTCCACAAGATAGCTGTTCCAGTCATCGAGTACTTTACTGCTCCAAAACTCGCTGAAAGCCTTGAAATCATCATAAGATTCATTGGTGATAATCTTCTTATCACTTTCGGCCGTTGCTTTTGACACAAAGGAATCCAAAGCCGTAAAGAAGCTCGAATTGTTATCAAAAGCTCCCAGTTCTACATTATTACCTTCCAGATATGTATCCAGAGAAGCCCACATAGAGCGTGAGGCACTTGCTTTCCAATCTTTCAGGTCAGTTTCGATTCTGTTTTTCCACCGGGCTTTATCTTTTCCACCATAGATCGCAATCAAATTGTCTCCGATATTATTCCAAACATCGTTCACTTTTGTTTGCAACGCATAGATTCTCAGATAATCCTCAGTATTGAACTTTTCTGCTCCCGCCTTCAGTGTCTCAATGTTTTCCGTGAGAATAGAATTTATAATAACTAAGGGATTATCGCCGGATTTGATAGTTCCCGAACCTTCAGTTTTTGAAAGCTCTTTTATAGTTCCCGGTGAAAGTTGATTGTAAGTCACGAACAGTGAATCAACCATACCGAAAATAAATTCATCCCTGCGTTCTACGCTTTTTCTGTAATCGGCTACCAGTTTTGAAAGCTTTCGTTCGCTTTCCTGAGATTCTGCAATTGCTTTTCTTAGCGAATCACTTTTCATATTCAATAGTGAAAGTTCCGATTTGAATCGGGTAACCTCATCGGTCAGCTGGTTCAGTCTTTCTGCCTGATTTTCAATGATCAACAACTTGTGCTCAGCAGTTCTCGCATCACTTTTTAAAGAGGCTATTTTAGAATCAAAAGATTCCGGATACAAGCCATAACTTAGCATTTCAGAATGTTCAGCATAATTAGCCTTAAAATCATCGATCGCTGATATCAAAGTATCGATTTCATTTACTGAAGACGCATTCTCAATTTCAGCGCTTAGCTGTGCGTATCCGGCTTCAAAATCCTGTTTAATTTGGTAATCCGATTGTTGAGCAACCGCAGCGTTTGAGCTGATTAATGCTATTACAAGCAGATAAAATAATTTAATTGAGCGTTTCATGATTAAGCCTCGTCTTTTTTAATTCCTTTTTCATTTAGGGTGTAGATGTCTGATGTTTTCGTATCTACTAACTGCACATAGGGCGATCTGAGATTGAAAGCCGGAGCTATTAATCCGTTTTCCGTGATGTTTATCTTTTGTTTGAGCTTCAACCCGTTTTTAATCGGCTCCATCACATACACATTTGAAAATCCATCTGCGGTAATAAAATAATACCCGCTGTGATTTCTGATGAGTCGTAATTCATTCACATTTACTTTTGAACTGTCTTCGGTCTCCTGAAACTGGAAAGGAAGAATGTTGAATGAAATTCCGTACCGGGAGTCAACAACTTCCCCTTCTTCGGTGGGCACAAGCACACTTTCAATTTGTTGTGCGTAGTTCACATTTTTTACTTCAAACGTTTTGCAGGCAGAAGTGAACAGCAAAACTCCTGCAATAATTATGGTCGAAAACTTTAGATTTTTCATCTCTGCTCCTTGATTACTTGGTAATTGGTTTACCTTTTGTATTCAATGGAAGTAAAGATGTTCCTTATATAGCAAAATTAGTTTTAGAAGTGCTTGAAAGTATCAGCAGAAGAAGTCTTTAATACAACTTCTGGTGCAAGCGTCCGCTTGTACTTTCCAATCTACACAAATCGAAAATAAAAAAGACATCCTGATTGCTTAGAATGTCTTCGTGTTAATTAATTATTCTTTGTAATTGATGCACAAGCGGACGCTTGCGCTAGTTGGGTGCTTTATCAAATAGTTTTTTTGTAAAGATTAACGTATTCATTACCAGTAGAAATGTAATCGCAATTAAATGGTATAATATATTGTTAAAAATTCTAGACGCATCTTTAAACATCCACCTCACTTCTTCATTATTCATGTAATCAAGTGAATAATTGAATTCATAATAAAACATCACACAATAGTAAATCATTAATAGAAAAATAGACCCCAGGTTTAGAATTAGAAACCATTTTCTACGTTTAATTAAGCTTGATAATAAAATAACTGGGGTTAAAATTAACAGAGGAATATAATTTTCCATTTACTAATAATTCTTTTTCATTTTAATTAGTTCTTCAATTTCAATGGAAGTAAAGATGTTCCTTATATAGCAAAATTAGTTTTAGAAGTGCCTCAAAGCTCTTTCATAATTCAAACTTGAAAGTATTAGAACAGGAAGTTTGCTTTGAAATGATCTATGGGCAATATAGTCGTATTTTCTTTGTATCCAACTTATACTTTTTTACTCTTCATCTTTTGATATGATATAAATGAATTTCAAAATCCCGACTTTTTTAAGGTGAGAAGTACTTAGAGCTTTTTGAAACGTTCCAGTTTATCATAGTAATAAATTAATGAATCTTCATAGCTTTCACTGTAACCCATTGTGTGAATTTCTCGCAGAATGCTTGTTACACTTTGATACTCATCAAAGGTAATAAGATGCTGTTTTTTTTTACTGTCTTTTCCCATGATCGAATATCTTCAGATATTACAAGAATATGATCAGCGTAGCTTATCTTTCTTACTTCTATATTGAAAAACACATTCATCGCACGAATAAAATTATAATTATCATATGATAAACGAGGAGTCACATCAAAAATATTCTTCTTTGAATCTCTTTGCTCTACATAGTTATTTAAAATCTTAAAATTGGCTGTAATCAGAGAATCGACTTTATTATCGTGTGATTTAGTTTTATTAATTTTGGAATTTTGACTATTCACTTGACCAGAACAAGAGAATAAAATGATCATAAATAGCACTGTATTAAATTTCCTCATCTTAAATTGATTTGAGTTAATCTCTTCTAACGTTTTGCATTACTACCTTTAAATAACTCTTGTTATTTATCTCCATTGGAACTATGACACTTAATCCCGGATTTCTGTGAAATAATTCGAATTCATTATATAATTTACCATCAATGAATACAGCACGACGGTAATTTTCATTTATTTTATTTTCTGATGCTAATGCGGATCCATGCGCTTTTGGATATCCAAAACCATCAGCATAAATTAATTTGAACCATTATCATATATAGCGATGGATTCTCTTAAAGTGCCTCGTATATAATGTGTTTTGGTGCCGTTTATCGCCTCTGTTTGGTTACTCGGTTTCCGTCCGAGTCACAAATTAATTACAGATTATTTTGGGTGGATCATAATAACCCAATGCTATATTAGTAACCACTTTTTGTATTTTTATATATCACTCTTGCAAATGTAATAATCAACACCTTTTAATCTTTCGTCAGATCCTAAGAGTCTATCATCTTCAAAATCATCCGGTAATAATCCTGATTCTCGTTTTATATCTGTAGAATCTAACTCAATATACTCTTCGATCACATCCAGTTTTTTTCTGGTCAAAATAGTTCTATCATCCCTCCATAAAAACAACTTTTCCCCTTCAACCTCCACATTATTGGGAAAACCGCTCTCAGGCACCTGCCCCAAACGATCATTTATACGAAGAGACAGATGATTATTAGTTATCGGCCCGATTTGGAATGCATATATATTTTTTGAAAGATTTATAGAGTATACATTAAATACATCAAATGGCTTACCATTTCTGCGTTCCAGATAATCCGTTGGTGTTTTATAAGTATTGGCAAAATCGGTAATCGCATTTTGCCGGGCTTTCTCCATGCCGTTTTGCCCGGAGTAATACTCATCACCGGTAAACAATTGGTACCTGCTGGTACAACCGGTGATTATTAATGCAACTAGTAATAAATTAATATAGGTGTTAATAAAATTTTTCATTAGAGTGTGGTAGTTTTTCCTGAACCTGTCGGACCAGTTACGTCTTCATTACACAGGTGAATATGGATTTGAATGGCATAGATAAATTTAACCGTTCTATTCCTTAATGCAAGTTACAAACTTTCTAAGCTTCTACTCTTTAAGTAGCAGACTAGAGAGCTTTGGGGTTAAAAATTAAAATTTTCTCTGTGCTTTTGTTTTAATCAACCTTAGGCTCGAAGAAAGTAATTTTTGCAAAATCGAAAAAAAAGAAACTCACTTTCACCCAAGAAACAATTTCTTGATTTTCTTTATTTAGAAATCTGATTTTATCATAATAAAACAGTGCAAATAAGCGAGAAGGTTCAAGGTCATATTTCATTTTCCTAATATCGTTGTTTCTCCTTTGCGTAAAGGGGTTTTTCTCATTTAGATCAATCTTCATTCTTTCAATAAATAGAAGGTCTAATTTTTTAAACTCTTTCTTTAAAAAAAAAAGCAGAATTGAAAAACAGTATTGAACCAAAAGCTGGTATTGAAAGCAAGATTATTATTACTAAACCAAGTATTGGATGAATGTCGAATTCCATATTATTTTATATAATAATTAATTGTCATCAATTATTTTTGACTAAGTATATCTCGAAGTAACTATCGAAGTGCCTTAAAATAGAATGGAAGGAAGAACAATATTAGTCAAGGGAACGGCCATAAATCTCCCCCAAAGCTGTTTCAAGTTTCTGCATTCGGTATATACTTAAAAATATATTTAGGAATTACTAAAAGTTTATTTTTCCTAATCTATAATTGTTACTACTGCCGTACCAAAAATAAAGAGTGCTATTTTTAACTCTCGCATTAGTTACAATTTCATCAATAGTGAATTTACGTAAAATTGTTAGATCACTTTTTTTTATCAAATAAATCTCTGAGTAAGGATCAAAAAAATACTTCAAGCCAGATTCAATACTTCTTACACCTGATGTGATTAATAATGTATCTGACATAATATCAGATATTCTTATTATTTCATCGAATTCGATTGAGACATTTTTTTTGTGATTTTTGATAAACGGCCCATTATTAAACTCATTTAATTCAATGATATATTCTTGACTTAATAAAGAATCTTTTAGTTCAGATTGATTAACTTGATGATATTCAAATTCTATTACATTTAATTCATCATTAATTTTCTGATACTCATCATATTCCCTACAGTTGAGTAGAATTGAACAAACAAAAATAAGTAAAATCGCCTCACATTTTTCCATTGTAAACAGCCATCAATATTTAGTGCTTATACTCTACTATTAGTTTTAAGTCTTTGCATACGCTTCAAAATTAAATCATCTTGGGGAAATAGAACGGAGATAATCAATTACTGATTAACCTAAACCATCACAATACTCTCTATCTTCTCATGATTCAGTTTCTCTCTTCCATCTAAAAAACTGAGTTCGATTATAAAGGAATAGCCCACAATAACGCCTCCTGATCGTTCTACAAGTTTAGCCGCTGCTTCAGCAGAACCACCGGTAGCAATCAGATCATCGTGAATAATAACTCTGTCCCCTTTTGAAATTGCATCGGTATGTATCTCAAAAGAGTCGGTTCCATATTCAAGTTCGTATGATTCGCTGATAGTATCAGCAGGGAGTTTGCACGGTTTTCTTACAGGCACAAAAGTAGCTCCGAGTTTTTCAGCTATATTAGTACCAAAAAGGAATCCCCGTGATTCGAGTCCCACTACTTTATCAACCTTATCATTCAAAAATGGTTCACAAAGCGCTTCTGTGGTCAATGTAAGTCCCTTATGGTCATTCAGTAATGTTGTTATGTCTTTATACTGAATTCCCGGTTTTGGGAAATCCGGAATGGTTCGGATTAAAGATTCTATATATTCTTTTGTGTTTTCCTTTTTGGCTTCCATATTTTCAAATTGAATTAAGTTCAAAACTAATACTATTTCAGAATCAGTGAAAGAAAATAATCCCGCTCTTTGGAATACGCATCAACAACACATGGCTAAAGCGGTGTTGCTTGCCGAAGAAGCTGCCGAAAATAATGAAGTTCCTGTAGGTGCTGTAATTGTCAAAGAAAACATTATAGTTGGCAAAGGCTACAATCAGGTAGAACGACTAAAAGACCCAACCGCACATGCTGAAATTTTAGCTATTTCTGCTGCATGCGATACACTCGAGAACAAATATCTTGATGGATGCACTTTGTACGTTACTTTAGAACCATGCGCTATGTGTGCGGGAGCTTTGGTTTGGAGTAAGATTGAAAGAGTTGTCTTCGGAACTTCAGATCCTAATGCGGGTGGATGCGGATCGCTGTTTAACATTGCTTCCAATAAAAACCTGAATCATCAAATCGAGATTATTCAGGGAGTTTTAGAAAATGACTGTGAATATATTTTGAAGGAGTTTTTCAGAAAGAAGAGAACTAACTCTTAAAACAAGAGAGCATAAAGCCCTTTTTAACTACTTAAGTTAATTAATTCGATCACACTTTTTATTTATGCTAAGTCATTCCCCGGCGAATGCAGGGAATCTGAATTTACAGTGAAGTCAGAATTCTAATTTTAAGGACAAACATGATTCCTTACAAAATACTGAAGGAAAGATATTACTCATAAATTGATAGTTACAGCCAGATCTCCTGCATTCGCGTGGAGATGACTTTACTTATTGTATCTATTGTGCTTGTAATTGAAATACTATACCAATTTTAATAAAACTAACTCCTAAGAACCTCTTTCATCAATTCTTTAAAAGAAGGAATTTCAACGCCATTTTTACAATTCCTATCGCCAATCTCGTACGCTATTGCCCATTGTTTACAAAGTGTTTTTACTGCGTAAATAAAAGAATATTCGGGATCATAAATATTAGTTGATTCAGAAGTGACCCCATTGAGTTCAATAACTTTAAGTTGTTCTCCTTTTTTCAGAAATTCTTCATCAGGTACAATTACATCATATCTCCCAAAATAAAAACCATCAATAGATTGACTGATTTCATCTATTTTCTTTCTCAATGCTTCTGTAATAAGATTTTCACCATCGGTAAAGACTGCTCCTCGTGAATGAGTGCCCAATTCAACCAATGATATTTCCTCCCCTTCTTTTGGAATCTCAAACAGATAATCAGCATGTTTCTCAAAATGAGTTTCAGCCATACACACTGCTCTTTTGTCCTTCAGGATCAGATGTTCAAGTGTATGCTTTCCGTCTCCAACTAACTTCAGTTTTTCTTTTTTGGTGATGGAAAAAATCTGTCCTTTACTCTCCCCTGGATATCTGTAATAGAACACTCCAAACTCCTTACCAGGAATAAATTCCTGAATAATAAAATCCTCGTCCATTCCAGTGAGTGATAATTCTAACTGCAGTTCATTTTTTATTATCTGAACGGATTTCCCTCTTTCGCCTGCATCAGGTTTCAATACTATAGGCCAGGAAAGTGAATGTTCAGAAATAAATTCTAAAGCATCCTGGTAAGGATCAAAATTATCGGCAGATGACAATAATCTGAATTTTGGTACTACATCAGCTTGCTTAATTGCAGATAAAATTTCAGACTTTGATTCCCCTTTAAATCCTCCGTATTCGATAAAATGATTAGCTGCCGTTACAACTGTTGGCTTTTTAAATTTTAACCACAAACGAAATGCATACATAACAACAGGAGCGTACAGAACGTATATCGGCCAAAATTCCCAATTAAACGTTCTTTTCAATTTTCCGTATAGTAAACGTCGCCCCCGGTATGTAAAGAGCGGGACGATGATTTTAAGCGCTACCAAAGCAATTACTACTACAGCTAACAGCACCCAGAGCGCATATTCCTGATAAATGGAAAAATAATAGATCAATTCCTGACCGAGAAACATGGAAAGGCCGACCAAAGCCGGAGTCCAGATCAAGGCGGCAAGACCAAAGTAAAAAACGAATCTGCTCAAGCTGGTTCCTAAAATTCCGGCACTAAAATAAGTTGGGAACCGTGTTCCGGGAATAAATCGGCTTATCAGAATTATTGCAGGACCTTTTGCATGAAACCATTGATTGGATCTTTTCACATCTTCGGGAGAAATAAACCATTTTAGTGGTGCTTTTTCTGTTGATGAAGTTCCTAACCACCTTCCGGCTATGTAAATCAAAATATCACCAAAGAAAATTCCCAAAAAACTTGCGAGCACGGCTTCTTCAAATCCCATCAAGCCTCTGGCTGCCATCAGCCCTGCCCCAATACAGGCTAAATCCTCAGAAACAAATGTACAGAATACAATCAGCAGCATTAAACCTGCAAGTAGCCAGCCTTCTGCCTCAATTATGTTTGAATTGGAGAAAGGGATCAGAGATTTTATTCTTTCATCGGCAGAAGCTTGATTCCCCAAAGATTCTGAGTTTAACAGCAACTGGAATTCGTTTATGGAGACATCTTCACTCAAAATTGAACTATATAAAGCCAGCCTCTCTATCTCTGATGAAATACTTAGTTGATTGGAGCTCGCCGAATCAGCGTTGATGATTAAAATTTTACTGTTCAAAGCCCTTAAATCATCTTTGAATTGTCTCAGATCGGTATCGAGAAGAATTCTTGTAGAAAGATAATTCAGCTTTTTCCCTGTGAAATAGCCGAAATCAGGTACCAAATTTTCCAGGAACCAAAAAAAACCGGAACCAACCGTATACACACCCTGATTGAGATGATATCCTCCCAGTAGTTCGAATTCTAATATCCCCTTTGGATTGATCATTAGGATTGGAATACCAGAACCCTCTTGAAGTGAAAGTTTAACCGCCAAAACGGCTCCAAAGTCTTCTGCTATGATGAAATCCGCATTCTGAATGAATGATTCCGGTAGCTTCTCTGAAATAAGATTGGATAGCTTTTCAGCTGAGTAAATATTTGAAGAATCTGCTAAATGTCGGTAATTAACATTAACGATCTCATAATCATCAGAAATTTCTGAAATGAAATTCTTGGTGCGGTCACTTCTACTCGTTAATCCGGGAATGAATAATAACTGCTTCTTTTCCGTTGACTGATTTTCAACCTGGACTGCGGATTTAGTTCCATTTTCTGAAATTCTTTCAAAAGTAAATGACAGGGTTAGAAGCGCAGCATAACCTGCAATAAAATATAAGTAAGCTTTACTCATTGAGCAGCAATAATTTATTGCAAGTATTTAAGAAGCCTTTAAGGAGGACTCGTGCTTTAAAGTAGAAGGTGCTACTCCAAATTCTTCGGGAACTGATACCCCAATGGTTCGCAGAATTAATGCGATGAGTGCATAATGATGAACCGTGTGGCTAATCAAAAACTGGAGTTCTCTTCTGATACTCGAACTGCTCCATTTAGAATTCTCTCCACTCATTCCTTCGTTGCTCATTACCTGGATTTCATTGTCAATTAACTCCGGACTTTTTTTAAAGCCTTCAATCGAATCCACAATGGTGCGAAGTTCTTTTATGGCAAAAGATCGATCCGTTTCCATCTTCAAATTGCGTTCACGATCATCGTAGTTAACTTTTTCAGAATGTCCATTTATCAAACTCTGATAATGTTCAATAATATGTCTGAAATGTCTGCCAATACCACTTTTAAAATACTTACCGTTATTTAGCGCATACTGCTCGTCTGTAACCGAAGACAGTAGTTCTATTCCCTGCTCCAGAAAATGAATGTTTGATTTAACTACTTCCGTGTATTTCTGCATATTCCTTTTTATCAATTACTGGAATAAATTGTGAATTTACTTTCTTGTAAAGTTCTTTAGCGAGTTCCTTACGATCGTTTTCCAAAATGGGTTCATCACCAAAACTTATTGTACCGCTAATTTTCTTAAGCTTCAATAAATCTATAAAATGTGAGAAAAAAGTTACATCTCCCCACCAACAAACTGAATTTGAGGCATGAGGCTCTCCTTTTGCTGTGGCGTAAGTAATACTCGCGTAATGGACCGGCATTTTCATTTCTGCCGGATAAGCCAATAGCGATGCTTTAAAAGGTAAAACCTCTTTTCCGGCACTTGTGGTGCTTTCGGGAAACAGCAATAATCCCTGAGCTTCATTTATGTTTCGGGCGATCAAATCATTGACTCTTTTTACATCGCTTCTCTTCTCTCTGTTAACAAACAGCATTCCAACAGTCCGGGTCATAAATCCAAAAAATGGCCAATTTGCCACATCGCTTTTGGCAATGAATACACACTTCAGTTTTGATAAAAGCATCATTATGTCAACGTAGCTGAGGTGATTGGATACTAAAAAGAATGGTGGTTCAGGTGGATTACCTTGAACTTTAACATCCAAGTTTAAAATGAAACAGACAGATGCTCCCCATTTCCTCAGAAAATAAACAGACCATTTGCGTCCGGGCAGCCCGAATAAAGAAATAATATGACCTGTCATTACAAATAGGTAACAGATTATCGTTGTTAAAACGATCAAAATCAGTTTTAGAAAAGCTAAAACAGTTCTCATGCAACAAAGGTACTAAACTATTTCAAAAATAGTGCTTTTGTCTGTTCAGAAATGGTCTCTAAATCCAATAGTATCAGGAAATCGATCGTTTTAAATTGAGTATCTAAGGCAGGCGGACTACAAACCTTACATCCAATATCCAGATAAAGCCTGAAAAGCTGGGGAAGTTTTAAATTATCTTCAAATGTATCGTTCTCGGATGGAAAACATGTGTATTCTTCTTTTACCTCAATCAGATACTTGTCGTGCATGTGGTTTTCTTCCTTCAACAAATTAAAATAAGCTACACCTTCAGCCGGGTTTTGTGAAGTGATGGAGCAGCATCCGAACAAATACCTTTTTCCGGATAACATCATGAATTTTGCGAGTCCTCTCCATAGCAAAAATAAAACCCGCCCGTTTCGGTGATCCTGATCTATGCAGGCACGACCAAGCTCGAAAGCATCGCTTAGAATTTCATTCGGGAATTCTGAAATATTAAATTCATTAGCGGTATAAAAACCCTCTCCGCTTTCAGCACTTTCATTATCCTGAACACGATAAGTTCCAATTACTTCATTTGTAGTATTTTCAATGACGATTAAGTGATCGCAATGATTATCGTATTTGTCCTCGTCAAGTTTCTTTTCATAGGATTCATCCAGTCCCTCTCCCAACTCAATGTTAAAAACATAGAATCGTAAACGTAAAGCTGATTCTACTTCTTCCCGGCTCTGAGCTAATCTTACTGTGTATTTACCTCCTGAAATTTCAAACATTAAGCCTTTTTCTTTTAAAGTGTCCATACATTTTCTTTTTCTACTATATAAAATAAAATGAATACACGATTATCAAATTAGTTTAACAATTTTGTTAAGAATTTGTATCTGAATCAATTGCAAACTATGCTTAACTTTAGTTGTGCTTTACTATAAAGAATATATCAAATCCGAAAATGATGACTGGGTTGTTTTTGTACATGGTGCAGGTGGCAGCTCAAGCATTTGGTTCAGTCAAATCAAAGCTTTTAAGAAAGAATTTAATGTTCTTTTGGTTGATTTAAGAGGACACGGAAAATCCAAAGATCTGTTGCAGAAGTATTACGAAGAAAATTATTCATTCGAATATATAAGCAAAGATATAATTGATGTCTTAGACCATTTAAACATCGAAAAAGCACATTTCGTTGGTGTTTCCCTGGGAACTATAATTATTCGCTCGATTAGTGAAATTGCTCCCGAGCGAGTTCAATCCGGTATTTTATGCGGAGCAATTACAAGAATGAATATCAGATCAAGAATTCTTGTTTTTATAGGCCATTTATTTAAACGAGTAGTTCCATATATGTGGCTTTATAAGTTTTTTGCCTGGATTATTATGCCACGTAAAAGGCATGAAAAATCGAGGAATTTATTTATCAGGGAAGCAAAAAAACTGGCTCAGAAAGAGTTTATAAAGTGGTTTAAGCTTACAAATGAAGTGAATCCATTGCTCAGATACTTCAAGGAAAAGGAAACCCTTATTCCCATGCTATATGTTATGGGAGACGAGGATTATATGTTTTTACCACCGGTAAAGAATATAGTTAAGGAACACCAAATGAGTTCATTGAAAGTAATCGAAGATTGTGGTCACGTTTGCAACGTGGAAAAACCAAACGAATTCAATGAAGCTTCAATAGAATTTTTGAAAAGGCAGTCCGCTTAATTTAGCATCAGTTATCCTTTTTAAACTCTATATCAGGTTGAAGCGTAAATAACCAGGTTCCGGGATTCTCCTCTTTTCGCATTCTTCTCGTCACTTCAACTGCTTCATCAAAATCTGAGAAAGCGTAATAAGCTACATAATTAAATCTTGAAGAAGAATGGAACAAGATTCTTGTTTCATACCCTTGCTCATCCAATGTATTAGAGAAATTGGTAGCGTTCTGAGGGACAATAAATGAACCTCCTATCACAAAATATTGGAGGTCGGTATTATTTTCCTCTTCAATTTCACCCTGTTCCCTTTTTCTAAGATATTCATTCAGATCAAAAGCCTTGGGAACTACCACCATTAATTCCGGATCTTTTATCGGCATGGAAAGTTCTTTAAGATCTTCCTGTTGCTCCTGATTTAGTGTATCAGCTTCTACCTCAGTCTGCTCCGGTACTACATTTTCTTCCTCTTTGGCCTCATCTTCATCTTTCATTTGCAGTTCTTCGGGATCAGAAGTGACAGTAGAAGTATCAGGCTCATCATCTCTTACAGGGTATTGAGGTTCTTCCTGCTCAATTACATAATCCATTTCATTGCGGAAGCGATTTCTTGTATTCGAAAGTATAGTTCCTTTAGAAACCATTTTTTCTTCCATTCTTTCAGCGAGCGTTTTTTCAAGCTCCGCTTGTATAATTATTACAAGTTCATTTTCAATTCGGTCAGTAGAATTATAACCGAACAGATATTTCAGACCAAAGAACCAACCCGGAAGATCTTTTAAAATCGGAACACCTCTTCTTACTTTTGTTTCAGAAGTAGTATAAAGTCCCGCTACAGCAGTTGCTTCGCCATCTAAGAGAAGTGTTTTTGTTTCAACTTCTTGTTTTCTGATAATGGTACTTACAGCATCAGGCTGTGCATTTGATCGTTCAGCTAAAATATCCAAATGAATAAAAGTGCTGTCGTTATAATCTATAATTGTTGGAGTAACTGTTAAAATGGTACCTGTACTAAAAAATTCATCCGTTACATTTCCCGCAAAATCTCTCTGCTTAACTGAGAAATCCTGACCATCCTGAATTTTACCTTCCTGACCGTCAATAACTTTGATAGATGGAGTAGCAATAATACTACCAAGGTTGTTTGATTCAAAGGTACTGAATAAAGCCTGAACACTTATTCCAGGGCCAATCTCACCTAAATTTACGAGTGCATTAAATACATTCTGCGAAACCTGATTGGCGTTAGCTGAGTTTACAGATACAAATTGATCGGAAAATGCTGTCTGAGGTATTGTTGCTGAAGCTCCGGATCCTACAAAATCCTGAATATTTGCGGGAACATCATTTGTCAACGTAGACCAGTCAATTCCAATTTCCTGTAAAGCCCGGCGGTTACCTTCGAAAAAAGTAGCGTTAATTCTGACTTCTCTGGTATCAATATTTGCTAATAAATCTGCATCTGGTAACCCGGATGATGAACCTCCTGCTCCTTCCCCGGAATCACCACCTTCGGAATCAGCTAATTCTTGCTGGGTAAATTGACGTATTTCATAATATTCCGGTTCCTGAACCAATTTCAGATTTTGGATTCTGAGAATATAATTTAATGCATCTTTCCAGTGCATAGGTGGTAAACTCACGCCAATAGAACCTGTATAACCTGATAAATCAACAATAAATTTGTTCTCATATTCCTGAACAAACTGATTAATGACCTCAATGGCCTCCGGATAACTCGTACTTCTATCAAAAGTAACTATCTCATCTGGGTTGGTATACTCTCTGAATGGATTATTCTGTGCAACTGAGGTATCAGAAATACAGAATAAAACTCCAACAATTAGAATTTGAATTATAGTGAAATGAAATGTAGATGATATCGATTTTCTCATTTGTCCACCTCTAAAGTGTAAATTTCCTGTATTCCGCCTTTATCCAAATTGAATATTACTTCGTTTTCTTCAGCGTTAATTTCCTGTAAATAACCCAAATATACTTTATCGCCGGGTTTTAAAATTTGCGATGATCCATTTTGATCAATTACGAATATTCTTGTAGGAGTAATCCCTAATAGCCTTGATCTTTCGATATTAACTAAATTATCCTGATTGGGAGGAAGAGTATTTAAAATTAAAGGCTTTAATGGATTATAAACTGAAATAGTCGGATCCGTTCTGAATCTCTCAATATCCGGGTTTTCCTCGAAATTTATCTTTTGATAATAGCTACTTAAATTCATGCTGAATGTAACATATTCCACACTCTCCTGATTGGTTGCAGGAGAAATTGTAATTGCATTCACCTTATTTAATAATGCACTGTTTTCCAGCTTATTGATAAAAGTTACAAAATCAGCATACAATCCAACGCCCGTTATTCGTGAGTTTAAAATCCCGTATTGACTTCGAACTACAGAATCAGCAAAAGAAAAATCGTAATAGAGTTCTAAATTCGCGTCGTTAATCTCACTCAGGTAATTATAAACATCATCGGGATTATTCGTCTTATAAAGCCTTTTATCATACGATGCGATAATGTCGCGAGCGGTATTATATCTGTCAAGTAATGGTTGGTATTGATCTCTAATCTGAGCTTTTGAATTATAATCGTTGTTCAAAGATTCTAATTCTTCATTCAGTTCAGAAATTTCAGATTCCTGAACAAACTTTAAATACGCAAATGCTGATCCTGCAAATACGAACAGGGTAACTAATAAAATGATGGTATTTCTTAGTGCGTACGACATTATTGGTTAAGCACCTCTTTAAGTCCTTTAGCAGATTCAGGTGTATAAATATCAGTATCAGCTACTATTTTCGGAATTCTGTAGTTGAATGTGAAAACTTCTTTTTCTCTTATTGTAGTTCTTTGTACATCAACCAGAATAGCTTCACTGAACATATCAGCAACCATTGGAATTCTATTTCTGAATATTGAAATTCCCGTTAAGTTGAGCCCACCTTCTCCTGTTTCTCCAATTGATGTAAGCCAAATAGAATCTATATTGTCTATACCCTGATTAATTAGGTTAATATTTGTGGACCATGTGAGCGTTTGTTGACTTAATTCATCTAATAAAACCAGTTTATTCTGAATTCCCGAAAGCTCATTATCCACGCGATTGTAATCCTGAACTATAGCTTCTAATCCCTGTATTTCACCTTTTCTGATAGAAACCTCTTCTCTGAGAGTAGTAAGTTCTGCAGAATTAGCCTGAAAGAAATAGTTGGTGATAGGAAAAACAGATAAAATAAGCGCTAATATTACATACCCGTGCCACTCTAATTTCAGAATTTTTTGCCGCTCCTTAATGTAATTAGGAACAAAACTGATATTCGGAAATTTTTCATTTTGGAAGCCGGCATCTGCCCAGGCTAATGCAATCGATGAAGTAAAAGAGGCAATGGAAGAGGGATCTACTTTGTCTGTAACAAATAAATCATCATCAAACTGAAAATCGGAAACCTGTATGTCAGGAAATCTGTCCTGGAAAAAATCAATTGAATCATCTCCCAAATTGTTATTACAGAATATTATTCTGTCAAGATTTGGAACTTCACCGGTATCTAACTGAAAAAGAATTTTACTGAACAGAGTATTTAAAAACTTTGGAGAATTCGTACCCTCAGTAATTAAAGGAGAAACAATTAAAAGATCTGATCCTTTTAAAAATATAACCCGGCAACTTTCAGTTCCATACTGGATAAGCGCACTTATACTGTCAGCATCAACTTCATAATTAGCCCTGAATAATCCAATGACAAGGGCTTCATCGGGTAAAACTTCATTTATGGTTACTTTACCGGAGTATAAATTTTCGGCATCGTGAATAAGCTCTAAAGCAGGAGTATCATCATCCACCGAAACCAATAACAGTGAACCGTCTTCTCTTATCGTTGACGAATAGTAGTCTTTCCCTTTTGGAGAGCCATACAAAGCTTCTAATCGGTCGTCAACAATAATTTGCATGTCCTTCTTTTTGACCGAAGAGAAATCAATGTCTTTCAATATTTGGAAAATAGTTGAACCAAATGGAATGTTAAGACTGATTTTGGCGTGAGAAGAATCAATGTCATTCAACAAATTGTACATGAGCAATTCATTACTTGAAGCCATTTCTCCAGCTTCTTCTGCCATATCATCAACATCCAGAATATCTTCTTCGCTATCTAAATCATCGAGATCAAGATCCATATCAAGATCATCTTCATCATCGTCTTCGAAGCTATCCAGATCAAGCCCTAAATCATCATCATCATCGTCATCTCCAATTCCAAATATACTGTCGTCTTCAAGATCATCGTCAAAACCTTCAAATACTTCTTCGACCGAAGAATCTCCATTCCCATTCTTTTTTATATCGGAAATAAGTTTTACCCGATCAATTCGCTCTAAAGTTGCTTGTTTGCCCGACACACTTATCTGAGCGATTTTAATCAAATCGTCTTCTAAAGAAACTCCGGTATACAGTTTATTCTTACCCATCTAAGTTAATAGCCCGTCTCATTAAGCAGTTGTACTATTTTCGTCTTATTGTTGGAATAATTAATAGCATTTTCTTTAGAAATTTTGCCATCTACATATAATCTCTTCAAATCCTGTTCGAGTGTATTCATTCCTCGTTCACTTCCTTCCATCAACATCTGATAAATTTCACCAATATTGTTATTTCTGATAGCTGCACGGACTGAAGAATTTGCGATAAGAACTTCTTTGGCCAATACTCTTTTACCATCGAGACTTGGAACCAGTTTCTGACTTATTACGCAAGTTAAAACGTCTGCAAGCCTGGTTCTTACCCTGTTTTGCTCATCAGTTGGAACTTCACCCAAAATACGATCAATACTATCCATAGCAGATGAGGTGTGCAGCGTACTGAAAGTTTTGTGACCTGAATCTGTAATTTCCAAAGCAGTCATAATAGTATCAGGATCTCTAAGCTCACCAATTACAATAATATCGGGATCCTGACGAAGAGCCTGTATAGCACCTGCTTTAAAAGATTCCACATCCCGACCTACTTCTCTATGCCGTACAACCGATCTCAATGGCTTGTGAATAAGCTCTACAGGAGAAGATATTACAACGATATGAGAATCTACTGTTCTGTTGTTGGCATCAATAATAGTATCCAAAGTAGAAGACTTACCGGAGCCTGTAATTCCAGTAATTAAAGTTAATCCATATTTGTAGTACTTCAGGCTTAACGCTTTAGCTACTTCTGAATTTACACCAAGACTTTTAAAGGGGCGTATTGTATTGTCGATTTTACGCATGTTCATTGCCAGGTGCTCTAAATCGAAATAAATATCTACCCTGAAACGCTGATTTTTACCTTCTCCTATTTCAATTCCATAAGAAAAATCAAGATTCCTGTCTCTTAATAATAATTTCCTTTGAGAGTCTACAAGAATGTTGAGAAGTAAAAAATCCGTTTCTTCAACTTTAAAATTTTGTTTCCTGTTTTCAGGTTTTTTATCTCCGAAAATTCGATACCATACCTTACCGGCACAACCTGCTCCTCCTAAATCAATGTCAGATGCTTGGTTCTTGAGCATCTTTAGAAGAAATCCGTCTAAAATACTTTTAAGCTTAACTCGTGTTTCTTCCGGCTGGTTATCAAGGATTTCTGCCATTTTAACGAACAGTTCATTCCCACGGGCAGAGAACGGAATCTGCTCAATAAGAGGTGCCGTAATGGAACTCAGTGTATGTGTTTCGTTAGCCGTCGTCATTTCAAATTCTTCTAAGCAAGCGTATTATAGATTACTTAGAAGACCTTTTGTTACATTATTCCCAGTTTGTTACCAGGTGTTGTCGTTTAAAAGTCGTTTTTTCAAGTTCAGTAATTGAACATTCATATTACTGATCTTTCTTTGCTGTATTTCGATGATATTTTTAGTAAAAATGTTAAACAACTTTTCGGGTTTCTTTCGGAAGAAATTTAGTGCATCATATCGTTCATATCTTAGTAAAATAGTATCGTTTTCTGATGTTACTTTAGCCATCCTGCTGTTTTTACTAAACAAAAAAGCTTCTCCGAGAAAATTACCTTCAGACAAAGTAGCTAATTGAATTCCATCCTTCCATATTGCCACCTTACCTTCAGCAACCAAATACGCAGAATTTACATTTTCGGATTCATTTATAATGGTATCGCCGGTAACATAGCGCTCCTCCACTCCTATTTGAAGGAATTCAAGAACATCTTCATAATGAAAGTTCCTTAAGAGCAAAGGTGGCTCTTTCAAGAATTTCTTGAGATAATCCGGCATTTTGTCTTGGTTACTGTCGTTCATATCCATAGTCATTTGTCCCCAACAGGCTAAATATCGTTAAATATTTAACAAGTTATCTAATAATTCAAATTAATCTTCGAGTGTTCCTGCTATAATTTCTTCGATTGTAGTTACCCCTTCCTTGATTCTTTCACGACCTGAAGCTCTCAAAGTCAACATTCCCTGAGAAATTGCTGTCTCTTTAATAGAGTTTTCGTCGATATCTCCTCCTGATTCAAGAATTAATTCCTTAATTTCTTTAGAGAAATACAGAGCTTCATGTATTGCAGCCCTGCCTTTAAATCCTGAATCTCCACATACTTCGCAGCCAACCGGCTTATAAAATGTTGTTTCCTCGTATTCTTTTTCTGTAAAACCAAGCCCTTTTGCCGTTTCAATGTGTGGCGTGAACTCTTCTTTGCAAGACTTGCATAGCGTTCTGATCAATCGCTGAGCCATCACTAAATTCACAGCATTCGCAATAAGAAATGGTTCCACTCCCATTTTGAAAAGCCTTGAAACAGCACTCGGAGCATCATTCGTGTGTAAAGTTGAAAATGTTAAGTGACCTGTATTCGCAAGTTTAATTGCGATTTCAGCCGTCTTCAAATCTCTCATCTCACCCACAAGTACAATATCCGGGTCATGACGAAGAATACCTCGTATGGACTGATCAAAGGACATATGAGGGCTAATTTTCAACTGTCGTGCTCCATCAATGATATATTCTACCGGCTCCTCTACTGTAAGTACATTTTTTGTAGGATCGATAACAGAATACAATGCAGCAACTAATGTGGTTGATTTACCACTTCCTGTTGGTCCGGTAATAATTACAATGCCTGATGGTTGACTAATAGATTTAACAAAATTCTTTTTAGCAATATCCTGAAGCCCTAATAAATCCAGATCTCTGATCACCTTTCTGTCATCAAGCACCCGGATTACAATGGATTCAAATTTTCGATCGTATTGACTTCCAACAATAGGCATTATAGAAACTCGGTAGCGAATTCCAACCCCATCAATTTGGCGCTGAATAAAACCATCCTGAGAGGCGTCACGCTCAAACCTATCAACATTTCTGGTTTTGTCTTTAATTACGGCAGAAATAGCCTCGGGCTTTACATTCTTTTGTTGATACCAAAGCTTAAGTTTACCGTCTACCCTAAACCGGATATCTGTGGAAGCGGGACCGCTTGGAACTATGTGCAAGTCACTAACTCCCTGACGAACTGATTCTACCAACATACCTTCCACCAATGAGTTAAGCATGCTTTGATTGATTTCTGCATCAATCTCTTCCTCATCAATAGCCTCTTCTTCCTCAGCTTCTAACTGGGTCTCATCGTAATCTATCTCTTCAAGAAGGTCAAGAAACTCGTTCTTCTGCTCGTAAACATCAGACAGGATGTCTTCTATAAATTCATATTTACAGTAAACAAGCTCCGTTTTTTTGAAATTCAGTTTTTGAATAACATTCTGAATTTCAGGATCTGAAGGGTCTGCAGCTGCTACAGTAATTGAATTTGCATTTCGATGAAAAGGAATTGCTTTTAAAACTACCAATTCATCGATTACATCTTGGTTAAGATTTTCTAAATTCGATTTTATATGATCTAATACTTCATCAGGAACTTTATCAGCATCAGAAAGAACTTCCCGGAATGCATAGATTTCGGCAATCTCTTTCATGATGGTATGTCTGTTCAGACTTAAATCCTGAAATAAAATCTGACCCAACCGACGGTTGCTGCTCTCAGGCTCCTGTTCAAGAATTTCTAATGCTTCCTGCAACTGCTCATCAGAAATTATTTTCTTCCTGACAAGCATATCACCAATATGTCTACGAATATTGATTTTACCCATTAAGCATTCGGCTTAATTACTGCAGATTCCGATGAGACAACGGTTATACCAACTAATGCTACCATAATGAATAAATTTACGAATAAACTTATGGTATCGATTACGGATTGCATTCTGTAGGTAGTTTGTACCTCATAATATTCAGCGAGTTGTTTTGCATTCTCCCTAAGCGAACCAGATTCAGCACCAAGCCTGAACCGACTTATTGCAGTTCGGGTAAAAACACCTGTTTCTTCGATCGATTCTATCAATCCGGCCCCATCCTTCAACATTCTTTTAATGGCGATATCTTTAATCTGCTTTTCCATATAGGTATTTCTGCAGGCCTCACTGGCTACTTTAATTACCTCGATATTCTGTCCTGAACCACTATAAAGCGTATAAAATACTCTTGCAAAAATCTCGATGCTGGTTTTATGCAGCAAATCTCCTATAATCGGAATTTTGATAATATATTTGTCGAGAAACAGTTTCCCTTTCTTGGTTTTAGCAAAATACACAAAGCCTGCTATTGGTCCCAGAATGCTTATAATCAGCATAATCCAGTTATCCTCAAGCCAATAACTGATTTCGAGAGTTGTAGCTGTCATTGGTGGTAAAGTAATTCCCATATCAACGAAAAGCTCAGCTGTAGCCGGAAAAATATATCCCACATAAAAAAGTACCACACCCACTACAGCCAATACTGTAATTGCAGGCATCATCAATGACCTTTTCATATTCTTTTTAAACTCAGCATCTCTTTCAAGGAATTTGGCTGTACTTTCAAAAACTAAAGCCATATTACCGGATGTTGAAGCAACACTTAACATGTAGGCAGCAAATTTTCCAAAAATATCTTCGTGCTTACCATACACTTCAGAACCTTCTTTACCGTCTTTAAGGTCTTTTTGAATAGTCTTGATTACTTCTTTCATCCTTTTGTTGGCGGTATCTTCGTACAAAAGGTTCAGAATTTCATCGTAAGTAAGCTGCTGCTTTAATAAGTCAGCGGATAGACTGATAAAAGTAACGACTTCATCGAAAGGAACACTTCCTTTAAACTCGAATAATTTTTTATTAATACTAACAATTTCATAGCCAAGTTTAACCAGCGCCTTTTCAACTTCATCCTTAGAATATGCTTCTTGCTCTCCACTTAAAGATGGTTTTCCTGGTCGCTTGACCTTGTACATATAAGTGGCCTTTTTTTCTAAGGCCTGCACATTCAATCCGTTGGTTTTGGTTAATCGATCAACTTTGACCTGAGCATCTTTTTTAGTTTCTGCTTCGAACTCTTTTTGAATTAACTTTCCGCCGTTTGAAACCGCTTTTAAACGAAATTGTGCCATGTAGCTAACCTCACAAATTTATCTGATAAAATAGTAGCTAATAAAATTGATAAATACTCTAAATAATATATTAAGGTATGGTCAAAAAAAAAGGACATCATTTAAAATGAAGCCCTTTCTTATTAAACTAAATAATATTAGTTATTGTCAGTCCAGGTGATGTCATCTCTGGTTACGTCTGCTGCCATTGTATTCGTAGCAGCGTCACCGATAGTTCCATCAAAATCAGGATCACTGTTTGGATGTGCAGTAATTGTAAACTGAGTAGCATTAGCACCACTTATTACATACTTACCATTCGCATTAATTGCAGTCAGGAAATCACCTTGATCGATAGAATCTGATGCAAAAGATAAGTTATTAAATGTAATTCCGGTGAAAACCTGTCCACCACCACCTAACTGAGTAGGCTTCATATAATAACTTTGTGCGGAAGCGGCAATATTTGCTACATCCTGACGAACTGCATCTAAGTTTGCACTATCAGCAGCACTTGAAAAGGTATTAATAGCTACTACAGTAGCAATACCTACGATTATAGTTACAAGAATAACTAAGAGTAATTGTTGTTGTCCCATTGGGTTTACCTATTTATTGTTTATTTGTTGTTTATAATTTATGAAACAAATTTGAGAAAACAATTTCAAAATCAAAATTAGAAATTGTTTATCCGCATTAGACTTTATTTACATTCAAGAGTACGTATTTCGAAAAACATTACAAATAAAATCTGAATTTCTATTTTTTGCTCTTTGTAATAATTAGTTAACGGACTCATTTTTTTTTATCGGCATTTTCTTACACTAATTTAAGTTAGTATGTTCTTTTCCGAAAATATGAGTCAGGCAAAAATTACTACTTATTTTATTCTTTTTTCACTTTGGCTGTTAGTTTTTTCAGCCAGTAGTCAAATTATGATTCTTGCTCCTATTCTGCCTGAAATAGGAAATGCGTTAGACACTCCTGTAGAATTTTTAGGCAACCTTATTACCGTTTATGCGGTTATGGTAGGTGTTTTTGCAATCATTATGGGACCATTTTCTGATAAAATCGGAAGAAGAAAAATTCTTCTGATTGGTTCCGGGTTTATGTCTCTGTTCCTATTTTGCCATCTTTTGATTGTAGACTTCACTTCTTTTTTAATTATAAGAGCTATGGCAGGAATGGCCGGCGGTGTACTGAGTGGTGCTGCGGTTGCTTATGTGGGTGATTATTTCCCTTATGAAAAGCGAGGTTGGGCTAATGGATGGATTATGAGCGGGATAGCGGTTGGTCAGATTCTTGGAATACCTATTGGTACTTTTTTAGCCGAGAATTTTGGATTCCGTTCCCCTTTTCTGGTATTCGGAATTATTATGGCTCTTACTTTTATTCTGATATTTCTGAGAGTTCCACAACCAGATGTTGAACTTCATAAGGATAAATTAACCGTATTAACATCACTTACTAAGTATTTAGATTTATTGAAACGCAAAGATGTATTTTTTGTAGCTCTTTGTTACTTACTGATGTTTTTAAGCATATCTGTTTTTATTATTTATTTCCCTACCTGGCTTGAAGATTCTTTCAATACATCTCTTACTACAATCGGTTACATTTTTGCAGCTGGTGGGATGGCCAATGTAATCTCCGGCCCTAGTTCAGGATGGATTTCAGATAAAATCGGCAGAAAAAATATGATTATCACTTCTTGTCTCGGTCTTTTCATTCTCATGATAGCAACAACATTTTTTATCACTGATATTGCTTTAGCTTTTGTATTGTTTCCCTTAGCCATGGCATTAATAGCAATGAGGATAAGTCCTTTTCAGGCTCTATCATCAGAATTAGTTAAATCTAACAACAGAGGTACTATGATGAGCTTATTAGTTGCTATTGGACAGGTTGGGTATGGACTTGGGGGCATTTTTGCTGGACCTCTATATTCACAACAAGGCTATATCAGTAATACATTTTTTGGAGCTGCTGCCATAATATTAACAGCATTCGTTGTTTGGAAATTTGTACCTGAACCCGAGTTAAAGACTACTTCTATTTCAGAGCCACCAATTGCCGAATAGAATTAAAATCTACTTATCTAATATTTAGATTTTTCTTTACTGGACGATAATTTTGTAACTTAATCTCCAGAAAATCATCTTTCAAAATAAAGACTATGAAAAAATATCATCTACTAAGTCTGATTTTATTAAGTGCTTTTGCAATCGTTTCATGTGAATCAAATAACAACGAAGATGCTATTGTTGCAGGACTTGTTCAGGATTCAAGTACAGGCGATGCGATCCCAAATGCCACTGTTTCAATAACTTCTCCTACAGAACTATCGGATTTTGGGCGTACGGATGAAAATGGAAATTACCAGATCGATGGTATAAATGTTAATGATGCCACCCAGGTAACATTATCGGCCTCTGCTACCGATTTTAATCCTGTAGAACGCACTATTACATTGACTCCGGGAGCAACTGAGAATAACGTTGACTTTGAACTCACCCCAGAAGGAACTGATGACGATGATGGAAACGGTGGTGATGATCAGGTGAGTGGAGAACCGGAAGGTGCGGCAGCAATTATATTAGAATCCCTCTCCAGCGAATTCATAAATATCAGGCAAACAGGTGGTAACATTAGCTCAAGATTCACATTTTCTGTGGTTGATTCTGCCGGGCGAGCGATTGATACTGATGGCGCGGTAGATGTTAACTTCTCAATTTTAAAAGGTCCCGGTGGTGGGGAAACATTGATTCCTTCAACAGTTAGGACCAATGCAGATGGACAGGTTGTTACAAGCTTATTTAGTGGAGACTCAGCTGGAGTTGTAAGAGTAAGGGCTGAGATTACAAGAGCAGATATTGGACTTACTATCCAATCTGATCCTATTTTGGTTGCAATTCATGGAGGCTTTCCCGCTCCTGATCGGTTTTTCGTAGCATCAGAAAATATCAATCTTGAAGGATTCGGTATAGTTGCGAGTGGCCAATCAGTTATTGACTATCCGATAATAGCCAGTGTAGGTGATAAATTTGGAAATCCTGTAAAACAAGGAACAGCGGTAGATTTCAGAACTATCGGGGCTGGAATAATAGAAGGTTCTGCGCTAACAGATGCGTTTGGAGCAGCTACAGTACAGCTTAGACCTGATGGGAGTAAGCCAACTTCAGATCCTGATGGTCCGGGCTTTTTTACAGTTCGCGCCAGAACAGTTGATGAGAATAATGATTTTATCACCCAGGATTTAAAACTATTATTCACCTCGCCTCAGGCTTTAATTTCTGTAAATCCTAATTCTGTAAATATACCGGCAAATGGTTCTCAGACATTCAGCTATACCGTTACCGACATAAATGGAAACCCTATGGCAGCAGGTACTGATATTAATATCAGTGTTGCAAATGGATTAACTGCAGTTGGAGACGTAGGATTCTCTCTGGGTGACTTTACTACTCCGGGAGCAGGAAGCACTCAATTCGGTTTTACTGTTTCTGATACTGATGATGAAAATTCAGATCAGGTTGGAACATCAATTACTATATCAGTTCGAAGTCCGCAAACAAACTCTACTACTACTCTTACAATTTCCGGAACAAGAGCAAAAAGTGGTGGTTGGAATTTCGATCCTAACAAACAAAAGGTTAAATTTACACCAGGATATTAAAAACTTATTCAACAACTAGATGTTTGATTACAACAGTACTTCATACAACGAATTACTAAAAGACTTTCGGGACAATCCGGACAACAAAAAGATAATTGTATTCGCGGGTACATTTGAAGAGAATAGAAAATATGCGGTCTCTCAATTCGAGCGTGAAATTTTAGGAGATGTAAAAAAGATTTCTCTCTCCGATTACGTAACCGCATTTGAAGATGAATCTTATGAAAAAATCGATCAACTCTTTGAAGATTTAAAGGAAGAGAATTCTTTGGTGATTTTTAAAGATGCAGAGCAACTATGCGGGGTTTACACCGGGCATACATATTCTGTAGTTAAATATGCTACACCTCAGGAGAAATATTTTCTGAAAAAGCTGAAAGAATTAAAATGCTCTGTAATACTTGAATTCGAAAACGAACATCATCTTGATAAGACTATTCAAAGACATGCAGATGCAGTTGTTCGATTTCCAGTACCTTCTTCAAAACTTGAGAAGCTCTTTTTCTGGCTAACACAAGTACGGGTTAATGGATCTAACCTTCCCTCCCGTCGACCTGTATAGATAATGAACTCAGAAAATTCGAGTCCTGCTGAAACAACCGTTTGGCAGGATGTAAAAGCTTCCCTCGCTGGAAGCGACCGTGACTTCACTTCAGGAAGTATTGGAAGAGCTATCCTAATACTTTCTATACCTATGGTACTCGAAATGCTGATGGAATCAGTATTCGCAGTGGTAGATATCTTTTTTGTGTCAAAGCTTGGAGCTGAAGCGATTGCTACAGTTGGCATCACGGAATCTTTGATGACGCTCATCTACGCAATTGCCATTGGGTTTGCAATGGCTACTACGGCAGTTGTAGCCCGTAGATTTGGTGAAAAAGATTATGATCGCTCAGCTCTTACCGCTATTCAGGCAATTTTTGCTGCCATATTAGCCTCACTTCCTATCGCAATTCTTGGAGGGTTTTTTGCACCCGAACTTCTTTCCTTGATGGGAGCTGAAGGAGAAATCATTTCAGAGTTTTCTGTCTATACTACCATCATGTTCAGTACCAACTTTGTAATCATGCTGATTTTCGTGATCAATGCGGTTTTCAGAGGTGCAGGAGATGCAAATATTGCAATGAAATCTTTATGGATTGCAAACGGCATTAATATAGTTCTGGATCCAATACTAATCTTTGGATTCTGGATTTTCCCTGAAATGGGAATTGCGGGTGCAGCTATCGCAACATCAATTGGTCGGGGAATCGGAGTAACTTATCAGCTTTATAAATTATTTGATGGCACTACCCGAATAAATATCCTCAGGAAACACATCGTAGCCCGATGGGATATCATGTGGAATCTGATCAGAGTTTCTTTAGGCGGAATTGGCCAGTTCATAATCGCAACAAGCAGCTGGATTGGATTGGTAAGAATTATCGCTGAATTTGGAAGTGTTTCGCTGGCAGGCTATACAATCGCTGTAAGAATTCTCATTTTCTCGATACTTCCATCGTGGGGAATGAGTAATGCAGCGGCTACCCTGGTTGGTCAGAATTTAGGCGCAGGTAAACCTGATCGTGCGGAAAAATCTACGTGGATTTCTGCATTCGCTAATATGGTTTTTCTGGGTCTGGTGGGAATTCTGTTTTATACCAATGCAGAGTTATTAATGCGTATTTTTACTGCAGACCCCGAAATTATCGATGTTGGCGCCCGGTGTTTACGGATTATGAGTTACGGATATCTTGCTTATGCATTTGGAATGGTTATAATACAAGCATTCAATGGAGCCGGTGATACCTTCACTCCTACCCTTATCAACTTGATTTGTTTTTGGATTGTAGAAATCCCACTTGCTTACCTTCTGGCTATGGAATTAGGCTTTGCTGAAGAAGGCGTTTTTTATTCAATTGTAGTAGCTGAAACTTTATTGGGAATTATTGGCTTTATATTATTCAAACGTGGAAAATGGAAAACAACACAGGTTTAAATGAAAGTTAAGATAAGTCTGGAAACTTCAGGTCGAAGAGGAAAAGAAGTAACTGTAATCAGAAATATTCAGCACAATCCTCAACATATCGAGAAGATTGCTAAAAAACTAAAGGGACAGTTAGGAACCGGTGGCACTGTTAAAGGTAAAACCATCGAAATACAGGGGAATCATGTCGAACGTGTGAAACCCCTGCTCGAAAAAGAAGGAATGACTTTTTAAAGGGAAACTTTATTCTCCTGCCGGGGATCTAAATCATACAACGAAGAAGCTGTAGCCTGAACGGTTTTATACCATTCATTTCCATATTTATCGTTAATGGTATAAAAATCGGCAAAATCAGGTTTTCTCAAATTCATCTTCCATTCCTGAGTTTTCGACTTGAAGGATGGATCAATGTGTAAGAGCTCATGATATAAAACCATTTCTTTGGTTTTGGAGTCCAGCATATCCCATAATTCTCCCGAAACTTCGATTAGGTAGTCATTACCTGAATAGTACTTCACCTCTCGGGTTGCCTTCATACATTTTGCAGCTCTTTGTTTCGATATATTAGGATATACTAAGAAATAACCGATTTCTGCAGGACCAAAATCCATATTATTCTTCTTGATAACCTCCTTTGCAATCTTTTCGATCTCAGGAGATTCCATGAGCTGTTTGTCTTTGGAAATTGTTTCTACGGGCTTCAGTAAATCGTCGTTCGTCATTATTTATTTTTCTTTGGAAGAATAATTGAAGTGGCAACTATTGAGTACTCAAACTGCTCTCCGGTGATTAAATCAGGATCTCTCCCCGCATCTTCAGCATAATGTTTTGCCTGTTCTTCGCTCAGTTTCTTTTTTGAAATAGTGCCAAAGATTGTTGCTTGCTTTCCGTTTGAGTCGGTAGGAATAAAGAAACCGTAATCCTTAAAAGTAACACGAGCTGTTCGTTCACCATCAGTAGCAATAAAGAAACAACCTTTCTTCTGGCAGACTTCAGTTACATCTGATTTGACTACTACTTCTTTCTCTTCTGTATCTTTAGTAAGTGCAATAGCTGATTCAAGCGTGATTGGAGTTTCATTATTTTCCTGAACGCTTCCATAAATCTCTACGCTTTTTGTTTCTTTAACCGGCTCTGATAGCCTGATAACCTCTTTCTTGTCTTGTGCAGAAAGATTAAATGTGAATGCTGAGATAATCAACAGTAGGAATATTTTTTTCATTTGTAATATTGGTTTCTGATTGTGTCAAAAAATACTAATAACTAAAACCATTGTTAACCTTGATTCTTAATTATTCTATATTCTTTTTAAAAAAATTTTGAAACCACTATTAGCTTCCATATTCGGATTAGGGTTCAGTCTTTTTGTCGAGGGATTTTCAAGGATCATTATTTCCTTCTTTCACAAACAGTCTTTTGTATTCTTCGGAATTGACAGCCTCCCGGGTATTTCCTGGATCGTAATTATTTATTTCGTGTCATTAGTTGCTACATGGCTGGGTGCCATGCTCGCTTTAAGTATTGCTAATGAGCAAAGTAAAAAAGCATTCAGGATATTTTCTATTCTTCTTGTTTTATGGATTTTGTTCGAACTTCTGGTTACTTATCAGGTAGTTCCGATTTGGTATGTAATTAGTTTCCCATTTACTTCAATTTTAGGTTTAATCGCAGCTCACAAAACAAACTCACTTAATGCAGTACAGAATTCTCCTCATTAGTCTGTTATTTTTTGTCGCAAATTGCAGTCAGAATAAAAGTATCAAAATTACTTATCTGGATAATCCGGTAGACGAAAACTCATCTCTTTCCCGACTTTATACTGATGATACCGGGGCTGTTTTTATGAGTTGGGTTGAACAAGATCAGGATTCTGCACACTTATTTTATTCAGAGTTCACAGGAAAAAACTGGACCGATAAAACATACATCTCAGGTTCAGACAGTTGGTTTGTAAACTGGGCTGATTTCCCATCCATCATTTCAAATAACGGGAAGGTTACAAATGCTCATTGGCTTCAAAAGATTCCGGGAGGCACCTATGCTTATCAGGTGGTGGTAGCAAGTGCTGAAAATGACTGGGATACTAACTTAGTGCCTCATAAAGATGATACTCCCACAGAGCATGGCTTTGTCAGCATGGTACCATACAATGATTCGAGTTTTATGAGTATTTGGTTAGATGGAAGAAATACCGGAGGACATGGTCATGATTCACATTCTGAAGGTTCTCTAACTTCTGCGATGACTCTTAGGTCTGCAATTATAGATCAAAACCTTGAAGTAGAATCGAGTCACTTGATCGACTCTTCTGTTTGCGACTGTTGTGGAACTGCTGCTGTAAAAACCAATGATGGATATTTGGTTGCCTATCGTAACAGAACAGAAAACGAAATCAGAGATATTTACACAGCCCGGTTTAAAAATGGTTCCTGGGAAAATCCCGAGTTGGTTCATAACGATGGGTGGAATATAGCTGCTTGTCCGGTCAATGGTCCTGCAATTGCATCTTCAGGAGATATGGTTGCATTAGCATGGTATACAGCCGCTAATGATTCTTCCAAAGTAAAAATCGCTGTTTCTGAAGATAACGGTTATACTTTCAGTTCTCCGGTAACAGTATCAGGAGAAAACTCTTTGGGCAGAGTTGATATTGAAATTTTGGAAAACAAAATGATAGCTGTAAGCTGGATGGATCGAAATAATGAAAACCGTTCAATGGCAAATTTCGAGATCAAACTTTTTGATGAGAATTTAACCCCCAAATCGGCTCATACAGTCGCTTCAATCGCATCAAGCCGAAGAACAGGTTTCCCTCAATTAAGTCACTATAACGGCAATCTTGTTACTTCCTGGACATCTCTCGATGAATCAGGAAGTCCAAAAGTACATACAGCTTTAATTGAGATAGAATAGCTTAGATTCTGTTCTACTTTTCAAGAACTAAAGGGAAATTCTCAATATTCATTAGTTCGGCAATCTTTATTCCAACATCAGTGTTATCATGCCAGCCCGTAAATTCGATTGCATGTGGTCCGTAAGCCATAAGCGGAATCGGAACTGCAGTATGATAATCAGTAACCCATTCTACTCTCAGTTGTTTAGGATCATCAGAAGAATTCATCATAGTCATCCCTCCTGTTTCGTGATCGGCAGTAAGTACCACCAACGTTTCCTCGTCTTTTTCAGCGAAATCCAGAATTACAGACATGGCATCATCCAAGTCTTTAACTTCTCTGATAGCGTATTCCGCATTATTCTGATGACCTGCCCAATCAATTTGACTTCCTTCAACCATTAAGAAAAAACCATTTTCATTATCCTTAAGCTTAGAAAGAGCGACTTCAGTCATTTCAGCTGTTGTAGGTGAGCGATCTACGCTTTCAATTCCTGAGTTTGCAAAAAGTCCCAGTACTTTATCTCCCGAAGACGCTTTCATCTGCTCTGCATCTGCTACATATTCGTATCCCTTAGATTCGAATTCTTCTATCAGGTTTCTATCATCACTTCTTGAACTTCCATCTTCACTTTGCGGGATGAAAAACTCTCTTCCTCCTCCGAAAATTACCTCCACACCTGAATTAACATATTGTTCAGCTATTCCGGTTTGATTTCCTCTTGAAGCTACATGAGCTGCAAAACTCGCAGGTGTAGCATGGGTAATGGTAGATGTAGCAACCAATCCTGTTACCATTCCTCTTTCCTCTGCATATTGAAGAATGGTTTTACAATGGGTACCATCCGGTAAGTAGGCAATCATTCCGTTGTTTGTTTTCATTCCGCAGGAATAAGCGGTAGCTCCTGCAGCAGAATCAGTAATCAAAGAATTTGCCGATTGGGTTTTTACAATTCCTGTAACCGGCATTCTCTGCAAAGACAAATAACCATCAGCTCCTACTAAATTCAGTTGACCGGATGAAAGTTGAGCTACTCCGGTTCCATCTGCAATAACTAATATTACATTCTTGATTGGTTTATCTGCTACAAGCTCTAATCTGTCTTCATTAGATGTACTTGTTGAGGTATTAACCTGTACCTCCTGCCCTTGGTTGCAAGCCAGAAAGACTAAAGTTAGAAGTGTCAATGAAATAGTTTTCATAATTTTTTCTTTTAATATATGGCTATGTAAGTTAACCGGCAGTAAAGCTTATTTACCGATTTTTGGAATCACAGATTTAATCAATCCCCAAATCCCTTTAGATGGCTTTCGTACGTTCTGTGCCCTTTCAGCAGCAATTTGCATTCGTTCAGGCACTTCATATCCATCTTTAAGCTTATTTTTAAGAGCCTCTTTTTTCTTTTTTGCTTCTTCTTTCTTTTGTTCAGCCTTAGATTTTTTCTTGGGTTTCTGCTTCTTCTGTTTTTGTTTCTTCTCCGGTTTTGATTTAGAAGTCTTTTCTGGTTTACTTTTCGATTTAGTTTCCTTTTTATCTAAAAGTGAAACTGAAACTTTTCCCTCTTTATCGACCTGAATTGAAACTGACTTCTTTTTATGCGTGCCTTCCTTTAAAGGATCGGCTTTTTCTATTTTCTTCTTTTGATCGGAAGATTCTTTCTTTTGTGAAGCTTCTTTTTTCTTTTTTGAATCACTGCTCTTTTTCGGCGAAGATTTCTTGCCTGATTTTTCCTCTTCAGGTAACTCCAGAACCTTAAGTTCATCACCAACTTTTTTCTTAATGGGATTAAAGAACTTCTGGTCTGCTTTACTCACTAAAGTAACTGCAATTCCTTCTTTATCATATCGACCTGTTCTTCCAATTCGGTGTATATAATCATCTACCGTTTTGGGTACGTCATAATTGATAATGAGAGATACATTATCAATATCGATACCTCTCGCCAATACATCCGTGGCAACAATTACAGGTACTGTTCCATTTTTAAAGGCTCTGAGTGAAGCTGTTCTTTCATCCTGAGTTCTGTCACCATGAATGCTTCCTGCATTAATTCCTTTCTGATTAAGTAATCTTTCTAACTCATTGGTTCCCTTTTTTGTAGCGGAAAACACAATACAAGAACTCCATTCGATTTCATCCAATAAGTATTGAACTGCACCCAGTTTTTTTCTCGGCGGAGCATGGTAAGCTCTTTGATCCACTTGTTTAGAAGTTGTAGAAACTTCAATCTCTATTTTAACAGGATCTTGCATGATGCTTCTCATCAACTTTTGCAACTCTTTCGGCATGGTCGCTGAGAATAACATGGTATGTCTTTCAGAAGGAAGCTTGTCAATAATATGGTTCACATCAGGAAGAAAACCCATATCAAGCATTCGGTCTGCTTCATCAAGCACCAAAAAGCGGATGTTTTCAAAATCGATATCCAGCACCTTCATTTGGTCGATTAACCGCCCCGGAGTTGCAACAATAATATCTACACCGGCTCGGATTGCAGAAGCTTGTTCTGCAAAATCTTCCCCACCAATTATGGTAGCTGAGCTAATCCCACAATGATATCCGAGCGCAAAAATTTGCTCGTCAATTTGCTGAGCTAACTCGCGAGTAGGCGTTAAAATTAAAGCTTTTGTGCCCTCTGAGGGATTTCTTAAGATCAACTCTATAATGGGAATTACAAAAGCTCCGGTTTTACCCGTTCCTGTTTGGGCAGCTCCTAAAATATCTTTTCCTTCTAAGGCTTCAGGTATACTCTTCTCCTGAATTGGCGTAGGTTCTTTATAACCAATATCGCTCAGACCCATTTTCAGTGAGTCATCGAGCTTAAAATCATCAAATGTCAACGTTTTCGTTCTTTAAAGTTCAAAATCATGTAAATATACACAGAAAGTACGGAATTAATATTCCACATTGGTGCTAATTTCCCCTACTTTTAATACTTAATCGAATTTGAAACAAAAAAACACTATGACTTTTAGAAATTCATCAAGATTCATTTTTGCTATTTTACTTTTTGCAGCTGTAGCCTGCGACTCATCCGATTCGTCTGTTAATAAAGACGCAAATCTTACAAACCAACAGGACAGTATCAGTTTTGCTTTAGGTTACCAAAGTGGAGACTTTTTTGCCAAAGAGGGAGCTACCGATTTCAGTTATGACGCTTATATTGCAGGTTTTATAAATGGAATTGAACAAAATGATAAGCTTGACCAAGCAACCAGAAATTCTTTAATCAATCAATTCAGAATTCAGCTTACCAATCAAAAGAAAATTGAAAATAAAGAAGAAGGCGAGACATTTTTAGCTGAAAATAAAACTAAAGAAGGCGTTATGGAGACCGAATCAGGGCTTCAATATAAAATTATTGAGGAAGGAACCGGTAAGTCTCCTACGGCTGAAAATACAGTGGTAATTCATTATGAAGGTACTACAATTGATGGGGAAAAATTTGACAGTTCTTATGATAGAGGAAGCCCTGCCGAACTACAAGCAGGAAGGTTTGTTACAGGTTTTTCAGAAGGCTTACAACTAATGAAAGAAGGTGCAACTTACATGTTCTACATCCCTTCTGATTTAGCTTATGGTGAGAATCCAAGACCCGGAGGTCCAATCGAACCTAACAGTACATTAATTTTTAAAGTGGAATTGATTTCTGTTAAGTAGCAATATTCTCTATAAATAAAAAAAAGCTCGTATGAAACATACGAGCCTTTTTAGTTTGTTTAGTTTAGCTTACGAATTCAAGTTCAACAGAAGTAGAATTCTGGTAGTGCTTTCAATGCTTGCCTGAGTCATTTGACCGGACTGAGCATTATTCGCAGTTGAATCTAAGCTTGATTCAAAACTTGAGAATACATTTAATGCTACATCTGCTGACAGAGCAGTTACGATTGAGTTATCAAATATTGTTTTCGCACCTGTTGTTGAATTGATAGATGCATTAATATCTAAGATAAACTCACCATTAACCGAGGAATCATTTCTCATAGATTCTTCTACGTTTTCCTGGTATGCTTCAAATGCAGCTTCAACATCAGACTTAACTCCTAATGCAGCTTTAACGTCTGCCATAAGTTGAACTCCGGCATCATTAATGTCTGATTGAGTTTGGTTACTCATTTCTGAAGCTTCTGCCTCCGCTTCAACAGCTGCTCTTATCGCTACTGCTGTCATAACGGATACTTGAGAGCGTACTTCGTTTTCAATATTCTCACTCAAGCTTTTCACATTATTTACAGCTAATCGAGCCCACAGGCTTACTGCTGCGGATGCTTTGTTAGCTTCTACTTCAGCACTTGCAAAAGCATTTGCAGAAGTTTCAAGGAATAACTCAATAGCTTCCTCTTCTTGTTCTGTATTGGAAGCTGCGTCTAACTCAGCTTCAAGTCTGGCTTGAGCTTCTACTAAAGTTTCAATAGTAGCATTTAATTTTTCTTCGCTATTGCCTTCAACTTCTTCTGCAAAAAATTGAGCTCTGGCTTCAGCAGACTTCGCTACTGCTGCTGCAAATTGTGCTGTTGCTTCTGACTGAGTCATTATTTCACTGCTATTATTTGAAGTAACAACAGTTTCAATGTCAGATTTCAGAACAACATCAGCGTCGCCATTTGCTACGACTTCAGAAAAAATCATAGTCTCTGCTGTAGACTCAGAATCTAATGGTTTAAGAATTATCTCAGATCCACTTTCTACATTTGCAGAAATGAACCCCATTACTTCCAAACCTTGTTGTTCAGCCATTAATACAAAATTTTGTGCAGCATCAGTATTAAACGTCAGAGAAAACTCTCCCTGTGCGTTCGTTGTGGTTTCCACTCCATCAAGTGCTTCAATTGAGCCATTTGATGTAATAGTTCCCATGGTTACTACAGTTCCATCAGACAGTGCTTTAGCTTGAGACTGCTCTACAGAACCATTTACTGTTGCTGTGTTATTATTTGTTGAATCTGAACATGCAAAGCCAAATACGGCAAGCATTAATATTAAAGTTGATAATATTTTAGATTTGTTAGTCAACATATCGTGTTTTGATTTTTGTTTTCGTTTTCTGTTGACTTCAACAAGCTTTAAATCTTTTTGTTCCGTAATGGGAATTAGAAAGTTTTAAACATCTATAACTGTTTCAGGTGCGTAAAAAGGAAAAATTTGAGTTGTATTAAAAACTTCTATTATTTATTTAATTATGAATGTTATACTATAAGATGAAATAAAAATAGGAAGCTGAATATCATTCAACTTCCTATGAATACGTTGGCTTTTTCGGGGTACAAAAATGGGCTGCATTGCTTCTGCTTTGCAGCTTTTTTATGTCAAAAAATTTACAATATGTTTTCGGGGATGCCGCTCGATCTTCTTATTGCTCTGTTTAAAGCAAAGCTGAATATTGAGCTATATCCAATTACAAGAGTAGAAAGTCGGGCTCTTGTTACACCTGTGTATAACAATTCTTTAGAAAGTGCTGAATTTTCTCTCTCAGAAAGAAATAATTTCACATGCTCAAACTCTGATCCCTGACTTTTATGAACGGTTATAGCATAAGCTAAATCATAATCTTTAAGTTGAGATGGAACAAATGACTTTTCTCCCGGAAAATTGATGTGTATTTCTCCATCTGATATTTCGCAAACTCCTACCTCTCCGTTTCTCAGGTCATTCTGATAATCATTTTTAGTAATAACAATCCTTCTGCCTGCGTACCATTCATTCTGAGCAGAAATTTTCAATTTAGATTTAATAGATTGCTCAATTTGAAAATTCAGGTTAACGGTTCCTAATTTTCCATTTTTGTTAGAGCATAAAAATTGAGTTTTATGTTCACCTATCAAAATCTCTTCCGTGTATTGCTCTACTATTTCAGATATAAAAATTCTTTCAGGTTCTTTTATGCTTATGGAAGGGTATTTTTTCTCTATGGTTGAAATCTGATCCGAATCTTGCTCATTTATTGCTTTTGCAAATTCTGAAATTCCAGAATTTTCTTTTGTCCTGTAAGATTTTTCAAAAAGAACAATATGATTATTTAACTGGTTCGGTGACTTCTCCTCATCTGACATAAAATCTAAATCACTCAATGCACTACCAACAGAACCGTCAAAACTATTCGAAGCTTTAGTGCATATATCTCCCAAAACAGAACCTGCTTCTACAGATGAAAGCTGATCCTTATCCCCTAACAAAATTAATTTTGAAGATGGCTTTATGGCTCTGATCAAACCCACCCACAACCGAATGTCCAACATCGAAGCTTCATCGATTAATATTACATCATGTGAGAGCTTTTTATCTCTGTTATAACTAAAATCCCCATCTAAACGAGCTCCAAGTAAACGATGAATTGTAACCGCTCGTAGTTCAGTGTCTTCCATCGATTCATTTAATCGCTCAGCTGCTTTACCGGTTGGAGCTGCCATTGCAATTTTATACCCGGGATTGAAGTCTTTCAGTGCTTTTATGGTTCGGTTTGCGGTGTAGGTTTTTCCTGTTCCCGGTCCGCCCGAAATAATTAAAAAATCCAATAAAACTGAGAGAGCAATAGCAGTGTTTTGGAGTGCGTCACCTTCCTTCAAATCCAGACTATTAACAAATTCAATCTTTTGAAAACTAATAGTATCTGCTTTTCTGTTCTTTAGCCACTGTAACAGCTCATTTTCATAGCTCCAGTATTTGTGTAAATAAAGACGATTATTTGAGTAAATCAGCGGTTTATATTCACCTGGTTTGCCAATTAACACCGATTTGTTGATCTCAATCTCTAAATCCTTTAGTTCAGACTCATGAAGCCCTAAACTCCTTCCCAAATCTGATTCATATACCTCTGAAAGGTTCAAACAAATATTACCTTCAGCTTGATGATGAACTGCCAGAACGCTTAAGAAAAGTAATTGATCTGAAATTTCATCATCTAACCTTTTCAAAAATTTTGCATACTCAAATTCCAAAAGACCTATGCTACCTTCTTTCTTCAATTGATCTAATAACGAAAACGGGCTTTTATTCATTGGAAATCCCCATTTTTCTGTTCAGATCTTCAAGAATGGTCATTTCCGGTCGCGTAAAGTACACACCTGACTCAGGCATCTTTTTATCAATACCTCTCATGAAAAGATAAATCACCCCACCAAAAACTTCGTCAAATTGTATTCGTGGCTCTCTCGATTCTAAAAACTTTTTTAAGGCAAGAGCATAAATGTGGTATTGTAAATCATAACCGGACATCTGCATTGCTGCCTGAAGAGATTCCTTGCTGTAAGAATCCTCATCTTCACCCAGATAATTACTTTTATAATCGAGAATGTAATATTTGTCATTGAATCTGAAAGTCAAATCAATGAACCCTTTCATGTATCCGGAGATCACATCTTTGTCAATGAATTCACCTACTGATCCGGAACGAATAGTTTGAAAAACTTCTGCAGCATTGAGGGAATTAACGGTGAAATGAAATTCCATCTCTTTTAAGACATTTTCATCAGGCAAATTGCTCAGTTTAATTCCTTGTACCAATTCATGATCAAGGGTTTCTCTAATCCATTTTTCTACAATAGGAAATAAAGATTCTTCGAGGCCGGCTTTTCTAATTTCATTTTGGATGATTTCGGAATGCTTTTCCGGTTCATCGAACTCAATATTCTCGAAAATATAATGCAAAAGATTTCCGGTATGCTTCCCTTTCGGGAAGTTTAGTTTTGTAATCGTTCTGTCTTCGATATCATTTATCTGATCGGGATCTACATCAAGATTGAACTCATCGTACTTTTCATCATTAGATTCTTTTTGATGTGAAGCAAGTGAACTAAAACTCATTATTCTCGGAAATAAATAAAGATCGTTTCTCTTATTCTTCAGTACTGATAATGAGCTGTTTCCTTTCTCCTGATTCGATGATTCACGCCGGGAATAATCTTTGGAATCTAAAAGTGCTTCTTCAGCTGTTTTATATTCGATATTTTCTTTTTCCTGGTAGATTCCAAATTCATCCCTCAAATCTTCAGGTTCTTTCTTCTTTTTATCCAGCACATAATCTGTTCCCAAAGCCGTAGCAATCAGCGGAGAACTGAGTATATCCTTATTCCACCCAAAGGGAATAAAACAGGCATTTTTTGATCTTGTTAATCCCACGTAGTTTAATCTCAACAGATCAGCCAATTTTTCTTTTTTCGCTGTATCTGAGATATCTTTTGATGGTTTTTTCCTGATATCAATACAAAGCTGATTTTTTTCATTATGGTACTCGGTATAATTTATTTTTCTGTAATCAATACTGTCAAAATCCTCCCATAAATCAGGTAAAAAAGTAATGGGATATTCAAGTCCTTTGCTGGAATGCAGCGTAGTAATGGTTACATGATCTTTATCACTTTCCAATCGAATCTGATCTTCATCGGCAAGTGTTGATTCATCGTTCAGTTTTTTTCGATGAAATCTGATGAGCCCTCCGATTGTCCGGTTTTCTCTTCTCTCCTCTTCTGAGAGCAATTCCAGAATGTGATTATAGTCAGTCATCAGGCGTTCCGAGTTTCTGAGCCGGGCTATATTCTTCTTTATCCCGAAATAAGAATCTAAATTTCTGAACGAATCTAAGATCCCTGATCGCTTCCAGATTTCTACAGACTCGTCAAATATCTGCTGGATTTCTGACCATTTTTGCGGTTCATCTTCAAGCCCTAAAATCTTATTGGCATTGTATCCAATTAAATCTGTAACCAAAGCCGCTCTTATCAAATTGGTATTTGTATGATCGCTCAAGCTTCTCATTAAGAGCAGCATTTGTTCACTTAAATTGGTTCTGAAAACGGATGCTTTACTTTTTACCGCACTTTTTATTCCCAATTCTGACAGGGCATTTTGCAGTGGTGTAATCCATTTTCGTTTTCTTACAAGAATGGCGATGTCATCAGTTTGGACAAACTTTTCGTCTATTCGGAATGGCTTTTTCAATAATTTATGAATTTGTCCGGAAACATAGCTTATAACCGCATTTTGAACTTCAGCCTTGGTTGTGCTTTCCGAATTACATTCCACAAAATTCAATGTGGAAATCGGGTCACTGTCTAAATTTATTTCTTCGCTGACTTTTCCATCGGGAAATACCACTTCTCTGAATTCAGGCTCCTTAAATAGAAAAGGTTGCTCTTTGTCTTTGAAAACCTGATTTACTGCTGAAATCATGTTTATGGATGAGCGATAATTTGCTGACAATGAATACTTCTTTTCATCCGAAATATCTTCTGTTGCTTTAAAGTAGGTAAACAAGTCCGCCCCTCGGAAACTGTAAATAGCTTGTTTTGGATCACCAATCATGAACAGTGCGGAATTCGATTCAAAGAATAGCTTTCGAAAAATTGAATACTGAATCGGATCGGTATCCTGAAACTCATCAATTAAAGCCAGTTTGAACTGACTGGCAACTTTCCGCCGGATATCAGGATTGAGATTCTGTTCGGTAATCTGAAGTAAATCATCGAAACTTAACGCGTTTGCTGAAGTTTTGAGAGATTTGAATTCCGACTGAATCTCTTTTATCGCTTTATGGAGCTCATAAACAACAAGTTTACTTAAATTTTCAACTTCATCCAGAAAATTGTCAACCAAATTACAAAACAGTGGCGGATTCGTGGAGTATCCATTATTGGCTTTATCTTCTATAAATGAAGCACTGAAATACTTTAAATCTGAAAAAGGTGACAAATCGATTGTTTCAGGATGTAGAAACTGTTCCAGTTGAGAAATCCATACTTCAAATTTTTCGCTTTTATATGATCGTCCGTTCAGATTTCCTGAATTCAGTATCTTTAATACTTCATGTTTGTCTTTATCCCACCTCTGCGATAATTGATTGAATAAATCTGAAATTCCTTTTAACTGTTTCTCATAATTTTCTTCTGAAATCGTTTCGGGGGTAATTTTAGCATAAGGTTTGCTCAACAGGTTATTCAATAAAAACCTGAGATTTTCCGGATTTACTTTGTGATCGGCTAATAAGCTTAATATTCCTCTTTTAATCGGCTGTACAGAGTATTCCCGGATTAAACCCCTCCAATACTTGTCAACTGCCTCTTGCAGCACCTCAGAAGTATCTTTGAGGATTTCGAAATCGGATTGGATTCCAAATTCCAGACTATACTCTCGCAGCAACTGTTGGCAAAAACCATGAATGGTTGATATCACCGCTTCATCAAATGAAAAAAGTGCTGATTCTAACCTCTTCAGAGCTTGTTCTTTGGGATAGCTTTTAACTTTATTCAGAAAATCATCGTCTGTATTTTTATTAGATTTAAGAAAATGAATGCATTCTTCAATCCGGGATCTGATTCTCTGTTTCAGCTCAGAGGTAGCATCTTCTGTATAAGTGAGAGCTAAAATTTTAGAAGGCACCCAACCAAACTCGACAATTGATCTCACGTAAAGCGAAGTGATGTTGTAGGTTTTTCCCGTTCCGGCGCTGGCTTCTACCAGGTTGAAGCCTTCAAATTCTACTTCAAATACGTTTAATGGCTTCATTTTATAACTCCGGTTGAATTCAAAATTGGAGTCCATATTTTGAGCACATTGCTTTGGAAGTTGTCTGACATCAGGAAATTTCCGTTCTGAAAAACTAAATTGTTATAGAAATCTTCGCTTTCAGAAATGACAAAGTCTGAATCATTAGCCCAAATTTTAGAAGCTTTTTCAATAGCTCTTTGTTTATCACCCTGAGACAAATACTGCTCTGCAAATTCTCTCGATGTTTCAACGGGCAGTAATACATCCTGTGAAAATTTTTGAGCTTCATTATAAATCTTAATCAACTTTAAGAGCTCAGTGTCTACATCTAAATCCTGCCTGTCTATTGATACATGATTCAGTCCTTTTTTCTTCTCAAAGAAATAGCAAAAACTATTGAATTCTCCCTTTGTGCTTAATAAGAGATGATTAATCCAAAGCTCTATTAAATTTTTAGCCTTCAGATCACCTAATCTTAGTTGCAGCCGATCTTTCCCGAATAGATTATTGACTGATCCTGTTATTGTATATCCACCAACTTCATATTCAATTTCTAAGCTGCCTTCTTCTTTCAAGTTGTGTGCCTGCTGCACTTCTGAGAGTTGTTGAATTAACAATTCATTTTCGAAAAATTCTTTGTCTCCGGGATATCCCTCAGGGATCAGATTAGAAGCTTTTGCTAATTCCTTCAATTCACTTATTTCGTATTCTTTTAGAAAAGCATCACTCAGATAATCTTTCAAAAAATAGTGTTCTAATCCGTCCAATTTAAAACTTTCCCGGGATTCCGGCTCGGATTCATTGTCATAATTTGATACCGATAACCAATTACTGCACAGATGTTTAGCAGGATGAGAAAAGAATGAAATCAGATCTCTCAGAGCAATTTCTTCAGAAACTACTTCTGTTTCAAAATCTTCAAGTTCGGTATTTTCAATAAATCCGGTTTGCGTATTACTTTCTTCCGCTTGTGATATCCGACGGTAATTTTCAGCATAAGAACTTTCCTCCCCTGTGATGAAATACTCCTTATCAAAACCATGAAGCTTTTCCTGAACTACCGGAATTTCAATACCAACCGACTTTGCCTCGTAAAGAATCTGTTGCAGTAATATTGATGGTTCTTTAGCAGTGTTAGTCTGTTCATCAACTCCTACATAACTAATATGCAGATACTCTCTTGCAGATTGAATTAAGTCATAAAACACAAAATTTTGTTCCCATTTGTGGATTCTGTCACCCGGTTGAGGAAACCGATAGATCAGATCAAAATCAGGGCGCAGTTTTTTTGCAGGTATCACATCAGCATTAAGACCTAAAATCCCAACAAATTTATAAGGAATATTTCGGTTCGGAACATACTCACTGATATTTACTCCATGACCAAAGCCGGCTGAATTTGAATTACTGGCACTCAGATTTTCATGTAACCATGAAAAGAATAGAGAAGCGTCTATCTCATCCTTAAAACCTGAAAGAACAACCTGATCATGCAGAGACTCTAATTCTGATATAAGCTGAGACACTCCGTTCTCCGCCTTTTCATCCCACAAAATCTGCTGTGTAATTTTCTTTGTCTTCTTGAGCCATTGTTCGAGAGTAAGATATCCTTCAAGACTCTTTGACCATTTTTCCAGAGTTCGCAAAAATGAAGATAATTTGGCCATTAAACTACCTGAATCAGAGTTGAAAATTTTAGGATAAACTGCTTTTCCTCCAAACATTTTGAATTTGTCAGGTTCCATTCCGAAACCAAGAAATAAGCGGTCCAGACCATTGAGAATTGAAAAGCGATCGCCTTTCAGCTGTCTGTGAACTTTTAGTTCCGACATCCATTTTCGGATTAAAGAAAGCTCATCATCAGTAAAAGCCCATTTTTCGATTACAACCGGATTTTCAATTACATCAAGTACATCTGTTATTTTAAAATCAGAAATCAGAAGCCGGTTCAATTGGATCAAAGCTTTGGAAGCAAAACCCGAATTACTGTTATAAAATCTGCTAACCGGTATTTCTGTCCCGAAGTCTTCATCAGAAAAAATCTCTGTAATTAATGAGCTGTACTGATCAAGTGCCGGTACCAAAATCATGCAATTTTCCGGTTTTAAAGAAGGTGCAGCATTGAATTTTGATAAAAGCTTGTCTTTTAAAACCTCAAGCTCTCTCCTTTTGCTGTGACAGGAATGTATCTCAAAGTTTTGCTTCAATTCATCAGATGGAATTTCAGGTTCGGTGAACCCACTGATTAAATTCCGAATGACTTCTAACTTGCTTTCAGAATTACCTGATTGATCATGTAAATCTATTTTTCTAATGGTTTCATCAACACCTTTAAAAACCTGCATCAGTACACTCATATTGTTTTGATGCGCTTGTGTTAGTTTAGATGATATCTGATTCGTATCAGACTTATCTTGCTCATGATGACCTATAAATAAATGAACATTGATTCTTTTGGAAAGCAAAGCAATTACTTCCGCAAAGGGTTTTGAAATATGTGGCAGGTTAAAGATCCACAAATCTTCCGGGAGTTTTTCGAATGGAAAATTATTCCTTTGTAGTAACTCTTTTAATTCAAAGAACACATCGGAACGCAAAAGAGCGGCTTTTTCCTGATCCCATTGGGCATTAAGCTGTTGCCATAATCTTAGTTGCCATTTCTCTGATGAATGAGAGGTTGAAAAATTTCCTTGTTCCCAATTTTTTAACAGCTCAGGTCGATACACCTGGTATTGATCAAATACATCAGCAATTGCTTTACTTAATTGGTAAAGCTGCGTTTCATCAGATGAAAGGTCAAATTCAAAGTTTTCAAAAACGCCTTCTTTATCTCTTAATAACCCATAAATACTCCAAAGCATTGGATTTTTATCCGAGGGTAAAACAGAAGGAAATTCAGGTTCACATAGCCGATACAATTTCCAGATAAATTCGGATGGGAATACGAACTGATTATTGGCTGAAATTTTGTGTTTCTCGGCTTCCCGAAGCGTTAGCCATTCCTGCATTTCCCTGTTTTGGACAATTATCCATTTTTTTTGAAACGCATTTTCCGGATTTGATTGCCCGAAAAGGTCTAAAAAATGATCTGCGAGTTTAGTAAGTGAATCAGATGAATATTGGAAATACATAAGCCTTTAATCAGGCAAAAGTATAATAAAAAGGAAAGGCTTAAGCAGAGATTTATTCTTCCTTTTTTAGAGCTTCTTTAAGTAACCTGTTGGCGACTCCACTATATGAATCGTCCTGTTGTTCAGCAATCTCTCGTACTTTTTCAATTACAGATTCTTCCAAATAATAACTGGCCACTTTTTTGGAAATAACAGGTTCTTTCTGCTGGTTTCCATTCTTGCCTTGGGTATCCCGAATAAAATCGAATGAGCCGTGATTCCTTAAGCTGTACGCCAAAGGATTATGCCCCAAACTTTGCTTTTTGGACATCTTAATGACCGTTTTTTATTTCCTTAGCCAGTGCGAAATAATCATGTGCCCCATTACTATTTCCATCATATTCAAAAATTGTTTTATGATGACTCGGAGCTTCTGCTAATGCTACATTATCGCGAATTATAGTTTTGAAAACTTTATCCCCAAAATAATCTTTGATGTGCCCAACCACTTCTTTGTTCAGGTTTTTACGACTGTCATACAAAGTACAAATTATACCTCCCACAGCAAGATTATCATTTAAACGCTGCTGAACTATCTTTATAAGATCCAATAGCTTTGATAGTCCGTGCAATGCTAAATATTCTGACTGAAGTACTATAAAAATATCTTCCACAGCCGTAAAAGCGTTCAACGTTAATAATCCAAGATTTGGCGGACAATCGATCAACACAAAGTCGTATTCTTCTTGCTTAATTTCTTCCATTACATTTTTCAGCAGGCTTTCCCTTGCCGGTTCATTTGCCAACTCAAGTTCGGCTCCTGACAATTCCAAAGAAGAAGGAATAAAATCAAAACCGTTGTGTTTGATAATTGTTTCGCTGATTTTCGCTTTTCCTTTCAATGCATGATAGATTGTTTTCTCCATACGATTTGAATGCATTTTCAGCGAATAAGTTAAATTTGCCTGAGGATCTAAATCGATTAATAAAACTTTCTTACCCAGTTTAGCCAAACCAGCCCCAATATTAATCGTTGAAGTTGTTTTACCAACTCCCCCTTTTTGATTAGTTAAAGCGATGGTCTTCATTGTATTCTTAAAATTTTGTGTCCATAGTATTATCTACCTGTAAGAGAATCCTGTTTCATTTATGTTACATTATTTGTTCCAAGGCATATTTCTATTCTAATGTTAGAATGTTCAATAAGGGTTGGTTCCAATAGCCTATTCACCTTACCTTTACTAAAAAATTAACTATGCGATTTTTTAGCCGAAAACTAATTAAACCCCAGGATTTAAATGCGCACGGCACATTGTTCGGTGGGGCAGTACTAAGCTGGATTGATGAAGAGGCAGCTATTTTTGTTCTTTGTCAACTTGGAAAAGGAAATATTGTGACCAAATACATGTCGGAAATCAACTTTGTGAATTCTGCTCCGTTGGGAGAAGTCATAGAAATTGGCATGGAAACGGTTCGTTTTGGCAGAACTTCTATCACTGTTAAATGTGAAGTTCGAACCAAGTTCGAAAAGAAGACAATCATAACTATTGATGAAATAGTATTTGTACACGTTGATGAGTTTGGCAAACCATCTCCTCATTACATTACTGAGGCTGTAAACTAAATGGCAGGTTTAATTGATTTAGATGCACTGGAAAAAATGCTATATGGAGATAAAGCATACATTAAAGAGTTTTCTGAGGCTGCTCTTATTTCGTTTAGCGAGTTTAACGAACACTATAAAAAGTTTTTATTAGCAAGGGACGAAGAAAAATTCCGGAAAGCGGGTCATAAAATTAAGCCTGTTGCTCAAATGTTAGGTCTCAATCAAATTATTGAGGAGTATGAGCACGCAAAAACACTTCTGTGGGATGAAAAGCCCGGCTCTGAATTAGAGACCTCAGCCGACAATATGGATAACGTTTGTACTGAGGTTTTAACCGAACTCGAGTCTATAGCTTCCGAATAGCAAATGTTATTTCTATGTGATACTTTTTTCTCAGAGCTGATGTAGCTTCAAGAAAAAATAAATCATGAGTACGAATTCCCTCCCAATTCTTATCGTAGAAGACGATACAGACTTATCTGAACTGATTAAAATTCAACTTACTGACAACAAATATGAAGTTGAACAGGTAGCAAATGGCAGAATAGCCAAACAAAAAGCACTAGAAAATAATTACTCGCTGATTATCCTCGATATAATGCTTCCTGAAGTGGATGGATTTGAAATCTGCAAAGCTATAAGAAAAAAGGACAGTCAAACCCCTATTCTTATGTTGACTGCAAAAGCCGAGGAAGTTGACAAAATAATGGGACTGGAATTCGGAGCGGACGATTATCTCACGAAACCATTTTCTATCAAAGAGCTTATTGCAAGAGTAAAAGCCCTTATCCGCAGAGCAAATGTGAATGAACCGCAGGACAGTTCAGAAATTGATATGTTGGATTTCGGCGATCTTATCATCTATCCAAAAAAGCGATCTGTTAAATTAGGTGAAGACCTTATTGAACTGACCTCCAAGGAGTTTGATCTTTTGTTATTGTTCGCTAATAACCCGGGAAGAGCTTACAGTCGCCAGGAATTACTCGACATTGTGTGGGGCTATCAATACAGTGGTTACAGCCATACGGTTAACTCTCACATTAATCGTCTGCGTAGTAAAATTGAAAAGAATCCATCGGAACCCAAATTTATCACCACCGTTTGGGGAATGGGATATAAATTTGCAGAACTTGAAGAATTAGGCATCCAATGAACATCAAGGAAAGTTTTTATACCAAAATTTCTACTGCCTTTCTGGTGCTTGTTTTAGCACTTGGGGGAGCTTTCGCATATATGGGCGTTTCCTCATCATTGATGTTCGTGGAAGAAACAGGCCAAAAAGTAAATAAAATGCTTGCAGCTGATATGGCTTCTCATTTTCAACCTTACTTAATGGATTCTATTGAAGGCGACAGCATTATATCTCAGATTCAGTATTTGAATGGTATAAATCCCGAAATCGATATCTACCTGCTAAGCAGTAACGGCATGATAAAATGGTATTATCCGAGTCAGGATTCAGAAGCTGAGCTTCAAATAACAAGAGTAAATACTGTACCTTTGGACGAGTTTTTGGCAGGAAATACATTACCTATTTACGGAGATGATCCATTAAATGCCGGAGTTCAAAAACCGTTTTCAGTAGCGCCTATTTCTATTATGGGAAGTAATGGTTGTTATTTATATGTAATTCTTTCCGGACAACAGTTTGATGAAACTGCAGCCATGGTTCAGAATAGTTACATAATGCGTAATACTTTTATTGCTTTAGGATTGATACTGATTGTGACTTTGATTTTAGGACTGGTTGTTTTCAGGTTATTAACCGGAAGATTGCGTCATGTGAGTGAAACTGTAAAATCTTTCGAACAAGGTCAGCTGGATAAACGAGTGGAAATCACCTCCAAAGATGAAATTGGAATGCTTGGCTCCTCTTTTAATCAAATGGCAGACACGCTGGTAGCAAATATGGACGAAATTAAACAGATCGATAAATTAAGAAGAGAATTAGTAGCTAATGTATCGCACGATCTTAGAAGTCCTTTGGCTTCAATTCAGGGATATTTAGAGACGATTCAGGTAAAAGAACCTACCATAGATCCTGATGAACGCTCAAAATATTACGATATCGTACTCCGGAATACCAAAAAGCTCGGTAAACTAATTGAGGAATTGTTTGAACTTTCGAAATTTGATGCTCAGGACGTTCAACCCGAAATGGAACGGGTAAGTATGGCAGAGCTTGCTCAGGATCTTGTTGTGCAGTTTAAACCCATTGCTGAGCAAAAGGGAATCGAAATTGAAGCAGTAATCCCCAATGAACCGGTTGAATTAGTTTATGCTGATATTGCCTTGATGGAAAGAGCTATTTCTAATCTGATTGATAATGCCTTGAAGCATACGCCGGAAGGTGGTAAAGTTTCCATCATTTATTCCAATGATAATGGAAATGTAAGCTTCACTATTTCGGACACAGGCAAGGGAATTGCTGAAGAAAATATTCAGCGAATTTTTGATCGGTTTTATCAGGAAGACCCAAGCAGAACGGTTGGCTCAGGTGCCGGCTTAGGATTATCCATAGCTCAGAAAATTCTCGAGCTACACGGCACTTCATTGAACGTTCAAAGTGGTTTAGGGAAAGGAACTTCTGTTTCTTTCGTGCTCTCTCCTGTGTTAAGTAATTAAATAAAAAAAGCCTTTCAGAGTAATCTGAAAGGCTTTGTACCAAAGGTGGGAATCGAACCCACACTCCCGAAGGAACACGATTTTGAGTCGTGCGCGTCTACCAGTTCCGCCACTTTGGCTTAAAGGATTGCAAAGATAAGATTACCTCAGCTTAAATAAAATGTTTATTTGGGATTTAAAATTGAATCTGACAAACAAATCTAAGCTTGTTGTTCTTATATAAACTTTAGATAATGTACCCAGAATTTTATTAAAGCTAAAAATGGAGTCATCCTGAATTTATTTCAGGATCTTAAGAAATGGCTGTATACCGAAACCTAACCTTTATCCTCTCAAGGTTTCGTTCCAATCTTCTAATTTTGGGTTGTGTTGCTTTACCAGATTCCATTTCCATTGCTTGTGCCAATTCTTTAGTTGTTTCTCTCTTGCTATAGCATCAGAGATATTATCATATTCTTCTGCATACACCAGAATAGTCAGCTTATACTTTGAAGTGAATAGGGAACCTTCTCCCAGTTTATGTTTCCATACTCTGGAATTAATATCATTAGTAACTCCGATATAGATCGTAGTTCTGCGAAAGTTAGTTAGAAAGTACACATAGCCTCTGTTCATAGTTAGTAAGACCATTTCAAGAGCTATTCCTTACAAAGATCCTGAAATAAATTCAGGATGACCCCAACTTTCTATTATCTTAAGAGACAAGATAATTCTAATTCTAAGCCGACCTTCTATATTAAATCACTTATACCCATTTGGATTTTCGGACTGCCATTTCCAGGCATCTTCACACATTTCTTTAATTCCTCGTTTTGCAGTCCATCCAAGTTCTTCCTCTGCTTTTGCAGGATCGGCATAGCATGTCGCGATATCTCCGGGTCTGCGGGGTGCAATCTTATAATTAACGGATTTTCCCGAAGCATTTTCAAAGGCTTTAACCATATCTAAAACACTGGTTCCTTTGCCAGTTCCAAGATTATAGATCACTAAACCCGGATTTGATTCCAGCTTTTCAATCGCTTTTAAGTGTCCGACTGCTAAATCAACCACATGAATGTAATCTCTGACTCCCGTACCGTCCGGAGTTGGATAGTCATCTCCAAACACAGAAAGTTGCTCCAGTTTTCCAACGGCTACCTGAGAAACATAAGGCATCAAATTGTTTGGAATATCATTCGGATCTTCTCCGATTCTACCACTTTTGTGTGCTCCCACCGGATTAAAATATCTGAGCAAAGCGATATTCCAGCTCTCATCGGATGTATATAAATCTTTAAGAATATATTCGATAAATAACTTGGTACGTCCATAGGGATTTGTCGCAGAAAGTGATGATTCTTCTGTAATCGGGACTTCTTCCGGATCTCCATAAACAGTTGCAGAGGAGCTAAATACCAGATTAGTTACATCAAATTCTTTCATCAGTTTACATAAAATCAATGTACTGTCAATATTATTCTGATAATACATCATAGGCTTTTGAACCGACTCCCCCACCGCTTTATAACCTGCAAAATGTATTACGGAATCGATCTCATGTTTTTCGAAAACTTCTCTGAGCTTATTTTCTTTAAGTAAGTCAACATTATAAAAAGTCGGTTTCTTTCCTGTGATATCAGAAACTCTTTTTAAAGATTCTTCACTACTGTTTGAAAGATTATCAACTACTACAACTTCTTTTCCAAGTTCGAGAAGTTCCAGGACAGTGTGACTGCCGATATACCCCGCTCCTCCTGTTACTAAAACTGCCATAAATAGATTTGGTTTATTTTCGATTCAAGTTTATTCTTTTACCCAATAGAAATCAAAAGAACTTCAATATTTATTATGAGCATATTAAGAATTATTCTCGCCATACTTCTACCTCCGGTTGGTGTTTTTATGACGGTAGGAATTGGCTCAGCTTTTTGGATTAATATTCTGCTAACCATTCTCGGATACATTCCCGGAATTGTACATGCTGTTTGGGTAATTGCCAAAGCTGATCAATGACTCTTTCTGATATCGGATTTGGTTGCATGTCTCTTGACTTGGACAATCCGACCAATCTCAAATTACTTCAATCGGCTTTTGAACAAGGCATAACGCTTTTTGATACCGCCGACCTGTATGATCATGGACAAAATGAGAAGATAGTTGGAAAGGCATTAGCTCCTTTCCGAAAGGAGGTCAAAATTGCCACCAAAGTTGGTAATGAATGGAATGAATCCGGAACCGACTGGCGATGGAATCCTTCCAAAGAATACATTCTTAAAGCAGTTGATAAAAGTCTCCGGCGACTCAAAACCGATTACATTGATTTGTATATGCTTCACGGAGGAACCATTGAAGATCCCATTGATGAGAGTATCGAAGCATTTGAGGTTCTGAAATCACAAGGCAAAATTCTGGAATATGGCATCTCCTCTATCCGATCAAACGTAATTCGCGAGTGGGTAGAAAGATCCAATATGAGCTCTGTAATGATGCAGTATAGTTTACTGGACCGCCGACCTGAAGAAGAATGCCTGGATTTACTTACCGAACAAAATATCTCAGTACTCGCCCGCGGTGTTTTAGCCAAAGGAATGCTGATTGATAAACCTGCTAAGGAGTATTTAGGATATTCTAAAGCGGAAGTTCAAAAACTACAGTCTGAAATGTCCAAAACGGAAAATCCACTTTCGGCTGCCATCCATTATGTTCGAAGACCAAAAGCTGATGTTACTCCCGTGATTGGAATTAGAAAGATGGATCAACTTGTTGATTTGGTTGAAGCTCAATCAAAAAATATTTCAGATGAGGATTTAGATAGGCTTGCTTCTATTCTGGAACCGAATGTGTATGAGAAGCATCGGTGATTGTGTGAATAGGTTATACTAAACTTGATTCGTTATTAATTCGGATTTTTTGAACTTTGATTTACTTACACAATGATCGTTAGTATTAGCCTTCACAAAGATCCCGAAACAAGTTCGGGATGACTGGACCTAAGTCTTGCTAAACTTTTCGTGACACAGGTTGGAATGACAATATTTAGTCGTTCTGAGCGAAAGCGAAGAATCTTGTCGGGTAATCTGCAAGATCCTTCGGAAGTATCATCAGGATGAATCACTCACCTTCTGTCATGTTTAAACTTCTGTGCCTTCGTGCTTCAGTGGCTACAACTTACACCAAATAACTCCCCGAATTAATATGAAATGTCTGTCCGGTGGCGTGAGTAAGTTTTCCGGAAGCAAGCAAAAGCACCAACTCAGCAATTTGTTCCGGCGGAGCGATAGAATCCAACGCCAGATCTTTGGTCAAATATTCTTCTCCATATACCTCAATTGAATCTCTTGCCATATCGGTTTCGACAAATCCGGGGGCTATGGAATAAGCCGTAATTCCGTCTTTCCCTAAACTTCGAGCGATGCTTTTGGTGAAAGTGATCATTCCGGCTTTACTTGCTGCGTAAGCTGCATATTCTCCCGTATCGCCACGAACGCCTGCTCTGCTGGCAATATTTATGACCTTTCCTTTTATTCCCCGTTCTTTCCAGGCATTGATTGCCCATTTAGTAATTAAAGCCACCGATCTCAGATTCACCTGTTGAGTCCGGTCCCACTTCTCCATCCATTCTTCATCGGCATCATCAAACTGAGCTTCCAGAAAAATTCCTGCGTTGTTTATGAGTACTTCGGGGATAGAGTCTTCGGAGAAAATCTCTTTTAGTTTTTGAACTTCTTGCTCTTTAGATAAATCAGAGGCAATATGTGTGTAGTTATTGGATGATTGGTTAATGGTTGATCGCGAAGTTCCGATAACTTCGTATCCTTTATTTAATAACAAATCACAAATTGATTTACCGATTCCACGAGATGAGCCTGTTAAGAGTGTTTTCATAATTTCGTTTAACTATATTAAAATATGAGCCCTACTGTTTTCAGATACAAAGGATATAGATTCTTTTTCTTTTCCAGAGAAGAAGAAAGAATTCATATTCATGTTATACATGCTGAAGGTGAAGCTAAAATTTGGTTAGAACCAACTATTGAGCTCAATAAGTCTGTTGGTTTGAATTCTAAACAAATTAAAGAGATATTAGAACAAGTTGAAGAGCATAAGAGCAAAATTGTAAAAAGCTGGAATGATCACTTTAGAGAAAAATAAAACTGAGGTAACCAATATTTCTTCTCATGGAATTTGGTTAATGCATCAGGGAAAGGAATACTTTTTAGCTTACAAAAACTTTCCTTGGTTTAAAGATGCTAAATTAAAAGAAGTCCTTAATTTGGAAGTTCCTGCCAATGATCACTTCTTCTGGCCTGATTTGGATGTTGATCTCAATTTGGAATCAATAAAAAATCCAAATAATTATCCCCTCGTGGCGAAGTAAAACTCCCATTTTACATTTCGACAAAGGTAATTCGGAACCAGTTTCATTTCTAGGTCCTGCTGAGTTCATTTCAGCATCTTATATCTACGGCTTTTATATATTCATAAGACAGGATTAGGTATAAAACCCTCACAAAGATCCTGTCCGTAAGACTCCTTCGGAGAAATAAATTCAGGATGACCCTGTTTTTCCGTGCTTTCGATTTTTAGTGGCTTCTTATCAACCTTCCCAGACGGGGGTAAAAAGATATGCTTTGCCCTTTCGTCATCCTGAACTTGTTTCAGGATCTTACATCAACGGCTTTGATCTATTAATAAGACAGGACTTGGAATAAAGACCTCACAAAGATCCTGTCTGTAAGACTCCTTCGGAGAAATAAATTCGGGATGACCTATTTCTTCCAAACAGGAACAAAACTACATGCTTCACCGTACATGATCTTTTTTGCGTGATTCATCAGCTTGTTGGTAGCTATTACGTAAATAGAGTCAGGAACGTGAATATCGCCACAACCTTTCAACAGCACGAACTTCTCTTCATACTGTGACCAGTCATGAGTTTCCACATTTCGGCGATATAATTCGTGGGTGACTTCTTTTTTAGTAAGGTGAAACACTTCTTTTGTGATTCCCTCAGCATAACTTGAGATCAGCATCCACGCCCAGGGAGCAATGATGGCATCGGTAGAACAGAAAACAGCTAAATATTTGCCTTCATACTGCGACCAGTCATGATCTTTTAAATGCTGACGAAACTCTTTCTCCTTCAGTAGCAATTCCATGTGTAAGAAATCTTTGATATCCAGTTCTAATACCGGAGTATCATCATGAAATACCTTGGCTAAGTCTATGGTGACCAGCTTTTTATTCGCTTTAACTTTGTTGACTATTTCTTCTTGCATAATAGGTCATGCTGAACTCGTTTCAGCATCTTACGTTCTTACTTTGATTTAGAAATTCGGATGTATCTTTATTAAGTGCCATCACAAAGATCCCGAAACAAGTTCGGGATGACGAAGCTATTAAATCGAAAAACTTTCGCCGCAGGAGCACGTCCGGCTGGCATTTGGGTTGTTGAAATGAAAGCCCTGTCCTTCCAATCCATCGGTATAATCCAATTCGGTTCCGGCCAGATATAAAAAGCTTCTCATATCAACAATTACTTTCATTCCATTCAGTTCAAAAACTTTATCGTTTTCTTGCGGTTCAATATCAGCTTTGAAATCCAGATCGTAGGTAAGTCCGGAGCAACCTCCGCTGACCACACCGATCTTAAGAAACGCATCTTCCGGTACGTTTTGACCAGCACGGATCTCTTCAATCCGCTTCGTTGCTCTGTCGCTGATCGTAATTTCCATAGTTATACTGAGATTACCTGAATTTCGGGATCAACACGCTTTACCATACTTTCGATAGCGTAAAGAGTTCCTGTGGTTGCCGTAGGACAAGTTCCGCAAGCTCCCTGATAGTGAACCTTCAAACGGTTGTTTTCGAGTCCCAGAACTTTCAATCCACCACCATCAGCCAATAAGTACGGGCGAACTTGTTCATCCAGCATCTTATTGATTTCGATCAAACGCGGATCGTTAGATTCCTGTGCTTCTTTACTCACATGAACTTCCGCATCTTCTTCAATATCAGTAAGTGGTTGAGCTTCCCGAATTGGAGGTGCCAGTTTTCGAAGCAATTCAGACCATACCGCTGAACCGTCCTGAGTTACCGTAACGTACTTATCCACGTAATACACATTGATCACGCTATCAATAGCAAATAATGCTGAAGCGAGCTCGTCTCCTTCTGCTTCGACACTATTTTCAAAAGAGCGGGTAACTCCATTAGTAAGAGGTTCTCCCAATACAAATCGCATTGCATCGGGGTTTGGAGTTCTTTCTATTTCTTTAATTTTAGCCATGTCTGTCTGTTTCTTTTTTTATCCAAAAAAATCTTTAACTAATTCAATTCCCTCGACCAGCCGGTCAATATCTTCTTCATTATTATAAAATGAGATCGAAGCTCTGAGTGTTCCGGGAATATCATAATGAGCCATGATAGGTTGTGCACAATGATGTCCGGTTCTAACCGCAATTCCCTGCTGATCTAAAATGGTTCCTGCATCAGTGGGATGAATTCCATCTAATAAAAACGAAATTACGGATGCTTTTTGATTCGCAGTTCCCACTATTCTCAATCCTTCAATAGCAGAAAGCTTTACTGTCGCATATTCAAGCAATTCATGCTCACGTTCAGCAATTGCTTCCATTCCAATGGAGTTCAGAAAATCGATTCCTGCGCCAAATCCAACACCAGATGAAATCGGTGGAGTTCCAGCTTCAAATTTATGAGGAAGATCATTCCAGGTTGTTTTTTCAAACGTAACCTTATCGATCATATCTCCACCGCCACGATATGGAGGCATTTCTTCCAGTATTTCCTTCTTTCCATACAAAATGCCAAAGCCCGTAGGACCGCACATTTTGTGCGCTGAAAATGTATAGAATTCTACATCTAAATCCTGTACATCAACTACTGAATGCGGCACCGCTTGGGCTCCGTCCAGCAAAACAGGGATATTTCGCTCATGTGCAACTTCAATAATTTCCTCAACCGGATTGATGGTTCCCAATGCATTGGAAACATGCACAACTGCAACCATTTTGGTTTTATCTGAAAGCAGATTGTGATATTCCTCCAGAAGCAATTCTCCCTCATCATTCATTGGGATCACTTTCAACTTAGCGCCTGTTTCTTCGGCAATCATTTGCCAAGGCACGATGTTAGCATGATGTTCCATTTCGGAGACAATGATTTCATCGCCTTCTTTGAAATTCTTTCTGCCAAAACTCTGAGCTACCAAATTTATCGAGTCGGTAGTTCCGGTTGTATATATAATCTCTTCCAGATGACGAGCATTGATCAATTTTTGAACTTTTGATCGGGTTTCCTCAAAAGCATCCGTTGCTTTCTGACTTAAGGAATGAATCCCACGATGTACATTAGCGTGTTCATTTTTGTGATATGCATCAATGCGATCGCTCACCGACTTCGGCATCTGGCTGGACGCGCCATTATCCAGATACACCAATTTCTTGCCGTTCACTTCTTGTTGAAGCACGGGAAACTGAGCTCTTACTTCTTCCCAGTTTATTTTGGTTGGTATGTCGGTCGTTGTTTCTGGCATACTGTTTTTGTTGTCATTCTGAGCGATAGCGAAGAATCTTGTCGATTAATCTGCAAGATCCTTCGGAAGTATCCTCAGGATGACTAAGGTTTATCTGTTATCTCTATCCGTGTATCTGATTACTTCGTCTAAAAGCATCTTCTCCACAGATTCCACTTCCATACTTTCCACGCTTTCGAGTGCGAACGCATATACAAGTAGTTCACGTGATTTCTGCTCGGTCAATCCGCGACTTTGAAGATAGAACACTTCTTCATCCTGAAGCTGACCAATGGTTGCTCCGTGAGAACAAAGCACGTCATCAGCAAAAATTTCAAGCTGCGGCTTGGTGTTCACTTTTCCATCTTCAGAAAGCAGTAGATTTCTGTTTTCCTGAAAAGAATCGATCTTCTGAGCATCTTTAGCTACAAAAATCTTTCCATTGAAAATAGAATGTGCACTGTCGTTTACCACTACTTTATGTAACTGGTGGCTTCTTCCATGTGCAAATCGGTGATCCATAATGGAATGCGTATCCGCAATTTGATCGCCATCAATCAATACTAATCCGTCAACCGTAAAATCAACTTCTTCGGAATTCTGAATTACTCTTGGATCATTTCTGAACATCTTTGCGCCAAGGCAAATGGTGTAAGAATGATATTCCGAGTTTTGATCTAATTTGGCAATCGGTCGAGAAACATGATTCGCTTTTTTGCTGTCTCGCTGAATTCTTGCGTGATGTACATTAGAACCTGTAAACATTCTGAATTCCGTTACCGGAACATTCAGGTACAAATTATCGGCTAAACCAATATGCTCTTCAATGATGGTAGATTTGGAATACATCTCACCGATGTACAACAATCTTGGAGTGGCGTAAAAAGCTTTATCCGCATCCGTAAAAACATTCAGAATATGAATTGGAGCTTTAACAACGGTTTCTTCCGGGATGTAGATAAACGCTCCGTCTGCAAAAGTTGCATCATTCAAAGGAGCAAAAACATCGTCTTCATAATTGGTAATGGTTCCCAAATGTTCTTTAACGGCATCGTTATCAGCATATTCATTAAGATTTCCAACTATCACGTTGTTAGGTAGATCTTCCACTGAAGATAACTCAGCATTGTATTCACCATTTACAAAAACCAATCGGCTGTTCAACGCTTCCGGCAAATAATGATCGCTGATATCTCCTACTTTATGGACTCCCGCCTCAGAAACCTTCACAAAAGAATTCTTCGTGATAGATTTCAGGTCCAGAAATCTCCAGTCTTCATCTTTTCTTGTAGGAAAAGCAGTCGATTCCAACTGATCTTTTCCTCTTTCATTGATTGCACGAATTGCCACACTATCGGCAGAACTTTCAATGGCTCTTTCGATATATGACAACATCGTTTCTTTTTGAAGTACTTCACTCATTATTGAGCCTCGCCATTTAGAACTAATTCTTTTTCCAGCGCATCATAACCGTTAGCCTCAAGCTCTTCCGCTAATTCAGCACCGCCTGACTTAATCAGCTTTCCGCCCATCATCACATGTACAAAATCGGGCTTGATGTAATTCAATAATCTTTGATAGTGAGTAATCATTACAATTCCGTTCTCATCATCTGAAATCTTATTTACACCATCAGATACGATCTTCAATGCATCGATATCCAAACCTGAATCGGTTTCATCAAGGAATGATAATTTTGGATCGAGCACAGCCATCTGGAAGATCTCATTCTTCTTTTTCTCTCCACCTGAAAAACCAGTGTTGATAGAACGGCTTAAAAATTCATCCTTCATTTCGATGATATCCAGCTTACTTGTGATATAATCTTCAAACTCAAGCGGATCCAATTCATCGCGATCATTTGCTCTTGCAATCGTATTGTAAGCTTCGCGAAGTAAGGTTTTATTGGTGATTCCAGGAACTTCAACCGGATATTGAAAAGCAAGAAACAATCCTAAATGCGCTCTTTCATCAGCATCCAGCTCGGTAATGTCTTCACCTTCAAATATGATTTGACCTTCCGTCACTTCATATTCAGGATGACCGGAAACTACTTTGGCGAGCGTACTTTTGCCGCTACCGTTTGGTCCCATGATTGCATGGATTTCACCGGCATTAACTTTCAGGTTAACCCCTTTTAAAATTTCGATGTCTTCGCCTTCAACTACGGCGTGTAAGTTTTTAATCTCTAACACTTTGCTTTGTTTTTGTCTTGTTTGATTTAATTTCTTTGCAATTGTCATTCAGAGCGATAGCGAAGAATCTTACCGAGTAATCTGCAAGATCCTTCGGAAGTATCCTCAGGATGACTTTCTACCCAACACTACCTTCTAATTTTACATCCAGCAGCTTGTTCGCTTCAACCGCAAACTCAAGAGGCAATTCTTTCAATACATCTTTCACAAATCCATTAATGATCATGGAAATTGCATCCTGCTCACTAATTCCACGTTGCATCAGATAAAAGATTTGCTCTTCCCCAACTCTTGAAGTGGTAGCTTCATGCTCAACACTACTGGTTGGATTCTCTGAAGAAATATATGGGAACGTATGAGCTCCACATTCCTGTCCAATCAACATGGAATCACAAACAGAATAATTCTTAGAACCTTCTGCTTTCTTGCTGATTTTTACTTCTCCACGGTAGCTGTTGTTTGATTGTCCGGCAGAAATACCTTTTGAAATAATTGTACTCTTGGTGTTTTTTCCAAGATGAATCATCTTTGTTCCGGTATCCGCTTGCTGCTTTTTGGTAGTAACAGCCACTGAGTAAAATTCTCCAACTGAATTATCACCTTGTAAAATCACAGATGGATATTTCAGCGTTACTGCTGAACCTGTTTCCAACTGTGTCCAGGAAATGTGGGAATTTTTTCCTTTGCAGATACCACGCTTGGTTACAAAATTATAAATACCACCTTTTCCGTTTTCATCACCGGAATACCAATTCTGAATGGTAGAGTATTTAATATCTGCATTATCAAGCGCTACCAATTCTACTACAGCAGCATGCAATTGATTCTCGTCATACATCGGAGCTGTACAACCTTCCAAATAACTTACACTCGATCCTTCTTCGGCTACAATCAATGTTCTTTCAAACTGACCCGATTCCATATTATTGATACGGAAATAGGTAGAAAGCTCCATTGGACATTTGGTATTCTTCGGGATATAGCAAAAAGAACCGTCGGAAAACACTGCAGAGTTCAATGCTGAATAAAAATTATCCCGAACAGGAACAACAGAAGCAATATACTTCTTCACCAATTCCGGATGCTCTTTGATAGCTTCTGACATTGAGCAGAAAATCACGCCGGCTTCAGCTAACTTTTCTTTGAATGATGTGAAGATAGAAACACTATCAAATACCGCATCAACCGCTACACCTGAAAGCATTTTTTGCTCTTCTAATGGGATGCCCAATTTTTCATACGTCTCCCGGATGTTTGGATCCACATCATCCATACTGTCGAGTTGAGGCTTTTTTTTGGGAGCTGAATAGTATAAAAGATTTTCAAAATCAGGGCTTTTGTATTCCGCATTGAACCAATCCGGCTCTTCCATTTCTTTCCATGCATGATATGCCTTAACGCGGAATTCAGTCATCCATTCCGGTTCTTCTTTACGGGCAGAAAGTTCCCTGACTATTTCTTCGCTAATGCCTTTAGGAAAATCTTCATATTCAACATCGGTGGTGAAGCCATACTTGTACTCCTCACCAATCATTGATTCAAGTTCCTTTACGCCATCACTTAATTCTTCGCTCATTCGTAATTCTTTTATCGATTTATATACGCTAATAAAACCAATTTCAGTAGGTCTTCATTCAGCGTAAATCTGCTTATTTAGATTCTGTCCAAAGATACAAAATCTCTGCTTCAGAACTAAATTTCAGCTAATTGAGAAATACTATTAATGGGATAGGTTTGTAAAAAGATTTTGCCAAAGATTGGTCCGCTTGGGATCGTGAATCAGCATAATTTTCGGCTTGCAAAATATTACTACTGCAAATCTTAATAAACGAATGGCAACGTCATCTCCACGCGAATGCAAGAGATCTGGATAGAACTTTGAGCTTACGAGTATTATCTTTGTATCAAAATTTTTAAAAAGTATAATCAAAACGCTCGGTCTTAAACAAGCTCATTTACTTCAATTTAAATTCAGATTCCCTGCATTCGCGTGGGAATGACTCTTAAGCCTTAAACTAAACGGAGTTAGAAGAAGTTATACTCTGAATTCTTCTTGACCAATTTCTTTTTATCGAGTCCCACACACTCCATTATCATTTCATTTTCAGGATTATCTTTATCTGTAAACTTCATGTATAGCATCAAAGCATCTTTTGAGTAGCTCATTTGGTTTCCATAGGTCACAGGAACTCCTCTGTTTGGAATAGATCCGAATCCCGAAAAACTTACGTCCGCTTCTTCTGTTACGTAAACTATCATTGTTGATTGTTCAGTCTCATATTGATAGCCTTTGGCAGTATATCCGGCAATTTCTTTTTCAGGAAGTTCGGTAACATCCAATCCTTCAGATTGTTCATCGGAACCTTCTTCATCCATATCTTCAAATGTAGGATAATCGTTTGCCATAGCAAATGAATTTCCTTCCTCCTGCATATAAGAAATCATGGCTCCTTTTTCGAAATCAATTACGGAAAACATTCCTTCCGCTTCCGGCATCGTATATCCAAAATAATTGCCATCCTCAGGAAGCATATAATTTATGTAGATATCTTCATCTGAAGAATTCGATACCATTTTGACTTTGTATTCCCAATCGAAAGTATATTCTGCCGGTAAATCTTTTGGCTTGGAGATCTGAACTCCGACATTCACTTTGTATGGATTGGATTCTGATTCAACTTTTTCACTCATTTTGCCCATCACGGCTTCAGCAATCTTATCTGAAATCTTTTCAGCAGCACGATCTTCTATTTTCTGCTTGGTTTTATTTTTAATCTTCTTCCAGATCTGAGCCTCTGCTGAAATGGAAAAACTACTGAATAGAATTGCAAAGCATATGGTTTTAATAAAGCCTGACATAACAAAGAAATTAGATTATCAATTAACAGATAATAAAATTTATCGAGCAAAAAATCCTACAGGATTAGTCAGGAGTACTTTTTGATGAGTGAGTAGTTAGAAACTACCTTTTTTATCTATCAACGCTTTGTACAGAAGCTCTCTTGCTCTGAAAATATGAGCTTTAACTGTTCCAAGAGGTAAGTCGAGTTCATCCGCAATTTCATCATAAGTAAACTCCTCCATATGACGAAGCTCGATTACTGCTCTGTATTTTTCGGGAAGATTGGCAATAGCGTCCTGAACTATTTGCTTTCTCTCTTTCTTGATTACCTTCTTATCGGTGGCATAGGTTTCGTCCGGCAATTGAATCTCCACTTCCCCATCCTTGGTTTTGTAAGGGTCGTTGATGGAAAGCGTCTGTAGTTTTTTCTTTCGGAGGTAATCTATGGTGTGATTGGTAGCAATTCTATATAACCAGGTTGAGAAAGCATATTCATTGCTGTAAGTGGTCAGATTTTTGAAAGCTTTCATAAAAACTTCCTGAACCAAATCCTCAACCAGCTCTTTCTCTTTAATCATTTTTCGGATGTGGAAATAGATCGGGCGATCATATTTTTCCATCAAATCTTTGTAGGCACTTTCATCGCCTTTCAGTGCACGTTCAACGAACCCATCGTCCTCAATGCTGCTGGCTGAAGCATTTTCTCTGGGGGATGAATTTTGTCCGTTGTCTGAGTTACTCATAGATAATTTTTATGCGGGGCTAAAATACAAAGCTTTCGGGAAATGAAAATCCTTTTTTCATCATTTATTGGGATTCGAAAGCATCCATCAAAACTCCGTGACGAATTCCTCCGGTAGATACTATTATTTCATCAGCGCTTACATATTCCAAAAACTCTTCAAGGATCAGCAATCCTGCCATGAAAATATCCTGCCTGCCTTTTAACACTTTTGGACTCAAATCCAACAGTTGATCGTGAGAGTATGTGCTGTATTCTTTATTCAACTTTTGCAGCTTACTCCGGTTAATTCGGTAACCGTTAATTTTTTCCGGATCATATTCCTTCAAGCCAAGTTCGATAGCCGCTAAAGAGGTCACAGTACCGGCAACTCCAACTACCTTCGAAGATGCATCAGAACTGAATTTCTTAGTATTGAGAAGATTTTTAATCTCTTTTCTGCATTCGGTTATTTGTTCTTCAGCAGGTGGATTATCCTTCAAATACCGCTCTGTAAAACGCACACATCCCATATCGTAAGAATGTTCATCTTTTAGTACAGTTTTATTTCCTGCCGCTACTTCTGTACTTCCACCTCCAATATCCAATACAAAAACTTCGGAGGTTTTTAAGTCTGTTAAAGGCGATAAAGCTCCTGAGTAAGTCAATGTAGCTTCTTCATTTCCTGATAAAATCTGAACTGCAAATCCGGTTTTATTTTTTATTTGGCTGAGAAATTCTTTTTTATTTGATGCGTCCCGAACTGCGCTTGTGGCTGTGAGGATTATTTCATCAACAGAAGAATATTCTTCCGAAATAATTTCCCGGTACTCAGACAAAGCGCTGATCACGCGCTCCATGCTTTCCTTTGACAATATCCGATCTTTATCTACTCTTTTTCCTAAACGCGGCATTCGCTGTTCTTCACGAATAACCTTCAAATTTCCGTTCTCATATTCTGCAATTAAAAGAAGTGCGGTATTTGTACCTATATCTATTGCTGCTTTCATTTAGTAAGATGGATGGCTATCCACTCTCCTTCGCGGGTAGTTTTTTGATGATTTAAGCTTAGCTCTTCAATAAATTTCATCATCTCCTCTTCATCTTTATCCAGCAATCCAGATAACAATAAGCTTCCTTCATCTTTTAAAAATGATATGAGTTCGGGAATTAAAACCTTGAGTGCGTTTTTATTAATATTCGCAAAAATGGCATCGTATTTTGAACCTTCGGGAATAATTTCTGTCGATCCTAAAGCTACTTCAAAATTTGAAACTTGGTTTAGTTGGATATTCTCCCTGGCGTTAACCTCACTCCATTCATCTATATCGAAACCAAAAACAGATCCCGCACCTTTTTTGAGGGCTGCAATTCCTAAAATTCCTGTACCGGTGCCTGCATCCAGAATTGACTTATCCCCGAGATCAAGTGCTGAAATGCATTCAAGCATCAATTTTGTGGTTTCATGATACCCGGTTCCGAATGCCATTTTGGGGTCGATTAACAACTCAATAAGATCGGAATCTTCTTTTTTGGTTTCCGACCAAGTCGGACGAATGTAAAAGTCTCCGATAACTTTAGGTTGAATGGTTTGTTCCCATTGCTCATTCCAATTCTGGGGTTCTACAATTTCCTCTTGAATTAATTCGGCGTCATACTTGGGAAGGTTTAATTCAATTTCTTCTCTCTTAGTATCATCAAAGCGGTTAGAAGGAATAGAAGCGATTAATCTATTATCAATTTGTTCGAAGCCTTCAAAATCATGATCCAAGAGTTCCGCGATAATTAACTCCTGTAAATCTTCTTCGATATTTATATGCAACCGGATGTAATTCATAACATCAAATCCGGTTATAAATCAATTCCAATAAAACCTCACCAACAACCTGTAATGTAGCTTTATCAATGATGGACATATTATCTCTGTGTGTATGCCAATGTGAAACAAATTGGATATTTCCATCAACCCCAACAGAATGGTTGATGATATTAATGGTTGGAATACCGGTATTTTCTGAAACCATCCAATGATCATCTAAAACCCCAGCTCCCTCCTGATTTAAAAACACATCAGAATATCCTTTCTCGTTAGCAATTCCCCAAACTTCGTCCACTAAATTTGGAGCATAACTCATGGAATATTCTTCTTTCGGAAACTGGGCATTTTTCGCCCCGACCATGTCTAATAAAATACCAAATCGAGGACGATAGCCCGGAACCGGAGGGTTTTTGGACCAGTGCCGTGAACCCAGGAAATATTTATTTAAATCTCCTTCTGTTCCATAGTCTTCTCCGTCAAATAAAATAATATCCACACCAATTGGAGGCGCTTTTTCCGAAAAAATTCGTGCTAACTCTACTAAAACTCCAACCCCACTACCTCCGTCATCTGCACCAAGAATAAATTCACTTGTTCTTGAGGTGTCCATATCAGCCCGGGGACGTGTATCCCAATGAGCGAAAAGCATAATCCGATCCTGAGCTGTGGGGTTAAATGCCGCAATTATATTTGCCATGTCAAGAGTTTCGCCATAGCCTTCTTCACTAAATTCCTGAGCATACACTGCATTTGAGCCTGCATATTCTTTTAACTTACGCTCCAGATACTTTCGTGTTTCTACGTGACCATAAGTGTTCGGCACTCTTGGTCCGAAACTCACCTGTTTTTTAATGAACTTATAGGCTGAATCAGCGGAGAATTCCGGAACTTCTCTGTCCCGATCCTGAAACTGAAGATTAGGAGACTTGTTACCACAAGCCAGAATAAGGAATGAAATAACTACAATTAATTTATTTCTCATCTCTGTAAACCATTGTTGGTGATGATTGATATACCGGATAAATAATCGTATCCATGATATTTACATGATCAGGTCGGTTCGCTACAAACGTTATTATTTCTGCAATGTCCTCAGCAATCAAGGGTTGCAGTCCTTTATATACGCTGTCAGCCTTTTCATTATCGCCCTTAAATCGAACATTACTGAACTCGGTTTCAACCAGTCCAGGCGAAATTAAACTGACCCTGACATTGGTACCATGAAGATCTTTCTTCGTTGCTTCGGTGATTGCCTTAACCGCATGCTTGGTAGCACAATACACAACTCCACCTGAGTAAGCTTCATATCCGGCAGTTGAACCAATATTTATAATATGACCGGAATTTTTTTGCTTCATTTTTGGTGAAATCAATCTTGTCAGCTCAAGTAATCCACGAACATTTACATCAAACATCTGATCGGCATCCTCTCGCGAAAGCTCAAAAACTTTGTCGGTACCAAGAGCAAGCCCGGCATTATTGATCAGAATATCTATGTCAAAATCTAACTCACTAACAAATTCTTCAACAGCATTGGAGTCAGAAATATCGAATGAATAAGACTTTGCTTTTACGCCATACTTATTTGCAAGATCATCCGATATTTGAAGCAGTCTTTCTTCTCTTCTTCCGGTTATTATGAGATTACAACCTAATTCTGCGAATTGATAGGCAGTAGCTTTTCCTATCCCGGAAGTTGCTCCCGTAATGAGTGCCCATTTGCCTTCAATACGGTTTTGCATAGCTATCCCTGATTTAATTCAACGAGTCTTGCTGCGTTAAGTATTTTAGATTCCTGAAAAGAATCTCCCAAAAATTGCATTCCGATCGGTAATCCATTTGAATGAGTTCCAGAAGGAACGCTAATTCCGCAAATTCCGGCAAGATTTGCTGAAGTAGTATAAATATCATTCAAATACATTTGAACCGGATCATTCAGATTTGCTCCCAATTCTATTGCAGTTGTTGGTGTTGTTGGTCCCGCAATAACGTCTACTTTTTGGAACGCTTTTTTAAAATCTTCCTGAATCAATCGTCGAACTTTTTGTGCTTTTGCGTAATAGGCATCATAATATCCGGAACTCAATACATAGGTTCCCAACATTATTCTACGCTTAACTTCGGTACCGAATCCTTCTGTACGTGATTTTTTATAAAGTTTGATAAGCGCAGAGTCCATCTTAGCTAAAGCGGAATCTAACTCTTCAGGATTATCTGCAAATTCTTTTCTCAAACGCTCTTCTTCAGCTTTAAGCTCATCAATCACATCGGCTTTATCTGCACGATGACCGTAACGGATTCCGTCATATCTGGCCAAATTACTGGAGGCTTCTGCAGTTGCAAGAATGTAATAAGTAGCAATTGCATATTTAGTGTGAGGCAAACTCACCGGAATTAACTCCGCTCCCTCATCTTCTAATTGCGAAAGGTTTTCTCTGATGTTCTTTTCTATTTCAGAATCTAATCCTTCTCCGAAATACTCTTCAGGTACTCCAATTTTAATTTTCTTCTCGGGATTCTGAACCACTGCAGAAAAATCATCAACAGAAATATTGGCAGATGTGTTATCACGCTCATCAAAACCGGAAATCACTTCCAATACTTTTGCCGTGTCTTCTACATTTGCCGCAAATGGTCCAATACAATCAAATGAAGAAGCAAAAGCCACCAATCCCCATCTGGAAACTCTGCCATAAGTAGGTTTTAATCCAACAACTCCGCAAAATGCTGCCGGTTGACGAATAGAGCCTCCGGTATCACTTCCCAAAGTGGTGTTCGCCATTTGTGCTGCAATAGCAGCTGCACTTCCTCCTGATGAACCGCCGGGAACCTTCGTTGTATCTTTTGGATTTTTGACAGCTCCGAATTTACTGAACTGATTAGTAGAGCCCATTGCAAATTCATCCATGTTGGTTCGACCAATGATGACTGCATCCTCATCTTTAAGCTTTTCTATAACGGTAGCGTCGTACACGCTCTCAAAATCAGATAAAATTTCTGAAGCACAGGTTACAGGCTTTCCGCGCTCACAAATCAGATCCTTGATGCCAATTATTGCGCCGGCGAGTTTGCCTGCTGTACCATCTTTTATCTTTTTTTCAACGGATTCAGCCTGTTTCAGAGCTTCTTCAAAATTGGTAAATACGAACGCATTGACCTCCTCATTGGAAGACTCAATATTCGATTTGAACTGTTCAACTACTTGCTTTAGGGAGAGTTCATCATCCAGAATTTGTTCTCTGATTCCGGATATAGTATGGTTAGACAATCTTCTGTTACTTTTTGTTAGATTTTGTTTCTTCTGAATTTACAGCATCATCAATATCTCTTGAACTATCTTCAATTTCTTTTTTGATATCGCTGGATGCTTTACGGAATTCTTTAATTCCCTGTCCCAGACCTTTCGCTAATTCAGGAATTCTTTTTGCTCCAAAAAGCACAAGGAGTACAATAGCGATGATAATAATTTCGGGCGTTCCAAGTGTTGGCATAAAAAATAATCCTCTTTGGATTTAGTTGATGTAATTGTGCCAAGATAACAATATTTTCGGCACGATTTAAGATCAAAAATTATTTGGAACGATACTTGGAAAATTCAAGTAGAATTGTATCATTCACTCAATAAAATAACACAAACTATTATTTATGATTTGGACCGTAGAATTAGCCGCAGCTTTAGATGAAGCACCTTTCCCAGCAAGCCGGGAAGAGCTTATAGAATGGGCAGAACGCAATGGCTTACCGCCGCAGGTTATCAATAACCTTGAAGAGCTTGCTGAAATTGACGAAGGTGAGCACACTATTTATGAAAGTATTGAAGATATCTGGCCTGATTACATTCAAAAAGAGGACTTCTTTCATAACGAAGAAGATGAAGGGTTTGATTACGACGACGTTTAGATAATTTCGGCTGTAGGAATCAGCCTTTTCTTTTGAGATCTACGTTATCAACAATATCAAAGTTAATACCACTTCTATTATTTCTGTCGGTTTCATTTACTATAACCAACACAGAAGTAATATATGCTCGCCAATCTTTATCAGAATCTGATTCTACTTCTGATAAAATTGTTCGCCGTATACGTTTTTCAGGAAATAAAAACGTAAAAAACAGAACGCTCGAAACATTAATCCGAACTAAAACGAACCGTGAATTTTTAGGCATTCCACGGTTTACGCCCTGGTATTACTTCTGGGAATTAAGCAACGGTAAGTTTGGAGAAACTCCAACCTACCTCGATCGCTCAGTAGTTAGTAATGATATGGAGCGCATTCGATTGTATTATGAATCTCTGGGTTATCTTCGAGTTTCCGTAGATACAACCATTGTTGAGTACAAAACTGATAAGGTAGAAGTTTCTTTTCTGATTGCAGAAGGTCCTGCCTCCAGAATTGAAACTATTTCTTATGAAGGGGTGCCCTACTTTGAATCTCCGGAAATGCGAGTCGACTTTCTTCGGGACAGTCCCCTTACAAGAACCAGAATTAATGACTCCACCTACACGGTAAATCGTCAGTACAATTCTCAGGAATTGGGAACTGAACAACAGCGTATCATCACTTTTTTGAAGAATAACGGATATGCATCTGTGCAAAGAGACTCTGTGATCGCTTTAGTTAAGCGACAGCCACAGGATTCAACCAAATTAGATGTACAGTTTCGGATAAATCCCGGTAATATTTTCAGGTTTGGAGATGTTAGGGTCAAACTTGCTGATGGAAATGCTCCCGATGAATACAGCCAACGTGACACTGTTTCTACTTCCGAGAAAACCATGAATTCGAAAAAAATTATCATGGAGAAAGAGCCTGAGACTCAAACAAAATTTTCTCTTTTATCTGATCAGGTTCTGTTTAAACCCGGCGATATTTACGATAACGAACTTTATCTGAATACCATCAGAGAGTATCAAAACCTGGGCATGCTTTTCATTCGGAGGTTTGGACAATCCGATTCGGCAAGCCAGCCAAATTATAATCAAACTTACATACCGACTTATCTGGATCTTCAAACCATCACAAAACACTCTGTTGGTTCTGAACTATTCGGGATGAAGCGCTACGGCTTTGGGACCGGTTTAGGAGTAGACTACACCAACAACAACGTGTTTGGTAAAGCTGAAAATTTCTCACTTTCTGCTAATGTCAGTTTTGAATTTGTAAATGAAAGTGTTCTGGAAGAAATTGCAGATACTTCGACTCAATCTTCTATTTTCAGAAGTTATGAATTAAGAGGTGATTATACAGTCCCTCGTTTGAACTTTCCCTTCGCATTCCTTGATAACACTCCATTTTTTACCAGTGCGCTCACCCGATATTCGCTTTCGTACAGTCGGTCAGATCAGCTTTTTTTCGATATTAATTCCGATGTGCAGTTCAATCTCAGATATGAAGTGCAGCATAACGACAGATTTTCAAGTTTCTTTGATCTAATCGAACTGGATATTGTAGATCCCTCTCCTACGGATGAATTTATAGATAATCTCCGGCGAGATTTTGATTCGGATACACTCAATGATGGAACCATCGTCGATGATGTTGAATTAATCAGAATTCTGGAGGATTTCAGACCGCAGGTTTCTTCCATTATCCGATATACATTCCGAAGTCAAAACACCGATTTGATAAAAAAGAATTACGGTTATTTTAGTGAGTATTCAATATCAACAGGTGGAAATATCCCATATTTAGTGGACCGATATATCGAAACACCGGATACGCTTGAACAAAATCTCCCCTCTTTGTTCAGACTAAGTGAAAACAGATTGAGCTACAGCCGTTACGTCAAATTAACTGCTGACTACCGGAAGTATATTCCCATTTCAAATTCAGCTGTTTTTGCCTGGAGATTATTTGGTGGAATTGCTCAACCTTATGGAAAAAGCACAACAATTCCTTTAAACCGTAGATTTTTTGCCGGAGGAAGTAATGATATCCGTGGATGGGGTCCGTTCCAGTTAGGACCCGGAGACATTAATTCTGATGAAGTACGAATTAATGGTGGAGAAATAAAATTAGCCGCTTTCTCTGAGATCAGGCAAATATTTATCAGAGATTTATTAGGAGCCAATTGGCACGCTGCTTTATACGCTGATGCCGGAAATGTTTGGTATGGACCGAAAAATGATGCCGCATCAGATAATGATTTAAGAAACGGGCGTTTTTATGCTGATGAATTCTACAAACAAATTGCAGTAGGTACCGGTTTTGGACTTCGTTTAGATTGGGAATTTATTGTAGCAAGGTTTGATTTTACCTTCAGGGCTCACGACCTTGAAGTAGGATGGTTTAATAACCGCAAGCTGTATTTCAGTTTTGGAATCGGACATTCATTCTAAAAAGTTACACATGGGAAAATTTACACAGGTAAAACAACAGTTGAATATCGTATTCAAATCAAGGTTTTTAAAAAACCTATCTGCTGCTGAGCGATATGAATTCCTCCAGTTATGCCACAAAAGAAGCTATAAACAAGGAGAATATGTTTTTTACAGAAATGATCCCGGAACCGGAATGTATTTCATTCAGGAAGGCAATATCGAACTAATGCTTGAGCCTGATGACAAAAATGACAACGAAAAATCCGATGAAAACAAAGTATTTATGCTGGAAGCCCCGGATAGTTTTGGAGCTCTTTCTATTGGCTACAACCTCCGCAGGAAAGCAACAGCAAAATGCGCAACCGACTGCCAACTGTTGGGCTTTTTCCAACCCGATTTTGAGGTTTTAAGAAATCGTCATCCGCAAATAGCGGTTAAATTCCTTCAATCGCTTTCAAACATTGCTCTTCGTCAGCTTGAAAAAGCTACTACCATAATTGAAGACTTAGCCGGACAAGAAAAAGCATTGAGAATACAATTCGATTCTTACTACGAAGAAAATTCCGACGACTAATTATTATGGCTCTTAAGAAAGGCGAAGAAGTAACGCTGACAATAGAAAGCGCGGCATTCAGAGGAAAAGGTGTAGCCAAAGTAGACGGACTTGCTGTTTTTGTTTATGGAACCGCACCGGGCGATGTTGTAAAAGCCAGAATCATCAAAAAGAAAAAGAACTACCGGGAAGCAAAACTTCTTGAAGTACTGGAGCCGGGTCCCGACAGAATTACTCCGAAATGCCAACATGCAAATGTTTGTGGCGGATGCAGCTGGCAACATGTTCCCTATGCTAAACAATTAGAATTTAAAAGCGAACAGGTTCGGGATCATATTCAAAGAATTGGTGGTTTAACTGAAACTTTGGTGCATCCTGCTATGGGAAGCGAATCTGAGTTTTATTACCGCAATAAAATGGAGTATAGTTTCAGCAACAGAAGATGGCTGACACGGGAAGAAATTGAAAGAGACGAATTTGTTGATGATTCAGGTTTCGCTGCGGGGATGCATGCACCGGGAAGATTCGATAAAATTCTGAATTTGAATGAATGTCACCTGCAACGAAAAGAATCTTTCGAAATTCTGGATTTTGTCAGAGACTACTGTAAAAAGAATGACATCCCTCCTTTCGATTCCATAAACCATGAAGGATTTATGCGCCACTTAATGATCAGGAACTCTCATCATACTGATGGTTTCATGGTCAATCTGGTTACCTATCGGGACGAACCTGAGTTAATGCAGAAACTTTCTGATGAACTGCTTAAGAATTTCCCACTCATTACCACTATCGTCAATAATATCAACGATACCAAAAGCCCTACTGCCGTTGGTAGAATCGAAAAAGTTATCCATGGTTCGGGCTATATAATCGATAAAATCGGTGCTCATACTTTCAAAATTCATCCGAATGCTTTTTTTCAAACCAATACTGCTCAGGCAGAACGTTTATATGAAGTAGCCAGAGAGTATGCGGATTTGAAAGACGGTGATGTGGTTTACGATCTTTATTGCGGAGTTGGGACTTTAAGCTTGTTCATGAGTGATAAAGCCAGCAAAGTGCTCGGAATCGAGTTAGTTGATGTAGCGGTAGAAAATGCCAAATTCAATGCTTCTGAAAATGATGTGGAGAATGTATCTTTTGTAAAAGGTGATATGAAAGATGTGTTTACCGCTGAAATGGTTGATGAATATGGCGCTCCGGATGTTTTAATAACAGATCCACCCAGAGCCGGAATGCATCCTGATGTTGTACAAAGATTGAAAGAACTAAAAGTGTCCCGATTAGTTTATGTAAGCTGCAACAGTTCAACCATGGCAAGAGATTTAAAAGAGCTTTCTGAAGTTTATGATATCCCGGAAGTCCAGCCGGTTGATATGTTTCCACAAACTTATCATGTGGAAGCTGTTGCGAAACTTCGTTTGAAGTAAAAGCTGATCTGTTAACAAAAATTAGAAATCGAATCCTTTCTTCTAAAGTATTGATTCCTTATAGGGTTTGATATATTTTCCTTGGTAATCTAATCCATAAGTCATGAGAAAATTAATTCCATTATTACTGTTATTCGTAATTCCTTTTTTTGGTTGTGAAGAAGTTCCTACCGGAGAAGAAGATGTAAATGAATTCGAAAGTGTAGAATTTGTAATTACAAGCAAGCAACTGGTAAACGATACTTTTTTTGTAGAAGGAACCGTCCGAAATACAGGCGATATAACCTTTACCCCTACCTGGTATATGGAAGCTCAGTTTTATACTGATACCGAACAGTCAATAAAGCTTGGTGGTGCCGTTGACCGGTTTAACTTTTCTTTAGAAAATGGCGAAACTACTCGTTGGGAATTGGAATATTCAAATTCTGAACAGGATTTAGATGATTATCCTGATTTCGGCATCGGTAATATGCGCGCTTACAAAAGGTAATCTCTTTTGAGTGAACTTTTATTTAGTTACGGAACCCTTCAGCATAGAAAAGTTCAAATAGAATCTTTTGGAAGAGTTCTTGAAGGTGAACAAGATACTTTATTCGGCTATCGCCTTGATGATCTTAAAATAGTTGATCCGAACGTTCTTGAAATAAGCGATCAACAGATTCATCCTATCGCTGTAAAATCGAATAGTAAATCTGATTGTATTGAAGGCATTATTTATGAAATTTCTGAAAAAGAATTGAAAAAAACCGACCAGTATGAAGTCCACGATTACCAAAGAGTTTTAGAAACTTTCGAATCAGGTAAAAAAGCCTGGATTTATATTTCAAAGAAATGATTGCAAGAATCTGGCACGGCACGACTAAGGCAGAACATTATGAAGAGTATTCTGAGTTTACTTTAAAACGAGCAATTCCGGATTATTTTTCTACAGATGGTTTTATTGAATTGAAATTTCTCCGGCGAATTGAAAATGAAATAGCTCATTTTACACTCATCACATTTTGGGAGAACCTCGAAGTTATAAAAAACTTTGCCGGAGAAGATTATAACAAAGCTAAATACTATCCTGAAGACCAGGATTATTTACTCGAATTTGAGGAAGAAGTCGTTCATCACGAGGTATTTAGTGAGCAGCAATAAACAAACTTAGTTCGAGCGTCTCGCTCGGACGGTAAACGAGCGGTTTACTCTTTCAAGACCTGATAAATTTATCCCTTCTTTCACACAAGCAGCCTCAAAGGGTCGGAGGAAAGCCCAAAACTTATATTAAAGAATTGAATAATGGACCGCAGATAACACGGATACAGCGGATTTTTAATAATTATCTTCAATCCGCAGAATCTGCGTCATCTGTGTGCTATACTGAACATAGATCAATCTCCAAACCTGGTTCAAAATTCCCAAACCCATCTTAGTTAGAGCGTCTCGCTCGGACCGCAAAAACTAAATTTCAAGCCCACTCCGCAAGAATTGATTTATACCCTGAAATCGTCTCACAAAAAATCAGAAACTGATCTCCGCCATCCCGAAGTTTATACTTTTTTTTGATCTCAGTAGCTCCCAACGGAAAGTTTCTTGAAATTACATTTATTTTGTTACCAATCAATAATTTCTTCACCTCTTTTTTAGAAGCTCCTGAAATTTTGAGAATCTTGAGTCTTTTACCGGGAAAACTTTCAACCAATTCTTCAGAAGTATATAAATGAGTATTCGAATGTAGTTTTCTTACCCCATGTCGCACCGAAATCAGATTGTAAGCCCCTGCCTTCATCAAAGCAGCATTGGGTTCGTAGAGGTAATTTTCAGGCTTCCCAAATTCTGCAGCAGATTGCTCTTCGTCCTCTAAACTAAAACAGAACTCTTCTTCTTGTCCATCATTTAGAAGATTCCATGCTTCAATTTCGGGTTCTTTGCTGATGTCGTTATTCAAATATAGCAGCATTTCCTTTACTTCATTATCCACCGCCACTATTTGAATTCTGTAACACCTCTGCAATTGTTCAAGTGTTTTTTTGATGTCCAGCATAGGTGAGACTTTGATCAAAACCTGTTCAGATTTTTCCTGCAAAACATCTTTAAGTTCAAGAATGTTGGGTTCACAATCTTCTAAAGCAAAAACCCGGTTCTTTGCATCATCACGGCGGGATGGATCAATGAAAATCCAATCCAATGGTTCATCAATATGTTTCAGAAACTCTTCCGCTGAAGTAATTTTTGTCTGAATTTCTTTTCCCAATACTTCAAAATTATGGACTGCTGTTTCAGCCAGATCTTCATTTTTCTCTACATAGACTGATTTTTCGAATTGCTCAGAAAGATACAAACAATCGATTCCGGTTCCTCCCGTTACATCGGCAAAGCGACCGCCTTTCACCCATCTGGATTTAAATGCAGCGGTGACTTCTGATGAAGCTTGTTCCAGATTTTCTTTGGGAGGCATGATCAAATCAAAATTTTCATACCAATCCGGAAGTTTTTTGCGAATTTGCTGTCGGGATGAAATTTGGCCAACAATGAATTTCATATCCAGCTCCGGATACTTATGAGCCGAAAGCATGAGCTCTGCCGGATCATCATTCAAATGATCCTCAATGAACTTTTTTACTTCTTCTTTGTTTTGATATGCTTTCATCCAATCATTCGTATTTTAGGCGCATGAATATAATCATTATCGGAGCAGGAATCGGAGGTTTATCAGCAGCTTGCCTGCTGGCATCAAAAGGACATACAGTGACCGTTCTGGAAAAGAATGCCAAGGCCGGCGGAAAGATGAATGAACACACCGAATCCGGTTTTCGGTTCGATACAGGTCCTTCGCTTTTTACCATGCCTTATATTCTGGATGATGTATTCAAACAATGCGGTACTTCTCTGGATGAGCAACTGGAATTAGTCCCTTTGGATGTTAATTGCCGTTATTTCTACCAGGACGGAACCCAGTTCGATAATTTTACCAATCTGGATAAAATGCTGGAAGAAATAGAACGTTTCGCTCCCGAAGATAAAACCGCCTATCTGAAGTTTTTGAAATACGCTTCCAATTTGGACGGTAAAACCCGCAAAGCGTTTGTTCAAAATCCGTTGTATGGAATTCAGGATTTAAAGAATCTGGATCTGCTTTCTTTCTTTGGAATTGATGCCTTTACCACTGTAAGTAAACGTGTGGATTCTTATTTCAAGTCGCCGCATCTGCGACAGTTTTTTAAGCGCTTTACCACCTACAATGGCTCCTCTCCCTATCAAGCACCCGCCACGCTGAATGTGATTCCACATATCGAATTGAATGAAGGCGGTTACTACATCAAAGGCGGATTATATAAAGTTGCTGAAGCAATGGAAAAAACCGCTAAATCATTGGGAGTTAATTTTTTATTTGATACATATGTCGATCGGATTCATATTCTGAAAAAGAAAATAAAAGGTGTTGAAACCAAAGACGGAAAGCTGATGGAATGTGACTTGGTGGTAGCCAACAGCGATGCTTCGGAAACTATTTTATACCTCATTGACGATGACAGCATTTCACCAAAGCGAAAAGAAAAACAGCGGAATCTCGAGCCCTCATGCTCCGGATTTGTAATGCTTCTTGGTGTTGACAAACAGTATGATCAATTGCTTCATCACAACATCTTCTTCAGTTCGGATTACCGCAAAGAATTCCGGCAGATCTTTGAAGAGAAAGTAATGCCTGATGATCCGACTATTTATATAGCAAATACTTCCTTCTCCGATCCTGATCACGCCCCTTATGGCGGTTCCAATTTGTTTGTATTGGTAAATGCTCCTTATCTGAGTGATTCTTATGACTGGCGGAGTAGTGTATATGGAGATAAGGTGATAAGCACATTGGAAGATCGAGGTTTGAAAAATCTTTCGGAGCATATTAAAGTCAGGAAAGAAATTACACCGCAGGACTTTTACGACCGATACCTTTCGAACAAAGGCAGTATTTACGGAACCTCCTCCAACAACAAATTCTCTGCTTTTGTACGCCCCAGAAACAAATCCCGTGAAATTAACCGACTGTATTTTACCGGCGGCTCCACCCACCCCGGCGGTGGAATTCCATTGGCGATTCAAAGTGCGGTGAATGCAGTGGAGTTGATTGAGAGGTTTAGTAATTGAATATTTTTAGTTGCTTGTTGGTTTCATTAAGTTAGTTTTTACATAAATGTATTTTATAATTTATTGTAAGAAAATTAACAGAGTTAATTTAAACTTGAAACCATGAAGAACTTATCATTTTTAGTCATAGTAGCTACCGTCCTCATTTATTGTGATTCTACCGATTTCGAAAATGAAATAATTCCTGAATTACTTGTAGAAAAGAATGTCTTCAAATCCGGAGAAAATATTAAGGCTAATCTAATTAATAATACGGGCTCTGAAATCTATGTTTTAAATTCGGTTCCCTGTACCGGAACACTACAGAAAATCACAAATAATAAGTGGAAACTTATAGACGATTTTTGTCCAAGTATTACAAATTGGAGTTACCGTAAAATTGAAACAAATGAAGTTCTTTCTCTTACTATACCATCAAGCGCGTTTGAAGACTTGAGCAATGAAGCTGCGGGTTTATACAGATATGTAATAGACGTTTCATCTCGGAACTGGCAAGATGAAAAAACTATAACTTCTAAAAGTTTTGAAATTATCAACTAATTCCATTGAATTAGCGCTACTCACAAGATGACTTACCGCCATTCCCATGCCTCTTCTTAGGAAGCTCCAGCTTCCCACTTTGGAATTGAATAGGAGCATTATATTTGGCCTGTATTTGCAAATCATTAATTATCTTGAGATGTATCCAGCTCTGTATAAGGCTGATTCTTAAGCGATTTTGCTTATCTTACCAAAGATGAAAAGTTCATCAATAATACATTAGGTGGTAATATCCAGTAAATCAAATTTCCTTTGAAAACATCTATCTTTTTTTACGTTTTATTCTTTCTGATCTCTTCAAGTTCTATCGCACAATCGACTACCGATTCTCTTGACACCAGGCTTGAAAAATATTTAATAAATCAAATTGAAGATCAGGAAACGTTAGAGAGAGTAAAAAACCAATATGTAGAAGAAAAGCTCACATTTGAAGAGTTTATAAAAGCAATGTTTACCCGTGAATTAGAATTTGATACTACTCCCGACAACTCACTAGCCTTATCAAAGTTGGGTATTTATCTTGAAAAAGAGAGGCCGAGAATATCTAAAGATCTTGTGAAAGAGTTAGAAAATTTTTTGAAACAAAAAAATAATCAAACAATGATGCGAGGCATGGTATTTCAAACTATAAAAAGTCTTTCCAATACAACTAAAGAGTAAATTAACCATCTAACAAGCATTTCTCCGAGGTAGTCTTTGGGAAAAGCAGACTCATTTAGTGTTCGTAACTTTTATAATTAAAACTCGACTCGCACATTATACGTAGGTCGTTATGCCTGATCAATCACAGATGAAATCTAAAACTCTTAAAATATTAATTTCTGTTATTTTTGTAATTGCATTTGTTATTATATATCTGCGAAGTGGGGAAACCTATTATAAAAACGTTGGTTTTGGTGGTCCAAGTTTAAAACTACGGCTGGGTACTTTCTCATATCAACATTGGAGTGATGTAGGTGAGTTAGATCGTACAATAGGATTTGTGAATCCTTTTAAGGATAAAATTGAGCTTAACCTCTTTCCCAAGCTCCTGCTTGGGAAAACCAAAAGGAAGCTCCAGCTTCAAATCATGAACCTTAATAATTAATCAGAATATGCTAAATAAGATTCAAGGTCGACCATTATGGTATAAAGTCTGGGCTATCGTAGTTGGAATAATAGCTCTTTACACGTTAATCGTATTTGTTGGTGCATTATTTTCGGATTCATTAACCAATATTACAGCTATTGATTATCTGCTACTGGCTTTTGTTCATTTATCAATCCTGCTCGAAATGTATCTCTTCCCTGAAACAGAAAACAAGAAGTCGAATAAAAATTAATTTGAAATAAAATATTGTTTCAGATTCATTCATGATCTTCCAAAATTTTAACCTCTTTCCCAAGCTCTTGCTTGGGAAAACCAATAGGAAGCTCCAGCTTCCCATTGTGGAATTAAACAGGAACATTATATTTAGCCTGTATTGCAAACCGTTAATTAATCCAAACACCGATTGAAAAAACTACTACTCCTTCTTTCTTTGTTATGGTTCGGTTGCAGCATATCTGGTGATGCACTACATCATTTTATTCAGTTTCAACTTTCACCTTATCTAACCTATTCAGAAAAAATAGCTTATTTAGGCGAATCAACTATTATGCATAAAAAAGAACTTGCTGTTTGGCCGGATAACTTTACAGATTTGGCCGTTTATATTGATGAAAGACCCGATAGCATGTTATTTGATTCCATTAAGTTTAGTGAACTTGCATTCAGTGAGGATTTCCGTGTAATAGATTTTATTCATCATATGGATTCTGCAGAAATATATTTCAGAACAGATACATTTAATGTTTCAAGAGAAAGGCATAAAAAATCATATTTCGCAGAGATGGAAGGATTTATATCTATTAAACCCGACACCTCAAATCTGAAAGAATATCAGGTACAAATAGATTATTCTGATATAAACTATTTTGACGAAATCTTAGATACTCTTTCCCGAGAAGACATGTATAACTTGTGGTATTAGATTTCCTTTTTCGAAAGTTCTTAAACATTCAAAGTGAAATATATATCGCAAGTTTGATTGATAGATTCAAAACTGATGCGTATCCAAACTTAAATTCAATATTTATTACAAAATTCACTTAAAAGAATTTTGTTACTTCTAACTAATAATTTATTATTGGCTCTGAAAATATCATCAAAACATAAATTTAATTAAATAATACTATGCATCACGAAATGATGGCGGGTCCATCGGGTACTTTTATAGGTCATTTAATACCAGGATTGGCACTAATTGCAATAGGTCTTTGGTGGGTTTCTGAAATGTATTTTAAAGGACCTTACGGTAAAAATGACTCCATTGAACGTAGCCTCGTATTTCCAATCCTTAAAATTTTGTTGCTTCCGGTTGCACTGTTTCTCGAAATGCCAAGCGATGACTGGTATTTGATGGATTGGGCAATGGGATGGCACCATATCACTATTTATATGGCTTTTGCCCTCTCAGGTATTGTAGACCTTTTAGCTCGTAAAGATATTTTGTCTTCACGTGCCACGTATTTTGCTTTTGCAGGTGCCAACCTGATTGGTGTACTCCTTTTTTACGGCCACGGTACCGGACCCGGTGTTGAAGGAACATGCCACAGCATAATTGTATTTTTATTTTTCGTGATAAGCCTTTTTACTCTCATTGAGTTTATGAAACCGGAATGGAATTTCGCATGGTATCGTATAGGTGCTCTGCTCGGTCTTGGTGTCTGGATGTGTATTTCCGCTTTTCTGATTTTCAAGATGGGCTGGGATTTACATGATCATGTACGGGAAGCATTCGTTTGGTTAAATTTTTCCTGGATGATCTTAGGAGTAGCTACACTTACAGTAGCACTATCAATTATTGCTGAAAAACGCTGGAAAAAAGTTAATTAGAATAGTTTCTAATCATATTAAAGGCTTCTGCATGGAAACAAGCAGAAGCTTTTTTATTTATAAGAAGTGCAATTTAGATTAACCTTATCCATATCCCCATCTAAAAATCAATTTGAAGTAGAATCTTCCCTGAAGTGATAAAAGAAATCAGGAATTACTTCCAGTGGATATCGTGAACCGGCATTGATGATTACTGAAATACCAAGTTTATCTTCGGGAGAAAAAGCAATTTCACTGCGATATCCATTGACGTAACCTCCGTGATAAACAATTTTCTGTCCTTTATTATCAAGTACTCTCCATCCCATCGCATAGTGCGATTCATTCACGCCATCCCAGTAGCGGCTGAATCGTCTGTTATTGATCGTAGCCAAAGGCTCATAAATCTCATTCAAAGTTTCCTCAGAAATAATTTCCGGATATTCTCCGGTAAGCAGTAACAGCCATTGCCCCATGTCTGCTGCAGAGGCATTTATTCCTCCCGAAGAAACGGCATTGTAGTATTTTTTTGTGATGGAAACAGGCACCCGTCCTCTTCGCCTTGAATGATATATATGCGGTAATGCTTTGTTTTGAGAAGAATGGATACTGTCATAACTTGCGGAAGCATCATTCATATTTAACGGATTAAAAAGTTCTTTTTGAAGTAATTCATTAAAAGTATGTTCTGTTTCTGCTTCCAATACTTTTTCAATTACAGAATAAGCCGCATTTTGATAGGCTAATTGTTCACCTTCTTTCGAAATCAAAGGTACATTTTCCAATCTTGGAATTATCCTGTCCAGAGAAAGTCCGTCTTCTACCAAATTCGTGTACGCATGGCGTGGTAAGCCCGATGTGTGCGACAATAAATGTTTGATCTGAACTCTGTCCGTTTGCTCAGGGTCATTCAGTTTGAAACTTTCCAGGTAATCCGAAACACTTCCATCCCACTTAATAACGCCTTTTTCTACATACACTCCGGCTAAAACAGAAGCAAAACCTTTGGATACACTCCCGAGGCGAAATATTGTGTTTTCATCTACAGGAAGACTTTTACCGTTTTCTCTGACTCCAAATCCCTTTTGCAGAATAACTCTCCCTTCTTTGACAATAGTTACCGCTGCTCCGGGAATTCTGTTTCTCTTCAAGCCCACTTCAAAATCTTTCTCAAATTCATCTAAATAGCCCGCTAAAGAATCTCCCATCACCCACTCTTTAGGTTGGGCATCGGATTTCTCCGGTTCAGATTTAATGTCGGTACAACCCAGATTTAATTCAGAGAAAATAAGAAGCGCTAACGCCAAGCAAGAAAATCGAATCACAAATACATTATTTCCCGGCGATTTACGCCGGATTAAAAAATTCATGCAAAGGATAGGGAAAATCAGCTATAAAGTTTCAAATTTTTATGAATTTTACCGACCTGATTAATATTAAAACTGAATTTCCCTTTTGATAGCTGATTGTTGAAAATCCTGACTTGCTTCCTGCTCTCGCTTAAAGACATCTTGTGTTAATTCTATCCGGAAGTCTTTCTTTTATTATTTGGAAATGAAATCCAAACTCTCATCTATTTCAAATCTTTTTTACCTTCATGCTCACTCATTAAACGAAGAAATTTATGGCTCAATCAGGAGATCAACTTTCCTATCCAAAAGACAACATTAAAGTATTACTTCTCGAAGGAATTCATGAATCGGCAGTAGAAAATCTAAAAAAGCATCATTTCACAAATATAGAAACACAAGATGTTGCTCTTACCGAAGATGAATTACTTGATAAAATTGAAGATGTCCAGATTATTGGAATACGTTCCAAGACTCGGATTACAAAAAAAGTCATAGAAAAAGCTTCTAAGTTAAAAGCTATCGGATGTTTTTGCATAGGAACCAATCAGGTTGATTTAGATGCGGCTATGATGGCCGGAGTTACCGTGTTTAACTCCCCTTATTCTAATACCCGTTCCGTAGCTGAACTCGTAATCGCTGAATCGATAATGCTCAAGAGGCAAATTCCTCTCCGGGATAAAAAGACGCACGAGGGAACCTGGTTAAAAGATGCTACTGAAAGCTATGAAGTTCGCGGAAAGAATATCGGCATTGTGGGATATGGTCATATCGGCTCTCAGGTTTCGGTACTTGCTGAAAATATGGGTTTTAATGTGTTGTACTATGATATTGAGCCCAAACTTCCTATGGGAAATGCCACCAAAATTGATTCTTTGGAAGAGCTTTTAAACAGGTCTGATATCGTAACGCTACATGTGCCTGCAAATCCCGGCACTAAAAAGCTGATGGATGCAGAACGCTTCTCGCAAATGAAAAAAGGAAGCATATTGCTTAACCTTTCAAGAGGATCGGTTGTAGATATTGAGGCATTAAGAGAAGCACTCGAATCAGGACACCTTTCCGGTGCGGGTGTCGATGTATTTCCTGTTGAGCCCGAATCTAAAGGCGATTCTTTTAAAACTGAACTTCAAAACCTCCCGAATGTAATTCTGACTCCGCATATTGGTGGATCAACAGTTGAAGCACAATACAATATCGGAATTGATGTCTCTTCAAAAATGATCAGTCTGATAGATAACGGAACTACGGTCGGCTCGCATACGGTACCTCCTCTGAATTTACCTGTTCAAAAAGAAGCGCATCGAATTTTGCATATTCATGAAAATAAGCCGGGCGTTCTTTCGGAAATCAACCAAAGACTTTCTGATTCAGAAATCAATATTCTGGGTCAGTATTTAAAAACCAATGAACATATTGGTTATGTAGTTCTTGATGTGGATAAGGAATACGATGACCAGATGATTGAACAAATGCGAAGCGTGAAACACACTATAAAAACCCGGATTTTGTATTGATCTGATATATATTTTTCAAGAATCTCGCCTGGATAATGATTGTTAACCGTCTGGAAGATTTCATTTTTAAAACATTTTATTGAATTATTTTTCTTTAAAGAAAGAATATCAGCTTCACTATAAATCCAGATTCCCTGCATTCGCGTGGGAATGACGTATCATCTTTTACGAAAATTGTCAACGAACAAGTCTGCCGAGATGCAGGTTGCATAACATATACTGGGTTAACCTGAACTTAATTTTATATAACTAAGATAGTTATTCACCTCTGCCACCTAAATTAATCACTTCAACATTCGCAATTTTTCCGGAGTTGATTTCAAATCTCATTATAGTTCTTTCAGTCTGAAATCCGTGTCGTCCGGCTGCTCCGGGATTCATATATAACATTTTATCCAATTCCTGATCCCTGGCTACCTTCAAAATGTGTGAGTGACCACAGATAAAAAGATCAGGAGGATTGTTCTCCATCTCTTCTCTGATTGGTATACAATATCGTCCGGGAATTCCTCCGATATGCGTCATCCATACATCAACACCTTCGCAATTGAACCGCTGATGTAACGGATATTCACTTCGGATATCCTGTCCGTCTATGTTGCCATATACTCCGGTTAAAGGAGCTACTTCTTTTAGCTCGTCAGCAATTGCAAGGGTGCCAAAATCCCCGGCATGCCAAATTTCATCACAATCCTGAAAATAGTCCAAAACCTGAGGATCAAGATAGCTATGAGTATCCGAAATAAGCCCGATTTTCATCATTCTTTTTTGGTATCATCTGAGTGAGTTACAAAGGCACAAAATAAGCCAAGTTTTGATAACTTTACGCTTAAAATCGTCTAACAGAAAAAATAAATACATCATTCTTTGAAAGGATTTTCAATTATCATCGTAACCTGGAACGGACTTCATCACCTAAAAAAATTCCTTCCCTCTGTTTGTGCAACAGATTATCCTGATTTTGAAATCATTCTTGCTGATAATGCCTCTGAAGATGAAACAGCCGCATGGGTAAATGAAAATTACCCGGAGGTAAAAATTACCACTTTTGATGATAATTACGGGTATTGTGGAGGAAATAATCGTGCCGTTGAAACTGCTACCAAAGAAATTTTACTATTCCTGAATAATGATGTGGAAGTACCGGCTGATTGGCTGCACGGAATAAATGCGGCGTTTCAAACTGATGAAAAGATAGCCGCTGTTCAGCCCAAAATGCTTTCTTATACCAATAAAAACGAGTTTGAATATGCCGGAGCCGCCGGTGGGTTTATTGATAAATTTGGGTATCCTTTTTGTCGGGGACGAATTTTCGATACCGTTGAGAAAGACGAAGGTCAGTATAATGAAATCTCCGACATTTTCTGGGCAAGCGGAGCTGCTTTAGCCATTAAAAAGGAAGTATTTACAGAATTGGGCGGTTTCGATGAAGACTTCGAATTTCACATGGAAGAAATTGATCTTTGCTGGAGAGTTCATCGCAAAGGATTGCGCATAGTGTATACCCCGGAAAGCACGGTTTACCATTTAGGCGGTGGTTCTTTGGCTATAGGATCTCCCCGTAAAGTGTATTACAATTTCAGAAATAATTTGTTCATGCTTTGGAAAAATTACAGCGCTTCGGAGTTGATCATTAAGTTTCCGATGCGGTTTATACTGGATGTTGTGGCTGCGTGGAAATCGTTATTAAGTGGAAAGCCTTCAGAATTTGGAGCTGTTGCCAAAGCTCATCTTCATTTCATAACGGGGATTATAAAAGTTCAGAAAAAACGTAGAGCGATAGATCTCCCTAAACCAAAACAAATTTCCGGAAAAAAGCGCATTTCAATTATCTGGCAATACTTCTTTAAAGGGAAAAAGCGATTTAAATCTTTGGGATAATGAATCTTTCCGACATCAAAGATAAAGCCCTTCCCCTTCTGAGATTATACTGGCTCTCTTTTATCTTATTATTTTGTTCGTGGTTCATAATTAAGCAGCACTACATGGCTATTGAATACAATATTTTTTTAGCTGTGGATTATAAGCATGTAGGTTGGTTCTCCTGGATTTATTTCCTGATCGATAATTTTCTATTGATTGTACACGAAGCCGGCCATTCTATTTTTGGGATTTTCGGATGGAGATTTTTAACTGTTTTGGGCGGCACTTTGCTTCAAATTCTCCTTCCCTTTATCATTTTTGCAGCCTGCTGGAGAGCCGGAAGTCTTTATGGCGCTCAATTCATGCTTTACATCACTGGTTTTGGCTGGTTGTCTGCCTCAGGTTACGCTGCAGATGCTTACGAACAAAAGCTGCCGTTAATTGGAAATCTACCCAAGTCGGCGCACGATTATCTGAATTTACTCTCAGATTTGAATATTCTTAATCACTACAAAACTGTAGCATGGATTATGTTCTCGATTGGAGTACTGGTTTTAATAGCAACCTTACTGCTTCCTCTATTGCATTCAAGAAAATCTGAATATGTAAGCTTAGATCTGAAAATTTAATATTCGGGATATACGAAAACCGGAGCTTGTTCATAGAATGGATTCTCCGTAAGCCTTCTTGGATCGGTACCATCGCTGTTCATTATATAAATGTCGTAATTACCTTTCCAATTGGTAGCATTATAAACAATTTTGTTGCCATCAGATGACCACGAGTGCCATCCTTCGTTCGCCGGAAATCCTTCTGAAGTGGTATCCGGAGTAATTTGATATGTTAACCCACTTTCGGGATTGATTTTGAAAATGCTATAATTACCACCCTGTTTAGATATGTAAGAAATAGTGGTATCACTTACCCACTGAGGTGGTCCCGCATGATATTCCCAATCCATTGCAGAATTATCATCATCAGGGTAAAAAGTAAGCTGCCTTAAATCAGTTCCGTCTGTTTTCATAGTAAAAAGCTCAGAATAGCCTTTACCATTTCGGTTAGACCTGAAAACAATTTGATCACCATCAGGAGAAAACTGAGCGTCTGTATTTAAAAAATCATCATCTGTAATCTGACTTATTACTTCCCCTGATTTATCAATAATAAACAAATCTCGAGTATCATAATCGTTATCCAAGTTTCTTGATATTATAAACTCTGTACCACCTGACCTTGAGTCCATCCATGAATCATGAACTAAAAAATTTGTGATTTTTCGTACTTCTGTGCCATCCCACTTCATTTCATACAAAAAATAATTTCTTGAAGTGGAATCCCGATCTGATATAAAATACAAACGATCTTCATATGCATAGTACACCCAATCAACGCCCGGCCTTTGACTCAGGTTTTTCTGCTCTGTACCATCTGAATTCATTACATATATTTCATAATTATCTTGTTCAGCATCAGCCAGAACGTTATATGCAATCTTGTATTCAGAAGCATTACCCTTCGATGATGTTTTCTTGACACAGGAAAAGCAAGCCAAAAGACTTGCTCCTGAAATTAAGAGTAATAAATTTTTGAAGGAGATAATCTTTTACCTCCAGGCTCCTAAAATTAACCCCATCAGTGTGAAAACTACTACCCAATATCCACCCTGAATAAAAGATAGTTTAAAGGATCTCTGCTCATACAAATTGTTGATAATCATAGTTGGCAAAATCCACCCGGCTCCGGTTAAAAACCCATAAAATGTTCCTTCACTAATACCGATTGAATCATCTGCTAAGAACATCGCAAGGCAGAACGTCATTATTACCTGAAGAACAAAAGTGATACCAAAAATTTTAGCCATATTTCCGTTTTCCACATCTTCCTCGGTTAAACCTGCTTCTTGCATCCAGGCTTTTCCAAAGAGTGGTCCATACCATACAAATCCTATTACAAACCCTACTAATGAAGCTGCACCTACAGCTAACCAGTTAATCATAATGTCTTCCATAATCGTACTCCTTAAATATTATGTTAGTTTACAGCATTGTGCCGCAAAGAATTAACGAAATTAAATTCTGTGCTTCAAAAATTTTTTAGAGAAGTTTATTAGAGATATTTGATTACATTGAACCTTGCTTCATAATTCATGTGACAATAGTTATGGGTACTAAAAAAAAGGGCCAAGGATTGAAAATTCTCATTATTGAAAAAAATAATGACGACCTGGAATTGATACTAAATCATCTGAAAAAGGCTTCTTTTAAGTGGTCATACACTCATTGCTACGACCTATCTGCTCTTGTTGATTTGAATGAAAACAATCAGATTGATCTGATTATTTGTAATTGTGACTTCCCCGCACCATCAAGTAAAAATGTGCTTCAAATTGTACAAGCATTGTTTGATGATCTGCCATTAATTGCAATTTCAGATTCTTTCAATGAACAAGAAAAAAATAAGCTATTTAAAGATTTCGGAGTTACTGATTGCATTTCCAAAGATAATCTACAACTGCTGGTTCACTCTGTTTTCAGAGAAATGAAAAATCTCAAAATCAGACGGCAACTCGAAGTTAAAAAGGAAGAACAAGAAAGATCTCTTAAGCTTTTAAAAGCGATTAATGACATTACCACGTCGCTATTAGATGCACATTCTCTTGCTGATATTGCCAAAATAATTACAAGAAATTTGATCGTTCACTTTGAATTTGAAGATTGTGTGATCTACGAATTTAATGATGAATTGAATATGCTCCATCAAATAGCGGCTTCAGGTGTAAAAGAGATAATTGAAGGAGACGATCATAATGCTCTTTCTTTAAAGCTTGGCGAAGGCATCGTGGGAAGCGTAGCTAAATCCAAGAAACCTGAAATTATTCCTGATACTCTTCTTGATGACAGATATGTTGTTGATCTTGTAAAAAACAGATCTGAAATCGCTGTTCCGATTCTGCTGGATGGAAAATTGATTGGGATTATAGACTCAGAGCATAAAGAAGAAAATTTTTATACCAACTTACACCTTCAAAACCTGCAAACAGTTGCAGGGGTAATTGCAACAAAATTTAAAGCTGCCCAGGACAATAAACGATCTAAAAAAACAAAAGATCAATTAGTTCAAATTACTGACAATATAGAAGCCGTTGTTTTCAGGTATAGAATTACTAAAGATGGAAAAGCTGAAATTAAATATGTCAGCTCTAAAGTATATGATGTTTTCGAAATACCAGCAGATCAAGCACTGAAAGATGATACTCTTATATGGGATCAGATTCTTAAAGAAGATAAACCTGCTGTAGAAAAAAGCTTTTATGACTCGGTACTCAATGAGTCAGATTTCTACATCGATTTCAGAATAAAAACTCCTTCCGGAAAAATTAAATGGATTGAGGCTACAGGAAACTCGATTAAGCAAGAAGATGGAAGTTTCATCACAGATACCATAAATAAGGATATCACCCATAGAGTTGAGACCGAAAAGAGAATAAAAGCGAACGAAGAGTTACTGCGATCGCTAACTAATAATATTCCCGGTGTTATTATAAGATATTCTACTTCTGATGATGCCTATGGCGTTATCGATTATATCAGTGAAGGCTGTGAAGATATTTTTGAGATTTCTCAAAAGCAGATTTTAACTGACAATAGAAAGCTTTGGGATATAATTTTTCCTGAAGATGTAGATGCTATGCTGCCTACAATTGAAGAGTCAGCTGAAAATTTAACTTTGTGGGATTTTATTTACCGTATTAAAACCAAAAGTGGCAAGATTAAATATCTTCATGGAATCGGTACCCCTAAAAAAAATAAGGATAGTGATGTTATAACCTGGGATACGGTTGTTTTGGATAAAACTGATGAAATTCTATTCAAGAAAGAAGTTCAGGATACTAATAAACGGTTATTGAGAGCGCAGGAAGTTGCAAATATCGGTGATTGGTCTATTGATTTAACAACAGGAGAAACTGAAGTCTCCCCTATGATAAAGAAAATTCATGGGCTTGATCCCTCGGTAGACTTTGACATGTCAACGGGTCTTTCATTATTTAAGGAAGGTCAGGACAGAGACAGAAAAAAATTCGTTATTGACCGGGCTATCGAACAAGGAATTCCTTACGATGAAGAACTGCGAATTGTAACTCCAGATGGTGAAATAAAATGGGTTAAAACAAAAGGGCAAGCTGAGCATGTAAACGGAGAGTGTGTGCGTCTTTTCGGAACATTTATGGACATCACAGAACAACGTAAGTTAAGAGCTTCCTTAGAGCAATCTTTACACGATAAAACAGTGTTGTTAAGTGAAATCCATCATCGTGTAAAAAATAATCTTGCTATTGTTACAGGTTTGATAGATTTACAATCGCAATCATTGAGTGACGAACACACAAAAGGTTTATTAAGTCAAACAGCACGGCGAATCAAATCCATAGCCAATGTACATGAAATGCTGTACAATACGGATAGTTTCACTGATATCTCCTTTAAAGAATATCTCGTTAGCCTGACTGATTCTATACAAGAATCTATGGCATATATTAAAGGAGAGATTAATCTGGATATTGAAAAGAATTTAGAAATTAATATTAATCAGGCTATTCCATTAGGGCTAATATTAAATGAACTCATAACAAATTCTTTCAAGTACGGATTTAATAAAAATTCACAGAATAATAGTATTTCCTTTCACTTTTGTTTTGAGGAAGGCAATTACAAAGCTAAATATTCTGACTCCGGAAATGGTTTTGATAGCTCGGACTTAGAAAACAGTAAATCGTTGGGTTTTGTTTTAATCAGCACTCTTTTAAAACAATTAGATGCTGAAACTGAAATGGATACTAATAATAAGTTTTCACTGAATTTTTCATTCCCTCCCTCTCTGGTAGGATCTCACAGTAATTTATGATCGTAGAATCATTTTTGTGAAATCTTCATTAACTTATTGGTCTGATAAGAAAACAGTTTATGATACACAATAATACATTTGAAGTTACTCCGATTGATCGGGTTGGCGTTGAGGAAAAAGTAGCCCGGCTCAATAAAAGGAGTATTAAAAAAGAGTCTAAGGTACAGGCCTTAAAACTTGCTCTCTCAATGGTTGATTTAACAACTTTGGAAGGGAAAGATTCGGAAGGCAAAGTAATCCAGCTATGTCAAAAAGCACGAACTCCCCATCCTTCTGTAGAAGATATACCTCAGGTTGCAGCTGTTTGTGTATATCCAAGCATGGTAAAAGTGGCCAAAAACGCCCTTAAAGGTACTAATATTAATGTAGCGAGTGTTGCCACAGCTTTTCCAAGCGGTCTGGCTCCCCTCCCACTTCGTATTGAGGATACCAAATTTGCGGTATCAGAAGGTGCCGACGAGGTGGACATGGTAATTTCCAGAGGAGCTTTTCTTGAAGGCGAGTATAATCTCATTTTTGATGAAGTTGCTGCAATTAAAGAAGCATGTGGAGAAGCTCACCTGAAAGTTATTCTCGAAACCGGGGAACTTCATACTTATGAAAATGTAAGATTAGCAAGTGATATTGCTATGGAAGCAGGTGCTGATTTTATAAAAACTTCGACAGGTAAAATATCTCCTGCTGCAACTCAACCCGTTACCTTGGTTATGCTGGAAGCAATCAGAGATTTTTATTACAAAACAGACAAAAAGATCGGGATGAAACCTGCAGGTGGAATCCGAACAGCTAAGCAAGCCATACAATATCTTGTTTTGGTTAAGGAAACACTGGGAGCTGATTGGTTGAATAAAGATCTTTTCCGTTTTGGAGCCAGTTCATTAGCTAATGATTTGCTTATGCAAATTGTAAAACAACAAACCGGGATCTATCAGGGACCGGATTATTTTTCTGTGAGTTAAAGGAAGATTATGTCACAAACAACTACCAAAGAAACCAAGTATAAACCTACATCTCCAAATTCCAAGTTGGATTTTCAATCACTTTGGGAATATGCTCCCGCACCTGAAAATTCTGATAAGCTGGAAATCAAAGATAAATACGAACTCTTTATTGATGGTAAATTCCAAAAACCATCTAAAGGAAGATATTTCAAGAGTATTAATCCGGCATCGGAAGATGAGGTTACTGAATTTGCAGAAGCTACTCAAAAAGATGTAGATAAAGCCGTAAAAGCAGCTCGTAAAGCTTTTAAAGGAGAATGGTCTGATCTTTCTGCTAAGTCACGTTCGAAATACATTTACCGAATTGCCCGTTTAATTCAGGAAAGATCACGGGAGTTAGCTATTGCAGAATCCATTGACGGAGGTAAACCTATTCGTGAATCCCGGGATGTGGATATTCCTTTGGTTGCGGCTCACTTTTTCTATTATGCAGGATGGGCAGATAAACTGGAATATGCGTTTCCCGGTAAAAAACCTGAGCCTGTTGGCGTTTGCGGACAGATTATCCCCTGGAATTTTCCTCTGTTGATGTTGGCCTGGAAAATAGCTCCAGCTCTCGCATGCGGAAATACAGTAGTTTTAAAGCCTGCCGAAACCACTTCTCTTACTGCAATGTTGTTTGCAGAATTGGTAAAAGATGCAGGCTTACCAAATGGTGTTGTCAATATTGTTACCGGAGCAGGACAAACCGGTTCAGAAATTGTTAATCATAAAGACATCGACAAAATTGCATTCACCGGTTCTACAGGGGTTGGTAAAATTATTCAAAAAGCACTTGCCGGAACTGATAAAAAGTATACGCTTGAATTGGGTGGCAAAGGAGCCCTAATCCTTTTTGAAGATGCCGCCATCGATCAGGCTGTTGAAGGAATCATCAATGCAATCTATTTCAATCAGGGACACGTTTGTTGTGCCGGCTCACGATTATTGGTACAGGAAAGTATTGCCGATAAAGTGATCCAAAAGTTGAAAGATCGGTTAGAAACCTTAATTGTCGGTGATCCGCTGGATAAAAATACCGACATAGGAGCCATCAATTCCAAAGAACAATTTGAAAGAGTTAACAGCTATCTGGAATTGGGCGTTGATGAAGGCGCGGATGTTTATCAAAGTAAATGCGCTGTTCCTGAAAGCGGATATTTTATCCGCCCTACCCTGTTTACTAATGTTTCACAATCAAACCGTGTGGTTCAGGAAGAAATTTTCGGGCCTGTGCTCACTGTACAAACATTCAGAACGGCTGATGAAGCAATTGAACGAGCTAACAACACTCCTTACGGATTAGCCGGAGGAGTCTGGACAGATAAAGGCTCTAAAATTTTTAAAGTGGGTAAAGAATTGAGATCAGGAGTTGTTTGGGCAAATACCTACAACAAATTCGATCCGACATCTCCATTCGGAGGTTATAAAGAAAGTGGAGTTGGTCGTGAAGGAGGACTTCACGGTTTATCTGCATACCTGAATTTGAAATAAGGATTTGAAATGAGTGATAGAATAGATATTAAAAAAACATACAAAACGTATGTAGGCGGAAAATTTCCAAGAAGTGAATCCGGCCACACTTATAAAGTATTTGACAGCGAAGGTGATTTTCTGGCCAATGCCTGCCGGTGTACAAGAAAAGATTTCAGGGATGCAGTATTAGCAGCACGTTCTGCGTTTAGTGGCTGGAGTTCCAGAAATTCATACAACAGAGGACAGATCTTATACAGAATTGGAGAAATGATGGAAGATCGCCGTGACCAATTCGTTAAAGAATTAGCCTCAATCGGATTCACAAAAGAAGAAGCCGAATCAGATATCAATGCATCCATCGACCGACTTGTTTATTACGCAGGATGGACAGACAAGTATCAACAAGTATTTGGTTCTGTAAATCCTGTAGCAAGTTCTCACTTCAACTTCAGCTTGTTAGAGCCTACAGGAGTAGTATCGGTGCTTGCCCCTGAAAATAGTCCACTTCTTGGGCTTATTTCAGTTATAGCTCCTATTATTGCCGGTGGTAATACTTGTATTGTTCATGCATCCGAGCAATACCCTTTGCCCGCTATGAGTTTTGCTGAAGTGCTGAATTCTTCGGATGTGCCCGGCGGAGTTGTTAATATTTTGACTGGGATTAGATCTGAACTTACCGAACATTTCAGCTCTCACATGGACGTCAACAGTATTTTTTACACTGATTCTTTAGATAAGGAAACAAAAACCCTGATTGATGAGTTAGCATCAAACAATCTTAAAAGAGTAGTGAAAAAAGAAATAAATGATTGGTATGAGTCATCAACTGAAAACCCATACTTCATCCTTGACTTCCAGGAGACAAAGACGACCTGGCATCCGGTCGGATATTAGTATGAATAATGTTCTCCGTCTCTTTTTGTTTTTGTTTCTTTCACTGATTTATATCGGCTGTTCTTCAACAGAACAGACCAGCACATCAGAAACAGAAGAGGACAGCTCAGTATCAGAACAACAAAATGAGCAGGAAAATAATCAAGAAGATGTTTCCCGATTGATGATTTCTAATCTTTCAGACAGTTATTCATCCTTCGAAAACAGAATTCCTGATGAATACAGCCAAATAAAACAACAAAAGGAAGTAGAAAGAGATTTAACCAAGGGATACAGAATTCAAATCTATTCCGGACAAAATGTTCTTGATGCGGATACAGTAGCTTCCACTTTCAGGGCATGGTCAGATACAACCATTACCGGTTATCAGGCGGAGACTTATACTTTCTTTAAAACACCTTACTACAGAGTTCACGTTGGCGATTTTCATGACAGAGAACGAGCGTTTAATTTTTCCAAGCTTGTTAAAAGGCTGTTCAGGGATGCGTGGGTAGTTTATGACACGGTAGATCCTTTTTCAGTTCCTGAAGATACAGTGGAAATCGCCTTAGCTGATTCTTAGGCTAATACTTCTTCTTTTACTATATTCATCCAATCCATCGTAAAAGAATCTACGTATATAAGGCTAAAAAACATGATAAAATTTTTTCTTTTTATTTCGGGGCTCCTGTTTCTTTCTACAGGATTTACCGAAGTTGACAACTCTGATTTTGACTCCCCGGATTTTAATATTTCTTATTCAGATAATATTGAAGGATCTGTTTCAGGCAACATTGTCATTCCCGTAAAAAGAAAAACCGGAAGAAGATTCAGAGGTTCCAGTTACAGAAATCGTGGCAGTTCTTCCTCTGCAAATTCTACCAAAGAAAACGGTACTTCTTCCTATGAAAGAACTATCATAAGTGCACATCCAATTTCTTATGATTTACCAGACGATATTAGTGGAGAAACTGTTCAAATAGGACAAGAAAATGCCACTTTTATTCCTAATGTTACTCCTGTGACTGTCGGAACTGTTGTACAATTCATCAATGATGACCCCTTTTTTCACAATGTATTTAGTTTAACCCCAGGCTCAAAATTTAACATTGGTCGACGTCCTACAGGAGATGTTTATTCAAAAGAAATTGAGGCTCCTAAGTGGAAAGTAACAGGAGTTGGTCCAATTAGTTTGTTTTGTGATGTTCACGCTCAAATGAATGCAACTATACTTAGTTTAGATACTCCCTACTTTACAAGACTTAATGAAGACGGAAACTATAATTTATCCGGTTTACCCGAAGGCAGATATGAACTCAGAATTTTTAACCCTGAATTCGAAATCATTTCTGAAGAGATAGTAATAGAAAATGGGGTGAACAAACAAAAAAACTTTAACCTATCCAGCTAAATTGTCTCTTCGTATCAGTACAAAATTAATCATATTACTTATAGGCCTTACTTTAATTGTTTTGGTTGCCGTACTAACGGCTGTAAATAACACTTTTTCAAAAACTCTGAATGAAGACATAGTGCTTGATTTCAGTCAGCTTCAGGGCTTTTTTCAACAACAGCAAAATTTGAGATACGACCGTTTGGTGGAATCTGCTTATTTGGTAAGTGAAAATTCCACGTTCAAAGCCAATGTTGAAACTCAGGATCCTGCAACCGTTAATTTTGCACTGGAAGATTTTGCGCTGTTCATTAAAACGGATCTTTTTGTGGTTACGGATTCAGACGGAGAAGTTTTAGCATGGCTAAATGAACAGGAAAGAACCGGCGATGATCTCTCATTTCGTTCCACCGTTCAGGAAGCTTTAAGCGGAGTAGAACCTCCTGTTAACATAAAATGGCCAAGGCTTTGGGCTGTTAATGGAGAACTATATCAGATTGTAACCATTCCTATTTATATCAATAATATTATTGTAGGAACAACCACTCTGGGATCTCGGTTTCAGGATACAGAAGCAATCTCATTAAAACAAAATACCCCTCTTGATGTAATTATGTTCCTTGAAGAAGAGCCTATTGCTTATTCTTCTGTTGAGCGGGAAATGAGCATTTATTCTGAATTCGTTTCCAGTCGCGAAGTATTGATCGACTCACTTATTAATAATCTTGAAATCAGTACTCCATTTCGCACAGCAATCGCAGATAAGGAAGTGCTTGCTTTCATAAGCCCTCTTGGAAATGACGAACGAGCCTACTATTTAGCTTTTGTTCCGGTTGCAGTTCAGTTCGAAATATTGAATACAATACAGGAGAATATTTTACTAATTGCAGGCTCTTCTTTTCTAATAATAGTACCCATCGCATTCATAATAGCCGGAGCTTTTTCCGGCCCAATACAGCGTCTTACTAAAGCGATGTTAAAAGTAAGAGAAGGCGATCTTGATGTAAGTGTTGAACCCAAAACAAATGACGAAGTAGGCATACTAACCCGGACGTTTAATGAAATGATTCAGGGATTGAGAGAACGCTTTGCACTTACCAAATATGTGGGCGATCATACCTTAAAAATGATTCAGGACAATCAAAAAGTGGACTTGGATGAAAACGCTTCTTATCAGGAATTAGCTATTCTATTTACTGATATTCGAGGTTCCACTTCAAAAATTGAATCTTCAACCCCTGAGTTATTCCTTGAAAATCTCAATAGCACCTTAAGCAAGCAGGCGGATGCTGTGTTAGCCAACAAAGGCTCGATTGATAAATATGTCGGTGATTCCCTGATTGCTCTATTTGCCGGAGAAGGAGCTCTTGAATCTGCCATAAATGCATCTATTAAAATTCAAAAAGACTTTAATTCTGATAAGAAACTGAGTGAATTTTTCGATGGAATCGGGATCGGACTAAACTTTGGAAAAGTAATACTTGGAAATATGGGAGCCCGCGAACGAATGGATTACACTGTTATTGGTAGTGAAGTAAACCTTTGTGCCCGCCTTTGTTCAGAAGCCAAAAACGGACAAATACTTTTATCCAGGAATATAGTTGATAGCCAGAATTTGAGTTCCTCCTATTCCTTTGAAAATATTGGTGAACTAACACTCAAAGGATTTTCAAAAAAAATAGATGTTCTAAAATTGAATTATGACTAACAAATTTGTTTCCGTCATATGTTGTTCGTTTTTACTAATTCTATTTACTCCCAAAACTACATCTGCTCAAATTGAATTCAACGGTTCAATCGATGTGGGATTAAGAGTAGGTGGAGAAAACTCAAGCTTTGTAAACAACGGAATTGAAAGAAACTACAGATATCTGCACTTTCATATTCCGCAAGCTAACCTGTTTCTTTTTGCTCCCATTAATGAACATTGGTTTTTTGAAGCAAGACTCCAGACTGATATTTGGGGAACCGGAGAACTAAAAAATCCCTATTTCACTTTAGCTAATATAACCTGGTCAGATGATAGTCGAGATTATTTAATAAAAGCCGGACGTTTTGTGAGTCCTGTTGGTTTCTATTCAGATAGAAGCATTCTTTTGGACCGTACATTTCATGATTTACCTCTTTCTTATTCTTATTTCGTGAATATTTCTGATCAGCGCGGGTTTTGGCCATCAGCAGGTATTGGAGGCTCTTACACTTCATCTGATGTTGGAACAACTACCATTTACTTTGGCGGATATGCTACGGGTGTACTGTTTGATTGGAGCATGATCGAAAATATATCCCGGTTACAGTTAGGAGTAACATCTGCTGCACCTACATCCGATGACAACTACACCAATTTAGCAAATGCTGCTGTTATTGGTCGCTGGACAGTGAATCCAGACATTAAGTGGCAATTTGGATTTACAGGCTCTTACGGAAGTTTTATGCAACGAAGCACGGTAAATCAATCTTTCAGACCATTCAATCCTCTGGAAAAATACCGACAAACTATCATAGCAACAGATGTTAAATACGCCCTTGGATTTTGGGAAGTAATAGCAGAAGCTGTTTATTCAAATTGGTTTGTACCCATATTCAGTAACGGACGTTTTCAGACCGTTGGCAATACCAATAATTTTGTAGAAGAAAATTTTTCAACCCTTGGAACAAATCTGGATATAAAATTTGAACCCCCTGCCCTTACTGGTAGTTATATGGCTGTTAGATTCGATTATTTGAATTTTATCGAATCCGGTGAAGCAAACAATGTTACTTATACTAACGGGGACTGGGATAAAGATGTAACTCGATTAACGGTAGCTTTAGGTTATAAGCTCGCCAGAAATGTAGAAGCTAAAGTATCATTCAGTGAGCAAACACCTTATGATACTTCGCTTTATACTTTCCGGACTACCATATCTGCTTTTTTCTAAACTTTTAGGTTTACTAATGTAGATTGGTTAATTCTATTAATAGTAAAGCGATGCTTTAATTATTTTATTTACTATAGAGAGATTTGAACACATAGAAAGGACATCATGGATAGAAAAAAATTCCTCAAAACAGTCCCACTAATCGGAATTGGAAGTTATGCTGCTTTTTCAGGATGTAGTACCGGTGGAACCGTTGATTCTGGTGAAGGAACAGATTTAACAGGTGATAATTTAATTTTGACACAAGCAGCCGAAAGAGAAGCTATAGCTATAAGAACGTATACCGCAGCAGCAGAAAGTGGATTAATTACCAATCAGGATATACTTGATGCAGCAATATCCTATCGCGACCACCACGGAGCACACCTCGCTCTATTTAATAATTTATTGGTAGAAGGAGAAGCCTCGACTATTAACGTGGATGATTTTGCAGCAGATCAACGAATTAATAATGTATCTGATCAGGAAGAAGCCATATTGTTAGCTATGACATTAGAAATGGAAGCAGCTAATTTTTACTTCACAAGTTCTGTCAGAGATTTACAATCTCCTATTGCCCGTGAAACCGTGGGAAGTATTCTGCCGATAGAAGTTTCACATTTTGTATTTCTGAAAGCAGCAATAGGGAGAAATCCTGCCATTAATTCTGCTATATTTACTGAACTTTCACAGGGAAATTAAAATTAGTTTAAAATGAAATTCTGGATAGTATTAATCTGCTCATTCCTCGTAATATCTGAATATGGTTTTTCTCAGATTCAGTTAAATGGATCTGTAGATTTAGAACTCTCAGGGGGTGGTGAAGATTCCCGCTTTATAAAAAATGGAATTCCAAGAGCGTTCCGAGATGCAAATTTAGCCGTTACTCAACTCAACACCTTTGTATTCGCTCCTATCAGCGATAATTTCTTTTTTGAAAGCCGAGTACAGTTAGATACCTGGGGAAGTGGAAAGTTAAATAAACCTCGTATTTCGCTTGCGAGTATTACTTGGGATAATCCTGATGAATCCTACATAATAAAAGCAGGAAGATTTGTTTCTCCATTCGGATTTTATGCGAAGCGGCAACTTTCCACTGATCGTAATTTCACTTTATTGCCTCTCGCCTACTCTTACTTTACAAACATATCAGATATTCGTGGATATTGGCCTGAAGCCGGAAACAACACTAATGAAGAATATGAAGAAGGTGATGTGGGATTGCCAACTATCTATTTTGCAGGTTATGTAACAGGAATTGGAACTACTTGGGAAATCACTCCAAATAAACTAATTCTGGATGCAGCTTTAACCAATGGAACTCCGATGACTATACGAGATCGTTCTTCTTTACCTAATGTTGCTCTGACTTCAAGACTATTTTATCGCCCGTCAATTTATTGGGAACAGGGATTTTCGCTTAGTTTTGGGAATTTTATGCAGGGAGCTCCTATAAATAACTCGGTTAGAGTAAATGAATCTCTACAAAAATATTATCAGCTTTTATTAGGTGCAGATTCCAAATTAGCCTTTACCTACTTTGAAATTGTTGGGGAGGTAATCTATTCAAATTGGAGTACAACCGGTTTCGTTTCCAATCAGTTTGATCAAAGTTGTGGAGGTGAACTCTGCGATTACTCACTAAGTAATATCTCAGGAAATATTGATATCAAATACGAACCTCCTTCATTAACGGGGAGCTTTCTGGCTTTTCGCGCTGAACATTTAACCTTTCTGGATGGAGAACATGAGAATGGCAATACGTTTGAGTGGGATGAAGACGTATCAAGATTAACCGGGGTTTTCGGATATAAGCTCTCTCCTAACCTGCTTCTAAAAGCTTCATTTTCAGAACAAGCGAATTTTGATCTGAAAGAATATGCATTTAAGATTCAGCTATCATCCTTTTTCTAAAGCACAAAAAAAGGGACCTGATTTCTCAAGTCCCTTGATTTAGAATCTCAAGTCAGAACTTTTACTCCGACATATGTACAGCAGCTGCTCCGGCAAAATTCAGAGAATTTGCAGGACTTGGGTTTCCATTGGCAGAAGGCATGTCAAATTCCAACAGTTTTCCTCCACCATTTGCTCTCTCTGCCACATAAATCTTCTGATTTTCAGAATCGTAAGCTAAGCCTACGGGATTTCCTAATTCAGTATTACTTCCTTCAATTACAATTTGATCTGAAGAAGAAATAGAACCACCATCACCTGCAGCTGCAAGTTTAGTACTGAAATCTGTAATAATATGAATAGCACCATCGCTGTCACTTGTTGCAGCACCAATATCACTTAAAAACATAATATTAGTAGCCGCATCATAAAACAGTGCATGAGTTCTCACAATATCCTCAACCTGTACTTTGATATCAGGAGACACCAAAGCATCTGAATTGCTTAAAAAATTGTTGTATACAGCCAGTGTATCGGAGTTGTCCTCAATGGCATAAAAAGTATTTCCTGCAAACTGAATATCCCACAAATTAATATCCGCCTGATAGGTATTGATGAGAGTAGCATTATTGTTGGTTACCTGATAAACGAAATATGCATTTTGCTGATTATTAGCATCAGATGCATCCTGAGAGATAACTATTTTATCACCTGAAACAGCTAACTTTCTTGCGTTTGCAAAATCAGATGAACTGAAATATGACAAATTTAAATTTGCACTTTCTTCCGTCTCTTTTAGTCCCGAATACACTTCAACTCTGTTATTTGTTCTTGATGCAACATAAAGCTCATCTGATACAGAACTATATGCAATTCCGTCAGAGTCGGTAGAACTTAACCCAAATTGCACATTGGTTACGGACGAACCTGAAAAATCAAAAATACCGATAGTGGGTGTCGTGTTACTGGAAACAAATACATTTCCAAATGTTGTGGTTTCTCCACCTCCGTTATTATCATCTCCACATGAGATAAATAAAAGCGAAGTAGTTAATATTATTAGCGATGTTAATTTTAAATATTTCATACTTGTCATTTTTTGTTACCCGGTTTAATTCTGTTACGAAAACCAGCGTTCTTTGGATCTAAACCAAAGATATTTATTTCTTTTATTGATTTATATAAAATCCCGTAATACTGTTATACAGCTTACTTTCCGTTGCTACTACATCAAAAGTATTTGAATTATCTGTTTGAACAGGATAGTCAAATACCAAAATACTGCCACCATTTAAATTTCTGTCTGCAACTATAATTAAGTTTCCTTCCCTTCGGAGAATAACATCAACTGGATGGGTTAAGTTTGTGTTGCTTCCTTCAATGATGAGTTGCTCGGTAGCTGAAATTGTTTGATCTGACTCCTGCAAAGCATCTGATAATTTAAAGCTGAAATCTTCGATAATGTGAATAGCTCCATCTTCTGATGCATCATTATTATTTCCAGCATCTGTGATTAACATCAAATCGGATTCCAAATCATAAAACAATCCTTTCAGATTAGAAGTCCCGTCAATACTGATTTTAAAGTCCGGTGAAATATTCCCGTTATCTCTTTCCAGAATTGAATTAAAAACAGCTAAAGAATCAGATTGATCCTGAATTGCATATAATGTATTTCCGACCAACTGTATATCCCAAACCGGAAAATCCAAAAGATGAGATTTCCTTAGCGTTATTGAATTTGGAGCGACATCATAAACTACCAGCGCATTCTGTTGATTATTTTCGTCCGTAGCGTACTGAGATACAATAGCAATATTCCCTTCTGAAGACATACCTCTGGGATTGGTAAAATCCGAGGTCCCGATAGCATCCGGAAGTATGGCAGAACCCGCTTCATTTCGTGATAACTGATCATAAGCATTAATACGATTATTCTCTTTATCGGCTTCGTAAATTACATCTCTGCCTGCGTCGTAATATAATCCTGCTGCACTGTCAGTTGTAGTTACAAATTCTACAGATGTGATATTCTGCAGATCTGAGAAATCGAAAACGGTTATTCTCTCCCGGTTATCACTTGAGACAAAAACTTTTCCTAAATCTGTAATTGTGAAATTATCTTCTGTTGTATCACAACTCAGCATAAAGAACGCAATGAATATGAGTATCAGGTTTTTCATCTGTTTTAGTAAATTCGTTAGAAAATAAAGGATGCGTACGATTTAAACATTAAATCTAAATAACATTACATCTCCATCACTAACAACATACTCTTTACCTTCCTGCCTCATTTTTCCGGCTTCTTTTGCTGCCTTCTCTGATTTAAGTTCTTCGTAATCGTCGTAAGCAATAGTTTCGGCACGGATAAATCCTTTTTCAAAATCAGTATGAATTACTCCGGCAGCCTGTGGAGCTTTCGTACCTTTTTTGATGGTCCACGCCCGGGCTTCTTTAGGTCCAACAGTGAAATAAGTAATTAAGCCAAGTTCTTTATATGCTGAATTAATCAATCGATCGAGCCCCGCACTTTGCAAACCAAGTTCTTCGAGGAACATTTCCTTCTCTTCGGCATCCAATTCAGCTATTTCGGCTTCAATTTTAGCACAAAACATCACGGTTTCATCATCATGTTTTGAAGCAATTGATTTCACTGTATCAACATATTCATTGCCCGTGTCCAATTCATCTTCACCAACATTGCAGGCATAAAGTACCTGCTTACCTGAAAGCAACATCAAATCTTTGAAAGCTTCCATTTCTTCCTCAGATGCTTCGAAAGTTCGTGCTGAATATCCATTTCCTAAGTGTTCAGCCAACCGCTCAGCAACTGTCAACTGAGCAATCATGGCTTTGTCCCCGCTCTTGGATTGCTTCTTAAGGTTTTCGACCCTCTTTTCAACACTTTCTAAATCTTTGAGAATTAACTCATCTTCAATAATAGTGATATCTCTTGCAGGATCAATTCCTCCTTCTACATGAATGATATCTGTATCTTCGAAGCAACGAACTACATGAATTATCAAGTCAACTTCCCGGATATGAGATAGAAATGCGTTCCCTTTTCCCTTTCCTTCAGCAGCTCCTTTTACCAGACCCGCAATATCAACAAACTCAATAGTTGCAGGAATGACATTTGCTGAATCTGCAAAACCGGCTAATTTGTGAAGTCTTTCATCGGGAACAGATACTAAACCAACGTTCGGATCAATGGTACAAAACGGAAAGTTAGCTGATTCAGCTCCTGCATTGCTTAATGCATTAAAAAGCGTTGATTTTCCTACGTTAGGCAATCCTACGATGCCACATTTTAAACTCATGAATTACTTTGTTTGATAATTAATTGACGGAATGATCTATCAGACCTCTTCCCTTTTTTTGTACTTTTCCGGATTTTTCAAGCTCTTCCAATGAAGCATCCAATACTCCATTTATAAATCTCCCGGATTTAGCTGTAGAGAATTTTTTAGCAATTTCAATGCACTCATTGATAGTAACTTTCGTTGGAATCTCATCGAAATAAATAAATTCGCAAATTCCCATTTTAAGAATTAACTGATCGATAAATGCGAGGCGACCAAATTCCCAGTTCTGAATATGCTCTTTTATAACTTCCTCGAGTTCGTCTTCATGCTCCAGGGTAGTAAAAAAGATTTTTTCAGCAAATCTGCGCAAATCTTTTTCTGATGAGAGTTCCTCTTTGATGATAGTGTCTGTAACGTATTGGGTAGAATCCCCGCTCTTTTTTAAAGCGTAAAGAGCTTGAAGAACGGTTTCTCTGGATTGTCTGCGATTGATCATGCCAAATAACAAAATTGATAAGCTTAAAGATACAAATAATAGCTTTCACCTAAAGAATAAATCTTAGTATCTTTGTGTCTCGTAAATGCGTCCGTAGCTCAGTTGGTTAGAGTATCACATTGACATTGTGGGGGTCACTGGTTCGAATCCAGTCGGACGCACTAATTCAGTTCCACCGTAGGTGCTCCTTTGGAGGATTCTGCCAGAACGTACACTGGTTCTGCCACAGGCATTCCTTCGGAAGAATCCAGTCGGACGCACTAATTCAGTTCCACCGTAGGTGCTCCTTTGGAGGATTCTGCCAGAACGTACACTGGTTCTGCCACAGGCATTCCTTCGGAAGAATCCAGTCGGACGCACTTCTTACCTCTTCTGAAAGTGCACAATTTTGAGTCGTGTGCGTTTAGCTAATCTATTTTTGAACACGGATTAACCGTAAAGGCAAATTTCCACAGATTCCACTTATAATACTCCCACTTATTTGATTGCTCAGAAATTTTAACCCGGGACTAAAGTCCCTACTTGCTTATGTTTTTGATTTTAATAGAGGATAAACAAGCGAGTCTTTTCAGGACTAATTGTTGAATTCAAGAATATCTGCCCTATTAATTTTCCACCTTTACAAATTACAATCAGATGTTAATATTCTCGTAACTTTCACCAACCACATTTTTCTTATCTAAAAGAAATTTCAAAAGCATCTATTTATGAGCATTTCAAGAAAACAGTTTCTAAAGTATAGCCTCGCATTCGGAGTTGGTTTTTCAGGATTCCAAACTCTTTACCGTCAAATTTCAAATTTTGGCGACATCGCAAATATTGCTAAGGAAGATTTTGGTCCTCTTATTCCTGATCCTAACGGAATTTTTGATCTTCCTGAAGGATTTAGTTACAAAATTATTTCCAGAGCGGGCGATAAAATGAAAGATGGATTGTTTGTGCCCGGAAGACCGGACGGTATGGCTGCTTTCAGTAATAAAAATGGCAAAACCATTGTGATAAGAAATCATGAAGTAAATGCAGGATTGGATGGAACTGAAAGTGCATTCGGTAAAAATTATGAATTGCTTACCGGAGAAATAAAGAATAAAAGTTACGATGCGGGCAGAAAAAATAATCCGGCTCAAGGTGGTACTACTACTCTCGTTTACAATACCAAGACTCAGGAACTCGAAAATGAATTTTTAAGTCTTGCAGGCACGTTAAGAAATTGTGCAGGAGGTCCAACTCCCTGGAACAGCTGGCTCACTTGTGAAGAAATTGTGACCAAAGCCGATGATGTGAGATACGCTAAAGATCATGGATATGTTTTTGAAGTACCGGCAACCTCAGAAATTGAGCTTTTCGAAGCAAAACCTATTAAAGAAATGGGGAGATTCAATCATGAAGCAGTTGCTATTGATCCGGAAAGCGGAGTTGTTTATTTAACAGAAGATGACTCAGAGGGATTAATTTATCGTTTCATTCCGAATAGCCCCGAGCGCCTACTTGATGGTGGAAAGCTTCAGGCATTGATGGTGAAAGGTAAACCAAGTCTTGATTCAAGAAATTGGGAACAAACTACTGTTCCTGTTAACAAAAAAATGGAAGTTGTCTGGATTGATGTTAAAGATGTGGAAGAAGATGACTTACGTTTCCGTGGATTTGAAGCCGGAGCTACACGTTTTGCGCGCGGTGAAGGAATGTGGTTTGGAAATGGGAGCGTTTATTTTGCATGTACAAATGGAGGAAAAACTAAAAAAGGACAAATTTGGAAATACACTCCAAGTCCTGTTGAATCACAAAAAGGAGAAAAAGATAATCCCGGAGTGTTAGAATTATTCGTAGAACCAAACGACGGTTCAGTAATTGAACATGCAGATAATTTAACGGTGGCACCCTGGGGTGATTTAATTGTCTGTGAAGACGGCGGTGGAGACAACTATTTGTTGGGTATAAAACCAAATGGAGATGTTTATAAGTTTGGTAAAAACTCTATAAGTGAATCAGAGCTTGCAGGTGCCACTTTCAGCCCGGATGGTTCTACCCTGTTCATGAATATTCAACACGATGGATTAACCTTAGCAATTACCGGTCCTTGGAAGAAGGACTGATAAGTAGTAAATCTAAACGATAACCTGAATTATTCTGACAGTTTTCTCCCACCTGAACGATGGAATAGGTTTGGGAGCTCAATCCAATTAAACGATTCGACGGACTTGGAACCTGTCTGCACAAAGCTTTTTCGGCAAAGGCAGGCCATCAGTCCGAAAAGTTTAATCAAAATCTCTTCTCGCCTTTCTCCTAACTTTTTTCTCCGCACTAAAACTTACATCACATATTCATAGCTCGCTTGCAGCCCAAGTGGAATTCCTAAATACCAGTAGATCAGTAAGAATATTGTCCAGGAAATCAGGAATACAATGGAATAAGGAAGCATAACTGAAACTAAGGTTCCTATTCCCGTTTTCTTAACGTAGCGTTGACAGAAAACAACCACCAGCGGGAAATAAGGCATCAGTGGAGTGATTATGTTAGATACGGAATCCCCAACTCTGTAAGCAGCCTGGGTCAGATCTGGAGAAATTCCCAAGCCCATCAACATCGGTACAAAAATCGGACTGATTAACGCCCATTTTGCGGATGCTGAACCTACCATCAGGTTTACGAAAGCAGTCAAAAAGATAATTCCAACAATAGTTACCTGTCCGGGAAGATCGAGTGCTTGCAAATAACCTGCGCCTTTTAGAGCAATCAAAACACCGATATTTGATTTAGCGAATGCATCAATGAAAAGCGCACAGAAAAAAGCCATAACGATGTAATAAGCCATATCTCCCATCGACTTACTCATTCCATCAATAATGTCTTTCGATTTCGAATAAGCTCCTGAAAGGTATCCGTAAACTATTCCAGGAACCCAGAACAATAGAAAAATCAGCGGCACAATAGATTGCATTAAAGGAGCAGAAAAAGCAGTTATTTCACCTTCCGGAGATCTCATCGCTGAATTTTCAGGGTAAACCCAAAAGAACAAACCGATTAAACCGACGACCATTACACCTGTTGCAATCCAGAATGATTTCTTCTCTTTATCAGAAATGTTACCAAGTTCGTCTGCACCTTCAAGATCGATATCATCATCCAATTCAACTTTTTTCAGACGAGGTTCTACAATTTTATCTGTGATATACCAACCTAAAAGAATGATTAGCAGACTTGATGCACTTGTAAAAAACCAGTTATTAAGCGGATTAACCAACATATCCGGATTGATAATCTGGGCAGCAGATTGAGTAAAACTCTGAAGCAATGGGTCAATTCCCGAAGGGATAAAATTCGCACTAAATCCACCGGAAACTCCTGCAAACGCAGCAGCTATTCCTGCTACAGGATGTCGACCCGCAGCGTAGAAAATTACACCTCCAAGTGGAATTACAAGTACATATCCTGCATCTGTAGCCGTGTGACTAACAATCGCCACCAAAATTAAAACCGGGGTCAACATAGATTTCGGCGTAAAACTAAGCACGTATTTTATTGCCGTATTTATGTAGCCTGAATGCTCAGCAACACCAACCCCAAGCATAGCAACCAACACAATTCCCAATGGAGCAAATGTCACAAAGGTATTCACCATACTTGCCAGAAAAGCTGCTAATTGAGAACCCGTGAGAAGATTTATTACTTCGAGGGTCTCTCCTGTTCGGGGGTCAATTTCACCAAAATCGAATGGAGATAAAACAAGTGATAACACCCAAACAATTGCTAATAACAGCAAAAAAAGTATAGCTGGATCGGGAAGTTTATTTCCGGCGTATTCGATTCCATCTAAAAAACGATTAAAAAAGGATTTCTTTTGTTTAGCAGCTTCTGTGTTCACTGTTTACCCATTAATTAAAATTAACAGCGAAAGAAAATGAAAACTCTGATAAAGAGAAACTAATTAATTATTCTTTTTGCTGAATCGGAATTCAAATAAAGCTCCGTTCTCAGATTTTATATCCACATCGGCGTTTAACTGTTTTCCCAAGGTGTGGATTAAAGTCATTCCCAACGAGTTATCTTTATTTAAATCGCCATTCTGTGGTAGACCAATCCCATTATCTCCAATCCTGTAAACAATAGTGTTATTCAGATTTTTGAAAGAGATTTTGATTTTGCCTGTATCTTGTCCAACAAAAGCATGTTTGTACGCATTGGTCAAAACCTCATTTAAAAGTAAACCGCAAGGTATTGCTTGGGTAATTTCCAAGTAGATTTCATCTAAATCGAATTCAAACGTAACCGGCGTGGAATCTTTATTCAAAGATTTAGAAATAATATCTATAAGATCCTTGATGTAACTTCTGATATCAACCTCTGAAAAATCTTCACTCTTATATAAAAGCTCATGAACCAAAGCAATTGAGTTCACTCTCATTTGACTGTCTTTAAGAACTTTTTCGGCATCTTCATTCTCAGAATTCAAAGCCTGTAATTCCAGAAGTCCCGTTATAACAGCTAAATTATTTTTTACGCGATGATGAATTTCCGCCAGTAAAACTTCTTTCTCTCTCAGGTTTTCTTTGAGTTTTCTTTCCGCCTGTTTTCTATCAGTGATATCCACATAAATTCCATACTGAGCAATCAATTCGCCATCTACCAATACAGGAACAGCACAAACAATAACATCAACCACCTCTCCGGTTTTCCTCTTGCGCTTTCCGGAATACACTTTAACTGTAGAACTTTTCGATAATTTAGAAGCTTTTTGATATTCCTCATCCGGAACAATTAGTTTATCCAATTCAAGTCCCAAAACCTCTTCTTTTGAGTAACCAAAAATTTCCTCAAAACTTTGATTTACTTCTTTAATCTCAGCATGTTGATTTAATTGAGCAATTCCTATTGGACTGGCATGAAACAAATTCCTGTACAAGCTTTCACTTTGTTTCAATTCTTTGTGAGACATTAAACGATCCGAAACATCTCTCTCTACTATAATCACTACTTCTTCATCCAGAAACGTTCCTTGATTCATCAGGATTTCTGTTGGAAAAACTTCCCCATTCTTTTTCAGTCCCCAACCTTCGTAACTTACAGACTCTCCTGATCTTGCCCTTTCTAAAAAACCTGATACAATCTCCTCAGAAAATTTTCCTTTTGGAGATAGAAAATTTAATTTTTTACCAACAATTTCTACCGGGCGATATCCAAATGTTTGAGTAATACCCTGGTTGGCATTAACAATCCGGTCGTCTTCATTAACCAGATAAATGGCATCAGAAATCGAATTATAGAGATCTAAAAAATTACTCATCAATTGTTCAGAACGTCTCAGTGCAATTTTCTCCTCCGTAATATCTTTGATTACCGAATAGATAGATGTGACATTGCCTTCATGATCACTCAAATAAGAATTGTACCACTCACACTCTACTATGGAACCATCTTTTGCTACACCTTTAAGAGTTAATACTTTTGATGAATGCTTATTCTTAAGAGCTGATTTATTAGCATCTATCAATTTTTGAAGGTCATCATCTTCGATAATCTCCTCAAGCAGATAAGGCTTCTTTGATACTTCATCGAATGAATAACCAAACAAATTCTTTGCTTTCTCTGACCATCTGATAATTCTATGATCAAGGTTCCACTCTATTTCGGCTAACGGAAAATCTTTAAATCCGATAGGTCGGGACAGGCTTCTCTTTGGATTTATATTTTTAGTGATAACTTCGGTTACATCATGCCCCACAACTACTTTTGAAGGAACGCCTTGATAGTTAATTAAATGGGATGAAAACTGTACATAAATTTCCTGTTTTGACTTAGAGAAAAGTTTCCACGTTTCGTTCTGTGTTAATCTGAACTTTTCAAATTCCGATGAATCCTGTTCAATCGATTTTCCCAAAAATGAGATAGTTCTCCCTAATAATTCTTCTTTGGGATACCCAAGTTTAGATACTGCAACCTCATTAATATCCAGTATCTTTAAATTCAATTGATCGCAAACAAATAATAATTGCGAATCGAAAAATGTCATACTTATTTGTAGATGTCCTAATTTTCTGCGGAGTGAATATGCATCATCTTTGACAGATTTCCCAATTCAATTTATAAAGCGCAATTTAAGTGTGTACGAACATTTATAATTCCTATCTTTAAACTTTAAAAGAAGATTTTAAAAATTAATTAATGTCGGACCAACAAATTACGATTACACTTCCTGACGGAACTGAAAGAAAATTTCAACAAGGAATTACAGGCTTAGAAATAGCTGAATCAATCTCAAAAGGATTAGCAAGAGTCGCTCTCAGTATAACAGTGAATAATGAAATTTTAGATCTTGATCGCCCAATCACTGAAGATGCCAAAATTGCTATCAATACCTGGGAAAGTGAAGATGGTAAATATACGTTCTGGCATTCGTCTGCTCATATCTTGGCCGAAGCTGTTCAGGAGTTATACCCGCAGGCAAAATTCGGAATCGGCCCTCCAATCGAAAGCGGATTCTATTACGACATTGACTTTGGAGATGAGAAAATCACTCAGGATGATCTCGAAAAGATCGAAAAGAAGTTTCTTGAAGTAGCCCGGAACAAAAATACTTTTGAAAGAAAAGATATATCAAAGTCTGATGCTTTGGATCACTACAAAGAGAATGGCAATGAATATAAAGTAGATTTGATTGAAGGTCTGGAAGACGGTTCTATCACTTTTTACACTCAGGGAAATTTTACTGATTTATGTCGTGGTCCACATGTGCCAAATACCGGAGTTGTTAAAGCTATTAAGTTGACCAGCCAGGCAGGAGCTTATTGGCGTGGAGATAATAATAGTAAGCAGCTTACCCGTATTTACGGGATCTCATTTCCCAAGCAAAAAATGCTGGAAGAACATCTTGAAATGGTGGAAGAAGCCAAAAAAAGAGATCACAGAAAGCTCGGTAAAGAGCTTGGCATTTATATGATTGACAATATGATTGGAAGCGGACTTCCAATCTGGTTACCAAAAGGCACTCGCCTTAGAAGAACACTGGAATCTTTTTTAAGAGATGAACAATTTGAGCGAGGTTATCAGGAAGTAATTACTCCTCATATTGGGAATATTGAGTTGTATAAAACTTCCGGTCACTATCCTTACTATTCCGATTCGCAGTACGATCCCATTCAGGTTGATGATGAAGAATATATGCTAAAGCCGATGAACTGCCCTCATCACCACCGAATTTATTCGAATGAGATGAGAAGTTACCGGGATCTTCCTCTTCGACTCGCTGAATTTGGTACCGTTTATCGTTACGAACAATCCGGTGAACTGAGCGGACTTTCCCGAGTACGTGGATTTACTCAGGATGATGCCCACATTTATTGTACGCACGATCAATTGAAGCAAGAGATCAAACATACCATCGATCTTACAAGTTATGTGTTTGATACTTTTGGAATGCCGGTTGACATCCGCCTCTCTTTCCGTGATGATAACGAGGAAAAATATGGCGGAGATATCGAATTATGGGAACGTGCTCAAAAAGAAATTCAGGAAGTAGCCGATGAAATGGAGCTCGACTATACTATTGCTCCGGGCGAAGCAAGTTTTTACGGCCCCAAAATTGATTTCATTATCCGGGATGCCATCGGCAGAAAATGGCAATTGGGAACCGTTCAGGTTGATTACGTAATGCCTAATCGTTTTGACCTGACTTACATTGGCTCTGACAATGAAAAACACCGACCGGTTATTATACACCGAGCCCCATTTGGTTCCATGGAAAGATTTACCAGTATTTTAATAGAACATTTCGCAGGAAATTTCCCGCTTTGGTTGTCACCGGAACAAATTCGGGTGCTTCCAATTTCTGATGATCAGAATGAATATGCTCAAAAATTGGTTGATACATTTAAAGAAATTGGAGCCCGAATTACACTTGATAAACGAAGTGAACAAATCGGAGGAAAAATCCGGGACGCTGAAACTGACAAAGTGCCGTATATGTTGATAGTTGGTGCTAAAGAAGTGGAAGATGGCACGGTTTCTGTTCGTCGTCATAGAAAGGGAGATATTGGAACTTTCAATTTTTCTGATTTTCTTTCCGACGTAAAAAATGAAATAGAACAAAAATTACTTCCTGAAGATTAACTAAACTTAAGAGGATAAACATCGCAAGAAGATCATACGGCAGACCAGAACCTGCCGACAAAACACGAGTAAACGAAGATATACGAGCTGCACAAGTTCGGGTAATAAAACCAAATGGTGATCATGAAATCACTACGTCTGACCGAGCTTTACAAATTGCCGAACAACATGGCTTAGACCTTGTTGAAGTTGCACCGGGAGCAAATCCACCGGTTTGCAAGATTATTGACTACGGCAAGTACATGTACGAAAAAAAGAAAAAGGAAAAAGAAGCGAAGAAAAAGCAGCATACCGTTACTGTTAAAGAATTGCGCTTCCGTCCTAACACAGACGATCATGATCTGGAATTCAAAACCCGCCATGCACGAGAATTTTTAGAAGGTGGCGATAAGGTAAAAGCAACCGTTCAGTTCAGAGGGCGTGATATGCTGTATACCGAAAAAGGTGAACTACTTCTGCTCCAGTTGGCAAAAAGTCTTGAAGATGTTGGAAAGATAGAGTCTGCACCAAACATGGAAGGTCGCAGAATGATCATGATGATTCAGCCAAAATAAACGTATTCTAACATTGATTAGACCTTGTTTTCTGCCTATCTTACAAGTCTTTAATTTTTCACAAAGCAGGTATATACACAATGCCAAAAATGAAAAGTAATAGTGGAGCTAAAAAGCGGTTTAAGGTTACCGGTTCCGGTAAAATTAAACGTAAGAAAGCTTTTAAGCGTCACATTCTTACAAAGAAAAGCAGTAAAACTAAGAGACAGCTCGGCAACGATGCCATCGTTAAGGATGCAGATGCACCTAAAGTAAAAGAGCTTATCCCTTATAAATTTTAATCCTTAAATCTTGACAAAATGCCACGTTCATCAAACTTAGTGGCTTCCCGTCGCCGTCGCAAAAAGATTTTATCTCAAGCGAAAGGTTACTGGGGCAAGCGTAAAAACGTTTACACCATTGCAAAAAATGCGGTTGAAAAAGGTCTTCTGTACCAATACCGTGATCGCAAAAACCGTAAGCGTACTTTCAGAAGATTATGGATCGTTCGAATTAATGCAGCTGCAAGACTCAACGGAACTACATATTCTAAGCTCATTCACGGAATGAAGCAGAACGATATGCAGATCAACCGTAAAGTTCTTGCTGATCTTGCAGTTCACGATGCCGATACGTTTGCTGCCATTGTGAAGGAAGCTACAGCTTAATTGCAAACTTGCTATTTTAAAGCCGGTAGATCTGTATATAGGTTTACCGGTTTTTTTATATAAACTACTTATTAATACGTTTTAAATTATGCTTGAAGAGGTAAAAGCATTACAATCTGAAATTGATTCATGGTCAGTTTCAAATGCAGAAGAGTTAGAAAATTTTCGATTGGAATTCCTTTCTAAAAACGGAAAGATCCAGTCTATGTTTAAAATGATAGGCAAGGTTCCGAATGATCAGAAAGCTGAGTTCGGAAAATCGATGAATGAGGTTAAAAATTTTGCTCAGGAAAAATTTGATAAACTGAAGGAGGCTCTATCAACCTCAGACGCAGAACAAGTTTCCGCTCTGGATGATATTACTCTGACTGCACCTAAAACTCCGGTTGGTTCCCTCCATCCTCTCACACAAACACTGGAGGAAATGAAGAGTATTTTCTATCGTTTAGGATTTACTATTTCTCACGGTCCGGAGATCGAAGATGACTTTCACAATTTTACTGCTCTGAATTTTCCTCCGAATCATCCGGCAAGAGATGAGCAGGATACTTTTTTTATCAGAAAGAGTAATGATCCGGATATTGATGATCTGGTTTTAAGAACGCACACCTCTCCTGTTCAAATTCGATTGATGGAAAATCAAAAACCACCAATCCGAGCAATCATGCCGGGACGTGTGTACCGAAATGAAGCGGTAAGTCCGAAATCATATTTTTTATTCCATCAGGTGGAGGCTCTTTACGTTGATGAAAATGTGAGTGTTGCTGATTTGAAAGATACAATCATTACTTTTGCCAAATTGATGTATGGAAGTGATGTGAAATACAGATTACGACCGGGTTTTTTCCCTTTCACTGAACCAAGCTTAGAATTGGATATTTGGTGGGGATCAGAGAAAGATGGTAAATGGCTGGAGATTCTCGGCTCAGGAATGGTTGACCCCAATGTATTCAAGGCATCAGGAGTTGATCCTGAAAAATATACCGGATTTGCCTGGGGAATGGGTGTGGAACGTATCGCCATCCTCAAACATGGAATTGATGACATTCGCTCATTCTACGACAATGACATTCGATTCTTAGAACAATTCAATTAAATAATTTCGCTTTTTTAAAATGAAGGTTTCTTATAACTGGCTAAAAGAATTTGTTGATTTCGATCTCAGCCCCGAAGCACTGGCTGATAAACTCACACTAATCGGACTTGAAGTTGAAGAAATTGAAGAGTTCGGAAGTACTCTTGAAGGGGTAATTGTTGGTGAAGTTCTTGAAGTTAAATCACATCCAAATGCCGACCGCTTAAGAGTTTGTAAAGTTGATCTTGGAAATGAACAAGTACAAATCGTTTGTGGAGCTGATAATGTAGCTGTAGGACAAAAAGTGCCCGTTGCCACGGTTGGTTCTACCCTTCCGATTAAATTGGATGACGGAAGTTTTCTGACGCTCAGAAAAGCAAAATTACGTGGAGAAGAATCTCATGGAATGATTTGTGCTGAAGACGAACTCGGTTTAGGTACCGATCATGACGGAATCATGGTTTTGGATGCTGACCTAAAAGTTGGCACTCCAATCAATCAGGTTTTGGATTTGTATCAGGATACCATTATTGAAATCGCAATCACACCAAACCGACCGGACGCTACTTGTCATTTAGGTGTTGCAAGGGATATTGCTGCAGCTTTGGGTTTGGAATTAAAAAAGACTGAAATCAATATTCCTGATCCTTCCAATAACAGCAATTACTCTATTGCTATAGAAAGCGATAAATGCCATCGCTATGTTGGCAAACTCATCAAAAATGTAACTATTGAAGATTCTCCCTCCTGGTTACAAAATAAACTTAAAGCAATTGGACTACGCCCGGTAAATAATGTGGTAGATATCACAAATTATGTGATGTATGAATTAGGTCAACCATTGCATGCATTTGATTTCGATCTGATCAATGATCAAAAAATTATAATCAAAGAATTTGATAAAGAAATTGAATTCGAAACGCTCGATCATATCAAAAGAAAATGCTCAGCGGGAACTTTATTTATTTGTGATGGATCTGGTCCCGTTGCCATTGCCGGAGTGATGGGTGGTTTAGATTCTGAAGTAAGCGACAATACAAAAAATATTCTTATTGAGAGCGCTTATTTCGATCCGGGAAGTATTCGAAAAACTTCCAAAGAGCAAACATTACAAACAGATGCCTCCTATCGCTTTGAAAGAGGAATTGATCCGAATTTACAGGCAATAGCTGCTCAAAGAACTGCAGATTTGATTGTTGAAATTTGTGGCGGTGAAGCTGAAGAAGGACTTACTGATGTTCATCCAACTAAAACTGATACACATGAACTTACACTCCGAAAAAGTTATGTGAATCGTTTGCTGGGAACTGACCTGAATGTCGGGGAAATCATCTCGATTTTGGACGGACTTGAACTCAAAGTTAAAGATCAGAATGAAGACACCGCGACTTTTGAAATCCCAACCTTCCGTCCTGATTTGGAGCGAGAAGTAGATCTTATCGAAGAAGTCGGCCGGTTATTCGATTACAACAATATCGAATCAAAAAATCAGGGAATTTATATTTCTACTGAGCCCCTTACTGACTGGGAGATTCTTCAAAATAAAACCAGAACTGCTGCGGTTGAGCTTGGTTTCAGGGAGATTTACACCAATTCTCTTATTTCTGAGAAAGAAGCATCAAATTTTGTTGGAGAAGAACAACAAATTAAAGCATTGAATCCGCTCAACAAAGATATGAGTGTAATGCGCCCTTCTTTGGTTCATGGAGTATTGAAATCAGCAGCCTACAACTTCAACAGAAAAGCGAAAGCGGTTCGATTTTTTGAGGTTGGGAATGTTTTTCTTCAGTCTGAAGATTCGACCTATCATGAAAACATCAACGAGCAAACGCATGTACTTTTCGGAGTTTCAGGATTGAAGCAGGAAGAACATTGGTCTTCCTCCCCTGTTATTTATTCCGCTTTTGATTTAAAATCTGTAGTTGACGCATTCTTTATCAAAATCGGACTGTCCAATGAGATCAGGACCTCGACGAATGATCAGAATGAACTTGTTTATTCAGCAAAGAAAATGGAACTGGGATCACTCAAAGCCATTTCGAAAGAATTGAGAGATACATATGACATCGAACAGGAAGTATTTATCGCTGAGTTTAGCCTGGATAAAATCAGTGAAGCTTTAAGTAAAACCAAGCACACAGGATTTACTCAGATTCCGAAATTTCCGCTGTTCGAATTTGACTTTGCTGTAGTGGTAGATGCATCTGTTCATGCCGGAGATCTTATGAAAAAGATCAAAGCGAAAGCGGGCAACAAGCTTAAAGCCATTGATATTTTTGATGTATTCGAAGGTGATTCAATTGGAAAAGGAAAGAAAAGCATCGCCTTCAGACTAAATTTCATTGATCCGAACAAGACCTTGAATATCAAAGAAGTAGAACCTATTATCCAACAGGTGATAAAATCACTTGAAAAAGAATTTTCTGCTAAACTTAGAGCTTAGGTTACACAATGAATCAGATTGCACAACAGAGCGAGAAATTCAGACAATTATTAGGTGCTATTGAAGAAGAAGTTACTGAACTCAAAAAAGAGATCAGAGAACTAAAAAAGGACAATGCAGCCCTTAAGACCAAACTCGCTGAAGCGCGTGACAAGCAAACCGATATTTTTTCTGCGATCAGTGAATCTGAAAGACTTGCTATGAGGCAGCACGTTCAGGGCTTAATTGAAAAGATCGATAATCATTTAGAAGCATGATGAAATCTATTAAAGTCACCATTCTCGGAAAGCAATATCCGCTCAAAGTGGATGAATCTGAAGAAGAAAACATGATTCGCATCTGCAATTATGTAGATGAACGTTTTCGCAAATATCGCGAACAATTGGTGAAACAACCGGAAGCGACGGTGATGTCGTTAGCCGCATTAAGTATTGCCGAAGAGCTTTTTGAAGCGAGAAACAACTCATCAGAATTAGAAAAGAACGAGCAGCATACCATGGAACGGGTGAACAAAAGCCTTGAACGACTGCTCGATCAAATTAAAGAAGGATAGAGAACATTGGCTGAAACTGTCAGCATTTTATTCATCGGAGATATCGTTGGAACTCCGGGACAAAAAATTACCGAAACTTTTCTGCCCAGCCTTATTGATAAATATGGAGCCGATTTTGTGATCGCCAACGGCGAGAATTCTCACGAAGGTCACGGGATCAATCAAAACATTATTAAGAATCTTCATAATCTGGGCGTTCATGTAATAACCGGTGGAGATCATTCCTTCGACAAATGGAAAGTCTTTAATTACATGAGGGAAAATAACACTATCCTCCGACCTCTCAATTATCCGCGGGGGAATGCCGGGTACGGATTCGGCGTGTATGAAATTCCCGGAATGGATTTGAAAATCGGAGTGCTGAATCTTCAGGGAAGAACTTTTATGAAACCCATTGATGATCCTTTTTCTGCTGCTGATTGGGCTTTGGGCAAGATCAGCGAGGAAACCAATATCATCTTTGTAGATATGCACGCCGAAGCTACCGCAGAAAAAATTTCTATGGCTTGGCATATTGATGGAAGAGCTTCTGTTTTGGTGGGCACTCACACGCACATCCCAACAGGTGATGCCAGAATATTTCCCGGCGGATTGGGTTATCAAACCGATGCCGGAATGACCGGATCGTTTAATTCTTCCATCGGGATGGATAAAAAAGTGGCAATCAAACGATTTACAACAGGCGTTCATCAGAAATACAAAGCCGCTGACGGTGACAATCATATTTGCGGAGTTTTTGCAAAAGTAAATTCCGAAACCGGAAAATGCGTACATATTGAGCAAGTCACCTATCCTGAATTTAACTCAAGCACAGAAGGCTGATGGCTGACAATCTGTTAACAGCAAAAGGAATCTACAAAAGCTACGACGATGAGTACGGTGGTCCGCCATTGGAAGTACTGAAAGATGTAGACCTCGAAATTTCTAAAGGAACCATTACCTCTATTGTCGGTTCCAGCGGAAGTGGTAAAAGCACATTACTTCATATTTTAGGTGGACTGGACAAGCCCAATAAAGGTTCCGTGCTTTGGGGAAATAACGACCTCAGTGCCATGAAATCGGATGATTTGGCGGATTTCAGAAATAAAAACATTGGTTTTGTATTCCAATTTCATCACTTGTTACCTGAATTTACCGCACTCGAAAATATTTCTATGCCGGCATTAATTGCAGGTGAATCCATTAAGAGTGCATCAGATAGAGCGCTTGATTTGATGAAACGATTTGGTGTTGCCGATCGAAGGCTTCACCGTCCTGCTCAGCTTTCCGGTGGAGAACAACAGCGCGTTTCGATGGCAAGAGCTTTGATGAACAATCCGGAGTTAATACTTGCCGATGAACCAACCGGTAATTTAGATGATGCTAACACTGAAGTAATCCTTGATCTGCTTTTTGAATTAAGAGATCGGGATGGAGTATCAGTATTACTCATCACCCATGAGAAAAATATTGCGGAACGCTCTGATACCATTCTTGAAATAAAAAATGGTACAATTGCCTAAACTGATTTTGGTTAAAGCATAAACAACCTTATTTTTCTTGCTTGAAATTAATCCATAATAAGAACAACAAATGTCGAAAAGATTTACAAAAGAAGAACTTGAAAGCGATCCGTTATTAGATAAGTATGTACAATCGGTCAATTTCTTCAACGCCAACCGAACACTCATTCTTTCTCTGGTAGTTACTTTAGTGGTTGTGATTGGAGTGATGATTGGCTACAAGTTTTATTCAGAAAATCAGGAAGAGCGTGCACAAAATTTAATGGCTCAGGCTGAGGATTTCTACCGTGCGGGTGATTACCAGAAAGCATTAACCGGAGATGAGTACACTCTCTCCTACGGCTTCACTCAAATTGCTGATGAATTTTCAGGAACCAATGCCGGAAATTTAGCTTCTTATTACGCTTCTGTGTCCAGTTTTGAATTAGGGAATCTGGAAGAAGCATTGGGTTACATTCAGGATTACAAGCACTCCAAAGGAATAATGGGAGTAGGTTCTGTTTCCTTTCATGCAACGCTGCTTAAAGCAAACGGAAGCATGGAAAGAGCCGCTAAGAAGTATGAAGACGCTGCTGAATGGGATGAAAACGATTCTACCACTCCATATAACTTATTTAAAGCAGCTCAGGTTTATCATGAGTTAGGTGATACTGAAAAAGCTGAAAGCCTGGCTCAAACTATTGTAGAAGAATATCCAAACAGTGCTGAGGCTACCAAGAGCCAGAAGTTGATGGGGCAATTGGCTGTTTCTTAAAATCTGATTTTTTATTATTTGATTTGAAAGGCTTTCAGGATTCTGGGAGCCTTTTTTTGTTGGGCTAAGTTTAGGAATAAAGTGAAGTTGCTGAGCTATTTTTATTTGCTATATTCTTTCAATAAAAATAGAATAATGGTGATGTAGGACTTAGATGGGTTTTACTATAGTAATTAATTGAAAATAATAGAAAATGGAATTTGAATTATGGTTGGAGTTTGAAGAAGTTGATTCTGAAAATTGGAATCTGGAAAATGAGTTTGCTAACATCCAAGTTAAATTAAAGGATGGACGTCAGTATGGTATAAATGTTTGGACTTATAAATTTCTAGAAACCTCCATCAAAACTGATAAAATAACAGGTGCTAATATTAACGGACTCTATCAAGTGCCACCTGATTTATTTGTAAAGGAACTGACGAGAGATTGTATAGAGCAAACAATAGCTGATTTATTAAGACATGGAAATCTTGATGACATTTTGAATCCATCAATATTGAACAAAGAATATGATTAAAATTATCTGTAAAAATTTCTAATCTTTTTAGTTTGTACTTTTCGCCAACAACTTGTCGATCTTATTTTAGCAATGAACTACAACCAAAATCATGCCCCCGATGCAAACAAAGCTTTGAATGTCAAATGGATTCTATTTCTGATTGCCAATGCTCAAAAATCAGATTAAATGATAAGGAAAGAGCACACATTCAGGAGAATTTTGAAGACTGTCTTTGTATAAATTGCCTTCAGGAGATAAAAGAATCGTTGAGCCAATCTTCTTTATCAGTTTCATAGTAATTTCGTAAGTCTCATAACTTTACTCCAGCATTTTAATAAAATATGAAGTTCTATTTCATTTACTTAAAACATTTAGAAAATTTCTATACGGAAGTTTTTAAAGAGGATAATACAACGTTTAGAGTTTCTTTAAGTGGAGCTTTTTTTCTAATAAGTCAAGTTGGTCTGTTCTACGAGATAGTAGATATTTATACTGAACAGAAACTACCATTCCCAGAAAATCACTATGGTTTTATAATTGCAATTACTTTGTTAGGCTCTTTGAATTATTATCTGATAAGAAAAAAATTAGTTTTAGAAAAAATCATCGTCAAAACTAAATATTCTATTATGATTGTTATCTATTTAGTTCTCTCACTTATCCTGACACTTACTCTCTCACCCAAGCTCCTGCTTGGGAGAATTCAAAAGGAGCTCCTGCTCCCATTCTATCCTTCAAACGGCATGATATTAATTAAACCTTTATCTCCCAAATAATCGGAAGCCGAAGAATACCCCCAATGTGTGGGTTTATTCACAAAACCTGACTTTACAGGATTGTAATGGATATACTCCATAAAGTTTTCCATTTTTTTAAGTGTATTTATTTGTTTGGGATAAGAGCCTTCCTGCCAAACCTGGTATGTGCATTCTTTCTTATGATTTCTTTTCCCTTTTTTGAGTCTCTCCAGTAAAACCGTGTGACTGTGATACTCAAGATATCTGATGACTTCTCTGGCGGTAAATGATTTAAAACGTCGAATATCTTCTGAGAGATTCTCACTTTCAGCAATAAAATGAATGTGATTATGCATGAGCACATATCCGTATATCTTAACCTTCATCTTATTCTGTATATGACTTAGTGAATCAAGAACTATTTGGGCGATCTCTGGATAGCCAAACAGATCAACTCCTTCTATCACCGAACAGGTTAGAAAATATGGATAGTAGGTTTCGTAAAATCTGAAATTGCTTCGTGCCATGTGTAGTAAGACCCTTTCAAAGCAATTCCTTACAACTTTTTTGTATTTGGAGCAGGAGCTCCTTTTTGCCATTCCAAGCTGGAGCTTGGGATGCAGGATTTCACCACCTTAACTTCTTCTCATCAATCTCCCAAATTCCGGCTTGAGAAAATTAATGGATTTTCAAATCTCATCTCTCTCCCAAGCTCCTGCTTGGGAGAATTACCGGGAGCTCTTGCTCCCGGTTAAAGATTATATCTAATTCTACTCTTCGTCCGAATTTCCCCTCACCAACTTTTTGTTAAAGAACTTCACCAAACCAAAAGCAATTGCCCATTGTACTAATACCGTTGCTACAGAAAATGCACTCAAAGGATTGTACCAGCTGTCAGGAGCGTATTCAGTGGCGCTTAAGAACATCCACCAGCCAAGCAGTGTAATTACTTCCACCGGAACGATGTACTTGAGAATAACTTCCCACCAGGAGCCTAATTGGAATCCATCCGGATCAGTGTTTACCAATTCGTTTCTGAATTTGTGTACTCCGTATTTAATAACTGCGTAACTGATGAACGCACCGGAAACCATCAAACCTACTCCCCAAACAAAATCCTGATTAGCGAAGAAGTTCAGGTTCATCGCAGAAGGAATTCCGAAAGCGAATCCTGCCAGACAAATTACCATAGTCGCTTTCTTTCGGTCTACTCCGGTGTTTACGAACACTTTGGTTGCCAGCTCGATCATGGAAATCAATGAACTAAATGCTGCAAAAGTCAATCCTAAGAAAAACAGAATAGAGAAAATTCCTCCACCGCTCATAGTGGCAAATAATCTCGGCATCCAGATAAAAGTTAGTCCTGTAGAAGCCGGGCCTGATGTTTTCATCACATCCAGAATTTCTGTATTACTCATAGTAGCTCCCAGCGTACCAAACACTGTAGAGAAAATGATGATCGCCGAAACTATCGAGACCATATTATTACCAATTCCCGTCTGGAAGGCACTGATAGCAACGTTATCCTGTTTACGCATGTAGGTAGCATAAGTAAGAATCAATCCCCAGGCGGCTCCGGTATCCCATGCGTTTTGAGTAAGAGCTTCCAACCACAGATTCGGATTTTTCAGATCGCTCCAGTCCGGAGTGAATAGATAAGCAATTCCTGCTCCACTGCCTTCGATCGTTAGTGCTTTTACTAAAGAAATTACGAGAACTACCAACAGAGAAGGGATCAGCACCTTGTTTACTTTCTCAATAGATTTGATCCCCTTCAATACAATATATCCACCAATCAGCATTACAGTGGCGTGAGTCATTATTGGCCAGTTAGAAGCCTGGAAATTATTCCAGATTCCCAGCGCCTGATCTGCCGTTTCAGGAAGTGGCGCAAATAACGCCTGAGATAAGTAATACAAACACCATCCGGCAACCACACTGTAATAAAACATGATTGCGGTAGCCACAAAACCGATGAATCCTCCCATCCAGCCTTTTTTTTCTCCAATCAGATCTGCAAAAGACTGTACCACACTTTTTCTTGTATGCCGACCAATTCCGTATTCAGCAATAATCAAAGGTATAGACCACATGAACAAAAACACCGCCCAGGCAATTAGAAACGCTCCTGCTCCGTCATCTCCCCCGTTTTGTGCAGCAATTCTTGGGAACCTCCAGATATTACCGGTACCAACCGCGATACCAAGCACACTTAAAATCATTCCAAGTTTGGAAGAAAAGACTTCTTTCTTTTCGCTCATTCTAAAAAATTTGTTAATTGAAAAATACCTTTGAAAAGCTGCCGTTTCTTGCTTTGAAGATTGTTAACTTCAGCATTCATAAATTTTGAATAGAAATCGGCTATGCCTATAATTGAACGCTAAGCATAACGGTAATAATCGACTATCCAAAAAACAATTTTATAAACGAATTTTTGATGTTTTCAGACCACAAAACGACCAATAAGTATCTGGCTTTACTTACCTTTTTTGCCTCTCTCATCATTTACACGCTAACACTCGCTCCCACTGCAAGTTTTTGGGATGCCGGTGAGTTCATCGCAGTTGCGCATGGATTGCAGGTAAATCACCCTCCGGGTGCACCTTTTTATTCTTTATTAGGAAGAATGTTCTCGATGTTTATGCCTACAGAATACGTGGCAGTAAGCATCAACTTCATTTCAGCTCTGGCTTCTGCGCTCACTGTAATGTTGTTGTATCTGATCATCGTGCGACTTATCCGTGAATGGAAAGGCGATGTTGCTGAATTCAGTTTGATGGATAAAATCGGAATGTATGGCGGAGCGGTTGTCGGAGCTATGACTTTTGCCGTAACGGATACTTTCTGGTTTAATGCTGTTGAGGCAGAGGTTTATGCATTATCCATGTTTTTTACGGCGATTGTAGTTTGGCTGGCACTAAAATGGTCAGAACGGCACGAAGAACCTTACAGCGAAAAATGGCTGGTTTTAATTGCGTATATGTTTGGTCTGGCTATCGGCGTTCACTTACTGAATTTGCTAACACTTTTCTTTGTAGCACTTATCATTTATTTCAAAAAGAAAGATTTTACGCTCCTCTCATTTAGTATAATGGGAGTCTTGGCAGTAGTTTCTTTCTTTCTGATCTATCCATTTACTATTCAAAGTATTCCGGATATTGCTTCCAAAATTGGCGATGCCACGTACGGATTAATCGGACCTATCACTTTCATTATTCTGATTATGATCACTGTTGCATGGGGCATTTACTACACTCATGTAAAAAAGCATCGCATGGCGAATATCATCATGATTTGCTATGCCATGATTTTGATCGGTTATTCTTCTTATTCCATAATTATGATTCGTTCAATTGCGGATCCTCCAATCGACGAAAATGATCCTGAGACAGTAGAAGCCTTCGTAAAATATTTGAAGCGTGAGCAGTATGGTTCCACTCCTATTCTTAAAGGAAATAATTTTGATGATGCTACAGGGCAAATTACACGTGGGGAAGCTGCCGAAGAACTTTTCCCAAGAAGATATTCTCCCGATCCAAGACATTTAGAATTCTATTCCCGTTATGACAGCGACTGGGATTATTTTTGGGATTATCAGGTCAACCATATGTATATCCGGTATTTCAACTGGAACTTTATAGGTCGCGCTGCGGATATTCAGGACACCGGTTGGCAATCCGGATTTTCTCCCCCAAAATATCCGAGTAATAGAGCAAGTAATTCCTTTTTCTACATTCCGTTTTTACTGGGATTATTTGGATTGATTTATCATTTTTCATCTGATTGGCGCAGAGCTTTAGCTGTTGGGGTGCTGTTTATTGTTACCGGCCTCGCAATTATAATCTTCCTCAATCAGCCACCTTTCCAGCCCCGTGAGAGGGATTATGCCTACGTTGGTTCATTCTTTGCATTTGCAATCTGGATTGGAATTGGAGTTACAGGCTTGGTGGATCTGCTCAAATCCTACATAAAAGAAAATTCCATGGCAGCCTATGCCATTATTGGAATTACACTGCTTGCCTCTCCTGTTTGGATGGGTTATCAAAACTGGGACGACCACGACCGAAGCGATCGTTACGTTGCTCCTGATTATGCAAGGAACTTGTTAGAATCTGTTGCACCAAACGCACTGATTTTTACCAACGGTGATAATGACACCTTCCCTCTTTGGTATGCTCAGGAAGTTGAAGGTGTGAGAACTGATGTTCGTATAGTCTGCTTGAGTCTTCTTAACACCGATTGGTACATCAAACAGTTACGTGATCAATGGTCACATGAGTCTGCCCCTCTTCCTATCAACTTAACGGATGAAGAGGTTGAAAGAATTACTTCGGGTCTTTCGCAATGGAGACCTCAGGAAATCAATATTCCGGTTGATAAAGAAATGCTTCGCAGAGCTTTTTCAGAAGATAACAGCTACAAGGAAGCTATCGGAGCTGACAATAGTCAAATTCCGATTCTTAAAACCGGTACCGATTTTGAAATTCCTGTAGATTCTCTGGATGATGTTGTAAGCTGGCAACTTGATGGACGTTTTTACGGCAGAGATCAGGAAGGAAATGAAATTCGATATCTGCAAATTCAGGATCGTTTGATTCTTGAAATATTAGAAAGCAATGAATGGCTGAGACCGGTTTATTTTGCTAATACTGTTTCGGGTCAAAGTCAGCTCAATCTACAGGACTATTTCAGAACAGAAGGTAAAGCTTATCGTGTAGTACCTAAGAAAATGGAAAGTGATATCGGTAGCGGTTATATCGATACCGAAATTCACGCTAAACGAATGCGAAACTTCAGCCACAGAGAATGGGATAATACTGATGTTTATTTCGATGAAAATATCCGCAGAATGATGGGTAATTATCGCTATAATTTCCTTCAGTTGGCTGAGAGATTCCTTGAAGAAGGTCAACCGGATAGCGCTTCTCACTGGTTAAAAAGAGGCTTGGAGGTTATTCCTCTGCGGGAAGATGAGCAAGTAACGGCTGTTCAAACATTATATGCTAATCTGTTTACTCAAACAGGTGATAATGAGCAAGCCATTGAGATTTTAGATCAGACTCTTGATGGTTTTAAGAGAAATCTGGACGTTGAACTTGAAAAATTTAACTCGCTGCGAAACCGCATAAATCAGATTAGTTCCGAGTATGATCAGGCACGAAGAAATGCTGATATCAAAGCTCAAAGAAGATTAACTCAGCAAAATAATGCGCTGGTCAAACAAGCTCGTAATCAGTCTCAGAATGTAATGCGGGAAAGACAAGCCCTCGAAATCGCTCAATTTGTTTATTTCAAAGCCGGAGCTGATGAAAAAGGGCTCGAAATCGCTGAAGAAATCAACACTAAAATCATTGGAACGGAGATACCTCCTCTTCCTGAAGATAGAGAAGCCAGTATCAGAACCGGAACCAGATACGGATTGAATTAAAACATATTTATAGTTAGCTCTCAGAGTAGTATATTCTCTGAGAGCAAAATCAAACACACATGATTCATCAGTTTACAGCAGAAAACATTGAAACCATCGGCGAAGTACTCGGGGCAAAACCAAAACCTTTGGGTGACGATGTATTTCGTATTGAAGTTAAAAATGAAGAAGAGAACCGAAAGTTAGCATTGGAAATCCATTTAGGACTTGATGTTAACGGCGATGAAATGAACATGGTTTCCGTGTATGCCTATAATACATTTCTTCAGCTGCATAATTGTACCGCTTTTGTTGCCAGCGAAATGTTGCAACAAGTAACATTCTTTGGTAAATCAGGCTCAAAAACTTCAGGTTTGATTGTTGAAAAAGCGGCAGGCTGTAGTTTGTATGCCAATGTCGATGAAACACTCCTGAATGGAGATTTCACTCAACTGCCGGAAGATTTGATGATGTGCGGAATTGCACTTTCGCTGACTGAGTCTATGGACGACGATTTCAGTTTTTAATTCTTAAAAGTGGCAGACCTCTACCCTCTCCAGATATTTAATGCCACGGATACAGAACTCCCGGTTCAGGAAATTGATTTACGAAAAGTCTTTGAGTTTGTAGCTGAGCATGAATCTGCTACTTTCGAACTGGTAGAACTTGCTTATGTAAGTGAGGAGGAAATTGTCAGAATTAATAAGGAATTCCTCAAAAGAGATTACGTGACTGATATCATTTCTTTTCGTTACGATGAAAATGAAGCTCATAATGACATTGAAGGAACTTTGTATTGCTGTTTAACACGAATATTATCGCAAGCAGACGAATTTAATCAGCCACAAAAGAAAGAATGTTTTAGAATATTTATTCATGGCTTACTTCATTTGATTGGTTATGACGATGAAACCGAGGCAGAAAAGAAAGAAATGACGCGCCTTGAAGATCTTTATCTGTCTATGTTTTATCAGTAACATAGCATTGTGAACTTCGTACATTGCCAAAATTTCAGGATATGGCAGAGAACAACAAAAACATCATTACAGAACGCACCAAAGAATTTGGAAAACAACTTTGGGGAATTGTTGAGAAACAGATTGAGAAAACTTCCCCCAACCGAACAAAAGCACTTGAAAAAGTAGCCCCTCCTAAAGACCAAAGTGAACACAAACTTCTTTTAAAGCTTCTCCTTTTATTTCCATTACTGCTTCTGGGAACATTTATTACTTCTTTTTTCTGGGATTTTAACGGAATGCAAACCACAGTATTCGGTTACTTGGTTGAATTCGAAGGCTTGATGAGAATCCTCAGCATCAGCGGGTTGATAGGGTTTCTGACCAACTGGCTGGCAATTACCATGCTCTTTCGTCCTTCTAAAAAGCGACCTGTTTTTGGTCAGGGTTTAGTTCCCAAACAAAAAGATCGCATTGCATACCGTTTAGCTGCTGCTGTATCTGAGGATTTGATCAACCCGGATATCATCAAACAAAAAATTCAGGAATCTCAGGCAATATCAAAGTACAGAGAACAAGCCACTGAATATATCAGACAGGTAATTGATGATCCCGAATTCAGAGCAGAGCTAAAAATTCTTGCGGTTTCTTACGTGGATGAGATGATTGCTGAACCGGAAGTTCGGGCAAATATTGCAGAAACTATTATCCACCAAATCGAAAACAATATTGAAGAGAATTCCTTCGAAAAAGTAGCTTTAAAAGCTTATAGCTTTATCAAAGGACAAGAAATGCAGACTTTGGTTGAAGATGCACTTGTGAAACTACCCGGAGGTGTGGAAAAAGGATTAGATAAGCTGGATGATTTCTTAGATACTTTACCTGACAGAATTGATGCTCACAGCACAACTATTGAAAATGTAGTTACCTCTTTGCTTTATAAATTAATTAATCAGCTGGATGTGCATTCTTTGGTGGAAGATAATTTGCGTGAATACGATGAGCAGCGACTCGAAAAACTTATCAAAAACGCCAGTAACGACCAATTGCGGTACATTCAATACCTGGGAGCTGTGCTTGGAACGCTTGGGGGTTTCATTATCTGGAAACCCATCGGAAGCCTTTTGTTGTTGATGCTGATTTTTTCGGTTACTTTTGGAATAGATACGTTGCTTTACTGGTTACAAGAGAATAAAACTAACAATACTGAATAACTTCTTTAGGATACATGAACAAAATTAAATTCTGGTTGCCTGCACTTTTAATTGTTGCAGGTTGCTCTTCTTCTAAAAAAACACTTGATAACAACTCAACCTCATCTGATGAAAATTCTACAGAAACTACATCTGTAGAAAGGCTCGAAAAAGCTCCTCAGAACTGGCACCATCAACAATCTGACAATAAATATTTTATCGGAATTGGTACTGATAGTGCCTATGCTAACCTGTTAGCTGATAAATCTCCTAAGAAAAAAGTAGTGGTAGCTGTAATTGATTCCGGTACTGACATAGAGCATGAAGACCTTGCTGATAATATTTGGGTAAACGAAGACGAAATACCAGATAATAGTGTTGACGATGATAATAATGGATATGCAGACGATATTCATGGATGGAATTTTATCGGCGGAAAAGACGGAGAGAATGTTAACAAAGACACTTATGAGCTTACCCGAATTTATGTAAAGCTTCACAATGAATTTAAAGATGCAGATAAAAACTCTTTGTCCGGTAAGGAGTTAAAAAAGTATGAACGGTACCAGAAGATCAAGGAAGAGTTCGAGGCTGAGCGAAAAGAGGCAAAAACAAATTTCGAAAATCTTTCGAGAGTTGTACAAGCAATCGAAGGAGCTAAAACCATTATGGGTGTCAAGTCCATTGATTCTGTTTCAACAAAAGAACTGGAAATTAACCCTAATGACGGAGCCAATCGACGACAAGCTAAGCAGGTTATCAAATATTTCAGAGATCTTGATGTAACTGAAGAAGATATTTATGATGCCTATGAGCAAACCGACAAGTTTTATAATTATGCTTACAATGCAGATTTTGACCCACGATATATAGTCGGAGATGATTTCGAGGATCTGGATGACCGCTATTATGGAAATAATGATGTAGAAGGTCCGAGAAGCGATCATGGTACTCATGTAGCCGGAATAATCGGAGCCGTAAGAAATAATTCGATAGGAATGAACGGAATTGCACCTGATGTAGCTTTGATGATTTTACGGGCAGTGCCTGACGGTGATGAAAGAGACAAAGATGTAGGAAATGCAATTCGTTACGCTGTTGAAAATGGAGCTGATATTATCAATATGAGTTTTGGAAAATCCTATTCGCCAAGAAAATTCTATGTTGATCAGGCTTTAAAATTCGCCGATGAAAGCGGAGTACTTGTAATAAACGCTGCCGGAAACTCCGCTGAGAATATAGACAGCACAGATACTTTCCCAACTAAACTTTACGAAGATGGAGGTATGATGAAAAACTTTATCACGGTTGGAGCTTCCTCCTGGATGGGCGATTCTCTCACAGCCGCTTCTTTCTCTAATTATGGAAAAAACGTGGATTTATTTGCCCCGGGAGCAGATGTGTATTCAACCACTCCAAATGATAACTATAAAGCTAACAGCGGAACGAGTATGGCGAGCCCCGTTGTAGCAGGTGTTGCTGCCTTGGTGATGTCTTATTATCCCGAGTTAAGCGCTGCAGAGGTGAAAGAAATCTTATTAGAATCTTCTACCTCATTCACCGAAGTACCCGTTTACAAGCCCGGAAGCGATAAGCCTGTATTGTTTTCAACTCTTTCCATGACGGGAGGAATAGTAAATGCCTACGAAGCTATAAAAATGGCTGAATTAAAACATTCAGGAACAAACTAATTGAGTACCAACGACTCAAATTTTGATGCATTTGTAATCGGTTCAGGACCTAACGGACTTTCTGCGGCTATTGCTCTTGCTCAGCAAGGATTGAAAGTAAAAGTAATTGAAGCGAAAGATTCTATTGGTGGAGGTACCCGCACTGAAGAATTGAACGAGCCGGGATTTTATCACGATGTTTGTTCAACAGTTCATGCTACGGCATTAAGCTCCCCTTTTCTATCTTCTCTCCCACTCGATAAACATGGATTAGAATGGGCTCATCCTGAATTTCCTGTTGCACATCCGCTTGAACACGGGGAAGCTGTAATTGCTGAAAAATCGTTGGGAAATACACTTCGACGTTTAGGGGGCGATTCGAAAAACTATAGAAATCTCTTTAAGGAATTTATTGACTCGTGGGAATATCTCTCCAAGGACTTATTTGGCGAACTTAGAATTCCTAATCATCCATTGGCTATGATGCGATTTGGATGGTATGGAATGTTTTCATGTAAATTACTTTCTAACAGTTTCTTTGATCTGGAAAGAACCAAGGCATACTTCTCGGGATTGGCAGCTCACAGTATTTTACCTCTCGAGGATGCATTTACGGCATCTTACGGCTTGGTTTTAGGAACTTCAGTACACACTGTTGGCTGGCCGGTTGCAAAAGGTGGATCGAAATCTGTTACAAATGCCATGGCGCAATATCTCCGGGAATTAGATGGAGAGATTGAATTGGGTCATCACGTTCAATCTTTGGATGAATTACCTTCAGATAAGCCTGTGTTATTCGATTTAACTCCACATCAGATTGTTCACATCGCAGATTCAGAACTATCTGATAATGCAAGGAAAAGATTACTTAATTATAAATACGGTCCCGGAGTATTCAAGGTAGATTTTTCACTTTCAGAGCAGGTGCCCTGGAAAAACGAAGATTGCAAAAAAGCCGGAACGCTCCATTTGGGTGGCACTATCGAGGAAATAATTCATTCCGAAAAACTTATTTGGAATAATGAACACCCTGACAAACCATATGTTTTGGCCGTTCAGGCTTCTGTCTGTGACAATTCAAGGGCTCCGGAAGGAAAACACACGCTCTGGACCTATTGCCATGTACCACACGGAAGTACAAAAAACATGGAAGAAGAAATAATCAATCAGGTAGAGCGCTATGCACCCGGATTCAGAGATACCATAATTGCAAAATCGTCTATGAATTCAATGGATTTTGAGAAATACAATCCGAATTATATAGGTGGTGATATCGTGGGTGGTTCTCAGAATTTTGGTCAATTGTTTGCACGGCCACTACTTAAATGGGATCCATATAAACTTCCGGGCGACCGACTTTATATTTGTTCATCATCCACTCCTCCCGGTGGCGGTGTGCATGGCATGTGTGGTTATAATGCAGCAAAATCTGCTTTGAAAAACGAATTCGGAATAAAAATCTCTTAGTGATTCTATAATCCGTATTTTCCGACATGTTTAAAGCACTAAGATATTTGGCGGGTACTTTTTCCTTTTCAGATTCTAAAAACTATCCGGTAACTCTTTCTAAAAAATGGGCGCTTATCTCTGCAATTATTGCAGTTTTGGTTTCTATTCCTATACTTACCGTACTCAGTTCATTTTTTGTTTCATCAGGAGAGATTTGGGAACACCTCGCAAGTACAGTTTTGGGAGATTACATAACTAACTCCTTTCTGCTGATCATCGGTGTTTCTCTTGGAGTTATTTTGGTTGGCGTTTCCCTCGCCTGGATTATTACCATGTGTACTTTTCCCGGGCAAAAGTACTTTGAATGGGCAGCAGTTCTCCCTTTTTCTATACCTGCTTATCTCTTGGCTTATATTTACACTGATTTTCTTGGGGTTACGGGATCTTTCCAAACAGATTTAAGAGCTTTTACTGGATGGGAAGTTGGCGATTATTTCTTTCCACAAATAAGATCTGTTTGGGGCGCTATAATTATCATGATTTTGGCTTTTTATCCCTACATCTATATGCTTGCAAGGTCGTCTTTTCTAAATCAATCCGTTTCACTGTTCGAGGCAAGCAGAATCATGGGATATACCAATACTCAAACTTTTTTTAAGGTAGCTTTACCTCTCGCACGACCGGGAATTGCGGCAGGATTAGCGCTCGCTTTAATGGAAACTCTAAATGATTTTGGAACAGTTCAATACTTTGGTGTTCAAACATTTACGACAGGTATTTACCGTACGTGGTTTGGTCTTGGAGAACGACCCGCAGCCGCGCAACTCGCAGGATTTTTACTGCTGTTCATTGTAGTATTGATTCTATTGGAAAGATGGTCAAGAAATAAAATCAAAGATCGCTCTGAGGCAACAGCAGGTTTTAAAAAAATTCAAAAATTTCATCTTAAAGGATTCAAAGCAACTTTTGCCTCGGTGATCTGTGCTATTCCCGTATTTCTTGGATTTATTTTACCGGTGATTCTGCTTCTATCCATGTTCTTCAATAACCTGAGCTCTGTTAATGCCAGGTTTTTACTTTATGCATTCAATACGTTAAGTGTGGCAGCAATAGCAGGTGTAATCACGGTCGGCATTGCTTTGTTAATGGCTTATTCTGCTCGCTTAAATCCCACTAAATTGGTGAAAGGTCTTAATCAATTCGGTGCTTTAGGATATGCTATCCCCGGCTCTGTTATTGCGGTTGGAGTTTTGATACCTTTCGGCTGGTTTGATAACACCTTAGACTCGTTTGCCCGTGAGAATTTCGGAGCTTCTACAGGCTTATTACTAAGTGGCACTTTATTCGCCATGATTTTCGCTTATGTGGTAAGATTTCTTTCGGTCTCTTACAATGGAATAAATTCCAGTTTAAAAAATATTTCTTCTTCAGTTGATGAGGCTTCGCGAGGAATGGGCTATTCCTTCCGGCATATTCTTTCAAAAATTCACATCCCTATTTTATCAGGAAGTTTAATTTCGGCCTTTTTACTCGTTTTCGTGGATGTGATGAAAGAATTGCCTGCGACGATAATTATCCGACCTTTTAACTTCGATACTCTTGCTGTACAGGTTTATCGTCTTGCTTCCGATGAAAGGCTCGGAGAATCAGCGGGAGCCGCTTTAGCAATCGTTTTGGTAGGAATTATACCGGTTATTTTATTGAGCAAATCGATTACAAAAACAAGGAAATCTGAAGCATCATAAATTTTTGATCATGCTTTCGTAATCGGAATGTGAACCTATCCAAAACCAAACGATAGTTTCTTCCTGTAAGACTCCCAAAGCTCTGTAATCCTGATTAATCCTTACGGAATAGACTTCCGGATTATCATTAATTTTTTTGAATCTGAGACTTGGATGCCGATTATTTTCAGAAAAAGATTATATGCTTTTTGAGCTCTCTCCTGAATTTATTCCGGCAATTTCGAAAAGCAATTCCAAAACCTCTGAGTAGTTTTAGATATCAAGACTTGTTGAAGTTTAAATCTTTGGTTTCACCAGTTTTATACTCTTCAATTGCTTCTTGTGCTAATGAACTCAATTCAGATTTCGAATTTTCAAAAAGAGAGTTCCATTTAGTTTCACTTTCTAATTCGTTAAGTATAAACTCCGCGAAATTATCTCTCTCTTTTTCAGGTAAATCTGAAATTTTATCAAATGCTTTCTTTAAAGTACTATCCATAATTGCATATTATATTACTTAAAATATATTTCTGAGAATTGTATAAACAAAAAAGGTTCCGTCGCAGAGCAACGGAACCAATTTCTATTAAATGGATGAAAACTTCAAAATTCCTTGTTCATCATTCAATATTCATTATTTAAAAGCTTATTTCCAGCCTACTCTATCCATAATCTGAATAGCTTCGGGGTTGTTTCTACCTAAAGCTGATACGTTTAATTCATCACTTTTAAAATCTCCGAATCTCTGAAGAATCGGATTCCAGCTCGCGTCTTCATTAACCGGATATTCATTATTATCCACAGTTAGATAACCTTGTGATGTTTCATTGGTAAGATATTCAAGAAATTTAATTGCATTATCACGGTTAGGAGAATTTGAAGTTACTCCGGCTACACTAATATTTACGTGAGCTCCTCTTCCTACTTCGCTTTGATTTGGAAATACCAATTCAACACTTTGAGCAATTTGCTGATCGTCTTCATCTTCTCCGGTGAGCATCATAGCTAAGTAATAGTGATTTACAACCGCTACATCACAAATACCGGCTGCAACTGCTCTGATTTGATCACGGTCACCGCCTTGAGGTGCTCTTGCCATGTTATTTACAATGCCCGTTGCCCAGGCTTCAGCTGCTTCAACACCATTTGACTCAATAATGGAAGCCATCAGCGATTGATTATAGATGTTATTTGAAGAACGAATACAAACTCTTCCTTCCCAATCTTCTTTGGCCAAGTCTTCATAAGTAAGCTCGTTAGCGTTTTCTACTTTTTCAGGATTAACAACAAGCGCTCTTACTCTTTTCGAAATACCAAACCAAAGTCCATCCGGGTGACGAAGAGAAGATGGAATTCTTTCATTTAAAACTTCAGATTCAACAGAACTTAAGATGTCAGCTTCCTCTGCCCTCCACATTCTACCTGCATCAACCGTCACTAAAATATCAGCCGGAGAATTATTTCCTTCACTTTTAATTCTTTCAATTAGTTCGTCCGATCCACCTTCAATTACATTTACCTTAATTCCGGTTTCTTCTTCAAAATCGGAATACAATGCCTGATCGGTATCGTAATGTCTTGCCGAATATATATTTACTTCCTGGGGTGAGCTACAGCCTGAAATTATCATGAAAGCTATAGCGCTTAAAATTGTAGTCAGTCTCATTGTGTCTTTTAGATTAATAGTTGAGCCTTAAATTAACACTATATAGACAGAATCTAAATAAAAATAATTCCTCTTTTTAGATAATTGAATCTATTTACTTATGATTCTTCGGATCTAAATATCTTAGTGTCTCCCAACGATACATACCTGAGTTATGTCCATCAGCCCAGGTAATTTGAATGGCATGATTTCCTACCTGCTGAATATCTTTAATATCAATTTTTGAAGGATTTTCAACGAAGAACGTTTTGGGTTCAAACTCATTCATGTGAGCATGTCCACCCCTGCACATTACACACGGACAGTTTTTTCGAAGCCCGAATAATGGGTATACAGATTTCACACCGTCATTCCATTCAATTTCGAGAACTTGTTCTTTGTTGCTAACTTCTATGGAAGTTGGAAATACAGAATTTTGCATACTCAAAATTAAGAAATGCTCTGGACTATTATATCCTCATCCCTGGTTTTTTTGATCAGCATCTGGCTCGGGAAAAAACGGTATCTGAAATTAGAAGAAATTACCGCACGAAGATTTTTGCTAACCGGTATTTTAGTATTGATAATATTTCTTCTGCTCAGGTTTCTTAATAATCTGGGATACTTCCCTCAACCTTTAGGTGCCGGATTTATGAGCGGGTTGTATTCTTCTATTGCCGGATTTTTTATTGGGGCAGCTTACGATCAGTATAACATGAAGAAAGAACTGGGAGATATCGAATACGTAAATACCGCTTTTATTTCTGACCTGTTACCAAACCTCATAGCTCTGACTCTTGTCGTTCTTGGAATAGCACGAACCTCCATTTTTGATCAACTTCCAATCACTCCAATACGAATAGCTTCAGGAGTTTCTTTAGTTTCTGTTGGATTGTATGCTATGACTTTACGAATCACCCCTGAATTTAGAAAAAAAGGCTTTGTTATTCTGGACAGAGAAATTCCATGGAAGAATCTGATCGCTTATCAATGGCATCAGGATCAGGTAATTCAGCTTGAGTTTGAATACAAAGAAGAAATCAGATTACACCGCTCAGTAGTAAAACCAGAAGACGAAAAAGAGGTTGAGAAAATCTTGTCTAAGAAAATGAGAGAGAAAGTCGAGGAGAATTCTGAATGATTAATTATGAATTTTGAATTACTCAACATTCATAATTCAAAATTTAAAATTCATAATTTCTCATGCTCAACCATAATACACCGATTCTTTACGTAAGGAAGGTTTTCTTTCTCGGCAATTCGCTCAGCTTCATCAGAAGAAACATCTAACTGGGTCCATATCACGGGATTTTGCCCGGTTTTTTCATTCCATTGCAAAACTTCGTTCACAATTCCTGCCGTATGTTCATTAGCTCTGAATACGTTAACGATGTCTATGGTAGTCTCAGCGGGGATATCGTTCAGTTCATTGTAGCACTTCTCCCCTAATATTTCATCTTCTGAAGGATTGACAGGAATAATGGTATAATCACGATCTTTCAAAAACTTGGCAATGTAATTGCTCGTTCTGTATTGATCAGCTGAACAACCAATTATCGCAATGGTTTTAGATTCATCTAAAGTTTTGTGAATATTTGGGGTGTTTAGTGACATCAGCTTAGGTTAAGGTTTCGAAAATTCATCTTTAGCATCCTCATCCTTAAGCTCTTAATTAATTTTATAATTCCAAAGAAAGTAAACGTTTTGTCAATAATTAAAGAAGGTAGCACCGTAAAAGTTCATTACACAGGTCAACTTAAAGATGGATCTGTATTTGATTCTTCTCTTCAAAAAGATCCGCTTGAATTCACAATGGGTCAGGGACAATTAATCCCAGGTTTTGAAAAAGCAATTGAAGGATTGAGTGTAGGTGATACTACCACAGCAAATATTCCTGCAGCAGAAGCTTATGGAGAACCGAATCCTGAAATGGTTGTAGAAGTAGAAAAAAATCAGCTTCCTGATGAAATGGAGCCTGAAGTCGGACTTCAATTACAATTGAATCAACCAAACGGACAGGCAATTCCTGTTCAGATTACTGCAGTTGGCGATGAAAAAGTTACGCTTGATGCAAATCATCCGCTTGCAGGACAAGATCTCACCTTCCAAATCGAAGTTGTTGAGATTGCATAATTCATTTTGAATAATTTCAAGGCTGTGATATCATTCACAGCCTTTTTTATATCCAATAATTACTATGGCTGATTTTCACCAACGCTCTACCATTTCAATAACCTGCCCTAAATTCATGACTTCTTTCCTTAAAGAAGAAGTAGAAGAATTAGGTCATACCGTTAAAAAGGAACGAGTTGCCGGATTAGAGATCGAAGGTACTTTGCATGATTGTATGAAATTGAACCTTTGTCTAACTACTGCACATCGTGTTCATTTCTTATTGGAGCGATTCCGTGCTTTTAATGCCGATCAACTGCATAAAGAACTGGTAAGTATTCCCTGGGAAGATTACATCGATAAGAATGGATATGTGAGTATTACATCCTTCATCAATAACAAGACGATTAACAACACTCAGTTTGCGCAACTTAAAGCCAAAGATGCCATTGTGGATCGTATTCGTGATAAAACAGGAACTCGCCCTGACTCGGGACCTGATCTTGGTAAAACAGTGGTTTTCCTATTCTGGAAGAAAGATCAGGCGATGATTTATCTGGATACTTCCGGAGAATCTATTTCTCGCCGAGGATATAGAGTAGAAAATCATTCAGCTCCTATGCAGGAAACATTAGCTTCAGCAATTATTCAGGCTTCTAAATGGAAACCGGGACAGCATTTCATCAATCCTATGTGTGGAAGCGGAACTATCGCCATAGAAGCGGCTCTCAAGGCACTAAATCGCCCGGCAGGACTATTACGTCCCAACTACGGTATCAAACATATTCTTGGCTTTGATGTGGGTGAATGGAACGGATTACGCTCCGAGTTAAAACGAGAAGCCGATAAAGAGTTTGAAGGCAGAATCATTGCCACAGATATGGACGCAAGGGCTATCAAAGCAGCTAAGAAGAATGCTAAAACAGCCGGAGTTGATCATCTGATCGAATTTAAACAATGTGATTTCAGAGAAACGGAGATTCCAGAAGGAAAAGGTGTGGTTGTTTTAAACCCTCCTTACGGAGAACGAATAGGACACGATCAGCAACTGGAAGACTTATACGAAAGCATCGGTGATTTCTTTAAACAGGAATGCTCCGGAAAATGGGGCTACGTGTTCACCGGGAATTTTGATCTTGCCAAACAAGTAGGTTTACGTACCAATCAACGAATTGAGCTTTATAATTCCACAATTGAGTGCAGGTTGTTGGAGTATGAACTTTACTGAAGAATTATGAATTAAAAATTCAAAATTATTAATTCATAATTCGTTATTCCACTCTCCTGTTTTATATTCCTTCAATTCATTTTAACTAAATTCAGATTATGAAATTTTTAAGGATTCTTCCTCTTCTACTTTTAATCGGATGTATAGACGTAAAAGCTCCGGAATCAAAATTTCAACAACTGAATCTTGAAGAAGCAACTATTGCTGAACTTCACGAAAACTATCAGAATGGTGCTTATACTGCCAAAGATGTAACCGAGGCTTATTTAGAAAGAATAGATCAGTACGATGATAACGGTCCGAAGCTGAATTCAGTGATTACTATCAACCCGGATGCCATAGCCATTGCTGAAGAGTTGGATAAAGAATTAGCAGACGGAAATATGCGTGGACCTTTACACGGAATTCCGGTTTTACTGAAGGATAATATCGACACCAAAGATAAAATGGCGAATACTGCCGGTTCCAGAGTTATGGAAGGTTCTATGCCCGTGCAAGATGCATTTATTGTGGAAAGACTCAGAGAAAGCGGAGCCATCATTCTTGGAAAAGCGAACCTAAGTGAATGGGCAAATTTTCACAGCAACAACTCATCCAGTGGCTGGAGCGGACTGGGTGGACAGACGAAAAATCCCTATGATATTACCCGAAATCCCTGCGGATCAAGCTCAGGATCGGGTGCTTCAGTATCTGCAAATTTTGCTATGTTAGCCATTGGCACAGAAACAAATGGGTCCATTACCTGTCCTTCTTCTGCAAATGGATTAGTAGGAATAAAACCAACGGTTGGATTACTAAGTCGTTCAGGAATAATTCCAATCTCTGAAACGCAGGACACCCCGGGTCCTATGGCAAGAACTGTGACCGATGCAGCCATTATGCTGGGAACTATGGCCGGCGTTGATGAGAGAGATTCCTACACCAATGAAAGCGAAAATAATTTTCATTCGGATTACACCCAATTTCTAAATACCGGTGCGCTTCAGGGAAAAAGATTAGGTCTCTACACTCCTTCTCTCGGTAGTGATCATAAAACCGATACGTTAATGAATCAAACTATACGATTGCTGAAAGAAGCCGGAGCTACAATTGTCGAAATAGACCGCATCGGGAATGTTTCCGGTCGGGACAGCTATAATGTGTTGCTATATGAGTTCAAAGACGGAATCAATAAATATTTAGAATCGCTTGGAGATAATGCCGTTGTAGCTGATTTAGAGGAAATAATTGAAAAAACGCTCGCCGATTCCATTGAGATGAAATTTGATCATGACATTTTACTCCAGGCACAGGAAAAAGGCGATTTAGATTCCGAAGAATACAAAGAAGCCTTAGCAAATATGCTGAAAGCAGCTCGTGAAGATGGAATCGACAAAGTAATGAAAGAAAATGATTTAGACGCTTTCATCGGAATTACCGGCGGACCGGCATGGAAAATCGATCATACCAATGGCGATAATTTCGGAGCTTCAACTTCTTCGAGTTCTCCGGCTGCCAGAGCAGGGTATGCGGCCATCACCGTTCCTCAAGGCTTTGTAGATGGTTTGCCCGTTGGGATTACTTTCTTTGGTGGCGCCTGGATGGAACCTGAAATGATCGAATTAGCATACTCTTTTGAACAATTAACACAAGTAAGAAAAGCGCCTGAGTTTAAGAAGGGTGAGTTTTGAATCGCTGATTACCCTGATGCTTTGATTGGCGTTGATAAACGAATTTTTCAGGTTTTGAAACATAAATCCGTGGCATCCTTAAATCCGTTTAATCTGTGGTTCAAACTCGAATATTTGATCAATTGCAATTGCCACCGGACATAAATGTCCTGCTTGTTAAGGATTCTATTAAGAACTTACAGAGGCATTTCTAATAGGATTGCTTAAAGAAAACCTAACCCGATCTGACGGATTACCCGTCTGATCGATGAAAAAAGCTTGGGATTTCGATACAACGAACGGTCAGACGGACTTAAAGACGTCAGACCGTGTGCAAAACAAAAGAATTTAGAAAAATCTAAACCTACTTAATCAAAGTCATCGTTTTAGTCTGAACTTCTCCCCCGGCATTCAATCTGTACACATAGACACCACTTGCCAGATTTGAAGCGTCAAAGGTTAAATTATGACGTCCCGAAGCATAGTTTTTATTGGTCAACGTCTGAACGAGTCTTCCCTGAATGTCAAAAACTTTCAATGTAACTCTTTCAGGTTTGCTCAGAGAAAAGGAAATGGTTGTAGTTGGATTAAATGGATTCGGATAATTCTGATGCAGCTGAAATCTCTCAGGCAACCCTTCATTTTCATTAGAAACAGTGAATTCTCCATCGATAAATGGAATCTTAGTAAAGTTTCCGCCTAAAGCTGCTTCCGTTTCAGCCGGATCAAGTTCAAACCAATCAGATAAAAGCGTAGCATATACTTCCCGGAAATCATATTCGTGAATCATATTTCCATATTCATCCAGATCTTCTTCATCTAATTTCGGATCAGACCCAAACATCCCTCCTTCAACCGCATCACCAAAAACCATAAGTGGAGCAGCAGTCCCGTGATCGGTTCCGGCTGAACTATTCTGGTATACTCGCCTTCCAAATTCAGAAAAAGTAGCAATCAAGACATCTCCTGATCTGCCATCAGCTTCAAGATCAGCATAAAAATCAGCTACAGAGTTGCTCAAATCGCTCAATAATTGTGCGTGAAGATCAGGTTGATTGGCGTGTGTGTCGAACCCGGGTAATGTCACCAAAAATATTTTGCTGCCCAGATTTCCTTTTATCAATCTTGATACAATAGCTAAGCTTCTGCTCAGATTAGTATCCTCGAAATCAGATTGTGTTGAACTTGCATCGTATGAAGTTTTGATTGCTTCCGCATAACGATAGGAACTGTTGGCTTGCATTCGTGCAAATTCAATTTCCGAACCATACACCGTATTCGGGATGTTTTCCATGGAATAAACGGTTCCATCTTCGATCAAGCGCTCCAAAATAGATACATCCGATAATACCATTCCCATTCCTAATTCAGGTCCCTGAAACAGTAATGAGGAAGCCCCTCCAATTTGAACTGCAAGAGGATTATCGGTTGGATTTTCAGAAAAATCAGGAAATTCTCCATCAAGAAATCGCCCTACCCAGCCTGTTTCAAGCACTTCATCTGAATCGCTGGCAGATGTCCAAATATCTGTAGACCGGAAATGAGACAAATTGGAATCAGGATATCCCACATTTTGAATCACGCCCATTTTACCATCACTCCAAAGGTTTTCAAGTCGACTCATGGATGGATGCATTCCAATTGTATCAGTAATTTTTACTGATTCCTGTTTGGTTATATTCAACGTTTGACGATAGGTGTTGTAATACAAGTCATTCTCAATAGGTACGAAGGTGTTTAATCCGTCATTTCCACCATCTAATTGTATTAAAACAAGAACCCGATCACTTTCAAGTTGTGCAAGCTTTTTAAAGAGCGAATTACTTTCCAGCGCTTGAACCGGAGCTCCGCCTAACATAAAAGCTCCTCCGGCTGCAAATAAACCCAACCGAGATAAAAATTCTTTTCTGTTTATAGAATCACAGTGATGATGATCGTGGTGAATACCGTCTTGTAATGAACTTCCTTTAATCTTTTTCATAACTCTCTCCTGTTACATTAATTGGTATTCGGGAAGTTTGCGAATGTACACCATCAGACTTAAAATCCTGAACGCAGCTCCATCAGCGCTTAAGCTCCATTCATAATCCGGAAGTCCGCCAAGTAGCACATCCGGCAACTTTTGCAGTTCTTCATCAGGAAGATCCACGGGAAGCATGAATTCCGCTAAATCATAACTCAGTTTGTATGGATCATTCGGATCTTCCAATTGATTCGCAATAGCTATGGGGTCTACCTGATACGGATCTGTTGGAATCTGTGATACGTAATAAGCCACATACTCCAAGATCAACCATCGGTATGGAAATGTCGTGGTGGAAAGCCATGCACGATATCCCTGCCAACCTGCTACATTTGGAGGATTGAACAAATATTGCTCCATCAGAATAAACAAATACGGTTGAATGGCTTTGAATTCATTGTTCGGCTGCAAATCATTTTCAGCATACATACCCAGCAGGAATTCAACGGGAGATTTATATTTGGCTCCGATCAATTCCTCATCGTAAAAGTGTTCAGATTTAAGAAGGGCTTCGACCACCGGACGGATTTCAAAATTATTTTGCAGAAAAATGTCTGCTAATCCATTCACAATGCTTTCATTGGGAGTTTCATACAAAAAGAACCGATAGAGCTTAGAACAAATAAACTGAGCTATTTCATCCGCTTTTTCTTCAAAAATGATGTCAATTACTTCATCGTATCCAAAATTTCCGGTTCTGCCAAAAAATGTCTTCTCTCCATCATCATGGAAAGGTGGATACATTCCGGTATTAAAATTGAAAAAATTGACATAAAAACCGGTTAAAGCTCTCGAAATATCTGTGATATCATCTTGGGTATAATTTCCGATTCCCATAGTAAACAATTCAAGAAGCTCACGAGCGTAGTTCTCATTCGGACTTCCATCTCTGTTTTCAATTCCATCCAGATATATCAGCATTGCCTGGTCTTTCCCAATCTTGTAGACCAAATCTTTGAAATTGCCTAAGCATCCCTCCCGTAAAATCTCAAAATGTCGAACGATGTAAGGCGCTAACTGATACTTATCCACCTCGGTTGCAAAATGATTATGCCAGAACAACGTCATTTTTTCTCTTATCGGATTATCAACCATCAACTCCGTCCACTCGATTTGATATTCCTGAATAAGCTGAAAGTTTTCCTCAAAATATTCCTGAAATTCAGCCTGCGAAGATCCCTGCGGTGGTGGGTACTTATTATACCATTCAGGTCGTACTGGCTGATTGGCAGTCTGCGCATAATCGAGAGCTGTTTCTACTAAACTGGAAGGAGTATCATCAAGATAGGCATTCACTTTACTCAAAGATCCGCCGAATTCCATTCTTCTGAGCAGATGCTTTGCCTTTTTTGAATCCCAAGGGTTTGAAGCTGAAGGAGAATATTCAGTCAGTGTACTATTCAGCCCTTTCGCTTTTCCATTAGTTTTAAATCTGATTCGATCTTCACGGGGCTTCTGAACCTTTTTAAGGTCTTCGGGCGTGATTTTCTTATGTAAAAAATGAGTTTCCATGGCACTTGTTTCTGTACATACACATCAAAAAAGGAATACCCCTAATTAAATATGAATTTTTCTTAAAAGACAGCTTTTTAATCTGTTTGTTGCACTATTATTTCTATGAATACGGATCATACATTCCTTATCTTCGACAAAATTAAAAATCATTGCTACAGCATTTAATGGCTAACAAAAGAATTCTTGTAACCTCGGCTCTCCCTTACGCTAATGGTCCTTTGCATTTAGGGCATCTTGCAGGTGCTTATTTAACTCCTGATTTTTACGTCCGCTACAAGCGTTTACTTGGCGATGATGTGGTTTTTATCTGCGGTTCTGATGAGCATGGTGTTCCAATAACCATTGCTGCCGAGAAAGAAGGTGTTTCACCACAGGATATCGTGGATCGTTATCATGAGATGAATAAAAAAGTGTTTAAGGATTTCGGAATCTCTTTCGATTACTACGGAAGAACAAGTTCGAAAACTCACCATGAAACATCTCAGGAGTTTTTTAAAAATCTTCATGAAAAAGGATATTTCAAAAAGAAGACCGAAAAACAGCTGTATGATCCGAAAGCAGATATGTTTTTGCCAGATCGATATGTAAAAGGAACATGTCCGAATTGCGGTTATACAGAAGCTTATGGCGACCAATGCGAAAACTGTGGAACTTCTCTTTCTCCTACAGAATTGATTGATCCAAAGTCAGCTCTTTCAGGTGAAAAGCCTGAACTGAAAGAAACCGAGCATTGGTATATGCCACTGGGTGAGACTCAGGAAAAACTTGAAAAATGGCTTGATACCCGAAAAAACTGGAAGCCTAATGTAATGGGGCAGGTTAGAAGCTGGTTGAATGATGGATTGGCAGACCGTGCCGCAACCCGTGATTTAAGCTGGGGAGTTCCTGTTCCGCTCGAAAACGCGAAAGGGAAAGTGCTTTATGTGTGGTTTGATGCTCCTATCGGATATATATCAGCAACTAAAGAGTGGGCGGAAGAAAAAGGTAATGCTGAAGCATGGAAAAATTACTGGCAGGATGAAGAAACAGAACTTTATCACTTTATAGGTAAAGATAATATCGTTTTTCACTGCATCATGTTCCCTACTATCTTGATGGAACATGGTGATTATGTGATGCCGGAAAATGTTCCCGCAAACGAGTTTTTAAATCTTGAAGGAAAAAAACTATCGACTTCACGCGGTTGGGCGGTTTGGTTGCATGAGTATCTGGAAGATTTTACTCCTGATTTACTGCGATACGCACTTGGAACTACCCTTCCTGAAAGCAAGGATTCTGATTTTTCCTGGAAGGATTTTCAGTCCCGAGTAAATAATGAATTAGCGGCTGTGTTGGGAAATTTTGTATTCAGAGCACTTTCGTTCACCGAGAAATTTGCTGATGGTAAAGTGCCAGAACTGAATAATCCTCAGAAAATTGATCAGGATGCTCTGCAGTCAATTCAGGATCAAAAAGAAAAAGTGACCAAAGCTTTAGAATCATTCCGATTTAAAGAAGCCATTTCTGAGGCAATGAATCTTGCTCGCCATGGAAACAAGTATTTCACGGAAACGGAGCCCTGGAAAACCAGAAAAGATAATCCTGAAGCCTGCGACAACACATTGAATGTAAGCTTGCAGATTTGCGCTGCTTTATCCGTGCTAATGGAACCCATTTTACCGGATTCCATGAAAAAATTGCGGTCTCAAATTGGAATGAGTGATGATTTCAACTGGGATGATATTTCAGATTCTATGCTGAAATCAGGCACTGAAATTAATCCCGGAGACGTACTTTTTACCAAAGTGGAAGACGAAGAAATAGAAGCGCAAATCCAAAAACTTGAAGAGCGAGCAGCAGCAAACGATTCAACCTCAAAATTTACTCCATTGAAAGAAAATATTGAATTCGGCGATTTCATGAAGCTCGATATAAGAGCCGGAAAAATCCTTGAAGCCGAGAAAATCGAAAAATCCGATAAACTGCTCAAGCTTAAAGTGGATATCGGTTTAGAAAAAAGAACCATAGTTTCAGGCATTGCCAAGCATGTAGATATGGATGGTTTGATCGGTCAAACCGTGAGTGTGGTTGCTAACCTGGCCCCTAAAAAATTAATGGGTGTAGAAAGTGCCGGGATGATCTTAATGGCTGAAGACACCGAAGGAAATCTCAAGTTTGTGGAAACGAATGCAGAACCCGGAAGTACTATCACCTGATAGCGTTAATTCATTGGTTGATATAGATTTTAGTAATTTTGATTTAGGCTATTCTTTTAGTGAGACAGGAGTGGTTTTCAGAGTATTCTCTCCTCTTTCTGATCAGATTTCAGCTTTGATTTATGATGATTACGAAAGTGAACCTTTACTAGAAATTCCATTAAAAAAAGATGACCAAGGAGTATGGAATGGTTTTACAGAACAAGACCTGAAAGGAAAATGGTATCACTACAAAGTTGAACGAAATGGTGAAACCGAATTCGCAGCTGATCCCTACAGCAAATTCGTAACTACCCGAAACCATCACTTGCAATACCCAAAGACCAAAATCATCGAGATGCCCTATTTCGACTGGCAAGACGATGATTTTATTAATATTGAAGACCCGAGGGATTTAGTTATTTATGAAGCCCAAGTAAAAGATATGGTAGCTCACTCCTCTGCCCGAACTTACATGCAGGGAATTTATAACGACTTTCGTGAGGCTGAAGTCGGGGGAATTGCTCACTTGAAAAGAATTGGGGCTAATGCGGTAGAATTTCTTCCACTTCAAAATTTTGCTTACTTCGAACCTCCTTTTAATGAACAAACAGAAGAAGGGATCAAAAATACATGGAATCCCTATGCTCGGAATTACTGGGGATACATGACTTCCTTTTTCTTTGCCCCGGAAACTGTGTATTCATCCAAAGCAAGCATCCATGAAAATGAAGTTATTGGTAGAGAAGAGTTTGCGATCAATGAGTTAAGGAATTTGGTTAAGTCATTACATGAGGAAAATATAGCTGTAATAATGGATGTGGTGTACAATCATGCCTCCCATTATGATCAGAATCCGCTCAAGATTTTAGCCAAAGAACATTATTTCAAATTAGACGAAAACAAAAATTATATTAACAATTCCTGGACCGGAAATGACATTGATACCTCCTCTGAATTTTCCAGACAACTGATTGTTGATTCTGTGATGCACTGGATAAAAGAATATCATATCGATGGGTTTCGTTTCGATTTAGCAGGAATTATCGATTGGGAAACTATCGATCTCATCAAACAGGAAGCTGAAAAAATAAATCCGAATGTGATTTTGATTGCTGAGCCCTGGGGTGGTGAATACAAACCTGCAGGATTTTCAGATCACGGCTGGATTTCCTGGAATGATAAAATCAGAAATGGAGTAAAGGGTTCTCATCCGGTTTCAGATAAAGGGTTCATCTTTGGTGGATGGAATCACGAAACCTCTCGCTTAGCGCTTGAGAATTATATCCGTGGAACTCTAAAAAACGGTGAAAAAGGACTTTTTAATACTTCCGCGCATTCGTTGAATTACATTGAGAGTCATGATGGGTACACATTGGGAGACTTTATCAGAATTTCTCTGGATCATCATAAAAACGAAGAGAAATTCACCAATAAAAGAGCTTTAACTTATTTAGACGGCCACGAAACCAAATTTGCGAAGCTTGCAGCATTAACGCTTTTTGTAAGTCAGGGCGTTACTATGATACATGCCGGACAGGAATGGGCACGTTCCAAATTAATCTTCGATCCATCAGGTAAAGATCCCAGAGCCGGAATGATTGATCATGACAGCTACAACAAAGACAATGAAACAAATTGGCTCAATTACAACGAAATTGATATCAATAAAGATATTTTCAACTATTATCGTGATTTAATCGAGATTCGGAAATCCTCTCCTGCTCTTCGAAAAGCAAATCCTGAAGATATTCACTTCAAGTATTATCATGATCCGTTACACATCACTTTCTCGATCCAACCTGATCCGGAGCTTGATGAATACGAATACTTCATTTCTTTAAATGGAAATCCTAATCAGACAAATAATATCGATCTTCCTTATGGGGACTGGGAAGTTTTAGTTGATCAAGATTCTTCTTCGTTAAATAAGGATACAATAACTGTTGAAAATTCTTATACTCTTTCACCAACTTCAGGAGTTATCCTAAGAAAGTTGCGAATAACGTGATCAAAAAATATTTTATCCAAATTAATAACCTTTAAGGAGGACTTCTTTTGGCAGGTACATCAACAACCGATCGTGGTTCATGGAATTCAAAATTAGGTTTTATTCTGGCGGCAGCTGGTTCAGCCGTTGGACTTGGTAACATTTGGGGTTTCCCAACAAAAGTAGCCACCGAAGGTGGCGCAGCATATCTGATTGTTTATTTGATTTGTACATTTCTGATTGGTTTCCCTGTTATGGTAGCTGAGCTGTCAATCGGAAGAAAAGCAGGAAAAAACCCTGTTGGTGCTTTCAAAGCATTATCTGATAATAAGTTTTTTCCGTTCGTAGGTCTTTGGGGTGTAATCTGCGGTGTAATGATTCTCTCGTTCTACACAGTAATTGCAGGATGGGCATTTGGCTTTGCATTCGAAGAAATATTCTACTTTTTAGGTTGGGATGCCGCCGCCGCTTGGCTCACCGACACCGGAAATGGATGGAAGAATGCGATTATTGCCTCAGTATTTATGTTAGGAACTATAAAAATTATTACCGGCGGTATCAGCGATGGAATTGAGCGAGCTACTAAGTTTATGATGCCGCTTTTGATTGGTATAATCGTAATCATGATTGTTTATGTGTTGCTTCAACCGGGCGCATCAGAAGGTATTAACGAATATTTATTGCCTGATTTTTCTAAGATCAATGCAGGATTGATTTTCTCTGCTATGGGACAGGCTTTCTTCTCTCTCTCTTTAGGTATGGGAGCCTTGATTACTTACGGGTCTTATCTGAACAAAAAAGAAAATATTCCTCAAGCTGCCGCTTTTGTAACGCTTGCAGATGTTGGAATTGCATTCTTAGCCGGACTGTTAATCGTTCCAGCTATGTATGTGGCTAAAAATGCCGGAATCGAAATTTTTGTAGGAGATCAGCTTGCTTCCAGCACTGATTTAGTATTTCAAATTCTCCCTGCCCTCTTCCATACTATTGGCGGAGCAACCGGCTTGATTTTGGGAGTTGTATTCTTCCTTCTGTTAAGTATAGCAGCCTTAACATCAACCATATCATTACTTGAGGTTCCAGTTTCTTATGCTATTGACGAATTCGAAATCAAAAGAAAGAAAGCGGCTTGGTATGTGGGATTAGGCGTTCTTGTCATATCCATTATTGTATCATTCAATACAGGTCTTATTGGACACTTCGATAATATTTTCAATAACCTTGGATTACCGATCGGTGGGTTACTGACTTGTGTATTTGTAGCTTTTGTATGGAAAACTGATTCTGCGATTACCGAAATGGAATATGGCTTTGCCGGAATAAGACAAACTTTGTTTTCGAAAGTTTGGCCGATATTTATATATGTGATCTGCCCGCTGGCAATCTTGTATAACATCATTTCGAATTTCATTTAATTAATTTGTTATACGGATTCACTACTCTTATTTTTGCCAAACTAATTAACGGAGATCAAATTAATGTCTAAAGTTTCAACATCAGATTTCAGAAACGGAATGGTTCTGGATATGGATGGCGAATTATATTCAATCACTGAATTTCAGCATGTAAAACCGGGAAAAGGACCTGCTTTTGTCAGAACAAAATTGCATGGTATCGTTAACGGTAAAAACATCGACAAAACCTGGAGATCAGGTGAGAATGCTGAAGAGATTCGGGTTGAACGGCGGGAATATCAATATCTTTACGAGGATGGGAATCTATACTACTTCATGAATAATGAAACGTATGAGCAGACTCCTGTAAATGCCAATCAGGTGCAAAGAAAAGATTATTTGATTGAAGGTCAGGTTTGTAATGTTCTTTTTAATGCTGATGATGAGAAAGTTTTGTACGCAGAACCTCCTGATCAATTAGTTTTAACAGTCAGCAAAACCGATCCCGGTGTAAAAGGCGATACCGCTCAAGGTGGAAGCAAGCCTGCTACTTTAGAATCAGGAGCTACTGTAAACGTACCCCTATTCATCAATGAAGGTGAAGAAATCCGTGTTGATACACGCACAGGAGAATATCTGGAACGAGCTAAATAAAATACTATGGATTTAAAACTCATTAAGAATATCATAAACCTAATCTCCGAAAGTGATGTAGATCAGGTTTCTATCGAAGAAGGCGATTTCAAAATTAAAGTGAAGAAATCTGCGGATGTGGAGAATGTTACTTACACTCAATCTGCTCCTGCAGCACCTGCACAACCGGCTACTCCGGCAGCTCCTGCTCAAGCACCTCAGCAATCTTCCGGTGGAGATGAATCCTCTTCAGGTTCAGGATCTTCAGCTAAAGGTGAAACGATTAAATCCCCGATTGTAGGAACATTTTATAAAGCTCCTTCGCCTGATTCTGATCCATTTGTGAAAGTGGGCGACAAAATTGCCAAAGGTGATACACTTTGTATCGTTGAAGCAATGAAAATAATGAATGAAATTGAAGCTGAATTCGGCGGAACGGTTGAAGAAGTTCTGATTGAAGACGGTCAACCTGTAGAATTTGACCAACCGTTGTTTATAGTCAGCAAAGGTTAATCTTTCGATATGTTTAACAAAATTCTGATTGCTAATCGGGGTGAAATTGCACTTCGAATTATTCGTACCTGTAGAGAAATGGGAATCAAGACGGTTGCCGTTTACTCAACAGCTGATGCAGATAGTTTGCATGTTAAATTTGCTGATGAAGCAGTATGCATTGGGCCTCCTCCCGGAAAGGAAAGCTATCTGAAAATCCCAAGTATACTTGCAGCTGCCGAAATCACCAATGCAGAGGCAATTCATCCGGGATATGGTTTCCTGAGTGAAAATGCTGAGTTTTCAAAAATCTGCTCTGAACATGACCTAAAGTTTATCGGACCTTCTCCTGAATCGATCTCAAAAATGGGAGACAAAGCAGTTGCTAAAGCAACGATGATTGCAAACGATGTTCCTGTTGTTCCGGGAAGTGATGGTGTTGTAGATAATTACGAAGATGCTAAGAAAGTTTGTGATGATATTGGATATCCCGTTATCATCAAGGCATCAGCCGGTGGCGGTGGACGTGGAATGCGCGTGGTTGAAGAAGCTTCAGAGCTAAAAAAGAATTTCGAAATGTGTCGTCAGGAAGCATCAACTGCTTTCAATAATCCGGAAGTTTATATCGAACGATTTGTCAAAAATCCACATCACGTGGAAATTCAGATTATGGCAGATCAGCACGGTAATGTAGTACATTTAGGCGAACGGGATTGCTCTTTACAACGACGACATCAAAAAGTATTAGAGGAAGCCCCTTCTCCCCTCGTAACTCCGGAATTACGCAAGCGAATGGGGCAGGCATCCATCAACGCAGCTAAAGCTGTAAATTATGAAGGTGCCGGAACCGTAGAATATCTCGTGGATGACAACGAGAATTTCTACTTCATGGAAATGAACACCCGTATTCAGGTTGAGCATCCTGTAACTGAAGAAGTTACCGGATATGATTTGATTGAAGAACAAATTCGTGTAGCTGCCGGCGTAGAAATTGAAGAGCGTGAAATTCCGATTGAAGGACATGCTATAGAATGCAGAATTAATGCGGAAGACCCGGAGTTCAATTTCCGTCCATCTGCAGGTGAAATAACCGTTTTTCATCCACCCGGTGGACACGGAGTACGTTTAGACACGCACGCTTACTCCGGATACAGAATCCCGCCGCATTATGATTCTATGATCGCAAAGCTGATAGTTTCTGCCCCAACCCGGGAAGATGCCATCAAAAAAATGAAGCGGTCTTTAGAAGAGTTTATCATTGAAGGGATAAAAACTACTATTCCTTATCACATTCAATTAATGGATGACCCTAATTTTAAAGCAGGGAAATTCACTACCAAATATTTAGAAACATCATTCAAATTTGACCCGGAGGCTGTTAGATGAGCGTACCAAGTGACTTAAAATATACCCGTGAACATGAGTGGATTAAAGATAATGGCGATGGAACAGCCACTATCGGAATTACAGATTTTGCTCAGGGCGAACTTGGCGATATAGTATATGTAGAACTTGAAGAAGAAGGTTTTGAGTTTTCTGCAGACGATACCTTCGGTACTGTTGAAGCTGTAAAAACAGTATCTGAATTATATGCTCCGGTTGATGGTGAAATTGCAGAAGTAAACGAAGAATTGGAAGATGACCCGGAATTAGTAAATAACGATCCATACGGTGATGGCTGGATGGTGAAGATCAAAGTTTCTGATGCTTCCCAATTAGATGGATTGCTTTCTGCCGACGAATACAAAGAAATTATTGCCTAAAGATCTGACAAATTAATGAGCCGACATAACGAATGGATTTTAATCCTTGATTACGGATCACAATTCACCCAACTCATTGCCCGCCGTTTAAGAGAGTTCAATATTTATTGTGAAATCCATCCATACAATGTTGATCTCGAAAGCGTATCCACTCCTACCCCTAAAGGAATAATTCTTTCAGGAAGTCCTAAAAGCGTAAACGATAATGACGCACCCGGACTTCAACAAGAAATTTTAGAATGGAACGTCCCTATTCTTGGGGTTTGTTATGGATTGCAACTTCTTGCTCACACAGAAATTCCGGGAAGTGTTGAAAAAGCAGAGAAAAGAGAATTTGGTCGGGCTCATTTATTGGTCGATGATAATTCGGGTATTTTGAAGGATGTCGAAAACGAATCTGTAGTTTGGATGAGCCATGGAGATCACATTCATGAACTTCCGGCAAGTTATCAAATCGTTGGGCATACTGAAAATGCAGCCGTAGCAGCCGTTCATCACAAAGAAAAAGAAATTTATGGTGTTCAATTTCATCCTGAGGTTGCCCACACCGATTGCGGAAAACAGATTCTTCACAATTTTGCTTTCGATATCTGTGGCTTATCAGGCGATTGGACTGCTAATTCATTTATTGATGAACAAATCGAATCCATCAGAAAGCAAGTGGGTGATGACAAAGTGCTCTGCGCTCTTTCAGGTGGAGTAGATTCTACGGTTGTTGCTACATTAATCCATAAAGCCATTGGTGACCAATTAGAGTGCGTTTTCGTTGATAATGGCTTGCTTCGAAAAGGCGAGTTTGAAGAAGTTTTAGAACTTTACATTCAGGACTTAGAACTTCCTGTTCGGGGTGTGGATGCAAGTGAGCTTTTCTTATCCAGATTACATGGAGTTTCTGATCCCGAAAAAAAGAGAAAGATTATCGGTGTTACTTTCATTGATGTATTCGAAAAAGAAATCGGAAACCAATCGGAGTTCAAATACTTAGCACAGGGAACTTTATACCCTGATGTGATTGAGAGCGTTTCCTTTAAAGGACCATCCGCTACCATAAAATCGCATCACAACGTGGGCGGACTTCCCGAAAAAATGAAATTAAAGCTGATTGAGCCGGTTCGTGAGCTTTTTAAAGATGAAGTTCGCGAAGTTGGCAAAGCTTTGGGAATTCCTGAGCATTTTATTGGCAGGCACCCCTTCCCCGGTCCCGGACTTGGGATTAGGGTGATTGGTGATCTCAACAAAGACAGATTAGATCTTCTTCGTGAAGCCGATAAAATTTTTATTGATGAGCTAAAAATTCAGGGATTATACAATTCTGTTTGGCAGGCACTTGCCGTTTTACTCCCCGTTCAAAGTGTAGGTGTAATGGGTGATGAACGAACGTATGAATTCACGGTTGCTCTTCGTGCAGTTACCAGCGTGGACGGCATGACAGCTGATTGGGCTCAACTTCCTTATGAGTTTCTTGCACATGTATCTAACAGGATTATTAATGAAGTTAAGGGAATAAACCGGGTGGTGTACGACATCAGTTCCAAACCACCGGCAACTATCGAATGGGAATAAATTCAAGAACATTTTCTTATACTTTGAGTGTAAGCAAGTGAATTCTAAATTAAACTTTATGAAAACTCTTCTTTCTTCACTTCTATTTATTTCCATTTTTTCGATTTCTGCTATTTCGCAGTCATTACAGGATGGAAAAACTCTTTTTCAGGAAGGAGATTACGAACGCGCCATCAGAGTTTTTGAATCTATTGATTCACCGGAAGCTAATTTGTTTACAGCCAAGAGCTATTTTGCTTTAGCTGAGTATTTAAAAGCCCGAAAGAATATTAATGAAGTGATTGATTCGGGTAACAGTGATATCATAGCTGAAGCTAAATACACTCAGGCTCTTATTCTTTTTCAGCTGGATGATTTTTCTTCAAGCCTTGAAGCGCTCTCAGATATAAAAGAGAACCACAATGACAGTTTCTTTTATTCTAGAGGACTTACATTTTATGATCAATTGGTGAGTTATCTCAGCATTAATCAAATCAATGATGTTTTTAAGCAAACATCTGATCCTCAAATTTTATTGGATGTTGTGAACGGTGCATTAGGCAGATTGGATTACTCCAAGGCGCGCACTTTATTGAATATCTGGAAAAGTGCTTTTGATGATGCTTCCATGCAGTACAACAATCAGTTGAATCAAATTGAAACAGCGCTTCAGGATTCTTTGACATACAGCTCCAGATATTCATTCAGAACATATTCTAATGCCCCCAACGGCATAGCTTATCAGATTGGAGTTGCTCTGCCCTCTTTTGATATGGATTCTCCCAATTATGAAGTTCCTCAGCATTTATACTTCGGCATTCAGTTGGCAATCGAAAATTTTAATGCAGATCAACCCAATAAAAAGGCATTCATTCAATACGCCAAAACCAATTCTGATTCAATTAAAGCAGAAGATGTATTAAACGAATTGATCTGGAAGGAAGATGTTGATGCGATTATCGGACCTTTGTTTTCAGATGTAGCACAATCTTTTTCTGAACTTGCTGAAACTTACGAAATTCCTGTTATCACCCCTCTTGCAAATTCAGATGCTTTAAATCTGGCAAATAATTATTTCTTTCAAACCAATCCCACTTTTGCTGTACAGGGTAAAAAAATGGCTCAATATGCCGTCAACAATTTAGGATTAGATACTCTGGCTGTACTGGCCGATTCAGAGTCTCTGGGAGCAGCCTCTGCCCTCGCATTTCGTCATGAGGCTGAACGATTGGGCGCATTTATTCAGCATTTTTTCTTTGAAGATTTAGAAGCCAACGGGTACGATATTCTTGAATACACTCAATATCTATCTAAAACTGATACCTTAGTTCCTGCTCCGGGATTAAAAGCCGTTTATGCACCGTTTACAGGTTCTGCTGCCTCAACTTTGGTAAGAAACCTGATTACTGATCTGGAGGCGAGTGAAAGCGATTATATTCTTTTGGGCTCAGAAGAATGGTCAGATGTGGAAGTGGAAGATATTCGGTTGCCTGAAACTTCAATTCATTATACCTCAGGGTATGAAGTAAATTATGGAGAAACACCCGTTGAAGAATTTGCCAGCTCATTCAGGATACGATTTCAAACAGAGCCAAATCGTTTCGCCTTTATTGGATACGATGTAGCCAACGTGGTTCTCGATGTATTAACGCGAGTAGAAAATCCTGATTACCTCAAGAAAGGACTGCTGGATCTATCCAGATATCAGGGGTTGTCTTATAATTTTACTTTTGACGGAGAACATATTAATCAGTTTGTAAAGATTAAATCTAAGTATCAGATTGAAGAAGAAACTGAAGAATAGAAACGGTTGCTGATCTCTTTGAATTATCCCTTTCAAATTCAGGATTTATCCGGTTTTATAACCTGAAATATCCTTTATAAGTACCTTTCCTAAAAAAGATTAGATTTTAACACATTTCTATTCGACATTCTGATGCTAAAAGTAGATTTTAGCTTCAATATATTCTATCGGATGTTAGAAAAATTAACGCTACGGGATCGGATTTTTATCATTTCATCAGTGCTCATTCTTGCAGCAATAGCATTGATATGGATATTTGTGGAGCCACGCTACAAAGAAACCGTAGTTAAAGAACGAACTACCATCGTTTCTCAACTTCAGGAATACACACTCCGCCAAACTGATAACACCATCCGAAATTGGCTTAATGCTACAATTCGGCTTTCAGAAGATATTGCTCAGGATCCGGGTCAGGCTCCGGAATTATCCAATAAAGCCATTAATTATACTCCGGGCTTGATGAGGGTGCTTATCATCGACACTGAGTCTGAAGATGAGATTAATTTGGTTCGTGCCATCTATAACTCAGTTTCTTTCCCTGAAAACGAAAATGAATGGTTTAATTCACGAATAGACCCAACCATAAAAACCATCTGGATTACTGACAGCACTCAAAACGTAGATTTCTTTATTACAGAGCGTGCTTTTCAGATTGGCTCTAATGTTTTTCAATTGCGGATGTTCTTCAACTCCCGCACTATCAACGAAAACCTTTTAAGTATTCCACTTGGTGGAGACTATCAGGCTACTATAGCTAATGCTTCAGGTGAAAGCTTAATTGCAGGAATTAATTTTGATTTTCCCGCTGAACTTACCGGCGAAACCAGTTTTACCAATCAAAAAATTGCAGAAATAAATTCTACTACCTGGTATGTGTTATCGTCAAGATTTGAAACAATTCCTTTGTGGCATCTTGTAGCGGTAGATGAGACCTTTATTTTAGAGCCGGTTACCCAGATGCTGAATTTCTCGTACATAACAGCTGCTATTATTTTGGTTCTGATGTTAGGCTTCAGCTGGTACGTAAGTCATCGGGTAAATAAACCCATCCAATTATTGCTTGAAGATGTGGATCATCTTTCTAACTTAGATTTTGATCATAGAATCAAGGAAGTGAATCTGCCGGAATTTCAACCGATGCACGATACGCTGGAAGACATCAGAACAACTTTGCAGCGTTATCAAAAACTGAATGTGGAAAAAATCATTCTGGAAGAGTGGAAAAACCGTTATATGGTTACTTATTCCGAAGATTTGATCGGAATCATCGATGAAAACAAGCACTTTAACTTTATCAACAATCAGTTTATTCAGTTTCTTGAAGATTTGAAGCTGAACCCAAAGGAAACTACACTGAAAGACATACTTACTCATGAGCACATAAAAGTAAGCGAATCAAATCAGTCCTTTCACTATCCTGATCCCTTTACTATTAAAGTGGATCAATCCGAAATTACACACACTACTGATGACGGATCAGAATACTACTACCATTTTCAGTATTTATCGATCATAAATGAAGATAAAAAACAAATTGGGGCCTATGTAATCATTCACGATAAGACCGAAGATCGTCTGTTAGACATCAAGCGTAATGACATGATTAACGTAATTGTTCATGAATTAAAGAATCCAATTACCGGAGTTGTGGGACTCTCTCGCCTGATTATTGAAAGTGAGTCTATGTCAAATCATGAAGAGAAAACGCTATTGCAGGAGATTCTCAATTCCGGTGAAAGAATGAACGAACTGGTAAATCGTTTTCTCGAAGTTCAGAAACTGGAATCCGGTAAAATCAATCTCAATGTTACCAGCATCAATCTGATGGAGATTACAAAATCCGTAAATCAGCTTTCGAAACCATTACTTACATCCAAAAATTTGCGTCTGATGATTACCGAAAAAGGCGTTGATTTCAATTTTGAAGGCGATCGTGATCTGGTTTTTGATGCCATTCAGAATTTATTAAGTAATGCAGTAAAATATGGCGAACCGGATCGTGAGATCAGAATAGATTTAAAATCGGAGGATGAATCTGTTATTTTCAGTATTACCGATTATGGATATGGTATCAGTATCGAAGATCAAAGCAAAGTATTTGAGAAATTCTTCCGGGTTAAATCCAATGCTAAATCAGCCAAAGAAAAAGGAACAGGGTTGGGATTAGCTTATGTGAAAGAAATAATTCAACGACACAACGGCGATCTGGCTCTTGAATCTGATCCTAAAATCGGTTCCAGATTTACCTTAACTTTTCCTAAGACTTTTACTCCTGAAAATTGAAAAAAAGCATCCTCTTATTTTTATTTATTTCGATAAACCTGTACGGTTACGGGCAGAATAATTCAGTTTCCTTTTCAAGTGACAAGCTTCAGGAAATTTCTGCAAGATATTCAGGTAATTCTTTGAACTGGCCGGTAGTTTTAAAGTTGGCTGATCATGATATTTCGGCGAACACATTTACCCTTTCGCAGGCTTCGCTGCTAAAACTGGATAATCTTGCTCAGGTTTCAGCCACCGTTTCTTCTCAGCAAACCAAAATTAACGACTTGATAAGCGAAGGAGCATCCATATTTGCAAAAAGTGAACTTGAAAACGCCAACACACTCATTAACCAATATATTGAGTTTGTTCGACAGGGTGATCTGGAAATGGCTCTCGAAACCGGAAGCGCTGTAAAACCTGCAATTGATAAACTGGAACAAACGCTTAATGAAAACAGGTTGGTTACAGTTCAGGCTCAACTTACCAAGAAAGACGGAAATGTTGATAAAAGACTGGGATTACTTTCCGGTTGGCAGGATGCTTTTGTTGGCGATCTTTTTGAAGAAGCAGACGGCGTACGTACCTATCAGGAAAGTTATGCCACTCTTATCTTTACCGATGGCTCAAATATTATCGTAAATCCCCGAACAACAGCTACTATTCGTAAATCCAGAATTGATAAGCTGGACGAAAGTGCTGATACTGAAATTACTTTAGTTGAAGGTGGCTTGCTCTCCAAACTTTCTGCATTAGGTAAAGAAAAAAGCAATTACATTTTAAACGCCGGAAGTTCAACCACAGAACTTAAAACAACCAATTTTTATGCTCAAAATGATTCCGACGGTCTGGTAAAATTGTCCAATTATGACGGTAATGCTGAAGTATCTGCCAATAATGTAATCGTAACTATTAAAAAGAACGAAGGTACTTTAGTAAGAGAAAACCAAGCTCCTCTTGAGCCTGTAAAGCTGCTTCCTGCTCCAACCTTTTTCTTTCAGCGAAAAGATTCGATTATTTACAGAGAAAGTTTCCTGCTCACTTTCCGGACTGTAGAAAATGCGGAGAAATATAATATTGAGTATAGTACATCTTATGATTTCAATACTGATGTAAATAGTACAGAAATTTCTGATAACCGCTTTCTGATCAGCAATTTACCATTGGGGACTACCTATCTTCGGGTGCAATCAATTGATGAACTTGGCTTAAAAGGTCCTTTCTCTGATGTGATTCGTTTAATCAGAAATGAAGACACCAAACCACCTCCTATTTTTGGCGATCAGTTTTCAAGAAATATTATCTTCACTCAGAATAAAAGTGTAACGATCACCGGAGTAACCGAACCGGATGCTAAAGTAACCGTAGACGGAACAAAAATAACTCCATCTAAATCCGGTGAGTTCTCAGCGTTTGTGGCTTTACAAAATTTCGATCAGATAATAACTGTTACTTCAACCGATGGCTCTCAAAATAAAACCACCAAAGAGCTTAGAGTAGCTCAACTTGATGAAGAATATCTCTTTGATCTGCGGATAAACGGACAGCCTTCCAATTCTGAAATATCATCTGTAAATTCAACCAAAACAATTACAGGAAGAGCTTTTCCTGAAATGGAAATTGAGCTTGTGAACGGTAATAAAACTCAATTGGTAAAAACTGACTCTCAGGGACGTTGGGGTATAACAATGGACGTGCAACAAGGCAAACTTTCCGTTACATTTAGGACTAATCAAAATGGTATATCGCCATTAACGAAAACGTACACAGTTCAGTAATTTTGAGCATTGGGTTATTTATGATTAAACGATTAGCACTCGTTACTACATTTTTACTTTTTTCTGCTTCTGCGTTCGCCCAAGAAATCTACCTGTCCGTTTCAGGTAAAGGCTCAACTGTTTTAAGCGGAGATTCCCGCCATCAATATGATATCTGGATTAAACCGGAAGCCAATGCCCCTGCATCAAAACTGGAAATATTTGATGCCGGACTCGGCGGAGCTGTTGATGTGGTAAATCAGAATACTTCTGTTACTAAAACCACGTATACCCTGCTGCCTTTTAGTGAAGCATACAATATTGAAAATGGCGCTTTACGCTCCAGGGCAAATCCATCTAATCAATTAACCACTTTAGAAACAACAAACGAGGAGCGTTTTAAAAATCGATGGGTTTCTCTGGCAGATCTTAGCTCTTCATCGGAAAACGGATATATAATTCGAATTTCTACGGATGATGGCGATGATGTAAACAGCTTCAATTTCAGGCTGGTTTCAAGTACCGGTGAAGTTATGGAGTCTGATCAATGGAAAATTATAGCTATAGATTTGTCAGTTGGCTTGTTTAACTCTGGTCGCAATTCAGTATTCCAGCTTAAACCTTATCAAATTACGGAAAACAGTAATCCATCCTCTCCCCGGTTAACTGTAAGTGGAGAAGAAGATTCCAGAGTAAATAAAATGGATTCTTTCGGAGAGGTGTATGATGCCACACGCTCAGCAATTCCCCCCGTAAAATTTGGACTGAGGAACAACTGGGGACTTAATATTACCGGATCAACTGATAGAATTAACACACTTACCGTATACGGATTTGATCGTCATGTACTTTGGCTTTTTGAACCTTATGTTACCGATAGAATTCGTCGCCCGAATTTAGCTGTCAATGAACTGCCATCTGCTCAGTGTGTTGAAAAATCTTTTGAGTTGGTAGGAAACGGCTTTAGTAATTCAGAACTAAGTAATGCCCGTTGGGTAATCGGAAATCAACAAGTAGCTTCCGGCAAGACTCCAACCATAACTTCTGAAGATCCCGGTGAACTTCGAATCAATATTTTGGTTCCAAATCAAAGAGCATTACTTCCTGAATATTGGGCGTACTCTAAAACTGTATTTGTAAATACGCCTCCCGTTGCCCGGATAAGCAACACAAAAAATATTGTATCTCCATCTGAAGTTCTGTTGCTCCGAGGAGATAATTCTTATGATATTGAAGGTCGGGATTTAGATTACGAATGGTTTGTGAACGGATCACCACGCGGAAATGAATCCACTTTCAGATTCTCGAGCACTATTTCGGGCCAATACAGAATTAAACTCAGAGTTTCTGACGGAGGTTCTAATCAGCAGTGTTCAGTAGATGAAAGAGAAGTACAAATCAGAGTTAACACCCAACCTTATGCTGAGCTGAACGTTCCTACTTTGGTCGGAACTCAGGAACAATTCAGTGCCTCTGTATCAAGTGCTACCGACGCAGATAATGACTCTCTAACCTACCGTTGGCAAGGAATGGGAGTTGCAGGACCAAATAATCAATCTTCTGTTACTCTGTCACATTCAGAGCCGGGAACCTACCCAATTACACTTACGATTAATGATGGTTCGGGAGCAAGCAACAGTTTGTATTCAGTAACCAAGCGATATGAAGTTAATGCTGCACCGGAACCAGTATTCACACTGAGAGAAAAAGCCGCTCCGGGCGACAATCTTACTTTTGATGCGACTTCTTCTTCCGATGGAAATAATAATCCGTTACAATACAAATGGTTTGTGAATGGAAATTTAATTGCTTCTAATTCTGTAACTGATTTCCAATTTTCAGATCCCGGTACTTATCAGGTAAAGTTAGTGGTTGATGATGGTCGTGGAGTTTCAAATTCAGTTCAGGAGTTAAGTAAAACCATTCGCATCAATAGCGCTCCCTCTCCTGTAATTTCTGCTGCAAAAGTTACTTCCAGTTCCCGGGTTGCGTTTTCTGCCGAGCAAAGTTCTGATGATGAATCTAATCTTACATCTTATAACTGGGATTTCGGGGATGGAAATACGGCAACAGGTCCAAGAGTTCAGCACACTTACAGCAATACCGGAGAATACAGAGTAACATTGAGAGTTAATGATGGCGAAGGATTATCTAACAGTGTGAGATCCACGGAACACATTTTGTTAATCAATCAGTATCCAACGGCAGATTTCACGCTTCCGGCTGTAGTAGCCCCGGGTGAAGAATTTACTCTGGATGGAACTGCCAGTTCCGATGCAGATGGACTTATTACCAGTTACGAATGGTACAATGAAGGACAATTATTAGGAACCGGACCAACTTTAACTACCTCCCTTTCTAAAACAGGAAATACGAATATTTCTCTGCGTGTAAAAGACGATTCCAATTATGAGCTGGCTGAGGGCATTAAATCAAAAAGAATTCGGGTGAATACACCTCCTGTTCCCGTCTGGACTTCCGATCAGGACTTCGTAGCTCCAAATAAAGAGATTATTTTTTCTGCTGCTGATTCTTACGATCCCGACGGAAGTATTTCGAGATATATCTGGAGATTCAGCGATGGTGTGGAACTTCGGGGACGAGTGATTCAACGATTATTCCGGGACAGTGGTAAAAAATCATTTACGCTTACTGTGATTGATAATGACAATTTGAGCAATTCCAGAGCTTCGGTTGAAGGCGAATTGATGGTTAACCATGCTCCATTAATTATCACCGAAACATTGATTCGTTCAAATTCGCTTTCCGTAAAACTGGATGCCACTCAGAGTTATGATTTGGATAATAACCCCATCACTTTTGAATGGACACTTCCTGATGGCACGAAAAGAAATGAATCTGAATTCACCTGGCAGGCAAATGAGCCCGGAGTACACATTATTGGCTTAACTATCGATGACGGCTTAGGATTAGATAACAGTATCACCAAAGAAACGATACGAGTTCTTATAAATCGTCCTGTTAAGGCCGTGGTAGACTCACAAATTCAATCCTGTACCGGTCAAACTGTATTATTTAACAGTTCCAGAAGTTTTGATCCCGATGGAGATCCATTTAGCGTAAAATGGGATTTTGGCAACGGCGTTTCTTCCGATCAGGCAAATCCTTCTTTTGTATATGAGGAACCGGGAATTTATGAAGCTCAGCTAACTCTCAATGACGGATTTACCGAAGAACCATCTGTAGCAGTTATTCCGGTTATCATCGAAGGATCACCAATTGCTCGTTTAAACATTTCTGATACAACCATTTGTGTGAATAACAGTTTACGATTTGACGGTTCTGCAAGTACCGATCCATCAGGGGCACTTCCCTCCTTCAGTTGGGATACCGGTGACGGTCAAAGTAAAACAGGTTCTGTAATTGATCATGTGTTTACCACGCCGGGAATTTATACCGTTACACTTACAGTAGAAGGTTCAGGTTCCGGTCGTTGCAGTAACGTAAGCCAGACAACAGCTACAGTAACTGTAGTTGAAGGACCGGAAGCCAGTTTTGATCTTCCTGAATATACCATACCAGGTGAACCGGTTTCTCTTGATGGAAGTGATTCTCAGGTAGATGGTTCTATCAAATCAGCCCGTTGGATAATTGACTCAGAACAAGGTCAGGAAATTGTTGAAGGAATTGATTCGGAGTTTACATTTACAGAGCCCGGAGAATATTTAGTTACACTTGAACTGGAAACAGATTCTGAAACATCCTGCAATACCGTAAGCCTTACCAAAACAATCAAAGTAAATGCTCAACCTCAAATAGTTTGGGATCTTCCTTCGTCTATTGCAGCAGGAACTGATCTTCGCCTGAATGCTTTGAGATCTAAAGATCCTGATGGTTTCATACTCACTTACAATTGGTATCTGGATGGAGATTTGGTAAGCGAAAATGCTGCAGAAATTATTAAAGCCATTGAGCCTGGTGAGCATGAAGTTCGGTTAGAAATTACTGATAACTCATTAGCCTCAAACAATAGCGCATCACAAACCAAAACGTTTGTAGCAAATAGTAAACCATCCCCGAATATAATTGCTCCTGAGCGTGTATTCCTGAATCAGCAGGTAACTTACAGAAGTGATTCTGAATTTGATAAAGATGGCGATGCTTTAGTTTCCACCTGGGTTTTAGATGGGAATAGAATTCCTTCCCCTACTTTCCAGGTCACAAATCCTCAGGGACACACGCTTGTTCTCATTCAGGATGACCAACAAGGATTTCCAAACTCTGTAGATTCAGCCAGAATCAGAATTATACCTAAGCCATTGCCAACGGCTACTCCGGATTTACCAAAATTAATCGCCGTTGGAGGTTCTCTATCTCTTCCTGATATCAGAATGAACAACCCCTGGCGATTTAAAAGTAATGGTAGCTACAACTTGACTTGGACTGCAAGAAATCCGGGATCTCAACCATTGGTACTTGCTTATGTGAACAATGGAAATGAATTAACCTCACAAGATTTCTCTGTTCAGGTTGTTCCAAACCTTCAATTCACAGAAACGATTGAACCTGAAACGCTCGAATGGAATCCTGCAAACCCGTCATTTATTCTTAACGGACCTGAAGTCAACAGAGAGTCAGATGATGTTGTTTACACATGGAGACGCCAGGGAAGAATTATTGCTACAGGTAAGCAAATTGGCGTAGAGCTGGTAAAAGGAGAAAACAGATTTACAGTTCAAGTTGCAGATCAGAGAGTAGCAAGATCAACCCCAATTACTGTTGATATTATTATCATAACCGAGTAATCAGGTAATTTTATCGGGTCTCCTTTTCTTTCATTTCAAATAAAAAGAATGTAGCTTTTGATACAATTTTCATATCAATAATTACACTCATTTGAAAATAATCATCATCGGAGCCGGGGAAATCGGATACGATCTCGCGAGCGTACTCTCTAAAGAAAGACACGACGTTATCGTACTCGATCGCGAAAAAGAATGCCTCACCAAAACCTCTGAAACGCTCGATGTTCTCGTTAAAGAAGGGAACGCCACTTCCGCCAAAGATCTTGCTGCTGCCGATGTATCAGAAGCTGATATTGTAATTGCAGTTACAAGCATTGACGAAGTAAATATGATCGCTTCCATGATCAGTAAAAAACTCGGAGCAAAGAAAGTAATTGCCCGTGTTAGAAATGATGAGTTTTCGCATCATAAATCTCCCCTGCAACCAACCGATTTGGGTATTGATATGCTGATCAATCCCGAATTAAGTGCAGCCCAGGAAATTGTACAGTTGTTAAAAAGATCGGCTGCAAGTGATGTTATAAACCTTGCGGAAGATTTAATGCAATTAGTGGGTATTCGGTTGGACAGAAACTCGCCCATTGTGGGAAAATCGCTTCAGGACTATGCCTCAGAAAATTCAGATATCACTTTCAGAGTGGTGGCAATTGGTCGTCGTGGCAGAACAATGATGCCAAGAGGCTCAATGAAACTGCAGAAATTCGATCAGATTTTCATTTTAGCCAAGACGGAAGATATTCCGGCAATAGTAGAAACCACGGGTAAATACGAGACAGATTTAAATCGTGTGATGATTGCAGGCGGAACCGGAATCGGCACCACAATTGCACAGATTCTTTGCGGAGATGAAAAAAAGAAATGGTCGGTTAAATTAATTGAACCGGATTATGAAAAAGCAGAAGAATTGGCCGTAGAGCTTAAGAACGCAATGATTCTAAATGGTAATCCAACCGACCCGGATTTATTGGCCGCAGAAGGAATTACCGATATGGATGCTTTTATAGCTGTTACCGATGATGAAGAATCCAACATCATTTCTTGCTTAATGGCAAAGCATCTGGATGTTAAAAAAACAGTGGCTCTTGTCTCTAAACCCGATTTTATCCCATTAAGCCAAACTATTGGATTAGATGCTGTGATAAACAAGAAAGTAGCTGCATCTAACGAAATTCACCGACATGTTCGCAGCGGGCAAGTCATTTCTGTTACCGAATTACGTGGAATTCAGGCTGAAGTTATTGAATTATTAACTGCTGAAGATGCTAAAGTAGTTGGTAAAGAAATCCAGGATTTAAAGTTGCCGGATGGTTGTGTTATCGGGGGCGTTTTGTGTAACGGCTCCGTAGAAATTGCTACGGGTCAAACAACAATAAATGCTCAGGACCGGGTTATGGTATTCTGTTTACCGGAAGCTATTTCTAAAGTCACCAAGTTATTTGGCGATGACTAAACAGAGTGTAATAAATACATTCAACCGCCCTACTATCGATTTTTTAGTAGTATTGGGCGTTTTGGGAGCTTTTATTTTCTTTATGGGCTTTGCGCTTCTATTGCCTGCGGGTATTGATTTAATCTACGGACAGGATACCTGGCAATACTTTCTGACTTCTGCAGGAATTGCCTTTGGTCTCGGAGCTATTCTTTGGTACTTCTTTAAACCTAAAAATGAGCTGCGAATTCGGGAAGGATTTCTTGTTGTAAGTTTAACCTGGCTTGTCCTTTCGTTGGTAGGTGCTTTGCCTTTTACGATTTCCGGAGTACTTCCAAATTATACCGATGCCGTTTTTGAAACCATGAGTGGTTTGTCAACTACCGGCTCAACTATTATGGGAGGAACAACTTCTACCGGAATCGTAAATCCGGCAATAGAAGATTTACCCAAAAGTTTTTTATTCTGGAGATCTTTGGCTCACTGGCTTGGCGGTATGGGAATTATCGTTCTTTCTTTAGCCATTCTGCCACTTCTTGGTATTGGCGGAATGCAGCTTTTTCAGGCGGAATCTCCCGGACCAACCACCGATAAACTCACACCTCGCGTACAGGAAACCGCAAAACTGCTTTGGGTTGTTTATGTAGCTTTTACAGGAGCTGAATTCCTGCTGCTATGGCTGCACCCTTCTATGGATTGGTTTGAAGCTATAAATCATGCTTTTGCTACACTTGCTACCGGTGGATTTTCAACCAAAAATGCAAGTATCGCTGCTTTCGATTCAGCATATATTGATGGCGTTATTACTGTTTTTATGTTTTTGGCAGGAATAAACTTTGCCATGCACTTTCGGTTATTAAGAGGCGAAGTTGGTCCGTTCTTCGCCAACAGAGAAACCCGCTTTTACACACTCATTTGTATGTTGGGAATTTTAGGAATAGGCTTTTCGCTTTGGTATTTCGATGGATATACCATTTTAGAAGCCATCCGATACGGGTCTTTTCAGGCGATAGCCATTATTACCACCACAGGATTTGGCACTGATGATTACGAACTTTGGTATTCGTTCGGAGCTTTTCTGCTGCTGCTTTTCTTCTTCACGGGAGGAAGTGCCGGATCAACAGGTGGAGGAGTTAAAATGATTCGCTGGATGATTTTGATTCGAAATACGGGACGGGAAATAAAACAGATTATTCATCCAAAAGCGGTATTGCCGGTAAGAATTGGTGATCAGGCAATTAACCAAAATATTCAAAGAACGGTGCTGAGCTTTTTTATTCTCTATATGATTATGTTCGGAATCGGTGCGTTCATTATTTCTCTGTTCGGATATGATATCATGTCCTCCGCCGGAGCAAGTATTGCAGCCTTAGGAAACATTGGTCCCGGTTGGGGAGAATTCGGTCCCACCGACAGCTTTGCCAAAATGCCTTACCTGGGAAAATGGGTAATGATTATGTTGATGATGATCGGAAGACTTGAAATCTTTACCGTGCTGATTATCTTCTCTCCTGCTTTTTGGAAGCAGTAAAAAAAGGGGGAATAAAATCCCCCAAATATTCAATTATTTAATAAGTTGCATTTTTACATTCTTCAGGAGTGATGAACCATCATTACCTATTGCATGAATTCGGGCAATATAAAAACCGCTACTCAAATTAGATGCATCAAATTCTATACTGTAATTTCCACTCGATTGATATTCATTTACAAGCTCTTCAACCATTTGCCCCATTACATTATAAATCCTTAAAGAAACCTCAGAATTTACTGGTAAGCCATAACTAATTCTTGTAGAAGGATTAAATGGATTTGGATAGTTTTGATTCAAACTAAATTTTTCAGGTTTAGCATCTGGTCTAGCTTTTTGAAAAATCGGACACGGTTCTTGAATACACCCTCCAGATCCTGAGTTAAAGGTTACATAATGGTAATCTGTATCTGAATAATTGTTATTGTCTGTTACTGTTAATCTTAGATTAATATCTTCTGTTACATATTGAGTATAACTTGATGTTGTTCCAATGTTTACCCAACCTCCAGAAGAATATTTTTGCCAAACATATGTGTAAGGAGCATTACCACTTGAAATCGAACTATACCAAGTATGTGAGCCAGCACTCGATACGTAAGTAGTTCCGGTTATATTAACACTCATCTTTTTACTCTCCATCAATAGAGTGTTATTTGAAGATTCTTGCCCCTGTAATACTATATCATCTTTTCCATCTCCATCAAAATCTCCAATTTTACTTTCTCTCTCTGAATCTGCCCATTGGCTTTTGTTCATGCCATACAAGTTACTCACTTGAATTCTTGAACTTAGGCCAGAAGTTGAACCTTTCAATATGTAAGAATTATTAGAAGTACCTTGTCCTCTAAGTAATACATCATCTTTCCCATCCCCATCAAAATCACCTACAGATAATGCTCTTTCTGATCTTGCCCATTGTGAACCACTCATACCATATAAATTGGTAATCATTAATCTGGTACTTAAACCTGAAGTTGAACCCCTAAGTAAATAACTGTTATTTCCACTACTCTCTCCTTGCAGAATTATATCATCTTTTCCATCCCCATTAAAATCTCCCAATTGTAAAACACGAGCAGAAGCAGCCCAGTCACCTTGATTCATTCCATACATATTCGATAATATAATTCTATTGCTGAAACCAGTATTCGAACCAAGTAATAAATAAGAATTATTTGCTGAGCCTTTCCCTTGTAAAATAAGATCCGAATGCCCGTCTCCATTAAAATCAGCTAAATATGCAATTCTGCGATAGGTATCCCAATCTGATTGACTATTCATTCCGTATTCGGTTGTCAATAAAACCTGATTACTTAGACCAGAAGTACTTCCGAAAAGAATTCTGGAAAAAGCAGAATTATTTTGTATGAAAACATCGTCTTTCCCATCATTATTAATATCACCGACTATTAATCTACCACCTGAGTTATTACCGTGACTCCATAAACTACCATTCATATTGTATAGATTTGTAATTTTAATTCTATTTTCAAAGCCATTTCCATTACTCTTTGCTAATAATAAATATGAATTGTTTGCAGCCTCCCTTCCTTGCAATAAAATGTCATCTTTTCCATCACCATTAAAATCCCCAATATGAAGTATACGACCTGAATCTAGAGTTGATGCAGGATTATAATCATCAAAAACCCAATCATTATCGATCATATTATAACTATTACTGATCAAAATTCTATTTGAGAAAAAACTTGAGCTATTCCCATAAAGCAAATATGAATTATTTACCGAATTGTTTCTTTCTTCTCGACCTTGTAAAATGATGTCATAATTTCCATCTCCATTAAAGTCTCCAACATGTACAAATCTTTCGGTATCAGCCCATTGACTTGCGGACATCCCGTAAAGGTTTGTTATCGTTTGTTTATTTTCAAATAGTTGAGCTTTTGTATCTAGAGTAGTTAACCCAACAAAAATAAAAACAGTTAAAAGTGTACTAAGTAATATTTTTTGTTTCATATTATTCCATTAATTAAAATTATATTGAATTACTTTATTTCTAAAATTATTCACATCAACTATAAGAGTGTTAAAACTCTAAAATGTTACATCATACAACTAATCTCTTATCCCTTAGTAAGTATTATCTCGTTAGGGAATATCAGTCCCGGTTGGAGAGAATTTAATCCCGCCGACAGCTTTGCTAAAATGCCCTATCTGGGAAAATGGGTAATGATTATGTTGATGATGATCGGAAGACTTGAAATCTTTACCGTGCTGATTATCTTCTCTCCTGCTTTTTGGAAGCAGTGATCGAAGGTAAAGTAACAATTCGTTTTCTTGTTTCTGTTCACATAATAGAGTTACATAACCAAAACTTATCAAAGATTAATGAATTCAATAAGACCTTACATATTAGCAGAGACTAATTGGAATTCCTTACAAAATGCATCTTTTGACTTAGCAATTCTACCTTGGGGAGCATCTGAAGCACATAACTTTCATTTGCCTTATGGTACTGATAATTTCGAATCTGATAAGATTGCTGCAGAATCTGCAAAATTAGCTTGGAATAAAGGTGCTAAAGTTATTGTGCTACCTACCGTTCCTTTTGGTGTTAATACTGGTCAGCATGATATTTATCTTGATATCAATATTAATCCGAGTACACAGTTAGCTATTCTATCGGATGTTATCACTGTGCTTAACCGACAGGGTATCAAAAAGTTAATGATTTTGAATAGCCACGGAGGGAATAACTTTAAACCTTTGCTAAGAGAGTTAGGTTTAAAATTTCCTGAAATGTTTTTATGCTTTTCGAATTGGTTTCAGGCTTTAGATAAAAAAGAATTCTTTGATAACTCCGGCGACCATGCCGATGAAATGGAAACAAGCCTTATGCTTCATTTATTTCCTGAGCTGGTACTTGAAAAGAGATTATGGGGTGAAGGCAAAGAAAGAAAAAATAAAATCGATGCCTTTCAAGATGGATGGGTTTGGGCCGAAAGACCGTGGTCAAAAGTAAGTGATGATACCGGGATTGGCGATCCTTCAGCATCTACGAAAGAAAAGGGAGAGAAGTTTTTTAAAGCGGTAACCAAAAAAATAGCTCATTTGATCATGGAAATATGTAATACAGACCAAGCTGATATGTATAAATAAATTTTTGGGATTGAGTATATTCTACAAAATTATATGAATTCATTGAATAACACTTAAACATGAAATAGGGATAAAGTGAATTCAGTTCATTTTACCCCCTTGTTAGGCACAATCACCATTGAAAAATCAAAAAAAGTGCATGAGTAAATTGATAGCATTATTTTTTTCTCTATTCATCTTGATAAGTTGTTCCAACAAAACTACTGATGACATCAGAACAATAAATAATGAAAATAAAGTAATCCTAACACAAGAAGGGCCCGAAGAGTTTTTCTATTGGGAGATGGATGACCACCCAAGTTTACACAAATATGAACTTGGAAAGATAAACGCACTACTTTTATATATAGATACACTGAAAATAGAATTGGGAATACCAACATATGAATCAGCAATAAAAAAGGAAGCAATACAAGAATTAGATGAGGCCTATTAGAAAATGAAACGAGTGCGAGTGGTGATAAAATCAATGTACTTTTAGTTCATACCGGGAAAATTGGAAAAATAAGACCCATAAACTTTTTAGAAGCTCAAATCTTAAACTATCAAATAAGTAGATATCCACTCTTTAGTCACCCTACTGAATTCCATGGATTTATTTTAAATAATGAAAAGGAGAAAAAACTAAGAGTTTATTTTGGCGCAAGTAATACAGAGTGTCCTCCTAGAGCAAACCCAATTATTGATGAATTACAAAAAGAAATAAAAACCGGTTGGAAATTAGTCAGCCACTTGCATAATCATTATAGCAAGAAAGATGAAAATTATATTGGAATATTAGCTCCAAGCTTAGCGGACGCTCAATACTTTAAGATGTTAAAAGAGAGATTCAATATTGAAACAACATTAATTACTAATGGCTTTCATACGGTTGAGTTACGAAGTAAAAACTTCACAAAATTTGAATCTCACTAAAAACTGACTGCGCCCAACAATCAGTAAGCGACAATACCCTCGCACCCGCTACAGTACTGCACTTACTTTAAACGTTGCCAACAAGCAAAAATGAAGACAAAATATTACAATACCGACTTGGCATTCGTTCATGACCGTGGACATGGACAATTTGCTCAACATGCGGCCCAGACAATTTGGAAATTAACAAAAGGCATTTCCAAGAATACTTTAGTAGTAGACCTTGGATGCGGTAGTGGAATTTTAGAAAAGGAATTAGAAAATAAGGAACTAAATATAATTGGGATTGATTATTCACCGGCAATGATTGAACTAGCCACGCAAAATGCACCAGGGGCAATATACCTAACAACCTCGATTTATGACTTTGAAATACCAGAATGTGATTTAGTTTGCTCAATTGGGGAATGCTTTAACTACCTTTTTGACAATAAAGGAGATTTGAATGAATTGAGAAAATTATTTGCTAATATCCATAGTGCTCTCAGACTAGGAGGATATTTTGTGTTTGATATTTTAACACTCAAACTGATAGACACATCCTATGCTAACTCAAGAATAATTGAACAAGACTCATGGACGATTTTTCTGGAAATAGAAGCCGACAGAGATCAGAGTATCTTGACCCGAAAAATCACACTATTCTTAAAAAAAGAAGGCTGCTACAAAAAAAGTAAAGAAACACACAGACAAAAACTTTATATAAAAAATGATATTGAGACTCTTTTGACTGACATTGGATTTGAGATTGCTCAAATTAATGAATATAACGGGCTGCCGTTTAAGCCTGGCCATATTGGATTTATTTGTAAAAAAAATTAAATAGCCCGGTGCCAAAAAAGGCTAAGAGAACACCTCCGAATTGAAAGAGATTATTCAAATACCAAAGCAACCTCTTAATCAATACATAGATGCAATTTGGATTGGAAAAGCAGACGAATATCAATTCCAAGAAAAGAACCGAGCATTACTGCTAACCGAACTCATTTTCAACTTTGGAGATACCTATCTTTTGGAAGGTGAAAATATATGGAATACCAATGACCATTTATCTCAACATACCATATCAGGTCTGAAAACATCTCCTTTCAAATTAAACATCGATGGTAAATACAGTAACGTTGGATTAGTATTAAAACCATACTGTTACGGGCTAATTCATGATTCATTTGGAACAAGTGCAATGTCAAGAATTTCAGATATGCTCTTCGAACAACTAATTGCACCTGACAAACCAAATTTTGATGCTATTGAGAAGCATCTGTCCACTTTATTTTCAAAAAAGGAAATGGATAAGGATTTAATCAAATTTGAAAATCATATTTCCACGGAACTGTTAAGAAAAGGACTTTTATCTGACTTCAACGCATTAATTTCAATCTCTCAAAAAAGTTTTATTCAGAAATTCAAGAATAATTATTTACTCACCCCAAGTCAATACATCAAGTTGAAGCAAGTAGATTATGCCGTACAAATGTTCAAAACAACAGACACATTGAATCTTACTCAGCTTGGGTTGGAATCTGGATTCTATGATCAATCGCATTTCATTAGAGTATTTAAGCAGTTTTGTGGTGTTACTCCAAGTCAATTTCTGAAAAACAAAGAAAAGTCGGCAGGGTAAATTCTGTACAATTTCAAGGCGTTGAAATCATTTAATTTTATATTCAATTTTAAAAAAAAATAGATATGGATAAAAAAAACAAAGTATTCATCGCCACAAGCTTAGATGGCTTCATTGCCGATCAACAAGGAGGAATTGATTGGCTCGATACTTTTCCGGAAATAAACGAAGTGGATTCGGGATACGAAGCGTTTAATGCAGGTATTGATGCTTTAGTAATGGGTAGAAATTCATTCGAAAAAGTACTTAGTTTTGGAATTGATTGGCCCTATACTAAGCCTGTTTTTGTACTCAGCAATACATTGAAAGAAGTGCCTGCTGGGATCAAAGAAACTGTTCAGATTGTTAATGGCTCGCTTAAGAATATTCTCAAACAAATTCATAATCAGGGATTTCATCGGCTTTATATAGATGGAGGCAAGACCATTCAAAGTTTTTTGGAAGAAGATCTTATTGATGAAATTACCATAACAACGATTCCCGTTCTTTTAGGTTCAGGAATCCCTCTTTTCGGAGAGCTTGCTAATCCTATTACTTTCAAATGCGTAGAGACTAAATTATTCTTTGATAAAGTTGTCCAAAATAAATTTGTGAGAATTTAGGGGTTTTATCAATTTCCATTATAAACCATTAAATCTGGTGTAGATAAAATCATATCTTCAAAAAGTTCTTTAGGTGAAACTCCGGTTATTCTTTTACACTCGCGTATAAAATGAGATTGGTCATAATATCCTGAAGATAATCCATCTGTTAACTTTTTTGATAGTCTTTCCTTAATATTTATTGTAGTCTCACTGAACCTAACTAAACTCATTAGTTGTTTTGGAGTCAAATCAAAAATATTCTTAATTAAACGCTGAAAGTTTCTGGGGGAATAGTTAAGATCTTTTGCCCATTGTTTTACTGTTTCAACTTCTTCAATTTCTAACTGACTCAATATTTGATCTATTTTTGGATCAGGTTCTGCATCCCCTATTAAAGTGTCTGCCCAATAATCTAAATGAACAATATCCGGATACTCTATATCTATAAGCTCAGTAAATTCTGAAATCTTCTCATGGCTAAAAACTTTTTCTGATATCTCACAGAACGGATCAGCCGGATACAAGTCTCTGAAAAGAGAAATAGAAAGTGCCCGTAAGTGTAGTTTTAAATTCACACAGTAAAGTCTTTCCGGGATATGAAATAACAAACTTGAGTTTGTAGCCGGATACCCCCCAATTTTTGGGGCTTCGCGAAAACTATTACTGGATTCATCCCAAATATTAAATCCACCATCCAGTATATACCAAAATTCTAACCGCGCATTTGGGACAGTTTTGATCCAATATTCACTATCAAATCTATAGAACTGATACTTTTCTACAAACTTTGAGATATGTTCTTTTTCAGGAGAGTACTCAATTAATTTATTTTTGTCCGATTTATCCAATTCTATCTCTTGTTCTGATCCTAAGTTTTTTCTCAAAAAAGTTATGCAATTAATGTTTTCTTTTTTGTGCTATAGTCTTCTATCTGTCTGGCAAATTAGTTCATTAGAAAAAAATAAAATACCAAATGAACAAGACACTACGCTTTATTCTATTATAGAAGAAAATAGTTTCACTTTAGTTTTAAATGATCACAAAATAAATGGCGTAGATTTCTTTCTTAAATCTGCATTAGAATCAGAAGTATTACTTTTTGGAGAAAATCATGGCATCAAAGAGATAGCTAACTTTTCTCAAATCCTTTATGACACGTTATCTTCAAATCATTCCAGAGTTTTAGTTACCGAGGTTGGACCTGCTACAGCTCATCAGGTTCAGAACATGATGGAAGAAGGTACTTTTAGAAAGTTTATGTCTGAAGGTACTAATTTACATTCTGTTCCTTTCTTTTTCCTTGAACAGGAAGTTCCATTACTTGAAAAAACCCTGTCCTCGTTTCCTGAAAATGAAAATTCTGTTCTCTGGGGAATTGATCAGGAGTTCATTGCCGGCGCTCCGGTTATTATTCGCAGATTAGAGGAATTGGCTATGACGGATCAGGAAAATAAAGCTGTTAGAAAGTTTAAAAGGAAAGCTTTTTTTAACCCTTTTATTATCGGAATGGGAAGTGGAAATTCTCTCTCAGAGTTAGAAGCAGCTTTTTCTGAGTCGGCATCTTTAGAAGCTAAGAGATTAACTTCGCAATTAGTTCTGTCTCACAAAATTTATAAAGAACAAATGGGTGGCGATGTACGATGGTCTAACGAGCGTCGTGAAAAACTAATGATGGAGAATTTTAATTACTATGTTGAAAGTTATCCTGGCAGCCTTCCTCCAATGTTCTTTAAGTTTGGATCTTATCATTTGCATAAAGGAAGATCACCAACTGTTAAGGAAGCTTTAGGTTTAAAAATAGATCAGTGGGCTAAAACCAAAGGTTTATCGACAATTGCAATAAATGTAGATGCTGTTTCGGGAGAAACCCTGGATCCATTAATGGGTGGAAAGCAGGAAATACCAAGTATCAGGTACTGGACAAAAAGTCCGTTTAAAGCTTTGGTTAAAGATAAACCAGTACTTTTTGATTTAGGTCCTATCAAAAATCATCCTGAAATAACCAAACTTTCCGGTCGAACTCAATTGATGATAAAAGGATACGATTATTTAGTTCTTTTTCCGGTTGGTACCCCTCAAAATTTTTTAGATGGAACTCTTGTAACTCATGCTTATGGTATAGCAATAGGTGTTTTAGTTCTGTTAATAATGTTTTCGCTTCTGTACTTGATTTATAAATGGATCAAAAAAATCAAGCAAGCTAAAAACTAAATCTAAAACTCAGAAAATCTTCATCATGAAAAAAATTAAAGCGATTTGTACCGTATTTGCTTTTATGCCGGGGCTGATATTTGGTCAAACCATGAAGGGCGAGATAGTTGAGCAACTGGAATTCAAAGGTTTGATCAATTCTGCCGAGCCTGAAATAAGTATTGATAAACTAAAAGGTAAAATAGTAATTCTGGAATTCTGGGCCACTTGGTGCGGACCATGTATTCCGGCTATGGATCATTTAATTAGCCTCAAGCAAGACAATACTGCTGAACTGGAGATTATCGGTATTACATATGATACTCCGGAGAGAATAAATAAGTATATAAAAAATAAGCCATCAGATATAATCTTTGTTTCAGATTTAGAGGATAAGTATAAAAAAGTCTTTCCTCATACTTCTATTCCCCATACAGTAATCATTGATAAAAACGGTAGATTTATTGCCGAGACTTCCCCAAAATATTTAACTAAAGATGTAGTTGAGACTCTTTTATCAACTAATAAATTTATTGGTAAACAAAAGTCTGTCGTAAATCGTGAGGGATTCGATTACTCCCATGATTACTTCCCTCCGGATGACAATGAGAGTGAGAGATTTTTACTTCAACCGCCTTTAAGTAATGGTTTCCCAATGGTTAAAAGATTTAATAAAGGAGAATATCAGAACAGACGTATCACATTTATCAACTCATCAATCATAAATATTTTACGTCATGCGTTCGACTTATCTACTGAAGACACTTACAGACTTGATGGTATTGAAATGGATTACCTGACATCAACTCTCTATTGTTTGGATGTTATTGTTCCAAAAGGTCAAAACATAAAGGAATTAATGAGAGATCGACTCCAAGATGCTTTTCCGGAGATTAAAATCGATTCTGAAAAAAGAATTATTGAAGTTCTTGAATTAAAAACTATACCGGGAAAGGAAATCACTCTTATTTCTGCAGATGATTCAAATTCAATATCTAATAACAACATTACCAGAGTAAGTAGTTATAAAAAATCGAATGTTAGTTTGGATGATTTCACTAATGACTATCTCAATAAATTTATCACACCAATCCTAACGAAACCAATTATCAATGCAACAAATCTTAATGGTTTTTACAACATTGATTTTTCGTTTGAACTGGAGGATCCTGAAAGTTTCAAAAGGGAGTTATCAAATCTGGGTTTGCGGTTACAATCTGAGAAGAAAGAAATCGAAACATTAGTTATTAGTAGTAATAATTAAACAGCAACCCAACTCTTAAGTATCTATGGTAAAATTCAAATCAACCTTGATATTATGGCTATTGTGTATCATTGAAACCATTAATCCATTAAATGCTCAGGTAAGAATTGACACAACCGCTATTTCTGTATTTTGGGAGGTAGCAGATACTTTAAGCCAAGATAAAAGTCCATCAGATCATCTTTGGGAAAAATTTTCTCACCATCCGGCGTACGCTCAAATCGAAAAAAGTGGCAATAGGGTAACTATTTTGAAACGGGTAATGCCTGTAGTTTTTAAGCCATCATATTCTAATAATTTAGATCAAGTCTTGAGCGATACGGAATCTATGACTAAATATTTTGCGGAGCATTTGCAAGAAATCAAAATGAGACGTAAAGAACTAAATAAATATTTAAAGTCAGGAGAAGTTTTCAAGTACAAAACCGCCTACACTAAAAGTCTTGATTATTTACCGGATGACATAGATTCAGAATCAATAAATCTTACCGTATATGTAGCCTTGTTTGAGAAAAATGGTTTTGGGGGAAATGTGATAACAGTTGATTTATTACACTTGTTGAATTCTACTGAAGATGAAAATTTCGGTTTTCTGGGGCATGAATTCCATCACGCATTACGGCTTAACACAAAAAAATATGAGCAGGCAGAACTCTCCCACCCTGTCATACAAGCCTTATCAAAAATGCCTTTGGAAGGTGTTGCTTGCCTTATCAACAGAAGCGAATATTTTAACGAAGATTACTTGGCTAATTCTCAAAATTTCAAGAAAGAACATTTAGAGTCCATTACTGAATTTAGATATTTAGTGTCGAAAGCTCCTGACCACTTAAAAGAAATAGAAGCTGTACTCATCAGCAAACTCTCTGATACAGAAAAGAGTAAGAAAATTCAGCAAAATATGCCTTGGGGAGGTCATACAGTTGGTTTTTATATGGCAAGAGCCATTGAACAACAAAAGGGAAAAGATGTACTAATAAAGGTGCAATATTCACCAATTAAATTCATACGGAGTTATCAACAAGTGGCGTTAAATAGCTCTGAACTTTTCAGGTTTTCCAATGTGGCAATGAATTTCTTACTGAATTTAGAAAAACAATAATTACATACAAAAGTCGGAAATATGGAAAGGAAAGAACAAATAAAGGCTATCAAATTTGGACTCATTGCCGGGATAGCTACTTCGGTAGTTTATCCATTAATGATTACTACCCATGGTTTTAGTTTATGGTCTCTATTCCTGGAAATCTCCTTTGGACCCTTGTTTATCTGTGGTAGTTATGCCTTATATCATTTTATCAAAATTCATGGTGATAGCTTTTACAATCAGTTAGGAATGCTATTTACTTCTCTTGCGGGGTTAGCTGTAACCATGATGCTGAACGTACAAAAATCTGTATTTACAATGGGTATGGACATTAAAAAAACTGATGACCCTATGGTTCAGGAAATGATTCGCAGAAGCTTCAAATCCGGAAACCTTACCCAACTGGGTATGGATTTTTGCTGGGATGTTTTTGTCTCTCTGGGTATAAGTTTTTTCTCGATGGCTATCACTAAGCAAACCTACTTTCCCAAATGGCTTGCTCTACCGGGTTTGTTTATCGGAGTTGGAGGGCTCTTCCTCAACATGCTTACCTTCCCAATCCCGCCTGCAGATAATCAGCTGATTGATCCAGGTCCGTTCTTTGCTGTGTTTTACAGCGTGACTTTAGTAATTATGCTTCACTCGGTTTTCATCAAAAAAACATTTACTCATTGAAAAATCCTTTTCGATCGATAATCAGGTTTCTAATTAAAATGAATAAAAAGAGTCTAATTTCATCACATAGCTCTGCTGCGTAAGGCTTTACCGGAAGCTTGCTTATTTATTTTACTTATGGAGCCATGGACTGTTCCATATAAACCTGGTTCAATCTTCAAAGTAAAGCCGACTTAGTAACTAAATGATTACCTCTCTTCCGCCCCAGCCAATTCATGAATTTTCTTCCATTCACTTTCTCTAACAGGTGTGATGGAATGTCGGGCTAAACGAAACAGCTCCATATCCTGTAGTTCCCCATCTTCTTTAAGAGTTTCCCTGCTTACGGGATTCTCGAATTTCTGAATGAATTTCACATCCACTAACTGCCAGCGTGGATCTTCTTTGGTACTTTTTTCATCGTAGTACTTAGAATCTTTATCGAATTGTGTGGGATCGGGATATGGCTCACTGGCTACTTCCATAGTTCCTACTATTTCCGGAGGAGAAATTCGGGAGTGATAGAATAATACCCCATCCCCTATTTTCATTTCATCTCGCATATAATTTCGGGCAGCGTAATTTCGAATTCCATCCCAGGGCTCAACCTGATCTCTTTCTAAATCATCAATGCTATACGCATCCGGTTCTGATTTCATTAACCAATAGTTACGTTCGCTCATTTTTCTGAATTAAAGATTCAAAATTAAAGATGAAAAAACTGATTCTTATTTTTCATCTTTAATCTTTCATTTTGAATTATACTTTTTAACGTACCACAAAATTGTTTCTCTTAGCATTCCATCAAAGTCGGAATTGGGAGTCCAGCCAAGATCATTTTTAATTTTTGAGGCATCAATCGCATACCGGAAATCATGACCTAAACGATCGGTAACAAAAGTGATCAGATTTTTATAGTCACCATCCGGTCCTTTGCCTACTTCTTCATTAAGAATATCACAAATCTTGTGAACCAAATCGAGGTTTTTCCATTCGTTATTTCCGCCGATATTATACACTTCACCTGCAACCCCTTTTGCAAAAACGGTTTCCAGTGCCGAACAATGATCTCCGACATTTAACCAATCCCGAACATTCTGTCCTTTTCCGTAAACCGGAATATCATTGTGTTGAACCGCATTTCTGATCACAGTAGGAATCAGTTTTTCATCATGCTGATGGCGTCCATAATTGTTTGAGCAATTGGTTGTAACCACATTCATGCCATAGGTTTGATAGTATGACCTTACAATCATATCACTACTTGCTTTGGAGGCACTATACGGAGAATTAGGAGCGTAAGGTGTGGTCTCTGTAAATAATCCGTCATCTTCCAGTTCACCGTAAACTTCATCAGTAGAAACATGCAAAAAACGATTATTCACCCAGTCTTTTTCTTCCTGTTCCCAAAGCTGGCGACATTCTTCCAGAATATTAAATGTGCCAACCACATTGGAAAGAATAAACGGCTCAGGACCGGAAATCGAATTGTCCACATGAGATTCAGCCGCTAAATGAAATACTCCATCCGGTTTAAAAGTTTTTAAAATATCCTTTACCTCATCCCGATTTACCAAGTCGATTTTCTTGAAATAATAACGCTCTGAATCTTTCAAAGGTTTCAGGTAGGAAGCATCCGAAGCATAAGTCAGCTTATCGATATTCATGATCGTCCAATCGGGATGTTCCTCAAATAATTTCAGAATCAAATTAGAACCTATAAATCCGGCTCCTCCTGTCACAATGATTTTCTTCAAAATAAATCTTCCTCTTTAAGCGATGAGAATAGTGGGTTTTTTTTGTCTTTTTCAGAGAGAATTGGGCGACTAACATCCCAGTTAATCCGAATCAAAGGATCATCCCAGCGAATACCTCTTTCCCCTTCAGGATTATAATAATCGGAACATTTATAAGAAATAATCGCCGTCTCACTTTGAACGGAGAAACCGTGTGCAAATCCTTTCGGGATATATAAAAGACGATGGTTTTGTTCCGACAACTTGAATGCAACATAGTTTCCAAATGTGGGTGAATCCTTTCGGACGTCTACAGCAACGTCGAGGATTTCTCCTTGCAAACATGAAACCAATTTATCCTGGGGGCTTTCAATCTGATAATGTAAGCCCCGAATAGTATCTCTTATCGATTTAGAAACGTTATCCTGAACAAAATTTACATCAAAGCCCTCTTCTTTTAATTTTGAGTAACGAAATGACTCAAAAAAATAGCCGCGATCATCCTCAAAAACCTGTGGTTCTATAAGAAAAACCCCTTTGATTCTGCTTTCTGTAATCTTCATACCAACTGATTGATCAACTTGTGCAACCCGACTTTCCATTCCTGAATTTCAATTCCATCAATGGTACTAATTTTTTGAGTACTTAACTTAGAAAAAGCCGGTCTTTTTGCTTTGGTTTTATACTCTTCAGATGAGACTGGTTTTAAATCAACTTTGATTCCCGCTTGTTTAAAAATTTCTTCTGCAAAATTGAACCATGTTATCAAACCAAAGCTGCTGATATGAAAAATCCCTTTTTCATTTTCTTGTATCAGCTTAAATGATTTTGATACTACATCTTCACAAAAAGTAGGGCTTCCAAACTGGTCATCAACCACACTCAAAAAATCTTTTTCTCTACCGAGCCCGAGCATCGTTTTCACAAAATTATTGCCGTACTTTCCACACAACCACGCTACTCTGATTAAAATAAAATCGCATCCGGAGTTGATTAACTCTTCTTCTCCCAACCTCTTAGAAGCGCCGTATTGATTGATTGGATTCGTTTCTGCTTCTTCAGGATAACCATCAGGATACTTTTCTTTGTCTTCGGGATTTCCCGGAAATACATAGTCTGTAGAATAATGAACTAATTTAAGATTCTTTTTAGCGCATACTTCAGCGAGGGTAGCTACTCCTGACGCATTAATTGTTAAGGAAATATCTCTCTCATCTTCAGCGGCATCTACATTGGTATACGCAGCGCAATTAATGATTACATCCGGCTGGAATTCTTCTAATCTCTCTTGAATGTGTTCGGGATTTCGAATATCTAATTCTTCTGAACCGAGTGCTTCGTAATTTATTTTATTTCGAGAGCAGAAATCAGTCCATTCTTTTCCCAGTTGACCATTAGCACCTGTAATCAGAAGCTTCATCGGGTTTAACTTTCCTGAGTTAGTTTGTTTGCTAATCGGTAGGAATCCGGAGTTCCGGCATCTGTCCACCACCCTTCCAGCACTGAACTTTTCATTTGTCCATTTTCGATGTAATAGTTATTCACATCCGTGATTTCCAGCTCTCCTCTACCCGAGGGCTTCAAGGTTTTAATGCATTCAAAAACTTTGGAATCGTAAAAGTAAATTCCTGTGACTGCATAGTTTGATTTTGGATTTTCAGGTTTTTCTTCAATCGACACTACTTTTTCTCCATCAAGTTCAGCTACCCCGTATCGCTGGGGATCGTGCACTTCCTGAATTAAAATCTGAGCCCCTGATCCATCATAATTATCAACGGCTTTTTGAAGCGAATGCTCAAAAATGTTATCCCCAAGAATAACAACAACCGGATCATCTCCGGCAAAATTTTCTGCTAAGCCAAGTGCTTGTGCAATTCCCCCTGCTTCATCCTGAACTTTGTACGTAAAACGGCATCCAAAATCTTTTCCTGAGCCCAGCAGGTTTACTACATCGCCCATATGCTCGGTTCCGGTAACGATAAGTATTTCCTGTATGCTAACTTCAGTTAGCTTTTCAATAGGATGATAAATCATGGGCTTATCACCAACAGGCAGTAAATGTTTGTTGGTTACTTTGGTAAGTGGAAATAATCTTGATCCGGTACCACCGGCGAGAATAACACCTTTCATAAAATCTGTTTGGTTTCGAATTTCGTATTCAAAGAAACTATAACAACTTTTGGGAAATAGGAAGTATTTACTTGCTGAAACATTCATTAAACAATCTTTATTAAACATACTTAACGGGCTGAATTCGGTCTTTTCCGTATCTTTAAATGCTATGAATTCAAAAAACCTTTTCATTTGCATAGTCACGATTTTAATCGGTGCGGGGCTATGCGATTCAGGTTTTGCTCAAGATAAAGTATGGACAGGAGCAGTTGATTCATCCTGGCATGAAGCAGGTAACTGGAATCCTTCCGGTGTTCCCACTTCCGGTCAAACGGTTTCACTGAGAGGAAACACCACACCCTACCCCGTTATTACATCTAATGTTACCGTTCGCTCAGTTACGATCAATCAATATTATTCCAATCCCGGCGACGAGCTGGCTATTCGTAATAATGCTACTCTTACGATTACCGATGATTTTACTTTGAATGGCGCCGGAGTTCTGAATATCGTAAATGGGCATTTGGAAATGACTGCAACCAGAAATGGACAGAATAATTTGAATCTGAACTCAGCTCAATCAGTAGTAAATATCACTAATGGCAGCTTTAATGTTGGAACAGCTTCAGAAGATATTGACGCTGAAATAATTGGAACTTTTAATCTTGGGAATGGTGACTTTACTGTTTTTGGAGATTTTGACGTTTCAAACAGTGATACATTTAATGCCGAAGATGGTACGGTAATAGTAAATGGCAATTCTACTGTCAACGGAACGTACAACGGTGATGATGGAACTACTACTTTTAACGGAGAAGTTGATGTTCGAAGTGGTGGTGTATTAAATCTGGGTTCAGGAACTATCAATTTTAATGGCGAAGCCTTTGTTGGTAATAACGGAACGGCAAACCTTGGAACAGGGACTGTTTTTGTTAATGACAATATTGAAGTTAGAAGCGGTGGTTTTTTTAACATCAATGATGCCACAGTTACCGTTACCGGAAACGCTGATTTTACCAGCAATGGTAATCTTAGTATTGATGAAGGAACCATCAATATAACAGGAAATGCAAATCTGAGTAGTGGCGGAAGTTTTGATTTAAACGATGGTAACTTAAATGTTGGTGGCGATGCTTCTTTCACTTCAGGAGGAACGGTAAATGCAGGAAATGCAAACTTTGAACTGGAAGGAGATTTCACTGTTCAAAACGGAAGTAACTTTAATGCCGATTCCAGTACAGTCACCTTTAGCGGTGATTCTACCCAAACAGTAAATTCAAACAGCGATGTCACCTTTCACAATGTAGTAGTTGATTCAGGAGCTGTGTTGAATACCGACGGAGGTTCTGGAAATACGGTTATTATTGAAAATGATTTAGTGGTTGAAGATGGCGGAGGTGTTGAGGTTGAGGGCGATGATCAAATTGATGTTCAGGGCGATATTGAAGGCGATACCGATGAAATTGACAGCCCTAATCCATTTGCAGTGACTGCAGAAGCTCCAACAGTTACTTCTGTTATAGTCACTTTTAATAAAGCGATGGATGAAGCTTCTACCGAGAATACCGGTAATTATAGTATTGTACGTGTCAGTGATTCTTCTCCCATATCGGTTACCAATGCTGTATTAAATACCGGCGGCGACAGCCGTGAAGTTACGCTTACCACTTCGACTATTACCGAAGATGTAGAGTACGAAATCACTATGAATAATTTGGAAAGTGATGATGGTGGTGAAATTTCAGACAATCACAAGAAGCGATACAGCAAAAGTAGTACTACCATCTTTTATTCCAGAAGAAATGGACGTTGGGACCGAAACACTACTTGGTCAACTACCGGACATGATGGAGCCGCTGCAACTTCTAATCCTTCCAATACTGCAAATGCTACTATTATCGTTGGCGGAGGCGATAACGTTCGGATTATCACTAACGAATCTATTGTAAACCAAAATTCGCTTGAAATTGAAAGCGGTGCGTTGCTAAGGGTGCACACTAACGGAACGTTGACTACAGGCACCAAAATTGTGACAGGCTCAGGAGAATTCCGTGTCACAAATGGAACGTTAGAAATAGGTTCTCCGGGTGGCATCTCCTCCTCTGGTGCTACAGGAAATATTCAGACAACTACAAGAACATTCAGAAGTAGTGGTTCTTACACATACAACGGAAACTCCGCACAGATTACCGGCAATGGATTGCGAAATCGAGTTAATAATCTGACCATTGATAATAGCTCAGGTGTAACTTTGGATAAAAATCTGGAAGTTGAAGGTACTTTATCTCTCACTTCCGGAACTTTTGTTATTGAATCTGGAAGAGATCTAATTGCAAATACAAAATCGATCGGCTCCGGGCAACTTCGAATTAAACAAACTATTTCCGGTTCTCATGGCTGGAGATTGCTTTCCTCTCCCATTGCATCGAATTATGATGATTTTTTAGATGGAATTACAACTCAAGGTTATTCAGGTTCTTCTCTTGGAAATGATCCGGCAGACAGTCTGCAACCAAATGTTCTTTATTATGAAGAATCTCATGAAGGAACAGATAATCAACGATGGAGAGCTCCTTCTAACGCTTCTACTTCTTTAACACCTGCTCGTGGACTTTATACCTTTATTTTCGGGGATATTGCTGCTGATAGTAGATATAATAACACGCTACCCGTTGATCTTTCCGTTGAAGGGCAAGAACACTCAGGAGCTATAGATTTTGGAGTTTCATACACCACAGATGCCGATTCGGGATGGAACTTGGTTGGGAATCCTTATGCCGCCACGATTGATTGGGATGATGCAAACTGGACAAAAACCAACATCGACAATACCATCTATGTGTGGGATTACACCACTAATCAATATAAAACCTGGAACGGTACTACCGGAGATTTAGGCAATGGAAAAATTAGTCCTTTTCAGGGATTTTGGATTAAAGCGAATGGATCATCTCCTTCTTTAATTATTCAGGAAGAGGCAAAAACAACGGGAGGAAATTTCGTTGGCAAAGAAGTCTCATCCCCGGTTCACGGGCATCCTCATTTTTCAATATCTGTTTCTGATGATGTACAAAAATCATCCACTCATTTTATGTTTTCTGAAGATGCTGATTTAGATAAAGATCCGAATGACGCTTTTCGATTGGTACCCCCTCCGGGAATTGGTACTTATCTTGATATTTCTTCGGTAGGAGAAAATGGCAATCGGTATTCTATCAACAGTTTGCCCAGAAATTTTGGTATCCCAATCGAAGTACCCATTTTCTTAGATTCCTATGAAAATGGTTTCTCTGCAGATAAAGAGTTGCATTTCTTGTTTGAGGATATCGAAAACATACCTGATGGATGGGAAATTTATCTGGTTGACACCAAAACAGGTTCTGAAGTAAATATTCTCGAAAATTCAACTTATCTGTTTTCTTTTGAAGGCGTTCATGGAAAAAAAGTGCCCAATCAAAAAGGCAAGAAACCTAAAGTAACAACTAAAGCGTCACCGGATAATCAGAGATTTCACCTGCGAATTGATCCCGGTTCTGACGGAAATGATCTACCTGATGAATTCGAATTAAAGCAAAACTATCCGAATCCGTTTAACCCAAGCACAAAAATTCAATTCACCCTTCCTCTCGAATCTGAAGTTTCAGTAGAAATTTTTAATGTTATAGGTCAAAAAATAACCACACTTGTTTCAGGAAGACTTAATTCAGGAACTCACGTTTATGAGTGGAATGCAAGTGGTCAGGCAAGCGGTGTGTATCTGTTGAGGCTTGTTACTTCTGATGGAGTATTCATTAAAAAAATGACACTTTTGAAGTAATTTCTGCGCTTAATCGTGTATTAGAATTGGTTAATGAAGATTTAGTAAATGACGATAATAAGTATATTATTTTGGTCATTTTACGGAATACCTCATGCAATTAAATCGCCTCTTTTTAACTTCGGTTTTGGTGATGATATTAAATTTCATCGCTATTGAGGTAAGTTATGCCCAGCTTTCGGGATACAATTTCCGTTTAAAAGGTCAGGTAAATGCTGCTCAGGTATCCGGTTCTTCTGATCTGTCTAATTTTCCGGTTTTGATGAGCTTTACCGTTCCCGATCTGAGAACTACCGGAAATGGCGGCGGAGTCGAAAACGCAAATGGCTATGATATTCGCTTTACTGCTGCGAACGGCTCTACCATTCTTTCTCATCAAATAGAATCTTACGATCCTGTTACCGGTCAAATTGAAATGTGGGTTCGTTTTCCCACCTTGTCTGCAACTGTGAATACAGAGTTCTATATCTATTTCGGAAATTCAAGTATCTCCACCGACCCTTCAAGCACCAATGTTTGGGATTCTAATTATAAAATGGTTCTTCATTTGAATGGTGATTTTGATGATGCCTCAGGAAACGGAACAGATGGTGCAAATACAGGAACCATTTCAACAACAGGTCAAATTGGACTTGCCCGAGATTTTGATAATACCAGCGATCGAATCACTGTTGCCGATAACGGCGTTTCTCCACTCGATATCAGTGGTAATATTACCATTTCATTCTGGGTGAGAATCGCAAACTTAGGTGATGGTCCTGATATACTCACCAAAGGTGATTATACAAATGGGTACTCAGTTTGGACGAATGGATCAGGCGGGCTGCGTTTTCAGATTAATAACGATGCACTGATTGCTCCAAATGGTGGAATCAGCAATAATGTTTGGGCGTACACAGCATTTACGAGAGCTTCTAACGGCGATCGTGCAATTTATGTAAATGGTTCCGAAGTGGCTTCAGATAATTCTACCGAGTCATTTAATATTGATAATGAAGATTTGTTTCTTTCTACCGCATCTTTCTTTCCATATTTAGGTGATTTAGATGAAGTTCGTATTTCAAACACTACCAGAAACAGCGACTGGATTGCTACCGAATACAACAATCAAAATGCTCCCCTCTCTTTTGTAACTCAACTTAATGCAGAGCCTGTACTTCAGGATATTGAAGGAAGTACAATCACATTTAATTCGGGTGATCCTGCTACAGCAATAACTTCTGCGCTTACAGTATCTGATGGAGATGATACAAATATTGAAAGTGCAACGATTGCCATCACCAACAATTTTGAGACTTCAGAAGATGTTCTTGCTTTTGTAGATCAACTTGGAATTACCGGCAGTTATGCTTCAGGAACCGGAATTTTAACTTTAACAGGCACATCAAGTGTTGCAAACTACCAAACGGCAATCAGAAGTGTAACCTATCAGAATACCGATCCGGCTCCAACTGAGACAACCCGCACAATCAGCATTACTGTAAATGATGGATCAGACGACAGCAACACCGAGACCAGAAATATCAATATCGTAAAAGTGAATAATGCGCCGGTGCTTAGCAATCTTGAATCAGGTGCAATAGTATATTTTGCGGGGAATGGAGAACGAACTATTACTTCTTCCATTGAAGTAAGTGATCTTGATGACACCAACATTGATAGTGCCCGCATTCAAATCACAAACGGATATATTTCAACAGAAGATACGCTGCGATTTGTTGACCAGAACGGCATAACCGGAAGCTGGATAGACGGCTCCGGGCGATTAATGCTTACAGGCAGTGCCACACTTACTACGTACCAATCTGCCTTACGAACCATTACTTATGAAAATGAAGCGGGTTCCCCAACTATGACAACCCGCACCATCAGCATAACAGTAAACGATGGAACTGAAAATAGCGCCACGGTTACTCGTGATGTGGAATATCCTGCAGATATTACCGAATTGGCCACTTATAAAAGCAATGGTGTTTTCCACTTTGATGCTCAGGACGCCGATGGCGATGGTGACAGTGGAACAAATCAACCGGCAAACGGAACTTTATCTTCCTGGGGAGATCGTTCAGACGATGTTGGGGGCAGTGTAGCCGACCTCACCGGAACAACTTCACCAGCCAGTGATGAACCAAATCTTGATTCGGGATATTTTGGAGAAAGAAGCGGCATTTTATTTGATGGCACTGATGATAAATTTGATGTACCAGATAATACTATAAACAATACTGGTTCTTACACAGAAAAGTCTTTTGCAATGATGTTTAGAACCGGATCATCCACTGCCGGACTACAAATTATGTACGAACAAGGTGGTGGGACCAGAGGATATCAGTTGAGTATTAAAGACGGCATTTTATATGCATTTGCCTGGAACAATGCCGAATGGCCCGGAACCGATGAATACAAGTCAATTAACCTCGGTGCTGTTCAACCTAATACGTCTTACATTGTTATTGCAAGTCATGACGCCACTGCAGTTGCTCTTGTTGATAAAGTATGGGAGGCAAACGTAAACGGAGGATCTATTTCTACACTTACGGATGTTGATTTTCAACGTGCGCATAGTGGAGATGCAGTAATTGGTGAAGAAGATGGAACCCGAGATCCTGCAACTACCGGAAATAATCCAACTGGAACTAATAATTTTCAGGGATTTATTGGCGAGTTCATTTCTTGGAATTCTGCCCTTTCTTCTACAGATTTCACCAACATCTATGGGTTTCTAAGTGATAAGTGGTTTAACACTCCTTCTGTGCTTGCTAATATCGAAGTTTCTGCGCTGAATTATAACGAAGCAGATCCTGCCACAACGGTAACTTCTACCATCACCGTTACCGATGAAGATGACACTAACCTGGATAGTGCCCGGGTATATATCTCGTCAGGATTTAACAGTTCAGAAGATGTACTTGCAGGAAGTGGAATCGGAATCAGCAGTTCTTACAACAGTACAACCGGGGTACTTTCTTTAACAGGAACTACAACAGTAGCCAATTATCAGGCGGCACTTCGTTCAGTTACTTATCAAAATACGGAGACCACCAGTCCTTCAACAACACCCCGTGAAATCAGTTATATAGTATATGATTGGGACGATTCCAGTGGTGTAGCAACAAGAGAAATTAACATCATTCCGTCCAATGATGTACCTACACTTGCAAATCTGGAAGGAACTACACTGGCATTCACAGAAAATGACGGTCCTACTCAAATTACATCAGCCATTACTATTTCTGATACGGATGACACTAATCTTCAGGGAGCAACCGTAGCCTTTACCAACAACTACTTTTTAGGAGAAGATGTTCTTGATTATACAGATGCCTTAGGAATCACCGGATCATTCAACAGTTCAAATGGTGTGCTTTCTCTGTCAGGAACCACAACACTCGCTAATTACCAAACTGCATTAAGGGCAGTAACTTTTGAGAATATAAGTTCCGATCCGGTAACCGGACTAAACCGAACGGTTGAATTCAGAGTGTTTGATGGCATCGACAGCAGTGTGGTTGGCACAACGCGCGATATTTCTGTAGCAAGCCTTAATACAGCCCCTACATTAGCTAATATCGAAAGTAGCAGTATCTTTTATCCCATTGGCGATTCATCTCTTGTATCAGAAACAATCACCCTTACCGACCCCGATGATGTAAATATTGAAACTGTTGACTTGCAAATCACAGGTGGTTATTTGTCCGCGGAAGATACACTCGTATTTCAAAATATCTTCGGAATAACTTCATCCTGGAATGATGGAAATGGAACTCTTACACTTACCGGGCCGGCAACAAAAGCTGATTTTCAATCTGCCCTGCGAACCGTACGATACAAAAACACTTCCGCTACCCCAACCGACTCTGACAGAACGGTGAGTATAACCGCAAACGATGGCGAAGCTGACAGTAACGTGCCAACCAGAACAATCTCATTCAGTATCCCAAAATCTGTTTCTGATCTTCTGTTATGGTTAAATGGTAATGAAGGTACTTTCACAACCACAGGAGGAGGAACATCCAGTACTCAGGGAAGCAATGTTGGACGCTGGGAAGATCAAAGTGGAAATGGACGTCATTTTACCGCGACCGGAACCGCCCCGACCTATCAAACCAGCGTAGGGAGTATTAATTCTCAAAATGCCATTGAGTTTCCGGGTGGTTCGGCAGTTCGTTTGGAAGATATTGACGCAGAAAATTATCTGAATGGTTTGGATGAGCTTACCATTTTCTTTGTGATTGAATCAGATGGCGTTGGAACCGACAGAGGATTCTGGACAACCTATGAACCGGATGGAACCGGAGATGATGAGGTATTTAGCATTCGCTATGACGATGTTGGAGACAATGGCAGCGCTGACGATGTAATTACCACAGGAATGCGGGATTTACCTGTGGCTTTTGTTCAGGAAAGTTTTGAAGATGCCCAAACTACATCCGGGCAAATTGTAATGCTAAAGTGGAAATCAGAAGAAAATTATGAATTGTATGTGGATGGAGTTCTTAGCAATCCCACCTTCTCTCAGAATATTCCGACCGGAGTTTTAACCGCCGTAACCACAGCCATAATAGGTCAGGGAACACAAGATCAGAGTGACAGCTGGGATGGTTTAATTGCAGAAGTGATTTTATACGGCAAAGAAGTTCCGATTTCTGAACAACAAGACGTTGAAGATTACTTATCTACCAAATACAGTATCCCGATTCGTTCTCTAACTGCTGCTACCGGTGGTGAAGCTATTTCTGCTGATGACGCTAACACAACGTATACTACACTTACAGGACCAAGAGTTCAGGAAAGTTTTGCCGGTGAATTTACCAATGGAGGTACTTTCGTATTTAACGCACCTGCCGGGTATGAATGGGATACCGGCGGTGGAGCTCCTTCTGCTTCTGTTCTACCTGCATTTGGTGGTAGCACTACTCTCGCAATTGGTTTTACAAACCGAACTGCTTCCCAGATCACATTTACCATTTCTGCAGTTTCTACTACAAATCCGGGGGAAATTACCTTCTCAGATTTCAGGGTTCGCCCAACTACAGGAACTCTTCCGAATACAGGAACCATCACCAACACAGGTACTACCGGTTTAGGTGGAAGTACAGATTACGGACAACTTACAATGGTACCCGGTACTCAGGTAGAAATGGAATATGCTCAACAACCTTCCGCTTCAAATGTTAGCGCATCCATTAATCCTCCGGTAAGAGTACAATTGATCGATCAGTTCGGTAATTCCGTAGAAGAAAGCAGAGTTGATGTAAGTGTATCTTTGAACACTGTAAGTGGAAGCGGTGTTTTAGGGGGAACAACTACCGTAGAAACCAATGTATTTGGTATTGCTGAATTCAATAATATTAACGTAGACGATACCGGAACGTATAACTTAACTGCATCAAGTGCAGGTTTAGCAGATACTACAAGTTCCAATTTTGATGTAGTTGTAGTTGGTCAGCTTACACAATTCATTGTACAACGTGTTCCATCGGGAAATATATCCAACAAACTTGCAGGGCAATCATTTAACATTACCATAGTTGCTGCTGATGGCTTACAGGACACTGTTGATACATTTACCGGTACGGTTTCTATATCCTCTAATTGTACAATGGGTACCGGGCAAGGAACCACAGCGAACTTCGTTTCGGGTGTTCTATCTTCACATACCGTTTCAATTTCCAGTCTGGGAACCTGTACCATAACCGCAACTAACAGTGCCGGCTCTGAAACCGGAGATAGTAACACTTTTGAAGTAGATCCGGGAGCGGCCTCCCCTTCAACAACTTCTATTTCTGCAAGTCCTTCGGTAATTCTGAATGATGGTTTCTCAACCTCTACCATCACCGTTCAATTAAAAGACAGCGAAGGGAACAACCGAACAGTTGGCGGCGAAACAGTAGCTCTAAGTGCTACAGACGGTGCTTTAAGTTCGGTAACAGACAACAGCGATGGAACTTATACTGCTACACTTACTTCTTCGGTTGTAGCCGGTACAGCCACCATCACAGGAACATTAAATGCTGTTGCCATTACCGATGACGCTGAGGTAGAATTCGCTGAATTCAATAATTTATGGCAATCACAAATTGGCTCCATACCTGATGCAAGAAATTGGGATTTGGCTGCAAACTGGAGTTCAGGCTCCGTCCCTCTACCGGGAGACAAAGTATTAATTCCTGCCACTCCCGCAGTAGGAAACGAGCAACCGGTTGTAAATACCACAAACACAACCATAACCCAGCTTTCTATTGAAGCAAGCGCCTCTGTTACTATTTCAGGAGGAAAAGAGCTTATTGTTACCGGAGAACTTTCCGGCGGAGGAGAAGTGCTTGGTAGTAATTCAGATTCCGTAACTGTTGGTGGAAAACTTGATATAGACATGACGGTTGGGTACGTAAACTTAAATGGTTCTGTAAACCAGAAAGTGACCAATCCACACGACTATGTTAATCTGGAACTTGATAACACAAACGGGGCTGACTTTTCTGCAAATCTTACGGTGACGGATTCTCTTAAGCTTACGAATGGCGTTTTATTTATGCCCACAGGCACAAATCTAATTGCAAATTCAAAGGAATATGGATCGGGAAGTATACGTATGCAGCGCAGAATTTCAGGATCAAGAGGCTGGCGACTTCTCTCCTCTCCTTTCAACACAACCTATGGAGATTTTCTTGACGGAACACTTACCCAGGGATATACCGGTTCCACACTCGGCAATGCTCCGCTCGACAGCCTGCAGCCAAATGTTCTTACTTACCTGGAAAGCTTTGAGGGAACAGATAACCAACGATTCAGAGCCCCCGGTAATGCCACTGATGCTGTAGTTCAGGGACAAGGTGTGTTTGTATTTGTGTTTGGAGATATAGCAGCTGATTCCAGATACAATGATCCATTACCAGATACACTGGATGTTCAGGGACAGGAATGGAATGGCGATGATACCGAAGTAGACTTTGGGATTACGTATACTGCTGTCGCAGATACTGGATGGAATCTTGTTGGTAACCCTTTCCTCGCAACTATTGATTGGGACGATTCCGGGAACTGGACTAAAACCAATGTAGAGTCTACCATCTATATCTGGGATCCTGACGCAAATGGCGGAGATGGCGAATATTTAACATGGAATGGCATAACCGGAACTTTACCAACGGGCGGATTGATTGCTCCATTTCAGGGATTCTGGGTGAAAGCAAATGCTCCAAGTCCGGTACTAAGCGTCAATAAAGCTGCAAAAACTACCGGAGGTGGTTTTTTACGAAAAGAATTACCTGATTCAACTAAAAAGAAAACCAAACCCCAGGCAGATTCGCAGGTTCTTCAAATACAACTTGCGGTTACATCTGCTTCCGGTCGTTCTAAAAAAACGAATATCACTTTTACTGACATTGCAGAAACCGGAAAAGACAATTTTGATGCTTTCCGCTTACTTCCGCTTTCAAACTCTCATATTGAGTTCCACAGTATTCTCGAGAACGGAACCGAACTTGCAATCAATAACTTACCGCTTGATTTTAATTCACGGAACTTTATTCCGCTTCACTTTGCAGCTTTTGAAAACGGTGCGCCTGTTTCAGGAGAATTTGAAATGGTATGGGGCGACTTAAGAACTATTCCTGAAGACTGGATTCTTACTTTAATCGATAATGATACCGGAGAAGAGATTAATATACTGGAGGAACTTTCTTACTCATTCAATCATACCACCAGAGGTAAGATGAATACAGCAACCAATCCCCTACAACCAACCACTTCCATACGGAAAAAAGCGGCTTCGCAAAGCACAAGGTTTACTCTTAAAGTAAGTACTGAACAAATCGAAAGAGATGTCCCGGAAGAAGTGTTCTTGTCTCAGAACTATCCGAATCCTTTTAACCCGACTACAACCATTCCTTTCGGAATTAATGAGGATATGGATGTAGAGCTTACAATCTATGATGTGCTTGGAAGAAAAATCACCACGTTAATCGATGAACGATTAACAGCAGGGAAATACAACCCGAGTTTTGTGGCCAATCACCTTGCAAGTGGTGTTTACTTTTACAGACTGATAACAGACAGCAAAGTAGTTGTTAAGAAATTTACTTTGATTAAGTAAACCTATCTATCCATTCTGAATTAAGGTTAGAATTGATTAACGAGCGTTTTTGTCGATAATCTTAATAGTATATTATCGAACCTTTTGTTTAGAGTTATAAGGTCTTTCAGGAATGAAAAAACAACTCAGCACATACCTTTTTACTTTTTTGCTCTTTTGCATAGGGTTAAGCGAGACTGTTCAGGCTCAATTGGGATCTTATACCGAAAGAAAGAAATACAATATAGAGAGTGACAGCGTAAGCGGAACTTCTAATCTTACTGATTTTCCCGTTCTTGTAAATATCACTGATCTTGATTTCAGAACCACAGCTAACGGAGGAGATGTAGAGAATGCGAATGGTTTTGATATTGCTTTTGCTGCCGATGATGGTACAACTGCTTTAGACTTTGAACTGGAATCATACAATTCAAGTACAGGAGAAATAATTTTTTGGGTTAAATTTCCAAGCCTGAGTGCAAATTCAGATACTCAATTTTTTATTTACTATGGTGATTCCGGCATATCAACAGATCAAAGTACAAGCTCGATCTGGAACTCAGGTTACCAACTGGTAATGCATATGGATGGTGGCGCTACAGAAGATGATGCAACATCGAATGCGAATGATGGAACTGAAAACGGAACAGGCGGCATCCCTACTGCTACTGGTCAAATTGGGACTGCGCGTGATTTTGAACGTGGAGACGATGATTTTATAAGTGTAGCTGATGATGCCTCTCTGGATATTTCAGGAGAGATAACTATCTCATTTTGGTACAACCCCGAATCTACAGCTGCACCTGATATGGTTACTAAAGGTACCAATGAATCATACGAAGCAATGCTTCGCGGGGGACCAAGGATGCGCTGGAGAAAAAATGCCGGGAACAACCTTACTGCCCCTTCTTCTGCTAATCTAAGTACTTCAACTTGGTATTACCTTGCTTATGTACAAACTTCTTCAGGACGTGCTTTGTATCAAAATGGAATATCTTTAGCTACTGATGCCAATACAACTGCTTACGATCTAAATAACAATCCTCTTCAAATCTCGCGAAGCGGTGATGCAATCGATGGCCTTATGGATGAAGTCAGGATTTCAAATGTTGGAAGAAGTGCCGACTGGATCGCTACCGAGTTCAATAACCAGCAAAATCCTTCAGCGTTTATTACTGAGCTGGATGACATGCCCGGTTTAGGTGATGTTGAAGTAGCTAATCAGGAATACACCGCTGGCGGTTCATCTGTGTTTGTTACCTCTTCCATCACAATAGGTTCTCATCCCACTGTTTCAGAACTCGACAGCGCCGTTGTTCAAATTACAGGAAATCTTGATAATCCAGACGACCAACTTGGATTTGTGGATCAGCTGGGAATAACCGGAACATATACAGCTGCAACAGGCAAACTTCTGCTTTCAGGAACAACGACATTGGCTAATTATCAAACCGCGCTCAGAGCAGTTACTTTCAGTAGTTCAGCAGGTACTCCCAGCCAATTAACACGAACCATTTCTTTTACCGGGTATGAAAATGACAATGCTACAAACACTACCTCACGCGATATTGATATCATCATCACGCTTACTGATTTAACCACTGATATTTCCAATATTGTATTCCATTTTGATGCACAGGATTTAGACGGCGATGGCACAGCAAACTCTGCTGAAGCATCTCCCCCAACCAACGGCTCTTCGGTAACAACATGGGGAGATTTAAGCACTAATAACTTCGATTTTACTACAGGTACTGCTGCTTTGTTTGATTCTCTGGGCTTTGGAGAACGAGGTACTGTGGAATATGACGGTGTAGATGATGAACTTCAAAAAGGAGCAGAAACCTCCATCAACAATAGTATTTTCAGTGAAAAATCATTTGCGATCACTTTCCGAACCGGCGATGACGTTTCTGGCTTTCAGGTAATCTATGAACAAGCAAGCGGAGCCAGAGGATATAATTTCACCATTGTAGACGGAACACTTTATGCTCAGGCATACAGCCGTGGAGATGGCAATTGGGGAGGTTCTAATGCCGAACGACATCGCGTTATTGACTTGGGAACTGTTCAAACCAATGAAAGTTATATTGTAACAGCCTATCATAATACGAACGAATGGGCTGCTCAGGTAAATAATGGTTTTCTCGAATCGTTTGATGATGCAGATGATATGCCCGCTGTAAGTGAAACAGTGGCAATGGGTGGAAATTCAGGAAACACCCGCAACCCGATTACCCTCGCAAACGAAAATGGCAATTTTAATGGACAAATTGTAGAGTTCGCTTCCTGGAACACTTCGTTAAATGGTGGACAAAGAGCCAGTCTCTATAACTATTTCAACGACAAATGGGGAAATACCGCCCCTGTTCTGGCGGGTATTGAAGGAACTAATATCGATTTCACCGAAGGTGATCCTGATACTCAAATTACAAATACCATTACTGTATCAGACAGTGACTCTCATAACAATATGGATAGTGCCAAAGTATCTATCACTACTAATTTTGTTACTGGTCAGGATTCCCTCATCTTTGCTAACACGGCAAACATTACCGGCACTTATGATGGAACAACCGGTGTTTTATTACTTTCCGGCAGTGATACCAAATCTAATTATCAAACTGCACTTCGTTCTGTGAATTACAGAAATACTCAGTTCAATCCTTCTACCAATACGCGTACCGTAGAATTCGAAATTTATGACTGGGATGATGTAAGCAATACAGTATCCAGAAACATTAATATTGCTAATCCGGACGTAACTCCTGTACTGGCGGATATTGAAGCCGGAGATTTAGCTTACACTGAAGGTGATGGAGCGGTAAGCATCACATCCGCAATTACAGTAACCGATGCCGATGATACTAACATTGAAAGTGCCACCATCACTATTTCAGGAAATTATACACTCGGTGAAGATTTTCTCGATTTCACGGATACGGGAAGTATTTCCGGTAGCTTTTCATCCGGAAGTGGAGTACTGACTCTAACAGGAAGTGACACGAAAGCCAATTACCAGACTGCTTTACGCGCTGTAACCTATGAGAACACAAGTTCAGATCCGGTAAATCTTGATCGCACTGTTTCTTTTGTGGTAAATGATGGAGATAACAACAGTAATACTGTATCAAGAGACATAACTGTTGCAGCCACTAACTCGAAACCAGTGCTATCCGGAATTGAATCCTCTAATCTGGCATATCCTGATGCAGCAGTACAAATTACAAATACCATTGTAGTTTCTGATCCTGATGACACCATGCTGGATAGTGCTTTGGTTGTAATCTCAGAAAATTTCAAACCAGCTGAAGATTCACTGATCTATTCCACTCTCTTTGGAATAACAGGAACATGGAACTCCACAACCGGAGTGTTAAAACTAACCGGAACCAATATTTTAAGTGATTATCAATCTGCGCTTCGTTCTGTTGATTACATCAACACAGCAACTATCGCATCAGGACCTGAACGGGTTGTTAGTTTTATAGTCAGCGACGGGGATTTGAAAAGTGACTCCCTCAAACGAACTATTGATGTTAGCCCTGTTGAAACAATTCCCGACTTGGAAGTGTGGCTCCGTGCCGATGCTGGAATTTCTGAAGGTGATGGAGTAGCAGTAACTACCTGGGCTGATCAAAGTGGAAATGGAAATGATTATGTAGGAACAGCGGGCTCAGGAACAGCTCCTAGTTATGTAGCAAGCTCAGCATCCTTGAATAGTCAACCGGCAGTAAGTTTTGTTGGGAACGGAGATCACTTTCTGGATTCTGATGGTCATACCAACTACATCGATAATGCGGATGAATTCTCTTTATTTGTTGTTTATAAATCTGATGTAACAAGTACTGATAAAGGTTTGTTTATTGCAGAAGCACCTGCCGGGGAGGATAAAACACTCACAATTCGTTACGATGCTTCAGGTGCAAATGGCGGTGGATCGTTTACTAATGTAGTAAAAACGGGAATTTTGGGTAATGATCCTGACAACCAGTTAGAAAGTTTTTCTGACATTCAGACGACAAATTCACAAATCATTAGTTTGCAGTGGGAAACAGGAACCACTTACGATCTGTATGTCGACGGCATTTTAAATAATCCAAGTTCTGCAGCCGATCCTCCTCCATCGGGCAGCATTTCAGCTGCTGCTGCAACCACAGCCATCCTTGGCAAAGGCGGGAAAGATACCGGTAATAACAGCTGGGATGGTGAAATTGCTGAGTTTATTTATTACAGCCGGAGTATTACACAAGCCGAACGTGAAAGTATCGAAGATTACCTTGCCGATAAATACGATCAAGCCATTCGAAAAATCACCCCTGCAACCGGAGGTGAAGCAATTTCTGCGGATGATGCGAATACCACTTATACCACCTTAACAGGCCCATTTGTGCAGGAAGGGTTTATTGGGGAATACACTTCATCAGGTACTTTTATTTTATCTGCTCCTGCAGGATATGAATGGAATACCGGGGCTACAATCGGAGTTACAGAATCTCCTGCGTTTGGTGGCTCCACTGAACTTAACGCATCTTTTACCAGCGTTACGGCCACCGATGTGACCTTTACTATTGATGCTGCTTCAACTACAAATCCGGGACAACTGGAATTTACAGGGTTAGAGATCAGACCAACGTCCGGAACAATCCCAAACACAGGAAACATCACAAACACTGGAACGACCGGTCAAGGCGGTGGCACAAACTACGGAACCATGACTATGGTAGCAGGTGCTGCAGACAGCCTGGTATTTACCCAGCAGCCAACTACTACATCCAAAGATTCCACGATTACTCCTCCCGTACGTGTTCAGGTGGTTGACCAATATGGAAATGCCGTAGAGCAATCCGGAACATCAGTTGGAATTAATCTTTTTGGTGGTGTTGGAACGCTTTCAGGAACCACACCAGTAAATACAAATGCACTTGGTATTGCCGAGTTTGATGATTTAGCTATTGACGATGTCGGCACTGATACTCTGCAAGCTACCAGCGCCGGACTTACCTCTGCGCTAAGTAGTTCATTTAATATTGTGAACAATGGTGTGCTTACTGAATTCGTTGTAGAAAGAGTGCCTTCCGGAAATATCAGTTCAAAAACAGCCGGACAATCCTTCAACATCCGGATTACAGCAATTGATGGATCGGCAACAACGGTAACATCCTTTAATGGAACTGTAGTAATTTCATCGAGCTGTACAATGGGTTCCGGACAAGGAACAACCGCAAGTTTTTCTTCAGGAGTACTTTCTTCGCATACCGTAAGTATCACTAGTGTCGGAAATTGTACGATCACAGCAACCAATTCGGCAGGACCTGAATTTGGAACCAGTAACAGCTTTACCGTAAGTGCCGGAGCTGCCTCTGAAGCTACTTCTGTCATTACAGCGTCTCCTACTGTAATTTTGAATGATGGTGTCAGTACCTCAACAATTACCGTTGATCTGAAAGATGCATTTGGGAATGACGTCACCACGGGCGGGGATGCGGTTGCATTGACAATTACCCCTACCGCATTAGGATCATTAGGATCTGTCACCGACAATTCGGATGGAACGTATTCCGCCACCTTAACGTCATCAACCACAGCCGGAACGGATAACATCACTGGAACGGTAAATGCCGCTGCAATTACTGATGATGTAGATGTGGAGTATGCGGCGTTTACTCATATTTGGGATAGTCAACTTGGTTCTGCAAGTGTGGCATCTGATTGGGAAGATACCGGAAACTGGAATGTGGGAACTGTTCCGGGGGCATCCTCTGTGGTATTTATTCCGGCAACACCTGCTGTTGGTAACGAGCAACCCGTAATTGATGTAGCTGGTGCAAGCGTTACTTCCGTCTCAATGGAAACAGGAGCTTCTTTAACAATTTCGGGTGGAATTAACTTTACTATAACCGGAGATCTTTCAGGTGGAAGTGTACTTGGTAGTAATGCCGACAGTTTAACGGTTGGAGGAGATATTCTTGATGTAATTACCATAAATGTAGGAACGGTTGTTCTGGATGGATCAACTGCGCAAATTATTACAAACCCACATTCTTACACTAACCTGGTTATTGATAATGCGAATGGAGTTTCTGTTCAGCAAAACCTTACCATTAGTGATACTCTCACAATGACTTCAGGAGAGCTACTGATTCCAAGCGGAACCAATTTAGTAGTGGAAGGAATTAATTACGGATCTGGTACACTTCGTTTTCAGAGAAAAATATCAGGTGTACGAGGCTGGCGTATTCTCTCCTCTCCGGTTGCATCAACATACGGAGATTTTCTTGACGGTACTCTTACCCAAGGTTATACAGGTTCTACTCTTGGAAATGCTCCTTTAGATAGCTTACAACCAAACGTAATCACTTATCTGGAAAGCTTTGAAGGTACTGATAATCAAAGGTATAGAGCTCCGGGTAACAGCACAGATAATCTTGTAGAAGGTCAGGGAGTGTTCGTATTCTTTTTTGGTGATATAGCAGCTGATTCCCGTTACAATGATCCCCTCCCGGATACACTTGATGTGAGCGGTCAGGAATTTAACGGAACAGCCGGAGAAGTGGACTTTGGTGTTACCTACACAGCTGATGCTGATACCGGATGGAATCTGGTTGGTAATCCATTTGGTGCTACCATTGATTGGGATGACTCTCCTAACTGGACTAAAACGAATATTGAATCCACTATTTATATCTGGGATCCGGCTGCTAACGGAGGTAATGGCGAATATTTAACATGGAATGGAGTAACAGGAACATTAGGAAGTGGACTCATCCCTCCTTTTCAGGGATTCTGGATTAAAGCCTCGGCCACAAGTCCGGAGTTGAAAGTTACCACTGATGCAAAAACGACCGGAGGTTCATTTCTTAGAAAAGAAGTTCAAAGTCAATCTCAATTTGATGAACCAACTTTTGAATTAGAGTTATCTGCAAACGGACTTCAAAAAACAGCCAGTTTTGTATTTACAGATAACGGGAAAAAAGGAAAAGATCCATTTGATGCCTTTGAATTACTTCCGCTAACCAACAATCGGCTTGAAATCTTTAGCTTGCTTGGCGACAACACCCCACTTGTAATTAATAACCTACCCAGAGAACTTACTAATCGACTTATAATTCCTGTGGGTGTTAATGGGTTTCAAAATGGTTTACCTATAAGTGGCGATTATTTACTTAGAGCTATTAATTTTGATAACATTCCGGATGAATGGCTTATCATTTTAACTGATAACGATACAGGTGAACAAATTGATTTAAGAATACAGGAAGAATACGATTTCTTCCACACTACTCGAGGAAAGGCAAAAGTTGCAAAACCTAACACTCAAAGAAAAGTAGTGAGTTCGCAATCATCAAATACGCGCTTTACGCTCAAAATCACTACTGAAGAAATTGAAGCCAACATACCCGAAACTGCTTTTTTATCTCAAAACTACCCAAACCCTTTTAACCCTGAAACAACCATTCCATTTGGCATTGATGTAGATTCAGATGTTACTCTTGAGGTATTCGATATCCTTGGCAGAAAAGTCAGTACAGTAATTAATCGTCGGTTAACTGCCGGAACTTATAATATCAATTTCCAAGCTCAGAACTTAGCAAGCGGAGTATACTTCTATAGACTTACTACCGAATCAAAAGTATTCATAGAAAAACTTACACTCATAAAGTAATTTCGGAAATTTTAAAGCACATTAGAACGTTCTTATTAAAAAGAATTAACTGGTTTTTTTTAATTATATGTGCAATCATTAAGTATGAAAAATATAGTCATAGCAATCTTCTTAATAGTATTTTCAAGCCAACATTTATACGGTCAGGAACAGGACATTCAGGTTTCAGGAGATGTAAGAGTAAATGCAAATGTGGTTTCGAGTATTGATTTGATCACAGTCCAGTCTATGACGTTTGGAAACGTTCAACCTGGTCAACAAGAAATTTATATCAATCCTATCAACAGTATTAACGCTGGCTTCATGATAGCGACAGGAAATCCCGAAGCATCTTTCAGATTAACTTATTTACCTGAAATAGTTCTAACCCAAGTAGATGGTACCTCAACCTTAACTTTCACATACGAAATATCAGGTAATTCTATAGAGAATCAATCTACTTCCGAATTATTAGACACCGATAACAGATCGATTCAGTTTAGTCTTGAAGGCAGGTACTATTTTTGGATCGGCGGTAGAATAAATATTACAAATGCAGCTCCCGGTAATTATGAAGGAGACTTTACAATAGAGATAGACTATATATAATATCTGCATCATATACCCAATACCAGTTTCGGTAATCTTATGAAAAGCATTTTACTACATATCTTTTCATCTCTAAGAAGCATTAAGAATTTAAAGTTCATTGCTTCAATCAGTCTTATTTTTTCTGTGATTTCAGGATCAAATAACTCATCATCTTTTGTTTCTGCACAAGAAATCAATTTTGGACAATACAGCAGTGCTTACAGCATTACATTATCAGAATTTATTCCTTCTGAGGACCTGGATTTTGGAACATTGATTCAGAATCAAGGACCTGCCTTAATTGATTTGGTAAATGCAAAAGTTCTTACCCTTGAAGGTGTTAAATACCTGGATGTAATTGTTGATATCACTGCTGATAATTACTTATTACTGAACGGTGATTTAGGATGTGAAACAGATCCCACATGCAGAATACCATTTACTTTACAAGCTGCATATGCAAACAGAGGAAATAACAATGTAAATGAGTCCGTAAATATCTCTGTACTATCCAACGTAGCAACCGCTCAATTCCAAATATTAGAAAGAACCGACGGTCCTCCGGGCCCACCTCCTACTCCGGTCTATGAGGGTTATGATCCAAGCGTGTTCAATGAAACCGCCTATTTGTATATATATGGATCAGTAAACGTTGGGAATGTTGACGCTGGAAGTTACTCCTCGAGCATATCCGTTACCATAAATTATGATTAGGTCAGCCATATTCATATTGATTAGCTCAATGTGGGTATTACTTAATCTGACCCCTGCAAATAGCCAGTTTATCAATCTCAGGCTTAAAATTGAACCGGAACTTAATGTAACCATTGAACAGTCACTTGATTTCGGTGAAGTTGTTACAAATTCAGGATACACGGAGGTTGAGCTTGGCGATGTAAGAATGGGGGTTTTTTCAATCAGAGCCTATTACACACAAAATATACAGATTTCAATGTCTGTTCCGGATGAACTTACAAATATTAATCCGGCCATAACTGATGAGATTCCTTTGGAATTAGAGGCTTCTTATAATAATTCAGGTGTAAATGATATTAGTAAAGCCGTTCCTCTATCCGATAATCAGGGTATGATTTTAATATATGAAGGGGAAGAAAACGCTCCTCGACCAAATGATGTTTGGCAGGAAATGTTTTTATATGTGTATGGCGGAATAGATGTAGGGAATATACCAACAGGTACATACACAGCAGAGGTAGTTGTGAGTGTTACCTATGAATAGGACTTTTCCTATCAAAACATTAGAAGATCTTCATTAAAACACTCTAATTGGAAACACAGTGTATAGTCTTTAGCTTTGATTAAAGAAATTCATAAAACTTCATTTAAAATTCAAAATCATGAAAAATCTAAAATACATACTCGCTGCTTTGGTATTTGTTGCTTTTGCTAACACTACCGCTGTTGCACAGGAAACGCAGGATATTAATACTTCTGCTGTTATCCTTGCTGATATTGCCCTTACTTTCGTTTCTGATGTAAGTTTCGGTAACATTCAGGACACAGGTTCTCCTGTACTTGACCCTCAAGGTACTAATACTGCTGATGTTGGTGGTGGTGCTACTTTTGGAAAATTCTCTATTTCAGCTGCTAACTCTACTCAATTAGTTATTGACTGGGATCAGGCCACTGTTACTTTAAGTGATGGAACTAATTCTATGACTTTTACTCCTGATGTTTCAGCTAATAGTACTGACGCTATTGCATCATCAAGTGATGTAACTAAAGCTACTGCAAACGCAGCTACAGAAACATCCGGTGCTGGTGCATTGTTTGTTTACGTTGGTGGGAATTTAGGTACACTTTCAGGTCAGGCAGCAGGTACTTACACTTCTGATAGTGGTACTGCAGGTGCTTCTGGTGATTTAACTTTCACTGTTAATTACCAGTAATTAATACTTTGATAGAATTAAAAGTCTCGTTTCCAACGGGACTTTTTTTTTATTAAAACTATCCGAAATAAATTTGGTATTAATTCTTTACTTTACTGCAATCATTTACAATAAAAAAGCAGTTATGAAAATAAAAAGGGTTATAACGAGCGGCTTACTTTTGAGTATGATACTATCTGCGAGTCTTTTTTCGCAGGTGACCATTGCTCCTACAAATTTATTCCTTGATGATAACTCAAGGTTCGGAACATTTATGGTGATTAATAATTCGCAACAACCACAGGAAATCTCTATTGATTTCTTATTCGGATATTTTGACACCAACGAAAACGGCGACAAAAGTTTTGTCAGAGACAGTTCTGAAATTGAACAACAATATTCAATAGCAAGTAGCGTGAGGGCATTCCCTCAAAATTTTGTACTGCAAAGTGGCGATCGGCAAATTGTACGTTTGCGAATCAGTGCGCCACAGAATTTAGTTGATCAAACCTACTGGGCCCGGGTTAGAACTACTTCAACCCCTGAGAGCCCACCTTTAGAACTTGGAGCTTCTGAAACTGTGAATGCTCAAATTGGAGTTAAATTTGAACAAGTAACAGGTTTATTCTACAAAGTTGGAGATACAAACACAGGGATAAACATAAATCAGATACGGACAAATTTGATTGATGAAAACACCATTCAAATTTTGTCTGATTTTGAACGTACAGGGAATTCTCCCTTTTTGGGCACTGTAACTACTTCAATAATAAAAGATGGAAGAACAATCCGTACCTCTTCCCTTTCAACAAGCTTTTATTTTAATGGGACACATGGACATACTTTTAATATTGAAGATATGGAGCCCGGAAGTTATGAGATCAAAGTTGAATTTGTATCAGAGCGAAATGACATATCAGATTCTGATTTAGTACAAATGACACCTTCAGTTTCAAGTACCACCGTTCAAATACAATAAATTTGAAAAAGTGCATACAACATAAAATTTTTATCTTTGAGAGATTGGTTCAAAATAGCAAAAGGATTATGCTTCATTCTCTTGTGTGTACTTCTAACACAGCCTGAAGCTATAGCTCAGAATACTTCTGATGAAACTGAAGTATATCTCGAATTCAGGCACCGCGGTATTATTAACTCTGTTATCATCTCTTATTACAAAGATGATATTTTTTTCTTACCCGTTAACGAAATCTTCGACCTCCTCGATATAGAGAATAACCAGGATGGATTAACGATATCCGGGGATTTTTCATTAGAGCAAACCCCTTACGAAATAAATCTTCAGGATAATTTCATAAGGTTTGGAGATAATCGATATCAAATCTCTTCAGAAGATTATTTAATCAAAGAAATAGACTATTACCTTAGACCCGGTTTATTCCTGGAAATATTTGAGTTAGAGTTCATGGTGGACTTCAGCAACCTTCGCCTGAATTTGGTCACTCAAAAAGAACTCCCGGTTGTCCAAAAAGTATTAAGAAATCAAAAAAGAAGAGTAGCTGATAATAACAGATTTTCTAACGAGAATTATGATTTAAAGTTTGCCCGCAAAAAACCCTTCATAGATGGAGGATTTGTAGACTATAACCTATCTGCAAACCTGTCCGATCAGATTAATATTTACAATTATAACAGTAATGTTGGATTACAGCTGTATGGAGGAGATCTTCAGGGTTCATTATTTGGAAGTTTTTCTGAAAACTTTTCCAATTTTGCTACTAATAATCTCCGCTGGAGAAGGTTTTTCAGGAACCAAAATCTTCTAACTAAGTTAACCATTGGTCAAACCCAAACAGATGGGGTTAACAGAAGCTCATACACAGGAATTCGTATTTCGAATGAACCTGTTGAGCCTCGTCTTCTGTTTGATGAATTTGAAGTTCAGGGAAGAACTTTACCCGAATCGGAAGTGGAGTTATATCTCAACAATGCATTGATAGACTTTCAGGTGTCTGATCAGGCTGGAAATTATCGGTTCTTAGCCCCTCTTACTTATGGTTCAACACAATTGGATTTAAGAATTTATGGACCAACGGGGCAAATTATTGAAAGATCAAACCGTATTCAGGTTCCTTTTAACTTTCAGCCCGCAGGCGTTTTCAATTATGTTGCAAATATTGGGGAGCTCGATAATCCATTAATCGGTACAACAGATCGGGTATTAACTGCACAGGGTTCGGGATCATATGGTTTGTCTGAGTGGCTTACAGCAAAAGCAGGTATTGAATACTACGAGGGTTTTCATACATCAAGACCTACTTTTATTTCTTCTCTGTCGTCCAGAATTCTTACAAATTATATTTTTACGCTTGAAGGCGCTACAGACGCTTTTTATCGATCAACTTTGAGCGCTATTTACCCAAATTCTGCAAGTTTTAATATAGATTTTATAGACTATTCTTCCGGATTTAGTATTTATAACCCATCTAATGACGACAAAAGATTAAGTACTACTCTATTCTACCCTTTTACTTTTGGTTCAACCCCTTTTAATTTCAGAGTTTCTGCTTTTTCACGTTTTGGTGAAACATCCAATATTACCACATTCAGAGTGGATGCAAACTCACGTATTGACAAATTTAATTTCAGAGTCGGTTATACGGATCGCTATTTTGGTGAATTTGATATTTTGTCCCCAACAAGTTTATCGGCCATTGAAAACTCTGTTACTTATACCATTTCAAGAGGAAGAAACATTCCTTCTTATTTAAAGGGTACTTTTCTAAGAGCTCAAATGAGATATTTGCCTGTTCAAAAGGAAATTGAATCAGCTCAGTTTTTTATTTCGCGAAGTATTTTCAAAAACGGAAGGTTTCAACTTTCAGTAGGCAGAAACTTCCTCAACCAATTCAGTTCGGTTAGATTTAGTTTCACCATAGATCTAAACAAAGTCAGATCGAGCTCCAATTTCAGTTCAATAAGAGATAATTATAATATTACGCAAAACATCCGCGGTTCTGTTGGTTACGATACCAACTACAATAATTTCTTATTTACCAGCCGTGAGCAAGTAGGAAGATCCGGCACTGCAGTAAGACTTTTTGTAGACAATAATAACAATGGGACTTTTGAAGAAGATGAAGACGATCCAATAAGTGAAAATGCTCTTCGGGTTACCAGATCCGGCGCCATGAACCACACAAAAAACGGCATTCTTTACTTCACCCAAATGCAGCCCTACTTCTATTACAACATGGAATTAAATAAAGGCGCAATTAGAAATCCAATGTTGGTTCCGGAATTCGAAAACTTTGGATTGATTACTGATCCAAATCGCTTCAAAAAAGTAGAAATCCCTTTTTATATGTCAGGTGTGGTTGAAGGAACAGTAGAAAGATTATATGAAAATGGAAGACAATCAGGAATAGCAGGATTAAAAGTTTTGATTTCTTCTAATGACGGAGACTTTTTGAAAGAAATCCGAACGTTCTCGGACGGTAGTTTTTATTCATTTGAAATACCTCCGGGAGACTATACAATCAGAGTTGATCAGAGTCAGTTAGAAATATTGGACGCAAAAGTACGCGACAGTCTTCCTACTTTTGAGGTGAGAGCAATTCCAGAAGGGGATTTTATTGAAGGTTTAAATATTGTACTTGTTCCTGAAAACTTCGACGATTCGGATCTTGAAGTAGTTCGTGAAACTACCATTCTGGCTGATCTTGAGGGCAGTTCAGAACTACTCAATTTTGAAGCTGATTTACAGGATAAAGTGGACGAAACTCTACGCTTGATTGTTCAGGCTCAGAACGCCTTTTATAACAAAAATTTAAATCAAGCATTAGATTTTGTTAATCAATCTTTGGAAATCTTTGAAACAGCCCAAGGATATGCCTTGAAAGGCAGTTTATTGTACTTAAAGGGTGATAAAGAAGAAGCTCAAAAAAGCTGGAATATGGCAACAAGATTTAATCCAGATATTTATATTCCTGAGGTAGAAACTTTGGACCAAATCATCAAAACAGAACCAGGCGATTAAGAAGGCGGCTTTAGCACATAGTGCAATGGATAGGTTATATACTTTAATCATTAATAAAATACCTTTTAAGCAATATGTATTAGCTTTCACAGCTATTGTTATGTGTTTTTCAATCGCTCAGGTTCAGGCACAAACAAGTTCAGGGGCAGGCTTTTCACAATCTGATGATTTACAAATTGCAACCATAGAGCAAAGTTACGATTCTCAGGTTATCCAGGTAATATCTAATCATTTTGACAGAAAAAAATTCTTTGTTGATGTTAACATCGACGCTGATATTATCCAGGATACCATCACAACTCAAAATCAAATTCTGACCTCAAGAAATCAGAACATTGCTCTTCCGGGACTTCCTTTTCTACCGGATGATAACTTGCAGAATGTCGGACCTACAACCGGTAATGAGTCAGCGTTAAGCCAAAATGTTACCAGAAGGCTTATACTGAATAATATCATAGTAAATATTTATGCTGATACCAGCTTTTCTGTACCTGAACTGGATTTTATGAGGCAAATTGCGGGGTTTGCTGCAAAAACAAATCCTGCGAGAGGCGACCAAATTAATATTACTCAGCTTGCTATACCTGATCCTGATTTTGAGCCTATTCCGATCGAATCTACTAACATTAATGAACAAGTAGCAGAGCCTGAGACTTTCTTCTCTTCTTTAGGTGATTATATTACTGAATTCATTTTAATAGGCTTGTTTATTTTGTCTCTCATCGCAAACAGTGTTTTTTACAGAGATAAACAATCAAGTTCTAACCTCCGGCTTGAAAGAGCAAGTTTTAACTTGGAAGGAAATTTCCCGGGAAATAACAATCCCTCCGGAGATCCTTTTGCGGGCGAAAGCCGCTCCTTAAATATAACTACTTCATCAGAAGAAGAGTTTTCAATGAAAGAGTTTGATGAATTGGCTAAAAACTTTTTTACTAAACCCGAAGAAACGGCTCTTCTTTTAGAATACTGGATTGATGAAGATCCGGTAAATGGAGCAACAAAAGCTGCGGAAATTATCGCATCGGGGGATTCTACGCTGATCCGTTCCATTAAAAAAGATTTGCCTGAGGAAAAATATGAGGAAATAGTTCAGGCTTTAGAAGAACTATCTCCAATGACTATTGAAGAGAAAAACAAAGCAGCTAAATATTTTAATACACTCATTAAAGAAGGTGATAACAAAGAGTCTAAAAAGAAGAATTACGCAAATTTAGGCCTCTTTAAATTTTTAGAGCATGTTACCAATCACCAGCTTATGGAGCTTCTCAAGAATGAAACAAATCAAACTGCAGCTCTTGTAATTGATTATCTGCCGGAAGATAAAGCCGCTGAATTGCTGAATAAATTGGATGGCGAAAAAGCTGCTGAGATCATGCTCAAGATGTCAACTTTACACAATCTCACCTATAAACAACATAGCTTTATATCGTCCCGACTTTTTGATAAGGTAGTAGAGATCAGAGACGTTGAAAAACAGGAAAAAATGGGAATGGAAAACATCCTCCCAATCCTTGAAAAGCTACCAGTAAAAGAACAGAAAAAATATATTGAGCAGATTAAAGCATCCGGTTCTGTATTGGGAGAAATGCTTGAGAAACAATTCCTGACAATTGATCAGATTCCTGATCTTGATAATGAAATAATCAAAGAAGGTGTTGAGGCTTTAAACACTCCTACTCTTTTAGACTCTTTAGTTGGCTTGGATAAAGAAATTATAGATAAAATATTGGCTGTACGCCCAAAAAGAGAGCAGAAATTAATACGTATGGAACTTGAAGAAATGGAAGGATCAGATGGTACTGATCAGGCAAAATCTAAATTGCTAAGCTCTTTAAGAAAATCCTACACCGAACATCTTCAGGAAGAAGTCGTTGAATGATGGGTTTATCTGGGAAAAACCATATCAAGTATCTTTTGTATGTAATTGGTATATCACTTTGCATTGAGGTGGGATGTACATCTTCGAATCAGGTTTCAGAAACTCCGCAAGAACAAAATGATACTGCAAATATTGACGATGGTTTAAATCAGCAAATCGTTAATGAAAATAATAAAAGATCGGATGAAGCTATTCGCGACTCTTTGAATGCTGTTTTAAAAGACGAAATTCATGCTCAATATCAGTCGCAGGCTAACCGGCTTACTACATTTTATATATTGGCACAACAACGGTTTTATAGTGGAGATTACCAACAAGCACTTTTTTTGATCAACAGAGCTGCAAATATTAAAGAGTCCGCTGATGTACTGGCTTTAAGAGGCAGCATTTATTTTGGCTTGGGATCAATTGAAAACTTCGTTTCCAACTGGAGAGAAGCATTAGAGAAAGACCGGAACGTACCAATACCGCCCTCACCCCCGATCATTGAAGAGCTAAAAAATCAGGGACTAATAAATGAAAATCTTGAACGTAACTTTTAGAAATTTTAAATGAAGATTTCATTTTCTAACATCATCAGCTTTTTAGTTTCATTGGGAATCCTTGTGTGGGGTTCTTTGATGGTGATTGGTTTTGCAGAATACAATGTAATCCCTTCAGACTTTGAGTTCCTTAACCTGCCAAGTTTAGCTATTGTATTCGGAGGAATAACAGCAAGCGTATTTATTAGCTATCCCTTTCGAAAAGTTGTAAGAGCATTTCGTGAAAGCTTTCGCCTGTTCTCCCAAAGTAATATCGACGATAAACTGCTTGAGCAAGACATTGAAAATATTCTTGAGTGGCAAAAGATGATTCGAATCGACCGAAACGCTGCTGTAGCGCAGTTAAGTGAGCAATACAGCGGACAATTTGAAGGATATTTGTTTTCGATACTGGATACCAATTACTCCACAGAGGAGTTCAGAGAATTAGGTGAAATCAATATTCAGGAAACTTATACTCGGCAACAGCAAATAAATCAGATTATGGTAAGTATGGGTAAAACCGCACCGGTATTTGGTATGCTGGGAACTTTGTTTGGTCTGATTGTCATCCTTTCCGGTTTTAATGAAGTGGATTCTCTCCTTTCCGGTCTCGCAGCTGCCTTAATGACCACTTTATATGGGATTTTAATTGGGAATTTCATTTTCACACCAATGGCAAAGAAGATGAATAATATTGCTTCGCTACAGTACTTCCGGGAAAAAATGATTTTAGAAGGCGTTTTACTGATACAGGAGCAAAAATCTTCTCTTCAAATTTACGACAAGCTTAAAGCTCACATGCATCGAAATGTTCAACAATTTTAAGGTACTGCCAAGCTTTGAAAGTTGATGATCCATATAATAAAAAACAGTCATTATATCCCGAGCAGGAATTAGAATCTGCTGATGATGATAGCTGGCAGGTCAGTTATCTCGATATAATCACTATTATTCTGGGCTTTCTCATTATCCTGCTATCCGTTTCTTCTTTAAAAGAAATAGAAACCTTTTCGGTATCCGATCTTTTTAAATCATCTGAAAATGAGACGGAGTTCATCACCACTCCAATCGAGCAAATTAAAGAACGTTTAGAGGCACTTCTTGCACAGGAAATTGCAGATGGACAATTAGAAATCTATCGGGAGCTCAATGATGTGAAAATTCGCTTCAGAAGTGATGATTTATATCAATCGGGAAGTGCCGAAATTCAACCCGAAGCAAGTGCTTTGTTAAACCGAGTTCTGGCAGCTTTTAAACTAATCGAGTATGACGATTTTGAAATTGATGTGGAAGGTCACACTGATAACGTTCCTATTACTACCGCTGCTTATCCATCCAACTGGGAACTTTCTACCGCTCGTGCCTCCAATGTCGTAAAATATTTCAATGAATCAGGAATTAAAGACGATAGGCTGAAGGCTTCCGGGTATGCTTCTTCTCGTCCTGTTGTGGAATTCGATGATCGGGGAAACCCTGTGGCTGCTTCAAAAAGTAAAAACAGAAGAATTGTATTGCGACTGTTTTATTCCAATCCTGATCAGATGTTAGCTGACCAAACAGAAGCAGTAGAAGAAATAACCGAAGAACCTATTGAAACTCCTGAGAATGAGCAGATTCTCCCTGAAAATTCGCGGGAAACTGAAGCAGAGGAAGAGCCTCAAAACAACGAGCCAATTGCTCAAATCGAAAATTCCGCTTCACCAGAAGTAGTCGAGGAAGAAACTCCGGAGTCTGTTAACGAAGTGCAGGAATCTCAGCCTGAGACTATTAAAAGTAATACTTCGACTCCATCCACTCCACCCTCTTCCGGAAATGAAGATAATATACAAGGATGCAGATACTCGGTTCAGGTGGGCAGTTATGAATCATTCGCAAACAGTATAAGAGTTGCTAACAGAACGGAAAATCAAACTTCACGATCTTTCGAAATCGTTTACAACAACTTTCTCTTCTCTGTTCGAAGTAATGCCTTCAATTCACTAACCCGTGCTTACCGTTTTAATGATCAATTTTCTGATGCCAATGATTCAGAAGAACCTTCTGCAGTTATTTATCAGTGTTATCAACAGGACTATCAGTATCCTAATTCGCTTAATTATGTTATTCAATTAGGCTTTTTCCAGAACGAACAAAATGCGCTTAATTTTCAACAAACACTTGCAAACGAATATGGTATTGACGCCAAAATTGAGTCATTATCAGTTCAGGCTTATACAGTTTTCGCCGGACCATATTCTGACAGGAAAGAAGCTCAGCAAAAAATTAGTGAGTTTCGTCAAAATGATATTCTGAGCAACGTTTTTCTTAAATATGATCCCAAAACTGTTTCTGATTATTCCTACGATTATCAAATAATCGCAGGATCTTATCGAAGTAAAACCAGAGCTTTTCAAATTTCTCAAAGCCTGCAAGATCTCCTAAATATTAGTTCTGAAGTGATCACAAAAGAGGATGGAAATTCTTATGTAATTACTCAATCTCAGAATAACTGGGATGATACACTAATAAGACTTGAGCAGTTGGCAGGAAGTAATCTAAACCTCACTCCTGTTATTTATTTGACCGAGAGGAGTTAATTACTTTTATCTCATCCTTAAATCGGACGTTTGCCATAGAAATTCAAATTGACCAGGAATAAAAACCGGTTTATTGTAGAAACTTATGACTTCCATCTGACGGATAACCCGCCTGATGGATCTAAAAGGCAAATATCGAGTCTGAAAGATTGGTCAGACGGGCAATCCGTCAGACCAATGAAACCAAAATCCTAAAGCAACATCGATAAAGGATTCTCAAGCAAGTTTCTCACTGTATTTAGGAACTGTGCAGCTTTTGCGCCATCTACAATTCTGTGATCGCTTGACAGCGTAACTTTCATTCGTTTACCCGGGACTACTTCTCCGTTTTCTACTACAGGTACGTCGCGAATTGCTCCAACGGCAAGAATACAAGCATTTGGAGGATTGATGATTGCCGTGAATTCTTCGATACCGAACATTCCAAGATTCGAAATAGTAAACGTACTTCCTTCCATTTGATCCGGTTGCAGTTTTCTGTCTCTGGCCAATCCGGCAAGTTCTCTGGTTTCTGCAGAAATTTCAGCTAAACCTTTCTTATCAGCATGATTAATTACCGGAGTCATCAAGCCTTCATCAATAGCTACAGCAACCGCTACGTGCACATCTCCGTGCTCCATAATGGTGTCATCATGCCAAGAGCTGTTTATTGCCTGATGACGTGTTAGCGCAATAGCACAGGCTTTTACTACAATATCATTAAAGCTGATTTTCACATCATTAGCTTCATTCATTGAAGAACGCGCAGCCATGGCCGCTTTCATGTCGATGTCGATCGTTTCATAGAAATGCGGATTAGTAAACTTACTTTCAGAAAGTCTGCGGGCAATAGTCTTTCTCATCTGTGAAACTTTCACTTCTTTGCTTTCCAGGCTTTGGAAAGTTCTTGGTGAAGAAGCTGAATCGGTAGCGCTTGAAGGTTTAGATAGTCCGCTTCCTGAGCTACTTTCTTTGAAGTTTTCAATATCAGATTTGATAATTCTTCCATCGGGACCTGAACCATTTACAGAAGCAAGATCAATTCCTTTATCCTCTGCCATTTTTCGTGCTAAAGGTGATGCTTTAATTCTTCCATCATCTGAAGATGAAGAATTATCTGATTTGGTTTCTTCTTGTTTGGTTTCCGAACCCTCTTCTTCTGTCTCGGAAGCTTTTGATTCAGAATCATCTGATTTCTCTTCAGAATCTGAGTCACTTGAACTAGAACTTCCTGCATCAGCTCCGTCCAATAAATCAGAAATATCTTCGCCTTCCTCTCCGATTATAGCTATTAATCCACCCAAAGGAACCGAATCTCCTTCAGCAGGAATAATTTTGAGAAGAGTACCATCATCAAAAGCTTCTACATCCATGGTAGCCTTATCTGTTTCCACTTCAGCAATAATATCTCCGGCAGAAATTTTATCGCCTTCCTGAACATTCCATTTAGCGATTACCCCTTCTTCCATGGTATCGCTGAGCTTCGGCATTTCTATCTTAATAGCCATATTTCGTCAATTAGTAAGTGAGTTTTAATTTCTGTAAGTAACCTGATTCACAGCATCCACAACCTGCTTTACGCTTGGATACCAAAGGTCGAATAAATTTTTTGCAAAAGGTGCACACACATCCGGAAGAGTAACTCTTTGAACCGGAGCATCTAAATAATCAAAAGCTTCGCGCTGAATCAAAAATCCAACTTCAGCTGCTAAACCACCGAATGGATGCGCTTCATCCAACAACACACAACGATTCGTTTTCTTAATCGATTCAATGATCAACGGTAAATCTAAAGGCTTAACTGTTCTTGGATCAATAATCTCGCACTCAACACCGTCTTTGGCTAATTCCTTTGCTGCATTTACTGCAAGATGATACATCTTTCCGTGAGCAACTAAAGTCACATGCTCGCCTTCTCGCTTAACTTTTCCCTTTCCGATTGGAATGATGTAATCATCATCTTCAGGAACTTCACCTTTCAATCCATACATCTGCTCCGATTCCATAAAAAGTACTGGATTATCGTCACGAATTGCTGATTTCAACAATCCTTTGGCATCTCCTGGTTCTGAAGTGTAAATCACTTTTAATCCGGGAAAATGAGCATACATGGAATCGTAAGCTACTGAGTGAGTGGCTCCTAACTGTCCTGCAGAAGCATTTGGACCTCTAAACACAATCGGACAATCAATTTGTCCACCAGTCATGTACTTCACTTTTGAAGCATGGTTTATGATCTGATCTGCAGCTAACACTGCGAAGTTAAACGTCATAAATTCTACAATGGGACGTAAACCATTCATTGCAGCACCAACTCCGATTCCTGCAAATCCAAGCTCCGAAATCGGGGTATCGATTACTCTTTTATATCCGTATTTATCGAGGAGTCCTTCCGTAGTTTTGTAAGCGCCATTATACTCGGCAACTTCCTCACCCATAATTAATACTTTCTCGTCATTGGCCATCTCTTCATCGATGGCAGCTTTAATTGCTTCTCTAAATTGTAATTCAGCCATTATTCTGTTCTTTGAAATTCTTTTTAGGTGTGGAAATAAGGATCGTCTTCTACAAACATATCTTCATAGAGCTCTTCTTCTTTCGGGAAGTCTGAATTGTCTGCAAATTCTACCGCATCCAGTACTTCCTGATCTACTTTTTCCTCAATTTTTTCCAGAGCCGATTCTTTAGCAATATCATTTTCGAGAATGTATGTTTTCAATCGCTCAATCGGATCAATCTTTTGATATTCTTCCAGTTCCTCTTTGGTTCTGTACTTCTGAGGATCTGACATGGAATGTCCACGATATCTATATGTTCTGATTTCAACAAACCACGGCTCGGAATTTTTACGAACATCCTCCGCAATTTCTCTCATCTTCTCGTACACAGAGAACACGTCCATTCCGTTGATTACTGCACTTTTCATTCCGTACCCTTTCGCACGATCAACGATTTCAGCAACTGTATGACGTTTAGCAGCCGTTCCCATTGAATAACCGTTGTTCTCCACAACAAAAATCGCAGGAAGTCCCCAAAGTTGAGCAATATTGAATGTCTCATGTAAAGCTCCCTGATCAACGGCTCCATCGCCGAAGAAACAAGTAGAAATGCGTCCGTTTTGCTCGTACTTATTTGCAAAAGCAAGTCCACCACCGATTGGGATATGTCCACCTACAATTCCGTATCCACCCCAAAAATGATTTTCGGCTTTGGCAAAGTGCATAGAACCGCCTTTTCCACGCGAACATCCGGTGGCTTTACCGAAAAGCTCAGCCATTCCTTCATTTGCAGAAATACCGCGACATAATCCCCAGCCGTGATCACGATAAGCCGTGATGATATCATCATCGTCATTTAATGCAAAAGTGGTTCCTGTAGAAATTGCTTCCTGTCCGATATAGAGATGAAGAAATCCACCAAATTTTCCTTTTTGGTACTGCTGCATGGCACGTTCTTCAAATCGCCGCTGAAGATACATTTGCTCATACATTTCTTTCAGCTTTGCGCCGGAAAGTTTTAAATCCTTATGTTTTGATTTGGTTGCGGGAGGTAAATCTACCCCTTTTTGTACCGCACCCGATTTTTCATCTCCAATTCCTCTTGGAGCAAATTCTACGTTGTCCGTTTTCTTTTTCGCCATAATTAGTTTTTAATGCTTAGCCCGTCAAAAAAGGGCTTGAATATATTCAATTTTTAGGAAGTTTTCGTAATCAGCTTATTCAGATAGTTAAAGTGATTCAGCAATAATTTCATTCACTTTTTCTAAGGCTTCCGAAAGTTTTTCGGGTTGACGTCCACCGGCCGTAGCAAGATTTGGCTGTCCTCCGCCACCACCTCCAACTAATCTACCTAATTGACCAACTAAAGCTCCTGCTTTTAGTCCTTTGTCTTTGATCAAATCTTCGGTAACAGAAACCATCAGGTACACTTTTCCTTCCGAATCGTCCTTTGAACCCAGAACAGTTATGGTATTCTCTTTTGATTTCTCAAGAGAATCATAGCCAAGCTGTTTTAGGACATCCATATCAGCTCCGGGAATTTCTCCTTTCACGAGAGCAATTTCTCCTTTTACAGTTTCAGGGTTTTTAAGCAGATCACTTAAAACAGCACCGGTATTTTGAAGGTTTTGTTCAGCTAATTGCTTTTCAAGCGATTTCTTCTCTTCCTGCAGTTTCTTGATATCAGCTACTAAATCTTCACTTTGTCCGATTACAGATTTTATTTCCTTCACCAAGTTTTGTTCTTCACGAAGCAATTTATCGGCAGCTTTTCCACAAACCGCTTCAATTCTTCGCACACCAGCAGCTACAGAAGTTTCCTGAGTAAATCGGAAGTAGCCAATCTCACCCGTTGCTTTCACATGTGTCCCTCCACAAAGCTCCCGGGAGTAATCAGGATCGAAAGTAATTACGCGAACTTCATCACCGTATTTCTCCCCAAATAACATCATCGCACCCATTTCTTTAGCTTCATCAATAGGAACGCTTCTTTTTTCATCCAGAGATATGTTTGCTTGAATTTTTTCATTCACACGCTGTTCAATCCGAGCAAGTTCTTCATCAGTAACCGCTTCAAAATGCGAGAAGTCAAAACGAAGATGATGATCATCCACTAAAGAACCTTTCTGAGCTACATGATCACCCAGTTCTTCTCTGAGTGCAGCATGAACTAAGTGCGTAGCGGAATGGTGCTTCTCGGTTTCTTTTCTTTTTTCTGAATTTACCGAAGCCTTCCACATTCCGGTCAAATCATTGGGTACTGATTCTACATAATGAAAAAATTCATCGTTAATCTTCTGAACATCGAATACATTCAGTGATTGTTCACCATTTGATATCGTTCCGGTATCCGCTATCTGACCACCACTCTCTGCGTAGAACGGAGTTTTCGATAATTTTAAAGCGTAACGATTTTCTTCTTTTCTGTAAGAAATAATTTCTGTTTCAACAGATAACTCATCATATCCAACAAACTGTGAATCCGAATCATCATTAACCATAAACCAATCACCGCTCCCACGCTGATCCACAGAAAACTTCCCCGCAGCTCTCGCACGATCTTTCTGCTCTTTCATTAGTTCATTGAAGCGATCCACATCTACTTCAATTCCTTTTTCGCGAGCCATCAATTGGGTCAGATCAATTGGAAAGCCATAGGTATCATGCAATTTAAAAGCATCATCACCTGAGATCTTATCTTTTCCATCTGATACTTGTTTGAAAAGAGCAATGCCCTGTCCCAGTGTCTTTAAAAAGCTCTTTTCTTCTGACTTGATGACATTGGTCACATATTCTTTCTGTGCTTCCAATTCCGGAAATACATCTTTGAATTGCTCAGCAAGAACATCAACTAGTTTGTAAAAGAACGGTTCTTTGAAATTCAGTTTGTCCCAACCATAACGAATAGCTCTTCTGAGAATTCGGCGAATTACATAACCACGTCCATCATTTCCCGGTGAAGCTCCGTCTGCAATAGAAAAAGCAACTGCACGAATATGATCAGCAATAACACGCATTGCGATATCTTTTTCGCTGTCGGAACTGTTATACTTTGTTCCGGCTAACTCCGAAATTTTGTTTAGAAGAGGAGTGAAAATATCTGCATCGTAGTTCGAAGTCTTACCTTGCAGAACCGCACAAATTCGCTCAAAACCCATTCCGGTATCCACATGCTGCGCAGGAAGTGTTTCAAGTGATCCATCTTTTTGGCGATTAAACTGAATAAAAACCAGGTTCCAGATCTCCATCACTCTTGGATCATCCATATTCACCAATTCAGCGCCGTTTTGCTTCTTTCGTTCTTCATCAGAGCGTAAATCGATGTGAACTTCGGAACAAGGTCCGCACGGACCTGTATCTCCCATTTCCCAGAAATTGTCTTTCTTCCCAAACTTCAGAATGTGTTTTGGATTAATGGAAGTTTCACTTTTCCAAAGTTCAATGGCTTCGTCATCAACCGGAAGTCCGTCTTCCTCATCGCCACCAAAAACCGTAGCATATAACCGATCGGGTTCTAATCCCCACTCATCTACCAATAATTCCCAAGCCCATTGAATGGCTTCTTTTTTGAAATAATCTCCAAACGACCAGTTTCCCAACATCTCAAACAACGTATGATGATAGGTATCGTATCCAACTTCTTCGAGGTCGTTGTGTTTGCCGCTAACTCGAATACATTTCTGAGTATCAGCTGCTCGGCTCCACTCTTTTCCTTCATGAGTGAGCGTCTTTTCTTCGCCAAGAAATATTGGCTTGAACTGATTCATCCCTGCATTAGTGAACAACAAAGTAGGATCGTTCTTGGGAGCTACCGGAGCACTGTCAACGATGGCGTGGTTTTTTTCAGCAAAAAAGTCGAGGAATTCCTGTCTTATTTCAGAGGATGTCTTTCTGGACATTCGAGTGATTTAAAGCTTTAAAATTTTAGGAAGGTGAAGATAAAAAAAATATGCCTTACACTCGATGGTTGATTTATGTTGTGATTTATTTGCTAACCTTAAAGCTCTCACAATTCAATGCCCCGTCATCTCCTCGCGAATGCAGGAGATCTGGATATTACTGTTAATCGATGAGCAGTATCTTTGCTACAATTTTACTGTAAGTGATAAAATTGAAAACATAGAAGGTTTCATTCAAAAAAACTATTCACCTTTAATTAAAACCGTTCAATTCTATAAATCCAGATTCCCTGCATTCGCGTGGGAATGACGCATCGTCTTTCACCAAGACTCTCACCAAATCTTATAATGCCAAAAGCGATATTATTTAATGTGAATTCGAGTTAAGAAAAAAAGAACAAGGTACGTAATTGCGAGGAGGCTGTAATAAGGTAAAAGTGGAAATTTCTATCGACGAAGCAATCTCCCTGATTCTGTTCAATCCTTGCAAAGGGAGATTGCTTCGTCGAATAAGCTTTGTAACCTCATTAAATTCATAAACTCCTCGCAAAGACGATTTCTATTTCATACATAAATAAGAAAAGGACTTATCCCCGGGTTAATTTCCAAATTCACCAACACAACTCAATTCTGTATCACATTCACTTTGTGCTTTCGGGATTTTGTGGCGACATTTATTTAAATCAAATTATTCAAAGTCATGAAAACCATTCTGAATTTCTTTTTACGTGGATTGTTAATCGTTTTTCCGGTTGGAGTCACCTTATATCTCGTATCTATCGCCATTGGGTGGGCGAATGAAACCATGAATTATCTCTTTTTCCGTTGGTTTGAATTTAATGTTCCGGGACTTGGAATAATTACCGGTTTTTTAGCTATCACTTTTCTTGGATTTGTTTTTACCAGAGCTTTTACCAAACCAATTGTCCATCTTTTTGAAAAGATTTTAGGTAGAACACCTTTGGTAAGTATCATTTACAGTTCTCTGAAAGATCTGACGGAAGCATTCGTGGGTGATAAAAAGAAATTTACTAAGCCCGTAGTTGTGGATTTTGGTGTTCCGGGTGTGAAAAGGCTCGGTTTCATTACTCAGGAATCTTTGGATGATATCGGTCTCGAGGATCAAATAGCGGTGTACTGTCCGCATTCCTATAATTTCTCAGGAAATCTCTATGTAGTTGAAAGGAAACATGTGAAACCAATCAAAAAAGATTCTGCTGATTTTATGAAATTTGTGGTGTCAGGCGGAGTTTCTAACTTGAGCAAGGTGGAGTGATAACCAATAACCAATAACCAATAACCAATAACCAACTTAATAAACTTCTTCAAACGTACGAGCTGATGGCTTGATGTTCTTTTTCATGTCTTCCCAGTCCCATTCTTTTGGATCGGTTTCAGCAAGGTCGCCACGTAATTGTAAATACTCCCTGTGACCTCGAAGTGCTAAATTATGATATATTCCTGTTTCCATCCCTTTCATTCCACAGATGTAAATAAGGGTATTCTCTTTTTCAAGGATTGGATCTAATCTATCAGCATGGTCATGAATTACGCTTTGAACGTAGTACTTACTTCCATCCGAACGTCGTGCCTCTCTTGAAACACAACTTAAAAAATGAAAATTGGGGTGTTTCTCGGTCATCTCTTTTATAAAATCCGGATATAAAATATCGGTTCGATATGCGCATCCAAAAACTAATGCTACATCGCCTTCGTAGCCATTTTCAAATAACTCCATGATCATTCCACGAAATGGTGCAATTCCTGTCCCGGTCGCAAAAAATATGTAATTGAAATCCTTTTCGTTTTCGGGTAGTAAATATCGTTTACCACTCGGTCCTGTCAGTTTCACTTTGTCTCCGGGTTTCAAATCTGAGAGATAATTGGAAGCTACTCCTACGTATAATTTGCCGTCAATTTCATCTATTGTTCTCTTAACGGTTGTAGAAACTAAATGAGACTTCCCTCCTTCACCTTTGGTTGGAGATGACACCGAATACAATCTTAGTTTATGAGGTCTGCCCTTTTCATTTTCACCGGGAGGTAAAACTCCGATCGATTGCCCTACCCTGATTCTATCCACCAGGTCGGTTCCTGATATATCAAAAGTGATGTGTCTGACGATATTAGGACTACTTTCTGCAGTACAAATATAATTTTCGAGGATGGTAGCTTCAGTAGGATCTTTCGGTGAGTATATGTTTAGTTCTACTTCAGGAAGTACGATTTCTGACATTTAATTTATTGGATAGAATTAGATAAAATAAAAAACCCGCTCGAAAGCGGGCTTTAAAATAAGAGATTTTTAGCTTAGAAATAAAACGTAAGTCCGGCTGTGATTACATTACCGCTAAATTGTTTATCTCCGATGTTATCATTTGAGCCATCTAAATAGAGGTAACGATAATCGACATTTAAACCTGTACTTTCATTTAGAGGCAGATCTAATCCAAATCCTAAATGATAACCAAGATTCAATTCGGCATCATCACCAGGTTGCACAAAACCATCATTGTAATCGTAAAATGTATAGTATGCTCCAAGCCCGATTAATCCATATGGCTGAAAGTTTGACGCTAACGGAACATACGCAAGTAAAGAAGCGGTAACCGGAATTTGGCGAATAGAAACAGTTCCTCCACCAGTAGTGTACTCTTGCTCTCCACGATATTCTGCTGCAAATTCAAAACCTAAAACTTCGCCTCTTGAACGACTTTGAATCCCAATAAACATCGTACCGTCCTGAGCGTCAGGAGCTTTATAGTATCCTAACCGTGGTCCGAAACCGGATTTATCTTTCGTAGGTGCTGACTGAGCTGCCAGAATACCTGTAAACAGAAGTGAAAATATTATTGATAGAGTTGTTGTTAGTTTTTTCATGTTTTTAGTGTTATTAAAGTTCTAACACTTTAAACAACAACAGATTAGAATAGTTCCGGAAATTAAAAAACCTAACAGTGTATCTTACTGATTGCTAATTTTATATCGAACTAATTCATCAACTGTAGGCCGGGTTCCGTTTTGTTCAATCAGATAAGCGGCTGTTCTGTCGGTTACATCAACTCCACGCATTCTCATCAAATTTTCCTTGGTAAGTTCTTCCTTAGTATATCCTAAATCCATCATCCGACTTGTAAAGTTAGCTGTAACGCCCGCTCTTCGTGTTTCTGCAAGTTCTGCAATAGAAAGGTCATATCCGAGCTCCTTCATCATTCCGGCATAAGTAGCACTAACGCCGGCATTTTGAAGTTCTATAAGCTGATCTAAAGTAACATCCGTATAACCAAGATCATGAAGCCGCTGTGTTTCTGTAGCTGTTACACCCTCATCGCGGAGCGCTGATAATTCTTCATTGGTCAACTCTCCGTAACCTAATTGCTCCATCCATGTTCCCATTCCAGCGAGTAAATCCGGATCGTATTCGTTAAAAGATTGAGCAAATTCTGTAATCGGGGTTTCAATATCGAAATCAACCTGAGAACCCACATAAAAGGTGAGTGTGGCTACAAAAGCAAAAAGCAGGATATAGTTAGAAAGCTTACCTGAATTGGAAGATTTATCCAGTTTACTTTGGTTTAGCTGGGATGTGGTATCATCCTCGAGATCTTTCAGATCGTTTTTAAGGTTTTTGAATCTCGTACTCATAACGCCCTTTAAATTTGCTTGATAGTTACGAAAGATCTACAAAAAAGATGCAAAAAAATTATATCAACTTACCAGTTTAAGTGATTTATCAAGGTCTCCGATTGTAAAAGGCTTAACTATAAGATCTGCAAATTCGGTATGCTTAGCTCTTTCAAAATTGAGTCGATCAGAATTACCTGTGAGATAAATCACATGTGGGTTTATAGTTTCTTTTATTTTTGCAACGGTGTCGATGCCATCCATTTGCCCTTTCAAGCGTATATCCATTAGCAAGATATCAGGTTTTTCAGATCTTGCAATTTCGACTGCATCTTCACCTGAAACTGCTTTACCAGCTACTAAAAACCCTAATTCTTTGACCATGTTTTCCACGACCAAAGAAATAATCATATCGTCCTCTACAATTAGTACTTTTTTTTGCTTGCTCATCCTATGCTGCTAATTTTTTAGTCTTATCGACTGAAACCCAAATAAATTTAATAGTAAATAAATATAGAAAATTTTTGTTCTATGTTATCAATTCTGTTTTCAAAATTTCTCCGGTTACTGTGCTAATATAAACAAACCATCTGATTTCAGAGGTGTCTTCCTGCAAAACTGAAATTTTCCACGTTTTATGTATTTCAGCACCACCCTCCTTTTCAATCAAATTATATTCCAGTTCAACTTCATCTATTACGTGCTCAGATTTAATTTCCTGCTCAAATATTTGATTTTGCTCATTTGCATATCGCACTTTTAAACCTATCACACTTTCCTTAGCAGCATTTGAACCGACATCAACAAAACCAGGATCTTCAATATCAGGATACCAATTACCCCAGATTCTGTTTACTCCATTCGCATCCACATAAACTACTACTGACGTATTTTCAACCGGCACGCCATTTACAAATTGGTTTTCGAAGGTAAATTTCCACTGTAATGGTACATTATTTATATCCTGACCTTCGCAAATTGTGCAGCCGTCCAGTGAGATCATTTCTTTTATTTTTAAACTTGTAGGATCTGTAACTCCGGTATACTCTGCATTTTTTGCTACTGTATTTTTTGCCAATTGCAATATTTCATCGCTGTATTGCAGCTCTATTTTGACTTCATCTCGCGAAAGGCATGGATTTTCATCATTAGGGAAAAGTACTCTGCTGAATCCTGTGAAGCCATATTCGTTCAGAGTGGAACAAATTAAATTATCATTCTCCTGATGATATCTTGAATTTAATTCTTCCAAAGTTTGTCTTTCCAAAGTTGGAATAAATACAGGATATTCTTCATCAATTTCAGGATCAGAAATTGATTCGCAATTTGCCAGTAAACAACAAATCGCAATTAATACTAAAAAGTGCTTTTTATTAGCCAATGATTGTCCTAAGGGTTTACTTAAATTAACCAGTATATAGTATTACTTCAAGATCAGAGGCTTTTTTAGAGAAATTTAATATGTCATCACAATCAAATATTGGAATAATTGGAGCAGGAGTTTCAGGAATAACTACTGCTGTACTTTTACAAAAGGCAGGATTCGACGTCACCATCTATGCTAAAGAGCTGTACTCGCCTGACTCACAAAACTCTTCATTTGCAAGTTTATATCCCGCTGCTTCCATCATTCCTCATTCCGTATATCATGATGAACTAAACGAATTATTTAGAGAGAGTCAGGCATTCTTTTCAAATTTGTTCAAAACCAATTATCCCGGTATTTCTCAACACAGGCATTTCGAACTTTTTTGTTTTGAGGCAAACAGACCCGATTACTTAAACGAAATGCAAAATTATAAGGAATTTGATCAGATAGACTGGATGCCATCTCACCCGGTTTTTAACATTAAAGATGGCTGGGAATTTGATTGTTATTTCGCTGACTGGAAGTCATACTTTCCTGAATTAATGAAAGATTTTTTGAGGAATGGAGGTTCTATAATTAACAAAGAAGTAAACCTTGAAAAACCTGACAAACTAAATCATAAGATTATCATAAACTGTTCTGGTATAAACAGTAATACAATTCAAGATGAACCTGATCATCCTCTTGTAATGCTCGGACACCTTATAAAAATTGAACAAAAAATTATACCTACAGACTCAAACGGAAGAATTATTTCATTCAATTTCAGCCCCGGCAAAGAACATTATTCTAATGCTTCGGGCGAAGCACTCGATGTTTACTTTTATCCCAGAGAAAATGATATCGTATTTGGAGGCAGTCGATTTAAAGGCACAGTGGATTCGGACAATAATTGGGTTGGCAATAATAATTGTGATGTAAAGTTTCCGGATCAAATCCTGAAAATCAATCAGGAGATTTTAGAGCATACTTTTGGCTTTGAAATTGATGAAAGCTGTAAAATGAACTACCAAAAGGGTTTACGATATTTAAGAAATAAAGAAGATGGCTTAAAGTTAGAGCAAGAAAGCAATTCCGATCAATACATAATTCATAATTATGGACATGGGGGTGCAGGTGTAACTTTAAGCTGGGGTTGCGCTTTCCGAATTCTGAACATGATTCAAAAATATAATTCCAAAAAATCTTACTCACTTCAGGAAAGCATTCAGCTTTTGAGAGATAAAGTGGTCTTAGAGCGATAGTTTTTCCAGTGACCTGAGATTAACAAAAGACTTCCAATCAACGTTATTCCTGCCTCTCCGTACTCACCCAGTACTTCATTGAAAAACCAGGCAAGAAATATTATTCCGAGACCAGAAATCAGCAAAACAGTTACCCAAACGGAATTATGTTTATTTTTTAAGGAGAGGAACACTGCAGGAGCTATCGCTACAAAGAATATGAGGTGTGTATATTCATGGAATTCTTCAAAAGCAGGCCATAAAGGAAGCAGTGCAACAATCACAGGAACCAATAAACAATGAATAGCGCATATTCCTGAAAGTCCAATCCCTACCCTATCCCAAAAACCCGGTTTTTTCTGGTCCACTCAGTCTGTTTTATTTTAATGGAAAATGAGAAGTTAAGATATTAATATCGAGTAAGATTATTAGGACAAATATCAATTCTTATCATATTTAGTGTGATGAAAGTTTACCGTTATTTCCTTTCTTACTCAGTACCTGCGTCTGCTTTTATTGGGCTATATTTTGGCGGTTGGATTTCTTTTCTGACCCCGCTATATGTTTTTATTTTTATTCCCTTTTTGGAGTATCTAATTGGTGAGAATAAATATAATCTTAGTCCGAAAGAGGAAGCTTCCGTAAAAGCTTCTGTATCGTATTCTATTCTTCTATGGTCGTACGTGCCTATTCAATACTTCCTCACTATTTATCTAATGTTCTCGTTTTCAAATGGATTATTAAATGGTTTTGAGCTTGCTGGAGCCATTTTATCTGTTGGGATAAGTAATGGTGGCACCGGCATTACAGTAGCTCATGAACTCATTCACAGAAATAAAAAGTTTGAGCAATTATTGGGCAGATTATTACTCCTTACCACATTGTACATGCATTTCGCTATCGAACATGTGTATGGACATCACAAACATGTGGCAACACCTGATGATCCTGCTACTGCAAAAAAAGGAGAGTTATTTTATACTTATTGGCTGAGAACCGTTCCGGAGCAATTTCTATCGGCCTGGGAAATTGAAAAACAAAGAACCAAAAAATATAACCGGACTTTCTTTTCCTGGAAAAATGAAATGCTCCTTTTTGTACTAATTCAATTTCTGACTCTTGCTTTGATTGTATATGTATTTTCTGTTTATACTGCGATGGTTTTTCTCGGAACTGCAGTCATTGCATTCACGTTACTTGAAGCTGTTAATTATTTGGAGCACTACGGATTAGAAAGAAGATCCAATCAAAATGGTAAGTATGAAAAAGTAACTCACCACCATTCTTGGAACAGTGACTTCTGGCTGAGTAGAATGTTGCTGTTTGAATTATCAAGACATTCAGATCATCATGCTACTGCAAGCAGAAAATATCAAACTTTGCGATCGTTTGAAGACAGCCCTCAGTTGCCTACAGGTTATCCCGGAATGATACTTTTAGCCCTCTTTCCTCCTCTTTGGTTCAGGGTAATGAATCCACTTGTTGAAAAAGCATCTAAATCCTGAACTTATTCCACTTCTTTTAAGGTATAAGTAAGACCAATGCTACAAATCAGCATTCCAATTAAGAACCAGAATAATACATTTATGGAAAAAATTTCAGCAATGAAGCCAATTCCTGCAGCTATTATTGTGAATAATCCGATGAAAGTATTTGATAACGAAATATAAAGCGGACGTTCTTTTTCAGGAGCAAAGTCAGTCAGGTAAGTTTTTCTGCTCAACCTCGCACCTCCGTGAATCATCATATTCAAAAGAATGATTATTGAAAATGAATAGACATTTAAGTATTCATCAGGCAAAACTTCAAAGTATATGGTTAGCAATATATTAGCGATTCCGAGTCCTGCTACTACCATCATCAGTTTTCTGCTTGATTGATCCGCAAATTTGCCCCAAAATGGACTACTGATAAAACCTGCTATTCCACTGACTATCACAAACAGCCCCAGACCTTTAAATTCAGCTCCGGTTATATCTTTACCATAAATAATCATAAAAGGTTGAGCTAACGGAATTGCCATTAACATAGCTCTGGAAAGAATAAAGTTTCTCAGATTGGTATTGGATTTAAAAAGCTTCCAACCCTCTTTGACTTCTTTTACAGGACTTCTCCCCCCTTCGGTTGCACCGGGCTCTTCGTTAATAGAAATAAAAAATAAACCGGCACCAACCCAAAGCATAGCCGAAAAGGAAATCAATAAAATTACGGGAAAATCACTACCGGAATCCTGGAGAAAAAAGTACATTATACAACCAGCTGTGAGCGTAAGTAAACCTCCGCCTGTAGCTCTGGTTGCCAACAATCGACCTCTTCTCCCTTTCGGTATCGTTTTTGCCATGACATCTTTAAAACTTACAGATCCAACACCACTCGCTATGCTGAAAAGAAATAAGGCCGATACTATCAAGATGGCTGCGTCATTACCTTCAAACAATAAAAAAGAGAGTAACATTATCGCAATCATACAGGCTTGGAAAATTGCTGCATATCCCCAAAAATATTTTCGCTTAGAGTATGCCCTGATTCTTGCAGAGACAAGAAGTTGAGGTATTAAAGAACCTGCATTTTTCAAAGGAACCAACAAACCTGTAAAACCTGAAGAAGCTCCTATAATATTCAAAATCCACGGTAACGTTACTCCGGGACTAACTAATTGTTCTGCGAGCTTAGAACAAAAGCCGCTCAGTGAGTTTTTAAAAAAATTTCCCGGAACACTGGTGCATTGATCTTCAGGAATTGCAGAACAAGCCCGTTCCTCTCCTTCATCTGTTATCCATCGATAAACTTTTTCATCAAATTTCATGCTGATTAAACTTTGTAAGTCTTTTAATCATTCAATTCATTTACAAAAACTTAACTACAAGGTGAAGTCACTTTCATATATTCATTTATGGCAAAGAAAATTTTCTATTTCTTCAAATGGCTGCTTGTTTCTCTTTTTGGCCTTTTTATCATTCTGGTCATCTTCATTCACACTATCGACTTTTCGTTGAGTGATGAAGAGATAGATAGAGCTTTCCAAGGCTTGAGTTATAATCCTACATTTTCAATAGTTGAATCTGATATAGGAGAAATTCACTATGTTGCTATTGGAGATACTTCAAAACCCAAAGTAATTTTTGTACATGGTTCTCCGGGTTCGTGGGATAATTTCGCAAGATTTTTAAGCAATTCTGAACTTTTGGAATCTTTTAGATTGATTAGTTTTGATCGTCCCGGTTATGGAAAATCTAACCCCGGACAACCTGTTCGTTCTCTAACCGATCAGGCTGGTGTAATTGAGGCTATTTTAGAAAATGAAAACAAATCTACTTCAAATATCCTTGTCGGGCATTCCTACGGAGGTCCGGTCATAGCTAAGTTTGCTATGGATTATCCCAAGCATACTCAGGGAGTAATTTTCGTAGCTGCATCTGTCGATCCAAAGCTTGAAGAAACTAAATGGTTTCAGGTACCTGTACACTACAAAGTATTTTCATGGATTCTACCTGATATGCTTTACTCTTCTAACGAAGAAATAATTGCTTTAAAAAATGAACTTAAATTGATGGAGAATGACTGGGACAAGATTCAGATTCCTGTTTCCATTATTCAGGGGACTGAAGACAGACTGGTTCCATACGAAAATGCTGAATATTTGAAGACCAAACTTTCCAATGCCGTAGTTCAAATAATCGTCAAAGACATCAATCATTTTATTCCTTGGGAACATCCTGATTTAATTGAAAAAGAGATTTTTAGGATAAAAGAGTCCCCGAATTAGTGCCTTCACATTTCGTTTACAACCCAGAAAGGCTTTCATAATGTGCATAATGTGCTTTTAAAGGGCACTTATCTTATTTTTCGATTTAATTATGGAATAATCAATTAACTATATAGATGCCAAATTCCTATTCCCGTCCGGAGTTCAAAAAATTTGAAAAAGTACCTACTAACATTTTTCACAATGCTAAAGAAGCCTCACTTCATGTAGCAAGTGAAATTGCCTCTCTGATCAAAGAAAAAAACGAAAAAGGAGAACATACTGTATTAGGCTTAGCAACAGGATCTACTCCCACGCAAGTATATGATGAACTTGTAAGACTTCACAAGGAAGAAGACCTGAATTTTGAAAATGTAATCACATTTAACTTAGATGAATATTTTCCTATGGATCCTGAATCCATCCATAGTTACGTGTATTTCATGAACGAATATCTTTTTGATCATGTGAATATCAAACCTGAAAATATTCACATTCCTGACGGCACATTAGAAAGAGATGATGTATATGAGTTTTGTCGGAATTATGAAGAAAAAATAAAGAGTGTTGGTGGATTAGATATTCAAATTCTTGGAATCGGTAGAACGGGGCATGTTGGATTTAATGAGCCCGGATCCTCTATCAATTCAGCAACCCGACTTATTGCCTTAGATAGTTTAACCATATTAGATGCTGCCAGTGGGTTTTTCGGAGTTGAGAATGTTCCCCGAAGAGCAATAACGATGGGTGTGGGTACTATACTTTCTGCAAAGAAAATCTTTCTTATGGCATGGGGAGAAGGAAAATCGGAGGTCATTCAAAAAACGGTAGAAGGCGAACAAACTTCTTCCGTACCGGCAACATTTCTTCAGCAGCATGATGATACTGAAATTATATTAGATGAAGCTTCATCAGCTGATTTAACAAGAGTTAAAACACCATGGCTTGTTGGTCCAATCGAGTGGACTGATGACATCTTAAGGAAAGCGGTTGTCTGGCTTAGTCTTCATCTCCAAAAGCCAATTCTCAAGTTAACCGATGAGGACTACAGTGAGTACGGAATGAATGATGTGTTGACCTCCATCGGCAGAGCGTATAATGTAAACATCAGAATTTTCAATGAAATTCAGCATACCATAACAGGTTGGCCCGGAGGTAAACCTAATGCAGATGATACAAACCGACCGGAAAGAAAAGAGCCTTTCCCAAAAAGGGTATTGATTTTCAGCCCCCACCCCGATGATGACATAATATCTATGGGTGGTACCTTTATCAGATTGGCTGATCAGGGTCATGAAGTTCATGTAGCTTATCAGACTTCCGGAAATATTGCAGTATTTGACGATGAGGCCGTTAGGTTTGCAGATTTCGTAATGGATTATCATAAAACTTTTGGCACTGCCTCAAGTGATATTGAAAATCTTTATTCTGATGTAAGAAATTCTCTGAAAAATAAAGAAGCCGGCGATGTTGATTCGGAGCAGGTTAAAACTATTAAAGGACTAATTCGTCGTGGAGAAGCTAAAGCTACAGCACGTTATGTAGGTTTACCGGATGAAAACATTCACTTCCTTGATCTACCCTTTTACGAGACCGGAAAAGTCCGTAAAAAACCCATCGGACCTGAGGATATAAAAATCACCAAGGATTTGATTTCAGAAATTAAACCGCACCAAATTTATGCAGCGGGAGATTTGTCTGACCCTCATGGCACACACAGAGTTTGTTTAGATGCTATATTAACAGCTTTGAGAGAACTTAAAAATGAGAAATGGATGAAAGATTGCTGGACATGGTTATATCGTGGAGCATGGCAGGAATGGGGTATCGAAGAAATCGAGATGGCAGTTCCTTTAAGCCCTGAAGAAACCGACCGAAAAAGAACCGGGATTTTTAAACATCAATCTCAGAAAGACCGACCTCTGTTTCCCGGAACAGATAAAAGAGAATTTTGGCAAAGGGCTGATGACAGAACAAAAAATACAGCTGCATTATATGATCAGCTTGGGTTGGCGGAATATGAAGCTATGGAGGCTTTTGTTCGCTGGAAAGAGCTTGACTAACTAATTATTTTCTGGAAAACATTTTTGGCTTAAGAAGTACTGTAGTAGGCTCTGCATCGGCCTCAGAATTACACATTTCTTTAAACTTGCTTAAGTAGGCTTCTTTAAGATCTTTTTTATTGATGCCTATAGTGCCAAAATTATACTTTCTTTTTTTGTTGCCTCTAAGCTGTCCAAACCCAAGGATAGTTAAATGTTCAATTTTGCTTGAATCTTTTTCGAGTACAGCCTGATAAAAGCCACGAGCTACTTCATCATTCGATGCGAATACAGAATCAATCTCTGAACTTTTTAAATCTATAATTGAACCCAACTTATAACCATCTTCAAAAGTTGAGCCTTTACTCTTAAATGAATTTCTGACAACGAAGCATCGACTTCTTGAGTAATTATCTTCAAGAGTTTTCATAAACCCTTTCATCTTCAAATCATCCGATTTGTATCCGTTTTCATCCAAAACAATGCAGATTTTTCTTTTAGAATGCTCAAGAAGATGTTTTGCAGCTAATTTTCCTGTTGCGTAATTATCTACCGTAATCACCGGAATTGAAGAATCGTATATATCATGACAAAAGATAGTCGGAACTCGTTTGGATAATTTTTGATACAGCTTTACTCCATATACCGATTTTCTTGCTGTTCCGAGAATCAACAAGTCATAGTTATTTTCCTTGGATATTAATTCAAGAGCGGACTCCTGTGAGTGTACATCATCATGAATATCAATTACAACCTCTTTCCCAACTGATTCAGCTACAGAACGAACTACAGATAAGGTTTGGAAAAAATCAGCATCGTTTGAGTTGATAATGGAGAACAGGATTTTGTTAGAGGGATTCTTTCTTTTTTGTTCTTCTTTAAGTTTCTCTTTATTAATAAAAGTCCCCTTACCCACTCGACTCACAAGAAATCCCTGATCATTTAATTCTTGCATCGCTTTTTTAATAGTAGACATACTTACATCATAAATTTTTGTAAGCTCTACATAATTCGGAAGTTTTACTCCGGGCTTATAATAACCCTCAAAAATCTTCTTCTTTATATCATTTACTACAAGCTCAAATAAATGCTGATCTTTATTATTCTTGTTAATCATCCCTGTTTAATAAGTCCTTTTTCTGTAATGATGTTAATGAATGTTACTGAAATTTGAAGCACATTTCTTATCAAATTTCATAATTCGATACTCTCTTCAATTATTTTACAATTGCAATCAACTTATGTCCTTTGTGCATCTTGATAAAAAAAACAATATGAGTTAAGCTGTAAATTAATTAGGGCAACCAGCGATGAAAACTCACTGCATTATCCACAAAACTCAAATAAAACTAATTTATTGGAAACACTATGAAATATATTTTTTCAGTAATAGCTTTTCTTTCTCTTTTCTTAATTAACTGTTCCGATGTACCGGAAATAGAAACTGAAATAGCTATCGTAGGCGGAGGTGCAAGTGGAGTTTCAGCAGCGATACAAGCTGCGAGAATGGGTAAAGAAGTATTATTAATCGAATCTACTGAATGGCTTGGAGGGATGCTTACATCAGCTGGGGTAAGTGCCATCGATGGTAACCATAAAATGCCTTCAGGAATATGGGGCGAATTCAGAGAAAAACTATACGATCATTATGGAGGGCCGGGTGCGGTTTTTACAGGATGGGTAAGCAATACCCAATTTGAACCTTCAATTGGTAATCAATTTCTAAAGGAGATGGTAACAGCTGAACCAAATATTACAGTTATATATGGTTGGAAGCTTACGTCTGCAAAGTTAGACGGTAATAAATTAAAGAAAATTTTATTGGTCAATGAATCTGGAGAAAAAACTTCAGTGTTGGCAGAGGTATTTATTGAAGCCACAGAATACGGAGATTTGATTGCAGCAGCTGGAGCCGATTATGACATTCAAATGGAAACCCGGGATAAAACAGGTGAAGAATCTGCACCGATTGAGCCTCACCCCTATGTTCAGGATTTAACCTATGTAGCAATTTTGGAGGACTACGGAGATTCTACAGACAACACAATTCCTAAACCTGAAAACTATAATCCTGAGCCATTTGATTGTGTTTGCAAACAGGTTTGTTCAAATCCTCCTGAAGATCTTATTGATTGCGACTTTATGCTGAAGTATGGTAAGCTTCCGAATAACAAGTACATGATAAATTGGCCTACCAAAGGAAACGACTTTTATGCTGAAATTTTGGAAAAGAATTACGAAGAACGAGAACAAATTCTGGATGATGCAAAAAATGAAACATTGTCCTGGATTTATTTCATGCAAACAGAAGGCGGATATACCAATCTCGGAATTTCAAAAACAGAATTTCCTACTGAGGATAATTTACCTCTTATTCCTTATATACGCGAGAGCCGTAGAGTACAAGGTGTAGATCGTTTATACTTATATGACATAAAGAATCCTTATGCTATACCCGAACGTCCCGTTTATAAAACCGGAATTGCCGTTGGAGATTATCCCGTCGATCATCATAGAAAGAAAAACCCGGTACCTAAGCAGATAGAGTTTCCAAAAATTCCATCTTACAATGTACCCTATGGATCTTTAATTCCCGAAGAAATTGATGGTTTAATAGTCGCTGAAAAAAGTATATCAGTCACCAATGTTGTAAATGGCACTACCCGATTACAACCCGTTGTTTTACAGTTAGGACAAGCTGCAGGAGCTGCTGCCGCGCTTGGTGTTGAAAGTGGCATTCAACCAAGAGATATTAGCGTTAGAGCATTACAAGAAGAACTACTTGAGTCTGATATGTGGCTTATGCCCTATTTCGATGTAACGCCTGATGATTTTTATTTTAAATCCGTTCAAAAAGTAGGTCTTGCCGGGATTATGAGAGGTGAAGGAATTCCGGTGGCATGGGCTAACGAAACCAGATTCTATCCTGATAGTGTAGTTACCGGGTCAAATTTCAATTCGGTAGTATCCCGCCTTGGATTTGACGCTCAGTTTGATATTGGGAATACTGTTACGACAAATGAGGCTCTTGAGTCATTCTGGATGCTAAAGAATAAACCCGAAGACTCTCCGGAAAATTACTTTAAGTCTAAGACTTGGTTTACAGATTGGAAATCTGAGAAAGGCATTCAGGAATCAAAAACTTTAAAAAGAGCAGAATTGGCATTTTTAGTTGATCAACTATTCAATCCTTTTGCTGAGGAAGTTGAGATAGGATTTCTTAATCCTATTGTTGATTAAGTTTTTGAAAAAGATTTTCTATCTCAAATACATTATATCAATGTGAATCGGCTTTCACTATCCTTTACATTCAACCCCGTTGGGGTTGGGTGATTTGCCTATCCTTTGATTATTCAAATTCAACACCTTCGGACTTATTTTTTTTTGAAAGTTATAGATCACTAATCCAGAAGGAACTGAATGTCAATAAAAAACCCCGACGATCCACGCCGGGGTTTGAGCTACTAACCTAAACAAGAAAGTTCTACTTACTTGATTAAGGTCATTTTCTTGATAGCAGTAAATGATCCTGCATCCAATCGGTAGATATACATACCAGATGCAAGACTTGAGGCATCAAAACTGTAGTTATAATAACCTGCTGTTTTTCGTCCTTCATTTATTTCAGCTACTTTTCTACCCGTAATATCAAATACAGTAATAGTTACATTTGCTGATTGAGGCAGTTCATAACTTATGTTTGTACTTGGGTTAAATGGATTTGGATAGTTGTTATTCAACTTGAAAGCAAGCGGAGTATCCAATTCGTCTTCATTATTATCAGGAGTTTGTTCTGCAACATCTCCGTCAAAGAATGGGAAGATCTGTGTATCGTCAAAGAACTGTCCCATTGTACCTTTTACAATCAGCGGAGATTTTGGTACAGGGGTTCCGGCAGCATAAAATGTATTATTTCGAGCTATACGAACTATAACGGTATCATCATTCATGTCTACCATGCGTACATTCACGCCACTTCCAGAGTTTACTTCGGTTGTTGGCCAATCATCTTCATCAATGATTGTTAAACCTGAAAGTTGAACTCTCATTCCCTGAAATGCAGAAACAGAATCAAGATCAGCAAAAGTAATTTCAGCTGCATCAGGAATGTCGTTTCCTGAACTTATTACTGTTTGTGATTGTACTTCGATATTGATTTGATTTCTGAATTCAGCCAATACTCCAACAATCATCAAACTATCACCCGGTTCTACAACAGTACCCGACTGTGCACCACCTTCGTTAAAGTTTGTGATATTTATTCCTCCTGTTTCATCTTGAATGAAGTAATCACCCAGACTAAATCCGAAATCTGTAGAGTTCACAACTCCTTTTACTCTAACTAATACTTCATCAGCCGGATCTAATGCTCTTGCTTCAGCTATCGTTACTTCATCAGCGAATATGCCATCAGCAAGATCGTATGCCCTGATAGCATTGTTAGTTTCCATGATATACAATCTCTGATTCTCAACATCAAAGTGAGTAGCACCAGTACCATTTCCATTCGCATTTAATCCTAACGGACCAATTTCAGTAATTAAATCAAAGCCTTCATTAGCTTCAAACAAATAGAACTTACCATTATTAAATGCAGGTCCTAAAGCAACCAATGTTTTTCCTTTGATTTCAGCTACCGCAACAGTCATTGAGGAATTTAAATCGCCCTCATCAACATCTTCACTTACTACAGGCTCACCTAATCCCCCATCATTGATATTCATCAATCTTGGTGGAGCAAAAGTACCAGCTACAGCAATGCTATCTCCGTCAATTAATGTCGAAGAAAACCCGCCGCGACCGGTGTTCTGTACACCTGTATTGAATTCGTTGGTTTTAGTTAAAGCTGATCCATCCCAATCAAATCTCGCAATGAATCCTCCGTTATTACTTCCACCCATAAAGAGTTTTACATCGTTTCCGGATCCTACAGCTCCAAATGAATCACCATAACGAATAGCGTTATCCATTGGACCGGCGAAGATCATTTCAGGTGATGCTTCCTCGTTTTCCCAACGATAAATACGCACATTGTCGCCACCAACACTTAAGTTACCGGCAAAGATTTGACCATCTGAAGTCGCTCTTATTTGATTGATTGTGAACGTACCGCCTGTGATTACATCGGTTGGGAAGAAATCTGCTACATTGTAAGCAACAATCGAATTATTTGTGTCCATCAGATACAAACGATTGTTTTCTGTATCAAAAAGTACGCCTCCGGTATTGTTCAGGTTCACACTATCACCTAATGCTTCAAACTCATAAACCAATTCCACTTCATTAGTTACGTCAAACAAGTAGAATTTTCCGTTTGTAAATGCCGGACCGGTTGCCACTAAATGTCTGCCATTCCAAACCATTTGATCATTTAACATGGATGAATTCAGATCAGCTTCGGAAACATCTGCTGAAGAGAGCTGTGAACCTAACACACCATCCAGACTTAAATTTCTTGGAGCTGTACCGGTTCCTGAAATTATGATGCTATCTGCAACTGCTCTTGAAGAAAATCCACCTCTCGCCTCTCCAGCTGCAACAGCTATGTCAGTTCCCTTTGTAAGGGTAGCACCATCCCAACTGAATGGAACAACTTTAGTTGCACCTGAACCACTTAGATAAAGTGTTACATTTGTGGTATCACCAACTACTCCAAAAGAATCGCCCAAACGTTGACCTAAAGAATCGCTATAGATTTCTACCGGAGCGGAAGACTCATCAGCCCATCGGTAAATTTTGGTAGTGGCATTGATTGCTAAATTCGCTGTAAAGATTTGTCCATCAGGAGTGACTCGTATCTGATTAAATGGAAATGTACCACCGGATATTCCTGTATTGTCGAGAATACCAACAGAATCACCTGTTGCGGCATCAACAATAATTGGACTTACTCCACCTTGTCTGCTTGCTACAATTAAATTGCCGGTAGAAGCATTGAAACCTATACCTCTCTCGGTATTTCCAAAACCCAGCCATCCTACATCAACAGCATTGGTTTTCCAAACCGGATCTACAACCTCAGCAGGAGGAGCCTGATTTGAAAGCAATCCTAAAGAATCGCCGGTTTCGGCATCCAGAATTACTAAAGTCTCACCACCCTGGCGACTTGCAACAATCAGGTTGCCGGTTAATGGATTAAATGCTAACCCTCGTTCAGTATTTCCTGTACCAAACCAATTGCTGGTTGGTGCTTCGATACTCCACAAAGAATCAACCTGCGCATTTACCGTTTCTGTAGTAGTGAGAGATAATCCCAGAACCAAAAAACAACCAACCGCAGTACTAATGATTTTTTTGTAAATGTTAATCATATTTACCCTTAGTTATTAGTTAGAACGATTTCCATCTTTCGATGTCACCGTAGTTTATTTTGTACGCTGTATTAAAACAGCAACAGTACATCCTTTTATTTATCAAATTCATTTTTCAGCCTCCACTTTAACAGCATCTAATGGATCATCTTCATCCAGATTATTCTCTGTAGAAAGATGCCGGAACCAACTGAAATACAAAGCCACAGAAAGAGAAATCAAAATGGTCAATGCAATGAAGAACTCATTCCATCGACGAACCATGAAAAGCATTGGAGTGATGCAGAGTGTCAACATCCAGGGGACTGCAAAAACAGTGGAGAGAATATCTCTTTTGTTTTCCTTATCAACCGCTTCCATCTTTTCAGCGGGCATTTTTTCTTTGACTCGTTTCCACATCCCAAATGGACGGGTAACTTTGTAGAAATTGGTAAGAATTTCATCACTTACGGCTGGAGTAGCGTATGTTCCGATAATACAAGCTGTAAATGAAATTGATGCCACAAAAATAAATAATTCATATTCAGTGAAATCCGGAAAGAAAATGAGTTGAGAAAAAGCCGCAATCATTCCGGCAAGTACTCCGGCTGCAAAGCCATATCCGTTAAATCGCCACCAATACCATCGAATAACCTGCGGGATAATTAATCCGGACCCAAGCCCCATGGTCAGCCAGCCCCAAATGTCGTTGATGTTTTTAAACTGTTTAGTAAGCAAATAGCCGATGATCACGATAACCACCGATGACCATCGACTATGCTTAACCAACGTGTCTTCGCCGGCCTCAGGATTTATAAAACGCTGATAAATATCTTTTACCCAATAAGCAGCGCCGGAGTTTACCACAGAATCAAAAGTGGACATTGCCGCCGCGATTAAGCCGGCTATTACAATTCCGGTTATTCCTATCGGAATCATCGACGCTAAAACTTCCGGTAAAACTTCCTCGGGATTTTGAATGATGGCATCAGAAGCTCCATATGCAATTCCCATCATGGCTATTGCTACTACAAAAGGCCACCTGAAAGAAAGTAACAGAATCCAGAAAAGACTTAGTAAACCGGCTTCTCTGTCATTCCGGGCTGCATAATATCGTTGAATTAAATAACCACCTGATCCACCGCTACCTTCAATTGTAGTTTTGAACAGATAAAAAATGATCGCTATTCCGAAGAGATTATACTGACCATATTCACCGGGTAAATTCATTTTCCAGCTCGGAAGTACATCGGTCCAGTTATCAATGTTTACAGTCAGAGTTTTAAAACCGTCTTCTATTAAAGGCACTGAAACTTGAAATGTTTCTGCCAAAGGATAATTGAAAAAAGCAATCACACATACGAACACAATAGCAAAGAAAACTAAAAAGCCCTGAACCACATCTGTATAAACAACTCCATATAGTCCTGATGCAACGGTATAAATAGTAGCAAGACCAATAATTCCGATTGTTGCCCACTCAGGATTTATATTCAAAATCTTTGAAAGAAAAATACCTCCGCCCTGCGCAAAATAGGTTACTACGGTAACAGCAAATAACAAATTTGCGGCTGCACTCAATATCCTTGCAGCATTTCCGGCTTTATCTCTTCCAAAACGGAGTTCCATCCATTCTGCTGCGGTCATTACTTGCGCCCGACGATTCCACTTTCCCATAAAAACCATGAGGAAAGCCATCACTAATACAATTCCACCTCGTAGTTCAATAAAGAATCCTTTTAGCCCTAAGGCGTAAATCATCGCAACAATGATCATAGTGCCCGAAACATCAAAATTAGAAGACATTCCGGAAGCTCCCAATGCCCACCACGGCATATTACGGTCACCGAGGAAAAAGCTGTCTATACTTTTTGACGCCTTTCGATGTAAGTAAACGCCCAAACCAATCAAGGCGAGTAAGTAAACAGCAATTATGGTGTAATCTATCGGATGCATTCAATTGCCTATTTGATGAGTACCATTTTTCTGCTCAGAGAAAAAGAATTTGTTTTAAGTCGATACAGATACACTCCGCTTGCGAGATTGCTGGCGTCAAAGTTTATTGTATGACTTCCGGCGGCGTACACATTCTTATTTTCAATTTCGGAAACCTTTCTTCCAATAATATCAAACACTTCGAGTGTTATTTCTGAAGTAGCCGGAAGAGTAAACGAAATATTGGTGCTTGGATTAAATGGATTGGGATAATTCTGATCTAATTTAAATCCTTCAGGAACATCAGACTCATCTTCATTGGAAACTATAACCGCATCAAATTCCACATCGGGTGATTTTTTACGATCAATGAGTAACATTACCGCATCAGCGTAAGTCGGGTTACTATCCTGTACCTTGTCTGCATCTATCTTTACTACAGTTTTATTTCCTTCTTCCAGATAAACATTTCCAATTTTATTCCATCCACCGTTCGCAGCTGCTTTCTGATTGATTACAGTTGTAACCGTGTCATTCATACCGAATACTTCGTAATTAGCGCTGTTTGTAGCCGATGAGTTATCCGGAACCCATGCAAAAACCCGATACCAAGCATCCGCAGGTACATCAAAATTATATTCTATAGTCGATCCGGAATTGGCATTTGCAGTTACCGACGAACCCTGAAATCCTGCAGGAGCATTTTCATTACTCCAGGTTCCTGTAAGGTTAGCCCCTTCATCGGTTTCATTTGTAATCTCTGCTTTTGGTCGGCGAACTTTCCCGTTTCGATGAGGTGGAAGCGCAGGAAGGAAGTATTCATATTTGTAGAGTGTATCTGCTAAATCATCATTTTTTTCATCCAATCCTTCGTAAAAGAAATATACCTCTCCTTTCAGGTCATATTCTCTGTTAAAATCAATGGCTTCCAAGACATATTCATCATCATTGAATGTACCTCCTGCTTTAATAAGAACTCCGGGATAAATCTGGGGACGGTAGAAACGGTGAATATATCCCTGTGATGAAAATGGTTGCTGACCAAGCATTGTTCTGATTACCTGTTTATAGCTTCCAATATCATATCTATAATTCTGTGGATGGATAATATCTACATAGGCTGAGTCTAACCAGGTTGGCCAGTCCTGCAAATAATTGTCATAGCTGAAACTGTAAATTGATGGAGATAAAGAAACCGTTAGCAGTGAATCATGACTTTTTACCATTCGATATAAATCACCTGCAAAAGTTGTGAGCTTATCTGCTTTCCATCTTAAAAATTCGGTGTCATCATGTTGAGCAGGAGGATCATTTCCATCGTGTTCATCGCGATATAACTGTTTAGTGTAGTCGCTGTAACCCGCAGTTGAAGACATTGCAGGGAGCCTGTCATCGCCTTGCACGCCATCAATATCATACTTTATGATAGACTCTTCCATTATGCCCAACATAAATTCTTGTACAAATGGATGAATGGCATTCATCCAATAAAAATTATTACGATTTGCGATATTGCCTTCTGAGTCACGAGAAGCCCAATGTGGATTTGTCTGAAGGATATGCCCACCTGACGGATCACCGAATACACTCGCAAATCCATATTCAAACCAGGGAATTACTTCTATTCCGTTTCTGTGAGCTTCTACTATAATTTCCTGAAGCGGATCTCTGTTTTGGTTTGCGAAAACCGGATCTTGTAAAAACCCTATGGAATCCTGTGCTACCTGACTTGGAAAAAGTGTATATCCTTTATTCCATACAACCGGATAAATCACATTAAAACCTCTTTCGGCCAGATAATCCATTGCATCAGCAATTTTTTCTTTACTGTTTAATACATCGCTGTCCACGTTGGTTATCCACACGCCGCGAAGCTCTTCTACGTATTCATTTTGAGCCTTTATTTCAGTCACAAAAAACAAAATGCTGACAAGTATTAGCCCCGCTAATTTAAAATTCTTTGTATGGTTTGCTGTATTTGAAAATTTCATGTCAGTCTTTATAAAAATGGTTGTAAAGTGAATCAGCTAAAAATTCGTTTTGTTCGAATAATCCTTCATAAAAGAAATAAACTTCCCCTTGTAAGCCTGATGTTCTATTGTGTTCAACTGCTTCTTTCACATATTCAAAACCATTGTACCTATCTCCTGCTTTGATAATGATTCCGGGAGCTATGTTCACTTTTTCAGAACCTTGAGATGAGTTATAATTCTTCATCATTTCAGTTATGGTAGATTTGTAGCGATCGATTTCCCATCTGTATGCCTGAGGAATCAATTGGTCAACCGCTCCTGCTTCAATCCAAGCCGGCCAATCTTGCAGATATTGTTCTTTCGACCATGGGTAAATACTCGGTGAGAAAGAAACGATTAATTCCTGATCGTATGACTTTACAGTGTCATACAGGTTTTTCCCATACTCCGTAAGTTTATCTGCCTTCCAGTTCAGAAAATCTGTTTCATATGGAGATGAAGGTACTTCTTTACCGGTTTCTTGCAGATAAAGTGCTTTTGTGAATTCACTGTAGCCTCCCTCTGATGGCATAGCCGGCAAACGGTCATCTCCTTGTATTCCATCAATATCATAATTCTCGATAACTTCGGTAACCAGATTCGTAATAAAATTTTGTACTTCAGGATGAATACCATTCATCCATTCAAAATTGTTTTTCCGAAGTAAATTTCCGGCAGAGTCTTTCGCAGTCCACTCCGGTTTTGCAGCTAAAATGTGCCCTCCGTTCTGGTTATAAGAGCTTGAAAATCCAAATTCGAACCAAGGTATAACAGTCATACCATATTTTTCTGCCTCCTTAATAATTACAGCAAGTGGGTCTCTTCCCTGTTTCGAAAAAACAGTGTCCTGCCTGTATTCTTCACCAAAAGTCTGCGCCATAATTTCACTTGGGTGCAAGGTGAAACCATCATTCCAAACCACCGGATAGATTGTGTTAAATCCGGCTTCATCTAATTTCTTCAAAGCTTCGGCTGTAGCTGTATCGCTAAACATTATTTCACTATCGATATTTGTAAGCCAAACTCCCCGACTAGGCTGATCTTGATTTTCAGAGCTACAAGCCATAGAAAAAATCACAAAGATTAAAATTGAGATATGCATCTTGTCTGAAATCATTAAGCAGAATCCCTTTCAATCAATTTTGGCTCCAACAGAACTCTTTCAGGTTCTTTAATACCTTTTCGAGTTAATTGATCATCTAATATTCTGAAAGCTGCTTTACCAATTTCATATCTGGGAACTTCAATGGTTGTCAACGGGATTCTTGCTTCAGAACATCTGTCGATATTATCAAAGCCGATTAGCGCAATATCATCGGGTATATTATAACTTTGTTCAAGCAATGCTTTTTGAAGTCCCATTGCAATCAGGTCATTAAAAACGAAAATTCCATCAGTATTTAAGTTCTTAAAATTAAGTGCGTAACCTAATTTATAGCCCTCATTGAAAGCGGTGCTTTCTGTTCCAAAAGAATACCTGAATACATGACATCTATCTTCCGTATTTTCCCCATGAGATCTGAGCGTTTCCAAAAAACCCTCGAGCCTCAAATCATCTGTACGGTAGCCATGTTCTCCTACTAATACGCATAAGTTTTTCTTTGATCTCTTTAGAAGATGTTCTGCGGCAATGCTGCCTCCCCGGAAATTATCAACATCAACTGTAGGTAAGTGAGAATCGTATACATCATGAAGAATTACTGTTGGTATTTTATTCTTTCTGAGCTCTTCAAATATCCGGATACCGTAAATGGACTTTCTTCTTGTAGTAACAACCAAGCCATCCACTTCATGAGATAGCATCATTCTCAATAACGAATCTTCCTGTTGATGAAAATCCCTCGACACTGTTATCATTAATTTCTTACCACGTTGATCCGTTTGATCGGCTAATCCCTGATAAATTCCTGAGAAGTAAGGACCTTCCAAATCTCGCACTAAGAGACCGATTTTATTTGTTATTTGGGATGTTCTTACAAAATCCCCTTCCAGGAATTTCTTATTTGCGAATGTACCTTTTCCTACTCTGCTTACTAATACGTTTTCATCATTAAGCTTTTTCATCGCTTTTTTAATGGTAGACATGCTTACATCGTACATTTCTGTGAGATTCAGATAATTCGGAATTTTACCTTCTTCACCAAAATAGCTCTCAGAAATCTTGTCTTTAAGATCATCAGCTACAATTTCATACAAATGCTTATCGGTATCTGTTTTATCTACCATAATTCTAAAACTTTAGTAAAACCCCTATTGTATTTATATATCCTAATTCTCCTCTATCGCTAAATGCGTAATCCACATTCAAATCATCAAAAGGACTTATCCCTATTCCCAATCTTAAATTGCCCAGTCCATAATTATCATCCATAAAAATATTGCTGTACCCACCACGGATAAATAATGTATTTCTGAAGCTGTACTCTCCGCCTGTATTTATGTAATTGTTATTGTTATTGGGATAAACTGCATCGGTAGCTAAAATCAAAGAGTGATCCAGATTTTTAATTACATCCACATTAAATCCAATTCGAAAAATTAAAGGAAGATCCCACGCTTCTGTTCTCAAATTACCCGGCACACCGTCGTTGTTACCAGACTGATTGGGATCCAAATCGATAGGCACATACGTATTATCGCCATCCAAACGCATATCGCCTCCAAAGTTACTAATGCTGAAGCCTAATTCTACTTTCTCTAAAGGAGTTTGATATTGAAATCCTAAATCAAGCGCTACCGTACTCGATTTCATTCTCCAAATCTGATTTTGAACAAACTTCAGGTTTCCACCTACGCCAAAATTTTCAGTAAGCTTTTGAGCATAAGTAAGTCCTATGCTGATATCCTGAACTGTAAATTGTTCACCTGTTCCTTCCTGAAAGTTGTAGGTTCGCACATCCATTTCTCCACCGTCGAACATGTATATGCTTGCACCCAGATAAATATCTTTAAACTTAAAAACTGAAGCAGCATAATATAGCTTGGTATCCACAAACCACTCGGTATTTTGGAAAGTAGCTTGATTTGAATTCAGATTAGTTATTCCGGCAGGGTTCCAGTAAAGCGCAGTTACATCATTTGCTACCGATACATAGGCTTCACCGAAACTAATACTCCGGGCACCAACAGGAATCTCCAAAAATGATGAAGTTGTAGTACCAACCTGAGCATAAACGGTGGCTGTTGCAAATATCGCAACAATAAGAGATGCTATTTTTTTACTGTTTATCATTTTATGATCGCAAATTTTCCGGTTTTTTCACCAATTCCAGGTGCGTTCACATGATAAAAATACAGTCCGTACGCTACGTCCAGCCCCTCTTTGGTTTTCAAATCCCAATTTACAACCCCATCTTCGGATTGAAGCTCTCTGATAAAAACACCACTACTGGAATAAATTCTTAATCTTGCTTGCAGCGGAACATTTTTGAACTCAATTTTTTGCTCACCTCTTCCTGAGGCGAGAAACGGCTTCTTTTCTGCAATTGTAGCTGCTACATAAGGATTCGGGACTACTATAATTTCATCTAATACAGAATTATTGACCGTTGAATCTCTGAAACTCGCCGTCGAATTTAATTCGTATGAATCATTTGATCCGAATGGGATTTGAGCATTCAATTCAAATACATCACCGGTAACAGGTGGGATAATTTCACTATCCGGCAAATCATTGCCCTGAGTATCAACCGGTTTTTCAAATTGGATATTCCAGGCTGTTGTAAACTGATTATCGGATGGATCAGCTTTAAACAATAATTGGATAAGTTCGTCCTGATCTATTCTCCCGTTCTCAGTAGAATCAGGTTCTTCAAACACAAAATCTATATTATATCCTGTATTCTTTTCATACAGTCTGAAGTTTACAGGAAAAGAAATATTTCCTGTTCTTGAGGTAAAAGCAGAATCCAAAACCTGACCTGCATCTCCAACTTCAATTACTACTTGTATTGGCCAAACGGGAGGATTTGGAGTTGAGAAAGTTGGCGAAGGTAGAAGAACCTGCGTCCTCAAATTAGTTTCACTACTACCCGTAAACCCTGAATTTTGCTGAGTATTAGATTCTGAAGGTACCTGATTGTTGAATTCAAGAATCAGTCCTAAATCCAACAGCTCATAATTCCAGTTTCTTACAAAATTTCCATCCAAATCAGATGGCACTGCACTGCTGTCTACCCTCTGTCCATTTTGATTTAAAATCACAAACGAAGTTGTTTCATATTCTACAGCAGAAGTGTCGTTACCATCATACACAACAGGCTCCTGATTAAATAAGACAGTAAAGCGATCGTCCAGTAGTAAATCTTCATCTACAATAGAAGCTTTTACCTCACCTGTTGCCTGTCCTGATTGTTTAGATAACCTGTTGAAATCATCTGTATCAAGAGATCCAAGAACTAAATCACTTGCCGGTGGATTTGGAGTTGCTATTACCGTATTTGGATCAAGATTTGTAATCTCCCCACGAGTTTCAGTGATACTTGCCGGAGATTCTGAAGGAGATATCGGGAACAAGTTTTCTAAATCCGAAATTTCACGATCAAAATAGGTGTTGTCATATCCTGCATCGTAAGAAACCACTGCATAATAATAAGTTACTCCGTTGATCACATCTGTATCAGTAAAGGTATGCTGAAGCCCGGTATCCTCACCCATGTAATAATGAACGCCATTAGGAATTCCGATTTCCTCCCCAAATTGCAGTTCATGATAGCCTGTAAGTCCGTTTATCTTGTCGTACTGAGCAATGGAACGTTTGTAAACACCATTTCCAAATGAATCTGTAACATCTTCAGCATCATTAAATTGAGGATCTGTTGATTTTATAATTCTATAACCTTCAAAATCTTCTCCATAAACAGGGTCTCTGGAAACCTCAGCCAATTCATCCCAAACCAAAGTTACTTTTCCATCTCCCGGGATGGCCCGGACTTTTGGTTGCTTAGGAGGAACTGCAAATCTATAATCCGAATCGTAGATACGTTGTGCTACTGCCGCTGAGCGAAACATGGCAGCCTCATTGGCTCCGAACACAAAACTTGTCGAAAACCGCTGGCTGGTATTTGGCGCCAGCTGAAATGCTCCTGAACCAAATATCCAAATTTGATTCACACCCTGACTTGGTACATCAAAAAATCCGGGTTGTACGTTAGGCCATACGGTTTCTTCATCGTGAATATTAACTGCTCCAAATAATGGAGCATAAAATGAAGTAAGTCCTATTTGATCTGACTCATCATTATCCAACCGACCAAAGTTTGGCTCTCCTTGATCGGGCATACCGTTTCCTTCCGAACCGTCTGAGTCAGGACCGGGATATCCTTCCTGATCCGGACCAATTCCATCGCTTCCAACATCATCAATAAGCTCGTTCCAGTCACAATCCTCGTCACCACTCCAATGTTCAATAGCCGGACCATAATTACCACAAGGAGCCATAGCAAAAACTCCTGCATCATTATCCCTTGTTTCATCAACTAAGCCATCATTATCATTGTCAGTGAGGTCAAAATCTAATCCCGGGCTCTCTAAAAACTTCCAGCCTATGTATCCAGGCGGAATATCTCTGAATTGTTGCCAGCTTCCCTGTCCGGTGCTTGAAAATCCGAATACAATATCTTCATCATTATCAAAACCTGCTGCGTCATCAGAAGTACCTGCTCCGGCTGGATTTACATCGGTATAACCACCGAATATTATAGGTTTATCGTCCAGATCAGTGGTATACGTTTGATCTCCAATATTTGACACTTCGTATTGCATAAACAGAATGTCTTTTGCCAGCGCCTGCGACCACTGGAAAAGCCGAACTCTGATTTGAAGACCTAATCCACCATCTTCCTGATTCCCGTCAATTGGATAATATTCATATTCCGTATTGGACAGGTCATCCATTACATAAAAAACTTCCTGATCAGCATTGAACTGATTTAGTCCGAAATATCCATTCCATCTTCCGTCATAATCAGAATTTTGATCCGGCCATGTAGCAGGCCAGCTGTTAGGATTTCGGGAATTTGCAATTTCCGGTTCATCAGTGTTTTCATTCAGATAACCCGGAATAGGTTGGAATTTCCATCTGATATTAGTCACCGGATCAACATCTGAAGCATCACTACTTGCGCCATAACCATCAGAGATTACGGTTACTGTGTCTCCGTTGATGTCTCTTGTTCGGGTTAAAATCATTCCTGTCATTTCATGCAAATGACCATGACCTGTTCCTTTAGGCCAAACTCCCGCCTGATTAATGCTGCCGTTGCCATTTCCAACCGAGCCCCAATTAGTTATGATAGATTCAACCTGATTTCCGGTAACATTGAAATCAACTCTTGAATTTTGACTTCCTTTATTAGGATCTATGTATACGTCAGAACTATTTGTCTGAGCAATTACATTGGAGCTAAGAATGGGAAGCAACAAAAAAACAGCCAGCAGAACTGCTTTAAGATATATTTGTGATATTTTTTTTGACTCAATAATCATTTAAAAACTAAACTGTAAACCTGCTTTAATTAATCTTGGAGCGGGCTGTGCCAATGGATTTCTTCTGAATTCAACCAAAGAGTTAATTCTGTTGTTACCATTCTCATTGTGAGCTTCAATCTCTGAAGGAAGAATTATGGGCTCACGATCCGTTCTGTAATAATTCAAGAGGTTTTGGATAGTTAAGAAAACTTGCCCCTCAACTCCGCTGATATTGACTTTGTAACCTGCTCGCATATCCAATTCAAACTCGCTGTTGTATCGGGCTTGATTCCTCAAAACACTAATATTATTTCCGAATTCAGTGTTTGGCGTAAAAGGATATCCCGTATGAAATGAACCTATAGTTCCGATGGTGAGTTTATCCTTGATATAGGTTAGGCTTCCGGAAATATTATGTCGCTGATCCCAATCTAATGGTCTTAGAGTACTCGCAATATCCGGGTTACTCTGAGCACTAAAAAATACTTCTTTAGGATCGCTGGCATTTCCTTTAACAGACTGGAAAGTGTAATTAACAGAACCAATCAAACCGATATTAGTTCTGATATCTGTTGACAAAGTTATTCCTCTTACGCGCCCAAAATCTGTGTTTTCATATCTTCCCCATGTATCACTTCCAAGTCTGGCTTCATATAATCTTGTTCCGGTTAATTCTCTGATATCTCGATAATAGGCAGTCAGATCAAAACCAACATAATCGCTAACTTGTTGTTGTAACCCTATTTCATAGGTTGTAGATCGTTGAGCATCCAGATTTGCATTCCCTAAAAACTGAGTAAAATTACTCGACTGCACTTCGAATTCAGGGTTTTCATACAATCTGGAATATTCAGGAATCTGAAAGAATTGTCCATACGATGCGTGTACTACGCCATTTTCAGAAATTGGGAAAGCAAACCCTATTCGGGGACTCACTTGCCATTTCACTTCTGCATCAGTGTATGCTTCAGAGACAGGATCGCCTTGTGAATTACCGGGATCTCTCAAATCTGTTGGTATTCTGGCATTAGGATCAAAATAATCGAACCGAACGCCAACATTTATAATCAAATCCTGATATTCAATTTTATCCTGAATAAAAAATGCGGCTTCCACCGGATTTCTGTCATATTTATTATGCAGCCTTGAGCTCAATGGCGGAATTGACCTTTCCAGATCATCTACCCTTCGTGCTTGAATAAAAAATTCTTCGAATGAAAGATCATTATATCTATACTCGATACCGGTTTTAACAAGATGTGCATTCCCGAATTGTCGACTAATATCAAAACGAGCTGCATAGGTTTGGCTAAATCTTTCCAGATAATAATTATCGACTCCACCTGTATTAAAAATGTTGGCGGGTTGATTATTTCTTCCATCTATAAATTTGTATCCCTCATCAAATGGGTCTTCATATTTGTATTGAGTAAAGTCAGTTATATAGGTAGAGAGCCTCAGATTGTAAAAAGTACGGCTGTCCAATACATGATTTATTGCTAATAAATGATTGTAAGATGTGTTTCTTTGCGTTGGCAAAAACTCAGGGTTTAACCTGTAGCGATGAGAATAAAATTTAGATTTCGAGTTTGATCGGGTGAATGAGTAAGAAACTTTAAAATCTCCGGTAAGTCGATATGTTAATTTCCCCATAGTGGTGAACCCCTCTCTTGTATTCATTGGTACAAAAGAAGAATCCCCGGTAGATTCAATAATCCAATTACTTGCTTCATTAGATGAAAAATCAGAAGAATCGCTGGGTTGAAATACATTTCTTCCGAATAACCAACCGTCAAAATCGGTGTATTTAATGGTAGAAAAGAAACTAAGTTTATCCTTTAAAATCGGACCGGATAGTGATCCTTCATAAGATTGCTCACCAAAGTAAGAAGCTTCATCTAATGCAAAGAAGTTTTTATCACCATTAGCTGCATAAGAACCAACACTTCCAATAAATGTACCTTCAAAATCTTCCCCTCCATCACGAGTCACAATATTGATAATTCCACTATTTGCCTGACCATATTCTGCGTTATAAGTTCCGCTTATAACTTCAACTTCCTGAACAGCTGTATTTTCCACAGGGGTTGCTAATGAGTTACTGAAAGGATTTGAAACCGCAACTCCATCTACATAATATTTTATTTCACTGGTACGTCCACCTCTTATATGAAGCGCTCCACCTTGCCCTTTACTTACACCGGCCTGAACTGAGACCGTCTCCGTAAAATTCTCTACAGGTAAGTTTAAAATCTCGTCTCCACTAACCTTCGCAGATGCAGAAGTCTGATCTTTGGTAATCAACTTTTTTTGAGCTACCACGACTATTTCTTCACCTTCGAAGGTCTGTTCTTCCAATTCGAAGTTTACGGTTGTAGTACGATCTACCGAAACACGAACATCAGTTACACTTACCTTTTTGAAACCAATCATCGAAGCAGAGAGTGTATACGTACCGGATCTTACATTCAGAATGAAATAATTTCCATCGGCATCAGTCGCAGAGCCTTTTAATTCACCTTCAATTACTACGTTCACTCCCGGTAAGGGCTCGCCCTCTGTATCCACCACTTTACCGGCAATTTTTCCTGTAGTTTGTGCGATTAAATGCTCAGGAGTCAGCATTATACACAAAAGGATTAAAGTTATGTAAGAAAGGAGTTTGTTCATTTATTTTAAAGGATGTCCCGTAGGACATCCAGTATGAAATGATAAATTACTTAATAAGTGTAAGCTTCTTGGTTATAACCTGATTTTGTGTCTGTAATCGATACAAGTAAATCCCACTTGCGAAACCAGCATCTGCATTAAACAGAATAGTGTGAGATCCCGCAGACTTTTTCCCATCAAATAAGGTGGCTACTTCCTGACCAAGAATATTGTACACTTTCAACGTTACATTGCTTGCCTTTGGCAATACAAACTCGATATTTGTTGAAGGATTAAACGGATTAGGATAGTTCTGCTTTAATAGTGGTACCGAGGGCAAGTCGGAATCTGCAATTTCTTCATTCGAAACAGGAACTTTTTCATTTGTAAGAGTTATCTCTCCCCTCATAGACCAACTTTTCGAATCTCTCCATAATGCTGGCTGATCACCAAGTCTTAAAAACCGATTCGCAGTTCTTGGACCTTCACCTTCATCTTTATCTGTAATGTCAGCATCAAAGGAAATTACTTTTCCATCCTCAGGGATAAAAAGTGGCCATTCCAATCCAAAAAACTGTGATCTTGTTCTCCTATTGGGAATATTTCCGGCAATGCTTTTCAATGGAAGCTTCCACTCCATTATGTAACCAGTTTCATCGGGAGTTCGGACAGCAGCAGCTGTGTTTCCTTTCCAAATTACAGTATCTACATATGCACCATTATAATCTTCAGGATCAACTGGTTCCGTACCGTAAGGTAATGCTCTTAAAGTTAACTGATAATCGGCACCGCGGGTTGAGGAAATATTATCAAACTCATCATCAATTCTATAAGTACGTGTAGCTTCAATAGTATCAGTGAATGCGGAATCCGTTCCGACATTTTTGAAATTATACATCTCGAATTGTCCCGGACCTTCTACGTGCGGATTGGAAGGAACATCAGCTATATCATAAGCTCCTAAGTAAATACTCAAATGATCGTAATTGAAGGCCAGATTTGGTGTATCCAAAGTTTCAATCATTGGGGTGCCTTCGTCCCGAACCCGAACCGCAAAATATGCATTTGCAGTATCCATCTTTATAGCAAGATACCCACTGAAATCTGACGGTGAATCCGGAGTTCCCTGAATCACTGACCATCCCGGTATATCCTGACTAAAGCCCATAAAAGGTGAATCTAACCAGTCGCTTAAATCGGCATCTATTGTTACATCCTGATCTTCTTTATAATCGATGCTGTATGTTCTTCTTGGTGTATTATTCGGATTTGTAGACATATCCACGATTTTACCGCGCAGGTTAAATCGGCTCGATAACCTGGCTAAACCGTTGCTTGCTCCGAGAGTGAGTAACTGAGTGTCTGCTTCGCCATTCGATACAGCATCTGCATCTCCAATGTCAGCGTCGAATGAGATAATTTTACCATCCTGAGGAGTGAAAAGCGGCCATTCAAAATTAGCAAATTCACCAGACTGATCTGCAATTTTGCCTGCAAGAGATGCAAATGGAACTTTCCATTCTAAAGAATATCCCTTACCACTCGACCATAGTTCAACAGCTACTTCTGTATTCGGTATTTCCGTGTTAACATAGCCATAATTGTATGCCACAGGATCATCACTTGCACCGTAATCAATTGCGCGAACTCCAATCTGATAATCAGGACCTAATGTGGTATTAGTATTATCATATTGTGCATCAATTCGATAAGTACTTTCTGTAAATATTGTATTACTGTTGTCAGGATCAGTAAGGCTAAAACCGGTTTCACTATTTAACTCTTCCTGATGAGGAGTTCGGTAAGCGCTTCCGCCAATATCATAAAGGCCTAAATAAACACTTAAATGATCGAAATTAATTAAGTCAGCAACATCAGCAGCTTCTGAAATCAAAGGATTATTTTCATCCCTCACGTTTACTGCAAAGTATATGTTGTCGTCATCCATTTTAACAGCAAACCAAGCACTCGCATCTGAAGGGTCAACCGGTAGATTAACAGTATTATTAGTTGGGTCAGTTATTTTAAATGCAGGGTGATCAACACTTGTAAAAAACCATTGAGCATCCTCCCAGTCTGAAAGATCTGCATCGACTGTAACTGCATCACCTTTGTATGCTATGCGGTATAAATTGTCTACAGCGGGAGCCTGAGCTAATATGTAAGAACTTCCGATTACTAAAAGAAGTGTGATTAGTTGTAACTTTTTGATCATAACAATTCGATTAAATATTCTGAGAAAAAGTACACAATTTGAAAATTGTGTATTGATTCATGCATATTATGTTTAATGTGCTTTTATATAATATCTAAGAACAATCATTTTGTCAATCAGGCATTTATTAAAAATTTAATTTCAAATTAGTGCCTATATGCTCAAAAAAAGCGCTTTTAAATTTATTTGCTATTATTTACGTTTTGCTTCACTTTAATATTGAGAATAGGAAAATGATTCAAATTCAATTCGATTTATGAATTATGTACTTTATGTTCCTTTTATATATTTTTTTTGATACTTTGTGCCGATGAAAGAAAAATCTATTACGCAAGCAATTCTGGTATCACATACTCATTGGGACAGAGCATGGTATCTCACATTTGAACAATACCGTTATAAATTAGTCCGGATGATTGACCGGATTATTGTAATGCTAAACAATGATCCTGAATTCAAGTGTTTTGTATTAGATGGCCAAACTGTACTTATTGAAGATTATCTGGAGATCAGACCGGAAAATGAAAAAGCTTTGAAAGAGCTTATTTCCGATCAGAGATTGATAATCGGACCTTGGTATATCCTTCCTGATTTGTTTTTAGTTAGCGGAGAATCGGTAATACGCAATCTACAAATCGGACATCAAATGGCATCTGAATTTGGAGGAAAGCTGGATGTCGGTTATGTACCAGATCCATTTGGTCATTTCAGTCAATTACCCCAGATCTTAAATGGCTTTGATATCGACTCTTTCATTTTTATGAGAGGAATGCCTCCTGAAGTAGATAAGAAAAAATCACTTTTATTTAACTGGGTTGCACCCGACGGGTCTTCCGTGCTCGCATACAATACTAAAGACGGCTATTTGAACTCCACTAATTTAGGTTATGAAAAAGAAATTGGCCGTTATGAGTTAGTAAAACCCGATATAAATGAAGCGAAGAAAAGAGTTAAAAATACAGTTTCGAATCTCTCTGATTTCTATCCCAATGAATTAATACTGCTCAACAATGGGATTGATCATATGCCTGAGCAACCAGAGGTTCCGGAAATTATCCATCATCTTAGTACAAATGGAACTGATATATCGATAACTCATGGATCTTTTTCAGATTTTATGAATCAGGCACGAAAAAAGGGAACCAATATCCAATATTCAGGAGATCTGCTGGGAAATGAAGATCATCCTATTCTTTTAAGCGTTTACTCTACCCGCACTTATTTGAAGCAGCAAAACCATCTTGCCCAATATATGTTGGAAAAAGTAGCTGAGCCTGCATCTATTATGAAAAATGAGTTAACAGGTTCTGATATCAATAAAGCTATTCTATCTCACGCCTGGAAAACTCTTCTTAAAAATCATCCCCATGATGATATTTGTGGTTGCAGCGCAGATGGAGTGCATGATGATAATGAAATTTATTTCAGGCATGTTAAAGAGCATGGAGAAAATATCTTTCTGGATACTTTGGAAGAATTTACAAAAATAGGATTTCGGCATAATTTTAAACTCGATTCCGAAAACAGATATCTGAAAGTCTTTGCATATAATCCTCATCCCTTTCCACAAACTACCTGGATTTCAACATCCGTTGTATTCTCCAATCTTGAAAGGGAAGAAGATGAATTGCTCCCGGCTTATGATTTAACAGCTTATGATTCGGACGGAAATGAATTAGAACTTGAAATAACAGCCACGGAAGCTCCTTTTCTAAAAGCTGAATTTGTTCAATTTACATGGGGGCGCAGGTATGATATCAGAATTAAAACTCCTCTACCCTCTTTAGGATATCAAACAATTCTCATTGAAGAGACAAAAACTCCGTTTCAAGACGAATTTTGCAGTGTAGATTTATCACGCTTTGAAAATGATTATTTCATTTTATCACATGAAAAGGGTGCCCTGAATCTTTTGGAAAAAAAATCAGCTGTAAGTTTTAAAAATTTTATTCAGTTTGAATATACCCTGGACGATGGAGACACTTATTCTTATAGCAAAGCTTCAACTGAGATATACTCCACATTTAAAGAATTAAAGCCCGGAAATCACAAAGATTCGATAATCGCAACATTCTCACTTCAGGTTCCCGAAGCCTTAAATTCATCGAATAATGTGGAAATTGATATTGAAGTACACTTAGACTTCTCCGGGCAAGAGCAAGTTAGTTTAAGCATTGAATATGAAAATAAAGCTAAAAACGGAAGGCTTCGCATTCTACTTCCTGTTGGGTTCAAAACAGATAAAACTACTGCTGATGGACATTTTGCATTAAAGACACATCAAAGAACAAAGGAGTTATTACCTGAAACTTCAAAAGAAATTTATGAGCCTTATCCCGGTGAACTTAATTATACTACCCACTTTCAGGGTGATTTTTGTTTAGCTGAAGGTGATACTTTTAAGACCTGGGTAGCCAATCGTGGTCTTCACGAATATGAATTAATTGAAAAAGACGATGCTGATTATTTCGCAATCACACTTCATCGTGCTGTAGGATTTTTATCAGTATCTAATGGAAAAATCAGACGACCTCACGCAGGCCCAAAAATAGCAACTCCCGGAGCTCAGTGTCTTCGTGCAATGACTTTCGATTTGGCCTGGGGAGTATCCGGGAATGAAATTTTTGAAATAACATCTTTGGCATCTGCGTTCTCTATATCACCTTACTCAAAGGAACTGCCGGTAATAATTGATGCACCTAAAAACGGAAATCTCGCTGGTCGAAAAAGTTTTTTATCAGTGAAAGATCACAGAATAAAACTATCAGCTTTCAAAATTTGCGAAGATAGTGACGATAAAATTATCCGTATTTATAATATTAGCTCCAAGTCCCTTGATTCTACAATGGAACTTGGTTTCGACGCAAAAAAATATTGTACTTGTAATTTTCTTGAGGAATGGGATAAATCTACAGAGACAATGTTAGATGACAACATCTTGAAATTTTCAGCCGAACCGCATCAAATACTTACCTTCCGGTTACGTAGTTAACTTATGGTCAATAGGTACTCTGTTTTACTTTTATTTTTTTTTATAGGAATAATATCCTGTTCAAAAGAAAAAAGTGTATTACCTAATTATGTAGCAAAATGGAATTCTATTGAAGTAGATTCATTGGTCTTCAAATCACAATATGTGCGCTACGTAAGTACTGCTTCAGTATATGATTCTCCTGAGAACAGAGAAGAATTTTCCCGTCAATTATTGGAAAGAAGAATCATTGCTCAAAGAGCTTCAACTTTTGGGTTTGACACCCTTAATTCCGTTCAAAATGAAATTTTCAGATCCAAAGAAGTTGCTTTAGCAAAATATTATATCCGAAGTAGAATTAATCCTAAGGTTAAATCTCCTTCTGAAAATGAAATCAGGGAGGCATTCGAAAGATCTAATACTCAGGTTTTACTACAGCAGATTTATGCTTCGGGTAAAGAACAGATTCAAAATTATGAGCGATTGCTTTCGGAAAATCAGAATAAGTTCGAAGAACTGGCAAAACAATCTATGGTTGAAGCAGGTGAAACTCCTGAAACTTACAACATGGGCTGGGTGCAGTGGAATGAAATGGATTTAGATCCCGAAAAAACAGCGTTTAGTTTGCAAACCGGTCAAATTTCCGAGCCCGTTCAATCATTAGCAGGATGGCATATTTTCAGAGTAGCAAACCGTAAAGAAACCTCCTTTGCTGACAATACCACCTATCAAAATGCTAAAGAGGCAATTGCACAAACCATTGAGAGAAGACGTTTTGAAGAAGCAAGCGTACAATATATAGATTCTGTTCTCAGGAATACCGAGCTCGCTATGTATCCTAAAAATGCTGCTTTACTATGGGATTACTTATCACCCAAATTGCCCAATAACAAAAAAGAAATCCAGCAGGTACTCATTCGGGAGTCCAATGTATTTAACGGTACAGAACTCCCTTCTGATCTTACGCTTGCAGTTTTAAATGGAGAGCCATTTTCTATTGGTGATTTCATGAAGCGTTTGCCGAACATTCCTTATTGGCAACTTCAACCAAATCTACGTCCGGCATTGGAAACCGTTTTGAAGGATAAACTTTTTGCCGATAAAGCTTTAGAAGAAGATTTTGAACAACACCCTCAGGTACAGAAAGAAATAGATATTTCAAAAACTTCAGCTTTAAATAATGTATTTGTTTCAGCAGTTTCGGATACTTTAAATACTGATCAATTTGCAAGGTTTTGGTATGAAAAAAGAAAAAATAACTTTATAAAAAATAGCCAGCGAGTAATAGAAATTTATTCTTTTAAATCTGAAGATTTAGCTCGATCCGCTTTAGATCAGTACAAAACGGTTCAAGATTGGTCTGAAGTTCTTGATGAGTTTACTAACTCTTTTTCAGTATCCGAAGACACTGTGTGGTCTGATTCAAATTCAGACCATCCTGCTTTTCTTATAAATCTTCAATCTGATCAATTTGGAAAGCTTTTACTTTGGGGACCTTATGAAATAGACCAATCCTGGGGTTTCGTTCGAGTCTTATCAGAATCACACAATTATTATTCTTTTGAGGAATCAGGAGATAAATTTAAATCTTTGATGAACCGGGAAAAAAGAATAATTGCCAGAGAGTCAATACTTAAAAATACGGGCTATTCTTCTGAGGATGTTAAATACAACGAAGAGCTTCTAAAAAGGCTTCTACCCTTCTACTTCTGATTCAAGATGTCTTAGCAGATTCCAGCAAAGCAGAAGTCCGCGTGGAACATGAAAACATCCTTTGTATGGACCACCTTTAAAGCGATGTGTTATCTCTCCCCTGCGATTCAGATACCCAAACCATTCACCATGTTTGGAATCTGAAAAGTGATCGAAACTGTATTTGGTTACTTCTTTAAATAATTTGAAATCATTTTCTTCACCGGTAACTGAATAGTTGAGCAAGTGAGCATACATGGCTTCCGTATGCGGCCACCACAATTTCATATCCCATTCCAGCTGAGTTGGTGAAAATCCTTCTGAGTCCAAAAAGTAAAAAATACCTCCGAATTCTTTATCCCAACCTTTTTTATATGACCAGCGAACCATATTTACAGCGGTTTTTGAAAGATCTTCATCATCCAGTTTTTTTGCCCAGTGCTGCAGAAACCATCCGGCTTCAATAGCATGACCCGGATTCAGTAACCGCCCATCAATATTGTTAATAAAAGATCCATCAGGAGCAACAGTTTCGAAAACTAACTTCCTGTCTTCATGAACATGCAGTAACATTCTGCGAATACATTCCCGGATTTCAGATTCAAATTTCTTCCAGTCATCAGCTGCTACTTCTTCGATAAGATTAAGCAAAATCATAGGAATTGCTAATCCTTGAGCTGGAATTTGCCCATCAAAAACCGGCTGACCGACTTTAGTAAGGTCGGAAGACCACTCCCAAACCTTTTCAAATAATTCCAGAGTCTCGTTCATCCATTGTTCTTCTCCGGAGGCTCGGCTGTACTCCGCCATTGCCATGATGTAAAAGCATTCCGAGAAAATCTTACGTTGCATCCACAAACCTTTTCCTTGCTCATCAACAGAAAAGTAAACACGTTTGTCTTCTCTTTTGGCTTTACTTCGAAGAAACTGTGCACCGCTCTCTGCAATCTTTATCCAATTTTCCTTTTTCTCAACGGAGTTATAAAGCTTACTGAATAACCACGTTTGTCTTCCCTGAAGCCATACATGTTTGCGAGTATCATAAACGGATCCGTCTTCATCAAGACAATTATAAAAACCACCGTTTTCCCAATCAGGAGAATGATTTTCCCAGAATGGAATTACAGAGTTGAACAATTCTTCCTCGAATTGTTGACGGTAGTATCTAATCTTTTCTTTATTCACGCTCATCCTTCATACTCCGGAAGTTCAAATCCCTGATTAAGCAACCAGTTTCTGTATTTTTTATACATGCCATGAGCTGATTTGTACATAGAATTCGGGCTCATAAAATGTGAAAATTCAAACGTAATCAAATTCTCAACTCCTGCTTGTTCAGCTAATTCCATTTTATGCCTTAAACTTTTGAACGGCAACGGCGGAAACCGAATTGGCATATCACGATCAAAGGACTCTACATTGCTCCAACATTCCAGTCCAAACTCATCTGCCAAACCTTTATGAACTTGTAAATAATCTTTCAGCTCATCGAAGCCAACCTGACCATCCTGAAATGCCACAATATCGATCAAGCCGGATATGTGATCGAAAATTTTTCTCCACTCCTTGGTATGCTGATCGAAAGAAATTGCATCCACCGCAAACTGCTTCTTTCCGTGTACATACGGTGAAATTAAAATGGGCTGATCTTTAAGTTTCTTCAGATGGATAGAAAGCTCTTCATACACATCCAAAACTCCTTTTTCATACCGACCAATTTCGTGGCTGGCATACCAGCCCTTGAAAGCTTTACGATCTCCGTATTTCTGAACCACTTCATCGCAGTAATCTTTGTTGATATCTATCTCTTTCTGATACTCTTTGTTCACCCAATGTTTACCGGAATCATACAATCCAAAATAAAAGTCCATCCCGCAACGCTCTGCCTCATCCAGAAAAAGATCCAACAGATCTTCATACACCGGAAAAGTATTCATTTCTTTATTCAGAACTGAGGAATCGAAGACAGTATGTTGTTTATATCCCGCTCTTATTAAAATAACCGTATCAATTCCCACAGCTTTCATCGCATCAAAATCGCGGGACCAGTCTTCTCTGTCCCAGTTTTGAGCTGGAATATCGTGGGTTATTTCATCAAGAAATGTTCCTTTTAGCTTTATCATCAGATTTTTTGGAGAATGATTTTAATTTCAACTTCGACAATTTTACAAATTATGTCCATTTATGATCTTTATGCATCTTGATTTAAAATTTACAATGGAGTATCTACGTAAAAACAATCTTACAGCATGAAAAAACCGCTTCTATTTCTCTCGTTCTTTCTTTTATCAGGTTCATTTTTTTCAGTCTCTGCCCAAACTATAACCTGGACAGAAAAAACTGAAACCGTAGATCTTCCTGTCGGAGTTAAGTTTTTCGAAGGCGTTCGTGAAAGCCCGAAATTTAAAGCCTGGTATCTGGAAGTAGATCTTAACGAATCTGAAATTGCTCTTGTACCTTATCTTGCTGATGATGGCACAGAAAAAATCACTGATTTTTCAGCTCGGGAAAACACCTTCGCAACCATAAACGGAGGTTATTTTGGCGGTGGTATCAGCTATTCTACCTTAGTAAATCCGGGACAAGTGCTGGCACAGAATGTCACAGCTCTTACAAGAAATTCCAAAAGCTATCCTGTGATTCGGAGTATGTTCGGAATTAAGGAAGATAGAAGCATGTCGGTAGATTGGATTTATCATTTTGGTGGTGGAGTTGAAAATCTATATCAATTTGATGCTCCCTTGCCTTACACAAGTTCTTCAGATGATCCGCTTCCGTCTCCTCAACAATCGGAAGGAACTCAATATTCCGACGCATTTATGGGCGTAGGAGGCGGTCCGGTTCTTGTAAAAGCTGATACGGTAAATGTGACCTATAATGAAGAAATTTTTTGGGGATCAGGTGTAGGACGTGATGATGCAGACCCGAGAACAGCTGTTGGTTATACTTCTGATGGAAAAGCTATTCTGATGGTTGTTGATGGACGCCAAAGTGCTTCCGTTGGTGTTAGCTTGCCGGAACTTGCTCAAATTATGATTGATCTTGGAGCAACAGAAGCTATCAATTTGGACGGAGGAGGCTCAAGCCAGATGGCAATTGGTGATTCATTGATTAACCGTCCTCAAGGTGGATCTTTTGAGCGAAGCGTAGCAACTTTTCTTGCTGTTGTGGATGCTGATTCAATCCCAAAAGAACCGGTAGTTGATTTCGAAGAAATTATAGATACGGGTGATGACAGCGCAAAAGTAAGTTCCGGTTGGAGCGAATCTGCAAATTCCGGGTTTTATTCAAATACTCCATCATTAATAGCTTTAGGTGGTGATGGTTCTGTATCAGTGGATTTTAATCCCAATTTGCCTGATGAAGGGCTGTATGAACTTTATGCATGGTGGGTTTCTTCCGGTAATCGTGCCAAATCTGCCCCTTTTATAATTACGCATTCAGAAGGAAAAGACACGGTGTACGCAGATCAAACCACGGATAATTCGCAGTGGGTAAAGTTGGGCGAATATCGCTTTGATGGAAATGACACTGATCAGGTTACTGTAAACAATGGTGGAGTTGCCACAGACCGATATGTAGTAGCAGATGCCATTCGGTTTGTTGGAATAGAAGATAACAGCGATGTAAGCAATGAAGATGAAATTTCACATATTCCCACCGGATTTAAACTTCTTCCGGCTTATCCTAATCCTTTCAATCCGTCCACCAATATAAATTATCAAATTCCGCAAAACGGAAATGTAACCCTTGAAGTTTATGATATCACAGGAAGAAAGATTTCTACTTTATTCAGCGGTGCGAAAAATCCGGGAAATCATTCCGCAATCTGGAATGCTGATAATAATGCCAGCGGAGTGTATCTTGTAAAAATAGAAGTACAACAACAAGATTATATCTGGACAGATGTTCAGAAAATTACCCTTATTAAATAAAGAGGATTTATGAGTTCAATTGCCGCATTTAAAAAGAATCCCTGGTCGTGGATTCCAACGTTGTATTACATTCAGGGACTACCGAACGTTATGGTGGCTGAGGTTTCTGTTGCAATGTATGCAACACTATCCATTTCTAATTCGGATATTGGATTCTATACAAGCTTGTTTTATTTACCATGGGTGATTAAACCTATTTGGAGTCCGATTGTTGATACTTATAAAACAAAAAGGTGGTGGACTGTAATTACACAATTTACCATGAGTATTTTGTTTGCTGGAATCCTTTTTTCACTTTTCACAGAGTCATATTTTGTAGCATCAATAATTATTTTCTACCTCATTGCTCTTTTTTCTGCAACTCACGATATAGCCGCAGACGGTTTTTACATGTTGGAGCTGGATGAATCCGAACAATCATTTTTTGTAGGAATAAGATCTACTTTTTATAGAATTGCGATTATAAGTGGAAAAGGTGGATTGATTGCTTTATCAGGTTACTTAATAGATTCAGGGCTTGAAACTGCAAACTCCTGGGCGATAACTTTCGGAATACTGGCGGGAGTTTTCTTTTTGTTGAGTTTTTATCACAGCATTATTCTTCCAAAGCCAAAAACCGATGTTTCAACGCATTATGATAGTGTATCAGATCAACTTTCTGAATTTTTCAAAACGTTCGCCACATTTTTTAAAAAGAAAGATATCGGAATATCCCTTCTATTTATACTTTTTTATAGGTTCGGTGAGGGACAGTTAGTAAAAATGAGTTCTCCATTTTTCTTGGCTCCAATTGAAGAAGGTGGGTTAAACTTAAGTTTACAAGCTTTAGGCACTATAAGTGGAACAATTGGTGTTTTGGCTTTAGTGTTTGGAGGAATTCTGGGTGGGATTTTGATTTCTAAACATGGTTTAAAGTTTTGGCTGTGGCCAATGCTGATTGCTATGAACATTCCAAATGTAACTTATGTCATTTTAGCTTATACACAAACTGATTCTTATTTCTTAATCAGCTCGATGGTAGCTATTGAGCAATTCGGATATGGCTTCGGATTTGCAGCATTCTTAATGTTCCTGATTTATATCGCTAAAGGAGAATATAAAACATCGCATTATGCATTCGCCACGGGCTTCATGGCTTTAGGTTTAATGTTGCCAGGAATTATTAGCGGTTATATGCAAGAATGGTTAGGCTATCAAAACTTTTTTGTTTGGGTGATAATCGCTACGATTCCAATTTTTGTCATAGCTTATTTCCTAAACATAGATGAAGACTTCGGTAAGAAAAAGGAAACTGAAACCGCTTAACCAATTACATCGGAACTACAATAAATTTCGTAGATATACTTTAAGAGAATGAATTATAAATCAACTTGTATCATGTTCAAACGAACTTTTTTATCAGCATTGACTCTTTCACTGCTTTCTGTTTCTGCCTTTGCACAAATCAGTGTAAACGGTAATCCGGAAGTACTTATCAAACAGGACGGTCAATATTTTCAGGATCCGGTATGGTCTCCGGATGGAGAAACCATTGCTTTTTCCGGAGAGCGTTATGTTGGCATCTGGATGGCAAACTCAAACGGTTCAGACGTACGTCAACTCACCGAAGCTGATGCAGGCTTTGGTTTTAGTTGGTCAAACGATTCTAAGGCAATTTTGGCGCGCGTAAATGAATTTCAAAACCGGAGAAGAAATCATGCAGTTACCATTTTCAAAACGGATGGTTCTGAGGCGAGTCAACTTTCAGATTTTCGACCAACTATGGAAGCGCTGCCCCAATGGGCTCGGTATGGAGAAAAAGTGGTTCTTATTCAGAATGAAAACATAGAGACCTTTGAAACAGGTCTGGATATTCCTCAAAGGTTTAAAAATCAGCCTGTAAAACCTTTTTATGTATTGAAAAGTAATTCTATTGCTAAAGGTCTGGTTCCAACAAATTCTACGGAAAACATCTCCCCTTTTGATGATGCTGAATATCTGAACCTGGAAGTTTCACCCGATGGACAAAAACTTGCGTTCGAAGTGTACGGCGGAAACTTATACGTGATGAATGTGGACGGAACTGATTTGATCGATCTTGGAAAAGCTAACCGACCAAGTTGGTCACCCGATAGCAGATACATCGTTGCTTCGGTAAGTGAAGACAATGGCTATAATATTACTAAAGGTGATTTGTATGCTTTCAAAGTTGATGGTTCAGAACAGATAAATCTTACTTCAGATACCGACTTAATTGCACAGAATCCAAATTGGTCACCCGATGGATCTAAAATTGCATTTGACGTTCCTGATCAGGGAGCTATTTACGTTCTAAATATTCAGAGATAAAATCAAAGAGAGAAAAATTATCATCATGAACTTCATATCAGCACAAAATCCGATGAAAAAACTATCATCACTTTTTCTATTAGCCTCTTTAACGCTTTTAATATCTCCGGCTATTCAGGCACAGCTTCCTGATATTTTAGGATTGGACGGAGTAACAATTTATTTAGATCAGGGGCATAGCCAAACCGAGAACCAGGGTTTATACGGCTATTCTGAAGCTGAAAAAGTACTTCGTATTGGTTTAGCACTTCAGGAAATGCTGCAAAGCCAAACAGACATTGACTCAGCTTATGTAGCCCGAACTACCGATCAGGATCAGGTTTCACTGGGACAAAGAAGAGACAGAGCAAATTCACTGGGAGTAGATTTTTATTATTCCATTCACAGTAATGCCGGAGCTACATCCACAAATAATACGTTAATGCTTCACGGTGGCTGGAGAGAAAATGGAGAGACCGTCGAAAAAACTCCCAATGGAGGAAAGGTATTTGGTGACTCGCTTATCGTAGAGCTTACAGATGCCATGAGAATTCCTACCATTGGAAACTATGCAGACCGTACTTTCTATCAGGGATTCCCGGATAATCACGCAAACCGTTTCCCTTATCTGTTTGTAAACAGAACTACAAATATGGCTTCCGTTTTGAGTGAAGGCGGTTTTCATACCAATCCGTTTCAGCAAAAAAGAAATCTAAATGCTGAGTACAAAAGATTGGAAGCTCAGGCAGCTTTTTGGACGATTATCGATTATTTCGGTGCTACCGATCGCCCTGTAGTTGGTATAGTTACCGGTAGAATCGAAGATGATGACAACGGAGAAGCTTTAAACGGAGCTACCATTTCCATTGATGGACAAACCTACACTACCGATACCTTCGAATCTCTGTTTAACCAGTATTCATCTGATCCGGAGGAATTAAAAAATGGATTTTTCTATCTCGAGGATATTACCAACGGAAGTCAGGAAATTATAGTAAGTGCGGATGGTTTTTATTCAGATACAGCAACCATCGATGTAGTAGATGACGATTTCACTTTCCATGATGCAGCCCTCGTTTCTGCTATTCCACCTTCAATTGCGGGATTGGAGGTAACGGCACCTGAATTAGTAAATCCGGGAGAGAATTTAGTGTTTCAATTTTCCAGAAATATGAATCGTGCTTCTGTAGAAAATGCACTTTCTCTAACTCCTTCAGATAGTATCCGTTTAGACTGGGTTTCTGATTCTCAATTAAATATCATAACCAACGAACTTGAATTCGAAACGGAATATACCCTCAAAATTGATTCTACAGCGCATGATGCATCCATTTATGAACATAATCTGGATGGGAATGCAGATTCAGTTGCCGGAGATTCTTTTGTGTTGGAAATCATTACGGGTGGAGAAGATATTCAGGCTCCTTTAGTCACCGATATTACGCCTACAAATACAAAGCTTAATGAACTGCTCCCCATCGCTTCTGCAACATTCAACGAGCATTTGGATACTACCAACATTGATGGAGCCATTGAAATCAAAAAAGGTGATTACACCGTCCCCGGAGTTTTAAAATATTATGAAGTCGGTGAAAGAAGTGTTCTTAATTTCTTCCCTACTCAACGGCTTGACCCCAGCACGAATTACACCCTCAGAATAAAAGGAACGATTAGTGACACCGTTGGGAATCAAATCGGATCTGATATAGCACGCACCTTCCCTACTACTGATCAGGAAATCAATTCTGAAATTAATGTTGATGATTTTGAAGGAGGATTAACTGCCTGGTGGGAGCCCAGTCAATCAGGAAGTACAACAGGAATTGAAGCCGAGCAAACAAGTAAAGAAGAAGAAAATAAAATCGTGAATTTTTTCACTGAAAGTTCTCAGGCAATGAGAGTTAATTACGGTTGGCGAGCTTCAGATTCTGAGCATCTTATCAGAGAATATCGAGGTAGTGTGACTACTCCTAAATTTGGTAATTCTCTTACGCTACAATCTTATGTGTTTGGTGATGGTAACGGTAATCAGTTTCGTTTCGTAGTCAGAGATGGAAGTGGTCAGCTTGAAGCCAGTACCTGGCATACCGTTGATTGGTTAGGCTGGAGATTGATAGAATGGGATATGACCAATGATGAAGTAATAGGTTGGGTAAATGGTAACGGCGTTGTAAATGGAAACGCATATCTCGATAGTTATCAGCTTACTTATACTGATGGACAGCCTTCAACCGGCTTTATCATTTTTGACGATTTAAGAGCTGTTTCTTACGGAATGGCAACTTCAAATGAGGATGAGTCTTTTTCTGAAATTCCATCTGAAATAGAGCTTCGCCAAAATTATCCTAATCCCTTCAATCCTTCTACAAATATTAGCTTTGGTTTACCAAATCGAAGCAATGTAGAACTGATTGTTTACGATTTATTGGGTAGAAAAGTAGCTACTGTTTTTTCCGGAAGTAAAGCATCAGGTTTTCACACCGTCTCTTTCGATGCCTCCAACTTAGCGAGTGGAATTTATTTATATCAACTTAGAACCGATTATGGAATCGTATCCAAAAGAATGACATTGATGAAGTAAATTATTAAAATTAATTCTAAAGCTTATTAAAGTCCGAGAATTATTCCTCCCTCAAGGGAGGACGATTCCAGTGTGAAGTATTTCACAATGGAATCCGGTGGGTGTTGGTGAGGTTTGCAAACTCATAAACCTCACCAACACCCCTCAGATCAAATCAAGAACTGTTGATTTGATCGTCTCCACTCAAGGGGAGATTTTCTCAATTTTAGAACGCAGATATCTGATCACAGAATCCATATTCTTTTTTACGTCCAGATCATCTATTCGGATGAAGCGAACTCCTAATTCTTCGAGATGGATTTGACGTTCCTTGTCTTTGATTTGTTGTGCAGGACTGTCATGAAAACTACCATCAACTTCGATCGCTAACTGAATTTCATGGCAGTAGAAATCCACAATAAAATGACTAATTGGAACCTGTCGATGGAATTGTACTCCAAGTTTACGTTTGCGAATTTGTTGCCATAACAAAACTTCACCAAGTGTAGAATTTTTTCTAAGCTCTCTTGCTCTTTTCTTAAGATGCGAATCGTATGGTATTATTTTATTTCTCGCCATACTTTGTAAGACCAATTCGATAGGCATTCCTTACAAAATATTTAAAAACCTAAGACAATCCTCCCTCGAGGGAGGACGATTCCAGTGTGAAGTATTTCACATTGGAATCCGGTGGGTGTTGGTGAGGTTTGAAAACTCATAAACCTCACCAACACCCCTCAGATCAAATCAAGAACTATTGATTTGATCATCTCCCCCTCGAGGGGAGATTGAATTGGGGCATTAAGAAATTTTAGATAAGAACGCTCAACGAAGCTGTAGCGCAGTTGAGCGGAGAGGAAGGGATTCGAACCCTTGGTACCCCGTAAAGGGCACACTCGCTTTCCAGGCGAGCCCGTTCGACCGCTCCGGCACCTCTCCGTATAAGATGTTGAGTCGAACTCTATCAAATAGATTGGACGCCAATGATAGAGCTATTCTGAACCTATATCAACACTAAAAACCAAAAGAAAATACTTGAGTTGTATAAGCTTTTACAGGCTTACCATTATCTCGTCCCGGGTTAAATCTCCATTTCTTTGCTGCGGCCAACGAAGCGCCGATTAGCCCATAACCAATTTGTTGAACAACTTCATAATCCCTGCCATTTTTATCGTACTTATGAATACGATCTATAAAAATTTCATCTACTGTGCCATCTTTATTAACTAAAAAAGTGACGTACACTTCAGCTACAATATTTGCTTGTTTAGCTTCTTCAGGTGTTGGTGCTTCTACAATTTTAAGCGGGGTCGGTGGTCTTTGCGGGCTTGCAACCGGCTGATCTGAATCTCCCACCTGCCCTACTTCTCCCTCACCAAGTTCTTCGAAAGAAAGCAAATCATTGAAATCCATTAGCTCAATTTCATCTTCAATAACTTCATCTGTGGGAACCGGCACAGGTGTCTGCGGTTTGGGAGGACTTGCCGGCGTTGTTTCCTGTTTGGTTGCTATCGGTTGTTCTACAAATATTTCCTGCGAGGGCTCGAAGGTAAAATCAGGTTCATCTGCGGTCTGAAAAGAAGGCCAAAACCGAATTACGCAAAGCAGAATAATTTGCGAAACAATGATACTGACCATCACCCGGTGCTGATACTCCGTTTTTTTGTATAAGTAATCCGGGTCTATAAGGCTCAATGTTCACGAATTCGTTCTAATTCCTGATCAATTAACTGATAAGCATGGGCTTTTAATGTGTCAATATCTTTAAAATCTTTAGTCTCGATGGCATCAAGAATAGAAATTGAAAACTTTACATTCGGATCCACCAATTTACTTCCTGATTTCATTGCAATATGTCCACCTTCAAGCACCATAGGCTGAATTCTGAATCCATACTCATGGGCAAGAATAAATGCTCCGTTTTTAAATCTTTTCAGATTTCCATCCAGCGTTCTGGTTCCTTCCGGAAAAATCATCACAGGAACTTTATCCTTTAAAGGCTGAACCAGATTATTTAATCGTTTAAGTGCAGATTTACTTTTTCGGTTAATAGTCAAATGTCCCGTAAGCCATACCAACCAACCCATTACGGGTATAAGCGCTAAACTTCTTTTGGATACCCATTTCATTTGCCAAGGAAGATGATACGTCAGCGCCATATCTAAAAAGCTTTGATGATTGGCTATAAAAACCGTTGGTTGCCCCGGATCAAATTTTTCAGTTCCTGAGATATTGATTTTCCACCACGGACTTGCCTTCATCATCAAGCGAGCCATAACAGATAAAACCGCATTAGGAACTTTCCGATACTTATCGAAAGGGAAAGTGACGACAAAAACGATAGAAATGATTACAAAGAAAACAATAAAGAGCAGAACAAAATAAGTCCACAGATAAATACTGAACAAAGTTCTCATTGTGTATTCAATTCTTCTATAGCCTTTCTGATAAAGCCACCATTATCTTCGAGTAATGACTTGGCTTCGTCTTTTTCTACCTTACCTAATGCCATAACCATAGCTGTTTTAACATGCCGATCTGCTTTTTCCAGATAACCAGTAGCTTCATTATAGTCAAGGTCAGTGAACATCATGATAATGCGCTTTGCTCTTTCTACCAGTTTTTTATTGGTTAGCTGAAGATCTACCATTACATTTTCATATACTTTCCCCTGACGAATCATAGCGCCGGTGGTAAGCATGTTTAATACCATTTTTTGTGCCGTACCACTTTTCATTCGTGTACTTCCCATCACCACTTCAGGCCCAACCGGTACATCAATGATGATGTCGGGTTCAACATCTAATTGTTCTTTCGGAACGGTAGTAACCAGTATGGTTTTACATCCTCTGGATTTAGCTTCATTGATCGCTCCAATCACATAAGGAGTTCTCCCACTTGCTGCTAACCCACAAACCACATCCGGTGGAAATATTTCGAGATCTTTAATTTCTTCAGCGCCATTTTCCTCATAATCCTCCGCCCCTTCTTTTGCGGCGTACATTGCATCTTTTCCTCCGGCAATAAACCCTTGAACTTGTTCAGGAGGTGATCCAAAAGTAGGTGGACATTCAGAGGCATCAACAACTCCTAATCTTCCGCTGGTTCCCGCGCCGAAGTACATCAGTCTGCCTCCAAGGTTAAAACTTGTGCTTATAAGCTCAACTGCCTCAGCAATAATATCCAACCTTTTGGAAACCAACTCTGCTACTTTCTGATCTTCGGAGTTTATAATTTTGACAATTTCTTCCGGAGAAGCGACATCAATTTCCATACTGGCAGGATTTCTCTGTTCTGTAGCCAGTTTCTCTAATTTTTTAAACAGCGCCTGAGTATCACTCATCTGTACAATTCATTAAAATATTTATCTTCTGTTTGCCCACCAATCTGAAGCTTCTGTATAAACCTGCATTTCTTCGGGGCTTGCTTGCTGATTCTTTTTTAATAAGGTGGCAGCCAAAGTTATTACATCCTCAGAGATATCCGATTTTAAATCTTCCGGATTGAAATGTTCTTTCACAAAATGAGTGTCATACTTCGCACTTGTAAAAGCTTCATGCTTCAGGGTGTATTCGCAAAAAGGAATAGTTGTTCTGCATCCTGCAATTTCATATTCATGTAGTGCTCTTAACATTCTTCGAATGGCTGCATCCCGATCTTTTCCGTGTACGGTAAGTTTCGAAATCATCGGGTCGTAATTGATAGTTACTTCCTGCCCCTCTTCCACACCTGCATCAACTCTTATTCCATCTCCGGTCGGCGCCCGGTGTTTATGCAACATTCCTGTACTCGGAAGAAAATTATCCGTGGGATCTTCAGCATAAATTCTGCACTCAATGGAATGACCGTTTATTTCCAGGTCTTCTTGTTTGAACGGTAACTCTTTTCCTTCTGCCACCAATATCTGAGCGGCCACTAAATCAACTCCTGAAATCATTTCTGTTACAGGATGTTCTACCTGAAGACGAGTGTTCATTTCCAGGAAGTAAAAATCCAAATGCTTGTCTACCAAAAACTCAATGGTACCTGCGCCGATGTAATCACAACCTTTTGCTGCTTTAATGGCTGCTTCTGCCATTTTTGATCGAAGTTCATCCGTCATTATCGGGCATGGAGCTTCTTCAATTACTTTCTGATGTCTCCGCTGCACAGAACACTCACGATCAAATACGTGAACAACGTTACCATGGGTGTCCGCCATAATCTGAAATTCCACATGACGGGGTTCTTCCAGATATTTTTCTATATAAATCCTGTCATCGCCAAAAGCATTTTTAGCTTCTGATTTTGCCGCTTTTATACTCCCTTCAAATTCTTCCTTTTTGTTGACGATTCGCATCCCTTTTCCACCACCTCCGGCTGCGGCTTTAACCAGAATGGGATAGCCGATTTCATCAGCAATTTTAGAAGCCTCGTCCAGATCTTTTAACTCTGATTTTAAACCCGGAGGAGTTGGAATCCCTAATTCCGTTACCAGTTCCCGCGCCGCTGTTTTATCCCCCATCACTTTGATGGCATGCGCTTTGGGCCCTATGAAGATAATGCCCTCTTTTTCGCAACGATCAGAAAAAGCAGCATTTTCGCTCAAAAATCCATATCCGGGATGAATGGCATCTGCTCCGGTCTGCTTTGCTGCATCAATAATTTTATCTATAACGAGGTAACTTTCTGCAGAAGCAGCTTCCCCTATAAATACAGATTCATCTGCTAACATAACATGAGGCGAGGCAGCGTCAGGTCTGGAATAAACTGCTACCGTTTTGATTCCTAATTCTTTGCAGGAATGGATTACACGAACCGCAATTTCTCCACGGTTTGCGATCAGTACTTTTTTAATTTCTGGCATTCTGAGAGCGATTTTATTTGGTTGAATAATACCGCTTTACTTAGAGATTCTCCAAGTGAATTAACTTGCTTTTCTAAGATCTAAAAGTACTTTTGGAAGGATGTAAAGTTTTTCCGATTGATTCAGATAAGCTCTTTGATCGAATACATCGTATTCGTTTTCTTCAATTTTGTCTAATATGCGACTGTAATTGCGATGAGCAAGATAAACAGGAAGTCGGCTGTCTTTATCTAACATTTCGATTCCTTCAAAAGCTCTTCGATAGTAAACCCTTGCTCGTTCAATCTGGAATTCCATTAGCTCAATAAATCGATCGGATTTATTTTTAGCGAAAAGTTCGTCTTCGGTGACTTTAAAACGTTCTAAATCTTCGGATGGAATGTAAATTCGGCCGCGTTCTAAATCCTCCCCAACATCCCGTAAGATGTTAGTGAGTTGCATTGCAATACCTAAATCAATAGCTCTTTGAAGTGCTTCTTCTGATGAATAGCCAAAAACCTCGCTTGTCATTAAACCAACAACTGATGCCACTTTATAAGAATAATCATACAACTCCTGAAAAGTACTGAATCTGGTTTTTTCGAGATCTTGTCTTACTCCGCTTATCAGTTCCAAAGGCAATTCCTTGTTGATAGGAAATTTTTTTAGCGTGTCTGAATAAGCTATCAAAATCGGATCATCAACTATATTTCCTGAATACACAGAATCTAAATTCCTTTTGAAATCATCCAGCTTCTCATCTATTTGATTCAAAGTGATTTTTTGATTTCGAATAAGATCTTCTGCATCATCAACCAAATTATCCAGATACCTGCACATACCATATACAGCAAAAATTCCGCGTTGCTTTTCATTGGGCAAAAATCGTGTAGCTAAATAAAAAGTCTTGGCATGAAACCGAGTTATGGCTCTGCAGTGGCTGTATGCCTCTTTCAAAGATTCGTCGGAAACATCCTCAATTACAGATTTATGAAAAGAGGTCATTTCATAAAATGGACGAACAATGGAATAGGGTATGTTTAATAAATTTGTCATGCTTCACTCATAATGCAAAAATCTACGCAAAAAGTTCCCATTTAGTTTTAAAAATCTGGTAATAAACATCTTTGAAAAGATCGTTATCTTCGGGTTCACTCAAATCAGATTTTAATCCGCTAAGCCCGATGGATTTTAATCTCATCGTAGTAGAAGGAGAAACTATGGGTAAAAAAGTAACAATCTATGAAGTTGCTAAACAAGCCGGTGTGGCGATTTCGACCGTATCAAGAGTATTGAATGGCTCTCATAATGTATCTGAGGATACAAAAGTAAAAGTAAATAAAGCGATCAAAGAGCTGAATTTTCGACCTCAGGTGAGTGCTCGTAAACTTGCCAGTAAAGAGCCACAAATGCTCGCCGTGGCAGTTCCTTCTTTTACCACTCCGTTTTTTAATGAAGTACTGAAAGGAGTTAAAGATGAGATTCAGAATATGGATCTTGATATCATTCTTTATAACACGGGCTCCAAAAATCCAGAGGAAGCTGTTCATAATTTCTTTGACCGTGGAACTGCTGATGCACTGATCATTTTATCTATTGAAATTACAGACAGCATCCACGAGGTTCTGCAAAGTACCGAGACTCCTGTTGTGCTCGTAAATTCGAAGCATGATGATTATAACTATTACATGGTTAATGATTATCGTGGTGGCTATATGTCCGGAGAACATTTGGTAAAGCAAGGTTTTGAACGAATCGGAATGATCAGTACTCCGGTGCATAGTCAGTCTTCACAAGAAAGAGAAAGAGGATTTAAGGATGCATTGAAAAATTATAAAATGAAAATTGATGAATCTCTTTTTATTTCCGGAGACTCTACCAAACATGGTGGTTTTACTGAAGAAGCGGGCTTTGAAGCAATTCAGAAATACGATGAGTCAGGAGTTTTTCCTGATGCCATCTTTTGTGCTAATGATACTCAGGCTCTCGGAGCTATTCATGCCATCAATAAATTGGGAAAAAGAGTTCCTGATGATATTGCTCTGATGGGATTTGATAATATCAAATTCTCAAAATACATGGATCTTACTACCGTAGATCAAAAAATGTATACCATTGGGGTTCAGGCTACAAAACGCTTGGCAGAAATAATAAAGAATCCTGATTCAGCATTAAATCAAACCGTTATTGATCCCGATCTTGTAGTGCGCGGGTCAACAAAAAAGAAATAGAATACGTGTCTCATTCATTTACTGAGCAGGAAGCGCTCGAACATTGCATAACCTCTACTAATGTTGATAATCTTGAACCTCCCTATAAGGGAAAAGTTCGGGAAGTGTATGAACTTGGAAACAAGGAGCTTGGAATCGTAGTAACAGATAGGATTTCTGCTTTTGATCATATAATGAAACAGGCGATTCCGTTCAAAGGACAAATTTTAAATCAAATGGCAGCTTTTTCATTTGATAAAGTGAAGGATATTGTACCAACACACATCATTGATGTTCCACACCCCAATGTGACTGTAGCAAAAAAATGCGATTCTATTCCCATCGAAGTTGTTATTCGGGGATATCTGACCGGACACGCATGGAGAACGTATAAATCCGGATTGAGACAATTGTGTGGTGCTTCCCTGCCCGAAGGAATGAAAGAGCACGATAAATTCCCGAAACCTCTTCTCACGCCTGCTACCAAAGCGGAAGAAGGTCATGATGAAGATATTTCCGAAGCAGATATTCTGAAAAAAGGAATTGTAGAGGAATCGTTGTGGAAGCAAATCAGAGAAACAGCCTTCAAGTTGTTCGAAAGAGGAACTGAAGTCGCCGCACAGCAAGGATTGATTTTAGTAGATACTAAATATGAGTTTGGTTTATACAACGGTGAACTCACATTGATTGATGAAGTTCATACCACCGATTCTTCACGCTATTTTTATTTAGATGGCTATGAAGAACGCCAGGCAAAAGGCGAACCTCAGAAACAACTTTCAAAAGAATTCCTACGTGAATGGCTAATGGATCATAACTTTCAGGGACTAGAAGGACAAACCCTTCCCGATCTTCCGGATTCGTTCAGAATGGAAGTTTATGAGCGGTACGCTGAATTGTTTGGATTGCTGACTGGAAAAGATTTTAAACCAAAGATTGAAAAGAATATAAATCATACCCTTTCCTCTGTTTTTAAATTATAAATCTTAGATATGGAACCTTCTATGTTAAAATACATTTCTCTTTTACTACTCTTCTGTTTTTTGGTAGTGCCTCAATCTCATGCCCAGTCACCTGCGGAAGAACCAAAAGCAGACCGTCCCATTAGACAGTTAAATACATATGGCATTTGGGGGCAACCTAACAAAGTAACCGAAACATCATATTCAAATTTTGGTTTACTGAATAAAGAAGATGCCTCACCTGAAGAAGCAAAGAAAAAGGCGGAAAACACTCGAAAAATCATTTATGTATTTGAAGGCTTTTTATTAAAAGAACAAAGCACTTATCTGAATGGTGAATTAGCTCTTAAATCTGTTTATCAAAATGAGAAAGGAAGGCATATTTCCAAGAAATCAATTAGTTATTTGAGGGGAAAAGAATGGAATACTTCTAATTATGAATACAGATACACAAAAATCAGCAATAGCCGGGTTACGGGAGAACCTCATTGGGAAATCGATTACTTCAGCATTAAAAAAGATGGTACTCGTGAGCTAAGAGAAAGATATACTGAAGATTATTATTCAAATCTATTGAAAATGGAGTATATCCCTTATAATGAAACTACAATCTACGAATATGATAAAGACGGGAATTTGATTTCTAAAACTTTTACCGAGCCTGGCATCAAAGAAACATATACTTATGAGTATAAAGAAGGAAATATTTATAAAGCTATTGAAAGGAAAGAAGATGAAGAGTATGGGATTCAGGATGGCTACACCATATACACTTATACAAATAACGCTCAGAAAGATATAGCCAGCAAGACTGAATACTTTAAGAACTACAAAGGTGATTCGGTAGAAAGACCAACTCTATATGAGTACAAATATGAAAGGTGGAACAAAGTTCAGGAACAGATTTTTATATTCGGCAGGTACGCTACAATTATTGAACGTACTTTTGAATATTAATATCAAAGTGGTTCAAGCTTTATAAACTGAATGGAGAGTGGTACTGGAATCAATGATTACTGCACCATAAACCATCAAATTTATTCTATCTCGACCTGATTGCAATTCTGATATTAAACCGGATTTCCTGATTGGTTCTCGGGGGAATGGAAGAACCCTTAGGAATAACGCGGTTAAAGGTATATTCGAAATTTGAATTGATTGAACTCGATATTCGGTAACCTATCACTAACGAAGCATTATATCTCTGCTGCCCTGTTTCATTTTGTGCATCAAAATCATACGCATCTACATTTGTACCGTTCTCTCCGAAATTATTGAACGCTCTTACCAGATCATTTTCCAAGATAAAACTACGATCTGTATCCTCACTGTAATTTCCACTCAAAGACAGATCAATATTGTTTTTAATATTTGGAAAAATAGGAATCCGAACTTTACGAAATGTGTAATTCAGATTTAGTTTAAAACCCTGTGACTTTCGCTCAGAAACAGTTTTACTTGAAAGCGAAAATGTAGTCAGCTTACTGGATTCAAGTCCAAAATCTGTTTTCAAGGCGGATTTCCAGGTAATATTTAATTGAATTAATGGACTAAATCTCTGATCTACTGTTACTGATGCCGGCTCAAATTCATCTCTTCTATCGTTAATTTGTATTCCCGCAATTGAACTCGTTGTCTCTTCACCAAACTGAGGCACAAAGTTCCATCCTAATCTGTACGTTCCTTTATAGCTGTGACTTAATGAAGCTCTGTTCATCCTTTCACCTAAAATTGGAATGACTTTCTCGAAGCCCTGCCAGGTAATTCGCCAGTTTGGTTTCGGAATCGGGGTAAAGTTTTTATTTCCAATGCCAGCAGTATTACCGGATAAATAGGAGTTCCGGAAATCATCCTGAAGTGTAACTCTGTTCAGCAACGTTTCTCCATCGTTATTCCCAGTTTCATCGTCAATTACCCCATTATTCAAATCTTCAAATGCAGTTTTAAGCTGACTTCGGAAAAAATCCTCATATCCATTTCCAAAAGCCCAAACCGAGGAATTGATTTCTCCTGATGAAACATTTATACGGTTTAAACCATCGCTTCCGGTAAAGTTGAGCGTTTCTGTATTACGCTCGTCCCAGCGTGTTGACCAATCGAGATCAATTGAAATATTCTTAAAAAGCTGAAGCTGCGTTCCCAATGTGATGTTATCGGAATAAGTTTTATTTACAGCAAGCGGATTATTTTCATTTCTGACCAGCTCACTGATTGGAATCTCATCCACAAGTCCGGTTCTGTATCCAAAAGAAGGTGAAAACGAATCGCTTCCTCCAAAAACGTGATAAAACTGAGACTCACCTAAATATCCTTGTTGATTAGAAGATTTTCCCTTTTTGTAGTTCAGATCAACACTTCTCATACTAAACAAAGCGAGCGCAAATTTTCTACCAACAAACTGAGCGTCTTTTAATAAATTAAAATTTAAACCTTTAGTTGTATCGGCTTCTGCATTGCTGTTTGAACTTCTGCTTTTTGATTCCTCATCATCGGCATTTCTCATTTTCTCTACAAAACCGATCCCGTCAATAATTTTTTCTGCATTAATCTTAATACTGTTATTGAGCTCAAATCGGTTAGTAACTCTTGCTCCAAGATTTGAACCTCTCGGGCTATTGTTCCATTGAAATCCACCAGTATAAGAAGCATTATAAGTGAGCCAGTTTAGCGCCTTAATCTGGTTTAATTTGGGACGCCAATTTGCTGTGTAAGATTCTGAATAACTTGACCGTCTTGCAGATACAGAATCCACGGTAATGATATCCTCAAATACCTGAAAACTTGGTCTTACATTGTATCTCAAACTATCAGCTCCCCCAAAATCAGCATCTTCAATACCGATATTGGACAAATCGAAATTCGTATTTGAGCGGAATGAAGTAGTAATTGACGGAGTAAAATTATAATTAAACCCAAAGTTTGCTCTCTGCGTAAAGGAATGTGTTTGCTGAATGGGTTGAGTTTCAGGATTACCCAAAATTTTACGTCTTCTCTCGTCATAACTTCTGGCAACACTTGTCGATGCCGTTACACTCGATGGCATATAGCCGATTCTTAGTCCTGATAATATGCTTAACCCGGGGAGGCTCTCAGTAAACCTGAAAGGACGGAAAAGGCGAACTCTTGGAAAAGTTAAGCTGTAATTTATACTTGCTGTATAGTTCCAGTTGTTTTGATTAGCAATTTGAGGATTTCTGGAGTAGCCTTCATTATAAACATAGCTAAGCTTGGTATTGTCAATCGTGTACTTAGCCAAATTACTCTTAGAGTTCTTCTTAGAAATGTTGGAAACATTCAAAGAGTATGATTCTGATACAGTCTGAATCTCTCTTATTTTTTCATCAATATTGTCCTGAATTTCAGGTTCAGAAATATCTGTTCTGTTTTCTTCCGCCTGAATAAAATCTTCCAATGTGATATCACCACGATCCGGTAAAAACTTCGGTGTTGAAGAGTTTCTTCTTGCAGAAACAGTTACCGGGAATGACCATCCATACCGATCCGGAATTAGCTTATGAAGATTTACTGTAGAACTTGCTGAAAAACCTAACTGATCAGAAAAACTTCTTTGCCCCAATCTGGAATCCAGCCCACCAAAACCAATGGTTTGTCTTGTTACATTGGCATTCATAGTTGCGAAATCCGCCATTTTTAAGGTTGCTTTACCATTAGCAGCCCAACCATTTTCATTATCAAATCCTGAAACTCTCAACTCGTTAACCCAAATTTCTGCATCCAGAGAAGGATTTCCGGGCGAATTTATATCTGTATCATCATGTGGGTTTTTGATACCTAAGCCAATCTCCGAAACCCTATCTAATGAAGGATTACCTTTTATGGCAAGTACTGCACCGGGCGCTGTTCCCTCTCCCAGCAAATCGGTACGCTCATACAACTCTCCGGTATTTGCTCCATCATTAATTCTTGCCTGCTTTAGTACATTAAATGCAGAAATAATGATATTCATACTGTTTTCATCGTACTTCCAAACTTCTTCAGCTTCTGCATTTAAACGTCCTGCTTCCTGTGGATCAAAATCTCCAAAATTAAAATTAGGATCACTTGGAGTAATTGGCTGTCGATATTCATAAAAATCATTGTTCAGGTCAGTACCGATTCTAACCACTAACTCAGCATCCTCTCTTTCATCATAGCCTTCGCCGTGAACAAACATTCTGATATTCGAATAATTTAGCAAATTCAATCCGCCCGGATAAACTCTCTTCACCATTTTGATTTGCTGAGATGCCAGAGCTTCTGTTTTTATTACAAGCGATTGCTCATTGGCAAGAGATTGAATCTGAGCTCCTCTGTTAACTTCACGTATGGCTCCCTCAGGCTGCCGGTATGGTATTGGTCTTCTACTCGCATTTTCCTCAATATTTACTGTTGCTACGCTGAATTCTGCAGAAGAGCCTCTTGATTCATCTAAGGATTGTTCTTCTCTCCATTGGCTGCCAATAAATTCAAAGGTGGCAAAACGAGCTGTGAATGGTTTTTTATATCCACTCATCCAAAATCTTATATACGAGATATTCTGAAAGCTGTTAATATCTCCGAATTTTCTGGTGAATTCATTCAAAGGAATTCTTACCAACCTCCATACTCGGTCCTGACTTCCGCTGCCCACTTTATCAACGATGAACGTACTGTCTGACCCTATTTCAAGATTATCAAAATCGGCCGGATTGTAATTAATCTGATATTGGAAATAAGAATTTTGAAGCTCAACATTGGATGCAGTTATCAATCCTTCTTTATCCGGTTTTAGCGTAACGGCTCTTTTATCGCCTCCTGCAACAGGCGTATTTCCATCATAATAACCTCTTACACGATGAAATCTTTCATGAAGCTTTAAGTCATCTACTCGTGATTCTCCGAAATAGATGTAATCGTCATTTGAAGGATCAGATTCTATCTCCTGATATTCAGGACTGTTTATTCCGTACGCATCTTCCATAGCTTGAAGAAAGTCAGCGAATAAAGCCTTTTCAGTAATATCATCCGTAAACCCATCCTCGTTAGGAACGCCATCCAAACCAACATCTTCAATGTCCCGGTTTTGGTTTGAAAACTCTCCCTGTGGAGGGGTTGGAATTGAAGGAACATATGATCTGCCGAAATTATCTCTTTCTAAACTTTCGGGATTTTGTCCAAGTCCGTCCTCAGAATTTGAAACTTCATTCGGAATTACGTCTTCAGAAATTAAGCCAAGTTCAATGTAAATCTTTCCATCATAGTCTTCTATATCAGAAGCAGACGGATCCTGACCATCAGGTAAAATAGTTTGCACCCAGAATTCAAGAAATTCTATGTTATTCTGAGTTAAATCCTGCTGTCCGGACGGAAGTGCCGAAACCATTCCTCCCCACATTTCTTCCGGATTATTTTCCAGCTGATTTTTCAGATCAAAATTGTAGTTATATGGTCCCCGTTTTGTAGGATTGTAATAAACGTCTAATGTATTTATGATTTCTTCCTGAGGATTATTTGTCTCTCTACCTCTGAAAACATCCCTCGCAAAAACTGTTCTTGATTCAGGAGTAATTTGAACATTGCCCAAAATTGATTGAATGTTTCTTGGAATTTCATACCAGGAAAATTGAGCTCTTAAATCCGCTCTTTCTATGCGGGATTGTATATCCAAAGGTACATTGTCATCGTTATTAGAAGTATAAAAATCACGATCAGGAAGATATCCGGGAATGGCTGCCGGGGCACTTGGTAAATTCCACCTGACAGCAAATTTTAATGGGACAGTAAACTCAGAACCTTCAAAATCATCAATAAATGACAGACCATTTTCTTCATCCTCAAATAAAATACCGGCATCAATAGCATCTCTTACTGCATTTGTCTGTGCTACTCCCGGTCTTAACTGAGCAAATTCTCCACTTATACTGAAATTGGATTCTGCTCTTGTTTGTAGTAAAGGAATCTTATCGATTGCACGGGTCAACCAGGGAGTATCGAAACGAGCGTTGGCATCAAAACCAATTACTGTATTATTTATCGGTTCATTCCCTATTCTGATTTTATCCGATAAAGTCTGTTCGTTTAACCTGAACAGAGTACTTCCAAATCTTATTTCATCTGAAACTAAATATTCAGCTCTAACTCCGGTAAAATTCTTTTGACCAATAGTTAAAAATTGGTTGTTTTCGAATTCAACTCTAAGGTTCTGTCCCGGAGCAAGGAATCGATCATTCAGTACAGTCAATGTTCCGAAAGAGTAGTCAATCTCATAATCGACTCCCTCAATTAATTCTGCACCATTCGCAAATACAGTTACCGATCCTTCTACTAATCCACCCGCTCCACCCAGGAAGAACGTACTGGAAACCCCGCCCGAAGATTTACCTCCTATCTCATAGAATCTGTTTCTCGGGTCTTCAAATGCAATTTCTTTCTTCGCATTGTACAATGTATCAAAAACCAATTCGCTTTGATCGTCTTGTAAACCCGAAATCAACGTATCAATTCGGTCGCCAAAGGGCTCTAAATACGGGAACATTATTTTACCGGAAATAGGATCAAATCGGATACCGTCAAAATCGATTTGGTTATCAGCACCCACAGCCTGTTCAGAATCTAAAAGATCCAAACCCAAATCTTCTAACAATGCATTACTTCTTCCCGGTATTCGGTTTATTGATTGATTGTCTCTCGTTATTTCCAGATCAAAATTTAAACCTTCCTGAGTTACGTTTGTTACCCCTAAGGAATAAATATTTCTCATAGTAAGATCCCAGGCAAAATCATCGGGAGTAAGATTCCGTGGACGTAAAAGTTTAAAATATGCTTTAGCATTACCGCTTGGTGGCACTAAATCTCCAACTGTTCTAACAGTGCCATCAGGTAGTTGATAACTAAATGAAACAGCCAGTGTAGCGTTACTTCCTACTCTTCTTTTAAGGCTGATAGTTCCTAAAGCTCGGTTAAATGTGTAATCTTCACCCTCCTGCAATTCAACGTAAAAACTGTTTGGTTGCACGCCTCCTTTTAAATCGAGGTCATCGGTTCTCACTGATGAATTGTTTCTTCTTGCTTCCAGTTTAGCATTATCAATACGATCCTGAGAAGTATCCGGAAGTGCAAAAGATCCGTCGGGCAATTCAACTACTCCTAAGTCAACAAATGCATAACCCTCTACCGCATCATCCGAAGTAGCTCCGGTTGCGTCCTCAATCCAAACATGTAATTCCTGAACATTATAAGCCAAGCCAATTTGAGGGAGGTTGTCTAGCAAGTTTCCTTCGAATTCCTGTCGGTTGTAGAAATCCAAAAAGAAATGCTGATCATCATCATAATCAGAGGGACGAAGTTGAAACTCTACTTCCTGCGATCCACCGGTAATGGATTGCGTTTTACTTTCCCCTTTTTGCTGCGATACTACAGAGGTAATTCGTAAAGCTCCCAATTCAGCAACAGACTTAATCCCGAAAAGAGCGCCACCACCTTTAACCAATGAATTCCCGGTTTCCATAGAAACATTTCCGAGTTCAATGCTTTTTATGATCTCATCTTCGTAGCCGGTATAGGCGATCTTTAATCTGTTTTGGAAATCGAAAGTTCGCTCAGTATCCCAATCTGTGGCAATAGTAAGTTTATCCCCAATAGTGCCCTGAATATTCAATTGAAGATTTTGATTAAAGGTGGGATCAACACGGCTTTGTTGATCTTCAGGAATAGCAGGGTCTTCAATTTTCTGTATAGAAGCACCTACATTCATATTCGCCGATCCGTTAACTCTCAGATTAACTTCCGGTTTACCAAATATGGTAGTGAAAGCAGAATTTTCACCCCCGGGTATTTTCAGGCTGAAATCAAGAAGCCCTCTGCCCTGTTCTTCCTCAGACCGACCCTCCTGAATGAGCAAACGTGAAAGATCTTTCTGCTGATTCTGCTTTTTTTGTTCTTTATAATCATCAAAACTTAAAAAGACAGGCTGAAGCGATTCGGTACCACTTATTGTTTGCTGAACCTGATAGGTAGAAACTGAGTCCCATTTTACCTGTAATCCAAAATCTGAAGATCTTAAACGGTAAATCCTGGGAACTACTCTGTTACCAAATCTGCTTATCCCGGTTTTACCAAAAGGATCGTAAAACTTAATTCCCGTTAGTGCAGAATCAGGAACTGTTTTTGAAGTATCAATAACAGAGACCTGCTCCCCTTGCTGTGCGTAACTTTGTTCGCTAATGAGAAAACAAAAGCTGAACAGCAATGCAGAGATGATTAGTAATAGCCTATTTAACGAGTTCAAAAGAATAGAAACTCTTTTTTTAATCTAAATTCTGTAGCGATTGTAGTATAGGCTGATCGTTCTTTTTAAAATTCGAATTGGCACCGATAATAACATATATTCAAATATCTTAAAAGTTTTAATCCACTAATACTTTATATTTTTCGCCAATAAATTCTTATTCCTTACGTGTAGAAGACAGGATTAGTACGCAATCATTTTAAAATGCTAAGAAAATTTTTAAACAGCTTACAACTCGATTTGCTTAAAAAGCATGTTGGACCTTTCCTGTTTTGCTTTTTTACGCTGATGTTTTTGCTGTTAATGCAGTTCCTTATTCTTCATATAGATAAATTGATTGGTAAAGATATTCCTTTACTGGTAATCATCGAGCTCATAGCGACCAATCTTGCATATATGGTTGTTCTTGCCGCCCCTATGGCTGTTTTAGTAGCTACATTAATGGCATTTGGAAAATTCTCTGAGCTCAATGAACTCACAGCAATTCGGGCATCAGGTATCCATCCTCTTAAAGTTATTTTGCCTGTAATTTCAGCAAGCTTGTTAATGTGCGCAACATTAATTTGGTTTTCTAATGAGGTTCTTCCGGAGGCAAATCATAAATCCAGGTCACTTTTCATTGATATCAGACTTAAGAAACCTGGATTTGATCTACAACCCAATGAATTTTATGATGGAATTGACGGATATATATTTTTGGTGGAAAATATTGATAGTGAGACTGATACCTTAAGGGATATCACTCTATTTCAGGATCCTACAAGAGACACTGATGAGGCTTTTATCAAATCAGACAAGGGCTTCTTAAAATCTGAAAATTCAGAAATGCTTACGCTGTATCTGTTTGACGGTTATATGAAAAAGTATCCGACTACGAATAACAGAAGAAAAACTACAATAGAAGTTTCTGAATTCAATGAACACAGAATTACTTTTGATCTTGCGGATTTAGCTTTTGAAAAGTCTGATCCAAGCCGCAGAAACCGAAGCGATCGCACTATGAATATTCAGGCCATGCAGGTTGTAGTAGATTCACTGCGTCAGGATATAAATACTCAGATATATAATGCTTCGATTTTAAACCAGACCATACCCGATTTAAGAATACCAGACTCTCCAACAAAATCAGACCGTATCAATGATACATTTAAGGATACAATTGCAACTACATCTTTTATAGCTGTAGACAACCAGAAATCCATTATAAAACAAAAAAGAATTTTTTATTCAGCCATAACAGATTTAAATAACTACAAAGCTGCACTTAGTAATATAAAAGCCAATGTGTTGTTCCGCCAAAAAAGTGTAAACAGATATTTGGTGGAGATACATAAAAAATTCTCCATTCCTTTTGCCTGTATAGTATTTGTTTTACTTGGTGCACCGATTGGTATTATGACGAAACGTGGAAACTTTGGAATTGCCGCAATAATCAGTGCTGTCATATTAACTATCTACTGGATTTCATTAATTCAGGGAGAAAAGCTTGCAGACAGATTATTTGTATCTCCCTTTATCGGTATGTGGGCTTTCAATATTGTTTTCACAACCGTTGGCATTGTATTATTGATCCGCCTTGCAACAGAATTCAGAATTTCTGATTTACTTCCGTCACGCAATGATTAATAAATTAGATCGCTACATTTTTCTTCGTCTGCTAACCATTACACTTTTCGTAATTGTAGTATTGGTTTTCATATTTGTAATGATCGACTTTTCCGAAAACAGCGATGATTTTACCGATAAGGGTGCCGCAATGGCTGAAATATGGAAGGATTATTATCTCAATTACATACCCGAGATGATACGTCTGATTTTACCCGTGGCTATTTTTGTAGCTTGTTTATTCCTTACCGGTCAAATGTCGGAAAGACTGGAAATTACTTCTTTGAAAGCAGCAGGTGTTAGTTTGTACCGACTTATCGTCCCCTACTTATTTTTTGCAATCTGCTGCGCCGCACTTATGAGTTATCTTGATTCAAGCGCAATTCCACATGCAAACAAAGAGAAAATAGCATTCGAAAAAAAGTATCTGAAAAAGAAAGCGGAATCCTTAGACAGAAATGATATTTACCGCCAGATTTCACCATTTAGTATTCTGAAGGTAAATTACTTTGACGATTCACAAAACATTGCTTACCGAATTCAATTAACAGATAGTGACAGCTCAGGTATAACTAAAACTATTAGTGCCAATCAAATGGCATGGGAGCCGGATAGTTTATGGTGGAATTTGAAAACGGTGACTATCAGAAATTTCAGCAACGATGGATATATCGAAGAAACTATAGGTGAGATTGATACGACGCTGCCCGTTTTCCCACGTGATATTTCAAGGTCAACATCAGATATTTATCAGCTGAGTTATTCAGACGCACTTGATTATATCGAGTCCATTGAAAGAAGCGGTGCCGGGAATGTAAATCTGCCCAAAGTCCAGCTATTCGGAAGAATGGTGTATCCACTTTCCATTCTTGTGGTCATTATCATTGGTTTTTCCGTTGCTTCTGTTCGGCGAAGAGGTGGAAAAGGACTTTATCTTGCCGCCGGACTGGTTACAAGTTTTCTTTATCTGGCCTTTATGAAAATAGCCGAGCCATTTGGATATTATGGAGCCATTCCTCCAATTCTTGCAGCTTCTATAGCTCACCTAAGCTTTTTTATAGTAGGAATAGGTTTATTGATTTCAGCTAAGAAATAAGAATCCATTGCGAATCTTATCACTCTTGATCCCAAGTGTCTTGCTCTTCTTGGTTTAAGTTTCTCCCCGTTATTGGGTCGTGTGTCTCGCTTTTTGGTCTGAGCGTCTCGCTCAGACCTTAAACTGATGATTATTGAATTGAATATATTTTGAGCGTTTACTTAAAAAATTAGATTCTTAAGCTTCAGGAACCGGTCCACGGTACATCGGTATATCCACCTTTTCTTTATTGGATGAAATAGGACCGTGTTCGTCTTCAAACTTTTTAACATTATCGTTTAAAGCTCCGGCTAAACGCTTGGCGTGATCCGGTGTTAAAATCATTCTCTTCACCACTTTAGCTTTTGGAACTCCCGGCATAACCGCTATAAAATCCAATATAAATTCAGATGGAGAATGTGTGATCATTACTAAATTTGAGTATGTACCCGTAGCTTCGTCCTCTTTGAGTTCGATTTCCATCTGCCCGGGATTCATCGTTTGATTTTGTTCTGCCATAATTTTTTCTCCTTAGTCTAAAAATCCGTGTTCTTTCATCCACTCATCGTTGTAGATTTTGCCAATGTAACGTGTTCCACTATCAGGAAGGATAATTACCATGACATCGTTCTCTTTTAGTGGATTCTCTTTAACATAATCCATTGCTCCTTTAACAGCTGCTCCGCACGACCATCCTACAAAAAGTCCTTCTTCCCGGGATAATCTGCGAGTCATAACTGCAGAATCTTTATCATTTACCTGAATTACTTCATCTACCACATCAAAATTGATTGCTTCAGGGATAATATCTTCTCCGATTCCCTCTGTCATATAAGGCTTTACTTCTTTTTCGTCAAATACACCTGTTTCAAAATACTTTTTATACACGGAGCCAACGCTATCAATGCCAATAACTTTGATATCAGGATTCTGTTCTTTAAGAAATTTTCCCGTGCCCGAAATAGTACCACCTGTTCCCATGCCCGCTACATAATGAGTAATCTCTCCTTCTGTCTGTTCCCATATTTCAGGTCCGGTAGTTTCGTAGTGAGCCTGGGTGTTACTCAAATTGTCATACTGATTGGGATAATATGAATTAGGAATTTCTTCGCTCAGCCTTTTTGCTGTTGAGTAATAACTATCCGGATGCTCCGGTTCCACATTGGTTGGACACACAATAACTTCTGCCCCAACAGCTCGAAGAATATCAACTTTACTCTGACTTTGTTTATCCGTAGTAGTAAAAACACATTTATAGCCCCGCTGAATCGCCACTAAAGCCAGTCCCATTCCCGTGTTGCCCGATGTTCCTTCAATAATGGTTCCTCCCGGTTTGATGAGCCCTTTTTCTTCGGCATCATCTATCATTTTTATAGCAATCCGATCTTTAATGCTTTGACCCGGATTAAAATATTCCACTTTTGAAAGAATAATTCCTGATGCTCCGTCATTTACTTTTTGAAGCTTAACCAACGGGGTATTTCCAACAGCTTCAATTACTGAGTTGTAGTACATGTATTTTGAAATAATTTGTTTCTGTAAAACTAAGCATTATTCGGGAGTGAAATGGATGCTTTATGCTTTTTTAAAAACTTCTTCCGAAAGATAACCCACCGGTAGGAACAAATTCATTATATCCGATAGAGTAAAAGGGCGAAAAAAATAGCTTCACTACTCCGTTTCCCCGGGTCAAATTTTGTTCTCTAAATCCAAAACTCGGACCAACCCAAACATCAAACGCCTCTACTGTTGAAATGGTAGTGAAAGCTCCAATCTCTACAAAAGAATCATTATCCATATTCATTAAAGTTGAAATTGAAAGTGGGAATGTGAATCCCTGAACTTCAAAAAATCCATCAATATTTAAGTAAGAAATACCTGTTCTTAATACTATTTTGTTAACTGTTATATGTTCGTAGTTCACTGAATACAGCCCACCCGGTCCTACCATCTCAAATTGAACCAGATTTACCGGTTTATTTATCGCATAAGTAGAATCCTGAGATTTAAGATTCTTCTGAGCAAGAAAAATAAAGCAGAATAGAAGTAACAGGAATTTTATATGTCTCATAATCTCAGGATACTAATCTCTTTTACCGATACAAAGGAACTCTTTCAGCGCGGTATGCGATATCAATATTCCCAAATCCCATGCCCGTTCCCAGCTGATTTTTGTATTTAAATGTGGCTTCGAATACTACTTCTTTGTTGGGGTAAGCAACTTCAATAATCTTAGATTGCCCATTTCCAATTCGAATATTACCGGGAGCAAAAATGATATTTCCGGTTTGCGGAAGATAATCCACATCGCTTATAATTATTGAATAAGCATCTTCGCCTCGCTCTTCACCATACGCCCATACTTGCTCAATGGTCATATTTTCTTCGTCAATCTTATATTCTGTAGCTGCTGAAAAATTGGGTCCATTGAAAAAATTTCTTCTGAACCCATTATCGAAAACGAACAGGTTCCCGTTTGGCAGTAACATCGGTGTATGTTGTCCCCATACCCAGTAAAAACCTGAGTTATATTCTGTACCAAGTTGTACATTTCCATTATATGCAGTTCCGTTTTCATCCACTGCGGTAAGTAAAAATGGAGTTGTTTCTTCACCTTCTCCGGTTCTTCCAGCCTTGCCCCATCCCTGATGCGGAGCTAATATCCATTTCAGATTATTTTCCCAATCTACTTTCACCACTCCTTGATTTCTTCCTGAGATAATCAGTGAGGTATCAGATTCGTCATACCAAATAGCATTCATGTGAAACCAGTCTCCACTGTTTGGATCTAATAAATCAACACGATCAACATCTAAAACTTCTGCTAAATCCCATTCTGTGACTGTTTCTCCAGTAATGGCATCAACTTCAACTATCAGATCTTCCACACTTTCACGCTCTATTCCTTCATCATCCGTAAAGAAATATCCTTTTTTAGAAACAGCTGCTATGTAATTACCGTTGGGAATTTTGATCACTTCATGATGGATATCGAAAACCTGAGCTATAGTCTTTTCTATCTCTTCTCCATACATATTGAATTCATGAATGGTAACACCTGAAGAAGAATAGAAACTCATATCATCATTAAACTGAATTGGCCAAATAATATCTCCTCTGTCACTAAAATCAACATACCATCGAACATCACCATTATTATCGAATATTAATGGATATGAATTAAATGTACCCATATTGCCTAAATGCATTTCACTGAAGTGCATGCCGGGTTCCATTTGTGACTCATTCACGACGTTCATTTCTATATCAGGAAAAAAGCTGGGTAGAGGATCAGTAGCGACTTGATAAGTTTTTGAAGCAGTTAAACCGTTCTCAGATTCAAAAGTAATTTCTATTTCATTATCCGTTCCTGCATAGAGTCCATGAATTTCGATATTGTGATCAACTGTTTCTTCAAAGCTTTGACTAATTGGAATACTACCTTGAATCTCCATATTTACTGAAGCAGCAACTCTGGATCGTCCCGATATTTTTGCAGATAATGGAGAAATACCATTTGGATTATAGTCTAACTCTAAACTATCTATTCCAAAATATTGTACGGGCAAAGATTCTTCTAAATGGATAAAATACTCATTTTCTACTGATTCATCTTCCGATACAATTGTGTACAGAAGTCCTTCTGAAAATGAATTTTTGCTTTCCCCGCTTACCTGAATTTGATTTCCTACCAAAACGCTTGCCCCACCGGAAATCTCGAAACTTGCTGTAAGATTAGATTTGTCGTCAGGAATCACAATGGATTCAATATTAGTAATTGTTACTAATCCGTTCTCATTATCAATTTGAAAATCTGCCCCAGATACTTCCTCAATAGAGAATTCAGTTAATAAAGCTTCCATATTTGGAGGTTCGTTACCTCCACTCTTACAAGAAATTAGAAGGATAGATGATATGATAAATAGATTTAAAGTTCTCTTGAACATAGATGAATTAATTAAAATTATAACAATGTTTTAAGGTATATATTATTTCTCTTACTCTCGAATATTCTGTGTTAATGAGTCTGAATATTTTTATTTTTGTGAAAATTTAATCTTTACATAATGTTCATAGAACTAAAAAAGCCCAAAGATTTTGACTGCGGCAGAAATCTTGATCTCCTGATTGCCGCTTTGCCAAGAATCGAAGATCAACAGGAACGAATAAAATATGCTAAAAGAGCTGTTGGCCTGATTAAACAAAGCCACCCTACCTGGGTCGATGAAAACGGTAAAAGTGAAGCTGCATGGAATTATCTGTTTGAGCTTGCTGAATACGATTTAACCGAGTACGGTATCAACAATCCTTTCTCTTCAGGCGAGGACGACGACGCACAGTAGTCAATTTCTTAGGTATTTGCCGTCAGAATCCTTATTTTCAATTTAAATTGAAAGTTAACATGACGGCAAATAATGCCTGCAAACAACTTACAACAACATTCTCTGTTAGAACTGCTTGATTATCAGGTTGGATACACTGAGTTTTTAAAGCAGTTGGAAAAAGGTATTGAGCTCAATCGGCAAAAGAAAAAAGAGTATTTTTCTATTTCTTTTCCTGTGCCTAAAGTAGATCCTCTTGCTGTAATTGAGCAAAATATTTTCAAGAATGACTTCGAATATTATTGGGAAAAGCCTTCTGATGACTTTTCTATTTGTGCAGGAGGGGAAGTATTCCGCATAAAAGCTACCGGAAAGGATCGGTTCAAAGAAGCATCAGCAAAGGGAAAACAACTTATCCAAAATATTTATCATGTATCCAATCTGGATCACTCTAAATCCACCCCTCATTTATTTGGTGGGTTTTCTTTTTTCGATCACAATATTGGAAGCAATTGGGCAGATTACGGAGCTTCTTCCTTTACCCTGCCGAAATGGTCAATAATTAAAAATGGTGCTCTCACTTTAGTTACTGTCACCATTAAGCTGAACTGTTCTGATTCTAAAGAAGATCATGTATTCAGATTGGAAGAAATATTTAACTATCTGGATCAGATTTGTGTAGCTAAAAATTATACCAACGTAGAGAACTCAGGGATCAACTATTCGCCGGAAATCCCGGATTCCGATTCAGCCGATTTCTTCAAGTGGAAAAGCGCCGTTCATAAAGCTACTAACCAAATTGAAGATGGTGTTTATGATAAAATTGTTTTGGCAAGAAATTTAAAAATTGACTTGGAACATGAAGTGTGTGATACACATATTCTGAACCGGCTCAGAAAACAATATCCCGAATGTTATTCATTTCTGATTCGTCACAATGAAAATTCCAGTTTTATAGGCTGTACTCCCGAACGGCTTGCCTCCTTCAACAAAGATTATATTCTTACCGAAGGTCTCGCAGGAAGTATTTCCAGAGGGGAAACTGCTTCTGAAGATGCAAAACTCGAAAATGAGCTTTTGAATAGCGATAAAGATCGAAAAGAACACTCTTTTGTTATCAATGCGATCAAGAACAGCCTGAAAAATTACTCGGACAGAATTCAAATTCCTGACACACCGGCTGTTAAAAAATTGTCCAATGTTCAGCATTTGTATACTCCAGTTAGAGCACATATCAAAGATGGTGTATCCAAAACCCAATTGATGAATAACCTGCATCCTACACCCGCAGTTGGTGGGTTCCCTCGGGATAAAGCAGTTTCAAATATTTCGAGGTTTGAGGATTTTGAACGCGGTTGGTACGCCTCCCCTGTTGGGTGGATAAATGCTAATGGCGATGGGGAATTTGTAGTCGGAATAAGAAGTGGTTTAATCAAAAAAGATCAGGTGATTTTCTACGCAGGATGTGGTATTGTTTCTCAATCAGATCCCAAAAAAGAATGGGATGAAACAAATTTGAAATTTATTCCCATGTTATCTGCTTTAGAATATGCTCGAAGATGATTCTCAAAACTTAGCCTTTCACTGGTCTACTCTCTTTGTAAGAGCTTTATTTGAAGCAGGTGTACGGAATGTGATTATTTCTCCGGGCTCCCGATCTACCGCGCTTACTTTAGCTTTTTCTGCTCACCCCGGATTTGAAAAATATACTTCAATTGATGAACGGTCAGCCGGATTTATGGCATTAGGACAGGCAAAAACTACAAGTACACCTACTGCGTTGGTTTGCACTTCGGGAACCGCTTTGGCTAATTATACACCGGCAGTTTATGAAGCTTCTAATTCAGGTATTCCGATGTTAATTTTAAGTGCCGACCGCCCTCCGTCTTTAAGAAGTATCGGAGCTCCACAAACTATTGATCAAATCAAGATTTTTGGAAATCAACCGGTCTTTTTTCATGAAGTTGGTCTCCCAAATTCAAGTTTAGATGCTCAGGAACGACTTAAAGCACTTGCTCAGCAAAGTGTGGACAAAACTTTACACCACAAGGGAGTAGCTCACTTAAATTTTGCTTTTGACAAACCATTCGAGCCGGAAGATGAATTTTTATCTCAAGTTGCTAAAGAGAATGAGAATCATGCAAAAAGATCTCAAACAGATTATGATCAACAAACAGGAAAAGTGGAGCTTGGAGAAAAATTCTGGTCAGAATTAATTGCGTCTGAGCGCCCTCTTATTATTGTTGGAGAAAACAACAGAACGTCTCCGTTTGAATTTATAACTCCGCTCTCGAGAATATTGAATGCCCCTGTAATCAGTGAACCCGGTTCAAACATTTCATCTTCAAGGCAATTGGTTTCAGGTTTTTCAGGCTTTCTGAGAAACAAAGAAAACAGAGACGAGTTGAAACCCGATCTTATTCTAAGATTCGGTGGATTCCCGGTTTCCAAAGGAGTACAGTTACTGTTGCAGGAAAATCAAGATGTTCATCAAATTTCATTTTCTAACCCTGATTTTCCGAATCATGGAAATACACCGGCAAACCGATCTATCCATTTGAATCATGAACTCGAAATCCCTGATATAGATGGTAATGCTGACCCAAAATGGATTAAAAAGTGGAGAAAAACATCAAAAGAATTTCAAAAACACCTGCGGGCTGAAGTCTATCCTAAAACTCCGCTTACAGACGGATTTCTATTTAAGGAAGCATCAAACCTGATCCCAAAAAAATCTTTTGTAATGCTTTCTAATTCTTTTCCTGTAAGAGACTTTTCTCTTTTTACTGATCATACAGGTAAAGAAGTTTATGTAAATCGGGGAGCTGCTGGAATCGATGGAATCATTTCTACTACTATTGGTATAAGTTCTCAAACGAATAAATCCGGAGTCTTGTTTGTTGGTGATATAGCTTTTCTTCATGACGTTAATGCGTTACTACATTCCAAATATGCATCTGAGTCACTAATCATTGTAGTTTTGAACAACGGCGGAGGGACCATATTCCGGATGCTCCCTGTATATAAATTCAAAGAAAAGCATAAACAATATTTCGAAACTCCTCAGGGCACAAAAATCGTCTCTTTATGCAGAGGTTTTAATGTAGATCATGAGCTGGTTTCAAAGCCCGAGCAGTTTGCGAAAGCCTTTGAAAAATTCGCTGATAAACCCGGTGTTCATGTTATTGAATGTATTACCGATGCCGATGATTCCATGATGGAAAGACATTCACTCTGGAATTTCAAAATGGACTCATAATGAGCATTAAAGTCCGGGGAATTGAATATCATTATAAGATTCATCAGAAGAAAAACAAGTTGCCGAATGTAGTATTTTTGCATGGGTTCATGGGAAGTGGAAACTCTTTTCAAGAATTAATTAAATCTGCGAAGGCTTTTTGTAATCCAATTACCATAGATCTTCTGGGACATGGAAAAACTGAAGGCTCGGAAATGCACTATCGTTTTTCTTCCCGGGAGCAATCCTCTGATCTCATAAAATTGATTTCTGAACAACTTACTACTCCTCTCTTCCTTTATGGCTACAGCATGGGTGGTAGATTGGCTCTTTCTATAGCTTTGCAACGTACGGATCTTTTTCAGGGGCTTATTCTGGAAAGCACTACTTTTGGGATTGAAAATGAACAGGAACGTCAGGCGCGACAGGTTTTGGATTCCCGGAGAGCAGATTCTATTCTGAGCAATTTTGAACTTTTTCTCGAAGAATGGAAAGATCTCCCGATATTTAAAAAAACAAAAGAGCATGCAGTAACTGCTGTTCAGAAATCTCAAGACCCCCTGTGGATGAGTAATTCTTTGTTGGGATTTGGAACCGGAACTATGCCCTGTTTTAAAGAACAATTAACTAATTTAAGTATGCCCGTTCTTATGTTTGCGGGAAAAGAAGATTCCAAGTTTGTGAATATCATGGGCTCAATGAATAAATTAATTCCGCATTCTGAACTAAAAGTGATTGATGAATCTCACCATAGACTTCACATCGAAAAGCCTTTGCCAATAGCAGAACATCTCAAAGAATTTTTATCAAAAAACACATTGCCATGAACTGGGAAACTGTAAAAGAATACACCGACATCACCTATAAAAAACTGAATGGAGTAGCGCGAATTGCATTTAACCGCCCGGAAGTTAGAAATGCTTTTCGTCCAAAAACTGTCTTCGAATTATATGAAGCATTGCTCAATGCAAAAGAAGACAATGATATAGGTGTAGTTCTGATTTCCGGTGAGGGACCTTCAAAAAAAGATGGAAAATGGGCTTTTTGCTCCGGAGGTGATCAAAATGTGAGAAGTAAAACTGGTTATAAAGCTGATGATGGAATTCCCCGGTTAAATATTCTTGAGGTTCAGCGCCTGATACGATTCATGCCTAAAGTTGTAATTGCTGTTGTGCCGGGTTGGGCTGTTGGCGGTGGACACAGCCTTCATGTTGTTTGCGATATGACTTTAGCAAGCAAAGAACACGCTATTTTCAAGCAAACCGATGCCGATGTTGCCAGCTTTGATGGTGGCTTTGGATCTGCCTTGCTCGCACGACAGGTTGGTCAAAAGCGTGGACGGGAAATCTTTTTCCTCGGAAGAAATTATTCCGCTCAGGAAGCTTACGAAATGGGTATGGTGAATGCAGTTATTCCTCACGATGAATTGGAAGAAACGGCTTACGAATGGGCTCAGGAAATTTTAGGAAAAAGCCCTACTGCCATTAAAATGATTAAGTTTGCATTTAATTTGATTGATGATGGATTGGTAGGACAGCAGGTATTTGCCGGAGAAGCAACACGATTAGCTTACATGACCGATGAAGCTGAAGAAGGAAAAAATGCCTTCTTAGAAAAACGTAAACCGGATTGGAAGAAGTTTGATCGGAGTCCTTCATGAAACCTCAAAATCAGCAGCAAGCACCTAATACGGTTGGCAATTTTTTTAAAGGGATGAAGATTCTCTTTGGTGCTTTCATCTTAGGAGTTGTCAATTTTGGTATCGTAATTCTTGCCTTATTCTTTTTAGATGAGCTTCCATTAACTTCATTACCTGATGAATACCTGATTTATCTGATCGCAGGTGATTTAGCTTTTCTTCTGATAATGTCATTAATCGCAGATAAAGTATATTCGAACAGAGTGGAAAAAGTTAAAGATGTAACCGGTTTAGGGATAAAAATCACTGCATTTCGTGAAGCAAAGCTCATCCAAATATGTTTACTGGAAGCCGTGGCGTTGATTTCCTTAGTATTTTTGTTACTCTATACGCACGTAGCATTTGTAGTCTTTTCAGTTATTTCAATAATCCAAATGATCCGCTATTACCCGAATAAAGAAAGAATGATTGCCGTGCTTAATTTATCCTATGATGAGCAACAAAAATTAAATGACCCCGATTATTTGCTCGACTGATTGGCTAAAGAAACTTTGTACATATCTCCGTTTTCTTCTACAATAAGTACGGTTTCATCATCTGCAAATGCTACACTCTCTACCTGGTCAGCCTCAAACACGTACCTCGTTACACTGCCGTCAAAAAAATCGGAAGTTTCATTTTGTTCGAAAATCCATAATGATTGGTAAGTAAGCACTGCCAGTTTTCCAAAAGCAAAATCTGCGCCGGTAACTTCATCGTCGAAATCCACGGATTGAATTAACTTGAATTCATTCATTTCATCGGATGATCTGCTTTCTAATCTGAAAAGTTTAGTTTCTCTGCCTCTGAATCGCTTGGTTAACAGATAAATATCATCTTTAACCATAAACAGAGCTTCCGCATCCATCGAGTAATTCAGAAACCGATACAGAAAACCTTCCGGCTTCTGATACTTAATATCAAATTTGAGGACTTCTCCCACTTCCGTTTCATCTGCTTTGAGATTTTCAACCTGTATAATTGACTGATCCGTTCTGCAACTACAATTATTTCCTATATCCGCTACATAGATTGTTCCATCACTTGAAATTGCAATATCCTCCCAGTCTTTATTTTTAATCCCTTCTATTTCAAAACCTTCTTTTTTCTTTCCCATAAGCTCCCCATCACTGTTGATGGCATAAATTCTGTTTTGGGTGCCCGAATCTCCATGTACCCAAAACACATCTTTAAACCGCGGGTCTTTTACTATGCCCGACACTTCATCTCTTGCAGGCTTATCAATGCGCTTATGCTTTTCCAACTTAATTTCGATGGTTTTCTGAGCCTGAGCAAAATCCAAACCAACAAACATCAAAAACATAAGAAGTGAGAAAATTTTCATATGAAAATTGCTATGTTATTCTAAAAATTAGCTGAATGAAAATACAACACGAACAAACTGATACAAAAGGTAGTTTTTATTTTGCGGACGGAGAAGTTCGGGCCGCAGAAATGACCTATTCCAAAGCCGGAAATGAAAGATTCATAATCGACCATACAGAGGTTTCTGACGATTACAGAGGACAAGGTCTTGGTAAAAAATTAGTATACGCAGCTGTTGAATATGCACGGGAAAACAATTTAAAAATTCTACCTCTATGCCCTTTTGCGAGATCTGTATTTTCAAAAAACAAAGACATTCGGGATGTTACATAAAAAAAGCCGCCCCATAAGGACAGCTTTTTCTCTTAATTAATACCGACGGTTACGGTATCTGTAATCTTTAAAAGAAAACTCTAAATCTTTTTTCAGAGTTTCCTCGAAATCATACATCAATCTTTGATGTATCTGCCCTTGATGATGAAATCTCCTTGACCGATCAAGGTGCAGTCTCTCCAACTTCAACAGTAACTTAGTTTGTTTTCTAAGCTGATTTCTTAACTGTCGCACTTCTCTTCTCTCTCCATCTCTCTTAGAATATTTATTTCCTCTTCGGTTTCTATACTTTTGATGAAGACCTTCTGAATATCCATAAGAATGATCTACTAACCTCAATTTCTCTCTGGTATCCTGAATTTCATCCCTCATACTTCGCAAAATGCGGCGTTTAATTCTTTGAGCCTTTCTGAAGTTTTGAACTTCTACTGCATAGGAGAAATCGTCCACTTTCTTCTGGAAAGCATGAAACTCTCTGATGTCTTTTCTCGCATAAAGTGCGGGAGTGTCATAATTGTTGTAGCTAACGTGAAATGAAATTCCTTTTTGAGCCATTAAATCAGAACTCTCTGAAAAGAAAATGATCAGACCAATAAATAATAATAAGCGTTTCATGATTCCTCCTTTTTTCGGATACAGCATTATTGCCTGAATCAATTAACGAAGCTAAAACTTTAATGTTAACCACATCTTTGTGTTAGCATGATGATGCTAATCTCTACTCACAAAACTATCTATTTAAATTAATTCAGGTTTCATGTAACATTTAAGTGTTTCTACGCATCTAAGTATAAAATCAGTCAGATTGAATATTCACAAGAACGAAAAACAACTTATTGAACTCGCTCTGAATGGAGATCAAAGCGCTTATAAACGGCTTTATGATCACCATGTAGATACACTGTATTGTTTTCTTTCTCAGTTTTCTGAAACAACGTCGCAGACTGAAGAATGGACCCAAAGAGCATTTATAAAAGCATTCAACAAGCTGGAAAAGTTTAAACAAAATTCCACATTCAAAACCTGGCTTTTTACAATTGGTCTGAATGAGATGAGATCAGATATGAGGTTAAAAATAAAGTTTACTGAGGTTAAGGATTACCACCTCGATCATAAAGAAGAACAACCAGTTGAGGAAATGAATATCTGGTCAGAAGCCAAAGAAGCGCTCAGAAATTTAGCCCCTGAAAAGCGCATGGTTTGCTTACTTCACGTAGCTGAAAATTACAGCCATGCAGAAATCGCTTCTATGATTGGAATTACGGAAGCATCCTCACGGACTATTCTACATCGGGCAAAAAAAGAACTACAAAAAATGGTGTCATAATGAAAGATCGAAAACTTTACAGCGATCAGGATTTTCCTACTCCTTTTCAAAAAGAAAAAATGTGGGATGCTATAGCAGGTGATCTCTCTGAAGTTAAACAAACTCCTGTTTTCCACTGGAAAAGCTTCTGGATAGGAAATGCTGCTGCTATTTTATTGATTTTTGCCGGAATCGGGATGTACAGTACGGTTTCCAATCTTGGTATTTCGGATACCAATACTACAGAAGAACAGATGTTTGAGGCATTGAACGCCGCAACACAAAAATTGCAAAATGTAACTCCTCTGCTAATCCAACAAGCACAGGAACAGAACAAATCTTCTATCGAATCTACCGCCGATGCTATCGAGGAGATCGATCGGCTTATTGCAGAAATTAAAGCAGATATAAATTTAAACGGTACTTCTCCGGCAAAGGAAAGTAGTTTGAAAAGGCTTTATGCCACTAAACTCGATTTTTACAAAGAAATATTACTAAATCAGGAAGAGCAATCATGAAAAAACTATTCATCTTATTATTTCTCATACTCCCCACTTTTATATGGGCGCAAAGCGGAACCAAAGACGGAGCTTTTAATGCTTCGGGTGTCGACCAATTATACATTTTGGTTGATACAGGAATGAAAATTAATGTTACCGGATCAGATACGGATCAAATTTCATACGATTATGAATTTGAAGGTAATAGCGAAGCATATGATCATTATTTCAAAAATTTTGAACCTGAATTTGAAACTCGCGGAGGTCAGGCTTCATTTAAAATCGACTTTCCGAGCATCAAAAGAAAAAAAGTAAATTTCAGAACCAAGAAGCACATCCTGACTCTCAACGTCCCAAAAGCGTTAGAATTAGAACTTCAAACCAGATATTCAAAAGTAGATATAAAATCCATCGACCGGACTACCAGCGTTCGAAACCGCAGTGGATCGGTTGTGATTCAGGATATAGGTCAGGGAATTTCAGTTGTTAATGAATATGGAAATGTTCAGGCTGCAAATATTAACGGCGATGTGAACATTACGAGCAGATCTGCGCGAATTGATGTTAAAGATGTCAAAGGATCGCTGACTGTTCGAAGTAATTATACGAAAATGAATCTCACCAAAATTTCAGGCGAACTGGATCTGGAAAACCGCAGTGGCACTGTAAATGCGTACAATCTTGATTCTAAAATAACTTCGAGGGGGGATTATACGAATTATGAGCTCACAGACATCCGCAGCGATGTAGATATAGATACCAAAAGTGGAACTGTACTCATCGATCGGGCTGAAAATGTAAATATCACGGGTGATTACACAAATGTTACTGCCTCGGACATCAAAGGAGATCGGGGAATTTCGGTCTCCACAAAATCTTCAAAGGTTTCTATCAATAATGTATTAAGTGATGTTAGAATTAACGGAGAGTACATAAATATGAAGCTTGAGAATATTTCCGGAGCGGCTGATCTTCGAAACAAATCAGGTAAAATTGATGCATCCGGAGTAAAAGGAGCACTTTATGTGGATGGAGAGTACAACAAGCTTAACATCAAAGATTATTTAGGAGATTATGTCGCTATAAGTAATCGTTCAGGAGATATTAATCTGGATGCAACAGAACAATTGAAATACCTCGAAATAATTGCCTCTTACACTGATATTGATATACATCTCGACAAATCATACACCGGAACTGTAAAGTTTGATTTAGAGTATGGCAAGCTCACCCAACCATTTAAACTTAATAACGCTTCAATGAATGAGTCACGAAACTCCACAAGGATTCAGGGAGAAGTTGGAAGCGGAAATGGTAAAATGGTTATACAGTCCAGAAATGGAGATATCACTATCACTCAATAGGAAATTCTATTCATGCCGGATTGCATCCACAGGAGTTAAATTGGATGCTCTCCAGGCAGGATAGGTTCCAAATAGTACGCCAACCAAGAGAGCAATAATCAAAATAGCCACAACTGTTCCTCCGCCAATAGCAGCCTGAAATTGACCGATATCAGTCAGACTATTTACAATGGGAACAAAAATAAAAATTCCGATTATTCCGGTTATCCATCCTAAAATACACCCGACAAAGGATATAGTTACGGATTCTGCCAAAAACTGAAAAACGATATCTTTCTTTTTAGCTCCCGTAGCTTTTCGAATTCCAATTTCTTTAGTCCTTTCAGTGACTGAAATAAGAAGTACGTTCATTACACCGATTCCTCCCACGATTACAGAAATGCCTGTTATTGCTCCCATAATCAACTTGAACAGAAAGATACCCTGGCTAAATTGTTCTACTCGCATTTCATTGGTCGAAATTCTGAAAGCTGACCTACCCTGCTCAAAGTTTTGATCAAACCAATTGTTTAATTCTTCTTTAATACCATCGATTTCTTCAATATTAGAAACTTTCATTATCAATCCGGGATAAAACTCAGCTCCGTTTGGATTCCAAAAATTTGTGATAGGAATAAATGCTTTTGGCGCCGCTTCATTGGAGGAATAAATCCCAATAATTCTGAATTCTCTGCCCTCGATGAGCAAAACTTCTCCAGTGTTTTCTATTCCTAAATTATCCGCCAGTGGTTTGGTAATCACTGTAACATTTTCTGCCTGTAGCAGATCACTTCTTTGTATTTCTCTACCCTTAGATAAACTGTCATTCATAAAAGCAGAAGCTTTATCGAGGTGGGCATCGAGATACAGAGCTGAGAGTGAGTCTTTAAATTGAGCTGTTGCTGACCTTCTTGAATACATTTCAATGATCGCCCGGTCACCAAAGTTTTTCTCTAAATCCAAGGCATGATCTAAGGTGAGCCTTACGGGATCTTCTATAGGAACTCTGATCTCATCCACTGTTTTGTAGCGTATACTGCTAATCATGACATTTTGGATATCAGTTGTCGACTCGATTTGCTCCCTGCCGGCTTTCTCCAATCCATCACCCAAAGCCAGAATTGCAACTAAAGCCGCTACCCCAATTATTATTCCAAGAGTTGATAAAAAAGTATGAAGAGGATTTGCTCTGATATTCCGAAGAGCTAATAAAACAGATTGGAAAAATTGATGCATTTTTTAGCGAACAATTACGGTTATCAGGAAAAACTGTTACAAAAAAAGCCATTCAGATATGAATGGCTTTGATGCAGACCTTAATAAATGTAGGGGAGGTTACAGCCCTTCCATTCCTCCCATTGTAGCCATCATGCTACCAAATATTAGTACACCAAAAATTATATACAGTACAGTAAATACTGCGAACATGATTAAAGCCGCACGAGCCCAGTTCTTTTTATTCGGATTTGCTGAATCACTAAATCCCCAAACAAATAACATTACAAAACCCACTACAGGAATAAAAGAAATGAGTAAAGTGACTACCCAATCTTTTAATGACATTACAGGAGCTGTTTCATGATTTTCCATATAAATACCTCAAATTATGTTAGTTAATGTTCGAGATAATGGAAAATTCAATTGAGATTTCAAAATTTATTTGATCTCAATCTCCGTGGTATAAACTGATGTTTCTACTGAAAATTTAGAGTCTTTCCAGGAAGCGGGACCAAATCGACCTCTTGCGTTATTCGAAAAACCATAATCTTCTTTGGGTATGCCTAAAAAATTGGTGTCGATCTTTCCGTTCGTATTTTTGTCGTGATAAACAGCAATCGCATATTCGCCATAAGGAAGTGAGTCCTGTTCCCATACAATAGTTGTGCTATCAACCGGTAATACTACAGCGTGAACGGGATCTTTTGTGTACTTTTCTTCGGAGTTGAAAACAGCGATTCTGATCTCTCCTTCTATCTTATCAATACCTTTTACCACCAATTTAAATGCAGATGCATTTTCATTTTCGGGGTATGAAATTTCCTGACCTTGTACAAGAAGTCCTGAAAAAAAGATCAGACAAACTGTAAATGATAATATTCGAATTCTCTTCATGAAATAATTTATTTCCAATAAACTAAGCACTTAATATAAACTGCGAAAGTGAAATTTTGTTTCCTATTCAGGAGTCCATTCATAAAACTCTTCACATTTTAAGCAGTCATTTATAATCCATTCTTTTACACCTTCGTAGCCTGAATTCTCAAACAATAAATATACAAGTGTTTCTAAATAATCTGCTTCTTTGACTTGTAGTAAATATGGCACGTAGTATTCGCGGACAAATCCCCTTTCTTCGTAATCTTCCTGAGTATCATTCAGAAGTTTCAACATGTAATCATAGCTTCCAACTAAAAACTCAATTTTTGACATTTCCTGATCATCTTTTGTGTATTTCGATGAAACATTATGCAAGGTAAGCATTGTTTCAAGGGTACCCATTTGTTCATTATCACCCGCACCTCCCAAAAGTGAATTTAATGTGATATTAATTTCATTCGTAGTTGTATCTCTTTCAGAAGAATCAAATAATTCGTTAATCGACTCCAATACTTCCTGGCTTCTTTCGGTATTGGATTCATAAAAAAGAAAATAGGTATAGGCTAATACAGCAGGCACAGTATTTCCTTGATTTCTGTACATATTTCCCAATAAGAGATGACTGCTTGAATGCTCAAAGTTGGTAAGGATTGCATTTTTCAGGCTTAAAATACCTTGTTCATTGTTTCCTACATTAATCGAGGTGATGGCTAAACTGTAATGCAATAAATGAAAGTCTGGATTTACCTCAATCCCTGCTTTAAAAGCTTCAATTGCTTTATTGGGCTTTCCCATTCTATCCAATATTATTCCCTGCATATGATAGAATAAAAACAAACTTTCACTATCAATTCTTTGCCCTCTCTTTATGTAACCAAGCGCGTCATCTAAGTCATTAGACTCCATTGAGGCGTACGTTATTTCATATAAGGCGGAAGCTGAATTCGGCTTTTGCTCAAGTATTCTTTTATAATATTCTTTTGCTTGCTCATAATCGCCATCATCGTGACTTATAATACCCAACCTAAGCCACCCCTCTTCTTGTTTATCTAATGGCTGATCTTCAACTAAATTCTCTTGTGGTCGAATAACTTTATCGGATGAACTGCATGAATAAATAACAGGGATAATAAAAAGGAGATATAAAATTTTTCTCATTCTAAACACTTAATTTTAATATAACTTTGATCCATTTTGTACTTTCTCATCCGGACTTAATAAAACAACTTTGTCGTTTTCACCTGCAACACCCATAACTAAACATTCGGACATGAATGGTCCGATTTGCTTGGCAGGAAAGTTAACAACAGCCACTATCTGCTTTCCCTCTAAATCTTCTATTGAATAGTTCTCTGTAATCTGAGCTGATGATTTTTTTATTCCGATATTTTCGCCGAAATCTATAGTCAACTTATAGGCTGGTTTTCTGGCTTCAGGAAAATTTTCCGCTTTAATAACGGTTCCTATCCTTAACTCAACTTTTTCAAAATCGCTCCAGGAAATTTCATTCATTTTATTAAAGTCATTTTCCTGGCAGCAGTAAAATTTTCAGTGGTAAGCCTATAAAAATAAATACCGCTTGAAAGATCTTTACCATCAAAGCTAACGGTATAGTTGCCCGGCGTTCTTATTCCGTCCACTAAAGTTGCAACATTTTGTCCCATCAAATTATAAACTACAAGTTCAACTTCCTGAGTAGATTGCAGCTCAAAACTTATTTTCGTAGTTGGATTGAATGGGTTAGGATAGTTTTGAAAAAGTCTAAAAGATTGAGGAATAACATCATCATGCTTTTCATTTGATGTAACTACTCCGGTATTGAAACTTCTGGTTTCTGACCAATCTCCGGTTCCAAGATTATTCGTTGCCCGTACTCTCCAAAAATATTCGGTTTCATTATTCAGATTGGAAATGCTGAACATTCTTTCTCCGGTAATTCCTTCATTCAGAATAATGTTTGTAAATGCCACATCTGTAGCTACCATTAGCTCATAACTCTGTGCATCGGCGAGTGGTAACCATCTTAAAATCTGGCTTGGACTCAGAATTTCGGCTTGATGAGCCGGGTTTTGTAAAGTTACTGCCATTGGCTTGGTGTTCACATCACTTACTGTAAATTCATGTGTATAAGTATGTGACTGAAATACGGCTTCAAAACTCCAAACACCTGGCTCTGCATCAAATGGTAAATCATTGCTCCACCACCAATAAGAAGCCGAATAATGAGAAACATCGAGCAAGGAATGATTCCAGGAAGTAAAAGTTTGTCCGGATGGGTTTTTGATTATATATGTAGTTTGTTGTCCTTCTAACTGATCACGATAATATGCTGCATTTATAATTTGCTCACCCTGTAAAAATGCATCCTTATAATTCGGAATATCCGGTTGAGGGCATTGAGTTAACTGAGGTCCGGCTGAGTGTGTTCTCAATGCATTTATTCCGGAGTCGAAATAAGCACGTTGTTCCTTCCACAAGCTTTTTTCAATTTGATTGCAGTTTCCTTTAAATGGTTCAACTATAAATCCATTTTGCTGTTGTAATTCAAAGTGTAAGTGAGGTCCTGTTGAAATTCCTGAACTTCCCACGATTCCTAAATACTCTCCTGCTTCAACTTCCTCTCCTATTGCTTTTTCCGTAGTTGAATTCTTCTTCATATGACCGTACCAGGCAACGCTTCCATCAGCATGCCTTACATAAACCGCATTCCATTGTGTGCCGTTAAATGAACAACTTCGGTCCTGATTCCCATCAATTTTATCAATAATTACGCCCGGAGCAGCAGCTACAATAGCCACATCATCATCGTCCATTTTATTAAACCCAAAAGGCCACGTAAAGAAATCTATTCCTGCGTGATTGTATCCACTATCAAGATCATAAGTGCGCTGACCGCAATTATAGTCCAGCAAAAAACCCTGAGATTGGGAGTTCAAATCCACAAAATTTGAAATTCCATGATAATCGAAATCAAAAAGATGTGACTGAGCTTTTAAAGGCCATATTAATTCGATCTCCAAAGGCTTGGCATGAGCTATTTTACCAATACTCAGAAGGCTATCAATATTAGAAGTTAGCTGAGCATTTATCTTATCCCTTGTCTCCAGATCCATTTTGTCTGATGGTAAAGATACAGCGCCTCCTCCATCAGGAGTTCTGATTTGTGATAAAGCTAATGTAGAAGTAAAGAATAAAATCGATAGTGTAATAAAAGTACTTTTCATAAAACCGGGCTTTGATTGTTGATAATAAAAAACCCCGTCTTCAAAAGAAAACGAGGTCAATTATTCACAATAAGTGAGTGAGTTTAAGAAGCAGATTTAACTGTCTTAATAATTCTCGCAGCTGCCCTGTAAGGATCCGCATTTGAAGCAGGTCTTCTGTCTTCCAACCAACCTTTCCATCCATTTTCAACAGTAGCAATTGGGATACGAATAGAAGCGCCTCTGTCAGAAATACCGTAACTGAATTGGTCAATAGCCGCGGTTTCATGTTTACCGGTTAATCTTTGGTCGTTATCGGCTCCATACACTGCAATATGTTCATCAACAACAGGACCAAATGCTTCACAGATTTTATCGTAAATATCTCTCGATCCTGCTTCTCTTAATTTGGAGTTCGAGAAATTGGCGTGCATACCTGAACCGTTCCAGTCGGTATCGCCAAGTGGTTTTGGATGCCAGTTAATAGTCAATCCATACTTTTCAACGGTTCTTTCCAAAAGATAACGAGCAACCCAAATCTGATCTCCGGCTGCTTCAGCTCCTTTAGCAAAAATCTGAAATTCCCACTGACCTGCTGCTACTTCAGCATTAATTCCTTCTATATTTAGTCCTGCTTCAATACAAAGATCCAAGTGCTCTTCTACGATTTCACGCCCGAATGCAGCATCTCCACCTACTCCGCAATAATAAGGTCCCTGTGGAGCCGGATAACCACCAGCCGGAAAACCGTATGGTAAATTTGTTTCAGGATCCCAGAGAAAGTATTCCTGCTCAAAACCAAACCAAAAATCATTATCGTCATCATCAATAGTTGCACGACCGTTGGTTTCATGTGCTGATCCATCTGCATTCAGTACTTCCGTCATAACAAGATATGCGTCGATTCTTGCAGGATCGTGAAAAATAGCTATGGGTTTCAGAAGGCAGTCAGAAGAATCCCCCGTTGCCTGATTGGTTGAGCTTCCATCGAATGACCAAATGGGTGCATCCTCGAGTTTACCAGAGAAATCTCTTAAAATTTTTGTTTTGCTTCGAAGTCCCTGAGTAGGCTCACTTCCATCCAACCAAATATATTCAAGTTTAGATGCTGACATTTATAATTACGTTTTGAGTTTAAATTGACGGACAAAATATAAGCTCATAATTATAAAAGACTCAATAATTATTGTGTTTTTTTATCAACAATTAATTTTTATAGGTATTTATATTTTAAATATAAATTTATTTAGGTAATAAAGATTTCAGACGGCAAACATTCTTAACAATTTAATAGGATCCGTTTTATACTTCACTTTTTTAGGCTCCTGTTAAAATCATATCTTACGGAAGAAGCTTTTCCACATTAATTTTCATCTAATTTTTAAGATTTGACCAAAACTAAATTAAAAGTTTGGGTAGAAGCTGCGCGTCCAAAAACTCTTGCCGCTGCTTTTGCTCCTGTTCTTGTTGGAGCCGGTTTAGCCTATCATGTCGGTGAGTTAAACTATCTTGTATCAGCTTGTGCATTATTATGTGCTTTTCTTATTCAAATAGGCACCAACTTTGCCAACGACTATTTTGATTTTGTAAAAGGAGCTGATACCGATGAACGAATCGGATTTCAACGTGCTACAGCATCAGGACTAATCCAGCCAAAAACCATGCTGAATGCCACAATTCTTACGATGAGTATTGCCTTTCTTATTGGTTTATATCTCGTTTGGATCGGAGGTTGGCACGTGCTTGTAATTGGAATTTTGTCTTTAATTTTCGGAATACTTTATACCGGAGGTCCTTTCCCGTTAGGTTACAATGGGCTTGGCGATGTTTTTGTATTTATTTTCTTTGGAATAGTAGCTGTAATGACCACGTTTTACGTTAATGCTTTATACTGGTCGGAGACTTCTTTTTGGGCTTCCCTGTCTATAGGAGCTTTGTGTACAAATATTTTGGTGGTTAACAATCTCCGCGATGTGGAACAGGATAAAAAAGCAGGTAAAAGAACTCTTGGTGTTCTCTTTGGTGAAAAAGCACTCAAATTAGAATACGTAGCAATGATTGCTTTAGCTTATGCCATTCCTCCACATTTCTATTTTCGTCTCGATTTTTCTGAATGGATATTTCTACCATTTTTAAGCTTGCCTTTAGCACTCTTAAGTTTGAGAACTATCTGGATTGAAACAGACAAAAGTAATTTAAACGCCGAGCTTGAACGCACAGCAAAGCTGATGGCAATTTTCGGAATTTTATTTACGGCAGGTGTAATTCTTCAGTGATAAATGTTTACACATACCGCATTCCTTTTGTGAGTAAACTAATTACATCAAAAGGGACTTTTTCCCACAGAGAAGGTGCAATCATTGCATTTAAAAAAGATGGGGTTCTATCTTTCGGAGAAGTCGCCCCACTTCCGGGATTTTCAAATGAAAGCTTAGATGAATGTCTTTCCGTTCTCAAAGGTCAAACTTCGTCAATTGAAGACGGGATAGTTTCTGAAAATCCAAGTGAATACTTCAGTGAACTCTATAAAAAAATTAAACTCCCTTCTGTAAAGTTTGGAATTGATACCCTCAGGTTTGACTATCTGGCTAAAAAAAACAATCAGACTTTAGTTCAATTATTATTTCCAAAAAGTGAACCATTTAAGATCCCGGTAAACGGCACTTTGGGTTCTTTGGATAAACAAAAATCTTTATCAAAAGCACATCAGCTTGTAAAAGAAGGATTTCAGACGATTAAAATAAAAGTGGGTCTTAATTCCAAAAACGAACTACGGATTATTGAGGATTTGAGAAAAGAATTTCCTGACTTAAAAATACGTATTGATGCCAATCAAGCTTGGGGGCTTTCGGAAGCTATCGACTTTCTGACTGAAGCCGAAGCTTTTGGAATTCAGTATTGTGAAGAACCGCTGAAATCAGCTGAACAGACTCATTTAAAAGAACTCTCATCACGTACTTCAATAAATTTAGCTTTAGATGAATCAATCAGGAACAAAGAAGAGGCTTTTGAAGTACAAGATAAGTCAGTGACTAACACAGTAGTAATAAAACCAATGCTATTTGGGAGTTTTTCGGATATTAACGTAACAATTAACCATTTATCCTCTCATGATATAAACACGGTATTTACTACTTCACTTGAAAGTATTATCGGAAGGACAATTACAGCAATTTTAACTATGGGTTGGGGCGCTAAGCAGTTAGCGCATGGTTTATCAACGGGTTCTATGCTTAAAAGCGATTTATCTATTCAGAAAGAGATAGTAAACGGATTCTATAAATTAAATGAACAGCCCGGATTAGGAATAAAACTGAATTTTAATCGCTTAAAAAAGATTATATAGACATGTTCAAGTCAAGGTTACACATGTTTGAATTCGGCAATTCTGAGCCTCAGAAGGTTTTCCTGACCTCAGACAGCGGAATGTACACCTACAGTGATCTTGAACGATTTACCGGGTTTTTTCTGGACATTATCAAACAAAAGTCAGACTCAGTAAAATGGCCGGTTGCATTTCTTTCCGATTCCTCAGACCTACTGATTTTTGGCATAGCGGCAAGCTGGTTACTGGGAATTCCAATCATACCATTAAGCCCTAAGTTAAAGCAAGATGAACTGGAAGATATTATTCTTGAGTTAAGCCCATCCCTCATTTTTTGTGACACAGCGAATCGAAATCGCTTATCAGGTGAAGATGTAGTTCATATGGATGAGAATTTTTTCCTGAACGCTTTTACTTTCGATACCAGAGATTTGGATTTACCGGATCCATCTAAGATTAAAGAGTCTGAAATTTTTGGCTATTTCTTTACTTCCGGAACTACAGGTAAATCAAAAATTGTACCTCTGAAAAGACGCCAAATGATTTCTGCCGCCAAAGCTTCTGCTAAAAATTTTCAACCGGAGCCTAATCACTTTTGGTTACTCTGCCTGCCACTGAATCATGTGGGTGGAATTTCCATCATTTACCGCTCTATAATTTATGGTTCAGCCATTTACAGAATGGGTAGATTTAATGAAGAGATGGTGACCGAGTTTTTGATGGAGAACCCGAAATTTCAGGCGGCGTCGTTGGTTCCGACCATGTTGAACAGGTTATTGAAAAACAGATTGTTCAGTACTCATCGAGACTTTAAAGCAATATTACTTGGTGGCGGACCAACCACTCAGCAGCTCCTGAAAAAATCTGTGGAAAGAGGTATTCCCATTGTTTCGAGCTACGGGATGACTGAAACCTGTGCCCAAATTGTAACTAACCCGATGACTGCGCCCTCCGGCATGTACACTCCATTAAAAAGTGTAGGTAAACCGTTTCCTCCTAACAAACTACAAATCAGAGACAAAACCGGAAAAGTACTTGGCAAAAATCAATCCGGTTTAATTTGGCTTAAAGGCCCTCAGGTTTTTGATGGTTATTATAACAATGACTTAAATGATGAAGTTTTTGATAATGACGGATGGTTTAAAACCGGAGATTTTGGACACCTGAATGGTTTTAATCAACTATTTATAGAATCACGCAGGGAAGATTTAATTATTTCCGGAGGTGAAAATGTTGACCCAACCGAAGTCGAAGATGCTATTAAGAAAATACCAATTATCAGAGATGCCGCAGTAATTGGTGTTCCTGATGAAGAGTGGGGACAAAAAGTTACCGCCGTGGTAACCCTGATGAATGGTAAAGTTCCGGACATTAAAGAAATCAGGGAAGCGTTGAAATCAGATCTGAGCGATTTTAAAATTCCGAAAAATCTTGTTGTAATGAATAAACTTCCAAAAACAGGATTAGGGAAAGTAAAAAAATGGGAGTTAGTTCAGCAGGTAATAAAAAAGTGAAATATATCAGTTCAACGGCAGATAGATGTTGAATTCTGAACCTTCATTTACTTCACTTTCAAACGATATATTACCACCATTCAATTCAGTAAAAACTTTTACAATCCATAGTCCTAAGCCTGATCCCAATTCATTTTTGGTTCCTTTATTTGAATTGGAAAATGCATCGAATAAATTTTTCTTCTGATTATCAGGAATCCCAATTCCATTATCTATTACCGAAATCAGATAGTTTTGATTATTCTTATCGATTTTTACAGAGATTTCTCCACCCTCTTTGGTAAACTTTAATGAGTTTTGAACCAAATTGTTCATTACTGCCATCATCTTATCTTTATCACAATAAATGGCATCACCATTATTGAGCATCGACTCTGTATTAAAGCTTATATTTTTAGTTTTTAAATAAACCTGATGATTCTCTTTTAGCTTTTCGAAAAAATGTTCAGGATCAACTTTAGTTTTATTTACCGGAATTTGACCTTCATCAAAACGTGCTAAGGTTAGCATATTATCTAAAAATTCTGCATGGCTCTGTGCACTTACTTCGATTAATTCTAAGTATTTCTTCACTTCATCCAAGTTAACGGACTCATCATTAAGCTCTTCTTTTATCAATCCTGAAGCAATTTTAATAGAACCAATTGGGGTTTTTGAATCATGAGAAACCATTCCGATAAGCCGGTTCTTCAGTTTTAATAAATCATCCAGCTGCTCCAGACATTTTTGGGTATCTGCCATTAATACTCCCGCTTCATCCTGATAGTTAAGAGGCAATTCAGGCAAAGTTTTTTCCTCTCTGTATTGTTTCACAGCATGATTGGTCAGCATAACCGGAGCAAGTAATCGATAAATAAAATAAAGTGTAGCACCGGTCCCTATCAAAGTAGCAACTAAAAGCACCAAGAGAATAGATACTCTCTGCTCGACCGGTAATACGAATATCAAATAAATAAAAAGTGTTAATAACGGTATATGAGTTCCTATAAAAGCAATAAGAAAAATCTTACCTGTGTAGCTTTTTGGAAGCTTAAGTTTACTTATGGATTTATAGAATGATAAGTTGACCTTCATACAGCGAGAACTTTTTTCTTTTATTATCGGCATTATATCCAAAAATTTAACTAACAATTTGTTTTTAAGTACTTATCTGAAAGACTTTAAATAAAATTGTATTACAATATCTAAGGCATTACCTTCGATCTGATTTTTTTAAAATTAAATGAATACAATAATTTAATGCGCCAATTACTTCTAATTTTCCCTCTACTTCTTGTTTTTTGTGTAAATGCTGTTGCTCAGCAAGCTGACTCCACAGAAAAGAAACCAATTCAGCTTAAATCTAAATCTGCTTCCTCAGGTTATTACTCTCCCGGATTCGGTCAAACTGGAGGAAGTGTACCTTCCTACACATTTCGGGTTGGTTACTATGGAATAGAACAAAAAGTTAGTTATTTCGGCGACAATCTTAGAGAAATTGTAAAAGATAATCCTGAAGCTTTAGCTCACATGAATACCTTTGCAAAAAAAAGAAAAGGAATGGTGACGGGATTCATAATGGCAGGTAGCGGAGTGTTACTTACCGCAGTAGGTCTTGAAAAAACAGGAGAACAAACTTTCGATCCCAGAACCGGACAAAATGAAGATAAATATGGATTAAAACCGATTGGTATTGTTGGTATTGGAATGGCATTTACCGGGATAATTGTAGCAGCAGTTAACGGAAATGGAGCAACAAAATATATTGAGAATGCCGTAAAGGCTTATAACAAAGGTTTGGGAATTAATTCTTATGATGGAGAAACTGCTTTAAGGATCAACTTTTCTCCTCAAATTACTCCAGACTATATTGGCGCCGGGTTTAAAGTGAGTTTGTTTTAACTCAGTCCCACCCTTTCAAAAATTACATCCACATTCCTTGTGTGATGTTTCAGGTCAAAAGCATCTTCGATTTCTTCATCAGTTAACTTCGATGATATGTATTCGTCTGCTTCTACTATAGGACGAAACAACTCCTGATTTTCCCATGATTTCATAGCCAGAGGTTGAACAGCATCATAGGCTTCTTCACGTACAATCCCTTTTTCGATAAGCTTATTCAAAATTCTTTGCGAAAATACCAATCCCTGCGTTTTCCAGATATTACTTTCCATATTGTCTTCAAAAACCACCAGATTTTCTATCACTCTTGCAAAGCGATTCAACATATAATCTAAGAGCGTTGTGGCATCCGGAAGAATGATTCGCTCTGCAGAAGAATGTGAGATATCCCGTTCGTGCCACAGCGGAATATTTTCATAGGAAGAAATCATGTAACCACGCAATACACGAGCACAGCCAGAAATATTCTCTGAACTCACCGGGTTTCTTTTATGCGGCATAGAAGAAGACCCCTTCTGTCCTTTTCTGAAAGCTTCTTCTGCTTCACGCACTTCACTGCGCTGCAGATGACGAACTTCTACTGCCATCTTTTCCATTGTAGAACCAATTAAAGCAATTACAGATAAATAGTGAGCATGACGATCTCTCTGCAAGGTTTGGGTAGAAATCGGAGCCGGAGTTAATCCAAGTTTTTCGCAGGTATATTGTTCTACTTCAGGAGGAATATTGGCAAATGTACCAACTGAACCTGAGAGCTTTCCAAATTCTACATCAGCAGCGGCTTTTTCAAATCGCTCCAAATTTCTTTTCATTTCTGCATACCAAAGCGCGCATTTAAGACCAAAAGTAGTCGGCTCCGCATGTATTCCATGCGTACGCCCCATCATTACCGTATATTTATGTGCTTTAGCTTTTTCTGCCAGTACTTCAACCATTCGCTCCAAGCCTTCGAGTATCAACTTATTGGCTTGTTTGAGTCGTACACCCCAGGCAGTATCAACAACATCTGTAGAAGTTAATCCGTAATGAATCCATTTTTTCTCTTCCCCCAGCGACTCTGAAACCGATCGTGTGAACGCAACCACATCATGTCGGGTCTTGGCTTCAATTTCTTTGATTCTCTCTAATTTGAAAGAAGCTTTATCATAGAGCTTATCAACATCTTCCATGGGAATAGTTCCAAGTTTTGCCCAAGCCCAGCAAGCAGCCAACTCTACCTCCAGCCAGGCATTAAATTGGTTTTCTTCGGTCCAGATATCAGCCATTTCTTTTCGGGAGTAGCGGGAAATCATACAATAGTTAGTTTAGAGTTCTTCAGAAGATTGAAGATACGGGTTTTAGTACACTGATTCCGATGATTCACTTTTTGATTTCTATTAATCATTGAGATTTAAAAAAGAAGTTGATTCAAATTAATAATCATCGTAGTTTTACGATTGATATGGGATTAGCTAAAACTGAAATATTTACTTCGCAGCAAAATCAGATTGCAAATTATGCAAAAGCGCTTGCTCACCCCGCCCGTATTGCAATAATTCAGGAGCTTTTTAAAGCAAATGCATGCGTATGCGGAGATCTGGTAAATGAAATTGGTTTGGCTCAATCTACTGTATCTCAACATTTGAAAGAATTAAAAAAAGCCGGACTAATCCGTGGAAATATTGAAGGAACGAGCGTTTGTTATTGCATTGCTCCCGATCACTGGCAAAACATGAAAAGTATATTAACCAGCTTACTTGATAATGATGCTGATTCGGAAGCCGAGTGTTGCTAAAAAAAATTTTATCAAATTAATCGTAATATTACAATAAAATGAAGTTATCAGAAGTAAAAGACATCCTTTATAAGTTAGAAGAACTTACCTTTTCTTTGCCGGACGGATCGTTAGTCCCTGAACATTTTCATGTGACTGAAGTCGGGAAAGTGAACAAGCAGTTCATTGACTGCGGTGGTACATTAAGAACAGAAAATGTAATTAATTTCCAGTTATGGAGCGCTGATGACTATAACCATCGCCTTCATCCTGAGAAGCTGATCAAAATTATTGAAATAGCTGAGCGACACCTTCATCTCGAAGACAACGAAGTAGAAGTTGAATATCAAGGTGAAACCATTGGGAAATACGGGATCAGTTTTAATGGGTCAGGTTTCGATCTTGTTTCCAAACAAACAGATTGTTTGGCTAAATATAACTGTGGAATTCCCGTTTCCAAGCCAAAAGTAAAACTATCAGAACTCCAAACAGCCGGTTCCTGTGTTCCGGGAAGTGGTTGCTGCTAATCAAACTTATAATTCATGAAATCTGATCTTTTTAGCTCCATTCAGAATTACTGTGAAGAGGTTGAACAAAATTTCGATTCCATTAAACAGGAGCGAAAACAACTATTACTTAACCTATCCGAATACATTACGGGCAAACTTGCCGATGGAGAGTCCGCAAAAATAATTGTGATATGCACTCATAATTCAAGGCGAAGTCACCTTGGGCAAATCTGGCTGAGTGTAGCTGCGGATTATTACGGAGTAACCGGAATTCAAACTTTCTCTGGGGGAACTGAAGCTACAGCATTTAATCCGAATGCAATTCAAGCTCTGGAAAAGGTGGGTTTCGGAATCAATGCGGATGACAAAGAAACTCAAAATCCAAGGTACAGCATAACATGGTCTGAAGATCAGAAACCTTATGTAGCTTTCTCAAAAAAATATGAAGAAGCTCCCAACCCTGCATCAGGTTTTGTAGCTGTAATGGTTTGTTCTGAGGCTGATGAGGGTTGTCCATTTGTTCCCGGTACCGACTTTAGATTATCTCTCCCTTTTGACGATCCCAAAGCTTTCGACGGCACTGATCAACAAGATCAAAAATATGATGAACGTTGTCGGGAAATAGCCACCCAAATGTTATTCGTTTTAAAACATGTTCAAATTGCATGAGAAAATTCGTAGCTGAAGCAATAGGGACTTTTGGTTTAGTTTTTTGTGGAACCGGAGCCATTATTATAAATGACCTATCGGGTGGAGCTGTGACACATGTAGGTGTAGCCATCACCTTCGGGTTGATTGTTACCGTCATGATTTTCTCTTTTGGTAATATCTCCGGAGCACATATTAATCCGGCAGTAACTATGGCTTTTGCCGTTACAGATCGTTTTAAAGCAAAAGATACTGTCCCTTATTTGGTAGCACAAATAGCAGGAGCTATACTCGCTTCTTTTACTTTGTATTTTCTATTTGAAAGTCACGAAACCTACGGAGCTACTCTTCCTGCTTTTGGAGTAATGCAGACTTTTGTGCTTGAAATTGTTCTCACCTATTTTTTGATGTTGGTGATTCTGTTTGTGAGCCAAAATAAAGCAGTTTCACAATTCACCGCTTTGGCTGTAGGTATGACTGTGATGCTGGAAGCCATGTTTGCCGGGCCGATAACCGGAGCTTCCATGAATCCAGCCCGATCAATAGCTCCTGCCCTTGCTTCAGGAAACCTGACTCATCTTTGGATATATATTGTTGCACCGATTATTGGAGCGTTGCTCGCAAGCGGAACTTGGTTTTTGATGAAGGAAGAAAAGCAGATTAGTCAATGATTTTATAAAGTTGAGTAACTAAAACCCCTTCCCATTTTTTGGATTTAATTCTCAGTAATTCTTTCCGGTCTTTTGCTACAAAATCAAAAGGTGGAGCTTTAAGATCAATCCCACTCTCTTTTCTAAGTCGATTTCCCTGACCCGAAATAATATCTTTATTTGGAGTGAAATCCCCTTCAGGAATATGCTCCGTAAGAATCAGGTATTTATAGTTTGAAAGCTTGGCTGCGATCTTTTCTACTTCTGCGTTGGAAAGATGCTGAAGTACTTGCCTCAAAATAGCACAATCAGCTTCGGGTAAATCATCTTCAGCGATATCCAGACAATGGAATTCCAGATTATCTGCTTTGAACTTTTCTTTATTGCGTTCGATCAGTTCAGGCACTATATCAATTCCTACGTATTTCTTTGTAAACGAATATAACTCTTTGCCTATGTTGAAATCACCGCAACCCAAATCACAAACAGTTAGTGGATTGGTGAAAAAGCTTAGAAATCCTTTCACAATTTCAACATAAGGTTTCACAAATTCCGGATTATGCGATCCTTCCCCTGAGTAAAAATCGTGATCTTCTCCACCCCAGAGATTCTTTTCATAGATCTGGGACATAGCGGCTTTTGTAGGCCAGGGTTTTCTTAATTTACGATTTGATGATTTATTACTCATTACCCTGAAAATTTTCAGTTAGCTTATTTTAAACTATATTTAGTATATGAAATCAAAAAACGAAATCAGAGATAAGTTATCAGAACTGAAGGTTTCACTTCAAAATCAGTATCCTATTGCGTCTTTAGCAATATTTGGTTCTTTTGCGAGAGAAGAACAAACAGATAATAGTGATATAGATATACTCATAGAGTTTAATGGAGAAATCGGATCTGATTTCATAATCCTTGCAGATCAGCTCGAAGATATACTTGGACAAAAAGTCGATTTGGTTTCGAAAAATGGAATTAAGGAAAAATATTACAATCAAATCAAAAACGATTTGATTTATGTCTAAAAGAGATGAGTTTCTATTAGTCGAAGATATGATGGAATCGGCATCTAAAATTCTTAGGTACTCAAAGGGACTAAGTTATCAGGAGTTTGTTAACGATGATAAAACGATTGATGCCATTATAAGAAATTTCGAAATTATAGGCGAAGCCTCCGCAAGAATATCCATACCATTCAAAGAGAAGTTTTCGGATATTGAATGGAGAAAACTTAAAGGTTTTCGTAATAGATTAATTCATGAATACTTCGGAGTAGATCACAAAATTGTTTGGAATATAATTCAGAATGAACTGCAGGAATTAATCTTCGGTCTTAATAAAATTTTAGACACAAAAAACTGAACTTTTTTCAAATTCTCCTGTATTCCAGAAATACTAATTCTTCTGTTTCTCTGAGCTTGGTTTCTTTCCAGATTTCTCCAATATCTTCTCTGTATTCAGGAAAGTAAGTATCACCGTCATATTCTTTCTTAACCTGTGTGACAATCATTTTATCGGCTCGGTCAATAGCCTCACGGTAAAGTACTCCTCCCCCGATGATAAATACTTCATCTTCGTCCAAACTTTCTAAAGCTTTATCTAAAGAAGTGAACGTATCTACATTTTCATACGTCTTGGTTCTGGAAAGCACAATATTTGTACGGCCGGGAAGCGGGATCTCGTTTAACTCTTCAAAAACTCCTCGCCCCATAATCATGGTACCACCCATAGTGGTTTCTTTGAAGTGCTTCAGATCTTCCGGGTAACGCCAAGGCAATCCTCCGTCTTTTCCAATCACAAGATTTGGGTCATGAGCGACAACAATGGTCAACGTCATACTGCAACCTCGAACTTAATCACAGGATCAGGATCATAACCATGAAGCTTGAAGTCATCAAACGTTAGCTCATCGACTGGTTTGTTAGCAATTTCTAAGGTTGGCAGAGCCCGTGGTTCCCGTTTCAACTGTTCTTTTAATCCATCTACATGATTTACATAGATATGAGCATCTACAATGGTGTGAGCAAACGTACCGGGTTCTAAACCTACTTCCTGTGCAATCGCCATCGTTAATGCAGAGTAACAAGCCAGATTGAACGGAATACCCAGCGCAATATCTCCGGAGCGTTGCGTAAGGTGACAATTCAGTTTTCCATTGCTCACATTAAAAATATACATGATGTGACATGGAGGAAGTGCCATTTCTCCCAATAATCCGGGATGCCATGTACTCACTACAATTCTTCTGCTGTTCGGATTATTCTTCAGCATATCAATAGCTCGCTGAACCTGATCAAATTCTTTACGAACCCAACCTTCTTTTTCGACTGCTCCTCCACTGCCTTCGAAAGTCATCTTTTCTTTTTCCAGATAAGGAAACCTCCGCCATAAAACCGGATAAATAGGTCCAACATGTCCGTCTTCATCGGCCCATGCATCCCAAATATGGCAATCATTTTCATCCCGCAGCCAACGAATATGATCTTCTCCCCTTAGATACCACAACAACTCTAAAATTACAGAACGGAAATACACTTTCTTTGTGGTCAAAAGCGGAAACCCTTCCGAGAGATCAACTTTATAAAATTCTGCGAAATTCGATATGGTATCGGTTCCTGTTCTGTTTTCTTTTCTTACCCCATTTTCGAGGACATTGCGAACCAGATCGTGATATTGTTTCATTGAGCGTTTTAACGATTAGAGTAAAATTCCACTGAGCAAAAATACAGCAATACTAAAATAAATAATGATCCCGCTTACATCCACTAAAGTTGCTACAAATGGCGCTGATGAAACTGCGGGATCTAATCCAACTTTAGATAAAATGAATGGCAACATTGCACCAATTACATTTCCGAAAAGTACGATAAAAAGCAGACTCGAAGCTACTACAGATGCTTTTAAAAAGAGTTCTGTATTTAAAGGATCGCCATCAATCAATCCCCAGCTTATCAATGTGGCAAAACCTAAAATACCAAGTAAAGAACCCAATAATAAACCCGAAGAAAATTCTCTCCCCAATACTTTTTTCCATCCATCCGACTTAATATCATCGGTTGCAAGTGCACGGATAATCAAAGTAGCAGCCTGTGAGCCTGAGTTACCTCCACTGGCAATCAATAACGGAACGAAATAAGAAAGCAAGACAATTTTTTGGAGCACTTCTTCATATCCGCTCATGGTTAGAGCGGTCAAAATTTGTCCTACAAACAGTACAATCAGCCAACCGATTCTTTTCTTTACTAACGAAACCACAGATGTCTGAGAATAATAATCATCCAATGCATCCATACCTGCCATTTTTTGCATATCCTCGGTAGCTTCTTCCTCGGCAACATCAATCACATCATCTACAGTAACAATCCCAACCAGAATTCCATCCGTATCAACTACGGGAAGAGCTGCTCTGTCATACTTAGCAAACATTTTAACTGCCTCTTCCTGATCTTCAAAAGCCATCAAAGCTTCAAAATTATGATCCATAAGAGATTCGATGGTGTCTTCGGGGTCAGCAAGAATGAGCTGAGTTAACCGGAGATCATCAATCAGATATTCTTTGTCATCTACTACATAGATTCGGTTCAGCGTCTCCGCAACTTCCGCATATTTACGAATGTGCTTCATGCTTCGTTCAATAGTCCAATCCGTTTTTACACGAACGTATCTTGGCGTCATCAAACGACCAACACTTTCTTCCGGATAGCCGAGCAGTTTCTTGATCTGTTTTTGATCTTCCAGGTTCATGGAGTTGATCACTCGCTGAGTCAAGTGACCGGGCAGTTCCTCCATAAGAGCAACCTGTTCATCAGGCTCCAAATTCACCATCACATCGCTGAGCTGCTGCTTATTAAACAACTCAAGAAGTTCGACACCTTTACCTGATGGAAGTTCGGAAAAAACATCGGCAGCAAGTGGCTTTTTCAACAATCTGAATACAACAACCGCCACATCGCCATCAAGCTCAACAAGCAACTCAGCTATATCTGCAGCAGGAACATCAGCAAGAACATCTTTGAGAGCTACCCAATCTTTGGCTTGGATGAGTTCGTCAAATTCCGGTTTTATGAGTTGAATAAGCATTAAAATTGCCTGATTGAGTGGGTTTTAAATCAGGTTAAGAATCGTGCTAAATCGCACAAAAAACAAGTTAAGTTGTAAGATCGAACGGATTAAAGCCTGATTAAAATTCCGTAGTTAAAAATAAGATCAGCGCAATTACATAAACCCTGAAAACTTAATTATGTAATTCCCAAACTCAATCTTTATTCAGCGTTCTCAAAGCCATTTTAGCAGCTTCTTGCTCGGCTCTTTTTTTACTTCTCCCTTTACCTACTCCCAGTTCTTTTTTATCTACAGACACCATGATTTCGAATACTTTTTCATGTCCCGGTCCCGATTCTGAAACAACTTTATAATGTGGTAAACTCATTTTTTCTGCCTGAGTTAATTCAAGCAACGCACTTTTATAGTTATCCACTTTGGTTACCAATGCTTCGAAATCTACCTGCTCTTCATAAACCCGAGCCACAAAACTAAATGCATGATCATATCCTTTCGTGATGTAAATAGCAGCGATGACCGATTCAAACGCATCAGCCAAAATACTTTTGGAAATGGATATATTTTCAGCTCTCTCGCCTGTTTCCATCAAAGCTTCAAAACCCAACTTCTGGGAAAGATTTGCAAGAGTGTCTCCTTTCACCAATTTTGCTCTTATTTTAGTGAGAAAACCTTCATTGGATTCTGGAAATTTTTCGAAGAGAATTTCTGCAGCTATTAAATCGAGTACGGCATCCCCAAGAAATTCTAACCGCTCGTAAGAATCATGAGATTCATATTCTTCGCTTGATAGTGTGGAACGGTGCCGCAAAGCTTTTTCAAATAAAGAAGGATCATCGACTTTAAAACCAATGATCCCTTCTAAAGCTTTAATTCGTTCTGACTTTTCCCAATTCTTTGATGTACGATCTTTTGAACTGAATAAAGATCTGAACCAGGATGTCATAAACTTTTAGTCGTCAAATTTTTTGAATACCAGAGAAGTATTATGTCCACCGAATCCGAATGCGTTATTAACCGCATACTTTACGTCGCGGGCTTCAGCTTCGTTAGCGGTGTAATTCAGATCACATTCCGGATCCTGATTAAAAATATTAATCGTTGGCGGAATCAATCCGTGATATGTTGCTAACAGTGCCGCAACAGATTCAATTGCCCCGGCAGCACCTAACGTATGCCCCGTCATAGACTTTGTAGAATTCAGATTGATCTTTTTAGCGTGATCACCAAACACTTTTTTAATGGAATTGGTTTCAGCAATATCGCCAAGCGGTGTAGAGGTACCATGCATGTTGATGTGATCAACATCTTCTGGCTTTATTCCTGCTGACTCTAAAGCATTGTTCATAGCAAGCACTACTCCTCCTCCATCAGGATCGGGAGCGGTAATGTGATAAGCATCACCTGAATAACCATATCCAACTATTTCGCCGTAAATACGGGCTCCACGAGCTTTGGCATGTTCGTATTCTTCAAGGAAGAATAATCCAGCGCCTTCGCCAAGTACAAAACCATCTCGGTCTTTGTCGAATGGACGAGAAGCCGTTGCCGGATCATCATTTCTCGTAGACATTGCTTTCATTGCAGTAAAACCTGCAATACCAATTCTGGTTACAGGAGCTTCTGTACCACCTGTAATTGCCATATCTGATTGACCATATCGGATAGTATCATATGCTGCTCCGATATTATTAGAGCCGGTTGCACATGCTGATACGACACTGTAGTTAGGTCCGCGAAACCCATATTTAATGGATATATGTCCCGGAACTAAATCTGGTATCAACATTGGGATAAAAAAAGGAGAAACTCCTCTTGCACCCCTTGCGTGCATTTCAACGGATGAATCATAAAATGTTTTCATTCCGCCAATACCTGTACCAACGATAACAGCAACACGGTCTTTGTCGATTTCTTCAAGATCTAAGCCCGTATCTTTAATTGCTTCTTCTGCAGCGATTAAAGCATACTGTGCTACCTTATCTAAACGGCGAGCTTCTTTTCGATCAAAATATTCTGATTGATCGTAATCAGATAAAATTCCCGCAAATTTAGTTGGCAGATCCGAAGTATCGAATTCTTCAATAGTTTGAGCACCGCTGGCACCCGAAATTAACCCGTTCCAGAAATCAGGTGCAGTTTTCCCAATCGGGGTTAATGCACCAATTCCTGTAACAACGACTCTTCTTGTAGTCATAAATCAGATTAAGAAATAATTATGATAATTTACCGGATAGGTAACTTGTTGCATCACCTACGGTAGCAATATTTTCAGCATCTTCATCAGGGATGCTTAGGTCGAATTCTTTTTCAAATTCCATGATAAGCTCAACTGTATCCAGTGAGTCTGCACCAAGATCATTAGTGAAGTTAGCATCAGCAGTTACTTCTGATTCATCAACGCCTAATTTGTCGATGATAATGTCTTTTACTTTTGATTCTACATCTTGTGACATATTGTGTCCCTTTAAGTTATTAGTAGTTAGATTAAACTATAAGAAATTATAAATAAAAATTCATTGATACACTATTTCACTTACATCGCCATTCCGCCATCAACACGAATGGTTTCTCCGGTGATGTAAGAGCTCATATCAGATGCTAAAAATACAACAGCATCTGCCACTTCGTTTGATTCTCCTGCTCGCCCTAATGGCGTTTCAGCTTTGATACCTTCCAACACTTTTTCATCTAGTTGGTCTGTCATGTCAGTTAGAATGTATCCCGGAGCAATTACGTTCGCCCGTATATTTCTGGACGCCAACTCTTTAGCGTAACTTTTTGTAAAACCAATAATTCCCGCTTTTGAAGCAGAATAGTTGGTTTGTCCGGCATTTCCGGAAATACCAACTACAGAGCTGATATTAATTATTGATCCTCCCCGATTTCTCATCATAGGTCGGGCGGCTGCTTTTGAATAGTTGAAGATACTTTTCAAATTGGTGGTAATCACATCATCCCACTGATCTTCACTCATTCTGAGAATTAAATTATCTTTCGTAATTCCCGCATTGTTAACGAGCACATCAATTTTGCCAAATTCTTCAGCTATTTCAGCTATCACTTTTTCAGCTTGTTCAAAATCCACTGCATCAGCCTGAAAAGCCTTTCCTTTTCTGCCTTTAGCTTCAATTTCCTTTACGACATCGTTAGCTGCATCTGCAGATCGTGCGTATGTAATTGCAACATCAGCGCCGAAATCAGCTAAACGTAGTGCGATAGAACGACCAATTCCGCGGCTTCCGCCAGTAACTAAGCATGTTTTTCCTTCTAAAGATAAACTCATAATCTGTTTGTTATTGATGTCCTGAAATTTCTGCTTTTCTGTCTGTTCTTTTTACCAAACCTTGTAAAACTTTTCCCGGACCAACTTCCACAAACGAATCGGCTCCGTTAGCCATCATATTCTTCAGTGTTTGTGTCCAGCGAACCGGGTTCATTAACTGATTTAGTAAATTTGATCGAATTTCTTCCGTATCTGTAGTAGGCTCTGCGGTATAATTACTGTAAATCGGGCAACTCGGTGTGTTGATTGCTAAATTCTCTAACGATTCTTTCAAACCAACATAAGCAGGCTCCATTAATGAAGAATGAAACGCTCCGGAGACTGGTAACAGCATAGCCATTCTTGCGCCATCTTCTTTTGCAAGATCTACTGCTTTCTTAACGGCGTCAATGTAGCCTGAAATAACTAATTGTCCGGGACAATTGTAATTTGCAGCTACCACTTCCAATCCGGTTTCTTCGGAAGCTTTTTCACAAACTGCTTCAACAGATTCATCATCCATCCCAATTATTGCTGCCATCGTTCCGGGATTGGATGCTCCCGCAGCCTGCATTAATTCCCCTCTTTTACGAACAATTTTCAGAGCATCTTCAAAGCTAACCGCTTTACAAGCCACTAATGCTGAAAATTCTCCAAGACTATGTCCCGCAACCATATCAGGTGCAGCATCTAAGGTTTGATATAAAGCAACTGAATGAAGAAAGATTGACGGCTGAGTAAATTCTGTTTGTTTCAGCTTTTCTTCAGGACCGTCAAACATAATTCCAGTAAGATCGATACCTAAAATTTCATTTGCTGATTCAGCTAATTTTTTAAAATCATCATTAGAATCGAAATGATCTTTTCCCATTCCAACAAACTGAGAACCTTGTCCCGGAAATAAATAAGCTCTACTCATTACTTAATCCCCCACTTCAAATAAATAGCTCCCCAGGTAAATCCACCGCCAAACGCAGCAAGAATCAAATTATCGCCATGATTCAGCTTGTCCTGCCAATCATACAAACAAAGTGGAATAGTACCGGCTGTTGTATTTCCATACTTATTAATGTTGATCATCACTTTTTCTGATGACAATCCCATTCGGTTAGCAGTAGCATCAATAATTCTTAGGTTTGCCTGATGTGGAACTAACCAGGCTATATCTTCAGGTTCCAGATTGTTTTTCTCCATAATTTCAAGAGAAACATCCGCCATCCCCATGGTAGCTTTTTTGAAAACCGCTCTTCCATCCTGAGAAATGTAATGTTGCTTATTTTCTACGGTTTCTTTGGTTGCTGGATTTCTACTTCCCCCTGCATGCTGATACAGACTGCAATTTACATCACCTTCTGTGTAATGAATCTGATCAATCAAACCTGTACCATCGGTAGATTCTTCCAGAACAACTGCTCCGGCTCCATCTCCAAACAGAATACTGGTGGTTCGGTCTTCATAATCAAGAATAGAACTCATTTTATCTGAACCTATTACCAATACTTTCTTAGCTCTGCCTGATTCGATGTACATTGATCCTGTACTGAGAGCGTATAAAAATCCTGAACAAGCTGCGGATAAATCAAAAGCAAAGGCTTTGTTTGCTCCAATCATCTCCTGAACCAAACATGCTGTAGCGGGAAATAAATAGTCAGGAGTTACGGTGGCTAAAATAACCAAATCAATATCTTCAGCAGCTACATTGGCATTTTTTAAAGCTTCTTTTGCAGCTTCAGCTCCCATAAAAGCGGTTGCTTTATCAGAATCTTTTAAAATTCTTCGTTCTTCGATTCCGGTTCGGGTTCTGATCCACTCGTCGTTGGTATCCATTAATTTTTCAAGTTCAAAATTTGTCATTCTGAACTCAGGTAAATAATGACCTACCGCGGTAATCTTAGCTTGTTTTACTTGCATAAGGGAGTTTTCAATTTAGCGAGGCTACAATTTTTCCATTTACATCTTGCTTCACGCAAGTAATAGCGCTCTTAATCATGTTTTTAATGGCTAACGGTGAACTACTCCCATGACCTACTACACTTACACCGTTTACACCAAGAAATGGTACTCCTCCAACTCTTTCGTAATTAAAAGGAGATAATGCTTTTTTTAATATTGTTTGTGCTGCCACAACTTCTTCAACGTCGAAATCGGATTTTTGAATAGCCTTTTCAACGAGTTTCATGATTGTAGCAGGAATAGATTCTCCGAATTTCAGAAGAATGTTTCCAACTAAACCGTCGGTCAGATATACGTCTGCTTTTCCTGAGAGAACATCTTTACCTTCCACATTGCCGATAAAACCCGGCATTTCTTTTATATGCTGATGAATAGCTTTGAGCTCATCGGTACCTTTCTCGTCTTCTTCCCCAACATTTAATAATCCAACAGTTGGGTTTTCGATACCGAGAATATTACGGCAAAATACCTGACCCATTTTCGCAAACTGATGTGCTACTTCTGGTTTAACTTCGAGATTAGCTCCGGCATCTACCAATAATCTGAATCCTTTAACAGTAGGATAGTACGCTCCAATAGTAGGGCGATGAATTCCTTCAAGTTTTCCAAGAATAAAGGTAGAAGCTGCCAGTAAAGCTCCGGTATTTCCGGCACTTACAAAAGCCTGACATTTTCCGGCTTTATGCAATCCCATTCCGATTGCAATAGAAGATTGTTGCTTATTTTTTACAGCGCTTGAGGGAGATTCATCCATGCCGATAATCTGAGGAGCGTCTTGTATAAGCACCCGATTTTCATCGTAGTCTTTGCCTTCAAGCTCCTTTTTTATCATTTCTTCGGGACCTAAAAGAAGAACAGTTAAATCTTCATTCTCTTTTATTGCCAGAAGCGCACCCTCTACAGGTGCTTTGGGGTAATGATCTCCACCGGCTGCATCAACTGCAACAATCATGATAAATTTATTTAATTAACAGCTGCTTTAGTAACCTGACGACCACGGTAGTATCCGCATTCAGCGCATGCATGGTGGTATCGGTGAAGCGCTCCGCAGTTAGAGCATTTTGCTAAGGTAACATCTGAAATTGCGTGGTGAGCACGTCTTTTATTTTTTCGTGCGTTCGACGTTTTCCGTTTAGGATGTGCCATTGTTTTATTTAATTAATTCTTTAGTTCCTTTAGTGCTTCCCATCTTGGATCAATTTTTTCCTCTTCATCATCTGCTGCAGAACCAAACTGTTCATTTACAAACTCTTTAGGATTTCCATCTTCATCCAAAAAACGGGGATGTAATCTTTTTATAGGGAGATTGAGCATTATGCTGTCTAAAACATCCTGCTCCAAGTCTATTTGTTTAGAATAAATATCAATATTCCTGATTGAACCATTTTCATCTGCCGATTCTTCCACTTCTTCAGCTTTAAAAAGCACCTCATAATTTGTTTCGAGATGGTGCTCAAACTCATCAAGTGAACGATCGCAGGTTAACACTACATCGGCATCAAGGTTAAATTTAACTCTGATGAACTGCGGTGCCCGGTAGAAATCAAAATCGATGGTAGCTCCTTTAAACGGGAACTCTTCAATTTCCAATTCTTCATTTCCGATTTCTACGGTTCTCTGGCTTTCGCCTTCAGGAATTTCAAAGATCTTAAACTTCAACATAGACGTCTCCATTACAGCTTATAAATATAAGGATTATCCTGTTCGCTTACAATCAATTAAATAAACCGAAAAGACGCTTATCTACTTGCTCAATTACCTTTCCGAGATCTTCTTTATCATTCACAAAATCAAGATCGTCGGTTTCGATTATAAGCTTCTCGTAGGGATAACGGTCAATCCAGTCCTCATAAAGTCGATTCAATCGTTCAAGATAATCGATACGAATGGTGTTTTCGTAGTCTCTCCCTCTTTGCTGAATTTGATTAACCAGTGTAGGAACTTGTGCACGCAGATAGATTAGTAAATCCGGCGGGCGTAGATAATGACTCATTTCATGGAACAGTGCCTCATAATTCTGAAAGTCACGATCACTCATCAGGCTCATCTCGTGCAAGTTCTTGGCAAAGATTTCCACATCCTCATATATAGTTCTGTCCTGAATGAGATTAATATCATTCTCCAGCATTTCTTTCTGATGTCGGAACCTGCTTGAGAGAAAGTAAATCTGAAGGTTGAAACTCCAGCGTCTCATGTCCTCATAAAAATCAGCCAAATAAGGATTGTCATCTACTGATTCAAAAAATGCTTCCCAATTAAAATGCTTCGACAGCAAACTGGTTAAGGAAGATTTTCCGGCTCCGATATTTCCGGCAACCGCTATGTATTTTGATGTTTTTGTATCAGTGTTAGTCATATGATATTCTATTCTTTTCCAAGCAAACGGTACATTGCTTTTTTGTAATCTTCAACTCCGGGTTGATTAAAAGGATTTACTCCCAAACTATAAACAAAAACGCCTGTCAATAACTCAAAAAAGTAAATTAATTCGCCAATAGTCTCTGCTGAAAGTCGGTCGAGAGAAATTTTTATAATCGGAACATCGCCATCTTTGTGCGCTTCGGTAGTTCCAATTCTGGCTTTGGTATTAATTTCATGAAATGATTTACCGGACAGATAATTCAAATTATCGTGATTGCCTTCCAATTCATTTACTTGTAAAGTCGAAGTTTCACCTTCTACAATGATGAATGTTTCCATCAGGCTTCTGGTACCCTGTTGAATAAATTGGCCAAGACTATGTAGGTCTGTTGAAAAAGCTGCTACGGTCGGGAAAATACCTTTGCCCTCTTTCCCTTCGCTTTCTCCCAATAATTGCTGAATCCAACCACCGAAAGAAGAAAGTTCCGGCTCAAAACAGGAAAATATATCTATAGTGATATCATTTTCATGAAGCGCTCGGCGTGTAGCGGCGTAATTTAAAATATCTTCAGGCTGGTCTTCGTACTTTTTATACGCTGAAACTGCTCCGTAGAACAATGTTTTAATATCAATCCCTGCAACGCTGATAGGAAGCAACCCCACGGGAGTAAGTACTGAAAATCTACCTCCAACATCATCAGGGATGATAAATTTCTGGTAGCCTTTTTCTTCAATCAATGTGTTTAAAACACCACCTTCCTTACTTGTAGTACAGATAATTCGGTTATCAGCCTCATCGCCGTTCAAATCATATAAAACTTCTCGTATCATTCTGAATGAGAGAGCCGTTTCAAGCGTGGAACCGGACTTAGAAATTACATTTACAAAAACACTTTTTGCAGAGCCATCCTCTTTCGGAGTTTTGATATAGTCCAATAATTCATTGAGATATTTACCTCCCATATGATGACCGGCATATAAAATTTCAGGACCGGATTTTTCGAAATGAGGCGTCAGTGCATCAATAACTGCTTTTGCACCCAAGTATGAACCACCAATGCCGCAGACTATAAAAATATCAGCTTCATTCCTGATTCTTCGGGAAAGTGAATTTATCTCCTCCAGCAAAGCATCATTCGGAGATTTCATCAGGTCTCTCCACCCCAGCCATTCCGAACCGGGCCCCGTTTTATCTTTTAACTGATAGTATCCTTTTTCGCATTCTTCGAATGAAGATGTGAAATCTGATTCTTCTAAAAACTGCTTTGCTATATCTACGTCAACTGTAATCATTATCTGAGCAACCTCGCGAGTTCTATTAAAGAATGATCTAATTCTTTTTTCTTTGAAACTGCAACTTTCATCGGAGTTATTTTTATGTCGTTATTCACAACCCCAATCATGATTCCGGTATGTCCTTCAAGTAAAGATTTAATAGCTCCTGCTCCTAACCTACTTGCCAACACACGATCACGCGCAGTCGGAGAACCACCTCTTTGAATATGCCCCAGGATACAAACCCGCATATCGTACTTTTTAAAGTCATCACGCAGTTCATCAGCAAGTTTAATTGCACCGCCCGACTCATCGCCCTCAGCCACAACAACTAAGCTGCTACGAATCTGATTTTTGAGCATGTTTTTTAACTGCGACTTAATGTCATCGGTATTAGTAAGCTCTTCAGGTAATAATGCAAGTTCAGCTCCTCCGGCAATGCTCGTTTCTAATGCAATAAAACCGGCATCACGTCCCATCACTTCTACCAAAAACATTCGTTCGTGGGCATCTGCTGTGTCACGTATTTTGTCAATTGCCTCAAGAGCAGTGTTTAAAGCCGTGTCATATCCAATGGTCTCGTCTGTTCCAATAATATCATTGTCAATGGTAGCCGGAACTCCTATAACGCTGACTCCGTGTTCGCGACTTAAGATCTCCGCTCCGGTAAATGTACCATCACCGCCAATTGTAATCAGTGCTTCAATTCCGTGCTTCTTGATAACTTTAGCAGCTTTTGCTCTTCCCTTTTCGGTTCTGAATTCCTGAGAGCGGGCAGATTTTAAAATAGTACCACCTCGTTGAATGATGTTTGAGACAGATTGATTCTCCATCTCCTTTACATCATCATTAATCAATCCCTGATATCCGTATCTGATTCCAAAAACCTTTATGTCGTTTTTGACGGCTGAGCGAACCACAGCACGAACGGCTGCGTTCATCCCGGGCGAATCTCCGCCACTCGTTAAAACCCCAATGGTTTTAATGCCGGCCATATTCTTAGTCATAATAATGTGAAAGTTTAGTGAGTGAGTGTGAGTTGTTCTGAATATTTGTCCTTAATAATAGCTAAATTCAGAACAGTTCAAGTTTAAGAAAATTTAAACATAATTGATGGTCGATAATGAAGGGCTTCCCAGAATTGATAAAGATTCTGTGAACCGAAAATCTCTTAGTGAAATTACAGCACCGGTTAGCGGCCATTTGTCTGAGTTTCGAACATTTTTTAAAGACACCATCAAAACCGATGTTTTTTTACTCGATCAAATTCTGACCTACCTGCATCGCCAAAAAGGAAAGGAATTACGCCCTACCCTTGTGTTTATGACTGCTGCACTTTTTGACGGTATTTCGAGAAGAAGTCACATTGCAGCAACCATGATCGAGCTGCTCCACACTGCTACGCTGATACATGATGATGTGGTGGACGAAGCTAATTCCCGTCGTGGATTTGTGAGCATCAACAAAATCTGGAAAAATAAAGCCGGTGTTCTTCTGGGTGATTTTCTTTTATCCCGGGGACTGCTGGTTTCTCTGGAAAATAAAGAATACAAATTGTTGGAGGTGCAATCCAAAGCGGTGCAAAAAATGAGCGAAGGAGAACTGCGCCAGCTCAAAACCGCGGGATTATTTAACATGACGGAAGAACGTTATTTTCAGATTATTTCTGAAAAAACAGCCAGTCTCATTTCAACCTGTTGTGAGTGTGGTGCAGTTTCTGCCACCGAGGACGAAAACATGCATGAGTTAATGGCAAGCATCGGAATGTGCGTGGGTATTGCCTTCCAGATTCGGGATGACCTTTTCGATTACGGAATGTATGACATCGGCAAACCCACAAGAAATGACATACAGGAACGCAAAGTTACCCTGCCATTAATTAAGGCTCTGGAACACGCTTCAAAAAAAGAGGCGGCTCACATTCGGGCTTTAATGAAAAAGCGAAAGAAAAATTCTAAAAACATTGATGAAATTGTTCGCTTTGTTCATGAATCCGGAGGAATGGATTACGCAAAAGAGAGCATGTATGAATACGCCAATAAAGCGATTGAAGGATTAGAAAAATTACCTGAAACTGAAGCCCGATCAAACTTCGTTGATCTTATTCATTACGTGATTACCCGAAAAAAGTAGCATGAGAAATTTCCCTTCCGCCGTTTTTTTATCTGATGTACATCTTGGAGCGTTCACCCGGGAAAAAGAAGCCGAAGTAGAACATGATTTACTTACGCTTATCAACTTCTGTTGTGCGCATTCTATCAAAGTGTATATTCTGGGAGATCTTTTCGATTACTGGATGGAATATCCAAGTAAAGACTTTGTACCGGGAGTAGGTAAAAAAGTACTCAAGGCTTTTGAAAAGCATAACCGGGAATGCCAACCAACTACTTTTATAACAGGAAATCACGATAACTGGACCTATGGTCATTTTGAAGAGCTTGGCTTTGATGTAGAACCAAACTACCGGATCATCTCTCAAAACGGATATAAAACTTTACTTATGCATGGCGATGGAAGATTTGGTACCAGTGACGATTTACTCCGTCCATTATTTCATGGTGTTCTCAGAAACAGAAAATTTGTTAAGAGTTTTCAGACCATTCTTCCCCCAAAGCTTGGTTTAAATGTGATGAGGAAGTTTTCGGGTTTTTCTAAGCTAAACGATCGGCGAACTCCTGAGCCTTTGAACAAACATGCTAAAAGAATTCTTAAAGAGAAAGACATTGATGTTGTGATGATGGGACACGATCATATTCCGAGAGTGGAAACTTTTAGCCACGGAACGTATATAAACCTTGGAACCTTTTTCCATCATAAAACTCTCGTAATTTACAACAATGAAGAATATCAACTCGTTAGATGGAATAGTTCTGAACAGGAATTTGTACCTTTCAATGAATCAGTAGCCGAATTATGAGCGATAAAAAAGAACCTATCGATCATCACCGATATTTCAACGACCCCGAGTACCGGAAAAAAGTTCTTGCTGAAAAGAAGAACAAAGAGAAAGAACAGAAAGAATCCGGAACCGACAGCTGGGTGCCTTTTACAAATGGTACGCGAAGAAAGGTCTTTATCTGGGGTGGTTCTGCGCTCACAATTATTTTAATAGCTGTAATTGGTTATATCGTTTTTTTATTTCAGGGACTCCCTCCTCTCGAAAAGCTTGAAAATCCTGAAACGGCAATTGCTACCGAGGTAAGAAGTCGCGATGGAAAAGTATTAGACAAATATTTTACTGAAAACCGTACATGGGTTCCTTACGATCAGATATCTCCTCATGTAATTGATGCTTTGGTAGCTACCGAAGATCACCGTTTTTATAACCACTGGGGAATTGATATGGTGAGAACGCTTGCCATTCCTCTTAATTTGATGCGTGGACGTGTGGAAGGAGGATCCACCCTCAGCCAACAACTGGCAAGAAATTTATACAAAGAAATCGGGCTTAAATTTTCGGTATCCAGAAAATTCAGAGAGATGATAACTGCCGTTCAGATTGAGCAGAGCTACACAAAGCGCGAGATTATCGAGATGTACCTGAATACGGTGGAATATCCTAACAGTGCTTTTGGTATTGAAGCTGCATCCCGAACACATTACAATAAATCAGCCAAAGAGCTGGATGTGAACGAAGCTGCGATGTTGGTGGGATCTGTAAATGCTGTGTATGCTTATAATCCGCGCCTGTTCCCTGACCGGTCTCAACGAAGAAGAAATATTGTATTACTGCTGATGAAAAACAGAGGATTTATTGATTCTCTGTCTTACAATCAACTCAGATCCGATTCTCTGGCACTGGATTACCAACCACCTTCTAAGGCAGGACGAGTAAGCAGGTATTTTGGTGAATATGTTCGCCAAAAAGTTTCCGGTTGGGCGGAAGAAAACGGGTACGATATTTATAAAGACGGGCTGGTTATTTATACCACCATTGATTCCAAATTGCAGCAGCATGCTGAGCGAGCTCTGAAAGTAAAACTGGATTCCTTGCAAAAAATATTTGAATCTGAGTGGACATCCCCCGGCAGCGATGAATACATGGATAAGCTTTGGGAAGAATTCCCGACGTTTAAAGATAGTTTTCTTGAGGAGACTGACCGCTATAAAAACGGATATCAAAGCTACGATACCAAGATTCGAAAAGTGGTGTTGGACAGTCTCAAAGCAGATACCGCTTTTGTGGATTCGGTGATGCGATCCAAAACCAGACTCCAAGCCAGTTTTGTAGCTGTTGAACCTTCCAACGGTAACATTTTAGCCTGGGTAGGTGGTGCCGACTACGGAAACGTCCAGTTCGACCATGTTTATCAATCCAAAAGACAAGTAGGCTCAACTTTTAAGCCGTTTGTTTATTCGGTAGCTATTGATAACGGATTTAAGCCTTATCACAAGTTCTCCAAATATCCGATTTCTTTCCGTGACCGAAACGGGAATATCTGGAATCCTAAAGATTCTCAGGTTCCTTCGGGTGCCGACGAAGTTCCGCTGAGGCAGGCGCTGGCACGAAGTATGAATAATGTAACAGTAAGATTGTTACCCGAACTTGCCGGCTATCCGGGAACCAATAAATTATGGGAACTGGACGCCGCCGCAAGAAAGATTAAAGAAATGGCTTCTAATCTTGGCGTGGATATGAGTAACACTCCTGCCTATCCTTCCATCGCTTTGGGAACTGCAGAAGCTTCCTTACTGGAAATGACTTCCGCCTATACTACTTTTGCGAATAACGGAGTTCATATTGAGCCCATCGCCATCACAAGAATTGAAGATAAAGAAGGAAATGTACTTCAGGAATATTTTCCGGAATATCGAAAAGAAGTAATCAGCCCGGAAACGGCTTACATGATGGTGGATATGATGCGGGGTGTTATTCGTGGTGGTGAGGGATATTTTGGAACAGGTGTAAGATTAAGAAATGTATATGGAGTTCGTCAGGATATTGCGGGTAAAACCGGAACTACCAACGATGCTTCCGATAACTGGTTTATTGCGATGACTCCTCATATTGTTATGGGAGCGTGGGTAGGTGGTGAAGACCGCAGAATTCGTTTCCCTCAGGGTGAAGGTACAGCCGGAAGTATTGGTCAGGGAGCCCGAACTGCATTGCCTATTGTAGGAACTTTCATCAATTTTGTAACTGCTGATGAAGATGCGTATTGGGGATATGATGCCTTCAATCCCCCTCCGGGATTCGTGATGCCGGAAGATCCTCAGGAAGTTGAAAATGAGTTAAATCAGGATAAAGACCGCGGCCGAATTGGGTGGTAATCCCTTTCTTTTTTAGGTGCTTTCTTTCTCTCAACATACTGTATTAAATTGGGTTGTGGCATATATCATTTTCTACTACTTTCGTGTAGTAATAAAATATTATGTATATACGCATTAAAATAAGACAGGCATATACGCAATGGGTGTATGCATAAGTTATAGCCCATTAGATTGGACATAAATGAATGCCATTAAGAATTTATTGAGACTCCCACCCGCCCAAAGGCTAGCTTATGGAATAGGACTTACGGTTTGGACATATTTGCTTTGGGAAGATGTATCAAATTATCCATTCTTAGAAAGTTCAGTTGGAATTAATTACATCACTCTTTATTCAATTCCTGCCGCAATACTTGCTCTTCAAGTTGTTATAAACGCCAGGGTCTTATGGCTTTTAATTTTCGGACTTTTTAGCTCTTATATCCTAATTTCTGTTTTCCTTGTTATTAACGATTCAATTGAGAGAAGTGGAAATCATATAAAAGCCATCAACTGGACTATTGACGACCTGATATTGCTCTTTTTAACTTTTGCGGCATTGGGAGTAATTAACTGGGGAATCTACCAAATAAGACCAGAAAAGACGGGATGAAACGTGCTACAATAAAAGCTGAACGGAATCAAATCGAGCTTCGAATGAACGGCAATGCAGAAACACACTTTGGCCCTCGTCCCTCAAGCCCAAAGAGTGTTTTGGAGGCAGGCAGCAATCCGCTTTGTGGTTCTCTCAGGCGGCAGTGAGTTACCAAACAAGATTGAACTGCGTTTCGCAAGAACGTTACTCCCTCAACCAGTAAAGCACATTTCTCAAAAATTGAATATTGTTGGGTGCTAATCGGGGGTTATTAATTCCAATTCTGAATGTGCCATTATCATTAGTTACTGTTTGAGCAGTAAACATGGCCGCTTCACCAAATACAGCAACTTTACCTTTTCCTAATTCCATGATTACACCCTGAGCGTAGCCATTAATATCAACGGTTTTGGTGGTATCCGTAAACTGCCATGCTATTTCAGGTTCCAAACTTACATCTCCCTCTTTGAAAACCATAACCGGAGTTGCTCCTTCAGGATATTTAAATGCTGAGCCTGTAAAAGACGTAATTGAAGAAATATTTTTTGTTATGGGAGAATCTTTCAGTCTTCCATTTTCTTTACTGAATACGTCCGGCTGATTACCCTCTTTATCCAATCGGGCAAATCCGTTACTGAACTCAAATCCAAGTTTTGATGCCAGAATTGAAGCAGCTCCGGGATATGGCATGTGATCAGCAATCAAAAATAAACTCCCTCCTTCTTTCACCCACTGTATAATCATCTCTGATTCTTCCGCAGAGAAAACCGGCGGATTTGGTAACGCCCAATCACCAATATTGCTTTCATGAAGTGGGTTAACCGTCAGATATATATCACAATCACTGAGGTCAGTTGTTTCTTCTACTCTTTTATCAAAATCACGAGCTCTGTAACCATCTTGTTTTAATACATAAGCGACCGGAGCGTAACCGTTATCAATGGTGTGACGACTGTTATGAGCTGAGTCTATACAAACAACAGGACCATTTTTGTTAGCAAATTTGGGATTTTCAATACCTGTAGTGAATGTGGTATCGGGACCTTGTTGGGCGTTCAAGAAGCCATTTATCATGAAGATTATTACAAAAACAGAAATAGATGTTCTCATTTGGCTAATTATTCGGGAATGTTGATCGGATATTTATAGTTGATGCTACGAATAATCGATTAATGATGGATAAAAAAATTGTAATAGATTTTGAAGTTACTCCTGAGGGATTATATCAAACAATCAGTAAGGAAAAGAATGCTCCATGTAATTCTATAAGTGAGATTCTTGAAAAAGCGATAGCTCGGGATCATGTATCTCAACAGGAAACCACCGGCAAATAAAAAACCAACTTCCTTTCGAAAGTTGGCTTTCTAATTTCATAAAGAACAGGATTTGTTCTTAAGCTTCTTCTTCAATAACAGATTCTGCAAGAAGTGTAAGTTTATTACCGGCAACTTCAACAAACCCACCTGAGATTGTGTAATTTGTATCTCCTTCGGATTTACGAATCAACACCTCTCCTTCTTCTAAAGTAGAAACGATAGGAGCGTGATTTGCCTTCACCTCAAAACTTCCCTGTGAGCCCGGCATTTTAACTCCGGTTACTTCGCCACTAAACAGCGAACCTTCAGGTGTAAGAATTTGTGCTTCAAAAGTACTCATTCTGTATGGTTTTAAGCTTCTTCAGATTCTGCGAGCATTTTCTCACCTTTCTCAATGGCTTCGTTGATATCACCAACCATATAGAATGCACCTTCAGGGAGGTGATCTAATTCACCGTCGAGAATCATTTTCACACCTTTAACAGTGTCGTCAATCTTCACATATTTACCTGCTGAACCTGTAAACTGCTCCGCTACGAAGAATGGCTGAGAGAAGAATCTCTGAACTTTTCTCGCTCTGTTTACAACCAATTTATCTTCATCAGAAAGTTCATCCATACCAAGAATAGCAATGATATCCTGAAGATCTTTGTAGTTCTGCAACAAAGTAGTTGCTCTACGAGCTGTGTTGTAGTGCTCATCTCCTACTACTTTCGGATCTACAATTCTTGAAGTTGAATCCAAAGGATCTACTGCAGGATAAATACCAATCTGCGTTAAAGCACGATTCAATACGGTAGTTGCATCAAGGTGAGTAAACGTTGTTGCCGGTGCAGGGTCAGTCAAGTCATCCGCAGGTACATAAACCGCCTGAACAGATGTAATAGAACCCTTTTTGGTAGAAGTAATTCTTTCCTGCATCGCACCCATCTCAGTTGCAAGCGTTGGCTGGTAACCTACCGCAGAAGGCATACGACCAAGAAGTGCAGATACCTCAGAACCTGCCTGAGTAAATCGGAAAATGTTATCGATGAACAACAGAATATCTCTGGAAACTTCATCACGGAAGTACTCAGCAACAGTTAAACCTGAAAGAGCAACTCGTGCACGTGCTCCCGGAGGCTCGTTCATCTGTCCAAACACTAAGGTTGCCTGAGATTCTTTTAGTTTTTCTTCATCTACTTTTGAAAGATCCCACTCTCCTTCTTCCATAGACTCTTTAAATTCGTCACCGTAGTTAATTACTCCGGACTCGATAAACTCACGAAGAAGGTCATTTCCTTCACGGGTTCTTTCACCAACACCGGCAAATACGGAAAGTCCACCGTGTTGCTTTGCAATGTTGTTAATCAATTCCTGAATCAATACCGTTTTACCTACTCCGGCACCACCGAATAAACCAATCTTTCCTCCTTTTGCATAAGGACAAAGAAGGTCAACTACTTTAATACCGGTTTCAAGCATTTCGGTTGAAGTAGCTAATTCATCGAAAGCAGGAGCATCACGGTGAATTGGATAATTTTCTTTTCCTTCAGGGGCGTTAATGCCATCAATAGCTTCTCCAACTACATTGAAAAGTCTTCCGCGAATATCTTCACCAACCGGCATTGAAATTGCTTTCCCGGTATCAATTACTTCCATTCCACGAACCAATCCGTCGGTTGAGTCCATAGCGATTGTTCTCACTCTGTCTTCTCCCAGATGCTGAGCAACCTCAAGGAACAAAGTAGAACCGTCGGTAGGATTTTTAATGGTTAGGGCATTTAGAACGGCTGGAGTTTCACCGTCGGTAAAGTCAACGTCAACAACAGGTCCGATTACCTGTGCAATTGTTCCTTTATTCATGTGCTAAATCGCGATTTGATTAAAATTATAAGTAGTCTGAGTTGTATAAAATTTGCACTCCTGCAAAGGCTGATAAAGATAGGGAGATATACTCAGAGAGGCAATGTATAAAATCATGAAAATATGCTCATAATTCCCCTATCACATTTTTATGCAATAGAACGGACTTTGGACCGGCAGTAGATTTCTTCAAAAATATTATGAAGCAACTTATTTCCATTCTTGTCCCACTATTTGTACTTCTCAACTGCGCGTCGCCTGCACCCATTTCAAAATTAAAGCCTACTGATGAAAACTCTTTTTTCTGGCAAAATGGTCGTGAGGTAATGTCTCAATATCAGGATAGTGTTTTGGTCGAGGTAGCATTCAGAAATACCTACGATGGTTTTTTCGTATTTGATGTAACCATAGCCAATGAATCTGAGCGGCAAATAATTATTGATCCAAGAGATTTCCAGTACATGCCTGTTATGACAAATGGAGATACATTAAGATATATTCCTGCCTCTGATCCGGAATCAGAAATTCTGGAAAAAGAGATGAAAATCTCTAAACTCGAAGCGGAAAGAAAAAATCAGATTAGAAAAGCTATAGTTTGGGGCACTTTAGAACTTGTGGACGACATCGTAAGCGAAGAAGATCACGACGAGTACGAAGATGAGATTGAATATGCAACCTATCACAATACCGAGATGACAGAGATTGCACTTTCCAAACTTGATGTGAAGGAACAAAAAAACTATTGGGAGAATCAGGCACTCAGAAAGACTACAGTATTTCCTGAATACTTTATTTCAGGAAAAATTCATTTAAAAAGCTTAAAAAAGGCTAAGAAAATTATCCTTCAGTTTTATCTTGACGGAAGAATATTCGAATTTGATTACGATCATTTCCTGATAAAGGTAGATTAACTACTTTATATATATTTCCCCCAAGCATTACTATCAAGACTTCTGAAGCAAGAAACCAATACTCTAAAATAAAATGTAAAAGCTGATGAATTAATTTAACATTTCCGGTTCAAGCTTCGTCTTATATTCGCAATTCAAATTATTAATCAATTCATCAAATGCGATATTTTGCCAAATTTGCCGGAGTATTTGTTCTGGCTTCCACTCTTTTTATTTCCTGTTCATCCAACACGCAGGAATTTTCTGTTGACTACGAAAAATTTACACTCGATAACGGACTTGAAGTCATCTTTCATAAAGATGATTCCGATCCGGTAACTGCTGTGGCTCTTACTTTCCATGTAGGTTCTTCCAGAGAAAAAGAAGGTAAAACTGGATTTGCTCACCTTTTTGAACATTTGTTATTCCTTGAATCAGAAAACCTTGGGAAAGGTGGTTTGGATAAAATGAGTAGCCGGGTTGGAGGTTCCGGAGCGAATGGTTCTACCAGTAGAGACAGAACTAATTACTTCCAAACCGTTCCAAATGATGCGCTCGAAAAAATGATCTGGGCAGAAGCGGATAAACTTGGTTTCTTCATCAATACGGTAACCGAAGCTGTTGTAGCTAAAGAAAAGCAAGTGGTAAAAAATGAAAAACGTCAGGGAATTGATAATGCCCCGTATGGACATGTCAATTATGTAATTGGTAAAAATCTGTACCCTAAAGATCATCTGTATAACCATCAGGTAATCGGATCTTTGGAAGATTTACAAAACGCTACTCTGGCTGATGTGAAAGAATTCTACAATAAGTGGTATGTACCAAATAATGCTACTTTGGTTATTGCCGGCGATTTTGACTTTGCTCAGGCCAAAGAATGGGTTAAGAAGTATTTCGATGAAATTCCTGCAGGTGAAGAAATCACCCCTCTACCAAATATGCCGGTTTCCTTAGATGAAACTAAAACGCTTTACTATGAGGACAACTTTGCTCGTCTTCCCGAGCTTCGAATGGTTTGGCCTACCGTAGAGCAATACCATCCTGATATGTATGCTTTGGATATTTTAACTCAGCTGCTTTCAGATGGAAAAAAAGCGCCTTTTAACAAGGTATTGGTGGAAGATAAACAGCTGACTTCTAATGTATTCATGTTCAGCCAAAATTCTGAAATTGCCGGAGAAACTGCGCTAATTGTAAGAGCTTATCCCGGAACAGATTTAGACTCTGTTTATTCAGCAGTTAATCAGGCTTTTGCAAAATTTGAAGCTGAAGGATTTACTGAATCTGATTTAGATCGTATTAAAGCAGGTATTGAAACCAATTTTTATAACGGATTATCAAGTGTACTTGGTAAGGCATTTCAGTTGGCCCAGTATAACATCTTTGCCGGCGATCCCGGATATATCAATGAAGACATTCAGAAAACCTTAGCCGTTACCAAAGAAGATGTGATGCGGGTTTATGATAAATACATCAAAGATCAGCACTACGTCTCCACAAGCTTTGTTCCAAAAGGACAAAAAGAACTGATTTTAACCGGGGCAGAACCTGCCGAAGTAGTTGAAGAGCAAATCGTTCAGGGTAAAGCAAATGAGGAATTTGAACTTCCTGAGGAAACAGATTACGAGCGTACTCCATCAAGTTTTGACAGAACTCAGGAGCCGCCTTACGGTGAAAGCCCTGATGTAAAAGTGCCAGAGGTTTGGAATGCTTCTTTAAACAACGGACTGGAAGTTTTTGGAATTGAAAATAATGAATTACCGCTGGTGCGATTTGCTATTGAAATTGATGGTGGGTTATTACTCGAAAGCACCGACAAAACCGGTGTATCCAATTTAATGGCTAACGTGATGATGCGCGGTACCGCTAATAAAACTCCGGAAGAACTGGAAGAAGCGATTGCCGAATTAGGAGCAAATATCTCGGTTTCTGCCGGAAGACAACGAGTCGTGATTAATGCCACTACTCTTTCCCGAAATTTTGATAAAACGCTGGACTTAGTTGAGGAAATCCTGCTTGAACCAAGATGGGATGAAAAGGAATTTGAGCTCGCTAAACAAAGCGCTCTTAGTCAAATTGCACAGCAAAGTGCTAATCCAAATAGTATTGCCACCAACGCTTACAACAGATTATTATATGGTGAAGATCACATTTTGGGATATAATTCGATAGGCACAACTAATAGTGTGGAATCAATCACTATTCAGGATTTGAAGGACTACTATAATGAGAATATTTCCCCTTCAGTAGCTGATTTTATGATTGTGGGTTCTATCGCTGAAGGAGAAGTAACTTCTGCCTTAACGGAACTTGAAGACCGATGGGAAGCTAAGCCTGTTCAGGTTCCTGAATTCGAAGCTCCTGAGCAACCAGAAGAATCGAAAGTATATTTTTATGATGTACCTGATGCCAAACAATCGGTTTTACGTTTCGGATACTTAGCCATGCCGGAAACTCACCCGGAATATTATCCGGCAACGGTGATGAACTATATTCTGGGTGGCGGTGGATTTGCTTCTCGTTTCACACAGGAATTGCGCGAAGGTAAAGGATATACCTATGGAATCGGATCGGGTTTTTCGGGATCAAATCTTGCAGGTCCGTTTACCATCAGCAGTGGAGTTCGTACCAATGTAACATATGAGTCTGCGGATTTAGTGAAGCAAATCCTGGTGGACTACCCTTCTACCTTTACCGATAAGGATTTAGAAACTACCAAAAGCTTCCTGCTTAAAAGTAATGCGCGCAGATTTGAAACTCTGGGCGCTAAGCTGAACATGCTCGATAACATCAGCGATTATGGCTGGGAAGCTGACTATGTGAAAGATAGAGAGCAGATTGTTAAAGATATTACCAAAGAAGAAATCAGCGAGTTGGCTCGCAAGTATGCCAATCCTGATCGAATGGTGTGGCTGTTTGTTGGAGATGCTGAAACCCAAATGGATCGCCTGGAACAACTTGGTTTCGGCGAACCAATACTGATTAACGAGCGGTTTAGGGAAGGTAATTGACCAAAGATTAACTCTATCTAAAAACAGTAAAGGCGCATGGCGATGCGCTTTTACTATATCCCAGCTTCTTAAGCATGAAAAGAATCAAACAGTTCATCAAAACTCTAAACCTTCAGGAACACCCTGAGGGAGGTTATTTCAAAGAAACCTACAGAAGTGAAGGGATTATATCTCAATCTGCTCTATCGAATGAATTCAACGGAGACCGAAACTTTTGTACCGGGATTTATTTCCTGCTGACTTCTGATTCCTTTTCAGCCTTTCACAAAATCAAGCAAGATGAAATGTGGCATTTTTATGAAGGTTCTCCCCTCGTTGTACATATGATTGATGAACAAGGAAAATACTCTTCACAAAAAATTGGATTGGATTTAGACGATAATCAGATTCCTCAATTTGTAGTTCCCAAAGATGTTTGGTTCGCTTCAGAAGTGTTGGAACCGAATTCTTATTCTTTTGTTGGTTGCACTGTTTCTCCGGGGTTTGATTTCGAAGATTTTGAGTTGGCAGAAAGAAGTTCTCTTGTTGCTAAGTTTCCAGTATGTTCTGAAATCATAAATCGGTTATGTCGCTAAGAGTATTTGATTTATTTACAATGAAAATAATCTTATACTCACTTTATGAGACGATATTTTACCTTATGGACTCTTCTAACTGTTTGTATTCTGTTTTTACATAGTACAGAAACTAAATCACAAACATTTGAAATTGGCATTTGGTCGGGACTTGGAACCTACAATCATAGTAGCCTTAGAAAAATATCCGCTCAAAATTTCTCTCAGAAAAATGTTCCAAGCTTAAGTAATACAGACTATGTGCCATTTGGTTATGCATTTGGCATTCATCTAAATCGCGTTTATCAAGATTATAGTTTTGGAGTGTTTTTTAGAAACGAAAAGTCTGGAACCAAACGAGCTTATTACAATACTATTGAGGATTTATATTACGATCAAAGTGGATCTAATCTTTTATTCGGATTACAAGGAAAACTTCATCTAAAAAATCAGGTACATAAAAATTTAAGTTATTTTCCATATTTCAGCCTTAAATCTGGACTTAATTTCTCATCCGTTTCTTACTCTGAAAAATTAGAGCGTTTACCTTCAAATTCTTTAGACAACTTTGAACTTACATCACAATCTATCTTTTTAGAGCCTGGTTTTGGAATCCGGGCTTACAGAGGTACTTTTAAATTTGAGCCAAATCTTTCTTTTTTTGTGCCCGTTTTTCAATCAAACTATAAAATAAATAATGAAAAAAAGCTTGATAACCTTTCAGAAGAAAATAAAGAAAACACTAACTTTCTTGGCTTAAGATTCGGCGTGACTTTTGGAATAAAACTTAACTAATTAAACGACAGTAGATTAAATGTTTGGTACCAAAACCATTCATTCTCACTATATATCAAGTTGCTTAATTTAAATATTTGGCTACCCTCTAAAACCTAAAAATTTTGGCATTGAAATACCTTAAAGCCTTTATTTCTATAATAAATTTGTAAATAACTTAGTGACGGCTCCGATAAATGCGTAACAAAAGAAATAAGAAAGTGACTTTGACGAACCCCAAAACAAAAAAAGCCCTGCAAAACAGGGCTTTTGTAATCTGTGTTTCTAAATAAAATTATTTAGAAGCTAAATCTTTAAGCGTTTTAGCAAGCATACTCATTTTTTCAGAATCTCCTGCCATACCTTCCACTTTCTCAGCTAAATCAGAAAATACTTTTGATTTACCCTTTCCTGTGGAAGCTTCAGCGTTTGCAATTCCTTGTCGAAGAGAAGCTATACTCGCTCTGTCCAATTCTTTGCTACGTTCTAATTGGTCAACGTATGCTTTAGCAAGCACTGGTGTTGATGGCCATTCGAACATTGGATGTCCTTGAGCATTCAGATAATCAAGCTTCACTGTTTTAGAAGCATCAATCTCATTCTGGGTCAAAAATGGACTTGGAGTCAGGTCAAAAATATCAAGGCCACGAGAAATTTCAGAGCTGATGATCATTCCGTTGTACCAGTACACCGACCAGCTACCACCACTTCTCATTCTTTCTGCAGAAACAGGTCCGCGATCCTGAAAAGCGATTTCTACCGGATTTTTAGGATCTGTCCAGTCGAATACTGAAATACCGCCCTGATACCAGGATTGAACCATAATATCACGTCCGGGAACAGGAATCATGGAACCATTATGCGCTACACAATTTTCTGTAGCCGTTTGTACTCCCGGAATCTTGTAATAGCTTTGGAAATTAAGTTGGTTGTCATCAGAAATGGTGAAAATTGCGTTTGCTCCCCACTCATAAGGATCAGTTTCACGGCACTTAGGCTGACCGCCTCCGCCCCACTCATCTGTAAACAAAACAGCACTTCCGTCATTTGTGAAAGTAGCTGAGTGCCAGTATGAGAAGTTAGAATCTGCAACTGCATCTAATCGAACAGGATTCACCGGATCGGTTATGTCTAATAACAATCCATATCCTTCACATGCTCCACCTGCCAATCCAATTTCTGGATATAAAGTGATATCGTGGCACTGATCAGGTCCCGGCTCGGGCTCACCATCATCGCTAATGCCTCGTAACTCATCTACAATGCTTTGCATGTTCTCTCGTAAGTATGTGCTGTCAGCTGCTGTTGGCTCTCCTTCACCACCTCTTTCTTCTACTATTCGAGCTAACTGTGAAGCAACCATATTATCGTTAGCAACCTGTAGGAAAGGTCCAACAACGGTAGTAATCACAAATGGGAATCTTCCTTCTTCAACTAATTCATTATATCTCTTCTTTTCAGCTTCGGTTAAGCCATGCTGAGGAGCCTTTTCAAGATCTTCGAAAATTCTTGGTGAGCTGACAATAGCAGCTTCGGTTGGATTATCTAACGGAACCTTAATTACTTCAATTCTGAATAATGCAGAATTCGGATCGTCTTCATCAGAATAGCAACCAGGAAGTTCTTCTTCCGGACGTACATTTGCAGAACCTGAAACGTAGATATACACATTTTCATCATCTTCCGGATCTTTTAAAACTGAATGTGTATGAGATCCACGGCAAGTTTGTACGTTCGCTATGTACTCTGGCTCTTCAATATTAGTAATATCAAAAATTCTGATTCCACGAAGTCTTTCTTCACTTACTGCTTCCTGAACACCTTCGGTTCCACAGTCAAGACGACCTCCATAACCTTCACCTGAAACAAAAAGCAGATTTCCATATACAGAAACATCACTTTGAGAAGCCGGACATAAATAATCTTCTACTAATTGGGGTTCTTTAGGATCAGAAACATCCCAAATCATAACTCCATTGTAGTTACCCTGAAAAGCATAAGGACCTTTGAATGCTAAATCAGAATTGGTTACTCCAACAAAGTCGGACGCCGGAGGAGTGGTAGAAAGCATTTCCATATTCCAGATTGCCTGTTCAGCATCGAAAAGTCCGGCTTCCAATCCTTTTCTTGGATCTGGAGATGGGATTTCAGCACTGCTAAGCGGAGCAATTTCCGGCGAAGTGTAGTTTGCATTTTCTACAATATTACCTGAGGAGGAACATCCATAGGCAAATAAGGCTACGAAGAGTAACCCTAATGTAGAAAAATTGAATAGCGATTTATTTTTCATTTTTATCGATTTAATGATTTATGTATTAAGTATTAATTTGAAATTTTCTCTTCGAACTTAAGATTCTGCAACATTAGCTTCATACGAGCAATCTCTGTTTTTTGATCCACATTTATATCGGTTGCTAAACGAAAGGCCGCTTCATCCTGAACGGCACCATCGGTAGAAATTAATTTTTTAACCATGGTAACTGCTCCTTCATGATGTTGAATCATGTATTTTAAAAACAACCGGTCAAATTCATCTCCTTTGGCTTCTGATAATTCTTTCAACTGTTCCTGACTTAACATTCCTGCCATATTTGAATGATCATGATGCCCGCCTTCCATTCCGGTTCCATGGATCATCAACTTCAAACCATCGATGTGGACTTCGGGAACGTCTTCTCCCCGATCACGAAGCCAGGTTTGCATGGTTTTTATCTCATCTTTTTGCGCATTGATGATTCTGGCCGCTAAGCGTTGAACTTCAGGGCTCGCATTATTTTCGGGGGCTAAATCAGACATAATCAAAGCCTGTGCATGGTGAGCAATCATATCTTCCATGAATTTCACATCAGCTTCTGTGTAATTCATTTTTGCTTCTTCAGTTCGTTGCCAGTATAGCTCTTCAACTTCTTCTAAATCAGCATCGCGCGGATTCTCACCTGATTCGTTTTGTTGAGTGTTTTGCTCACTTGATTGTACTTGTTCACTACTTTTACAGCCTGTTATTATTACTGACATCAGTAAAAAACAAAGAATAAATCTCATTTCCTGAAAAATATAATTACATAATTTCGTCTCAAGCTTAATTATAAGCTGATAAACGCAGAAATACTAAATGAATGAATGCATCTAAAATCTTTTTACCATAAAAAATAGTTCAAGATTAAGAATAGATATTGGCATTACACTCTAACACAAAACATTAAATCCTTATATTAATTGAAAACTCAAAATAAACCATTCGATGGATAAATTAGACCCGCAAGTAGAAGAGAAAATTAACAATTGGCTAGAAGGCAGTTACGATGAAAGTACCAAGCAAGAAATCCGAAATTTGCTTGATGATGAAAAGTTTGAAGAATTGACCGATGCTTTCTATAAGGATTTAGAATTTGGTACCGGTGGCTTGCGTGGTATCATGGGAGTGGGATCTAACAGAGTAAACAAATATACCTTTGGAAATGCCACACAGGGTTTTGCAAATTTTTTGAAGAAAACTTATCCCGATCAGGACATTAAAGTAGCTATAGCACACGATTGCAGAAATAATTCTGATACACTCGCCAAAGTGGTAGCTGATGTATTCTCTGCTAATGGAATTAAAGTGTACTTTTTTGAGGGATTACGTCCTACCCCAGAGCTTTCATACGCAGTACGCGAGCTTGAATGCCAGGGCGGAGTAGTTCTTACGGCATCCCACAATCCTAAAGAATACAACGGGTTTAAAGCTTATGGAGCTGATGGAGGGCAGTTAGTTGCTCCTTACGACCAACAAGTGATGGATGAAGTGCAGCAAATTTCCTCCATTGATGAAATAAATTTTGAGGGAAATGACGACCTGATTGAAATAATCGGGAAAGAAATTGATGAAAAATATCTACAGGAACTTGTTGATCTTTCGATTTCCAAAGAAGCTATTCAGAGACAAAAAGATTTAAAAATTGTTTTCTCGCCTATCCATGGGACTGCCGGAGTTTTAGTTCCTCCTGCTCTCGAAAAATACGGCTTTGAAAACGTGACTTTGGTTGAAGAACAAATGGTGGTTGACGGAGACTTTCCTACGGTAGTTTATCCAAACCCTGAAGAACAAGAAGCATTAAGCATGGCATTGGATAAAGCCAAAGAAATTGATGCCGAATTGGTTATGGCTACCGATCCCGATGCTGACCGTGTGGGAATTGCTGTAAAAAATACGGATGGTGAATGGACGCTTCTGAATGGAAATCAAACCGGTACATTGATTATCAATTACATGCTGACTGCATGGAAAAACGCCGGGAAATTAGATGGCAATCAGTATATCGTCAAAACAATCGTTACTTCTTATCTGATCGATTTAATTGCTAATAAATTTGGTGTTGAATGTTTTAATACGCTTACCGGGTTTAAATATATCGGTGAACTTATGACCGAATTGGAAGGCAAAAAAGAGTTCATAGCCGGAGGTGAAGAGAGTTACGGTTATCTGATTGGTGAACACGTTCGTGATAAGGATGCCGTGGTTTCAGCTGTAATTATTGCTGAAATGGCTGCTTATTATAAAGATCAGGGTTCCAGTCTATATGAAGCTTTGCTGGATATTTATTCAGAATACGGAGTGTATCAGGAGCGATTGGTTTCTATTACAAAAAAGGGAAAAACGGGCGCTGAAGAAATTCAGGAAATGCTTAAAAATTTCAGAGAGAATCCTCCAAAATCATTAGGAGGTTCAGATGTGGTTGAAATTAAAGATTATAAGTCAGGAAAAGTGAAGCATATTTTGAACAAAAGAGAAACTGATATCGATTTGCCTTCATCCAATGTGCTTCAGTTTGTTACTGAAAACGGTGCAATTATTTCAGCCAGACCTTCGGGTACAGAACCAAAAATTAAATTTTATTGCAGTGTCAATGGCTCCATAGATTCACCGGCGGATTATGCGGCTGAAAAAGAGAGGCTGGAGAATCTTATCGACCAAATAATGAACGAGTTGACGAACTGATCGTGTTAAGTACTTGTATTCTAGTAAAATTTTAATCTTTAATGTTTATTAAATGAAGAATCTGTTAGCATCAATTTTGATTTTTCTATTTCTAACTCCCTTAACAATTGCACAAGAACTAATTATAGGAGAAGAAATTATCGAACCCGGAATTGTAATAATTTTTGAAGGGGCAGTTAAAGATGATGTTACTCCGAATGAGCTGCATCTTGCCGAATCTAAAACGGATGTTCATCTGGAAGCTCGAGTAAACTGGGCGTCCGATAAATCTATCGCAGTTCCGAAGAATACTCCAAGAGGTGGATTTGTTGCTTACCTATCTATGACTGCAGAGGTAATCAATGAACGAACAGGCGAAAGACTAACTGACATACAGATTGTTCCTCATATTAATCTGGTCGATAACTTCCATTATGCAAGAAATATTGAATTACCCGGCGAAAGAGATGATCTTTACACAGTAAAGTTTACAGTTATCCCTCCAATCGGAAATGAACTTGCCTTACATAAAGATTGGAGAGATAATCACGGAAAATCACTTTTTAAGAAAACTTCTTTCGAGTACAAAAATGTAGATTTTGAAGAAATTGCAAAGGCTACACGTAGGTAGATTAACTGCAGTTCAGGATAAAGAAATGTAGAATTTCTGATTATTTGAATGAATTTCAAGCGTTACCGTTCAAAGCGCTAATAAAATTCGTGTCTCTTAAGCTATTCATGGATTAAATCACCTCAACTCAAAAATCTTTCCGGCTTTTTGAACAACTAAATCCTGCATTTCAAGCTGAAGTAGCGCAACTAAAAGTTGGCTGGTATCGAGATTTAAATGGTCTGCTAAATCATCGATTTGATACGCACTTTCTTCTAATGATTCGCAGATTTTTTTGCCCGTTTCATCAAGATCGTACTGTTTCCAGCCTTTTGGTTCTTCAGCAGATATTTCCTGAATGGGTTGATCATTGTTATCAAAACTGATAGGTAGTTCAACTAAAATATCATCCACAACCTGTACCAGCTTTGCTGCTCCTTTCTTAATTAAATAATTACATCCTGTACCCGATGGATTGTCTAAAGCATGAGGAACTGCAAATACTTCCCGGTTTTGATCGAGGGCTAACTCTGCAGTAATCATGCTTCCGCCCTTGATTCCGGATTCCACAACCAAAACTCCTAAACTCAATCCGCTAACCACCCTGTTCCTGAGCGGGAAATTCCCTTTATCCGGCATAGTACCAAGTGGAAATTCAGAAATGACTGCTCCCCCCGACTGTACAATTTCATTGGCCACTCCCTTGTTACTTTTGGGATATAAATTATCAATTCCTGAACCTAAAACAGCTACGGTTGACGCGCCTGCATCTAAAGCCGATTGATGTCCAATGGTATCAATTCCGTATGCCAATCCGCTAAAGATGCACAATCCTTGCTCTGCCAATTTAGTTGATAACTCTTTGGCTTGTTTCTTTCCATAAGTGGAAGCATTTCGTGTTCCGATTACTCCAACTCCCGGTTTAGAAAGTGCCTCAGGATTTCCCTTCAACCAAAACAAGATGGGCGGATCATAGATCTGTTTCAGCAAATCCGGATAGGCTGGATCTGCCATCGTTATTATTTGAGCCCCAACTTTCTCAGTTTCCTCTATCGTTTGATCGACTAAGTCCCACTCATCAAATGAGAGAATTGCCAGAGCTGAAGCTTCTCCTAAACCTTCGTAGCTTCTGAGTTCGGTTTTGCTCAGTGAAAACAGATTTTCAAGATTCTCACATTCCAGGATAAGATGTTTTACTCTGCGACATCCTAATCCCGGAGTTAAGGTAAGTGCTACTAAATTTCTAAGAATCTTCTTGTTTTGCATCCATTCTTTAAAGTTATAGTTATACCTTTAGAGACTTGTCAAACACTCTTTCAACTTTAGAAATAAAAACGTTTTCATTCAGCCCATTTAATAATGTACGTTGATCCCTATAGAAACTAAGAAAACCTCTTTTTCCAGTAGAATTATAAATATTCTGCCCTAATTTGAAGGCAAGCATTTCGATACCTAATGTCAAAGGTGCTGAAAGATATAGTGCTAATGCAGCGCCACCTAACCCAGCAATAAAATCAGGTAATTGAATTTTAGGTAAATCTATTCCGAAAATTAATTTAGAACTTCTTCTTTCATTTTGTGATTTATCGAAATACCGTTGAAAATCTTCTTCTGCTTCCTCTACTAAATCAATAAATGATTGGTATTCGTCGTCATCAAATGAAGCGTCCCACAATTTTTTTCTATACGAAAGAAAACTTCTTCTTTTTGATTCTGCTACTGCAAAATTTATTAAATCTAAGCCGTTCTTTACATTCGAGGAGTTGTATAGAACGCTGATTGCAAATGGTGGGATTGTCGGATTACCTAAAAATCCGTTATCTGCATTCTTCTGGTTGAGAAGGTTTTGGATGTTTGAATTTTTATTTATTGATGAGGAAACTTTTCTCCATGCTTGTTTTGCATATAATTCAGAAATTGCCCATTTAGAATAATCAGTAGGTTGATATGCGCTTTCTGCATCTTCAGCATATATATTTAAGAGATGTGATCTGAACGTATTTATGCTTTTACTATAAAAGGAAGATTTTTCATCGTCTGTTAATAATACTACGTAATCATAATATCTTTTAAACTTTTCATCATATTCGTTTTGACAGAGATTTAGAATGAACCTTCTGCCCGTAACATTATTTCTGTTCTGTATATCATCCACTAACTCGTCAATCAGCTCAGCGTTTTGAATCTCTTTTCTCTCATTTAGTATTGAATCAAAAGTATTTATCTGATCTTCGTTAAATCCACCTGAAGTAGCAAGAGAAGTTGATTCCAACAAATTACTATCCTCTGTGAATTCTAATATGCTATCTATTGCATTTTCAAAAGCTCGTTTTGACAGCAGTTTCTTTTTATCTTTTCCTGCATTATATGGTTTGATACGCTCAGAGTTCAGGTCTGTATTCTTGCCTAGAAACTCAACTGATTCTAATAGTTTATCTCGATATTTTTTTGGGATTGAAGCATCGTAATAAAATGTCTTAGACAATCCTATACATTCGATAAGTTCCAAAACTTGTATTAACTCACTTAACGTTATATCGCTTTTTGAGCTTGATATTATATTTATACTATCTGTAACAGTTCTGGCATTAGAAAATATTGAACCGTCGTAGGATGTCTTAAAATCTGACTTAGATATGTTCTTCCTGTTTTGCATGCTGGATTTTTTCCCATAGAGCTTCTCTTAATTCTTCCACTCCGTGTCCCGTTGCAGAAGAAATAGGAATTACGGGAATTTCGTCGTCAAAACGAAATTTTTTATCCAGCTTAAAGCCTTGTTTTAAATCCATCTTGGTGATAGCTAAAACACGGGGTTTATCCAGCAAGTCTTTTCTATAGGCTTTGAGTTCATCCAACAAAGCATTGTATTCATACTCTATATCAGATTGAGAACTCACCATGAAGAGCAACACATTATTTCTCTCAATATGCCGAAGAAATTGAATTCCCAGTCCTTTTCCCTGATGAGCTTCTTCAATTATTCCGGGAATATCAGCCATTACAAAACTTCTGTAATCAGAAAATTTCACTACACCCAGATTAGGTTCAAGCGTTGTGAAGGGATAATCAGCAATTTTAGGTTTAGCGTGAGAAAGCGCCGAAAGCAATGTGCTTTTTCCTGCATTCGGAAATCCAACCAAACCGACATCTGCAATTAATTTCAATTCAAGTTCAACGACTCGTTCTTCTCCCGACTTACCTTCCTGAGCATGTTGAGGAGTTTGATTTACCGCACTTTTAAAATGCCAGTTTCCTAATCCTCCTTTTCCACCTTTGGCGATCACCATTTCTTCTTCGTCTTCGGTGATTTCTCCCAGTCGCTCTCTGCTTTCTGCATCAAACACTACGGTTCCCAATGGAACTTTAAGTACTACTGACTCACCATCTTTTCCGGTTGATCGGCTGCTGCCGCCATTTTCTCCATGCCCCGCTTTGATATATTTCTTGTAACGTAAATCAAGAATTGTATTAAGCTGAGCATTTCCTTTCAGAATTATGCTACCTCCTCTTCCTCCATCACCGCCATCCGGACCACCTTTAGGAACGTATTTCTCTCTTCTGAAGTGAGCGGAGCCATCTCCACCTCTTCCTGCCGTTACATAAATTTTAGCGTAATCAGCGAATCTCATTTTTGTATTGTTGGTTATTGGTCAATAGTTATTGGTTTTCATTACTAATAACCAATAACTATTAACTCTTTAAATTTGAAATTTCTGTGGTGAGAAGAATTTATTTCTTATGAAGAACAAGCTTCAACAGCTTCGTCAACTTCGCCTTCATTGCGTTTCTTGGAACGATAAAATCAAGGAATCCGTGATCGAGCAGATATTCTGCGGTTTGAAATCCTTCCGGAAGATCGCGCCCTATTGTTTGACGAACTACTCGTGGTCCCGCAAATGCGATAAGTGCGCCCGGTTCAGAAATGTTGAAATCCCCGAGCATTGCATAGCTTGCAGTTACTCCTCCTGTTGTTGGATTGGTCATGTAAGAAATGTACGGCACGCCTTCTTCATCAAGTTGTGCAAGTTTTGCTGAAGTTTTAGCCATTTGCATTAAACTGAGAACGCTCTCCATCATTCGGGCTCCACCGGTTTGTGAGATAATAATCAATGGAATTTTATTCTCACGGGCATGATCAATAGCAATTCCAAGTCGTTCTCCTACAACAGAACCCATACTTCCACCGATAAAGCTGAAATCCATACATCCAACCACTAAATCGATTCCATTCATTTTCCCTACACCCACACGGGCAGCATCTGATAATCCCGATTTTTTCTGAGATTCTTCCAGACGATCTTTATATTTTTTACGATCAACAAATTCCAAAGGATCGGTTGGCTGAATTTCCTGACCTAATTCTTCAAACTTTTCATCATCAAAAATAATGGAGAAATATTGCCGACTTCCAATTCTGAAGTGATAGCCACTGAGCGGATCTACCCAAAGATTATCTTCCAACTCCCGACGGTGAATTGTTTCTCCGGTTGTAGGAACCTTAACCCAAACGCCTTCCGGCATTTCTTTTTTTGTTTCGGTCTGTATATTGCTGTCCTTTCTTTTGAACCAACTCATAAACTAATTTTTTTGAATTCAGGATCGCAAAATAACGAATCTGACGGTTAATAAAGAATTGTTTATCCCGAAGAATTATTAATCTGACTGCTACTGATATAGTTCGGATTTAATTCCTCAGCAGTTACTTTTTTACAGAAATCTTGTTCTGAATCCAATTCAAATAGTTTGATTAACGAACTGGCAGAAATATGATCTTCATTTCTCGTCCGTAACCCTGAAAGAGCCTTTTTATCAAACCTATGAATTGCATTCCCTGAAATAATCTCACCGGGATTAAGGATTTTTTCTACTTCTGAAATTTCTTTAATCTCAGGATCGGTACTGGCTTTCAAGCTTCCATCCCATTCAAATTGCTGGTAGTATACATGTGTTCTTCGGGCATCAATTACGGAATGGATTTTTGATTTTTCTTTCAAATCGCCGATCATTGCTAAAGAAGCTAAGGTATTTACCTCATAAAGATCGACTTCCGCTCCGAACAAAAATCCCTTCAAGGCTGATGCCGCTATTCTTAATCCTGTGTATGAACCGGGACCATTACTGACCAGAACGGCATTCAAATCTTCGATTTTAAAATCATGTTCAGTCATGAGTTCCTGAGTAAACAAAAACACATGATCGGAATGCACACTTCTCCCCTCGATTCTTTTCTCATAAGTTTTTCCCTTAGAATTCTGGAAAGAAACCGAACAGATTTTCGTGGATGTTTCGTATGCGAGGATCATTTATCTGCGAGTGAATGAATAGTCATTCTGAGTGAAAACGAAGAATCTTAGCGGGTACTCGGTAAGATCCTTCGGAGGTATCCTCAGGATGACTTTAAGCTTATTTCAAATTATTTAGAACTAGCTCACCCTTATTAAAAATCCCGGTAGCTCTTCCGGTTAATTTTTGATTCAAATACGGTGAATTTTTTGATTTTGAACGAACATTCTTCGCATCAAAAGTCCATTCTTCATCGGTATTGAAAAAGGTTAGATTTGCCTTTGCTCCTTCTTTGATTTCTGATGCCTCAAGATTCAGAATTTTTCGGGGATTATAACATAGCTTCTCGACCAATTGCTGCAAATTCAGCTTTTTAGTTTTGAACAAACGCATATTTGAGATACTCCAAGCGGTTTCCAACCCAATAATTCCGTTGGGAGCGTAAATAAATTCTACTTCTTTTTCTTCAATAGCGTGGGGAGCGTGATCGGTACAAATCACATCAATGGTTCCGTCCACCAATCCTTCGATCATTGCGTCCACGTCTTCCTGTGTTCTTAATGGTGGATGCATTTTGAAGTTGGTGCTGAACTTCTGCTTGTCGATTTCCTCATCTGTTAAATCGAAATGATGCGTACAAACTTCAGTAGTAACATTAATTCCTTTTTTCTTCGCCTGACGAACCAAATCAACTGCATTTTTTGTACTGATGTGAGCAACATGAACATGTCCGCCGGTATATTCTGCCAATAAAATATCCCGGGCGATCATGGTTTCTTCAGCAATTCCCGGAGTTCCGTCCAGACCAAGTCGGGTAGAAATTTTTCCCTCATTCATATGTCCGGGGCGAGAAAGCGCTAAATCTTCTTCATGATTGATAATGGGCATTTCCAACATCGAAGAGTATTCCAAGGCTACACGCATCACCTGAGAATCATACACAGGATCGCCATCATCACTGAAAGCAACTGCGCCACCGTCTTTCATATCACCCATTTCGGCGATGGACTTTCCGGCTCTTTCTTTGGTCACGCAACCAATCGGGTGAACATCAACCGGAGTTTCTTCCGCTTTTTTGATGATGTATTCCACAACATCCCGGGTATGAGTTGCAGGGCTGGTATTTGGCATACAAGCCACCGCTGTAAATCCACCAAATGCCGCTGCTGCACAACCGGTTTTTATAGTTTCTTTATGTTCGTAGCCCGGTTCGCGCAAGTGGACGTGCATGTCCATCCAACCCGGACTTACATAATCACCGTTGAAGTCGTGTGACTCCTCTCCTTTTTTGGCTTTCAAAGCTTCCCCGATTTCTTCAATAATTCCATCTTTAATTCGGATATCGACTTTTTCTGATCCGTCATGATTTTCACTTACCGGGCGGAGATTTTTTAGGAGCATTGGATGTTTTTGATTATGATTTTTGACAAATATAATGCTTTATGATTTTAATATTGTCCCCAAATCATATTCATAGTTGTTATTCAATAAAAATGAGTAATGGAAGACCAATTAAAATTATTCGAGAAAATAAGAAGGAAGTTAGTGCATGAAGAAAAACTTGTTTCTGAAGGTAAAATGATGAGCACAGAAGCCATCAAATTTGATGGTAGAGTATTCGCATTTATCTCCAAAAACGGAAACATGGTTTTTAAGTTTGGAAAAGAGTTCGATCCCAAAACTCAGGATTTCGATTCCATTCCTTTCAACCCGTTTAAAAATAAAGGTCCGCTGACCGGTTGGTTTGAAGTTTCTTACGAACAACATCATTTATGGGAATTTCTTGCTAAAGAAGCACTTTCAATCATTAAACAAAACTAAATACTATGGCTATAAATCAGGAATATGTGGAATACATTATGGATCAGTTATCAGAGTTTGAAGGCGCTTCTGACAGAAAAATGTTTGGCGGTGTCGGGGTTTTTAAAGACAAAATTATGTTCGCCATGATTAGCAGTAAAAATGTTTTCTACCTGAGAGTGAATGATAAACTTATTCCAAAGTTTGAAGCCGAAGGAATGGAGGCTTTTAATCATGAGAAAAAAGGAAAAGGAATGCCATACTGGACTGTACCCGCGCATGTAATTGAGGATAAAGAAATTATGAAGCGATGGGCTGAAGAATCCTACGAAGCGGCTTTATCGGCAAAGAAGAGTTGATATGATTACTAAAGAATATATTTCCTTTTTTGAAGGACTCGCCGAAAATAACCACAAAGAATGGTTTGATGAACATCGTAAGGAATATGAAAAGAATGTTCGGGAACCTTTTATAGAATTAATTGAATCATTAATTCCTGCACTTCTTGAAATAGAACCTTCCCTGCATACCGATGCAAAGAAAACGCTGTTCAGAATAAACAGAGATATACGATTTTCGAAAGATAAAACTCCTTACAACACGCTTATGAAAGCAAGTCTTTCATCTGAAGGGAAGAAGTCTGAAGTACCCGGATTTTATCTCGGTATCGGGGCCGAATACGTTCATCTTGGCGGAGCCTTATATCAATTATCGAAAGATAGACTTTTAAAAGTAAGAGAACTGATTGCATCCAATAAAGATGAATTTATTGCAATACTTAACAACCCTCACTTCAAAACGCACTTTGGAGAATTACAAGGTGAGAGAAATAAGCGCATCGATAAGAAATTCTCGGATGTAGAATCTGAGTTACCTTATATCGCTAATAAACAGTTTTATGCAATGGCTAAACTTGAAACAAATGAGCTAATCAGGGCAGAAAATCAGATTAAACTCATGATGAAATATTTTAAAGCCATTCAGCCTCTTCACAGTTTTTTGATGAGAGCTTTTTAGTTTTTCTGTTTCTTTCGGGAAAGCAAAGAATCCACATTAAATACTTTACTTCCATTGAATAACAGGTAAAATGATCCCATGAGCATCATTATGGCAGGAAAAGCTCCGGGATAGCTATCACCAACGTGAACCATCAGCAAAGCAACCGTAAAGTTAAGAATCATGATACCGGCAGCAATACGAACCTGAAATCCCACAATAAAAAGTATCCCGCAAATGAACTGTGCATATACAGATACAACGGCTGAAATTAAAGGAACAGGGAATCCGAAATTAGTTAAGAACTCTGAAAACTCCAGCATTCTGTCCCAGGAAAAAACATTATCCTGAGTGCCATAAATCAGATGAAATCCTGTGATCAGACGGATAAATATTTCAGCATAATCTTTATGATCATCCAAAAATTGATTCGCTTTTTTGAGCATACAGTACCTGATTTAGTCTTCGATTTGAGCCGATAAGCTACTCCAACTTTCTCTAATTAGGAAATTTTGGGAACCATCAAATGACATTAACTCAAACAATTTCCCAATTGGTATATGGCATAATTGAAAGTTAATCCGTTTATTCTCGGAATTATTAAGAATTCCCTCCTTAAAAAAACGGTACAGGAATGAATAAATACATGCTCATTTTTCGGGGACAGGAAGGTGTAGATACTTCTGATCACGCATTGAAAGAACGGATTTCGCTTCATGTAAACTGGATAAAAAAACTCGGTGATCAGCACATAGATTCCCAACGGTTGGAAGAATCAGGAACCCATTTAATTGATCACAACAATGTGATTACGGATGGTCCTTTTATTGAAGCCAAAGAAATTATTCTGGGGTTTACAATTATCGCAGCTAAAGATATGGACGAAGCTGTTTTTCTCGCTAAAACCTGCCCGTTACTGAACTATTTTGAAATAATGGTTCGCCCTGTTATCTCTTAACGAAAAAGTCTTTATCTAAGGAAGGCGATAAATTATAACTGAAGAATTCTATTTCTTTCACGTTATCACCCATTTTAACTCCCACCTTTTTGGGGAGCCAAACATCTCCCACTTTCGTGTATTCATGAATGGTATAATTGATGACTGCCTGATATTTTCCATCCAAAATGTAAACTTGCTTCATAACAGGACGATAGGTTTCGGTGGACACAAAATACATTTCTTCTCCATAACTGAAACCCGATAATCGGATTACTTCAACCCGTAAATCGCCCATTACGACCTCGCCTTCGTAATAAATTTCCAAACGTTCTTTTTCGTAGTCGAACAAGTTGTTGGAATAAAAATGATACTGCTCTTCTTCTGCTAATGATAATCCCCTGAGATTTTGCTCTTTCACTCCTTCCTTGGCAAGAACTTTCTTCCACCCTCTCCTTCCGTGCCTTGAAAAGAAATGATAATCTTCATCAAATTTCTGATCTACCCGAACCCAGTCTTTTTTCAGATAAAAAAGATCGAAAACGGATTTCTCTCCATTTTGATAAGATATTTCTCCGCTGGATTGAAAAGATTTAAGATCAAGATTTGCTTCTCTGCCCCCCAGAGAATCGATTACCTGCTCAACCAGACCTTCCAACTGTTCGTTGTATTCGTAGATATCCATTATGTATCTGTTTCGGTTTTGGGCATCAACCGGCACCGAAATCAAGATCAACAATACAATGGATATCAAAATTCTGAACATGACAGCAATCTTTTCATCATTATACTAAAACTGAATTAAATTTTCCCGTATGTTTGCAAGCAATTATGAGTGAGCAAAAACCCTTTCTTTTTGACATCCCGAGCGTTTCTGAATTAACCGGTAAAATCAAGCATTTGCTTGAACAGAACTTTATGGATCAGTTGGTTGAAGGAGAAGCCAGCAATGTGAAGAGAAGTGCAAACGGACATATTTACTTTACTTTAAAAGATTCCGGAGCCCAACTTCCTTGTGTCATTTGGAGAAGTACTGTTCAGCGACTTGGGATCGAACTCACTGACGGGCAGCAAATTGTCGTTGGTGGTGATCTTCAGGTGTATGAACCGCACGGTCGTTATCAGATGATTGTGAATCTGGTTCAGCAGGCAGGAATAGGTAAGCTTCAGCAGGCTTTTGAAAAACTGAAAGCAAAATTGAAAGCTGAGGGTTTGTTTGATGATATCCACAAACAAGCTTTGCCCAAATTTCCGCAAACCATTGGCGTGGTTACTTCCAGAACAACAGCTGCTTTTCAGGATATAAGAGCTACATTACAAAAACGATGGCCTTTGGCGGAGATCAAACTATATCATGCCAGTGTACAAGGTGTAAATGCTGCGCCCGAAATCGTGAAGGGAATCAATTACTTCACCAATCATAAAAATGTGGATTTAATTATTACAGGACGCGGAGGCGGTTCGCTTGAGGATCTTTGGCCCTTCAATGAAGAAGCAGTAGCAAGGGCTATATTTCATTGTGAAATTCCCGTTATCAGTGCTGTTGGGCATGAAGTTGATTTTTCAATTTCAGATTTTGTAGCAGATTCCAGAGCGGCAACTCCCACGCAGGCGGCTGTGATGGCTGTTCCGGATATCAATGAAATCAACATGAAAGTGGAAGATTTGTTCAGAAGAATTCAACTGAATACTGTTGGAGCGGTTCAGCTTTATAAAGATAAAGTTTCTAATCTTGCCCGGTCTCATGCATTGATGGTCGTTCGGGAAAAGCTTGAAAAAGCCCGAACCAAAGTAGCTACTTGTTCAGAACGGTTGGAAAACCGAATATCACTTTCTTTCAGAAATAAGAAAGAAAATCTCACCCAAATTAATCATCGGCTTGAAAAACTGAATCCTAATGAACCTCTGGAAAAAGGATTTGTAAGGGTATGGCAGAATGATAAGTGGATAAGAAAGAGCAGTTCTCTGATGCGAGACGAAAGTTTTTCTCTGGAGTGGGAAAAGGAAAGAGTAAACATCAAAAGAGATTAGCAGGTTGTTGAACCTCATGAAAGATAGCAAGCAAATTAATGTTTGGGGTGCGGGGGTTTCCGGATTGACAACTGCTATTTTGTTGTCAGAGCACGGTTACAAGGTTAAAATAATTACCCGTGAACTCCCGGAAGATACTGTTTCTTCGGTTGCAGCAGCTATTTGGTTACCCTATCAGGTGTATCCGGTTCAAAAGGTGAATTCGTGGAGCAGGACAACCTTAGAAACCTATCGGGAGTTAGCTGCTGCAACAACTTCCGGTGTTTCGTTTATTGAGCATCATATTTTCTGCTATCAGAACAAAATTCCAGAGTGGTTAGATTCCCTTCCCGAGGAGAATTTAGAATCAACAGATCAGGTTAACATTGATAATCGAACTTTGGATCGTCATATCATCAATATTCCTCTGATAGAAACTCAAATCTATCTACCGTATTTAGTTGACCGTTTTAAAAGTAATGGAGGGACTTTTCAGATTGAAGAAATCAAAAACCCAACTGATTATGATTCCAAGCTAAATATTAATTGTACCGGTCTGGGCTCACGAGAACTGTTCAATGATACCAAGTTGACTCCGATTCAGGGACAGGTTGTTAAAGTTGAGAAACCTAAAAATGTGACGAGCATAGCAACAGATTTTCATTTTGGAGAACATAACAACAAACTCTCCTATGTTATTCCCAGAAAAGATGGAATAGTGTTGGGTGGCACCTCCGAAAAAGGGGAAGAATCTCTAATTGTCGATAATGATTTATCTAAAGAAATTTTACAGGAATGTTCTAAGTATGGGGATGATTTCACAAACAGTAAGATTCTTGAAGTGAAAGTGGGTTTACGTCCCGGAAGAACTGAAATACGGTTAGAAAAAGATAAAGACCTGAATATTATTCATAATTATGGTCATGGAGGAGCAGGTTTCACCGTTTCCTGGGGGTGTGCTAAAGAAGTTTTATTGCTGACTAATGCTGCCCTCGGTTATGCTTAACGGTATTTTTAATGCGTGATAACATCTCTATTAACTTGATGTACAGAAACATATTTTTAACATGAACTATTTTTTTTCCTCTCCCCGGCTTGGGTTCAGAAAATTTCAGGAAAGTGATATTGAAACTTTCGTGGAAATGAATGCAGATTCTGAAGTTATGGAGTTTTTTCCTTCCACATTAACTGAAGAAGAATCTATAGAGCTTACCACAAAGATCAATGATCACATTAAAGATCATGGTTTCGGTTTTTTTGCGGTTGACCATCTGAAATCAAAAGAATTCATCGGGTTTATCGGAATGAAGAAAGTAGATTTTGAAACTGATTTCACTCCGGCAGTAGAAATTGGCTGGAGACTTCATAAAAAATTCTGGAATAAAGGGCTTGCTACAGAAGGTGCTGAACGCTGTCTTAAATTTGCTTTCAATGTGTTAGAAATTGAAGAAATTGTTTCTTTCACAAGCCTGAATAATTCACCTTCAGAAAAAGTGATGCAAAAAATTGGAATGACAAAAGCCGGAGAGTTTACTCATCCGAAACTGGGGAAAGAACATCTTCTTTCTAAACATTGTTTATATCGTTTAACAAAAAATGAATTTCTGGAGAGAATGGTAGAAGCCTGATTCTGGTTTTTTCAGGAAACCAAAATTTAAATTTATCTACAGATGAAATTTCGAGCTATAATCTCATTAGCATTTTTATTTACAATTTCAGGATTAACAAATATTCAAGCTCAGGACAAAAATTATGAGTTCTATGGTAATGTGCGGATTGCCCACATAGGATCTGACACGGAAGCCGATGGTATTGGTGGTGATAACACGCTGTTAAGAATTCGACCTGGAATCAGATATATGTTTAACGAAAATCATTCATTTTCAGGTCGTCTTGCATATTTAGTTTCTAAAGATCTGGAGCCGTTTGAGTTCACCATTAAAGCCAATGGTAATCGTCAGCTGGCTTATGGATCACTTTCCCTCGATGAATTTTATTATCAATACCAACAGGATGATTTACTGCTTAAAGCGGGTCGATTTCAAAAGTCAATCAATGTGTTATCTAATGCGAAGAGATCTCAGCTTCGTTTTCAGAGCAATGCCAACTTCGTTCACTGGACAGACGGTCTATATCTGAAAAAAGGCTTATCAGATGACTGGTTTGGAGAAGCAATTATTGAATATCAAAACAGAGATGCCGTTTCCTATCCGTACCAGGCTAATCTAACATTTGGAAATGCTGAGCATAACCTGAATTACTATTTCGGCGTTGAGAACCAAACCCGTGACCAGAATAATATTATCCAAAAGGGTTTTGGAATTTTGCTCATCCCTAATGCTTACTTAAAACAAAGTGGCTATACTACCTACGCTGCTTTTTCTTCCAGAATAGCTTTTGATTTTCCAGCTGAAGATGCTTTAAACGGAGGTTCAATTCGTGTTGCCGGAGAATTGGGTCAGAATTTAAATACTGATTTTTCAGATGGTACAAGTGCCATCATTTCAGCAGGAATTAATAATTTTGCTGAGCGTCATGAGTTTATGGTCGAGCTTGCAAGTACCGATTCTCAATGGTTAACTGCTACAGCTTTCGGAGTTAATTCAGAAGAAATCGAGTTCAGATATCGCTTTTTCTACGATGCTAATTTAAATTTCGATATCCGGTATAGAATCAGAGAATCAAGATTTGATATCGTACCCACTCAGTACAGCACGTTCATAAGAGCTACTTATTCCTTTTGATCACTGATTTGATCGTAACATTGATTTTCGCTGATGGCACAACATCATCGGCGAAAATCAAACAAATCAATTAATCCGTGCTTTCACTCTTGCTTTGCGTAGCATCCCAAAACGGTAAGTTCTGCCGCTTTTCCCTTTAATTTAGTCAGAGCTTTTTGGGTGCGTTCATCATCGAGATTAGCAACAATATCCAGATGGAAGGAATACCTCCAGGGCTCGTTCAACCTTGGACGTGATTCCAGTTTACTCATGTTTATCTCGAATTCATGCAGCACATTCAGACATTCTATCAGCGAGCCTTCATCGTTTGAGGTAACCATCATCAGAGAGGTCTTTGCAGGAATCTGAGGATCAACTTTTACCGGTTCAGGAGCAACAATCACGAACCTTGTGTAATTCTGCTTTTGGTTGGCGATATCATGTTCGATTACTTTTAACCCGTAATGATCAGCTGCGTGAGCTCCGGCTATAGCAGCCTGAGACAGATCTCCGTCTTCCAACACTTTTCGAGCTGAAATGGCTGTATCTAAATACGATTCAACTTTACTTCTCGGAAGTTTGGATAAGAAATGAGTGCATTGTGCGATTGCCTGAGGATGAGATAAAATTCTTCTGATCTTTGAGACCTCAACTTCTTCAACAGCAAGTAAGCAATGAACAATTTTGAGAATCTCCTCTCCCACAATATGAAGCTTTGAGCTTCCTAAAATGTCATAGGTATCATTGATAGAACCTGCAGTTGTATTTTCGATGGGCAAACAAGCCATATCTACTTCACCATTCTGAACAGCTTCTGCAGCTTCCCGGAATGTATCGTAGCCATAACTCTCCACATTTCCGAAACGCTCGCCAAAATGTCTTTGGATTGCCAAATGAGAATAAGCTCCGTCAGTTCCCTGATAACTGACTCTGATAGAATCTCCGTTATTTTTATTCTGATGATCTACCAGCGAGTGCGTTTGAAACCGAACTGAGTTTGTGATTATTTCTCTGAAAAGGTGCTCAGCATAATATCTGTCTAATCCAACTTCCTGAGCAAATTTTCGGATTCGGTTTAATAACCGTTCCTCCCTTTCCATATCACGGATTCCGGATTCTTTATCAATTTTAAGCGCAGAAACTTCCTTCACTAAATCCTGCCGTTGCGCCAAAGCTTTAAGGATACTCTTATCAATTTCATCCAGCCGTTCCCGAATGGACTCCAGTTCTTTTTTCATATTATATTCTTAGCATAAAAAATTAATGTACAGACTTTGAAAAGAAAATAAACGCAAAAATTTGGAACCTGAATGGCACAAAAAATAGTTTATTAAATATGAAGTTGTCCAAAGTTTCAAAGATCGTAATTGCTATAATAATTTGTATGTCTGTTGGATTTATAAGCGGTTATGCAACATCTTCATCAATCGGAGGATGGTACTCTCAACTCAATAAGCCTTTCTTTAATCCACCTAACTGGATTTTTGGTCCTGTATGGACGGTTTTGTATATCCTGATGGGAATTTCGGCAGGAATAATATGGTCCTCTGCTAAAAAAATAATTGAAAGGAAGAAGGAATTGATTGCATTTGGTATTCAACTATTCTTCAATTTTTTATGGAGTATTCTCTTTTTCGGATACCAAAATCCGACATTGGCTTTAATAGATATTATACTATTACTCGTTTTAATTATATACACAATCAAATTATTTGAGCCAATAAATAAAGTTTCTTCTTGGCTATTATATCCTTATTTGGGCTGGGTAAGTTTTGCAACCATTCTGAATCTAAGTATTGTCTTGCTCAATTAATTTTATCCTTCAAAAAATCAAAGCATTTACTCTTTTTTCACGATATAGTCATTGCATTTTTAGGTAACCAAAAATAAAAAGTAGCGCCATTTTCATCAGACTTAGCGTCAATTCTACCAAGGTGTTTTAAAATTATACGATGAGCAATCGCTAAACCAACACCGGTTCCTTTTGCTGTGTCATCGTGATGAAGCCTCTGAAAAACCTGAAATATTTTTTCTTTGTATTGCTCTTTAAATCCTATCCCATTGTCTTTGACAAAGTAAGTAATCCCGGTTTCATCCTCTTTTGCATACACTTCAATCTTTAGAGATTTATCCGGTTTTGCATACTTGAATGCGTTCGACATTAGATTAACTACCACTTGCTTTAGCATAAGCTCGTCTGCTTCAATTGATGGCAGTGACTCAATCTTGAACTCAGTGTTGTTCATATCCTCATTCAGTTCCTGAATCGTTTTAAAAGACTCATTGAAAAGAGATTCCATATCAACTTTAGTTTTTTTGATATCTTTTCTTCCCAATCTTGAAAACTCAAGGATACCCTGAATTAGCTCGTTCATCTTGGTTGCACTTCCCGAAATAACTTCGAGTTTTCTTGTCATTTCTTCATTTAACTCAGCATCATGATCTTCTTTTAATAGCTCCGTATATCCAAGTACTGAGCGAATAGGTATTTGAAGATCGTGAGAAATAGAATAACTGAAACTTTCTAATTCCGCATTCATTTCCTGCAGAGCCTGAGTCCTTAGCTCAACTTTTTCCTCAAGGTTCTCGTTTAATGATCTGATCTCATCATTTGCAGCTTGCAATTCTGCTGGACTTGGAATTTTCAGCAGATCCGGCATATGCTTCCAAAGTAAAACTACGGTTCCTACCGAGACTGCCGCCATAAGAATTTTGAGATAACCCGAAATATCGTAGTAAGGATTCCAAACATTAACAATAGCAAGTAAATGAACGGTTCCACATGCGATGATAAAGACTGCAAAAGCAATTAAGAGTACATTCACCTGCACATCTTTTCTTTTGTTCACAAAGTAAATAAGCATGCCCGGAATCAAGTAGTAGGAAAAAGCTGTTACTCCATCGCCAAGAACGTTAGTCCACAAAGTTCCAGGCTCCCAAAAATAGCATGCCCCATGAGGCATATAGTTATTGTTAAATATCTCAAGGATTGAGCTCAAAAAAATCAAAGCCATAACAAGAATTTTAGAATTTGCAATGAAGTGTGAATTAAAAACAAAAATAGAATAAAAGCTATGTTCAAATAATCATTTTATAAAAGGAAAAGAGATTTGCTTTCTCCTTCTGAAATTATGCCGCGACAACGAAAGTGGTTGGTAAAAACCGTTTGGATGTCAGACTAACGAATCTATAAGAGGCTGTTTCGAAAGTTTAAAATTTATTAGATTCAGCATATGACAATTGAACAAAAAAAAATATCACTTATAAGCTGGATCTCGAATCTTCAGGATGAGGATGTAATAGATCAAATTGCCGAAATTCAGAAAGCTTCTTTAAATGATTTACCTAATGCCGTTGTTCAAATGCTTAAAATGGCAAAAAATGAACCAAAGGAGAATCTTGTCGAGCACACCGGCGTAAAGGATATTTTGAAAGTTACATGAAAGAAGTACGGTGGACGCAAACCGCCATTAAAAGTCTTCATGAGACTTCAGATTTTATTCTTGAAATATGGAATTCTGAAATTCAGCAAGATTTTATAGAACTTCTTGATTTCAGGATTAGTCAACTGCAAAGTAATCCACTCATTGGGTTAGCGTTTGAAGATTCAGATATACGAAAGTTGACCGTTCATAAAACTGTATCATTGTTTTATTCCCACAATCAAAATATGATTAAGCTTTTACTTGTATGGGATAACCGACAAGATCCGGACGAGCTTTTGGAAAAGCTAAAAAATACAACTAAATAGAAAAAAGATAGTTTAGCAACAGCTCCTCATCCCAACCTAGAGCTCGGGATTCAGAAAAAGAATAAACTGCCTAAATATTGATACATGATACACATCTGAAAGCTTTTGTTCATTTTGTATTAGTTGATTTCTCTGATAAAACCGCGATCTGAAATTCCATTCTCTTCATTTCCCGAAGAATGGAATTTTTGTCCATTTGCATCCAGTGCCATAATTTCATCATAGACGCCGCAAAAAATACAATAAAAAACGCTCCTCCATATTTAAAGAAATCTGTTGTTTCAGAGGCAGTAAAATATTTATAGCCCAAATAAAAAGTGATTACGGTAAAAATTAGCTGAATAATGGTAGTCAAAATTGCCCAACCCTTGAGCTTTCCCGTATACAAACCTCCCCATTGCTTAAACAAACCTTTCTCTTCTAATTCGTTGTAGAATTTTTTCTCTTCCACACTTAGCGATTCTTCGATTAGTTTATCGATTTCTTCTTTTTTCATGATGACCCTCGTTAATTACTATTTAATGATTTTCTTTAATTGTTCTCTGGCGTAGAAAAGTCTGGACTTTACAGTGCCTGCTGATATTTCTAATACTTCAGCAATTTCACTCAGGCTCAGGTTTTCTACATAAAAAAGTTCCAATATTATTCTCTGGGCATTCGAAAGTAATTGCATACCTAATTTCAATTCATTAATCCTTAATTCCTGTATGCTTTTTTCTTCCCGATTGATACTGTCTTCAATCTCATTTTCTGAAACTATTCGATTTCTTCTTTCCTTTTGCTGATTTCTTATCCAGTCTACCGATTTATTTCTGGCGATATTTAATGCCCAGGCTTCAAAACCAATTTGAAATTTCACTTTCTCCAAATTATTTATAATTACATACCAGCACTCCTGAGAAATATCCCGAACCGAATCCTTATCCTTTGTATGAAAGTAAATCTTTGACTCTATTTGCGGATTAAAAGTTCTAATCAATTCTTTAAGAGCTTCTCTACTACCCGATTGATAACTTCGGGCGAGAGCCTCATACTTATTATGATCTGAGCTTCTATCCATTTCAATATAATAGTCGCCTAATATTCCGAAAGGTTCATTTATTTTTTAGATTATTTTCTACAGAGTTTTATATATGGTTCATAAATTTAAACACATATTTCCAAAAACTATTCAGGAATGGCGAGACTGGCTGGAAGAAAATCACGATCAAAATGAAAGCATTTGGTTGATCCTTCCCAAAAAAGAAAGCGGTTTAGATGGACTAACTTTAGAAGAAGCCGTTGATAATGCACTTTGTTTTGGATGGATTGACAGTCTTCCTAATAAAGTTGATGACAAGAAATATAAACTCAGGATGTCGCCACGTGGCCCCAAAAGTAATTGGAGCAGAGTTAATAAACAGAAAATAGCAAGATTAGAAAAAGCAGGATTAATAGCTGAGCCAGGGTATGAAATGGTCAGAATCGCTAAAGAAAATGGAACCTGGAATGCGTTGGATGATGTGGAGAATCTAATTGTCCCCAGTGATCTTCAAGAAGAATTAAGTAAGTACAGAAATGCAGCTGCTAATTTTGAAGCATTTCCAAGATCAGTTAAACGAGGAATTTTGGAGTGGATCTTTAACGCCAAAAGAGATACCACTCGTCAAAAAAGGATTCAGGAAACAGCTAAATTAGCAGAGAAAAACATCCGAGCCAATCAGTATAGGAATTAGTAGATAAGGGAATAAGTAGTTAAGTATTCGAACTCTTCTTCTACTTATTACCTTATACACTTACTTATTCCATTATCCACTTACACAGATGAAAACACCAGATTGGATACAGAAAGCCCGCTTGCAATGGGAATTTACCGGACAAAAACGTCCTGACTTCGCTAAAGAACCCGATCCGGGACAAGAATCCGTTTGGGATTATCCACGTCCTCCAAAAGTTGATCCCGACTCCCGAAAAATTGTTGTTAAATCAGAAGAAATACTTATTGCAGATACAACACATGCTGTTCGGATTTTGGAAACTGCAAGTCCACCAACCATTTATATTCCAAAAGAAGACATCAATATGGACGTTCTTATTAAAACCGATGGTCATTCACTATGCGAATGGAAAGGTAATGCAACTTACTGGAGCGTAGTTTTACCCAACAAAAAAATTACAAAATGTGGCTGGAGCTATGAAAAACCTTTTGAAGAATTTGAGTCTATTGCCGGTTATCTCTCTTTTTATCCTGCTTCACTGGAATGTTTTATTAATGATGAAAAAGTAAAACCTCAACCCGGAGGATTTTACGGCGGATGGATGACATCGGAAATAGTCGGTCCTGTTAAAGGTGAACCGGGGATTAATGGGTAGTTATAAAGATTATTCTCTCTCCCAAGCTCCTGCTTGGGAGAATAAAATGGAGCTCCTGCTTCAAATCCATTCCCTTAAAAACACTCAGAACTTTTTTTGTTTAGTAACCCATTTGGAGCAAGAGCTCCTCAATAGCCATCCCAAGCAGGAGCTTGGGATGCAGAACTAAGAAACATAGAACAAGAATTTATCAATATAGGATATTAAATATCTCTTTTACTTCTTCATATATGGTATATGAAACAAATAAAATGATCAACCACCCAAAGAATACTTGAATCTTCCGAATTATTTTCATCCAAGAAGAGATGCTAGAATTTATTTCTTTAATACCATTAATGTGCTCATTGAACTTTTTCGCCTTAACAACAAAAAACCAAGTAGCAGCTCCAAATCCTGATAGAAAAAGTATTTGATAAATCTGATTCGAAATATCAGCTTGCACTAATTCAGAAATAATCATTCCTGTATATAAAGAAAAGATATACCAACCGATAAATGCTCCAAAAACAATAAGAATATTGCTGATAAATTTCTTTGAATCAACTTCAGGCATATATTAGCCTACTCTAAACTTCAATTCCTCTATCGTAGATAAAATTTCATTTCTATCCATTTCGCGATAGCGTTCAGGAAGTAGTTCTTTTGAAGTACATTCAATTACTGCGTTCAAGGTCTGTAATTCTACTTCCTCCGGGTAAGTTGGTGGAATAAAATCAGCTAATGCATCATCCAGAATTTCCGGAGTGACTTTCTTCTCACCAACAGCAGCCGCACGGAACTTAGCTCTGGTTAAAGCCGCTTCCATATCTGCCCCTGAGAACGTCTTTAATCCTTTCTCAATCATTTGCGGTACATAATCCGGTTCCGATAAATCAAGACTGGTCTTCTTCTTCATTGCATCGAACAATTCTTTGCGCTCTTCCTTAGTGTGCGGCGGGAATAGCGCCAAATGCTCTTCGGCTCTACCCTGTCGCTTTAAATCGATCGGCATTAAATCCGGTCGGGCCGTCATCAAAAACCAAACAATTTTGCCACGATTGGTAGTATCACTCATAAAAGTAGCAATCTGAGAAAACACCCGACTTGAAACACCGCTGTCTCCACTTGCACTTCGATCGCCGAGATAAGCATCTGCCTCGTCAATCATAACCGCTACGGGCGACATTGCTTTCAATAATGATAAAATCTTCTCCAGATTTCCTTCAGTAACTCCCTGCCACTGGCTTCGGAAGTTTTTCAGTTTCACCATTGGAATTCCCACTTCACTTGCAAAACAGGTAACTAAAAACGTTTTTCCGGTTCCCACAGGACCACAAACCAGATAACCCATCGGCATAACATCCTGACGACCGGCTTTAAGCGCTTGCACAGCTTGGCGAAGGTGTTCCTTAACATGCGTGTGCCCTGCTACGTTATCGAGCGAATATGGCGTTTCCACAAATTCCAGCAAACCGTAAGCTTCGGCTTCAATCAGATCTTTTTTGTTTTCTGAAAGACCATCAAACGTAATTTTTTCCTCGTTCTCCCTTGCGTTTGAAAGTACACTCCGAATATTTACGTAATTCAGGCCTGCAGTTTGCTGCGCAATAATTTCCGGTGATACATCTGAAATTTTATCAAACTCATCGTCATCTGTTTCGAACTTTATAAATTCAAGACGATCAGCTTCTCCCGGAATAGTAATTTTAATATCTGTGGTGTAAGGATTCTGAACCACGGTTTTATTCAGATCAGCTAAATTTTCAGTAATCATTACACAGGTAAAATCAGAAGCTAAAAACATAGGATCGTGTGCCCATCTTGACAAATACACCTGTGAAGTCCGGTCTTCATTTCCGGTTGAACCCGCATCATTCATAGGAACGATGGTTTCAGCGTAATCTATAATGAGCGCTACGCTTTTCTTTTGATCCAGTCTCAATCGAAAGTATTGCTCCAATAAAGACATCACCCGAACAGGATCTTTCGGCATTTTCTTGGCGTATTCAGTGCCTACAATGCTGTCACGTCCTGCAATCGCCTGATTAAAATCCTGCTGCGATTCTTTGTCTCTGAAATAAATTCCTGATGCGCGGTCATAGAAAACCACAAAATCACGGGCACCAAAAAACTCATCTGCTAAAAAGGACTTCAGTCGATGAAATTTGGTTCCATCTTCTTCTTTAAGTGCTACTAAATCGTGCACGTTTCCATGCAGCAGAAAAGTGTTTATTGTTCTGCTAAGATATTTTCTCGCAAATTCCTGCGACCATTTTGGATAGTGATCAAACATAATGCCCTATTCGATAATAGTTAGTTTTATGGTCTCAATTCTACTTTGGGTTGCCTTGCTGATGATGAATTTTTTACCACCTAACAACACTTCCTCGTTAACTTTAGGAATACGCCCCAAATGATTGATGATGTATCCCGCTACGGTATCATACTGAGAAGGTTCCAAAGGAATTTCAATTTCTCCGAATTCTGCCATCAGCTCATCAATTTCCACATTCCCGCTGATAACAAAATTGTTGGGTGCAATTCGTTTCATTAATTCATTTTCAGTGTCGTATTCATCCTGAATATCTCCAACAACCTCTTCCAGCAAATCTTCAATAGTTATCATACCTGCAGTTCCGCCGTATTCATCCAATACAATAGCAACCGACATATTTGACTGACGGAATTCAGTCATCAAATCTTTGGATTTTTTACTGGAGGGAACCAATTTTATCGGTCGAATAATCTCGTGCAAGTTTTTGGGATTCTTAAAAAAGTCATGAGCGAAAACCACGCCGATTACATCGTCAATGCTTTCCCGGTACACCGGAAGTTTTGAATGACCGGATTCGATCATTGTTCTGAGAACTTCATCTACCGGAGTTGACTTCTCTACTGCTTCAATATCAATTCTTGGAATCATGGACTCTTTCACACGCATATTTGAAAGCTCCAATACATTATGTAAAATCTCAGAATCGTCCTCGTCTATATCTTCACTTCCTCCACTTTCTCTTAGCTCTTTTACGATCAATTCCACATCCTGTCGACGATAAAATTGCTCACTGCGTTCTGCATCAGGAACCAGCCATTTTATCAAAACATTTGATGATCCATTCGCTAAAGCAATCAAAGGACGCAACAGCCAGTAAAATAATCGGAGAGGTAATGCAATTATCTTGATCATTATATCTGCCTGAGCGCGAAATAAGGCTTTGGGAAGAATCTCCCCGAACAACATAATGAGCAATGAAGCAATGATTGTCTGGATGGTTAGTATCTGAAAAGCTGAGGGATCAAAGCCAAACCATTGATTGTAATAGAAGATGATGGGCTCCACCAGAAAAATCGCCATAAATGTGGCGTAAAGCACATTTACAATATTATTTCCAACAAGAGTTGTCGTAATAAATGTATCAGGATTCCTGGAAAAAAAACCGATAGATCCGGAAATCAGATCGTTCTTTCGGGAAGCTACTTCCAGCTTAAGTTTATTGGCTGTAACGAAAGCTATTTCCGAACCGGAGAAAAATCCACTTAGTAAAATAGTACCTGCAATCAGAAGCCATTCCATAGTTATTTGGCTCCCTGAATTTTAGAAATGAGAATAAAGTATTTACTCGATGGAGGTTCGTCGTTCATTAACGAATAGTTGGTTCCTATTTACCGGTAAAATTGGGCTTCCTTTTTTCAAGAAACGCCGTTGTACCTTCCTTAAAATCAGCAGTGTTGTACAAATCTCCAAATAGATTTGCTTCTGATTCGAACCCGGATTTTTTACCTGATTCTCTGATTGCCAATATAGCATTTTTCAGGGCAAGCGGCCCCTGCTTCAACATACTGTTCATCATTTTTTGGGCGGCTTCCAAGGCTGAATCATCAGCTACCTGATTTACTAATCCAATTTGTGCGGCTTCTTCAGCTTTCACAAATCTTCCCGTCAAAGTAAGTTCCATGGCTTTTGCTTCGCCGACTAATTTAGGTAAACGCTGAGTACCGCCGTATCCGGGAATTAATCCCAGACTTACTTCAGGCAAGCCCAATTGCGCGTTTTCAGAAGCAACTCTTATATGACAAGCCATTGCAAATTCACATCCACCACCTAAAGCGAATCCATTAACTGCAGCAATTACCGGAATGGTTAAATCTTCCAGCTTTTGAAAAACCCGTTGGCCTCTCAGTGATTTCTTAACAGCTTCAGAATCTCCCAGAGTATTTAACTCTTTGATATCCGCTCCTGCAACAAAAGCCTTTTCTCCTGCTCCTGTTACTATCAAACCTTTTATTTCGTCATTTCCTTTGATGTGATCGAGCGCTGAATCAAGTTCCTCAAAAACCTGATTGTTTAACGCGTTCATTTTCTCGGGTCGATTTACGGTAAGAACACAAATTCCTGATTCATCTATATCAAGAAGAAGTGTTTCGAAAGAAAAGCTCATGTTTATTCTTTGACTTGTTTTTTAGTAGTACTTGAGATGTTAGAAACATCGTCCGAAAGTTCATCTAAAATAGAATCAAAATCCAGTTCTGCTTCCCACTCTGTAGTGTACTCAGGCAGGATATCCTGATCTAAATCGTCAATTAATTGCGAAGTTTCATCCACTTCTGTGAGCAGATTATCCAGTTGGAAGCCGATTTCTTCCGGATTGCTCATGGTCATGGATTGTTCATAAATGTATCGAACTGCATCTTCAATAGTCTCTAAGTGTGTTTCACAAACCAGATATTTTTCTTTTGCTATCTTAAACTTCTGAAGACGTTTTTGCATGATGGCCACACGACGAGCCTTTGTTCGCTTAAGTTTTTCAGACTCAATCGTTTTAATTTCTTCGATCTGACGAACAACTTCTTCCTTTAAATTTCCTTCCAACGAAGTATTCAAATACACTTCATATCGTTTAATCAAATCCAGCAATGTGAGATAATTCCCAAGAAGTTCATCGATCTTTTTACCGATGTTATCCAATAAACCTTGCGAACTGTATGGAAGCTTTTCAAAATTTTCCTGTACTAATTTCGCCAGGTGTTTGAGTACCAGAAACCTTTTTTGGCTGGCAGAATCCAAAGACTGAAATAAATCTTTCTCATTGCTGGAAGCGTGACGCTCTTTAATTTTTTTCAACTCGGTCTTTTTTCTGAATCGTGGAAGTTTAGGAACGATTCCTAAGTACATGAGCTCCAAACCAAAAATAGTGGTTAACATCACGCTTGAAGCATCACCAAAATCACTGATGAAAATAGCTGTCAGAGTTGCAATTAACAGACCTCCCAAATTAATGGGATTCAAAAAAGCTTCTCTGGTATAGTTGATATTGAGTTCGTCTGACATTAAGCCTGCTCTGTATTATCATCCGATTCTTTTTCATCAGATGGAGTTTGTTTGCCCTTTTTGCTTCCGATTGTTTTTTCGGTTTTAATTTCTTCAGCTGTTTTTTCTATTTCAGAATACAACATGCCCATTTCTGCTTTAACCTGCTGAAGTGTTTGTTTCGCTTTCTGCTTTTTTAATTCAGCTTCATGTTCTTCATTTTTTAACTCCTGCTCAACAGTGGAATTTTCATCCATACTATCCATGGCAACATCCAATCGAGCTTCCACATGATTGACCTTATCACGAACTTTCCCGAGAAATTCATCTACAGATTCAAGAATATTGTCCGCATTCATATTATTCACTGCCTGAGCAATCTTGCCTTTTTGTTCAGCTCTTTTTCCCTGCTCTTTCAGCTCTTTAATACGCCGGTAGTGCTCCTTGTATTCCTGCTTTAGACGTTCTCTTTCCTGTTCGCTTTTGCTGCTCATGATATTCTCCTGTTAGCTTTTTTCCTTGTTGCCAACAGATTTTTTTGGAGCCTGCTCCTGCTCAGATACTTCTTCTTCATCCATATTGATGGAACCTGAAGATTCACCCATTTCCATTTTGAACTGCTCTACCAACGACTTTGCACGAATTTTCTCTGCATTAGCTTCAATTTCCATGGTTTCAGTGTCAATTCCATCCAAAGCTATTTCCATGCGAGCTTCGTTCTTAGCAGTTCGTTCGTTAAGTCGATTGATCATCTCATCGTGAGTCTGATCCATGCCGCCAACTTCAAACTGTTCTAAGGTATCAGCAATTTTAGATTGCCATTCAGCGCGCTCACTGGCACGTAAAGCTTCTTTGGCTTCCTGTATCTTGCGATCTTTTTCACGCATAAATACCTTCTTTACCTTAATCGCTTTTTCGTACGCTTTTTCTGCAAACTGAAGCTGATCTTTGGTATGCTGGAAATTTTCTTTCGCTTTTTCTAATTGAAGCGCATATCCTTCCGCAATGTCATCACGATTAGCCTGGATAGCAGATTTAATCTTAGAAGTTAGTTCAGAGATAAGTTTCTCGTTACGCCCCGCTTCTTTTTGAAGCATAATCAGATTTGCTTTAACTGTAGCAATATTTTCATTCATCTGAGGAATCTGATCATTCAAATCCCTGATGTTTTGCTCAAGAATTAACTTTGGATCCTCCATGGAGCTTATAACCCCACCAAACATTGATTTTAATGCGCGTATGAATCGTTTAAACATGATTTTTCCTTTTGTTTAATGCCCTATGTTCATTCAATATAAATTAACTGATTATAATCGTAATTCAACATTTTAAAGCCGAAAATCCCGAACTCCGTTTTTGTCAACCACTTTTGTTATCAGTTCTTCCTTTTCAGGTTTTATATCTGAGATCTTAACTGCACCGAACAATTGTGAGGTAACAGGTTCGATCTTGGTTGCCTTGTTCGTATATCCGGTCAAAATTGTTTCACCTTTTGTGATTTTATCTCCAACCTTCTTATGAAGCGTAATTCCAGCCTGCGGATCCACATCATCTTCCTTCACTTTCCGACCTGCTCCAAGTTCTACAGAAGCTGCGCCAATTTCGAAGGCATCCATGGACGAAATAAAACCATCTTCTTCTGATTTCAGCTCGAATTCGAATTCTGCTTTTGGATAAGCTTCGGGATTTTTAATTACTGAAATATCGCCTCCCTGTTCTTCCACAATATCCAACCACTTCTGAAAAGCTTCGCCATTCTCAACCTGTCGGTGACTAATTTCAATTCCTTCTTCCACGGTTTCAGCTTTTCCGCCTAAATAAATCATTGTACCTGAAAGCAAGTGTGAAACTTCCATCACATCTTCAGGACCTTTTCCTTGTAAAGCATCTATGGATTCTTCTACTTCCAGCCAATTGCCGATTTTATAACCAAGTGGTTGCTGCATATTTGTTAAATAGGCGATGGTCTCTTTTTCGAATTGTTCCCCTATTCCTACCAATGCTTTTGCAAGTTGTTCAGCTTCATCCTGAGTTTTCATAAATGCTCCTGAACCGTATTTCACATCCAGAACCAAAGCATCTATACCTTCTGCAAGCTTTTTACTCATTATGCTTCCGGCAATTAAGGGAATGGATTCTACTGTTGCGGTTACATCGCGCAGCGCATATAATCTCTTGTCTGCGGGAGCTATTTCTTCAGTTTGTCCCACAAGTACCAGATTCTGTTTTTCAAGAATCTCTTTATATCGCTTCAGATCTGCATCCACGGAAAAGCCGGGAATAGATTCCAGTTTATCAAGCGTACCTCCGGTATGACCTAATCCTCTACCGGAAATCATAGGAACGGGAACGCCCGCACTTGCCACAATCGGAGCCAGTATAAGCGACAGTTTATCGCCTACGCCTCCCGTGGAATGTTTATCTACTTTTTTTCCTGATACGTGAGACAAATCAACCACGATTCCTGAATGAAGCATCGCTTCAGTAAAAGCTGCTGATTCTTCATCGTTCATTCCGTTGAGAAAAGCAGCCATCAGAAAAGAACTGATCTGATAATCGGGAATTTCATCGGCGGTATAAGCATCAATCAGAAAAATAATTTCATCAGCTGAAAGAACTTTTCCATCCCGTTTTTTGCGAATAATCGAAACAATGTTATGTTGTGAAGTCATACTTTAAGTATAGGCAAAAAACTAAAATTTCCTGAATATGAAGACATATTTTCATAGCCGGAATTCTGAATTTATTTCCGTTCTGCTTTTTTTAGCGCTGATCTCTACTTCAGGTTGTAGTTTCAAAACCGTATTGCATCCGTATCCACAGCAATTTCAGGAGAATCCGGAAGATTATCCGGACAGACTCGTTCTTCAGAAAACCGGAAATTTTGAATACTTACCTCATAACTCTGATCAGAAAATTGATTTGAATTACAGTGAAGGCACTTTATTTATTGATGATGGTTGGTCACCGATTCTCGAAAAACAAGATAGATTTATTAACCCGATTACGTCAGAAGAATTCGAAATAGCTTCAAAAGCCTTTTACGATTCTGATGAGAAAGAAGATATTTTCGAAGTTTTAGTCACCAAAAAAGATTCTGCTAATGTCCATATAACCATTACAGGAAATTCTGACTCTGCACTTATTATAGATTCGAAAAACGATTCTTTAATGATTCAAATGCTGAATATGTGGGCACCTTCGGTTCAGAAAACCAAAGGAGATGATGGAAACGAATGGCATCATTATCCACTTGGGGGAATGTGGCAACTAACAGACGAAAAAGGAAACAAATTTAAAATTGTTCAAGGTAGTCCGGTAAAGAAACAATTAGGCTCACCAACTCATTATGGTGAATCTTTTACTTTTCTTTTTGAAAGCCCGGTCTCGGAATCATTGAAAGAGGAGCTTATCAATATTTTTATCGGATATTGGAATCTCACAAATATTCAATTTTACTTTGAGGAATGTGATTTCGAGGAACCTTCTTCAGATGCATGCCCCGGTTCAATAATTATTAAATGATATTTTTAAAATTTAAAAAATACTTTTGATAAATATTCTTGCTGATAAAAACATCTATAAGCTCAGGGAATTTCTCCCTGATGGGGTTTCTCTATCCACTTTTGATCCTGAAAAGCCGTTACCTGAACTGAGTGGATTTGATGTACTTTTAGTTCGAACAGTTACAGAATTGCATGCTAAATCGATTCGGGCGATTCCTTCATCTTTGAAAATGGTTGGAACAGCTTCCTCAGGAAGCGATCATATTGACAAATCCTATTTTGAGTCAAACAATATTTCTGTGATTGATGCTAAAGGGTGCAATGCCCGTGCAGTTGGTGAATATGTAATGACCTCTTTATTGCTTTGGAGTTTAAAAAAGGATAAAGATCTATCCGATTACAAAGTAGGTGTTATTGGAGCGGGAGCTACAGGTTCTTCGGTGATAAATCAGTTGAAAAAGTTCGATATCGATTTTGTCAGCCACGATCCGCCTAAAGAACTCCGAAATTCGGATTATAAATCAGCTTCGCTTAGTGAAGTTTTAAGCTGTGATATTCTCACTTTTCATGTTCCATTAAAGCGAATAGGTGAATTTTCTACATATCACTGGCTGGATGAAAAAAAGCTTCGTGAAAACAATTTTGAGTTAATCATCAATGCATCCCGTGGTGGAGTTGTTGATGAATCAGCTTTACTTGACTCCTTGTCGAGCCACTCAATGAATGATGTAGTGATAGATGTTTGGGAGAATGAACCTGATTTCAGACCGGAGTTAGCTGAGAGAGCCTTTATTGCAACACCTCATATCGCAGGTTATTCAGAACAGGCAAAGTTGAATGCTACAAAATATATTGTTCAGCAACTTGCTGACTATTTTAACTTTGAACTGCCGGACATTGAACATTTTTATGACGAAAAGAAAATTGATTTGGCAGATTTAGACTATTCTGAAGAAGAGCTTATTCTACGATTACATCCCATCAAGGAATATGATGCTGATTTAAGAGAAATAGCTTTGCGACCTGATAAACCTGAGCTTTTTCGTAAGCTTCGTGTTGATCGACCATATCGTTATGAATATCCGTTTTTGAAAGTGCTTACTAATGGTAATTTGAATAATTCATTAGTAAGAAAACTTGGACTGATTAATTATGAATAAGTATTCATGAATATATATTCTAAAATATCAATCCTGTTGCTGGCTTTGTGTATTGGCCGGAATATTCCGTTAAAGAGTCAGCCGATCCAAATTACCACCAGTGACTCTGTAATTCGTTCAGTCAATAAGAATTTTAATGGTATTCAATATCACCGAAATACGTACGATAACTCTGTTTTCTTGCAAAAGATTAGCGCTATCCCAATCAAATACATAAGGGTTTGGGCAAAGCCTGAGCAAATACGACCGGATTCTACAACGTGGAACTGGGATGAAATGGATCAAAAAATATCTGAGATTGTTAACGGTGGCTTTGAACCCATAATTTGCATTTATCAGGGAGAAGACTGGTATTTAGGAACTCCCGAAAATCCATGGTGGAATGATGAAGCTAATATGGATGAATGGTATCAGTTAGTGGATTCTACTGCACAAAAGTATGGGCAACATTCAGATTATATGATATTATTTGATGAACTTAACTATCTGAATCCTTCCCATCCGTACTACATATCTTTTTCAGAATCAGCAGAGCTTTTTATTAATTCTGCCTCATTGATAAAAGAGGCACATCCTTCTATCAAAGTTGGTGGTCCGTCAGGTTTTAACGGCTGGGAAAATGGACATTGGGCTAACTATGTATTTAATCAAACAGAAGAGGATTCTTTGTTGGGGTTTATAAGCTCTAATATCTTTCTTTCATGGGATAAAGATGATACGAACCGTGAAATAATGGACAAAACTATTTGGTACGAAGAAGCCCCTCTCAAAATACGGTCCATGACGACATCAGATTATCAACCTGAACTTATACTTGATGCGTATAATGCTTCTGCCCTTTGGACAATTGATGGTACAAAAGATGGAGAATTATGGACCGACCCAAGGAATGTCAATTTCTTTGGCGGAGTTTATCAGGCGTTGGCTCAACTTCATGCGTTAAAAGGAGGATTTGACATCGCATTGCGATGGGAAACCATTGGTGGTTACGGGATTTTTGACTGGTATCCTCAGTTTAACAAATTGCCAACTTTTTACAGTTGGGAATTGCTTACTCAGTTGTTAGAATTAGATAACTCATTATCTCTTTTAAAAGTTGAAACTACTGAACAGCCGCAGGAAAATCTCCATCATCACTCGGGAATGGATGTAAAAGGATACTCGGTACAACCTTTTTATGTAAAATCGAGCTCAGGGAACACTTCATTAATCCTGATCAACAAATACGATTCTGTCAAACACGTTGAGATTAACATTCCTGATGGTAAACAAAGTTTTAAAACCTATCAGTTTCATCAATCAAGAGTAGAGAATGCCTTAGTTCCTGTAGATAGCTCAGAATCACAAAATTACTCTTTAATGATACCGCCCGTAAGCATTACGGTAATTAAGTATTCTGAGGAAGAGCTTTCTGTTTCAAATGATTTTCTTGAAAAAAATATCTCATTCGAGCTGAATAAAAATTATCCCAATCCTTTTAATACATCTACAAATATATCATTTACGCTTAATGAAAGCGGTTTAGTCCGGTTAGAAGTCTTTGATATAAACGGACGGAAGATCAAAGAAGTGATCAATAAAAGATATACAGAAGGTTCCCATATCGTAAATTTTGAAGCTGGCAACCTCGCTTCAGGAGTGTATTTTTATACCATTACATTTAAAGGGCTAACTAAGACAGATCGGCTGACACTTATCAAGTAAATCTCATCATTATCAATTGTAAAACATAATGTTCACAATTTGGATTGGTGCATTATTGAGGGGAATTTTGCCTCAAATTAATCATAGTCAATGCAAAGAATAGCTACTTCACTTTTTCTCAGTCTCCTCCTTATTTCATTCGTACAAGCTCAAACTCTTGAGGAAAAAATCGGTCAAATGATTATGGTCGGGTTTGGTCTTAGCGATAAAGCTCAGGATTCGCTCAGATACGATATTGAGAATCGAAATCTGGGCGGAGTTTTGATGTTCGGGTATAACCTGAGATTTCCCACACAGATTAAAGCTCAAAATGAACGACTCCAGGGATATGCGCCGAACCAACCGCTATTTATTTCCATAGATCAGGAAGGTGGAATTGTTGCTCGTCTCGATGAACAAAACGGTTATGAACGTACTTATTCAGCATATGATCTTGGCTATACTTTTGATAGTGAAGATTCTACACGTGCAACTGCTGCCCTGATGGCAAACTGGCTTGTAAATACAGGATTTAATATCAATTTTGCTCCTGTTGTGGATGTAAATCTAGATCCGAATAGCCCTGCTATTGGAAAATTAGACCGAAGTTATTCAAACAATGAGTTTGAAGTATATCAACATGCCGGGTGGTTTATTGATGAATTCAGAAAATCGGGTATAATTACTTCTCTTAAGCATTTCCCCGGGCATGGAAGCGCCGCTAACGACTCTCATTTAGGATTTACGGACATCACAGATACCTGGGAAGAACGTGAGCTGGATCCTTTCGAGCTTTTAATCGATGAAGGGTATGATGATTTTGTAATGACCGGCCATCTTTACAAAGCAGATTGGGACTCAGTTTACCCGGCTTCACTATCAAAGTATGCAATAACTACTATGCTCAGAGATAGTATCGGATTTGATGGGTTAGTGATCACCGATGAGCTTTTTATGAATGCCATACAGGATAATTACGGAATGGATGAAGCGATTACAGCAACCATAAATGCAGGCACTGATATTCTTTTGTTTAGCACAAACCTATATAATGATATTTCGTTACCAAATTATTTGATTTCATTGATAACGAATAAGATCGAATCCGGGGAAATTAAAGAAGAACGGGTCAATGAGGCTTACAATCGTATCATGCAAATGAAGCAAAATCGAATTATCACTTCTACTGAACAAATAGCCGGCGGCTTTGACCAACCAAAAAGCATCTCAATCGATAATTATCCGAATCCTTTTAATCCATCTACCACTATACTTATTACTTTGCTTGAAGCTCAGGAACTTTCAGTTGAGATCTATAACTCGCTTGGTCAGAAAATCCAAATACTGCACTCCGGAAAATTCAGTGCCGGATCTCATTCGTTTCGATTCAGCGCAGAAAATCTTGCATCAGGGGTGTATTTTGTACGCATTAATGGAAAAAATTTCCAAAAAACGCACAAAATGTTAATGCTGAAGTAAATTACTGAGGTAGTTTACTCAGTTTCTCATTTACGTAATCCGGCTCCGGATCTTCAAGAAACTGTACGACCTTTATCGTTTCTTTGCCTTTCATCAACGCTTTAAGAATGCGGTGCATACCGTCCATTACTCTTCCATCGGATGAAAGTATAACCGGGTATTTGAAATTAGCTTTTTTAGCTAAATCTACATGTTCTGCTATTTTACGAACTGAAGGGACATCATCGTTGTGTTGAAACCAATAATTTTCGTCAAGTTCATCTATTGATTCGAGCATGATTTCCTTTGGCAAATAATGCTCAGCCAACTTTACTAATTTATCAACGTCCCAGATGTGCTTATCTCCGTTAACTTCACGGATGTGATACTGTTTTCTCATATGTTAATTTTGTACTGGTATTTTAATCCATCTTCCGGCAGAAATGGTTTCATCCAGTTCTACCTGATTTATAATTGCTATGTCAACTGCTTCAATGTCCATCGGTAATTCAGATGGTAAGAAGCTCGAAAAAGAACCTGACCGATTTGTCTTAACTAATTCCAGCCGAACAGGTTGTATATTCAATATAGAATTTTCCGTCAATCTATTAAAACCATTAGATACCGAATTAAATTCCGATTCATACTGAGGAAATTTATCAGCTGTTGAATAACTCAGAAAACGATAGATGTTTCCATCATAACTTAACGCTGTGATATCTATCAATAATTGGGTTCCATCCTCCTGCTGAACACTCGCTTCAGCTTCATATCTATTTATTCCATTTGCTTCTGTAGAATTTTGCTCAATGGTGTTTATTCCTTCCTGATTCAAAAATTCTCTTACGGATTCCTCAGGAGTAGAGTTTTTACTGTCAATTGTAAACTGCAAAATTGCATCTTGTGCTTCATTAACCAAAATCACAGCTGTTGGTTGATTAATAAGCTGAAATTCTGATGGAACCGGAAATTGAAATTTTAAATCGGGGTGATAGAACATTCCATCTCTCACAAAACCTTCTCTGGGATTTTGTCCATACATGATATTATTAATCATGTTTAAATATTCTTCATCATCTACGATGGTTTGTTCATATCCTTTTTCTTTCCACTGTTCTGCAAGTCTGGGAATATTATCCTCTCTTTCACCCGGATCAGGATGAGATGATAAGTGAGTTGGAATATTGTATCCGGAATTTTCTGATATTCTCTTCAGCGATCTGAAAAACTCTCCTCCTTCAGCGGCTACGTAATTTTTCATGGCGGAATACTCCACTCCTAACCGGTCTGATTCACGTTCATCATCTCTGCTGTAAGAAAGAAACAAAAGCTGGGCTGTTTGACTACTTAACTGAAGGATATTTCCGCCATTTAACCCGAAAGATTCTCCGAGAATTGCTCCTCCGATAATCGCAAGTTGGCCAAATTGTTGCTCTGCTGCTCTCTGGGATGCATGCCTCGCTGCAACATGACCAATTTCATGACCCAAAACTACCATCAATTGAGCTTCATTTTGCAAATGAGAAAGTAGTCCTCTTGTTACATATACGTATCCGCCCGGCAAAGCGAATGCATTTACCACCGGACTTCCCAACACTCTGAAGGTGAAATCTGTATTTCGGTATTTTTCGGGAGTGCTTTCACGGTTAAAATGACTTACTTCCAGCAGTTCATTTCCTAATTTGGTTACATATTCAGATAGTTCTTCGTCATCGTACAATCCATACTGAGCTATTATTTCCGAGTCAGCTTCCTTACCAAGTTTTAACTCTTCTTCCCATGAATACCCATAGGCTCTTTTGTTCCCTGAAACCGGACTGGTTTGAATAGAAACGCAGGATGGAAGTACCAAACCGGTAATTAGAACTAAAATAATAGATTTAAAAAAATGCCTCATATTTCTTTTATCCAATAATATTTACTTCAGGAGTTAGCAAAATCCCGTATTTCTCATCTATTGAAAGCTGAATTTCCTCAGCTAAGTTCCATAATTCTTTACCAGTGGCTTCCCCATGATTGACTAATACCAAAGCTTGCTTGTCATGAACTCCCGCATCTCCGGCTTTATACCCTTTCCATCCTGCGTGTTCAATCAACCACCCAGCCGGAACTTTTACTTGTCGCTCAGAGACAGGATAACTCGGCAAATCCGGAAACTTCTTTTTCAACTCATTGAATTTGAACACAGAGATAACGGGGTTTTTGAAAAAACTTCCCGTATTACCGATTTCTTTTGGATCGGGTAATTTACTTTGCCGAATTTCAATTACAGCATTACATACATCTCGAATATCCGGCTCACTAATTCCTTTTTCTGCCAAATTATCTGACAAAGCACGATAAGATGTATTTATAGTTTTTCTTTCAGATAAACTTAAGGTAACCGAGGTAATAATTGCTTTTCCCTTCAGTTCATTTTTAAAAATACTGTCTCTGTATCCAAAACCGCATTCTTCCTTGTTGAATGTCCTGACTTCACCTGAATCAATCATCAATGCTTCGAGGCTGACAAATACATCTTTAAGTTCTACTCCATATGCGCCGATATTTTGAATGGGAGCGGCACCAACCGATCCCGGAATCAAAGCTAAGTTTTCAATCCCCCCTAACCCCTTTTCCACACAAAAAAGCACTAAATCATGCCAGTTCTCACCCGCTGCAACTTTTATTTCTGTTTTCCTGTCCTTTTGTGTGAGCTCTTTCCCTTTCAAGGAATTAAGAATAATCAATCCTTCGAAATCAGATCTGAACAAAATATTACTACCACCGCCAAGTATCAGAACTTCAAGGTTTTTTTGTTCCGCAAATTCTAAAGCTTGTTTTAATTGCGCTACTGAAACTACTTCTACAAAAAAGGCAGTTTTGGAAGGGACCTGCATCGTTGTGTACGGAGCCAGGCTTACATTTTTCTGAACGTCGATGTTCATAGGTCAGCTTTCCTCCGGTCCGACCTTTTCTTTCCTTGGTTCGTTAATTTTTACCCTGACCTTTTTTATTCGGTTATTATGAACAGAGTGTACAGTACATTCCATACCGTTATAATTCACTCGCTCTCCAACTGTGGGTAAGCTTTCCGTTAAATGATAGATCAAACCGCCCAGTGTTTCAAAGTCATCGTCATCTGTGGACAGTTTAAGGTTTACAATGTCTTCCATATCATCCAAGTCGATACGGGCGTCGAAAATGTAAATACCATTTTTAAATTGAGTATAAAGCTGCTCATCATCAGATGATTCATCAGTGATATCACCCACTAATTCTTCCAGAATGTCATCCATTGTAACGATACCTTCTGTTCCTCCATACTCATCAACTACAATGGCGATGTGCGTTTTCTCCTGTTGAAAGTCTCTGAGCAAATCATCCAGTTTTTTGGTAGCCGGAATAAAAAGAGCACTTCTTGAAATAGTTTTCCAGTTGAATGATGGCTCTTCATTTTCTGAATTCAGATATGGTAAAATATCTTTGGCGTAAATAACCCCCGTAATGTTATCCAAATCATTTTCATAAAGTGGCATTCGGGATAATGCCTTTTCCTGTATAATCCCGAGGATATCCGAGAGTGAATCTTCCGTAGAAACGGCAATCATATTCACTCTTGAAGTCATTATCTCACGAACAGTAATATTTCCAAATTCAATTACATTTTCGATTATTTCCCGCTCATCTTCTTTAATAGAACCATCCTGCTCGCTTACTTCTGCCATTGTTCTGATGTCATCAGATGTCATTTTATTCGACGGTTTAGGTAAATACCTCTCCATCAACATGGTGCTTTCTGCTATCAGTTTTGAAAAAGGTTTCAAAAGAACAAACAGTATATAAATCAACGTGCTCCACCGGCGGGAAACAGTAAGCGGATCATTTATGGCGATAATTTTGGGTGTGATTTCACTTATGATCAAAATCATAAATGTTAGCACCACAACCTCAACAGTATAGACGATTGCTTCTGAAAGACCAAATTCAGCTACAATAGCTCCTGTAATTACAGCAGCCATAACCGAAGCAACAATATTAGCGAATGTGTTTCCGATTAAAATGGTAGCCAATAGCCGCCTTGGCTTATCGAGCATGGCCAGTATCCGTGAATCTCCGGAATGAGGAGAAATAGGATTAGTTAAGTCTTCTATCCTTGCTGAAAGTGAAAAAAAGGCAACTTCAGAACCGGAAAAAATAGCGGACATTATCAACCCGAAAATCATTACTACAAGCTGGATGGATATTACAACAATATCGAACTCTCCGGCTACAGCAGCGAATGCCAATGTATTTATAAGTGGGAACAGCAGTGTAATGGTTGGTTTCGGTTACTTTAAAATAAAGCTGAATTTAATCAGCTTGTCACTTCATGCAAAATAAAAAAAGCGGTGTCAGTAAGCCAACACCGCTTGTTATTGAAATTTAGTACAGATTAAAATGGAAGATCGTCATCCATGTTGTCAAAATCTTTGCCTAATTCCACGTTACTGGACATAGGCTTACTTTGATTTCCGGAATTTTGATTCCCACCTTGATTATTATTTCCGCCTCCTGATCCTTTGCTGTCGAGCATAGTCATTTGGAGCGCTTTAATTTCAGTGGTGTATCTTTTCTGTCCCTGATTATCCTCCCATGATCTGGTTTGGATTGGGCCTTCAATATAAACTAATGATCCTTTGTGAAGATACTGCTGACAAATTTCAGCTAAACGTCCCCATGCTACCACGCGGTGCCATTCCGTACGCTCCTGTTGCTCGCCGTTACTATCTTTGTAACGCTCGCTTGTAGCAATACTAAGTGTAGCTACCGCGGTGTTTGATTGAGTGTATCTTACTTCAGGATCCTGACCTAAACGGCCGATTAATTGTGCTTTATTTAGTGAACTCATTACGTATTGGATTAAATTATTTGTTTGTAAAGTAAGACAAGTTCAAAGCAATTCCTTACAAAAAAATTTTAAAAAACTTTCTGTCATTTATAAATAAATGACAATAAATCTACTTTTTCACAACTTTATGGGAACTTTTTCTTCGTACATAATTTAAACTTATTATCGGGTAACTAATCTGTAACAATCATCGGGATTTGTTTCTCTTGTAGGTGCAGATTAAAAAAGAAGGATTAAGTAAATGAGTCAAGATACAATAGCTGCAGGTTCCGCTACTGCTTCATCAAGAAAAAGAGAAAAAACAGCCGGGCTTGAACCTTATTCAGGAACCTGGGGAAAAGCTCAAGCCGCCCACCTTGTGAGGCGTACCCATTTTGGAAACAGAATCAAAGATTTGAACCGATTAAGAAGTGCAGGAAATCCTACTACTGCTGTAAATGCTTTAGTCGATGAAGCACTTATTCAGCCCCTGCCTGATGACCCAAGTTGGTTCAAAAATGGAACATCAGGTAATGTTTTAGATGTATACGACATTCAGTTTTTATGGATGGACAACATGTATGATGGTGGACTGCTATCAAAAATGATTCTCTTCTGGACCAATCATTTTGCGGTTTCTTATAACAACATGAACGCACTTCCCGACAAAGCTCCGAATAGTTATGCGAGCCACATGTACAAATATTTCAAGCTTATCTATAAAGATGGACTTGGAGATTTTAAGCAGCTCGCAAAAACCATGAGCAAAAATTCGGCAATGGTTTATTATCTGAACAACTATAATAACCGTGCAGGACAGCCTAATGAAGATTTTGCCCGTGAGTTATTGGAGTTATTCACTGTGGGCACGGAGGATAAAAATGGAAATGCAAATTATTCAGAAAATGATGTAGCTGAAGTAGCCCGGGCGGTAACCGGATGGAGAGTCAATGACAGCCAGCTTAATAGTTATTTTGACGAAAGCAGATTCGATGCTACCAATAAAACCATTTTAGGCGAAACCGGTAATTTCGATCTGGATGCAGTTGTTGATCTTATTTTCTCTCAGAGAGAACAAGAAGCTGCATGGTTTATCTGCAATAAGCTGTATTGCTTTTTTGTAAGCGCTGAACCAAACACTGCAATTGTTGATGAGTTAGCTTCCTATTTCATTCAACAGGATTTTGATATCGCAGCTGTACTTAAGAAGCTTCTTTCAAGCGCTCATTTCTATGAAGAGCGATTAATGGGATGTAGAATCAAAAGTCCCATCGAAACTTTTATGACTTTCCTGCGAGAGCTCGAGATAACTCCAAACGGTGACATCAAAGAATACATTCGTCAGCGAATGCAGGAATTGAACGAAGAACTATTGCGACCTGAAACCGTTTTTGGTTGGTCAGGCTATAACCCGCCTGATTCAGACGGAACGCCCGGACACTATACATGGCTGAATACAAATTTACTTCCCTCGCGTTGGGATAATCTGTCTGACATTATTTATGGTTATGATGATGCCGGGAGTACTTACGATCCGATTAGAATCACTGAAAAAATTTCTGACCCTTCAAATCCATTTTCAGTTGCTGAGGATTTAGCAGAGCATATGATTTCGGTTCCACTTGATCAGGTAGGTATCAGGATTGTAGATGAAGATTTTGCAGGAGATCCTGCACTTGCCCCCAATACATCAGGAATGTCTGAATACAAGATAAATCTTACAAAAATTTTATTGGGTTCTACTCCCTGGTATGAGTTCACGGCAAATTCTGACAATGACGGAAACTTGTTTTATCAGGAAACTTTTGCTGAAAATGTGAGGCAATATATTTCCTATTTACAGCAACTTCCCTCCTATCAGCTTACTTAAAATAATCTCAAGAGAATTAACTATGTGCGATAATCACCATAATCATACTAAAAAAAGACACGGAAGTAAGCTGGAACATGGCAAAGCTCATGAATATGATCACAGCACTTGGACCAGAAAAAGTTTTTTGGCGAGTTTAGGTGTTGGAGCTTTGGGTTCAGGATTTATGCTGGGTGGAATGCCTGTAAATGCTATGGCAAGATCTAAATTTCTAAATAGGCTTTCTGCAGCAAATAATGACAGGGTTCTGATTTTGATACAACTCGGTGGAGGAAATGACGGGCTTAACACCGTAATTCCAATAACTAATGATGTGTACTATCAGAAAAGACCAACCATTGCCATCACCAAGCAACAATCTATTCAATTGAATGATGACATTGGTATTCATCCCGCTATGGCATCGCTTCAGGATTTTTGGGGTGAAGGAGAACTGGCTGTTATCAACAATGTGGGCTATGAAGACACGAATCGCTCACACGCTCGTGCTACTGATATCTGGACTACCGGAAGCGGTTCTTCAACAAACAGCACAACCGGATGGGCTGGTCGTTATTTGGTGGAGGATAATCCCGACTTCATCGTAAACCCACCTGAATTTCCACTTGGAGTACGAATCGGTGGTTCTGCCACACTTTTTCAGAGCGAATTTGGAAATTTGGGGGTTACTTTTGGTGGGGCTTCTCAGTTCCAACAATTTTTAGAACAAGGTGGTTTTTATGACGATGAGAACGTCCCTGCTAATGAATTTGGGCGTTCCCTTTCTTTTGCGCGAAAAATCGCTAACTCTTCATTCCGGTATTTAGAATCTATTCAAAATGCAGCTGACCGGGCTACAAACTCAGCTGAATATCCTAATTCAGGATTAGCGAGAAGCTTATCTGTCGTTGCAAGATTAATCAGAGGCGGTTTGCAGACCAAAGTATTTTTGGTTTCGAAAGGTGGATTTGATACACACAACAACCAGGGCGGTACAGAAGGCGGTCACGCTAACCTTCTTGCGGATATCGCAAACTCAGTAAATGCGTTCTACACGGATTTAAAAACAGATAATCTTCATAACCGCGCTTTAACCATGACATTCTCTGAATTTGGAAGAACACTGGATGAGAACAGTTCTAACGGAACCGATCATGGCTCTTCTGCCCCGGTAATGGCATTTGGACCGGTTAATGGAGGAATTTATGGAGAACATGCAAATTTAACGGACTTAGATAATCAGGGAGATCCTATTTACGAACAGGATTATCGTTCGATTTACAGCTCAATACTACAGGATTGGTTTGAACTTGAAAATCTTGAAACTGAAACCATTCTCACGGGAGATTATCAGAAAATAGGATTTGTGGATTCAACTGCGGTTTCTACGGAAGAAACTCCCAATGGTACTCCGAATGCTTTTCGGCTGGAACAAAACTATCCGAACCCATTTAACCCGGCAACCACCATTGGTTTCAGAATAAAAAAATCCGGCGATGTACGACTTCAGGTTTTTGATATCCGAGGTCAGCTTGTAGCCACTTTGATCGATAAGCGATTGACAGCAGGTGCTCATAGTGTAGTTTTCAATGCTTCTGCGCTTGCAAGCGGCGTTTATTTATACAAACTACAAACAAGAGAAGCGACACTCTCTAAAAAGATGACTTTAATTAAATAACAGCTATCAGCCGATAGCTCTTAGCGTTTTGTCTGGCAAAGCCCCTAAACGCTAAGAGCTAAAAGCTGACTGCTAAAAATCATTACAAATGAAAAAAATAAAACTCTTACTCCTTTTTGCTTCCTTTTTAGGATTGTTTCTCCTGAGTGGATGCAACATCATAGACGGAATCACCGGAAAAGATGACGAGGAAAAAGTTACGACCATTCATCCTGTATTACTCAATGGAAAATGGGGATACATTAATCAGGAAGGTGAAATGGTAATCAGCCCGAGATTTGATGAAGCCAGAGACGTTTCCGACGGAATAGCTGTTGTCAGAAATGGAACCTTGTGGGGATTTGTACAGGCTGATCCCGCGAAAGTTGTCATTCAGTCCACTTTTTCCACACTTGGTGATTTCGAAGACGGGCTCGCTCCTGCTCAACTTCCAGCCGGATCGTATGGATATATCGATAAAACCGGAGAGTTTGTGATAGAACCTCAATTTGATTTTGCAGCTAAATTCTCGGAAGGATTTGCTGCTTTCCGCACCGACGGTCTATGGGGTTATGTAAACAGTTCCGGAAGTACTGCGATAGAAGCTTCGTTCAGTTCTGCCCGACCGTTTTCAGATGGTTTAGCCGCTGTGGAAGGTTTCAACGGATGGTCGTATATCAACACTGCAGGATCAACCGAACTCTCGCCCTCTTTTCAGGTTACAGATGCCGGAGAATTCAAGGACGGATTAGCTCCCGTGCAAACGGTAGATGGCTGGGGCTTCATCGATAAAAAGGGAAATCCTGTAATCACTCCCGAATATGACGAAGCAGGAAATTTCTCTCAAGGCAGAGCATGGGTAAAAGATGATGATTACATCGGTTTTATCGACGCAGAAGGAAGCTTCATTATCCCTCCTCAGTTTGCTGAAGTAAAGCCTTTTTCGGAAGAAATGGCTGCCGTTCGGTTAAGTAATGATTGGTTTTATATCAGTAAAAAATCCGGGAAGATTGTAATCAATGAACCTTTTGATCTTGCTGAGAGCTTCAATAATGGATTGGCAAGAGTACGGGAAGGCGATGACGAAAATGCCCGCTTCGGGTACATCAACAAAAACGGTGAATACATTTGGTTCCCTACAAAATAATTGAGTACAGATTTATGAAAGCTTCTTTAAAAATTATATTACTTGCGCTGATTTCGATTTCATTCGCTTCCTGTGAGCTCGTTAATGACATCACCGGGAATTCAGATGATAACGATACTGTAGAATTATATCCCGTTTTACTGGATGGAGACTGGGGATACATGAATAAATCAGGCAGAATTGTGATTGAGCCTCAATTTCAGGTAGCAGGTGATTTCAGCAACGGGTTGGCACGAGTTCGCTATCGCTGGGACTGGAAATATATTAACAGCGATGGGGACTTTGTGATCGAAGGGGATTTCAATAATCTCAGAGATTTCAACGAAGGTTTGGCTCCTGTACAGATGGATGGTCGCTGGGGGTATATCAACAAAAAAGGAAACTTTCAGGTCAATCCCCGTTTCCGGGCTGCTTTCCCTTTTTCCGATGGCCGGGCTTTTGTTCGTAGCATTGACTATTCGGATTATTTGTATATCGACAAAGATGGAAATGAAATCGAGTCGGTTTCCTTACCGGACGACATGGACTTCGTTGAAGATAACGCCTTTAAAAATGGTCGCGCTTTAGTTCGTGATGATGATTTATTCGGATACATAGATCAGAATGGAAATACGGTTATTGAATTGAAATATCCTGAAGCGAGATCATTTTCAGATAAACTCGCTGCAGTAAAAATAAGCGACAAATGGGGATTTATAGATAATTCAGGTTCTGTGAGTATTTCTCCGCAGTTTATTTCGGTGGGTGATTTTGGTAACGGACTTGCACCTGCTCGTAAATCTTCAAATCAGTTTGGATATATTGATAAAAGTGGCTCTGTAATTATTGAAGAACAATTTGATGATGTTAGAACATTCAGCGAAGATCGCGCAGCCGTAATGATTGGTGATAAGTGGACTTTTATAGATAAAACGGGTACTCAAATCACCAATCCCAAGTTTAACGAAGTAAATGCTTTCTACAATGGACTTGCAAGAGTGACTTTATTGATACCTGCAGGTGAGGAATTAGAAGAACGATTCGGATACATAAACAAGAATGGACAATATGTTTGGTTTCCCACTAACTGATTTTTCCTGATTCATTTTCTAAAGGGAGTTATTATAAATATCTCCCTTTTTTTATTTGTCCCCTTTTTGTACTCTGAATTGTTATCTGTTTGACTACTAACTAATTACAACATTATGAAAAAATTATTGCTTGGCTTTGTTTTTACTTTGCTCACTGTGTCAGCGTTTGCACAGCTATCTGATTCTGAGCGTGAATTTGCTATCGATTATCTGGATGCCACTCATCAGAATATTGCCAATATGATTGCCGAACTACCGGAAGAATCTTTTAACTATAAACCCGAAGATGGCGGTTGGTCCGTATCTAATGCGTTAGAACATATTTTACTTACTGAAACTGCTTTCTTCCAAATGGTTCAGGGAACTTTGCAAAACCCGGAAGCGAAAACTGAAAAAGATCTCTCAGGGATGGATGCCGTTCATATTGGGCGATTGGCAAATCGTGGAACCAAAGTTAAAACTGCTGCTCCGTTAGAACCTTCCGGAAAATGGGACTCTAAAGAAGCAATGCTTGAAGAATTAGACGCTTCCAGAACAAAACTTATTGATTATTTAAAATCAACCAATAAAGATCTTCGTGGACACACAACCACTATTCCTGTTGGTGAAGTGGATACTTATCAGATTTTTCTGTTAATCGCTGCACACAGTCAGCGGCATACTTTTCAAATGCGGGAAGTGCTTACTGAAATGGAAGCGATATAAATTATTTTTTATTTATTTTAAAAAGCCATCCTAAACAGATGGCTTTTTTTGTATAATTTATTTCAGCTTTTAATGTTTAGATAATCGTTGATTTCTTATCCTTAGCTACCAAATATTTAATACGTAAATTTCATGAAGAAAATAATTGCTTCCACCCTCCTGTTCTCATTATTACTTTCTGTTGTTGTAAATCCGGTTACCGTTTACGCCTGGAATTCCACCGGTCATCGTGTAATTGCGGCAATAGCCTGGGAACATCTCACCCCTACTGCTAAAGAGAATATCATCAACATTTTGAAGCAAGCTCCGGATGATTCTGATTTACTTGACTTGTATGATGAAGACGAAATGAATGCAGAAAAGTACTTTTTTATGAATGCCTCTTACTGGCCTGATATAGTCAGAGACAGAGATGAACAAGAACGATATGAAAAATATCACGAAGGAAACTGGCACTACATTGGCAGCTACTGGAAGCAGACAGAAGATGGTCCGGTAAAAACGGATGGACAAGTTGATGATGAAAACATCGTGGAGCGTATTAATCACTTCAAAAAGACTCTGGCTGATCCGAATGTATCTGATCAGGAAAAAGCTATCCAAATTGCGTGGGTACTTCATTTGGTAGGTGATATTCATATGCCCTTGCATAACACTTCCCGTGTAACTGAGGAAACTCCTGACGGAGATCGTGGTGGAAACAGTTTCCGTTTGGGTGATGACTGGCCGTGGAACTTACATGCTTATTGGGATGGAATTTTAGACGTAGCCTCTCCGAAGCCGGAAGAAATGAATGATTTCGTTTATTACTTAGAGCATGCTGAGCAGATTTCTGAAATGCATCCTAAAACTGAGTTTAAAGAAATGATTAAAGTGCAAAAATCCACAGATTGGAATGAAGAGGGAAAGCAAATAACAATGAATAACCTCTACCCCGAAGATCTGGAACAAAACCAACAGCCTTCTGAGCAATATGAAGAAATGGCTCTTAACATTGCCCAAAAGCAGATGGCTCTTTCCGGCTACCGAATGGCTGAATTTTTAAATCAGATTTTTGGGAAATAGTATTTTCCAAAACCAGTAAAATCAAAAGATTTCAGACTTAAAACATGAAAATAACTAATTGAAAAAGAAGGATTCAAAATTAAGAATATGTCAAGCCATTAATTCTTAATTTTGAATTTTTAATTCCTTATTCATCCGTCAACGAACTAACACCTGGCAAATCCTTCCCTTCCAAATATTCAAGGCTTGCACCCCCTCCGGTAGAAACATGAGAAACTTTTTCACTTAGTCCGGATTCTTTTATTGCAGCAGCTGAATCTCCTCCTCCAACGATAGTAGTGGCTCCGTATTCTGTTGCTTTTGCTAATGCTTCAGCTACAGAAAAAGTACCGTCTGCGAAATTACTCATCTCAAAAACCCCCATTGGCCCATTCCAAACAACTGTTTTAGCTTTTTTTATAGCATTACCAAACGCAATTGCAGACTGCGGTCCGATATCCAATGCCATCCAGCCATCTTCGATTCCGTTATCATTTACCACTTTATGTTCTGCGTCATTGTTGAATTCTTTCGCTACTACGGAATCCATCGGAAGCATTAACTTCACATCTGCGGCTTTTGCCTTTTTTATAAGTTCTTTGGCTAAATCCACTTTGTCTTCTTCCAGCAAAGAATTTCCTATCGGAAGCCCTAATGCTTTATAAAAAGTGTACGTCATTCCACCGCCGATTATTATTGTATCCACTTTGTTCAGAAGATTTTCAATAACTCCGATTTTGTCTGAAACTTTAGCGCCTCCGAGAATAGCCACAAAAGGCCTTTCCGGATTATTCACACTTTCACTCAGATATTTAATTTCCTTTTCGAGTAAAAAACCTGATGCAGCAGGTTGAACAAATCGGGTTACTCCGGCAACCGACGAGTGAGCACGGTGTGAACTCCCGAATGCATCATTCACAAAAACATCAGCATGTGCAGCCAATGCTTTCGAAAATTCTTCATCGTTTGAAGTTTCTCCCTCATGAAACCGGACATTCTCTAAAAGAACCACTTCTCCGAAATCTGCTTTATCAATTACTGATTTTGCCTTCTCTCCAATGCAATCTTCTCCGAAATGTACTTTTGCATCTAATTTTTTAGCCAAATAATCGGCTACCGGTTTCAGGGAAAACTCAGAATCGAACGCTCCTTTTGGTCTCCCAAGGTGACTGATGAGTATTAACAATCCATCATTTTCTATAACATGTTTTATAGATGGAAGCGCCTGTACTATGCGGTTATCGTCGGTAATTTTCCCATCCTGTATAGGAACGTTAAAATCAACGCGCATAAGTACTTGCTTATTTTTTACTTCAATATCGTTGAGCGTAAGTTTTCTCATTTTTTTTGTAAGGATTGTTGCTTTAAAGGGTCTTATTAATTTGATTTCTCAAGTAACCCGAACTGTGAGTTTACTCACTCGGGTTAAAGATTCAGTAAAAGGAAGTATCCAATCTGAGATATCAAGTTATTTTAAGTTATCAATAAAAATGGAGTATTATGAAAAAATTGCTACTTATAGGTTTACTGTTAGGTGTTTTTGGAGGGCTTCAGGCTCAGAACCTGGAAATAACGGCTACAAGCCCTGCCAATGGAGCTGTGGATGTAGATCAGGATTCGATTTCTGTCACATTCAATAAAAAAATCAAACTTGATGAATCAACATTTGAAGAAGGAGTACCTGTTCCTTTTCTTTTTTTGCCAATAGATTCAGTGGATGTAAGTCAAATACGATTGAGTCCTGATTCCATGACAGTCATATTTGATGTAACATTAACCGACAACACGGATTTCTCAGTAGTAATTTTGGATGCAGAATCCGAGGACGGAGATCGTTTAGAACGACCATATAAATTTCGATTTACTACCAATGCCACTGCGGGTGAATTTGTAGTTCAGGGAATGGTTGAACAGGAACAGCTGAAAGCGCTGAAGCAACAATCTCAGTTTAATCCTGATAATGGATTAGCTGTTTTTCTTAGTCAGGAAGAATTGGGACTTGGTTTCGAATTCGATGAAGTTGATGAAGACTCCTTAGAAGACGATCCCGACCCATTCAGAGTTTCTCATCTTGCCTTTGTTGATCCTGAAACCGGAGAATACAGCATTGACGGAATCAGAGAGGGTGATTTCTTTGCTATAGGCTTTAATATTTTCACCATCGAACAAGACGAAGATGAGTTTTTCCCGGATTTATATATTCATGATGAAGATGAAGATTTTGCGTTGGATACCATTGCTGTAAACTCAACCAATGCTCCCTCTGATACTTTAGAAAATATATTTCTAAGGCTTTTAAGATTTGATCCTTTCACTTTCAACGAAGCCATTGAAAGAACAACCAGCCTTGGCTTCGGGCAGGATATCGACCTACTTGCCGGGCAAACCGATATTCCTTTAACGGAAGCATTTTTTGAGCCCAAAAGGCAAAAAGTAACCCTAAAAGGGTTGCCGTTTTCCGCTTCTGTAAATGATGAGCCGGATAATCCTTTCTTCGATCATAAACAAGGCAAAAGCATTTTCTGGAATTCCTTTTTCTACAACGAAACTGAAGATGTGCTTTATGCAGTAGGTATAACCCCGTTCGGTGCTCAAGTGGTGGATACACTTTCAGCGGGAGAGGCAGATATACCAGTCCCATTTAATTCCATCAATCCATTGCCTGAAACTATCATCGATAGTGATTCTGCAGCAAGAATAGCTCAGGAAAATGGAGGAATTGAGTTTGTGAACCGAAATGAAGATGCAGATTTTTCGCGGGTAGAATTTTTAGCGGCTCATGAATACTGGCAGTATCCGTTGGATAATACTGTGAATGCTCCCACTATCTGGAAGGTGAGTTACTACGCCGATTATTTTGATTTCGAATTTAGCACTCCCGATCATAACGACGGTTTTGAACAGGATTCTCTGATATTTTACATCGATATAGAAACAGGAGAAATTCTCTACAAAGCCGGAGCTGAAGTTGAAGGAGGTCCTGACTTTAATGTAATAAGCAGTTCTCCGGCAGATGGTGATTTCGATGTCACTGAAAATTTTGACATCGCCATTACTTTTGATGCTCCCGTTCGTTTAGAGGATTTTGGAGAAGGTGGAATGGAGATTCTGACCTTTCCTTTCGACTCGCTCGAAATAAATGATGTTCGACTTGCGGACCAAGGAAGAACATTGGTTTTCACCACTGAACATACTCCAGACACAGATTTTACCTGGATCGTTAGCCGCGCCACAAATACAGGTGGCGGACAACTTGAAAGACCTTACGTCTTCAACTACACCACAGCTGCTTCCAACTCTGCAAACGATGTTTCCGGTGAAATAACAGACTCGGGACTTGCGAAATCTGTTATTGAAAACGAATATGATGGAATTTTAGTCGCTCTGTTTTCCAGCAATCCATTTGTTGAAAGAGATGATGATTTTGATGAAAATAACGATGGAACTGAAGGTCCGGAAAATGAAGGACCTGAGTTTACCATTGCCAGAGCCGCACTCGTAGATACTACTGATGGAACGTACACTATTGAAGGAGTAAGAGACGGAACCTACTTCCCTCTCGCCATAAATTTAATAAGAGATTCATTCTCAAGTGAACCTACAGCCATCGGTATTTACGATCCCGAGGGCGATGGCACATTAAACTCCATCGAAGTAAGCGGTGGTTCTGTTTCAGGAATTGGTATCGAGTTCAAAGAATTTGCTCCGATCTCCGCTAAAGACGCCGTAACGATTGGTGATGCGATAGCTGCTTCTCTTGATTCGGATTTAGAATTGTACTTCATGTTTACAGAAGAAGATCTTTATGAAGATGATTTTGAGGAATGTGAATTCGATTGTGAAGATCCTAAGAAAATAATTGGTAATAAGTTAAAGCAGTTCTCAGATAATTTAACTCCATCCGGGCGGGGAGAAGCCTGGGGATTACTTTATTACAACTCCACCTCGGAAACTGCTGTTGCGATGGGTGTAAATCCATTTGGAGCAGGATTTGTTGATACGGTTGATACCGAGGAATTCATTGAGGATTTAGATCTTCCTGACGAAGCTACCATCGATGCACTCTCTCCTCTGTCAACTACCGGTTTCTTCGATTCCGATTCAGCAGCAATAGTTGCAGAAGAAAATGGAGGAAGTGATTTCCGTTCTGGTGATTCTGACTTTATTTATGTGAATTATCTTGCCATAAACACTCAAGCCTTACTCCCTCCCAATATAACCGCAGAGAACGGAGTTTGGGCAGTAATCTACGGCAAAAATTCATTCACAGAATTTGGTCCTGATTTCGAAGAGTTAGTACTTTTAATCGACTTTGAGGATGGCTCCTTCCTTGGGTCATTTACCATTGAAGAAGAAGGAATTACCGCTCTCGAAGCAAGAGAATCTGCCGATGACGTTGCTCAATCTGTTCACTCAGATAATGAATTATATCTGATAAATGCTCAGGCTTTACTTCAGAGAGATCCCGAACTCGACACTCTTTTCTTTGAGAAAGCCAAAGTACCTACAGAGATCGACAGTTCGGGTCTGAGAGGTGAATTCAGTTTCATCGACTTCCGCTATTATTCTTCATCAGCAGAAGAGGAAATTGGCGTTTTTGTTGATTTTGACGGCAATGCCGACTTCTTTACTCCCGGCTTCAGCTTTATACCTGAAAACGTTTCCTTTTCAGATTTAGAACCAATCTCTTCAAACATCATTGACAGTGATTCGGCAATCAGTATAGCAAGTACAGAAGGCGGAGCTGATTTCTTAGCTAATCTCGGTACTGATTTCGATATTGTCCGATCTGATATCCACGCTCAGGCAGGAAACAGATTCTGGGAATATCCCGAAGGTGTGGATTCAAGCATTGTGACCTGGAATATCATTTTTAATCGTATTTCTTTTAACCGAACTACAGAAGAATACGAATTTGAAAATGCTACTTATTTCCTTGATGCCGAAAGTGGTGCTGTTTTAGCTGAACAGATAAAAGTATCTAATGAAGATGAAACAGACGTAGATATTCCGGTTGAAAGCCGATTGGGACAAAACTACCCGAATCCTTTTAATCCCTCTACCACTATTCCGTTTGCATTAAAATCAGCTGCAAATGTAGAATTAACTATCTACAACATGCTTGGACAAAAAGTAGCAACGATTATTAATAATCAGCGCTACAATGCGGGACAGCATTCTGTAAACTGGAACGCATCTGCTCTCGCAAGTGGAATGTACATATACAGAATTACTGCCGGAGATTATACCGGTGTCAAAAAACTGATGCTGATCAAATAATTTTCAACATATACATTCTTTAAAAGCCTTCTTCGGAAGGCTTTTTTATTGGATGATATTCAGCATGATTTTGAATATTTTTGGTGAGCTTAAAAACCAATTATATGAAAACAGTTTATTTCGACAACGCTGCCACTACACCCATTGATGAACGGGTTTTGGACGCCATGCTTCCTTATATGAAAACCGACTTCGGGAATGCGAATTCTGCTCATCATTTGGGACAAAAAGCCAAAGTAGCCGTTGAAGATGCCCGTGAATTTGTTGCTTCCGTTATAGGAGCTGAACCTTCAGAAGTAATTTTTACAAGTGGTGGTACAGAAAGTGATAACGCTGCCATCAAAGGGGTTTTAGCACTTGCAGGCGATAAAGACGAAATTGTGAGTTCTGAACTCGAACATCATGCGGTACTGCATCCGGTTGAAATGTCAAAAATGAAAGGCTTCAAAAATGTATTTGCAGAGCCTATTGAATGTGGAACCATTACCGCAGATTCTGTAGCTGAGAAAATTTCAGAAAAAACGGCTCTGGTTTCCATTATGCACGTAAATAATGAAATTGGTTGTATCAATCATATCAAAGAGATTGCGGATGTTTGTAAAGAGAAAAATATTCCATTCCACAGCGATGCCGTTCAAAGTTTGGGAAAAATTCCTGTGGATGTAAATGATCTTGGTATTGATTTGATGAGCGGAAGCGGACATAAAATCTATGGCCCCAAAGGAATCGGAATTATGTACGTTCGCAACGGAACCCGATGGCTCCCGTGGATGACCGGAGGCTCTCAGGAACGAAGACGTCGCGGCGGCACACTGAATGTTCCGGGAATAGTTGGTTTTGCTAAAGCGCTGGAGCTTGCTGTAAAAGAGATGGACGAGAACACAAAGCATTACAAAAAGCTTCGCTCTCTCCTGCTTTCGCAAATGGATGAAAAACTGGATTTGGAGTACAGCATAAATGGAAATCCTGAAACCGGTGTGTCACATATCCTGAATCTTTCTTTTTCAAATGGTGATGGCAAATTAATTGACGGAGAAATGCTGTTGCTCAATTTAGATATCGACGGTATTTGTATTTCCAATGGATCGGCCTGTACCTCGGGCGCAGTTGAGCCTTCTCACGTGTTGGCAGGAATTGGTCTTGAGGAAAATCTGGCAAAATCCAGTATCCGGGTAAGTTTTGGAAAAAAGAATACCGAAGAAGATGTAACCTATTTTGTGGATAAACTGAAAGCTGTTCTAAACCGAATGTTTGCCACCGCATGAGTTCTATTTGTGTTTACTGCGGTTCCCGCACTCCGAAAAATCAACAGCTAAGTGAATTAGCCCGGGAATTTGGCACTTGGATAAGCGATAATGATCATACGCTTGTATATGGTGGAGGAAAAGTGGGAATGATGGGAATTATTGCGGATGCTGTGCTGGAATCAGGTGGAGACGTAATCGGGATAATTCCTACGGCTCTAAAACGAGAAGAAGTTGTTCATACCGGAGCTACTGAGATTATTGAAACTCCTGATATGCACACCCGGAAAGCGTTGATGGAAAAGAAATCTTCGGCTTTTGTAGTATTGCCCGGAGGATTCGGAACGCTGGATGAATTCTTTGAAATTCTGACCTGGAGACAACTTGGCTTCCACAACAAACCTATAGTTTTGGTTAATGTAGATGGATATTTTGATGGATTGACTCATTTTGTTGAAACTGCACTTGGGGAAGATTTTATAAGAGACTCCAGTCTGAATTTATTTTCAGTTGTACAAAACTTTAGTGAAGCCGTACGTGTTCTCGAAGAAAAGCTAAATGAATATGAAATTATTTAGTGCATTTATTGCGCTTTCTATTCTTTGTATTAACTGCAGTTCTCCCATGAACCCTATTCAAGACAAATCAATTATTAATCCATTACCTGAGTGCCCCGAATCTCCCAATTGTTTCAGAGCTTCTTATGCTTTTAATGATGATATTGATGAAGTATTTACAGCTGCAAAAAATGCTCTGGAGGATAAAGGAGCTCACCAAATTGATATAGTGAAAGACACTACTGTAACTAAAATAGATGCCGTTTTTAAGATTCCGGTTTTTGGCTGGCTGGACGATGTAGCCATAGAAATGGAGAACAACAATGAAAGTTCAGTGCTACACATCCGAAGCTCAAGCCGTGAAGGTTACTGGGACATTGGTGTGAACAAACGTCGTGTGAAGAAAATCATCAAAGGAATTCAGAAAGAATTAAACTCAAATTAAATCATCATGTATAATTTACTTGTACACATGCACTCTGTAAATCGCTGGATCGTTTTAGTGCTTATCATTTTCGCTATTTATAAATCTTTTTCCGGTTGGTTTGGAAAGAAAGAGTTTACGGATGCCGATAAAAAAGCGGGACTTTTTGCACTTATCGCCACTCATATTCAATTGGTTCTGGGATTATGGTTGTACTTCATCAGTCCGTTCGTGTCTTTTGAAGAGGGCGCCATTAAAAATGAAATTTTCCGATTTTATACCGTTGAACATTTCAGCATGATGATCATCGCTATTATTTTGGTCACGCTCGGATTTTCTTTATCGAAAAGAGCCAAAGAATCCATCACCAAATTCAAACGAATTGCGGTTTTCTATCTTATTGGATTGCTGATCATAGTTTCTTCCATCCCATGGCCATTCAGAATTGAAACGGCAGGTTGGTTTTGATGTAGATCTGATACCCTGACGGCATCAAGTTAATTCAGTTACTTCAATAAAAACGACCCTGCGACTCCCGCATTCCGAAGCTTCAGATAGGAAGTAAAAAGAAGTATGCTGTACGGAAAGTTTATGTGGAATTAAATGATTTGGCATTCCACATAACATTCTAAAAACCTGTTTTTATGGAATTAAAAAGGACAACATATTTATTATGTGGATTTTTTTCGGTATTGTCAGTTCTGCTTAATAATATGTTATAGCACAGAATATTTTAATCCTATGCCAAAATACTCAGAAGAACAACTATCAAATTGGACTAGCCCCCCTAGTGAAACTGAAGAAAATAAGCTTACCAATTCTGAAAGAATGGTTCGGGATGCAATTAGTTCAGATGAAGCCTTAAAGAACAAATCGGTTGAAGTATTTGGCCAAGGATCATATGCAAATAATACAAATGTTAGATTGAATAGCGATATTGATATCAATGTAAGATATACTGGGGGTTTCTATTTCGACTTGCCCGATAATATGACGAGGGAGGATTTTGGGCTTAATAATCCATCATCTTATTCATATTCAAATTTCAAGGATGATGTTGAAAGGGCGCTTGTAAATAAATTTGGAAGAAGCGATGTAAACCGAAAGGACAAGTGCATTACGATTTCTGGAAATAATTATAGGATTGAAACAGATGTTGTTCCAACCTGGAACTACCGTAGGTATTCTAAAAATGGAAAATATGTTTTAGGAACAAAGTTTAAAGCTGATAAAGGATCATGGATAACAAATTTTCCTAAACAGCATATCGAAAATGGTATTTCCAAAAATAACGATACAGGAAGAAGATTTAAACGCTTAACAAGGTTACATAGGAAATTACGCTATAAAATGATTGATGAAGGAATTCCTGTAAGCGATAATATCACATCATTTCTTATAGAATGTTTATTGTGGAACACTCCAAACAATATATTTAATGACAATGACACTTGGACAGATAGGCTGAAAGAGTCTATCATCTATTTATTTGATAAAACTAAAAGTCAAGAAACTTGCAAAGAGTGGGGTGAAGTATCTGAACTTTTATACCTTTTTCATTCTGGTCGCAAATGGTCCGTTCAAGATACCAACTCATATATGCGATTAATTTGGAATCACTTAGAATTTTGATCAATGGTTAGATTCAACATTAGAGCATTTGCTTATGCCATTTTAGGCTTAGCATTTGGAACATATTTTTTACTATTTCTTTTTACTCAAAATCTGGAAAGCATTGACTTTCGTAAAGCATTGACACATGTATCAACGACCATTTCAATAAATATTATAATATGGGTTCTGTTTATATTATGGGCATGGAAATTACGAATCTTTTATCCATGGCTTGTCCCATATCCAAATTTATCGGGCAAGTGGAAAGGAAATCTAGTTTCAAATTGGGAAGGTGCTGAAGATCCGATAACTGCTAAGATATCCATAACCCAAACTTTTTTCAATGTACAGGTAAAATTAAAAACTGAAGAAAGCAGAAGCCATTGTTTTGGAGCCTCATTTAATATCGATAAAGATCGTGGATTACAACAACTCGTCTATTCATATATAAACACTCCAAAATCCAGTGTTAGAAACCGAAGTGAAATTCATTATGGTACAACATTACTGGAATTTGATGGATTTAAAGTTTCTGAAATGAATGGCGAATATTGGACTGATAGAGAAACCACAGGTGAAATTTCGCTTAAAAAAGTTTAGCAAAAGTTAGCTATCTGTGCTATAACAAGCGTTTCAATGTGACTCGGTTAAGATCCAGTCATTAATATTTATTCACGGCCTCGCACATTAAACGCCGGGTCGTTAGGCGAAATACTCAAGACAAATTATAGTAAGATGGAAAAATATGACATAAGCTTTAAAGAATTTCGGGAACAGGCTGGATTTACAAGAACACAGATTGGTAAAGAATTAGGGATCTCAAGGTTTTGAATATTACTTTGGGAATGGAATTTATGGTAACCAAATGAAGGAGTTAAACAAGAATTAAAAATCTTTTTAGCAACTTTAGTAGAACGGAGTATAGCGGCTGTAGTAGGATCAGGTCTTTTAGCTACTGCTGGTTGGTTAACAAAATTTGCAGTGGCTGATCCTGAGCCAACTTCAAAAGTTGCTGCAGCAATAGGATCAGGAACACTTGCTGCTATTGGAGGCATGTGTCTTTATTTCGCTGCAACTGGTGAAACCATTATCAAAATTAAAGTTGGAAAAGAAATCATTGAAATAAATAAAAATTAATCTTTTCGCCTAACCGGCGCTTCAACGGGACGTGCCTCGCCCGGGCTTGCTCGTTTTGATTTTACTTGTGCTAAATAGTAAACTGGAAATTGAAATACCACTACTTCGCGCACCCGTAAGCGCAAAGTCGTTATAGGGCTATCCTTAAAAACAAAACTTAAGCTATCATGTCAAGAATTTTTGAAGGGAACAGACTGAGTAGTCTTATTGCAGAAAAGCGTAGAAGACTTATTGAAGAAATCAAAAGCTTGGATGGTAATAGAAACATAGATATAGAGAAGCATAAAGAGGGGTTGTATCAAAAGTATAGTTTAGGACCACTCAAAATTGGTGAACCTAATCCATCGGAACCAAATAGAATAAAAGAGCGACGTAAGAATATGTTTCAAGAAACATATGAAGTCGAAGTGTTCGAAATGAAAGTTGACCTTCCTTTTGAAGGTGATAAAGAGCTATTCAATTGTAGCCCGAGTAGCAAAACGTTAGTATATCCAGATATTGACTATATCGGAGATAACTCAATAAAATTTACTATTAAGCTAGAAGATTTAAATGAAGGCGAATACAAAAATAAGATCAATAAAGTAGTAAGCGACATTAAAAAAAATGTTCCAAATGTAAATTCAGAAATAGAAGGATGGGATAATGGTTTAATGAATTTGATTGACAATGAATTTAAAAACTTGGAAAAATTTGTATCAAAAAAGAATGACTTTTATGAGAAAATAGGATTAAAAGTTAATGATCAAGCTGACAAATTCATTACACCCACCCCCATAACCCGAAAAAAAATTCCCCAACCAAAACTTGATATATCAAAAAGTGTAGCTAAAATATCACCGAGACTAAAAGATGATTTGTATAAAGATATAATCACGACATTATTCAATGTTGGCAAAGCGATTGAAAAGAAACCAGCTTTATACAAAGGTAAAGATGAAGAAGACTTACGTGATATTTTTCAGCTTTTCTTAGAAACTCGGTATGAGTCAACAACAGCTACTGCAGAAACATTTAACAAAGCAGGAAGGACAGATATTCTTTTAAAGTATGCAGAAGATGGATCAAATTTATTCGTTGGAGAATGCAAAATTTGGAAGGGTCAAAAAAAGTTTCTGGAAGCAATATCACAAATCTCTGGATATCTAACTTGGCGAGATTCAAAAGCCGCGATCTTATTATTTGTTGACAATGTTGATTTTAAAAGTACTATTCAATCTGTTCAGGAAGTAATAGCAGACCACCCTTTACATAAAAGAACTGTAAATGTAGATAGAGAATCTCTTTCTTATGAAATTGGACTTGAAGAAAGCGAAGACGTAATTATTTCATTAGAAGTACTTTTCTTTCATTTTCCAGGTAGGAAATTAAATTAGAACGCCCTATAACAAGCGCATCAACTGGGGACGCGGACGTGCCGTTGGTTTTCGGAGTTGCTTGTTTTAACTTTTCAGCCGTTTATTAATTCAAAATCTCCGCGCCCGTTATGCGCTGAGCCGTTATACAGCAAAAGAGAAAACATTAATGAGAATTGTCCCAGCCTTACTATTCTTATCAATTTTATGCCTAATTCCGTTGGTTTTTGGAATGGAATCAATTCTTCTGGTGGACCTTCCTGGTGGCTTACCTTTTGGCACTTTTTTGGCAGCAGTTGTCATTATTTCTGCTTCTGCTATACCCGTGGCCCAAAGCAAATCCGGATCCTTACTCCGCCGAATAGCGCTAGTTCTTCTTTTGGCATCGACTCTTTGGCTGCCTTTAGGTATTTATTTGTCAGGAAATGCCGCTTTAAGCTTTGTTGAAGATGCCGCCGATTCACAATTTTTTTGGCGATTTACCGGAGGATTGAGTTTAAGTATTTTGGTCATCTTAATTTGGACGGGAGTTAAATCTATCCGTCAGAAGCATACTGTATAACAAACGTTTCAAGCGGACTCGTATGAATTACCTAACTTTAATTTTTAAACTTCGGCTCGCCGCCCTGTCTGCCGACAGGCAGGTAAACACCGGGCGTTGTTCCGTAACTCCTGTACTCCATTTCCTGCTTATTCTATATCTGCTTTATACCACACCTAAATTTATCTATGGATTAATCAAAAACTAAGTTTTAATGAAATTCACCTCTCTCTCAGAACAAAGCTGATTAAAAATCTATTTAATCAGCATCATTTTTCTGGTGATTGATTGTCCATTTGAGACCAAACGATAAATATAAATCCCACTCGATAATCTGCTTGCATCAAATTCAACGGAATGATTTCCTGCATTCATTTTAGTATCAACAAGTGTTGCAACTTCCTGACCTATGGAATTGTAAACTTTCAATTCGACCTGTGAAGCTGATGGAAGTTCGTATGAGATATTGGTAGTAGGGTTAAAGGGGTTTGGATAGTTTTGACTCAGTATAAACTTGTCTGCAATTTCAAGCGGTTCTGTTTCATTAGAAACTGCAACTGCAGTATCCAGTTCACATAACACATCAAATATTAACGCTCCAAATGTATTTATTGCTGAAAAATCATTTATCGCCAATATCATAGTGATATTTTTTTCTGCCCAGTGGTAAGAAAAAGAGTTATGAATTCCGTTTCCTCCATGGCCATACAATCTCCATGTTTTACCATTTGTATCTAATATTGTGAATATGGAGGTTTCGTAACCATGAGTTTGTGTTATCCTGGAAAAGCACGCTACGTTTTCTACCAGAACTTCAGATGAATTACTTGCCGGTTCTCTCAGTGCATCCATACTTTCTTTGCTCAATAAGCTGTCTGAGTAGAAATTTCTATAGAACTTAGCTGCGTCCATTGAAGTGGAAATATGTGCATGTCTGGAGCTTAAATAAGAATCATGTGACCATGTACTTCTATTACTATTACCGCTCCAAACACCATTTACCGTAGTCATGTCAGTACTTTTTCTGGCGCTCACATAAGAGCTATTCATTTCTAAAGGTTCAAAGATCCGTTCTTTAAACGCGCTGTCTAATGCCATGCCTGTTACTTGCTCAATAATATGATTGAGTATATAATTATTTGAGCTGGCATAGTGATGTGAACCCCGCCCTAATCTTGGCTCGGGCATATACTGTAATAAATCATCAGGCTCCCAAATCTTATTTCGATTTCCCCAAACGGCTTGCCATAACCCTGGCACTTCATCACTCCCCCAGACCTCGTTCAATCCGCTTGTGTGTTGCAGCAATTCCTCTATAGTGATAGTGCTGTCCAAATTGGGAATAGATTCAGTATCAATTAAGTTTCCAATTGGTTCATCTACACCAAACAGTCCCTCTTCTATCATTTGCAAAATCACAAACCCGGTAAGTGGTTTTGTACCGCTTGCCCAGTGCCAGTTTTTCTCTGTACTGATGGGGTCACTGATTCCATTTGCATACCCACTTGTAAATGTTACCGCCGTATCGTTAGGAAAAATAATGGTAAGTCCTGCTCCTTCAATTCCATAAGGATTGAGTTTCGAATCCAGTATTCCTTGAATGTTATCTATTACTGCATCATAGATTTGAGCACTGGCGGAATTAAAAGTAATTGCAAAAATGAATAATGAACTGATAAAGGTTTTCATGACATATATATTTGATTCAGGTTATCACCAAAATCAAAATTCCGGAGTATATCTCCCTTTACTATTGTTTCAATTTCAAGGAATATTGTTCCAAATTGAGCTATGGGTTCGTTTCTCTTTCCTTAGAGGGGCTGTAATTAAACTTTTCGGAATAGAGTTTTGAAAAATAATTAGGATCACCAAAACCCACTTTGTATGCTATTTCAGAAATAGAGTAATTGGTTTTTTTGATCAATTTTTGAGCTTCAATTAAGCGAATGTCACGAATAAAAATAGAAGTGGATTTATTAGTTAAAGCTTTCAGTTTCCTATGAAGTTGAGTGCGGCTAACTCCCATTTCTTTGCAGATATTTTCAATACCAAATAACTCATCACTTATATGATCCAATATCAAAGAACGAAGCTTTATTATAAATTCGTCCTCCATCTTATCAATTTCAAAACCCTCATTGTAATTAGCCCGAATTCGTTCTCGTTGTGCAAGAAGATTTTGCAAATGAATCATCAACTCCGACTCATTGAATGGTTTTGAAAGATAAATATCAGCACCTGATTTCAGACCTAATAATCTGGATTCTACATCAACTTTCGCTGTTAACAGAATAATGGGAATATGACTAGTTGCTTTATCATTCTTAAGCTCATCAGTTAATTCAATACCATCTTTTTCAGGCATCATTACATCGCTTACTATGATATCAGGAATGAACTTTCTTGCTTTTTCAAGTCCATCATTCCCATCTATAGCAGTTATAACTTCAAATTCTTCTGAGATAATCGAATACACAAAATCTCGTACATCGGTGTTATCTTCAACCAAGAGAACAACATTTCTATTTCTATCCGGATTTACTATTTCTCTGCTTTCTATTGTGATGTTGGGATGAATATTATTTAGTTCCTCATCTATAAAATCTTCACTGAGATCAACTCGTTCCGCACTATTGGTAATCGGTATGATGATGTGAAAATTGGTTCCGACGCCCAGTATACTTTCAACTTTAATTTCTCCATCCATCAGTTGCACTAATTCTTTTGTCAACGATAGCCCGATTCCTGAACCTTGATGATTTGAATGAGTTGTTTCAACTTGGTAAAAGCGATCAAATATTTTAGACAGAGCCCCCTCTTCTATCCCTCTTCCGGTATCTCTTAGCTCAATAGTAAGCTTACCTGATTCTTTACTGATGAATACATTTATGACACCGCCTTTTGGAGTAAATTTAATGGCATTAGATATCAAGTTTTGGAAAATCAAATCGAGTTTATCCCGATCATAATCCATAATAATTTCATCGTAATCAGATTCAAAATATATACTAACCTGATTCTCTTTGGCATAGGAATAATAAGATTGGAGCAAGTAACTCAAGTATTTAAGAATGTCTGATTGCACCAGCTTTAACTTTGCATTGCTGCTTTCAAGTTTTGATAACTCCAGAATTTGATTAATTAAATTGAGTAGCTTTTGGGAATTTCTTTTTACTATAATACCTGTAGTCTCCGGCAGTCTTCCTGCCAAACCATTTATTACTGTGAGAGGAGTTCTAAATTCATGAGAAATATTCGTAAAAAACCGGGTTTTAAACTCATCAATTTCTTTCAATCTCTGAGCTTCTGATTCGGCCATATTTCTGATTAGCTTACTTTTATAGAAGCGAAAACTTATAAAAACCAGTATACAAATATACATTGCATAAGCAAACGGGTTTGCCCACCACGGCGGTAAAATTTGAAAAGAGGCTAATTCAACCGGTTGCGACCAAACCCCATCATTATTTGATGCTTTAACGTAGAAAGAATACTCACCCGGAGGAAGGCTTAAATAAATAACCGATCGTTGCAACGTATTTTCTGACCAATCATTATCAATTCCTTCCATATAATATGAGTATTCATTTCTTGAAGGATCATTAAAGTGTATTGCAGTTACATCAAACTCCACATCATTTTCATCATGCTTCATGGTTAATCCATTAACCATATTTCTATTCCAAATAGAATCAATGCGGTTTTGATTTACTCTAACTCCTTTTAATAGTACAGATGGAGTAAAGGTATTATTCATTAATTGATCTGAGAAAAAAGTAAAAAAGCCACCGTGTCCATCAGTGAAAATCCTGCCTGTTTCACTAATTGTATTTGTTGAAGCATATTCTGAATTCAATGGATTATAAAGCCAATTAGGAAGTTCATATACGGTAGCCAGGTTATCCGGATCGACCGCTTTTGACCCTCTGGCACCTTTGCTAATCCAAACATATCCATTCTGATCCACTACTAATTCATTAAATCGGACTTTTGGAACAAACCCCGGATCATCTAAATGGGTAGTAATTTTTTTTGTTTCTTTGTCAACAATAAGCACCCCTTTTTCAAATCCTATCCATACTTGTCCATTTTTTAGGCTTATCATGTTTCCAGTTCGAACTCTGTAATCCAAATTGAGATAGCGCTCTTTATTCCATTGCAGATCTTCGTCCTCTATTGAATAATATTCCAGATCCTGCTCCTTTTTCCATACCCAGATTTTATCCTCATTAACGTCAATTGTGAATTTTTCAATATCCTTAACCTCACCGCCAATTTTTTCCAATAGCACAAACTCTAAGGTTCCGGGATTTATTCTTCCTAATCGTGTTCCTGCTATAAACCAAATATCTCCATTCTGTGCTTTTCTAAAATTATACACTCCTCTAAATGAATTATGCTGTTCAAACTCATAGATATTTTTTGTATCCCAATGCACCTTTTCCATCGACCTTGGGTCAATTCTTGTTAACCCGTTTGAACCACCCACCCAAATAAATCCATAGTCATCTTTGATCAGGCTAAATATTGATGAATTTAAGATTGTATATCCATTCTCAGTTTGGTAAAATCTTTCAGCTTTATTGTCATATTTAAGTAACAGACCTTCTCCGCCTATCCAATAATTTCCATCATTGTCTTCAACAAATTTATGTACATATTTTTTTGAATAATTTTCGGGTAACCGGATATATTCGAATTGATCGTAGCCTGAATTAAGTTTGAGGATTGCATTGGGATCAGAGGCGAATAAAAGATTTCCAAACGAGTCTTCCAGTATAGCTTCAGAATTTGATGCTTGGTAAAACTTTTGGGAAAGAATTTGAAACTCTTTATTTATTTCAAGTTTTAATATCCCATCATTTAAGCCCAACCAATAGATTCCTTTTGAATCTTTGTATACCCGCCTTATATATTCATTTTCATTAAGTAAAGGTGTGATTTCTGAAACTACATTCTCTTCTTTAACCACGATTATTCTATCGTGAGATGGTATTAGTAACTCATTTGAATCAGTGATATAAATATCATTTTGATTTGTTATATCAGCTATATTCTGAACTTTTATTCCTTCTTCACCCGAATACCACATTTTGTATAAAGAGCCGCTTAAAAAATAGACTTCACCTTCATTGTTTATTTCAGCAGGAATTGGTCTATTCAAGTTCATGTAGCTATTGTCAATCTCAATTACTTCCAGCTCGTATAGATTTTCGGAAACTACAATCCGGGATATTTTATCTTCTGATATAACCCACATAACATTATCATCAGAACCGACCCAAAAAGTTCTGTTTGCCCTTGAATCCCAATTAGAACTATTGGGATTTAATAGAAAGGACTTTCCATTCTCAATTATGTTTATTCCGCCTTTATCGGCTGTAACCCAGATTCTTCCAAACTTATCCTCAGCTATTGTTGATACAAATGTGCCTTTAAAGCCGATACTATCTGCTAAATTATAAGTAAACGAATCCATTGAATAACCATCATATACACTTACTCCATAAACTGTTCCAATCCATAAAAGCTTTCTGGAATCCTGAAATAGACTAACCGCATAATCTTTAGTATCAATTTTTTCAAAGTTCAATCCATTAGACCTCACTATTTCAGGCTGTGATATCTGAAACACTGATTGTAATAGAAGTAGAACCCCGAATATTGTAATCACTGATCTGCTATTTTATGAACAACTTTTCATCATATTAAACTTAAGAGAAAAGGAAAGCTCTCTTAATACCTACAATAAACCAATTGACTATATCAAATGCTAAAAATCAATTAGTATCTATATCGCTATCTAAAAAATTTTTACTGAGTTCATTTAATATTTAGTCATGATCAAATATTGATTCTGTTTTTGATCAAACAACTGAAACAAAGATGGTAGAAATCAACAAATTGAAGAACTGTATTCAGAAATAAACAGCAGCAGAATTAAAAAGGTCTGACTTCTTCTCTGCTTATTTTTTGATCTTCCGGTTTTGCATTCTGAGATCCCAGAATCAGCAAATCGTGTTTCAAAGAGTTCAAAAGTTACCCATTATCATCTTTGAAAATATCCTCAATCTGATCGGCGTATTTCTCGGCGATGACCCGACGCTTAACTTTCATGGTTGGGGTAATTTCTCCGGTTTCCACAGTGAATTCATTAGGTAATAATCTGAAATCACGGATTTTCTCGTGAGAAGCTAATTCCTTTGAAAAAGCTCTTATTTCTTTTTTAAATATATCCTGTACTTCAGCATGTGAAATAAGTACTTCGTTATCTTTGTATTCCAATCCATTATCCCGGGCAAACTTAGCGAGGATTTCGAAATCCGGTACAATCAATGCCGCCATAAAATTCTGAGCTTCCCCCACTACCACCATCTGATCAATCCATTTGCTGGTTTTGAACATATCTTCAATCGGTCCCGGATAAATATTCTTACCTCCGGCATTCACAATCATATGTTTGATCCGATCGGTAATCTTCAGATTTCCGTCTACGAAACGTCCAACATCTCCGGTGTGCAACCATCCATCATCATCAATCATCTCGGTGGTTGCTTCCTCGTTGCGCCAATAGCCTTTCATCACATTCGGACCTTTACAAAGAATTTCTCCGGGCTCAGAACTTAAATTGGTTGGGTAATCTTCCCCGCTGATTTGTGCAATAACTTCATTTGTATCCAGATCCATAATTCCTACTGTTACGCCCGGAATTACAGCTCCAACAACACCTGTAACTTCTTCTCCAACCCGATTCGCTGCCATTACAGGAGAAGTTTCCGTAAGTCCGTATCCCTGAAGAATGGTGAGTCCTGCTGCTTTAAAGAAATCGTCAATTTCCGGAGGAAGCGCCGCTCCACCTGAAACAAATAACCGAACCTCACCTCCGGTTCTATCTTTAAGTTTATCAAATACTAATTTGTCGGCAATTTTTTTCTGAATAGTAACCAATCCCCGCTTTCCGGAAGCATATTTATGACCTGTTTCTACTGCCCAGTTGAAAATCTTTTTCTTGGAAGCGCTTCCCTCTTCTACACTTTTAACAATCAGGTTGTAGATCTTTTCGAACAATCTCGGAACGCTGATCATCACCGTGGGTTGAACCTCAGGCATGTTTTTGGAAACAGTATCCACACTTTCAGCATAATATATTTCCGCTCCACAGGAAATGATGGCATAATATCCTGCAGTTCTCTCAAACGAATGGCAAAGCGGTAAAAATGAAAGTAATCGGTCTTTATCATCCCAATAAATGTGCTGCGTGGCAGCTTTCACATTGCTTACAATATTGCGGTGAGTAAGCATTGCTCCTTTTGGTCGACCGGTTGTTCCTGAAGTATAAATTAAAGTAGAAACGTCTTCCGCATTAACTGCCTGAGTTCGCTCCTTGAGCTGATCTTTATACTTCTCAAAGTTTTTCGCCCCTTCATTCAATACATCCTCAAAAAGGTTTACGAATTCCTTTTCACCGTGCTTTTTGTTTTTGGGTACATCAAATGCTACCACTTCTTTTAAATGCTCGCAATTGTCAAATACTTCAACCGCTTTTTTAAGCTGAATACCTGTTGAGACAAAGAATAGTTTAGTTTCGGAATCCTGTAAAATATATTCGCACTGACCTGCCGGAAGCGTAGTGTATAAAGATACATTTATCGCTCCAATCATCTGAATTGCCAGATCAACTACTGCCCACTCGTACCGGTTTTCACTTAAAATCCCAACCCGGTCTCCATGTTCGATTCCTCTATGGAGCAAATAAGTTGCTATTGAATTTACATCTTCAATTACCTGATCCCATAGAATGGGTTCATACTCTGAATTAGGATCGGGCTTGTAGTGAAAAACTGCTTTATTATTTCCAACATATTTTTTTGCAAGATTCACAGGCAACTCTGCCAGTGTCTCAAAAGGCACTATTGTAGGCATAAGAATACAATTAATTCAAATTTTACCGCTTGGAATATACCATTCTAAATTAGAAATTCTCAGGTTTCATATGCACGATTACAAATCTTATATTTACAGAGAATTCGATCTCACAACCAAGTTTAAAGTTATAAAGTTGCTTCGAAGAGATTTGGTTACTTTTAGATGAATTCGAATTCGCTTAATTAAACTTTTTATCGAATATGGCGCATCCGGCACACGAAGAAACTATTCATCTGGTAAAAGAAATTTTCAGATCCTATCTGAAAGAACACAAACAACGTCAGACTCCTGAGCGGTTTATGGTTTTGGAAGAAATCTATCGTGCAGATGGTCATTTTGATGCCGATGACATTTTCTACAAAATGGAAAAAGTAGGCACCAGAGTTTCCAGAGCAACGGTTTATAATACTTTGGACCTTTTAGTTGAATGCGGATTGGTTCAGCGCCAGCAGTTTGGGAAAAGTCAGTATTATTATGAACGTGCATACGCTTATCAACAACATGATCACATCATCTGCAACAAATGCGGACATGTTTTAGAATTTTGTGATCCCCGAATTGGAGAGATTCAGGAACTGATCGGGAAAATTCACGGAATGGATATCGATTCTCATTCTCTGCATTTCTATGGAACCTGCAAAGATGTCGAAAACTGTGAAGCACGTATTAAAGAAGAAGAAAAAAAGAAAGAGAAAGCGGAAGCTTAGTTTTTAGTTATTAGTTGATAGGTGGATAAGTAATTATTTCAATTTTTATTATTGAAAAAAGAAATTACTTTATTTCCAACTAATGAATTCAATTTTACTTATGGGTATTAAAGGTACAATTAGAGCAATTAATGCTGCAAACAGAGCTGCAGAAAGAGAGTCGAAGAGAAGGCAAAGGGAACTTGAAAAAAGCAGAAAACATTTCGAAAAAATGGCTGCAATTGAACAAGCTAAATTCGAAGTTGAAGAATTTGAAAACTATATTGATAGAATAACTTCCATTCATACTCATAATCCTGCAAAACTCGATTGGAATGAAATCAGTTTGAGAGAGAAACCAAAAGAGCCTCAATTTTCTAATGCTAATGAAGAAAAAACTCAACAAATAATTAGTAATTATAAACCCTCTTTTTTTGACAAGGTTTTTAAAAGAGAAATGAAAAAAAGAAAAGAACTTAACAGCTATCTAGAGAAAGCAAGAGCTAAAGATAAGAAACAGCATAAAGTTCGGGTTAAAAAATATGAAACTGCTTTAGAAAACTGGCAGATTGAAAAGGATTTGGCAGAAAGAATTTCCAATAATGATTTTGAATCATTCTCTAAAGTATTAAATCAATTGAATCCGTTTCAGGAAATTTCAGATTTAGGTAGTGAAATCGAATTTACGTTCAAAGAATCTCAACCATTACTTGTAAAAGTTAATGTTCATAGCAGTGATTTAGTGCCTAAACAGAAAAAGAGTGTTTTAAAGAGTGGGAAATTATCTTTAAAAAACATGCCCAAAGGCGAATTTTTTGAAATTTATCAAGATTATGTTTGTGGAGTAGTTTTGAGAATTGCCAACGAAATCTTTGCTCTTCTTCCTCTCAAAGGTTTGGTTATTAATGCAGTTGATGATCTATTAAATACCTCTACTGGTCACATTGAAGAACAAATTATTTTAAGCGTAGCAATTCCTAGAACAACATTAGAGTCATTAAACCTTGAATTTATCGACCCATCCGATTCTCTGGAAAACTTTGTTCACAATATGAATTTTAAGAAGACTAAAGGATTCGAAATTGTCGACGAAATTAACTGGGAAAACTTAAATTTGGCGCAATAATTTCATTCCTATATCTACTTATTTACTAATCAACTAATAACTAATTCCCCGAAATATAAGTCTCTGCGATATACTTTCTTGAGGCGAGTCGACTTCCCCACCAGCCCATCAGAATAGCAAGTCCAAGCATTGCGCCAACCAAAAAGTACCATCTGCCAAACGGCCATGATATAATTCCAATATCCGGAACATACACCGGAATGATAAACTCAAAAATGGCAAAAACACTTAATACGGCTAATCCACCTGCGATAACTCCCTGAATAATTCCCTCGACTATAAACGGACTTCGGATAAATCCATTGGTGGCTCCAACCAATTTCATTGCTCTTATTAAATCCTTTTTGGCGTAGATGGTCAAACGAATGGTGTTGTACACCAATACTACTGCGGCAAGCAAAATCAAAATTCCCAAACCCACTCCAACCAGACTGAAAATATTCAGGTTTGACTCCAAAGCTCTCAACAGCGCACGATTATATTCTACTTCATCCACTCCACGAATATTTTGGATTCGGGAAGCCAGGCTTTCAACCAACTCTGGACCTGAATCTGTGTTCACATCTACCTGAAAAGATGCCGGCAAGAAATCCAATTCGATAAGCTCCGTAGCACCTGCTCCAAATTCCTGTGCTGCAATTGTGGAAGCACTATCCTTTGAGATGTAAGTTATATTCGTCACCAGCTCTTCCCCTTCAATTTGCTCCCGAACTTCCTGTGTTGAACGATCGTCCATATCAAAAAGGAACACTTCGATCCGTATTTCCTTTAAACTCATTGCCTGAGTATAAATATTGTATGACACTCTGCTTAGAATGCCTAACAACAGCACGGCGATAAAAAGGGAGAATATAGAGGTTGTAACCGCAAGTTTTGCTCGCTTGAATCCTGCAGTGCCTTCTTTTATAACGTATTTTAAACTCATGTTAATTTCTGAATTGAGCTCTGATTCCAACAATTAATCTTCGGGGTGGCATCGGATATGATGACGCCTCAAAGTAGCCTGCCTGACCAAAACCGTCAAGTGCATTTTCCCAACGTATTACAACCATTATTGCCCTTACACGAGCAGAAAGTTCCGCATCTAAGCGAAAAAATGCAGGAATAAATTCCTGTCTGCTTCCATCAAAACTCAAAGAATTATTTTGCCAATACCCAAGCTCAGCGTTATAAAAGCGGCTTTCATAGCTCAGAGGCGAGGTTAAAGCTCTCAATCCCATTTTCAAAAAAGTGGCTCTGCTAAAAGCGTAGGTTTTATAGAACAGGGAATTCCGTATCCATAATTTGGTATCGACGGTATTGTAGGGAATTTCATTGGGTTGAAAATCCTGAGCAAGTTCGGATTCAAAAGCCACGGAATTCTCGATTTCCCAGTTATCGTTTTCAAACTTCAAAAATCCTGAGGAAAATAATACATCCTGTTTTGCAGCATTTGAAAATGTACTGTCTGTGTTAAATACTATTTTATCGGAAGTGGATTTATATCGGGCGCTCCCTCCTATTTCCCAGGCTCCGAAAGGAATGCTGAAGGCGGAGTGTATGGAAAATATGTCTTCATTTTTCAGAGAAGTATTTCCGGTAAAATTTTTTGATTGCCAGTATAAACTCTGGATGGTCGGCATCCTGCCGGATAAAGTCACTCCGGCTGAAATGTTACTTCCTGACTTTTTTCCGATTAGTAATCTTCCACCAAAAGTAGTGGAATTATGTCCTGTATTTCTGAAAGAGAAGCCGGAATTACCAAAGAATGAAATGGACTCTGCTAATGAATATGAAGCAGATACTTTTATTTCTGAGGTGATCCAGTTTTCTTCTGATATGGTAGATCCGGATTTACGGTTATAATAATTCCCCCTGGCCTCTCCGGTTAGAATTAAATCCCCAATGTTCGCACTTTTGAACATTGTGGCTCCGTAGTCGATCAATTCCCAACTCAAGGTATCCGCATTGATACGAACCAATCGGTCATTTTTGGTTCTGGTAAAAAACAGACCTCCTGATTCAACAGAGTTTGTATCGCTTCTTTCATAAATCCCAACCTTCATATCATTTCTCAGGATTTCAGAAGCACCTGAACTACTTCGTGGTTGAGAGGTGAACTCGCCGAAGCTAAATGCAAGAGGATCATTAACTACATAACCACCGGACTCATCGTTGTTAAAATCGTTTCTTAAAATGAGTCCTTCGAGCTTGTACTTTTCATTAAGGTGATGATAAATTCTTCCCATAATCTGGCTTCCCTGCACTTCACTGTTCGGATAAAAACCTCCACCTCGACGATCCCAGTAAGAAAGCTCAATATTTGTACCTGGAGATGTATTCTGTGATACAAAAAATTCTAAATTCCTGTAGTTATTGGAGGCTTCATCAAAATTCAGATAACTAATTGGCTCTGTAATGTAGTAGTCCCGAATATTGATATTCGAAATAAGCCGGGAACCATATTGTTCGTAAACCGATCCTATTTTATGATGAGGAACATAATTGTAATTAGTCAATCCGGTTATGGGGTTTTTCAGCGAGATATCATCTAAAAAAATATTCTGTTCATAGGGATCGTATCCGTTCACCAAATAAGCATCTGTACGCCCAATGGTGCCTTGCCTGAATGAAATTGCATCGTGCCGATAAGCGTAAAAATCTCCCCAATTCGGATAAATATTCCACCTCAGTAAACTGTCATTGGTGATTTTATAAGAAGCGTTCGGAATTCGGTTTTTCCATGGATTGATTCTTTTGATTGTTGGTTCTTCCTCCTGAACTAAAGTATCTGCTTTTACCGAAACACTGTCTAAAGGAGGCTCAACAATTACTGAATCCACCGAAGTAGAGTCTGAAACCTGAGCTTGAGCAACAGCACCCGAAGCCAACAAAAAACATAATATGAGAAGAAGTTTTTTCAAGAAAAGTGTTTCTCCAGATTGTACGGCATTTCCTTAATTCCGGAAAGAGTCCGGCGAGTCATTTCCAGCGCCGTTCGCATACTTCGCTCTTTATTTAATAAACGATCTTTAGTGAACAAAGCTTTGATGGCAAAGTGATATTTTTCACTCCAAAATCCTATCCAAACTGTTCCCACAGGTTTATCTTCTGTTCCTCCACCCGGACCGGCAATTCCTGTTGTTGAGATTCCGATATCGGTATTCAGTTTCTCCGCCACTCCTTTTGCCATTTGCAAAGCAACCTCTTTACTAACTGCCCCAAATTCATCTAAATCCTTTTCAGACACTCCCAATTGATGGATTTTCACTTCGTTTGCATAACTTACAACACCTCCCAAAACGTAAGTACTGCTGCCCGCGATATTTGTCAACTCGTTTGCAATCATCCCTCCTGTACAACTTTCAGCTGTGGCAATTGTTTTGCTCTGATCTTTAAGAATATTCCCCACGGCTTCAGAAAGTGTGAAGTGTTTGCCTTCCCCGAAAATATAATCGCCGGCTTTAGTATAAATAGCATCTGCCAAATCCTGAACTGAGCTCTTTGCTTCTTCCTCAGTATCTCCCTGCCCTTTCAATCTTAAAGTTACTCCACCGGGTTTGGGCAGAAAAGCCATCTCTACACCATTTTTCAGGTATTCTGATAAATCACCCAAAATGTCATCACTGAGTGTGCTTTCTCCCACTCCGGCTGTTTGTATATATCTTGAATGCAGAAAACCAACGTCTCCAAAAACTTCACGGAGTTTTTCAGCGACATGATTTTTCATGAGATATTTCATTTCGTAAGGCACACCTGGCATGCTTGCCAAATAACTTCCTTCCAGATCAAACCACATTCCGGGAGCCGTTCCCATTTTGTTAAACAATACCTCGCAATTTTCAGGAACCTCAGCCTGTGCATGGTTGGATTTCGAAAAAGGAATATTCCTTTTATCGAACAACTTCTTGATGTAGTTGAGAACCTGTTCATCCAATCTCATCCCAACGCCAAAAAGCTCTGCAATGGTTTTCTTGGTGATATCATCATGTGTTGGCCCCAGACCGCCGGTACATAAAACTACATTAGCTTCTTTAATTGTACGTGACAATGTGTTAGTAATTGCTTCGGCTGTATCGGAAATGGTTATGATCTCAGTCACATCAAAACCTATTCCCGTCATGAAATCTCCCATCCAGGTTGCATTGGTGTTCACCGTGTCGCCGATCAATAATTCGTTGCCAATTGAGATAATTTTTACCGTCATGCTACAAAATTCTTAATTCCACGACCCAAAAGCCAGTTTTCATATTATTATCTCAATTCAATTTCCTATCTTCGGTTGATGAAGTATATCCCAAACATTCTAAGCTCAATTCGCATTATTCTTGCGCCGATATTTCTATATCTGTATCTGGAAGGCGGGCTGATTTTAGGATTACTGAGCATACTTATTTTCACTATTGCTGCCATCACCGACTATTTTGACGGGCATTACGCTCGCAAATATAAGCTGGAATCAAGTTTTGGAGTTTTTATTGATCCGCTTGCCGATAAAGTGCTCACTTTCTGTGCTTTTATCGTACTTCCGTTTATTGATCCCTCCCAATTTCCCTGGTGGGCTGTTATTGTAATTATTATCAGAGATGTTTTTATGACCGGATTGCGGGTTTATACCAATCATAAAAAAATAAAAATGGCTACGCGTAAGCTCGCAAAAACAAAAACTACCATTCAGTTGGTGTTCTTGTATCTGGCTTTATTGATTGGTGTTTTTGAAGGAACCGGAAATCTTATTGCAAGCTGGGCTGAATTCATTCTTAACACCGGGGTCATGTTCTGGCTAATGATGTTCGTCACCTTCATAACTGTTTATTCCGCAATCGAATACCTTTTTACCAATAAAAATCTTTTTTCGCAATCCGACTCGAAATGAAAGGATTAAAACTTTTTATCGGTTCCGGAATGGGTTCGGGTCACCTTCCTTTTGCACCCGGAACATGGGGAAGTTTACTGGCTCTTTTTCCTATTTATTTTCTAATCAGAGATGGATTTCCTTACGCCATTCCGGTTTTTTGTTTTCTGTGTGCCTTGCTCACTTATTATGTGAGTGAAACCTGCGAACAGGAATGGGGTGAAGATCCGGGCAAGTTGGTGATGGATGAATGGGCAGGTCAAGCGCTCGCATTTACAAGCATTTCCTTTACCGGAGATTTTCTTAACAATTTGTTGATTCTTGGAATCGGTTTTTTGCTATTTCGCATTTTCGACATTTTAAAGCCATTAGGCATCAAATCTCTCCAAAAAAGGCATGGTTGGGTCGGTATTTTAACTGATGACTTACTTGCAGGATTGTATGCGCTTATCTGCCTAAAAACTCTTATTTTTGTCGGGTTGTAGAACAAAGCAACGCTCTCACTCGTCACACAGACAAGAAAAGAAAAAGAATACAGACTATTATGATCATCGACGACTCATTTGCACGAGAGTTGGCATCAGATTTATTAGATATTAATGCCGTTATTTTAAGACCTAACGATCCGTTTACGTGGTCTTCCGGATGGAATTCGCCTATTTATTGCGATAACCGACTAACTATGCGTTTTCCTCAAATCAGAAAGAAAATTGCTCAGCAGTTCACCACTTTTATTCAGAATGAATTTTCTCAGACTGAAGTAATTACCGGGACTGCTACTGCCGGAATTCCTCATGCAGCCTGGGTTGCTGAAGCCATGGACAAACCAATGGCGTATGTTCGAGCCAAAGCAAAGGCTCATGGAATGGGAAATCAGATTGAGGGCGGTGTGGATAAAGGTCAGCACACAGTTGTTATTGAAGATCTGATTTCAACAGGTGGATCGGCGATTTCCGTTTTGGAAGCACTTCAATTTGTAGGAGCAGAAGTAGATGCAGTAATTTCTATCTTTACCTACGGATTTGAAAAAGCCGAAAAACGCTTTGAAGAAATAGAAGTGCCGGTGTACAGCCTTACCGATTACAAAACGCTGATTAATGTAGCTGTTGAAAAAGGCATTGTTACAGGTGAGGATCTGGATTTATTATCCAGCTGGAGAAATAATCCCTCTATCTGGCCAAATTAGAATTTTAGATTGAATTGAGTATTAAAACAGTGGAAAACAAGAAATTTTTTATCGAAACCTACGGTTGCCAGATGAACTTTGCGGATTCTGAAATCGTGAATTCTATTCTGATTGAAGATGGAATGGAGCCTGCTCAGGATCCTGACAGCGCCGATGTGGTTTTAGTAAATACCTGTTCTATTCGTGAGAATGCGGAAACTAAAGTCTGGAATCGATTAAAAGAACTTCGCAGTATCAAAAAAACCAACAAAGATCTTACCGTTGGTGTGCTTGGCTGCATGGCTGAGCGTATCAAAGACCGGATTATCGAGCAGGAGCATCTGGTTGATATTGTGGTTGGTCCCGATGCCTATCGTGATATTCCACGTTTACTTCAGGAAGTTGAAGACGGACGAAAAGCGGTAAACGTATTGCTTTCTCTTGAAGAAACATATGCAGATATCGCTCCGGTACGAACAGTTGGAAACGGAATCTCCGCTTTTGTATCCATTATGCGAGGATGTGATAATATGTGCTCATTCTGTGTGGTTCCATTTACCCGCGGACGTGAGCGTAGTCGTCCGATGGAAAGTATTTTACGTGAAGTTCGTCAACTTAGTGATGAAGGCTATAAAGAAATTACACTTCTCGGGCAAAATGTGAATTCTTACAAAGATGGAGAAAATACTTTTGCCAAGCTTATGTATGAGTGCAGTCAGGTAAATCCTGAGATCCGTTTCCGGTTCTCTTCTCCTCATCCGAAAGATTTTCCGGTTGAGTTGCTGCATATCATCGCTGAACAACCAAACTTGTGTAATTACATTCATATTCCGGCTCAGGCAGGTAGTGATTCTATGCTGGAAAGAATGCGTCGTCCTTACACCCGAGAGCAATATTTGAATCTGATTGATCAGATGAGAGAAATTATTCCGGGTGTTTCTTTTTCAACGGATATAATTGCCGGATTCTGTCACGAAACTGAAGAAGAACATCAGCAAACGCTTTCATTAATGAAAGAGGTTGGCTATGATCTTGCATACATGTTTGCTTATTCAGAACGTGAAAGAACACTGGCCCATCGAAAGTTTGAGGATGATGTTCCTGAAAAAACCAAAAAGCGCCGTTTATCTGAAATCATTGAGCAGCAAATGGCTATTCAGGCAGAACGTAATCTGGATGAGCTTGGAAAACGTCATTTGGTTTTGGTTGAAGGGGAAAGTAAGAAATCTGAAGAGCAACTAAGCGGACGTACCGACACCAACAAGATCTGCGTGTTTGATCGCAAAGATTTTGAGCCGGGCGATTATGTGGAAGTTGAAGTTACCGACTGTACCTCTGCCACTTTGATTGCCAAGCCGATCAGAAAAAGCAGCATTACCGAGTTTTTTGGAGAAAACGTAACTGTAGAAGCCTGAGTGTTAAGGCAAAAGTCACATATTTCTTTTCTTCTGATATTGGTTTTTGCCCTTTTTACTGTTTCCGGTGTATTTGCTCAACAAAATATAGCTATTGAGATTGATGGCTCTGCAAACACTACTTCCCTTGAAAATCAGCTTCAGTATTTAAATGATCGAAATATCTCCACGGTAATTCTGAAAGGAGATTTTGAGAACTCTGTTCAACAATCTCTGATAAGTTCGGGGCTTTCATTTATTCTCACTTTAGATCGAAAATATCTGACTGAACCGGAATTTGAGGTACAGAAAGAGAATATCAGTCAGGATATTTCAAATTTTACCTCTGCTTTTGACACTACCAATGCTTTCCGAGGGATTGTTGTTGCAGAGCATAGCTTAACTGATAAATCATTCTTTCAGAATTCAAATCAGGTTTATTTCCGTCAGGCGGATTCATTGGTGAATTCCCGAAACAATGTTACAGGGTATTATTGTGATGTTGGGTCCGGAGATGAACCTTCATCATTGGCAAAACTTAAAAATTGTTTAGCGACTGAACGATCATTACACATTCTTGACTTTGAGGCTTTCCAATCTTTGATTGAAAACAATGCTGAGATTGATCGGCTGCTAAAAGAAAACTCACTCAACTTTTCGTCCATTGCACTGCCGAAAGCATCAAGTGATGTTCCACTAATTCACTGGAGTATTCTTGTCTTAATAGCACTTTGGATTAGTCTGGTTGTAAATATTAAACTCAACCCGGGCTATTATGAATTAATCCCTCGTTATTTTACGGCTCATCGTTTTTTCGTGGACGATATTCTAAGCTACAGAGAGCGATCGGCTGCGAGCGCCTTATTTTTGTTATTTCAACATGCCTTATTTGGCGGGTTGATCATTTATATTCTGTCCAAAGTTTATATTTCTGATATCGGATTAGATGCTCTCTATCATCATTTGCCTTATCTCGGAATTTTAGGGCAAAACAATTTTTCGTTGTTTGTCCTCAGTTCGGTTTTAATTTTTATAGTCGAGCTTATTGCCCTGATCTGGATTTATCTACCAAATGCGAACTTAAGCCATTTCAATCAGGTGCTTAATCTGTTTACCTGGATTTTCCATCTTGACTTCGTAATCGGAACCATTATTGTTGTACTATACTTCGCCGGTTTTGGACCTGTAGCTATTTCAATACTCGCAGTAATTTATGTGTTGATTTGGTTTTCCAGCTTCAATATCACGGCATTGAATGCCTCCAAAAAGTTAGGATTGAAACGAAACTCTTATCTTTTAAAAACTATCGGTTTGCACACCATTGTAAGTTTTGGCTTGGTCATACTCCTGATTTATTTCAATGGCTGGTGGAATGTGTTGGAGTTGGTGGTCTCTGTTTAAAAATTTCATCAACGATCATAAAACACCAAATCAAGAGTCAGTAAACTAACTCTTTACTGATTAAATATTATTTCTAAGCTACTGGGGAAACGTAACTGAGAAATTCACTCCAAAAGAACTGCCATCATAATCCTGACCAAACTCATCGGTAAAAGTAATATTGGTATAAGTTAAGGAAACCCACTTATATCCAAGCTCGATGCGAGGTCCAAACGAGCTTTCGTATTCAACGTCCTCAAAAAAACCATCTCCCTTAAGAACTGCTCCAAGGTGAGAAGTCGCTCCAAGACCGATTCTGAAATCATCAACAGGAATTGCAAATGCCATTAAGTTCAAAGGATATCTTAGAAACATAATATTAGCATTATCAGCGGCAGTTGTGCTATACTTTAGGCCAATTGTAGTTCTAAAAATAGCATATTTGAAATCCGGAATTCTGAATTCTCCCCCAATGGCGAGAGTTAAGCCCTGTCCGGCCAGCATTTCCTGCTCATCACCATTTTGAAATTGAATAGTAGCTATATCATCACCACCATAATGAAGGCCTAAATCCAGTAAAAATTTAGCATTTGTAGAATCGCTGTTTTGTGAGAAAATATTAGTTGATGAAATAACAACAAATATCAGCAAAAGTGGGAAAAATGAACGCATGTTTTATAACTATAGAGGGTTTAAAAAAGCCCGAGAATATACATGCTTTTAAATTTTTTGAGCAAGTAATTTTTTCAAATAATTCATTGCGCTGATCGATCAAACAATCTGCTTCCTTAACCTTGCAACCGGCTCATTTAGCTGCTCTCTGTATTTACTAACAGTTCGTCTTGCTTCTTTATACCCTTTTTCATTTAGCTTTTCCGCCAGGTTCTGATCACTGAGCGGATTTCTTTTGTCTTCATTATCGATGATATCCTGAAGAGCATTTTTAACCTCGCGATTAGAAACCTCTTCTCCGCTTTCGGTTTCCATCGCTTCGTTAAAGAAATATTTCAGCTCAAAAACACCGGAGCTTAACCTCGTTTCCAAGCTCCTGCTTGGGAATGCCTAATGGAAGCTCCGCTTCATAAAATGTGCGTATTTCTTAAGACCCGAAATAAATTCGGAATGACCTAATCCAAATGAAAAGAAGAAATTTATTCTCCTACTTATTCATAGAAATCAAAAACTCTTCGTTGGTTTTGGTGCCTTTGATTTGTTTTAGTAGGAATTCCATCGCTTCAAAAGCATTCATTTGCGTCATATAACGGCGAAGCAGAACAACCTTCTCTCTCTCTTCTTCAGATACCAATAACTCTTCACGACGGGTTCCACTTCGGAATACATCAATAGCAGGATAAAGTCTGCGATCAGAAATTCGTCGGTCTAGAACAATCTCCATATTACCTGTTCCTTTGAATTCCTCAAAGATCACATCGTCCATTCGTGAGCCGGTATCAACCAATGCTGTTGCAAGAATGGTGAGTGAACCACCATTTTCAATATTTCGAGCTGAACTGAATAGCTGTCGTGGTTTTTTAAGTGCTTCGGAATCAATACCACCGGTCATTGTGCGACCTTTATTTCCGCCTTTGATATTGTATGCGCGGGCAAGTCGGGTAATGGAATCCAATAGTAGAATTACATCATGTCCACTTTCCACCAATCGCTTGGCCTTTTGGAAAGTAAGCTCCGCCAGATCAATGTGATTTTCAGGACGTTCATCAAAAGTAGAAGCAACCACTTCAGCGCCTTTTACCGTACGCTCCATTTCGGTTACTTCTTCCGGACGCTCATCGATCAGCAAAATTAAAATCTTAGCCTTCGGGTGATTGGTGGCCACCGCATTGGCAATTCCACGAAGAATGGTTGTCTTACCGGTTTTTGGCTGAGCAACAATTAATCCTCGCTGACCTTTACCCAGTGGAGCAAATAAATCAATAAATCGTGTGGAATAGTTGCTCGCTTCAAACTCCATCACATAACGCTCATCCGGATGAATTGGAAGCATATCATCAAACTCCTGACGATTATCCATATCCGTAGGAATTCTGCCGTTTACCCCTTCCACTCTTAAAAGTGCGAAATAACGCTCTCCCACCTTTGGTGGACGGATAATACCAATTACACAGTCGCCGCTCTTTAAACGAAATCTCTTAACCTGTGAGGGCGAAACATAGATGTCATCAGGGCTGGCTTTGTAGTTATAATTCACAGAGCGTAGAAATCCATAGCCATCCGGTAAAATTTCCAAAGTACCTTCATTGATCAAATATGGTCCGAGCTGCGGCTCAATTTCATCAAGTCGCTCCTGTAAAGTTTCAGCCTCAGAAATAGGCAGCAGATCGTGCTCTTGCTTCTGTGTATTCTTCTTACGATTGTTATGTTTTCTCTTTGGCTTTTCTTCTTTCTTCTCGTCTTCTTTTTTGTAAGAGACAATATGAGAATCACCGCCATAGCTCACTAATTCTTCGTCTTTTCGGGTCGATCCGTTCTTTCCTTCTTCCTTTCTGTTCTCTTTCTTATCAGAATCTGAGCTATCCTTTGCTTCCTCCTCTTTTTCTTTCTTCTCAGGTTTATCTGAAATAATCTCTTTCGGAATTGGAGGACGTTCGCTTTTCGGACGGAGTTTTACGGTAATTCCTTTCGGCTTGGAATCGGAAACTTCCCGTATTTTTTCTATCAATTCTTGTTTTTTGATTCCGGTAACTCGTTTCACACCAATCATCTTGGCTAAAATTTTAAGTTCCGGCAATTTCTTTTTCTCTAAGGACTCCAGTTCCCCAGCCGTTAGATTTACGGTCTGATTATCTGACATAAAAAACTATAGATATTATTGTATAAATACTGTTTTCTTACTGAGTTTGGGGTGAGCGAGGCATTATCAAATTCGGATAATCAAAACAACGCTCAATCAGGTAAGGAAAGATTGATGGGACTGTTTTCAGGAAACCCATCGCTTCACTGTGCTGTAAAAGTAAAAACTTCCTGTAAAAATAACTAATGAAGTTTCAAATTCCTTCATAATGTTTTTATGATTGTTTTCGGTGATTATTTCAGCTTCAGGTAAATATTCTTTTACGGAATCAAAATCAGCAGCTCTCTCCCCTTCTGTTTCTGCATAATATAGCTTATTGAATGGATTCACCAATTCGGCAACTTCCTGATTTAGCTTATCTTTCATTATGGAGAGAATTAGAACAGGTTCTCTGCCATTGCTGATTTTGGCTATCGTTTCAGCTGTAGATTCCAATGCCTGTCGGTTGTGAGCGCCACTAAAAAACCAGTCTTTATCCTCCACTAATTTTTCAAATCTTGCGGGAGCCCCTTTAAACTTGCTGAAAGTTGCTTCTAATATTTCTTGAGAAACCGGAAACTTCTTCTGAAGGACTTTTACACCCTGAAATACAGAAGCGAAATTCCATTTATTTATGGATTCCAACAAATCAAAATCAAAAGAAAAGTCGTTGTTAAACGAAACTCTTCCATTTTCCCAAAGAGGGTTTAGTTCCGTGCTTTTATATAATTCATCATTTATTTCCGACGCTTTTTTCTCAAAAACAGGAATTAATTCCTCCTGAATGTTTCCAAGCACAACCGGAGTCTGATTTTTTATGATTCCGGCTTTCTCTGAAGCAATTTGCTCTAAGGTATTCCCGAGCACATCAGCATGATCAAAACCAATACTTGTGATCACCGAAAGTTCGGGATTTATTATGTTGGTCGAATCCAATCGCCCTCCCAAACCGGTTTCAATAATCGCTAAATCCACATTTTTATGTGCGAATAACCAAAAAGCCAAAGCTGTGCTAATTTCGAAATAAGTGAGTGGAATCTGTTCAAGCAATTCTTCATACTTCTGAAAAAAGAGAAGGAGTGTTTCGTCATTTATCTCTTCCCCATTGATTCGAAATCGTTCATTATAACTCAGTAAATGTGGCGAAGTAAACAATCCTGTTTTGTAACCACCGTTTCGATAAACTTCTTCAAACAAATGACAGGTGGTTCCTTTACCGTTGGTTCCAGCTACATGAATGGAAGGAAAATTATTCTGAGGATTTCTAATAGATCCACAGAATTCTGAAATATTTTCCAATTCGAAATTTGAAGCATCGCTTCCCTTATCCTGAAACTTTGGAATCTTATTGAGATACTTCCAGACATCTTCTATTTGATGAAAACTACTCATCAATTCAGATGCTCTTGTTTATACTCTTCAAGTTTCTGTTCAACTAATTTGACGGTCGGATGATCAAGATTGAATTCTTTATTCTCAAAAGATTGAACAGGATAGATTTCCCGAAACGCATTGGTGCAAAAAGCTGCATCAGATAAAATCAGTTCTTCCGTACTAAACTTACCTTCAACTAATTCGAGTGAAGAAATATCATCAATCAGACGGAATACTATTTTTCGCATTACTCCGGGGAGCAAATCACATTCTATTGAAGGAGTGTACACTTGGTTATTCCTTATCCAGAAAATGTTTGAGATCGAGGTTTCGGAAATACTTCCGGATATCGTTGTCATTAAGCCATCGTCAAAACCTTTATCGCGAGCTTCTTGAGCTGCTTTTATATAATTGATGGAATTGCTCAGCTTAACCGTTCTGGATAGTGATTTTGATGGAATTGACTTAGTATCCGCTGTCGTCAATCTGACGGGATTTACTTTTCCATCAGCTTCCGAAACGGTAATGATTTGATGAAACTCTGAAGAAAGTTCAGAAAATCCTCCACCTCCTTTTCTTGTTAACTGAATACGAACTTTTGCTTGTTTGTCTGAAAGAGAATTTGCTTCAAGCAACTTTAATACAGCTTGCCTGAAGTCAACTTTTGAAAAATCTGAATTCAATTTCAGGTAATCAGCTCCGGATTTTAAACGATCGATATGATCGTCAAAATGAAGAAATTTACTCTCATATGAACGAAGTGTAGTAAAACATCCATCTCCGTAAGCTATCCCTCTGGAAATAGCCGGTAATTGTGCTTCCGGTTCCGGGATAATCCTGCCGTTTAAGTGAATGAATTGTTCATTCATTGATCTTTTCTCTTAGCACTCCATACCCCGCATTTTCCTGATATCCGACATGGGCATATTTGAAATTGCCTTCCCGGTCAAAAAGAACATAAGATGGAATTCCGGGTACTTTCAATTCATTAAAAAGTGAAGCTCCATCCACATAAATAAAAGCGGAGTTCAGTTTCGAAAAATCTATGGTCTCTTCGGCATCCATCACTAAAGCTGAAATTACTTTCAGTGAATCTGTTTCATCTTTCAAAGCTAATATTTCATCTAAAAGTAGTGATGATTTTTCTGACCATGATGCCTGAAATACAAGTACCATATTATTTCCTTTAAACTCAGAAATCGAAACAGAATCGGTTTCTTGTAACAATCTGAGTGGTTTTATGAGCAATGAATCACTTTCTGAAACAGCTTCGATAAAACGTTCTTTTTGAGCTTCTTTATGCGAAAGAGATGAAAATACTATGGCAAGTGCTGTGAGAACTGCAACTACAACCATGAATGCCGGGAACCATTTGTTATCTAATTTCATATCTAAAATTAAGAAAATATTTGCCTAATCCATCTGACGGATTGCTCGTCTGATTGATGAAATTTAAAATATCGTTCAGACGGACTTTAAGCCGTCAGACCGATAATAAAATCATGGATTTTGAATTCATAAATTCACTTTCTAATCACAACAGCTGTAAGAGGATCAATTGTAAGTGAATTAGCTGATATCTTAATTCCGGAAACTTCACTTACGACTTCTGCTCCAGCCTCATCTGAATCTACTAAAACAGTTCCGGATGTAAGATCCGTATCAAGGCTAATATTTCTTTGTACATCGTCAGCATTAATCAAAATGTAGTAATCTTCTCCTTTAGTCGATGAGACCTTAAAGAATAACACCAAATCTCTCTCTTCGATATCTTCGCTTTCTATTCTTGAAACATTTTCTGAAACCAATTCTTCTGTTCCTAAACGAAAGGCATCTGTAGATTTCCTTAACTCAATTAATCCTCTTGTATACTCCATAGTTTCCTGATGCACACCCTCCCCGGTCACTTTATCCCAGTCAAACATATTCACTGCGTCTGAGGCATCGTATGAGTTTTCTACAAAATATGGATGTTCGAATCCTTCAGCCTTTACTGATTCTCTTTCAGGTGGAGTTTCTCCAAACCATTGCTTTGTACGCCCATATTCCTGTCCCGCATGGATGAAAGACACTCCCTGAGAAGTAAGAATTATTGTATTTCCCAATCGAATTCTTTTATGAATTTCTTCCTGATGTTCAGCCGGATCTTTTTTAATGGTATAAGCAATAACATCATGTAAAGTCAGGTTGTCGTGTGCCGCGATGTATTGAAGAATATCTCCGGGATCGTCTTCGGACGTGTTGCTTGGTTTAGCAATCACGTTGTTGTAAATAGTTTGAATATTTCTGGGACCGCCCGTTATAAACCTTTTCTCTCCTTCCGAGCCATAACCGGATTTAATTTCATTTCTCATCTCATCAGAAAAACAGGAAACGCTGTTGGTTCTGTCCATCCAATCCTGATCGGCAGGTACTACTTCTTCTCCATCATCCCCGGCAAAAGTTCGCCAACACTCACCCACTTTCAACAGCTGTGGATTTATCTTCTTCGTTTCATCATAAGCAACCTGAATAGTTTCTCCGTCTAAATCTCCCATCAAATCATATCGAAATCCATCTACTTTGAACTCTTTGGTCCAGTACACAATAGAATCGACAATCAGCTTTCTGGTCATTGCATGAGTAGAACCGGGCCTTCCACCTCCATAACTAATTTTTGGTTCGCCGGTTGAAGTCATGAAATGATAGTAACCCGGAACAATATCTTCCAGGAAATGCAAAGCAGCGGTATGGTTGTACACAACATCTAAAGTAACGCCCATTCCTTTTTCGTGAATAGCTGCAACAAGTTCCTTCAGTTCTTTAATTCTGAGTTCGGGGTCTTCCGGGTTCTCCGAATACATTCCATCGACAGAAAAATAATTATCTGGTCCATACCCCCAATTGTAATTTCCACCAAGGCGGTATTCCATATCCCGCTGATCATTTATTGTCTCATCAGAATAGGTGTAACTCAAAACCGGAAGCAACTGAATATGAGTAACTCCAAGGTTTTTGATGTAATCAAGACGCTCTGAAAATGCCGGAAACGTACCAAATTGAGCTTCTGTATTTATGTCGGGATCAACTGTAAAATCACGAACGTGAATTTCCCAGATAATGGCATCTTCTCTTTTATTAAATCCATCTATGTTTGCAAAATCTAACTTTGGTCCGATTGACGCAGGGTCAACTATTGCTCCTCTGGGTTTAAAAAAAGTCTCCTTGGTAGTAATTGCCAATGACTTAGCATAAGGATCTAAAACTTCTTTTGTTTCTCCGTAATTAGTTACTGAATAGGAGTAGAATTTACCTCTTAAATCCTCAGAAATCATTACAGACCAAACTCCTTTTTCCTGACGGTTTAAATCAACTTTTTTGTACGCTTCTTTATCTAACCCTTTTTTGAACAGGTTTAATGTTACTTCTGAAGCAAGTGGTGCCCATAGTTTAAACTCTGTTCCATCTTCAGAATACAAAGCGCCTAATTCTCCCTGAGAGGTATAGTATCTGTCAATCGCTTTCCAGTGGACTTGGGCAGGTTCAACATCTCCTTCCGATTCGATAATATATCTTTTAGTGAAATCTAATTTTTGCAGAGATTTGATTTCATATGTGTTGGGTGATGTTCTGAATATTACTTTTTCAACTTTATCGCCAGATTCCGAAAGTAACTCTGCAGTTAAATATTGATCCTCTTTAACTGAATCTTTAAGAGTTACTAAAATAGTATTCTCATCCATAACAAAAGCTGAGACAATACTTTGCTTCTCCTGACTTAATAAAGCTCCGTTATAAATTAATGCAATCAGTAAGGAATAAAATATTTTCATTTTAAATAAGGTGAGATGAGATTAAGTGGGTTTCCATTTGAATCCCGATAGATCAAGAAATCAGAATCGGTAGTTATTATTACTGAATTCTTATCATTTTCAAACGCCGCAAGTAAACATGCATCTGCGAAAGCACAAGGTATATTACCATATTTCTCCATGGCATTCAGAATGAACTCTTGATTAGGTATAAAAATATCATGAATGGTTAAAAAATCACTCTTAATCATTTTTATGAGTCCTTCTTCTCCTCTATTAGATCGCTTTAAAAGAAAAAAAGCTTCTGTAATTATAGCAGTATTTGTAACAAGAGAAGTATCAATTTCTGAGAATACTGATTTAATCCATGTATGATGATATTCTCTTCTATCGATAAAAGAAACTAATGGACCCGTATCAAGAAAGGCTGTCTTTGCCAAAGTCTTCCATGTATTTTGGATTGGTAGAAAGATCTCCCGGACCATCAGCAATTCCTACTATATCCTGAAGCTTTTCAAGGGTTGACCCCGGCTTTGCAACAATTTTGTATTCTACTACTGATTCGTTTACCGCATTCATCACGGCTTCCTTTTTGGATACACCTTTCTTCTCAGCAAGAAGCTCAATTTTCTGCTTTTCTTCGGGAGTTAATTTCATCCCAAACCAAACGATATCTTTCTCTTTTTTTGCCATAACGTTACTACTAGTTGCAACTAATTTAACTAAAAGTTGCAACCCGGGCAACTTTTAGTTGTCTCTCAGATTCAATTAGTGACAGCTTTATCGTCAATATCATCCACAAAATACATTGTGGCAGCTGCTATAATCATGAAAGCGCCACCAAGCATTAGTGCATAAACAGATTCTCCTCCGAAAAGACTACGAGTCATAAACCCTAAAATGGTAGCCGCTAAAAGTTGAGGCAAAACGATAAAGAAATTAAAAATTCCCATATATAACCCCATTTTATTAGCAGGAAGTGATCCCGCTAAGATCGCATAAGGCATTGAAAGAATAGAAGCCCACGCAATACCTACTCCAATCATTGAAATAATTAATAGCATTGGATTTGAGAAAAAGTAGATTGAAATAAGACCCAATCCACCTAAAACAAGAGAAGCTCCATGTACAATTTTACGGCTGGTAATTTTCGCAAAAGGTGCCAACGCAAAAGCAACTAATGCTGCAACCCCGTTGTAAACTCCGAACATTACTCCTACCCAATCCGCACCTTCATTATAAAGTGCAGATGTAGTGTCGGTAGTGCCATAAACGTGAGCTGTAACACCGGAAGTCGTATAAATCCACATTGCGAAGAGCCCGAACCAGGAAAAGAACTGTACCCAAGCAAGCTGTTTCATGGTTTTCGGCATGTGTATGAAATCGTGCATTACCACAACCAAACCTTGTTCGGTTTTACCTGATTTTTGAAGCATTCCGGCAATCATAGAAATCAATCCAACTGCTACAAGTCCAATTGTGGCTACATATACTTCTTTATCCCATTCAAAGTTAAATGCCAGATAAGTGGAAACAGCACCCGCCAAAATAAAAATTACTCCAAGATTAATTTTCTTTTGTCCCTCTCCGGCTTCTATCGGAACTTCACGTAATGCATTTGGATCATCAAGTTCTTCCTTTTCGGCCTCTTCAAAAGCTTCCATTTGCTCGGGACTGTATTCCTTGGTTTTGAGTACCGTCCAGCCTACAGCAATCATAAAGGCTACTGCACCTGAATAGAAAGACCATTTAACTGAGGGTGGAATGACTCCTTCCGGAGCTGTATTTGCTACACCAAACCAATTGGTCATCATCCAAGGTAAAACGGAAGCAATTACGGCACCTGTTCCTATAAAAAAGCTCTGCATAGCAAAACCCTTCGTGCGCTGTTCGGAAGGCAGCATATCTCCAACAAATGCCCGGAATGGCTCCATAGACACATTTATAGATGCATCCATAATCCACAACATTCCCGCAGCTATCCAAAGTGTAGGAGAGTTAGGCATAAGAACTAAGGCAAGCGATGCGAAAATCGCTCCAAATAAAAAGTAAGGTCTTCTTCTGCCTAATTTGGTCCAGGTACGATCACTGAAATAACCAATTATTGGCTGAACGATTAGCCCTGTGAGCGGAGCAGCAATCCAAAGAATTGGAATATCATCAACATTTGCTCCGAGCGTTTCAAAAATCCGACTTACGTTTGCATTTTGTAAAGCAAAACCGAATTGAATTCCGAGGAATCCAAAACTCATATTCCAGATTTGCCAGAAACTCAGCCTTGGTTTGGTTTGCATTTGTTCAGCCATTTTTAAGTTCCACTATTTGTTTGTTGATGTAGAAATAATAATCCATTCGTTCGCAGGAAGCGTCACTGAACTCAAATCAGTTGTGCCTTCCATAACTCCATAAACAGTATAATTTTCATTGCCCCACTCGGGCATTTCAATTGTAGTAGATTCACTGTTATTGTTAATTGCGACCATAATTTTGTGATCTCCCTTCTCCCGGGAATAGGCATATGTTCCTTCCGGAGAATCAATTCTGACCGTTTCTCCGCCAAATGCTCCATTCCACAATGCTTTGTTATTCGTATTCAGATCAAGAAGCATGGTATAAAAATCAGCGTACTTATAATCTTTCCATTCGATTTCGTCTTTCTCAAAAAATTCAAGACGTTTATCTAAATCACTTTCCTGTCCGTTATAAATTAGCGGCATTCCTTTTACTGTAGCAGAGAGCACTGCAAAGTTCTCAAAATTGTCGCCATACATTTCGGGATCAGTGCCATTCCAGGAATTTTCGTCATGATTAGAAGTGAAATACATTCTGTATGAGTTATCCGGAAAGCGGCGTCTATCTCTTGCGAAAAGAGAATCTAAATCTTCGAAGGTTTGCTCTCCTTTTGCAATCTCACGGATTATATGAGCATATTCCCATGCATAATTCATATCGAAAGCCTCGTAAAGAAGTTCCGGCTCGCCGTCTTCGGCCAACATGAATACGTCTTTCACTTTATCCATTTCTTTGTGTGCATTTACCCAAAAATCGGTAGGAACCATTCCTGCCACATCACACCGGTAACCATCAATATTAAACTCACGAACCCAATATACCATGGCATCTGTCATTGCAGCACGCATATCTTCATTTGTGTAATCTAATTGGATTACATCACTCCAATCAGTACCTCTTGGTGGCATAAAATTTCCGTCCTCATCCAATTCATACCAATCTTTATTTTCCGTCCATGGATTATCCCAGGCAGTGTGATTGGCGACCCAATCAATAATTATTTTAAAGCCCAACTCGTGTGCTTCATTTACTAATTCACGAAAATCTTCTTCTGTACCAAAGTTTGGATTTACTTTTTTGTAATCCTGTACTGAGTAATAGCTACCGAGACTTTCTTCCGTCTCCTTTCTGTTTTCTAATCCAATGGGATGAATGGGCATTAACCAAAGTATCTTAACGCCCATTTCTTTTAATCTTGGAAGATCTTTTCGGAATGCATCAAAAGTACCTTCTTCTGAATACTGACGGATGTTCACTTCATAAATATTTGCATTCTTACTCCATTCCGGATGTTCTACAACGCTTTGCTTCTTATCCGTTGACTGCTCTTTTGGAGCACATCCAACAAATAGTCCGGCTATTAAAAATGTGATTAATAAAGATCGCTTAAGCATAGTTAGTTTATTGAAGCGTTAAAATTTCGAAACTGTTATTTGGTAAAGTCACGGTTAGAGCCTTTCCATCCAGACTGAATTCGTAACCAAAATGATTGGTAAGATTACTGTAGTCGTAGTCATCTCGTACAGAAATAGTGATATCCTGATTTACTCCTGATTTGTTGAAGAAAACAATCGCCTGCTTACCGAAGTATGCACGTGAATAAGCCATTACGTCATCCTGAACCAAATGGAATTTAAAATCACCAAAAATTATCTCGGTTGATGTAGTTCTGAGTTCTGATAGCTTTGAATAGATATTCCGATTTCGAAGCTCTAACTCACTCAAATCATCTTCATCAAATCTCATCCATCTTCTGTTGTCAGGATCGTTTGCTCCCGGCATACCGAATTCGTCGCCCATATAGGTAACAGGAATTCCGGGAATGGTCAGGTTAAAAGCGTGAAGCATACTTAACCGATCGTAAGCGAATGCTTGTGGAGAACCTATTTCGCGAGTCCATCCTGCAAGTTTTGCGTCTTCATCCCATTTTACCTCTCCACTTGTTAAGGTGATGAAACGTGCTTTGTCGTGATTCCCGGAGATGATTCCCATCATATTATGGTATCCGAAATAATTAAAGCTTTCCTGCAACTGATTTTGTAAACCAAGAAAGGAATTACCTTGCCCGAAAGCATTTAAACCAGCATCATACATGCTGAAATCGAATTGACTTTCCAGCATTCCTGAATTGATATAACTTGCCACAAGCTCTCGACTGCCATACGTCTCTCCCACCTGAAACACTTGTCTGTTTTCCGGAACTATAATTTCTTCTTTCATTTTTCTGGTAAGCGTTCTCCAGAATTCTAACTGAATATGTTTTGTGGCGTCATGTCTGAATCCATCCAATTCGTAATTCTCAATCCAGTAAAGTGCAGAATCAGTCATAGTGTCGATGACTTCCTGCTTGGAAAAATCCAGCGTTGGCATAAACGTATCAAACCAGGTTGTTAATCTCTGAGTGTCCCAAAGTTCCGTATTTAAGGTTCCATCAGGTAAATATAAATCAGTAGCCCATTCCGGATTATTCTGATATACCGGATGGAGTTTATGAACATGATTTGCCACATAATCCAGAATAACTGCCATTCCGTTTTCATGAGCTACGCTGAGGAGTTCTCTGAATTCCTCGGGTGTTCCAAATCGATCGTCAATTTTTGAAGAAGAAACCGGCCAGTACCCGTGATAACCGGAAAATTTGGTTTTTACACCACCTTTATCCCACAAGCCCCAGGCATCTTCCGGGTTTTGAGTTATCGGTGATAACCAAAGAGCTGTGACATTTAGTTTTTCAAAATATCCGTCTTTTATTTTCTGAGTAATTCCCGCTAAATCTCCACCATAGTAATTTGCTTTAGGATGAATATCGGGATCATCCACTTTTCGTGTGTTCGATGGATTTCCATCTTTGAAACGGTCAATCAACACGAAATACATATTCCATGATCGAATATCTTTTCGAGTAAGTTGCTCTGCATTGGTTAATACATTTCCCTTTTCAAGCGGAATGAGGACATCATTTGACATACCATTTTCATCGAAAGTCCAAGCGCGGATATGAGATCTTTTTAAATCTTCAGCAGATTCAGGCAAATACACCCTGATGATATCATCTTTAAATTCGGTTTTAAGCTGATGATTTTCCCAAAATGCGATTACATTCTCAGGGTTTTCAGATTGCAGGTAAACTCTTTCATCATCAAAAGCATAAGTTCCCAAATGTGGTTTTTCAGCTTCGGTATCACCAACTACCAAAAGATTATTATTTCCACCCATTCCATTTGACACCATTTCGGAATTATTGGGATCCATCATTTCAGCACCATCAATTACGAACAAGTATTGATATAAGCCTTCGCTAACCAACATCTCAGCTTTCCAAACGTCATCTTCTTTTTCAAGAACAGTATTGTTCGGATTCCAGCTATTCATCTCTCCTTTTACTTTTACCGAGCTGTACCCTTCATCCTGTAGAGTAAAAGTAACTTTCTGTTTGTTAGACTTTTCAATAAGCAAATCATAAGAAACTCCATCCATCCAAAATGAAATAGTCTCAAGTTTTGATGATAGATCTCCTTTCAAAACAAGTTGCGATCGATCTTCTGCTAATTTTTTCGTCAGCTCTGAAGGAATGGATACCGAGTCTACATCTTCAGGATTCATAAAATAATCCTGAAGAATTACTACCGTTGAATCGTATCCTAATGTAATTGGTGAGCCTAAACCAACTAAATCATCACCATATTTAACATCATAAGAGCTACATGCCCAAAAAATTAAAAGCGCTAATAATCCTGCTGATTTTCTCATATAAAATTATTTAAGGAGAGTCATTTTTTGAGTCTGAACGGAGTTGCCCGCTGTAAATCTTGTGAAATACATCCCGCTGCTTAAATTAGATGCTTCAAAAGTCACCGTGTACGACCCGATTGCCTTTCTTTCGTTTACAAGTTCCGCAACTTTTCTACCCAGAATATCAAACACTTCAAGTTTTACTAAACCTGCTTCAGCTACATCATATTTAATTTGAGTAGTTGGGTTAAAAGGGTTCGGATAGTTGTTGTATAGTTTGAAAGCTTGCGGACCTTCAAGATTCTCCGGTTCGTTAGAAACCGTAATGTCAGGTTGTTCAAACTGCTTGGTTGTATAAACTTTAAATTCTCCGGGCTCCAACGAAATAGATTGATCCGTACTGTTTACAGTGTATTCGGTTCCTTCAAAATAATCGTACCAGGTTCCGGTCTGAGTAAAATCTCCTGAAGCGCTGACTTGCACTACATCAAAATTACCAACAATCACTGCATCTGTATCTGAATGCTCCAACACAATTCTTTTGAACCTGTTAGAAAGCGCATAATTGGTTTGGTCAGGAAAAGTAAATGCCGGACTGCTTTTTCTCAAGTTAATTAAAGCACTCCATGTCTTGTATAACTTTACTCTGTTTGTACCTTTTGTATTCCAATAATCCCAGCGGATTGGCTTTTTTGCAGTCCTGTCAGGAGTGCTTGCAGGGCAATCAGGGGAGTCATTTAAACATTGCTCCCCATTATCACCGTAACCGTATCCAACTTCGCCAAATTGCCAGATCATTTTTGGTCCGGGCATTGTAAAAAAGAATGCGCCGGCTAACATTTGACGTTCAAGTGCAGTATCTAATTCACGTACATTATAATCACCGGATGAGTTACCAAAACTGATATTTTTGAACATTAACCACTGCTCATCGTGGCTTTCCATGTAACCAATTAATCTTCTGCCCTGAAATCCACGAGATTCAGCCAAAACTCCATATAAGTTCGAGCCTCCTATATATCCCATGGTTGCTTCATTGTAGGCATGATTCATATTTCCCCAGGTCATAATTCCTTTGCCTTCATTGAAGCGGTAATCCGCCCATTGTCTTTCCTCGTCAGCAGTTCCTAAATGTTCGAAGATCACATAAAAATCCGGATCAGCTGCCCACTGGAAATCTGCATACTTTTTAAGAAGATCTACCCGATCCTGCTGATAAGCGCTGGTACAAGCGCCATCATTTGGGGAACAGTTTTGAGTAAAACCTTTTGTCAGATCCCACCGGAAGCCATCTACTTTATATTCATTAATCCAGTGCTCGATCATCTTTTTGTTGTAATACTGAGTTCCTGAATACTGATGATTAAAATCGTTGAATACACTAAACGTATGTGTTGCCTCTACATTAAAATATGGATTACTTCCAACTTCATACATTCTGTACAATGGATTAAGTCCTGTTGCATGATTCATTACCACATCCAATATTACAGCAATACCACGTTTATGAGCTTCATCAACAAATTGCTTAAAAATAGTTGGCGAGCCATAATATTTATCCAGAGCAAGATGGAAGCTCGGGTTATATCCCCAGCTTTCGTTCCCGTCAAATTCATTAACCGGCATCAATTCAATGGCATTAATCCCTAAACGCTCTAAATAGTCGAGTGTATCAATCAAAGTAGCATAACTATGATCTGCGAGAAAATCCCGAACTAAAAGTTCATAAATAACCAGTTCCTCCTTTGCAGGTTTTTGGAAATCCGTTACCTCCCATTCATACGGAGTTTGTCCCGGTGATAACACTCCCACATAACCTGTAGTTTTTCCATTTGGGTAAGGCTTTAGATTTGGGAAAACCTCTTCTGGAATAAACTGATCGTTAAAAGGGTCAAGTACCAGTGCTGAGTAAGGATCCGCGATTCTTAGTTCACCGTCGATTTCATACTGAAAACCGTATTCTTCACCGGCAGTAAGACCTGTAATTTCTAACCAAAACCAAACACTGTCCGCTTTCAGCGAATCTTTTTTCATCTGGAAGTTAAAGTCCGGCTGCCAGTCGTTAAAATCACCAAGGACAAACACATCTTTTTTACCCGGTGCAAATAATGATAATGTTACTGAAGTGCCATTTTCTCCATAGGTAATTCCATCCTCAAGTCCATCAGGACGGGCAGCAAGTGTTGCGCCATCTGTTACAATGATATTTACCGAAACAGAATCGGATTCTCCCGCTCCGTCATCAGCAATTAAATCGAATTTGAAATTGCCTTCAGTAGAAGAAGAAAATGTGTATCTAACAGTATCTGAAGCAGATGTTTGAGCGACTTCATTACCATCTAACTTGAGACTCAAGTTCAGGTTTCCGGCAGGTGAATTTCCTAACCCTACAACTTCGAATGATTCATCCGTGTTCAGTTGAACCGATCCATTTCCCGGTTCGAGGAACTGAGCAGAAACTTCATTTTTGAACAACTCCAGAAATATATCGGCTCCCCCGGCTGCTCTTCCTACGGCATCAGGAGCACCACTTCCGTCATCTGTTCCTCTGAATAGTAAAGTGATTTTTTCAACGGTCTCATTCGCACCTACTCCATAAAATTCTCTTACCGAGCTTGGGTACTCAAACTCCCATTTATTATCTCCTAAAGAAGTTAATTTTAAACTTTCCGGATATGTTTCCCATCCTGAATTTCCTGAAGGCATTACATACCGCCAATCAGAATCGTTGTTACTTTGATCCGTTATCAAACCGGTATATAAATACACATCACCGCTGAAATCTTCTAATCCCCCATTTCCCTCAGTGGCATCAAAAGTGATGGTCAACGTATCAAGCTGTGTAGCAAATGATGGCTCGAAAGTTACAACTTGTGCAAAGGCTTGTGAGCCGAGTAAAAGTGTTAGGAGTAATCCGAGAGAAAACTTTGAGAAAAAGTTCTGCATAAATTTAAATGTCTGTAGAATTTCTAATGATTAATTCAGGAGTGTAGATAGTTTGAGAAATAGCTTTCTCAGGGTTTTTAAGCCGATCAATTAAATTTTGAGTAGCAAAAAATCCCATATCCTTCATTGGCTGACGTATGGTAGACAATCCAATGTATTCTGATAATTCAATATCGTCGTAAGCGATAAGCGGAATACGTTTGTTAACATCATCCATCGCCTTTAATGCCCCAACCGCCTGAATATCAGATGCACAAAAACATGCATCTACTTCAGGCTTACGGGCAAGTATTTTCATCATAGCTTCGTAACCGCCACGTTCTGTAAAGCCATCACGATATTTTGAGTCGCTACTGATGATGAGTGATTTATTGAGTTCGATACCAAATTCCTGATGAGCTTTAAGAAAGCCTTTATAACGTGTTTCAATGGGCTTAGAAGTTTCCAAAGCTGAAAGCATTGCTATGTTTTTATAGCCCTGATTAAATAAATATTTAGTAGCTCTGTACGCACCCTGTTCATTGTCAACACTTACGGAGTCAAATCCTTCAAAGTATTCATCAATTAAAACAATTGGAGTATTGTACTTTTGAAGCTGTACCCACTCTTCAGGGTTCAAATGAATAGAAATAAATAAACAACCTTCTGAAGTCCTTCTTTTTAAAACATGTTCTACTTGTTCAAAAATATCTTTAGAAGGACTAATGTTATGAATCGTCAACTCATAATTGTGGTCATTCAATTTGTCCTGAATTCCACTCAACACTTCCATGAAAAAGTAATTGGATATCACAGGTACAACTACTGTTAGAGTATTTGTCTTCCTGCTTGCAAGACCTTGAGCATTTGCCTGAGGATGATATCCGGCTTCTTCAGCAATTTCCAGAACTTTATTCCTTGTTTTCTCTGACACATTACTGTGCTTATTGAAAACCCGGGAAACAGTAGCAATGCTAACTCCTGCTTTATTAGCAATATCGTAAATAGTTGATGCCAAAAAATTGAATTTATTTAAATACGCAGGTGCCGATCAAAGCACCTGCGAGAGACTTATTAGAGAGAAAATTATTTGATTAAAGTCATTCTCTTCTGACTTGTAAACGAACCTGCTTCTAAGCGGTAGATATAAATACCGGAAGCGAGGTTACTTGCGTCAAAGCTGATTGTATGACTACCCGATGTATAAGCTTTGTTATTCAACAGAGTAGCTACACGCTGACCAAGTATGTTATAAACAGTCAGATTTACATCCGCCGCATTTGGCAGGTTGAAACTGATTGTAGTACTTGGGTTGAATGGGTTCGGATAGTTTTGATCCAAACGGAAGTTCTCAACTTCAGCGAGATCTTCATTACCAACCGTAGAGTAATCTGGTGGTAACTCAAATGGCAAGTCACTTTCTTTCCATGTTAACTGAGGGAAAGAGAAAGTTGATGGCCATGAGACATCCAGATTTGCGTCAACCATAGGCTGAATGTACTGATAGTGACGACGACCGGCATCGAAACCACCACCATTAGCCACTAATTGACCATCCGCAGATGTTGGCTCACCATAAGCAATTCTGAATCCGATGTGATTCAGTGTTGGAAGTTGAAGATCCAATTCCAATTCATAAACCATATCGTTGTTGTCATCAGTAAACATCAAGCGGTCTATTTCAGCCTGAGACTGAGTGATAAAGTTTTGACCGTTATCACCGGGTACAGTAATACCATTTGTTAATGCAAAGAATGGAGTATCAACAAATAAGAATACTGAGTCAGAAGCAGGTACAAACGGAGTCGATAGCTCAGAACTTGTTGCAGGTGACATATCAATGCTAAATGTAACAGTGATCGCCCCTCCGTCAACATTATCAGAAGTCAACAATGCTTCAGGTTCTACACCATTATAAAACTCAGAAAGCTTGTCCTGACTTGGCTGATTCTCAATTGTGAAAGTACGGTCAGCACCACCTGTAACACCCGGCTCTTCCCATCCACTGTTTGCAGCTTCAATACCATCAAGGAAGAATTCGCTTTCAGAAGAATCTCTTCTGGCGTCCCACTTAATGTAGTATTTGTACTTCTCAGTAGTTCCTTCAGCTTTAGTGTACTCGTAATTCAGTGCTTCATAAGTTCCAAGTACCTGGTTAAAGTCCATTCTTTCTTCTCCCCATCCATTGAAAGTACCACGAACGGATACGGTATCAATACTTGAGTTGAATAAACCAAGGCCTTCAAGAATACCCACATTAACTTCGAAGTTAAGCTCGGTATCTACAATTACAGCATCTGTTGGTTTTGTGTTCTGGAAGTTAACCCACATAACTGTCGAATCTTCGGCAGGAACACTTATTGCTCTGTTTGGATCTGAATCCCAAAGAGTTCCGCTTTCTGTTTCAAGAACAAACTTATACTCAACATTTGTTAATGTATCAGCAGCAGTTTCAGGAACTTTAATTGTTCCATTGTAGAACAAGTTGTCACCTTTTGAACCACCTTGAGATAAGTAAGAACCTTCAGCAGTTGAACCCCAGTCGCCCGGATTACCGAAGAAGTCTGGTAGTCCACGTACTCCTACTTTATCAGTTTCAGGATCAAAAGAACCATCCTGAACAAAGGCACCAACGTTTACACGGAAGTAAACCGAAAGTGAATCATCTGCTGATTCGATTGGAGAAACTCTTCCCTGACCATTGTTAAAGTAAACAAGCTCACGAGTTACGTTTTCTGTTGTATCCGGAAGTACATATAGATAATTGCCATTGAAAGGACCGTTTGCCTCCCAACCATTATCATTTACACCCGTACTTTCATCCAGTCCAACATAGTACTTATAAACAAGTGAATCGCCAGGAGCCATCTGTACATCAACGCTCCAATAGTCTCCACCGTCATTGGTAGCAACTGGCGTAGAACCGCCATCCCATGTTACATTTTGAGCACCATATGCAGCGCTATCTAATGTAGCAATGAAATTACCTCGAATTTGAACAAATCCATCTTCTTTTAAAGTATCAGGAATTGTAGCAGTATTAACTCTGAATGTTACTGTAACTGGTTCTGAAGCAGGTGCTGGCGTAGCCTGACCTATATTAGAAAAATCGTTTTGGTCTAAAACAATCCACTCAGAATCTTCAGCATTAGTTCCTGCAGAAGCAGCCCAGTCTGTGTTACCAGTCATTACTGAACTCTTTCTCAGAATTGTGTGCTCACCGGTTGCATCAGTAACACCGGCAATTTCCCAACCTCCGGCAGCAGGATCTTCACCAAGAACACCGATACCATCAATCAAAATCCAGTTGTCACTAATATTTTCGGCAAGACCAATTGCATCGTTACCGTTATAAAAAGTGATTTCATCTGTTAAATCAGCTTCATCCAAAATTACCTGATCTGCACTTGGATTAGCAATTACATATACTTCACCAGCAGCAAGTGTTCCGGTTAATTCAAGAGTATCCTGCCAAACTGCAGAACCATTATTAGCTCTGTACATTTGGAAATTACTTAAATCAACTACATCACCAGTATTATTGTAAAGCTCCAACGCTTTGTTGTTGCTTGAACCTTCGATGTATTCAGAAATAAATAGAGAAGAAGCTTCTAATGCAGAATTAGTGTATGATGCAAAACCATTTACACCATCCATAGCATAGATATTTACCGTACCATCACTGTTCACTCTTGGATGAGCTTCACCGTGAATTGAACTAAATGTATCCACATCGTTACCCATCAATGGAGAAGTTGCAACAGTAACAGGAGACGTAGTATCTGCTACATTATAAACAATAGCTGTACCTGTTTTGTTACCAGTGTCTGTCCCATCCGGTCTGTATGTATAAACAGATAAATGACTTTCGCCGTTAAGCTTAAACGTATTTAAACCGTTTCTTGAACCTGTATATTCAGCAGCAGGAAATTGACTGTTTGCAACATACTCACCGGAAGCATTATATCTTTTCGGGGAAGTACCGTTACCAACTATATAGAAATCACCTGTTCTTCCAAGTTCTAAAGGGGCAGCATCAGAGTTAGACGGTATAGTAACATTAGATCCCGAAAGAGTAATTGTCTCTACATTCCAACTTGCTCCATTATCTGAAGTAGTTAGAACATGAACAATACCCGGATTTGAACCTGCTGCAGCTAACCATATCTCAATTGAATTATCGGAAACAGAACCTTTAACAGTAAATTTATCTCCTAATCTTTGAGCGGTTGATGTAGTGATAGTTAAAGAGTCAGCATAAGCTCCTCCCTCACTGGTCCACCAATATAGCCTGAAAGGTGAAGCATTTGCATCAGTGGTCAAGTTTCCTAAGAAAATTACCCCGTCATCAGATACTTCTACATCATTCATAGCAAAAGTTCCACCACCTACTCCTGATAAATCAAAAGCAGTTGCGGGAGTTACATCTGCACCCGTAGCTGCATTCATTACCCTGATTGTAGAATTTGCTCTGTCGGCAGCATAAACTCTTGTGTTTCCGTCGACTGTACCATATGCCATGCCCCTAACTGAACCAACTGTAAACCAGCCTGGTAAAGTATCCTGAGCACCGGTACGATCAGTACGCTCCCACAAGGTATTCATTACCTGTGCCTGAATATCCATTGTAAAAGCCGACATCATGAGGGCTACCACAAAGACACTCAGAAAGTGTTTTTGGATTAATCGTATCATTATTTCTCCATGTGTTTTTGTTTTGATTGTTTGTTGCTCATCAGAAAAATATCTGTAAGCTAAGTTTACTAACGTCACCTAAGTATTCGTATCCGTGATAGGCGTAATTAAAGCCGAACCCTAACGTCTGATCGACCTGATATTTTACGCCTATACCGGCATTGAATGTCTCTATTTTATCATCCTGCCCGATATAAGGAATACCTCCTCTTATCTGAACAAGATCATCCATCAGGGAAATCTCTCCCCCAATACTAAAACTTTGAACATTGTTTGAAGGATTATTTCCATCAATAGTTAATGTCGCTCGAATATCTTCAGAAGTATATGCATCCCAGGCTAATCCCACTCTTAACATTAGCGGTAAATCGTACTCAAGAGTGGATCTGTTACAATCTATTAGTGCATTACCTTCACTTCGTTCATCCGGGTCACAATTATCGATTAAACCGTTTCCTCTGATCTGCATTTTTGTACCCACATTGGTTACACTAACACCAAAACGAATGTCATCAAAAGGAGTAGTGTACATTGTGCCTATATCCAAAGCCAAACCGGAAGCAGAGGTATTTTCAATCTTTTCATAAACGAATTTGGCGGTACCGCCTATTGTAAGATTCTCATTCAGATATTGAGAATAGGTACCTCCCACTGTCACAGAGTAAGCATTAAATGTTCTTCCGGTTTTACCTTGAGCTTGTTCCGTAGTTTCTTCGAATTCTCCAAAATTCATAGCTAATACGTGAATACCGGCTACTCCCTTTTTAGTGGGCACGGCAACGCCCACATAACTGTGAGTAAAATCTAAATACCAATCCGTAAATTCTACCAAAGCTTGATTCGATGAAACATCGGCTAACCCGGCGGGATTCAATACCATTGCGGAGGGATCGTTTACAGTAGAAGTGAAAGCAGACATTGCCGAAGCTCTTGCCCCAACAGGGATTCTCAAAAACTCTGCTGCAGAGGTACCAACTTTCGATAACTGCGCAGTTGTTTCCATTCCGAAACCGGTTAAAAAGAGAGCTAAAATTGTGAGTAAATATTTCTTCATTCTATTCATTATTTAAGCACCGCAAATTTACCGGTTTTGTTTCCTACACCTTTAGCTTCCACGTGGTAGATATAAATACCATACGCTATTTCAAGATTATCTTTAGTGAGCATATTCCAAATATATGTACCTCCGTTTTCGCCCTGTACATTACTATCTGTAACTTCAATTTCCCTTACCAACACTCCGGAAGCTGTAAATATTCTTAGTGTTGATGGCACAGACATACCTGTAAAATGCAGTTCCCTGTTCTGCTGAGTACTATTTGCAGAACCTTCCAGCTCGTAAATGCTGGATACTTTGTACGGATTAGGAATTACTAAAATTTCATCTAATTCATTCTTAGCAGAATCAGCACTTACCTGAGGAATATTCTCCGGATCCATGCGGAATTGAAACTTATCGTTTCTTGAGAATGGCTTGGTAGTAAATACCTCCAGAGTATCTCCGGACTGGGGATTTCTGGTAGATAACATATTACCACTCAACTGAGCTCTCATTTCGAAACGATACGTAAGTGTATCCTGAAAATCCCGGGCGTCTTCAATAATGTAAATAATATCAGAACACTGTCCATTCAATCCTGCCACAGCAGAGAAAACTCCATCCGGTGGTGATTCATAGTTGGAAGGAGCATTTGTAGTTGGATCACACCTGCTTGCAGTAGCGGGGAATAAAGCGCCATCTTTGTTAAGGTCTAAGAAAGCATAATCCACTTCTTCATCAGTGTATGTATTAAATACTTTAAAATTCGTCGGTTGAGACTGTGCTGTATAAAAAGAACCAGGTGAAATTTCCAATTCGCGTTCCGTTGATTGGCCAAACCCAACACTTCCACCTATTACTAATTCATAATCCGAAACCTTAGACACTCCTTGATTAGCAAAAAAGTATTCGTGAGGTCTTGGATTTCCGGTTTCATTCCATCCTGATCTGGATTCATTTATTCCAAATGTCTCAACATTATTAAGATTTAAAGTAAAGCCTTCTACTATAGGATTACTTCCTCCATTTACATTTGGAGAGCGAGAAATCAAAGTATCGCTACTGCCCCCAGTTACATTAGCCAAAGTAAAATTCAATGTTCTGAGCGTATCAGGTTCTGTGCCACCATCAATCAAAGTATCTTCGAAAGTTACTTCATATAAATTATCAGCCTTCAACTCAAATGGATCGATGATATCAATATTTACAGAGCCTCCCGGTGATCCCTGAACAATAGTAGCTTGTGGATCCTGAGGATTTACATATCCCGCCTGTGATCTGAATGGTCGCACCTGAGCTACATTTACACCAAAGGAAACGGAACCATCCGGAGCCTGACTTACTTGTATCGGAGATTCGGAAGGAGCAATTCCCGCAGGAACAAAACCTGCATCGTAACCGGTAACTGCATAATAGTATGTCTTACCGTTTATCACATCGTTATCTACATAGAATCTCTGTAATCCGGAATCGGTACCTAAATTAAATCGTACTCCATTTACTCCAACAGAGTCAAATCCCTGAACTCCGTTTTCTAAATCGAATTGTGCAATAGGAGTGTAGTATAAAGCATTTCCGAAACCGTCAGTAATATTTCGAATATCCTCGAAAGATGGATCCGTCGAACGATATATTCTATATCCTTCAAAATCATTTCCATTACCTGTTATTCTATTTAGATATCTGTCAAAAGATTCCTCAGAATTAGTTTCCCAATACAGAGTTACTTTTCCATCACCAGGAACAGCTTTTAAAATTGGTGGATCCGGTGCAGTGGCAAACTGGTAATCAGCTGCATAAGCTTGTCTTGCCTGAAATAAATTTCTATTCAGTTCATCTCTGTCATCCTGAAAAGTACCCTGCGGGTTAGATGAAGCCGCAGCGGAAATTGCAACTGCAAATCGTTCGGTTTGCCCTTTTCTTAAAGGAAATAAACCTGAAGAAACATAGATATCCTGATCGGTACCCGGAGTACCTTCAATATCAAATTCGCCCGGAATCAAATAACTGAACCAAATATCTGAATCAAGTGATACCTGCAAAGCACCGGCAGGAAAAATCTGGGCTCTCGAAACACCAATTAAATCGGTTTCACTCACATCAGTTTTATCAATATTAGGCTCACCGGGAAATGTTGTACCCGCTCCGGATGTAGCTTTTCCATCACCTTGACCCTGACTTGGAGTTTCCGGATCTCCCTGAATTCCTACATCATCTAAAGAAGCTGTCCAGTCTCTGTCATTGTCAAAGAAATCTCCACGACCTTCATCAACCATTGGAGCGCTTGTAAAGTAATTCTGAAATCTACCATCGTAGGTATTATTCACTAAGTCTTCAAAATCAGAATCTGAAGCAATTCGTGCACGGATTTCCTGATTTGGAACAACCAAGCCCTGCTGCAAACTATCCCCGGCTTCGAAATACAGATAGTTAATAAACCGAACAGGAATGAAAGTGCTGCTCCCATCGCTTAGAATGGTTGCCTTTTCCAGGTGATTTGGTCTGTTCTCATCAATCAGTCCATCAAAATCATTATCAAGTCCGTCAATATGAACACCAAAATTCGGGTCAGATTCCTGAAATAAATCTTCCTGTACCGTAAAGGAAGCTCCAAAAGGTCCGTATTCTATCCCTTGTGATGTGAACGACGAACCATCATATTCCTGAATTACTCTGGTACCATCATCCTGAATAGTTACAATTTTATCGCCAATACTGATTGTTCTTTCATCGAAATCAGCATCAAGAAAAACACGTAAAATAGAATCTCTTGCTCCCTCTGAATAAAAACCTCCATTTGATTCAAGCAAAGGCCTGAATAATTCCGGATTCTCCGGATCATAACGGTAAAGCTCCCCGTTAGCTACGTCCGGAGTTGGGTTGTCAAAATACGTGTCACTATCTCCGTCGTTATCAATTCCATCTGTAGCATTTCCCGGAGTTTCAAGAAAGCTCAATCCCATTTGTCCAATCGGTAGGCCATCAAATACATTCGGTGCATTATTTCTGTCAGTATCGGTCAGATAAGCTACCGATCTGATAATATCAAACTCAGGTTGGTTTGTAGTGGAACGAGCAGCTACGAAATCAGCAATCCATAAACCAAATGCCATTCGGGGATAATCAAAATTACTATCGTTTGTAATTTCGAAAATATTAAAGTGCGTAGAACTGATAAGTATTTGTGACCAGGCTAAAATTCTGGTATCCATAATAATTCCAAGTCCCCCTCTTGACGGGTCCGTATTATCCGGTCGGTAAGCTCCTGTAGAACTGAATCTTGTGTAGCGGTCATCTCCTGTTTTGTAGTAAAACTCTAAATCAGCGTTAAATTGATCCCGACCAAAGAATCCATTCCATGAACCAGCCCATCCATCTCCACCATCTTCAAATTTATCGGGCCAGGAATCAGGCCAGGTATTACCTAACGGCGATCCGGGACCTCTGTCGCTTCTTGCGATTTCACCTGAATTATCTCTCTGATACCCAACAATCGGATTCAAAGACCAGTTTTGACTTCCGTCTCTGTTATTCTTGAACTGAGCTACATTCACGATCTCAAGATCGTTACCGTCATTTTGATTAGTAACCTGAGTACCATAATGCACACTCATAAACCGCATGTACACTCTTCCCGTATTTTTCGGAAATTCAAAATCTAACTGACGAGGATCACCCGCATCGATTTTTCCATTATGACCATGGTTATAGTATGAAGCTCGAAGTCGATTGGCATCCATATTGGATTGTGCCCTTAATTGGAAAGAAGACCGCTCTTCACTCGGCTCATAATTTTGTTGCGCCGTTACTAATCCCGGGGCTATACCAAAGAGAGCAATAATAAGAGCGCTAAAATATTTCTGAAATTTGTTATTCATTATTTAGAAAGAGATTGAAAGTCCTAATTGAATTCTTCTTGGTTCAGCATAAAAAGTTGGATTCGCATAAAATCCCGGATCTGCTGATTCAACCGTATTAATTGGAAGCGGAGAAGATGCCTCGCCTGAATCACCGTAAACCGAGTTAACAATTTTATTATCCAGTAAATTGAACACGTTTAAAAACAGCTCCATGCTTGCATTATTTGAAAGATTGAAGCTCTTATAAGCATTTAAGTCTATGGTAAAACGTGCCGGCAAACGTGATGTATTTCTTAAATCTCTGGTACTCGCTCCCTCACCAATTTCAACTCCGGGAATATCAGTTTGTGGAGTATATGGTGTACCGGTACTAAACTTGGTAATCATATTTGCTCCCCAGCTTTTCCCTGTATAAAACATGGATCCGTTAACAATATGCGTTCTGTCCCAGTCTAAAGGTTGTACAAGCTTTGTGGTATTGTTGTCCTGAGAAGCAGAATCAACTCTTGTTCCAGTTCCTAAGAAGTCAAAAAATTCTGAGTTAGGATCTGAGTTACTTCCTTCAACAGCGCTGAATGTGTAATCTAAGCCAAAGTTAAATTGCTGACTTACAAACTGATTAAATGCGAAAGTAAACCCAATCGATTTGGAAAAATCACGATTAAAGTAGATACCATAAAATGTACCGTCTGCCCCCGTTACCTGAGGACGACTTGAAACATAATCACGTGTGTCTTTATAATAACCCGTAACCTCAATAGCTGTACCTTCAAATATCTCCTGCTTCAGTCCAAGTTCGTATTGTGTGGAACGTTCCGGCTTTAGATTCGGATTTCCGAATAACCCAAGATTTCCACTTCTTTCTCCTACAAACACACGACTGTTGGTGTACATAAAGTTATAGGAAGGGATTTGGAAAAAATATCCGTAGGAAAAGTAAATAACCCCTCTGTCATTAATTGGATATGCAACCCCTAATCGTGGACTTAACTGCGTTTTAACATCTGTATCTTCAAACCAATATTCTCTGCGTTCTTCAATAGTAATATCAGGTTCATTAGGGTCCTGCTGACCATTATTATTTAAGTCACGATATTGATTTTCTGGTTTAGTAGGAGAGGTAATATCCGGATCTTCAGGATCAGCAACTACTCGGGAATTAGGATCAAAGTAATCAAACCGAAGACCTACGTTTATAATCAAATTATCATATTCAATTTTGTCCTGAATATAAGCACTGAAATTTCTCGGGCTTTCTGAATATTTCTGGAATCCGGGAGTATTCACTTCAGGAAAACCCAGCTTTACAAACTGTCGCAAATTATCCGGTGTTCCCGGAGGTACGGTAACTGTTGAATCATTAAACGGAACTAAAGAAACACTTTCAAAGCTTACTTCATCTAACTGAACATTTAATCCGGCTTTAACATAGTGGTTTTCAGTCACCTGACTTGAGATTTCAGCCTTAGCTATGAAAGTATTTGTGGATCTGAAAAAACGACTGTTGTTGGTTCCGTAAAAACTAAACTCCCCCGCCCCCGGAATACTTTTCTCTCCTAAGGCGTAGAAATCCGTAACTCTTTCAAAGTTGAAATATCTTGGGTCCCAGGGATCTTCGTACAGATAATTTTTTTGTTCGTTATAACGATTAGCCAAATTTACCGTCAAAAATGTTTTAGCTGATGGCGTTATCGTAGTCTTAAAATTCAACGAATAGTTGTTCCTGAAATTGGTTGGGCTACCAAGTGGAACAAGTCGGTTTTGGTGATTATATCCTCTTCCCTCTTCAAATCCTGCCGAACCAATTAAGTTGAACTTCAACTTACTCGAAAATCTCCACTCAAGATTGCCCTGAAAACTGGTACTTTCATACTGATTCATATTTACGAGTGAACTATCCCTTGTTCCGTCATCTGTAAGAACCAGCATTTCATTACCCTGAAAATTCACAGTATCCACAGAATACCAAGGCTTACTAAAATCAACTCTTTCATTATAGATGGTTCTGTAAGAATCAAAATCGGTTCCTAAAGCAAGAGTATCCCGAAACTGACCGTGAGGAGAAAAAGCATTTCTTCCTGTTAAATGTCCTTTGTTTTCAAACCTTCTTCCTGTTGCAAAAAACGTCAGCTTATCTTTTATGATTGGTCCGGATATAGAAGCCGACAAGTTGTACATCCTGTTTGGATTCAGATTATCAAAAGTAGTTCCGATTCCGTCATATAAATCAGGTTGACTTGTGGCCAGATAACCGCCACTCCATGCGTTGAATGAACCGTCGAATTTGTTCCCGCCGGATTTTGTAACCACATTTACAATTCCTGATAATGCCTGACCATGTTCTGCATTGAAGGACCCTGAAATTACCTGAAGCTCCTGAACCGATTCATTCTCAATTCTTACTCCGTTTGATCGATCATAATCATCTGTAACACGAATTCCATCCACTACATATGAAACTTCTGAAGTACGTCCACCCCGAATGTGAATTCCACCGTCATTATTTACACTTACCCCGGCTTGCAAACCAATTACATCTGAAACTTCCTGAACCGGTAATTTTTCAATTTCTTCACTGCTTACCCGTGATTCGGAACTTGTAACATCTTTCACAACCGGTTGTCTCTTTGCTACAACTACAATTTCTTCACCTTCAAATGATTCGGGTTGAAGATCAAAATCCTGTTCAGTGGTAAGATCAGTTCTAACAATAACTTCCTGAACGGTTAAAGTAGCGTAACCGATGTACCGTGCTTCCAGCGTGTATGTACCGGGAGCCACGTTTAGCATCAGGTAGTTTCCTTCCACATCAACCACAGCACCTTTTGTTGATCCCTGAATTCCGACGGTAGCTCCAATTAAGGGTTCTCCTGTTTCGGCGTCTAATACCTTTCCTGTAATTTTTCCCGATTGAGCCAGCGCATCAAATCCAAAAAGGAAAATAAATACACATAAAGGAAGTAGCTTTTTTAAGTTCATATACCTATTCAAATTTGAATCGTAATATTATTTAGTTTTTCAATATCTACCTGAGCATTGTGCTCTTTCTTAACAGCCTCAATAGTTTCTTCTTTCAGAATTCTTAATTTCTGATTGGTAAGAAAAGCATCCACACGCTCTTTAGACTCTTCAAAATTTAAGTATCGCCCTTCGGTCTTTTCATTCACCAAATAAACGATAAATTCCTTACTTGTATAACTCAAAGGCTTAGTCAAATCGCCGATATCTGTTTTAGCAATCTCAGGACCAAAACTTCCGTACGTAGTCAGGTTTTCTAATCCAAGATTTCCATCCGTCATTAAATCTTCGTTATACAGAGTATATTTTTCGAGAAGTGATGTAAACTTTACTCCTGATTTGTACTCATCAATAAGCTTATTAGCTTTTTCTTTTGATTCAACAACAATTCTTGAAAGACCAACCTGCATTGGCTGATAAAATCTTTCTTTATTTTCCGCAAAAACCGCCTTCAACTCCTCTTCGCTGTTCTTAATAGTATTTCGAAGACGATCAACTGCTTCTGCAGCCAGATAAATTAAATAGGTTTCATCAATGGATTCCTGAACAAGTTCCTGATCTTGAATCCCTGCCTGATTTGCAGATTCAAATAAATAAGCACGCATCGCTAAACCTTTGAGGAAGCTTTCAAATCCTTTCTCACCTTCAATTGCATTAATTTGAGATAGTGGTGTAATGCTGAATTCTTCCGCATAATTAGTCATTGAAAATTCGTACCCGTTGTATGAAGCCAATTTGGTTTCAGACTTCATAGACTCAATGAATTCAACATCCTTGGATATTGCTGATGAATAATTTTCATTCATCATTGACCAAAGACTCTCAAAAGCTGACTCATCAATTTCCAATCCAGAATTAAATTCATAAATATGTTGGCGTGTAGCTAATTCCTTTTTCTTTCGATATACATACTGATGAACCTGAGCTTTCGCATTGGCAAACTCAGTTTTAGTAAGAATTGGCTTTGTAAAACGATCTGTCAGTTTAATTATGCTATACCCCTGAGCTGTGGGAACAGGTTTTGAAATTTCTCCAACATTCAAACCAAAAGCTGTTTCCTCAAAAGCAATATCCATCTCATCAGTTGTAAACCTTCCGATGTCTCCCCCATTGTTTTTCAAATATGGTGTCTGGAAGACTTCCTCAGCCAACTGCTCAAACTGCTCGCCGTTTTGCAATCTTTCATAAAGAGTATTCGCTGACTCTAAGTCGTGTGCAAATAAATGAGAAGCTCTGAGGGTTGTATTAAATCGAATAAAATATTCGTTCAGCTCTTTTTCGCTTACCTTGATATCTGATAAAACAACCTGATCGAGGTATTCCTCATTTAAAACTCTTCGTTCGATTTCTTTCTTTTTTCGGTAGGCTTCTATGGTTTCATCAATTCCAACATCTTTGGCGTATGTAGCCAGCACGTAATTATTGAATTGTGAATTCAGAACAGTTAAACGGGTTGATTTGCTTGGTCGAATGGCCTGACCCGTTCTGTAATAATATTCTTTGAAAGCGTTTTCAAAATGAGTGGTAGTAACAGTGAGTTCATTGATTTTTGCAATTTCATTTTCATCCAACCCTTTATCACAAGAAAATACCCCAGCGGTAGCTAAAAGTAAGATTCCAAGTAATTTTCGGGTCGACTTAATCAATGTAGAAAGCGCTTTTTTCGAAATTGGATTTCAATAATAATGAAAGCGCTTACATTTTCAAAATCATTTTTAGTAATTCCTTAATAATTTTTCAGAAAATCAGAAGATTACTACTGAATCGTTACCGAGCTTTGATCAGTTCTTATAATTCTTCTCGATATAGTTATTCAGGATAGAACGGAATTCCTTCCCAATGTTATCCCCTCTCAACGTTTTGAAATGCTCTCCATCTACATAAACCGGAGCTTTAGGTTCTTCGAATGTACCCGGAAGTGAAATCCCGATATTTGCCGCTCTCGATTCTCCCGGTCCGTTTACCACGCACCCCATTACAGCAACGTCCATTTCCTCAACTCCCGGATAAGCCTCTCTCCAAACCGGCATAGATTCCACAATATATTCCTGAATTTCTTCCGCTAATTCCTGAAAATACGTGCTCTTTGTTCGGCCACATCCCGGGCAGGAAGTCACTTGCGGAATAAAACTTCTGATTCCCAATGATTGCAAAATTTGCTGAGCTACCTGAACTTCCAATGCACGATCGGCACCAGGCTGCGGTGTTAACGAAACTCTGATGGTATCGCCAATTCCTTTTTGCAAAATCACCGAAAGTGCCGCAGAACTTGCCACCATCCCCTTCATTCCCATTCCGGCTTCTGTTAAACCAACATGGAGTGGGTAGTCTACTTCTTCAGCGATTCGGGTGTACACTTCAATTACATCCTGAACACCACTCATCTTACAACTGATCACAATTTTATTGGAAGCCAAGCCGACATCTTCCGCTAATTTGGAAGAACGCTTCGCACTTTCAACCATGGTATCAAGCATTACCTCTTTTGCTGACTTTGGATTTTCAAGCTGATTGTTAGCATCCATTTTCTGGGCGAGTAACTGCTGATCTAATGATCCCCAGTTTACACCAATACGAACCGGTTTGTCATATTTTATGGCTTGTTCAACAATAGTGGTAAAATTCTCGTCCCGGGTTTTGGTACCTGTATTTCCCGGATTAATTCTGAACTTTGCCAAAGATTCTGCCATGTCCGGATATTTGGTAAGCAACACATGTCCGTTGTAATGGAAATCTCCAACAATTGGTACCGGAACGCCACGGTTCATCAATTTTTCTTTAATGTGAGGAACTGCTTTTGCCGCCGCATCATTATTTACGGTGATTCTTACAACTTCAGATCCTGCTTTATTCAGATGATCAATTTGTTCTACAGTTTCATCAATATCTGCAGTGTCCGTATTTGTCATGGATTGTACTACAATTGGAGCTCCGCCCCCAATTGGAACACCTCCTACCATTACCTGAATTGACTTTCTTCTTTCTATCGAAGCCATGCTTGCCCTAATCCTTTTTACTTAGTTTGAAAAGTTTGTCTTTTTCTTCTTTTGTCAATGCTGAATAACCTTCTTTGGAAATTTTATCTAAAATCTCGTCTAATTCCGACTGCTCTACTTCTTCAACAATTTCCACATCTTTAACGATATGCATATTCTTATTGTTCGGCTTGGAAGATTTCTTCGCAGGTTTCATTCTTCCGAATAAATACTCGAAGTATCTGATGATCTGCCCAAGATCTGTTCCTTCCTGATGAGTTCTGGTCAATAAATATCCGGTCGCAGCACCTCCAATATGCGCAAAATGAGCCACATTACTTCCACTGTTTAAAAGTAATACATCAATGGCTACCAAGCCTGCCACCAAATATCTTGCTTCAATGGGCGGAAGAAAAATCAGCATGATTGGCGTTCTTGGAAAAAGAACCGCGAAAGCAACCATAATTCCATTAACTGCTGCCGATGCTCCTATCACCAATTTGTAATCAAATACAAAGGAAGACGTATAATGGAATAACGATCCCATAACTAACGCCGCAAAATAGATCACTACAAATGTTCTTGGACCAGTTTGCTCCTCAACGGCTCTACCCATCCACCACAACCAAAGCATATTGAAGAGAAAATGAAAAAAATCCCCATGAAGAAATCCATAAGTGATAATTCTCCAGGGCTGAGAATAGATTTCCGGAGCTGCGGGAAGGAATCCAAAATTCTGAATAATCCACCCATTCAAATTTTGTCCTACTATCGCCTGTACCAAAAATAAAACGGCGTTTATTGCAATGATCGTACGAATAGCCGGCGGCATCCTGAAGAAGCCTCTTTTAGCTGAATTCCAAAACGAATCGTAAGATTGATTTCTCATGACTACAAATTTCTCTCTATTCAGGCGTATTCAGAAGGTTTTTTTAGTCCCCATAATTTAATCAACAGATACCCTATTACCAATCCACCCAAATGGGCAAAATGAGCAATTCCGCTATCGATTCTCGTCAATCCATTGAACAATTCCAATAAACCGTAAAAGGCTACAAAATATTTAGCTTTGATCGGGATCGGAGGAAACAAAAGCACGATATGTCGATTCGGAAACATCATCCCAAAACCTAAAAGAATCCCAAAAACTGCACCAGAGGCACCAATGGTTGAACCGCTGCTTACAAATAATTGAATGATTCCTGCTCCGATTCCCGTCAGAAAATAATACATCAGAAACCGTTTGGTCCCCCACAGGTTTTCCAAAGCCTGACCAAAAATCCAGAGTGCAAACAAATTGAAAAATATGTGATAAAAATCTGCATGCAGGAACATGTAGCTGACTAACTGCCAGGGCAAAAATCCATCTCCCCAGGGTTGAAGCACTAAGAAAGGCGCTAAAGTTGAACCAATTGGAGTCCATCCTCCTCCAAAAACATTAACTGTTGCCAAAAAGAATATCCCGTTCCAGATTAACAGGTATTTTATCGCCGGTGGAAAAACTGAAAATTGAGTATTAGGTGAAAACTGATTCAAAAGATGCCTTATCGCTGATTTTTAATTCTGTTCTGATTTTGTTTTACTCGCCAATATACGTTTAAACCACTTAAAGTTACGCCCGGAATTCCTTGCCCGGGATAGGTTGTATCACCAACCAAATACAAACCATTAAATGGTGTTTTATTGGAGGTCCACTTGAGCAAGCTACGTGCCATACTCTGGGGAATTCCACCCACTCTGCCTTTTTTGCGGTACACCCACTTTTGCCAGGTGATGGGAGTTGCTGTATGAATGGTTTCAATTTCAGCATCTTTAAAACCGGGTAATTTTTCTTTTAGTGTTCGTACAATGAAATCTTCCGCTTTTTTCTTAGCGGAATCATAATCTCCATTTAACGAGAACCAATATTCCGGAGAAGCATGACAAGAAACATTCAATGTTCGCTTTTCTTCAGGAGCCCGCTCAGTATCTCCACGTTGCGACATGGATACAAAAACTGATTCAGAATTTGTAAATGGAACCGTCTCGCCTTCATCCAAATGCAACTGATGATGCAAACTCAGATCATCGGGATAAGTATCTGTTGTAGCGATTCCCAATGTTATAGCTCCCCAAGCTTCGTCATATTCAGACGCTTCTTCTTCAAAATAACTTTGCATTTCTCCTGATGTAATATCCTTCATATTCCAGATCGGGATGTTTGAAATCACAATCGGAGCTTCGTATTTCTTCCCTTTTTTGGTTTGAACCGTAAACGCTTCTTTATCTTTGCTGATTTGCTCGACTCCTTCACGGGTGTGAAGTGCTCCTCCTTTTTTTTGAATAAAGTTTCTGATCGATTTAATCATTTCAAGTAAGCCGCCCGGCACATAGAAGTTTGAGTAGTTGGTGTAGGTTAGTCCGGCTGCTCCAAATAAAAAAGGTGTTTCCTCTGATGTTGCCTGAGCAGTGATCATCAACTGTTCATCAACAAATCTTTTGAATTCCGATGTATCAACGCCAAACTTTTGCATTACATCCTGAACGGAATTTATGGCGTAAGGCAACACCCAAACATCTTTCGGAGAATTTGAAACAGCAAGTCTTCCCCAGTCTGTAATATTCTGTGGTGGAAAAAATGGATTCTTCAGCGAAACATTCCAGACCGTATCTGAAACTTTCAGTGCTTCTTCCCAGAATGCTCTCTGGGCTGCCGGGTTTCCAAAAACTCGTCCCGCTTCTTCAATCCATTTTTCTCTGTCTTTGTATCTGATAATTTCTTTATCGCCAAGTCTTACCGTCATGCTCGGCTCAATTTCAACCCGAGGAATTTCGATACCGGCCTCTTGCTCTAATTTCCATAACGGCTGATTTTTATCAAAACCAATCAAAGTTGTAGCTCCGGACTCGAACGTAAATCCCTTTCTGTAGTAGGATGAACTGCATCCTCCCGGAACAGCGGCTGCTTCAAGTATGAGCACTTTGTAGCCATCATTCGCGAGCATTCCCCCGGCACTCATTCCACCCATTCCGGAGCCAATTATAATTACATCAAATTCTTTGTTGATAGACATGCGAGCTTAACACAAATTCGATAGCAAAGTGTTCCATTTTTTAACCACAGAGAACACAGAGTGATAACATTTTAAATCTCGCAGGGATAAATCCCCTGCTTGCTTATGTTCATTGCGGTACTAAGATCATAAGTAAGTAGGGACTTCAGTCCCGGTTACATGACCGGAAATGTTGAAAATTGCTTCCTTAAAGCTGCGGACTAAAGTCCTTCGATTGTGTATTTTATTCTACTCATTGGTCTAGTTTGGAAATTCGATATTCATTACTGGTTATTGGATATTGTATTCTTTGCAACCTTTGAGTCTTTGCGGTTATAAAAAGTTGGATTCTCATTCGCATCAAAGATGCAAGATACTCTCGCTTAGAAATCAAATAAAAATCCTACCATTCATAAAACTACTTAGAAAGCATTAGTTAGGTAGTAAAAGAATTCGTTGGTTTTTAGTGATTCATTATATTGTGTACAAATAAACCTTTACCTACCATGAATTCAATCATATCTTTTTTATTTTTTCTAATCTTCACGTTAAACTTAGAGCCAACTATAGCTTCTCAAGGTTTTAAAGTAGCTGACGCTTCATTTTCTGATTCGGTCAGTGTTACTAAACAAAAAATCGAATTTTTCTTTCCCGTGGACCAAGTCAAAAACTGGAAGTGGCACGATAAAAATATGGATACAGGCTCGCTGGAATACGAATGGAACGCTACTTTTAAATTATCCAAAAATGATTATGGGGCTGGATTTTTGCTTTTTAAACATCCTGCTGCTCAACCTGGCTCCGGAACATTTGAAGATTTGATAAAGGAAGGACAGGTTTCACTCTTTGAAACACGAATCTTAGAAAGAACAATGAGATCATCTGGTGATAAAGTTATGATGAGTGGCATAAGGTCACTCATCAGAAAAGCAAAAATCTATCATGAGATTACTGACCAATATTTGGTAATAGTGCTTAAAGAAGACAATTTGATTGATCAATTTTATGAAGGAATACCCGAGTTTGTTTCCTTTAGCTCCAAAACCCCTGATGGGGAATACAAAATGAGAAACGTGAAAGTGACTTATCATTATTAATTAAAATAAGAGCTTTATATCATGTATAATTACTTAGAAAGCACTCGTAAACAATTTGAGTATTATAAAATGTTGGGAGATAAGACCTTTGCTCAACTCGATGAAGATCATCTTTTCTGGCAATACAATAAAGCCAGTAATTCGATTGCAGTGATTGTGAAGCATTTATGGGGCAATATGCTTTCGCGCTGGACGGACTTCCTTACCTCCGACGGTGAAAAAGAATGGCGGGATCGGGACGGAGAGTTTGAATCTACTATCGAAAACAGAGAAGAGCTGCTTACCAAATGGAATGAGGGTTGGGATTGCGTTTTCGAAGCCATTGATTCCATTAATGAGGAAAACTTCGATACTACGGTGTACATTCGGAATATGGGACATACGATTCCGGAAGCATTAAATCGTCAGTTGGCACATTATGCTTCTCACGTTGGGCAGATTGTTTATATAGGCAGAATGATCAAAGGACAGGATTGGCAAAGTCTTTCGATACCGAAAGGAAAATCTGAAGAATACAATGCTGAAAAGTTTTCAAAACCGAAGCATCAAGAACATTTTACCGATGAGTTTTTGGATGGGGATGAGAAATGAAAAGATTATTTAGACCTTTTTTATTATTAGTCATCTTAGTAGGAGGAATCTTTTTCATTTTTATAAGAGTATTTACTCTCGAAGACCAAAGTGGTTCATTAGGCATATTTATTGAATCATTCTATTGGTTGTCTCTGATTCTATTTTTTGGTTCTCTGGTATTTCTTCTGATTGATTTCAAAAAATTTAGAAACAATTTTTTAGTTTGGTTTCATTTAGTAATTAGTTCTCCTCTTGCTTTAATATTGATTTTCAACTTCCTACAACTTCAATATTTTAAAAGTATTGAAACTACTACGCCTGATAAATATTTATTGAGTGAAGTTAATAATCCTGAAAAACTTAATTTTTTACGATCAAAGTTTGAAGCAATCCCTGATAGTTTAGTTAATAAAGTTATTGGTATTAAATCTGACTCCACTTCAAGATATTTCCAAGGTCAAATGTATCATGATAATATAGAAAGAAAATTAAGTATTGACTTAATACCGGAAAGTCAAAGTTTAAACTATATCAGCTTTAAAGTAGATCGCATTTATCAATCACATACTGCTACAAATTATTACTCAGGAATAATTACATCGAAATACTTTAATGAATATGCAGTTGATGATAAAAATCCGGAAGGAATAGATTTTAAAAGCAATATCTTTATTGGGGCAAAAAAAGAAGGTTCTTATTACATGATTATTTTAGATAACTATTCTCTTGGATGCCTGTCTATTGATAGCTGTATTAATGGAATGGAGTTGAATTTTTTAAAAGGCAGATCTAAATCTTTCAGTTATAATATTAATGATTCTCGTTTTTGGTCAGAAAATAACTGGAAAGAAAGGATGGATAAATATATTCAAGAAGTAAAGACTAATGTTTATAATTCTGCAAAATGATATAGCTTTTGCTTATTAATATTTAACCTATTTCAGATCTTAGTCTTTACAAAGATCCTGAAATAAATTCAGGATGACATCGGTTTTTCCTCAAACAAAATCAACTCTGTTTACTACAAGATCCTTCGGAAGTATCCTCAGGATGACTCGGTTTTAGTTAATTTAGTTTCTTATTCCTAATTCACTTATTCCCTATTCCTAATTAATGAGCTTCCAACCAATTCTCCCCAATTCCGGCTTCAACTTTTAGCGGTACTTTCATTTCAAACGAAGCTTCCATCAACTCTTCGATCTTAGCAGGGACTTCATCCAGTTCGCTTTCATGAATTTCAAAAATTAGTTCATCATGCACCTGAAGCAGCATTCGGCTTTTCTTGTTGTTGTCTTTCAGCCAGTTATGAATGTTGATCATCGCCAGTTTTATGATGTCGGCAGCAGTTCCCTGAATCGGCATATTGATCGCTACACGTTCAGCAAATCCACGCACGTTCCAGTTTCCTGAATTTATATCCGGTACATAGCGACGTCTTCCCATCAGCGTTTTTACGTAGCCATTTTCTTTGGCAAATTGCTTGGTCTCGTTTATGTAATTCAGAATGTTCGGAAACCGCTCGAAATATTCATCGATCATCTCCTTCCCTTCCGCATTTTCGATGCCCAGATTCTGAGCTAATCCATAGGCACTCAAACCATAGGGAATTCCAAAATTAACTTCCTTGGCTTTGCGCCGGTGATCCTGAGTAACATCATCCAAAGAATCCAAATTGAAAATTTCTTTGGCTGTTCTGGAGTGAATATCCTCGCCATTTTTAAACGCTTCGATCATCGCTTCATCTTCAGCGATATGAGCAATCACCCGAAGTTCTACCTGCGAATAATCAGCAGACATAATCTTAAAACCATCTTCAGCAATAAAAGCTTTTCTGATTTCCCTTCCGCGCTTAGTTCGGATTGGAATATTCTGAAGATTCGGATTTGAAGATGAAAGGCGCCCGGTAGCCGCCACACTTTGATTGAAATCCGTATGAATTCGTCCGGTATCTTGGTTGATCAGCGAAGGCAAAGCATCCACATAAGTAGATTTTAATTTCGCCAGCTGACGATATTCCAGAATCAGATCGGGAATTTCATACTTCACTGCTAATTTTGATAAAACCGATTCACTCGTGGAATAACGTCCGGTTTTAGTTTTCTTTCCGGCCGGTAATCCCATCTTCTCAAAAAGGATCTCCCCCAATTGTTGCGTGGAATTGATATTGAATTCTTCCCCGGCTTTGTCATAGATCTTCTGTTCCAGCTCTTTCAGATCATCTTCCAGATCCTTTGAAAATCCTTCCAGCATTTCAGTATCTAATCGCACTCCCTGATATTCGATCTCAGCCAAAACTTCCATCAAAGGAAATTCCACTTTTTGAGCAACTTCTTCGAGCTCATCTTTGGTGAGTTGATCGCTCAGAATTTCATACAATCTTAGTGTGATATCCGCATCCTCACAAGCATACAGATACACTTCCTCGGGGGTCAGATCCGCCATGGAAATTTGCTTCTTCCCTTTTCCAATCAACTGCTCAATGGGAACAGGAGAATAATTCAGTAAACTTTTCGAAAGCTCATCCATTTTAAGCTTTTGATTGGCATCCACAAGATAAGCTGCGATCATAGTATCGAAAGCCTTGCCCTGAATTTTGATTCCGGCACGGTGCAACATCAGCCAATCGAACTTATAATTATGCGCAATCAAAGTGGTTTCTGTGTTCTCAAAAAGCGGACGAATTATTTCTACAACTTCTTTCTCATCCAAAGCTCCGTCAACATTTACAGGAATGTAATATCCGGTTCCCGGCTGAGCAGAAAAGGAAAACCCTACTAAATTTGCCGAAACCGGATTAGGAGCATCGGTCTCCGTATCAAAACAAAGTACAGACTCATCTTTCAGCTTATCTGCCAACGCTTTAACCCCTTCTATCTCATTAATTAACTCATAGGCATTATTCTCTTCATCGAGTTGCTCTTTGGGTTCATCTTCCACAAAAGTCCCGAATAGATCTCCCTGATCACCCACTTTGTTTTCGATAGGCTCTTCACCCAAATATCGCTTGGTCAGCGTTCTGAATTCCATCCGCTTGAAAAAAGCACCCAGATCGTTTTTATTCGGACCACTCCATTCCAGTTCTTCCCATTCTTCAGTCTCAGGGACATCCGTTTTGATCGTCACCATAAACTTGGCGTGCATCGCCTGATCCGCATATTCCTGCAAACCTTCTCGCTGTCGTTTTGCAGAAACGGTATCAGCCTGAGCAATGGCTTCTTCCAACGTGCCAAACTGATTGATCAGTTTTGGAGCTCCTTTTTTTCCGATTCCCGGAATTCCCGGAATGTTATCCGAAGTATCTCCGATAATCGCCAACACATCAATCACCTGATCAGGATACACTCCGAAATAATCATGAACTCCTTCCCTGTCGATGATATTAAAGCCACCGTCTTTGTTATCCGGTTTCATCATCTTGATATGATCATGCACCAATTGCATAAAATCTTTATCCGGCGTCACTAAATACACATCCACATCATCGGCATTTGCGCCATTTGCAATAGTTCCTATAATATCATCTGCTTCGTAGCCATCCTGCTCAATATTTTTGATTCCCCACTTCTCAATCATTTCCTTGATGAGAGGAATTCCCACCTTTAGTTCATCCGGTTGTGGCGGACGTTGAGCTTTGTAGGTCTCATCAGCTTCATGCCGGAAAGTGGGAGCATGCGTATCCCAGGCAACCGCAATGTGTGTTGGTTTTTCTTCATCCAGCATTTTTACCATTGTATTAGCAAAACCAAGAACAGGCCCGGTTGCAATTCCTTCAGAATTTTTAAGTCTTGAATTTACAAAAGCAAAATGCGCGCGATAAGCCAGCGCCATACCATCCAGCAAAAAGAGAAGTTTCTTTGACATGTAGTCTTTTATTTTTCGAAATTAGGAACTCAGAAACTAATGGTTTTGTCATTAATTCCGAACTCCGAATCAAATACAATTTGAACGACTTTACCCAATTATTAAAATCTATCCCGAAAGTTGAGTTGCATGTGCATCTGGACTGCTCTCTGAGTTATAAAGTTGTTCAGCAATTAATTCCCGGAATTTCAGAATCTGAATATGAAGAAAAGTTCGTAGCTCCTGAAAATTGCGGAAGTTTAAACGAATACATCAAATGCGCTTTTGCCAGCATTGAGATTATGCAAACTAAAGAGCAACTGGAATTGGTTACGAATGATTTCATCAAGCAATTGAAAAAAGATAACGTAATTTACTGCGAAGTGCGTTTTGCTCCTCTTCAACATTTGAATAAAGGATTAACTGCTAAAGAAGTAGTTCAAACCGTAAATGACACTATTACCAAAGCCACTTCAGATTCCGAACTTGAAGTACGATTGATTCTCTGCACTCTTCGACATTTCGATGAATCGCAAAGTATGAAAACCATCAACTTGGTCGAGCATTTCAAAGGCACCAATGTGGTTGGTTTTGATATGGCTGCCGATGAAGCCGGTTATCCAATTGATGCTCACAAAGCAGCATTTGATTATGCAAACAAAAATGAAATTCCTTGTACCTGTCATGCCGGAGAAGCATGCGGACCAGAAAGTGTCTGGGAAGTAATTGATGAATTGCACGCTCAGCGAATTGGTCACGGTGTTCGCAGTTATGAAGATGCTGAATTGATGGATTATCTGAAATCGAAAGATATTCATCTGGAAGTTTGTCCCACCAGCAATGTTAAAACCGGAATTTTTCCTGAATTAATGCATCACAATATTGATAAAATATTTCGGAAAGGAATTTCTCTGAGTGTTAACACGGATGGACGATCTTTGTCCAATGTTTCCCTTCAGGATGAATACCAAAGTCTGAATAAATATTTCAACTGGCAAATCGAAGAATTCAAAAAAACCAATCTCTACGCCATTGATGCTGCTTTTGCGGATGAGAAAACGAAAGCAAAGATTCGGGAAAAACTTCTTTCCCGTTATAAATAAATCTGAACCTTAATTCCAGAGTTAAAACCCTTACTTGTTTATTACACCTTCAAAATCTCGCACATAAGCAAGTACAGACTTTAGTCCCACTTGCAAAGAATCAAATCAACCTAACGAATAAAGCTTTTTCTCCGAACGTAATAAATTCCTTAGCTCGGTTATATGATCTAATTACATCTCATAAATACTCTGCGCCCTTTGCGTCTCTGCGGTTTTAAAAAATATTAATCAAGCCAATTCAAAACTTTTTGACTATTATTACGAACAAGGTTCAAATTCAGCAAACAAAAGAACATTGAGTTTAAAGAACGAAGCACAATCGGGTTACGGCACCAAGAAATTCTATCAGGAATATGTTTCCGGGATGTCGAAAGACAGAATCTCAAAAGAATTAACCGCCGATACCGACCGACTCAAACTTTTATATAAAGAAGCTGTTGAAGACATCGAACGCCAGCAGGGACAAAGCCTTCCCGGTCATGTTAAGTTTCTGAGAGTTTTTTCAGATCTGACTCAACGACTAAATCCCACCCGACGACTCGCATTTGGTTTGGGATCCGTTAGTTTTGTCGCTCATTATCTGGTAAATATTTTTGGTCTCGAAGGAATCGTTTTCTTTTCTGAACTTCTTCTTCCCTTCGGATTTGTATCCATGTTTTTGCTACTGTTGGTAGAACTGCTCGAAAAATCTGATGTACAAAAAGAAATTGATCTGGCAAGAGAAATTCAGCTGAGTTTGCTTCCGGGAACGTCGCTGAATAAGAAAAACCTGGAAGTATATTCTTTCGCTCATACCGCTAAAGAAGTCGGCGGAGATTATCTGGATGTGATTGATACCGAAAAAGGAACCTATGTAATTATCGCTGATGTATCCGGTAAAGGATTAACTGCCGCATTATACATGGTTCGGATGCAGGCATTAGTAAATATGTTGGTAACTAAAGAGCATCCCACTCCTAAAGATCTATTCATCCAGCTTAACGATTACGTGAAAAGTAACAGCAAAGACAAAACGTTTGTTACGGGCTGTGTAGGATTTTTTCCGAATGATAAAGAAGAGTTTGAATACGTCCGCGCGGGACATAACATTCCCGTTTATTACAGCCGGGAACGTGACACTACTTTTAATTTGAAGGCGGATGGTTTTGCTTTGGGAATGACCAACAGTTCGTTACTGGAAAAACATCTACAGGTAAAGAAATTCCATTTTAAACCAGGTGATTCTGTCCTCTTTTATACTGATGGATTAAACGAAGCCCGTAATTTCAGAGGAGAAGAATACGGCGAAGAACGAATTCAATCATTAATGGAAATCTATGGCTCGTTACACGCCAAAACCATAGTCAAAAAGCTGCAAAGCTCACTGGAAGCTTTTATCGGTCAGGAAGCTCCGTTGGATGATGTGACTTTTACGTGTGTGCACAGGCCGGAGTAAGGATCACTGATTGATTTGATGTTTTTGACTTGCGTTGATCTCTTATCGCTATAATCATCTATCAAAAAAGGCCGATCAGAATTAACCGATCAGCCTTTAATTTGTGGAGGTGCGGGGAGTCGAACCCCGGTCCGAGACAGTAAATCTACAAACATCTACATGTTTAGTTACTGTTTAAATTTCGCCGGAAGCCGAGCCCAGTAACCAAGCGACTTCAGGCTATTCTGTGAAAGTTTTACGCAAGAGCAACAGAAAGTACCATTACGCTATCCTGTCTGGTATGATGTTCTGCCCGGCACTGACAGGCACGAAGCCGAGGGAACAGATTAGTCAGCTTACGCTGCTAATCGGTATGAGTAATTATTGTCAATTACATTTATTTCCATAATGGATATTATTACGAGATCCATTGGTAACTCTCGACATGCAACCTGTGATGTTACGCGCCCCGTCGAAGCCAGAACACCCCCATCTGTTTGCTCTCTTAAAATACGGATTATTTGATACAATATTATACTTCGTTTGGGAAAGAATTCTGAATGTTTGAATTCTAAATTTTGAATTTTGGTTGACCTTTCCACAACTTAACTTTAATTATTCTCAGTAATTTAAAATTCATAATTGTAAAAAATGAAATTCGGCAGTGTTGACGATCCCTCGAACATAGACTTTACTCTTCCTGAAGACCATCCGGATACCTATTCCATTCTTGAACAAAATTCAGGCGAAGCTTTTGAAAATGTGTATGTAGGCTGCGCTAAGTGGAATAAAAAAGATCTGAAAGGATTCTATCCGAGAGGAACCAAAGATGAGCTCAAATATTATGCTACTCAATTTAACTCCATTGAACTAAATGCTACTCACTATCGCATATTCGGTGAAGATGTTGTTTCCGGTTGGGTTGAAAAAACTGGTGATGACTTCAGATTTTTTCCTAAAGTAGTAAACAGTATCAGCCATTATAAAAGACTGAAAGATGTAGAATCTGTTTTAGAAGAATACATCTTACCAATCCGGGCATTTGAACAAAAATTAGGAATGATATTCCTTCAGTTAAGAGACGATTTTAAACCTAAAGATTTTGACCGGGTGGAACGGTTTCTTGAAATCTGGCCACAGGATCTTCCGCTCGCCATCGAACTCCGGCATACGGATTGGTTTAATGACCGGGTTGTAGCAAACCGTACTTATCAACTTTTTGAGAAATACAACGTAGCCAATATTATTACGGATACAGCAGGCCGCAGAGATTTATTGCACATGAGACTTACCTCCCCCACAGCGTTTGTGAGATATGTTGGCGCAAATCATGAATCTGATTACACCAGACTGGATGACTGGATCGAGCGATTAAAAATCTGGAGAGAACACGGGCTTCAGAATTTATACTTCTTCGTTCATCAGAATCTTGAAAAGGAATCGCCACTATTAGCCGCATACTTCATCAAAAAATTAAATGATGAATTCGGAACTGATCTCACTATTCCAAACGGTAATCCCGAACCGCCTAAATTGGATTTGTAGTACTATCGAACAGCACGCAGATAACGCTGATCGTGCGGATTTAAGAAGTAATAAATTTCTTCATATAAATTAATCCGCTTAATCGGCGTTATCCGTGTCCCATTTTTAAAAGCATCATTTTTTATTGTCACTTCTTCATTAATCATTTAATAATAAAAAAACTCAAATCCCCGGTAACTTTTCCATGACTATTTTCGTTAAAGCGTCTCAATAAGACTACTTCATGAAGCAATACTTTTTTCTATCCCTATTTTTATTGACCTCGGTTACTATAAAAGCCCAATCATCAGTAAACGGTTACGTAACAGATAAATCCACAGGAGAAACTTTAATCAGTGCAAATGTTGCCATTCTTGATAACAACCGAGGAACTGCTACCAATACATTAGGTTATTATTCCATCACCAATCTTGAGCCCGGAACGTACACAATTGCATGTACTTATATCGGCTTCGAACTTTTTCGCCGGGAAATAACGCTTGAACCAGGAGAAAACCTCCGGCTCGATATTGCACTTGAACCTAATGTTGTTGAGACTGAAGAAATTGTAGTAACCGGAGAAAATAGCCGCGAAGACCGGAAACAAATCGGAACCGCGGAGATAGATACCGAGCTTATAAAATCACTTCCTACTGTTTTTGAAGCTGATGTATTCAGATCCATTCAATTGCTTCCTGGAGTTAAAGCAGCTTCCGATTTTTCCAGTGGATTATACATTCGGGGTGGAAGTCCGGACCAGACTTTGATACTTCTGGACCGAAATACGGTGTACAATCCAAGCCATTTCTTCGGGTTCTTCTCTACCTTCAACCCGGATGCAATCAAAGATGTAAGACTGTATAAAGGTGGCTATCCTGCAGAATACGGCGGGCGTTTGAGTTCGGTACTAACCATCTACAACAAAGACGGAAACCGAAACCGAACCGCAGGAACTGCTACCTTGGGGATGTTAGCTTCCCGTGTTTCTTTGGAAGGTCCTTACAGTCGCGGTTCGTGGATGATTTCAGCCCGAAGAAGCACACTGGAGCCCGTACTTGCAGTACTTCGTGAAAACAATGATAATATCCCATCCAGCTTCTACTTCCTTGATTTTAACGGAAAAGTGAACTTTGATGCATCTGACAACGACAAGCTTTCACTCGCCTTCTATTCCGGTGAGGATAAAGTCAATTTTCCCTTTGCAGATGATGCTGAGTTCAAGCTTAATTATGGCAACAGAACACTGAGTGCAAACTGGACGCACATATTTAGCGAAAAATTATTCTCAAATTTTGTTCTGACAGGCTCCCAATATTTTAACTACCCGGAACTGGAATTGGGTGGAACTCCTATCGAGCGCCGAAATAATATTTACGACTATTCAGTAAAAGGTGATCTGGAATACCTTCCTAATGAAAAACATGATCTTGCCATCGGATTTTGGGCAGGAACACTAACCATCCGTTTGAACGACCGTTTTGATAACGAACCCAGCTTCAGTTCACGAAGCCATTCCAGATATGGATCAGTTTATATTTCCGATACCTGGCGACCAACTGATAAATGGAAAATTACCAGTGGAATCAGAACCAGCTATCTATCTGATGGTGATTATTTCAGGTTGGAACCTCGCTTATCTTTAGAATATAAATTGAATGAGAGAATACGTTTACAATCAGCTTACGGTCGTTACAATCAGTATCTCACACTAATTACAAACGAAGCATTTTCAGGTTTCGATGTTTGGCTTACCGCTGATGACGGAGTTAAACCTTCTTTTGGTGATCAGTTTATCGCAGGAGCTAAAACCATTCCTTTTGAGGGCTATGGATTTGATGTTGAACTCTACTACCGAACCATGAACGATATTTTCGAACTGGATCCTTTCCTGCCCGATGCTGCCGGTTTGGATTATCCTGACTTATTCCGAATCGGAGATGGCGATGCTTACGGAGCCGAATTTTTCTTCGAAAAAAGAGCGGGAAGGCTCACCGGTTTTATCGGATATACCTTCGCCTACACATGGAAGAAGTTTGATAATTATAATAATGACATCGGTAATCCTAATGGTTCAGGAAGAAGATATCCGCCAAAATATGACCGCAGAAACGACGTAAATCTTGTTCTTACTTATCAATTAAGTAAAAAATGGAAATCGACGGTTTCTTTCAATTATGCGACAGGTCAGGCTTATACTGAAGTGCTCGGAAGATATATAACCGCAAACCGACCCTGGGACAATCAGGAGCCAAACAGTTTTACCGTTGGAAAGATTAATGCATCACGATTACCTGCATATCACCGAATGGATGTTTCTTTCTCCAGACTTGGAACTTTCTTTGGATTAGGAGAAGCTGAATGGCAGTTTCAGATTATAAATGTGTATTCGCGTCGTAACGTCTGGTTTTACAGTTTCGATTTTGATGAGAATCCGGTGGAGCGATCTGAAGTTCCTCTGCTTCCTATTTTACCTACAATTTCTTACACCGTTAAGTTTTAAAATGAAGAATCTGATATATATTATTGGCTTACTTTTTATCCTCAGTTCTTGTGAGCTCTATCCTCAGGATGACTATGAAGAGTTTTATGTAGTGGAAAGTTATTTGGTTGCGGACAGACAATTACCTCCCGTTTATCTTTCGAAAACTGCTCCTGTTGAAATTCGTTACACATTCAGTAATTTTGCTGTTCGTAACGCCGATGTAAGAATTGATTTGTTATCCGGAGATTTAAATTCAGCCATAGAGCAAACATTTCAATATCAAATGGACAGCGCCGGGGTTTATTCTGCTGTAGATAATCATGAAGTTTTACCCGCAAGAAACTATCAACTCAGAGTTTCCGGAATTCCGGAAGATAGCGAAGCTTTGATAACAGGAACCACTTCAGTGCCGGACGCTTTTACATCCTCATCTCCGGTTCCTGATTCTATTGTTTATCAATCCGAGCAGCAACTGGAAGTGTTGATTAATCCCGGGAGAAGTGGTCAGCGCCAAAATTACTTCATATTTACTACCATTGCTGAAAACCCCACACTACAAAACCTTACTCCTCTTTATGCCGATTTCTTTGATGAAGAAGAAAATGAAATCGAAGATTTCCAGAAAACGAGCTCGGGAATTGTAAATGAAGCTAATTTTGAAGTTAACAACGACGGATCAGTATTGCTGAAATATCCGTGGCTAGCTGTAGCTTTCTTTGAGGAAAATCAAATTGTTGCTAATATTATTGATGACAATATCTATGATTTTGTCCGTTCACAAAGTGTTCAGCTTGGAGGTTCTACGTTATCTCCCGGTGAAATCCCGAATGTAATTTACAGATTAGAAGGTGGCATTGGTGTTTTTGGTTCCATTGCTGCTGATACCATCGAAACTTATATTAAGAGACCAGAATAAACAGATACCGATGTATAAATTTTTACTCTTACTTTTTCTTCCCGTTTTTTTCTTTTCAGAACTTCCGGCTCAGCAAAACGGAGAATTTGAAATTGCGAGAGCTAAATACAGAGGTGGCGGGGACTGGTATAATGATCCGTCCGCTCTAACTAATCTTATTTCTTTTACTAAAAATAACTTTCCTGTTTCCATAGAAGAAAAGTATTCAGATGTATCAATTGGAAGCAGTGATTTGCACAGTTTTCCATTTCTTTTTTTAACCGGTCATGGAAATATAGCTGTCAATGATTCCGAAGCCCGAAATCTCCGTACTTATCTTGATAACGGAGGTTTTTTATACATTGATGACGATTATGGTATCGATGAATATGCCAGAGATATGATGAAGAAAGTTTTTCCTGATGAAGAGTTTATCGAAATCCCCTTTTCTCATCCTATTTTTTCTATTGCATTTGATTACTCGTCCGGTTTACCCAAAATTCATGAGCACGATAATCGTTCGCCAAGAGGTTACGGACTTTTCAGGAATGGCCGCATGGTTGTTTTTTATTCGTTTGAATCGAATTTAGCAGATGGTTGGGCAGATCCTGAAATTCATAACAATCCTGCTTCTGTGAGAAATAAAGCTTTGCAGATGGGTGCCAATATTTTAATTTACGCACTCACCTCAATTTAATTTTATATATGGAAAGTATTACGCCCTACTTCTTCTTTCAGGGAAACTGCGAAGAAGCCACCTCTTTTTATCATGATTGTCTTGGCGGTAAACTTGAGATAAAACGATTCGGAGAATCAGATATGCCTGTTGGAGATGATTATAAAAATAAAATCATGCATGCAGAACTGACATTGGAAAATGGTTTAAAAATTATGTTTTCGGATGGAGCTCCACATAAAAAAGTAAGCACCGGCAACCATATTCAGATCAACATTGGGTTTGAAGATGAGAAGGAAACAGAAACCGTATTCAATAAATTAGCTGAAGACGGGAAAATCACTATGCCTCTTGAGGTCACTTTCTGGAATGCAAAATTCGGAATGTTAGTAGATAAATACGGGATTCAGTGGATGGTTAACTGCCCCGTTACAGATTCTTAGACTGATTGCCGGAGTCCCTCAAGGATGGTATCGACTGCAAAATGCAGTTCATCATCAGAAATAATGAGAGGCGGGGCTAAACGAATCAGTGTGTCGGAATGTAATGTCCAACCCAATAATATTTTATGATCAAAACAGTAGTTCACTACCTTTTCTGTAAGCTCTTTACTTTCTAATTCCAGACCTAACATTGCTCCCTTTCCTCTTACTTCTTTGATACCTTTTCCGGTAAGTCTCTCTTTTAAGATATGCTCAATTTCGGAAGCTCTTTCTAAATAATTTCCCTCCAACAGCTCACGAAGATTAGCATGAGCCGCAGCACAACTAACAGGATGTCCACCGAAAGTGGTGACATGATTCAACGGAGGATCATATTTAAAACTCTGAAATATTTCAGCAGATGAAACAAAACCTCCGATAGGCATCCCACCTCCCATTGCTTTTGCTATACATAAAATATCAGGCTCAACTCCATAGTTCTCGAAAGCAAATAACTTTCCGGTTCGCCCGAATCCACTTTGTATTTCGTCAAAGATCAACAAGGAATTTGTGGAATCACATTTCTCCCTGATTTTTTTTACCCATTCTTTCTTAGCAGGGATAATTCCACCTTCTCCTTGAATAGGCTCCATTATGACTGCGGCTGTTTGTTCATCAATTAGTTCAAACACCTCATCGCTGTTAAAGTCAGAAAAATGTACATCCGGCAATAGAGGTAAATATGGATCCCGATACACATCTCGGCCGGTTACACTTAGTGATCCATGAGTATCACCGTGATAACTATTTCTGAATGCAACAAACTTTGATCTGCCTGTGTACTTTTTGGCGAGCTTAAGCGCCCCTTCATTTGCTTCGGTTCCACTGTTTACTAAATAAATTTGCTCAAATCGATCCGGTAAATTATTGAGTAGCAACTCTGCAAATTCAATCTGTGGTTTTTGGATAAACTCTCCATACACCATTACATGCAGGTGTTTATCTATTTGATCGTGCAATGCCTTAATCACCTTTGGATGCCTGTGTCCCAGACTGCTAACGGCTATTCCTGAAATAAAATCTAAATACTTTTCACCCTGAGTTGTAAATATATGAACACCGGAAGCATGAGAAATTTCCAATAAAATGGGGAAATCACTGGTTTGGGCAATGAACTGTTTGAAAAGAAGTTTATTCAATGATCTTTTTATTATAAAGTGATAATTAAATAGTGAATTAGTTATACTATTTTACAATATTGTCCTTTCTTATTAACTCATAAATAATATGAAAAATCTTACTCTTTTCGTTCTGTTTTTGGCATTAACATTGGCCTGCGCAAGCAGTAAATCAAAAAATGATCAGATGCCTGAAAAAACACCTGAAGCCGAAGTAAGTTTAGCTCCGGGATATATTCAAACACTACTCGAAATAACTAATATTTCTGAGGCGGAAAATGAGAAAACGATAACCGCTGTGGTAAAAGAGGTAATGAATTATGGAAGTGCTACTGATCCTGTGCCTGCCGGTACCGAGATTCAATTCATTATGAAAGACTCTTTTTCAAAAGATGTAATTAATAAAGTAAAATCAGGAGAGACCATCACAACTATTCTATCCAAGCAAGGAAGTGAGATGATGATGGGAGATCAGAAGAAAAATCTCTGGAAACTAATATCAATTCAATAAAATAATCGACTAACATTATGCAAAAGACACTAATTGCGGCTCTATTATCTTTTATAACTGTTATGCTGATTTTCTGTATTCCGGGTACAGAAATCGATAAAACTGTTTATAGTACAATAGCTCCTGGTATGGAAAAAACTATAGTTGACCGGGCAGAAAACTCTAAGGATCGACAGGAACATTTTTTCCGAATGACCAGAAACCCTGTCACTAATCAAATTCCTGAAAATATCCGCGAAAAAGAATTAGCTCATGCTGATTTTCTTGAAAACGGATTTAAATATAAATCTTCCCAAATGATGGAAGAAATCGACATTGTAGAGGCCGGACCTAATGATGTTGGTGGAAGGACAAGAGGATTTGGAGTAGATGTTAGAAATTCGGACGTGATGTTGGCAGGTGGTGCCTCGGGAGGCATGTGGAAATCTATTGATGGTGGTGATAATTGGACACTGAAAAGTGAACTCGGACAAAATCTTGGTGTTACATCATTAGTACAAGATACATTGAATCCTGATACTTGGTATTATTCAACTGGAGAATTCATTGGAGCTTCGTCGAGAGCAAGAGGAGGGGGTGGAACATATTATGGATCTGGTATATATGTTACGAATGATAACGGTGAGAATTGGTCACAAATTATTCCTACAGAAGATGACGACGTATCGTTTAACACTCAATTTGATTTTATTTCCAGAATTGCCATTAACCATAATACAGGAACAAAATTCTTTTCAAGTAATGCTTTTGGCATTTTCCGTTCTACTGATAACTTTGTAACAAACAATCTGGTTTTAGGAGCTGTTAATGAGCATGTCTATAGCGATGTTCAGGTAACCAAAGATGGAGTAATAATTGCAGCTATATCCCGTGCTTTTAACGGAGTAACTCAATCAAATAGCTCAGGAGTTTACATATCAACAAATGACGGTCTAAACTGGACTGATATTACTCCTAACACATATCCTGATTTTCCCGGAAGAGCTGTAATCGGAACATCTCATTCTGATCCTAATATATTTTTTGTTTTTACAGCTGACGATTCTAATCAACCAACTTTGCATCGCTTCAATATTGGCAATCTTGATAACATCAGTTCTTCTGACAGGACAAATAATATTCCGGATTTTGGCAGCCCAGTAGGAAGTCTTAATCTACAAGGTGGTTATAACATGGTTTGTGAAATTCATCCTTTAAATCCGGATGTTATAGTTATCGGAGGAACTAATTTATTCCGCTCAACAGATGGATTTTCAACACAACCATTAGATGATAATGACGATGGAATTACCGATGATTCAGAAAAAGAAGCATACTGGATTGGAGGATATGCAAATATTAATAACGTTTCTCAATATAGTTCACATCATCCAGATCAACATGTTGCATTCTTTGATCCTAATGATCCAGATAAACTCTTCAGTGCTCATGATGGCGGAATAAGCGTAACTCAGAATATCAATGCGGGAAATATTTCCTGGTTAGATTTAAACAATGGGTATAATATTACTCAATTTTATACCGTCACGATTCATCCTGATGCAGCAGATGAGAGAATCTTGGGTGGAACTCAGGATAATGGATCCCCCTTTTTTGAATATTCAGATATAACAGGTACTTCTTCATCCTTTGACATCTCTTCTGGTGATGGTGCCTATGCATACTTGGGTTTTAGTTATCTGACAACTTCTTCTCAGAGAGGTAGACTAATTAAGTATGATTATAATACATTCGGTCAACCAACTAATTTCTCATACATCGCCCCTCTTGGAGCTTCAAATCAACTTTTTATACATCCTTATTTAGTTAATCACAATAATGAGAATATTATTTTTTACCCCGGTGGAAACAAGCTTTTTAGAAATAATTCTGCTACTAGTTTAAATCGAAACACTTCTAATTCCAGTGGTACCAATGAGGGTTGGTCCGAGCTTACCGACTTTGCAGTAGGATCAAATCGAATAATTTCAACTTTAGAAATTAGTACTACAAATCCTTTTGATGTACTCTATTATGCTTCTTCCGGTACTTCTGTACCACAAATTTACAGATTAACTAACGCATCAACTACTACATCTGCTTCAAGCCTTGATATAAAGTCTTTTACAGAAAATAATTCCACATCTGTTCCTCCACAAGGGTCTTACGTTCATGATATTGCTGTTGCTGAGGACAACGGAAACCAAATCTTAGTTGTTATATCAAACTATGAAACTGAAAGTTTGTACTATTCAAGTAATGGAGGAGACACTTGGACAGGTGTTGGAGGTAACTTAGAACCTCAGGATGGTAATGGACCTTCGGTAAGGTCCGCAGTTATTGCAAAAACTGCTTCGGGTGAAAAAACTTATTTTGTAGGAACAAGTACAGGACTCTACGCTACAAATCAATTAGATGGAGCTAATACTGAATGGAAACTACAGGGAACAAATACCCTCCAGCATTCAATAGTGGAGTATCTTGATTACCGACCTTCAGATCAGACATTAGCCATTGGTACTCATGGACGTGGGATCTTTATCGGTAATGCTTCAATGTCTGTTTCAACGGATCCAGATGAATTAACTGATGTACCTGCTGAGTACGGTTTAAATCAAAATTACCCAAACCCTTTTAATCCTTCTACTACCATATCGTATGCATTACCATTCAACAGTACAGTGAACGTAACTGTTTATGATATCAATGGAAGAAAAGTAGCTGAATTATTTAATAATAAATCTCAGGCTGCGGGTACTTATGATGTATCTTTTGACGCATCCAATCTTGCAAGTGGTATTTACTTGTACAGAATTGATGCTCAGTCAACAGTAAATGGAAATACATTTACTGATATCAAACGAATGACATTGATCAAATAGATATAGACCTGAATTAACTTATTAAAACAAAAAAAGCCTCGAATGAGGCTTTTTTTTTATATAAGAATTCAGGAAAAGGTTTTTAAGAATGCTGTTCTTCAACCTTTTGAACAATAGCATCTACTGTTATTCCAAAATGAGCATACAATTCTTCGTAGGGAGCAGATTCACCAAAAGAGTCAATTCCAACAGAACTTCCCTTATCTCCTACCCATTGTTTCCATCCGAATGTTGATCCTGCTTCAACAGAAACACGATTTATAACCTCTTCTGGTAATACAGAATTTTTATAATTCTGAGGTTGAGCCTCAAACAATTTCCAGCATGGTAAACTCACCACACGTACATCAATGTCTTTCGATTTTAATTCCTTTTGTGCATCCATAGCAAGGTGTACTTCAGAACCGGTAGCGATAATTATTGCATCAGGTTTTTCTTTTCGGGAATCTGAAATTATATATGCGCCCTTGCTTAAGTTTGATACAGCATTTGAGTCATCTCTATCAAAAATCGGAATATTCTGGCGTGTTAAAACTAATAATGTTGGTCCATCAGTCCGCTCTATAGCGTGCTTCCATGCGTAAGCAACTTCATTTGCATCAGCAGGTCTTACCACATGAACATTAGGCATCGCTCTTAAACTCGATAAATGCTCAACAGGTTGATGCGTAGGTCCATCTTCCCCTAAACCAATACTATCATGAGTCATAACAAAAATTGAGGGGGTTTTCATCAGTCCCGCAAGACGAATTGAAGGTCTGCAATAGTCAGTAAATACGAAGAAAGTTCCTCCGAAAGGAATAACTCCTCCATGCAAAGCCATACCATTTAAAGCAGCTGCCATACCATGTTCCCGAACTCCGTAATGTACATTTCTTCCAGTCGAGTTTTTTGGATCAAAAACCCCTTCATCTGTAAGATTTGTCTTTACACTACCTTCTAAATCCGCAGATCCTCCAAATAAATTATCAACTTCGTCTTTTAAACTGTTGAGTACTTTTCCGGAAGCTGATCGAGTAGCAATTCCTTTTTCATCCGCATCAAAAACAGGAAGGAATTTTTCTAAATCAACAGTCAGTTTTTTATCAACCCATGATTCTAATTTCTTTCCATATTGAGGATGCTCAGAAACATATTTCTCTTTCAAATCAAGCCACTCTTTTTCAGAGGCATCCCCTTTACTTACTTCTTCTCTGAATACAGCTAAAGCTTCTTCGGGAATGTGGAATTTCTTTTCAGGATCCCATCCATAAGCTTTTTTAGTCAAAACAATTTCATCATCTCCCAATGGAGAACCGTGAGAAGATGCAGAATCTTGCTTGTTGGGGCTTCCAAATCCAATATGCGTTCGACAAATCACGATGGATGGCTTTTCAGACTCTTCCTGCGCTGCTTCAATTGCGGTAGATATCTGCTTGTGATCGTGACCGTCTATTTCTTGCACATGCCAACCATAAGCTTCGAATCTTTTGGCTACATCTTCTGTAAATGTTAAATCGGTTGAACCATCAATGGAAATTGAGTTAGCGTCGTACAGGTAAATCATTTTACCAAGCTTTAAATGCCCGGCTAAAGAAGCCGCTTCATGGGAAATCCCTTCCATTAAATCGCCATCGCTTACTATGGCATATGTATAATGATCTATTAGGTTAAAAGCATCCGTGTTAAATTTACCGGACAGAAACTTCTCAGCCATTGCCATTCCTACTCCGGTAGCAAAGCCTTGTCCAAGAGGACCTGTAGTCATCTCAACTCCGGGAGTAAGTCCAAGTTCAGGATGCCCGGCTGTTTTACTTCCCATTTGCCTGAAACTTTTAATTTCATCCAAACTTAAATCATAACCTGTAAGATGCAGAAGGCTATAGATTAACATAGATCCATGTCCCGCTGAAAGAATAAAACGATCTCGGTTAAACCACTCAGAGTTTTTCGGATTATGCTTTAAATATTTAGTCCATAAAATATAGGAGACATCCGCCATACCCATAGGCATACCCGGATGACCTGAGTTCGCCTTTTGTACAGCATCAATTGAAAGGGTTCTGATTGTATTAACACACAACTGATCTAAAGAGGTGGACATAAATAATTTTTTGAAATGCAACTTTGATGGAGCGGAAGATAGGAATTGACAATCTCAGATTGAAAAGAGATTGGTATTTTTTTGAAATAAAAAAAGCCCTGAATAATCAGGGCTTAAAATTTTTAGGAAAGAGTTTAATTATTTAGTTGATTCACACTTTAATTCAAACTCCATTTTGTGTTGTGCAGGGCTCTTGAAAGAACCGTATAGTGCTTCAGCAAATGCTGCACATGCTTCTGCAGTATTTCCCAACGCTTGATTTGCAAAACCGATTTCGAAATAAATCTTTGCAAGGTCTGTTTTACCACCATTCTCAAAATTTAAAGCCTTATTCGCATTTGAAATTGCTCTCTGATGCTCAGACTTTTTGTTTAGCGCTTCAGCTATTCTGTAATAAACGTCAGCGGATTCTTCATCATAAGTAGTGGCTAAATTGAGAAGCTCAAGAGCACGATCATACTGTTTTGCCTCAATAGCTTTAGAACCTCTGAATAATAATTCATCATGAGCGGCTTCATTAGCTTTACGGGAAATCTGACTCTTATTGGTTCTGTCTGCAACCTGAATAGCTTGGTCAAACCAATTAAGAATATTATCGATATCCTCAGCATTCATCTTTTTTGCTACCAAACCTTTTTGGTAATAAGGCTGTGCGTAGTTTGAGTTTGCCTGAATTGCCTGATTTAATGCCTGATCAGCTTCCTGAAATTTTTCTTGTCTGAAAAGTAAAAGACCTTTCTGATAATAAAGCTGCGGCACATAACCCTGAGCAGTTTGCTTTACTCGATCATCTTCGTAAGTAGTTGCCAATTCTACTGTTTTTTCAAAAGCAGCAATTGCATTATCTAAATCAGAAATTTGTTTTGAAGATCTGAACGTATTAAACAAACTACCTGCTTTATTAATTTGAACCTTAGGAATTTGTTGCTCCGAACGGTTCTGAATTTCTGTACCTTGATTTGTTCCCAAAGCTTTACCAATCTCTGCAGATTCCATATAGGTAGCAATTGCAGCATCATATTCTTTAGCTTGGGCTTGTTTCTGCGCTTCATTATAAAGATTTACAGCATCTTCATAAGTGTTTTGAGCAACTACATTTGCACTTATTAACGCAGCAGTAAATAGTAATAAAGTTCTTTTTAAAACTTTCATGTCTCTAAATTTATAGTGTCGATTAATCAAAGCCTTTAATTTAACTAAAAAGCTTCATATCTGAAATTAATAACTGAATAAATCAGATTATTATTACTAACATTATCATGTTAATCGTTTCTTCTTTGTTCCATGTCCAAAAAATCAGAAATTTGGCTCAGGTTCATTTTTCTCATAAAAGTCACAAATTATTTCCACAGCTTCTTCCTTGTTATCGGTAACATGAAATAAATCAGTGTCTTTATCAGAAATAGTGCCTTCTTCTTTCATAGTCCTGTTAATCCAATCTACAAGCCCTCCCCAATAATCCGAACCAAATAACACAATGGGTATCTTGGAAATTTTATGAGTCTGGATTAAAGTGAGACTTTCAAAAAGCTCATCCAACGTACCAAAGCCTCCCGGAAATACTATAAAACCCTGAGCGTATTTTACGAACATAACCTTTCGAACAAAGAAATAATTGAAATCTACCGAATACTGTTTGTTAACGTATTCGTTCATCCCCTGTTCGAAAGGGAGTTCTATACCCAATCCAACTGATTTTCCTTCTCCCAGTGCTGCCCCTTTATTGCCCGCTTCCATAATTCCCGGACCACCACCAGTAATAACACCAAAACCTTTCTCTGTAATTAGCTTTCCTGTTTCTACAGCTAATTCATAGTATTTGTCTCCCGGGCGCATCCTTGCTGAACCAAAAATAGAAATGCAAGGTCCAACTTTGAACAAGGTATCATAGCCTTCCACAAACTCTCCCATTATTTTAAAAACACTCCAGATATCGTTGTTATTCCCTTCGCTGTAATGTCTTTCTTTTACTTTTTTTGGCTTATCTGATTTACTCATACTAAAATCTGATTTTTAATGATACGGTTGGTATTTCTCCAATTAACGGAGACGTGAGGCTTGTTGGTTCGAATTTTTTCCTGTTAGATGATAAATCATCAGATACATCAAAAGGTCTCAAATGAGCAAAGACATAGGCGTCTACGGCATTTAAAACATAAGCCAGAAAGATAGTCACATAGGTAAAATCCCGTCTGTTTCTTAAAAAATTCCTGTTGCTTCTTAAACTTTCGGGATTTTGTCCTTCCAGATAACCCGGAGTTGGACCAAACCTGAGATCTGTATTCGTATCAAATGAATTATAATAGGCAGCGCGATAATCATGATATCTTTTCGTTAAATACACGCTGTAATATCCCAAACCACCTAACAATCCATATACTATTGGAACTTTCCAGGCTTGCTTATTTGTGATCTGACCCCAACCGGGAACTATCAGGGATCTCCTCACTACAGCTTTAGGATCAGGGTATTTTGTTGACGAAGTATCATCTTGAAATGAATAGCTGGCAGTATAATTCTGACTATTATATGAGAGATCAGCTCTTGATATATATTGAGCATTCGATTGCTGAACCCCTAAAGTAAATAAAGCCAGAAAAGCTATACTAAATCGAATCGAGAATGGATAAAATCCTTTCCAGATCATCTTTAGAATAATATTCAATTTTGATTTCACCACCTTTATTCTTTGGCTTTACCTGCACTTTGGTACTGAACGTTTCGCGCAACCTGTTTGATATATCTTTATAAAACGGATTATTTTCTTCGGAATCAGTTTTATTTTTTTTCTTTCCGGAAGCCGAAGATGGAGTTGCCGATTTTCTGACTGCATCCTCCATTTGTCGGACAGACCATTCATTAGAAATCGCTTTCTTCAACAGTTGTTGCTGCTGTTTGGAATCTTCAACTGTAATCAAGGTTCGGGCGTGCCCCATGGCAATTAAGTTTTGCTTGAGCGCATTTTGAATGAAATCCGGCAGCGTTAACAAACGTAACATGTTGGTTACAGTAGTACGGTTTTTTCCAACTCTTTCAGCAACTTGTGCCTGCGTGTAGTCGAATTCTTCCAACAATCTCTGATAAGCTTGAGCAACTTCCAGCGCATTTAAATCCTCACGCTGGATATTTTCTATCAGCGCAAAAGCCATGCTTTGCTCATCATCAGCTTTACGCACGTAAGAAGGTATTTCCTTCAATCCTGCAAGCTTTGATGCTTTCAGACGTCTTTCACCGCTAATAAGTTCAAATTTACGTTCCCCGATGTAACGAACCGTAAGCGGCTGAATAATGCCGTGTTCTTTGATGGAACTTGCTAATTCCTCTAACCTTTCTTCGTCAAATTCTTTTCTGGGTTGATGTGGATTAGCTCTGATATCATCAACCGGAATGTGAAGCACTACATTTGCAAGCTCGGAAGGATCTACTTTTACCGGCTGTTGATCTTTTCCTTTTTTTTGAGCGATTGGCTCACGTTTCGATTTTGATGCTTCTTCATCACCGGAAGACTGGTACTCCGGAAAATAAACGCCTAATCCTCTGCCTAAAACTTTTTTTGCCATGCTTATATCTCCTTAATTAGACAATACAGGGCTGTTTTTGAATAATTTCTTATTATTCTTGATCAATTCTCTGGCCAATGCAAGATAGTTTTTACTTCCGGTACTTGTAGAATCGTATAGCAGTGCAGGCTTGCCAAAACTTGGTGCCTCAGCTAACCGAATATTTCTTGCGATCACTGATTTGAACACCCTGTCATCAAAATATCGCTTAACTTCTTCTGCTACTTGATTAGAAAGTCTTGTTCTGGTATCGTACATCGTTAACAATACTCCTTCGATGTCAAGATCAGGATTAAGATGTTGGCGAACAATTTTGATAGTATTCAATAATTGCCCCAATCCTTCCAAAGCAAAATACTCGCATTGCACGGGAATTACTATCGAATCTGAAGCTGTCAACGCATTAATGGTTAACAATCCAAGCGAAGGGGGACAATCAATTATTATGAAATCATATTTTTCTCGAAGTTCTGAAATTGCCTTATCTAAAATCCGCTCTCTGTCTTCTCTGTCTATCATCTCAATTTCGGCGCCCACCAAATTAATATGAGATGGAACCAAATCAAGAAAATCTAATTCCGTGGTTCTGATAGTATCATGAGTGTCCGTGCTACCAATCATTACTTCATAAACAGAATTGGTTACGGTTTTCACATCTATTCCTAATCCACTGGTGGTATTGCTCTGTGGATCAATATCAATTATCAATGTGGGATGCTCAATAGCTGCTAAACTCGCTGCAAGATTGATAGCCGTTGTAGTTTTCCCAACGCCTCCTTTCTGATTGGCTATAGAGATAACTTTACCCATTAAAAACTCGCTTTTTTTGGTTCTTTTGCATAAAATTCAATATAAAGCGAGGTAGTATCCTAAACAAAAATACTTATTCACATCAAACCGTAAAGTTATCCACAATCTCGTTAATTTTGGCTCGATCGTGTTAATAAAACGCCTTGTCTCGGCGATCTGTACTCTTCGGAATTATTTACCGGAATCAACTTTTCGAAGCTCTTTTCATACTCTTCGCCTATTAAAAGAGCTCGATTTTCATCCATTCTATCGGTAACTGTGATGATCTCGTTTCGGTCAACCCAAGGTTGAACAGGAGTAGCTGATTGAACGAGATTTGCAGGTGACTTATCAGCAGCCGAATCAGGAGTAAAAAAGTATATGCCTGAAGAAACTAAAAGTATTATACAAGCAATAGCCGCAACCGATTTACCAAACCAGCCTATTAATTTAAAAGACTGATCTGCTTTCTTCTTTTGCTCTTCAACAGCTAAAGCTTTAACACGTTCTAAAACTTCTTTTGGTGTTTCTTTGAGTGGTAACTTTTTAACCTTATTGTATGTACTCCTTAAACTTTCAACTTCAATGAGCAAATCCTGATTGCTCAACATTTCTCGTTCAAATTCGATCACCTCAGAGGGATCCATTTCCCTCATGAGGTACCGAATACAATCTTCATCGTTTAGTTGCATGTTGGAATTCATGTTGTCTTTCTTCATCAAAATATTTGCGAAGATTAATTAGCGCATATCTCATACGACCCAAAGCCGTATTTATTGATACATCAGTTAACTCGGCAATTTCTTTGAAAGGCATTTCGTAATAGTGCCTTAAAAGTACAACTGTACGTTGCTCTTCCGGTAATTTAGCAATATGAGACATTAAACTCGATTTGGTTTCACCCTCAACAAGCTGCTCATCTGCATCTACCCAACTATCATCGGTCATACTGTCAAAGTAATCGCTGCGCGAATCTTCTTCATCATACCACGAGTTAACGTCCACAAATCGTTTTTGTTTTCTGATATGATCAATTGTTGCATTATGCGCAATTCTCATCACCCATGCAATCCATTTACCTTGTTCATTGTAGGTGTCGTCCATTTTAGTAACAACTTTGGTAAATACTTCCTGAAAGATATCGTTCGCGGTCTCCGCATTGTTAATCATACTGTAGATGTACGAATAAATTTTAGCTTGATGCCTGTTCAACAATTCGTTGAATGCAGCTTCGTCGCCTTTTTTTCTGAAATATCGTACCAGATCTCTGTCCCGAAGATCTTTATAAGATGCTTTTGTAGTTCTCTTTAATAATTCCATGATAGTCACCCATGTATTTTGGGGTTAACTCTCTGCCAACTTATTACCTGAACCTATTTGTTAGTTTTTTGATTCAAACAATAACATCAATTAACAAAAGAGCAATTATACCTCTTGATTCATACTATTTTACGAAGAGCTGAACCAATTGGCTTGGTGCTATTTTAATTGATGACGCACAGTGTTTATATAACATGATGATGTTACCTCCTAACATCGACCATACGACGACTCAATTCCGGAAATAGTTGTACACTTTCTCGCCTGACTTTTTCCCAATCACTTTCTGAATTTCCTCGAGTTCAGCTTTTTTGATCTTTTTAACTGATCCAAATTCTTTCAGTAAAGTCCGGGAGGTTTTATCTCCTACCCCGTCAATATCCGTGAGTTCAGAAACCAATGTTCTCTTCGATCTCTTATTTCTATGGAAGGTGATCGCAAACCGATGTGCTTCGTCTCTTGCGTGCTGTATTAATTTCAATGCTGTTGACTTTTTTGGAATCATGATAGATTCCATTTTTCCGGGAAGAAAAACCTCTTCCAGTCGCTTCGCTAAACCGATAATCTCACATTCGCCATAAAAGTCGATCTCTTTGAGTGCATCAACAGCCGAACTTAGTTGCCCTTTTCCTCCGTCCACTATAATCAGATCAGGGATTTGCAAACCGTCTTTCATTACTCTGGAATATCTTCTCTTCAGAATTTCCTTCATGGATGCAAAGTCGTCCGGTCCTTTTACCGTTTTGATATTGAATCGCTTGTATTCACTTTTTCGGGGCTTGGCATCCACAAAACAAACCATTGAAGCTACAGGATCACTTCCCTGCAAATTTGAATTATCAAAACATTCTATTCTCCGGGGAAGTCGCTGTAATCCTAAATGCTCTTTCAATTCTTTTACCGCATGAGGAATTCTACTTCGTTCTGCTTTTTCTTTTTCCAATGCTCGTTCATTCAAATGCAACCGGGCATTGGCTTTAGCCATTTTGATGAGTTGTGCTTTCTCTCCGATTTGTGGAACATGAACCGGCACCTTCTTCCCTCTTTCCTGATATAAATATTGCACCAACGGTTCATCATCAACCATTTCATTACTGATGTATACTTCATCAGGAATGGCAGCTGTATACTGTCCGGTATAATAATCCTCTACAAAAGATTGGAGTAAAACGGATTCATTCAGTCCTTCAATATTCTTCAAAAAGCGATGAAATTTTCCAATCAGTTTTCCTTCACGGATTTTGAACATCACACCACAAGCTTCTTCGAGTTCTTTATCAACTCTGATAGCAAAGACATCGCGATCTACTTTTTTATCTGCCACCATCTTCATTTTTTGGCTGTATCTCTCTACAGCCACAAGGCTATCCCGAAGTTGAGCTGCTTCTTCAAATGCCAAAGCAGAAGATGCAATTTCCATCTCCTCTTTGATATCCCGGATTAACGCATCGGTTTGCCCGTTCAGTAATCGCTCAACTTTCTTAATCGTCTCCTGATATTTTTCAGTATCCCAGTCTCCTGAGCAGTTTTCCAGATAGTCATCAAAACACGAGTGCCATTTTGGAATTCCGCGATGTCGGTCAATATTTTTTTGAGATACAGCGCAAGTACACAAATCAAAAGCTTTCCGGATTGTTTCCAACATCCGCTTCATATTCACCACACTATCGTACGGACCAAAATATTTGCTCCCATCCTTAATCACCGTTCTGGTAGGAAATACCCTCGGCTTATCAGCATTTGTGATGCAAACATATGGATATGACTTATCATCCCGATACAAAATATTGTATCGTGGCTGATATTCTTTGATCAGATTATTTTCGAGAATAAGAGCTTCTGCTTCGGAATCCGTAACCACCACTTCCAGATCATCGATCTTGGACACCATGGTTTTTATTCTGCCGTCAATATTTCTGGAATCCTGAAAGTAAGACCTCACCCGGTTTCTCAGCTTCTTAGCTTTTCCCACATACAAAACAGAGTCATTTTTGTCTTTGTAGATATATACTCCGGGCGAAAGCGGCAGATTGGCTACCTTTTCTGAGACTTCGATATTGGTTTTGTTATCACTCACATTTCAAGATAAAAAGATTCTTAAACCTAATTTGAACTAACCACTTGTTCTGTTACTTTCTTGAAACTTTATTTTATGAGTGATTCGAAAGACAGATTAGATGAACTTCAGGAAAAACTGGACAGGTTTTTGCAGAAGCAGGAACAAATGCAAAGCGAAGTAAACTTACTTCGTTCTGAAATAAGATCATTACAGCTTAGAAAAAAGTTTCAATCCGATAAAACTGAGGAAAGCCCTTCAACCCTTAAAAAAGAAGCCAAGGATAATCGTCCTGAAAAAGAACTGCCTTCTCCGGAAGAATTTGAATCAGTCATCCTTGGAAAATATCAAGGCAAAAAACCGGATATCGATCAGGATGAGACTTTTGAAGACCAATCCATTTCCAAAAAAAATTATGTTGAGAAGCTAAATTTTGAAAGATTACTCGGCGAAAATCTTATCAATAAAATTGGGATCATAATCACTGTAATTGGTGTAGCCATTGGTTCGAATTACGTAATTGAAAATGACCTGATAAGTCCGTTAGCAAGAATTATTATCGGTTACATTTTTAGTGCTGCGTTATTGACCACAGCATACAGGCTAAAAGATAAATATTTGAATTACAGTGCGGTTATTACCGGTGGCGCAATGGCTTCGTTCTATTTAATTACCTTCGCTGCGTACAGTTTCTATGGGCTTATTCCACAGATTCCGACATTCATAATTATGACAATTATCACCGCAGCCACTATTGTTTCAGCTGTTGGTTACAATAAAGAATGGGTTTCTGTTTTTGGGCTTGTGGGTGGCTACGCAATTCCTTTTTTGGTTGGTGGAGAATCCAGTAATCATATAATTCTTTTTGGTTATATACTATTTTTGAATCTCGGAGTTCTGATGACTGCGCTCCTCAGATATTGGAAAATATTATATTATTCTGCCTTTGTTTTTACCTGGTTGATATATTTGTCATGGTTCAGCTTTGAGTTTTCTGTTAACACTGATTTAATTAGTGGATTACTCTTCTCAGCACTTTTCTTTCTCATCTTTTATACAGCTTCGATTGCGTATAAAATTCAAAATGATGAAAAGCTTACATCACTTGATATTTCTGCTATTCTTGCAAATACATTTCTGTTTTTTGGCATAGGATACAGAATATTGGATTTTGATTATGCTCAATTTCATGGGGTTTTTACCGTTCTAATTGCTTTTGTTCATTTCTCTGCGGGGCAAATTATTAAAAGGTTTGAGCTTACAAATGCATTATCCATTCCAAATTTCATTAATGGTTTGGTGCTTGTGTTTTTAACTCTCGCAATCCCAATTCAATTTCAGGATCAATGGATCACAATGGCGTGGAGTTTAGAAGCTTTATTGTTGATTTGGATGGGAAGAAAGAAAGAACTCAGAGTTTTTGAAACCCTTGCATACCCTGTTATCGTTTTAGCTTTTCTCAGTCTGTTAGGGTACTGGATTGATTTCAACGTATTTAATGATTCCGATCAAACTCTTCCCTTCATTAACTCCCTCTTCGGGACATTCCTCGTTTTTTGGGGCGCTTTTTGTGCAATTCAATATGTGATTGTAACAAATCCGAGTGATTCTGTCCTCAAACGTGGTTCAAAGAGACTTTCTTTTTTCAAAGTTGGAATTCCGGCCGCTCTGATTTTTACCCTTTACATGAACCTGCTTTTTGAGATAAATAATATTTTCGAATACTGGGATCTTGGAAACATTCAAATCTTCAACGACAGCGGTTGGAGTTATTATTCAAATCCCCATCAAAGCTTATGGATTTTGATTTACTCATTTACATTTGTGGGTTTAGGGATATTAGTAAACAAAAAATGGTTCCGGATAAAGCAAGTCGAATTGTTAAGTCTTGGTTTATATGGAATTTTGTTCTTGTTCTTTTTCAGTTCTTTTTTCACTGATATCAAGCTTCTCCGAGAATTATATTTGGGAGAATTTAATACTCAGGGAGTACATCAAGGCGTTTGGAATATTATTATCAGATATGTTCTCATTGGATTTGCAGGTTGGGGTATCTTAAACTCTAAAAAACTGACATTTAAGCATTTTAATAAGGAATACTATCACTTTTTCGAAATCTTTCTGGCTTTCACCTTCATTTTTATTCTCAGTTCTGAGCTCATTCAATGGCTTGATATTGTTGGGTTTCAAAATTCATATAAACTTGGGCTTAGTATTCTATGGGGTGCTTGCTCATTAGGTTTAATCTTTTATGGTATTCAGGCTAAGAAAAGACATCTCAGAATCAGTTCTATGTTTATATTTTTTGTCACGCTATTGAAATTATTTTTCTATGATATAAGCCATTTATCAACTATTTCTAAAACGATCGTATTCATTTCATTAGGTATTCTATTACTGGGAATCTCTTATTTATATAATCGATTCAAAGATGACCTTTTCGATGAAAATAAAAAGGAGCTCGTATGAAAAACGATATCCCGAAAAGATTAATTTTCTCAAGTAATTCTTCGGAAAGAAAAAAGCGTGTTAAAATTCTCATTCCGATTTTAGTAATTATTCAGCTTTGCCTGATCTGGCCAATTTATCCAATGATGAGTGGATGGGATGAATTAGTGCTTGGACTACCAATCTCCTTTCTTTGGGTTATCCTGATGGTTTGCTGTTCCTTTTTTTCAATGCTGATTTTCTTCAGAAAAGATACTGAGGGGGAAAGCTGACGTTGGAATCCTGGGTTATCATTCTTGGCATTTGTGGAATTTATCTGGCTATCACATTGGTGATGGGAATTCTTCCGGGTAGAAATGTGAGCAATAGTGCAGCCGGTTATGTTGCCGGCGATCGATCTATGAATGTCCTGATCCTCTATTTCGTGCTGGGCGCTTCCATCTTTTCTTCTTTTGCATTTTTAGGCGGACCCGGTTGGGCGTATTCCCGTGGAGCAGCTGCTTTCTATATTTTGGCGTACGGTGCGCTTGGAATGGTTCCGTTTTACTTTTTTGGTCCCAAAGCCCGAAAACTTGGAGAGAATTATGGATTCGTAACTCAGGCTGAACTTCTTGAAGATCGATACAACAGTAAATTTCTTTCTGCTTTGCTTGCCTTGCTAACTGTTGTGGTTTTGATTCCATATTTAACCTTACAAATGAAAGGGGCCGGATTGGTCCTGAATACCATCAGTGATGGTGTTATTCCAAACTGGCTGGGAGCGGGAATTGCATACTTTGTCGTTCTTATATATGTCTTCTTCAGCGGAGTTATGGGAGTTGGTTGGACCAACACTTTTCAAGGAATTTTTATGCTGATCATTGCTTGGTTTTTAGGTCTGTATTTACCGGAAAAAATGTATGGTGGAATTGGTCCGATGTTTACTGAACTGATGAATTCGGATTTCAAGGAAGCGCTCTCAGCTCCGGGTTTACAAAGCAATGGTGAGCAATGGGACTGGTGGGGGTTCAGTTCTGCCGTACTGATTTCAGCAATCGGTTTTTCCATGTGGCCCCATTTCTTTATGAAAGCTTTTGCCGCCAAAAGTGATAGGACCATTAAACTAACCGTTGTCCTCTACCCTACTTTTCAGATATTTTTAGTCCCGATATTGATAATCGGATTTGCAGCAGTTTTGGCCTTTCCCGGCGTTACTCCTGCTGATTCCATTTTACCTCATGTTTTGTTGCAGATGGATTTACCCATCGTGTTAATTGGTCTTGTTTGTGCAGGGACATTAGCAGCTTCTATGTCTTCCGGAGACGCCATCGTTCATGCAGCTGCATCCGTTGCAGTGCGCGATGGATTATCAAAATGGGATTTGATGAAAAAGCGATTAACTCCGGATGGTGGTGAAAGACGATACATCAGAATAATGGTCGTCATCATTAGTTTGATAGCATACTATTTTGCTGTGTTTTCAGAAACGGATATAGTTTCTCTATTGCTTGGAGCATATGGAGGAATAGCTCAGATGTTTCCTCTTGTTTTTGCCATGTTTTACTGGCCCAGAGCTACCGGAAAAGGTGCTTTATCCGGACTGATCGGAGGAATTATTGTTACCCTTTTCTTTCTGTATAACCCGGAATTTAAACCACTGCCGATTCATGAAGGCATTTATGGCCTGGTTGTGAATTTGGGATTATTGGTTGGAGTTAGTTTGATCACGGAGTTGGAAAAAGTCGAGAACATCAAGAAATATATCGAGTTTAAATGATTGATCCTCAAAAAGATATTGATTTTAGCCTGATTAATAATAAAGAATTTGAAGTAGTATGCTTTGAATTACTTTGGAGAAATGGATTTAAAAATCTTAAATGGAGAGGTGCTACCGATGATCAAGGAAGAGATATAGAAGCAACACTTGAAATTAATAATCCTTTAGTAGGTCAAATATCAGAAAGGTGGCACTTTGAGTGTAAGAAGTATTCTGGACCAGTTCCTAAAACTGCTTTAAATGATAAAATTGCTTGGGCGGATGCTAATAATCCTGACACAATAGTCTTTTTGATAAGTTCTCATATTTCTAATCAAACACGAGACTGGCTTAATAAATTGAAAAAAAATAAGCCTTATCGAATTTTGACTATTGAAGGAGATGAGTTAAAAAGATTAATCGGTAATCTTCCAGATTTGATAGGAAGATATTTTAATTCAGGAAATTTAGGGTTAATTCGAAACCTAATGAAAAACTGGCTGTTTTTTGATAGTGAACCCAATACCCAAGAATTAAAACACTTATTAACTGTATCAGATTTTAAAAAAATGAGTGATAGTGAAATTATATATCTATTATTTTCAGCTTTTATAGCACAAAATAGAATATTCGAGTCCGATGAAGGTGTTCTAAGCTTAAACTTCGAACTAATATTTTCAGAATTTACAAATAGAGTAGGGAGAAAAACAAAAAGCTTTATCTCTAAATGTGAACAATTTGCAATTACACATCTGCACGAAAGTCGTATAAATGCTAATAAAAAAGAATATCACTTTAGAGTCTCCAACTTTTCACTTCGTAATGATTCAGATTTCTTTACTGGTCTTCACTGTGTAATTGGAGAAGGTGAATGGTGGAGTTTTAATCCACGATACCAAGAAGAAGTTGATGCTGGCTTTGAATTTCTTCTATTTCAGGAATCTAATTTTGATGTTCGAATGAGAATAATTAAAAGCGGTGCTTTAAATTATCTTAAAGAACTCGACAAGAAACAAATTTCAATAGAGTAATGTAATGAACCAACAACTCGAAATTTACACCGATTTTTAAGAAGCTAGTTCAAGTTTCTTATCTTGCTTTGGCTCATTTTCAAATTGAACAAAAGAAATAAGTTCCGGTTCCTGATCCCTGTTTACAGGATCAAGAATTCCAATTAAGATTCTTTCGTTTTCATTGCTTCCAATCAGTTGATAGATTTTAGCTGCATCTTTATTAAGGTCTCTTCTCGAAACTTTCTTAAGAGCTTTCTCATCAAGAGAATCTATAAGTTTTTTAATGTTTTCAACTTTTCTTCTTCTTGTAATGGGAATTGTAGCAATTTCAATTGAATGCTGATAAGAAAATATTATCGCATTGTCTTCAAATATTTTAGGAATGCAAATCTCTTTGGGTGCTTCCTTTTTCTTAAACCACTTAAACATGTATCGTCTTTAGATGTTATCACTGATCACTCTAAGGAGTGTTTTATTTGCTCTCTGTTACAAACAAAAATTTGAACGGGTGCTTTATATTTTAATTGTCCAAACTCCAAAATTAACGATTATTTTTTTATTTATCTCTCCTGTGCTTAATTATTAATAGCTTACAGATTATTTTATTTGAGTGTATAACCCACTGCTGTTCAGTATATTAGAAGAAGATCTAATTCTAGAAATGGCAAATTATGCTAAATAAATCCTCTAATTATTCATAGTTTTGTGCTATGAAAATTCTAAATCATACCAGTACAAATCCAAATATCCCTGTTATTTACGAAGACAATCACCTGTTGGTGATTGACAAACCTGCAGGAGTTCTTTCGCAGGAAGATCATACCGGAGATCCGGATGTTTTGAACCTTTGCAAAGCGTATATCAAAAAAAAATACAACAAACCGGGAAATGTATGGATGGGTTTGGTTCACCGGTTAGATCGCCCGGTTAGTGGAGTTATGGTTCTTGCAAGAACTTCAAAAGCTGCATCTCGCTTGTCTGAACAGATCAGAAAAAACAGAATGGATAAAACATACTGGGCGATGGTGGAAGGTATGACTCCAAAAAGCCAAACACTCGTTCATTATCTCGAAAAAGATAAAAGATCGAACAATGTTTCCGCTTATAAAACAAAGCGAGGACGAGCTAAAGAATCCCGATTAAGCTTTAAAACATTGAAACAAAGTGCCAACTACAGCTTGGTTGAGATTGATTTATTTACCGGACGACCACATCAAATCAGAGTTCAGTTTGCTAAAGAAGGTCATTCGCTTTGGGGAGATTATCGCTATGGGGAGCAAGGAAATCCTGATGGTAAATCTTTGGGGTTAAGAGCCGTTCGTTTGGCTGTCGATCATCCAACTTTGAATAAGAAAATGGTTTTTGAAGCTCCGGTTCCTGATGAACAACCTTGGAATTTCTTTGATTATTGAAATCCTCGTCATCCTGAATTTATTTCGGGATCTTATGTAGAGGCTTCAAGCAATCATTCATCAAAGATAATTAACTACCACCACAAAGATTCCGGGCATTCGCCGCGGAATGACCTCATTTTTAGTCTACATAGCGTAAGTTCAAGCATGGCGCTTGGAACATGCTTTCATTAATTATTCAGCTCTTTTATAATCTGTTTAAGCTCTTTCTGCAATTCTTCTCCCTTATTTCTTGCGTACCATAAATGCAGATCTTCTGTGGCTTTTTTATTTTCGTAATCGGGATTTCTTCTCTTGGCTAAATATTCTTCCTGAATAATATGAGGACGGGGGCCCCATTCTGCCTCAACATTTCCTGTTTCTTTCTCAATGAAAATCACTTTAGGGATTGAACGTGCACCGTTAGTCAAAAACTGATCCATCAATTCAGGATGTTCATCACGAAGCAGAATTTTCAATTCTAAGTTTTCATTGAGTTCTGCAAGCTTTTGAAAAAATGGAAGTTGCTGCGCTGCATCTCCGCACCAACCTTCGGAAAGAACCAACCAAATCATTGGTTGCTCCAATTTTGCAACTAACACAGCTAACTCCGAATCAATCTTCGCTCGTTTATCCCAACGAGCCGAACGATGCATGTTCAGTTTGGTATAATCAAGATTAGCTTCGGTGTTATCGCCGTTCGTAACTTTGCCTTCTTCAAATAATTCAGCTACATACTCATTGTATTCTTTGTAGCTGTAGGCTTTCTCTATAATTTTCTCATCTATATTTTTCATGTTTTAAAAATAAGCACACTTTCTTTCATTTTTCATTGATTTGTCTGATACAGATTATAGAATAGCGCTGCATATTTGATGGAAAAGACCGTATTTTTGTTTTGTGCTTTCAGTAATTAAAGACATACCTGACTATTTAAGTTCTACCCTCTCTGCCAAAGATTGGCAAGCAAAGCAAAAAGCTCATGAGCAAAGAGTAGAAGAATTAATCGGTAAATATCTGATCGATCGTTCTCATCATGTCAAAAATCCGGTCATGGATTTTCTGTTTGAATACTATGCTTTTCGTCCATCCATGCTCAAAAGATGGAGCCCGGGGTTTGGTGTAGCACTTGAGTTCGATAATTCTGAAAAGCTTCCAGATTTCGAAGAATTCACGGTCGTTGATAATGTTGCTTACTTCAGTAAAAACAGCTTTCCTGAAAAGAGATTGAAGTCTGCCCAATGGATTTTAGAAATGTTGAAAAACACAGAATCCAGCCGACCATCATTCGGGTGCTTTGGAATGCATGAATGGGCGATGGTTTACAAAACGGAGAAACCGAGACACAATCAGGTTCCTTTAAGAATGCAGCCCGATGAATTAGCGGAATTTGTAGAATCACGCCCTTTGCTCTGTACTCATTTCGACGCATTCAGATTTTTTACTAAACCTGCTCAACCCATGAATAAGTTTGAATTATCGAGGGAAAAGTTTTCTGAAATGGAACAGCCCGGATGTATTCACTCCAATATGGATTTGTATAAATGGGCTTTCAAATTATACCCCTGGATTAGCAGTGATCTGATCCTTGAAGCTTTTGAACTGGCTTATGAAGCTCGATTGATAGATATGAAAGCAAGTCCCTACGATTTACGAGCTCAGGGTTTAGAACCCATAAGAATCGAAACGGAAGAAGGGCGAAAGATTTATAAAAGAGAACAGGAAGCCATTTTTAGAAAAGGGATCCCCGTAAGGAAATTACTTATTGAAGAATATGAAAAAATTTTAGAAAGCTAATGCAGTACGGACGCGATTAATCGCGTCCGTACTAAAGAAATTTATTCAGAGAAAGCTAAAGACTAATCTTCCCTAATTCCCATTCTCCATCAATCACACATTCATTGGCAAGAAAAGCCATCAGCACAGCTTCTTTGGCATCCGGAGCAAAACCCAATTCTTCAAAACCTTTAAACTCAGCATTAGGTAATCGTTCTTTTAAACTATCCATAATTATTGGATTATGAATTCCCCCACCGCTCGGATAAAGTTCAAATTCTTTTCCTTCAAATAGCTCATCGAAAGCTCGGGAAATGCTGTACACTGTGAGTTGCGTTAGTGTGGCTACCAAATCTTCATGAGACAATTCTATGTCATATCCTTTCATTACCGATTCCACCAACTCCAGATTGAAATCTTCTTGTCCTGTAGTTTTTGGAAATCGTTTTCGGAAATAAGGTTCAAGCAATAAATATTTCAGTAGTTCGGAATGGACTTTTCCTTTTTTAGCGACTTTCCCGTTTTCATCAAAAGGCTGGTCGAAATATTTTACCATCGCTTCGTTGGTTAACGTATTCGCTGGTCCCGTATCTGAAGTAATGATTTCTTCTCCACTTTCTTCGGATGGAAGCCATGTGAAATTAGCAATCCCTCCCAGGTTCAACAAAACTCTGTGCTTGGTTTGATGACGAAATAGTTTCTCATCCATAATGGCAGCAAGTGGAGCTCCTTCTCCACCCTTCGCCACATGCTTCTGACGAAAATCTGATATAGTAATTATTCCGGTTTTCTGCGCTATATGATCTCCATCCACAATTTGAAGCGTACTATTTAAGTCTTTGTGCGGTCGGTGATAGATGGTCTGTCCGTGACTTGCGATCAGATCTACCTTTTCCGGTTCTATTTTCCACTTGGCTAAGGTTTTTAAAACATAATTCGCAAAAAGATGAGCTATTTCAGTATTTAGCACACAAACTTGCTCCAGGCTTACCTCTGCTTTGGACTGAATAGAAGCAATTTTCTTTCTGGTGACTTCATCATATTCAACCGTATCAAAATGAATGACCTTCAATTCTCCTCCTTTAAATCTGCATAACGCAAGATCAAGTCCATCTAAGGATGTTCCTGACATCAATCCCAAAATAAACCGTTGTGGTTTTTGAGCTATTTCAGATAACCGGAGAAGTTGTTTGTTCATAGATGAAAGACCAAGTATTTTTGGATAAAATAAAATACAGTTTATGAGCAATAAAGAAGAATTAGAACACGAATCTTTTCAGGAAGACTTAGATTTTTTGATTAAAACCCTTAAAGAAAGTTTTGAATCTACCGAAGTTCAGTATTTTGTGGATGAACATAATGATATGCTTTTCGTGAAGCTGGAAGGATTGGATGAGTATTCAGAGCAAGAAATCGAGGAAATAGCGTCTCCTATTTTCGATGTGTTGGATTTAGATTTTGAAGAAATCGTTCTTTTACCACTATGAATATCCAACAACCAACATCGATTAACCAATTTCCTACTTAAAAAAGCGCTTTTTTAAGTTCTGATAAGCTTCGTATTTTTGATCAAATTTAAAACGATTTCCATGAAAAGTTCCAACTCGGGATATAAAGTCCGGTGCATAAACTGCAATACTATTAATGATGAGAAAGTGACCAGTACGTATTGTACTAATTGTGGTGGTGTGCTTACTGTTGACTACAACGAAAGCAAAAAGGAAATTCAATATCCTATTAAAGATATTATTCCCGATCCGCTGAAAACAGATTATTCATCTTTAAAAAAGCTTGACAGACTTTCAGAACGTTATGGCGCGGAGCTATATGCCAAACTGGAGCTGGAAAATCCTACCGGTTGTTTTAAAGATCGCGGAAGTTATATTGAAGTTTTAAAAGCTATTGAATTGGGAGCAGATGCTATTTGCCTTGCTTCAACCGGGAATATGGCGGCATCTGTTGCAGCTTATGCTTGTTATTTTAAAATACCGTGCTTCGTATTTGTACCTGAAAAAACTCCGGATGCAAAACTGGCTCAATCAACTATTTACGATGCCACCATCATCCGGATTAAAGGAGATTTCAGAGCCTGTGAATTACTATGTCGTGAGTTTGCCAAGTCAGGAAATTATTATTTAGCAGGTGACTATGTATTTCGTCAGGAAGGACAAAAATCTTTTTCTTATGAACTCTTGGAGCAAGATGATATAGAGAGCTACGATTACATTTTTGTACCCATTGGAGCGGGAACTAATTTCGCAGCTATCTATAAGGGAATGGTTGAGATGAAAGAAGCGGGAGTTATAAACAAAATCCCATCTTTCGTCGCCGTTCAGCCCGAACAAAGTTCTCCGGTGGTAGAAGGAATTTTCAAAAAGGAGAAAATTGTAAAAGATCAGGTTAATACCATGGCGGATGCAGTAGCGGTAGCCGATCCTTTTGATTTTTATAAAGTAATGGATGGCATTGAACAGACGAACGGCGAAGCTTACACTGCTACTGAAAATGAATTACTCGAATCTCTCAAAGAAATGACCGTTGAAGAAGGGATTTTTACCGAACCCGCTTGTTCTATTCCTCTCGCCTGTTTCAAAAATAATCTGGATAAATTTAAGGGAAAAAAGTGTTTGTTTGTGCTCACAGGAACAGGATTAAAAGCTGCTCATATTGTAGCGAAATATTCACTTTCCTCCCCGGTACTTTCTCCTAAACTTGAAAGGGTTCAACAATATATTGAGTCCGGTTTTCCTGATTTACAGAGAAACAGCTGGGGACAATCCCGTGATTTATTTTCAGGAAATGTTACACTCGATGAAGGACATGAAAAACTGTATAACGAGTATGTAAACGGCATCAACAAGAAAGGTAAAACACTCAAAGAAGAAGAGATAAAGGCGTTGCAATCTTTGGTTTATAACACCGACACAGACCTGCACTATCCTGTTGAAGTAGTGGATTATAAAATAACCATGCGTAAACACGGATTGGTAGCAGCTGCCGTGAAATTGAAAATCGAAGGCGGTGACGAAGTGGTTTCTCTGGATCAGGGAGTTGGTCCAATGGATGCCGTACTCGCCGCCATGAAAGCGGAAACAGATTCATTTCTACCGCTTGAGATCATTAATCATGAAGTAGAGATCTTAAGCCCTGATACAGATTCTTTGGTAATTGTCACCCTTACTTTAGAAAAAGAAGGCCATACATTTTCAGCAAAAGCAGCCTCTCCTGATACGCTCGAAGCTTTAATTCAGGCATTCGTTAACGGATTGGCAATAGCTAATAAAGCATTGGCTGTGAAGTAGCCGATTAATTTCTCCAAATTTCAACTCTGTGCTCGAAACCTTGCTTCGCTATCCATCTTTGATCCAAAGTAAATTTCTAAATTTTAAATTACCAACATGATTTCGAGTATTAATTGTGAATAAAAATCAGCCAATTTCAAAAAGCACGTTAGAAAAACTATCTAAAGTTTCAAATGATTTAAGTCATGAAAATAGTAGAACCTTTTTAACTCACACGCTTCAAAGACTTAAAAAAATAACCAACGATCATTTAGACATTGATATTCTAAATGCTTTTGAATTTACTTTGTTAATATCCCATGATGTTAATCACTTGATAGCTCAGCTAGCAAAAGAAACCACTTTTTTAGGAAAATCATTATATACTAGACTTCTCGTCCTAATGATTTTTGAGTCTTCTAAATCTTTCCGAAGCATTCTTTCCTTAAAGTTTCGAAGAAGATTAGTTGCAGTATTATCACCAAAAGTGGAACCTCAGCTTAAAGCAATTCATTCAAAAATGTGTAAGATTTTCAACGAATGTGAATCAAACTATGGAGAAGTAAGAAATGGACTAATTGGTCATATAGATAAAAATCCTAATATAAGACTCCAACTTTTATTTTCAGTAGAAACAAAATTATTAGTTGATCTCGGAATAGAGTATTTAAAAACTATTAACGAATTAACTAAACTCTTTAATGAGTATTTTAAGAGTCATAATAAGGCATAGTGATTTTAAAATTCCTAAAATACTTCATGATTACAACCATCGTAGTTATCGTGACTTTAGTTGCGATAACTTTTTTATATATGCGTCAGGCTAAATTCGGGAAAGCTCCAAGCGGAGAGAAACTTGAACAAATATCTTCTTCACCTAACTACGAGAAGAATCAATTTAAAAATCTTGAACAAACTCCTGATCTTTCTGAAGGACACTCTTACTTCAGTATTTTATATAACCAGTTCTTTGTAAATCACCCAAGAACAGAACCCAAAGATCCCATCCCAAACCAAAAAACCGATCTATTTAATTTATCTGAAGATGAAAACGTGCTGATTTGGTTTGGGCACTCTTCTTATTTCATTCAGTTAGATGGTATCAAAATTCTGGTTGATCCGGTATTCAGTGGAAATGCTTCTCCAATTCCGGGAACAGTAAAGTCTTTTCCGGGAACAGATATTTATACGGTGGATGATATTCCGGAAGTTGATTATTTACTTATCAGTCACGATCATTACGATCATTTGGATTATAAAACCATAAAAGAGTTGAAACCGAAAATTGGGAAAGTAATTTGTGGTCTTGGGGTTGGTTCACATTTTGAACACTGGGGTTATTCAGGTGCACAGATTCTGGAGCAGAATTGGTACGAATCCGTGGAAGTTGATTCCGGCTTTACAATTCATACCACTCCTGCCCGACATTTTTCGGGCAGAGGTTTTGCGAGAAAAAACACACTGTGGGCTTCTTATGTAATCGAGTCACCTTCCCAAACTATTTATGTGGGTGGCGACAGTGGCTATGGTAAGTTTTTCAATGAAATCGGTAATAAATTTGATATAGACCTTGCCATATTGGATAACGGTCAGTACAACGATGCTTGGAAAGAAATACATCTCCATCCGGATCAGGTTTTGCAAGCCGCCAAAGATTTAAAAGCCAAGCGATTATTTCCGGTACATTCTTCCAAGTTTGTGTTAGCTATGCATAAATGGGATGAGCCATTGAAAGAAGTGAATCGCTTAAATCAGGAAACCGAACATCCGATTCCGTTATTCACTCCAATCATCGGTGAAAAGATTGATCTGAATAATTCTTCAAGATTGTTTAAAAATTGGTGGGAAGGGGTGGAATAATACCACAACAGCTTTCTTACCCTCGTTTTTAAAAATGAATTTATACTTTGATATCAATATGTGTTTATTCATTTTCACCTCATTATTTTAAGAATAACATAAATGAAACGTTCAGTTTCAATTGGGATAACATGAATACAGAGTGTCTTATACCGTTGTTGGCATTAATTAAAAAAACTCATACTAAATCAATTTGGATATTTTAGAAATACATAGAGATGGATATTTGATTTCAACCGACAAGAATAAATTGGACATTGAATTGATACATAATTTTTTGACAAATGAATCAGGATGGAGCAACGGAATTCCAATTGAAAAAGTCGAAAAATCAATAGATAATTCTCTGAATTTTGGTATTTACGCTGGGCAAAAACTAATCGGTTATGCAAGAGTAATTTCGGATTTTTCTACGATAGCATATTTGGGAGACATTTTTATCATAACAAAATATCGAGGAATGGGATTGAGCAAATGGCTTATGGAATCAATAATGGGACATAAGGAATTACAAGGTTTAAGACGTTGGATTTTGTTGACAAGTACAGCGGAATGGCTTTATGAAAAGTATGGATTTACGAAGCTACCCAATCCAGAAATCTATATGGAGAAATTCAATCCAAATGTTTACCTGAGTAAAGAAAAAACTAATGCCAACAATGTATAACTGTAATTGCGGCAGATTCGACTACATCCGAATCCATTTGGAATTACTAACGCCAGTTCTAAACCGAAAAATTTGTATACTTTAACCCGTAACGACGGTTATACGAAACCGCTTACCTCAACGCATCTTCCAACTCAAGCGAAGCATCACTTCCTTCATCGCGATATTTCACAATAATCGGACACGCCATACTTAGACCGTTTTCTTTTGCCCAGTCTGAATTCATTGGTCGGGTTCCTGGTATTACAACCGCTCCTTCCGGAACTTCTGAACCTCGCTCTCTGATATCTTCATTCACCGCATCATACACCGGGATAGATTTTGAAAGTGTAACTCCCGGTGCAATTACTGCGCGTGACTTAACCAAAATTCCTTCCACGATTACAGCTCCTGCGCCAATGAAACAATCATCTTCTATAATAACGGGATTCATTCCCACCGGTTCTAATACTCCACCAATTTGCACTCCCGCAGACAAGTGCACATTCTTTCCAATCTGAGCACAAGAGCCCACCAAAGCATGACTATCAACCATAGAGCCCTCATCTACATAAGCTCCCACATTTACATAAGCCGGCGGCATTATAATCACTCCTGAAGCTACATACGCTCCTCTGCGCACTGAAGATCCACCCGGAACTAAACGTACTCCATCTTCCGGCTCAAAAAATCGTGGAGGCAAATTGTGTTTGTCAACAAAGCCCTCGTAAATACCTTCGTATGAAGCATTTTCTCCGTTTTTAAAACTTTCGAGAATTGCTTTCTTTACTTCCACATTTGCTTCCCAGCCGTTCTCTGTTTTATTCGCTGAGCGCAATTCTCCGGTTTCTAATTTGTCTAATACTTCTTCGTAGTTCATTCCTTATCAAAGTTACAGAATTACAAAGTTAAACAGTAACAAAGTGGATTCTCCAGCTTTGTTACTTTGTCACTTAACGCAAGGCGTTACTACTTTGTAACTTCTTTAATCCATTGGTTAATTTTTCTATCTGCTTCCAGCAAATCTTCTTCCGCTTCATTCGTCAAATCTTTAACTGAAAGTGGCAGCCGTACATTTGTTTTTTCAATCCAGCCTTTATGTTGAAGCAATACTTTTACAGGAACAGGATTAGGCGCTGCAAAAAGAGCATTGGTTGATTCTTCCCAATCTTCAAAAAGATCACCGAATGATCCTTCCAGCATCAAATCTACCATTTTTCTTGTTTGAGCCGGCCATGCATTTGAAGCTACTGATACTAACCCTACTCCTCCCTCTTTTACAAACGCTTCCGTAAGTCCGTCATCCCCTGAATAAAAATCCAAATTCGGACTGTGCTCCCTAAATTCTTTGAATTCCTCTACACTACCACTCGCTTCTTTCACTCCAAATACATGAGCGAATTTATGGGAAAGTCGTACCGGAACTTCGGGATGCAATTTCACTCCCGTTCTGGAGGGCACATTGTACAACATACAAGGAGTTTCAGTAATAGAAAGTAATTCAGAAAACCATTCAAACTGACCTTCTTTTCCAGGCTTCGCATACAAAGGAGTTACCAGGAGCAACGAGTCAACTCCGACATCGTCGGCATAGCGAATCAAATTTTTTTGAGCTTCAAAATTGTGTCCACCAATGCCTACCATTAACGGAACATCCAGTTTTAATTCTTTCGCAAACTTGATGATGGCTCTTTTTTCTTCACCAACAAGATTCAATCCCTCGCCGGTACTTCCAAGAATCAAGGCGCCAACTTTGGCTTGTTCCTGTTTTCTTAAGATGTATTCCAGGCTTATATAATCCACACCACCTTCATTATTCATCGGGGTGATCATTGCAGTATAAACAGGAAATTCGGGTGCACTCATTTTGAATCTATTGTTTGATCAAACAGTTGACCAAAGGTATAAACTCCTGAACTCAAATTCTGCTGATTGATGAGTTGTTCTGCCGCCCATATTGCTCCCTCGGCAAATAATGATCGGTCTAATGCTTCATGACGAAGTTTAATTTCTTCAGTTTCTGTTTTAACTGTCAATTCATGAATGCCGTTGACATCTCCTTCTCTTGCTGATGTGACTTCGGCTTCTTTTGCTAACCATTCTTTCCAGGAAAGTGCCGTTCCGCTTGGAGCGTCTTTTTTATGCACGTGATGTACTTCATGAATAGAAAATTCGGGATTATTCAGAATTTCCGATCCTTCGGAGATTTTGTTGATTGCATTCCGGATGATATTCATACCCAAACTGAAGTTGGTAGCCAATACCCACTTAGTCTGTGCTGCTTTTACTTTGTCGTCAAGATCATTTGGCCAGTCAAAACCAGTACTTCCCCAAGCTGCCGGAACTCCGGATTTTAACACCAAATTAAAAATATCAGCTACGGCGTTACCAGGTACAAAAATAATAACTGCATCACTTTCTTTAAGTTTTTCGAGCGTTGGTGGATTGGACTCATCGAAGGCATTTGCCAGACTATCGTCCAGCATTTCAACCACCTTACTACCCGTTTTGCCTGTGCCGATTACTGAGATTTTCATTTAATTAAAAGTATTACCTGTATAATTATCCGAAGCGATTGATCCGGATGCAGTAAACTCATTATTGATATCAGTACCTTGAGAACTGATAAACTTTCTAAAAACTTTATTTCTGAAAGAAAAACTTAAAACCCCTGATGAATTATCTAATTGTAGATTACGATCAGCACTCAACAAAAATTCATCAAGAAATCTATAACCAATTGTTAAATCATCACTCACATAATTGTTTGGGGAATTTTGAACAGCATACATATATTCATTAACTGGTCCATTTCTCTCAGAAAATAAAACATCTTCTGTAGCTATTACATAAGTCGTAAAGAATATTTCTAAAATATCATCAGGAGTTTCTCCTGTAACCTGATTTTCAATAATTATTATTTCTGCTTTATCAAACTCAGCATTTATGTTGAGTTCAGAGCAAATAAATTTCCCAAATCCAATATTAGATTCTGGGTTTACTGAAACAATGGATGATATTTTAAAATCAACAAAATCATTATTTCCAGAACTGGAGTAAATATTTTGCTTGGAGATTATTTCTGAGTGTAACCTTTCCACTAAAGAAACAAACTTATCAGTTTCACCTACTCCTTGATTCAAAAAACCACCTTCGCAATTAACGAAAAGAAGCAGAAAACTGAATATTGCTATTTTATTTAAAATACGCATCAAAAGTTAAATCCTAATCGAATGGCACTATTTACGTTTGGTCCCAATTGGAAAGTCGAACCACCTTTAGTTTCGCCAAGTTCATTGCCATTCGCTTTTTCAACGATATCAGATTGCTTGATGTATTCAAATCCAAAACCAAACTCAGTACCAAGATATAGTCCCTTAACGATGTAAAAGTCAACTCCTGCAATTGCATTTGCACCTAATCTTACAAAGCCTCTTTCAGTACCAAAATTAGTCCAAGCTCCTTCAATAGTTGCCTCATTTGAACCATCATCGAATTCTGATTTTGAGGTTTTGAATGCCAAATCTAATTCTCCCCCAATGTATGGAGATATCCTGTTGGTGCCATCAAAGTGTTTTTCCAAACCGGGTCTTATATTCAGTTCAAATGTATTATTCGTGAGATCTTCACTTGGATTCTGAACATTAGCTCCAAGAAATAAACCTAATCTAAAAGCAGACTTATCATCTGTAAAATTTCTGAGTCTTATGTAATTAATACTGATTGGTGACGACGAAAAAGGAGCAAAATTAACTTCGGCACCCCAGTCTCCACTAACAGGTTTAAGATTATCCGAACTCATATCCTGAGCCTGAGTAATTGAAATACCGGTAAATAAAAGAACAGCTACTGCGATGATTTTTTTCATAAAACAATTTGATTAAGAGTTTACCGAGAGTAAGAATTGTATTTCTAAACCTCAAATAATCAATAATTAACTTTCAATAAATTTCCTGTGTATTAATTGAACTATATCTTCAGCATCATTCTCATTGATCAAAAAACAGATATTATTTTCGCTGGCTCCGTGACATACCATCCGAACGTTAAAATCCTTGAGTTCATTAAACAGTTTCCCGCTAATGCCTGCAGTTTTGTTCAGATTATTTCCAATAAGAGCTACTAAAGCATACTCCTTCTCGATAGTTACATCACAAAAGGTTTCCAACTCCTTAATTACATCTTTGGTCAGTTCTATCTTATTTGCTGCGTTAACAGCCGTATCTAATGTAAGAGATACGCTAACTTCACTGGTGCTTACCAAATCCACAGAAATTCTGTGATCTGCTAACACCTGGAATAATCTTGCTAAAAATCCATATTGATGAAGCATATCCAGACTTTTAACGGTAAGGAGAGTCTGATTTTTTCGGAGTGAAATAGCTCTTGCTACCGGCTTTTCATCCAGAGAATTAACAATAGTAGTCCCTGATTTCTCCGGTTCTTTGGTAGATGCTACTCTTACATTCACTTTCCCCCGAATAGCCGGTTTCAAGGTTGCGGGATGTAGGACTTTTCCACCGAAAACAGAAAGCTCGGCAGCTTCATCAAATGTGATTTCATTTATGGGTTTTGCTTCTGAAACGATTCTCGGATCGGTGGAGTAGATACCTGCTACATCTGTCCATATTTCCAGTAAATCAGCTTCTAATGCTTCGGCAAACAAAGCAGCTGAGAAATCGCTCCCTCCTCTGCCAAGTGTGGTTGTATTTCCGAACACATCCGATCCAATAAATCCCTGTGTCAGATATACTTTTTCTGATTTAACGTTCTTTTTGAATTTCTTATTTATCGATTCAAGATCAGGCGTTGCATTTCCAAAATGAGAATCCGTTTTCATCAACTCTCTGGCATCCATCCACAAAGCATTTATTCCGGCTTCTTTGAGCACATATATAAAAATCTTGGTGGACATCATTTCACCGAATGAAACCAAACGATCTTTCCAGCGCTTATCTCTGGCAACCTGATCCATATGCTGCCTCAACATCGTAAGTTCTTCTTTGAACTCACGTTCAGCTTCCTCTTTGTTTTCTAACTGATCGATTATAGCCAAATGCCGTTCTTTTATTCGGATTAGAATTTCTTCTCTTTTAGTAAAATCAGAGTCGGTTAATCCTAATGACACCAGATCATTAGTAGTTCCGGCTGTTGCACTTATTACTATAAATTTCCTTTCAGGATTGGCCGATACAATTCCTGCACTATGCTTCATGGCTTCAAAGTCGCCAACGCTGGTTCCGCCAAATTTTGAAACAATCATTCTTCTTTTTTGTGAGTGAATTCCAATGATAAGAAGCTTTGAATCAAATTAATGGCATCTTTTCTCTTTTTTACGAACCAATTTCATTCAGCATAAAAAATTAGTATTCTCAACATCAAAAATTCATTGTGAAAAACAGAATTCTGAATAAAATACTGCTCTTTTCTTTCGTTCTGGTGATGGCTTGTTCCTGTCCATCTTCTGACCAACTCTCAGTGACTGAGCTCGATGAACGATTTACTGAGATTTCCGCTATTGAAGATCCTGAAATAAGAAAAGCAGAAGTAGATTCACTTTGGAATCGCCTGAAATCACAAGATCAAATTCCTTTCGTTCAGGATACCATCGCTATTTTTCTTTACCGTGGCGAAGCTGAAAGCGTAAGCTGGAATGGCGATTTCAATTCATGGAGTGGTGATAAAAGCTACCTAAACGCAGGAACAAGAATTGAAGGAACAGATATCTGGATGCTGAAAACTTCTTTCCCGAAAAATGCCCGGGTTGATTACAAAGTTACTATCGATGGAGATTGGATTTTAGATCCTGTTAATCCGATAGTTCAATGGAGCGGCTTCGGTCCAAACTCAGAACTCCAAATGCCAAAATGGAAACCTGAGCCTCTGGAAGAGCGAATTCCTGAAGCGCCAAAAGGGAATCTCTCTGAATATAAGTTGATTGAAAGCAGTAATCTCGAATACGATGTTCAGTATCAGTTGTACATTCCGGTTGGATATGAAAACTTAGAAAAACTTCCTGTTTTGTACGTGCTGGATGGTCAGGAATATTCCGATGATCGCCTCGGTAAAACCATCATCATGCTGGATAACCTCATCCATTTAAAAAAGATTGAGCCTGTTGTTGCCGTATTTATAGATCCGAGAAATCCTGAAAATCCGGATGAAAATCGTCGAATGCAGGAATTTGGTACGGATGAAAATTACAATGCGTTTTTTATCAACGAACTGATGCCCGAGATTGAAGCCAATTATAAAGTATCTGAAAAGCGTGATGAAACCGCTCTTTTGGGAACTTCTCTGGGTGGATTGAACACTACCTATCTTGGGTTCAAAAATCCAGAGGTATTCGGAAATCTTGCTATTCAGGCGCCTGCTTACTGGTATCGGGAAAAAGAAATTTACGGACTGGTTCAAAATACAGAATCAGCTGACTTTAACATCTTCATGAGCGCAGGAACCATTAATGATAATTTGCTGGACACCCGCAGAATGAAGAAGGAGTTTGATCGTCTCGATCTTGATATGAAATACGTGGAAGTAAACGAAGGTCATTCATGGGGAGCCTGGAGTGCCCAAATGGATGACATTTTAATTCAATTTTTTGGAAAATAACACACTTATGGAAACACCTTTACTAACAAACGATGCCGTAGTATTTGGACTTTTAATGGCGATTCTTGCCGGAATCTTTATCACTTCACACAGCGATAAACCGGGCTGGCAGAAGTTCTACAAATTCGTCCCCTCTCTACTCCTGTGTTATTTCATCCCATCTGTTTTTACCAGTTTAGGAATTATTTCTCCGGACGGATCGAGCTTGTATTACATGGCTTCACGCTATTTGCTTCCTGCAAGTTTGGTTTTACTGACGTTGAGCATCGACTTAAAAGCCATTATGAATTTAGGATGGAAAGCTGTGATGATGTTCTTTGCAGGAACTGTTGGAATTATTCTGGGCGGACCATTAGCGCTCATCATTATCAGTGCAATAAATCCTGAAATTACAGCAGGAGCAGGGCCTGAAGAGGTCTGGCGTGGACTTTCAACGGTCGCCGGAAGCTGGATTGGTGGCGGAGCAAACCAAACGGCGATGTACGAAACCTTTCAACCTAGCGACACCTTGTTTAGTGCAATGATCACAGTGGATATCATTGTTGCCAATATTTGGTTGGCATTTTTATTGTATGGAGCCGGAATGAGTGATAAAGTAGATAAATGGTTTAAAGCGGATTCTTCTGCCATCGAAGCCCTCAAACAAAAAGTAGCTGATTATCAGGCAAGCATTGCAAAAGTACCCACCTATTTAGATTTCGTAAAAATTGCCTCTATTGCTTTTGTGATTGTCGCTTTAGGACACTTGGTCGGAGATTTTATGAAACCGTTTATAGAAGAAAGTTTACCCGAACTTTCTAAATTAAGTTTAAACTCTCAATTCTTTTGGATTATAGTGGTAGCAACACTTGGTGGTTTTGCTCTTTCTTTTACTAAGGCAAGAAATCTTGAAGGCGCGGGCGCTTCTAAAATCGGAAGTTTATTCCTGTACATTCTTGTGATGACCATCGGTATGAAAATGGACCTCGGAGCTTTTGCTGACGTTCCCGGGTTCTTCGCCATCGGTTTTGTGTGGATCATTATTCATGTAATCATTCTGCTCGGAGTTGGAAAAATTATTAAAGCACCATTCTTCTTCACGGCTGTTGGAAGTCAGGCAAACGTAGGAGGTGCTGCTTCGGCCCCAATCGTAGCATCAGCATTCTCTCCTGCCTTAGCTCCGGTTGGAGTATTGCTTGCCGTACTTGGTTACGGAGTTGGAACCTTCGGTGCATTGCTTTGCGGATGGATAATGCAGGCGGTTTCTTAGAGAAACAAAAGCTTATTCCATGCTTAGATTGTAACTATTTTAAACCGCAGAGAACGCAGAGAAACGCAAAGATTTTTGGCTTGGACTAATGTCTTTCCCTTGTTTACTGCATTCTCCTAGTTCCCAAGCTCCTGCTTCGGAACGCTCTGTTGATGTTCTGCTTCAAGAACTACTCTTTTTAAAAGATTATCCCACCTGAACTTCTTATCTTTACACTGAATTAATTATTCATCTCAAAAGACCCGCTTTGAAGAGAGCACTTCAGTTTTTACTCGTTTTTATCGTTGTTACCATTGTCGTTTTTGCAGCCGCCGGAATTCCTAACTTCTCCGCTTTTAAAACCCTTTTTTCCAATACTGATGGCATGAGAGATGGTTATGAATATGTAGAGAAAACGTTCTCTTTGCAGGGTCTTACAGAATTCATTGGCGAACATCCCGAATATATGTCGGTGGTTAGTTTCAATGTAAACGACCCGGACTCAGGCATTTTCTACGGAGCAGATATCCCGAGAACTCAGGGCACCATTTCTAATTTCTTTTTAGTTACGGAATATGAACGACAGGTTTTAAACGGCAATATCAATCCACAGGAAGAAGTACAGATTGAAGAAATCGAACGCTATTTTCTTCCCCAGATCAGCGAAAATGCTCATGAGTCAAGCCTGGAAACTCTGAATGAACTTTCCGGTGATGGACTGGTATTGGACGAGGTAGTTCAAACTATGATCGAATCAAATGGATTGGCTCTTGCTGATTTCTTGTGGTTCAAATTAGGAGAAGAAAACATATTTAGATTGATGGACTCGCTTTCGGTTTCTTCCACTGATACTCCGCTTCCTTTTTCAGGTACCTACCTTTCCATCAATCCTGAATTTGCTGATACTTCTAAAGCCTATTCGGATGAGGAAATCATAGATCTTGCTGAGCGATTTCAAAACGAAGAAGAATATCGTCAACAAGTGCTGGAAAGTTTCCGGGAGTCACGGCTGAATCTGAATTTTATTCAGGAGCGGGATGCCTTGACTAAATTCCCACAAACCACGGCACGTGAAATGGCCGGGCTGATGGCAACACTTCAAAAGAATGAATTGATTTCAGAAGAAGTTTCTAAAGCCGTAAAAGAAAAGATGAACTGGGTGTTTGGGGGAGAAGCCATCAAAAGAAGTTTCACCGAGTATGGCGCCATTTATGATAACCGAATGGGAATGTTGAGCGGAATCGATTTCGGCACTTCCAAATTCGATGGTCATACTTCGGCTCAGGCGGTATTTTTCGATCAACTTCCGGTCGCTTTTTTTATTCATCTTTCCGCTAATCATATGCAGGAAGATTATCAGCAGCGGCTGATTTGGGATCCTGCACTGTATGATGCCACCATCAATCAAATTAAAAAGAACAACTGATGTCGAAATACCGATTACTTTCTCTCTTCTGGATTATACCAGCTTACTTAATATTTCTAACCGGACAACAAGTTTCGGTGTATTTCGGTGCTGAAAACACTTATGAAAACGGAGAGAATTATCAGGCTGAGATTATTGACATGGAAGTAAAGCAGATCGCTGCTCAAAGCAATGGTTATGTAGTCATCAGTTTCGAAACTGAATCGGGCAAGACCATCGAGCGTAAAATGACACTTTCCATTCAGATGGCTCAAAAATTATTACAAAGCGCGGTGGTTGAGTTGAGCTATCTTGAGAATGGGTATCCCGAAATTGTGCTTCATCCCACTTATGAACTGCAGGTCAAAACTTCCCTTTTCAATGCTTCTGTAGCTTTTATTGGTGTGATCGTTACTTTGACCGCAGGAGTTTATGTTCAGAGATACTCCAATCGAAAAAGCGAAAATGAAGCTGTGGATGATTTCGAAATAGAGCGTGTAGATCAATGAAAGGAACACTTTACCTGATCCCCTCTACGCTTGGAAAAACTCCTGAGAACAACGCTATTCCTGAATATTCTTTGAATGTTTTAAGAAAACTGGATGCATTAGTTGTGGAGAATATCCAGACTTCCGTCAAATTTCTGCAATGGGTTGGAAATACTATTCCTGAGTATAAAATTGATTTCTACCAACTGAACAAACATACCCCGGAAACGGAGATATTCACTTTTCTGAAGCCCTTAAAGTCAGGCAAAGATGTCGGATTACTTTCTGAAGCTGGCGCTCCTGCCGTAGCTGATCCCGGTGCTAAACTGGTAAAAATGGCTCATCAGAATGGGATCAAAGTGGTTCCATTAGTTGGACCTTCCTCCATTCTCTTAGCGCTGATGGCCTCGGGATTTAATGGTCAGTCATTTACTTTTCACGGTTATTTGCCAATCGAAAACAACAAGCGAAAGCAAATGCTGATTCAGTTGGAAGGAGAATCTCGTCGACATGATCGTACTCAGCTTTTCATGGAAGCTCCTCACCGAAATAATGAATTACTGAAATCTGTTTTAACAACCTGTTCGGATAAAACCTGGCTGAGTGTTGCCACAGATATCACACTCCCTACCGAAGAAATTAAAACGGCTACTATCGAAGATTGGAAATCGAATAAGTTGCCGGATATTCATAAACGCCCAACTATTTTTTCTATTTACGGGAAGTAAATTTTTAGCGGTAGAAATAAGAACATAGTTCAAGCGTCCAGCTTTGATTATGTGATTTGGCTTAAGATCAATTTCGATGAAAAAAGGTCTAAGCGAGACGCTTAGACCAGATTGTTTGTGCTATTTGTATTTAGTCTTTCTCATTAATTAACTTTTCTAAAAACAACGGTTTTAGAGTTTTAAAAGTTAAGAATGATACGATCGTTGCTAATCCTAGATTGATGATTATAAGTAGGATATCATTGCCTCCAATTACTCCATACAATAGAAAATTGACTAAAGTACCTGCCAATAGAAAAACTAATAATCCACCAAAAAATATAGAAATAGATAATGCAAGTAAGATGATTAATCTTTTCTTATAAGTATCATTAACCATGTGATTCCATTTTATCTTCTAATCTTCAGACTTGGTCTCCGGCACACTCCCCGGCAACATCTTTCTTCTGCCAAGTTCTTTCAGAATAAGCTCGGTAATCTCTCCCTTCAGCAAAAACTCATAACGAATATCCAACACGTAAGCCTTCACTTTTAACTGAATCAGGTAGTTTTTATCGATCACTTTATTTTCAGTGATTACAACCACCGGCTTATTCAAATACACATATCGGGAAGCATAAGTGGCTTTATAGGCAATCTCTTTTACTTCGTCAATATTGACATCGGCAGGCAGATAAATGGAAGCCACAACCTGACAATCAAGCGCACCGGAATTGGTATTTGAAACTGAATTATTGACTATATCAGCATTCGGAATAGTAACCATGGAGTCATCCGGAGTAACGATTCTTGTGGAGCGCAACCCGATTTCCTTTACTTCCCCGTAATAATCATCAATCTCGATTTTGTCGCCCACCTGAAACGGGCTGTCCAGAATTATGATAAATCCACCGAAGATATTTTTCAGAATATCCTGAGCTGCGAAACCTACCGCAATACCAATAGAAGCTCCCACTGCCAATACAGTTTCAACAGGCGGATTAATAATACCGGCAATAATGATAAATAACGCCATCGACCACAATACCACGTTCAAAAAAGGTATCAATCGCTTGATCAATAACCGATATGCAGCTTGATTTTCAGCCAGTTTTACTAACAAAAAGGTGATAAATCGATTCAACAGAAAAGCGAAGATCAGAACCAGAATTGAAGAAATAATCTTACCTGTTGAAAATAAATCCTCGAACGGGACAATTTTCGGTTTTATCTCGGTGACTGAGGATGTATCTGCGGCAACAGAATCGGGCTGAGCGACTGCTGCTGAATCCTGAGCCGAAACCGGCAGCTGAGAAACTGACATCAAAAGAAAAACAAATATGGAAACGATTCTCTTCATATCAGTGAATTATATTTCTTTTTTTCAGTAAACGGATCAACTGCCTGAACACGAGCTCATTCAAAAAGTATCCACCTTCTTCTTCCAGCAATAAACCTCTGGATTTCAAACGCGACATCAACACTCTGCTTTGTGATAAACTTAAATTCAATACTCTGCATAATTCTGCGGTTTTAAGTGTATCATGAAATACAATTGCTGCAAGGGCAAACAGAGTTTCTGCTTTATTTACTTCCAAAGCATCAAGATTGATGGTTTGAACCGGAGAAATAATTAATGTTCTGCGTTCTATTTCAGTAATGGATCTCAACCATAAAATCGAAGCTACAGAGGCATTTCCTTCTGCTATATCACTAAGCTTTTCGAAATAGATTTCTTTCAGATACGCCTGAAGTTCTTTTGGATCGTTCAGCCTCTTTTTAAAATTCCTTGATTTCCGGATTTGCTCGTCAGGTTCAAAACGAAGTTTAAAACCGCTCTCAGTATGTCTTTTTATGATTAAATCCTGAATCTGAATCGGGCTCAACTTATCGACCGTGAAGTGATGAGAAAAATGAGTTTCTATGCCGGACATTTTATTCAAAAAATCCCATGCGTATCTCGAACAGCTCGCAACCCAAAGTACTTTCGATTTCGTTTCCGATATTATAAGCCATAGTGCTTCAAGGGCATCAAAACCGTTGATATTTCTGAGATAGAGATTCTGAATTCCTTCAAGCGTAACTACCATTTTACCCTCTTTTGCAAGAATGGCGTTCACGATAGCTTCCGGTCTGTTAGCCTGATCGACTTCAAATTTATTTCCAAGCAGGCTCAAAACCTGTTCCATCTTCCAGCAGGTAAAATCAACTTTGATATCCAGAATTTCCTCTGAAGGAAATACTTTTTCTTTCAAAAAGTTGACGAGCGTTGTTTTGCCACTTCCCTTTTCACCGATTATGGCAATACTGCTTGGGAAATCATCTTTCCATGCTTCATAAGCTTTTTCTGCTCCCCGAATGTTATCTGAAGCATTAACATATAATTCTTCTTTTATTTGCTTGTCCAGATCAAAAAGCTCTCTGTATGTTCTTGGAAGCTCCTGTATCTTTTCATCAGTTTCGGTAAGAAAAGTACTTAAGCCAACTGTTTTCTCCGCCGAGCGATTATCAATTATTCTAAATCCAAAAATAGTCTGGACAGGAACTATGATCTGACGGAATTTCCGGCTTAAAAAACGAATCAAAAGAGCAGTGGCATCCACCGCTTTTGCCCAGTATGCAATACTCAAATTCTTAGTAGTATCTGCAAAACGCAGTAATTTGAGCTTTAAAATTTTAAATCGTCTGTTGATAATTGCCTCGTATTAGTCGCCTAAAAGTACAAATTTTGCTGAATTCTGCGAATATTTGGCAAAATTATTTTCTAATTCTGCGTTATCACAAAAATGATGCTTTTCAACCATCTATTATTATCGTAAATTCAGACAATCATCTACAGAAAAATGCGAACTAAATTTCAACGCTTACGAATGCAGTGTACACATTCTTTATGCCGTTTTGTGTTGATTTTGTTGCCCCTTTTATTTTTTTCTACTCTTTCAACAAACGCACAAAACCAACTTTCCAGAATTTCTACTGTTGACCGCAGTGACGGGAAAGGTGCTGTAATTCGGTATCACTTTGAGCAAGCTATCGATTCATTCGAGGTGTTACAACCTGCGCCGGATTTCATCCAAATGGTGCTTTATGATACAGACATAGACACAAGCGGAATCCGTTTTCCCGGAGAGGGACAAAAAGTAAAGCAAGTTTTCTTATACGAACTGGATTACGGTTACGGTGTGGATATTTATCTTGGTGAAGATCAGTATTTCCGTGCTGAAGCTTATCCTGATATGAACGGGAAGCATTTACTTGTAGCCCTTACCGAGACTACCTATGAAGATATAAATGTGTATTCTCAGCAGTTCATCGCCAGAACTTGGTACGATGAAGTGGATTTTTCGGACGAAGATTTCATTATTGAAACCGTTCAGGATACAGGTTCTCCAAGCGATACTTACAACCCTATTAAAGACAAACTGAAATTCGATAAAATTGTGATTGATCCGGGACATGGCGGTCACGATCCCGGGAATATTGGATACAACAAAAAGGTCAAAGAGAAGGATGTGAATCTGCAAATTGCAAAAAAACTCGGAAATTATATTGAAAAGGGTATTCCGGGAGTTGAAGTAGTTTACACGCGTGAAGATGACAGTTTCGTTGATTTATGGGAACGCGGAAGTATTGCAAACCGGGAAGAAGCCGATCTTTTTGTATCCATTCATGCTGATGGATGGCATCAGTCTTCAGTTCGTGGTGCATCTGTATTTTTTCTTGGATTAAAACGAAGTGACCGTTCTTTTGAAGTGATGAAAAAAGAAAATCAAATTTACGGTGGTGATCACGGGGTAATGGAAGATCTTTCAGAAGAAGATCTGATTGTTTACGAATTGGCTCACAGTGGAAATATTGCTGCAAGTGAAAGAATCGCTTATCTGGTGGAGGATCAAATTAAGAACCGGGCCCGGAGAAAATCCCGTGGAGTAAAGCAAAATGGATTTGTAGTGCTGTATCAATCCACTATGCCGGCAATTTTAGTTGAAACAGGATTTTTAACCAATCCAGCAGAACAAAGATATTTAACCTCCAAAAGAGGTCAGGAATTTATCGCTTCAGCAATTTACAGAGCAATAAAAGAATTCAAAAAGCAGCATGATGCAGGGCATGCAGAAAAATCCACAACTGCAGCCAATGACTAAACCTCTCATTATCGGAGTTGCCGGAGGAAGCGGATCCGGAAAAACTACCGTAGTAAATCATATTTCAAATATTCTTGGGAAAGATCAGCATTTATTGCTTCAGCACGATTCTTACTACCGTGATTTGAAGCATCTCCCTTTCGAAGAACGAGTACAACATAATTTTGATCATCCTGCTTCTCTGGAAACCGAATTATTGATTCGGCATATTAATGCGTTGAGTGAAGGTTATCCTATCGAAGTTCCTCAGTACGATTTTGCTAATCATGTACGAAAAGAAGAAACCACTTCAGCTACTCCCAAAAAAGTGATACTGATTGACGGGATTCTAATCTTCAGCGAGCCCGAATTGCTTGAATTAATGGATGTTAAAATCTTCGTGGATACAGATGATGATATACGATTACTTCGCCGCTTAAAACGTGATATTAACGAGCGTGGTCGTTCTGTGGAGAGCGTAATGGAACAATATCAGAAGTTTGTACGCCCGATGCATTTAGAATTTGTACAACCGAGTAAACGCTATGCGGATGTCATTATCCCAAGAGGTGGAAAGAATAAAGTGGCTTTGGATATGGTACTTGCTCTGATTAATGATAAGCTTACAAATCGTTAAGCATCGCTTCCATTCCTTTAAAAATCAGGAAATCATCTTCCTGAATTTCGTGCGATAGAAAACCTGCAATAAAAGTTCCGCTTCCTCCGGTTATAAAAAGCTTGAACTTTCCGAACTGTTTTTCGAACCGATTGATTGCCATTTCCAGTCCGTCAATGTAAAACTGCAATTGTCCTAATTGCAAAGATTCGACCGTACTTTTACCCGGCCATTCGTTTGGCAATTCAGAATTTATTTCAGGCAACTCAGGAGCAGCTTCTTTAAAAATATTCAGCATACTTCTCAGTCCCGGAGCAATTATTCCACCTCTGTAAACTCCTTTCCCATCCATAAAGTCGATAGTACAAGCTGTTCCGGAATCAATTACCAAAACCGGGCTTTGAGATTCTGAAAACGCTCCTAAACATCCCAGATAGCGATCTATTCCCAAAGTTTGCGGCGTTTTGTAATCCAGTTTATCCGATGGAATTTGCTGAACATTTAATTCAACTACTTCGAGATTTGAAAATCCCTCTCTCAACTCCTTCATTTTATCTTTCCGGACACTACATATAGCTATTCTATCGAAGCTGAGTTCAGAAAAATTTAACCATGATGCGATTGCTTTTGAATTCTGATAATTCCCTTCTACCCTAATCCATTTCTCATCTATTTTGTAAGACAGTTTTTGAAATGAATTACCTATATCGATAAAAAGCGTTTTTTTTGCTGTATCTGAATCGTTTTTGGTCATCAATTTGTATTACCTTTACAACAGAAGAATAATCAATCTTAATGATGATATGAATTTAAATTCGAAGATAGCGATTGTTACCGGAGCAAGCAGTGGAATTGGCGCCGAATTTTCCAAAAGCCTGGTTGAAAAAGGTGCTACCGTATATGGTCTTGCCAGAAGAATTGAAAAGCTAAATCAAATACAAAAAGAATTGGGCGATAAGTTCATTCCTGTAGAAATGGATATTACCAATTCCGGAGATTTAGAAATTTGGGTAGAAAATACTTTTTCTGACGATCATCAGCCCGATGTTTTGATTAACAACGCCGGTCTCGGTTATTTCGCAAATGTAGATGAACTGGAACTGGAGGAATGGAATAATATGCTGAATGTAAACCTGTCGGCAGTTTTCTACTTAACCAGATTGATTGTTCCGCTTATGAAGAAAAACGAGTATGTTTGTCATATTGCAAATATTTCGTCCATAGCCGGAATTATGGGTAATCCTCAAATTTCAGCTTATAACGCCACCAAGTTTGGACTACGTGGATTTAGCGATGCATTATTTAAAGAACTACGTTATGACGGAATTAAAGTGTCCTGTTTTTTCCCGGGTTCTATAGCCACCAGCTTTTTCGATAAAATTGACGAAGTTGAGCAACATCCAAATATGATGAATGCCGGCGATGTTTCGAATACAGTAATGCATGTTTTGGAAACTCCGGACAATTTTCTGATCAACGAAATCATCATGCGCCCGTTAAATCCTAAAAAGCCTGACTAAAAATGCGGCTCTTCATCGTAGGTCTGTTGCTTATTTCTTTTTTCAGCTGCAAACAGGAAACCCGGATTCCTGAACCTGAAAATTTGCTTTCAGAAGAGAAATATATGGATGTTTTTCTGGAACTGGAATTGCTAAGGATTTATCAAAACAGAGGAGCAAGCTCTGTGAAAGTTGATTCTTTATACGATGAAATTCTTCAAAAATATGAAGTAACTGATTCAGCTTTCCTGAACTCACATGCATACTATCAAACACAAATTGATGCACAACAAGTACGCATAGATTCTGTTGTGGCTCGAATTGAACGTGAGCTCATTCCGCTCAACAGATTGGATTCATTACTGCAGGCTCAGGAATCAGTAACTAAGGAATAGCTCTTTTGATCGTCATCCGAAATCCGAATGATGTTTTCTTTTGTGAGGTAATTAATCAACTTTTCCACTTCATTTTCAGTCAGATTTAATTTTTGCCTCAGCTCCGCAGACGATTGTGGTTTTTCAGATAGCTTATTGACTACCGATTGCAAAATTTCTTTATCTAAATTCTGATTTTCGAATCCATTGCCCTTGATACAATTGTCACAATGACCACAAGCTTTCGCAGTTGTATCGCCAAAATAGTTTCGCAGAAAAACCTCTCTGCACCCTTCCGTATTTGCAAAAGCGTTCATTTTTTCCAACTTTTCGAAAAGAATCTTTCGGTGTTGTTCTACCTCATTCTTCGTCAACGGGAGCTTTGTAGAACGCGCTCCAAGTACTCTGACTAAATCCCTCTCCTCATCAACGGTAAAAACCAGAATCTGATCGTTTTGCATCAGCACGTTTAATGCCTTTATCAGTCCATTTCTGTTTAAATCCAATGCCCTGCAGAGCTCTTCCTGATCTGCATCTGCTAAATCATAGAATGCTTTCGGATTCATAAACCGCTCCAATTTGTCAACGAATTCTGCTTTATCAGGATTTTGACATCTCTCCCTGAATTTCCGGAGCATGTCTCTGCTTAGTGTGAACTGTATTCGGAAAATGGGAGGAGCATTATTCTGCAAAGCGATCAAGCCAAATTGTTCCAAAAGGCGCAAAGAAGCTTTGCACAAAGAAACCGATAATTGAGCTCTTTTCCGGAGCTTTTCTAATTCTAATTCTTCCGATTGTTCCATAAACGAACCCTGAGCTAATTCAAAAGTATCGCAAACCGATAAATACACTTTTTCAAGCTGCTCTCTGGTGGGATAACTTTGCTCGATTCGATTTTTAGCTGCCCGATAATCGGATGGTTTGTAATATAAAATCGGAAACGCCTCATTCCCATCACGCCCGGCTCTCCCCGCTTCCTGATAATAAGCTTCAACTGAATAAGGCATAGTTTCATGAATAACGTACCGACAATCAGGTTTATCAATTCCCATACCAAAAGCGTTAGTTGCAACCACAAGAGGAGTTTCTCCTATAATCCATCTCTGCTGAATCGCTTTTCTTTCCTCGCTTTCTACTCCGGCATGGTAGGCTTCTGACTTTATTCCTTTATTTGTGAAAAAATCAGCCCAATATTCACAATTTCTTCGGGTGCCTCCATACATCAAACCATCTCCTTTTTGTGAAGCTCTCTGAACGCCGGAAATGAGCTTTTTTCTGGTTTGTTGGGTATGTACCACCCACCAGGTTAAATTCGGGCGAGCAAACCCAAGAGATATAATTTCGGGGTCAGAAAATTCGAGATTTTCCAACATGTCTTTTCGAACCTCCGGAGTAGCTGTTGCCGTCAATGCGATCCAGGAAGCGGCTTTTTCTACGGATTTTAAATGTGTTTTAATCTCTCTGTAAGAAGGGCGAAAATCATGCCCCCACTCCGAAACACAATGGGCTTCGTCAATGGCTACAAGTTTGATATTCAGATTCGGAAGTTCGCTTTGGAATAATTCTGTACCCAATCTTTCAGGAGCGCAATAAAGCAGTTTATACATTCCGTTTCGCGCATTCACCAATCGCTGTTCAACTTCATAAAATGGGATCGTATTGTTTATAAAAGTCGCAGAAATTCCTGCGTCATTTAACTGCTTAACCTGATCCTGCATGAGCGCAACAAGAGGTGAAATAACAAGCGTCAAACCTTCAAAAACCGTTGCCGGAACCTGATAACAAAGAGATTTACCTCCTCCTGTCGGAAAAAGTACAAGCGTATCTTTTCCTGAGAATACAGATTCAACCGCTTCCGCCTGTCCTTCACGGAACGAATCATATCCCCAGTATTCTTTTAAATTCCCGAGTGCCTTAGTAAATTCTTTTTCCAATATTTTCCTTTATTTCCAAAGTATAGATATCAAATCCATTCTTAAATTAAAACATGCGTTTAATAAAATTTTTGATCGTCATTTCTCTGTTGGCAGGTTGTGCATCAACAAAAACCAGTAAAATTGATTACCGACAGGAAATGCGGGACTTCGTAAAAGAGATTTCTTCCTACGCCAAAAAACAAAATCCCGATTTTATAGTAATTCCTCAAAACGGTCATGAACTTATCGTAAACAGCGAGGGTGATCTTTATCCAAATTATCTTAAAGCTGTTGACGGACTTGGACAGGAAAATCTTAATTTTGGCTATACAGGCGACAATAAAACCACTTCTGAAAAAGATAAAGAGTACATTTTACGGTTTTTAGAGGTCGGGCAGGAAAACGGGAAACAAGTATTTATTACCGATTATACCAACGTTTCGAGAGACAAACAGAGAGCTCGAAATCTCAACTCACTGAATGGGTTTATTACCTTTGTTGCTCCCGATCGGGACTTGACTGAAGTTCCTTCAATGACCACTTCTATTCTCAATGAGAATGGAAAAGATATTCTTTCACTTAGTGATGCAGAGAACTTTTTGTACCTGCTGAATTACGAAGATTTTGAAACCAAATCTGAGTTGTTAAATACGCTTCGGGAAACTAATTATGATGTTTTTATTATGGACGCATTTTTCCATGAAAAAATGCTTACAAAAACTGATTTATCGCTGCTAAGAACAAAAGATAACGGTGGAAAAAGGTTACTCATCAGCTATATGAGCATTGGAGAAGCCGAAGATTATCGTTTTTACTGGAAAGAAGATTGGAACCCATCTAACCTGTCCTGGATTGAAAGAGAAAATCCAAACTGGCCCGGTAATTACAAAGTAAAATACTGGGACAAAGATTGGCAAAGTATCATTTTAGGAGATGAAGAGTCATACCTTCAAAAGATTATTGATGTGGGTTTTGATGGCGTCTATCTGGATATAATAGACGCCTTCTGGTACTTTGAGAATAAAGAGGCTACTTTATTAAAGTAAATTTTTTCGTAATTCTTACAGGTCCCGATTTAAGTTCGTAAAAGTATATACCTGATGCCAGATTAGATGCATTATAGGTTAGAGTATAGGAACCCTGTAATTGTCTTTTATTTACTAACTGAGCTACTCGTCTTCCGGTTATATCGTAGACATTGAGTTCTACAAATCCCGGTTCTTTTAAATCATACTTAATCTGCGTGGTAGGATTAAACGGATTCGGATAATTTTGATAAAGTTTAAAACCTGATGGAAGGTTTGTTTTATCTTCCGGGCGATTAGAAACTACAACATTGTCATCACCTTCAAAAAGCTGCTCGATAGCTCCTTCCCCTAAAGCGTATGAGTATATTCTTATGTCATCCATGCTACCTGAAAATCCCTTAGCTGGGTTTCCTGTATTATCTCTGCCAGCGTATAAATTATAAGACGTAACATTTGTAATATGTCCGGAATAATTTCTTATAGCTTGGTTTTCTAAGTCAAGTTCATTGTCCACAAAAACTCTCAGGCTACTATCCCGATCAAATACACCCACTATATGATGCCACTTTTCATCCAGTAGTTCTTGTTCGCCCGTTGCTATTAAAGTATTGAATTCGCTTTCTGCATCTTCAAAAATTACTCTCAGTCTTCCATCTTCGACTAACTCAATTGCCCATCTTGCCTCATTCAATGTCCGATGATCATTTCCTTTCCTCAATATCTGATACTGAGATCTTTCTTCATTTTTTGGCTTTATCCATAGAGAAAAAGAAAAGTTATTCTTACCGAATTCAATGGAATCACTACTTCCGAAATCTATATAGTCATCTCCATCAAACCTATATGCACTATTCGCATTCCCAAACCGATCTTCTGTTAATTGTGCTCCAAAAACTTCCCCGTCATTTCCAAATCCACTGGAATCAGCAGCACCTCCTGTAAATGGATAATGTGCAACTAAAGTGTCAGGCGTAACACCTGTGCTGTCAATTGAAATATTTTCTTGATTAGTGCTAATCTGTGCCTGAGTAAATACAGGAAGAAGAATTAAGAGAGAAAAAATGAAGCTAAATTTTGCAGACATGTATTTAATTTTAAATACATTATAAAACTATTATAGCTTTTTCACCAACAAACTAACTTTTTTCTTACCTCCATCAGTTTGCAACTTACTCTTTTCTGCGAATCCCATTTTTTCATGAAAAGCCAGAGAATTTGGATTAGGTGGTTTCAAATTCACTTCGCAGGTTATAAAATCAGAATCAGCATGTTCAAATAAATAGTTGTACAAAGCTTTTCCTATTCCTTCTCCCCTGTGTTTTTCATCAATTGCGATCCGATCTACATATTCAAAGCTTTTATAATGATTGTTGAAGAATTGATAGTTCAGACTGGAATAATTTTTTCCCGGAAGAATAGTGATCATAAATCCAACTACCGATTCTTCCATTTCCACAACCAGAATGTGAGATGCAATTTTAAAAAAATGATCTAATTCTTTTTTTGAAATACGACTCACATGCGGAACAGATTCTTCGTTCAACCTGAGTATTACTTCAGTATCCTTTTTTGATGCCCTTCTGATTTTCATTTCTCTATCTAACAAGCAAATTTTATGCTTTCTGATAACGAAAGCACTCCCTGAAAATCTAATTTCTTATTAAATCGTTTCCAAGCCTTTTCAATCTATTTTACACTTAATTCTGATTGAATGATTTATATTCCCCAAAAAATACATGGATTGTAAAAAACATCTTTTTCAACTCGACTCTGATATTACCTATCTGAATTGTGCATATATGTCTCCACTTATGACTTCTGTAGAAGAAGCTGGAATATCAGGCATAAAGAAAAAACAAAATCCTCAGCATATACACGGAGAGCATTTCTTTTCTGAAACTGATGAATTGCGAAGTGAGTTTGCACAACTTATTAATACGAATGAACCTGAAAGATGTGTTGTGATTCCCTCCGTATCCTACGGAATGGCAAATGTAGCCAAAAACTTAAAGCTGCAACCTGATGAGAACATCGTAGTTGTTGGTGAGCAATTTCCAAGTAATGTTTATCCGTGGATGGAAGTTGCGAAGAAGAATAATGCTCAGCTTATTACGGTCCCTCCGCCTTCGGTTAAAGAAAACCGCGCATCGGTTTGGAACCAAGATATTTTAGATGCCATAACCCCAAAAACACGCTTGGTGGCTTGTGGACATATTCATTGGGCAGATGGAACCATATACAATCTGAAAGAAATTCGTGAAAAAACCCGCCGATTCGGTTCATGGTTAGCTATTGATGCCACGCAGTCATTAGGCGCTCTTCCTTTTGATGTACAGGAGATTCAACCTGATGCACTTGTTGCAGCCGGATATAAATCTTTGATGGGTCCATACAGCATTGGAATGGCATATTACAGCTCCGTATTTGATGGAGGAAGCCCGGTTGAACAAAACTGGATAAACAGGTTTGAAAGTGAAAATTTTGCGAATCTTGTTAACTATTCAGAAGATTATCAGCCTAAAGCACTGCGTTATGAAGTTGGGGAGCACAGTAATTTTATTCTTGTTCCCATGATGCTTGAAGCCCTCCGAAAACTGAATGAATGGAAACCTGAGAATATAAAAAGCTATCTGGATGAATTAGTATCTGCACCCGTTCAAAAATTGAGATCTGCAGGATACTGGATTGAAAATGATGGTGAAAGAGCTTCTAACTTATTTGGAATAAGGTTGGGCAAAAATCACTCTATGGAAGAGATTAAAAAAACTTTGTCCGATGAGAATATTTTTGTTTCATACAGAGGTGATGCAATTCGTGTGTCCCCTAACATTTATAACAATTCTGAAGATATGCAGCATTTAGTTGATGCCTTAACCTAACTACAAGAATCATGAGTACTTCACGAAAAGATTTTCTCAAAACATTGGCATTCGGATCTGCTGCTTCAGCTTTAGCAGCATTTTCTGAAGTTGATCAGGATTTTGTAGCTAAGCTCTCTGCAAACAAATCACAGAAGCTACCGGAGAGAAATGATTATTCACTTAACAGTGGTGTTGTTTACCTCAATCATGGTTCGATAGGTACGATCCCAAAAATAGTTCAGGAAGCACACAGAAATTATTTACAAGCTTGTGAAAGCAATCCATGGTTACATATGTGGGGAGATGAATGGGTTGAGCCGGTTGAAAAAGCACGACTGAAAGCGGCAAATTTTGTAAATGGAAAATCTTCTGAAATCAGCTTTCCACATAATACAACTGAGATTTATAATCTGCTTGCCTTAGGAATGAAACTTGGAAAAGGCGATGAAGTACTATTCTGCAATTTTAATCATGCCGGAGCGAGTATTCCTTTCAATATTCACTCAAAAAAGAATGGCTATAAGGTTAAAATTTTCGACATTCCGGTTTCTTCTATTCCTTCTCTTAACAAAGAAGACTTATTAAATCTGTATGATGAAAACATTTCTTCCTCAACAAAACTGGTTGTTCTTCCCCATATTGATAACACTTTTGGAATTCGTCAGCCGGTAAAAGAAATCGCTGATCTTGCTCGTGCAAAAGGAGTAGAATTTATTTCACTTGATGCTGCACAAACCATGGGAATGTTACCAATTGATGTAAAACAGCTTGGGGTTGATGTGATAGGAACCAGTGCTCATAAATGGATTCAGGCACCCAAGGGAGTTAGTTTCGCATGGTTTTCTGAAAAAGCTCAAAATGAAATCAATCCTGTTTGGGTAACATGGGGACAGAACAGATGGGAAGATTCTGCCCGAAAGTTTGAAGATTACGGAACCAGAAACCTGGCGGAAGTTCTCACTTTAGGAAATGCCATAGATTTTCAAAGCTCTTTCAATGCTGATGATAGATTCGCAAGACTTAAATCATTGTGGGACTATGCTAAACTGCGTGTTTCTGAATCAAACAAAATAGAATGGGCTTCTCCTGAAAGCTGGGAAATGTCCGGATCATTGTTTTTGATAAAACTGAAGAATAAGACGCCTTCGGAAGTAGCTGAAAAGCTCTTTAAAAATCACGGGTTTGTGTTTCGACCTTTCGATCAGTACTCTACCATTAGAATTTCTCCAAATCTGTTCAACACCAAAGAAGAACTCGATCTTTTATTTCAGAGAATGGTTTAGACTTTGTTGATTTGTTTGGTAATCCCTTCTTGTAGATGTCAGATAATTTGAAGAAATGATTGTGTTAATTCAGACAGTATAAAATGAGGTTATCCTGATCAATCATCATCCAGTTCTACTTCATCGGGAGCGTCATCATCAGAAACCAGATCATCTACATCCGAATCATCTATCAAATCGTCGTCCTCTTCGTCATCATCCACCTCGATTGGCGCGGGCTTCTCTTTTTCCTTCTTTTTCTCAGTAACTGCACCGGCTCTTTTCAATAAATGTGCTATGTCGTCCTGTTCATTCTCAGTAGCAATCATCATAGCAGTGTCCCCATTCTTGTCTCTGAGACTTACATTCGCTCCCTCCGACAATAAATACTTTACCACTTCGTGATGACCGTTTTTTGCCGCCAGCATTAACGCAGTATGCCCCCAACGTTGCTGAGCATTTACGTCAGCTCCTTTTTCTACCAGTAGCTCCACAGCTTCCATCATTCCTGCTCGTGCAGCGACAATAATTGCCATATCTCCTGCAGCAGCTCCTTTATCGAACAACAGATTCATCATCTCGATGTTTCCGTTTTCCGCTGCTTTGGTAAGTGCGGTAGCTCCCATTTTAGTCTCGGCCTGTAAATCTGCCCCTGATTCCATCAACACTTTCACCATTTCAAGATGATTTTTTTCAGAGGCTATGATTAAAGCTGTAGCTCCGCTGGAAGTGACTTCATTAACATCTTCTTTTGATTTAAGAGCTTTTTTCAGTGCTTCTAAATCTCCGGATTTTGCCGCTTGTATTATTTGAGGTTGATCCATTTGAAAACTGTTCTTTTAATTTTGTCCGATGATAAACAACACCAAACACTTCTCAAATTAATTAATGAATAAATTTAAACGAATGTTCCTGAAACGTCGAATCCGTTAATAAAATCGGTAGCAGTAATTCTTTTTTTTCCGGGAAGCTGCAATTCCAGAATTTCTATGGTTCCATCTGCACATCCAACCAACAGTTTATCCTCTTTCACTAACAACTCTCCGGGATCAATATTTGCCATTATTCCGGGGGTTGATTTGTAGATCTTTACCTTGTCGTCATTCCAAGTTGTCCAGGCAATTGGGAATGGGTTTAATCCACGGATTAGATTATGTACGGTTTCTACCGATTCAGAAAAATCTATTCTGGTATTTTCGTTAAATAATTTGGGGGCTGGTGTGGCTTTGGAATCATCCTGCTTAAGCAAATCATAATCTTCTGTCTCAATTCGATTGACAGCATCCAGCAACAAATCGCTGCCTTCCTCCATCAATCTGGTATACACATCGCCGGTAGTATCAGTGTCAGATAATGCAGTAGATTTCTGGGCAATTATATTTCCGGTATCAACTTTTTCATCCAAAAAGAATACAGTTGCTCCGGTTTCTTCTTCACCTTTAATTACAGCCCAATGAATGGGCGCTGCTCCCCGATATTTCGGAAGCAATGAAGCATGTAAATTTACGCTGCCTTTTTTGGGAATCCTGAGAATATTTTTTGGCAGAATCCGGAATGCAACGACTACAAATAAATCTGCATTCAACTCTTTCAAACTATTTTCAAATTCTTTGGAATTCAGGTCTTCTACTTCAATAACCTCTAAACCTAACTCCAGGGCTTTAGCTTTCACCGGAGTCGGTGCTGTTCCTGCGCCTCTTCCCCTACGTTTGTCTCTGTTGCTGACTACGGCTTTAATATTGTGGTGAGAATTGTACAGTTTCTCCAGACTTGGAATCGCAAAATCAGGAGAACCCATAAATACGATATCCATACTTATGCTTTTTTTGGAACTAAAGGATATTCGGTTTCTATTACTCCGGCGTTTATATCCTCCAGATCCGACTTTATCATTCTTTTCCGGAATGAGCTTATATAATCGATAAAAAGCACTCCGTTCAAATGATCGTTTTCATGCTGAATGATTCTCGCCATCCAACCTGAAAATTCTTTCTGTTGATCATCAAAATTTCTGTCCCGGTATTTAATTACAATGGTTTCCGGTCGGGACACCTTTTCTCTGATCTCCGGGATGCTGAGACAACCCTCATCCATCACCACTTTCTTGCCCTTATTCTCTACAATCTCGGGATTGATAAAAACCATAGGACCGAATTTCTCTTCATCTTCCTCTAAAACAGGGTCTCCATCCATTACAAATAGCTTAAGAGATTTACCAATTTGAGGAGCTGCCAGTCCAACCCCGTCAGAGTTGTACATGGTTTCTATCATGTTTTCAATCAGTTCATCAATTTGATCGGTTACTTCGCTGATTGCTTCCGTTTCTTCTCTTAAAACCGGATCATCATAAGTAACAATGGGTAAAATCGCCATGAATTTTCAGGATTTTGAATCTAAATAACTCTGTAAGATAAGGGCTGCGGCAATTCTATCCACACGTTCTTTTTCTCTTCTTTTTTTCTTCGGAACACCGATATCCAGCATCACTTGCTTTGCCTTTTCTGAGGTATATCTTTCATCAACTTTATGAACAGGAATTTCAGGAAATTTATTGGAAAGGCGATTTACGAATTCCTGAACCATTTTGGTTGCATCTCCCTCACTGCCATCTTCTTTTAAAGGCCAACCCACAACCAACTCCTCAACCCGGGACTTTTCCATGATTTCCACAATCTTATCTACTGTGTCATCAGGTGAAAAGGTCCCGACCGGCGAGGCGATAGTTTGTAATAAATCGGTTTGAGCAAGTCCGCATTTTTTGCGACCTACATCTATACCGACTATACGTGCATATTGCTGCACAAATTACTTGTCTTTCTTTACGTCCTCTAAAGGCTGACGTAAAAACTTCTTCATAAGCTTACTTGGCTTAAAGTGCGTTTTACGGTGTGCCGGAACGTAAATAACTTCGTTCGTTTTAGGATTTCGGGCTTTTGGCTTAGCTTTAGTTTCCTTTACCTCCAATACTCCAAAATCTCTGATTTCGATTCTGCACTCTGTATCGGCAGACATCATTATTTCTCTGAGAGCAACAATTACTGCATCAACCCATGGCTCTGCCTTAATCATTGGTTCGTCCTGAGCCTCCGCAACTCTACGAACTACGTCTCTTTTCGTGTAAGTCATCATAATATTAATAGTTTAGTTTTTGTGACTGAATCACATTGTCCTTCTTTGTTTTAACATCACACTTTTATTTTTTGAAACCTAAGGATGTTAATCATTGTCGGCAATATAGTTACAAGAATAGACTCTCAAAAATTAATATTGTTAAAGTTATTCATATCTCAGAACGTTCTTGACTCCTTCCACTCTCTCCAACCGTTTCATAATTTTTCTAAGGTGTGGAAGACCATCTACATACACCGATATAATTCCTTCGAACATTCCGCTGTCGCTACTCACATTAATACTTTTCATATTGGTAGACAAAGCCTTAGAAAGTACATCCGTAATATCATTGATCATTCCCACACGATCTTCCCCGATAACTTTAACAGCTCCCAAAAACTGAGTGTCCAGTTTTTTAGCCCAATCCACATCAACGATTCTTTCCGCTTCGGTTTTAATCAGATGTAAAGCATTGTTGCACATAGATCGGTGAATTTTGATATCTCCGGTTCTGCTGATAAATCCAATTACATCATCACCCGGAATGGGATTACAGCAATTGGCGTAAGAATACTTCACATTACTTAGTTCGCCATTGATAATAAGCGATTTCCCATCGCCCATTTTCCGCGCTTCCGAAATATATTTTTGCTGAATCTCCTCCTCAGTCTTCTGATTAGTATCCTGAGAATCATCCTCAATTCTTCCGGTACTCTTATACTTTTTTACTTCGTTAAAGAGCTTGCTTACGTCAAAAGAGTCTAACCCAATGGCGTAAAACATATCCTGCGTGGTATTGTAATCAAACTTGTGCGCAAAGCGTGTTAATTCCTGATCACTGATTTCAATTTTACCCCGTTCAGCGCGCTTATTCCAAAGTTCTTTCCCTTCATCTGCAACCGCTCTTTGTTTTTGCTTGATAAACTGCCGGATTCGAGACTTTGCTTTGTGAGTTACCACATCATCAATCCAGTCGGTATTAAGATTTATTTTATTCCCGGTAATAATCTCAACCTGATCTCCGTTCGTTAATTTCTGGCGGAGAGGTACCATTTTTCCATTCACTTTTGCCGCCATGGCCCGCTCTCCAACTTCACTGTGGATGTCAAAAGCAAAATCGATGGCAGTAGCGCCGTTCGGTAAAGTGATCAACTCTCCGGTTGGGGTAAACACATACAGCTCCTCCTGATAAAGATTCAGCTGGAAATCTTTTACAAAATCAGTAGCGGCATCCGGTCTTGGATTGTCCAAAACATCCCGAACCCAATTCACAAATTTATCCAGACTTTCACTGCCCGATTCCGCCCCTTCTTTGTATTTCCAGTGCGCGGCCAGTCCCTTTTCAGCAATATCGTCCATTTTACGAGTCCGGATTTGCACCTCTACTTTTCTACCCTGATTGGTGATTACCGTAGTATGTAACGACTGATACCCATTGGCTTTGGGAACTGAAATAAAATCTCTGAAACGCTCAGGAATCGGTGTGTACCAATCAGTAAATATAGAATACACTCTCCAGCAATCTTCTTTGGTATGAGGTGGTTCAAGAATCACCCGAATGGCAAATAAATCGTAGATTTCCTCGAAAGGCTTTTGCTGCCGCTGCATTTTCTTGTAGATGGAATAAATATGCTTCGGCCTTCCTTTAATCTCGAAGTTCAGTTTTAACTCCTTCAGCTGTTTGCGGATCGGAGTCATAAACTGCTTGATAAACTTTTCTCTCGCCTCCTTCTTTTCCTTCAGCTTACGTGCCACAAATTTGAAAGAAGTGGGATCAATGGTTTTAAAACAGAGATCTTCAAGTTCATTCTTAATTTTAAACAATCCGAAACGATGTGCCAGTGGCGCATACAGCTCTCTGGTTTCGTTGGCGATCTTTAGCTGTTTTTCCCGTTTCAAATGGTGGATGGTTCGCATGTTGTGCAACCGATCGGCAAACTTTATCAGCACTACGCGGATATCTTCTGCCATCGAAAGCAACAACTTCATGAACGTTTCCGCCTGCTTACTGTCGCGACTCTTGAAAACGCCTTCTATTTTGGTCACCCCGTTGATGATAACCGCCACTTCCTCGCCGAACCAATACTCAATATCATTTAGGGTAACCGAAGTGTCCTCCACCGTATCATGAAGCAAAGCAGCAATTACAGAAACATCATCGATATTGATTTCCCGTGCTACAATTTTGGCCACCTCAACCGGATGATAATAGAATGGCTCTCCGGAGGCTCTGGTCATTCCCTGATGAGCGAAATAGCAAAGCTTAAATGCTTTTTCGATTTTGTCTTCATCCACATCGCCGATAAACTCTCTGCATTCCTGAAGTAGTTGCTTCAGGTCCTGCCTTTGAGCCCGTTTCAGCTTAAGGTCTTCTAAATCAGAGCGTTTTATTTCTTTGAGTTTACTCATCAATGGTTACACAAAAAAGATGTGCTTTTCGTTTGTTATCAGGGATTTATTGAAATAAGAACGTATAAAAAAAGCGGTTATGCTGTAAACATAACCGCTGTATGTAGTTAAAGAAATTTAGAAACTAAGTACAACCCCAAACATTATTCGTCCGGTTCTGTCATTTACGTCAGGAATTTCGAGCTCCCGACCCGAAAAACGGTACTCCACAAATGGTTTCACCAACGGGATGATTGTAACTTTAGCCCCTGCAAAAGTATTCCAGTAAATGTTCGACTCTTCCTCTTCGCTTGGTTCTTGTCCGGGAGGAGGAGTATTGGAAAAATCTTCGGCTGAAAGATCCACTGTTTCAGAGCCCAGACCCGCTCCCACATACGGTTCAAGTAATCCAACATTTACGCCAACTACAGCAGCCAGACCGAAATCATAATTTTCGATCGTTCTGTCATAAGTAAAATTTCCATTCTGATCTACCGTGTTCGTCTCGCTGAAATAACTAAAGTGTGCCCGCAACCCGAAATTCACAATAGGGATGGCATCAAAAAATCCCGACTGAACCCGTACACCAAATCCACTTTGGGGTTCTTCGTCTCTCAATTCGTAAGAAGCACCTAACTCAATTTGGCTGTAAGCAGCTGTGCTTGTAAGTAAAAAAACTAATAAAAAGGCTATTCTCTTCATAAATCTGAGCTCTTCATTTTTAAGTTGTGATTCATAGAATACTATTTATTTCATAACAAAGCTTGTCTTTGCGAGGAAGCGACATTCGCAGATTTTGTTTGCTTTAGCAATTGACGAAGCAATCTCCTGAAAAATAACCGGACCGTTTTAAAGAGATTGCTTCGGGTAATTATGGCCTTTGAATAAACAGACAGCTTATTAATCCTCGCAATGACGTGTTTATATCGAAATTACGTTATAAAACAATTTACAAAAACCAAAAATTCAAACAACCTGAAATTAGTTAAAAACAATATTGAAGTAGTCCCAAATTTAGTTGTATCTTTTGCGCCTCCACAAGCCCGAGTGGTGGAATTGGTAGACACGTTGGACTTAAAATCCAATGGGAATTTAATCTCCCGTGCCGGTTCGAGTCCGGCCTCGGGTACTTAAAGCCTTTTGTAAGTTTAAACTTTACAGTTACTTACGGAAGGCTTTTTTAGTTTTGGTGCATGTTTTGGTGCATGTTTTGGTGCATGTTTTGGTGCATGTAAATAATATATCAAAGCTCTTAAATGAATGGGTCAGATCCTATCCAATATTTCTTATAAAGAATAGAACCAGAGTCAGTGTGCGCTTTTTCGATACAAATTAATCGTAAGACTTATTAGGGCTTAGTTTTTTTGGAGACCTTTGCTTCTTTGATTTCTTTTTTGGGAGCTTCTTTTTTCTTTCCACTATTCTCTAACAATTTGCTAGGATCTATTACCGGCAAAAAAATCTTCTCTTTGAAGCGATAATTAGATAAGGTTGCTGCTAAATAACCTCTTGAAGTTGAATATGAAAGTGAGGCAAGTGTCGTAAATAATTCTTTATTCTCCTTATTTTCAATGTCCTGAGCGTTTATTCCTTTAATCTCAAAAGAGTTTCTCAACTTAACATTTATCAATTCTACTTTATCAATACTTGAATTGACGATAATGGTCAAATCTATAAAACAAAAATTATTTTCTGTATCAAATGCTGTTTCAGTCCTAATATTGATTTTTTGATTACTTATAGCTTCACCAATATCATCTATTTCAGGTTCTGCTACTCGTGACCATAACAAGTATATACTAGTATATTTATAAGCTATTTGTTTATCCATTAAACATTTGCTCTACTATAATTATCAGGATTTGTCATGCTAATCTCTTGCGTAATTATATTTTCATTATTACTTGTATGAAGGTACATACGATTTTTTGAAGTCAAATTCGATTGATTTTCCACCTCAATACCCTCATTTAAACAATCAGACACTTTAATCAGTTCTAAAAAATCAGGTGTCATTCCCACTGCATTTGCCAATTCAAATATTTTATATAATGAGATATTAGTTTTTGGATCCAGTAATTGAGTGACTGCTGATTTAGAAACATCTAGTTTTTCTGCAATATCTTTCTTTCTCCCATTATTCTCATTGAGTTGTTTTAAAATTGATGCAGAAAATTCTTCCAAAAATAGACTCGCCCGGAATTCAAATTTGGTTAATCGCTTTGAAAACCTTTCCCTTTTATTTTCTGGATAACTACTTAATAAGTTTTTGAAACTCTTCTTCATTTTCCTTGATCCATCTTAGAGTGTTATTAATAATTTTATCAGCTGATTTAAACTCACGGTTTTCTTGAGATGTTTTATTTTTAACAAATGCATGAGTTAAAATTATAATCGAATGATTATAAATTTCTTCGACTATAAATGGAATTCTTATAACTCTTGAACCTTCTTTTATGTACAATAAGTTTGTATTCCCTTGGACCACTGAATAACATTTTTGCCTTCTGACTACAGAATATCCATGGTCTGACAAGGATTCAATCTTAGCAGAAATTGTATCACTCGCATCTTCAAAATTTTCATCCAAACAAAAATCAGAGTAACTCATTTTGTTACCTAGGCCTTTATTCACACTAAAAACTAAGTGTACTTTTCCTTTTCTTTCTAACTCTATCAAGTTAAGATATATCTAAACTATTAAAAAATGTTTTTTGTAAAATGATCATATGTAGATACATAAATTAATTTTCAATTTAAACTTCGCAGATAGACTATCTAAATAAGTGATTATAGGTGCATGTCTTGGTGCATGTTTAATGTTTTAGTAGGCTTAAATTATTTACATTAAGCAAATTTTATTACATAAAATGGATTATATTATATATTGAACTCTATTTTAGTCTATTTAAAAAAGAAATAACCCGGCCTCGGGTACAAATAGCTCAGTAAACAATTGATTTTGCTGGGCTATTTTTGTTTTGGTAGAACTTAAGTAGAACAAACTAAGATCTTGGCCTTTTTTTTATTGCTCGACGATTCCTTTCAATCCGAAGTAGAATAAATCTTGTGACCAGCGTGTTGCCGGATGCCAAAAATCAATTATTTTATATTTATCCGTTTTATATAATCTGTGACCAATTTGTTCAATATCAGGCCATAGTATTTTTACGCTTCCAAATACGCCGCAGCAACAAATAATGTCAGGATTGATGATTTCTATCTGACGGTTTAGCAAGTCTTTTTCATCCTTGGCAATTTTTATGATCTCTTCAATGACTGTTGTTTTATTACCACCACTCTTTTTAACATTGATCAATGCAGTGCTGAGAAAAGCTTCCTGATATTTAGACCAGTCTTTTGGTAAGTCTTTCTTTTCATCCCAAGTTATATTTTCTGATAACAATGCCGCCCATTTGGCAAGATTACGCCATGTTGATTTCCCTTTTTTCTTGTCTTCTTCTTTTCGAAGGTTTTCTACCAGATTAAATCCACCAGTTTCTCCTTCTTCCTGATAGGCTTCTCTCAGAATAAAAAGCACTTTTATTTTTGACTTACTCCACCTTTCCGGATCTATAATCCCATCTTCAATAAAATTATTATTGATGGAATGGGGTTCTCTTTCCTTCCATTCTTTAAAAAGATCTTTCATTTTGGCTTCGTAGGATTCCATATAGTTTAAAAACTCTTAGATTATTTTCTAATAGAAACAAATTACCTTTTTAATTGTCTGAAGTGTTGCTCGATAATTGGCAATACATTGTTAAAATCTTCTTTCTGATCAATTACAACTCTAATCCACTCACCTTCTGGGTTATAAGTACCTAGCTTAAAATTTTGTCGAGTGGGGTCAACATAAGCTAAAACCCTTCCCTCATATTTAATCGAAATTGCATGTTTAAGAGGTTCTGGATTTATTTTTTTAGGAGCCCACTCCTTTATGTAATTAACCACCCATTTAGCTAATTTTTTTGATTGATTATCTTTTATGTAATCGTACTTTTCCTCAATAGTATAAGCACGAATTTTTTCGGGAAGACTGGGAGGATTTACTTCTTTATAGATAGGTATAATCTCATCTTTACCTTCAAATTTGATGCATTGATAAGTGATTAAACTAATAGGAATATCTATCCACTTAATTCTATTTAATAATTGTATCGAAAAACTTGGAGCTATTAACATCAATCTTAAATCTTGAGAAGGATCAATATCATAGTCTTTATAGGCTCTCGCAAAACCTTCGATATTACGATTTACATAATCAAAGTAATCAATCCCTTGCCCTAACATGGAATCACTTTCTACTACTTTTAGCTCAGCTACGACAAGGTATTACCTGCATCTTTAAAAAGTACATCTAATGGTCCCCTGCTTGTAAAAAATTGATGATCGATATATACAAGATCTTCTTCTACTAATTGCGGTGATCTCCTAATTAAATCTTCAAGCTTCGTTTCACTAATATCTACTTTGGCATAATGTCCCATTTATCCAAAAGCCTCTTCTGTAATAATAATTTTTAAGATTATTCTATAAAACTTATGTGCCATTTGGTAATTCTTTGTTTGAAAATCATTTTTATTTCATTTTCTATTTGATTCACAGATTTATCTTGAACCTAACTGATTATACCTATAAACAACCCAATCGTTTTAAGCTCAACTGATTGATCTTCAGTTAATTCTATATCTTCATAAACTGATTTATCAGTTAGAGGTTTTAAAGTGACCTTTGAGTGTCTCCATTCATTATCTACATAAGTTTTTATACTTTTGTATTGCTTTACAGTATATCCTGATCCAAAATCGGAGTCTTGAATATCACTATGTTCAACTAATACTATTTTTCCTTCTCTTGAACCTCCTGAGTATTTCCTAAATAAACACCAAGATCCATTTGGTATTCGTTTGTTCATAGAATCCCCATTTACTTGACAAACAAAGTATTCTTCTTTGGGCTTGTATTCTTCAGGTAGTTTCGTCCAACCCAATTCTTCAGCAACCTGATTATCACTAAAATATCCGGCAGCCACTTTAATATTATATACAGGAACTGCATCTTTATATGGCTCTATTTCATGTTTTGAATAGATTGTAAGTTCAGACTCTTTAATAGCTGTAGGTATATGCTGCTTAAGATACTTTCTTAACTCTGGATCACAGGCGTAAACAAAAGTCCCTTTGATTCCACGAAGCATGATCGTTCTATAGATATTTATGATGTATTCTTTTAAAACCTCTGGATCATCAATTGTATAGAGTCCTTTTTTATCAAAGTAATTTTCCCTTCGTATAAAAATCTCTTCTGATATAGGATCATATGCAATTTCGTTTCCAAAAATCACACCTATATAATTGAGATCATATCCTTGTGTGGTGTGAATACAACCAACTTCATCCTTGGAGTTTTCAGAATTGATCCAGTCCTGCGCCACTGTATTCCATCTTAGTTTTACACTATTGATTTCGATATCGTATAATTCCTTATCATTCTTTGATACCCACTCCCAAGCAAATCCTGCAACTAATCTGCTTAAACCATATTCTTTCTCTTTATCTTTAACTTGTGAGACCAAATCCTCAATATTCTCGAATATCTGAAACTCATACTCATCTGAAGCGAAAATCTCCGATTTACCAAGATTACCATTTAAAAGTCTTTTGATAAAGTCCACATAATCATTCCCACCTTTAACTCTGAATTGGGACCAGAGTTTAGTCACCTCTGTGGTATCTTTTTCTTTCAACTCATTGAAAGCTTCTTTTTCAACATCAGTAGGTTTAATTGACTGATCAGCATCATAGAACAATAAACTTTTACGACCCTGTTTTATCACCCAATCCAATTCGGTTCCGATTTCTTTATCAAATCCTAATGCTCTATTCGCATCATCAAAAGATTTATAGCTAGTAAGATTAACCCTTCTTTTTAAGCGATGAGCTTCATCTACTATCACTATGTCATAGCCTTTTTTTGCTAATTGCGTGGGTCCAATTACCATGCTTGAACTTAGTCCTTTCACATTTCTGAACACAGCTTTCATAGTTTTGCGAAAGGATGTCATTGAAACGACAAGGGCCATTGATGGATTTGGGTATTTTCGTTTTAACTCAGAAACTGTCTTTAAAAATTCATTTCCCTCAGATTCAAATTCATCAAAGTCGAGATCTGACAACTCAGTATTCAGTAGTTTAAACAAATAAGTAGCAAGGATTGTCTTTCCTGTTCCTGCACCACCTTCTATTAAAATTGTAGTTATATCTTCATCCAAAAGAGATCTACAGATTTTTTGAATACTATCGATCTGCTCATTCTCAAGCGTCTTATAAGGGGAATATTTGAACAGATCGGAATTGTTTATCTGCTCTAAGGAATGATCCGTAATTCCTTTTTTCCTTAATTGTTCCCAGACATGCTTAAAAACCTTCCAATAAACATCTTTCTTCTGATAATAATTGTGATTAGCTAATCCAAAATTTGCATTAAGCAATTTATACTTACCATCCCCAGAAATGTATTTGATCAGATTCGATTCTATATCAAGAGTTGCTGACTTGTTGAATTTATTACTTGTAATGATTTGTAGAGTCTTAAGCTTTCCTTTTTTTGAATCTTTTAGATGGGTCTCTATCCTCTTTTTCGCATTAGCGGTCTCCCCTATATAAGCTATCGACTTATTTTTATCACTAAGAATGTAAACCAACGGCCATTTTTCATCCACAAACGGATCAATTGATATTTCTGGTATCGATTCTGTTGCGAAGTCAAACTCTTTGATCTTAACAGTTACATCACTGCTCATAGATCTGTGTATTTCTTAGCCGAACCTTTTGCTTTTTCAACCGGATATTTTTTAGAATTTGAATTCAACTTATCTAATACGATTTCTTTTATATCAAAATCATATTTATCAGCTATAAGAAATGCGTAATTAAAAATATCTGCTAATTCTTCTCTCACTTTTTCTTCGTTAACAGCATCTGAATCCTTCCAAAGAAAAAGTTCAAGTAGTTCAGCTGATTCAATATTCAATGCAATAGCTAAATCTTTCGGATTATGAAATTGAGCCCAATCGCGTTCATCACGAAATTTTGTTATGGCATTTGTAATCTCTTTTAATTCACTCATGTATTTAAAAAGTTGAAACTTGTAGAAATGACATAAGATTATAGGAAATGAAAGAATCAGTAGAAAGAAAAGAATTTTGTTCTCAAAAGTTTGGGTATTTCTGAAACGAAGTAAGCTGTCATCCCGCACCCCGATGAGGAATCTCCTTAACACACCCGTGCTAAATTAAAGGAGCGCGGATCGTATATTATTTTTATAAGCAAATTTCTAAACAAATCGCTGTTCAATATTTATGTTGGTATGTCTTCCTCCGTCCCTGTTCGCCGTACTACTATGGAAGGCGGGCGCGATGACGCAGATTACAGATGTGGTGATATTTATCCGGCAAGATCCTTCGGAAGTATCCTCAGGATGACAGCCTTTATTTTCTAATGCGCATTCCATAAATATTAAAATTACAATTTCCTTTATCCTTCAATCCTCTTATTATACGTGCTGATAAATTTTTGATTTAGCTATGGGCAAAAACCAAAAAACAGTAATGATCGTGGAAGACGATCTGATTTTAAATCTTCTCTACGAAAGTTACCTTGAAAAACTTGGATACGGGGCCGAAGGAGAACTGGTTTACGGTAAAACTGCTATTGAAGTAGCAAAACGGATCAAACCGGACCTTATCCTGATGGATATTTCTCTTGAAGGTAACATGGATGGTATCGATGCTATGCTTGAAATCAGAAAATTCTCAGACGTACCTGTTATTTACATTACCGGAAATTCAGATCCCTATCACGTAGAACGCGCCAAAGAAACCAATTACATTGATTATTTGGTAAAACCTATCGAGTTCGACGTTCTCAAGCAGTCTATCGAAAACAATTTCGAAAAGCTTTAAGCTTTCCTTTTTTCGGCTGATACATTTTCCAACTTTTACGTGCCATTGATGCACCGCTTCTTTGATTCTGTTATTTTAATTTCATGAATTTCATCAGAGCTAAAAAAATCGGGCGAAACAGATTACTTCGTTGGCTGCTGCTAATGTTGGGATTGGTAGCCATCATCGCTCTTACAGGGATGAACGTGTTTAGTTTGTACGACATCCGCGAACGGGTTACGGAAAGTGAAAGCGATCGACAGCTCAAAAAGGCCGAGGAAATTACTAATCTGGTACAGGAAGAGATTTATCAGCCTTTCAATAAGCTAAATGATATTAACAGCGAAGAGGAAGCATCGTTGGAGAACAACACTCAACTTTCCAACAGACTTGAGCAAATTTTAACCGATCTGGCAGAAAACCCTTACACCAGCGCCATTTACTACACTCCTGCTGCTGCTGATCCCTGTCAACCTGAAACTCCGGTTTACTACTTTAATAAAACTGAGGGCTTGATGGAAAAAACCACAATTTACAGCAGTCTTGTTTGCGACGGTGTTGGTTTAATTCGTTCAGCTACACGAATTCAGATTAACAATTTCGATTTACGCTGGCGAAGCATGATCGAATTTGATGCGCACCGAAGCATGAATATCGGGCTGATTAATCTCACGGAAAATCGTGTTATCGGCTACTTTACTTTTATTCTGGATGAAAATGCTATTGTAGAAAAGCTGATTTCCCCATTGATTAATCAATATTTCGGGGGCGAAGAAAACAGTGGTACAGCAGTGTGGTTGCACGATCATAAGCGGGATATCATCCTTACTTCCAACAATCCTGAGGTGGATTTTAATTTAGATTTGGTCGATAACCGGGTTCGGTTTCCACGCTTTTTTGAAGAATGGATTTTAAAAGTAGCTTTTATAAATCCACAGGTTACTTCTGCATATCAGGAAACCTTCAGAAAAAATATCATTGTTCTGGGATTCGCCGTTTTGTTCCTGTTGGGCTCTCTCCTGTTTATGTTTTATACCGCCCAAAAAGAAAGAGAGTTATCGATGAGGCAAGCGGGATTTCTTGCCAATGTTACCCACGAGCTTAAAACTCCCCTTGCAGTGATGCAGGCCGCCGGTGAAAATATTTCGGATGGAAGAGTTACCGAACCGGACCGACTAAAAAAATATGGCGGACACATTTACGAGGAATCCATCCGGCTTAGAAAAATGATTGAAAAGCTGCTGGATGTTGCCAAATATGATGCAGGTGAAACGCTTGTTTCAAAAGCTCCACAGAATCTTAAAATGCTGACCGACAAATTTGTTGAGGAAAACAGGGAGTTTGTCGAAAACCAAGGCTTTGAATTTATTTACAAAAAGAATGAATCTGCCAATTATGAGGTCGTTTTGGACGGAGACAGTTACGACACTATTTTAGGAAATCTGATCGAAAACGCCATCAAATACAGCAACGACAAAAAGAAGATAATTATTGACTTATCTCAACATGGAAATGAAGCAATTGTTTCAGTTACTGATTATGGAGTGGGCATTCAGAAAAAAGAGATTAAAAATATTTTTAAAAAATTCTATCGGGTTGAAGAAAGTATGGTTGCCAAAACCAAAGGTCACGGTTTGGGCTTAAGCATTGTGAGAAATTTAATTCTTCTGAACGACGGAGATATCGAGGTGGAAAGTGAGTACGGGGAAAAGACAACATTCTCAGTATCTTTTCCGATTGTTAAAAATGATGAAATTGTAAACCTCTCCTAAAATTTTGGTATAATCCACAGTTAAATTTAAAATCTGGTTATGACTGATAAAAACTCCACCATTTTAGTTGTTGAAGACGAACCAAGTTTAATCTTTACCCTTCAGGATACGCTTGAGGGAGAAGGATTTAACGTTTTTGTAAGCGAGGACGGCGAAAGCGCCATAAACATGGTTAAAGAACACAAACCGGATTTGATGATTCTGGATTTGATGCTTCCCGGAAAGAGCGGATATGAAATCTGTAAAGAGGTGCGGGATCTGAAATATACCTTCCCCATTATTATGCTGACGGCAAAAGATCAGGAAGCGGACAAAGTTAAAGGCTTGGAATATGGTGCGGATGATTATATCACAAAACCCTTCGGCGTTAAAGAATTATTAGCGAGAATTAAAGCACGCCTGAGACGTGCTGGTACTTATTCCAATTCAGGAGATGTAGATATTCTTCAGTTAGGTGAGGTTAAACTTGATCTGGCGGAAAGTGAAGCTATCCACCCTGATGGAAAATCTATTGAGCTTACAGCGCGCGAAGTCGAATTAATCCGATACTTGCTGAGCCATGCAAATAATCCGGTATCGAGAGATGAATTACTGGAAAAAGTTTGGAGATACGAATACAGCACCAATACAAGAACGGTGGATGTTCATATATCTAAACTCAGAGCCAAAATCGAAGTACACCCCGACGATCCGAGATACCTGATTACACTTCACGGGGTTGGTTATATGTTGAAGTCGAATTAGTTTTTAAGGAAAAAGGAGATAAGAAGAGAGGAGAAAGGAAATAAGTGATGATAGTTTGACTTATTTCTTTTCTCCTGTCTTCTTTCTCTAAATCTCCTTTGCCAATCATGAATTATCCTTCACGTACTGAATAAATCCCTCTATCTGAGATTCAAGTAGTTTTTGTTTGAAATCATCTTTAAGTCCTTCTTCAGGATCGAATTCTTTGGAAACTCTGGGTATAAAAACCCGCTCGGGAAACTGCAGTGCATTTCTGTAATTTACTATTTGCTGAAATTGTTCAACCGATCGTAAAGCTCCAAAAGCTCCTGATGCTTCCCCGATAAATGACATCGGCATATGTTCAAAGGCTTCAGGAAAAGGCAGATAATCAACAAAAACTTTTAAAACGCCCGGGAAACTTCCATTGTATTCGGGTATCACAAATATCAAACCATCTGCTTCCAGTATTGGTTTTCTGAACTTTTCTACCGATTCGATATCCTTCCCGTATTTCCCCCCAACTACGTCTTCTAAAGGAAAATCCTCTAATGTTATCACTTCTGCATCAACGCCCTTTTTTACGTACAATCCCGAAACATAATTGGATATCTTTAACGCCCAGGAGTTAGGTCGATCGGTACTGCTTATTATCTTTAAATTCATTCCTTGTCTGTTTTTTTGATGTAATCATCCTGAACAAAAAATCATTCACTTAAAAAGTAAAACCTTACGTTTACTAATTTTATTCGCCAAAATTTTTAAATCTCTGAATAAATTACGATTATTAATCAGGTTTCACAGCAGTTCTAAATTACAGAACATTAGGTTAACTAACTTTCAGGGGATGAAAACTCTTTTTTTAAGAGACTCTAAAATAGTTTCTCTTATTGGCTTAATTGGTGTGACAGGATATTCTGTCGATGCTATTCTTTTCCCTGCTTCCTATGAAGTTACCCTCTTGAATATAGCATGCATCTCTCTGACCTTTTTGTCTTTAATTTATCACTGGGTAAAAAAACCTGAAGCCGAATTATCTCTCTCCCTGTTTGCTATAGTTTTGCTGGGCAACCTGATAATAGCACCATTTCTTCAGTTGAATGAGCCTGATTTTTCTGATTTCTATTTAAGAAATTCACTCATTTTCTGGGTGATCATGCCTTTACTTGGTCTTACTGTTCACAGAAATTTCTTTTTAGCGACAGTTGTTACTTATTTAATTCAGTTTTCTGTGATCCTTGCAATTTCAGATGAACCTTTTCTTTCAGACTCTGCCGCTACAATTTTTCTGGTACTGATAGGCTATGTATATGTAATTCTATATTTGTTAAGAACACTGAAAGACAGCAGAGAAAAGACCGACAATCTAATCGAAGACCTCCGAGAAAAAAACAAAACTCTCGAAGATCAAAAGGAACAGTTAAACCAACTTATTAATACAAAAAATAAGTTGTTCTCTATTATTGCTCATGATCTCCAGTCACCCTTTATGGGGATTACCGGGCTCAGTCAGATGATTAATGAGTCTGCCAGAAACAAGGAACTCGGTAAGATTGAAGAATACAGTGAGATGATTTCTGACACTTCCATCAAAACCAGTAATCTGCTGCTGAACTTGTTGGATTGGGCACGAAGTCAAAAAGGAGATCTGAAACTCAATCCTCAGGAAGTGAATTTAGATGTTTTTGTTGATGAAACTATTTCATTAATGCACGATCACAGGAAGAAAAAGCAAATCGATTTAAAGAAAGAAAATACTGATATCAATCTTTATGCAGATCCTAATTGTCTCAAGACCGTTCTCAGAAACCTGCTTTCCAATGCTTTGAAATTCACCCCGGATAGCGGAAGCATTAAAATCTCTTCTCAGGATAAAACAGAAGAGGTACTTGTGTCCGTTTCGGATACCGGAATTGGAATAGAAGAAGATCTTCTTCCTAAAATATTTGAGGATAATTCTTATTACACCACGAAAGGTACTAACAAGGAAAAAGGTACAGGAATTGGATTAAGCCTTTGCCACGATTTAATTACCCGTCATGAGGGAAAAATTTGGGTAGAATCTCAAAAAGATAAAGGAACTACTTTCTATTTCAGTTTACCAAAACGTAAAAAAGCTTCCTGATTGTATTCATTTACTTTCATCCTCGTTCCCAAGCTCCTGCTTGGGAACGCCCGTAGGAAGCTCTGCTTCCACTTTCTTCAATTACAATTTGATCAAACATCCTTCTTATTCTTTATCTCATTCAACCTCTTAATCAAAAGCCCCTCTCTGCCTTCAAGACCCGGCTCGTAAAATGTTCGGTTTTTTAACTTGTCGGGTAAATATTGTTGAGTTACCCAATTCCGATCATAAGCATGTGGATATTTGTAATCATCCGAGGCATTTTCAACATCCAAAAATTTTGAAGAAAGCTTGTTTGCAGTTCTGTCTTTCAGATAGGGTGGAACATCCTGTGCTCCTTTCTGGATGATTTCCCGATTCGCTTCAAAAATTCCTTTGGTGCTGTTACTCTTTGGACAAATACTTAAATAGGTACAGGCGTGGGATAGAAAATACATTCCTTCCGGCATTCCGGTTTTCGTAAAAGCTTCGTGGCAGGAATTAATAATAGTTATAGCGTTTGGCTCTGCCATTCCAACGTCTTCACTTGCAAATATCAGCATTCTCCGGAAAATGAAATTCGGATCGTCACCACCTTCCAGCATGGCATTCATCCAATATAAAGCTGCATCCGGATCAGATCCCCGCATAGATTTTATGAAAGCTGAAGCGTAGTGATAGTGCTCATCGCCGGTTCGGTCATAACGAACGTTTCGTCGTTGAATACTTTCCTCCGCAATATTTTTGGTAATGATGATTTTACCCTCTTCATTTTCAGAGCTGGATAAAACAGCTACTTCCAATGCATTCAACGCATTTCGAACATCTCCTCCTGCGTATTCTGCAAAGTGATGAACCGCTTCCTCCTCAACATGAATATTTTTACTTCCTAAACCTCTTTCAGCATCTTTTAATGCCCGGTGTAGCATTTCGGACACGTTATCTACAGTCAGAGGAAAAAGTTCAAACAGCTGACATCGGGAGAGTAACGGATTCACTAACGAATAAAATGGATTTTCCGTAGTTGCCCCTACTAACGTTATAATTCCTGATTCCAGATGAGGAAGCAGTGCATCCTGCTGTGCTTTATTCCAACGGTGAATTTCATCCACAAAAAGAATGGTTTTTCGCCCGTTCAGCTTTTTAAGCTTCTCGGCTTTATCAACCATGTTCCTAAGCTCCTTAATCCCGTCTAAAACCGCATTGATGATTTGAAAACTGGCTTTAATTTCTTTGGAAATCACATGAGCAAGCGTGGTTTTTCCGGAACTTGGCGGACCGTAAAATATCAATGAACCAATTACTCCGCTTTCAATCATTCGTCGGAGCATCTTTCCATCTCCCACTAAATGCTCCTGACCAATAAATTCGTCCAGAGATTGCGGACGCATCCGGGTTGCTAAAGGTTCATCTGAATAGGAATGCTTGTCTTCATTCACCTGATTTTGAGCAGAGTTGTTGTCCTGAAAGAGATCCATATCACTTAATTACATGTGTGATATATGTTAATCAACCTGCTAACTAATTACAATAACGATTTTTGATCTCCGTACTTAGCCAGATACTGATCTAACTTCACTTTTTTTCGGGTACTGTCGCTGGTCATATAGCGAAGTTTTCCGAAAATATCTCTCTCCTGCCAGGCACGGTCAAATCTTCCGAAACACCAGAATATGCCGGAATAACTATTGGGATCTCTTCCGTCAATCGCATATTTATTATTGAGTTCTATCAGATATTCTAATGCGGTTCGGTGATCAGGAGTCCACTCTATAACCTTTTTCCCCCACAACATTCGTAGGTAATTATGAATAATGCCTTCTTCTCTCAGCTGAGTTTGAGCGGCGTTCCAAAGCTCATCATGTGTTTTGGAGAATTCGAGTTCTTCGAGCGAGTAAACCCATTCCCGTTCGTCATCTTTATGCTCCGCCATGGTTTTCTTTGCCCAGTCAGGCAGCGATTCAAATTCATCGTAATTATCGACGTGATGAGCATAGTGAAATCCAACCTCCCGCCAGGTAATCACTTCGTCTAAAAAGCTTTCGATGCTTTCATTTCCATTGAAGAAGCCTGCATTTTTTCCGCCGTTAGGTGTCAGATCTTCCAAGCTCCAACCTTCCGGTTGATGATCAAATACTGTTTTCACGATTTCGTACTCACTGATTTTACCAAAGTGCAACCAGGGACTCAATCCACTGGTTTTCTTGGCATCGGGATCGTTTCGTTTATCATCATATTCCAGCAAGTCGTGACCTACAAATCTTCCCAGTTTTCCTAAGGCCGCTTGTCGGGTTCCCGAAATTTCCAAAACTCCTACTTCGTGATCAATATCCAATTTTGAAATTGCTTCGGGAATGTCATTGAGATGTTCATCCGCAGAAGGATATTCTTTTAAGAAACTCTCGGATAGGTCTACTTTATCAGTATTTTCTAATTCATCGATGGGATCTTTTTTTGGCGGATTGGTAAAGGCTTCTTTGAAATGCTTTTGCATCACTTTTCGAAACAAATAAGCAGAGTAAGGATCTTTATCTGTTACCCCAAGTGGTATAATTCCGTTTGAATCAATGGTTGTAAAAGGAACATCAATTTTATCTGCTACCCGTTCGTTGTGCTTTTTAATGATGAACACCGGATATTCATCAGAAATTACAGTGCAGGCGTTTTCTGCCAGTGCATAAAACAAGCCTTTTCCAGCTCCTTCTTCCGGCTCTACAAAGCTGTAATAATTTAAATTGTGTTCAGCAGCGAAATCCAGGTTTTCTTTCATTCCTTCCATAATAAATGAATGAAACCGATCGCTTGCCCAGGGATATTCTATGGATAATCCCTCATAAATCAACAACGGCTTATCTAATTTATTAGCCCAGGCAACGGCATATTCCAGGGCATAATTATACTGGAACCGACGATTGATTTGCATCCAGTACAGTATGTACTCTCCATCCTGATTTGGCTCATTATCGTTTCTTTCAAACTTTCGGTAGCTGTTGATGTTTTTCATAGGCATTTGATCTTTTGGTTTAACCAAATGCTAAACAATGAAATTCCATTTCACTAATATTCTGTTTGATAACTAAACATTTCTTCTGAATACGGAGTGATAGTAATATTATAGGAGTTTTCAGTTTGTTGAAATGAAACCGTTAAAGAAACAGAAGTATCCTGAGGGTTACTCACCATAGAATATTCATACTCTGATTCTGATATTTTGGGAAAGTTTGCTGTAGTTAATTCAGAGATTTCGGAAACATCTTCCATTTCTAACATTAGCTCAGCTATTCTGTATGAAATATCAGTGGATTCCATTCTCATCAAATCATTATGCCTGTTGATTGTTGATTGCTCTACGCTCTTCTGATGAATAGAAATTTTATTATAAACACAATAATCGGTAATACTACAACCATTAACATTAAGCTACTGCCTGCATACCAAAGAGCAGTTGGATTTTCCTTTTCCTCAGATTGAAGGGTTCCCATTAAAAATAAATAGGGAACAACTATAAACATCGATATTAAGCTGATTACTGTTCCAATAAATATTTCTTTACTGAAATCATGATCACTTTCATCTCCCGAAAATTCATTAATCGCTTCAATTACAGATATTCCTACCAACTGCGCAGATGGTGTCGGGGTGGGAATGTAATGCCTAAAACTATCTTCGTATACAAATGAATCTAAAGCAAAAACAAGAGCAGCTGAAAGTATCACCCCAATTAAACTCGCTGAAATCCAGGGTATCCATTTATTAGTTTTCTCTTTCATGAGTAACCCCTTCGTTTGTTAATATCGTTATTGTTTGAAGAAGCCCATTTGATCCGTTTGCGTTCTCAAAATTCGGATCCCGGCTTTGGGATATTTTAGCAATAGAATAGATTATAAAACGGTCTGACTCCTCATCTTTTTGATATCTGAATACAGCATCCTTCTCATCAGTTTTAATTCCTGGTATATATACATTGTTTTCCTGAAGTCTGTCCCCAAAAAAATCAGTTGCAGTTTCTACAATAGATGCATCCTGAGATGGCTCAGAAAGGTATTCTTTATATACCTGAAGAAGTTCTCCTTGGGCTTCATGTTCAAAAATTCCCGTGTCAATAATTACCCGTATTTCTCTGAGAACCTCTCTCTGAAAATCTGCTTTATAATAATCAAGACCGAAAAGCAGCAATGATGCCAAAATTGTGAGAGAAAATAGTGTTGAAGTAACTTTAACTGAATTCTCTTTGCTGAATTTCTTCTTCCCTTCCTTATGCAATAACCTCAAATATATTATTGCTACAAAAAGTGAGCTAAATAACCCTAACCAGATGTACCCTAAAAAAGAAGGGATTAAGTAGCAAAGTGATACTATAATAATCCCCCCAATTAAATATTTCGTTTCTTTCTCCATAGATGCAGATTAATTTTCCACTTAAATACATAATTCTATTATAATTTGAAATTGTTTTCTGAAAATTAATTCACACAAAACTATGGACTGATTAACGCATCTTTACTCCGGTTAAAAAAGATTTCATTAAAAATTAAATGCTACTCCAATATTAAAAGTAGCCAGATCTGTTCTTGATTCTCTGATATTCAAATCCACATAATTACCGTTTCTGGTTAAATCTCCTTCCTTAAGATAACTTGCATTTCCTCCTAACATGTATTTTGCTTTCATCATCAGAGAAACGCCGATGAAATCACCATCAGAATCGAAACCTTCGTAAAGTTTTATTTTAAATCCCCCGCCAAGTCCGGTGTTGGTGGTAACGTGATCGTGATTCACATCACTCGCAATATCTTCATCATCGTATTCATCAACGAGAGAAGTTTCTGTGTACAAATAATTAAATCCAACCGAGCCTTCAATAAAAGGACGCATTATTCCGGTCGGAGATTCGATTCGTGCTAACAAGTAAGGGGTAACAATATTATTCGTGGTTCTTACTGTGAGATCTATTTCAGGCACATCTTCCAGAAACGTGGTTCGTTCTTTCCAACCGTAATTCTGATAGCCGATACCCCCACCTAAGTAAATAGGTGAATATGGAAGCTGAAAAGTAAATGCTACATCAAGCCCGTAAGAATTTCTATCCAGAACATTTGCAAAACTCCCCTGCGGAGTTCCTACTGCAAAGTTTAAATCTAAATTAAATGGCTGAGCTGAGATAAGGAATGAGTTTCCTAAAGCAAAAACGAAAAGTGATATTAGTGTTTTCATAACCCGAACGATAGTTAATGTTTCCCTTAATCTATTTTTCCTCACCCAATTACGGTATTACATTTTGATGCTATGAACTCAGTTTTTTAGATTTTGAAATTAACACTGTTAACAGGTAAATTTTACTTATTACAAAAGTTGCTTAATTAACTACGATAGAAGGCTTAAAGTATGGGTAGTACGGTTACGTTTAATAACAAAATTGACCGGGAATTCAGTAAAACGGTCAAAGCCAGGGTGAATCAGTATTTCGAAGAGAATAACCTCTCAAGACATGCTAATGCTTCTATGGTTATTAAAACCATTATCATACTTGGGATTTATTTTGGTTCTTACGGCTTAATAATTTCCGGGATGTTCTCTCTTCAGGTTATGCTTTTGCTGTGTATCACCATGGGAATCGGAATGGCTGGAATTGGTTTTTCTGTATCTCATGATGCACTTCACGGAGCTTATTCTTCCAATCCAAAAATTAATTACTTAATCGGACTTTCATTCGATCTGATGGGAGCAAATGGCTACATCTGGAAGATTACTCATAACATTATTCACCATACCTATACCAACATTCATGGCCATGATGAAGATTTAGAAGTAGCCGAGTTTATACGCCTTTCTCCACATTCCGATCACAAGCCCGTACATAGGTTTCAGCACCTTTTGGCTTTCCCCGCTTATAGTTTTGCTACTCTGTTCTGGGTTTTTGTTAAAGATTATTGGTATTTCTTTAAACCTGAACTGGGACCTTATGAAAATAAAAAACACCCGGCAAAGGAATGGATCACCTTAGTGATTACTAAAATTATATATTATTTCTATATGATCGCAGTGCCGTTTTTGGTTCTGGATATTGCGTGGTGGCAGTTTTTGATTGGTTTTCTAATTATTCATTTAACCGGGGGATTAATTTTAGGAATTATCTTTCAACTTGCTCATGTGGTAGAAGAAACCACTCACCCCGTTCCTGATGAGCAAAACATGATTGATAACCATTGGGTAATACATGAAATGTTTACAACCAATAATTTCGCAAGGAGAAACAAACTTTTGTCCTGGTATATTGGTGGATTGAATTATCAGATTGAGCACCACCTTTTTCCTAAAGTTTGCAGTGTTCACTATCCCGAAATAAGTAAAATAGTTGAAAAAACTGCCAATGAATTCGGAATACCATACAACTGTCATGATACTTTTTCTGAAGCAGTAGCCTCTCATTATCGTACTCTGAAGAAATTTGGCGACCCTCAGTTCGAATGGTCACCGGCAATTTAACTCCCTCTCTCCCATAGAAAAGCAGAAAATTTTTATCCTACTATTGACTTAGTATTAAATACTATTATATTAGTAGTAACTAAATTTTACTGCTATGAAAAAGTCATTAACCCCGCTCGGGGAAAGCGAAATGGAAATTCTTCATCATGTTTGGGAAATGGGTGAAGCCACCGTTTCTGAAGTACAGGAAAGAATACTTGAGTCACGCAAGGTTGCTTACACTACGGTTATGACCATCATGAAAAACCTGAATGACAAAGGGTTTCTAAAATACCGAAAGCAAGGTGTCACTTATGTGTATAGTGCCGCTATAAAGCCCGAAAATGTTCAGTTTAATCTGATAAATAATTTGATACATAAAGTATTTAAGGGCTCGCCTTCTGCATTGGTACAAACTCTCGTTAAAGGTGAAAATCTTTCAGAAGATGAGTTGGAATCCATTAAAAAATTAATCGATGGAATGGAGGATGAGAAATGATAGACTTATATAATTTTATCAATGATTTGGGCTATCTGAGTGCCGATTATTTCTGGTTCCCTCTTTTAATATGGTCGGCAATTGCCGCTCTCACATTTTTTATTCTCAGAGTATCTGATTCGATCAATCCTTTATATCAGTATCACATCAGAATTGCGACTTTGTTTGCGCTGCCGGTAGGACTCTTCTCAACATTTATGATTCAGTTTCTATCTAATTTAAGTCCTTCAGGAGTATCAGCAAATCCTGCTGTGTTTGTTGTAAGCAATCCTTTACAGGAAAATACAGCCAGTCTCTATATGTCAGAAGCCACGCCATTAAACTGGATGGATGGAAATATTTTGATAGGCTCTTTTACTTTAGTGATAATTTTAATAGCCGCATTTTTCTTACTAAGATTGATTCGGGATTACATCCAATTGCGGATTCTTTACTCTCAACTTGAAACAGAACCGCTTACCAATTTGGAATCTGAATATGGCTTAAAAGATCAATCTGTTTCTATTGCTTTTAATGATCACCCTCTCGTTCCGTTTACTTTCGGGTGGAGAAAGCCGGTAATTGTACTCCCTTCCAGAATTAAAAATAACAGTGAAAATCTGAATATGGCTATCAGACATGAGTTGGTTCATATTCAAAGAGGCGATTATCTGATTCAACTTTTTCTTTCCATGATCTCATCTCTGTTCTGGTTTCATCCTTTTGTAAAGATGAGTGAGAAGAAAATTGAGACTTTCAGAGAAATTTCCTGTGATCAACAGGTTCTCAATACGTCTGAAATTCACCCAAAAAATTACGCCAAAATGTTGGTGGAACTTATTCCCCTTCAGAATGGAATAGGAAGTTTTGCAGTAAATATGGCGGTTCAACAGTCAACCCTAAAACAAAGAATTGAAAAAATGAAATATCACAAGCTCCACAAAACGTCTTTAAAGAAAAGTTTTATGCTGTTTCTCGGAATAATTATGGTTGTAATTGCACCAATTGCTTGTTCTGATTTGCAAGGGCCATCTTTATTAACTGAAGAAGAAATTCTGTCTGAAAAAGTTACTTTAAAAGAATTTAGAGTCGATATTAACGGAAAAGAGGTATTAGATGCTTCTGATCAAGGATCCGGTGTTAGTATTGAGGGTATCAATGCAATCACTCTAAATCCCGATAACTACGGTCTTTTTGAAATCTCTCTTCGTCAATTTGAAGGGGGAATACTTGCCGGCTCAATAGACGATAACACTATTAACTTTAAGATCAATCAACTGTCTGTATCCATCGTTTCTAAAGCAAGAATCTTATCGAATAACTCTCAGGCTCAGGTTTGGGTAAAACATTATCCAAATGTTCAAATTCCTCTTTCTTATGGAACATCCACTACTCCCGGCGAACTTGCTCCTCCACCGCCTCCCTCTCCTCCAAATCCTGAAAGAGATGTGTTTGTTGTAGTTGAAAACATGCCGGAATTAGTTGGTGGACAGGCTGGAATACAGAGTAAAGTAGAGTATCCTCCTACTGCTATAAGAGCAGGAATTGAGGGGCGTGTAACTGTGCAGTTTATCGTCGATAAAAACGGTAATGTAACTGATCCGAAAATTATTCGGGGTATTGGTGGTGGATGTGATGAAGAGGCTTTAAGAGTAGTTAGCAATGCAAAATTCAAACCGGGAACTCAAAGAGGCAGACCGGTTGATGTACAAATGAGTATGCCTGTTCTTTTTAAATTGAGTGATTCAAAGTTCAAACAGAGTGATAATTCTGAAAATTATCCTCCACCCCCTCCTCCAAGACCAATGAAGGTAGAAACTCTTGATGCTGACAATGGATCTATCAAAGTGAAATTAAGTACCGGGTCTGATCCTTTGGTTGGAGCAACTGTAACAATTAAAGACGGATCAAGGGGGGCAGCAACAAACCGTGAAGGAATTGCCATTATTAGCGGTCTGGAAAAAGGAACCTATACTATAGTTGCTTCCTTTGTAGGATATGGGAAACACGAAAAGAAAATTACAGTTAATTAAATATTTTTGAAACTTAACACTGGCAACTTCGTACGGATGAAAAGAATACAACCAAATTTGTACAATATGCCTGCTAAATTAAGGAAATCAAGAACAGACAAAATGCTTGCCGGTGTTTGCGGCGGAATTGCTGAATACCTTGGCTGGGACCCTACAATCGTAAGAATATTATACGTAATACTTGCTTTCAGCTATGGATTCGGAATTTTAGCCTACTTTATTCTCGCTATAGTTATGCCGGATTAACTTAACCAATTTTGTTTTTAGAAAGGCGTCTGCATTTGCAGATGCCTTTTCTTGTTTATGTGAATTTGCTTCTGCATTTTAAACCCAACTAATTAATTGATATGAAAGTTGGAATTGTTGGTGATGCTACAAGAACTGTAGCCTGGGAAAAACATCTTCGACCCCATGGTATAGTTCAGGAAGTAAATTTAGTCCCTTCAGTCAGAGATTTGGAAAAAGTTGATGCCTGCCTGATACTTAATGACACCTCATCAAATCTTGACCTATTGCTCGATGCTATTCAACACAGTTACAACTGCTTCCTGATTGCAAAGCAACCTACAGACAGTGAAAAACTTGAAAAAATTCATCGTGCAGCAAAAGAATCAGGAGTGAAAGTCCAGTTCTCTCACTGGCCTACCTTAGCGCCGGCTACTCAATGGATGATGGATGCAATCTCTCGTCCTCGTTTTATGAATATCAAAAGATATGTAAACCGTTCGCAGATGATAAATCCTGTTCAGGAGTTCAAAAATCATTGGATTGATGAACTTGGACTTTGTGTGAAATGGATGAATAGTGGAATTCATCATATAGAAGCTCAGGCTTCTTTTTTAAATAAGGATAATCCCATCGCAATCCATCTTTTTCTAAGATTTGATAACGGCTCTACTGCATCTGTCACTATTTATGTATCAGCTCAGGAAAATATTCACCAAAGAATTGTAGCAGATTCTACTCAGGTATTGGACTGCGATGTTTCTTCCCAAACAATTAGAATAGGAAGATTAAATGACGGAGATCACTTGTTCTTTGGAAAACAAAGCTTTGATCCTGCAAAGTCCGCTGAAAAAGCTGCGTTATTGTTTCTTAAATCTATTCAATTAGGCTCAGAAACTGCTTATACAAGTTTTGATGCTCATCTACTATCTCAGGCTATTAAAAAAGTTGAAAAGAGACTAAGTCTTTTCTCCTGATCTTTTCGCACAGTTTTTCTTTGACCTTATTTTGCTCATAAATAGCTTAAACGTTGATGTTAATACTATGTTAATTTTATGTTAACAAACCCTTTACTTTATCTTAACAATTTGGTAACATTGGATAGACTTTAAAAACCAAGAGGCTATTATGAAAAAGTTAACAATGCTACTTGCCCTATTTCTATCGGTAACGTTAACATTAAGTGCTCAGAATGATGTAAAGAGTACGGACATTAAGAAAACAATCATTAAAATCGCCGATGATTCTTACTCGCTAAAAGTTACTGATGCTGATGGATTTGTAATTCAGGAAGGAGAATATTTAACAGATGGTAAAACCTTAATACCTCATGGAACCTGGACATTATTTGCTCATAAGTCTGACGAAATCCTGACTCGAATTAAGTATGATAAAGGTCAGAAAATTTGGTTGGAGACTATTATAGATGGCAAGATGAAGCGGATGGACAAGGATGATATTACTATCCACAAGCTTGAAACCAGAATAGCTTCTTTGGAAAAGAAAATTGAATCTATTGATTGAAACAGACCTTAAGTTAAAGAGAGGTTGTTATGAAGACGGGATTATTTCATACATATCAAAAATGTGGAATAGGTCATTTTATTAATAAAAGCCTTTTCAAAGTAAAAAAACCTGATGCGATAACTTTCGTAATCTATTTGATGATTACATTGCTTGTGTTTGCTATATCTTTGGCTTTATAATTTACTTTGGCTTCATCGCCTTAAAAGCTGCTTTTAGTTTATCACGAGGCATCAGATCATTAATAAAGTTAAACTGTCCGGCTTGTAGCCTTTCTCCCCCGTCAATTACTACGTTTTCTCCTGTGATATATGGAGCTAAATCTGACATAAGAAAAATGGCAAGATTTGCTAATTCCTTGTGATCTCCATATCGCTTCATGGGAATTTTGTTGATGAACTTTTCTTCCATCGTTTTATCGGGTACTAATCTTGACCAGGCACCATCAGTAGGAAACGGACCCGGGGCGATAGCATTTAATCGAATGCCATATTCTGCCCATTCATAAGCTAAAGAGCGAGTCATCGCCAATACACCAGCTTTGCTACAAGCTGATGGGAGCACAAATGCACATCCGGTTCCTTCAGCATAAGTTGTAACAATATTCAGAATTGATCCTTTCTTATCAGTATCAATTAAATAGTTTCCGAATGCATGCGTACAGTTAAAACTACCATGTAATACGATATCAATTATAGCTTTGAATCCTCCCGGACTCAGATCTTCAGATGCAGAAAGAAAATTACCGGCGGCGTTGTTAACCAGACCTTCCATGGATCCGAAATCATTTACTATTTCTGAAATCATTTCAGTAACTCTTTCATGATCTCTAACATCCGCTTGATAATTCTTTACCTGAACGGAATCATTTTCTTTTAGAATTTCTTTTGTGGCATTGTCCAGTTTTTCCTGAGTTCTTCCACAGATAGCAATATTTGCACCACATCTCGCGAAACCTTTCGCCATTTCCAGACCAAGACCACTTCCTCCGCCTGTAATTAATATCGTTTTTCCACTTAGCGTATCGTCTGTAAACATAAATTTTCCTTATCTGAGATTTTCGAATATACCTGCTGCTCCCATACCACCACCAATGCACATGGTTACCATTCCGTATTTTGATTTTCGGGACTGCATTTCGTGAAGAATTTGAGTGGTTAACTTAGCACCGGTACAGCCAAGTGGATGTCCCATTGCGATGGCTCCTCCATTTACATTGGTAATTTCCGGATCCAAACCTAATTCTCTGATCACTGCCAGAGATTGGGCTGCAAACGCCTCGTTCAGCTCTATCAGGTCAATGTCGTCTAATTTCAATCCGGTTTGATTCAGTACTTTTGGTATTGCCTCTACAGGACCAATTCCCATTAACTCAGGCGGAACACCGGCAACAGAAAACCCAACGAATTTTGCAATAGGTTCAAGACCCAATTCTTTTACTTTTTCGCCACTCATTACTATGACTCCTGCCGCTGCATCGTTCATCTGGGATGAGTTTCCGGCAGTCACAGAACCTCCGGCTTTAAAAACAGCTCTTAATCCCGATAGAACTTCGGTACTTGTATCTGCTCTCGGACCTTCATCTTTACTGAAAGTGAATTTCTCTTCTATTAACTCACCATCAGCGCTGATTTTCTTTTCAACTACTTCGATTGGTGTAATTTGTTCGTCAAACCTTCCATTTTCCCAAGCAGAAATAGCTCTTTGGTGACTTTGATATGCAAATTCATCCTGATCTTCACGATTTATATCGTACTTGTCAGCCACGTTTTCTGCGGTTAATCCCATACTGATATACAATTCAGGTTTTTTCTCCATCACTTCCGGATTTGGCTGAACCGACATCCCGCCCATTGGAACTAAAGACATGGACTCAACACCACCTGCAATAATAACATCGGCTGCCCCAACCATAATTCGTTCTGCTGCCATCGCAATAGTCTGTAATCCGGATGAACAAAAACGATTCACCGTCACTCCCGGAACTTCGTCCGGCAATCCGCCAAGCGCTGCAATTTGCTTTGCTACGTTCAATCCCTGTGATGCTTCAGGAAATGCACAACCCATAATTACATCTTCTACCATTTCAGGTTCAACTTCAGGTGCATCTTTCAAAAGATCTCTGATTACAGCCCCACCAAGAGAATCAGGTCTGGTAAACCGCAACGATCCTTTATTCGCTTTTCCACAGGCAGTTCGTTTTGCCGAAATTATATAAGCTTCTTTCATTTGATTTTTGATTTCCGATTGATGAATTATGAATATTTCAATTCAAAATTCATCATTCATAATTATTAATTTCTTAGTGGTTTCCCCTTCTTCAACATGTGTTCCATCCGGGCGAGAGTTCTTTCATCTTTCAGGCATTCAAGAATTGCTTCTCTTTCTAACTTGAGTAGATAATCTTCAGGAACAGTTTGCTCTTCACTGAGATCTCCACCAGCCATTACATAAGCGAGTCGTTCTGCGACCACCTTATCGTAATCGGTTATATATTTTGACTCATGCATTACATACAACATCAGTTTCATAGCTGCCAGCGAAGTTTGTCCAAGCACTTTTATATCGGTTTTTGCCGGCGGCTGATAACCTGCTTCAACCATAGCTAATGCTTCTTCCTTAGCAATCGAAGTTTGCAGATCTCTGTTCATCACAATCACGTCAGAATCCCTCAGGAAACCGAGTTTGCGAGCTTTGTGTGCACTGTCTGATACTTCTGCCATTCCCATAGTTTTAAAAGCTTCCCGAATAAATGGTAGCGGATCAGCGTCGCCTTCCAGTTTTTCCATTCCTCTGCGAAGCAGTTCGGTAGTACCTCCTCCTGCCGGAATCAGTCCCACTCCAACTTCAACCAAACCCATGTACAGTTCGTGATGGGCAACAACTTTATCAGAATACAAACAAAATTCGGTTCCGCCTCCTAATGTTCTGCCAAATGGAGCAGCTACTACCGGAAAAGGAGCATAACGGAGCGCAACTGCGGTTTTCTGAAAATTAGTAACTGCTTCCACTACTTTATCCCAATCTCCGGATTGATTGGCTTGCATAGCTTCCATCAGATTTGCACCGTATGCGAAGTTATCTCCGTCATGTGAAATTACAAGAGCGGAATAACTTTCTTCCACAATTTCGAGAGATTTGTATAGTGATTCAACCAACTCAAAACCAAGCGTCGCATTTTTAGTTTTGAATTCAAACAGCGCTACTTCATCACCCAGATCCAACAATGCTGCCGAATCGTTTTCAAAAACCGGTGTTTGTTCTTTCCGGAGCGTCTGAATTTTTATTTCTCCGGCAGCAGATGGAGACTGTTCTTTCATCTCTTTTGAAACGGGATCGAAAACACGCCCATCTTCATAAAATGAATCAAAACCGGCTGATTTCAGATCATTAATCAGTTGAGGAACTTCTGCACCTTCTTTTTCCAGCCGTTCTGTTACTGCGTCAATTCCAAGTGCATCCCAGCGCTCAAAAGGACCTAACTCCCAATTAAAACCCCACTTCATTGCACGATCCACATCCTGAGGGTTATCGGAAATTTCAGGAACCCGATTGGCGGCGTATAACATCAATTCTTTTTGAGTCTCCCACACAAAGTTTCCGATTTCACTATCATGGAAAGCCAGAAACTTCAATCGTTCTTTGGTATCCTTAATTTTCTTTACTTCAGCTAAAACAGGATCTTCCAATTCCTGTTGAGATTCATATTCAAGTGTTTCGGGGTTGATGACTAAAAATTCACGTTTTCCATCTTTCTGAACTTTTTTATAGAAACCTTTACCCGCTTTATTTCCAATCTTACCGGATTCAACCATTTTTTTAAATTGCTCAGGGAGATCAAACACATCCTTCTTTTCATCATCAGGAATGGATGGAATAATATTGTTGGCTACATGAAGAGTTACATCCAGTCCTGCCATATCACCGGTTCTGAAAGTAGCAGCTTTTGAGTAGCCCGTTAAAGTTCCGGTGAGCACATCAATTTCCTCTGCTCTAAAATCTCCGTTGAAGAAATAAGGCATAATACTGCCTATTGAAAAAATACCTACACGGTTCGCTATAAAATTCGGAGTATCCTTACAGAGAACCACTCCTTTTCCGAGCACTTTTTCGCAAAAACCGTGCATGAAGCATGATATTTCCGGTGAAGTATCTTCTGTAGGAATAATCTCTAACAACTTCATATATCTTGGAGGATTGAAGAAGTGCGTTCCAAGAAAATGCTTTTTGAAATCCTCGCTACAATCTTCTCCTATTTCAGAAATAGGTAAACCGGAAGTATTTGAACTTACGATAGCATTTTTTCCTCGAACTTCTTCGATGCGGGACATCATATCCTTTTTGATGTCCATTCGCTCTACGATAACCTCACAGATCCAATCTGCATCTTTCAATAAATTGAAATCATCTTCAAAATTCCCAATCTGAATTCTTTCAGCAAACTCCGGCAATGCAAAAGGAGCGGGTTTCATTTTCAGAATTTTTTGAATACTATCTTCCGCTGTTTTATTAGGTCGATTTTTATCGTCGCTCTTCAAATCCAGCAGTACCACTTCGAGACCTGCATTAACACAATGGGCTGCAATTTGACTTCCCATTACTCCTGAGCCTAAAACAGCTACTTTCCTAATTCTTCTTTTAATACCCATTAATCTTCCTGATAAATACTGTCAATTAACTCTTTATGATTTTTCATTACGCCGGACCGCTTGATACTCATTTTGGCAGTAAGCTCTCCATCTTCAATAGTGAATGGCTCTTCAAGCAACTCGAACTTCTTTATCTTTTCCCAATTCGGGAGCTTTTTGTTCACCTTATTCACTTCTTTTTGGATTCTTGAGATTACATGTTCATTTTCGATTCGGTTAGTATCCGGCAAATCGTGCCCGAAACGATCAAATCTTTTTTCCATATTCTTCCAATCTGGAATAATAATAGCAGCGCAAAATTTTTGACCGTCTCCAACTACCATCGCCTGATCGATAAATCCATTATTGACGAGTGCGTTTTCTATAGGCTGCGGAGCTACATATTTACCGGTTGAAAGTTTGAACATAGACTTTTTCCTGTCTGTGATAAAAAGCCAACCATCTTCATCGATGTGTCCTATATCACCCGAACAAAACCATCCATCTTCAGTAAATACTTCCTCGGTTTTTTCAGGCATTTTATAGTAGCCCTGCATGATGTTCGGTCCTTTGATCAAAATTTCACCGTCATCAGCAATCTTAATTTCAACATCAGTGATGGGCAGTCCAGCTGAACCAATTCGAATCCAATCAGGCTTGCTTCCTGTTGCCACAGGTGAAGTTTCCGTAAGACCGTAGCCTTGTCCACATTTAAGTCCTATTCCATTAAAAAATCTCATCACCGGAGGTGCAAGAGCTGCTCCTCCCACCATCATACCTACAAGATTACCACCTAAACCTTCTCTGATTTTTGAGTAAACTGCTTTGTCTGCAATCTTGAATTTCAACTTATCCAATCCTGTTGGAGGATCTTCCGGGTCATAGCCTTCAGCAAGATTAATAGCCCAGTAATACAACTGCTTTTTTAGACCGGATAACTCCTGTCCCCTTACTTTAAGTCCAGCCATTATTTTTTCTAATAACCGTGGTACTGTAGAAAAGTAAATTGGTTTTACGGTGATAAAATCCGTTTTAATTTCGTTTACATCCTCTATGTAGTAAATCGGTACCCCGGTGTAGATATAAATGTAAGAGGCAATTCTTTCAAGCATGTGTGCCAGAGGCAGGTATGAAAGAATCTTTGGATCGTTAGCTTTTTCAGCATCATAGGCCATTCGTTCATTAGAAGCCAAAACGTTTGATGCCAAATTGTTGTGTGACAACATCACTCCTTTTGGGACGCCGGTAGTACCTGAGGTATAGTTTATATTGGCGAGATCATCAGGTTCTATCGCAGATTGAAGTTCTTTATAAAGTTCAGGCTTTTCCTCATGAAGTTTTTCTCCAAGTTCCATCACTTCTTCAAAACCCTTCAATTTTTTATGCTTTGAAGGCTGAATTGAGATGACTGTTTTTACTGTTTCTATCTCTTTCATCAACGGTTTTGTTTCCGCAAACAAATCGTCATTAGAAACTATATGAACCTTGGCTTCTGAGTTTTCAAGAATGTATTTGATTTGATCGGCAGGCTGGGTAGTGTAAACTGCAACATTTATAGCTCCAATAGAAATGACTGCCTGATCGCAAATCAGCCATTCCGTACTGTTTTCAGAATGGATGGAAACCCGATCTCCTTTTCGGATCCCTAATTCATACAGACCCAATGCAAGATTTCGTCTTTTTGTTTCAAATTCCTCAATGGAAGTTTCAATCCATTCCCCATTTCTTTTAACAGCAGAGAAAATTCCTGTTTTGTTTTTTTCAATTCCGGCTTGAATGATATTCGGAACTATTTCTGGAGCGTATTTCATGTAATTAAAACTGGTTAAACACTTTCAGTAAAGTTACACTTTCAGACTACATTTAAAAGCGCTTTCTTATCTTAATTTCACTAACTTAACAGTGTTAATCAAATACTAATTTATGTTTATCGAAGAACCTCTGAAAGAAAAAGCGGATTTCTATTTCAATGGCACCCAAAAACATATGGGACATGCCTTAGGAATTGAGTTTGAACATATCAGTAGAGATAAAATGATTGCAACCATGCCTGTTAATGAAAATACGGTACAGCCTTTCAGAATTTTGCACGGAGGCGCTTCGGTAGTGTTGGCTGAAACTCTTGCCTCAGTTGGTGCTTGGTTTAGTTTGGATGGAAAAGATAAAACTGCTGTGGGTGTAGAGATTAACGCCAATCATATTCGATCAGTGAAAGAAGGAGGTCTTGTTCGGGGAACGGCCACTCCGGTCAAAAAAGGCTCCAAAGTTCACGTATGGGAAACTAAAATTGAAGATGAAAAAGGCAAATTGGTTTGCGTTAGCCGATGTACGTTAGCTATTGTAGAGATGAATAATTAGGGATATTAGAACACAAAACTAATAATGAATATCTACTTATTCTTAATTCCCATACTCCTAATTAATTTATTTCCTAAACTGTACTGACTTCCATTGCTCGAAATGGTGTGTAACTTTTGTTCGCTGGTATTTCCCGGTGGAGGTAACCGGAATTTCGTTTCCGAATACAATCACTTTTGGAGTTTTTGAGTGCGGAAGATGCTTTCTGCAATAGTTTAGAATGGCTTCCTCGTTTTCTTCAGCTCCATCTTCTAATTCGATGTAAGCGCCCACTTCTTCACCGTACCAGTCATTTTCAAATCCAACGGCAATTCCTGCTTTTACTGCGGGAGCTTTATTAATGACTTCATCGATTTCTAACGGAGCAAGATTTACTCCTCCTCTGATGATGAGCTCCTTAATTCGTCCCGTTATGAAATAGTATTTCCTGCCTTGACTATCTGTCTTGTAAAACCCTTCGTCTCCACTACGGAACCAACCATTTTTAAAAACCGATTCATTGGCTTCTCGGTTTTTGAAATATCCTTTCATCACATTCACTCCACGAATTACGATTTCTCCTCGCTCTTCTTCTTCGAGTCCGTTTCCATGTTCATCATGAATAGCCATTTCGTTAGCCCGAATTGCAACCCCGATGCTCGGATATCCATAATCCTGCATCCATTTTTTGTGTTCTTCATCGGGAATATCCAACGGTAGGTAACAGGAATAGCAAGTAGTTTCGGAAAGACCATATCCGTGAATAATTCTTTTCCCAAATCGCTCTTCAAACGTTTTGGCAACACTTACGGTCAAAGGTCCGGCACCACAAATGACATGGCTGAATGTATCGAGATCAGGAACTTCTTTATCTTCATAAAAACTGTTGAGATATTGAAGTAAAGTGGGAACCACGCTAACTATATGCACCTGTTCCTGTTCTATCAACGGGAAGAAGCGATCCACGCTGAATTTTTCATTGAGTACGACAGAGCCTCCGGCGAATAACGGTGTCATTAACGTAACTACAGTCCCGTTTACATGATGAATAGGCAATACACACATCATTTTGGTTTCTGATGTGATGTGATGCCATTCCGAAATGCCGCGGGCATCTTCTAACAAATTTTTTTGCAAAAGAACTACTCCTTTGGGCGCTCCGGTAGTTCCGGATGTAAAAACGATCAGGGCATCTGCTTCTGAATCAAAATCTCTTTCTTCTAATTCACCTTCTGAAGTAGTAAAAGAATCGGTCTTTTCTCCACACGATATGATTTCAATTTCAGATAACTCATCATTAGAATTCCTGATATTTTCAATCCGGTCAACATATTCTTCTCTGACTAAAGCTAATTTGGTTTCTGAGTTTTTCAGGATGTATTCGATACGTTCGTCATCCTCTCCAAGATTTACCGGAACCACAACCAAGCCGCAAAACCAGGCGGCAAAATACTGAATCACTGTGTGCCAGTGATTGTGAGATATAGTGGCAATTTTATCTCCGACTTTTAATCCCTTATTCTGATAAAACCGAGCTGTATCTAAAACCAGTTCATAAAATTTTCGATAGGAGATCTCTGTCCGGTCACCCTTTTTGCTTATATACACAAGGAATATTTTATCCTGACCGATTCCCTGTTTTATTAATTGAATGATATCAGTTTCTAAATCAGGTAGCGAGTGATCTACATTTCTTGCATGATCAATTTTCTGTTCCAGATCTGAAAAACTCATAACTACTGCTTTGCGGGTTTTCTTGGGATTGTCATAATTTCTTTCTGTCTCCCATCAATGTACCACACTCCGGTTTCATCAAAAAAGGCATCTTCTTCCAGCATTATCCGGATTTCTTTGCCCCATTCTTCGATAAAAGTAGCTGCATTCAATTCTATGGAATAAGCTGTATTCAGATGCAACGGATAATCACCACTTCCCGGAACTCCGCCCTGAGCATCCCACATTCCCAAAGTAGTTCCTGCAGCATGACCGTTATACCCAATCGGATGCGTATAGATAGAGGGTTTTAGTCCTTCGGCAATCGCTTGCTCTCTTGACATTTTTAACACCTCGTTTCCTGTTCTTCCCTCTTTGAAGTTGTTTGTAAATATATCCTGAAGTCGGTTTCCATTGTCGAATGCCTTTTTCAGATATTCCGGTACTTCGGTCTCTCCGGGTTTCAACACGTAGGCATGTTGCTGAGTGTCTGTATTTAATCGCAGGTAAGTAATACCGAAATCTACGTGAAGTAGATCTCCGGGCATAATCACATTCTCAGCCGGGCGACTGTCGAATGTCCGCAAATGATCAAACGATTCAGGATCGGCTCGCTGAATGGAAACACTTGGATGAAACCAGGTAATCAGTTTTAATTCTCTGATCTTTTCCCGATACCACCAAACCACATCATCAGTAGTCGTTATTCCGGGCTGAATAACAGCATCTGAAAATCCTTCAGCAATAATTTGATGGGCTATTCTCACAATTTGAGGATATAAAATCATCTCTTTTTCCGAACGAGTTTCCAGCCAACCTACAGCTAATTTCTCCGCAGATACCAATCGATCAACATATTTCTGTCCGATTGCCTCCTTCATTTCTTCCAGATCTGTAGCAACCATTCCATCAGCCAAACCCCAGTGTTCACTTTGATTGATTCCGATTTTTTCAGGATTTATTTCTTCAATAATTTCCTTCAATCTTTTCCACTGATCAGGTTCTTTTTCTTTATCCCAAGCCTTTTTGAAAGTTTCTCCGACACTATATCGCGCAACAGCAAGCGTTTCAATTCCTTTATCTTCACCCTGATCGTACATCACCAAAATGGTTCTTCTGCGGGCATTTAGCCAGGTTGCAGGTAACAATGTTTTGATCACCGGATCTTCATTGTATTCTCGGGAAACCACAATCCACATATCTATACCGGTTCGCCGCATAACATCAGGGAGAACAGTTTGTATGCGGTCTTCGAGCAAGTCGTTAATGACTTCAGCCCGCTGTTTCATGGATAAAATTTCCGGATAGGCATTCTGAGACTGAAGATCAGATAGCCCCAACGTTAACAGAGCAATAGATAAGAGTAACTTTTTCATATTCTGGTTTTTAAAATTTTCAGAATATGAAAAGGTTTGGGGTGGGAGGCAAGTAGAGACGCAAAATCTTGCGTCTCTACGCAGAATTAGACCTTAAAAACTGTCAGACGGACTTAAAGCCGTCAGATGGAAATTCTACTTACCTAAACTAAAATAGAAAAAGCTTACTCAATCAACTTCAAAATGCGATTGAATCTTGGCACACCTTTATCGTGCGAGAACCAAACGATGAATCCTTTCCCTATGATGTGATCTTTTGGAACAAATCCCCAGAAGCGACTGTCTTCACTGTTGTCCCGGTTATCACCCATAGCAAAGTAATAATTCTGTTGTACGGTGTATGAGTTCGTTTCTTCGCCGTTAATAACGAATGTACTATCTCTGCGTTCAAGTGAGTTATTCTCGTAGCGTTCGATCAAATCTTTGTAGATATAAAAATTCTCGTCCGTTAAAGTAACTTCCTGTCCTTCGAATGGAATTACAACAGGAGGAAATTGATCCTGACTTCTGAATGCCTTAGCAAAATCATAATCTGACCGCCTGGTAGCATATCCACGATCAGTTTGTCCTACACCTGTCTTATTAAGCCACAAGGAATCAAGTTCGGGCCAGTTTTGAATTTCCTGAACCGCTTCTTCCGTTAAATTTACCAGATAGGTATAGTTACCCAAATCTCTTTTAAAAATGTCTGTTCCGCCCGGAATATTTTGAACTGCTCCAGCACCCGATGCCTCCAGTTTAGCATCACTAATCCGAACACGATCGTTCATTTTTAAAATGTAATGCTTCTGTAAGCCTTCATGCTCTTTCTCACGTTCACCATTGATATAAACCACTTTATCTCTGATTTCAAGGGTATCTCCGGCTATGGCGACTGCACGTTTTATATAATTCGTTTTTTGTGAAATGGGTTTTATTTCATGAGGGACATTAAAAACAATTACATCATTTCTTTCCACATCTCTGAATCCGGGAATTCGGGTATGTGGCAATTTTATTCCCGGCAAGCACCACTGTGTGAAAGGAACGCAGATTCCCATCGGGGTTCTCGGACCATAAGTAAGATTTGAAACAATCAGAAAATCTCCCACCATCAGGTTTTGCTCCATTGACGGAGTAGGAATTTTATATGAGCCAAAGATTAAAGCCCGTAGAATAGCCGCAGCAAAAAAAGCAAAAACCAGAGCATCCAACCATTCCCTCAACCAGGATTTCGCTTTTTTATCTTCTTCTAATTTGTCCTTCTTCCTTTTCCAGAATGAGCTTTTTTGCTGCTCTTCGTTCTTTTTTTCTTCCAATGTATTCTAAGTTAAATTTTGATATGCGAAGGTTTGTCAATCGCTTTTTTGGAATATTCTCCGTCACTGTACTTCACTTCGTACCACTGTTTACGTTCGGGAGAGAAAAAATAATCTGTAAATTCTTTGGGTTCCGCATTCGTTAAATCTTTGGTGAGTTTCCTTTTCACCGCAGGCATTAAATCTATGTAGCGGCTTGCTCCCACATAAACCAATCCATCTTCAAATGGACCATCCAAATCCAGTACCATCATCGGGATATTTCCATCTACAATAAACCAATATTCGAACTGTATGGCCTTTCCGGCTCTGAAATTACCGCCTCTTGCTATATCTTCAATCTTTTTAGTAGGTGTACCATATACACTTTCAAGTCTTGCCCGAATCTGAATAGCCGGAGTTTTGTCTAATTCATTGGGGTTAAATCCGCGCCCCGTCCATTTTATGGTTCTAAACATGTTTTGGAACTGAGCTGCATTCTCTGATTCTACCTTTACAATCTCAGGTTCCTCAAATTGGGCATAAGCCGATGTGGTCAATAATACCATCAGCATGAAAAAAAATATCGTTCTCTTTTGAAATTCTATCATAATTATCTGTCTTCCTCATCCATGGAGAGAACCGCCAGAAAAGCTTCCTGTGGAATTTCCACGGCTCCAACCTGCTTCATTCGTTTTTTACCTTCCTTTTGTTTCTCTAATAACTTTCTTTTACGTGAAATGTCTCCACCATAACATTTAGCTGTTACATCTTTACGCAAAGCACGAACCGTATCTCTTGCTATTACACGGTTTCCTATCGCCGCCTGTACGGCTACTTCAAACTGTTGACGAGGAATAAGTTCCTTTAATTTTGCACAAACTTTTCGTCCCTGATAGTATGCTTTATCTCTGTGAGTTATGCTCGAAAGTGCATCGACCTGATCACCATTCAACAAAATATCCAAACGAACTAAATCTCCTTTTCGATATTCGATAAATTCGTAATCCAAAGAGGCATATCCACGGGTTCCGGATTTAAGTTTGTCGTAAAAATCGAAAACTACCTCAGCCATCGGAATTTCATACGTAATTTCGACCCGATTATTTTGCATGAATATCTGATTCAGATAAATTCCGCGTCGTTCCTGACATAATTTCATAATCGGACCGATGTAATCAGCCGGGGTAATGATACTTGCTTTGATGTATGGTTCCCAAATTGAATCAATATCACCAACTTCCGGCATTTGACTCGGGTTGTCCACCTCTACCGTTCCACCTTCTTCAAGTTTTACTTCATACTGAACATTAGGAACCGTGGTTATAATGTCGATATTGAATTCACGATCCAGTCGTTCCTGAACAATTTCCATGTGAAGAAGGCCAAGAAATCCTGCTCTGAAACCAAATCCTAAAGCTTTCGATGTTTCCGGTTCGTAGGTCAGTGAAGCATCATTCAACTGTAATTTTTCAAGTGCACTTCGCAGATCTTCAAAATCTTCTGCTTGAGTTGGATAAATTCCTGAAAAAACCATGGGCTTGGCTTCCTGATATCCCGGAATAGGTTCTGTTGCCGGATTATCTACTGTTGTGATGGTATCACCAACGCGAACATCCTGTAGCGATTTCACACTTCCGATTACATAGCCTACATCTCCTGCACGTAATTCTTTAGTTGGGAAGTTCTTCATCCGAAGAAAACCGATTTCTTCTGCCGTGTACTCTTCCTTGTTGGCCATGAACTTGAAATCATCGCCTTTCTTCAGCACTCCTTCCATTACCCGTACATAAGCAATGGATCCGCGATAGGTATTAAACACGGAATCGAAAATAAGTGCACGAAGTGGCTTTTCTTCTTCTCTCTTTGGACCGGGAACCCGATCAACAATAGCTTCCAGAAGTGCAGGAACTCCTTCTCCCGTTTTTCCGGACACGTGAAGGATGTCTTCCCGTTCGCAACCAATCAGATCAATAACCTGTTGACCAATTCCTTCAGGATCAGCGCCGGGGAGATCAATTTTATTCAGTACGGGAATAATTTCGAGATCCTGTTCAATAGCCTGATATAAATTTGAAATCGTCTGAGCTTCAATTCCTTGCGCAGCATCAACCACAAGAATAGCTCCTTCACAAGCTTTAAGTGCACGGGAAACTTCGTAGGCGAAATCGACATGACCGGGAGTATCAATTAGATTAAAACTGTATTCATCTCCGTTCGGACGCTTGTAATCTATTTTAATCGCATGACTTTTTATCGTAATACCGCGCTCTCTTTCCAGATCCATGTCATCAAGAATCTGCTCCTGCATTTCTCTTTCACTGATGGTTCCGGTTACCTGCAACAAACGATCGGCGAGTGTGGATTTACCGTGATCGATGTGTGCAATGATGCAAAAATTACGAATGTTGTTCATGTATGCCTGTGCGTCTCTTTTATAAGCTAATAAAGATACAAATAAGGAAGGAGCTACTAAAGAGAATGTTTTCGTAATTTTAAATCCGGATTCAGACTAAAATCTTATGACACCTTAACCAGAGAACGCTCCATATTCTCTTTCCAGTATTCCTGAATACAATCCCAACCCGGATTTGAGAAATCGAGGAGCTTTTGTTTGAAATCTCTGGGAGCTTCTTTTAGCTCAGCCTCTCTTTTTACAGCCTGACTTACATCGTAATATTGTTCTACATGTACCAACTTTTTCAACCCGAAATTACCTTTCGGGCATTTCATTCTCATTTCCCTGTGTTTCTTCAGAATATTTTTTAAATCGTTGGTAAGACCAACATAGATCATTTTAGATCGGTTGGTAACTATATAGATGTAATACTTATGGCGCATACTAAAAGATTTTTCTTTAGTAAGACCCTTTCAAAGGAAATCCTTACAAAAAAATCTGAAATTACTGTATGTCGCTGTCTGCTTCAGGACTTAACAACTCAACATGGAACCTGAATTTTGAAGATTCCATTGCCATAATTTTATACAATTCCTGAATGGCTTCAAAAACAACGTCAGGGTGTCCAATGATTGTAGAAGCTAAATATCCAACCTCAATCTGCACATCAAACTGTGCGAGATGTTCTAAGACTTCCTGAACTTTCTCTCTTGGTTCATGGGTTTCAAGTGGAATGTAAGTAAGTTGTGCTATGGTTTTCATAAAATAGTTTTGTTTGCTTTAATTTAACAATCTTTAGATATGATGACCAACTGAGTATTGGATAATTCTTTGCAGAATCTAATTTTTGGTGTTACTTAATTATCATACATTCAGCAAAATTTAAGTTAGATATATCGATTATGGATTTATTAGTTACTATGAGTGATCTTACTTTTCAACAATGGTTTGGCATTTTAGAACTTCCGTTCCTGTTAGTTTGTATCGTATATAGCTTTAAAACTGCCAATAAACTTAAAGGCGGAAAGTTTGGTGAAGGTATGATGTATCTTGCCTGGGGGTTTTTAGTAATGGCAATCGGTCATTTAAGTATGCAAATTACCAGTCTTTTCGGGGTGGATATTTTTGACTACTTATTAGGACAACCATTTGGACAAATAGTATGGTTTATTGCATTAATGATTACCTGGGGACTTTCTGCAATAGGTTTTTATAAAATTTATCAGGCAAGTAAGCACTGATTTTATCAGCATTTGAGCTTTTTTGATTCCATATCATCGTTTTTTTCAAAAGAGAATTCAGAGTCTTCGTCTGGTTCTGATATAGAGAAAGATCAATTTCAATTAATCCACGATTTTGAGAAAAGATTATCAGGCCCGGGGTCGGATAAAAAAGTGGGAGAAGTAGTTCGAACATTCACAACTGCTTCCGCCAAACAAAAGAAAAAATTATTCGTCCCTACCTATCTGAAACTGGAAAAATTTCTATTGGAATCAATTAATGGGAATTCGGAAAAAGCTAAAACCAAATTAAGAAATAAGGTAAAGAGCAGATTCCCAAAGCTGCTTAGAGATAAACACTTTTCGATAATTTTTGAGAAAGATGAAAAGCAGGAAGTCCTTCTCTCCCGTTTATTTCTGCTTAATGTGGTTACTAATGTTAAAGACTTAATCGGAGATTCAGGAAGTAGTAAAATTCAGGACATCAAAATATTTGTTGAGTCTGCTCCGGATGAATTTAAATCACAAGTCTCTTTTGATTTTGACATCAGGAAACCGTCTAACCTACTTGACTGGTCAAAGATTCTCAGAAAGCTTATTTCTTACACTTTTATAACCCTCGTTGATAAAATTGGTAAGAAATCAACTATTATTCGTTTTGAAAAAGAATACCAAAAGTTAGCTGAATTGTATTCAGATCTTGAATCCTTTCAGGTGGTTGTTTCTCTTTTACCCGATGAAATACTTGATGAGTCTAAGCTGGGAACTCTTAACAAAGATCAAATCGAGCGACTTCTCCAGAAGAAAGCCGACTATTTTGAGCGGTTAACTGATCAGCTTGCTGCAAAGAATAAAGAGCTCGAGGAAACGCAGCAAAAACTTATTGAAGCAAAAGAAAATGCGGAATTGGCATCCAGTACTAAGGCAATGTTCCTTGCAAATATGAGTCATGAAATTCGCACTCCAATGAATGCAGTCATTGGGATGACGGATATCCTGAGAGAAACCAAACTGACTAAAGAGCAGCTTAATTACGTTGACACCATTGCTAAAAGTGGGAATGATCTTATTACCATCATCAATGATATTTTAGATTATTCCAAGATTGAATCCGGGAATCTTACTATTTCGGAACAAACGGTTGATTTATATGAATTGGTTGAGGAAGTCATCTATATGTTGGCGCTTAAAGCGCATGAAAAATCACTCGAAATCCTCTATCAAATTGATGAAGATGTTCCGGCTTTGATTAAGGGTGATCCGGTAAGACTCAAACAGGTGTTGGTGAACCTTATTAATAACGCTGTAAAATTCACACATCAGGGTTTCGTAAAAATCAGAGTTTCTGTTGAAAAGAAGCAAAACCGTAAGGGTACGATTACATTTATCATTGAGGATACCGGTATCGGGATTGAAAAAAGTCAGCTCGAAAATATATTTAGTTCTTTCACTCAGGTAGACCTTAGTTCTACCAAGAAATTTGAAGGAACCGGACTCGGGCTTACGATAAGTCGTACGCTGATCGGACTAATGGGCGGTAGTATTGATGTAGATAGTGCTCCCGGAAAAGGCTCTACTTTTTCTTTTTCCATTGATACTGAGTTTGAGCCGGATCTTAATGAAGATAAACGCAATCCTGATTTTGGCAGCAAAAAAGTTGGCTTTGCCACTCATTCAGCTGTATTGATTAACAACTTTGAAAAACTATCCAGGAGCTGGAATCTTGATTGTATGACTTTTCAGGACTCCATCAGTCTGGAAAAAAGTATTGATCAGAATGAAAAATTTGAGCTTTTGTTACTCGATCACAATTTCCTTCAATACTGTGAAGATAAAACATTACAGAAGATTGAAAGCTTGCAAAAGCAAAATGTTCCTGCAATACTTATCTATCCTTTAGGGGCTAATATTGACAGAAAGTTTTTAGATCAATTCCAGAACAGGGTAACAAAACCTCTTAAAAGATCTGAGCTTATCTCAGAATTAAAAAGTTTCTTACTGGGCAAACCCGAAGATCCGGATATCAAAGAGATGCGTTCAGAATCGAAAGAAAGTCTGCTGTCCATTCTTGTGGTAGAAGACAATCTTACGAATCAAATAGTTATAAAGTCTCTGCTTACCAAACTTGGTTATAATCCGAAATTTGCAAACAACGGAGCAGAAGCACTTGAGCAGATGAATTCTGAAACCTTTGAATTAATCTTCATGGATATGCAGATGCCGGTTCTGGATGGAGTAGAAACAACTACAGAAATCAGAACCAAAAATGAAGCGTATTCCGAGCCGGTGATTATCGCATTAACCGCAAACGCTATGCAGGAAGATCGTGAGAAATGTATGGAAGCCGGTATGGATGATTTTTTAAGTAAACCTGTAAAAAAGGATGAAATTCTGAATACCATAAATAAATGGTTTCCAAATCAATAATCTTCTTTCTATCTTTAAGCGTGAGAAAAAAATTAACACATATCTCAATTCATCATGATGTCCATCATCCCCATCACGGACATCATTGCGTGCAGTAAAAATTTTCGCACGAACTCACTTTTTTTCTTGTTAACTCTACCTTCTAACTAATTTTACTTACTGATTTAATGACACGATCGAAAGATTCTTCGACTTCACTACGCATTGCTATTCAAAAGAGTGGCCGTTTAACTGATAAAACGGTTGGTTTACTCCATGGTATTGGCATTGAGTTCGATAATTATAAAAGAAATTTGATGGTTAAGACCAGAAACTTCGATGTCGAATTGTTGCTACTGCGAGACGACGACATTCCTGAATACGTACAGGATGGTATTTGTGATCTCGGGTTTGTAGGAGCCAATGAACGGGCTGAAAAAAATGCTGATGTAACTGTTTTACGAGGGCTTAATTACGGAAAATGCAGATTGTCTGTTGCTGTACCCAAAGACAGCAAACTGGAAAACCCGGAAGATTTTGAAGGGAAATGTATAGCCACGAGTTATCCTTTTATCACTGAAAAATATTTCTCTGAGCGAAATATCAATGTAAAACTGGTTGAAATATCCGGTGCGGTTGAAATTACTCCTCAATTAGGTGTAGCTGATGCGATTGCAGATTTGGTTTCTACCGGAGGTACTCTCAAAGCAAATGGTCTCGAAGAACTGATTACCATAATGGAATCAGAAACAGAGCTCATTCAAACTAATCAGGAACTTTCGCCCGGCAAAAAAGATCTGATTGAAAAGTTTTTGGTAAGGATCGATGGTTATCAACAAGCAAAACAAAGCCGTTATATCATGATGAATGCTCCTGAAAAAGCTTTGGAAGAAATAAAATCCATTATCCCTTCGATGAAAAGTCCAACCATTGTACCACTGGCTGAAAGTGATATGGTAGCGATTCACACGGTGATTCCTATCACAAAATTCTGGACTGTAATGGAAGAACTTAAAGATGCCGGAGCTTCTGATATTGTGATGCTTCCAATAGAAAGTATGATACTATAAAATGGTGCTCAGTAACGTGCAATAGCTCTAACCGATATGAAGAAATATTATTTAGAAAATTTATCCGAAAAAGAAATTCAGGCTTTATGCCTCAGACCAAACATTGATTTCTCTTCGATTTTCAAAACCGTTCAGCCTGTTATTGATGACATCAGAAATAATGGCGATGAGGAATTGATCAAATACACCAAAAAGTTTGATGATGTTGAGCCTGAATCGTTGGTTGTCAATCCCATTGAGACTACTCCGGATTTAGATAAAGAAGTTAAAGAAGCCATCGATCTGGCTTTTGATAACATTTATCGGTTTCACCGTGCACAGCGGAAGCCAAAATTGGATGTAATTACAATGCCCGGTGTGAAATGTTCAAGAAGAATGGTTCCTGTTCAAAGTGTAGGGCTTTATGTTCCCGGCGGAACTGCAGTTCTCCCCTCTTCCGCGATGATGTTGGCTATTCCTGCAATGATCGCGGAATGCCCGAACATAGTTTTAGCGACACCACCAAATAAAGAAGGAAAGGTTGCCGATGAAATTTTATATATCGCAAAGAAGGCTAAAGTCAACTGTATCTTAGTAGCCGGCGGAGCTCAAGCAATTGCGGCGATGGCATTTGGCACTGAATCTGTTCCTAAAGTGGATAAAATTTTTGGTCCCGGAAATCAGTATGTAACAGCAGCTAAAATGTTACTTCAAAACAGCGATGCTTTAATCAGTATTGATATGCCTGCGGGCCCTTCTGAAGTTTTGGTTATTGCTGATAAAACCGCTAATCCGGCTTTTGTAGCTGCCGATTTACTTTCTCAGGCTGAACATGGTCCCGATAGTCAGGTTGTTTTGGTTTGTACTCCGGAATTTGATCTTCAAAAACTGGATGATGAATTGGAAATCCAGTTGGCTGATCTTCCAAGAAAAGCAGTTGCTTCAAAAGCGTTGAAAAATAGTTTTGCATTGCAGGTAAAAACCTTAGAGCGGGCTTTTGAATTCTCAAACCGGTATGCGCCGGAACACTTGATTGTAAACATGGACAATTTTGAGAATTGGGAAGATAAAATTATAAATGCCGGATCTGTATTTTTCGGGAATTTAACCCCGGAAAGTGTCGGCGATTACGCATCCGGAACTAATCATACATTACCTACTTACGGCTACGCTAAAACATACAGCGGCGTGAATTTAGATGCTTTTCAAAAATCCATAACCATGCAGACGATTACTGAGGAAGGACTTAAAAACATCGGTCCAGCCGTAGAGACTTTAGCTGAAGTTGAAGGACTCCGGGCTCATAAAAATGCGGTAAGTATCAGACTGAAAGAATTAACTAATAACGTCGATTAATACTCCGACTTTATATCAAATTAAGAAAATAGGTCATCCTGAACCTAAATGTAGAATTATCCAATGAGTAAAAAATTCAATGTAGACAGAATTGTTCGAGAGAACATTAAAGACCTGAAACCATACCGAAGTGCACGAGATGACTTTGACTCGGGGTTATTACTTGATGCCAATGAAAATAGCTTTGGCGCTCCCATAGATAATGATTCTGATCTGCATCGATATCCTATGCCTTATCAGGAAGAATTACGCACGAAGATTGCAGATTTCAGGTCAGTTAAAACCGAACAGGTTTTTGTAGGAGTTGGAAGTGATGAAGCCATAGATTTGATATTCAGAATATTTTGTGAGCCGATACGAAACAGCGTGATTATTAACCCGCCTACTTACGGCATGTATAAAGTGTCGGCGAATATTAATGATGTGAAAGTAGATCGTGTTTTACTGGATGAAAATTTTCAGCTTCAAACTGATAAAATTCTGAATAAAGTGACGGATGTCACCAAAGTTATTTTTGTTTGTTCGCCGAATAACCCTACATCCAATAGTATGCGATGGGAAGATATTGAGCATTTGCTTGAAAACTTTGACGGAATCGTGGTGGTTGACGAAGCTTACATTGATTTTTCGGAACAGAAAAGCTTAGCCCGGAAAACAGATGAATTTCCTAATCTGATAGTTCTTCAAACTCTTTCAAAAGCCTTTGGTCTTGCTGGAATTCGGCTGGGGATCGCTATTGCACATCCTGAAATCATCAATTACATGATGAAGGTTAAAGCACCCTACAATGTCAATAAGCTTACTTCAAAAACGGCAACACAGGCTTTTCATCATCTTGAAGAAGTCTCTGAAAAAATTGATCAAATTATCGCAGAACGTAACCGTGTAGCAGAGGCGTTAAAGGAAATCGATTTGGTAACAAAAGTCTTTCCCTCAGATGCTAACTTTTTGTTATTCCAGATTGAAGATGCATTGAACATTTATCGTAAACTCGCTGAAAAAGGAGTAATTGTACGGTATCGTGGAAATGAACCTCTTTGCGAAAACTGCCTGAGAGTTACCGTAGGAAAACCTGAAGAAAATGAACGCTTCCTTCAGGTATTAAAAGAGTTGGTGTAATGTTCTATTGTTCAGATTCAGAAGTAAATTTTTCTCCGATGATGGGAATATCTTCTTTATGGAAAAACAACAATATTGCTGAACTAATAAATACGATGATCGCGAGAACAAATAGAAAACCACCATCATCTTTTACTTCAATGCCAAGTACCGTTAAGTGGCTGATGATGGCGCCGGACATAACTCCGAGCGACAACAACGCTCCTAACCAGTTGAATCTCGGAATTAGTAAGAATATTGCGGCGATTAATTCAGTAATACCTGAAGCATATCTACCAAAAGGTTCTAAACCAACCGTTTCAAAAATGTATATGCTTTCTTCAGCACCTGTGAATTTGAAGAATAAAGTTTGCAGCAAAATTCCCGCGGCTGCCAATCTGAGTACCCATTTGAAAATCTTTAACTTTGAATCCATAGCTAATAATTAATTTATTTCATTCATAGTAGTGATTGACAGCTAAAAAAACTTCACAAATCTATAATTTTCATCATGAAAATTTCTATTACATCAAAAGCACTCGCGCCGGACAAAAAAGAATATTTTTTCAGATCAGGCACCGTATCTGCTCTTAAAAAGCTAACGGAGTTTGATTTTACTTTGATTCTGACAACCGGTGAAATGAGTGAACATCAAAAATCTTTGTTAGATCAGGAAAACATCAGCTATACAAAAAGTGGGATTGCTGATTTCTCTATTTCAGAAGATGAAGGTATCCTGATAGTGTCAAATGCTGACAATGAAACTGTATTTTCATCAAAGAGCTGTGATGAAATTGCAAATTATCTCATTTCTCCACCGAGAACAGCATCAGTGAACAGAGTTACCAAAGAAACTGAAATCGCCATCAGTTTAAACCTCGAAGGAACCGGTGAATCCAATATTTCTACAGGACTCAATTTTTTTGATCATATGCTGGAACAAATTGCTCGTCATGGTTTAGTCGATTTGACTATTTCTTGTGATGGAGATCTTGAAGTTGATGAACATCACACCATTGAGGATGTAGCGTTGGCTTTGGGAGAAACTATTTCTAATGCCTTAGGAGATAAAAAAGGAATCGAAAGATATGGATTTGTATTGCCCATGGATGAAACCCAAGCTACTGTAGCGCTTGACCTTTCCGGAAGACCGTATCTCGTTTTTGATGTTGATATGAAAAGAGAATTTGTCGGAGACTTCCCTACAGAAATGCTGGAACACTTTTTTTATAGCCTGGCAATGAACTTGAAAGCAACAATTCATGTTAGCTGTACAGGTAAAAATGATCATCATAAGATCGAAGCATGCTTTAAGGGCTTTGCCCGGGCATTAAAGACGGCTATAGAACAGAACGGGCGCATAATTAATCAGATTCCGAGTTCTAAAGGAACTCTTTGAGAGATAATGATCGCAATCATCAAGTATAAAGCCGGAAACATAGCTTCCGTTTCTAATGCATTAGACCGTTTAGGAGCTGAATATTTTTATGCCAATACAGTTCAGGAATTAGAAAGCGCAAGCGCAGTTATTTTCCCCGGCGTAGGTCACGCTAAATCAGCGATGGATTCGCTTGAGGAATTGGGCATCGTAGACTGGCTAAAAAACACAAATAAACTGGTATTGGGTATTTGTGTTGGTATGCAACTTCTTTATGAAGGGTCAAGTGAAGGTGATGCAGCAGGTTTGGGAGTAATTCCCGGAAAATTGAAAAAGTTTGAATCTGATACCCAAAAGGTTCCGCACATGGGGTGGAATGTTGTAAACACTCTGAAAGAGCATCATCTAAATGATGGACTAAAGGGTGAAAAACACGTGTATTTTGTACACAGCTTCTATGCCCCTGTAAACGAATATTCTGTTGCTTCTTGTGATTACATAAATTCATTCACCGCTGTTGTTGCCAAGGATAATTTTATGGGCGTTCAATTTCATCCTGAAAAATCCGGTAAAGTCGGCTCCAAAGTATTACAGAACTTCTTAGATTTGGTGCGTTCACAAAAAAGAATTAAGAAAATTCCCGCTGAATGAAAGTTATTCCGGCTATTGATCTGCTTGACGGGCAGGTCGTTCGGCTTCATAAAGGATCATACGAAGACGTTACCATTTACAGCTCCGATCCACTCGACTCAGTTCAAAAGTTTAAAGATTCAGGCTTTAGTCATATTCATATCATTGATTTGAATGGTGCCAAAGAAGGAAAATTTATAAACCTTCCTCACATTCAACAAGCTATTCAAGAACATTCAGTTCCCGTTCAAACAGGCGGTGGAGTTCGTACATTTAAAGATGTTGAACAATTGGTAGATGCAGGTCTGTCAGGGATTATTTGTAGTTCTATGGCGATTAAAAACGAAGAAGATTGGCTAAAAGCGCTACAAGAATTTCCCGACAAAATGATTTTGGGAATGGATCTTAAAGACGGAAAAATTGCTTACAGTGGTTGGCTTGAAACAGCTAAGGAAGACACCTTCGATTTCTTACAGAGAATGATCAAGCACGGATTAAAAAGAGTTCTGAGTACCGATATTTCTAAAGATGGTACTCTTTCAGGTCCAAATTTCGAATTGTACAGAAAACTGAAAAAAGAATTTTCAAACATCGAAATTATAGCATCGGGCGGAGTTTCCAACTTTGAAGATCTGGTTAAACTGAAAGATATCGGAGTAGATGGAGTGGTAGTTGGAAAAGCCTATTATGAAGGTCATTTGACTCTTGAAGAGATGAAGAGCATCAACAAGTAATTAGAACTTTGAAAATAATTAGCTCTTTTCTGAAATCACTTTTCGGGATCTCCCTACTAAATGTATTTCATCATTCTTAAAAAACCCGATATCACCTGAGTTGTATTGTTTAGAAGTATAAGCAGTATCTGATTTTAAAAAAATCAGATCGGGATCGTCCGGTGTTCCTTCCGTTTTAATTTCAACACCTTTAATGGGTTTACCACAGTTCAGATGTTCGGAGAAGTCAGGTTCTTTATCTGATTTGAATGAATGAACGGAAATAAGTCCACCGGCTTCGGTTTGTCCATATCCCTGATGCACCTTTTGGCAATGATTTTTTAACGATTCGAAGTCTTCAAACTTCAAAGGAATTCCACCTGTGACTATATTTTCGACTTCCCATTTCTCATCGTAGATAGATCGAAAAACCGGAGGAACTGTTAACAAATAATCCGGTTTGTACTCCCGAACTGCTTTCAACCAGAGTTTGGATTCTCCTTTTTTCGAAGTCACAAAATGATAATCACATCCTAACTCCTCTGCCATTATTGCCCAAGATAATCCGGCTACATGCCACGGTTTAGCTATGATCAACAAACGATCATCTGAAGACATGTTAAATGCAGTAGCCGAGCGAAGTGCATTTAGTTTCAAATTTTCAAAGCTGTTCCAAATGCATTTACGTTTAGCTGTTGTACCACTCGAAAATAGCCCGATCATTTTCTTTTCTGATTCGGGGTTTTCTATGGTCATTTCCTGATTTTGGTAGTCGGGTGGAATCAGAAGCTGCGATTCACAATTGTTTATCACGCTTTCAAAAATCTCTTTTGGAGCTTTGGATAAATCATTCTTTTTGTAATTCATGATTATTTAGAATTCAAATAATGAATAGTCATTGCGAGTGATAAGTTGGCATTAAATCAAATGTATGTTTAAGTATCCGAGGTAATCTCCCTTATGCAAGCTGTGATTTGTTAAAAGGAGATCGATTCGTCGATAATTATCATATCTTGATCTAAAGTATGAACTCCTCGCGAAGACAAACGTTGCTTTGTACTGTTTTTCTTAAAATACATTTTGATAAGAAACTACTGATCTTCTTCTCTCTTAATCTTAGCTCCAACCTTATTGAGTTTCTTTTCCAGATTTTCATAACCGCGATCCAAGTGATAAACCCTAAGTACTTCGGTGGTATTTTCTGCAACCATTGCAGCCAGAACTAAACTAACGCTTGCTCTCAAATCTGTACTCATTACTGAAGCGCCTTCCAATCCCGTTTTTCCGAAGATAGTCACCGTGTTTTTTTCCAGTCTCATGTCTGCTCCCAATCGGGTTAATTCCGGCACGTAACTAAACCGATCATAATATACTGTATCAGTAACGGTTGAAACTCCATTGGCCTGAGTCATCATGGTTGCCCATTGCGCCTGCATATCCGTAGGAAAGCCCGGATAAACTTCAGTAGCAATTGATACTGACTCGAGCTCTTTCGGCGCTTTAACACTAATTACTGAGCCATTTACGTCCACTTTAGCTCCTGTTTTGGCCAACAACTCCGGTAGATTTCCCAAATGCTCCGGATTGCATCCTTCCAAAGTGAGTTCTGAGTCAGGATGTAAGACTCCGGCAATCATAAAAGTTCCGACTTCAATCCGATCTGGATCGTTTTCAATTTCAACACCAGTCAGAGAATCAACGCCTCTCACCGTAATTCGATCGGTGCCAATTCCTTCAATATCGGCTCCCATTTTTACTAACACATTGCAAAGTTGAACCACATCGGGTTCCATCGCTGCATTTTCAATGGAAAATTCTTCAGAAAGTAAAACGGCAGCAAGCAAAAGATTTACAGTTGCCCCAACACTGCTCGGTTCCAACTTAAAACTCGAAGGTTTAAGCTTCCCCTCAGGAGCAGAAGCAATTACATATCCTTTATCCAGTTCGATATTGATTCCCATTGCTTCCATTCCACGCAAATGAAGATCTACCGGGCGGGGTCCCCAGGCGCAGCCTCCTGGCATAGAAACTTTAGCTTGACGATGTTTTCCAACTAAAGCTCCGAGCATATAAAACGAAGCTCGCATCTTTCTCACTAAATCATAGGGCGCTTCCAAATGGGAAACACCGGTTGAATCTACCGAAAGTGTGTTATTCTCGTCATCGAAATTTACTTTTGCTCCTACTACTCTCAACACGTTGTTGAAGGTGTAGATATCACGAAGTCGTGGGATGTTGCTGATTGTAGTTTCAGAATCTCCAAGAAGAGCTGCAGCCATTAAGGGTAAAGCTGCATTTTTTGATCCGCTGATTTGTATGGTACCGTCTAAAGGAGTTCCGCCTTCAATTACAAATTTATCCAATGTTTTCTATCTCCAATATGGGTGAATTTTTCTCTAACGACTGCCCCACTTCCACAGATATAGTCGTTACCGTACCATCTGTGGCTGCTTTCAATTCATTTTCCATTTTCATGGCTTCAAGGATTACAACCGGTTGACCTTTTTCTACTTCCTCGCCTTCTTCAACCAAAATATCCAGAATCTTACCGGGCATCGGTGCTTTCAGTGAACCTTCTCCAAGAGCGTCTCCTGTTTTAAAACCAAGACGATCCAAAAGCAATTCTTGTTCATCTTTTACTGATACTTTGACCCAATCGCCATTTATGGAAAACTCAATATCAGAGCCGTCATATGATACATTATCAATTTTGTAGAGTTTTGTTCCGAGACGAAGGAGATTCCTTCCATTTTGAGTGATAAACTGATAAGTGCCTTCAGTGTTACCTGATACAAAGGAATTATCTTTTTCAGATAACTCTACCTCGATGGATTTATCGTTGTAATTAGCTTCAAAATTCATGATGTAGTTTGTTTAATACTCTTTAAACCGGCTTTGGTAGCCTGAAATGAAAAATCCCGAATGTTATCACTGTCATAAAATGCGACTTTACTGTCTTCATCTGAATCTATGACTTTGATAAAACGGTAGTTTACTAAATTCATTAAATCGTCCCGAAGTTCACCGAATTGCATCTCAGTTTCTTCCATTATAGAATCGAAAGATTCGGGAAAAATCAGCCGTTCTACTACTTTCCTTTCCGATTTAGTAAGTTTTCTCATAGGCGATGAAGATAGAACAGACTGGGTTTGATAACAAAAAGAATATCCAATAACCAACAAGGAATTTCCAATATCCATTGAAGAATTGAAGCTTAGAATTCTGAGTTCTGAATCCTGATAACTGCCCCCTTCTCCCTACTCTACTTCAATGTCGCCGTAAGAAATAAGCCTTTGGTTGAAATCAAACAAGAATACGCGATGCAATCGTCTTGCAAGATTATCTGATCCATCCTGACTTAGTGAAATAGGATCTATTTGAAAAGTAGTAATACCAGGTTCGAGTGGATTTTGCGTGCTCGTAAAAATATTTCCTAAATTTCCGTTTGGATATCGAACCCGAACATCAAGTCCATTGACACCCTGAACGCCTGTAACCCGAATTTCAAAGTTGATGGGAGTTCCCAATTGCGCCGGATTTTGAAAAGGTGGTTGCACTTCAATTAAACCCTGATAAAACGGAGATACTCTCCAATCGTCCGGATCATTTGAAATTACTTCTCCCTGAGCATTGGTTTGAGTGATTCCTGAAGGATCACGGAATGCTTCTGATTCAAACTCACGTTGATCATTACTGCTGCTACATGATATCAACAGAAAAGAACAAACAATAAAAATGGCTGGAATGAATTTCATGTTAAGTGTGTGTGAATCTTTGAATATGGTTCGTTATTGATTAATCAAGCCGTATCTTTAACTGAAAATACGAAACTTAATTGCTGAAATGCTATGCTTCATGTAGTTGGAATTCCAAATTGCGATAAAATCAGAAAAACGAAGAAATGGTTATCCGAAAATGACATTGATTTTGAGTTCATTGATGTGAAGAAAGAGCCTTTAACTTTGGATGAACTCAAAGAACTTGAGCACAAAGTTGGGTTGGACGTTTTAGTTAATAAAAGAGGAACCACCTACCGTAATTTAGGATTGAAAGACAAAGACCTTTCTGATGAAGAAATGCTGAAATTGTTAGTAGAAAATCAATCCATGATTAAGCGACCTGTTCTTATCGAAAATGAAGCTGTTTTGGTAGGATATGATGAAGAAGCTTTTAATAACTTTCTGGGTTTAGGATCAGAAGCTGATCAATGAGAGCGTCTCTTTTAACATTCACACTTTCCCTTTTTATTGGGTTTAGTACATTTGCTCAACACCCCTATCCTGATCAATCAGAAGATCAGCCAACAATGGAAGATCTTTTTTCCATCAAAGAAACTTTCAGATACGAAGTTAAATATGGTTTTTTTAAACTCGGCTGGGTTGAAGTGGAATTACTTTCTGATACACTTTATGAAGGTAAATCACTCAAACACCTGCGAACCGTTATCACTTCAAACTCAAAAGTGCCTTTTATCGGAACTGAAATTGATCACTTTAATTCACTATTCTATGTAAATAATGATGGAATGCCTGTCACGGTTTATTACTGGAAAGACAATGTTGATGAAGAGAAATTCAAAGAAATTATTTACGATTTTGATCGGGATTCGATGGTAGTCCGCTACAAGGAAGAAGACGACACCAGAGACACACTGGACTTGGTAGAACCTGCTACTGCCGGGCAGGTTATCTTTTATTTTTCGAGGATGTTTGCCGGTAGCGATGAAGATTCCAGATTACCGATTTATGTAACCAAAAAGCTGGGTTATGTGAACATGAAAAACTCGTCCAAGCTTGAAAAAAGAAATTATAATCCATTTGAAGAATCTGTAGATACATATATGAGTGAAGGAACTACAGAAAACATTGACGGTCCTTTTGGATTTTCGGGAAATTTCCGAGCCTGGTTTTTGGATGACGATTTACGAGTTCCACTTGAAGCCAGGGTTAAAGTTTTGTTTGGAAATGCCATTGTGCGAATCATAGAATATTCACGGGAAGAATTATGAGTAAAATTCTGTTTAAAAAATTAGATCACGCCAAAGATTTACCATTACCTGCTTTTGAAACGGAAGCTTCAGCAGGAATGGATTTACGTGCAGCACTCGAAGAAAAAATAACTCTTAAACCGGGAGAAAGAATTTTAATACCTACCGGATTACAAATGGCTTTACCAAACGGTTATGAAGCACAAATCAGACCCAGAAGTGGATTAGCGATTCGAAATGGAATAACTATGCTGAACTCTCCCGGCACTATAGATGCTGATTACCGTGGAGAAATAAAAGTGATTGCCATCAATCACGGAAAGGAAAATTTTGAAATCGAACATGGGGACAGAATTGCCCAAATGGTGATCTCAAAAGTGTATCAATTTGATACGAAAGAAGCGGATGATTTAGAAAAAACCTCCCGGGGTGAGGGAGGTTTTGGTAGTACGGGAATTAAATAATCAGTAGAATTTTCTTAGGTAACTGGTGCATTCTTTGCAGTCTTTACCATCTTTTCTTGCTTCTTCTTCGGTTTCAAAACCCTGTGTAGAGTGCGCCTCGATATCCCCATTTTTTGCGACTCTTCTCCATCGCCATTCGTCTTTAACATCTTGGTACAATTCGCACTTAGCCATAAATAAGTATTTGATTTATTATTATTTAACTTGCTGAAATATAGGAAATAAGGTAACCGACATCAAAAAGGTGGTTTTCAGCTGTTTTTTATTTCATAATCGTAGCTGATTTCAGAACCTTTTTCCAAAGCTTTGGATACCGAACAGTATTTGTCAATGGAAAGTGATAAAGCCCGTTCTACCTTTTTTACATCCAAATCTCCGGTTAGCTCAAAATGAAGATGAATGGTTTTAAATTCTGAATATCCTTCTTTGAGCTTTTGCTTATCCCCATCTACTGAAACGGATAAATCCTCAAGCGGCTGTTTTTGTTTTTCGAGAATTGAAATTACATCAATAGCGCTACAACCTCCTATACCGGCAAGCAATAGCTGCATGGGACTCATCCCTCCTTCCAGTCCGCCAATATCGGTTTTCCCATCCATACGGATTTCACCGCCTTCTTCATTTTGTGCTTCCATGTGGAAGTCTTTATTCAGCCAGTTTACTTTTACATTCATAATTGTTGATTTTTAAGTTCCTTGCAAAGTAAGATTTTATATGGATGGTCTCATCTATTGTTTTCAACTCGAAATATTCTATTTTCAAACAAAAATTGCTATGCGATATTTATCACTTCTACTGCTTACAATTCTTATTAGTTCATGTAATCCGGTGAAAGAGGAAATAAAAGTTTATCCTGTACCCGAATACAACTTAAGTCAGGATCAAACACATAACCGTTGGAGCAGTACCATTGAACCGGTATTAACCGTTCCATCAGGAGCTATTATTAAAGTTGGTACTGAAGAAGCCTCAGATCAACAATTGTCAACTACTTCAACCATCGAAGATCTTTCGAATCTAAGTTTTGATCCCATACATCCGTTAACGGGACCTGTTTTTGTAGAAGGAGCAGAGCCCGGTGATGTGTTAAAGGTTACGCTGCACAAAATCGAAATGGGAGATTGGGGCTGGACAGCCATTGTACCGGGTTTCGGTTTCTTAGCTGATGAGTTTACAGAACCTTATTTAAAAACCTTCGACTTTTCGGAGGATAAATTGTCAGCACAATTCAATGAAAATATTTCCATACCGCTAAAACCATTTCCCGGAGTTATGGGTGTTGCTCCTGCAACTACCGATTCTTTATCTACCATTCCCCCACGAGCTAATGGCGGAAATATGGATGATCCTAATATGACGGAAGGTTCAACTGTATATTTTCCCGTTTTTGTTGATGGCGCTCTCTTTTCAATTGGGGACACACATGCTGCTCAGGGTCATGGTGAAGTTTGTGGAACGGCTATCGAAGCTCCTATGAATATCATTTACGAAGTTGAAGTTCTAAAAAACAGCAGAAGCATTGAAGAACCTCAGTACGAAACTGATGATTATTATGCAGTAACGGGATTTGCAGAAACTATTGACGAAGCGGCTAAAAAAGCCACACGATACATGATCGATTATTTAATGGAAGAACATGATCTTTCAAGAAATGATGCTTATGCTTTGTGTTCATTAGCCGGTGATCTTAAAATTGCTGAGGTAGTAGATGTTCCACATATGCTTGTAACCATGCACATGCCAAAAAGTATTTTTAAAGATTGATTAAAATCAGTCTTTCTGTTTTTTCATTGTAAACACTTCTGTCTCTATCTTATCTCCTCGCTTCATTTTCAGATTTATAATAAATAGGCTGTCCGATTTCTTCTCGAAGGTCAAGCCCTTCATTGTAATTTTGTTTGGAGAAGATTCAATCATTTCAAAAAATACCATATCGTCTTTTTCTTCCCATCCTTTTAAATCAGGATGAAAGTGTTTGAGGCGTAATCCGGTTTCATCGAGTAGCAGGAACTCATAAAAATTGAGCTTCCCATCTTTATAATGGCGATACATTCCCATCATGGTACCATCAACAGGCTCACTCCATACTTCCTCTGAAATTCCTCCAAATCCATCGCCTTTCCATGAGCCAACCAGCCATTCATAATCATTGATATCGAATCGGTTATTCGAAATTTCTCCTGGATTTTCTACCAAAGAAAAAGCGGTGGTTATTATTAAAAGCAGTGTAAATACAGTTAAATTTTTCATAATCGGACAAATAATGAATGTTTTCTCTATAACAATTATTTACTGAGAATGAGGACAAATAAAAAATTAAAGATTCAATCAATATGGAAAAAACTGCTTTAATAACGGGTGCGTCAAGTGGAATTGGCAAGGATCTTGCTCATATTCATGCTGAGAAAGGCGATAACTTAGTTGTCGTTGCCCGGCGCAAAGATCAACTCAATGAATTAAAGAACAAACTTGAAAAAGAGCATGATATTCAGGTTAAAGTTATTGCGAAAGACTTGAATGATGAGAATGCCTGTCAGGAGATTCATGATGAGATCAAGAAAGAAGGAATAAATATCGAATATCTGATTAATAATGCCGGATTTGGTGGTCATGGTTATTTTCATGAGCAAGATTCAGATTACCAACAGGACATGATCGATCTTAATGTGAAAGCTTTAACTAAACTAACCCGACTCTTTCTTCCCTGGATGGTAGAAAGGGACAGTGGGAAAATTCTGAACGTAGCAAGTACAGCCGGATTAATTCCCGGTCCACTTCAGGCTACATATTTTGCAACCAAAGCTTATGTTGTTTCGTTAAGTCAGGGAATTGCAGGCGAGTTAATGGATACCAACGTAACGGTTACTGCGCTTTGTCCCGGAGCTGTACGCACAGAATTTGCTGAACAAGCAGATCTCGAAGATACAAGCATGTTTGAAAAAGCAGCAAGTTCAAGATCGGTTGCAGAAGTTGGTTATAATGCTATGATGAAAGGAAAACTTATAGCTATAAATGAACTCGGACTGAGTATTCAATTACAATATCTGATACCTTTTGTACCCAAGAAAATGGTGCTAAGTATGATCAAAAAAATGCAGGAAAAATGAAATTTTCAAGACACGTTCTCGCTGTACCCGATCTGAAGAAATCATCCGATTTTTATATCAATCAACTTGGGTTTCAAGTGGATTGGCAGGGCGAAAACTGGTGCTTTCTTTTCAGAGATAAATTTTATCTGATGTTGGGCGAATGTAAAGATGCAATTCCTCCTAAAGAGTTGGGAGACCATCAATATTTCGCTTATGTGGATACGGATAACATCAACGATTTATATGAAGAAGTATCTTCTAAAGACATTGAAATCACTTCTGAAATTTCAGATAAACCCTGGGGACAAAGAGAGTTTGGAATCAAAACGATAGATGGTCACAGAATTATGTTCGGGATGGAAATCTAATCCTCTAAAGTTCTTTTATTCCCCGATATGCTTATGATTTCCTTTATCGTGCCTTTTGCGGAGGGTTTTAATCACTTTGTGTAAAGGAATTTCTTTTTCTGCGAGCAGAAGCATAAGGTGAAAAATCAGGTCAGCAGCCTCTGCAATGGTTTCGCTATCACCACTATTTTTAGATGCAATTACGGTTTCTACAGCTTCTTCTCCAACCTTTTGAGCTATTTTGTCCATGCCCTTTTTGAACATCTTGGTAGTATATGAACCTTTGGGCATTTCATCCTTTCGCTCATAAAGTAGCTGTTCCAACTCTATAAGAAATTTGTAGTCTTTTTTGGTAAGCGTTTTCAAGCTCATACTTTTTAATAATCAATTTTAATTGCGCACTAAGGTCAACATTTTCGCAATATCAGTCAAAGAAATCCTGAAATTTAATATTGCAGTAAAACTGTTTAAGTCGTTTTTCCCAAACGAATAGGAATCCCGTTTTTTTTCATTTCCTTTTTTAGCTCCCGAATCTCAATTTCCTGAAAATGAAAAATGCTGGCTGCAAGCACCGCATCAGCTTCAGCTTCCAGGATAACATCAATACAATGTTGAATAGTACCTGCGCCTCCACTGGCTATAACCGGAATATTCACTCTTTCGTGGACCTCTTTCAAAAGCTCTAAGTCAAATCCATCTTTGGTGCCGTCTCTATCCATACTGGTGAGCAAAATTTCTCCTGCTCCTCTTTCTTCAACTTCTTCAATCCATTCTAAAGCATCCAGATGAGTGTTTTCGGTTCCTCCCTTTACAAAAACTTTCCAGCCTTTGCCTGTTTTCTTGGCATCTACCGCAGCTACTATTGCCTGAGCACCAAATGCTTCTGATGCTTCGTTGATCAGGTCAGGATCTCTGACGATACTGCTGTTTAGAGAAACCTTGTCTGCCCCTGCTTTTAGTAAATCACCAATTTCATCAACGGTTTTAATTCCTCCTCCCACGGTAAAAGGAATGTAAATCTCATTCGCAATTCTCTTTACTAATTCGATGAGTGTTTTCCTTTTCTCCAAAGTAGCCGTGATATCCAAAAATACCAGTTCATCAGCTCCTTCTTCAGAATACCTTTTGGCAAGCTCCACCGGATCACCGGCATCTCTTAGTCCCTCAAAATTTACACCTTTAACCGTCCTGCCGTCCTTGATATCAAGGCAGGGAATAATTCTTTTAGTCAACATACTGTAAAGGTACTATTCTTTTTTAAATCAGGGAACTGTAGTTCAAATTTTTTAAGTTGCGTTACAAATTCAGCCCATGGACACTACAAAATTATTTCGAGAAGACTATAAAGTTAGAGCCAATGAAGTCGGTAATAATGGTAAGATTACCATTCCGGCTGTATGTGGTATTTTCCAGGAGATTGCCGGAAATCATGCTTTGGAGCTCAATTTTGACATCACCCATCTTCAGGAACAGGGATTAACCTGGGTTTTACACCGCATGGATATAAAAGTGAATAGATATCCTGAATGGAGGGAAAATATCACTGTAGAAACCTGGCCGGCAGCCGGAGATGCTCTTCGAGCTTACAGAAATTACCGGGTATTAAATTCAGACGGCGAAGAGATAATCGTATGTCTCAGTTACTGGATGATGATTAACATGAAAACCCGACGCCCTTCGAGAATGCCTCAGGAGATTCTGGATATCAGACTTGCCGATATTGAACATGTTCTTGAAGTACGTTCAGATAAAATCCCAAAAATAGAAACCGCTGACGCTGAAGTGGAAGTTAAAGTTCGCCGTTCTGACTTGGACATGAACCTTCATGTCAATAATGTTCGGTTTTTGGAATGGATGGAAGAACCTCTGAACGAAGGACAGCTTTCAAGGATAAAAAATGTAGACATTATTTTTTCACGAGAAGCTGTTCAGGGAGACATCATACTTTCCAAAACCAGATCGCCTGGGTCCGACACTACCTTACATCAACTTGAAAACCAGCGAGGCGAAATAGTGGCACAAGGTAGATTTGGATATTCCTGATGATCAAACAGCGTCCCAATCGGGAGCAAAATCCGGATTGACCATTCTGTTATCTTTGGGAAGATCATCTATTGCGTAGAAATCATCATCTTCCAAAACAAAATCGTAGATGTCCATATTCTGCTCCAAATGCTCTTTACTTGAAGCTTTCGGAATTACTACTACTTTCTCCTGTTCGATTAACCAACGAAGTGCTATCTGGGCTGGAGTTTTTCCATACTTTTCAGCAAGCTCCTGAATCAGTTCATTCTCTAAGACGCTACCTTGCCCAAGCGGACTGTAAGCCGTTACCATAAGGTCATTCTCTGCGGCATAATCCAACAAATCAAATTGACCAAGCAAGGCATGATATTCTACCTGATTGCAAAATATCGGAGCTGCAAGCTCATCATTGACTTCCTTAAGATGCTTCATAGGGAAATTACTCACACCGATATTCAGCGCTTTTCCCTGATCACGAATAGATAACATCGCCTCAATCGCTTTTTCAATGTCTACATCGGGATTTGGCCAATGAATTAACAACAAATCAAGATAAGGGATATCTAAATCCTGTAACGATCGCTCCGTTGATTTGATAACATCATCCGGCTCCATATTGGTATTCCAGATTTTTGTAGTGATGAAAAGCTCTTCTCTTTTTATATGAGCAGCATTGATCGCCGCACCAATCTCTCTCTCATTTTTGTACACTTGGGCAGTATCAATATGCCTGTACCCTAAATTTAGTGCTTGTTTTACTACCTGTTCACATTCTTTCCCGATGAGTTTAAAAGTACCAAGACCGATTTCGGGAACTTCGATGCCTTGAATATTTTTTGTTACCATTTGTTAATGGAGATAAATAGTTTTTTGATTAAAAATTGTAGTCATTTACTTGACGAGGGTCATTTTCCTTGTCATAATTTTTGTGCCCACTTCAAGCTGGTAAATATACATCCCACTTGGCATGTCTGATGCATCCCATTCAATAATATGTTCTCCGCTTGATTTCGTTCCTTCAAACAGAACAGCAATGGGTTGCCCCACAATATTGAAAACAGATAACTTAACTTTATTCTCTTCAGGCAGATAAAATCCTATGGATGTAGCGGGGTTAAAAGGATTAGGATAATTCTGATGAAGTTCAATATCCTGAGGAATTTCTTCTTCAGTTTCTTCCAATTGAGACTTATGAACAATATGAAATTTGAACCGATCTTCAATAAGTGGAAATTCTATATCATCAGATTCATCGGATACGATGCCGTAATATTCTAACTTGTACGACCAGTTTTCATCAATCGTATTGATTGTTCCCTCTTTCTGATCTTCAAATTTGATTACCCAGTCATCTGGAATATTATTCCAGTCTTTTATCGTAATCTCATATTCCCCATTCTTGTCTGATAACAAACTTACCGGAAGAATTATAGTATTTGGCGAAGAAAAATCTACCGTAAATTCTGAGTAATGGTTCTCAGACAAAGTGTAATTGAAAGCAATACCTTTAAACTCAGAAAGATACAATTCTTCGACTGCAGACGGGTCAAGAGACAACTTTATGTTCTCATCATCTGATACAAAATTAAGTCGGGCTGTATTTTCATGCCCCTCACCGCTTATAACAAAATTTATGAACGAATCGAACTCTGCGGTTTCTTCTTCCTGATAATTAGTTATCAATTCAGATACATCAAGCTCTACATTCTTTTCTTCTAAAGGTTCGTTAAACTTAACCCATAAAAGAGATCCGGGTAATACCAATTCTGAATGTTCAACTTTTCTTAATCCTGAAAAATCAGAATTGCTTTTAAAGAAATGAACCGAGCTTCCGAGATCAAGCTCAGATTTCAAAGCCTTTTCCAATCCCTGCACTAATATTGTTTTTCCGGTGGAGTTAGAAAGCAGAGAGAAACCCTCATTAGCGTTAATCAAGCCATCTTCATTTAGATCCGTTGCTGAGACAGAGAACTGAACTTTCTCAGCTAAATTCGGAATCTCTTTATTCTTTTTAAAGTCTGCTAATTTCTGTGCTGCTTCGCTATTGAAGTACGCTACAAGTATTTCGTTCTCATTTGCAGATGAATTCTCAGCATTTGAAAGAAAACGCCCCTCTTTTTCGCTCCAGTAATAAGCATCAATATCGCTGAAATTAGTTTCGTCAAGATGCTTTTTCGATATCGTTTTCCAACCCGGAACCGCTGATACCGAAGTATTTTGATTAACTACATCCTGAGATGACTGTGTGCCAGAAACATCCTGATTTGAAGTCGATAGTTGATCAGGTCCGGATGCAAAAGAAGAGGAATTATCCGGTTTTTCTTTCCATGCATATTGAGCGACTTTTTGACTCTTTTCGTTATTGAGATTAAAAGTACCGAAAGAACTTAATAACTCCGATTGTTTGTCATCTAACTGTATAGTGTTTTCTGTAATAGCAAACGGGTAATCTTCAGAAACAAGAATGAAGGTTTGTCCTACTTCTAAACCCACTCCTTTTGGGAAAATATATGACTTATCACCCTTTTCAATTTCCCAGTTAGTAAGATTTACATAAGATCTTTCCAGATTGTGCAAAAGTAAAACAGACTCATCTGAAAACTCGGAAATTTCGATTTTTAACTCAGGTATTTCATTGTCATTGATGAACAACGTGTTCGAGATAAAATCTCCGGCCTGTCCTTTACTCAAGTTTTCTAAATTAAAAATAGCTGTTTCATTTCCTTCGAAGATATCATCATCTGAAAGTGGAATTTCTACTTCATACACGGCATCCCCAATTAACCCTGTAAAGTTAATTTTCTGGGATCTGAATCCAGCCAATTCACTTCTGGACACAGAACTGTATAAGGAGTCGAATACTACATCAACAGTTAATTTAGAACCGTCGTGCTCGTATATAGCTACATTTAAGATTGCAGACTTTTTGTCCTCATTTACAGCGGTAACTGCTTCATCAAATAAAATTACCGGGGCGTTTAAAACTTTAAAAGATGTTCCCAAATGCGAAAATACTTTGTCACTACTCCCTCTCCAGTAGGCGGGATTTGAAACAAATTGATTCAGCATTTTTTGAGTACCACTAACGCCATTTCTTACGAAGTACTGATAATTATCGTCGTTGCCTAAGCGAACAAAAGAGTTCGGATAATCTTTAAAAATTCCGGGGATTCCCGACCCGAAAAAAGTCCGGTCTATCCATCCCTTTTTATCACCCCACCCGATTCCTGCAATCACTCTTTTATTCTCAAGATCTTCCTGATATATAAAAAGTTGTTCCGATTTTGAAGAAAGCTCAATATCTCCCGTGACTTCAAAACCATTTGCAAGATCTGACCCAACAAGTATCGGCGTACCGGATTCTATAGTTCCATTACTTACTAACTTGATAATATTTCCATTTTCTGTATCAGAAACATCATTCTGCCATTGTCCGCTTGAAATAAAAAAAGTGGTTCCTTTTTCAAGAGGAATTAGTGGTACAAACTCAAAGGTATCGTTAGTAGAGTTTACACTAACAAACGTCATGTCTCCCGGAATCAGAAGAGATTGTGCAATAATGTTACTTGCGAATGAAGTAACAATTAAAATCAGGGCGATATGTAGTTTTCTTAAAAGTGCTTTGTATAGTAGCGATTCCGCCATAGGCAATTCACTTAATGAACGCTCTCTTTAATTAAACCAATTATCATGAAAAAGGCATATTAAATTTGAAGTTTTTTATGCATTAATCATCAAGGTTTGGCGTGTGAAGTTTGTCCTCTGAAGAAGCTACTGTGAGGGCTACAGCGGCATCTCCGGTAATATTTACCGTTGTTCGGCACATATCTAAAATTCGATCTACTCCTAATATCAACGCTATTCCTTCCACTGGAACTTCGATTGCCTGCAATACAACCACTAACATTACAATCCCTGCTCCCGGAACTCCGGCAGCACCAATCGAGGCTAATGTTGCTGTTAAAACAATGGTGAGCTGTTGAGCAATCGTCAAATCCATACCCAATGCCTGAGCAATAAATACTGCTGCTACCGCCTGATATAAACTGGTTCCATCCATATTAATTGTCGCACCGATAGGGAGTACAAAACTGGACACTTCTTCATCTACTCCAAGATTATTTTCTACTCGTTCCATCGTCACCGGTAAAGTAGCTGAACTTGAACTGGTACTAAATCCAAGCAGCATAGCCGGTTGTATTGCTTTAAAAAAATCTCTCAATTTCATTTTGCTTGAAAAACGAAATAAGGACGCATAAACAAGAAATACATGAAGAATGAGTGCAATAACGACTGTTAAACAGTACCAACCAAGCGCCTGAAGAAGTCCTAATGCTTTACTGAGATCATCTCCCGCCAAATCCACAATCAACGCCGCCATAAGAGCAAAAACTCCATATGGAGCGGTTTTCATGATGAGATCCACAATTTTGATAATCACATCATTTAGCGACTCAAATACATTAACTAAAACTTCGGCCTTATCTCCCCCAACTTTTATCATTCCCAACCCAAGCAAAATGGCTACAAAAACAACCTGAAGCATATTGGCATTCTCACTGGCTGATTTGAAGAAGTTATCAGGGACAATTCCCACAATAAAGTCTAACGGGCGTCGCTCTTTTACTTTTAATGCCCCCTCTTCCCGTTCACCTACATTATCCTGATACGTTTCCTGAAGTTCTATCTTTGTCTGTTCCGGAAGTGCTTTTCCGGGTTTTATGAGATTAACAGCTGTAAGTCCGATAGTAATGGCACAAACAGTAGTAACTATATAAACCATTACCGTTTTACCTCCCATCCGGGATAAAGAAGCGGTGTCGTTTAAACTGGTTACACCTGCAACTAATGAAGCTAAAACCAATGGAACAGCAATCAGTTTTAAAAGCGTAATGAAAATGGTACCAAATGGCTTAATAAAATCCAGTGTGAACTCATTAAATCCTGCCAAAGCAGATATAAGCCCCCACAATAGTCCTGCAATAAGACCAATGATTATTTGCCAATGTAATTTTTTATACCACTTCATATCAGATGATTAGAGTTATTGTTAGTACAATTAATGATGCTGTTCCGGTTGACAACCAATTTACAATATTATTGCTAACTGTCAGGGTTCCGTTTTCATTGTTTGACAAAATCCAGGCGCGGAAAGATTTTCCCTGAAGTTTGGCTCCTAAAAAAGAATCAACAAAACACCCTAAAAAACCGGCTGAAGAAATAACGATCAGATTTACAAGCTTTACTTCATTCAGCGATAGCCATAAAATTATTCCGATTAATAATGAGCCTATTAACGCTGCAATACTTCCCTGAAAGCTCACACCTCCATCAGTGCCGGCGCTGGTCTTACTGAAGTCTGTGATCAGATAGGTTTTGTTTTTCGATTTGCTCCCCAGTTCTGTCGCCCAGGTATCAGCGGTTGCAGTGGCTATACTTGCTACTGCTGCAAACATGAATGCTTGTACTCCGGAAACGAACCAAATCAAAACCCATAGACATAGCCAAAAACCATTTGCCCAAACTTGTTTTCCATCTCTCCGAAATTTGATTGCAAAACTGTTTTCTGTTGCAGCTACATCTTTCGAAACCAACGATCCCGAAATAAAAAAGAAAAGCACTGTTAATGCTACCGGCCAATTCCCGATTCCATAGGCTATTGTACCGAAAATTCCTGCGGATTGTGCGCCATCATAGGTTAGCCAGTTCAACAAAAAAGCGGTAATGCCGAATATAACGGCCAGAATTAAGGCAATTCCTATGCGTATATGATCTGTAGCATCACCGGCAACAATGAATACAGTAATCAGAAAAAAGAGAAAGAAGATATTTACGTGCCGGTGCGTCAAATTAAGAAGCTTGCTCAGATTCTTCCTGATCACCTCTTTTGTGTTTCAGAATGGCAAATATCACTATCACATAACCTGCCATAATTAAGATTGGAGAAATATAAAGTGATATAAAACCCTGCACTTCATTTTCCAAATACATAGCAGTGAACCCGGTTATAATCAATAAAATTGACAAACCTATAAGTTTGTAATTAAATGAATTGAAAAACATCGGGGCGTTGTTATTACTTTTGCGATTCTGCTTTGCCATGAATTTTTATAAACCTTAACGTTTTCGAAGTTTGAAACGGAACCTGAAGTTATTTAATTATCCTGAAACTGCAAAGGTAGATACTGCATGAATATTGTATTGGCTTCACAAAGTCCCAGAAGGAAAAAACTACTGGAACAACTCAAGCTCACATTTGATGTTTTCCCCAGTTCGGTAGAAGAATATTCAGAAAAAAATAAACCTTCGGAAATTGTGCAGGATCTCGCTTACCAAAAAGCAAAAGATGTAGCTCAGAATTTTAATGATTCGCTGATACTTGGCTCCGACACTATCGTGGTTTTTGAAGATAAAATTTTAGGAAAACCTCAGAATTCAGAAGAAGCTTTTGATATGCTGACTTCACTAAGTGATAACAAACATTCCGTTTTTACAGGGGTTTCACTGCTACAAACTGATGATGACAAGCAGATAACAACTGAAATACAATTTTACGAAGAAACTGAGGTTTATTTCAGTAAGTTAAGTGAGTCTCAGATTCATCATTACATTAAAACTGAAAAACCTTTTGATAAAGCCGGTAGTTATGGAATACAGGATGATTTGGGAGCTACATTTGTGAAAAAAATAAACGGAGATTTTTACAACGTGGTTGGACTACCTTTAAACAGATTATATTATGAGTTAACTGAACATTTTCCGGCAGTTTTACACAATGATTAATTCGAAAACAATTTATTTGAAGAGTATTTTAATTACCTGGATTCTGATCTTTGCCGGAAATTCTGCGCTTGCTCAGATCGGAAATGAATTTCAAATCGCAAATAGATTTGTACAACAACAAAAGTACGAACAAGCTCTCCCGCTATTTAAAAAAATGGTAGCTGAGAATCCGAATGAGTACTTCTTCTTTGAACGATACATCGAATGTTTTATCCAGCTTAAGCAATATGATGAAGGCTTAGAAGCAGTTGATGGCGTTCTCAATTCTTCCAATTACTCGGCTCAGGCAAAAGTGTTGGAAGCACAACTCTATCACTTTAAAAATGATACTGCAAAGGCTTATGATATCTGGAATTCAAATTTAGAGCAATTCCCCAGAAATTTGCAGCTGTACATCAGCACATCAAATGTGATGTCTGAAATGGGAGAATATACTAAAGCGGTTAAGGTTCTTAGAGACGCACGAATTCAATTTAATAATTCACAATTATTTTTTAACGATATCTCCACCACTTTGCTGCAATCCGGTAATTATGAAGGCGCTGTAGAAGAATGGATATCCTGGTTAACCGCTCAACCCGATCAGATTTCGAATATTCAAAGAATGCTGCTTCGTTATAACGATCCTTTGCTTAATGATGTAACCATTCTGGAAATTGACGATAAACTACAGGAAATGTCGGTAACCAATCAGGCTTACAACACCCTGTTTCGGTTTCAGGTTTGGTTACTTCAGGAAAATAAATTGTATAGACGTGCTCTCGCTTCTGCTACTGCTTTTGAGGAATCCACCAGAAATTTCAATTACTCACTGTTCCAATTGGGTAGAAGTTTGCGTTATAACAAAGAATTTGAGCTGGCTGTAAGCGCCTTTGAATATTACATAGAAAATGCTCAGGGAAATGTTGCTTTACAAAGCAGAGAGGAGCTCGCAAAAGTGTACAGCGAATGGGCTAAACAATTAGATGATTTCGACATCGATTTCCATAATCAAAAGGATTCTCTCTTTTCTAAAGCCCTCGAACAACTTAATCTTATCATTGATTCGGGAATAGCATACCGGCATTTACAAAGAGTATTAGTTCTGAAATCAGAAATAGTATTAGACTTCAATCACGATCTGGCTGAAGCAAAAACTGTACTCAGAAAGCTGAACACCTTAACTCCGGATGAAGAAACAGCTCAGGAGTTTTATCTGGAGGGAAGAATTCATTTGGCAGAAAAGCAATTTACTGAAGCTCGTATCGCGCTCACAAAAAGTAACAAATTGGCGGGAATTGGCGAGCTCGCAGAAAAAACGAGATACTTTTTAGCTTTAGGAGATTTCTTTAATGGAGATTATGAATTTGCTACCATTCAACTGAAATCCCTTGGAAGGCAAAATACTTCATATTATGCCAATGATGCTTTGGAGCTCAGATTATGGATTCAGGAAGGTCTGAACAGCGATTCAACCGGTAAAATTTTAGACCCGTTTGCAGATGCAATTTTTGATTCTAAAGTTGGTAATGAAAAAACTTCCGGTGAAAAATTACTCGCTTTTATTGATAACTCTGATGCTACGCCATTGCATGACAACGCACTGCTGTTGATCGCTAAAAATCCGTCGGTTCCCGAAACGTTGGTACTGGATTTAAGTGAACAGTTTTTGTCATCAAATAGCTTTACTTCCAAAAAAGAACATTTGATGTGGCAACGGGCTAAATTTGCTTTGGATACATATCAAAAAGATTTAAACGATCCGAACTATGAGCCTGAAGTAAAGATTACAAAATCGAAAGTGGAACAATATTTTGAAGATTTAATCCTCGAATTTCCACAAGGCTTCTATGCACCGTTTGCAAGAAACCAGCTAAAATCACTTATAGAAAATAATATCTGACATGATTAAACAAATAACATTATTTGGTTTTCTAACTTTTTTTGCGGCTTTTGTACAGGCGCAACAACAAGTGCTGATTCCAATGGATGAATCCCAAACCAATCACTTGAAAGCTTACGGAGTTGTCTTTAATCAGGTAACCGATGGATATCCGGTAAAATGGTTGTTGAATTACAGAGGCGGAAGTTTCTTAGCTACGGTAGATAATGATATTATCAGAAAGAGCAGATTAAGAAATGTAAGTCTGGAAACAGTCAGCTCCGGAAAAGCTGCCTCTATCATACAGGATGTGGAACGTCCGGGCTCGAATACTTCAGTTGTAAATCTTGAAAAAGCACCTAAAATTGCCGTTTACACTCCTGACCAAGCACTTCCCTGGGATGACGCAGTTACTCTTGCCTTAACCTACGCTGAAGTTGAGTATGATAAAATTTGGGACATTGAGGTTCTGGAAGGAAAACTGGACGAATATGACTGGCTTCATCTTCACCATGAAGATTTTACCGGACAGTACGGAAAGTTTTGGGCGAATTACAGAAATATGCCCTGGTATATCGCTCAGGTTCGTCAGATGGAAGCTATGGCAAAAGAACTTGGATATGATAAAGTCAGCGAACAAAAAAAAGCAGTTGCCAGAGAAATCAAAGAGTATGTTGGTGGCGGTGGATTCTTATTTGCGATGTGTTCGGGCACTGATACTTTTGACATTGCATTGGCTGCCGAAGGGGTTGATATTGCTCCTTCGCAATTTGATGGAGATGCCATTGATCCCAATGCACAAGAACAATTGGATTTCTCCAAAACATTAGCGTTCGATGATTTCAATATTATTATTGATCCTTATCAATATGAGCATGCAGATATAGATGTGCCCGTACAGATTCGGGAAGTTGACCAGTCTCTGGATTTCTTTACACTGTTTGATTTTTCTGCAAAATGGGATCCTGTTCCAACCATGTTAACGCAAAACCACGTGAGTTCAGTAAAGGGATTTTACGGACAAACCACTGCCTTCAGAAAAGAAAAAGTAAAATCTTCTGTGGTTATATTAGCTGAATCACCGGGCAGAGAGCAGGTGAAATATATTCACAGCAGTTATGGTCAGGGTACCTGGACGTTTTATGCAGGGCATGATCCTGAAGACTACACTCATCGTGTAAACGACCCTCCAACTGACTTAGACTTACATCCAAATAGCCCGGGATACCGATTAATTCTGAATAACATTCTGTTTCCGGCTGCAAAAAAGAAAAAGAGAAAAACGTGAATTAATTACGAATTTTGGATTTTGAATTGGGTAGCTTTAATTACTAATTCAAAATTTTTAATTCACAATTCGAATGCAGCCGAGCAGAAAGTTTGAAGACCTTGTAGAGTTAGTTTCAATTCTTCGAAAAGAGTGTCCCTGGGATCGCAAACAAACCCATCACTCTATAAAGGATAATTTGATTGAAGAAGCTTACGAAGCACTTGAAGCTTTGGATAACAACGATTTTGATGAGTTCGAGAAAGAGCTTGGTGATCTTTTACTTCACGTTGTTTTTCACAGCAACATTGCCAGCGAAACACAGACGTTTGAAATCGGAGATGTGATTTACACGCTGATGGATAAATTGATTCGTCGTCATCCTCATGTTTTTGGTGAACAATCTGTTTCTGATGAAGAACAGGTTGCCGAGAATTGGGAAAATATCAAGCTGAAAGAAGGAAAAAAATCTACCTTAGATGGACTTCCAGCTCACCTCCCTGCTCTAATCAGAGCACAACGAATGCAGGAAAAAGCAGCTAATGTTGGGTTCGACTGGCCGGAATGGAAACTCGCATGGGAAAAGCTCGAAGAAGAACTGGAAGAATTTAAAGAGGCACTCACAGCAAAAGATGTGAATGCCTCTTCTGAAGAATTCGGGGATGTGCTTTTTTCGATGGTTAATGTAGCACGCTATTTCAATTTGGTTGCTGAAGATAGCCTTCGCCAGACCAATTCAAAATTCGAGCAACGATTTCGATACATTGAAAAAGAGCTCAAGAAAAAAAATAAACCTTTAAAAGAGGCTACTCTTGAAGAAATGGATGAGCTTTGGGAAGAAGCTAAATCCGAAATTTAAGATTCTTGTTTAGAAAAGTGGGAAAACCGGGAGAGGATTTTGCTTTTCTTTTTCTTTATAAAAATAGCCCCGACAAAAACTGTAACTGCTGTTGCTACTCCAACAACTATCCAAAAGCCCTGAAAAGCAAAAAATCGTGTAAATGTTTCTGACCAAAAGGCTGCATACAATCCAACTACTGACCAGTTCATGAATTCATAGTGCATTTCAAGCCACTTGCCTTCCGGTTTTTTTAGGTAAGCCGGAATTAATCCTGCGATTAAAGTTGCGAGACTTATGACAGCAAACACATGAAAGGGTCCAAATCCTCCAAATAAATCGTAAATCATAAGGGCGGTGACATTCAGGATAAGCATGCTTATCGCATAGGTATATCCAATTTTAATGTGAAGATTTGTACCCTTTTTTAGAAAAATGATAACCATTCCAGTTATCATGGCTAAGATTGCAGAACCAAAATGAATACCTCCAAGTACATCAAATGAATAATTCATAGTAAAAGTTAGTTTTGTATGTCAAGTAAACGTACGCTACTAAGCTTTTCATGTTACGTTCTCAAAAAAGCGCTATCAGCGATTAAAAAAAGGTAAATTAGATTTAAATTTTTGATGAGATAATCCTATTTTTAAGGCTCTTTCGGAATAACATATTTCTTTTCGAATTTAAACGCTGCAACAAATTTTCGGGTTATTAAAATAAGCCTGGCGGCGAGACATCACAGAATTTATTAACACAAAATTTGGAGATCGAATGTCTTCTGATTTACACACTGGTTTTGACGAACAACAATATCCACACATCAACAGAGGTCTGGATGGAATTGTTGCTTTTTCAACCACTAAAAGTTTCATCGATGGTCAAGTTGGCGATCTCATTTACAGCGGTTATCACATTGATACTTTAGCTGAAAATGCTACTTTCGAAGAGGTATGTTTCCTGCTTTGGAACGACAGACTACCAAACGCTTCTGAACTTGAAAAGCTCAAACAGCAACTCATTGATCACAGAGAGCTTCCGCAACCGGTGTTAGATTATATCAAAAGCACGAATAAAGAAGCTGAGCCCATGGCTGTTCTGAGAACTGCGGTTTCTATGCTAGCCGATAGCGACGCTACTTTCGGAAAACATGATGAAGATCTTTTTATGGATCAGGCAATTTCAGTTACAGCTCAGATTCCATCCATCATTGCAGCATTCGACAGAGTCAGAAACGGGAAAGAAATTGTTTCTCCGCTTAAAGAAGGAAGTACAGCTTTCAACTTTTTGTATATGCTGAATGGAGAAAAGCCCGGAAAGCAGGCTGAAAAGACCATGGATTTATGTTTGATTCTTCATGCCGAGCATGGAATGAATGCATCTACATTTACAGCAAGAACAATTACTGCTACTCAATCTGATCTGTATTCTGCAGTTACCGGTGCAATTGGAGCCTTGAAAGGACCTCTTCACGGCGGTGCTAATACTGCTGTAATGAATACACTTTTGGAACTTTCGGAGCAGGGAGAAGATGCAGACGCTGTTGCATTTACCAAAGCAAAATTAGAAAAGAAAGAAAAGATGATGGGCTTTGGTCACCGGGTATATAAAGTATTTGACCCGAGAGGCTATCATTTACAAAAAATGGCAAAAGCTCTTTCTGAAGAAACAGGTCATGAAAAGTTATATGAGTGGAGCATGGACATGCTGAACACCATGAAAGACGAAAAGGGAATTGATCCGAATGTTGATTTCTTTTCGGCTACTGTATATTACTCCATTGGAATTCAGCCTGATTTATATACTTGTATTTTTACCATGAGTAGAGTTTCCGGTTGGACAGGACATGTTATGGAACAAGCTGCTAATAACCGTTTAATTCGTCCAAGAGCACTTTATGTAGGTGAGAAAAATCTGGATTGGACTCCGGTCGAAGATCGGTAAATTCCGGAGTTGAACTAACTGGTTTTAAAGTCCCGGTATGATAGTGTGCCGGGCTTTTTTTGTATCCAGGTAGCTTTCACGATTTTTTCCGGCTTGAATTCGATCTTAAAAGTTGCCCCCTTGCCTTTCTTTGAATCCCAGCTGAATGTAGCATCTAACTGATCAGCCAGTGTTTGTACCAATGTTATCCCCAAAGATTTTAATTCTTTTGGATTAAAATCTTTCGGAAGTCCCTCTCCATCATCTGAAACAGAGAAAAATATTTGATCTTTTTTTTCTTTCAGTAATAGTTTAATCGTTCCTTTTTCTTTATTTCTGAATGCATATTTAAACGCATTTATTAGAAGCTCATTGGCTAAAATTCCAAAAGGAACGGCTTGATTTACATTCAAACTAAGCTCATCTCCCTCGATTTGAATGTCTATTTCTTTATCGTCTCTTTGATGGGTCTGACTAATATCCTCCGTTAAATTCTCAAGATAACTTTTGATTTCGATACTACTGAAAATATCATTTTGGTAAAGTTTTTCGTGAATCTTGGCTATCGACTTTATTCTGGATTGGCTCTCTTTTAGGATAGATAGTGTAGACTCGTCTTCCACATGCATAGATTGAAGTACAAATAATCCTGAAATAACCGCTAAGTTATTCTTTACCCTGTGATGAATTTCTTTGATTAGCACTTCTTTTTCTGCTAATGATTCCTCCAGTTGTTTTTGATATTCCGTAAGGTGAGTAACATCAGTAGCAGTTCCTGAACATCCAACAATTTTGCCATTTTCGTCTCTCATTGGATAAGCTGTACCCGTTAAATATCTCACTCCTCCATCTTTTGTCACCATTTCAAGCGGAAAACTTTCAAATACTGAGCCTTGTATTACATCCTGATGTATTTGAAGAGTATCATCTGCTTTATCCGGTTTTATGAGCGGAAGAAAAGGCTTTCCTACTAATTCGGCCGGTGAGTATCCTAAAATGGCGTTACTTGCACTATTGATGAAATTGAAGTTTCCTTCCACATCAATTCTCCAGACCAAATCATGTGAAGCTTCTACTAAATTTCTGTATTTCTGCTCGCTTCCCACTAAAGCATTTTCTACCATTTTTCTTTCGGTAACGTCTTCAGAAAGCATCATCAATTTGGTTACACTTCCATCATCCTGAATTAAGGGAGCTACAAATTCTTTCAGATACACAATCTCGCCGTTTTTTCTTACTCTCTTTAACTCTGTAATAAAAGATTGCTTTTCCTCAAACCCTTTTCTCAGATTCTCTTTAAACTCTCCAAGCTTTTCATCTGGCACATAAGGCAATCTTTTGCCCAAAACTTCTTCCTTTTTCCAACCAAAAATCTCCTCAGCCTTTGGATTCCAGAGCTCTTCTACATTTCCATCACGATCTACAGTTATCAACCCTATTGGAGCATTTTTTATTAGTGCCTTGAGCAGATTTATAGTCCGTACTAATTCCTCTTCACTTTTGCTCTTTTCTGTGATATCATTGAATACAGCTATAGTGGCTTGTTTATCGCCAAACTTTGTATGACGAGAATACACATCTACTAAAATTTCTTCGCCATTAGCCTTTTTGTGTACTACTTTAGGAAAATATCTGATTTCATCTGAATCAAGATCAAAATCGGCTGAATTATCTTTGTACCATTGCCTGTATTTTTCAGGTCTCAAATCGATGGCTTTCATCCCGAGAAACTCTTCTTTAGAGTATCCATAAGAACTCAAAGCTGATTCATTCACATCCAAAATCCGGTCGCTCTCAAAATCAAAAATGACCATTGGGTTAGGACTTCTGCTAAATAAGAACTTATACTTTTCCTGACTTCGCTTTAACTCCTCCTCTCTTGCTTTTCTCTCAGAAATATCCTGAAAAGAGCCTATCAGCTTAACTACTTTTCCATCTTCAAATACCGAATTACCCGTTCCCCTGCACCATTTATGATTGCCTTCTGAATCTATAATTTCTACTTCTATATCAAACGGGGTTCCATCTTCTTCAGCTTCTTTTAAACTTTTTTGAAGGAGTTCCCAGGCTTCTTTAGTATGAAATTGTTTATCACTTTCCTGCCCCGGATCAAATTCATCCTCGTCTAAGCCATAAATTTCATAAATCTCTTTTGTCCAAACTTCCTTCCCGGTTGCTATATCTCTTTCCCAGCCACCTAAACGTGCTATCTTGGCACTTTCTTCGAACAGAGTTTTATATTTAAATACTTCGCTTACGTCCTGAACGGTAGTAACAACAAAAACATCATTATCCTCTTCAATAACGTTGGACTTTACCATCACATCAATAAAAGAACCGTCTTTTCTGGTATCCCGATAAGTTCCCGAATAAGATTTACCGGTCTTTAACGATTCTTTTATAAAATCCTGATACCACTTCCTGTCTTCTTTTTGCCTGCTTTTTGGGATGATATCATCTATATTTTTGCCAATCAGCTCGTCACAGGAATACCCCATCATTTCGCAGTAAGCCTCGTTAGCTTTTATGATCGTCCGGTTTTTATCTGAAATTCTTATTCCTACCGAACTATTAAAAACAGCCTCAAGGAAACGGTCGCTTTTCTTTTTCTCTCTTCTCTGATTTAATGCATTTATCTCTCTTTTGATTGCAGGAACCAATCTTTTAAGATTGTCTTTCAGTACGTAATCTTTTGCTCCTGCTAAAACTGCATCAATTGCTTGTTCGTCCGGAATAGTACCTGAGGCAAGAATAACCGGTAAATCAACGCCTTGTTTTTTAATCAAATCAAGAGCATCAAGACCTGAAAATCCCGGAAGTTTAAAATCACATATGCAGATATCAAAAGAGGTTTTGCTGATACATTTTTCAACTTCTGATAGTGAGTCTAATGATTCGTACTCTATATCAAAACCTGACTTCTTGATATGCCTTACAAGGAGTTCTACATCCAGTGGATTATCTTCAATAAAAAGCACCCTTATTTTCCGCATAGAATAGAATTGATCAATAACCTATTATATACCGTCGGTTATCGACAATCAACAAAAATAATTAAGCTCTTATTGTGTGATAACATGTCAATTAGGTTTGATAACCAAATTCACGATTCTACCCGGAACAAAAATTTCTTTAATTAATTCTGAGCCACTTAAATACTCAGCTATTTTTTCGTCCTCCTTAGCTTTCGCAAGTACGAACTCTTTATCTTTTGCCTTTTCTGCAGGTATTTCCAAATCAATCCGAACTTTTCCATTCACCTGAACGGGATAGGTAATTGAATCTTCTTTGAGATATTCTTCTTTGAATTCAGGCCACGGCTCGTAAGCGATAGATTCGGAATGACCTAACAAAGCCCAAATCTCTTCGGCTAAATGCGGAGCAAAAGGTGACAATAGTTTTATGAATGATTCAGCTACCGACTTTGAAATCTTATCCCAACCATTAGCTTCATTCACGAAGATCATAAGTGCAGAAATTGCGGTATTAAACCGAAGTTCTTCGATATCTTCAGATACTTTCTTAATTGCTTCATGAAGCGGTTTAAGCTGTTTCTTATCTGGTTCTGAATCAACTACTTTAGAATCAATTTTTCCCGATTCTTCATCTATGAGTAATCGCCATGCACGATTTAAAAAGCGATTTACTCCTTCTACTCCCTTGGTACTCCATGGCTTTACCTGCTCCAAAGGTCCCATGAACATTTCATACAGCCGCAGCGAATCAGCCCCGTATCTTTCTATCACATGATCGGGATTAATTACATTGCCCCGACTTTTACTCATTTTATGAGCTCGAGCTTCTACCTTTTCACCGGAAGATTTTTCTACAAAACCCTCTCCTTTTTTTTCTACTTCATCCTCTGAAAGCTTTCTTCCATCTTTTGAAGTGAATTCCATTTCACCAAGTATCATCCCTTGGTTCACTAATTTTTGAAATGGTTCTTTGGTAGAAACTACTCCGATATCATACAGCACTTTATGCCAGAAACGTGCATACAATAAGTGTAACACGGCATGTTCAGCTCCTCCAATATATAAATCGACAGGCATCCAATATTTTTCATAATCAGGATCTACCGGTCCACCATCAAATTCCGGAGAAATGTATCGTAAATAGTACCAGCAAGAACCTGCCCATTGAGGCATCGTATTGGTTTCTCTCAATGCCTTTTTCCCGGTTTCGGGATCAGTGGTTTCAACCCAATCTTTAGCATTAGCCAAAGGTGGTTCCCCTGTTCCTGTTGGTTCATACTTCTCTACTTCCGGAAGTTCTAAAGGAAGTTCGCTTTCAGGAAGTGCTTTGGCTTCCCCGTCCACATGAATAATTGGAAATGGTTCTCCCCAATAACGTTGACGAGAAAATAACCAGTCGCGCAACTTATAGTTTACCGCTTTCTTCCCTGCATTCTTTTCTTCGAGAAACTCAATGATTTTTTCTTTGGCTTCTTTGATTTCAAGACCATTTAAAAAATCGCTGTTTATTGCAGGTCCTTCTCCGGTATAAGCTTTTCCATCAAATCCTTCTTCAGGTTGAACTGTTCGTACAATCGGAAGGTCATATTTCTCTGCGAACTCCCAATCTCTTTCATCCTGACCGGGAACCGCCATAATGGCTCCGGTTCCGTAGCTGATCAACACATAATCCGCAATCCAAACCGGTATTTCTTCCCCATTTGCGGGATTTATGGCATACGCACCTGTAAAAACTCCTGTTTTGTCTTTGTTGAGTTCCTGGCGTTCCAAATCTGACTTAAGCTCAACCTGAGCTTTATACTCTGAAACTGCATCTTTCTGATTATCAGTTGTAATCTCGTCAACTAAATGATGTTCAGGAGCAATAACCATATAAGTAGCTCCAAAAATAGTATCAGGTCGGGTAGTAAATACTCGGAGCTTTTCATCATGCCCTTCAATCTGAAAATCTACTTCGGCACCAATCGACTTCCCGATCCAATTTCTCTGCATATCTTTGAGCGATTCAGACCAATCCAGATCTTCTAATCCTTCCAGTAATTCTTCTGCATACTCAGTGATTTTTAATACCCATTGGCGCATCGGTTTGCGAACCACCGGGTGACCACCAACTTCACTTTTCCCATCAATTACTTCTTCGTTGGCGAGAACAGTCCCTAATTCAGGGCACCAGTTTACAGCGACTTCATCTTCGTATGCTAATCCTTTTTCAAACAGCTTTAGAAAAATCCATTGTGTCCATTTAAAATAATTTGGATCGGTGGTATTTACTTCCCTGTCCCAGTCGTAGCTAAATCCGATAGCCTGTAGCTGCTCTCTGAATTTCTCTACATTTTTCTCAGTAGTTATTCTTGGATGAGTTCCTGTTTTTACAGCATATTGTTCTGCCGGTAATCCGAATGCATCCCAACCCATTGGATGCAATACATTAAATCCATTCATTCGCTTATATCTGGCAACAATATCTGTAGCAGTGTAGCCTTCCGGATGACCTACATGCAGCCCTGCTCCACTTGGATATGGGAACATATCCAGTACATAAAATTTAGGTTTTGAAGTGTCTGTAGGCGTTTTGAAAGTCTTATTTTCAAGCCAGTATTTTTGCCATTTTGTTTCTATGGACGAATGATCGTATTGCATGAATGAATTAAATTCGGAAATTTATTTTAAGCTTGAAAAATAGGGATTTTGAGAACAAGATATGGGTAAGGAATAAGGCTTTTAGTCATTCAATGAGAGTAGAACATCTTTACCATCCGGCTCCCACCACAAATCGGGAGTTTGAGCGGTACTGAGAAATTCAGTTTTTAAACTTTCGATTGATTCTCCCGTTCGGTACACCGTTTGAACAGATTTCCCGAACTGTTTCTTCAAGTCTTTCAGTTTTTGATGATCTCCCTGCACCCAGTTTAAAGTAAATTCCATTTCCGGGATTTCATCGGTTTCCTGAACTAAAAAATCATCCAGCCAGGCCTGATCTCTTTCTATTGCTTTATTGAATGTGAATTGATAAGCTAAATTTTCTTTCGGCTTTTTATGCTGAGGATTTTTCAACCAGAATTCTTCCACATAATCTGTAAAGTGACATTTTACTTTGCTTAGCGGAAACGGACTCACAATTACAGCTACTGATCTGCACCCTTTTCCTCCATACCGAAATACAGCTTCTATCATATCTCTCAACGTTTCCGGATCTTCATTATCCAGATAGGCCATAGAAAATTTGGCAGTACGAATTACAAATTTTGTGTTTTTATCAACAGCTTTAAGATCGAACAACTTCTTTTTTACGGGCTCTACGGATTGTTCCGATCCCGCAAATAACACTTTGTCTGCTTTAAGATTTTCGAACTTCTCTAAATCTGTTGAAAACGTAAATGAATTCTCGAGATCGTAATTCTGAAGATGACGGAGAAAGCTTTTCAGTAAATAAGGGTCTTTTCGGGAAAGCTTTCCAAAATAGTCAGCGCCGGAAAGAATAGTTCCCAATGCATCCTGAAATCCAACTAATGGAAGATTCCCTGCGTGAAGGCACAGTACTTTTTTTCCGATAGCATTTTTAGAATCGGTTAGTCCTGCACGACTTGCCCACTCTTCTACCTGTCCCGTATCTATTTTTTGCTTCAGCGCTCTGATTTGGAATTTGATATCCTCGAAGCTAAACAAATTTTCAGCTACTGTTTGTTCAATGGCTTTTTTCAGATCTGCATTATCCGGTTGGAACCAATCTTTGGTCGCCTTGGATACTTTAGCGATATGGTCTTTGAAATACATTTATTACCTCCACAGATGCTGAATCAAGTTCAGCATGACCTATGTTTTGTGCTTTCGTGATTCTGTAGCATTAATCAATCCTGATCTATTAAAAAATTACAGCCTCTAAGGTTTTCGAGGTTCCATCTTCCTAAAACCTGAAATTTTTCATCTGACCTTTGAACTCCTTTGTCTCCGGTTAAGATAAAAGAACATGAATATATGTTTGCAAGGTCAATAATTCCGATCAAACCTTCCTCACCTTCCGGAACTTCTTCCATCGGATTCTCCGGATTTCGAATACTTACATTCATCCAGGGAACACATTTAAACCAGTTATCGCCGGTGCTGTATGCCTGACTCAATAGCTCCGTCATTCCATATTCAGAATGAATGTTTTCTTTCGACAAAACAAATCCTTCTGCTAAGGCATTATGGAGCTCTCCCTTTGTCATCTCACGACGAAAAGTCTTCATTCCCCCTGTTTCTATGATGATAGAATCTTCAGGTAATTCAACATCACTCATTTCGATCAGATCAAGTAACCCAAAAGCAGCACCGAAAAGCATCAACTTTTTTCCTGAGCGAACTACTTCATCAATTTCATTTTGATTCAAAGGCTCGCCTAATTTCAGAAATTTGCTTAGAGTAGAATCTTGATAAGCAATCAAATAATCCAACATGTAAATAAGTGATGAATTCGGATTATCCGCATAGCCCGGAGTGTATGCCCAGATCACAAAATCATCCAAATTATGAAACACTTGCATCCCTTTGATTATGGATTGATGATAAATCTCAGGATCTGTAACTATATGCTTGCTTCGGGACATACCGGAAGTGCCGCTGCTGTAAAATTCTAAATTTTGAATTTTAAATTTTGAATTTTCTTCAATAGTGAGCACTTCTTTTTCTTTGAAAGCCTGAATGGGAAGCAAAGGGATTTCTTTGATTGAATCGGGATTCGAAATTCCAAGCGCTTTGCAGAATCTGCTATAAACCGGATTGTTTTGTTTCTGAAATTCGAAAATTTCTAAAGCTTTTTCCCTGAATAGAATTGCTGAGTCAAAAATTTTTTTCGAATTCATCAGTCGGAAATTTTTAACAACTTATTTTCAGTAAGAATGAATATTGCGCCATTCAATTCAATAGCCTGTATAGTTTTTTCAGGGAAATGAATTAAAATATTATGAGACATTTTTAGAATAAAAACTTCATTTTTTTCAATTCGAATCATCCTACTTCCATAAAAAAAACTTTCTACATCTTCCGCCTCATAAAAAGTCTCATAAAACCCATTTCCCGATAGCCTGTGAATATAGCCTGACTTCTTATCCAGAATATACATTTTATCATCTTTGATTTGCAGGCCATTCACCGATTTTACCTCATCCGGCAAGGGAATATTATCCAAAAAGGCGCCGTCTTCATCGTACTTTCCGAAGTTTTTATTTCTTCTATCATAAAAAATGACTTCCCCCAGATTATTAACTGAAAGGAAAGTCGGTTCTATTTCTCTACGGCTCCCAAAATTATCAGTACTTTTTATAGAGCTGAGATACTGCCAACGTTTATCGAAAACCTGAATACGATTATTTCCGGGGTCAGACACATAAATTTTTAATCCGGTGGAAGTAGCGATAGAATGTGGCTTATCAAATTGATAATTCCCACCGCCTTTATTTCCGTGTTGTTCGATAATTTTACCGTTCAAGTCGGTTTTAGTAATTCGGTGAGCTCCGCTTTCTACAATATAAATTGCATCATTGGCTACACTAAATGAAGTAGCTTTGTTTAACCCGGTATATAGTGTATCAATCCTGGTTTTCTGAGCAGATGCGGGTATCGTCAGAAACGTAATAATTATAGATATGAGAGCAAGCTGATTCATGCAAGGCGTTTTAGTCCCTTAGCTCCTATATCTCTTCTGTAGAAAATTTTGTCGAAAGTAACCTTATTAACTTCTTCATAAGCATTATTTACAGCCTCTTGTAATGTATCTCCCTCTCCGACAATATTCAAAACTCGGCCGCCATTAGTCACAATTTTGTTATCCCGGGTCTTGGTTCCTGCATGAAAAACCAGTCCTGAGTTCACATCTTCCAAACCATGTATTTCCATGCCTTTTTGGTATCCTTGCGGATAGCCTCCCGAAACCAACACGACCCCACATCTGTATTTACTATCCAGCTCAATAGTAACTGTAGATAATTCACCTTTGGTACAAGCAATAATCACTTCAAGTAAATCCGATTGCATAGCAGGAACAATTACCTGACATTCAGGATCTCCAAATCGGCAATTATATTCCACCACTTTAGGACCTTCCTCGGTGATCATCAATCCCACGTATAAAATTCCCTGATAAGGATTCCCTTCCGCTTTCATCCCATTAATTGTGGGTTCAATGATCTCTTTTTCAACGCGTTCAAGAAGTTCTGCCGTAACCAATGGTGCCGGTGAATAAGCGCCCATTCCACCAGTATTCAGTCCAGTATCGCCCTCTCCGATTCTTTTATGGTCCTGAGCATTGCCAATCACTTTATAGCTTTCACCGTCGCAAATAGCGAATACCGAAGCTTCTTCTCCTTCCATAAATTCTTCAATAACCAAGCGAGAAGCTGCATCACTAAGTGATCCTACTTTCAATTCTTCAAGAGCTTCTAAAGCACCCTTCTCGTTCTCGGGGATCAAAACTCCCTTCCCTCCTGCTAAACCGTCCGCTTTTAACACTACAGGATAGCTGTTTTTTTCGGTGATGTATTCGGCAGCTTTATCAAAATTGGTTTGATCGAAAACTTCGTAAGCTGCAGTTGGAATATTGTGGCGCTTCATAAAATCTTTTGCGAACTCTTTGCTTCCCTCCAACATTGCGGCTTGTTTTTTGGGTCCGAATACTGCATGATTTCTCTCTTCCAGAAAATCAGCTAATCCATCTACCAAAGGTTGCTCAGGTCCGACTACTGTGACATGTATTTCTTCTTTTTGGATAAAATCCCAAACGGCATCAAAATCAGAAACGTCTAATTCTATATTCGTCCCACATTTTTCAGTACCCGGATTTCCCGGTGCTACAAAAAGTTGATCGAGTTTTGAAGATTTTGATATTCCCCAGGCGAGTGCGTGTTCTCTTCCTCCGGAGCCGATGAGTAGGACGTTCTTTTTCATTGATGAGTTAATTGTAACAACCAATTAAAATTTTAAACAGGTCATCCCGAATTTATTTCGGGATCTTAAAACAAAGCTCAAAAACTTAAAAAAGATCCTGAAACAAGTTCAGGATGACCCTAAATAAAGTTATACTAAGATAATTTCTCTGCGATGGAGATAATTTCTGCGAAGCTTTCGGGTTTTAAACTGGCACCTCCGATCAAACCTCCATCCACATCTTTTTGAGATAATAATTCTTCAGCATTGCCCGGTTTCATACTTCCACCGTACAAAATCCGGATAGCCTCAGCGATATCACCATCGTACAATTTCTCAATTTCGCTTCGAATAAATGCATGCATTTCCTGTGCTTGCTCAGGTGTAGCTGTTTCTCCGGTCCCGATTGCCCAAATTGGTTCATAGGCAATTACTGTATCCAATACAGCATCTGCTGAAACATCTTGCAAAGCTTTAGAAACCTGATCTGCTATCACATCAAAAAGCTCATCATTCTTACGCTGCTCTAAAGATTCTCCCACACAAATAACAGGAGCTATTTTTTCTTCCAGAGCCTTCTGAACTTTTTTATTCACTTTTTCATCAGTCTCCCCGAAATACTGGCGGCGTTCTGAATGGCCAATCAACACATAATTACATCCACTTTCCACAAGCATGGAAGCACTTATTTCTCCGGTGTAAGCACCATTGTTTTCAAAATGAAGATTCTGTGCGCCAACCTGAATTTCCGAATCGTATAAATATTTCACAGCCATTCCAAGCGATACAAACGGAGGACAAACCAAAACATCCACTTCATCGCTATAATCCGATTTTTCCTGTTGTAACCCCTTGAGAATCTCATTCGCCTCAAACGGTCCACCGTTCATCTTCCAGTTACCGGCAATTAAAAATTGTCGTTTGCTCATATTAACTTTCTCTTTTTGTTTGGCTGATGATTGTATTCATACCCTGAATTACATCCGTAAATTCTGTCGTAACATACTTTCGAACGATATTCCCCTGTCGATCCACTAAAATTCTTGTAGGCACATCCGTTACATTAAATTTCTCAATGAGCCTCTGTATGTCAAAAGTACCAAACTCAGCTACATTCCAATGTTTTACTCTGTCCTCAAAAAAGGCGTCCACTGTCACTTCACTTTTATCCAACGGGATAGTGTAAATTTCTAAATCGTAATTTTGATAGATCTGATGAAGAACCACTGTCCTGTCGTACTGACTTTGATATATTCGGCTTGCTACTGGAGTGATTTCTAAAATGTAAGGTTTTCCCATTAAGGTGGATGCATTCACAGAATCTCCGGCCTGAGTAACAAAAGAAAATGCAGGAATTCGATAACCCGGAGCTAAGTAATCTAAATCGTATCCAATGGTTTTAGCCCATTCCATTGCCCTCGAATTGTCTTTGTACGATTTTTCAAAATCCTCCAGACTTTTCTGAGCTTCATCTATAAATGAACTGTCATAGTATGCTTCCACTTTTCTCTGCTTCAGATTAATTTTAATATCTTCATCGGTAGCAAGTTGAAGTAAAGAATCCAAATAATTGATCCCATTTTGGATCCCCTCAGAAGATGAAATATGATTGAACCCATAGTTTGAAGCCGTTAAAATCATCTGCTCGTTACGGGTTAGTGACAGATCAATTCTTTCCATCATAAATTCTTTATCAATAATCTCAAGGAGTCTGACTGATTCTGTCATGGCTAAATCTTCAGCCAAAGTCCCCGGATGATTTTCCGAAACTTCCCAAAATAGATTGCTCCATTTTCTCACTTCCGGTTCAACCAGTGTATCTTCAACAGCGCCGGCACTTATATAAGCTGCAACACGATTAAATCCCCGGCTTATCCTGCTGAATTGATCCATCGCATTTTGTTCCCGCGATTCTATTTCCAGCGTTTGACCAAAAGAAGGAAGTTCCGCAGAAAAAACAGTGGTGTCATTATCTGCAAGAAGGAATTGACTTACTGCAACCTGAGTGTTATTTCTGGTAAAGAATACCGGATATACTCCCTGATTCGGAAACTTTATTTTACCGCTGATTTTTCCGCTCTGATTGGTTGTTTTATTAAAAAGAGTATCTAACTTGGACTCAGCATTGTCTCTGTAAGTGATTAGAACTCCGATGCCGGAGTAATCACCCGAAGCATCTACTGAATCGGCAACAGTTATTGTTCCCTGTATGTATGCGGTATTCATTTCAGGTTTACTGCTACAACTGAACAGAATACCGGTTAATACTATAAAAAGTACTTTATGTGTGGTTTTCATGATGTGTTGATTCCTAACCTGAATCAGTCTTGTAATTTCTTGTTTACCATTTCGGTTACCAACTTTGGATTGGCTTTGCCTTTAGATGCTTTCATTGCCTGACCAACAAAAAAGCCCATTAGTTGCTTTTTTCCATCTTTGAAGCGTTGAACTTCATCGGGATTGCTGGCAATGATTTCATCTACAATTGGTTCCAGAAACCCACTGTCTGAAACCTGAATTAAGTTCATCTCTTTAGCTAACTCTTCAGCCGATTTTTCATTGTCTAACATAGCGTTAAACACTTCCTGCATGGCAGAAGAATTGATCTTGTCCTCGTCCTTAAGTTTCACCAATTCTGCAAGTCGTTCGGGAGAAATACTGAATTCACCAATCTCTATGGCTTGTTCATTTAAAATTCGAAGCACTTCACTTAACACAATATTCGAAGCGGACTTTGCATTTCCTGTATGTTCAGCCACTTCCTCAAAATAATCAGCTAAATATCTGCTTTCGGTGATTGTAACTGCATCAATTTCGCTCATCGAATATTCTTCCATGAATCGCTTCTGACGAACATCCGCTAATTCAGGAAGTTCTTCTTTTATATCTGCAAGCAGTTCATCTGAAACTAAAATAGGTGGAAGATCCGGCTCTGGAAAATAGCGATAATCATGCGCCTCTTCTTTAGAACGCATCACTCGGGTTTGATTTTTGGAAGTATCCCACAAACGTGTTTGCTGAACTACTTCTCCACCATCTTCGATGAGCTCAATCTGGCGATAGATTTCAAATTCTATAGCTTTTTCTACATTCCGGAACGAGTTCATATTTTTAAGCTCCGTACGGGTTCCGAATTTTTCCTGTCCACGCGGACGAACCGACACGTTTGCATCACAACGCAGGCTTCCTTCCTCCATGTTACCATCACAAATTTCCAGATACTGAACGATTTGTTTGATTTTAGTGAGGTAGGCATACGCTTCCTGCGGAGTTCGGATATCCGGCTCAGAAACGATTTCAATAAGCGGTGTCCCGGCTCTGTTCAAATCCACTAACGTGTTGTATGGATCCTGATCGTGTATGGACTTTCCGGCATCTTCTTCCATGTGAATTCGGGTCAAGCCAATTCGCTTATCATACTCTTCCAGTTCAATATCAATAAAACCATCGAAACAAATCGGAGTATCAAACTGAGATATCTGGTATCCTTTTGGAAGATCCGGATAAAAGTAATTCTTTCGGGCAAAAATTGATTTAGGAGCAATACTGCAATTGGTAGCCAAGCCCATTTTTATGATGTAGCGAACCAGATTCTCATTCACAACCGGAAGAGTTCCCGGGTGACCTAAACAAAGTGGAGAAACCTGTGTATTGGGCGCTTCACCGTACTGCGAAGCTACAGGAGCAAAAGCTTTACTCTTTGTAAGAAGTTGGGCGTGTACCTCAAGGCCGATTACAGCCTCAAACCGTTCATGGGCAATTGTGCTCATTCAATCGTATTTCAAAATCATTTATATGAACACCAAAGATAGTAATGTAATCACTTAGATATTAAACTTAATGTGCGATTCTAATATGCTTTTAGTATGTTCTGTAAGAATAACAGCTTGTTATGAAATATTTTTCCGTCCTTTATGCTTTTCTTCTACTCTCGATTGGTGCTTCTGCTCAGGAGAGATATTTTCATGAATTAAGAGGGTTTGAGGATTCTACGGGAACTACGCAGCTTTTTTATAGATTAAGTGAGACATACACTGTATATGTTGATTCTTGGTTCAGGGAAAATCATGTTCGACATTTTAACCCTTCAATAGATTCAGATTCTATTATATTTCGGAGTCAGGAAAAAGATTGGAATGTGCCTGGATATGTAGAAAGTGAGGTACTTGATTATGCCTTTTACAACAATTCTCTTAAAAAATGGAGCCAACTGAAGACACATAACCAAGGTTTTGCACCTCATCTAAAAGACTATCGCTCAAAGGCTATAGAGTTTCCTTTTCCAATTATAATAAAAGTTAATGAGGATCATAATTATTATTCACCACCTAAAAATTTAATAACCGATCCTTCAGGCGATTCGATTTACACTCCTCTTTATTTAGATAATCTTACTATATCATTCTCATCAGATACTGCACAATGGCCAGACTTTGGAGATGATTACGATGCAATGATCAGTTATTTCGATTCAACTCATTTTGATTATGAATTGTTAGATATTCATCCAGATATAGACTCACTTTATTTTGGCGTTAACGAACAGGGAGTTTTATTCAGAAGTGAGAAATATTCTTCTGCTTTTGAAGTTTCGGATTCGTCCATTTTTTATTCTGAATTGTATTTTGATCGAAACTCGAGCATCATTTATGGAGCGAATAGAAACTCATTAACTATTTCATCCAATTATGGATATCATGGCTCTTGGAGTGAGGTTTCAATTCCTAAGAAAATAAACAGACTCCTTTTCGTTTCTACAGATCGTTCAACTTCCGGAAGTTTATTCATAGCTGATTCCAACTCTGTTTATCACACTATAGATTATGGCTCCAGCTTTGAGAAGCTTTTAGATTTCGATTCCGAAATCACCGGACTCTACAAGAAACCCAATTCTGATATTCTTTACGTCCTAACCCGAACCGATTTATATGAAGTTGAAAACGGTCAACTCACTTCCATCAAACAAATTCCGGTAAGCAGTGAAACTGAACCAGAGATTCCCGAAAGAATTACCCTTCATCAAAACTATCCGAATCCGTTCAATCCAAGCACCACCATTAGATTTGATTTAAAAGAATCAGCTTTTACCAAGCTTACGGTGTATGATTTACTTGGAAGAAAAGTGAAGGAGTTGGTGAATGAAGTGCTCCCTGCAGGAACAAATACTGTTCAGTTCAATGCTACTGATTTAGCGAGTGGGGTTTACTTATATAGATTAGAAGCGGGGAGTTTTATTCAAACGAAACGATTAACGCTCATTAAATGAAAAAGCTTATTCTCATTATTTTATTTCCTTTGATGAGCATCACGATTTCTGCTCAGAAATCTAATCCCAATTACTTTCATGACCTGAGTGGGTTTGAGGATTCAACAGGGACTACTCATTTATTTTATAGATTGTATGAGCCTAAAAATAGAAGCTGTACTTATCAAGAAGATGGGGAAACTTATACGGTTTCAATTAATCCATACCAAAATCACATTTATCATTTTAACGCTGATACCAAGATCGATTCTCTTTTTTTGAAAGACTACGCCCAGTTATCAGCTTATTGTTACGAAATTCCTCAGAACATTGAAAAGTTTATCCTGTTAAACAGTAATATAAATAAGCCTATAACTTTAGAAAAATCAGTTTATGGATTAGTTGGTGGTGTCTGGTTAGATACATTTGACGGTAACCGATTTGATATCGGACTAGGAAATCCACTTGGACTCAATTATCTGCAAAAATCAAAAAATTTACTTGTCACCTCTCCGATTAATGAAGTTGTAATTAAGTCGAATAATGGTACTGGTATAACACTTAAAAAAACATATAAGCTTCCTTTAGAACAAGACAGTTTATGGTCTGGAAAAAATTATTATGATGATTTTCCAGACTCACTTTTGATTGACTTTTCAATAGTTGGTGTTTCAGGAGTTGAGGAAGATATTTTTATTGGATTCATGGATTCAAATTTGGTGATATCCTATGATTCTGGAGTTTCTATTGAGACTATAAGCGAGAATTTTTTAGATGAATATCCTGGGTTTTGGGGCACTTTTTTAAATAACTCAAATTCATCTGCCTTTTACCTTTTGAATAGCAATTCGAACTATATCAAATTTGGTACTACTTCAGATATTATTATGATTCGAAGAATTAGTGAGTTTAATGGATACCGCTGGGAATATGATGAGTTACTAACGAATTCAACAAGCAAAAGACTTGCCGTAGATATTCCTAATCCTGGAAATATTTACCTCTCCGACTCCACCAAAGTATTCTTCTCTCAGGATTATGGAGACACAATGGAAGAAATGCTGGAATTTGAAGAAGAAGTAACCGGACTCTACAAAAAACCAAATTCCGATATTCTCTATGTCCTCACCCGAACTGATCTATACAAAGTAGAAAACGGTCAACCTACTTCCATCAAACAGGTTCCAGTGAGCAGCAAGCCTGAACCAGAGATTCCCGAAAAAATCACCCTTCATCAGAATTATCCGAATCCGTTCAACCCAAGCACTACCATTAGATTCGATTTAAAAGAATCAGCTTTTACCAAGCTTACGGTGTATGATTTGCTCGGGAGAAAAGTGAAAGAATTGGTGAATGAAGTGCGTCCTGCCGGAACAAATACTATTCAATTCAATGCTTCGGATTTAGCCAGCGGTGTTTATTTGTACAGATTGGAAGCCGGAAGTTATATTCTGACTAAAAGACTTACACTTATAAAATGATGTTTATAAAACTTTTTTTGCCATCAATCACATTATTCATTCTAAGCTTTGGTTTATTTGCTCAGGAAAAACAGTTTGATAAAATAAGGGGCTATGAAGATGAACAAGGAAATACTCAACTTTACATCGAAATAAAAGAGTATAGAGAATGTACTTATGAAGGTTATAGTTATAACAATTTTATAAAAAGCTCAATTATTCAATTCGATGTAAAAGAAGCAAAGGAAATAAAAAGAATACCAGGGTCGGATATTAATTATTACGAATATTGTAGCCGATCATCGTATGATATACTTTTAGATTTTCAAGTATCTGGATCAGATTCAAATTTTGTTCGAATTGATAAGTCCGGAAATAGAAATTTCCAAGATTTTGAACTTGAAACTAATTCCTATTGGATATATCTCAGTGGAACATCACACCGAGTCATAAAACATCCGTTTTCTACAGATGTGTATCTATTCGATTCATATAAGACCATCCCATTAAAATTTAATTATGACAGTACTGAAAATCCGGGAGATTCTCTGTATTCCAAAAAAAGTTTAGCATATAAAATCATTGCTCCTTTAACCACACGAAATGATAGCGCCCTATTCTATTTCAATTCGGATACTCTGTTCAAAACAAATGACCTCAATCAAACCTCTGAAGTTAGTATTGCCAATGTAACTGATTTTATTTCTGACGTTAATGATTCATTATCCATAATTGGTGAGTCTTATTTGAATATGTACCACACCTATTCTTCTAAAAAGTTCTTTTGGTACGTTGAGGCATTAAACAAACAACAAGATAGTGCAAGTTACTTTTTGCTGATGAGTAATAATCTTGGTAAAGCGGATTCCTGGAGTGTAAGCGAGTTAGACTTTTTAAGGCAATCAAACTTGGACAACCCTGATGCTCATAAATTTACAGCCCGTCTTGCTTTAAATAATGAAGATGAAATCTACTTGTATTCCGATAACAAGCTTTATAAATCGGCTACTGATCATATTTCCTTTTCCGAACATCTGACTTTTCAAAATTCAATAAAAGATATTTATGCTAAGCCGAATTCGAATATACTTTATGTTCTTACTGAGACTGATCTGTACAAAGTTGGAAACGGTCAACCTACTTCCATCAAACAAGTTCCTGTAAGTAGTGAATCAGAACCCGAAATTCCTGAGCAAATTTCCCTTCATCAGAATTACCCTAATCCGTTTAATCCAAGCACTACGATTCAGTTTGATCTAAAAGAATCTGCTTTTACCAAATTGACTGTGTATGATCTGCTCGGGAGAAAAGTGAAAGAATTGGTGAATGATGTACGCCCTGCCGGAACCAATACTGTTCAATTCAATGCTTCGGATTTAGCAAGTGGGGTTTATTTGTATAGATTGGAAGCGGGGAGTTTTGTGCAGACTAAAAGGTTGACGTTGATTAAATAGTTTTTATCAACTCTTGAATCAACCTAAGCCCGATATATAATTATATACGCACTTTTGTGTGATCACTAATGAATAGCTATTCTTTTCCTTTAATCCCTTCCGGTAGTTGTTTTGTGGCTTTTGCTCCCAGTTCTTTCAACATCTCAACCTGACGTATTACATTCCCACTACCTTCTGATAAGCGGGATTTGGCTTCATTATAACTTCTCTGAGTCTGTTCAATCCGTTGCCCTACTTCTTCCAGACTTTCTGCAAAAAGAACGAACTTATCATACAATGCTCCTCCGCGGTCAGCAATTTCCAATGCATATTTATTCTGCCTGTCCCGCTTCCAAATGGTGTTGATGGTAAACAAGGTCGCCAGTAAAGTAGAAGGACTTACGATCACGATATTCTTCTCGAACGCTTCGTTATACAAATCAGGTTCAGCTTGAAGAGCGGCAGCAAAAGCCGGTTCAACGGGAATAAACAGCAACACAAAATCCGGAGATTTGTCGTCATAAATCTGTGGATAATTCTTGTCACTCAATCCTTTTACGTGCGACCGAACCGACAGCACATGTTGCTTTAATGCTGAGGCAGCTTCATCATCATCTTCAGCAGATGTAAAGCGTTCAAAAGCAGTAAGTGAAACTTTTGAATCCACGATCAGGAATTTCTCATCGGGAAGTTTTACCACCACATCGGGTTGTAACCGGCGACCATCATCCGTGGTTTCACTTTGCTGAGTAAAGTATTCTTCATCTTTTCTGAGTCCGGATTTTTCCAGAATACTTGCAAGAACCACTTCCCCCCAATTCCCCTGAGCCTTTGAATCCCCTTTCAGAGCTTTGGTCAGGTTTTTCGCATCTTCGCTCATGGTCTTATTCAGCTCCATCAGCTGCTTCAATTCCTGCTTCAGTGAACCACGGGCTTCTACCTCGTCTTTATGTGTTTCCTCCACTTTCTTCTTGAAGGCTTCGAGCTTTTCTCCCAACGGATTTAACAACTGATCCAGACTTTCTTTGTTTTGCTTCGCGAATTTCTGTGATTTTTCGTCCAGAATTTTATTGGCAAGATTTTCAAACTGATCCTTCAGCTGTTCCTGCATAGCTGAAAGTTCTTCTTTCTGTTCTGATAATCTTTCCTGCAGTCCGTTGTACTCTGATTTAAGCGATGCCAGCTGGCGATCTAATTCCGCACTTTTTTCTCTTTCCTGAGCGAGCTGAGCTTCTTTTTCCTGTTGATTTTGTTCCAGCTTTTGTTCTGTTTCGGAAAGCTGTTCATCCAAATTGGAATTGCGTTCCTCTAACCGTGAAGTTTCTGATTTTGATTTGAAATGAGCAATGAAAAATCCTCCAATCGCTCCCAGGAGTAATGCTGCTATGGCTAAAATATAATCCACTAATTAGTTCCTTTTAAAATTTCCGGGATTCTTCTCCGCAGTTCTTCGTTATAAAAAACTCCGTTATGTCCCTGTCCTTTCAACATAAAATGTTGATCGTTTTCATCCAAGAAATTATTCAACTTAATCGCCCGATCAACCAGAAGAAGTTCGTCATTTTCAGCATAAAAAATAGTGATCGGTTCTTCAATCTGTCGCAAAGCTAAATCTGTTCTCAGCGGATATCTGACTAAAAAAGAAGGCAGAAATGGATACGAAGCATTTTTCATATCCACCATGCTGTAATAGGGCGTCCAAATCATCAATCCTTTGGGATCGTTTTCCGCCGCTACCTGCGCCGCCACACCTGATCCCATGGAGTAACCGACTATAAAAATATCTGATTCGGCATATTCTTTTTCTATCGCATCGTAAACGATTTTCATATCTCCAACCAAATCGCCTTCATTTTTCAGGGCTCCGGTGCTTTTCCCGAATCCTCTGTAATCCGGATACAACACATCGTACCCTTCGTTCATAAACAGATTAAACTTTGCCGGACTGGTATCTGCATTTCCTGCATTCCCGTGAAAATATAAAACCAATCCCTTGGCTGAATCCTCCACTTTTGCGTGGATTGCATGAATTACTGCATCATCAGTAGTTTCGAAATATCTTTCTTCAAAGTTAAACTCATAATTGAATTGATGATCCTGATCTAAAGGAGATGGGTGAAAAAGAATGGAATTCTGGATGTTGTAGAAGTACACACAGACAGCCGCATACAGAACACTGATGGTGATAAGTGTGCTTAATAAAGTTTTCTTTGTTTTAGACATATTCGTTTTGGGTTTTAGTGAAGACAAACAATGAGTCATTCCCCGGCGAATGCAGGGAATCTGGATTGTTAATTAAGTTCATGAGTTTTTAGTTTAATCCAGATCTCTCCTTAGGAATGCCTTTGGCGCTGCATACGCTGGGAGATGACCTTATCACGGTTTCAGTTAGAACCAAAAATATCAATCAAAAACCATTTGATGATAGCCTTTGTGCAAATATGTAGTTACCACGGTCAGCATGGAAAGCCCGATTTTGATCTTCTCATTAACCTGATCCTGTTCATATTGCCTTGCTAATAATGACTGTCCGCAAACATATAATTCCACCCCGGCTGCTTTCAATTCATCAATAAGTTTTAAATTCGGATTATCCAGTTCATACCTGTTTTGATAAGCTTCGTTGTTTAGAATCACATCTGTTGCTCCTCCGTGAATAGCTACAGCAACATTCAGATTTTCAGGCTTAACTCCTCCTAACCCATGCAGGTTCATCATTCTTGCTACATTATTAAGTCCCGGATTTATACTCTCTTTATCCCGTTGAAGTGTTTTCAGATCGATAACAATTTTGTATTCAATGTTGGGATCGGGATTAACAGCATTTTCTATTTCATAAATGGTACCGAAGTTTTTTATGATTGGATTTGCTGCTTTTTGAGCCTCTGCTGAAACAGAAAAAGTGATTAATAGAATTAATAAAGAAAGATTACGCATATCTTGTATTGATTTTGATATTCAGTAGAAGAAAAGATTAGGGATTTCTCAGCAGAATAGGAATATTATTTAGGAAAGTTCTTATCCAACTAAATATGAAACCCGGATGACAAAGGTTCTGAGTAATTCAGGATTGTAAATGTCACGTAACCTGCCTGTTGGCAGACAGGTTCGTTGATAGTTTTAACCAAAGACGATAAGTCATTCCCACGCGAATGCAGGGAATCTGGATCATAAATGAAGTCCATTTCTTACTTGGAGGATAAATATATTAGATAAATGCCGTTAAAATCCTCCGATCAAAGAAAAAAGTCATCAGTTAAAAGCTAAATCCAGATCTCCTGCATTCGCGTGGAGATGACCGTCGTGGTTTTTAGATTTTAACCTAATAATTGTAATTGATACTCTGTTGATTATGAAAGTTTGAATGTCTCGTCAACAAACCAGTCTGCTGACAGGCATGGGAATACTTTTCAAAAACTAAACCGGAGGTGGGCGGTTACTCCCGGCTGACCAAATTCATTCAGATAGCTGAGCCCCGCCTCTGGAAGGTTTACCTGCATATCTCTGGCTCGGGTAAAAGCGTTAATACCACTCAGAATTCTGTTAGCGACCATGAGCGTTAGAATTGCGGGCAGCTGATTTTCTGAGTTTGAAATTTTATCTCTGGTATCCTGAAATTCCAATCGATCCTGCTCTGTTTCCCAATCCCATTGATTTTCGGGAGTATCTTCAATCAGATTAGTCCAACGTCTAGTTCGGAGTTGAAAGTCATTATATTCAACAAGGTTATCGAAATTAGCCACGGCAAGTTCAAACTCACGACCTCTGTTATTCAAAGAAACACCGGCTTTAGATTGCGCGAGAGTTAATAAGGTATTTTCGAATCGGTTTGCGCGAACCGAAAGCCCGAAGTATCCGGCAAGCAACACAATATCTGATGCCAAATGAATTTTTCCTCTCGTCCAGTTGTCGCTATCCACGTATTGGTGCCCCCATCCCGGTAAAACAAAAGATCTGAGCAAAGCCATTTTCGGGTCAGGAAGCTTTTCTATTGAAGATGACTGAGTGGGTTCTTCAAAAGAAATTTTTTGAGCCAAGCTATTTTGAATAACGAATATCGAACAAACAATAATGAATATTGATTTAATGATAGTTCTAAAGTCCCGTGATCTTAATTCGTTATTCAGCATTCATTATTGATTATTCATCATTCTTGGCTTTTTCTCTTCCCCAATGTCGGAAAATAGAAACGCTAAATCCAATCATCAGCAGAAAAGTACCCAGCCACACAACGGAAATAAATGGCTTTTGTTCTGCCACCACTAAAATCCATTCGCTTTCATATTCTTCGTCAAGACCGTTGATAGTCAAATCTATTTCACCGCTTTCGGGATATACTTTTGAGAAACTAAAAGTAATATCGTGTCCCGGTAGTTCTACCGGTGGAGCAAATACGAAAGTTTTTCCTGCTTCGTCGTTATACAAAGCAAACAGCGGTTCTATCAAAAACTGTTGATTACTTGCAAGATGAGTAACTCCGATCCGAGCGCGAACCCCGATGTTGGTATTAGGAGGAAGTGAAGTGGTATCTTCCATAGCATAATCCATGAAATTCATTTCGAATCCACCCACTGTTATAGTTTCGCCCTTCTCAAAAGTGATAGTTTGCTCCTCAGGAATTTCGGCACTGTCTTGTATTCCAACGGGATTTACATTTGCGCGGCGGGCAATCATATCATTGCGTTGTTTAATGTAAGAACTTCCTGCCACATACAAATAAATGTCACTCATAATCCCTGTTCTTACATCCGGGTCTACCGACCACTGTACATTTTCCTCTGTAGATGTTGCCAACATAGGATAAACTTCAGGATACATGTAAAACGGATCTCCACCTTCAATGGGTTCAAAAAGGAGTTTATAGGTTTGTTGTCCCGGACGATTTTGATCGGTTACATCAAATCCCGTATAGGTGACCACGTATTCACCATTTACAATCTTGGGTTCTTTTAATTTCAGTTCTAAAAACTGAACAGGCTCCGTAACCGTAAATCCCATTTCATCCTTAATCTCTCCTCTTTTAACCTGCTCATTATAATCAGTAATTCGTTGATCAAGCATGGGCTCGTTATATGCAGATGATGCAAGTATTCCGATTAGTAAAACTCCGAAACCCACGTGTGTAACAGATCCACCAATTAGCTTAGGTTTTTTCATGCAGAGCTTTACGATAATCCAGGAATTCCCAACCACGGCAAAGAAAGCGGTAAACATGTACAGGATGTAATATGGATCTCGGATATTTCCAAAAATCACGGCTGCTAATGTAACTACAGAAGTAACTAATAGTGGATTAAGCAGAGCCGCGGAAAGTGTTTCCCACGTATATTTCTTCCAGAACAGATATTGCCCGATTACCGTGAGAACCGCCATTATCATCGCAATGGGCATACTCCAGTCGTTGTAGAAACTTATTTCAGGTGGAGTTGGATTTTCATTGAACAGCAATCCAATGATAGGCGAACTTGTTCCTAAAATGATGACCAGTCCAAGAATGAACAAAAGCATGGCTCCTGTAAATGTCATGAATTCCCTGCTCAGAATTTGAGATTCCTTTTCCTGAGTAGGCAATTCTTTATATCTCCAGATAAACAAAGCAACTCCTACTCCCGTTGTCACAATCATAAAGAGTAACAGCTGATTATATAATCCCAAGTCGGTAAAACTATGAACGGATGAATCCGCCAGAATTCCTGATTTGGTCAGAAAAGTTTCATAAACGATTGCCACGTAAGCAAGGATTGCGAATATAATGGAGGATTTTTGTGCCACCGAACTTTTCCGCTGAATAATCATGGTGTGGATTCCGGCAGTTCCTATAAGCCATGGAACAAGTGATGCATTCTCAACCGGATCCCAAGCCCAATATCCACCGAATGAAAGTGTAACGTATGCCCAATATCCGCCCAGAAAAATGGCAGAGAGTAAAATCACATTTGCTGTGAGTGTCCAGGGAAGTGCCGGACTAACCCACTCGTTATATTTTCTTTTCCAAAGAGCTGCCATTGCAAAGCAGTAAGGCACTGTCATCATTGCGAATCCCACAAACAGCATGGGCGGGTGAATCATCATCCAGGGACTTTTAAGTAAGTCATTTAAGCCGGTTCCATCAGTAGGAACAAAGTCCGGATTAGATTGGATGAACGGAGCATTCGGCATTTCTTCAGCCAAAGTTCGAAATGGTGAAGAACCGATTTTGATATCAAAAATATTCCATCCCAATACCATTGAAAGCAAAAAAACCTGCGTCAATGCCATGAAGAACAGCACAGGACCTTTGTACGGATCTCTGGTCCATTTCATTAGTCCAAAACCAATCAACCAGGAGAAGAAAATCCAGATCATGAAGCTTCCCTCCTGTCCGCCATAAAAAGCTGACCAGAGGTATTTTGGCTGAAGATCTAAACTGGTATAATTAAAAACGTAGTAGTATTGAAACTGATTGCTCATCAACAAATAAACCAGTAAAGCGGAAGCGGCTAACAAAAGCGCTCCTTTTAATCCAAACAGCCAGTTTCCAATTTTTAACTGTGTGGCATTCTCATCTTTAGCGCTCTTGAAATAGAAGAAAAGTGAAGCTAATCCGCAGACAAAAGAAGTGGATAAAAGAATTTTACCGATAATTCCGAGCATAGATCAACTGCCTGCAGAAGCGTTTGTAAATTGAGAGGGATCCGCATCATTGTATTTCGAGGGACACTTCATCAGCATATCGTTCGCGTAAAAGGTCTCGCCCCGCATTTCACCGATTACTACTAATCGATCGGCTTGCTCAAAATTATTAGGCTTCGGTTTGGAGTAAACTACTCGTTTAGTATTTCCGGCTTCATCGGTCATATAGAAGGAAAATACTTTAGTTTCAGCGGAAAAGCCGTATTCCTGCGTATCGTCCCAAACTCCCGCCACATGTGCGGATGACATTTCAGAGGCTTTCTCGAAATTGGTGTATGTGCTGATGCTCTCTCCAAAGTTATACATCAATAATGATGTAAAACCGACGATGGCAATTATTCCGATTACTAACTTAGGCTTCATCTTGATTATCTGAATTAATTTTTGATTCCAGCGAACTCACTTTTTTATCTACCCGAATTAGAAAAAACAATAACACAAACCAGATAATGAGTGTTACTCCGAGTACTACGAAAATCAGATCATTGGAATACATAAAGTTGATAAATGCGTTTGACTGATCAATTTGTTCCGCTCCGCTCCATTTTTCTCCGTACGAAGTTGAAAGTGTATCAACGGAAGTTTGAGCAGCATCTTGTATGAAATTTTTCATTGCCTAAAGCTACGGATTTTCTACCTGATGTTGTAGCTTTTTATATCTATAAACCACATCGTAAATCCAGAAAGCAAGAGCTATAAATCCGATAAATGCCGGATATAAAACAAAGCGTAATTCCGGTGCTGTGATTTCACTAAAAGCCGGATTTCCGTCTGCCCCGGGATGCAAACTTTCCAATTGTCTCGGAACGATATATAACAAAAACGGAATCGTGGTTACGGCAAAAATATTATACACAGCTGAAAGCTTGGCTTTCTTTTCCTCATCTTCAAAAGCAGAGCGGAGTACAAAATAGGCGTAATAAATCATGATGGAGAGCGCTGCGAGATTCATTTTGGGTTCAGCGAATGTCCACCAGGTTCCCCATGTAAAACGTGCCCAAAGCGAGCCGGTTAACAAACCACATATTCCAAAAATAACTCCGACTTTAGCTGCAGATTCCGCTTTCATGTCAACCTGTAAATCAGGCTTGTTTAAATATTTTATGCTGTACCAAAAACTGGTTAAAAACATGGCGTACATAGCCATCCACATGGGCACATGGAAAAAAATATTCCGGGCGGTTTCTTCAAGAATTGGAATTTTCGGAATAGTTATTAAAATGCCGCTTGCAATAATGATGGTCATGCTTCCGGCAACAATATATTTCCAGATTTTCAAGCTTTCGAATTTCGTTAAGCAGTTTTATGTTCAGCAAATGAAATATATGAATAAAACCATTCTTTCGGGTAAATATCCGCTATTATGAATAACAAAAAAGAAACTTTAACACTTCTCCCATCCTGGAAAAATTATTTTTGGCTTATCGCAGCTGGAATACTCCTTTCTCCTGCTTTAATTGGCGTTATCATTCTATGGCTCGTTTACTCAAAAAGAAAAACGACCAAATTCATCATATCTGATAATTCTATTGCGGTTAAATCCAAGACTGAACAAAAAGAAGTCCACCTCGCGGATATTAATTCTACAGAAATCAAGCGTAGTAACTGGCAGAATGTTTTGGGAATTGGAGATATCCACCTTCAGGCTAATGTATCTGAAATTGTGTTAGAAGGCATTTCTGATCCCAAATCATTACTTGATAAAATTGATACCGCCATAGCCTATCAAAAGGAGTTACTGAATCAGAAAAAATCACTCAGAAGAGAAGAGCCTAAGTACGACCCGGGAAGTATGGACAAGCTGGATCAGTTAACAGGAATGTGGCAACAGGGATTGATTAGTGATGAAGATTTTGATGAGGAAAGAAAGAAGTTTGAATGATTATTTAAGGTGAAAATTGTTTTCTGTTTTATTTTTAACCCATCTTTACAAAACAAAGCCGTTTATTTAGACCGAATTTAATACGGAGTATAATGAACAGGCTTTTTACACTAATCTCTTTAGGAGCTTTTTTAGCACTAACTTTTTCTACGAATCTTTTATCTCAAAAAGCGAACTTTGAACTTGCCGAGCGGTTTACCACCGACAGAATGCAAAAAATGGTGGGTAGCACTTCGGTATTCCCACGGTGGATTGAAGATACCAACAACTTCTGGTATACCTACGAAAATTCGGAAGGAAAAAACTGGTATTACGTCAATGCTGAAAACGGCAACAAACGATTACTTTTTGATCAGGAAGAAATGGCCGGCCAACTTTCCGAAGAATTCAGCCGAACGTTCAATGCAAAAGATCTCGATCTGAATGGGTTTGAGTACAACACCGATAAAGAATTATTCACCTTCCATGTGGACAGCATCGAGTTTACTTACAACCTGAATGGAAACCGTTTGATCAGAGGAGATTCTCTGGAAAAAGCTAAACGTGACAACTGGAAAGTATATTCCCCCGATAGCTCTTACGTAGTTTTTGCAAAGCATCACAATCTGTTCATCATGGGTAAAGATGATGCCGATAGTACTGCCAAGCAGATAACCGAAGATGGCGAACGATGGTTTAGCTACCAATGGAGTGATGGAGATACTTCAGCTACTGAAAAGCAACGGCCGAGAATAAACTGGTTTGAAGACGGAAAAAAATTCTGGGTTAAACGTCAGGACAAAAGAAAAGTACCTGAATTGTGGGTTATTAATTCACTTAAAAAACGCCCTGAGTTAGAAACCTATAAGTATCCTATGCCGGGTGAAGAAGAAACGTATGTTGATGAAATCAAAGTTTTTGATCCCGAAAGCGGTGAAAGTGTTACTCTGAATACTGATAAATGGGAAGATCAGGCGTTGGGTGGTGCTTACTTCAATGGAGGAGGAATTTTTGAAAGCCAAAAGTCTGATTACTTGTGGATTCTACGCCGTAACAGAATGTGGAATGAAATTGATGTTTTGAAAGCAAATACTTCCACCGGAGAAGTCGAAATTTTATTCAGTGAAGTTAGTAAACCATATTTCAATACTCGTTATGCTCAATTGGGAATAATAAATGAAGGCGAAGAATATATCTGGTGGAGTGAGCGTACAGGCTGGGGTCAATTATACCGGTATGACAGTGAAGGAAATCTGAAAAATCGCATTACTTCGGGCCCTTGGGTTGTGGGTAATATTGCGCGTATTGATACTGCACGATCCAGAATTTATATGGAAGGTTTTGGTCGGGAAGAAGGTCAAAACCCCTATTACGAAAATCTGTATTCCGTAAATTTTGACGGATCAAATTTCAGGCATTTAACTCCAGAAGACGCTAATCATGCAATTAATGCCTCAGATGAAGGAAATTACTTTGTTGATAATTACTCACGGGTAGATTTACCCACCAGATCAGTCCTTAGAGATGGATCGGGGAAAATTATTGCAGAACTGGAGCAAGCTGATATTTCCAAAATGGTGGAACAAGGATGGAAAGCTCCCGAATCATTCAAAGTAAAAGCTGCTGACGGAGCCACCGATATTTATGGCGTTATGTGGAAACCCTTTGATTTCGATTCCACCAAAAAATATCCTGTTGTTTCTTATGTATATCCCGGTCCACAGGTTGAGCCATTCCCTGCTAATTTTACTATCAGCGGATCCAGAGCAAGGACTACCACTCTTGCACAAGTAGGATTTATAGTTGTAGCGATGGGTAATCGTGGAGGAAGTCCAATAAGATCGAAGTACTATCATAATTATGGATATGGTGATATGAGAGATTATCCTTTGGCAGACAACAAGTACGGAATTGAGCAACTTGCCGGCCGTCATGATTTTATTGATATGTCGAAAGTGGGAATTTACGGACATTCAGGCGGTGGATTTATGAGTACCGCTGCCCTGCTGACTTATCCTGATTTCTATAAAGTGGCAGTTTCGTCAGCCGGAAATCATGACAATAATATTTATAACCTTTGGTGGAGCGAAGTTCACAACGGTGTGAAAGAGAACAGGAAAACCGTTACCAAAATGAATGATGACAGTACTAAGACTAAAGAAGAAGTCATCACTTTTGATGCTCCGGTAGAAACCAATGCTGCTCTTGCTGAAAACCTTCAGGGAAAATTATTGTTAGTTCATGGAAATATGGACAGCAATGTACATCCTGCAAACACATTACGTCTGGCTGATGCTTTGATAAAAGCCGGCAAGCGTTTTGATATGATGATTTTACCGGGACGCAGACATGGGTTCGGTCCGATGCAGCCATATTTCAACCGAATGACCTGGTATTATTTCGCCGAGCATCTGTTGGGTGATTATCGAACGAATGTGGATTTTAATATTCCGGATGAAGAGTGATTTCCTGACCGCAAAGGGAGGACATCCAACATCCAACATCCAACATCCAACATCCAACAAGGAATATTCAAATAAGCCATAAAACTAGAAGGACTTTTATGTCCGGTTTTAGGGCGATTTTTGGATTGTGGTTCGATTAGTAGAGTCGCAAAATCTTGCGTCTCTACTATAAGGAATTCTGATATCGCTTTTCCTGGCGAGAAATAGTAAACGTCCAAATCAACCCGGATAAGATCATCAGGATTCCGTAAACGATAATCAGGTTTCTGACAGATAAAAGCTCGAATTCAAGAATAGTCGCTGCAATTACCACTGAGATAGAGTTGGCGATAGTAAACAGTAACCATTCCGTACTGAAGATTCGCCCGCGAAAAGTATCGGCTGCTCTTTTTTGAAGCAGAATGGTGCTCATCACCCAGTTTGCTCCGGATGCAGCATGCGCAAACAGAACAAACAAAACCATGATAATGATACTTGATGCGTAACCAACCACCATATACATCAAGCCGGAAACGATAAAACAAAATCCCATCACTTTTACCCAATCTTTCTGATTGGAAAACAATCGCCTTCCAATAACAGGACCAATTCCGGTTCCAAATCCACGAGCCGCATACAATAATCCCAGACCTATACTTCCCATCATCAAAATTTCTTCGCTGACAATGATCAGTAAATAAACAAGTCCACCAATGAACATGGTTGAAGTTCCTTTGGCAATGCTTGGGCGTAGAATATGTTTATTTGAAATCAGATATTGAGCTCCTTCTTTGATACCTATAAGAGGATTACGGGTTCGCTCCTTCTCTTCCTCGGATTGTTCCGTCTGTGGAATTATCGCTTTATATACAAACCATGCGGAAACAATATATGTTGCTGCATCGATTATGAATACCCAATCTGTTCCCAGCAGATCAGTAGCAAAACCTCCAATTGCCATCCCTGAAGTAAAGATTATGCTCCATGTGGCTGTGGAAATTATATTCGCATTCGTGAGTTGTTCAGGTGTAGTAACATTGGGAATGGAAGATGTTTTTGCCGGTTCAAAAATCGCCGAGAGCATCATTTGAACCGAAGTTAATGCATAGGCTATCCATAAGGTTTCTGCAGAATCAACCAATAAGATTCCCAGCAGTGCAGCCGATCTGGCAAAATCACAGAAGATCATCAACCGTCGGCGGTTAAAACGATCGGTAAGATATCCCGCGAAAGGAGAAAAAGCAGCAAGACTCACCATTTTTACTACTATGATTAGTCCAAGTAATAACTCCGAATCAGAATATTCTGCAATGAGGGCGTACAGGGCAAGCAGCCCAAACCAATCCCCGAAATTAGAAACCGCCTGACTTAACCAAAGCCGGCGGTAATCTTTATTGTCGCTGATTAAACGTATGTAAGGGTTCAGGCTCTTCATAAATTAAAACTCAAAGCCTAAACAGTATGTCTATCAAAACGTTCCCATCACCATTGTTCATCAAATGCTTTCACTGCATTCAGAATCATCTGAACAGAGGCTTTGTAAAATTCCTGAGGAATGGTTTCAAAATCATCGGTATGTCTGTGATAGTGCTCGTGATCTTCCACTCCGAAGTAAATAAATGGAACTCCTTCGGCGTGAAATGGTCCGTGATCGGAAGCGAACGTCCAGTCATTGTTTCCATCGTCGGGAGAATCGTGACCAAATAATAATTCAACATCACCGGTATCAATGGATTCAAGAATAGGTTTGGTTTCCGGATAATGGTAGGTTCCGGCGGCATAAATTTCACTGCTATCATTTTGGCTGATCATATCCAGATTGATATTCAGCTTTACTTTAGAAAGCAAAACTGAGTCTTCTACAAAGGCCCGGGCTCCCTGAAGTCCCATTTCTTCCGCATCGAAAGCGACAAAAACTAACGTGTGATTGGGTTGGTTATCTGCAAAATAATCAGCAAAAGCTAATAAAGCGGCAGTTCCTGAAGCGTCGTCATCTGCCCCGTTAAAAATCAAAGAATCTCTTTTACCTAAATGATCATAGTGTGCAGTAATCACAATCATGGAATCTGTTTTTCCCTGAACCTGCGCAATTACATTAACACCGGTCATTTGCTCCTGAGCATTTCTCGGAGTGAACGAAAACGTGTGTGTATAAGAATCCTGAAACGGCTCCGCTCCTACTTCCTGAAAACGGGTAACAATATATTCTCTGGCAATTCTGTTGCCTTCGGTTCCGGCCCGCCGCCCCTCGGTTTCATCAGAAGCAATAAACCGAAGATCTTCGATTAACTGATTGGTATCGAGTGAAGTTTGCTGTGGTTGAGTGCAGGCAAGGAAAGGCACCAGTAAAAGTAAAAGAATCTTCTTCATTTGTTATTGGAGATTGGTTGTTGGTTGTTGGTTGTTGGTTGTTGTCGAAAGATTGGCTTTATCCCAACTGAATGCAATGAGAAAAATTTCTTTTACATAAAAAACCCCTGCTTTATCATTGATCGGAGCTTCACGATTACCCGTCGATTTAAATATTGGGTAAATCTTCTTTATTCTTTTTTGTCCCTTAGCCTCTTGTAAGCATAAGCTCCGCCCGCTGCGGCAAGCAGTCCAAGTCCGCCGTCAATGGGAGCCTGAGCGGGATCGCCGGGAAGTCCGGGTTGAGCAAGGACAACGGCTGTAATTGTGAATGTAATTATTAATGCGATAAAGATGAGTAGTAGAGTTTTCATGGTAATATGGTGTGATTTGCGATGGATGATTGTTGATTGGTGGTACCATCACCAATCAACAATCGAACATCAAAAATTGAAGTTACTTGATTAATGTCAGTTTTTTGGTGATTACTGTATTCCCTGCCCGAAGACGATAAATGTACATCCCGGAAGCAAGATTGGAAGCGTCAAAGTTGATGGTATATCGACCTGCTGACTTTCGTTCTCCGTTCAACAGCGTGGCTACTTTTCTTCCGAGAATATCGAATACTTGCAAAGTGACTTCCCCTGTTTCCGGCACTCCGTAAGCAATGGTCGTACTCGGGTTGAACGGATTCGGGTAGTTTTGCTGAAGCTCTACCGAGGTTGGCAGCTCCGTACCTGGTTCAGCAGATACATTGCTCACTGAACTGATGCTTATCATTAACCGTGGTTCTTCGGACTTTCTCTTGGTCAATACCTGAATGGGTTTTGTGGGAACCAAACTCTTTTCCGGTCTACGAACTTTTGAAGCCAAACTGTCCATTACGAACTCATAGACTGTCTCCTGGCTCATATCTATGTGTTCGTTCGTTTTTCTGTCGGTCAGGGTTACTTCCCAGCGTTCCGGAATGGCCAAATGTTCCCAACTCAATGAAAAATTACCACCCAGATCACTGCCTTTGATATCCAGTTCCAGTTCGATCAGGTCAAATTCTAACGGCAACGCTTGAATATCCATCGACGCCAGCGTATCCAATAGAGTTCCCAATGACAAGTATGTTGCTGTTAGCGGAGCAAGTTTGAACGCATCGTAACGGTCTTTGCCCAGCTCAGCGAACTCAGAGAACATGACCGATGCTTTCGAAGACAGTTCTCCTCCTTCCAATTGTAGTTTAACTTGTGGAACTGATGTGCTCTTTAACAGCACTCCTCCCACACCTCGAACATCATGGGTTAACGATAGCGCCGGACCTGCCGCGTTTGCCTTCACCCAAAATCCCTGTCCGGGTGCAATCAAAGCATCAGGCAAAGTACCTGTTAGCCCGTTGTGGCTTTGGTATTCTCCGGATTCCGCATTCCACACATAAAACGAAGCGTCTATATTTGTTTGAGTCCACCCGGAACCGGCCGCCCAGTTTAATGGGAACGCATACGGATTCCCGACCAGATTCCAGCCATCACTGCCGGAGTTACCTGTATCGGTATAAGATAGTGTTGGAGTGGCTGTCCCTTCCATCTGATTTCCTTCAATCATCAGTGTTTTAGGAAATCCTTCGGCGGTTTCATCGTTGTCCTGATCGTCGAACACATACACCGCAAATCCCTGACCTGCTGCCGGAACATCACTGGCACTAGAGATAGATTGGTAGCTTTGTGTTGCTTCGTTCCAGGTATACACATTAGAAGCTCCACCTTCATTATCGGCTCCTGTGAACCCTTGTGTCCACAGGTCTTTGAGCAGTGAATCGTAACTGATTCCTTCCATGGGCGAGCTCATGACCCGCCAGCCCTCAGAGCCGGTTATTTCCATTATGTTAGTTCGGTGAGCCCCAACATCTCTCAGATAAGGGAATCCATGATCTTCATTGATGTCCCAGATGTTGGTAAAATCAAAGTTTGAAAAGCTTCCTGAGATCATCATTTGTATGGTTGTCAGACCTGCTGACTCGCCGTCATTCCCGTTGGATTGGCCGCTGGTTTCGAGATTCCAGTATATATATTGCAGTGTATTCCAATTCTCACGATCTCTACCAATAAAACCTCCTGTTCCTGAACTGCCTGTTACCTTTGAAGTAGAGTAAGAAGTACTGATTTCATCCCCATTAAATTCTCCGATAAAACCACCCACATCGTCACTACCTGTAACTTTACCCATTGAGTAGCTGTTAGAAAAGTCACTATTTGAACTTGCAAATCCGATCAAACCGCCTACGTCACTACCTCCCGTAACGAATGCATGTGTATAACTTGTTTGAACAGAGCCTCTGGTTTCACCTGCTAAACCACCTACATCTAAATCCCCGGTTATTGATCCGCTTACAGAGCTTTCCGAAACATCAGACCCCGAATCAGCGAGACCAGCGAGACCTCCTACATTATCATCTCCGGTTATGTTTACATTCAAAAGATTCAGATTAGAGACTGAACCATGAAGGTCTCCAAAAAGCCCGATATCATCTTCTGTAGGGCGATTAATAGTGAGATCACTAATGGTGTACCCGTCCCCATTAAATCCCCCGGTAAATGGGTTTGCTGACGATCCGATTGGATCGAATCCTTCTCCACTATTTGCAGTGGCACTTTCAGAAGCATCAATATCATTAATAAGAATAAAGTGACTGGAAAGTGAATCACCAATATTCTGCAGCTGGTTGTAGGTGCTAATCTGGTATGGATTGCCCGAACTTCCATTACCGCTTGTAGAAAGCACATAGTTAGGGGCGGGGTTCTGAATATTTCCCTGTAGATAAGGAGAAGACGCCTCCGGACTATGGACCGAATCCCAAATAGTACTAAAATTGAAACCCGAAAAAGAATCCGGATCTAAAAATTCTGCCCGCGTAAGTCCGGTACCGCCATCAGAAGAATCAATACCAGACTCCGTAATATTCCAGTAGCTGGTAATTATTGTACTTCCATTACTGTTCTTACCAATAAACCCACCCACATTCGTTGCTCCTGTAACTGAACCAGAGGAATAGCTGTCGGTAACCGAATTACCGTCGGTGTTGAATTTACCGATAAATCCTCCTATCGCATCCGTTCCCGTAGCTGCTCCTAAGGAGTAAGAATCCGTAATTGTGGTTTGAGTCGATGATAGAGATCCGATAAATCCTCCTACATTATCTTCTCCCTGAACATCTCCTAATGAATAACTTTTTTGAACTAACCCTCCGGTAGAATTATTCCCAATAAAACCTCCCACATTATCTGTACCACTAACTGCTCCTGTCGATTTACTCTCACTTATCAGTCCGTAATAGTAATTGCGTCCTACTAAACCTCCGGTTTCTGTTGTTCCTGAAACCGTTCCGGATGCCCAACTGGAAGTAATGTCTGAATCCGTTGTTGCTCCTACTAGTCCACCGGTTCTTGCTCCAGTACTAGTTACGTTTCCGGTAGCATAAGATTCATCTATACAGCCATAATTTAATTGTCCTACCAATCCTCCTGTTTCATAATCTCCTGTAACTGAGCCGGTTGCATAACTGGTGTCTATATCGGTTGCGTTATTACCTACCAAGCCTCCAATTTTATCTCCCCCGGTTACATTTCCAGTCGCATAGCTGTTAGAAATCAACCCATCTGAGCTATAACCTACCAAACCTCCTACCGAATTAGCACCTGTAACTACAGCTGATGACCAACTATTCTTGATGAAAGTGGTATCTTCCATAATCGCTGACCCTACTAGCCCACCAGTGTTCATACCACCATCTTCTTCGTTGATACTCCCCGACGAGTTGCTGCCCAAAATCTTACCCTTGTTAGATCCAACAAGTCCACCTTTATTAAAGCCATCTCTATATCTTGAACCGAGGAAAAAGGAAACAATAGTTACGTTTGTATTGGAATTTTTAATAACCCCACTTTCTTCACTAGACCCCGCTAAACCGCCAACTCTTGCCAAACCAGAGATAAAACCTGTTACGCTTACATTTTCAATTAGCCCTTCATTTAATGCTACTAGCCCTCCAACTTCGTTAAACCCGGTTACACTCAAATCTGTTAAGGTTAAGTTTTTTATCGTTCCTGAGGAATAGGCAAAAAAGCCTCTGTACGAATCACTAGGGTTATCGATAAAAACTCCATTAATAGTATTCGAATTACCATCAAAAACACCTGTAAATGCAAACCCTCCATTACCAATCTTGGACCACCCTCCATTTGTGGAATCGTAATCAGTTCCATCAAGGTCAATATCATTCATTAATATGAAGTGATCATCCATATAACGGCGAACTGAATCGAGCTCTACGGCTGTAGCCACCTGCCAGGGATCTCCCTCAGTCCCTGACCCGCCTGCAAATTGAGCGGATACAGCAGGTGTAACAAGTATGCTTACCAGTATAGTCAATCGTAGAAGTTTTTTAATCGGTTTCATAATACTCGGGGTTAAATCAAGATTTCGGGTTGAGTAAGCGCCGCACATGGCCGATCAACAGTTCTTCGCTAAAAGGTTTTTTGAGTATGCTCCAGCTTGGCAACTCGCGTACTTTTGGGTTGGCAGCAGGATGTTGGTCTTTACCGCTGATGATCAAAACAGGAACATTCCATTCTGTAAAATTCCCTATGATAGCCGATATCAGCTCCAGCCCGTTCATTCCCGGCATATTCAGATCGGTGATGAGCAAAGCAGGTTTCACATTTTGCAGCACTTCAAATGCAGCCTGCCCGTCTTTTGCCTCCATTACATGTACATTCCCGTAGTAATCAGACAGGCAGTCGCTGATGTAGCTTCTCATATCAGCGTCGTCATCAACCACCAGTATGGATACCATGGTGGAAGACTTTGCATCAGGCCTTGAACCGCCCTTTTCTGCTGAATGTGAAAGAGCTACTTCAAGACTAAGAAAGTCGGAGCCAAAACCTGTTATGTGTGAATGCTGAATCATTGGGAAATACTCTTTTGAGTTCCCTTACAGGTTAATCCAGATCGTTCTTTCTTTCTTGACTCAGCTTCCTGAAAACTTGACTGAGCGTTTGAATAGAAGGTTAAAGATAAAGCACGTCATTGCGAGGGCTCATAGGACATTTTGTAGTTTTTAATTTCAAATCCCCGAAGCAATCTCCGTTGAACTGCTTATATTCGTTAATAAGGAGGGATCGCTTCGTCATTCATAATCTTGATTAGACTGACTATAAAGCTTCCTCGCGATGACGTGCCTTTTTTTAAATTTATGTTGAGTAGCTATCCTGCTTCTTTACTTTTCAAATAGGCTCTCGGGGTAGCATCAAACTTCTTTTTAAAGCTCCTGGAAAAATGGGCTATACTTTTAAAGCCAACGCTGTATGCTATTTGAGTAATATTGCCTGCTTTTTGCCTGATAAGTTCTGCGGCATGCTCCAGACGGATACCCCAGATAAACTCTGAGGGTGTTTTTCCGGCAACTTCTTTCATCTTAGTGTACAGAACAGCCCGGCTTACCAACATCGCCTCTGCAAACTGATCAACTCCAAAATCTTCGTTATCAATATTTTCTTCGATTGCTTTTATCGCTGTTTCGAGAAATCGTGCCTCTGCGCTTTCAGTTTCAATATTCAAATTGTAAGAAACCGAAGAAAACCGGGATTTGATCTTTTTCTGTGAGGTGATCAGGTTGTCCACTTTCAACAAAACTTCTTCTATGTCGAATGGTTTTACGATATAATCGTTGGCGCCAAGTCCAAGCCCTTCGAGCTTGTCTGTTTGTTCTGCTTTGGCCGTGAGCATAATCACAGGAATGAAGTCCGTTTCTTTAGAACCCTTCAATTGTTTAACGAACTCATATCCATCCATCACCGGCATCATCACATCGCAAATAATAACATCCGGTAGCTCTTCTCTTGCCAGTTCTAATCCCTTGCTGCCATTCTCTGTTTCAAAGACATGGTATTTATGATCGATGAATTCCCTGATGTAACTTCGGATTTCTTCATTATCGTCGATGAGCAATACTCTCGGATTTTCTTCACCCACTGTTCTTTGATCGGTAGGTTCAATTGTTTCAAACTCTTCTATCAGATCTAAACTAATGACTTCGGGAACAGTTTCAGGGTGGCTAACTTCAGAAAACTGCTCTTCTTCAAAATGATCCTTCCCTTTTTTCAGAGATACGGTAAATACCGTTCCCTTACCTACCTCACTTTCAACTTTGATCTCTCCCTTATGCAGATCAACCAATTCCTTCACCAATGACAAACCAATTCCCGTACCAGCCTGAATGTTTGATACAGATTCTCCCGTTTGATAAAAACGTTCAAATACGTGCTGGAGCTCTTCTTCCGGAATCCCGACTCCTGAGTCAGATACCTTAATGACTACTTGTTCATTTTCCGATTCATTAAGCCCAAAAGTTATACTCCCTTTAGCCGGAGTGAACTTGAAGGCATTAGAAAGCAGGTTACCAATGATCTTTTCCATCATGTCTGCATCAAACCAAAGCGGAAGAACTTCGGAGGAAAAATCAATGGTGTACTGTATTTCCTTTTTTTCTGCAAGACTAATAAAAGCCTGAGCAATAGGCTTGATGAAGCCTACCAGGTCTTGTTTGGAAACATTTGCTGTCATATGCCTCGTTTCGATCTTAGAAATATCCAGGATCTGATTCACCAGCCTCAATAATCGCTTTGAATTGCGCAGTGCAAGGCTGGCTTTTTTTCTGATCCGGGTGGAAACAGCTGACTCGTCTGTTTTCCTGATGTCTTCTAACGGACCTATGGTAAGCGTTAACGGAGTCCTGAATTCGTGAGAAATGTTTGCAAAAAATCTGGATTTCGCTTTGTCCAGTTCCTTTAGCCGTTCTGCCTGTTCTTTTAACTGGCTGGTTTGCTCATCTACTTTCCGGCTCAAAAGCTTTTCCCGCTCCTCAAGCGTATGTATGCGCTGCCTGTATAAAAGAAATCCTATAAGCCCAACCAACATAGTGCAGATCACATAGAAAAAAGCAGTTTCATAAAAATAGGGTGCGATACTTACCGCCGTTGAGCTTGAACTTTTCTCCCAGTCACTTCCAAATACGCTCGCCTGCATTGTAAAAGTGTAATCACCTGCCGGCACACTTGTATAAAAAGCCTCTCTTCGTGAGCCAACATTCTGCCAGTCATCGTCATATCCTTCCAGTTTATATCGAAAACGGATATTGTTCGGGTTGATATCATTATTGTAGCCAACGTACCTGAATTGAAGATTCCGTTGCTCTTTTGATAATGATAGCTGACCCTGGTCTATAAAAATATAAGAAGTATCATTTGTGATAAGTTCTTCAATTCTTGTGGACACACCTTCCGTACCAGACTCCACCTCATCGGGATTTACAATCGCTATACCGCCTACCATTGGAAACAGAAATTCTCCGGTGCTTGTAGCAATTCCTGTGGATTGCATTCCACCATTAGCTTCTGTACCAGGCAGCCCATCCGAATCATCATAGACAACGGAAGTAATCTGGTTGAGCCTCCCTTCTGAAAAATCATTGAGATTTGATCTTTGAACCCAGAATATTCCCTGATTGCTGCTCATCCACAATCGACTATCATTGTCTTCAAGAATGGCGTGAATAACTCCACCGAAAAGACCTGTTGTTTGATCGTAATGTGTAACATCAGGATTTGAAGAGTTCGGATTGATCCTGTATAACCCGGCACCTTCTGTTCCTACCCAAAGTATGCCTTCTTCATCCTGGTAAATGGATCGTATGATGGGATCAAGCAGTAAATCATTATGTTCGAATTCTTTAAGCGTGTTTGATTCTTTATCCAGGTAAACCAGTCCGTAGCCATTTGTTCCAAACCAAAGTTGTCCGTTTCGGTCTTGATAAATCAAACGAATACTGGGCTCTTCTTCTGCCCCCTCTAAAGGATAATGTATCCACTCTCGTGAAGAATTTAAAGAGTGCACTCCTGCCCGGCTTCCAAACCACATCATACCATCAACATCTTCATAGATTCCTCTAACCTGAACATTGATCGAGTTGAAAGGAAGGTCTAAAAACTCTGGTTGAGAGGCTCTGTCCCAAAAAGCGATAGCATCATCCAATCCAAACCACATATTTCCTTTGCTGTCTTCTAACACAGAAAAGGCACGTCCTTTGCTTATACCATATTCAAGATCGAAGCGGGTAAATGGTTCTTCTGCATTTCCTCGGTAGATTTGTTCACCAACCCCCGTCCCCCAAATATATCCCTGCCTGTCTTTAGTAAGCGAATACACATTACCCACATTATTTTTTTCGGGTGTTAATGACCTGAAGTCGGATTTCCGAATACGATACAACTTGTTTTCTTCTGTATTCCAAAAACTATTTCCCGTATTTCCGGAGTATTTGGCAATTACATAATTAAATTTGAATACAAGCTTGTCATTATGGAATAAATACTCATTTATGTTCAGCCACCTTGATTCATTTAAAGTATCATTTTCAGAACCAATGAGTTCAAAATCCAAAAGCTCGCCTGTATCATCGTCAACCAACGACAAAGGAATCAGTTGAAACTGCCCTTTATAGTAAATGTACTTCTGCCCGTTCATTAAATTTATGATGGTCCGCTCGGGATTTGTTTTGTCTTCTTCCATGTTGCCTGTTGGCTCGCTGGGGCTATCATCAGGTAAAGCTATATGCTTGATCTGACCATCTTCAATTAAATCAATACCCTTGTCGGTGGCTACCCAAACTTTACCACTTGCCCCTATCGAGTAATTCACCACAAAATCAGAAGAGAGTCCATCTTTTGTGTTTATGGTATCAACAACGCCATCGTAAATGTGCCATAAGCTTGATGCCGTCTTTAACCAAATATCATTTTTGTTTACAACATCCAGCCCTCGTACAAAACCCACATCGATATCAGGTAATTCATGAATCCATTTTCCTTCTTCGAAACGAAGTAATCTGCCATCATTAACGATCCAGAAGTTTTGATCTTCATCTATAGATACACCGCTTATGGCATCAACAAAGCCTGTTTCAGTTCCATAACTTGTGATAACTCCATTCTTGTATTGAATAAGATTCTCTACCTTTGCAACCGGTTCTGATCTTAAAAAAAATTCATTATCACTTAGAATATGTATGGCAAAAAACCTGTTTGACGAAAATCCCGGAGTATTGGATTTATTAAATGTGGTGAATAACTCTCCTGATCGGTCAACAATGCCATTAAATCTCACCAGACCATTATAGGTAGAAAGCCATACATAACCGTTTCCGGAAGCTTTTACATCCGAAATCCCATTGGTAGGTAATCCCTCTCGCTGAGTCCAGTATTCATAGGTATATCCAGGAGCGACAATCTGGGCATACCCTTTTTGGACTTTTAAAAAAAGCACTGAAAGAACAATTGTGATATACACCCAGATTCTTGTTCCCATCATACCCGAATGTAGGTTTTTTAAAGGATTGGAGAAAGCAAACAAAAAACCCTTGCTCAACTTAATGAACAAGGGTTAGAATCTTTGAATAAGATTTATGAGGGAATTACATCATTCCGCCCATGCCTCCCATTCCCGGCATTCCACCGCCCATGCCGCCTGGCATTCCGCCACCGCCATCTTCATCATCCTTACTTGGCTTGTCTGAGATAACAGCTTCGGTGGTTAATAATAATCCTGCAACAGAAGCAGCATTTTGCAATGCAGCACGTGTTACTTTAGTCGGATCAATTACACCGGCTTTAATTAAGTCTTCGTACTCTTCGGTACGTGCGTTGTAACCGAAAGCATCTTTTCCTTCAAGAACTTTCTGCACAACTATTGCACCTTCAACACCTGCGTTGTTTGAGATGGTTCTCAATGGTGACTCAAGAGCTTTTCTTACGATTTGGAAACCTACTGTTTCATCATCGTTAACTCCTTTCAATTTATCAACAGCGCCTAATGTTCTTAGTAACGCTACTCCACCACCGGGAACAATTCCTTCTTCAACCGCAGCACGGGTTGCGTGAAGGGCATCTTCAACACGGTCTTTCTTTTCTTTCATTTCAACTTCAGATGCCGCACCAACATAAAGTACAGCTACACCGCCTGCTAATTTAGCAAGACGTTCCTGAAGCTTCTCACGATCATAATCAGAAGTGGTAGATTCGATCTGACCTTTAATCTGATTTACTCTCGCTTTAATATCATCCGCTTTTCCGGCACCATTCACAATAGTGGTGTTGTCTTTGTCGATAGTTACCGTAGAAGCTTCGCCTAAGAAGTCAAGCGTAGCATTTTCTAATTTGTATCCGCGCTCTTCAGAAATTACAGTACCGCCAGTAAGAATAGCGATATCTTCCAACATTGCTTTTCTTCTGTCACCAAAACCCGGAGCTTTTACAGCTGCGATTTTCAGCGAACCACGAAGTTTGTTAACAACCAATGTTGCTAATGCTTCACCTTCGATATCTTCAGCAATAATTAAAAGTGGCTTACCTGACTGAACTACTTTTTCAAGAATAGGAAGCAGATCTTTCATCGCAGAAATCTTCTTATCGAAGATTAAGATGTAAGGATCTTCCAGTTCAGTAGTCATTTTTTCAGAATCAGTCACGAAATAAGGAGAAAGATATCCGCGATCGAACTGCATACCTTCTACAGTTTCAAGCGTGGTTTCAATTCCTTTCGCTTCTTCAACCGTAATTACTCCGGTATTGTTGAATGTTCCATCTTCGCTCTTACCTACCTTTTCGTACGCATTGGCGATCATAGAACCGATTTCATCATCACCGTTAGCAGAAATAGTAGCAATCTGCTTTAGCTTCTCGATGTCTTTATCGATGTCAATCTTAACATCACCAAGAGCTTCAACAATAGCTTCGACCGCTTTGTCGATTCCTGATTTCAAATCCATTGGGTTTGCACCCGCAGTAACATTCTTTAAACCTTCGCTGATAATTGCTTGCGCAAGAACCGTTGCTGTAGTGGTTCCGTCACCGGCATTATCATTAGTTTTGGATGCTACTTCTTTTACCATTTGCGCACCCATATTTTCAAGCTTATCAGAAAGCTCGATTTCTTTAGCTACAGTTACACCATCTTTGGTGATTTTTGGAGCGCCGAATGATTTTTCGATTACAACATTACGTCCACGTGGGCCGAGAGTAACTTTAACGGCATTCGCTAATTTATCCACACCTTTTTTAAGTGCGTCGCGAGCTTCCACATCATAGTGAACTAACTTTGACATAGTATTTATTATTTAAGTTTTGTGATTATAATTTTCTTGATATGGTCTGATTACGACAGGATTCCAACAATATCAGACTCACGCATGATCAGGTACTCTTCTCCGTCAAAAGTAACTTCAGTACCAGCATACTTACCGTAAAGAACTTTATCGCCTTCCTTTACAGTCATGTCAATTTTATTTCCATTTTCTACTTTACCTGCGCCAACAGCAATAACAGTTCCCTGCTGTGGTTTTTCTTTAGCTGTATCCGGTATGTACAGACCAGAGCTGGTTTTCTCTTCAGCTGCGTCCGCTTGTACAAGAACACGGTCGCCTAAAGGTTTAATGCTAGCCATGTTTATGACTCCTTTGATTTTTAGTTAGTAGTTAATTTGAGCTAATGCCCTTTCTTTGTTTCAGAGATAGAAATGCAACTACCGTACCAAATCATTCCAGCTTTCCGGACTCCTCCAAATGTGCTGTCAATTTTGCATAGGTTTCCGGAGACCAATTCTCGGGGCGTAAATCAAAATCAAAACCATCGGGTTGATAATCTCCCAGCACAGGCTTCAAAGAATTGCTGATTTTTTTTCTCCGCTGATTAAAAGCAGTGCGCACCACTCGCTTTAAATTCTTATCAGTACAATTCAGAGCTGGTTTATCGAATGTAAGCCTGATAACTGAACTCTCTACTTTAGGAGGCGGACTGAATGAATTAGGTGAGACATCGAACAAAATTTCCGGAGTACTCATCAGCTGTATCTGAACTGACAAAATTCCATATTCTTTAGTTGAATGGGATGCCACAATGCGTTCCGCTACTTCTTTCTGCATCATGAAGATGGCTTCTTTAAAAAGATGGCGTTGTTCGAGAACTGAAAATAGAATTGGAGAAGTAATGTAATAAGGCAGGTTTCCGATCACATAATTCGCTGAATCGGGATTGACTAAATTTTCCCAGTTCGTTTTTAAAACATCCTGCTGATGAATAGTGATACCGTCAATTTCATTTCCCAAAACTTCGATCGCACGGTCATCGACTTCAATCACATGCAGATCAGAGTAATCTTTGGCCAGCCATTTAGTAAGTGCTCCGGTTCCCGGACCAATTTCTATAAGCCGATCATTTTTATCTGCGGAAACAGACTCAAGAATCTTTCGGATGATGTTTCCGTCGGTTAGAAAATGTTGCCCGAGACTTTTTTTGGTTTTAAATGACATCAATTATTGACATGTTCAGTGATTGATAAATAAATAGTAAAGGTTTTAAAACTGATCACCTTATCATAACTTACGCAACGCTTCAAAGAGTTGTAAGCGAAACTAATTTTTATGTATGAGTTTACTCGAAAAAATCGGACTTGGACAGAAAAAAAATGAGATGGCTCCACTTGTGGGAGAAAAGCTCAAAAAAGAGCAGGAAAAATATTCCCTGAAAAGAAATCCTTATTTAAGAGCTTTTATTTTTATCTGTTTTATTGGCATTTCTATTCTTTCACTTCCAAATGCCACTATTAATTCCGGCTTAAACTATACTATTGGTCAGCCCTGGAGAGCTGAGGATTTAGTGGCTCCATATACTTTCGCTATCCAAAAAACTGCTCAGGAAATTCAACAGGAAGAAGAGCGTATCAGAAATAATGTATCTCCGGTATTTCATGTGGATCCAAATGCTGAAATTGCTATTCAAACGCAGTTAGATTCATTATACCGAAATATTCAACCGGTAATTGAAAGCTACTACAATTGGCAGGAAAGCAAAGAAAACAACGAGCAAACCGTTTTTGATGACAGCGTACGATTTGCCAACGAAATATCTAATGCTCAGATAGATCTCACTCAACCTTCATGGAATGTGCTGTTCGACAGCTATTATTCTGCACTTTCCAATAACCGACCGGTAAACTCATTTATCGGTGTTCGTATAAAACAGCAACTTGAAGACGCCATTCAGGTGCTCCTCACAGATGGAATTTTAAACAGACCCAAAGCTTCCGTAGATCAAAATGAAATCGTAATCCGTAATGAGGTCACCAGCACTGAACGACTGGCTCCAAAAGCCCGGGTCAGAGATTTGCGCGAGGCTAACGAATTTGCTCAGTTTCAGCTAAACAGAAACTTCGACCAGCAAACAGCCCAACTCGGGATGGAGCTTTATAATAAAGTTATCCGTCCGAATCTGGTTTTCAACCCCGAGGATACTCAGCAAAAAATAGAAGAAGAAATTTCGGAAATCTCACCTACCAAAGGGGCGGTTGCACAGGGACAAATGATTGTACGTCGCGGGGATATAGTGACTCCTCAAACCGCAAATGTACTGGAAAGTTTATCTGAAACCCGATCTTTAAATGCATCCAATGCTGAAAAATGGATACGATTTTCAGGAGGAATAATAGCAATTATCGTGATCTCGCTGGTCTTTTTTATGTATCTGTATTTATACCGAAGACCGATCAGCTCTCACAATGGAATGTTCTTCCTTGTATTTTTGACCATGGGATTGATAAGTCTTGCAAGCGCAGTTTTACTCAAATATGACATTTCCAGCATTTATGTAATTCCGATCGCAATCGCTCCTATTATACTCACCATCATCTTTGATTCCAGAGTCGGAATCATTGCTTCGGTAACCTTAGCGGCTTTGGTTGGAATGGTAAATGGCAACGACTTTGAGTTTATGTTCGCCACTATCTGTGCCTGTAGCATGGGAGTATTCTCTGTACGGGATATTAAAGACCGATCCCAATTTTTCTTTACCACTCCGGGCGTTGTTTTTGTTACATATTTAGTTGTAATCGGAGCTTTTTATCTCACCAAGCTTGGTGGTTGGGAAAGCTACTTCAGCCAGATGCTGTTTATAGCTATTAATGCACTTTTTATTCTGTTTACTTACCCAATCATCCTGCTCTTTGAAAAGATTTTCGGCATTACTACCGACTTTACTTTGCTTGAAATGAGTGATACTAACCGCCCATTGCTGAAAGATTTGATGAACAAAGCTCCGGGTACTTTTCATCACAGTTTACAGGTTGCAAATTTATCAGAGGCGGCGGCGGCGGCTGTAAAAGCCAATTCTCTGCTTTGCAGAGTCGGTGCTTTGTATCATGATATTGGAAAGATGGTCAAGCCATCGTACTTCGTTGAAAATCAGGGCGGCGGAACAAATGAGCATGATAAGTTGAAACCCCAAATGAGCGCAATGGTGATTAAAGCTCATGTAAGCGAAGGGGTTAAAATGGCAGAAGAACACGGTCTGCCCAGATCTATTATCGACTTCATCGAAACACATCATGGAACTTCGGTAATCAGATATTTTTATGAAAAAGCAAAAGAGGATGATAACCTGAAAGAAATGTTGAACGAGGAGCAGTTCAGATATGATGGTCCTCTCCCATCTTCAAGAGAAACAGGAATTCTCTTACTTGCCGATGGAATTGAAGCTGCATCCAGAGCCATGAAAAATCCTAATTACAGTAAGCTTGAAAATCTGGTTAACAAGATGGTGGACGATCGAGTGGCGGAAGGTCAACTTAGCCGATGCCCGCTCACATTCAGAGATCTGAGTATCATCAAAGAGACTTTCATAAATATTCTGGTTGGGGTTTATCACGGAAGAATTGAATATCCGGATGAAAAGAAAGAATCATCAGAAAATGAAAATTCTGATGTAAATAAAAAAGAAGATCAGAATAAAACTGAACAATCCGGTTCGCAGGAATAATGTCAAAGTTTGAGAAAGAAGTAAATCTTTACATCCAGTTTATAAAATTGGAAAAAGGTCTTTCCGAAAACTCCATAAAATCCTACAAAAACGACATTTCCCGATATGTGGATTTTCTTGTTTTTCAAAAGAAAATTACGGATTTAAGTGGTGTAACCCTTCAGCATATCGAGGATTTCCTGGACTATTTAATCGATTCTGAATGTCTCTCTACAAGCTCATTAGCACGGAATATTTCCAGCATCAGAGGGTTTCATGAGTTTGCTACCGTAGAAGGATTTTCGAAAGCCAATCCGGCTGAACTTATAGAGCTTCCAAAAAAAGCAAAGAAGCTTCCTGAAGTTTTAGATGTAGCAGAAGTAGAAGCTATCCTCGCCGCTCCAAATTTGGAAAAGCCGGCCGGAATCCGGGATAAAGCTATCCTTGAATGTTTGTACGGAACCGGAATGAGAGTAAGCGAACTTACGGGTTTGGAAATGGATCGGCTGTTCTTTGAAATAGGATTTATCCGGGTAATCGGAAAAGGAAATAAAGAACGGTTGGTTCCGGTTGGCGAAGCAGCTCAGGAAGCATTGGAGCATTATATCGAACACGTTCGCCCTTTGTTTTTTAAAAATTCAGAAAAAGCTAAAAACCGAATTTTTTTGAGTATGAGAGGCAGTGCGCTTTCCAGAATGAGTATTTGGAATATCGTTCAAAAAGCCACCAAACAAGCTGATATTCAAAAACCTGTCTATCCTCATATTTTCAGACATTCTTTTGCTACTCATTTGCTCGAAGGCGGGGCTGATCTGAGAGCCGTTCAGGAAATGCTGGGACACTCCTCCATTCTTACTACTGAAATTTATACTCACGTAGATCGGTCATTTCTGCATCAGGTATATAAAGAATTTCATCCCCGCTCCTGACCCAATAATAATTAACATTTAAATTGGTTGATTTTATTTATTCTCTCTAACTCAAATTATTCAGATTTTTTCGCATGAAATATTTTTTAGTTGGTCTTCTTTCCCTTTTTATAGTCAGTTCAGTTTCCTCTCAATCCCGATCTGCCAAAACTTTTGAAAACGGTCTTGTTGTATCCGCTGAAATTTATGCTTCTGAGGTTGGTAAACAGATTTTACAACAAGGCGGCAATGCAGTTGATGCTGCTGTAGCCGTTCAATTTGCGTTGGCAGTTACGCTTCCCCGTGCCGGAAATATTGGTGGAGGTGGCTTCATGGTGATTCACCTTCAGGATGGAACAACTGCTGCATTGGATTTCCGTGAAAAAGCACCAGCAGCTTCCAGAGAAGATATGTATGTGAGAAACGGTGAATTTCAGCCGGAATTAAGTTGGGAAGGTATTTTAGCGTCAGGAGTACCGGGCACCGTAGACGGAATGGTTAAGGCTCTTCAAAAATATGGAAGAATGCCATTGGAAGTAGTTCTTCAACCGGCAATTGATCTTGCAAATAATGGATTTTATCTGTCGTACACTCAGGCTCGTGCCTTAAACTCCAGAAAAGAAACCTTCGATAAATACAGGGGATCAAAAAAATATTTTACGAAGCAGGATGGTTCTGAATTTCAGGAAGGCGATCTGTTTATACAGGATGATCTTGGAAATACTTTAGAACAAATTGCGAGATACGGAAGAGATGGATTTTATTCGGGCCCTGTAGCTGATGCGATTGTTGATGAAATGAATCACTACGGTGGACTGATCACTTATTCTGATCTTCAAAACTATAACAGCGTTTGGCGAGAACCGGTACAAACAAAGTTTCAGGATTACGAACTTACTATTATGCCTCCACCAAGTTCAGGAAGTATTGCTGTAGCACAAATTCTGGACATGATTAATGAATATGAACTTTCAGAGCTTGGGCATAATTCTGCTGATTATGTGCATTTACTTGCCGAAGCAATGCGCCGAGCCTTTGCCGATCGTTCTTACTATTTAGGCGATCCTGATTACTACGATGTTCCTAAGGATGAGCTGCTGTCGAAAAGTTACAACGATAACAGAATGTCTGATTTTTCCATGGATACTGTTACTTATTCAGAAAACTTATCCCACGGAGAATTTGCAGGAGTTTATGAATCTAATGAAACCACCCACTTTTCAGTAATTGATAAAAACGGAAATGCGGTTGCTGTTACTACAACCTTAAACGGATCTTTCGGGAGTAAATTAGCCGTTGACGGTGCCGGATTTCTGCTGAACAACGAAATGGATGATTTTTCTGCCCAGCCGGGCGTTCCCAATGCCTACGGTTTAGTAGGCGGAGAGGCAAACAAAATAGAGCCAGGTAAGCGAATGTTGAGTAGCATGACCCCGACTATAGTTTCTAAAGATGGTAAAGCGAGAATGATTTTAGGGGCTGCCGGTGGACCAAGAATTATTACAGCCACTTTACAAAGCTTTTTAAATATGGCGGTATTCGGAATGAATCCTCAACAGGCAATTGCTGCTAACCGGATTCATCATCAATGGTTACCGGATGTGCTGGCGTATGAAAGTTTTGGTTTAAGCCCTGACACCATCGAATTGCTCGAGCAAAAAGGACATACATTCAGAGTGATGTCTATCGCTCGTGGTCATATCATTTATATTGATGAAGAAGGAAATAAATCGAGTGGAGTTGATCCCCGCGGAGATGGGTATGCAGCGGGTTACTAACCATCCGCTGAACCGATATCTTAAATGTATTCTTCTTTTACATTTGAATTAATAATGTTGAGCCTGTACGAAGTTCCATTTGACTTACCTCAATTCGTTATGGCACGCTGATAACACGGATTGGGCGGATTTATGGTATTGATCTTACACTTTAAAAGGCAGTTAATCCTACATTTTTTTCATCCGCATAATCGGCGTCATCCGTGTACCATAAATTCTGTTTTATAGTGAAACTTATTCTTCATCTTCCTCTAAATAGAATCTCTGATTATTTGAAAAGATTTTTCTTCTAAAAGAAGGTTTTCTTCCAAAGTTGAGTAAAAGTCCTACTTCTATATCAGTAGCTTTCAAATAATTAATAAGTTGATATTCATGCTCTTTGACAATTTTCCCACTAGCCTTTAATTCTATAATTACTTTGCTTTCAACTAAAAGATCTGCGTAAAATTCACCAATCAATTGTTTCTTGTATTTAACATTGATTGGAACCTGACTATCCACTTCTAATCCTTTCGATGCTAATTCTATTTTCAATGCCTGCTCATAAACACTTTCTAAAAAGCCGAAACCAAGCGAATTGTAAACTTTATAAAAAGCATCAATAATTTGCTCTGTGATCTCCTTATGTAACATTTTGGTCAAAATTTATATGGTTTAGCAAATTGTCAGCATTCACGCCATTATGTGAATCATGCCAAATTACCTTCCGGTTCTTAATCACTATTATTTGTGGTGATTCATGGCGTACTTCAAGTAATTCTGCAATTTTTCGGGATAAACTTCTCTCATTGATGACATCCACCGTTTGAAAATCAAATTTATCATTGTTTAATATCTCTTCCGAATTCAGGCTTCTTTTGGCAAAGTAACTTACCGCACAACTCGGACTGTGCTTGAATAGAACCTGAGTTTTATTCTCTGATTTATCCATCACATGATGAACCTGTTCCACGGAAATAAGAAAATTCCATTCTTCTTCCCGTTCATCATTTATAATCTTTTATGAAATATGAGAATTATTAATTAGTGTGAGAAAGAGCCAAAAACGGCACTTAAAGTATTCCTGACGGCGATATTGGGGTTGTAAGCCGGTTTGAGAAAAATTTCCATTATTTCACAGTTTTTTCACAATTAGGGATATGGTTTGAGAAACTTTTAATTCCATGTAAACGGTGTTTTATTGAGCTTTAATTTTAACTTAAAAGTTCATTAAAATGGAATTTAAAGAACATAACTACGATAAAATTATTCTTTACGTTGAGGCTGATCTAATGCTTGATCGATGCTGTCGATTAATCGCTCAAGGAGTATTCTCTTCAGGCGAGGTTTTAAGTCCTTCCTTTTTAAGAAGTCTGAAAATTGCTCTACTTCGCCAAGCAACTCTTCTTCCTCCGGGCTAAGATTTTCCTTTTCAAACCCATCGAAATAATTTACTCCAGGATCATCGTTTACTTGGTTTAAGTTAATTAAGGAATGCAGTTTGGGTTCCTCTCCTTTTAAAAGCCATTCCTCTCGAACGTCTGTGAAGTTTTTTAGAATACGATCGAGATATTTTTTCCAGGGTTCTTTATCTGATTTTTCAATGGATATTTGAGTCTCTGAACTGACAGCACAAATTTGAGCCATCTCTGAAATGGTCTTTCTATAATGTAATCGAACCCATTTAATCCTTTTAGTTAGACTATCTAAACCCCTTTTCTCTAAAATTTCAATTTCTGAGTCTCTGTTTTTTTGACCAGTAGAGAACCAATGTAAATCAACCCCAAGCACACCCAATTGTGCAATAATATCAAGACCAGGTGTTCTGTGACCTTTGAAATATTTATAAAAAGAGTTGGGATCTTTACCTAAATATCTTGCCAATTCGCTTTTATTTCCTCCAAAAAACTCATTTGCAACTATTTCAAGGCGTTTACCTATATGATTTTCTTCATCCAAAATAATCTGTACTAATGTGTTGATTTAAACACTAAAGGGTGTTATAATTATATTGTTATTTCAAACTTTCAAAAACAATATATACATGAAGGACATATTTCACCAATTAAAGATTGCAATGGCGATCAACGAGGAAAGCTTGTTGGGTTTATCACGAAAATGGGACGTATCTGATACGCACATTCGGGAAGTAGCCAGAGGGAAAAATGTATCTGAGCCGATGAGAAATAAGATTCTGAATTACATTGAAGAATCTAAAAATATTGTCCATTTCTCTTACCCAACTAACGGACAGACTAACGGACAAGGGTTAAAACAGGAAAATCGCTCATTAGAAACTGTATAGGGCGATTATGACTAAGGATGGATTTTTTGATGTAGATGAACTAACGGACATACTTTCCGTCTCTTCTGATGCAATTTACAAGTGGGTAAAAAGGAACCAAATCAAACCTGAGTATTATAGATATGTAGAAGGGTTAGGAAGAGGAGGTCGTCAACTTCAGTTACATCCAGATGGATTAAAAAAGAAGTATAAGAATCAGGTCAAAGTCCATCTTGCTAAAAATATGGAAGTGGATACGGATGATAAAAGCATGGAGCTGAACCGGCTTCAAAATCTGCCGGATTATAAAAGAGAGCATGTACTGAAGTATTACAAAATCATCCAAAAAATTCTGCAATTAGGATTAGGTGGACAGGCGATGAAAACGGCGCTGAATGATTATAACGAAGCTAATACTGATCAGGATGATATTGATTTGAAAAGCTTATACAGAAATTTGAAAGACTATAAGGAAAAAGGAATTGATGGATTGATTCCCGGGTACGGAAACAGGAAAGGAAAGACAAAAGTACGGGAAGAGGATTATGAGATGTTCAAATCTTTATATCTGACCCAAAACCGGCGCTCCGTAAATGTGTGTTGGGAAAAAACCCTGGGCGCTGCTAAAGAAAATGGAACGGTGCTACTGGATGATGGTGAGTATAAAATGCTTGACCTGGAGACGGGAGAAATTTATGACACCTTCCCTACCTCAGCTACTTTTGAACGGCTAATCAATGAGCGAGTAAGTGAAGATGCTATCATACTTGCACGTCTGGGTGAACAAGGGCTTCGGAAAACTCAGGCTGATTACTTCCTTAACAGAGATTTGGAAAATGTAAAAGCCGGAGAAGTCTGGGTTAGTGATCATCGCCAATTAGATGTGTTGGTTAGCAGCTCTAAAAAATCTATTAAACGCTTTGTTAAATCCCTGTTATATGACAAACGGATAGAATCTTATGATAAAGTAGCGCTTGAAAAAGCAATTAAAAGAGCTATTTCTGCGAATTTCTCCGGAAAAACATGTCGCCTCTGGGTTACAGCCTGGATTGATTATAAAACCGGAAAATGGCTGAGCTGGTATTTGCATGAAGATGACCCTAATACTGATCATGTGCTTCTCAGTTTTAAATGGGCGGTTCAAAAATACGGTTTACCGAAGGATGTGATCATTGACAACGGAAAGGATTATCGGGCACGTGATGTAGCCGGTGGTCGTACTGTGAAAGTGAGAGCTGATATTGACCAAAGCTATACTGAAGGTGTTCTTTTCGCATTAAATATAAATCCACACTTTGCAATCCCACATAATTCCAGAGCAAAAACGATAGAACGACAGTTTCGTATGTGGATTGAAGAGTTTGAAAAAGACTTTCCTACCTATACCGGAAAGAACCCAAGCGACCGGCCAGAAATCACATCACTAAACGCCAAGCGTGGCAGGTATCCAACAGCGATCAACCTAATTTCTATGTTCGATACTTTTATTCCCTTATTGAACAAAAAAGCCAGAAATGGAAGGGAATTGAATGGACTATCTCCGGACGTACTTTGGAACAAGGAATTTGAGGTCATGAGGGCGATGAGACCCGAAGAAATGAAATTCATTGCCATGAGAAGTAGTAATGTTAAAAAACTGGTTGGAAACGGATTTTATGATCCTGATCTGGACCATCATTATTACAACCCACGTGTGGCCGAGCATGTAGGTGAACGAGTGTTTATCAAAAGAGATCCTGAGCAATGGGATGTAGCTTACATTCATAAAGCTTCAGACGGCGAATTCTTATTTACAGCGACAGTAGATCTTCATGTTCCAGGGCTTGCACGAACGACCGAAGAAAAAGCACAGCTTGCTGATAAAATGGCTCATCAGAATTCACGCCGGCAGATACGAAAAGAACAGCTTAAAGGAATGCGAAAAATTACTGCCGAGGAAGGTCAACGCTATTACAAAGGCTATATAGAATTACAAAATGAGCTGATAGAGCAACAGAATGAATTGGCTGATTACGAGCAGAAAAAAGTGATAGAAATGCAGAACACCGGCTTTTCTGAAATAGTAGATAAAGTGAAGCAACTAAAAGGAACCGGCACGGACGATTTGGATGATATAGCTCCGGATGAAACAGTAGAAAATAAATCAACCCTAAAATCAATTTGGGATTAATTAAACCACGGAAAAAATGGACAAAGAATTAAAAACGCTTAGGCAGGAAATTATTGATCTGATATATCAAAACCGGATAGAAATGGAGGAGCGGGAAGGTCATGTAATTATGAATCCACAATCGCTTGACCAGTGGGCTACCAGAATCAAAGAGCTTAGCAAGGACATTGAGCTTGGAGCACTTGCCCGGCAGGATTTGCAGGTGTTGAACATGCTTATAGAGATGGCTGTTTTCTGCCTGGCTGCTACCGAAGAACATCTTGGAAAAAAGATCGATGAATTAATGCCGGTCTTTAAAATGGATGTTGAAAAAGCTGTTAAGGAAGCAAAAACCCAAGTTTTTACCATCCACAAAAAAACCGGTGATGCTACAACACCACCGGTGAAATAGTGAATTAATCACGGAAACCATCATTAAAACACTACCTAATGAACAACAAAGATAAAGCATACATTGAAAAAATACGACAGCAGTTAAAAGAAGTAACTGCCGGTAGTAGAAATTCGAAGGACAGAATTAGCGAAAGCGCAATTGCCCGGGGCATTGGCAGAAGCGATGCTGCAGTAAATTTATTTGTGAATGATAAATACACCGGTAAGAATCTTCTACTTGCTCAGCAAATAGAAAAGTGGATGATTCGCCAGGAGGAAAAGAAAAATGTACAAGTCATTTTTCCTGAAACCATTGATACGTTTGCTGTTTCTAAAGTGAATAAAGCCTGCCGAATTGCTCATGTCGAGAATAAAATTGTTGTAATTACCGGACAGGCCGGAGTTGGAAAAACCGTAGCCGTAAAAAAATATGTGACAGAAAATCCTGATGTAATTCATGTTCAGGTAATTCCATATTACACAGCTAAAGATGTGATGAGTGATATCCATCGGGCAGTTGGCTACAATGGCGAAGGACGATTAATTGATATGTTCAAAATTGTTCTTAAAGACCTGAAAGACAGTAACCGAATGATACTCATTGATGAGGCTGAACTTTTACCATATCGGGGACTGGAAATGATTCGCCGATTGTATGACCTGAGCGGAATTGGTATCGCTCTGGTAGGAATGCCAAAGCTGATCACTAATATGCGAGGTAAAGGCGGTGAATATCGGCAGCTCTACAGCCGTATTGCTCTCCATGCTGAAATTCCGTCACTAAGCAATTACGAAAAGGCTGACGTAGATATCGAGACCATGATTAAATCGGTATTACCTAACAGCAATGGTACCTGGAAGAAATTTGCTGAAATAACCCGCAACCCAAGAACGCTGGAGAACTTGCTGGATCAAAGTATCCGAATTGCGGAAAGAAATGATTGTGAAATCAACGATGAGATTATTCATCGTGCGAAAAATCTAATCATCATATAGGAGCTACCATGGAGACAATGATTTGGTTCATTTTATGTGGAATTGCCGGATTTGAATATTTGATTTGGGAAAGGATAAAGAGCAAACAAAAGTATCTGTTGCAAATAACTGATGAGAAAAATTATGAGTTGATGAACTGGATGTTATTCCAAGAGAAATGGGACGGAAACCCAAACAATGTTCTCTATGCTTGGAGGTGTGTCTTACTCGATTTAAAGCAGAGCTATGCCCCTATTGAGCAAATTGAAGCTCTGGAAAAGAAATGCAGAGCTGAGAAGGAACGGCTTACCAAGGACAGAATGATGGTTACTTCTTCCGGAGAGATCAGAAAATATACGATGGTTGGAGGCAAAGCATGAATATTGGCATAAAACGACAGGAATATTTTAAGGACACTCCCTTCCCTTACGGAAGATATGAAGGAACCCTTATGCAAGAAGTACCTGCAGGTTTTCTATTGGCTATCAGGGATTCTGATGACATCAGAGATTACACCGGTCTTAAAGATTATATCGATGAAAACCTACCCGATCTGGAAGCTGAGGTTAGAAGAGTTTTAACAGAAAAAAGAAACGAGGAAAACAATGAGTGATTTTGAGATAAAAGGCATCGTAAATGAAAAAGAGATTCCATCCAGTAAAACTGGTACACGATTAAACTATGAACCGCTTTTTGATAAGTTCGATAGAATAAGCTCGGGAAGTAGTGTTCATGTACGGCTAAAAGTAAAATCAAGAATTAATGGAATTCAAAATGCTTTTGAGAAAAAGTATGGTAAATCCAAATTCAGGATAAGTACACGAACCATAAAAGATTCGGAGGAGCTCGATGTCTATATCATCAGAAAGTGATTTGAAGATAAAGCAGATGGCCTTACAGATTCTGGTTGATCAGATCGAGTATAAAGACTGGAGCTTTTTCATCGGATTAAAAGGCGAAGTGCTCTATCTGCAGGTTCAATTTTTAGCCCCTGATAATGGCTCCGAAAATCCCGATCTCGATATTCAGAAAGGAAGGAAATGGATGCTGAGTGAGCACATGACCAAAAGTGAACTGATACAAACTGCACTGAAGGCTGTAATAACTGCAGAGGAGCATGAAACCCGGGAGCTATTCCTTTTCAGGGAAAAGCCAATTTATGCTCCTCATTTTGATGTGGAAGATCTTTACAGAATATACACGGAAGAACACCAAGACATAAGAACAGATAACCGTAAAAATGAAGAATATGCCAAATAAGAAACGATATAAACCAACTACTAAAATGGCTGCAGTTCGCAGTCTGGAGGAAGCGAATGAGGCGTTACTGCAGATAGCTCAGCGCCGGATTGAACTCCGCCGAATTGATGCTGATGCCGAAGATGCAATTAATGCCATCAAAGAAGAAGCCAATAAGAAAGCAGCTCCTATTCAGAAAGAAATAGATCACTACGAAAAAGGCTTAACCGCTTACGTTGAAATGAGTCGTGAGGACATTTTCACCGATAAAAAATCCGTGGAGTTGAACTTCGGAATTATCGGCTACCGGAAAAGTACCCGGATCAGCATCAGTAGGAAAGATACGCTGGACCTGTTGAAGAAATTCAAAATGTTTGATGCGATCAAAGTTAAAGAGACGCCGAACAAAGATATCCTTGCAGATTACTCCGATGAGCAGCTTGAGAAAGTGAAAGCCTCCCGGGTTTCGGATGACAAATTCTGGTATGAAGTGAAAGAAGAAGAAGTAACCCTGAAAGGAAAATCCGGAGAAAAATAAATTGACCTTGGCGCAAGCTGAGATTGCTAACTGGTCCGGGAAGTGACGTTTCCGGATCTATTTACTAAACCACGGAATCATGTATCCAAAAATACACACACTGATAGAAGATTATAAAAGGCTGCTGGACTTTATTTATGAAGGAAAGAGCTGGAGCATTGAGCAGAAGTCGAGAGCTCAGCCCCATTGCGAATACCGGCAATTGGTTCGGTACCTGATTCTTGAAAAGAGAAAACCTACGTTAATTGATCTGGCAAATGCTGAGGCAAAAGCATTGGGAAAAAATGTACCTGATCACTCTACCATTATTCATTCCCGGGACAATGTAAGGGATGTTTTAAGTGATCGTTACAGCGGGTTAATGGCTCGTTTAACTCAGTTTTATACCGGCATTATTGAACAGGAAAACCGGCTGAAATCAAAATATAATCGTCCGTTTAAAATAGAAGAAGTGAAAGGATCGGTTCAGATTCATCTGAATTTCCCGGGGCAACCGAGTGAAGAATTCCTGAACGTACTGAAAGAACTTTTTGAAATCGAAACCCAATCATCTACTCATGGCTAACCGAAAAAAATCGCAAACAGATTTGGTACTGGACTACATCAATGCTAATGGTGGAATAACTACCAGGCAGGCATACGAAGATTTAGGGATCACACGACTGAGCGCCCGAATTTTTGAGCTGAAGCACGACCGCTTATTACCAATCCGGGATGAGTTTGTGGATGCCCCAACCCGTAAGGGAGAAACTACGCAGGTTAAGAAGTATTACCTGCCTCAAGAAAAAGAGCAACTTGAAATGGATATAGATCAATGAAACTAACCGATGCACTTTCTGAAGAAGAAATGAACGCCAGGAGAAATGATGCTCCGGATTTTATTACAACCCACAAGTTACCTTTTGAAGTGGCCGATTGGGACCCAAATAAAAGTAAGATCTCAAAATTCCTGAATCTTAGTTTTGATACTTCTGCCTTTCTGCAGTTCAAAGTGGGCACGGTGTACGGTCTGTGGAGCTCCACTTCGGAAAGTTATATCATTCTTTCCATTTACAATGAAGAGCCGGGAAACGGGCATTTTGAGGATGTGCTGCAGTGGTTCTATTACAGCTGTGTTCGTGATAAAAAGCATCTGAGAATTGAAGAGCTGATGAACGATGATTTTGCCCGGCATCTCCGGGAAGAACGAGGCTTTGCCATTCTGGCCACTACAGCTGTAAAGTTCTGGGATTCTATGAAGAAAGATCTGAAGGAACTGGGTGAACATCCAACATCCAACAAGGAACATTGAACATCCAACGGGGAACAGATATGAAAAAAGTTATTGATCTAACTCCTGAAATGGAAAATGAGCTTCGGGATATTCTTGATGCCGCTGAAAAATACAATGAGGAAGGAAGCGAATCATGGATATTGATTGCAAATATTCACATAAAATATTTTCAAAGAAACCAACTAAAGGTTGCTCTTATTACAGGAAAAAATGCGGAAAGAATCGGAGAAATCGTAAACGCAGTATTAATAGCTGAAGGAATGGGTGATGATGAAAACTGAAAAAGATACAACTCAGGAGTCAGGTCCGATCGGAGCTCATCTGATTTTGGAGGATGCTGTAAGGTATAGATACATTCGCCAAGCGAGCCGACTTGCATTTGCAACCACTCTTGAACTCACTGAACATCATATGAAAAAGCGTTTAGATGAAGTATTTGAACTTGGCATTTGTATTCATCCGGAAAATGCAAGCTTGGTTCCTAATGAAGATTTAGAAAGACCTGAAAACGAAATCATTAAATACAAGTAACCATGCCTTCACAAAATCGTCTTGCTCGTATTCATATTCTTAAGAAAGAACTTGGGCTGTCTGATGATAATTATCGCATTCAGTTGGGAGCGTATGGAGCTCCTATAAATAAAAAGGGCGTTCCGAGCAGTGCCGGTTTTTCTGATAAAGAAGCCGATCGGTTTATTGCTGCCCTGGAGCGACAGAAAAAAGGAGCCAAAGTTTCCAGACATGGATGGGGAAAGAATAAGTATGAGTATTTACGCCCCCGGGCGAGTTACATGGCAGATCCTAAGCAACTTCGGAATATAGAAGGCATCTGGAGAGAGATTGCAGATAACACGAGTGATCAAGCGTTGGAGTCATTTGTGGAGCGGCAAACCCGAAGAAACGGCAAAAAAGGAACCGGAATCCGGAAACTGATTTGGTTAGAAAAGAAGCACGTAAACTCAGTATTGACAGCGCTTAAAAAAATGAAGGAAGAACTCAAAGAGAAGGACAATGGCTAATAACTTAGACTGGCTGGAAGAAATTGAATTCAAGGATCTCCTCACCGGTGACATGAAGCTGATCGCCGACCGGTGTGGCGAGGATGTGCTTAAAACATTGATGGAGAAAGTGCCTAAGATCCATGTTTATATGAGTGAGAAACCACTTGTCGAAGCTCAAAAGAGATATATAGCAGAACATTTTAAGCAAGGCAAAGCCAAAGAAATAGCCACTAAAATCGGCGTGAGTGAAATGTTTGTGTATAAGACGCATAAGGAAATAATTAACAGCCGGAAATCTTCGAATAAGAAGGATGGCGATTTATTTAATAATAATTGAATGAGAATTCAGGAATCAGAATACAGGAGTTAGGAATGGAAGAAATTGAATTAGAATATGAAAAACGAGTACATAAAATAGCCAATGATCTTGGATTTTGTCTATGTGGTAATTTTGAAGAAGTATTGATTTATATCAGAGATTTTTTGAAGAAAATCGAGGATAGAAAATTTGATTCGCATGAAGATATGAATTACATCTTTTTTTGCCATTGGGCAGATAAAAACAAATACGTAGAACATGGAACTACTATTCGAAGACCTTGGCTAACGGTAAAAGGAAAAAGCTTAGTTGGGATGCTTAACAAGTTGAATTTGGAGGATTAATAATATGGACCAAATGAAATATGAAATGATTATAGATAGCATTGCAAATGAACTCTATAAAAAAGAGAAATTGAATGCAGATCAGATTGAAGAATGGCTCGTGCATGATGCAGAAAGAGTGGCTCAGGAAATTAGAGACCGCCTGTTCTACGATAATGATAATTTTAGAGGTTTATAAAATGGGCAATAATCAAAAATCAATCGATGAGATTTGCAAATACAGAGATCTTCCAAAATTATTAAAACTCTATCCATGTGAAGTTGATGGGAAAAAGGGATTTGTATTTGGAGGAAATAGCTCGGCTAACCTCAATGTGAAATTTGAAAATGGACAAATTCTAAATTGTCATCCATACTGGAGATTTAAAGTTTGGGATTTTAAAGGGAATTTGATTTACGTCTCATCTGATTTGGAGGAAGAAAAATGATACGACCCATAATTCTAAAATTGCTGCTCGAAAAAGAAAGCAATGAATTCTACAGATCAGAATTCAGGCAAAGAATGGGATATTTCCAAAGCGAGTTGGAGGAGAAAATATATCTGATCACTTATGACACTGATAGATTCACACAGGAAGAAGTTGTTAAGGAAAACCTGAATCATATTAGCTTAGAAAATAAGGGCTACGTTATTAGGCTTTATGAAGTAAAGAAACCAGAGCAGACCGATTTTGAAGTTATAACTGAAGCATGACCTACATCATTAAATACCATCCGGATTGGGCTCCTGAAGCAAAATTAGAAACAAAAGTTGAAGCTGAATCCAGATCAGAGGCAAAAGAACACTTCGAGAAATACTACCCTCGAGGCGTTGCAAAATCAATTAGAAAAAAGAGATAATGAAAGCGATATCACTTTGGCAACCTTGGGCATCATTAATGGAGGCAGGATCAAAAACCATCGAAACCCGGGGATGGAAAACCGAATACCGGGGAGATCTTCTTATTTGTTCTACTAAATCTGGTTTAAAAAAAAGTGAATTAGAAAAGCTTTTATTAAAATGGGAATTTCAAGAAGGCTTATCTGAAAAGTATGGAACAAGAGATAATTATGGTTTATGTATAAACTGGCCAGGAGTAGAGATTGAAGATCTTCCTCTCGGAATGGCCTTATGTGTTGTAGAACTCCAAGGTTGTATTAAAACAGACAAATTAATATCTGGTAATTGTGCAATTACTCGTTATATGTATTGTTTAGAAAGAGAATTCGGCGACTACTCACCCGGTCGATTTGCATGGATCACTACCAATCTGAGACCTATCAAACCATTTCCGGTAAAAGGTCAGCAGGGATTATTTAATGTGGATGATAGTTTGATTGAATTTATTTGATATGGAAATTGAATTAAACCCTCTTATCGCTTACAAAGATGATCCGGTAAATGACACGGTTCATCATCCTTATTGTGCTTACAATCAAGGGTATGATGCTTCTGAATCAGAGTATTCAAAATCCATGAATCCTTATCCTGAAGAGTCTTTGGAATGGGACTACTGGAATCAAGGATTTGATGATTACAAAATTCAAGACCTGATCTACAACCTTAATTTGAATTGAAAGAACATGAAGAAACCTTTTACAAAAGAAGAATCTGAAATATGCGACTTGATACTTGATGCACATAATAAATTCTGTGAATTAGAATCAACGCATCCAGACGAGGCGCGACAGTGGTTGGATGGAATTCAGAGCATTCAAAGCGTACTCATGAACAGAGTTATACGAAGAGATTATCCTGAACATTTTCCAACAATATCTTGACCAAACTACCACTTAATATAGCACAGCAAATTGCCTACCGGTTAGGCACGTTGATGGCTCCGCATTGTTTACGGGTGGAATTAGCAGGATCGGTACGCCGGAAGAAACCCGAAGTAAGCGATATTGAAATGGTGGTTCATGCCAAAAAGTATTGGGCGGAGGTGAATCTTCCGCAGCAGGAAATATTCCAGCCCTCGAAAACGCATGTGCACCGTAGCGAGTTGGTGGATCATTGCCTGGTGAAACTTCCGAATACAACATGGATTAAAACGGGATTTAAAGACGGTTCAAAACTTATTAAACAGCACGGTAAAGAGGTGTTAAAAGCCGTTCCCGACATGGAACTTGATTTGAAGCGGGAACTTAGCCCGGAGAATAATTACGGAGCCGATCGCAAACATTGGAAAGGACTTACCTGGTACAAAGACATTCCTGTGAAGTTAGACATCTTCCTGGCCGGATCGGATAACTTTGGCGCCATTCATTTTATACGAACGGGTTCTACCGAGTTTAACCTGAAAATGATAGCTGCTCTTAAAAAGAATGGGTACGGATTTGAAGATGGGAATTTGGTTCGGCTACAAAAGAGCAGCTCAGACAAAGCGATGGGCTTTGACCGCCAGGAATTCTGCTACGAAGAAACTTTGATTTTTGAAAGAGCTGGAATGGCTTATATTCCACCGGAATTAAGAACTTAGGGAATCCCCGGAAGGACACCTAACAACAACTAAAACCACGGAAAAATGGCACTAATAAAATGTCCCGAATGCGGGAAAGAAATCTCAGATAAGGCAAGTAATTGTCCTAACTGCGGAAATCCAATAGCAGAAAAACAAAATGAAGCTACGGTACAAACTCCAAAAGTTGAAGTAAAAGCTAAAGAAGGCTGTTTCCTACAAACACTGAATGCAGGTTGCATGGTGATTGCCGGAATTATCTTCATCATATTTTTAATCATACTTCTGGGCGGTATTGCCGGATAAAAGGAGATCTTATGAAAAATGAAATAATAGCAATTCTCTCGGGCGTAATTCTGGTACTGTTCAGTTTTATGCTGTATGCCGATTACAATCAGGATCAGCAGATTAATTTGTTTGAAGTATTTAAAAGCAATGAAGAAAAAGCACAAGATCTATACCAGGATGCTCAACAATACTATGAATTAGAATTGTATGACTCGGCAATTATAATCTATGATCTGATTTTAGACAAGTATCCGGAAACGAAAGCTGCTGAAAGTTCGGAAAGCATGAAAGAACTCTCTGAAATTATTATCGAGCGTAGAAAACTGTTAGATCAGTTCACTAAATAACCTTTAAAAAATGCTTTGATAATTTTCTCTTGACATTGAGCCGCCAATTAGTGTAGTTTTGTTTAATCGCAAAAAACATTACTAATCGCCGGCTCCGATTAGGGGCTTTTTTTATTTAAGCTCTGGATCGGCAGTCAATAAGAAATTCCCAATAATTTGGGCCGGCGTCAGGCGGTAACCAATCCCCTGGAGGCTTCTGCTTTAGTAGTGTGCCTTTGCGAGCGCCGGTCCTTTTTTAAATAATCGCAATAAACACTACAATTATGATTCACTCCTTAGAATCGTTCCGGTATAAAGGAACACCTATTCAGGTACTTGGTGATTATACAAATCCAAAATTTATCGCCAAGGAAATTTGCAACGCTCTTAATATTTCAAATCATCGAGATGCTTTAACAAGATTAGATGATGATGAAAAGGGAGTAGTTATTTCCGACACCCTTGGAGGAAAGCAAGAAGTGCTGGTAATCAACGAACCGGGATTATATTCTTTAGTTCTGCGATCCACCAAACCCGAAGCTAAAGCGTTTAAGCGCTGGATTACCCACGAAGTGTTACCTGCCATTCGCAAGCAAGGATTTTATGGGATTCCTGCTGCAGTAGAACGCAAGGTAAAAATAGAACTGGCCAAAGAGCGGCTCTCAACTTACATCGCACGAAGTTCCATTTGGAACCCAGACACCGTAGAACGGTTTATGGCCATTCATCCTCACCTCACCAATAAAGAGTTGGGCAAGGTGTTTGAATGCAGCGATTATTCGGTTACGCACTTAAAAATGTTGCTTCGCCATGCTTCCGGTGATTTTACCGATCACCGGCCGAAAGCGTTTAAACCTGAACCAGCTCCGCAATTGGCGCTGGTAGAGGAACTGGCTCGTCAACCGGCGGATGAGGACATCAACGAATCCATCTGGCGGATGCGAGCCCGGGGCAAACTCACCTTCAAAGAAATAGCCGATAAAACAGGCTATTCCAAAGAGCGGGTTCGTAAAGTATTCCACAAGCACGAACTGCACAAGGAGGGCAACCATGTTAATTGAAATAAGCGGAGAACAAATGGATGCCCTGGAACGGTGGATCGCCATTTCTCAGGCATGCGTGTGGGCGGCATCGGAAGATTTAACCGAAAGCAGTCCCTACAGCGCTTCGGGTTTGGTGTATAGTTTCAGCGAACTCCGGGAACTGGTAGAAACCATCCGCAAACAACAAATAGACACGCCCCGTAAAACGGGATAATTTCAACGCCCCGGAATAGAATTGGAATAATTTCGGGGCTTTTTTTACTAATTTGACAGGAATTAGTAGGAAATTGGTAGTAGTTCAAATATCCAAATAATCATCGATGATAAAATCAATTTCCTCGATATCATCATCGCCAAGTACCAGAAAAGGTCTCGCCGGAATATCCCCGAAAGGAATAGGTAAACCTGTTTTTGTAGTTCCATATTCCCCTTCTTTGGCACCAAATTGATGCGTAGCTGCTTTTATATCATTAGTTGAAACGGCTGCTTCATCTGCATCGTGTCGGGGTGTAACCGAAGCGGCAAGTTGTCCGGAATCCTGAAGAATTTTTCCCGGCCAGTTTTTCCTTTTGTCCTTGGTATTGTCGGTAAGATCCACCCAATCCGGTCGCCCTTCAGCGGCAAAATTCTTCTCAACGGCATTCAGCATGGCTCCGGCAATGTTACCCATTAACGGCTTGGTGTTTTCCAGTTTGCCTTCCAGATCTGCAAGAAGTAACAAAGGTTCTTTGGCATCGATATCAATAAACATGGTGTTTTCCTACATTTTGGGTATATTATTGACAGTAGCCTTGGCAAAGGCGCAAAACCGACCGCTCCTGGAAGCTAAGGTCGGCGTAGGAACCCCGTTACAGTCCAGGACGTAACCGTTCGGGTGCAACCCTTTGCCGAGGCTATTCTTATTTATATAACAAAGCATCGCCGATTCTTTTTTTATTCATGCTTTTATCAGTTCCTTGGAAGAAATTATATAAGAAGCTTCCATTCTTCAGAAGAATCAATGAAACCAATAGATTATTTTTTCCGGTGAATAAACCGATGTATTGTTTTCTGTACTCAAAACCACGATCGGTTTTAATTAATGTCAGAAATATTTCAAAGGGATCTTCAATAGTTTTTAAAGCATAATCTGCATAGCGCTCTCTGCTCTCACTTCTTTTCTCTATGGTGTGACGAAGTTTATGATAATCGATATACACTCGTTCAAAAGCATTATCTATGAAGGTTACAGGATTATCTATATCTACTCCAAAAACAGAAGCAATTTGCCGGTGAGCATCTTCCAATGAATCAGCTCCTTCTAATAGTTGAGCAGTTAGCTTTTTAGAGTCAGGAATATTCCTGAGATCCGGAAGTCCAAAATCTTTCCAGTTTCTTTGGTCCGGGAATTGATCGGGATCTATTTCAACCGCATCATATAAAGAAGCCTTACCTGGATTATAATCCCAGCCTTCTTCTGCGATCGGGCTTAGCTTTGAACCTTTGCTTACAGTTAATCCTTCACGCTCCAGCGCTCGCTCTGAAAGCGTGGTAACTCGGCACCGGCAACCCCAGCCGTTTGGTGGATAGTTAGTATCCCACCACGGATCATCATGGCGAACTACGTTGTTATTTCTGGCTTCGTGAGACGGGCGAGTTGCTGCATCAATAATTGCAATGTACTTCCAGTACGGGCGTTGTTCGGCAATTTCTTTTTGAAACTTATACCTACCGGCCATGTAGCTTGTTTGCATATTGATCCGGTAAATATTCCGGAGGCGATGTGGTGTTACATCGATCTCCCGAAATTCTCCGGTAACCGGATCTACAATTTCTGTTTTACCCCACCATCCTAATTTTTTGAGCGTAGGTTCCAGATTATTTCGGAACTGCCGGAAGGTGGTTCCTTCAGCCAGCGAAGCATCTAATTCTTTGCGGATGGTGTCCAGAATATCTAACCGGGTAGCTCCTGCTACTGTGAAGGCTTTTGCCTGAGCTTCTTTCCAAACATCTCTCCACCTGAAAGAAATAGCATACCCTTTACTTCGAAAATATTCGATGGCTTTCTCCGGAGGGAGATTCATGGCAAAGGCTATGTTTGGTATTTCCGGCATGGGTTAGATGTTAGATTTTATACGGGAGATGTTAGATTCCTTTTATTTGTTGGTAGATCTCACAGGCTTTGATGTGGATGGGTTCCCAAGTGTCGAGGATGTCATCGTTCGATTCCCCAAGCTCCCGGGCTTCATCCATTTCCTGCCAGATCCGGTTTATTTGGTTGTAATAATTTTCGTATTCAATGCGATCGGAAGTTTCCGGATCGTACATGGCTAACAGCTCGTCGTAATATTCAGCAAGGCGATACACGTTATTCAGATGTCTAAGCATGAGGTCGATAGTTTCCTGATCCACATTAGTAATTCCATGTAAGTACTTCGATTTTCTTGTCGCTGTTATTCCCTGCAGATCGAGATTTCACGAATTCTTTTTGATGCCAGGAATTCTGATCAGTAAAGTCGGATAGAACATCTGATGGATAGCTTGAAAGCAAGAATTTTCCATCCATTTCTGACAGAGTAGTCAACAGCTCCGAAAAATCTTTTTTTGTGTATCCGGAATAATGGCCACAATCACTGTTGAAATATGGAGGATCACAGTAGATAAATGAAGCCTTAGTGTCTCTACTTTTTATCACTTTTAAAGCATCATTACACTCAATACAAACGCCACTTAACCGATCTTTATAATGCTCCTGAAATCGCTCTCTTTTGTTAATGATAGCCTTGGTGGTTTTATCCGACCGGCAATAGGCAAAACCTCCAAATAGTTTAGCACTATAGCTCATGTTTGTCTGTATCCAAAAAGCCCAGGCTTTCTGAACGTCTTTTGGAAAAGAATTGCTTTCTCCTAAATAATAGGTGTAGGTATCACTGAGTTTTTCCTCTTCTTCTTTAAGAACATATCGAGCAGCTTCATGTTGAGAACGGCTGTGAAGAGTAGTTTGCATCACTCGGTAAAAATTTACCACGTTGTCATCCATATCGTTGATCACCTCTGCTTTGCTTGGTTCTTTTTCCCAAAACAATGCACCACCACCTAAAAAAGGTTCAACATATAATGCATGATCCGGAATCATTGCTTTCAGTTGTTTTAGCATTCTTTGTTTTCCTCCGTAGTAGGAAATAGGTGGTTTCATATAGTTAATTATGTTTTGAATTAATTTTATCAGCGAGAGATTTTAATTTGGTTGGCAGCTCCAGAACTGTGATCAAGGTTTCATCATTGAAAATGTATAAGTGATGGCCATACACAATTGGGCGGTTGCATTTATATCTGAATTTGATGACTTGCCAGTTGATGTAACTCTGCAGATTCCCTTTTAAATCACCATGAGTTAAACCATGCTTTAGCACTTTTTTAATGTGCCTTCGCAAAGCCCTCTTAGGAAGCCCGAGACGTTCCTTCATCCGCTGCTTTCCATGGTTGGTGATTTTAACCGGCATCATCATCTCCGGCTTCTTCCTGAGCAGATAAACGCCCGTAAATTTCACTTACAAATAATGCACGGCTTAACCGTTCCTCAAGTTCAATGGTATCCATCTCCGGGTACAGAGCAGCTAATTGTTCAAAAGCTTCATCATAAGAATCACTTTCATTGATCAGATTTATAATGGAAGCTGTGGCTTTTTCTCCTTGCATTTGTAGGCTTCTTTTTGCTGCTTTCCCTTTCGTGGATTGGTCGATCGCCTCCTGATCCGGAAACGTTTCTTTGACCGTATTTTCAAAGTGGATGACAGAATCTCCTTCACATCCACATGAACAACCCTTCAGTTTTGGTACAGGACCTCCATTTGGAAACTGATGCGAAAAGGACTCTGCAGGGTTTTTTCCTTGATCGCCCTCCTCCAGTTCAAACTCATCATCATCTAAATTGTATCTGTTTTTGTAGTAGGTCTTGGTGAATTTGATGCCGGTGTTTTTGAGCTTTTCATCTCGTTCTGCCCGTTCAATCTGTACATCTTCATCGGCGATGAACTTCATTTTGGGAGCGGGACCACCTTTGTTCAATTCGGTGAGCCACTGAAATGCCTGATCATATACCGACTTGACAAGCTTCGCCGTACCGAATTTTATGTTATCAAAAACCTGCAGGTGAACTTCGCCCAGGGCATAACTTCCGGAACCCTGTTCTCCTGAAGAACTTGTCAGCGTTTGCCCGATGATTGCCTTCGCAATAGATCCATCGTGATATCGCACGTGCTTTTCAAACAGATCTCCGCTTGCTCCTTTTCCTCCGGCTTCCAAAACTTCAACCGAGCTATCATCCGGAATTACGCCAACGGCATCCTGAACCATGTTTGATAATTGATCAAGGAGTGTTTCGGTAGCTTTTTCTCCGGCATTTCTTGGCTGTTTACCGATCAGGAATGGAATCCCATATTTTTCCACCATTTTCAACCAGAACTTTAATCCGCCTTTTTTAAAAGCTACCGGCCAGAAGCATAAACTAAGTGCTGCTTTTCCATACGGATTTTTGTAACTGGCTTTATGCCGGGGAACAATAAATTTGTAAGGCATTGCTTCATGAGTGGCCAGAATTCCTTCTCTTCCGGTATCTTTTTTCATCAGGCGAAGCTGATTTTTTGTGTCGTAACGAAACCACTCCGCCGGTTTGCCTACTATATCCTCAATGTACCAAATGGAGCCGGACGTATTCCATATACATTCCATAGGAGAAAAGCCGTACAACCTTGCTTTAATAGCTTCGGTAAAAATGCGCTCGTGATCCCAATCTTCCATCATCGCATTTAACTCTTCTACCCAGGAATCGCTTGCCCCGTTGTTTTCAATTTCCCAGGGCATGGCCTGGATAGAAAGTTCCAGAGCTTCCACACACATTCCTACTTGATCATCGTATTCAAGATTCTCATACACCGTGATATCTTTCCCGGCTTTCTTCAGGATGGGATCGGGATTTGGAAGATTTCCCATAATCGAATAAAAAGTAGACATGTCCCGGGTAGCTACTTCGACCGTATCCGGAGTTCCGGAACTCCTCATTTTTTCCTGATAAAATTCAATGATGCTTTGCTCTTTCATAGTCTTTCAAATTTTGTTTCTAAGAGCCTTTACCCTCTGACCGGGTAAATGCTACCTAAATTTTATTTCAGCGATTTTTAAAAGGGGTTCCGCCGTTTTTAAAAATGGTTTGAATGGTCGTTCCACCTCAATAGCCATAGCCTTTCAGAATTTCGTTGGATTCCCGGGTACCACGGCTTGCCACGTTCACATCGCCGCTGTAATTTTTAGCCGCTTCCACCGCAAGTGCCGCCGCCCAAAACCGGTCGCCGTGTCCGTATGTATTTTTCTTGCTGATCGAGTCCTGATCAAAGCGAATATTTCCGTGACTGGTAATAATCTTTTTAACCGAATGCAGATCTTTCCTTATGTCCGTTTGCGAGGGTATGATTAATTCTTTCTTATCGATCTTAGTTTTCAACCCGTATGCCAGCTGCTCTTTTGCCGAACCTGAAAACGTAATTCCTTCCACACGGTATTCTCCGAAGTCGATAATCGCTTCTTCGGCAAGCATGGCTCCAATTCCGGTCTGATCGATACAAGCTCTTCGGAGTCCCGGAAGCTTCAGAATATCGTAGAGAGTTTCCTGTTGATCCCGGAATCTCATTTTGTGCTCAACAAGAACTTTTCTGGTGAACAGAATCGGTCCTACTTGTTCTGCTAACCACTTCACACTGAAATGCTCGCTTCGGGCAATGTCTTTTCCAAGATATAATAGCCCGCTTGAATGTTGCGGATACGTTTCTCCAGCCCAAAGCACATTGGAATCTTCCACGCTTGCCAGCATTTCGTACGAAAGGAAAGCCGATTTTTCATCCTGAGGAATACACATAAACTCTTCATTGAAATCCTCAGTGGTCATGTCCTCTTTCTGATCTTCGAGCCAATCCTGTCGCTCTTGCTCAGTAGTTGGCCGTCCCATAATTTTATCGAGTAAACCCTGATCAAGTGCTTTTAAAATATCTACTTTATGATGCGACCAGCCTTGTAGATCTCCTTCTTTTATTCGTTTAATAAACCACTCATTGTAATAAGAATTTACTCCGTTGTGTGTTGAAATTATACGAACAGGGTATCCCCAGGTAATAGCCGGTCGAGCTGCTTTCCACATGGCTTTGGCATCATCATGGAATGCAAATTCATCTAATACAACTTTTCCACCTTTACTACGGAAGGCTTTCGGGTTTGAGGTAAGGGCATGAATTTTGGTTCCGTTATCCAGATCAATTTGAAGAGCCTTTATTCCTTTATCTTCATCCAGAACAACTTCGCCAATCATTTTAGCTCCTACATTGAAAATTTTGGCGAATTTTGCGGCATCCTCAATGTACTCTTTAGCTGCTGACTCATCGGCAGATGAAAACCAGACCTTTGGAACATTGCGTTCTACGCAATCCTGAACATCCTCATAAGCTTGGGCGTGAGTAATACCCGTTCGGCGGGATTTCTCCATAATCTTTTTTCTGGACTTATCGGAGATCCACGCCTGCTGGTAAGGCAAAAAATATTTGTCGGCATAACTCATGCACCCATAATGTCTTTAATGGCTAATGCTACCGCCGCTTGTATATCCTGATTTTCATCCGTTCCGTCTTCATTAGGATTTGGAGTTAACAAGGAAATTGCATCGTTTTCTTTAGCTGCAGACAAGGCTCGCGATAAGGCAAGTAGATTTTTTGGGGTTGGATTTTCAAGAGCATTTTTTGCACAGGTATGAACTATTTCTTTTACCATTGTGCTTAGATCTTCCTGACTTTCCAGATAGGCTTTTCTTTTTTTATCCCACTGGCCATCTCTCTTCCAGTTGTATAACTGACGCCGGGTAACTTTCCCATCCAGCATTCCCTCAATGGCAGTCAGTCCAAATCCCTGAGTTACAAAAAGACGTTTAGCCTCATCATAATAAATGGCTTTTTTTGACATTACTCTCCAAGATCTTTCTTAATCTTTTCAAGCATTTCTTCTTTTTCTTTTGCCTGTGTAACTAACACTTTGAGGCTGATCATTGCTTGTTCAGCTCGTTCTACTTCCAATTTCGAAAATTCTTCGTAGGGATCTATAAGATCACGTATGGTTATAATGTGATTGGCACCACGAATTTCAAGCTCTTGAATCTCTTGTTCTAATTCTGCTTTTCTTCCCTGAAGTTTAATTCTTTCACTGTTAGCCATCATTGTCTCCCTGTCTTGCCTGGATAGCAGCTGGGCAACGTAAAGGCTGATCCAGTTTTTCTTCCATTCGGGTTAACACTCTGACTAAATGAGATTTGAGTTCTTGTTCTGTTTTTGAGTTCTCTCGTATTAAATCCATTAATTTTTGATTCAAATCTTTACCATCGTTTATGGCAGATTCATAAGCAGAGCTGGTTTTATCGGCTAAACTTTTAACGGCTTCATTATGATCTTCAGAGACTTTTGTTATAGAAGCACTAAAGTGTTTGAAGGTATAAGCCCAGACTACAAATAAGAGACTGGCGACTCCAAATTGTAGGAGTTCGGGAGGTAATGTTGGCATCTTAAAGACATGTATTAGTTGCAGTTTTCACATGCCCGAAAAGTAAAGCGGGGGGGCTCGGCTAAATACTAAACCGTTTAGTTTCTCTCCATCCGCCCTTCCCATAGATTTGCGATGTGCCAGACAAGCCGTCTTGCTATTCAATCTACAAAAAAAGCTTTATGAAAAACACATTTCCAATTTTCAAAGCCGGTAACTACGGAAAAAAGGGTAACTACTCAGCTGATGACGTAAAAGAAATTTTTGAGAAGTATGATCCTGATTTTTTATCCGCTCCTTTCACTGTAGATCATAAACAAGACGGACCGGCTTTTGGATATGCCCGAAGTCTGAATTTTGAAGAAGGAACTTTGTTTGCGTCGAGTGAAGATCTTGCGGATGTAATGAAATCAGCAGTTAAAGAGAAGCATTTTAACAGAGTGTCTATTGAGCTGTTTAAAGATCTTCCGGAAAAAGGCAGATACCTCAAAGCAATCAGCTTTTTGGGAGTAAAAGCTCCGGCTGTAAAAGGCTTTGAAGGTGAGATGGTTAAAACTGAGTTTGAGAATGCGGAGACAGAAACTATTGAATTTTCTGTGGACTGGGATGATGAAGCGTTTTCAATTTCATTTTCTGATGACCAGATAACCGATTCAAAGCAGAATAAAACACCGGAGTCAGAAGGCCAGGATCAAGAGTCTTTCGAAGAGCTGCAGAAAAAAATTGATGAGTTAGAATCAGAAAAAGATTCTCTATCAGAAAAATTTGAAGCATCTGAAAAGGAAAAGAAAGATGCCCGGGACCGACTCCAGGAGATTGAACTTAACCAGCGCCGGTTACAATTCGAGCAATGGTTGAACGATGTAGTTGCTTTCGGTTCCATCACTCCAAAAAATAAGCAGAAAGTGATGAACATTTTGCTTGCTTTGGACAGTATTGAGATGTTCGAAGCGAAAGGAGAAGAAATTGATCCGGTAGAAGAATTCAAGGATGTAATCAATGATTTACCGGAAGTGCTCGATTCTAAAGAGCGGGCAACTAAAACTGAGACATTCGAGTCGCCCACCCAATCAGAAGATATTGCGAAAGCAGCCAGAAAGTACAAAAAACAAATTTTCGAGGACGAAGGCAGAACTATAAGTATAGCTGAAGCCGTAACTCATGTCACCAAAAACTAAGGAATAAATGAATTCACCTATCAAAAATTACGAAGCCGAAGGCGCTATTGGTGCATACCGATTTGCTAAGCCAGGAACTGATGATCACCAAATTGCGCAAGCTGCAGCAAACACCGATTTAATTACCGGTATTACTACAGAGCTTGATGTTGTTGATGGCGAACCCGTTGATCTCGTGCATGATGGAGTTCACCAATTGCAACTTGGCGGAGCCGTAACACGAGGTCAAAAATTAACTTCTGATGCCAACGGAAAAGGAGTTCATGCAAATCCTGCTGCAGGCGTAAATGCATCGGTTGGAGCTGTGGCTCTTACAAGCGGAGTTGATGGAGATATCATTCTGGTGATTATCACAATCGGACAAGTGCAGGGATAATACTGCAAACAAAATTTTCAAATCAGTAAATACAAAAATATAAGATAATGCCTACTTCACCATTTCCAGTTAATGAAACCCTAACAGGCGTAGTTCTTGCCTACGAGAATAAAAATCTGATCGCTGATCGTGTTCTGCCAATAATACCTGTTGCTTCTAAGAAGTATGATTACGTTGTATATCCCAAAGGACAGCTGTTCTCAGTACCTGATACCCGGGTAGGCAGAAAGTCCGAGCCAAATTCACCTGATTTTTCCGGAACAGAGCTAACGGATAAAGTAGATGATCGTGCTCTTGATGATTTTATTCCACAAAACGATATCGATGAAGCGTTGGAAGGAATAGATCCAAAATCAAGGATTGCGGAGTGGCTTGTTAAACTCATGGATTTAGATCATGAGATCAAAACCGCAAATTTAGTTTTCAATGCAGCTACTTACACCGCTGAACTCAAGCAAACGCTATCCGGAACTTCGCAGTGGAGTGATTATGATAATTCTGATCCTTTGAAAGATTTGTCTGAAGCACTTGATAAACCCATCATGAGACCAAATCGAATGGTGATTGGTCAGCGAGGTTGGACCGTACTTCGAAGACACCCTAAAGTAGTAGAAGCTATTAAGGGTACCGGAGCTAAAGAAGGAAGTGTAACCCGTCAACAATTGGCTGAAGAGCTTGAAATTGATGAGGTGATTGTAGGAACTGGTCGCCAGAATTTTGCAAAGAAAGGTCAGGATATCGACCTCAGACGAGTATGGGGAAATCACTGTGCATTGATTTACATCGATGAGATGGCAGATACCCAGAACGGAATCACATTTGGTGGGTCTCCAAGATACAAGAAGCGTTTTGCCGGTGACTGGTGGGACAAGAAGGCCGGAGTTGAAGGCGGTTGGTGGGTAAAAGTCGGTGACTATATGCACGAGAAGATTTTTGCATCTGACTGTGGATACTTCTTCGAAGATATTATCGCTTCAAGCTAAGCAAGCATTTAATTCTCTTCCTGCCGGTTATGAGTGAGTGGCCGGCAGGATTTAATTTCAAATCAATATTAATAATCATGTCATATAAAGCAAAAACCTATATCCGCCACGATGGAACCTTGTATTCACCCGGGGATGAAATTCCGTCTAACAAAATGGATTCAGAAACAGCTGAATATCATAGAGCAGCTGGCCGGATTGAAGATATCAAAGAAGAATCTTCTGCTGAGCAGGATAAAACACCTAAAGAGCTTCTTCTTGCTGAAAACAAATCTCATACAGAAGATCTCTGTAAAAAAGCGGGCTATCCTGAAGAAGAATGGGGAGATCTAAACAAAGAACCTTTGATTGATTATTACCTCGCAAAGCAAGCTGAAGCGAGCGAGGAAGAAGAATAGCGTTGCCTGCCGGTGCGCCCAGGGAGAACGGTCTTTCCGTGGGCCGGGCTCCCGAAACTTTAACTAAACATAAAAGAAGATGCACGATACACTACTTATAAAACTTAAAGCTGCTAAGGCATTTTTGAGTTTGACACTACTAATCATTTTAACCGCCTGCTCTGCTATGGCTTATCACACTAATACCGATCTCGCTAATTCCGCCGATGAGCTGAAGCTTGTCCAGGCAATTGACGATGAGACTACAAATTTAAGTTCTATTGCAGCTATTGAAGCGGCTGCAGCTGACAATCAGCATGAACATTACGAATCCGCTCAACGGATGCTTGCCAGGATTGATAATTACCGATCGGATGCTGATGAGCTGATCAACACCTTTTTAAGAGGTAATTATGAAGTTCCGCTTGATCCGGTACCGGCTTTTATAACCGATATTAGTATAGATCTCACCAAGCATAAGATCTTTAAACATCGGTTAGGCATGGAAATGGAGAAGCATTATAAACAGCTTGAATCTGATTCAATTTCAAAACTTGAAAAAATTCAAAGGGGGCAACTTAAAATTAGTAAGTCCCCGGATATACAGGCTTCTCATTTCAGGACCAATAAGAAGAAATCGGACAGGGTCTGGAACGACGATTTACTGGACAGGTACTGAGTTTAACAGCTTAATTACTCTAAAAGAAAAGCCAATGATCCTGAGTGAAGCGAGTCGTGTGTCAACTCAGAGGAGGCGATAGAAAAAGTAAAGCCTGTCTGGATCTCACGAATTCAGATGGGCTTTTTTTAAAATTATGAATAAAGAAAAAATCACATATTATTTTTCAAAATCGTCTCGGGAAAAGTTACAAACCTGCGATGAACGTCTTCAAAGAATAGCACGAAGAGCTATTATGCTTGTTGATTTTACGGTCATCTGCGGAGTACGAAGTAAGGATGAACAAAATATTTTATTTGCTGAAGGTAAGACTAAGGTCAAATGGCCGAACAGCAAGCATAATGTTGAATCTCCGGAAGAGCTTTCTAAAGCATTTGATTTAGCTCCATACCCTATCGACTGGAAAGACAAAGATCGATTCTACTTTTTAGCCGGAGTGATAAAAGGAACTGCAGCACAATTAGGAATAAAGATTCGCTGGGGTGGAGATTGGGATTCTGATAATGATTTTGATGATCAAAATTTTAATGATCTCGTTCATTTCGAGTTGGTGGATTAATGAGTAAACAGCGAAATAACCCCATTCAAAGAAAAGAAATTGATCCGGTTTCTTTTACCGGTGATGATGTTGAAGGTCGCCCGATTACGGATCAGGATTTAGTAGATGAAACCAAATACAAAAAACGTGAACCAAAGAAAGAACCCATGCTTAAAAGATTATTGAAAAGTAAAATTGTAAAGGGAATTACCAGCCTGATTGGCGGAGCCGCAGGTTTTGGTGGAAGTATTTTTGCCGGACTTGATCCGGAGTATGCATTTGTAGTTGGAGTAACTGCTCTGATTGCCATTTTTGGTGGAATGGAAAAAGCCCGCCAGTTTTTTGACATCGTAGATGACGGGTTAGATAAAGACAACAAGTGAATCCGGATCTCACTCAAATATCGGATAAAATCATTGAGCTTTTAAAGGTTGCTGATCTGCATAAAAAATATGAGATAGAAACGTGGCCGGAGAATCCCGAAGAATACACGCTTACTCATTCAAAGGGTGCTATTCTGTTAATTTTCCAACAATGGAATTTTGAAGATCCTACCGATACTACCGGAGGAAATCAGCCAACCGGTTGCGATTTTCAGATTAGTACGCTAAACCGAAGCCTTCTGCCAGGAAAAGATAATCCGGGAGCTTACACGATGATTAAAGATGTGTATGAAGCGCTCCATAGAAAGCCGCTGGAGAATGATTTTTTGTTTTGCAAGCAGATCCGTTTGATATCACAGAAAGGAGCTCGTTTTCATTATGGCCAGAAATGGAGAATCCCAAACCTGCAGACATGAAGATTAAAGCGATGAAATTATACCGGGTGAAAGTTCCCAACCGGGAAAGGTCATTAAAAGGTCAGGGTTCCGGGAATCCGTTTTTCATTTTTAGAAAAGGAGATTCCGAACTGAAGCTTCCTTTTGGAGTTTTGGTTGAAGCCCGGGAAAAGTGCAACTATCCCTTTGAAGTTTCTCAATCAGAAAAAAAACACCTGGTTCACATTGACTTTATAAAAGAACATCAAAACCTATTTAAACCTCTTTAAAACTAACTTAATCCTACTATTATGCCAGAATCGATTTTTTCAGGAGCCCTAAAATTTCAATACGATCTTGCCGGTAATAATTATGCTGCAGCCATTGATCTGTATCCTTGTAAAGCGGATTCCGAAGACACTCCGGAACAACCAGGAGATGATGAGACCACCGAAGGTGATACTCTTTTTGCCGGTGAGTACAAAAACGGAGTGATCCGTTGCTATGACATGAGCAAGTATGACGCTCTGCGAACACTCATGAAAGCTGATACCAAAATTGATCTTAGAAAAGAAGATCTGGGCGAAAACTTCAATCCGATCTGCGAAGGATTTATTCCAAAAGTAATGAAACCGGATAATTTCGCTACCGGAGCAAGACGTTTCTTCGAATTACGATACCGAACTTTTACCACTGATTAATCTTTAACCACTTCAATTATGTCTATCACCGGTTTACGCAAAATTACCGTTTATAATCCTGATAACGGAGATGTTGCTCAGTTCAACACCGTAAAAAATGAAGGGCAATTAAACATTGCTCCCATCGATGCGGATGAAGACAGCTCAGGCGGAATGCCTTATGCCGGTGATGAATCTAATTTGGAATCGGTATTATATGATTTAGGCGCTTCAGAAGCTCAGGTAAAAGATTGGATGGAAACCAATCTCAGGGTCAGCGTTGTTGGCTTGGGTCACCAGATTAATTTTATGTGGATCGAACGTGATCGTGTCCGGATTATTCGTCCGGACCAATTCGCTCCCGGTAACCGAAAGTACTCAACGCTAACTATGGTTCGTAAAGGTGGACAACACAAGGTTGATCATCTGGTAAACCTTCTTCATAACGATGATCTGGTTACTGATGAGGGCGGAAATGTGAAGCGGATTATCTTTCCGGTTAAAGATGCTGAGCTCAGCTTATCCCGGGATTTTGCAGGAGCTCCGCTAAATACTCAGGTTACCTTAAGAGCGCTTGATTTTGATGAAGTGCAACTGGCAGAATCAGTAGGTACTAATGCCGATGGACGAACCAGCGCTACCTTGAAATTACCAATAGGCACTTATTTTGTAGAATGTGTACTTGGAGCCGCAGCAGGAGAACCGGCGCTCAGATCAGATGGAAAGAAAACGTACATCGATGAGTAAATGGGTAGCCTTAACAAATTACACGTTTCCGGATGTAGCATCGAGGTAATTGATGATGCAACCTATTCTTTTTTTCTGGACAAGCTGGACGTAACTCCGGATTGGGATGTTCAGGAATGGGAGTTCGCTTCCGGAAGATGGGGACAGGAAATTGGCGATACTCGGCTTATGTTTAATTTGGAGTGGGGTTATTTCGAAAGATCAATGGGAGCTACAGAAATTGGCCACATGGCACTCATAAAAAAGTTTCTGGATCTGAAAGAAGTAAACCTGATCCCGGACGCTGATCAAACGGCGGATAAATTCAAGGTGCTTCTGGATTTTCAGGAGCTCAAAGAAATCGCAAAAATTAATCAGGGCACTATTTCAAAGAGTGTTCAACTTCCCTTTAAAACGGAACTCAGGTTAACGCCTGATCAACTTCAATTTTTCAATTTTATATAACAATGGCAGAGAATAAAGAAACCACGGAACCCATCGAAACTACTAACTTCAAGTTCCGGATCTTCTCCGGAAAAGAAGAATCATATAATGTTGTGCAACCTTCGGTGAAGGTATTCAATATCATCCGGAAGTTAGCGCTCAAATCTACTGAGTTCGGATTACATAGAAAATTAGAGATTTGTAAAGAGCTCGCTTTGGATTGGAAAAAAGAAATTGAAATCCAGAATTTGGAAGAATTAGAAAAACTTCTTGATCAGATTTCTACTAAAGATCCGACTCACCTGAGCGATAAAATTTTCGAGGCAAGAAATATTAGAGAAAGAATAACTGATAAATCAATTACTCCCTTTGATCTCAAAATAAAGGTAGTACCTCATCTTTTTGTAGATGATAATGGCAATGCACCGGCGGTTTCCAAAGAGTCAGAAGATGATTTATTAATTGGGAATATTGAAAAAGCTTTAGGGGTTTTTTGGGATAGGATTAATATCGATGATGATGAAAACTTTTATGATCGTATATCATTTCAGCCTTTTGTGGATTCAGAGGATGAATTCCCGATAGCGGACATAAGCATTCGTACAATGAAATCTATTTATCAGCTTCAAATACAGACCTCTTCTATCAGTAAAAAAGAACGGCAAGATATCTGTGATGAAATGAAATGGAGCTACGAAAAAGTAACTCCGAAGAAGATCACAGATATGAAGTCTAAAACGCAATATTGGGTGGAAGCATGCTCGATAGTGCTCCGGGGAGTAGAAATTACAGATTCAAACAAAGAGCATATTAATGTGGCGGAAATAAATCGTGCTTTAGCGGTTTTTTTCGCCAAAAGCGATGGACTCTTGTAGAATCAGAACAGATTCTATCGCAAGGACATGGAATAAACGGCGTTCTTAAATTACTTGGAGAAGGCCGTTATCCAAAAACATACAAACCAACGGAAGAAACTGATTATCAACAGGCGCTTAGGCAGGCACGGGAACAATTAACCGAAACAGTCTGGAGATGGGAAGTTATACTTTGGATCACTGCAAAAAACCCAACGGAATTAAAGCTGTTGGAAAGTGAGCCATTGCAAACCTTGGCATCGGCCAGGCTACACAGCCTGTATAACACGTAGTGGCCGCAGATAAACTTGTAGAATTAATTTTTCGAGCCCGAGGGGCAAAGCAAACTGCCGGAGAAGTAAAAGCTCTGAGCAGAGATTTGTCGAATGCCGGTGCAAAAGCTCAACTTGCCGGAAGAGAAGCAGCTCGTGGAATGGATCGAGCGGAAAAGGCTACGGAAAAATCCCGAAAACGTGTTCGACGGTATAATAAAGAGATTGATGCGCAGCGAGATTCTATTGCCGATCTCAAATACCGAATTCAACAACTTACCGAAGCCCGGGACCAATTCGCTGATCCACGAGTAATTCAACGATACAATCGAAAGATTGATGAGCTCTCCACAAAGATGCGTGGATTACAAACTGCCCAGCCCGGAACGGAAAACAAATCATTAGGATCTTCTATTGGAGGATTTGCAGGTAAACTGGCGTTGGGAGCCGGTGCTGCAATAGCTTTTCAGCGTGGGATTTCCCGGTCTATAGAAAAAGGCTCTGAGTTTGAAAGTAAGCTCGCCGATCTGGAAGCCATTACCGGAATTACCGGTAATCGTCTGGATGATTTAGGAGCTGATTCCATAGAGCTTTCCAAAGATTTTGGTACCTCGGCCGCCGATATAGTAGAATCCCGAAAGTTAGTAGCATCGGTTCTGGCCGAGAAGATTGATTTCAATACGGCGGAAGGTTTTGAGCAGCTTAAAAAAGTTTCCAAAGATGCGATTATCCTTCAGAAAGCGGCAGGAATTGACCTTACCGAAGCGGTAAATGCTACCACTTCAGCTATAAACCAATTCAACCTGAAGGCAGAAGATTCCACTTCAGTAATCGATACCTTTGCTGCAGGGGCAAAGTACGGAGCTGCTGAAGTTCCTCTTATTACCAGGGCAATGGTAAATGCCGGAGCCGCTGCGGCCGGTGCCGGTGAAAGCATTCAAACCACGAATACAGCTATTCAGATTTTAGCTGCCAACGGTCAGATTGGGGAACGTGCCGGTACCGCCCTTCGAGCTATTTTTACAAGGCTACAAACCCGATCGGAAGACTTAGCTAAATATGGAATTGAAAATGTGGACATTAAAACTAATGGTCTTATAGCCACATTAAAGCAATTACAACCAATTCTGAATGATACAACAGCTCTTCAAAAGATCTTTGGTGATGAAGCGATTAACCAGGCACAAATTCTAATCCGGAATGTAGATTCCATGGAATCGCTTAAGCAAAAAGTAAGTGAACAGGGAGTTGCCCAGAAACAAGCTCAGGTTCGGCTGGAAACATTTGAAGGCGCTACTGATAAATTGAGTACGGCCATTGATGGGGCTTTGATTCCTGCTTTTACGGAGACAGCGGGAGTAACTGTTAAACTGGTAACCGCTACCACTTCTCTAATCAATCAATTCTCGGGTGGATTACAGGTTATAAATTCATGGTTTGATGCTCATCACAATTTGCGCCGTGAACTTAGCCTTCAGGAAACGACTGCTTATAGCCAGATTGAAGCTATGAGTAAGCTTCGTGATGAATTGGCTGAATATAAAATGGAGGCTAATCTCACAGCTAAACAGCAGCGAGAACTAAATGAATCTTTTGAAGGTGGGACTGATATTGTTAGATCTTCGGCCAGTGATCAATTTGACGAATTGTTTAAGCAAAAGCAGCTGAGAGAACAGCTGGAAAAAGATTTGGAGAATCTGGAAAATAAAAAAGTTTCAAAAGTTGGTCCTGATGCGCTTGCGAAAGCCATGGCTATTGATAAAGTAAAAACAAGACTTGAAGCTTTAAACATGGAAATTGAGCAGGGCCAGAAAATCCTCGATGCTCAGCTTGATTTCCTGAATGCGGGTAAAGATGGTCTTGAAGGTTACATGAATGAAGCTCAGAAAAAGAACATTATTTCACAGCTTACTGCAGAAATGGTAGCTCTCAATCTTTCCTCCGGAGAACAGCAAGAAATTCTGACGCAATTAAAAACCGATCTTGAAAATGGCGTGGACGGCATGGAGGCTCTGGCCAAAGCAACGAAAGCGGCTAATGAATCTAATTCGGAATCCGGAAGCCAGGGAATTGATGAACAGATTGCAACGGCTAAAGCCGAATACCAGGCTCTAATTAATCAGCAGGATCTGGACGAAGCCGGACTTTTTAAAGGTGTTGAGCTTGCCAATCGTATTCAGGAATTAGAGGAGCTGAAGGAAAAAAGAGAAGAGCTGATCCGAATTGCGCAGGAATATGATAGAACACGTCCATCGGCGGAGATTCAAACGCCCGAAAATGAAATTATTGCTCCTGACCCTATAGAGTTCACTCCGTTTGAATACGACCCTACCTTTGGTCAGGAAACCATTGATTGGCTTAAATCTGAATTGGCTCAAGCCGAACAAGATTATACTTCAGCATCAAGCGATGAAGCCAGAAATCGGCATCAGGAACGCATTGATTGGTTGCAGGTTGAGCTCCAAGCCAAAGAACAGGGAATCAGTACTGAAGAAGTTCTACGCCAACAGGCTCAGGAAAAAGAGAATGAACGCCACCAACACCGACTTGATCAGGCAGCCGAATATGTTCAGGCAATTTCCGGAGCGGTTGGAAATATTACCGCTTTGTTTACTGCCCAAAACCAGCGCCGTATTGATAGTTTAGAGCAGGAAAAAGAACAAAAACTGGAGAATATCAATGCGGAGTTGGCTCAGGAAAATCTGAGTGAACAGCAGAAAAAAAGGCTTATTCAAGAGCGGCAAAAAATTGAAGAACAGTATCAAAAGAAAATTGATGCTCAAAAACGGGAGCAATTCAATAAAGAGAAAGCAGGAAACGTAGCTCAGGCTATCATGCAAACAGCGGTGGCCGTTGTAGAAGCCTTGCCAAACATACCTTTATCCATCATTGTAGGCGCTGCCGGTGCGGCTCAGATTGCTACTATTGTATCGCAGAAAAACCCCTATGGCAAAGCTGAAAAAGGTGGTTGGATTGGAGGGCGGAGACATCGTGATGGTGGAACTTTTATTGAAGCCGAAGTGGATGAATTTATCACGAACCGTCAATCGGCGATGGCAGCTCCTCGTGCATTAGAATACATGAATTCTGGTCCTGCAGCAGCTCGCAAAGTTGAGATGATGATGGATCGTTATGTAGGATCTTCTCCTGGTAAAGCTGAAAAAGGCGGATGGGTAAATCCTTCCAGAAATATCACGGTTCAGGCTCCTTCAAGTGTAGATTCTGATCTGCTGAGTGCAGCGATAAAGGAAGGAATGAAAGGTGTGGTTGTTCAAACTCCTCCTATTACTGCGAAGGATATAATTGATACCATGAATACGTATCAGAATAATCAATCAGTTGTGGGGAATCAGTCATGAGTTACTCAAAAATAGCTTCCGAAGATATTACCCTAAGAAATATTCGCTTTTTAGGAAGCCGGGACACCTACACCTTCGAAATTCATGAGCGTTTTGCAGATCCGGAAACTGTTACCGAAATAGGAATTGAAGGTGAACCACTTTTTGTAATGGGATCTTCCGGAAACGATATGTTTTATCCATTCTGGCCGATACAAATTCAGTTCACGATTAAAGACAAATTAGGGTGGCTAAGAAAATTTGATTCCCGGAGTAAAAAAGATTTTAAGCTTATTGTTAAGAATGGCGCCGCTGTTGAATTCGATCTGTTTCTGTATCTGCCTTCCAGTGATTCCTATTACTACGAGGCTTCTCCGGATCTTGAGCTAATAGCAACCAACGGTCTGGGCTTTCTTAAAGAAGAATATTTCAAACCAGAGGATAATTATATAGAGCTGAGTGAATTTATTCTGGAATGCAGAAACCGGTTAGGTTATAGTTTCGATGTTCATTTTTACTCTCAATGGTCTTCTGAAAATAATGCTAAAACTTTTCCTTTAGGATATAGAGCGAAACGACTTCACCTATCCCGGTTTACAGATGAAAACAGAATTTCTTATTGGCAGGTACTTACAAATTTTTGTGAACAGTTTAACCTGCAGATATATCAGATTGATAATTCCTGGCTGATTATAGAACGAAAAGAAAAGCTTAAAGCCCCGGTTACTTTGAATGGTGTTGATCTGGGTACCGAAGCTGTTGTACAGTCTGATTTTCGACAGGAATTAACTAATGATCAGGTTGTAAGAAAGCCTAAACAGCGATTTAAATCAGGTTTAAAGGAGATTAAAACTGAGTTTAAGTTGTTCGATGAGCTTTTGATTAATGCTGATTTTTCTGAAAGTAATTTTATTACAAGAAAAGCTCATGGATGGCAACAACCTCTAATAAATGAACTTTTTGATATTAACGGTAACCAAGTATATCTAACAATTCCATTCAAATCTGATGAATCAGGACTAATTTTAAACGCAGATGAATATTATGATGAATTAGGAAATTCTGTGGGTTACCAAAATGGTTTTGTTGTACAAAAAACCCAAAAAAGTATTTCAGGAGATGACTTAATTAATTTGAGCTGGGACGGTTTCACAAACTCAGGTGGCACTGGTTTCACTGTTTACGCTAAACTTACTTTTAGGGCTTTAGATGGTAGCATTTACACTTACGATAATGCTGAAAACCAGAAAGAATGGAAAAATATAACTTCTACCGTAATTAGAGATATTGATTTTGTCGACGGTTATGGTCGATTTGAAGAAATACTCCCTGCTCCTGAAGGAAAAGCTGGTTTTTTAGAAATTAAATTTACCTGTGAACCTGATGAGTCTGGGGTTTTAGGTTATGTAGCTATTTCAAATATAAATATTGATATCCAGAACGAATTTGAAAGAGCCTCAAAAATCTATATTAACTCCAGAGGATTAAAAAACCCGAGCAGTAAAAACCTAACTTTTGGTACCGGAGATTTAGATGATTTCTCAGACCTTTTCATATTCGAGTACGAAAATTCAACTCCGGAATGGGTCGAAGCCGAATACATAAATAATGATGGTTCATCCAGAAAGGTATTTGAATGTGCTCCCTACGATCGGTTATGCCAGGCAAACAAAGATAAAGTAGAACATGCTAACCTGAGTTCACTTAAATATCTCTGTCCGGATTTTACCAAAACCATTGTTCTTAAAGATGCGAATGAAGTTGATCTGAATCTTATCCAATTGGAATATAAATGGAATATGGTAACCGGCCAGATCGAGATTTACGCAACAGAAGCTTTTGAAGATACTATCGGTATAACCCGTCTGGCTTTCTATTCAGAAGAAGAATATGAAGCTATCGATGAAAATACAGTAATCGCAGATGATGGTCAGGTGTTTCTCGGCTACACCCGGGGAGCTGACAGCGCAGACGATCGAGGATTTGAAGTAGAATTTAATTCCCCGCAATCAGTCACTTCAGGAATGCACACTATAGAAGTTGACGGGGTTAATTACGAATTAGAAACATTGATATTAGAGGAAGTATAATGCCGGAAAATGAAGTTCTTAAATTATCGAGCGCCGTAAATCTTATTAATGCTTTGAAAGCATCAACTGCTCAGGCTTTACTTGCTACCGGCATCACTGAATGGAGTTTTAATGTTGGTGTGAAACCTGCGATTACCGGAGTTGATGATACCCGGGGCGCCTACTTTACGAGCGAAGGTTTACTTCAGCAAATCATTGAAGATTCAGGAGCTTGGGTCGATGCGGGAGATCCTATTATTACTGAACGTTATTTTCAAACAGCCGCCGTTTTTAATGGAATTTTGGGAGTAGCTACTAAAGCTTTACTTGATGCGGATACAAGTCAGGCGGATGGAACATTGCGCCGTGTAACGAATGATTCTACGAATACAAATAACGGAGTTTACAGGTGGGATGATTCCGGTGGTTCTTGGGTTAAAGAAATAGGACTTGGTGTTTCTGTACTCGATCCTGATGATGAAACTGATCTTCTTTACGGGAAAGCAGTTGGTGATTTCATTTACGATACAGAATCCCGAATCAAAGAAATGGTTTCAGCAAATGCTTACGATTTAAGCAATCTGGTTCTTTCTGAAAACAACAATATTGAGTCTGCAGATTTAGTTTGGCACGATGGTGTTGCCGGTAGCATTAGTAATGCTCAGGAAGACGTTGAGGGCAGATTGACATCTTTACGATTTAACCGGCAGGCTGGCAAGTATATAATATTAACTATTGATTATTCCGGACAATTACCAGAAGGATCACTAACTGCGACGGGGTATTGAGATGATAAGCCTTATAATTAAATATTTATTGGATTTACTTGATGGACCAGGTTTAAAGGAGTCTGTTTTCTTTAACAAGTTAGCAGTTAGAGACATTGCGAATCACGAAGCAACGATTGATCTTTCTAATCAAAAACTGGTCAACTTCATGGTTTATACCACTTTGGATGAGCCGATAAGCATACAAATCAGGCAAGATGGTGGTGCAGAATCTCATACTGCTCATATTTTTTGGGATAACGAAAAATGGGTAACTACGGGAACCGGTGAGGGTCTTATAACATTAACAAACGCATTTGGATGGTATTCGCTGAACTCGATTCATCCTCAGCTCTCTGATCTTTTGTTTAAAAATGTAACCATTAGAGTCTTCGCTGAAACAGCTCCTACTACAGGAACTATAACCGTAATTTCCAGAGGAAAACCGTTATGAAACAACATGTCGCATTATCTACAAACATACCTATTACCGGACAGAGAACCATTTCCGATGAAAACGCTACTCAGTTAACAAGCTCATTAGTGGCCGCTACTAATTATGTTATACTTCAATCGAAGAGCACAAACTCCGGTATAATATTTATAGGAACATCCGGCGGTCAATTTTATGAGCTATTCCCCGGTGATTCTGTACCTATGACGATTTCCAGAATGGACTATATCTACTATAAAGGAGATGCTGCAGCTGCTTCGGCAAGTGATAAACTTACATGGATTGCATTATGATGTTTAGCCACCAAAAACGCATACCAAACCTGTTTAATGGCTTTCCATTTGGTAGCCGTGTTATACGGCCAAGAAGTACTGACCAATCCAATGAGTTTAATGATTTATTTAGTGATTTGGTAGATAAACAAGGTGGAGGGATTTTATATCTGATGCCCGGCACTTTTAAGGCCGATTCTATTTTGGTTCCTTCCAATATTAAAATGATTGGTCCTGGAAGAGGGTTAGCAAGAATTGAAGCTGTAACAACTACCGGGCAGGGTAATATAATTAAGAATTCTGACCAATCTAATGGCAATGAAAACATTCATCTTGCAGGTTTCACTGTGGACTCTAAAAGAACTGTAGGTAGTACAGGGGGCGGAGGAGGAATTGACCTTGCTAATATTGAGGGTTTTATCGTAGATGATGTCGGTAGCTTGAACCCATTTACGCACTGTATGGAGTTGGCTCACTGCAGAAATGGATTTCTTTCTAATCTTTATCTGGCGTTCGAAACCGACTACTCAGCGGATGATGGTTTGTCTATTTCTGACGGCCGACTGATAGCCGGAGCACCCAGAAGTAAAAATATTGTAGTATTAAAAAGCCATGCCAAAGGACCGCCTTCCGCAGCTAATATGAGTGGATTTGAAGTAGATGATGGAGGCGAAAATATACGTTATTTAATGTGCTCCACTGAGGATTGTTATAACGGCTTTTTAGTTCATACACACGAAGGAGCAGAGTTTAAAGCACCAAAGCATGTTTACTTTTCACACTGTTTTGCTGAAGGAGGAAGCCGCTCTTTTAGTGTTTATAACAGGGACGCTTCTGAAGATATTGAACATATTTATTTTGATTGGTGCACTTCAAAGAATGCTGCTGTCCGTGCTTTTTATACCCAAATTTTAAGTCAAGCAGTCTCTAAAGTAACTAAGCACGTTAAAATTACAAACTCGGTAGTACAGGGAAATCCTATTTTTGGTTTGCAAAACAACATTCCTTTATTGGATGCTTATAACAACAACTTTTCAGCAGCTCAAACCCCGATTGATAACGTAGCTGATGCGAATCAAGATATAAGAGATAATAGGTTATAGTTTGCTACCTTTAAATTCTTAATTCATATATTAGACTTTCTCAAACCATTTTGCGAGTTATATCATTATCAGTTTTTAAAAAATCAAAAAATCCCATACAAAATTGTTCTTACATTTTGGAACTCAATAGCTTAAAGTATCATTAATACATACAAAGTATAACATCAAACTCCAGGAAATCAATGAAAACAGATCTTAAAGGATATTGGTTAGGACATTCAGCTTTTAAATTTGAAAGCCAAAACGGGAAGATAATTTATATAGACCCTTTTCTTAAAGACAATCCTTCCACCCCTGATGAGCTAAAAGAAGTAGAAAAAGCAGATTACATTTTACTAACTCACGGGCATGAAGATCATGTTGGCGACACGGTAGAAATTGCAAAAAATACGGGTTGCAAAGTGGCAGGTATCGTTGAACTTATTGAGATTTTAAAGAACGAAGGTCTTCCTGAAGAACAAACTATTCCTTTTAACAAAGGTGGAACTGTAAACTTTGAAGATTTTTCGGTGACGATGGTTTCAGCAAATCACAGTTCTTCTTATAAAGGTCAATATGCCGGAGATCCGGCTGGATTAATACTTTCTTTTGAAGATGATTTATGTATTTACCACATGGGCGATACAAATATCTTTGCTGATCTCGCTTTATATGGCGAATTGTATGAACCACACGTAACCCTGACACCAATTGGTGATCATTTTACTATGGGACCGGAAGAAGCGGCATATGCGGTTGAAATGGTGAATCCGAATTTAGCAATTCCGATTCATTATGGAACCTGGCCTCCGATAGATTCGAACCCTGAAGACTTCAAAAAGTCAGTAGAGAATATTTCTGATATTGAAGTTGCTATTCCTGAAATTGGAGCTGAGTTTTTACAATTAGGATAGTTAATTATGGAAACTTTGTTAGTTAATTTTGGTTTTATCAACTAAATCCAGATTAATTCTTTGAAAATCTTCTCCTCTTTTAATTATCAGCCGAATTTTTTCATCAGGTGTATGTAATAAATCTATTAGTTCATTTAAGCTTATGTCATATACGCGTGTATATCCTACTTCGTAGATAACATCACCTACCTTTATTCCCGCTTCTTCAGCTGGGGATTCAGGTCGTACAATTGAAACAACATAATATGGTAAGTTTTGAAATGGTGTTGATATCTCCATTCCGCTGACATTGTATTTAAATGGGGAATTGAAATATCTGTTCGGCTTTAGAATTAATGTGGAGTCCTTATAATTAATTATTGTTCTGAACCTCCTAAAAAAATCAGCACCAATACTTCCATTTCTATCGCCTTCTTTTAAAACTTCATGTATATCTGCAGAATCAGGAAATGAGATAACAGGATTTGGTAAGGTGAATCTTCCTAATTTAACAGACTTTGCTCTACCTATCTCTCCATTGATAATTCCACTTAGTCCGGTTCCTAAATATGAAGTCACACTGGCTTCGGGTTTAAAAATATTTTCATTTGTAGCCTGATATAAAAATAGTGTATGGCTGGCACCGGTATCAACTACAAGCTTTACTTCTACTTCCTCATCATTACTCTGCATAATGAATGCTTGTAAATAAAGTTTGTTATTATCAATATCTAAAGAAACTTTTTCCCAGTCTTCGTGATTTGAAAGATGAACATATTCTGATTGAAAGTAATCTGGATCATGAAAAAAAAGACGCTTTTTATAGTAATCGATTTCAACTATAAAATTTTCAAAAATATCATACCCTATAAGTCCATTTACTTGCGTACCCATAAAATTAGATAATTTGAAAACATCTTCTAACAATATCACTAAATCTTGATTTTCGCCTTCTATACCTTTCAAATAAATTAAATTATCAGAAGAAATAAGTGCAGGAATTGGTCCAGAGTTACCAAGACCCCGCAACAAAATTTCTTTGTCATATATTATATCGAAACTTTGATTTGGTCCTAATTCAGTTATTACGGTTCTGCCTGCTCCTGTGTCTAAAACAAATTTTAAAGTATCCGAATTATTAATTCGCATTGGTACCACAATCAAATTATTAATAAGCTCAAATGACATAGAAACAGAACCTCTATACGGATTCGAAATTCGAATATCCCTTGACATTCTGTTACCTTCCAACGCCTCCCGAAAACAGCCTGCATTGAGAAGCATCAGTAAACCCAACAATAAGAAAATTAGTTTTCTATTATATTGCATGATTTTCAATTTGCTGCTTATTATACTTTTATATGTTATTCTTACGTAATATTTATTTCAAAAATTGAACGTTAAAACCTATCGGGTTTTATCCATTTCCATATAAGATTGCTTCTGTTTTATAATTCCAGTCAGATTCCATTCTTAAAATTTAGATCCGCGTATCCAGGTATCAGATCTTTTCCAGCTTTCTTCGAATTTCTTCTCCATTTCAGGATCAGTTTTTCCCTGAGCTTCTAAAGCTTGCATTATCCCAAATAAAGACCAGCCGTTATTCGGATGATTTTCGAGTTCGGTTTCATAAACTTTAATAGCTTTCTCATATTGATCCATTTCCAACAAAAGAGCTCCATACCAATGCCGCGGAGAAAAAGGAATTGGTTCGGGCTCATCATAAGCCAACTGATCGTAGAATTCTATGGATTTTTTAAATGACTCTTCCGCTTTTTCTAAATCCCCATCCATCCAAAAAATTTCTCCTTCTAAAATATAACCCACTGTGCTTAGCAGGTTTTCAGCAGAATGAAATCTGAATCTTGCTGTTGAAGAAGACGCTTCCTCCAACACTTTTTCTTTCATCTCAATAGCTTTTTCTTTATCACCTTCTTTCAAAGCAGCATAACCCTGAGCGAAATCCCACATACCGCCATGTATTGAATGACTTGGTCGGTTTTCAATACCGGACATTTCATCAAATCTTCCAAATCTTACTAAAGTGAGCACATGGTACATGTTATTTCCGGTCAGCTTGGCATAATCTTTTCCGGCTTGTATCGCGATAGCTCCCTGTCCATCCATACTTGCAGCAAAAGCCAGCATGTGGAGATTGTGAGACGGATAAATAGCGAAGCCCTCTCCTACCGAAGCTTTCATATCCGAATGCCATGCCATTATGTTTGCAGTAACCGCATCTCCCCATCTGCCGATTTCATTCCACGTATGTGATGGCATATGATTTATATGACTGGCTCCGGGAATAGATGTCCCGATATACTCAGCGCAAGGTTCTGCCCATTCCGGGTTTTGTGTTGATTCAGTCGCATGTATATACAAATGGCAGGCTCCCGGATGTTTTATGTCTTTTTCCAAAATCTCTTCCAAAACGTTGTGAAGTTTTTCAACGTCGGGATCATTGACGTCACGAGTTCCTCTTCTGGGCTCCAACAAAAACAAAGACTCAGCATACAGTGTTGCTATATCCAGATCATTCGGATATTTATCTGCTAATTTCTCCATCTGTTTAGCATAAAGTGTATCCTGAATAGCTCTTGTGTCCCGGTCATATTCTTTCACATATCTTACTTCAAAAGCTTTTATCAGATCTTTTTCCTTTTCAGTTCCGTTGTTCTGAGATACTTCAATAGCCTGCTGAATTTTCTCATAAGCTCTTGGCGCTTCTGAGTTTGTCATAGCTCCGTTGAGATATGAACCCCAGGACCAAGCCTCTCCCCAATAACATATTGCACAATTCGGATCCGCTTTTTGCGCTTCTCTGAAAGATCTTGCTGCATCAACTTTCGTAAAAGCATACATCATTTGAAAACCCTGATTAAAGTATTTCTGTGCTTTTTCACTTTCGGATGAGATGGGATATTCAAAATCTCCAAGAGCTTTGTCATAAAGCGGAATCGGCTCATCAAAACTGGATGGATAGCTTGCATCTTGAGCAACTAAAAAAACCGGTGCAAATAAAAGTAATACTAAACTTAAAAGTGTTTTCATGTATCTGAATATTAATTTTCTAAGCGAATTATAATAGATATACCCTTTTTAAAAAGTAAATGTTTGTGTTCGGTTATTTGGGTTGATCTTATATATCTTGCCAAAAATTCAATCATAGATACGAAATATGGCAGATTTAATAGGAGTTTTTGCGTTAATAATTGGATTAGAATTAGTTCTTGGGGTCGACAATATTCTGGTGATATCCATACTTGTTGAAAGGCTGGAAGAGAAATATCAACAGAGGGCAAGAGTAATAGGTCTTGTTTTAGCGATGGTAGCCAGAATTATACTTCTGTTTGTGTTGCTCCAATTAACTGAGCTTACCAATCCTGTATTATTCGATTTTTCGGTCAGAGATTTGATTTTGTTGATAGGCGGTTTATTTCTGCTGTATAAAGCAGTAAAAGAAATACATCATACCGTCGAACTCAAAGATGAAGAGAATGCTGCAAAGAATGTCAAAAGCACTTTTGGTTCAGTAATCACTCAAATTGTATTGTTGGATGTTGTTTTTTCTGTTGATTCAGTAATCACTGCCATTGGCCTTACAGATGTAGTTTGGGTTATTGTTACAGCTGTGATTCTTGCTTTCGTTGTAATCCTTATTTTTGCTAAACCTATTGGTGAGTTTATAATGGCAAACCCTGCACTCAAAATTCTTGCTTTGTCATTCTTAATCACAATTGGAATTACCATATTCATGGAAGGGCTCCATAAAGAAGTACCAAAAGCTTACATCTATTTACCAATGGGTTTCGCATTATTTGTTGAACTTCTGCAGATGAGGTATTCTAAAAATAAAAGAGCTTTGAAAAAAGAAGCACTCAATGAGCTTAGTTAACTATTTCCCAAAATCTTACCACTAACAAATTGCGCTCTCATGAAACATTTAACTCTATTTCTTCTGTTCTCCACTACTGTTTTACACGCTCAAGATTATGCTATTGAGCAGATCGAAAACTCACCAAGACATCACGAGTGGGTAGAAATCGAATCCAGTGACAGAACCATGCATAATTTTGTAGCATATCCCGAACGATCTGATAAAGCACCCGTTTTTATTGTGATTCATGAAAATCGTGGGTTGAATGACTGGGCAAGAAGTTTTACCGATCAACTTGCCGAAAACGGTTTTATAGCGATTGCTCCGGATTTGATATCCAATACCGTTGAGGGAGTCGAAAAAACAAGCGACTTTGAAACTTCGGATGCAGCAAGATCCGCCATCTACGCTTTAGATCCTAATAATGTAACTCAGGATTTAAAAGCAGTTCTTGAATATGCCAAAACCATCGAATCAGGAAGCGGTGAAATTTACGTTGTAGGTTTTTGTTGGGGAGGTTCACAATCATTTCGTTTTGCAACAAATGCCGGTACTGAAATAGATGCGGCAATGGTTTTCTACGGTACCGGTCCCCGGGAAGCTTCTGAATATGCTTCTATAGAAGTTCCTGTTTATGGATTTTACGGAGGAGCAGATAACAGAGTAAATGCAACTATTGAAGCTTCAGAGAATGCAATGAATTCCTATAATAAAACTTATGAATATGAAATTTATAAGGATGCTGGTCATGCGTATATGCGTCGTGGTGATAACCCTGATTCAGAAGCAAATGATCCGAATGTATTAGCAAGAAATGCATCATGGGAACGGTTACTCAATTTAGTAGATAAAAAGTAATTGAAACAAAAAACCGAAATAGAATCTGATTTAGACAAAGCTTTTGATGAGGTAATCTCTTTCATCAGACAGCAGGATGATTCTTTGTTTGATCGTCCAAAAGCAGAAGGAAAATGGAGTACCGGTCAGCAACTGGATCATTTAATCAAAAGTGTTAAACCGTTGAGCACCGGTATGGCTATTCCCCGATTTTTACTGAAACTTCGTTTTGGGTCTATGAATCGCCCTGAGCGTTCTTATGAGGAATTAGTAGAAAAATATCAGGCTAAATTAGAAGACGGAGGACAAGCTACCGCTCCCTATATTCCACCGGTTATTAGCATAGATCAAAAAGAATTTTTGCTTAAAACTTATGAACAGGAAAAAATTAAGCTGATCAAAATGCTCCAGAAATGGTCAGAAAATGATTTATCCAGTATTATAGCTCCTCATCCGCTTTTGGGAAAATGCAGTGTTAGGGAGTTGCTTTATTTTACTACTTATCATAATTATCACCATCTGAATAGCATCAAGGAAATAAGCTGAAAAAGTTTAAATGGTGAATAAAATTTCTCATACAGCCGCATACATAGCTGTAAAGTTCTATGGACTGACTTTAAATCCTAAAATTGGAACTAAATTTGATCCCTTTCTCCTGACTTTTTATAAGAATATTGTTGAATTCCTTCCAAAACATTTAAGCTGGAATCTAAAGGCTTTAAAATCTCAAAGGTGGCGGAATTTCTTTGTCAGATGGGAGGAATTGCTTCTTCCCGGAGACTTGATGCATATCATTTCGAGAAAATATTATATCCATGAATTGATTCAGGCAAAAATTTTCAAGGATATGGATACCCAGATTGTGATTTTAGGTTTCGGATTTGACCATTCAGGAGCATATTGGAGTAAACAGGGAATACACTGTTTTGAAATTGATACTCAGGAAATGTGTAACCAAAAATCTAAGTTTCTGACCGAGTTTAACTATTCAAATAATCATTTGCATGTAATCTCAATCAAAGAACAAGAGCAAAATATTAATCAGCTATTGATGGATCAGCCTGATTTTAATCCCAAAAAACATACTCTTTTTATAGCCGAAGGCTTTTTTGATTATTTGACTCTTAAGCATACTCAATCCATACTGTATCAAATCTCAGAGTTCAAACGGTCAACTTTGATCTCAACTATGTTCGATCTATCTGAACTTAATTTTTTTCATCGATTTATGTTTACAAGCGGAGTAGCTATGGTTGGAGAATCCCTGAAACTTCCTTTGAACCGAACTCAATATTTACAGCTACTATCAGATTCGGGATTTTCCTTAAGAAATGAGATCAGCTATAAACAAGCTAAAGAAGAATTCATTGATTACCTAAACTTAAAAATTGACCTACCGGTTTTAAATGGGTTTTATATTATTGATTCAGATCGGTAAATCTATTCCGTAAAGTTGTTGAGTTATACAATGGATACTTCCCTGCCCCCAAACTAAATCAGTACAATTAATCCCAATTATCTGCCTTTCGGGAAAATATTTTTGAATTAGTTTCAATGCTTTTTCGTCATTTGGGTCATTGTAAACCGGAACCAACACACAGTCATTTGCGATATAAAAGTTTGCATAGCTTGCAGGTACATACTCCGATCCATCTACCGTTGAATCTTGAATTTTAGTTTTAGGTAGATTAAGGACTTCAATATTCAAAGATTTTCCATTCTTAAGTTCTGATGATTTCAGAATTTCAAAATTCTCTCTCAACGTAGCATAATTCACATCCGGTTCGTCCTCACAAATCATGGTCAGAACTGTATTTTCATTTAGAAACCTGGTCAGATCATCAATATGCCCGTCTGTATCATCGCCCGCTAAACCTGACTTCAACCAAATTACATTTTGAACTCCAAGAAATTCCTGAAGTTTGTCCTCAATTTCTTTCCTCGTCATTTCAGGATTACGATTGGGATTTAGTAAAACGGATTCAGTAGTAATTAAGTCGCCACTTCCGTTTACCTCTATGGAACCTCCTTCCAACACCATTCCTGTGTCGTACTTTTCAACATTGAAAGCTTCAGCGATGAAGCCAGGAATTTTGTTGTCAGAACCCCATGGTGGATATTTTTCGCCCCAGGCATTGTATTCCCAATTTGTAATCCTAAAATTCTCTCCTTCTTTCACAAAAATTGGTCCGCAGTCCCGAGCCCAAACATCATTAACAGGATATTCTTTGATGAAGATATTTTCTGTACTTATCTCAGATTCCTTGAATTTTTTTTCCACGCTCGATCTCATCTTACCACTTTCAACCAACAGTACTATAGGTTCAAACTTTATTAATGATCGTATAATATCAAGATAAACCAGCTCTGCTTTTTTGAGCTTCTCCCCCGGCCAGGTTTCTCTGTTTGATGGCCAAATCAGTAATGTACCTGTATGTTTTTCCCACTCAGCAGGCATTAAAAAACTAACTTTATTCCGTTCGATATTCATTATTCTATAATCAATATTCGATACTGAAGATCAATCAATATATCTTTTTAAAACTCCCTCATAAGCATCAATCCGGCGGTCTCTGAAAAAAGGCCATTCTCTTCGCTGAGGTTCAATATCATTCAAATTTATGTCAGCCATAATTACTCCTTCTTTTTCTCCTCCCTGCTCGATAATCTGGCCAAATGGTCCAACCACAATTGAATTGCCCCAAAATTTATTTTTACCTTCTTTCCCTACACGATTTACCGCAACAACAAAACACCCGTTAGCAATGGCGTGACTTCTTTGAATAGTAATCCATGCATCTTTGAATTCCTTTTTTTGCTTTCGGGATTCACCTTTCAGCATTCCAATAGCTGTTGGATAGAATATAATTTCAGCTCCTTGCAAAGCCAGCATTCGTGCTGCTTCGGGATACCATTGATCCCAACAAATTAGTGCGCCAATTTTACCAAATTCTGTTTCAAAAACAGGAAATCCGATATCCAAATCTCCGGGACTGAAATAATATTTCTCATGAAAGCCTGGGTCATCCGGAATATGCATTTTTCGATAGTTTCCTAAAACTTCTCCATTTGAAGAAATCACGGCTAAAGAATTATGATACAATCCCTGAGCTCTTTTCTCGAAAAAAGGAAGGATTAGAACCACTCCGAGTTGTTTTGCCAATTGTGAGAATTCCTTGACCATCTCTCCATCAATTGGTTCTGCCAAATCGAAGTTACTTTCATCATGCTCATTGCAAAAATACGGTGTTGTAAATAGCTCTTGCAGGCAAACGATATCAGCTCCCTTTTCAGCAGCTTCATTTACAAACTGAATGTGATGTTCTATATTTTTTTCAGGCTCCTGAAAGGCTTTTGCCTGTATTAAACCCAGCTTTACAGTTCTTTTCGATTTTTCCATGTTGGAATGTACAAATTGTTCATATTAACGGGGTTTTATTTTTTGAGTGATTCTGAATTATACAATCAATTTTTAGGCAAATAAACCACCCTCCCTTAATTAAAAAAGCGCTTCCACAGGATTTCGTTAAAGCCTAAGAAATTAAGGTTTATTCCCTTTTTCACTTAAAATTAGCCGATCTAATCCTTAACTTTAGAGAATTCATTCGAAACTCCAAAAAATAACATGACACCCAACTACGACAAGCATCCAAAAAGCAAAATTGGATTAGAATATTTAGGCTTAGAGAAAAACAAAAATGTACACTGGAATTTAACTCCTGCAGAGCTTTATGAGAAAGCTATTTCCCGTGGAGAAGCTGTTCTCACTAAAGATCATGCGCTGGTTGTTCATACAGGAAAGTTTACCGGTCGTTCGCCAAAAGACAAATATATTGTAGATCAGCCTTCCATTCATGATGATATTGATTGGGGTGAAATTAACCAACCAATTTCTGAAGAGGTTTTTGATAAGCTCTTTAAAAAAGCTCAGGATTACCTTTCAGATAAAGAACTTTTCGTGAAAGACCTTCACTGTGGTGCTGATGAAAAAAACCGCCTGAATGTACGTGTAGTAAGTGAAGTAGCTTACCATGGACTGTTTGCTCACAATATGTTTATTCGCCCTGATAGTGATGAACTTGTTGAGCACGAGCCCGACTTTACTGTTATGGCCGCTCCTTTTCTTGAAGCAATTCCTGACGAGGATGGAACCAAATCCAGCACATTCATCATTTGTAATTTCGACAAAAAAATTATTTTGATTGGCGGAACTCTTTACTCCGGTGAAGTGAAAAAAGGAATTTTCGGCGTGATGAACTACCTGCTCCCAAAGAAAGGAGTTATGGCCATGCACTGTTCAGCTAATCACGACCAGAATGGAAAAACAGCCGTATTCTTTGGTCTTTCAGGTACCGGAAAAACAACGCTATCTGCGGATCCTGATAAAACTCTGATTGGTGATGATGAACACGGTTGGAGCGATGATGGTGTATTTAATTTTGAAGGCGGTTGCTACGCAAAAACCATCAATCTTTCTGAAGAAGGCGAACCGATGATTTACGCCACAACCAAAATGCCAGGTACCATCCTAGAAAATGTTGTACTTGATGACAACAGAGAACCCGACTTTGATGATGTAAGCCTTACTCAGAATACACGTTGTTCTTACCCAATCCACTTCATCCCAAATGCAAGTGATTCAGGAACAGGCGGGCACCCTGAAAACATCATATTTTTAACATGTGACGCTTTTGGAGTATTGCCTCCAATTTCTAAACTCACTCCGGAACAAGCTATGTACCACTTTATAAGTGGTTACACAGCCAAAGTGGCCGGAACAGAGCGTGGAATCACGGAACCTCAGGCAACTTTTTCAGCTTGCTTCGGATCTCCGTTTATGCCGTTACATCCAACTGAGTATGCCGAACTACTTGCTGAAAAAATCAGAAAACATGGCTCTCAGGTTTGGTTGGTAAATACCGGATGGACCGGAGGACCTCATGGAGAGGGACACAGAATGAAGCTTTCTCATACCCGAAGAATGCTTAGTGAAGCTATTGCCGGAAACTTAGAGAATGCAGTTTACACAAAAGATCCTGTATTCGGAGTGGAAGTTCCTACTGCAATTGATGGAGTTCCCTCAGAAGTACTAATTCCGAGAAATACGTGGAGCGATAAAGAGGCTTATGACGTAAAAGCAAAAAAACTTGCTTCCATGTTTGTGGATAATTTTAAACAATTTGAATCAGAAGCAAGCGATGATTTACTTGCCGCAGCTCCAAATGCCGATTAAATAGCAAGAAAGTTATTCGAACTTAAAGCTCATTCCTGTAGGGATGAGCTTTTTTTATTTGAAAATAATAACACGTATATTAATATTTCAATTATACGTGTTATGAAAAAGAAACTCACTCTTACATTAGATCCTTCGGTGATTGAACGTGCAAAGGCGTATGCAAAAAATCAGGAAGTATCTGTATCAAATTTAGTCGAAAACTATTTGAAGGCGATTACAGCTTTAAATGATGTTGATGCAGAATCTTCGAAAGTTGAAGAAGAGAATGTTCAGTATAAAACTGAAAACACTCCTCTTGTTAAGAAAATGCGGGGTATTATGGGAGAGCACGAACTCACTGGTAATGAGCGCTTAGAATATCTTTTAGAAAAATACGGATGAATAAGTTATTCATTGATTCAGATATTTTTCTCGATGTACTGCTTAATAGAAAAAAGTTTGTAGATAATTCTGCAAAGATATTCGACCTCTCTTCGAGGGGTAACTATCAACTTTTCAGCTCTTCAATTTGCATATCCAACACCTATTATATTTGTAGTAACTTAGTTGGAAAACAAACAGCAAGAAAGAATCTGAATCTTGTTAAACCACTTTTCGAAATTTGTACAACTTCTGATCTTGCAGTGGAACAAGCATTAAATTCTGACTTTTCAGATTTAGAAGATGCATTCCAATATTATACTGTTATTGAAAATGGCTTGGATGTGATCATAACCCGAAATATAAAAGATTTTAAATTGGCTGAGATCCCCGTGTTAACTCCTTCTGAATTTCTCTCTTCACTTTAAATCAACTTTCAGCCAACTCGTTCAACTTATCCAGATTGTCCTGAACCCGAAGTGCATCGATCGCTTCGTGCAAATCTCCCTTCATTATACTATCCAAATTATAAAGAGTGAGATTTATTCTGTGATCGGTAAACCTTCCTTGTGGAAAGTTATACGTCCGGATTTTAGCGGATCTATCCCCAGTTGAAACCTGACTTTTTCTTTCAGCAGCTCTTTCTTTCTCTTTCTTCTCCAACTCAATGTCGTACATTTTGGCGCGAAGCATAGTCATCGCTTTCTCTTTATTCTGATGCTGAGAACGCTCCTCCTGACATTCTACCACAATCCCTGTAGGCTCATGTGTGATTCGAATCGCTGAATCGGTTTTATTTACGTGCTGTCCTCCGGCACCGCTCGCCCTGAACGTATCAATCCTTAAATCTGAAGTATTAATATCCACGTCAACATCTTCCACTTCAGGTAAAACCGCAACTGTAGCCGCAGATGTATGAACTCTTCCCTGACTTTCGGTTTCCGGCACACGCTGAACGCGGTGTACTCCTGATTCATACTTCATTTTTCCGAAAATTTCATCTCCTTCTAACGAAAAAACTATTTCTTTGTAGCCGCCTTTTTCTGATTCCGTGATGCTCATCAAGCTCATATTCCAACCCTGCGAATCAGAATATCGTCGATACATATCAAATAAATCTCCGGCAAATATTGCTGCTTCATCTCCTCCGGTTCCGGCTCTTATCTCAATAATGGCATTCTTTGAATCTTCAGGATCTTTGGGCACAAGCTTCATCTTAATAGTTTCTTCAAGCTCAGCCAGTTGTTCTTTGATTTCTTTATTCTCCTCTTTTGCCATTTCCGTGATTTCAGGATCATCATCCATTTCAATCAACTCACTATTACCCTTCTGTCTTTCTTTAAGATCTGTCCATTTATCATAATCTTTAACCAGATCTTCCAAATCACTTCTCTCTTTCGTGAGCTCGGTGTATTTCTGAGGATCATCAAAAACAGATGGATCGCTCATTGCTGCGTTTACCTCTTCAAACCGCGATTTGATTTGCTTTAGCTTTTCTTCTATGTCCATGTATTATTTGTAGCTGAATTTTTTGGTAAGATATAGAATTTAGAATGTAGTAGTTTAGGAGTTTAGAACTTTTCTTCGGTAAGCTCCCAGCATCTTGCTAACCTCCATTAAGTTTCCTACTAAGTGATCCGTATCAGAATAATCCAGATCATTCGCCAGAATTAAATAATAGTGGCACTCTTCCAACGATCCTTGTGAAATATTATAGAACCGAGCCTTGTCTTTATATCCTCTTTTCTTAAATCCTTCAGCGATGTTTGCTGCAATTGAAACAGCGGCTCTTCTGAGCTGTGATGTTAATCCATAAATCTCAGTTTTAGGAAACTTTTCCGTCATTACATACACATCTAACACGAATTGATGCGCTTTTTGCCACACCAATAAATCTTTAAAATTTTGAGCTGGTTGATTATTCATGACTCCTCCTATATTCTAAATTCTATATTCTTTATCTTAATATTAAAACTAAAACATTTATTTAAGTTGATAAATCAATTAAAAGCAACAACTAAAATTGGCTTCTTAGGTGCCGGACAACTGGCCCGGATGAGCGCTCTTCAGGCTTTCAGATTTGGAATTCAGGTCGCCGTATTTTCAGATCGTAAAGAAAATGAACCTGTTCAGTTTATGACTCCTTTTTCAACTTCGGGATCATTTGAATCTGTAGACGATATGGTAGAATTTGCTAAAAAATGTGATGTAATTACTCTGGAAAATGAATTTATTAGTTCAGAAATTTTAAAAGAAGTTCAGGAGAAAAGTGGCACCCCGATTTTTCCATCTCCCGAAAGCTTCGCTCTGATTGAGAATAAACTCATCGAAAAACAAACCTTCGAAAATGCAGGAATTCCGGTCACACCATATAAACTTGTAAAGTCAGTAAGCGATATTGAATCTTTTGGTAAAGAACATGGATGGCCTTTTTTACTAAAATCTTCAAAAGGTGGATATGACGGTTATGGAAATGAAACTGTAAGGAATATCAAGGAAGCTAAAAATGCTTTTGTTAATCTTGGGGGAGAAAAAGGTCACGATATTCTTGCTGAAGCATTTGTTTCATTCACCAAGGAATTAGCTGTTCAGGTTGCACGAAATGAAACAGGAAACATAGTTTATCCTTGCTGCGAGACAGTTCAGGAAAATCATATCTGTGTAGCCGTACTATCTCCTGCCCCGATAGAAGACAAGTTTCAAAAGAAAGCACAGGAATTAGCAATCAAAGCTACTGAAGCGATTGATGGAAAAGGAATTTTTGCCTTCGAATTTTTCCTTACAGACGAAGAGCAACTAATTTTGAATGAATCAGCTCCGAGACCGCATAACTCAGGGCATTATACAATTGAAGGGTGTGTTGCTTCTCAATTTGAAAATCATGTCCGGGCTGTGTTAGGGCTTCCACTTGGATCATCAAAACTAAATGCAAATGCAGTAGCGATGATCAATTTGTTAGGAACCCACAATCGCCCAGCTGAAAACAATCATATTAGAAAAGCATTGGCAGAAGAAAACGGTCATTTGCATGTCTATGGAAAAATTGAAAGTAAAATCGGACGTAAAATGGCACACTATAACCTGCTTGGGGATGATTTGGAAACCACATACAATAAAGCCAAAGAATTAACTCAGGGAATTGAGATATAGATTCAGGTCAAAATTCTGAATCATGAATTCTAAGTTCTGTATTCTGACTCCTGAATTCTGTATCCTTACCAAAAATAAACCCAACGATCAAAATGAGTAATCCAATTGTCGGCGTAGTGATGGGCAGTGACAGTGACTGGCCAACTATGAAACAAGCCACCGAAATTCTTGATCAATTCAAAATTCCTTACGAGAAAAAAGTAGTTTCTGCACACCGCACCCCTAATGATATGGCGGATTATGGAGAAACGGCCAGAGAACGAGGACTCCAGATTATTATCGCTGGTGCAGGCGGGGCGGCTCACCTTCCCGGGATGCTTGCCAGCCATACAACACTTCCTGTAATTGGTGTTCCCGTTCAAACTTCAGCTTTAGGTGGGCTCGATAGTTTATACTCCATAGTACAAATGCCCAATGGAATTCCTGTTGCTACCGTAGCCATTGGAAAAGCTCAGAATGCCGGATTATTGGCTGCCAGAATGATTGGAATGACAGATTCTTCAGTTGCTGAAAAGCTCAGAGAATATCATGCTGAAATGGCGGATGAAAGTAGAGCAAAGACGGAGAATTTAAAGTAAACTTTTACTAATTCTCTGCGTAGCCAAAGCAGATTAAATCCAAAGAATCTGTTTTATGGCTGTTTCAAAAAAAAGAAAGTTTTTCCATTATTTCCTCTTAATTTTTTGGACTTCTGTTATAACGTGGCAGTTTTTTCAAATGAATGCTTCAGGGTTTGATAAATCTCAGATACTTTCAACAACTAATTCAGTAAACTTTAGCGAAAGTCAGAAGTATTTATCCTACACTCCTGTTATTGATTCTATCGACACTTCAATTTTATTCTTTCCGGGAGCATTAGTTCAGCCTGAAGCTTATGCTCCATTAGCCCAAAAATTAGCTAATTCTGGTTATACAGTTTACATTCAAAAAATCCCATTTAGAATTACTCTTACACAAAAAATGGAAGACAAAGCATTAGATGAAGCTCATGAGTTTATTAGTAATTCTGGTCATACTAACTGGATCGTTGCTGGTCATTCCAGAGGTGGTAGAATGGCAGTAAATTTTTCTATCAAATATCCAAATCAGATAAACAAGGTTATTTTGCTCGGAACTTCTCATCCAAGAGAAAAAGATTTATCAGAAACTAACCTAAGATTTCTGAAAATTTCAGCGACTGAAGATAGACTTGCAAGTCCCAATGAAATCAAACAATTTTCAAAAAACCTTCCTTCTGATACCAAATTTGTTATGATAGATGGGGCTAATCATTCCCAATTTGGATACTATGGTTTTCAGTTAGGAGCAGGAAAAGCTCTTATCAGCAGAGAAAAACAGCAGCAAAAAACCATCTCAGAAATTATAACTTTTCTAAAAAACTAAATTAAAAAGCCTTGCCAATAAAAAAATTGGCGATACGCTAATTATACTGTACTTTTAGGGCGGATTTGTTCTTTACACCTTGGCTATGGTATTGAGCTACTTGAAGTTCTGGGTTTTATGATCATTCCGAATTTAGTTTTAACAACATTTATATACACATGAACATTTATATAGGGAACCTCAGCTACGGAGTTTCTGAAGACAATTTACGAGAAGTATTTGAGGCTTATGGAGAAGTAAGCTCTTGCAAACTAATTACTGATAAGTATTCAGGCCGATCAAAAGGTTTTGGATTCGTTGAAATGGATAATGATGCTGAAGCACAAGCAGCTATTGACCAGTTAGACGGTGCAGAAATTGACGGACGACCTGTTCGGGTAAACGAAGCTCGTCCAAGGGATTAAACAAATACACCCTTTTCAATTTAAAAACCTGTTCAATTTTGGACGGGTTTTTTTATGTCCATCAATTTTTTGAAGGGTTATTCTCATACATAAAACAGAATAATTGATGGTTTCATAATAAAAAACTACATTATAGTTCAATGTTAAACTAACTACGAGTTATTATGAAACATTTACCCACTATTTCCCGATATGTTATGGCATTAATACTTATCGTATTTGGCGCAAATAAACTTGTTCCTTTTTTACCTAACCCCGAGCTCTCACAAGAAGCATTTACTTTTCTTGGAGCTATTATGGAAACAGGTTACTTATTTAAATTTATAGGGTTAGTAGAAGTTATAACCGGTTTACTTCTCGCATTTAATCGGTTCGTGCCCGTTGCTTTAATAGTAATAGCACCAATATCTATCAATATCGTTTTATTCCACGCTTTTTTAGATACACCAACGGTGCTTGGACCTGGTTTACTACTGCTTATTCTTAACATTTACCTGCTATTCGCTTACAAAAAATATTATGATCCGATGTTAGTGAGCACAGCAGAACCTAAATCCAAAGATTCTGAGTAACTTTTTTTGCCCATATCAGTATTAAGAAATCCCTCTTTCCAAGAGGGATTTTTTGTAACCTAAATTTAATTTTATCAGCTATGTTGATGTCTACAACCAATAAATTAGAAGGAAGAGAAGTAAAGAAATATTTGGGTATTGTAACAGGAGAAGCAATTCTGGGTGCTAATGTATTCAAAGACTTTTTTGCAGGAATACGAGACATTGTAGGAGGTCGTTCTGCTGCCTACGAACAAGAATTACAGGAAGCGCGGCGACTTGCTTTCGGAGAGATGGAAGAAAAAGCTCAACGCGTTGGGGCAACTGCGGTGATAGGCATAGATATTGATTACGAAACGATTGGCGCTAACGGAAGTATGCTAATGGTTTCTGTAAGCGGAACTGCTGTGTTGGCAGAATAAGAATTGAACCACTGAGAGCACACAGTTATTTTAGGGTTAAAGGTTATTGGTTAATTGTCAAGAATACCAATAACCTTTAACCAATAACTTTTCATCCGAAAACATCTTTCATCTTAGAAAAGAATCCTTTTTCCTGCTCTTTCATATTTACGGCATCGAAGTTTTCGGATTCTCTGAAGCTTTCCATCGCTTTTTTCTCTTCGTTGGTCAGTTCAGAAGGCATATACACATTAACTCTAAGCAGTTGATCCCCGGTTCCGGAATTATTCAGTCCAACAATTCCTTTACCACGCATTCGCAGTAATTTACCCGGTTGAGTTCCGGGATCAATCTTTAATTTCGCTTTACCTTTCAACGTTGGTACCTGAACTTCAGTACCCAACACTGCATCAGGTATACTCAAATTCAGATTGTAGTAAATATTATTTCCTTCTCTGTCGAACTTATCATGCTCTTTCTCTTCTATAAGAACAATCAAATCTCCGGCAGGTCCGCCTCTTCTTCCGGCATTTCCTTGACCGCGAAGCGTTATATAATTTCCGTTTGACACTCCCGACGGAATGTTAATTTTAACAGTCTCTTCCCCTTTTATTCGTCCTTCGCCGGAGCATTTATTACACTTATTTTTGATAATACGTCCTTCACCCTGACAAGTAGGACAAGGCTGTACATTTACCATTTGCCCAAGCATGGTTCGGGTCACCTGGCGAACTTCTCCCATACCATTACACGTTCCACAAGTTTCAAAATCAGAATCTGTTTGAGCTCCTGTACCGCTGCACTGATCGCAAACTGACTGCTTCTTTATCTTCAGTTTTTTCTCAGTTCCAAAGGCAATTTCGTTGAGCTCCAAAGGAATTCTCACCTTCATATCTGATCCGGGAGTTCCGGGTTGCCTTCTTCCTCTTGATCGAGATTGTCCCCCAAAACCTTGCTCACCGAAAAAGCTACTACCAAAAATATCTCCGAAACGACTAAAAATATCTTCGAAGCCCATTCCGTCAAAATCAACTCCGCCACCGCCAAAGCCTCCTTGGCCGTTTACTCCGGCATGACCAAACTGATCATAACGGGCTTTCTTATCGGGATCTCTTAATACTTCATAAGCCTCTGAAGCTTCTTTAAATTTCTTTTCAGCATCAGCATCGCCCTTATTCCTATCCGGATGATACTTCATAGCCTTCTTGCGATAGGCTTTCTTTATCTCAGATTCAGAAGCATTTTTATCGATTTCGAGTATTTCGTAATAATCTCGTTTGGTTGCCATCTTATTGACTCACTATCACTTTAGCGTGCTTAATTACTTTTTCACCCATTCTGTATCCTCTTTCAAGAATCTGAAGAACGGTATCTGATGGAGTATCTTCATCAGAAGCTGGTTGCTTTAACAAAGCATCATGTAGATTTACATCAAACGGAACTCCTGTTTCGTCAATTTTTTCGATGCCGTGCTTCGCTAATATCTCAGCAAATTTATTGGATACCATTTCAACTCCTGCAAGAAAGTTTTCTTCAACTTCGGATTCTTTACTTGCATCCAGAGTTCTAAGTAAATCATCGTTAAGAGGCAAGAAATCCCGAAGTGCTTCTGCTTTTACTTGTTCCCTTAATTGAAAACGTTCTTTTTGAACTCTTTTCCGAACATTCTCCAATTCTGCAGCTTTTCTAAGTATGGTGTCTTTTGCTACTGCTAATTCATTTTCTAATTCTTCGATACGTAATTCCTTTTCGTCTTTATCTTCTGCTGAAGTTTGTTCTGTCTGTTCTTGAGCAGAAGCTTCATCTTCCGGAGATTCTTCAACCTCTGCAATATTTTGATCTTCCTGATCTAAAATTTCTTCTTCTTTCTTACTCATTGATGATTCTTTAATTTCTTCTTTGTCTTGAATAGAGCAAATATAATGCCACTTCATTCACTGCTAATGATAATGACAGAGTTGCTGATTGCTCAGATTGAGTGCATAAAAAAAGCCTTTCAGAATTCTGAAAGGCTTTTAAAATCAAATTAGCGAAGTTTTCTATTGCTCACTCAGGCAGTCACCCGTGCCGCATAAAGTTACACTTGCCTGATTAAGCACATTTACCCGGGGTAATGTCGCTCCAAAACCAGTTTCAATAGCATTTAACATACCGTTTACAAGTATTGCATTTCCTCTTGGATTTGGATGAACTCCATCAGTAGAAAGAACGCCGGAAGGTGCAAAATCAGGAGTGAGATCTACCCCATCAATTGTAATTCCCGGAACACCATCACTAAGTCCAAAAAGATCTGCGAAAGCACCACTTGGAGAGTTTGTATCATAAAGAACCAAACGGCTGGAATTTGCATTCACCGCTGCTGCAATAGTAGCGTTGAATGAAGCACGGCTTGTCTCGATTTCACCTTGTTCTGCAAGGGTAAGATAAAATCTATCACCTGATAATGAACCATCAGTATTGAATCCTAAGGGAATTACTATTCCAATTGGCTGAGAAGCGTTTCCGTTGAATGGAGTATTTAACACAGACCCTGCTGAGATAACTACTAATTCACCCTCAGTTAATGGTCTTGCTTGTTCATATGGAACTAATGCAGCTCGTTGTTGAGCATTGATAGCTCCGGCTCCTTCAAGTTGATCAAATTTTGGACCTAAATCTTCCAATTCTTCGTCTATCACAAGAATCGGATTATTCCCTGCTGTATAATTGGTTTTTCTTCGGTCTGCGTCAGCTTGTGAATGACCAAGATTATCAACTAATGCCTGATAAGCTCCATTAACAGAAGCTAAACCTTGATTAAGTTGAGTTGCAGTTGCTTCATCTATTGCAATAGCATTCCATGATACCGCTCTGAAAAAAGCTAAGCCTAAAATTGGTGGAATATTTGTTACAACACCATTTGCAGAGGTGTTTGCCATTAAGGTGTTAATTACTCCGTTATAACGGGTCTCAAAATCTCCGTTCGAAGTCAAAATCCCTGGATTAGCTCCTCCACCTGCTGCATATCCTAATACATCGTTACTTCCTATCCAAAGAGAAAAGAAAGTAGGTTGTGCCGCTGCTGCTTCTCCAATGATTGTGGAATTACCCGGATCTGCTGCAAAGCGTGCATAAAAAGGATTGTATGCGGGATTTCCCGGATCAGCAGGTCCTCCGGTTTCCGGAACTAACAATTGCCCTACAGTAATTCCAGGAACTCCGAAATTATCTACAGGATCACCTGTATAAGCTCCAATTGGATCACCATCTATGGTCGGTGAAGGTCCTGGTATATCGGTATCCAACTTGAACCTACCAAATGTAATTCCGTTATTCGGATTTGGATTTACCGAAGTATTAAAACCATCCTCAGAATTAATAGCAGGTTGCACAAATGGCACTCCACCTTCAACAGTTGCACTTAGTTGTGCTGCAAGCATTGCAGGAATAGAAGTATTTTGAGCACTTGTATAAAGGGCTCCATCCGCAAAACCTGCTGTCAGAGAGTTTCCGATTGCTATAAAATTAGAAAAATCTGCCGAACCTGAAGAATACTCAGGTGGTGAAGGCAATGGGTTTTCTTCTTTTTGGTCCTCTATTAAAGAGTCTTCAATTCCGTCGCAAGAATAAGTGACAATTCCTGCAACAAGTAGTAATAAAAATAACTTATATAATTTGTTCATTGGTTTGTCCTTTTCTTAATTCAAGAATTGATCGAATGTTAGCGAGAAGTAGTAAATAGCTCCCAGAGTCGGGTTACCAAATGAGGTTTCATACCGCTCATTTAAAATATTGCTACCACCAAGTTTCAGAATCGTGTTGTAAGCAGGAAGCTTGTAGCTTACCTGAGCATCTAATGTTCCATAAGCAGGAACAACACCATCTCCGAAGGATGAATCCCAGAAATAAGCATCCTGCCATCTGTACACAAAATTAAATCCTACATTGTCAATGAAGTTTCTGTTTTCGAAACGAACATTATATCTCCATTTTGGAGTATTGTAGCTTGACCGGAAGCCCTGATCACGAAGATCTTGCTCACTAATCAACTCGTTGTAAGCAACATTACCTCCGATCTTATAGCCACCGTCTAAGGAATAATCTAAACTAACTCCCCATCCTTGCGATTGAACTTCACCGTCTGCATTTACATCGAAACCATACTCCTGAGTAACTACACCACCCTGGATAATTTGATCTTTGCCTGCATCAGATTCAGAATTAAAAGAGCCAGGATCTTCAGTTAAGCCATTTGGAACACCTTGAACAAAACGTATTTCAGCGATGAAGTCGCGGTACTCACTGTAGTAGTAATACGCATCAACTAATAATCTGTCAGTAACAAATCCTTTATAGCCTACTTCATACGTGCTGATTTTTTCCGTTTTGAAATCCTCAAACTCTACAGGATTACCCAACAAAGCTCTTGCTGCTGCTTCATCACCACTGTTGTTAAACTCAGCTTGTGCAGCGGCTACATTATCGGCACTGTACACCCTGTTAGTTTCAAAACGATAACGATCTACCAAATCCTGATTACTACCAATCAATAATCTTGAAACTACATCAAGCTTAATAAACTGATCCTGTGTTGTTGGCATACGGAATCCGTTCTGGAATGAAGCACGGAAATTATGTCGATCTGCTAACGTATAAAGAGCTGAGACTCTCGGTGAAAGCTGACCATCAAAATATTCGTTTTTATCATAACGAGCAGAAGCAGACATGGTTAAGTCATCAAATGATCTTGTAGCCTGTAAATAGCCTCCCCATTCGTTAATACTGTACTCATCTCCATTGTCGTCCAATGCAAAAAGCGTTCCCTCAGAGTTTAATGCATAAATTCTGTAATTCAACCCACCAATCAATTCTACTGTTTCAGGATCAATCAGATTGGAAAAGTTGTACAAACCTTCCACGTGATACATATCTGATTTATCCAGAAATCTTGCACCGCCTTCAGAAATTGGAGTTGATCTTAGTTGATCTTCAAGCTGAGCAAAATTTTGTGTTCCCGGTAAAAAATTCTGCTGATTAGCGGTAGCCTGTTGTTGCGCCGCAGCGTGTGCTTGAGGAACCGTTGCTCCCTGAGTTCTTGCATTCAAGAATGTAGAAAAGTAAGGAGTCAAATATGCAGTTTGGTTAATTCGGGTAGCTACTGTGTTAGCAGCATAAGAATCGCCGGCATCTTCCTGAGTTGTATAAGCTCTTATATAGAAATTTGGATTCCTCAGCTCAAGTTTAGCCGTCCAGATATTGAAGTCATCGAGCACAAAACGATCGTTTGCTGTATATACAGTGCTTCCGAATCCGGTATTATATTGTGCCAAGATTTCATACTCGTCCGTGAGTCTGTAGTGAACAGCAGCACCTAACTTTAAACTTTCTGTAGTATTATCAACGAATGAATTTTCTGCAAATCCCGGTGCTGAGAATGCTCCGTCCTGACCATCAGGTATCAATGATCTAAGCGCAGCAACCTGAGCTCCTGTTGCTCCTCCACCTGCGATGGTAGCGTCTGCAATAGCACCAAGAGTGAATACATCGTCTCCATAAATATTGACCCCGTTATAAACTCTTGCTCCATTTCTTTCGGTTACTCCGCGTTCAACAACGCCGCCTGTTAAGAAACTTTGATCTCTGGTATCCTGAGCTACAAAATCCTGAGCTTGCAAATAGGATGCGGTAACTTTAAACGCCCATTTATCATCAAAAGAGTTCGCATAACGAAGATCATAAGATTGATAATGCTGAGGACCGTCTTCTACATTACTGTCAAGATGATTGATACCTTGCTTAATGTTTACCGAAAGACCTTTGTACTCAAAAGGACTTTTACTGTTCATGAGCAAAATACCGTTCAATGCATTCGGACCATAAAGCGCCGAAGCAGCACCCGGAATCATTTCTGCGCTTTCCAAATCCAGCTCGGAAATACCTACAATGTTACCAACTGCGAAATTTAAACCAGGAGCCTGATTATCAATCCCGTCAATTAATTGTACGAAACGTGGATTACCATTTGAACCGAATCCCCGAGAGTTAATAGATTTGAAAGTGATACTTTGTGTACTGAAATCCACCCCTTTTAAATTCGCAATACCATCATAAAAAGTCGGAGAGGCAGAAGTCTGTATTTCAATAATATCCATCTTTTCAATAGAAACGGGAGATTTCAGGATACTTTGCTCAACCCTTGAAGCAGAGACTACAACTTCTTCTCCTAAAATAGTTTGTTCCCTCATCCGAACTTCAAGTCCGGTTGTATTCGATTGGGTGATATCAATTTCCTGTGGTTCGAAACCTACAATTGAAAACACTAATATAAATGGAGGATCCTGTTTAACAGTAAGTGTAAATCTTCCATCTCCATCGGTTGTTGTTCCAACCAGTTTATCCTTCACCCGAATGTTAACACCTGCAAGCGGTTCTCCATCCACGTCAAGAACCTGACCCGAAATTTCGGTGTTCACTTCTGCTGAATTACTGCCTGTGGCAGCAACAGAAGTAAAACCAAATACAAGAACCATACAAAATGCAAGCATACATCGTATCGTCTTACTCATAATATTATCCTGATTTATTTAAAGTTGTAGTCTTAATAAAATTAAGTTGTATCACCGATGATAATTTTAAAAATGATACATTTTCAAAGAAACGTCGGTTTCTCCGATTATGCAAGCGCTTTCATAAATAAAATTTGTTGATTTAATTACTTAATTCGTTCGGTATTTTGTTGCTTTATACCCATATTCGATCAAAAAATTAACTCTCTACTAATGAAAAAATACCTTCTGTTTCCTGCACTTTTATTCTTTTTATTCTCAGTAAGCTCCTGCAGTCAAAAAGCCTCTCTTACTTACCTCGCTTTAGGTGATTCTTATACTATCGGGGAAGCAGTGGATGAAAATCTTCGCTGGCCTAATATTTTGGCTGATTCTTTACAGTCTGAAGGAGTAAATATCCATCAACCAAAAATTATTGCAACTACCGGATGGACAACAGATGAGTTAATGGAAGCCCTCGAAAAAGAAAACCCCAACAACAACTACAATATCGTTTCATTATTGATTGGGGTGAATAATCAATACAGAAGCTATCCTGTTGAACAATATAAAAAGGAATTCAAGATTCTGCTTGATAAGGCAATTGAATATGCCGCCGGAAAACCCGAACGGGTTTTTGTTGTTTCTATTCCAAATTATGGAGTTACACCTTTTGGGATTTCCAGAGGCGAGGAAAAAATTCGTCAAGAATTATTGATTTATGATGCTATTGCTGATTCCATTGCAAGCGATTCCGGCATTCCTTTCATAAACATTACACCAATTTCAGAGAAAGCAAAAAGTGATGCTTCCTACATCGCTGTTGACGAACTACATCCTTCAGGGAAACAATATCAGGAATGGGTTGAATTAATTTATCCTGTTTCGGAAGAAATTCTGAATAATTCGTCTAATCGTTAGTATTCTCTTCGGTAACATGTAAATGCAGTGTCACGAATTCTTAATTACTTTGATATTTGAGCCGAATTTATGATCAAAAGAGAAAACCATGAAAAAAATAAATCAAATAACTGCATCTGCTTTCGCTTTATCACTTTTTTTAACCCTGAGTAATTGCAAAACAGTAGCTCAATCATCAAACTCCACACCTAATGTTCCGGGAAGCATTTCAATCGATATGTCAGCTACTGAGTTAATCCCTGCTGATATCATTGTATTCAATATCAATATAAATGCGAGTGCAAAAACCCCTCAGGATGCATTTGATGAACATAAAAAAAGAGAATCTGTACTTGCTGGGCTTCTAAAAGAATTTGATATAGAAGAATCAGAAATAAATTTTCAGCCTGTCAGAATTAATAAAACCACCAATTACAATAACAACAGAAGAGAAGAGGCAGTACAAACGAATCAACAGGTGAGCGTGAGTTTTTCGGATTTCTCTATTTACGAAAAGATTCAACTCACTTTAATCGAAAACGGTTTTGATTCTTTTAACGGAAGATTTTCATCTTCTAAAATGGAAGAGGGAAAAATTAAAGCGCTTGATATGGCTATACAGAAGGCTAAAGAACGAGCTGAATTTATTGCTGAGAAATCGGGAGTTAAATTGAGATCAATTACCAAGATTTCTTACTCAGATCATCAGGTTACCCGCCCCCCAGTGGTGATGGAAGATGCGGCAATGATGAGAGCTTCTTCAGAATCTTCTATGATGGATTTTGCTCAGACCGTTTCTGTTACCGCAAATATCTCGATAGAATTTTTCATTACTTCTGAATAAACCGTTCCGGTATGGGCGTATGGCTACTGGACGGAAATTACATAAACCTAATCAATCCGGCTGGATGGTGTTGATCACTTCAAAGAACTTTCGGGTTTTTTGAAGCTGATCATCTGAATTTATTTCAGCAAACCAATATTGCTCGATTACACCATTTCTCATCAATAGCTGCATAGTGCCCTGACTTTTATGTTCAGCTATTACCCAATTGGCAATAATGTTGTAATCCAAACGATCATTGAATCCGAACTTTTGATTGCGATCAAATTCGAAAGTTACACCATCTTTAACTTTTGTAATTGGGTAACCTTCCATCATTGAAAAATCTATTCCGGGATCATCAGCGCTTCTTCTAACAAATGCCGGAAGTGCTACAGGTCGGCTATTTTCCGGTAATGATTTTATCGCTTGTAAAGCAAAAAGAGTAGCCGCTTTATGATGTCCGTGATTTCCATCAAATGGCAACATCATGAATACGAAATCGTAATTTTCTGCTTTTATGATTTCGGAAAGTCGTTCTACGATTGATTCTGTGTCCCATTTTTCCAAAGTTTCTTCGATGTCCTGAGTGTAATAAAAGTCAGGCTCGTCAAAGAAAAAATAATCCCTAATCCCAACGATTCCTCCTCCGGCAATAAGCTCTTTCTTTCTGATTCCGGGAAGGTAATCTCTCCCTACTTCTTCCTTGTCGAGTTCTTTTCCATAGATGTAATTCCCAAGCGTGGAATATTTGTATCCTCCCTCGCCGTTGGTCATAAGTGCAAGGTCAACCACACCGTCCAACAAATGAGTGGTTTTCCAAACTGTAGCTGAAAACAGAGCATCGTCATCAGGATGTGCAGTAACCAGTAAAATCTTAGGTTGGTAATTAAGTGTTGAATCCTGAGCAACTACCTTAGTGAAGTTAAATGCTAAGATTACAAGGAAAAGCTTTTTCATAGAGATTTTAAATTATGGATTATGAATTTTGAATAGGCTTGATTCCAATTCAAAATTCATAATCCAACATTCACAATTTAAATTAATCCAAAATCGGTTTAAGAGTATCCCAAACAGTTTCGGCTACAACTTTATGTCCTTCTACATTGGGATGGATTCCATCCGGTTGCATAAACTGGTCTTTGCCGCCAACTTCATCCAGGATTAAAGGAATAAGTTCAAGGTCATTTTGCTTAGCCAAATCAGGATAAAGGTTTTGAAATTCTCTTGTATAATCAGTTCCTAAATTTGGGGGCACCTGCATACCGGCAATAATTATTTCCATATCGGGATTTTTTTCAAGTGCTTTATCTATAATTCCCTGAAGATTTTGTTTGGTAGAACTCAGATCAATACCCCGAAGTCCGTCATTCCCACCTAATTCAAGAATCATAACATCGATTTCCCGTTGCAAAACCCAATCGATCCTGCGCAATCCCCCGGCGGAAGTTTCTCCACTGAGCCCTCCGTTTATTACTTCGTAATTCATTCCGGCGGAATCTATCTTCTGCTGAATAATTGAGGGAAATGCATGCTGAGGTTCAATACCATACCCTGCGGTAATACTATCTCCAAAAATCAATAAGGTTTTCTTTTCCTGAGCCTGAGCGGTTAGCAGCAGCAAAACTGTAAATAAAATTGTCATTGTAAATTTTCTCATCCTGAAAAATAGAAAGATAATAGCTGTTTAGAAATTTCTTGTAATACCTAAACGAACTCCAAGTTGATTTCTTTCCGTTCCCTTGTTTTTTCTTGATAAATTAGCAACAAATGATACATTCCTAACGTAATCTGCACGCGGAAATCTTGCCGAACATCGCAGGAATGAATAACATCAAATAAACTGTTGTTTGACGAAATAAGCTAATTATATGCCCGATATTTTAAATCTCAAGAATTTAACCCGAACATTTAAAAGTGGAGATAAACAACTCACGGTTGTAAATGATGTGAGCTTCGCCATTGAATCAGGCACTTCCTGTGCTATTATTGGACCTTCAGGAAGTGGAAAAACCACACTATTAGGTTTAGCTGCCGGTTTAGACCGTCCGAACTCTGGTTCTGTGATCCTAAATGGAATCGAGCTTAATAATTTGAATGAAGATGAAAGAGCCGAAGTAAGAAATAAACATGTAGGATTTGTATTTCAGACTTTTCAACTGGTTCCTACCTTAACTGCTCTGGAAAATGTGATGGTACCGCTGGAATTACGAGGAGAAGCTACTTCTGATGTGAGGGAACGAGCATTGAATTTACTCGAAGAAGTTGGATTAGGAGAACGATCTCATCATTATCCCACTCAATTATCAGGAGGAGAGCAACAAAGGGTAGCCGTGGCAAGAGCTTTTATCAATCAACCTAAGATTCTCTTTGCAGATGAGCCAACCGGGAATCTTGATACCGAAACCGGTACTCATATAGAAGATTTAATTTTCGATCTGAATGAAAAGGAAGGCACGACATTAGTCCTCGTAACCCATGATCCTGAACTTGCAGAAAAATGTGATCGGGTGATTCGAATCAAAAATGGAATTATCGATTCTGATATTTCAAAAAAAGAGCAGGTGCCGGCTTGAAAAAATTTCTCTGGACATGGAAAATGGCTTGGAGAGATTCCCGATCCAGCCGAAGTAAATTGTTCCTTTATTTAGCAGCCATCATTGTTGGGGTAGCTGCTCAGGTAGCCATTACCTCCTTTCGTGAAAACCTGAACGAAAGTATCGATGAACAATCGAAAGAGCTGCTTGGAGCAGATTTGGAGATTGAAAGAAATAAACCTTTCGATCCGGTTATGGAAACCTATCTCGATTCTTTAGGGGGTGAGCGGTCTGATGCTTTGGATTTTACCTCCATGGCATATTTCCCAAAAAGTGGAACTACCCGGCTTTCTCAAATAACTGCTCTGGAAGGTGATTTTCCTTACTACGGAGAGTTTCTGACAGTACCTGAATCCGCTGCCCGTTCTTTTCAGGAAAAAAACGGTGCTTTGGTTGATGAGCCCATTTTGATCCAATTTGGTTTAGAACCAGGTGATTCTGTAAAGATCGGTTTAATTACATACGAAATTGTCGGTGCTCTTCAGGAAGTACCGGGACAACCTGTTGCCGCTTCCTTCTTTGGACCAAGAATTTATATTCCCAAGCAAGGAGTAGAAGAAACCGGTCTGCTGCAACGGGGAAGTCGGCTTGAATATGTTTCCTACATAAAATATCCGGAGGGAACTGATCCGGTCGTAGTAGACGCTACCCTTGATGCAATGAACGATACGCTCCGTTTTGGTTATGATGATGTGGCAGAGCGCCGTGAAGAAGTTGGTGAAGCTATTTTATATTTATCAAACTTCCTGAACCTGATTGGATTCATAGCTTTACTTTTGGGTGGAATTGGAGTGGCAAGCTCCATTTTCGTTTACATTCGTCAAAAAATAAATACCGTTGCCGTATTAAGATGCGTGGGTGTTTCTTCAAATCAGGCGTTAAGTATTTATCTCATTCAAGCCGGAGTTATGGGTTTTATTGGGTCTTCGATTGGCGCCGCGTTAGGTTCGCTGGTTCAGCTTTACTTACCTGTTTTAGTAAATGATTTTATTCCAGTGGATATTGATCTTGCCATTTCATGGAGTTCTATCGCACTGGGTATTTTCACCGGGGTTTTTATATCCATTCTTTTTGCTCTGTTTCCACTACTTGCTGTCCGTAAGATATCTCCACTCTTTACGTTGAGAACCGCTGATGTAAATCTTTCGAGACTTCTTAGTTGGGCAACACGAATATCTCTTATAGCAATAACTCTGCTGGGTGTTTTGGGATATGTTTGGTTGATGCTGAATGAATTCTTAGCCGCACTGGTATTTACACTCGGCTTGGTTTTTTGTCTGTTACTACTTCTCGGAATTGCATTGCTTATTATGAAAGGAGCACGAAAGCTAAATCCGAAATCTTTTGGATATGAATTCCGGCAAGGATTGGCGAATCTGTATCGTCCCAACAACCAAACCTCTACTCTATTATTAACTTTTGGATTAGGAGTTACACTAATAAGTTCCTTGTATCTCACTCAGGATATGCTTTTGGGCACTATTAACTTTGGGAATCAGGAAGGGTTGCCTAATCTGGCTTTATATGATATTCAATATGATCAAAATGAAGGAGTGAACAGTATCATTAAGGAAAACGACCTTAAAGTTCTACAGAATGTTCCCATTGTCACCATGCGCTTGCAATCAAAAAATGATACAACTGTTTCTGAGTTTTTGGCAGACACTAATCGAAGAGCCAGAAGATGGGCATTAACCAGAGAGTATCGATCTACTTACAGAGATTCGCTTGTTTCAACCGAGAAAGTTGATTCGGGCACGTTTGTGGGTACTTTTTCAGGATTTGATAAACCAGTTCCTATTTCCGTTTCCAGTGATTTAATGGAAGATTTGAATGCCAGTTTGAATGACACTATCGTTTGGGATGTACAAGGAATTCCGATTACAAGCTACATAGCAAGTACACGAATTGTGGAGTGGGAAACACCTCAACCCAATTTCTTTGTAGTATTTCCAAGTGGAGTTTTAGAATCAGCTCCTCAGTTTTTTGCGACAACCGTTAAAACACCGGATCGGCAGTCATCCATTACGCTTCAGCAGGAAATTGTGCAATCTTATCCCAATGTGTCAGCTATCGATATTGGGCAGATTTTAGAAACCGTTCGTGCGTTTATCGATAAAATTACTTTCGTAATCCAATTCATTGGGTTGTTCAGCATAATTACCGGATTGATCGTTCTTGCCGGGTCTGCAGCCACCAGTCGCTTTCAAAGGATCAGAGAAGCTGTACTTCTCAGGACACTTGGAGCAAAAAAGGATCAGGTAGTCAAAATCCAGATTATCGAATATGTATTTCTTGGAGTGATGGCAGCGTTCACAGGTCTGTCTCTTTCACTCGGTGCAAGCGCACTGCTTGGTTACTTCTATTTTGATATAGAATTCGTTCCCAATTTTGGAGTGATAGCCATCGAAGCAGGTCTTTTGATAGTTCTTGTATTACTCATCGGCTATTTAAACACCCGGGGAATTCACAACAAGCCTCCACTCGAAATACTACGGGATCAAGCTGCTTGATAAATTAGTTTATTAATAAAGCATTTTATCTCATTTAAATAGTAAATAGACGATCAGATACATTCCCGGAGGAATGCAGAGAATCCAAATTTATGGTAAGGGAAAGTCGTTGTTTTACGACTAAGATGACATGAGTAGTACTAAATAATTCTCAAATATCCTGAATATTACTTTCTGATTACATCCTGTTAAATAATGGAACTCATGCAAAAGCATGCTGTTATAGTTATTGAAAAGATAAATCAAACAAACACAAATGAAGACTATTTCGAGAATCAGCATTTTTGCATTATTGTTCACTCTTCCCTTTCTGGGATGTGAGAGTATTAGTAAAACAGCAAAAGGAACTGCAATAGGAACAGCCGCCGGTGCCTTAGCCGGAGCCGTAATTGGTAAAGCAGCAGGTAATTCTACCACCGGAGCTATTGTTGGTGCCGCTGTAGGTGGAGCAACCGGTGCAGCTATAGGAAATTACATGGACCGACAGGCTCGTGAAATTGAAGAAGATTTAGAAGGAGCTAAAGTTGAAAGAGTAGGCGAGGGAATCAAGATTACTTTTGATTCCGGGATTCTTTTTGACGTAAACTCCTATCAACTAAAGAAAGAATCCAAAGAAAATATTGCGGAGCTTTCGGAAATTCTTCAAAAGTACGAAGACACTAATATCATGTTCTCCGGTTATACAGATAACACCGGTAGTGAAGAATACAATCAAAAGCTGTCTGAGGATCGTGCTAAAGCAGTAGCCGAATATGCAGCATTTACCGGAGTTGATGCCGAAAGAATGACCATTATTGGTTATGGTGAATCTGATCCTGTTGCTGATAACAGTACTGCTGCGGGACGCCAGCAAAACCGTCGTGTGGAAGTTGGTATCTGGGCGAATGAAAAGCTTAAAGAAGCCGCTGAAAAAGGCGAAATCGAATAAATAGTTTTTTTATGTATTAAATCCTCATGTACAAAAGTGCATGGGGATTTTTTATGGTCTAAATCCGGAAGATTATTCAATGAGCTGGATCAACTTTTGATAATAATCAATATTACCGTTTGCAAAGAAACTGATCATTTGCATAAATTGATCATCATTTTTATAGCCAATTCCATAAGATTTAATCTCTGTCTTGCCAGAGTCTGTTGCCTCAAATTCGATAATATTATATAAATCTTTTTCAATTTCTTTTAAAAAAGCAGGGAATGCATCAGGTAACACAGACTGAAGAGTTATAAATTTTTCAGGAACATAATTAAGGATATTAATGATAATAGTATTCTCATCACCTATTGTGCCTTCAGGATTATAATTAGCTCTTATGAGACCATTAATTTTAAAATCAATTTCTGCCAATGGAGCCGACCATTTCGTATAAAGGTCAGCCTTAGTAAAATAAGGCCAGACCTCTTCTATAGTAGCGTCTACAATAAGTGTTTGTTTTAGCATAATCCGATCAGAGTCCATAGAAATCAGTTCTGATTGAATGCGCGGATGCTCGGGCAACTGCTGTGCCGATATATGAGCGGTAAATGAGAAAAAAAGAATGAATAATGTTAAATATCTGATACTCATTTTAGTTTTAGTTTTAAGCATTAATTATTTCCAGCTTCCAAGTATAATTCCAATTAAAGTAAACACAACCGTCCAGTACCCACCGTTTATAACCATATACTTCCAGGGTTTACGTTCGTATAAACTGTTAACTGCAAGTGCCAATGATACCCAACCCGAACCTGTAAGAAACCCATAAAAACCGCCTGAAGCAGTATTAATGGCGGGATCATTCAAAAACAAAGCGAGGTTGAAAGTCATTATAAAGATAAAAATAAAAGCAAGTCCGAAAATCTTAGGCATATTACCGGCTTGAAGCTTCTCTTTATTCAGTTCGGCTTCTTTCATCCAACTGTTTGCAAAAAGTAATGGAGAATACCATAATCCCCCTATTACAAAAGCAGTAAAGGAAGAAACGAGAATGGCCCACAGGTTTAATGTTGAAAAATCCATAGTCACGTTGAGTTTATAAAATTGTACCGCAATAGTAATTACTGTACTTCAACATGTATTGTATAAAACTTACCTTATTTGAGAGGAATAAAGTTGGTACGTCCGGAAGATGAGTCTAAAAACTCAGACGGATTAAACCCTGAAAATTGTTTGAAGTCCCGTATAAAATGGGATTGATCAAAATATCCACATTCTTCACTGATCTCTGCCCATTCTATCTTTTTCTTTTCCTTTATCCTTGGCAGGATCTGGTTAAAACGTATAATTCTTTGAAATACTTTCGGAGTAATTCCTATCTGGAATTTGTAATTATGAATGAATTGTTTCTCTGAATAAGAGATATCATTTTTAATTTTTTCAAGAGTGCTAATTGTTGGATCGTCAATGATCTGTTGACATGCGTTGTGAATTGTTCTGTTAATTGACTCCTCATGTTTGAAATGTTTCAGCAACCATTCACGAAGTAATACTATCTTTTCTTCGGGAGTTTCACAATCAATCAGCGACTTTCTTAATGAGCTGTTGATTTCAGGAAAATATGTTGAAGCATCTTCTACTTTATTAAAAAGCTGAAAGACATCTGAATTAATGAAAGGATATAAACCACCGGCTTTGAACCGAATACCCATTAATTCTGTATCCGGAATAGCACTGATTGAAATAAATTGATTATGCATACCCGAAAGCCAGGAGTATCTACAAGTCTGGATAACCTCAAAATCCTCATTATCATGGATGTGCCGTTCCTGACCGTCCAGTTCAATAACCAAACTGATCATTCCATCAGGGATTAATCGCTCAATTTCATGCTCAGGTGTGTAGGATCCTAAATAAAAAGCCGAGTCTATGTAATCGGATAATTCCTGAGGTATTTCTAATGGAAGATAGTTCATAGCTAATCAGAATGGTAAGGAAAATAAGATAGTAAAGTTGATTTAGTTTCCTTCAATTTCATCAGTAATATTAAAGTCTTCGTTCTTTAGATCCCCATCTTCAATTTCAATTGCAGCAGAAACCCAGATGTAATTTTGATTCTTAACAGTAAATTTCAGAGGTAATGCCCCACCACTTTCTTCCATATATCTGTTCCAGTTTCCAACATTATGCTCTTTGAAATTTTCAGGATTTAATTTGATCTCAGTACTGTACCAATAGGTTGTTTCATCTGAATCCGTTTTAATAATCAACTTATTGCACTCCTTACCAAGAATTTGTTGAGTCTCTTCAAAGTGTTCTACAGATATTACTTTTGACGTCTGATTCCCAGCGTCCATTTCCATAACTAGACCATTGCCAGGATTCAGGAAATAGTAAGTATTGGTTTTACTGTTATAAAGCTGACGAAATTGTCCGTTTTCATCATACGCCTTATAGTTTTCACTGTTTGCGTAGTAGTGCTGTTCCCTCCCAAAGAATGAACCTAATGACTTCCTCATATCTTCCCCGGTAGCAGAATGGAGAAACTGATATTCGTAAATAATTTTTCCATTGAAATTACCGGATTGCCCAAAAACAGATAAAGAACAAAGGGTAAAAATGATCATTAATAGTTTACTCATGAGAAATGTTTAAAATTTTTGTTTATGATTAGAGGCTGGTCTCAACTTAATAAGGAACGGATTTATCACCTCCTCTACAACCATCAGATTTGACAACTCTGATGTCAGTTGTGAAATTCTTTCGCAAGCATGCTCAGGACGACTCTAAATCGGCATGCACATCAATATTTTTTTTGTTTAATTTAGGTCAAATCAAATCAACCTTATGAGTCTCAGAAAAAAACTGAATCCGAAAAAGCTTCAGAAATTCTTACCAACTAAAAAACTTTTTTCATCAAAACAGATTGGTAGCGCGCCGGGCACTCTCACCCACGTTGGAGAAAAAAAGCTGGATGAATTGATCATCGAACTCCATGATTATGAGGCTGAACGATTGGACATCAAAAGCATTCAGAAAATTTCTGAGTGCATTCCTTATGTAAAAACTCCCAATCCTACTTGGGTTCAGGTTAAAGGTTTGCACGATATCGAAACTTTAAAAGAGCTTTGGGATACTTTTGATTTTCATCCCCTAATTCAGGAAGATATTTTGAATACAACTCAACGCGCAAAAATTGAGGATTATGGCGAACAAATATTTATGGTTTTGAAAATGCTCTATTTCGAAGACAGCGAACTTCAACAGGAACAAGTCAGTATCGTTTTCACGGACAAATTTATCTTCTCTTTTCAGGAATCGGACCGCAAAATATTTCTTCCGATTAAAGAACGATTAGCCATAGAAAATACGCGTATGCGAAACGGCGGACCCGATTACATGGCCTACGCACTCATGGACATAATTATAGATTATTATTTCGCTGCGCTTGAAGAAATAAATGGTGAAATTGAGGAAATAGAAGAAGAACTATGGTCCGGCGGAGATGCTGATTCGCTACCCTCAATCCATAAAGTAAGGCGGCAACTCATTCAATTCCGTAAGAATGTATGGCCTTTGCGTGACAGTATAAATTCTCTGATCCGCGACGATTCCCTTCTAATTAAAGAAGAGACCCGTTTATTTCTGAGAGATGTTACCGATCATACTCTTCAGATTGTTGACAGTCTGGATAACAACAGAGAAATGGTTTCCAGTTTGCACGACATGCACCAAACTAACCTCAGCAATAAAATGAATGAGGTAATGAAGGTGCTGACCATTATTGCTACCATTTTTATACCGCTTACTTTTATAGCCGGTATTTACGGAATGAATTTTGAGCATATGCCCGAATTAAGCTGGGAATACAGTTATCCTGTAGCTTGGTTAGTGATGATTATTGTTACGGTAGGAATGGTTATTTACTTCAGGAAAAAAGACTGGATTTAGCTGCATAAAAAGAGTCCTAAGCTTTTCAAACTTAAGACTCTAACTAACTACGGAGGTATTTGGGTAATTTCTTATCAACCGTCAGAAACTGAACTTTAATCCAGCCAAGAAGTTAAACCGCTCAAATTCTTTGGATATTATACCTTGGCTTTGATTGCCTAAATTAACATTCGTTTCATATACAACAGAACGGTCACTTCGCTTAGAATATTGCCCACTTAAATCGAGAGTAATATTTTCTGATACAGGAAAAGTTACTCCGGCTGACAGTATTTCCTCATCAAAAGAAAACTGATCTTCTTTTCCTGGATAAATCGCATATCCCCCAAATATTTCAGCCTTGTTATCTAACGTGTAAGAAGCTCCTGCTTTAAAATTGATTACCGCGTTATAAGTGCTCCGAATCGATGAATTCGTGGCCTCTTGATCTTCTCTGAGCAATGCTATTTCGCTAAGCTCTAAATCGGATACATTTACTTCGAAATCAACTTCTGTAGAGCTGTAGTCTATAAATTCAGCTGATACTGAAATATCAAAATTTGCTACATCCTTTAAAGTAGCTCCAAGTCTGTATTCAGCCGGTTTAATTACAGCATACTCAAAATCACTGCTCAACGAAGTAGGGAAATCATTTGAATCCTCAGTAAAAGTTCCATCATCGAATTCAGTTTCTATAAATGAGAAATAACTTTCTGTTACAAATAATTTAGATGGCAATGCGATACTACCACCCACATTCAAAAAGGGCAGCAACTTAAAAACAACTCCGCCTCTGGCTGAAAATCCATAGAAATCGGTATCTAATTCTTCAGTTAAAGATATGGAATAGATATCGGTTGCAGGATTTGAACCACTCGCAGGAATTACCCCATCGCTGTATTGATTCTGTTCGTCAAGTTCCTGAAAACCCCGATCGTAATTTATAGATCCGGTCAGGAATCCCAGTGAAACTCCTACATACAGATTCTTCTGAAATTCTGTAGCTGCAAACAGCGAAACTTCTCCAAAGTTTCTGTTATTCGAAATGTCAGCAATCTGTGTAATCCCTTCAAAACCGGCAGGTCTGTCGTCAACTCTGAAAATAGATACAATCTCATTGCTCATGTCATTTCTGAAGTCAGTTGCGAAAGCGTTGAAAGCAATATCTTCGTAACCGCTTCCCGCATCTGCAAAAGAATCCGTAATAGAATTGATTTCATTAAAAGCATCAATGAATGATTCGTCGTCGTGCTTAGAAATTAAATTATACCCTCCTCCCAAAACGAAAGCTCCTTTCTCGGTAGGCACTTTATAAATCAGACCCAGATTGGCAAATTTTGTATTTGAATAATCACTTTCTGAAAGATTCCCTCCATATCCATCAACTTTGTCATTACTCTGGTTTAACCAACCGATGGAGTAAAAGCTTTTTTCTGATAATGCCATAACAGCCGGGTTTTCTATAAAACCCCCAAAGCCGTTAAAACTTGATACTGATGGTAACACAGCAGATTGAGCGTCTCCATTCGTATTCACTGTACTCATTTGAATCGCCAGACTTTTATAGGAAATCGGAGATTCTCCGTCCTGTGCTTGTAATGAGAAAGACACAGCAATCCCAATCATGAAGAGTATTAATCTTTTCATCCTAATGAATTTTATTTAATTAGATGTATTAGTTGCCTCTTTTCTTCTTACTTGAAGAACTTCTTGATTTACTTGACCCTCTCGATTTATTAGAAGAACTACGCGAAGACCTTTTAACTTTCGAGGAGCTTCTCGATTTACTTCCTGAAGATTTTACTCTTGAAGATGATCTCGATTTAGATACACCGCTGCTTCTGTTTGAAGAGTTCGATCTTCTGACATTTATAGATCTGTTTCTTGTATTAGATGAAGACCTTTTTACAGAGCCCGAAGATCTTGAAGAGTTACTGCTTCGACTTATGTTAGAACCTCTGGATCTTTTGGAACCTGAACTTCTTTTAACAGAACCCGAAGATCTCGATGAATTTCTACTTCTTTTAACATTAGATCCTCGGCTTCTCTTTGAACCGGAGCTTCTTTTTACGGAACCTGAAGAACGACTTCTCTTGGAATCGGACCCAACTCTGCTTCTTGTAGATCCTGATGACCTTCCACGCTTAGTAACGTTTGAAGACCGTACTCTTGAAGAGCTTCTGGTTCTGGAATCAATACTTCTTCCTCTTTTTGTTATTCCGGAAGAACCACGGTTCCTCAGTGATGATCCATTATTTCTGCGATCATATTTTTGAGTTAAACCATTGCTTCTTGCTCCATAAGAATAGTTACGGTTTCTGTAATTATTTCTCGAAGTATAATAGTAATAGTTGGTTCCATAGTTGAAATAATAGTGATTTGAATAACCGTAGCCATATCCGTAATAGTAAGGATGACCGTACCCATATGCCCAATATCTGTATGGGTTATGGAAGTTCCCAAATGATATCCACCAGGTTGGTCCGCTCCAAAAGAACGAATCGTAATATCCATAGTAGTAATCGTTGTAACCATACCAGTTATAAGGATGGTAATGGCTATATAAACTTCTGTAAATCAGACGTTTGTTACTTGAAATGCGCTCATCATAAACACCATCTTTGTATCCTTCTGTATATCCGTCATCAAAGCCTTCATCGTATCCGTCCCAATACACGCCTTCGAAATTATTTTCTTTATACCACTCTTCCGTTTCATAATCTTTATAGTAAAGACCGGTCTCACTTGCCGATGGTTCTTCTTCATACTGAGTAGTATATCTTACAGGCTTTGCAGTCTGCTCTTCTTCATCCCAATAATATCCGGCTTCCTCTAACTCAGAATCATTCCATGAATAATATTTAGAATTTCTGTTAGGCTCAGAGCTATATCTATCGATTGTACTGAATTGGGTATAGCAACCGGTTAGAAAAAGGGACAAAGTTGCTAACAATGATATTGATAAAAGATTTGAACGTTTCATAATTCTGGCTTATTGGTGAAGAATTCTCTTTGAAAATCCCTAATCACCCTCCTACTTACAATCACATGATAATGTGATCAGAATGTTAGATTTCTCCTCTAAGCGATTTTGCAATCACTTCTGCTTTCGAATTAACGTGCAGTTTTTTATAAATATTCCGAATGTGCGCTCTAACCGTATCAATAGAAATATCATACCTATCGGCAATCATTTTATAGCTGAGCCCATCCACCAAACCATTAACGATATCCTGCTCCCGATCGGTAAGCATACTATCCGGATTTTTTTGCGGAGCTTGTTCATTGAAATGTGTAATAACCTTTCTGGCAATTTGAGGAGACATCGGTGCTCCTCCTTTCAATAAGTTTTGGATAGATTCTTTTATTTCCGGCAGCGATGTATGCTTTAGTAAATATCCTGATGCCCCTGCTTTTAAGGAATCGAAAATTTTGTGAGAGTCATGGTACACAGTAAGCATTATAATATCCACATCAGGATACTTGGATTTGATAACCTCCATGCCTTTAATACCTGACATACCTGGAAGCTGAATGTCCATCAGCAGAACATCGGGAACGGTGTGCTTTTCAAGATAGTCGAGCATTTCTTCTACGCTGTCTTTAGCTACAGGACATTGCATATCTTCCTGCATATCTAAGTAACGCTGAATTAAATCCCTGATTTTAACATTGTCTTCAACTATTCCAATAATTGCCATGATGATTTATTTAGTTGGCATTTAAGTTTCCCTTCACATTCACAGTAAAGCCATTTTTTGTTGAAACTGCAATATCAGCACCAATTCTTTTGGCTCGCATTTCCATGTTACGTAATCCGTGACCTGTCTTCTTAGATCCTTTCCCGGATGTTCCGTTATCAAATACCTGAAATTCAAAACTTCCGTTCAGAGTTTTCATGGAAATTTCCACTTTGTCCCCATTAGAATATTTGGAGACATTGTTGACTGCTTCTTTAAAAATAAGGTAGAGATTCTCTTTGACGGGAACCGGTAATTTATTTCCCATTTTCAGATCTTCAAAATCATAAATCACTTCAAAATTTTTGGGCTCCAATACGTTAAGAATATAATCCTGCATTCGGTCGGTCAAATCTCCAACGGTATCATTTCGGGCATCTATCGACCATACGATATCGTCAAGACTTGTTACAATTTTTCTGCACTGTTTCCCGATTTGCTGGAGTGATTTTTTATGCTCCGGATCCACATTGCTGGCTTGTAAAAAGTCTGACTGTAAAGCAACTTCCGTTAGACTTGCTCCTACATCATCGTGTAAATCACTGGCAATGCGAACTCTGATTCGCTCAATATCAACCAGTTTTCGTGCTTTATAGTAATTATAGAACAGCCAAATGATTCCGGTCACCGCTAAAACAACCAACATGATAAACCACCATTGCATCCAGAATGGAGCTGCTACACGGAATGAAATTTCGGTCATTTCCTCGCTCCAGGTTCCATTCGTATTTCTGGCATGAACTGAAAATGTGTATTCTCCATTCGGCAACGATGGATATTTTACAATGCGATCTCTTGTTTGTTGCCAGGAAGGATCTACTCCACTCATACGGTACTCGTAAATCACTTGATTAGGTGCCGTAAAGTTAATTCCTGAATATCGGATTTCTACATAATTCTGGCTGTAATCTAAATCGAAATGATTTTGTGGTTTATTAGTTCTACCCGATGCTACTACTTCATCGATTTTAACCTTTGGTGGTAGCGGATTACCGATATATTTATCGGGGAAAAAATGACTAACCCCTTCTACAGACCCAAACCATAAATGACCGTCGTCATCTTCATACACTGCGCCAAGATTCATTTCATCAGAAACCAAACCCTGCTCTTTTGTAATTAACTGAAAAGCCTGATTTTGATCAGAAGGAATTTCACTGAAATAATTGTCAGGATTAAATTTTACTACTCCATTATTGGTACCAATCCATAAATCACCTTCCTCGGTTGGATGAATAAAGTAGCAAACTCTGTTTGGAAGCCCATCTTCAGGAGTTATGCTTTGAAATTTTAGTCCATCAAACCAAGCAATTCCACCAAAAGTTGAAGCCCAGATTCTTCCGTCTCGATCCTTAGTAACCATCATGACTGCATTATTGGGCAAACCTTCCTGAATTGTAAAGTTCTCTGTCTCCCCCTCATAATATCTTGTTACTCCCCCATAAGTAGCCATCCATAAACTACCGTCGTCTCCGCGTATGGAACCTAAAACCGTATTATCTGCTAAACCATCTTCTGTTGTTAGCTGGCGGAATGAATTGCCGTCATATTGAATCATACCGTCATCGTAACTACTAATCCAGATTAAACCATCGGGATCTTCGTAAACCTGACGAATTTTTCTGTAAGGAAATTCTTTTTCATCAACTATATGAAATCGGTCATTTTCGATGTAAGCCAAACCGTTTCTCATTCCAATCCATATGCGCCCTTTTGAATCTTTATCAAGTGAGAATACTTTGTCGTCCAGTAATCCCTGATCCAAACTAAAAGTTTCAAATACTCCGTTTTTGAGTTTGTTCAATCCTCCACCGTAAGTGGATATCCACATTTCACCATCCTCTCCTTCTGTAATTGAGGTGACTACATCGTTTGATAATCCCTGCAAATTGGTAAAATTTTCAAAATAGTCACCCAGAAACAGATTGGCTCCCCCACCAAATGTACCAAACCAGATATTTCCTTCCTGATCTACAGTTGATGAATAAATAATATTATTGGAAAGCCCGTTATCGGTCGTGAAATTTTTGAATGCTGTGTTTTCAAAAAGACTTACACCGCCTTCAGTTCCTAACCATAACCGATTTTTATTATCAAATACGAGCGTCTGTACACGAACATTATTCAGCCCCTGAGTCTCATCAAAAATTTCAAAATCAGGATTCATATATCTCACTAAACCCTCTCTTGTTGCTATCCAAAGCTGACCGTTATTATCAAAAATAATATCCCTTATTCGGTTTTCGGGTAAACCATCATTGGTGGTAAACGTTCTTATATTTCCGTTGTTCAATCGTGTTAAACCACCTCGAGTTGCAAACCAAAGTGAACCGTCTTCACTTTCCCTGATTTTTCGAACCCGGTTATTTCTGAATCCCTGTGAAGTTGAATACTGAATTAATTCTTCATACTGACTAAATACCCATGCCCCAGCTCCATCGGTACCAAACCATATATCACCCCTTGAATCTTCATAAATAGTAATTACTCTTTGATTATTTAATGCTGAAAGATCCTCAACAGTATAAATACTATCATCCATCCAATAATTAACACCGAACTCTGTTCCTATCCAGATTCTATCCTCTGAATCCTGATAGAGGGCGTGTACTTTACTACTGTTTAACCCACTGTCTTCAAAGAAATTTTCGATGGTTAGTCCATCAAATCGGTTCAATCCATATCCTGTTGCCATCCATATATATCCGTCTTTGTCCTGAATTATATCGTTTACGACAGATTCACTGAGTCCTTCTTCGATAGAATAGGTTCGGAAAGGATAAAGCTGAGCCATTAGCACCGACGAGCCGAACCCGATTAGAAATAAACTTAATAGAAATGTTTTTTTCATAGTTTGAATGTAACGTAAAACTACTGAGAATAGTAGTTGCTAATTTAAGACATCATTTCATTATTGAGACTTATTATCAAGTCGCTATCTTTTGAGTTGTGAATAAAAATAAAACAAAAAGCATATCGAATTTAACGGTTGAAAAAACTTCTCAGGTTTCTGATGAACTGATGGAGTTGTTAAACAATACCGTATTGGGCACTCCCGGCAAATTACGTTATAAACATACTGAGTTGGAACAAACTCTCCGCACTATTGAAAATCTTGAGTTCATTCAGATTAAAAAAGGAAACAGAGTTTTGGGGACTGCCGGAATAGTTCAAAGAGAGGTTAATTCAGAGCCCGGAATTCATGCCTTGTATGTTCGGTATCTCTCGGTTTTTAACCCTTTTAAGAACCGAACAAAAACCAATATAAAGAGCAAAAAAAACAAACCTAATACGCTGCGCGAAAGTATTTTAAAAATTTTCACCAATGAGTTAGAATCCGCTTTTAAAAAAAATGATTCTTCAGGCATTTATTATGCTTTTGTGGAAAAAGAGAACATCCTGTCCAGAAATTTATGTGAGTCATTTGGGTTTAGCACTTCAAGAGAAATTTCAACTTTTTTATTCAGTCGGTTTGATCCAAAACTCACCTCATCTGTGAAAACTATAGATGAAAAGCAGCTCTCCGATTTTAAAAGTGAGGTAGAGACTTTCTACAAAAACCATTCTCTTTTCTTTAACGATTCAGCAGAAAAAAAAGGAACACTTTACGGTTATTATTCGGATGGGGAGTTGATAGCAGGATTGAGAGCATTTCCCGTTAAATGGAAACTTGTAGAAGTACCCGGATTCTCTGGTTTTCTGATGACAAACATTCTCCCCCAACTTCCCTTTTTTAAAAGGTTGTTTAATTCTGATACTTTTGAATTTTTAGCCTTTGACCATATTTGGTTTAAACCAAATCAGATAGAAACTGTTCAAAAGCTTATGGAAGCTGCTTGTTCTGAACATAACATCCATATCGGAATGTCTTGGCAGGATTCAGAATCAAAACTGGCAAAATATTTCAGGAATCAATGCAAACTTGGGCTGCTTCATAAAATAAATGGAGAAGTAAAGGCCGACCTTATGATTCGGAAAATTAATATAAGTGAACTTGAATTAGAGAAAGTTTTAGGCAATCCAATTTTTATTTCTGCAATTGATATGACCTGATTTAAAAAGTTAAATAATTGTGACAAACTTGTAAGATTTTCCTCACATATTTAACTAAGTTTTTTCAATTGATCAATCTGTTTATTCTCTTTGATCGTAAAATTCAGAACACACTAACTACATTTATAACATCTATGAAATCTACTCTGGCCTTGTGCTTATCACTTCTACTGATAAATTGTTCTCAAAAAGAAACGATTAACATTGGAGGTTCAAGCACTGTTTTGCCAGTTATTTCAAGAGCAGCAGAATCGTTCAGACAGGATAATCCGGATATTCGAATTATTGTGAACGCCGGAGGTTCAGGAGTAGGAATTAACCAGGTTGGAGAGAATAAGCTTGATATTGGAATGACATCAAGAGCAATTTCAGTAGATGAACAGAGCAGATATCCTGACACTAATTTTAATACCATATCAATCGGAAAAGATGCAGTAGTTGCTGTGGTATCATCCGAAATTTATAATGAAGGCGTCACCACCTTGAGCCTCGATCAGATTGGAAAAATATATTCAGGCGAAATAGATAACTGGAAACAATTAGGAGGTCCTGACCGGGAAATTTTGGTTATTGATAAAGAAGCATCAAGAGGAACCCGACACGTATTTATGCAGGCCGTTTTTGGGGATAAAGAAATCGCCGCTCCGGGTTCAGATATTGTACTTGGTTCAAACAATGAAGAACAAACAGCCTTGGTACAAAGTAATTCTGCAATTGGAATGCTATCTAATGCATGGTTAAATGAGGATATTAAAGGATTGAACATTTTAATGCCCAATGGTGATAAAGTTGAACCTTCATTAACTAATATTATAAACGGTACTTTCCCGATAACCCGGGATTTGGTAATTCTTACAAATGGTGAACCGGTAGGTAAAACAAAGCAATTCATCGATTATGTACTAAGTGATGAAGGACAAAAAATCGTAGAAGAATCAGGATATGTTCGTATCCGATAAAAGATTTGGTAAGAATTTTGTGGTGCTTTCTACTATAATAAGCACCTCCATCGTCTTTCTGATTTTAGGGCTTTTAATAATAAACAGTTGGCAGGCTATTACATTCAAAGAAGCTAATCTTTTTTCTTCAGAATGGGCTCCTTACAGCAATAGTTTTGGGATTCTTCCAATGCTTTACGGCACTATTATCGTCACTTTTATTGCATTAGTTATTGCTGTGCCACTTGGGATAACAACTTCTATTTTCACTTCAGAAATACTCCCCCAAAAATACCGGTATCCAGTAAAATCTTTATTAGAACTTCTTGCAGGAATTCCTTCAATTGTTTACGGTTTAATAGGAGTGGCTTTTTTCAGTATCTGGATTCAAGACTTTTTTGATTTACAAACCGGAAGAACTATACTGACGGCGGGAATTCTACTTTCCATAATGATTCTGCCTACCATTATCACCCTCTCTGATGATGCTTTGCAAAATGTTCCCCGCAAATATCGTGAAGCAGCCAAAGGTTTAGGATTGTACGATTATGAAACTGTTAAACACACGCTCTTACCTATTGCCAAACCAAATATTATTGGTGCTGTGCTTTTAGCTCTGGGAAGAGCTTTAGGAGAAACAATGGCCGTGATGCTTGTTATTGGAAGTATAGACAAAATTGCTTCTCCGTTTTATAATTGGCTAACCCCGGGACAGACTATGACGTCTAAGCTTGGAAGAGAAATTGCTGAAACTTCTTTCGGTTCTGTTCATTTTAGTGCACTTATTTTTCTGAGTTTTATACTTCTCATAATTGTTCTCTGCTTCACTGTAATTGCTCAATATTATTCATCAAAATCAGAGAGGCTGTATGAATAGAAAAATTTCAAACTCTTTATTCAAGTATGGTACCGGACTCTCGGTAATACTCTGTTTTACTATTCTGTTATTTCTATTCGGAGTCATATACTGGAATGGTATTCCTGCAATTAACTTTGAGTTTCTCTCTTCGGCTTCATCAAATTTTGGTGCTGAGGGTGGAATTCTATACCAAATTTTTGGGAGCATCCTCATAGTAGCTGTCGCCGCATTGTTGAGTTTTCCTTTAGCTATTGGAAGTGCCATTTTCAAAAGCGAATATCTGATAAGCTCTAAAGCACGAAAATTCAGTAATATTTTAATATTTGTTCTTAACGGCATTCCTTCTGTTGTCTTTGGGATTTTCGGGCTCATTCTGTTTGTTAATATTTTAAACTTTGGGATATCATGGTTTGTAGGCTCAGTTATTTTAGGAATTATGATGCTGCCCACCATTACATTAACAGCTTATCAATCCATCAATAGCATTCCTGAAATTTACAGAGAAAGCGCTCTTGCATTAGGACTCAATAAATGGCAGACTATTACCAAGGTATTGCTGCCACAAGGTTTTTCGGGTGCAATCACAGGTCTTTTAATTGGCTTAGCCCGGGCAATTGGAGAAACTGCCCCGATTATGTTTATCGCCACTGCTTTTTCCGGTGTGGATATTCCCGGTGGAATTAAAGAGCCAGTTTCCACACTACCGACTCACATTTTAGCATTAGCACAACAAGCTACCAATCCCGAAGCCCTTACAAATGCCTGGGGAGCCAGTCTTGTTTTGGTTACTTTAGTCATGATTTTTAGCGTTTCAGCCCTGATCATTAGAAATAAACAACGTTCACTTTCACAAATATGAAGAATAGTTCGTCTTTAAAAGTACTTAATACATCTTCAGCTAAGGCAACGTCTATTGTTGAAGCCAAAAAATTCAACGTATGGATAGACGATGTTCATATTTTAGATAACATAAATTTGAGCATTCCGAAAAACTGCGTTACTTGCATAATAGGTCCGTCAGGAAGTGGAAAATCAACATTAGTTCGCAGTATTAACCGAATTAACGATGACATTGAAGGTTTTGCTGTAAAAGGCTCTGTAAACTTTCATAATAAAAGTATCTACTCAGATGAAACAGATGTAGCGGTATTGAGAAGTAAAATAGGAATGGTTTTCCAGAAACCCTGTGTATTTCCAAAGTCAATTTCAGAAAATGTTCTTTTCGGAATTCAGCGTCAGAAAAAGCTGACTAAACTTGAGCAAATGGAAATTGTAGAAGAAAACCTGAAAGCTGTTTCTTTATGGAGAGAAGTTTCTCACAGATTAAAATCACCCGCCACTACGCTGTCCATAGGACAACAGCAACGATTATGTATTGCAAGAACTCTTGCCGTTAAGCCTGAAGTGATATTGTTGGATGAACCAACTTCCTCTTTAGATCCGGTATCGTCCAGAGCTATTGAAGAAACCATTCTAAATCTGAAACAGAATTATACTATCGTTTTTGTTACTCATAACATTCAGCAGGCACGTCGAACGGCTGATACTCTGGTGTTTCTTTGTGACGGAAATATTATTGAGCAAGGACCCGTGGATAAGTTATTTCACACCCCGGATAATCCCCGAACAAAAGAATACCTGCAAAGTGAATTTTGTGATTGCTGAGCAATCGACTGAGCCGGTTTCTATTCTTGATATGGCCTACATCATTTTTTTGTAGGAGAAATAATTAAAAATTCTATATTTACCTGCAACCCCATGACTTAATCAAAAAACTCATGGAACCTTTATTAGCTTCTTTTTTTGTGGTTTATATTATCGCAATTTCTGTTGAAGCCTATTTAGATCACAAAAACGAAACCAATTTTTATTATTGGAAAGACAGTCTTGTAAGTATCACCCTTGGCTTTTTAGGGATAATGGTTCGGGTAATTGGCAAAGGTTTGTGGTTGGCAATATGGTATTTTGTTTATGAGTTTTCGCCATTTAAGATACCCGCAACTCCCCTGACCTGGGTAATTCTCTTTTTCTTAAATGAGTTTGTGTATTACTGGTTTCATCGGATAAGCCACGAGAACAGGTTTTTCTGGGCAGTACATGTAAATCATCATTCATCTGAAAAATTTAATTTTTCGGTATCGGCAAGAATTCCATTTCTGAATTCCATATTTCATAATGCTTTTTGGATTATTCTTCCTCTTATGGGTTTTGACCCGGCTATGGTATTTGCTGTGGAAACTATCAGTTTTTTATTCGCTTTTTTCCAGCATACGCAGCTGGTGAAAAAGCTGCCAAAACCTGTTGAATTTTTATTTAATACTCCTTCTCATCACAGAGTACATCATGCTGTTAATCCTATTTATTTGAATAAAAATTATGGGAATGTGCTGATTATTTATGATCGTATTTTCGGATCATTTCAGGAAGAAAGAGAGGATACTCCGCCGGAATTTGGTATTACTAAGAATATCAAAACATATAACATCGTAAGAGTAATTTTTCATGAATGGATTGATATCTGGAAAGACTTCAAAACGAAAATCAAATCCACAAAAAAACCCCACTTAAAAAAGTGAGGTTCATAAATTATTGTATCAGAGGAAGTAATTATCCTAAATAGGCTCTTAAAGCTGCACTTCGGTTATGGTGGCGTAGCTTTCTTAGTGCTTTTTCTTTAATCTGACGTACACGCTCACGGGTAAGATCGAAACGTTCACCAATCTCTTCTAAAGTAAGAGAATGCTCTCGTCCGATTCCGAAATATAGCCTGATTACTTCTGCTTCTCTTTTGGTGAGTTTTGAAAGAGCCCTTTCAATTTCCACTTTCAGAGATTCACCCATTAATTCAAAATCCGGGTTCGGAATCTCTTCATTTTCAAGAACGTCGAGAAGTCGGTTGTCTTCACCCTGTGCGAATGGAGCATCCATGGAAAGGTGGCGACCGGAAATTTTTAGTGTATCAGCAACTTCACCAACGGTCATTTCAAGACTTTCTGCAAGCTCGTGAGCTGAAGGTACACGTTCATATTCCTGCTCTAACTTCGAAAGTTCTTTACCAATTTTGTTTAACGCACCAACTCGGTTAAGCGGGAGACGAACAATTCTTGATTGCTCGGCAAGTGCTTGTAGAATAGATTGACGAATCCACCAAACAGCATAAGAAATAAACTTAAATCCACGGGTTTCATCAAAACGCTTAGCAGCTTTAATCAATCCAAGGTTACCCTCGTTGATCAAATCACCAAGTGAAAGTCCCTGATTTTGATATTGCTTCGCTACAGAAACCACAAAACGTAAATTCGCTTTGGTGAGATCTTCAAGTGCTCTCTGACTTCCTTTCTGAATTTCTTTTGCTAAACGGACTTCATCATCCGGGGTGATAAGTTTCTCTTTTCCAATTTCGTGAAGATAACGATCTAAGGATTCTGACTCACGAGTGGAGATTCCTGAACTTTTTGCCACAGTAAAATTTGTTTTTTGAAAATTAGTACTAAGCTACAAAGGGTGAGTTGAAAATTTGATTAAGCTAACGGTTGCAACCTTGTTTAAAGCTTCTGAAGCACTCACTCCTGATGAAAGCAATACTAAATATACGAAATATTAAACTCTTTAGTACTTTAAATTTTGGCTTCCTCAACCCCCAGTATGGACGCGATTAATCGCGTCCATACTGGCTGGTAAATAAAAGTATATTTGAAAAATACTTTCCTCCCCATCCTAAGGGCAATTCATGAATTGCCCTTAGGATGGGACTCAATCGCTTAGTTAAATAAAAGACTTCCCTGGCAAGTCATTTTCTTTCTCAAAAAATGCAGCAATTGAAACTGCTATGTCTGCAAAAGTATCTCTGGTTCCGAGTTCAGCTTCTAATCCGTCAGACGGGGAATCCGTCAGACGGATGGTTCTGGATTTTGGATAAACTAATAAAGGCACGAACTCCCGGGAATGATCGGTTGAATCTGAACATGGATCGTTGCCATGATCTCCTGTTATTATTAACAAGTCATCATCTTTTAATTTGGAAAGAATTGCCGGTAAAGCACGGTCGAACTCTTGTAAACTTTCAGCATATCCTTGCGGGTCCAAACGATGCCCATACAGCTGATCTGTATCAATAAGGTTTACAAACACAAAACTATTTTGAACGGCTGACATCGCCGAAAGTAACTGCGAGATCCCTTCGGCATTGCTTTTGGTTTTTCGATATTGAGAAAATCCTATTCCTGCAAAAAGATCAATGACTTTGCCGATGGAATATGTTTTTATACCTCCATTCTGTAATAACTGAACTACATTATCTGCAGGAGGTATCGCAGAAAAATCTTTTCTTTTATCTGAAATTCGATCGAATGGATGAGTTCCGGTGAATGGTCGGGCGATTACTCTTCCCACCTCGTGTTCACCAACGCATATGTTGGTTCGGGCAAACTCACACCATTCGTATAATTTATCTACGGGAACGACATCCTCATGACAAGCCACTTGAAAAACACTGTCTGCGGAAGTATAAACTATCGGAAATCCGGTTTTAATGTGTTCTTCTCCATAATCCCGGATTACATCTGTTCCTGAATACGGTAAATTGCACAGAGACTTCCCAACCCCAATTCCCTTATTGAAGGCCGAAATCACTTCATTCGGAAATCCTTCAGGATAAGTTGGAAAGGGTTTCTCAAGCTGAATACCGGCAATTTCCCAATGACCGGTAGTAGAATCTTTTCCTGCCGAAACTTCTCTCATTTTTCCATAGGCAGCAGTAGGGTTTTGTACTTCTGAAATTGATTCTAAAGGAATGATATTTCCCAATCCCATTTTTTCCAGATTTGGAAGTTGTACTCCTGTTTCAGCGGATACATGTCCAAGCGTATTCATCTCCTCATCGCCGTAAAGATGAGCATCTTCCTGAGCACCCACTCCAAGACCATCAATTATTATGAGATATACATTTCCCATTAAGCCACCACGGCTTCTACTTCGTCATTATTTACTGCTTCTGAATGTGCCTTTTTGGCTTTTGTTAGCAATTGATAAGAATTAGAACTGCTTTCATCAATTTCGGTTAAGCCGATTTTAAATCCGATGTTTATGGTATGTCCGTTTGAAAGTCGTAATCCGTGCGCTAAACGCGTTTTAAACTTATCAATCCATTGATCAATAGCGTCTTCTTTATCACTTTGTATTACAAAACTATACACATAGTCAGAATTAAACCCGACAAAACCTTGTAACCCATAGAGACTTGGATTTAAAAACTTCACAAAATCTTCCTGAATTTTCTGAAGTTCATCCATTCTGAACTTTGTTCTCAGGCTGTTGATTTCATCAGGTGATACCAACCCAAACCATGTCCTGGTTTTACCGTTCGCACCTCTTCGAATTTCTGTTTCCACGGTCGCTTCCCATAGCTCTGTCATGTATGCTTCAAAATTGTGGGTTAGTAAGCTTGATGTCATAGAAGATCGGCTCACGCTTGCCTGAATATTCAAGGCAGCAATTCGAACCAAATTGGTGAGTTTATGTTTGGCAGAATCTTTGAATTGAAGCGGATCATTATGGCTTACCACCACTACTGCTTGTCTTCGATCGTGAATTATTACCGGAACGGCTAAACTTGCTCCTTCTGTAATTCCTTCTCCGCTTGAAATTCTTTTTGGGTTATTGTTGAAATGCATGGAAAAAACAGGCTCGCCTTTTTCCAAAGCATCAAAAGCCACGCTTTTTTCTTCTACTTTTAAACCGATTTTCGGTGGATTTGATGATTTTTCCGCATTTAAAACTACGTTCCAGGTATCCATACCCTGACAAATCAATGAAACGTTTCCGCCGGGAATACAAGCTTGCATCTCATCGAGCATCGTCTTGAAAGTCTCGACTTTATGCTGACGTGGACTAAATTTTGAAAGCGATTGTTCGTAAGATTCCCACTCCTTCTGCTGTTCATGTAAATCCACCACTTCCAGATAGGTATCCAACACATTTACCAGTGCATTGTTGTAGGATAAAATCTGATCTTTGATTCGCTCTGTCTCAATATCCAGATCACTTTCCAAAACGGTAATTGCTACCGTTTCCCCTTTATTGATGAAAGGAATCAAAACCATGGATTTCGCCTGAACAAAATCGAAATAGTGCATCAACTTTCCTTTTGCGATATCCTCCCCTACCCGAAGCGATTTAATCTCATCGATCTCTTTGTAATCGTTCAAAAAATGATGCTCAAAATTTACGCGATCCTGAAACATCACATTCGGAAGGGTTGTACTATTTGTCTCCCAAACAAATTGTTGCCTTGAGTGATTTACCCAACACATGTATGCTAACTGAACCCGTGTGGAAGTCCGGAGCAAATGGACCAGATCTTCCATGATCTGCTTAAATTCCCGTAGTGCTTTATCCTGCCTGTCTAATGCCATCCTGAATTTCTTCGAAATTAAATTTCAAATACCAAACCGCAATGTAACAAATGGTCTTATTCCTTTGAAATTTGATTAATTGTTAGTTGGGATTTGTTCGTTAAGAGCTTCCGCTTCTTCAATCATTCTTTCCAAAGATTGCAACCCTTTATTCCAGAATTCCGGATCGGTGATATCTAATCCCATTTTTGCAACTAACTCGTGCGGCCATTCCGATCCACCAGCGCTAAGCAGCTCGAGGTATTTATCTGCAAATCCTTCAGGACGTTGAGTAAATTCTTCATATAACGCCATCACCAATAATTCCCCGAATGCATAGGCATACACATAACCCGGAGTATGTAGAAAATGAGGAATATAACTCCACCAGATTCCGTACTCATCCGTTAATGTCACAGAATCGCCATATAGTTTTTTCTGTTCATTCATCCAGAGTTCAGAAAAACGTTCGGTGGTAAGCTCGCCTTCTTTACGTCGCGCAGTGTGCATGGCATCTTCAAAACGGTTCATCGAAATCTGACGGAAAACCGTAGCAATGGTATCGTCAATTTTTCCCGTGATAAGTGCGAGTTTTTCTTTCGGGTCATCAATTTCTTTCAATAGCTTTTGGAATACCAACATCTCGCCAAAAACCGAAGCCGTTTCTGCGGTAGTTAACGGAGTTCCTGCCTGTAATGGTCCTTGTTGTCTTGATAAATATTGATGAACTCCGTGACCTAATTCATGAGCAAGCGTCTGAACATCTCTGATTTTTCCGTCGAAATTCATGAATACATACGGATGAACAGATGGAACCGTACTTGCGGAATAAGCACCACCTCTTTTTCCGGGTTTGATTGCTGCATCGATCCAATTTTCATCAAAAAACTTTTGGGTGATCTCTCCCATTTCTGGATGAAATTTTGTGTACGCATCCAGCACCATTTCTTTGGCTTCATCCCAACTGATGGTTTCCTCATTCTGGATAATAGGTGCATACCTATCATAATCTTTCATCTCATCCAGACCGAGCAAATCGGTTTTTAACTTGTAATACCGCTTAACCAAATCGTAGTTGGAAGTCACAGCTTCGACTAATGCTTCAACCGTATCGTCATCCGTTTCATTAGCAAGATTTCGGGACGAAACCCAGCTTTTATAATTTCTGAATTTGTCGTTGGTGGATTTGTCGGCGAGAACGGTATTGAAAATAAACGTAAGTGTTCTGCTCAAATCCTGAAAAGTGTTGGTAAGCGAAGCATGAGCTTTCTTTCTTAAACTTCGATCACTTTCGTGAAGTTTACTCAGCGCTTCCTGTTCTGTCAAGGATTCTCCCTCTAATTCAAATTCAGCAGCTCCCAATGTCTCATCGAAAAACCGAACCCATGCGCTTCTTCCCGTAACCGCCTTTGCAGACATGATTTTTTCCTGATTTTCTTCCAGCACATGCTTCTTATATCGGCGTGAAGATTCCAGATAATGTTTATAAAACGAAAGTTCAGGATCGTTTATCAGTTTTTGAGCCTTTTCTTCATCCACTTTTAGCCATTCCACATCAAAGAATACCAGCTTTTGGCTTAACTCTGATGAAAGCTCGTTTGAGTCCTGCACCAATTTTCCGTACTCCGCATTTCCGGTGTCCGTACTCCATTGCAGATAAGCAAAAGACCCAATTTTTCCACCTTTATCCTGAATGGCTTCGTATTCTTCAAGCAACTCCTTAAACTCTGAGGCGGTTAAATCATCGATTTTGCCTTTATATTTGGAAGCAAAAGCATCGGCTTGTTTTAATACAGCCTCTTTGTCTTTTTTGAGTTGGGGATCATCCGAAGATGTGTAAAGATCGCTTAAGTCCCAGTTGATATTTTCTGCTCCGTTTTTTGCCTTTTTGGCGGTGTTGCTCATGTCCGTAATTTTTTGTTCTGAATATAGGGTTTGTTGGAAGGGAATTAAAGAGAAGATGAATTAAGAATTGTTCAATTAAGAATTAGGGATTTTGGATTATGAATTTTGAATTGGAACAGATTTGTGGCTAACTATTTCCAGACCTCTGGTGCGCAACGAGCAAGAAATTTTGTTCATTTACAGCACACGGATGACGTAAATTGGACGGATATTTTTTGGTCAATCGATCTTATTCATTCCAATTCGCACTATCCGTATTATCTGCGTCCCATTCTTTAGTCCATTAAATTCAAACTGATAATAAACTTAACCGAATTAACTTGATAGAATCTTTGTATATAATCAACAAATAACACACAGAAGAAATATCGTTTTTTAATATTGTAATCCTTAATTTTAAGGGCATTTAATACATACATTCGCAAATCGGATTATTTATTGATTGGCAATACATTACTCAGATATAAAACAGCTGCAAAAACTGCACGAGGTTAACATCCATTGAAATCTCTTGAATCCGTATTCGGACCCAACTCAGCACTCGTAGAAGAACTCTACAATCAATACAAAGAAAATCCTAATTCAGTACCTGCCCACTGGCGCTCTTTCTTCGATGAAATGGAAGGAAAACCGACCAATGGTTCTTCAGATTCTCAGCCGGATTCTTCTCAACAAAAAGAAGATTCTCAGCAATCAAAATCTGATTCTAAAGAACAGGAACCTGCGGGACCGGCACCTAAAAATGCGCAGCTTGAAAAGATCAAGGGTGTTGCCACCAAGATTGTTGAGAACATGGATCAAAGCCTGGAAGTACCAACGGCTACTTCATTGAGAGTACTTCCGGTTAAGATGATGATTGAAGACCGGACCATCATCAACACTCATCTTTTGCAGCGCAATGAGCCCAAAGCTTCATTTACTCATTTTATTGCCTGGGCTATTATCAAAGCGTTGGAAGAATTTCCTTCCGTTAATAATGCGTACTATTTCGATGGAAATGATCACTTCAAAGTAATTCCTGATCAGGTAAATTTGGGAATCGCCATTGACCTTCCGAATAAAGACGGAAGCCGAAATCTGGTCGTGCCGAATATCAAAGGCGTGAATAAAATGAACTTCAAAGAGTTCTTACACGCCTATGCTGAAATGATTGATAAAGCCCGAAACGGGAAACTGCAGCTGGACGATTATCAGGGAACGACCATCAGCATCACAAATCCGGGCACTATTGGAACTGTTTCTTCTGTACCAAGACTGATGCAAGGTCAGGGCGCTATTATTGCAACCGGAGCTATTGATTATCCGGCGGAATACCAGTCAATGTCTAAAGAGATTCTGAATCAATTAGGAATCAGTAAGGTAATGACCGTGACTTCCACATACGATCACCGCGTGATTCAGGGAGCCGAATCCGGTTCATTCCTTAAGAAAATTAATGATCTGCTTACCGGACAAGAATCGTTTTACGAAGATATTTTCAGCGATTTGGAAATCCCTTACGAACCTATTCCGTATTCTGCAGATACGTATTCCGGTCCGTTTGCAGGAAAAGCCGGAGAATCTTTAGAGTACGACCGTCGCGCTATCGGTGTTTGGAGATTAATCAATATGTACCGAATGCGTGGTCATGTTTTATCTGATCTTGATCCTCTTGAAAAGGAACCGAAGCATGTGCCCGAATTAGATATTCAGTATTACGGACTTTCTCTCTGGGATCTTGATAGAGAATTTTATTGTGGCGGACTTGGAGGAAAAGAAAAAGCGCCATTACGTGAAATCATCAAATTACTCCGAGATACCTATTGTGGAAATATCGGTGCCGATTATATGCACCTTCTTTCTTTGGAAGAACGAAAGTGGTTGCGCGACACGATGGAGTCTTCTACCAACAAAGCCGAGCTTTCAAAAGATGACAAAAAGCAGATTCTCCATAAGTTGAATCAGGCGATGGCTTTTGAGGAGTTTCTGCACAAAAAATATATAGGTCATAAGCGCTTTTCATTAGAAGGAAATGACACGCTGATTCCGATGATTAATTTCATGTTGGATCGTGCTGCGGAAAGCGGTATTGAAAAAGCATTTTTTGGAATGGCGCATCGCGGGCGATTGAATATGCTCGTGAATATCATGAACAAGCCTTATCACAGAGTATTCGCAGAGTTTGAAGGAAGTATAGATCCAGATACCATTCAAGGGTCCGGAGACGTAAAGTATCACCTCGGAACAAAAGGAACTCACAAAGCTGCTGATGACAAAGAAGTTGAGCTTGAATTGATGCCAAATCCAAGTCATCTTGAGGCAGTAAATCCTGTAGTAGAAGGAGCAGTTCGTGCAATGCAGGATCATCACGAAAGTGACGAAGCAGAAAAAAAAGTGCTTCCTGTTTTGATGCATGGTGACGCCGCATTTGCAGGTCAGGGCGTTGTTCCTGAGACATTGAATATGTCTCAGTTAGAAGGTTATAGCACAGGCGGAACCGTACACATCATCATAAATAACCAAATCGGGTTTACTACTCTTCCGAAAGACGGGCGATCAACCGAATACGCTTCTGACTTAGCGAAAGCTATTCTTGCTCCAATCTTTCATGTGAACGGAGATAAGCCCGAAGCAGCAGTTCATGCCATTCAAATGGCGATGGATTACCGTCAGAAGTTTGGTAAAGATGTTGTTATCGACTTGATCGGATACAGAAAACACGGTCATAATGAGGGTGATGAGCCGGCTTTCACTCAACCGGGTATGTATAAGGAAATCAATGATCATCCTCCGGTTCGTGATATTTATACTGATTTTTTAGTAAAAAATGGTGAATTAACTGAAGAAGAAACTCAGGCTATTTTTGATGAGTTTGATCAACTACTTCAGGAAGCATTTGAAGATGCCAAAAAATCTCCTACAGTTGATATTACTGAAGATGTCTATGATCGCACTGAAACAGATCAAAAAGACCGAAAAGAATTTCCGGATACCACTTATTCTGCTGATGAGCTTAAAGATATCGCAGTTAAAATTAATACTGTTCCAAAAGATTTCGATGCGAACCCAAAGCTATTGAAGCAGTTGGCTAAACGAGCTGATATTGTAGAGAAAAACGAAAAGAAAATCGATTGGGGTTTTGCCGAAGCACTTGCTTTCGGTTCACTGCTAAAATCCGGAAGAACAGTTCGGATTACCGGTCAGGATGTGGAAAGAGGTACTTTTTCACACCGACATTCTGTATTACATGGCACCGAAACCAGTCAGACTTTTGTACCGCTAAATAATCTATCGGATGATCAGGGGTATTTCCATGTTCACAATAGTTTATTGAGTGAATATGCAGCAATGGGTTTTGAGTTTGGATATTCAGCTCAGCAAAAAGATGCGTTAGTAATTTGGGAAGCACAGTTCGGTGATTTTGTAAATGGCGCTCAGATCATCATTGATCAATTCCTTTCTTCAAGCGAAGCTAAATGGGGACAGACTACTTCTTTAGTTCTGAATTTACCTCATGGATATGAAGGTCAAGGTCCGGAGCATTCCTCTGCCCGACTGGAAAGATTTTTACAGCTTTGCGCCGAAGACAATATGCAGGTAATGAATCTGACCACTCCGGCTCAGTATTTCCACATGCTTAGAAAGCAAACTTTGCAGGAAGTTAAAAAGCCTGTGGTGCTTATGACTCCGAAAAGCTTACTCCGTCACCCAATGGCTACTTCAAATACAACAGAACTTGCGGAAGGTAAATTTCAGCCGTTCATCAAAGAAAACGAGATCGAAAATCCTGACCGCTTAGTAATTTGTTCAGGAAAAGTTTATTACGACTTACTGAAGTATCGAAAGGAAAACGAAATCGATAATGTGGCAATAGCCCGGTTAGAACAATTCTATCCATTCCCTGATGACGATATTTCTGAAAAATTGAAGAAATTTGATTCTGTGAAGGATATTGTCTGGTGTCAGGAAGAGCCAAAGAATATGGGAGCCTGGTCTTTTGTAGCTCCTCGATTTATGGAGCTATTAGGCGAAGGACAAAAATTAACCTATGCAGGTCGGCAGGCGTCAGCTTCTCCGGCTGCCGGGCAGAAAAAAATACACGATGCAGAACAGGCAGCCTTGGTTGAAGATGCGATGAAGATCTGAAACAATTTACATTAGGGAATTACCAATATTCAGTTTTTATTTTTAGAATGAGGTTAAATTTCCAGATATGATTTTTTTCGATTGGAAATATCTGCTATTGTTAATTGTACTGCTCTCGGCTTGCAAATCAATTCCTGATCAAAAACTTCGCCAGACTGAGTTGGATCTGTCTTATGAATTGAGCCGAGATACCTTATTGGTACATATTCAAAATTCCATTCATAGTCCCATTTCGGTCGATGCTACTTCAAATATCAGTTCTGTTGATTCAGTTTTAGAGGATTATTTCCCCAATATATTTCCTCCTTTAAGTGACACCACTTTATACTTTCCAGTTATTGATACTTCGGATATCAAAGTAAATTTTTCGGCTTCTTTTGGAGACCCCTCAAGGAAGCTGACTCCAACTAAAATCAGTCTCCCTTTTCCTGAGGGTAAATCGTACAAAATCATTCAGGGATATAACGGCAGTTTTTCTCACACCAGCAGTTATTCCAAATACGCTTTAGATTTTGATTTAAAAATTGGAGATACCGTTACCGTTGCCGATGATGGATTTGTAATAGGAGTTATTGAAGGCTATAAATACGGAGGCAATTCCAGAAAATGGCGAGATTATGCAAATTTCATTACCGTCTATCATCCTCACTCTGGTTTTTATACCCAATATGTTCATCTGGTTTTAAATGGTAGTTTTGTAGAAGTTGGTGATACACTGAAGATGGGTCAACCAATTGGATTGTCCGGAAAAACGGGTTTTTCATCTGTTGAACATCTTCATTTCAACGTATTAATTCCCGGAAAATCCGGGATGATTTCATATCCCATACAATTTATTGAGGGGTATGATGGCAGAGAATTGGAAAGAGGGATGACTGTTATAAAATAACTTATTTATACGAAACAAAATCTCTTTCAACTCGTCCTTTGAGACATGAAAATTTCTACTTCTTTTACGCTATGCTTAATCTGTTTCTTTAGCATAGTTTCCTGCAATTACATCTCCAATGTTCATCTGCTTTCAAGAGGTGGTGTTGAACAAAAGAACTTTTACGAATCCATAGATTTTGAAAACCGTCATGGAATTATTGTAGTCAAAGGAACCGTAAACGGTCGTTCAGATACCCTTGAATTTATTTTCGACACAGGAGCTTTTGATAATAAAATATCTCAGCGTTGGGCAGATAATTATGATTTAAAAGAACGAGCTACCAAAGACAAATCTGACGCCCAGGGGAATTCCAATGAGATTTCAATGACTCTGTTGAAAAAAGTTTCTCTGGGAAATATAGACTTTAAGAATACAGCGGCCGGTATTATCGAATATCCCGAAAACTCGCTATCCCCCTGCATTGCTGCGGATGGAATTATCGGAGCTAATCTGATTCGGGAAGCAAATTGGAAAATCGATTATGTAAATAATAAAATCTGGATTACAGATGATTTTTCCAGATTTGAAGAATTAGATCCCGAAACAAATCCCGCAATTAAATTCAAGAAACCGACCCTTTCGGGAACTCCGTCAATCGACCTGAATGTAAATGGAAAGGAACTTGGAAATATTCTATTCGATACCGGATCAAATGGGAGTGTAGATCTTCCCAAATCTATCAGAGATCAAGTTATTGGCGAATCAAACACTAAGTGGGACACTACTCTGGATAATTCCTCGTCGGGCATTTGGGGCACCAATTTTGACTCTGTTTTTACTTCTCATTCAAATGTACAATTCAAAGGATACGATGCTTTGGAGTCTGAGATCAATTTTGCAGAAAAAGGTTTTGCGAAGATTGGGAATGATGTTTTGGAGCGATATGATGTTTATCTGAATTATGATAAGAAAAGAATTTATCTCAAAAAGAATGCGAATTATGATTCTGTAAACTCCGAATCTTCTTTTGGTTTTATCCCCTATTACAATTCCGAAAATTACTGGACGGTTGAAAACATTGTGTTAGGCTCGGAAGCACATCAAGCCGGATTACAGTTTGGGGATAAAATCCTGACTATCGATGGAAAAACCCCTTCACAATTCTACTCTTCTTTCTGCGGATATTTTGACTGGGTAACTTCTTATTTCAAGTCTAAGAATGAAATCGAAGTTGAAACCAAAGAAAGCGTTTTTGTTTTAGAAAAATGAAATTGAAGCAGAGCTTCTGAAGTACATTCCACTCTGGAGGTATGGAACGAGTGAAAAAATGAAGTCAAAATTGAAGCCGAAGAGGGTATCTTCATTTTAAAAATAATTCCTCAATATTAGCTACGGACTAAAGTCCTCGCTTGTTTATTAACTTTGCGTAACTCAGAACATCTTTAGACCGGAAACGAGTCATTCAAAATTCAATATTCCTTGTTGAATATTGGATATTAAAAATTTTTCTTGACTCTCCCCTTACGTAATAGCCTAACTTTGTGAGAAATGGGAAAATCAATGAATTCATATACCGTTAGCCAGTTGGCAAAATTAGCCGGGGTTTCAAACCGAACGCTTCATCATTATGATAAGATCGGATTGCTGAAACCCGCAAAACGGGCTCGTTCTAACTACCGGTATTACGGAAAAGAGGAACTCTACCGTTTGCAACAGATTCTTTTTTATAAAGAACTCGACTTTGAATTGGCTGACATCAAAAAGATTCTTGATGATCCTGATTTCGATCAGTTGAAGGCACTTCAGTTTCAGCGAAAAGAATTACGAAACCGAAGAAAACGCCTCCGGAAGCTGGTTGAAACTATAGATAAAACCATCACAGAAATACAGGAGAACAAAATTATGTTAACCGATGAAGAATTATATGAAGGATTTTCTAAGGAAGAAATCCGGGAAATCAAAGAAGAAGTCAACGATAAGTACGACGAGAAAGTAGTTGCGGAATCCAATCAAAATATCAGCAATATGACAAAAGCTGATTTTGATTCAATTAAGGAAGAGCAAATTCAGCAGGCTAAAGATTTAGCTAAACTAATGGAAGAGAATGCAAATATTGAATCAGAAGCTGTTCAGGCAGTGATAAAACGACATCATGCAACAAATGAGAAGTTCTATAAAACACCGGCAGTAATGTATAAAGGCTTAGCCGATATGTACGTTTCTGATCCGAGATTCGCTAAGTTTTATAACAAACACAAAGAAGGTCTTGCTGAATTTCTTCGAGATGCAATGTACGTCTTTGCAGAGCAAAAACTTCAATAATCAATATTCAAGCATAGCTCGATATAATGGACTTAGCAAAGGAGTGAGCTTTGAGTAGTGAGGATTTCTTATCTCACTACTCAATACTCATCGCTCAAAACTATTTAACCAACACCATCTTTCTGGTCATTAAAGCGCCGTCCGAAGTTTGTAATCTGTAAATATAAATTCCGGATGCCAGTGCACTTGCATCAAATGTAATGCTTTGCTCTCCGGCTGTTTGACGTCCATTCACTAACGTCGATACTTTTCGTCCGGTGATATCATAAACCGTAAGATTTACATTAGTAGCTGAATTGAGGTTGTAGCTGATTACCGTGCTCGGGTTAAATGGATTCGGATAGTTTTGATTAAGCGTAACTGCATTTGGAAGCTCTCCATCCCCTTCATTACTTGTAATCATACCAAACTTAAATCGTGTCCATACCGGATAGTGATCAGAAGTTTCACTTAGAAAACTACCTACATAAAATGGATTCTCAACTCGCTCGGTTCCCGAAAAGTATTCGTCTGATAACTCTGAAGTAAAGGTGATATGGTCAATCATTGAGCTACTTGATCGGGATGTGAATCCATCTTCCTCTAATGATTTGGTAACGATCGTATATTCAGAATCGTCATCAAAGTTCTTGTAAGGCGAAGTATTGTCGTTGACCAGAGACTGAATGATCTCATCATTATAATCTCCCAAAAACAGAACGTTCTTATCATTGAAGTTTCTGTCCAGATATTCTTTCAACTCAGCTGATGCATTAAGTCGCTGATTATAATCTGAAGAAGGAGAATTTACAGTAGCTTTTGCATGAATATTGAAAGCATAAATTTCCTGCATCTCTCCATTTATATCTGCATTGAAATGGAAGAATAAAGGATAACGACCATTCGCCCAATCACTCTGAGTAAATCCATCGCTTGAGCTTAAGGTACGACTGTCCAGTGAATCAATAGTCGCTCTCTTAAAAATAAAAGCCGTTTCCTGAGTTTGAGAATAGCTCGCAAGGAAACCTCCGTATGCTCCATCCAGACTATCCAACAACTCATTGAATCTTGACGGGCTTGAAATTTCCTGAAGAGCATAAATGTCTGCATCAATTCTTTCGATTACTGTAACTGCATTTCTTAATTGTACATCGTCATCAGTAGGGCCATTTCCCGGATCTCCAAACCATTCGATATTCCATGTAACAACGTCCAGAGTCTGACCTTTAGAAACTTCATCGCCAGGAAAAGTCACTTCCTCAACGCCTACATCTTCAGTAAACCTTGGAAGTAACTGAAATGTGCCACCAAACTGACCAACTACTCCGCTGATGTTTGTAGGCTCAGCAGGGGCATTGGCTCCTACTAAATTTGTGTTGTTATCAATTCGGAGTTCTGCCATTCCGATTCCATCAGAAATCTCATAATTGGTGTTTGCCTGAAATGCTCCGGAGTGATCGATAGAAACATTTTGAACTACTACAAATTGGCCTTCAATAGATTTTGAGTTCAATTGCTGAAGCGTAATTACTTTTGGTTCCGGGATTCTTGAATCCACATCAAACACTTCGAAGACGATATTGTCATCTTCTTCTGTATCGGAAATTTGAAGTAAGAAATCTTCATCAGCACCGGGAATGGGTTTGAAAACCGTTAACGGTCCGGAAACCTGAACAGAATCTCCGATACTCACATTTTCGTGAAGCGGAGCCCAAAAAACGGCAATTCCGGCTGTTTCGTCCTGCATGTATAAAGGACCTCCAAATTCGTTTGCAACCGTTACACGACCGGCAACCGTTACCCGCGTTCCTAACTCAAGTTTTCTTGCATCAACAATCGGAATTACGTCGCCATCAGCAAAACCTTCTCCGCCAAGCGTAAGACTGAAACTTGAAGCATTGTCTGCATTACTTGTGATTGTAAAATTTCCTTGAAACTGACCATCTCCGGTTGGCTCGAAAGTTAGAGTGACTTCGGTGGTTTCGTTAAAAGCGAGTGTACTATCCTGCAAATCCGAAACAGAGAACCCTTGTCCTGTTACAGATACTTCACTGATATTCAAGTCAGGATTACCCGTATTTTTGATCTCAACCGTTTTATCAATGGTAGTTCCTTCCAGTGTAGAACCAAAGTTTATAGCATCTGAGTTGTTTGCTGTAGCATTATCAACTAATACGTTGATGGTTGGTTCCGCGGCAGCTTCAACGAAATCTGAAATGCTGATATCATCGATATTCATTCGGTCCGTTCCACCTGATTGAATGAACTTAAACCTGATGTTACCTTCCACTTCTACCGGAATGGTATATTCTGTAAGAGTAGCAGGTGCCGTAATTTCATCACCTACATTAATCCAGTTTGATCCGCCATCAGTAGAATACTGAACCTGTAAAGCTGCGTCTTCTGCGTTATTTCCATAATGTGCCAAAAAGAAAGAAACTTCATTCGCGCCATTTGGTTTATCAAAGTCCATGTAAACGTTACCGGTTCTGTCATTGCGGCGATCCATTCTTACGCTTTGAGAACCATTAAATTTATCATTTGTCAAATTACCCAGAAGTGCATCGTCCAAAATCCAGCTACCGGTAGAAAGGGAAACTGATCCTAATGCATAACCAGATTTTTCTCCATCTTCAAAATCTTCAAAAAATTGAGCGTTAACGGTTAAGGTGATCAGTGAAAAAAATAGTGCTGTTAAAAGCACTCGCTTATAAAAATTCATAAATACATTTAAATATTAGATTACTTTGTTAAGATACGATTCATATGTTAATTCTGTATGATTAATCGGATTAGAAATTCAAAATTTAGAGATTTAGAACAGATTCAATATTATCAGTTGTTCATTATTAAATTTCAGTACTTATGAAGCTAATCTTTAGCTTAATTTTCTTCACTTTCTTTTCGGGCTGTACTTCAGAAAATAAATTACCTGAGTATTTATTCGGCAATTTTGAAGACGATTATGAAATACAATATTCGGTTTCTGATTCTCTTTTCTTTATGAAACCCGACACAAAATTTCACATTCTTAGCTGGAATACGGATGAACAATATTTCATCGCTGAAAATGACACCGCTAACGAGTTTGATGGCGGATTATATTCCCGAATTGATTGGATGAAGTTTGAAAATATGTTGCCTTATGAATGGGGATTTTGTCTGACTGCCTATAAAGCTCCTTCTCCTGATTCTGCTAAGTCAACCAAAGCTGCCGACCGACTCAATCCTAAAACCGGCTGTAACGAATTCCCTTTTTCAAGAATGAAGCCTATTAAATCATGACGAAAATAATACCTCTGATTATTGCCGCTCTTTGTTCAGCTGTAGTTGCAGCCCAACCAAGCACTGAAGTTTATTTATTCGATTTAGTTAAATCTGAATCCGGCTATGTATTAAAAAATCCCATAAATATTTCTGATAATGAGGGCTATGACAATCAGCCTTCTTTTCTTGTTGACGGCTCAGGTATTTTTTTCTCCTCAACCCGTAATGGACAAACAGATATTGCTCTCTATGAAATTGAAAGCGATAAATCTCAGTTTTTAAATAACACCTCAACTTTGAGCGAATACTCGCCCGTACAAACTCCGGACCGTTCAGGTATTTCTTTTATTATTTTATCTGAAGATGGAACTCAACAATTTTGGAAAGTTTCTCCCTCCCAGTCAGAGCCAAACATAATTGAGAGTGAAGTAGTGATCGGATATTATGTATGGTACACCAATGATATTTATTTCTGCTTTGTTTTACCTGAAGGAGATAATCCCTCTACCCTTCAAAAACATGTAATTAGTACTGGTGAAAGAGAAATTTTAGCAACGAATCCGGGACGATCTCTTCATAAAATTCCAGGAAAAGATGCCATTAGTTTCATCGATAAAAATGATGCTGTATGGAAAATCAAAGAATACAATCCGAAAACTAAAGAGTACAATTTTTTGGGTAACACCCTTCAGGAATCAGAAGATATGGTTTGGCTGAATGAACACACTATTCTAACGGGTAAAGATGAAAAACTTTATTCATTAAACACCAAATCTGATAAAAATGAGTGGAAAGTACTTGCTGACCTTTCAAAGTTTAATTTGACCGGAATTACAAGACTCGCATACCATGACGGGAAATTAGCAGTAGTCGTGGAAGGGAAATGAGGAATGAATAAAGAGGCTTTAAAAAGTACTTTCTACAAGCAGAACTAAAGCCTCGAAATTAAGAGCAAGCAATTACAAACTTATCTTTTCCAGTTCTCCTAAAAACTCATTACTTATTCCATTATCTACTATTAAGTGAACAGAATTTTACGAAATTATTACAGTCGAATTAGTTTGTGGCATTTCTAAAAGATATATTCGACCATCGCTAAACATTTAACCAAATTTTTTTAGAATGAAAAGACTACGGAATTCACTTTTCCGTCTGATGTTTGTTCTTCCTGCTCTGTTAATCAGCCAATCGGTTTTTGCGCAGAGTGATCCATCCGGAGAATCACCGGTTACAAAAACGTACGCTATTACAAATGCTACGATTGTACAGGCACCGGGTGATACATTAAAGGAAGCAACAGTGGTAATCTCAGACGGTTTAATCACAGCGGTTGGGGAAAATGCCTCAATACCGGAAACAGCTGAGGTCATTGACGGAACTGATTTGTTTGTATATGCCGGATTTATAGATGGCATGTCTTACACAGGTGCTGATCGTCCCGATCAACCTGAACGACCTGATAATTTATTCAGTCCTGATCCACCAAATGATTACGCAGGTATAACTCCTGAACATCATGTGATTCAACAAATTAAAACGGATGAAAATAGTATAGAATCTATGCGTGAAGTTGGATTCGCACTTTCTCACACTGTTCCATATGGAAGAATGCTTCCGGGTTCAGGTGCACTTTTACTATTGAAAGATGCTACTCATCCGGATCAATTGATTTACAAGCAGGACGTTTCCATGTACAGTCAGTTTGTTGGAGCTCCGGGAGCTTATCCGGGGAATACACTGGGAATTATGGCAAAATTCAGAAACCTTTACACCAATGCTGAGTATTCCAGAAATCACGCAATGATGTATGCGGATAATCCAGCAGGAATCGCTCGTCCTGGCAGAGATCGTGTAATGGAAGCTTTTCATCCGGTAGTAGCTAAGCAAAAACCTATTTTCTACAATGCTTCTACCACCTTAACGGCAAGAAGAGCCCTGAGACTTCAAAACGAACTTGGGTTCAATCTTGTACTTGGAAATCTCCAACAAGGCTGGGAATTGATCGACGAACTGAAAGGAAGTGATACAAAAATATTTATGTCACTTGAATTACCTGATGAACCAAAAGAAATTAAGGACGAAGACAAATCCGAAGAAGTTGAAGCCCTTGAAGAAAGACGAATGGAATTTTATAACAGATTTCTTTCGCAATATTCTAAAATGAATGAAGCAGGTATTAAATTCGGATTTTCTACTATTGACATCAGAGCAAATGATGTTAAGAAAAACCTGATGAGAATTATTGAAGGTGGATTAACTGAAGATCAGGCATTAGCTGCACTTACTACTGATGCTGCCGATTTGCTGGGACTTTCCGGTGTTGCCGGAACGGTAGAAAGCGGAAAGCTTGGTAACATTATCGTTTCTAAAGGTTCTTACTTTGATAAAGATTCACAACTAAAATACATGTTTGTGGATGGTGATAAGTTTGAATTCGAAATCAAAGATAAAAAGGCGAGTTCGAATGCTTCATCCGGTGATGCTTCTGCATTCAGCGAAGTGATCGGAGTCTGGAACTACTCATTCACTACTCCTCAAGGCGAACAAACCGGTACTATGACTATTTCTCAGGACGGAGGTGTACTAACAGGAACTATGAGCAGCGATGATGGCTCGCCCGATACTGAAATGCTGAACATCAGTTACCAGAACAAAGAACTGAGTTTTGATTTTGATGTGGATGCCGGCGGACAATCCGTAAACATTGTAGTAGTTGGTGTTGTGGAGGGAGACGAATATGAAGCTGAAGCAAGTGTTGCAGCCTTCAACAATTTCACATTTCCAATTTTAGCGACTAAGGAGGCGCCCGAGAAATGAAAAAAATGAAAATTAATTTATTTGCACTATTAGCTGTAGCAATTGGTTTTGCATCTTCAGCAATAGCTCAACCAAAAACCGGTGACGTTCTCATCAAAAATGGTACTGTTTTGACCATTACGGATGGAACACTTGAAAACACCGATGTTTTAGTACGAAATGGAAAAATCGATAAAATAGGCAAAGACCTTAAAACTCCCCGGGGAGTTGAAGAAGTTGATGCCACCGGTAAATTTGTGATGCCCGGCATTATCGATGCACATTCGCATATCGCAGGGACTTCAATTAATGAAGGAACCAGCCAGGTTACTGCCGAAGTAAGTATGGAAGATGTGGTAGATCCATACGATATCTCCATTTACAGAGCTTTAGCAGGTGGTGTTACTTCTATCCATTTGATGCACGGCTCCGCCAACGTAATTGGAGGTCAAAACGAAACGCTTAAGCTTCGTTGGGGTTTTACCAATCCAGATGATCTGCGTTTTGAAGATGCTCCAAGAACCATCAAATTTGCTTTAGGTGAAAACCCAACTCGTGGTGCACGGGCTCGTGGAATCCAGCCTCAAAGTAGAATGGGGGTTGAAGCTATGCTACGTAATACATTCAACGAAGCTCTAAAATATCGTGATGCCTGGAACGACTATCGAAATAATCGTAGTTCCCGAAAAGTAGCACCGGAGTACAGCCTCAGAATGGAAACTATGGTTGATATTCTTGAAGGTGAGATTTTAGTTCACTGTCACTCCTACCGCGCTGACGAAATTTATATGCTGATGAGAGTTTTCTCTGATTTCGGAATCGAGAAACTTACGTTTCAGCACGCAAACGAAGCTTATAAAGTAGCTCCTGAACTTGCTGAGTTTGGTGCTTCTGCTTCTGTATTCTCAGACTGGTGGGCATACAAGTTGGAGGTATATTATTCAACAGCTTACAATGCGGCTATTTTAACTAAGAACGGAGTTAATACTTCTATCAATTCCGATTCGGGTGAATTGATTCGTCATCTTTTCCATGAAGCTGCAAAAAGCCAAAAATACGGAGATCTTTCCGATAACGAAGCACTTGCTTTGATTACTTTGAATCCGGCTAAGCAGTTGGGAATTGACGATCAGGTTGGTTCTATTGAAGAAGGCAAAGATGCCGATATAGCAATTTTTGATCAGCATCCTTTATCAATTTATGCAGTTCCGCAGATGACTTTTGTGGACGGTGTAAAATATTTCGATATCGAAAATGATGCTTCCGATCAGCGTATCTATATTGATCCTGAATCAAACATTCAGGAAGTACAAATTTTTGATGCACATGATCATCACAAATGTATGGAAGGTGCAAACCTTTACGACCTCTTAAACAAAGAATGAGGAAAACCATGAAAAAGACATTTAAAATATTATTAATTACTCTGATTGTTCCATTTGTAGCTTTTGCGCAAAGTCCAAATGCGATAGAACGAGCAGAAACTTCAAAGTACGCGCTAACTAATGCCACTATTTATACAGTTACAAATGGTATAATCGAAAATGGCACAATAATCATCAACAATGGAGTTATCGAAGCTGTTGGTGCCGATGTTCAGATTCCGGGCGATGCTGTTGTGTTAGACTACAGTGGAAGAGAAATCTACCCGGGTATGATTGATTCAGGAACCCGTCTGGGTCTTTCTGAAATATCAAGCATTTCTGAAGCGAATGATTTTCGTGAGTTCGGAGCTATTACTCCTCAAATGCAGGCGCTTACTGCTGTAAATCCAAATTCAGCTGCCATCCCGGTAACCAGAGTTTCAGGAGTAACTACTGCATTGACTATGCCTGCAGGTGGCCCGCTTCCGGGTACTGCTGCAACCATAAATTTATTCGGATATACTCCGGATCAAATGTCAGCAGGTTCGAAAGGAATCGTGATGAACTTCCCTTCTTCTGCACAGCGCGGATGGAGACGAAGAACTCCCGAGCAAATTGAAAAAGCCCGTGAACGAGCTCAGAAAACCATCAACGATGCTTTCGACAAAGCTGAGTTATATGCAAAAATCGAAAGCTCTGACGATGCGCGTTACTATCCTGAAATGGAGGCTTTAGCGGAGGTTGTAAAAGGCGAAACCATGCTTTACATCGAAGTGGATGCAGCGAAGGATATACTCTCTGCCATCGACTGGGTTCAGGAACGCGGATATGAAAAAGTTGTTTTAACAGGCGTTTCTGAAGGTTGGCGTGTTGCCGACTCTATTGCCGCTGCCGGAATTCCTGTAATTACCGGTCCGGTTTTATCCACTCCAACGAGAAGCTCAGACGCCTATGATGCAGCTTATAAAAACCCCGGAATAATGCAGAAAGCCGGTGTTAAAGTTGCCATCAGAACTATGGATACTGAGAATTCACGAAATCTGCCTTACAATGCCGGTTTTGCTGCAACGTATGGAATGGGACGTGAAGAAGCGTTGAAAGCCATTACCATAAATGCAGCAGAAATTATGGGCATAGGTGATGAGTTAGGCTCAATCGAAGTTGGGAAAAAAGCTAACATCTTCGTTTCATCCGGTGACCCGTTCAGAACAGACACAGACATTATTGATGTGTTTATTGATGGATATAAAGTTCCAATGACCAGTCGTCATATTGAGCTTTATCAGGAATTCTTAGACAGAAATCCGGGACTTGAAAAACATCCAGCTAAAACTGACGGCTAAGCTTTCGAATTACCAATATTCAATTTCCAACACTCAATTTTAAAGTTGAGTGTTGGTTATTGGTCATTCGTGATCAGATTTAACCCCTCTTTTACTTAGCAGCATGTTAAAAAATAGTATCTTTATATTTTTAATTTTATTCATTTCTGCCTGCTCTCCTTCAAAAACCCTTGTTCAAACTTCAAACCAGACAAGCTTATCTTCCGCTAACGAAATGATGGAAGGAAACCGCGTCACCATCAAAAAAAGTGATGATCAAAGAATCACAAATAGCGATGTGTATTTAACGCAGGATTCGGTTTTTTATAAGAATAAAAGCGATTATTCAGGAATTTCGTTATCTGAGGTAGAACATCTATACATTGCAAAAAAGCCGAGTATTTCTAAAATAATCGGAGGTGTAGTTATTTCGCTAAGCATCTATTCATTAGCTACAATTGACAAATCAAATAGTATTGGTCAAGGCTTAGCAAGAGCCTATACAGGAATTGCTGGATTAGGAATTGGAGGTATCACTTTAATTGTAGGTGATTCAATTGAAAACAAAATCCTCAAATTTGAAGAATAAATTTCTGAATAATCAACACTCAATATCCATTGGGTGTTGGGAATTGGTTATTCGAAATTGGATATTGCTTCAGCGCAGCCCGTTCGGTAATCCTTTACAAATTCTACTAACTGCGTCGTGGCTGTGCAGACTTTCTAAGTGAGCACATCGCACTACAAAATCTCTGATGCTGTTGTAGCTATCCAGTTCTTCGTAGAGTAAACGAGCTGCATCTTCCACAAACTTTTGATAAGCTCCGTTTAACTCCGCAAAAGCCTGTTCATCTTCCCTTTTGACCATTACCTGAGTTTCTGTTTGCAAAGCTGTTCTGCAAATCTGAACTAAATCTTCTACAAAAAATTCGTCTTTCAATGCTACAGTAACTTCTGCAACACTTCGTTGGCTGTGAGGAATTGCCGCCACTCCTCTTTTTTCCCGGGCGTGTTCAGCTAATTCGTACGAACAAGGACAGGCACTGCTGTATTCGAAACTAAGCGTCATGTGTTTGAAAAACTGATCATAGTTATCCATTCTTCCTTCGAAAACCACATCATAATATTGGTATCCTTCCATTCCTGAACGCAGACTTTGTTGTAGCATAGGATAACTGAATGAAATCTGAAGAAAGGATTCCTGACTTTCCAGATCGTTTTTGTACTGAGTCAAAATTTCTCCGAGCAGGTCAACAGAAAACACACGGTCTTTAAACTTGTAGAAAGTTCTCATTATTCGGCTCATGTTGATGCCTTTTTTCCCGGCATCAAGGCTAACATAACCATCAATTGATGCTTCAAGAGTAACCGGTTCTCCTTCTCTTCTTTTGAACTTAAGGGGAAGTTTAAAGTTTGAAATCCCTACCTGTTGAATGGGAACGTTTGCTCCTTCAATAAGTGAAGAAGGTCCGTTTTGGAGATCAGGTAATGAGGCTTTGTATTCGTCGCTTACCGTAAAATTTGGATCGTAAAATCTTTTGACCTGATTTTTAATCATGGTGTGTTGTCTCTTAGCTGAATAGTTAAATAGTTCTGTATGGACAATATTCTACAATATTCCGTTCTGTTTCGAATAACTTTACGGAATAAAGTACAGATCCGTCTGAAGAAACTTCTTGTATGTTGACCTTTAATTGATCGTAAAAAGCTTTTACCAAGTTTTCTGAAGTCGGAATAATTCCTTCTAAAAAAGGAACGTCCATATTTAAATTTCTATGATCGCATGGTTCGATTATTTTATCATGAATAATCTTCTTCAACTTTCCTAAGTCTATTACATAACCCGTTTCGGGATTGGGTTCTCCGGCCACAGTTACTTCGATTACATAGTTATGACCATGCCAGTTGGGGTGATTACATTTCCCGAATGTTTTCTGATTCCACTCCTCACTTTTATCAGGATTATGAAGTCGGTGCGCTGCGTTGAAATGTGTTTTCCTTGTTACAAATACCACGATATTCTGATTTATTTATCTTTAAAACCTAATAACAATCAGTTCGGTTCCTTCTGAAAAAAAATCTCTTAATTAACGTGAGTTCGAGATATAATGCACAAAATTAAACTAATTGAGTCATTCCGAGGAATCGAGGAATCTACACAAGTTCATAAATTGTTCGTTTGTTGTGCCGACTCCTCTTCCGAAGGCTTTCAGGATCGGAGTCACTGAAAAGAAATCATTACAATAGTCTTTAATCAGTCGCTTTATCTCAAGCTCAGGTTAATAGGCGGATAAAGAAGATGAGCGAGAGCGAAATCAATGATAAAAAAAAGAGAGTTCCGATTCCTCAGAACTCTCCTGTGATCAGCACACCTCACAAAAGTATGTGAGACGTAAACCGTGTTTTAAGTAAGCTACAAACTCAATTAATTATCGTTCCAGCGAACCCAGGCTCCGGTAGCCCAGTTTGTTGTGCCGAATGCACCCACATAGTTTGCATTGGCATTGAAGTAACCATCGCTTGGAGGAGTGGCACCTGTTACAGTTTGAGAAACTGAAAAATCAAAAGAAGCGGCATTATTAAAGTTTGGATCTTGCTGCATAGTTACCGCACCAAAGTCTGACGAGTCAGCTGCGTTTGCAAATCCATCATTATTGAAAATGATTGTGTTATCGATTGAAAGCTCATTGGGGAATAATGATCTTGTATCATCTTCAATTTTAAATGCGAAACCATCAAAGTCTGTGATAATGAAGTTCTCAAGAGTTCCATTGAATTCTTCTCTCAAACGCATTCCGTAGTTTTTGTCTTCAGCATCTTTGGTGGAACCATCCTGCTTAAGACCTACTAAAGTTACGTTATAAAGAGTTGGATTTGTTTCCCCACCGGAGCCCAAAGTTTTTACACCATCAGACTCAAAACCGTTATCAGCACCTGCAGTTTGAACCGCCAACCAAAACTGACCACGACCATTCCAACCTTCGTCCATATCAAAAGAATCATCGTCGTTGAAGGCAGAAATTAAATACTTGGCATCTACGGCTCCACCAAACCACTCAAAACCATCATCTGTACATTTGTACACCTGAATATATTCCAGAGTTGTTCCTGAACCTACTGAATACATACTTAAACCGTTTAGCTCCGAACCTTCCACAAATGAAAATCCTACATATTCGATTCTAACATATTTTAGAATTCCACTGTCATCAGCGTTATTATTTCCACCATACTGAATTGCATCCGGAAGACCTTCGACTTCTCCTCTCCCGCCTTCAATATTATTTACACCTTCACCTGCAAGCACAATTCCTCCCCAGTCTCCGGGTCTTTTTGACTCACGGGCTGAAGTAAATACAATTGGATTATTGGCAGTTCCTTCCGCTACTAAGCGAGCACTTGGCCGTGGTGTATCAAAATTTTCTGCATCAGCCGGAAGTGTAATCAGAGCGCCAACATCGTCAATATCATTATTGTGATAGGTAAAACTCACCGTTACACCGGCATCAATTGTTAATGTAACTCCCGGCAGTATATAGTACTGACCAGTTAATGTTTGGTCTTCGCTCCACTGAGTATCTTTCGAAATTATGGTACCCGGAAGTGAAGCGTAAACATCAGGTACATCTCCTTCATCAATACCTCCTGTATTATCCTTGCAGGATATGAATGAGAAAGAAAGCGCAAAAGCGAATAGAGCTAAAAGCTTGAGATTAGTTTTCATGATTATTTTTGTTTTATGAGTTGAGTTATTAGTTGAATGAATAGCTGAATCCTACAGAGAAAGTAGTTCCTACTTCATATTGATTTGTAATCACTTCTCCCTGCTTATATACCACATCATCGTGGAGGATATTTTCTATACTTGCGCTGATCGATGCGTTCCCTAAATTCTTTACAAAATTCAGGTCCAGTTTATTGAATGATTGTTCGTATTCGTCACCCGGTTGTTCGTTATTTCCAACTGCTGAAATTCTCTCACCAAAGGTGTTAAATGAAACTGTAAGCTCAGAATCAATACTTGGTAATACGTAAAAAGCATTTACATTTAATGTGTATGGAGACTGACCAAACATTGGTCGCTCTGCATTAGCTTGTCTTCCTGCGGTGGTTCCATCTGCATATTCCACCGTTGAATAGATATAAGAAAAATTTGAACTGAGTCTCAGCCGTTCAGTAATATCTTTTCTACCCTCAATTTCGATTCCGTAAAGAGTTGCGGACGCAACATTATCGTACCGAACTTCATTGTTCTGCGTAATTCTGTAAAAGATTTCTATAGGATTTTCAAACTCTTTGTAAAAAGCACTGAAAGCTAAAAGTTCACCAACATTGGGGTACGTTTCCACTCTAAAGTCGTAGTTAAAAATCTTTGTACGATCTAAATCGGGGTTACCGTAAACAGTTCTTCCGCCCACAAAATCCTGAAAATTGAAACTTGAAATTTCCCTGAATTCAGGCCTTGCAAGAGTAATAGAAAAGGCTCCTCTAACATTTGTTTTTTCTGAAGCGCGGTACGTAACGTTTAATGCAGGTAGTAAATCCAGTTCATCAATTAATTCGTCATCATTAATGGACTGAACAGAATTTTCAGCTCTTAATCCCCCGACAAAATTCCAGGTAGAAACAGGAGTCCAATTCAATGAGAAATAGGCCGAAGTTAACTCTTGATTACCCACATAAGAGTCACGACTGTCGCTTGTTCTTTCAGTCAGTATCAATGCCCCGTTAGCAATATTTTCAGTTGAGAAAATATTTTCAGGAGATTCTAATCTATTTACTTTCGGAGCAGATGCATCCGGATTTTCTTCATAAACCAATTTATAAGAATCGAAGTCACGATCTTTAAACAGACCAAATACTCCCACCTTAGATGTCAATTTATTGATCGGTTTAAATTCATAATCAAGCTTAGCCGAATTATTATTGTCATCCTGAAAGGAAAAGAAATGTGAGTTTCCGCGCTGAGGCAAGAATACTTCCAGTTGCCCTTGGTCATTTCGGGCATATTGAGTAGTTCTTCTATCCGGCAGATCTCTTTGTGCTTTTGAATACGTTAAAGATACATCAAGGCTCGACTCCATGAAGTTTCTGAAATAACTTTCATAAATCAATGTTGAAGAAAAAATGGCTCTCCTGTCAAACTCTGCTATTGTCTGTTGGTTTTGGCTGAAATTAAGCTGAGTTCCTTCTAATGAAGAATATGTATTTTTCGAAGAGTTCGAGTATAATGTTTTGAGTCCTACTTTTGTGAAATCATTCGGTTTTACGAATGTGTTTAGCATGGCACTCAGGCTTGTATTTTCTTCTCCCGTGTTTTTGACATATTCAGAACCGAGTATGATATCGCCATTATTGTCATTGAAATTACTTATGTAGCGAAGAGGTTCATCGCTAACGGAATTTGTGCCGTATTTATAACTGATATTGGAAACCACACCTACAGGCATTTTATCCTTATTAAACTGGTTGGCATAACTGAAACCAATTTTCTGGCTCGGCAAAGACTGTATTTGTTTTGGGGACCAGCTATTGTGTAAGTCATCAACTACTCGTACAGCTTCCTGCCTTCCTGCTTCAGTAAGATAATCGGCTACAGTACCGTCTTTAACATCATCAGGTAAGCTTCTGAATCCATTATCATATCCTAAAAAATCTGTGCTTCCTCCTCCGTATCCTAAATAGTTCTGAAAGGTAGCTTCAGTATTAACCTCTGATGAATATGAAAATTTCAGACTTGGATCGGTTGGAAATTCTTTAGTGATAATTTGGACTGATCCTCCGGAAAACTCACCCGACTGATCGGGTGTATAAGTCTTCTGAACCACAATATTATCTACAATTCCACTTGAAAGAATATCAACCGGAGCTTCTTTTTTATTTGGATTGGTTGAAGGAACCGGAGAACCATTCAATTGTACATTGCTGTAACGGTTTCCAAGTCCGCGTACATAAATATCTTTTCCGCCAACTACGGATACTCCGGAAACACGCTTCATAGCTGAGCCAACATTTCCGTCTGTTGATCTCGAAATCTCTTCAGCTGATATACCATCCTGAACAGGAACTGCTTTACGCTGTATAGAAAGCAAACCTGCTTCCCCACTTTTGATAGCTTCTGCGGTAACGGTAATCTCATCAAGGTTTGCCACTTCAGTTTGCATGGCAATATCCAGAATGGTTGTTTCGCCTGCCACAACCTCAACTCCGGTAATATTTTGTGTTTGATAAGAGATGTATGAAACCCGAAGATCATAAGTCCCGGGCTGTAGGTTTCTAATGGTATAATTACCATCAATATCGGAAGCGGCTCCATTTGTGGTGCCAATTATTCCGATGCTTGCTCCAATAATCGTCTCGCCATTTTCGGCGTCAACTATTGTTCCTGAAATTTGCCCTGCTTCCTGAGCTGAAGTAGCTACTACAGGAAGGCAAACTGTAAGTAGAGTTAATATTATTTTTTTCACTTGTGTGCTGATTTTGATCACATTTTTATTGTGACCAATGATATCAACCAAGCTTTGTGCTACTGTTACCTTGAGGTTACGTTTCTGTTATTTGAACTTTACCAAATTGTTAAGACCGAACCTAAATGTCCATTAGCAAGTCAGAGCATGTCAAAATTAAAAAAAGAGAGTTCCGATTCCTCGGAACTCTCCTGTGATCAGCACACCTCACAATGACTTGTGAGACGTAAACCTTGTTGAGAATCAATTATTTAATCAAAGTCATTCTCTGAACTTTGTTAAAATTTTCACCTGACAATCTGTACAAGTAAATACCACTTGACAGATTCGAAGCATCAAAAGTTACTGTTGCTTTACCAGCACTGTAGTTTTGACCTGAAATCAGTGTGGCTACTTCTCTACCTAACATGTCATACACCTTCAGCGTAACTTTTTGCGCACTTGGCAGCTCAAAGCTGATATTTGTTGAAGGGTTGAACGGGTTAGGATAGTTTTGGTTTAGCACTACAGAATTTGGGATTTCAACTTCATCTTCATTTTCAGTTACAACACCCGGGTTAGTGATACCTTTTTCATCTAATGCAGTCCATCCAACCATCCAGTTTTTAACACCAAATGCTCCTTTGAAAGATACTTCGGTGAAAAACTCATCATCTGGAATTACAGCACCAGCTAATGCAGAACTTCCTGCTTGTAATCTTGCATCTAAACCGAATTGCACATCTCTGTCTAAGCTTCTGAATTGAGGATCAGTAATTGCATTTCCCTCAGAAGCAGCACCTATTTCGTCAGAGACGAATGCAGCACTTGAAATAGACGCAAAGTCATTTCCTGCACCGAAATCAAAAAATACGCTGTTTTTGATGTTCAATGAATCCGCTTCTAATCGAGCACGACTGTCAATAGTACTCTCAGCTACATCTTCAACTTCTACAGCAATTGCAGAGTGCTCTGCAAAAATTGAGTTGTGATATTCACCACCGGTGTTATCACGGAATAACATCAATTCACCACTTCCGTCACCATCAGGAATAGTAGCAGAACCAGGTCCGATATAAGTAGCGTTGGAAACTACCGGGAAAGCAAACGGAGTTGTATCTTCGTTTCCACCTGCACCGTCCATCTCAGCGGCACGTCCTGCGATATCAGTATCCTGAATTACAAACCAGAATTGACCTTTTCCGCGGAATCCCTGATCCCAGTCGAAACCATCATCTTCTACAAATGCAGAAATCATATACTTAGTGTTTACCGTACCGCCAAAGAATTCATATCCATCATCCGCAGATGCAAATGACTCAACATATTCGATTGTAGTTCCGGCACCAACGCCACCCAAAGTAAGTCCTTGAATTTCATTACCACTATCCTGACCTACGTTAATACCTGTGTGGCGAATAGATACATAACGAAGAACTCCGGAATTATCCATGTCGTCAGTTCCACCATAACCCACAAGTGCAGGATCGGTTTCGATCTGATCAAGTCCTTCAATCAGCTTTTCGCTGGCATTATTAGTGCTTGCTTTTCCTAAAATTACAACACCACCCCACTCACCAGTGTCGTCTTTATCTAAAGTTCCGTCGTCATTTACAGAAGTAAATATAATTGGGTTCGAAGAAGTACCTTCAGCGAAGATTTTAGAACCTCGGGTAATCACAAGTGCGGTTGCATCCACATCTTGTCCATCTTCCGCCTTGATAACGGTTCCGGCTTCAATAAATAAGTCAGCTCCATTTGTTACAAAAACAGCTCCATCAAGAACATACTCATTATCAGCAGTCCAATAAGTATCTGTAGTTATTTGTCCGGTTACATTTACTGTACTCGGTGCAGATACACTTGGTAAGAAACCAAGTTCATCTAAAGCTGTCCATCCTTTTAACCAATTATTCCCTCCTACAGCACCTTTAAAAGCAACTTTAGAAAAGAAGCTATCATCAGGCTGTACAGCGCCAGTCGTAATATTAGATGCTTGGAGTTCTAATGGTGAAGTTAGAGCAAGGTTCCCGAATCCAGGATCAGTAATTGCATTTCCTTCAGAAGCAGCACCTATTTCGTCAGAGACGAATGCAGCACTTGAAATAGACGCAAAGTCATTTCCTGCACCGAAATCAAAAAATACGCTGTTTTTGATGTTCAATGAATCCGCTTCTAATCGAGCACGACTGTCAACTGTACTTTCAGCTACATCTTCAACTTCTACAGCTAATGAGGAATGCGCTGTGAATACAGAGTTGTGATACTCACCACCTGTGTTGTCGCGGAAAAATATTAGCTCGCCACTTCCGTCACCATCGGGAATTGTTGCAGAACCAGGTCCAATATAAGTTGCATTGGAAACTACCGGGAATGCAAATGGAGTTGTGTCTTCGTTTCCACCTGCGCCGTCCATCTCAGCGGCACGCCCTGCAATATCAGTATCCTGAATTACAATCCAGAATTGTCCTTTACCACGGAATCCCTGATCCCAGTCGAAACCATCATCTTCTACAAATGCAGAAATCATATACTTTGTATTTACCGTACCACCGAAGAATTCATATCCATCATCTGCTGATGCAAACGACTCAATAAACTCAATCGTAGTTCCGGCACCAACCGCACCAAGTGTAAGACCCTGAATTTCATTTCCACTATCCTGACCTACGTTAATACCTGTGTGGCGGATAGATACATAACGAAGAACTCCGGAATTATCCATGTCGTCAGTTCCACCATAACCCACAAGTGCAGGATCGGTTTCGATCTGATCAAGACCTTCAATCAGCTTTTCGCTGGCGTTGTTGGTGGTAGCTTTTCCTAAAATTACAATACCACCCCACTCACCAGTGTCGTCTTTATCTAATGTACCATCATCATTTACTGACGTAAAAATGATGGGTTTACTTGCTGTACCTTCGGCGAATATTTTAGAACCTCTGGTAATAACTAAAGCGGTAGCGTCAACATCTTGCCCGTCTTCTGCTTTAATAACGGTTCCGGCCTCAATGTAAAGGCTTGCACCATTGGTTACGAACACCGCTCCATCGAGTATATACTCGGTATCAGCAGTCCAAAAAGTGTCAGTTGTAATTTGCCCGGTAACTGTTATTTGAGCTGATGCTGTGATCGGCACAAGTAACAATGCAAGCAAAATTAATTGTATTTGTTTTAGCATATTTTTCCTGATTAGTTTTATTGGATTAATTATGGTTTTTATTAAAGCTTATATTTTACCCCAAGCGAAAACGACCTGCCCCGCTTAAAGGAACTGTTAATAAATTCTTGATTTTTAAATTCCTGAGAATCGATAATATCAGGGTTCAAAATATTCTTGAGAGAGAAAGAGACTTCGATATTCTGTCCGATAGTTTTAGAAGTAAGAAAATCTAACGTAGCGTAAGATCTTTCATACACATTGGGAGTAGCTCCAAAACTTACAGCAGAAAGCCGGTCTCCAAATTTGTTCATATTTATGGAAGCATTGTATCCTATTTCAGGATTTTCATAAGCCAAATCCATGTTTATGATATAATCTGATTGACCAAATAAAGGACGGGTATCATCCGCATCAGGATCTGTTTGACGAATATCTTCGAGCTCATCAGTTGGTATATCAACTTCTGAATTAACTAAGGTTAGATTTGTTGACAGACCAAAATTTCTAAGTACGCCAGAAATAAATCCCAGGTTTTTCTTGATCTCGAATTCAATTCCTAAAACTGTACCTTCTTCAACATTTTTGTAAGTGATTCTGTCACCATCAGGAGCCTGTAAATCAATTACTGTTTCAATCGGGTTTTCCAGTCTTTTTCCAAATGCGCTCACCGCAATTACTTCTCCGGGATTCGTAAACCATTCCCATCTCAAGTCTAAATTAGTGATCAGGGTTCTGTTAAGATTTTGATTGCCTACTTCCTGACGACCACCACTAAAATTCACAGTAACATATGGGGCTAACTCTCTGAATGTTGGTCTGGCTAAAGTTCTGGTTGCAGAACTTCTGATATTCATATTATCACTAATAGAATAAATTACGCTTACTGATGGAAGTAAGTCTGTATCATCTAAATCACCTACTGCTACTGATGTATCCTGAGAAATAAGCTCTATTTGTGCAGACTCAACTCTTGCACCCGTTATAATTTTGAGTTTGTCGACTATTGGTAACTCCATCATTCCATAAGCGGAAGTGATGTCTCGTTTCCCATCGTAATTGTTGCGATCGTCAGAAATTTCGCGTGGAAGTACTCCGAAAATCGGTTCTCCGTTATCCATTCCGATAATCCCTGAAAGTGCTATATATGCATCCAAATTACCACGAACTTCAGGGCGTCTTAATAATTGATTTGCTTCTGCTTCAAAATCGAAGGCATCCTCTCTAAAAACTCGATCAGCCTGGTTTATCAACCCACCAAACTTAAAAGATCCTTTATCCCCATTAAACGAAATAAAAGGGATTGAGACATCAACACTGGCATTATAACTCTCTTCTTCTAACTCTCTATAAAAACGTAAAGGAAATTTGAGGCCATTTGGAAATGAATAAATAGTCGTATCATTTCCTGCTAATACACGTTCTTCACTTTGTGTAACAGCTAATCGTCTGTTAGGTTCATCTTGTGTATTTTTAGTATAAGCTGTTTTCCATTCTACAACAGAATTAGCTAATTTCGGAAAAGAGTGTTTTCCACCAAACTGCCCGGACCTTAAACTTCTCTCTGTATATTCAACTACCCGATTGGATAAATCTGACCCTTCAAAATCCTGATCAAAACCATTCAGCAATCTACCACTTTGAGCTCCGCTTTGAGTTGCAATAAAAGTGGTTCTTATTTTATGGTTTGAACTTAATTTATATGCAAAATTAACAAGTCCGCCAATATCAACTGTCCGACTTCCTCTCTCGTCGTCATAATCAAAATTAGCAGTTAATCCAGTTGCATCAGAAGGAGAACCAATAAGTTCATATCCGGCATTAACCCCATTATTATATGAGTCAAAAGATTCTCCATAAGTCAAGCTCGCAATGTATCCAAGTTCTTTGCCAAATAAAGAGGTTTTATTACCAAGAGTAACTCCATAGCTATGATTCAGATACGCGTTGATTGGATCGGGTTCAAAATCGGAGTTGAATGATTTTGCCAATAAATCTAATTCTTGAGCAATCTGCGGATCGTTTTCTCCGGCATTAGCTCTTGGAAAGTTTTCGTTATTGGGACTGTTGAGATAATCAACAGCGACTCCGGGAATTCCTCTGCTCCCATCGTCGTAACCCAGCCAGTCCGTATCTCCTCTTTCACTAAGCAAAACATCTTCAAAAGTAGTATTAGTTATATATCCAATTGAAGTAGATACTTGGAAAAGTCTTTCCGATGGAAAATCCTTAGTATTTACATCTACAAGTCCGCCACTAAAATTACCCGGCTTATCTGGAGTAAAGGTTTTTAGAGTTATTATATTCTCTAAAAGACTACTTGGAAAAATATCTAATTGAAATGCCTTTCGGTTAGGATCGGCACTTGGAAGTTCGGTTCCATTTAAATGTGAAGAGGTGTATCTGTCTCCCAAACCACGGATATAAACATATTTACCACCAACAACTGATGCTCCAACTACTTTCTTAAGTGCTCCTGCAGCATCGCCGCTTCCTGATCTTGAAATTGCTTCTGCGCTAATCGCATCACTAAAAGCGATCGATTTTTGCCTTTGGCGAAGTAAACCCGCTTCATTATCCAGAATAGCTTCTGCGGTAACGGTAATCTCATCCAGATTAGCTACTTCAGTTTGTAGTGCGATATCGAGCTTAGTGGTTTCGCCTGCTACAACTTCAACACCGGTAATGTTTTGTGTTTGGTATGAAATGTAAGAAACCCGAAGATCGTAGGTCCCGGGTTCTAAATTTCGAATAGTGTAGTTACCATCTATATCGGAGGCTGTACCTGTCGTAGTACCGAGTATTCCGATACTTGCCCCTATAATGGTTTCCCCACTTTCGGCGTCTACTATTATTCCTGAAATTTGCCCGGTTTCCTGGGCTAAAGCTGCTACTGTCGTCAGGAAAATCGTCAGTAGAATTAATATAAGTTTTTTCACTTGCGTGCTGATTTTGATCACATTTTTTGTTGTGACCAATGATATCATTCACGCTTTGCCGAACTGTTACCTTGAGGTTACGCTTTAATTATATGTTCTTTACCTCAGTGTTAAGAAGCTTTGTTGAAAAACTCTTAAATCCGATCTACTTATTTTTTTCAGTGCTTTTATCATCAGAATTATTTTTTTCTGATTCAGCTTCTTTCTCTTCTGAGCCATTCTTACTGGATGTGCTCTCAGGCGTTGTAGTAGCCTCGTCTTTTTCAACCGCCTCTTCAACTTCTTTGAAATCTTCTTTCATCTCTGCATCGGGAGTTGTGTACTCTTCATATGTCGTTTGAGTATCGAAAGGTCGTTCACCAATTAGCTTCTCTAAGTCTGACTGATACAGGATTTCGTTTTCAAGCAGTTCCTTAGCAAGGATCTCTAACTCTTCTTTCTTTTCTTCTATCAGCTTCTTAGTACGCTCGTAAGCACTGTCAATTATTTTCTTAACCTCTTCGTCAATAATCTGACCCGTTGCTTCCGAATATGGCTTCTGGAAATTATAATCGCTTTGCTTGGAATCATGGAATGAGACGTTACCAATCTTGTCATTCATACCATATACCGAAACCATACTGTAAGCCATTTTTGTAATTCTCTCTAAATCGCTTAATGCTCCGGTAGAAATTTTTCCAAATACAATTTCTTCAGCTGCTCTTCCACCTAAAGTCATGCACATTTCATCCATCAATTGCTCTGTTTGATGTAAGAACTGTTCTTTAGGCAAATATTGGGCATAACCAAGTGCCGCAAGACCTCTTGGAACAATAGAAACTTTTACTAACGGATTTGCATGCTCTAAGAACCATCCTGCAACTGCATGTCCCGCTTCGTGGTAGGCTACAATCTTTTTCTCATCAGGAGAAATAAGTTTGTTCTTTTTCTCTAATCCACCGATTACACGATCAATTGCATTTTCGAAATCATCTAAATCTACTGCTTTTTTATTATGGCGGGCTGCAATAAGAGCAGCTTCATTACATACGTTGGCAATTTCAGCTCCTGCAAAACCCGGAGTTTGCGCAGAAAGCTTCTTTGGGTCCACATCTTTAGCGAGCTTCAATGGCTTCAAATGAACCTTAAAAATAGCTTCACGTCCGTTTTTATCCGGTTTATCTATACTGATCTGGCGATCAAATCTTCCGGGACGTAATAATGCATTATCTAAAACATCAGGCCGGTTGGTTGCGGCAAGAATAATTACTCCTGAATCAGTTGCAAAACCATCCATTTCAACAAGCAATGAGTTCAGCGTGTTTTCGCGTTCGTCATTAGATCCCGGCATTTGACCTTTTCCTCGTGAACGACCAATTGCATCAATCTCATCTATAAACACAATACATGGTGCTTTTTCTTTGGCTTGCTTAAATAAATCGCGAACACGGGCAGCTCCCACACCCACAAACATTTCCACAAAGTCAGAACCCGAAAGCGAGAAGAATGGGACTTCTGCCTCACCGGCTACAGCTTTAGCAAGTAAAGTTTTACCTGTTCCGGGAGCGCCTACTAATAAAGCACCTTTAGGAATCTTACCTCCCAATTTGGTGTATTTGCTTGGACTCTTAAGAAAATCTACAATCTCTTTAACTTCTTCTTTTGCCTCGTCCAGTCCTGCAACATCTTTAAATGTAGTTTTTGTATCGGTCTGTTGATCATAAAGAGAAGCTTTATTCTTTCCGATATTCAGAACCTGTTGCCCCGGATTCATTCTTCGTAAAATCAACACCCAGAACCCGATCGCAAGTCCGATCATAATCAACCATACGAAAACACCGCTAAACCAATCTTCCTCGATTGTGATTTCATATTCTACATTATTTTCATCCAGAACAGGTCTGATATCATCACCCCGAAGCATTGTAGTTCTGAACTTTAAATGAGAATTGTCTTCTCCACCTAAATTGAAGCTCTGATTTTGATCCTGTTCAGCGGGCTTAACTATACCGTTAGAAACTGCGTTATTGGTGTAAGTACCCTCAATATACGCTCCGTTCTTGATGATAATTTCCTGAACATAGCCTTCTTCAACATATTCAAGAAACTCGCTGTACTTTATATTATTTGTTACCTGAACCCCTGAATAAATGAATTGAGCTACAAGCAGCACTAAGAAAATTACCAAAAATCCCCATGTTGGGAACTTTGGTGATTTTGAGTCTTTTTTACCCTTGTCAGAATTTCCTCTCGGTGCCTGAATTTTTTTCTTTTTCGGAGCGGATTTTTTATCGGCCATCTATATTTAATATGCTGCTAAAATGAATTTTGAATATACGTATTAAATACGTTTTTCTACGCTAAGTGTTATAAACAATTTTAAGTCAAAAAACGTGCCACCCTTATTGTTCTGCCAAATCATCAAATGAAATTACATCTCCCTCGGCTGTTTGCATCTTCATTCCTTCTTCTTTTGATACAAATCGTCCTACTACAGAAAAGTCATTAAACTCATTTACAAATCGTTCTACCTCACTTTCGGGCAAGCTAAATACGATTTCAAGATCTTCTCCGCCAAAAAGTGCATATCTGTCTACATCTTCCTGCATTTCATCAGCTACATGTCGCGTCTCTACTGCTATTGGAAGAGCAGCTTGGTAAAGATATGCTCCAAGATTTGAAGCAGTAGCCAGCTGATTAACTTCGTGCACCAACCCTTGTGTAACATCAATCATACTGGTTGGCTTTACATTATGCTCACTGAGCGCTTCGATTAAATTCTTTTTGGCGGCAGGTACTAACTGTTTTTTTACTACAAACTCATACTCACCTAAATCGGGTTGTATATTTTCGTTTTTATGTTCTTCCCAAAACTTTTTCTCTCTCATAAGAACTCTCAGTCCGGCGATAGCTGCTCCCAAATCTCCGGTTACACAAATAGCATCACCTTGACTTGCTCCATTTCGATATGTGATTTTGTCTGCAGCTACTTCTCCGTATACTGAAATAGTTACTACCATATTCGAATGATTGGGAACTACATCCCCACCAACAACTTCAACTTCATAATCGAAACCGGCAGAATAAATACCTTTGTACAAATCATCTATCATTTGTACGGATTGTCGATTAGGAACAGCAATATTTACTATCAAAGAGGTTGGAGTTCCATTCATAGCGTAAATATCACTTATTGCACCGCTAACCATTTTATAACCTAAATGATGAAGCGGATGATAAGTAATATCAAAGTGCACACCTTCTACAAATGTATCTGAACTGAGAAGTATTAAATTTTCTCCGTCTTTTTTTAATACCGCTGAATCGTCACCTATCGATTGAAGAGTATTTTCTGATTTAAAGGATTCATAAGAAGTGATTTTTTCAAGTAACCCTTCTCTTCCTACACTTTGAATGCTTTTAAAATCTTCTGACATAATTGTATTTCTTTAAATAAAAAAAGGCAGCCATGATTTCATGGATGCCTTAAAATGATTTTCATTAAGAATTAATTTCCTGTAGAACCTACTTCGCTCTTTGTGGAATAGTTAATTCTGAATGTCCCGGCCTGTTTAAGCTCTTGCTCAACATCCGTCAATAAACCTACTTCGGAACCTTCATCAACACGAAGTGAAACGATAAGTTTAGGTTCCTCAACCAATTTGTCATACATGAGATTACGGATAGCTCCCAGATCTTCAACTAAAGCATCATCAATCTGTACTTTATCCTGACCTAATCGATTGTTTGGCAATCTTTCAGGTCCCATGTATATATATGATACCAAACGCTTTTCTTCAATCTTCTCGATGTTAGTTGCTTTGGTTAAGTCAATTTTAACCTTCAAAGTAACTTCCCGAAGAACTGTTGTTACCATAAAGAAGAATAACAACATGAATACTACATCAGGCATAGCAGAGGTTGGTACTTCCTGCTTAGTTCCGGCTTGTTTTTTCTTAAAATTAGCCATTATGAGTCTGGTTCTGCGATTGAAATTTTCTTAGGATAGATATCATTAACTACCGCTCTTTGCTGTTCATTAAGAGCGTCATATTCTCTACCGAATTCTGACAAAGCTGCTTCATTACGAAGAATTGCATACGCTCCGATTACCTCATCCAACATATCTATATAGATACGATAAGGAGCTTCCCGAACAGTTTTGAGTGATACTACCGCCGCTTGAGGACTGATAGCAAATTCTTCACTGTTTTCCGGGTTCTTAATGAACTCAACCAATTTTGGTTGTACTTCTGCAATAGGGGTAAGTTCGTCATCCATTGTTACGAGTCCCTGTGCGTTGACAAGAATCTTCATTAGATTTCTTTCCCTTACCGGTGGTGGTTCCTCTTCCTGTAATGGCGGAGGAAGCACCATCCCTATACCTGTATCAACGTTTATTGTAGTTGTTACAAGGAAGAAAATAAGCAGAAGGAAAGCGATATCGGCCATTGAAGACCCATTAATTTCAGCTCCTTCTCTTTCACGTTTTTTTAATAGCATAATATGCCGTGATTAAAATCTGAACGTTCCTTTGAGACCGGTAAACACAATTCCAAGTGCCATACCACCCATCATTACTGCGGTAGTCATTACACCGGCTTTAGCAAAATCCTGATCCATTGCGAAAAAGGTAACTGCAAATACAATTACAGGGATCATCATTAATCCGATTCGCTTAAAATCCTGTTTACCTTGTGATACGGCTCTGATACCTGAAATAATCATGGCGACAATTCCGCCAACCATTAATAATCCGGCAAGCCCAACAGCTATAACAACAATATCCATAATAATCTCCTATTTAATTTTTTATTAATTGGGATTATTATTCTTCACTCTCATCAGGAGAAGGTGCTGCCGTCAATGGCTTTCCTTCCTGCAATAAAATCATTGAATCAATAAGAGTGATTGAACTTTCTTCCATTTCTGCAATCAAACGATCAATTTTAGAAACGCAATAATTGTAACCGATTTGAAGAATAATACCTGCAATCAAACCTCCGGCAGTTGTTAAAAGTGCCGTTTTAATACCACCGGCAACAATACTTGGAGAAATATCAGCTGCAGCTTCGATATCATCGAAAGCCGCGATCATACCTACTACTGTTCCAAGGAATCCGAAGAGTGGAGCAATCGCGATAAAAAGTGACAACCATACCAAACCTCTTTCAAGGAAGCTCATCTCGATAGAGCCATAAGCTGCAATTGCTTTTTCGGCAGCTTCAATTCCTTCATCTGCTCTCATCAAGCCGGCTTGAAATACAGAAGCAACAGGTCCGCGTGTTTGAGCACACAATTCTTCTGCTGCAGAAATACCGCCATCTTGTAATGCTTCCTGAACATCTACGATAAATTTCCGGGTATTAATGTCTGCAAGGTTAAGGGTTATAATTCTTTCAAGGAAAATTGCCAGGCCAAGAATTAGTGTAACCAATACAGGCCACATCCATCCGCCATCGTTTCCTTCGTTAAATTTCTCAACGATTACGTTAAAGAAGCCTGCATCGGCTTGTAGAAAAAATAGAGCAATCGACGATGTCATGTCCACTCCGCTTAATTTTATGTTTTTGGTCTAAGTTTATTGAGGCAAAAGAATAGTTCATTTTAAACTAAATGTCAAAGCATTAGATGCCATAAAAATCAGTTTAATCTGCATTAATACTACTTTTTTAGTTTGCTATTTATATCGTAACGAGTTATGTAAATCAAAAAATTGCTTTAACTGATAATCTTGCTGTGTGAATTGCAGGTCGCTTCTCTACTGTTCGTCCGTCGTATATTAGATTTAATCGGATGAGATTACTTACCCTGTAGCTACTGTTCAACGACCATTGTAGAGAAACTCCTTCTCCTGAACCTTCTGTTAGTTCAAATTCAGAAACAGCATTTCCGGTTCCTTTTAGCGTAATATTTCTCACTTCTAACGAAGAATTAGACTGAATTTTTCTCCACAGAAAAAAACGGTTCGTATTGCGAACTTTTACAATTTGAGCAGTTACAGGATTTTGTGCATCATTTTCATCCTCCTTCGAAGCATAAACCAAATTGATTCCTGTTCGCCATGACCGGCTTATCGTGCCGGAAAATCCCTGTTCAATTGTGTTCGAATAAATATCAAAATTGCGATTTGCAATAGAATTACTTTCTGATCTGTTCCGGGAGTTAATAAATCTGGTCTCCCCATCAATAACCTGAGTAATATCGTATCGGGTATTTACCGATAAAGCATCAATAAATATCCGCTGCAATTCGCTACTTCTTTGATTCAAACTTCTTTGCTGATTATATCTGATGAACACATCTGCTTTATCAAAATCAGGGAGCATATCCAGACTTTTTTCAAATGCAAAACGACCCTGAATAGTATTGGCAGAGTCTCTGAAGCTTGAGAGATTTAAAAAGTAGATATCGGATAAATCTGATGTTGTCGAGTTTTCTGAAATATCAAACCGGGAACCAAAAATCCATTGCCTGAAAAATCCGGTTAGACCTTCTTCCTCAAAAAATGCAAAAGGTTGAAATTCATTCTGAAACCGGACTTTTAAATTTACTACCGGCAACAAATCATCAGATGGTATAAACTGTCTTATATATGTTCCTTCATTAGGAGTTAATTCCGGAAAAAATTCATCTAATTGCTCCACGCCATCTCCGTTCAAATCATCCCACACAAATTGACCAATTTCCGGACCTACTTCTATATAGGTCTCCTGAAGCAAAGCCTGACGTTGGGTATTCACCTCGTACAACAAGCTTCCATCCCAGGCACGGGAACTCAATTCATAACTTGTATTCGAACGAATTAACAAACTTCTTTTATTAGTATTCCCCTGAGACTGAAATGCATCTGTAAATTCTTTGTCCCGAATTGAAATTTTATTTTTTGTATTGAAAAAAGAACCGGGAGCTACATCAAAAAGCAGCGTATGTTGAATAGCTGATGATTCATTCTGTAAACTATTCGCTAATACACGGTCTTCTTTTCGGTAACCGATTGAGTAATCCACACTCCATGTTGATGTTTCATATCTGATTCCGGGCGCAACTTCATAAAACCTTAACGACTGATTGGTTAAAGAATCCGTGTTTTGATCCCTCAGCTCTCTGTTTTCCTGCTCGAAATAAGCATATGGGATTATCCTGTTTTCACCTGATAGCAAAAACTCTTTGGATATATTTCCATTCTGGCGAAACCAATTTCCATCTATTTGAAGCGCCTCATCCTCACTTTTGACAAAATCCTGCTGATATCTGACGGAGATATTTTGCTGATTTTGTGTTTCAAACTGTGCGCTTTGTCTTAATCCTGAAAAACCCTCTCGCTCAATGGTTCCGAATTCTCCTCCCAGCGAAGTAATTTCATTGAATTGATATCCGGCAACTATTTCATTTGTAATTTCTCTGGATTGATCGAAGTTATTCAAATTCCATTTTCGATCGAATTCAACATCTCTGGTACGTTCAAAAAAACGAAAATCCGATCCTGAAAATCTTCGCTCAGCTTTCAGGTTTAGTGAACCCAAGCCCGCTTGTAAGTCAGCAATCTCGATTCCTCCAAGGTAAGCCTGATCAACATTATCGCCATCGTCCAAAACTGAAAATCTGTTTTGATCGAAATCACTAACTGCCCATTCCCCAAATATTCTGGCATTTTTATTGATGGAAAAACTTCCGTTCAATGAAGCCATTTGTTGCTCTATAGGAGCGGGCAGAGTTCTGAACGGCTCGTAACTTCCCTGATTTGGCCCAACCCACTCAAACACCAAACCGTTTACGGAATTCCCTGCTCTTCGATAACTTCCTTGTCCCTCGCCCACATTCGAGAATCTAACTCTGAACTCAGCATTGGGATCGCCGGGAATATTTTCAAAGATGGTAAAAGTCTGCCCGTTTTGGGTGGTGTCTTTTTGAACGTACAGCACGTTAACATCTTCATCATCAGGATTAATTCTCTCCGCCCCAGATACTACTGCAGTACTCAAGTCATCTCCTGCTTGTCTTAAAACATCTATATCGGCTTCGGTAAGTGTACGTTGTGACAATAGGTTGTTCCCATCTGCCTGACGAATTACTGTGGCTCCAATTCTTAACCTCTCATCCAGAAACTTCCCTTCTCCCTCGGCAGCAACCAAAGTTCTGTTAAAATTCTGATCAATATATTCGTACTCAACTACAATCCTGGTTTCGTCTTTTATCAGCAGGTTATTAGTGAAGTAAATTTCTCCCAAACCATAATCTATTATGTATTCCTGTTCCTCTCCACGCTGCACCTGCTGGCCGTTAATAAAAACTCGCTCCGTTCCCGCTAAAATGATTACAAATTCTTCGTTTTCGTTTCCTGTAAGCCGATAAGGTCCCTGAACTCCTTCCAAACCTTCAAAGCGCACACTTTTAAATACTCCGCGTACTACCGAAGCCGCTGCTCCAAGATTCGTATATTCAGTGGAATTATATCCGGCCGCGCCCTGTAGTCTACGATTCAATTTTGCGAATGTGCTTTTTTCGAAGCTTACATCTACATCTCCCATTTCGATAGTGGTTCTTGGAGCCTCAACCTGAATAAAAACCCGATCAAATTCTTTCAGGTTTTGTGTCGTTCCGTCCGGTTGAATTGGAATGCTTCGATCTGTAAGAACAGCGTTTATGGAAACATCGTCCGTTAATTTTCCACTTAGTTCAAAATTCAAACCGCTTTCCAGAGCAAAATCCTGATTGGTTCCAACGATGATTCCCCTGCTTAAACTTCCTCTCTGATCTAACTCACTTCCCGATAAATTCTGACTTCGGTTTGTTTGATTCTGAATGTCATCGTTTAATTGATCCGGATCGAGTAACGAAGAATCAAAGGGCTGAATAGCTCGATCATTATAAATTCTTTTCAGAGTGATCGGATATTCTTTGAATGTAATTACTGCCTGAACAGGCTCTTTGATATTTGATGGAAGTTTTGTGAATTTTATTAATCCTGTGGTTGGCTCAAAAGTCCAGAATTCATTAGAAAGGCTTTGATTTTCAATACGAACTTGTATGGAAGTTTCAACCACCCAATCTGCTAAATAATAGGAAGTGTCTGTACTAACAGAATCCAATGAAATAGTTCTTGAGGAAAGATTTTGGGTTTTAGCAACTCCTGAACACAGCAAAACCATTACCGCCGAAGCCATAATGGTTTTTATTCTATTTTTTTGATGTTGAGCCGTCAGCGTACCGAAATTAATGAATATTGTATATAGGAAATTCGGTATAAAATACGTCATTGCGAGGGATAATGGATACCTGTTTAATTGATGTTACAAATACCCGAAGCAATCTCCCTTTAATAGTCTCGACTCGTTAAAAGGAGATTGCATCGTCAATAACAATTTGAACACTACATCTAATTTAGCTTCCTCGCAATGACATGCTTTGTTTAATTCACTGCTATCTGGATTGAAATTCCTGCAAACCTTCCCTTAGAAATGACGTGAATTTTTCCTCTTTAGTATATCCAAGCACCTGATCAATCACCGTTTCTGATTCAGGATCATAAATTACATAAGTAGGAAGTGCAATATTTCCCGTAAGCTCAAACTGGATCATTTGATTTTGCTGAGCATCTTTTCCCCCATCGGTGTACAATTTCACCAATTCCATTTCACCGAAAAGCTCCTGAACTTCTGCAAGCGGAAACACATTGGTTTCCATTGCCCGACAATTGGTACAGGTATATCCGGTAAAGTCAATGAAAATAGGTTTTCCTGATTCGATAGCAGTTGCTTTGGAAGCCTCAAAATCTTTACTCCATCCTTCATCTGCTGAAGTTGCTGCCCCGCCGGATGTTCCACCGATTGATGCAACTAAACTTACATCTGTTACTTGTTTTGGTGGAAGAAAGGCATCCCAAAAACCAAGAGAAGATCCCAGCAATCCCGGAATTAAATAAAAGCTGAACATCAGAAATGGCATAGCTAATAGCATTCTGCCTGTAGAAATCTGCTCAGGTTTGCTTTCATGTTTCAGTGTTATAAAACCGAGAACGTAAAACCCTGCGATTAAAAAGATTACAATCCAGAACGCAATGGTTAACGGACGTGAAACTACTCCCCATTCCCAAACTAAATCTGCATTAGAGAGAAATTTAAAAGCGGCAGCCAATTCTATAAATCCAAGCAGCACTTTCACTACATTCATCCAGGAACCGCTTTTTGGAAGAGATTCTAACCATTTTGGAAACATGGCAAACAGCACAAACGGACTTGCAAAAGCAGCTGAAAAACCAATCATCCCTAAAATCGGATAAAACCATTCACCACCCACCGTTGCTGTAAAAACTGCCCCAACAAAAGGTGCGGTGCAAGAAAAGGATACAGCACTTATGGTCAACGCCATGAATAAAATTCCAAACAAACCTGAGCTTTCATTGCTTTTCTTATTCAGAAAATTAGTTAGCTGGTGCGGAAGCTGGAGCTCATACATTCCTAATAAGCTCAGAGCAAATCCCACAAGAACGATCGCAATAAATAAGTTCACAAATGGATTTGAGGCAAAATTCTGAGCTCCCGAAGCACCGAGAACTGCGGCAAGAATCACTCCCAGAATAGTAAATGTAGCCACAATAGCCACTCCGAAAATCAACGCTGAGCCAATTCCTTTTTTAGAATCTTCTTCCTGTTTTGAGAAATAAGAAACAGTGAGCGGGATCATCGGAAAAACACATGGAGTCAAAAGAGCAGCAAAGCCGGCTAAAATGGCGATCCACAGAAAGGAGAAAATTCCATCACTTCCTAATCCGGCAGATCCTGATTTTTTAACTTCATCAGAATCTGACTCGTTCGCCGAGACTCCGCCGACCGCTCCTTCATAAATCTCATCGGCAACACCTGTTACTTCTACCGCTGCAATGATAGATTTTCTTTTCGGCGGTAAACAAACCCGATCATCACATACCTGATAAAAGGCTTCAATGTCTATGGTTTGTTTTCCTTGCAATTCTGATTTAATAGCAACCGGAATCGTAAAACTGGCATAGGTACTGTGCCAACCTAACTCTGCTTCGAAATTGGGATCGAATTCAATGTCAGCTTTGGATTCTTCCACATCACCGGCAAGAACAAAATTGGAAGATTTTGCTGAGAATTCAGTGGGATAAGGTCCGGCATCGGGATCATTCAGTACTGAATACAAATGCCATTTCCCTTCAATAGATGCTTCAACCGTGATGGTAAAAACTTCTCCTGCTTTTACCGTTTCCGGAATTTCAGTTACGTCAAATTTTACCGGATCGGGAATCTGAGCGTATAAAAAAAATGGGAATAGCATCGTTAAGATGATTCCCATTGTAATTTTTTTAAATAATTTCATTCTGGTTGGTCGTCTTTAACTTTCTGATGATAAGGTAGCCATTTACAAACTACCGAATTATCAAAAAAGTTTAACTTCTCAGAACGAGCTTATAAATATCACTCGTCTTTAACTACCCAGAACTTAACTTTTGGATTCAGGTCGCCAACAAGGCTTACAGTAGCTGTGTACTCACCAAGAGTTTTAACTTCTTCGTCGATACTAATATTTCTTCTGTCAACGAGGATGTCGCGCTCTGCAAGTGCATCAGCAATTTGTACGTTGGTAACTGTTCCGTGAATTTTGTCGTCTTCGCCTGTGGTAACAGGGATAGTAACAGAAGTAATTTCCAGCGTTTTAGCAAGCTCTTTAGCTTCTTTAACTGTCAATTCTGCACGAGCTGCCGCTTGTCTCATTCTAAGTTCAAGCTCAGCAATTGTGCTTTTAGTAGCCAATACTGCTTTTGCCTGAGGAATAAGATAATTACGTCCGTATCCGTCTTTTACATCTACAAGCTCACCGGCTTGTCCTAACTTTTCTACGTCTTCTTTTAGAATAACTTTCATAGTTCTGTAATCTCTTATCTTAGGTTTTCGGCAACGTATGGCATCAGGCTGAGAAAACGAGCTCTTTTAATAGCTGTATTCAACTGTCGCTGATGTTTTGCGCTTGTTCCTGTTACACGACGTGGTAAAATTTTACCTTGGTCGTTCGTGAAACGCTGTAACGTTTCCACGTCTTTATAATCAATATATTCTACGCCCGCCTGAGTGAACTTACACTCTTTGATTTTACGAACGCTCTTTTTTGGGTGTGATGGATTCTTAATCATAACTAAAAATCTTTAAGGTTGATGAGGTTATTAATCGTCGTCTTCGGTTGAATTTTCTTCGTCTTCTTCAAGGTTGAAGATGCTCGGAACTTCATTTTTCTTCTGAAGCTCTCTGTGACGAAGCATTTTAGCATCGTATTTCAACGTCAGGTATCTCAGGACGTCATCATCGATTCTCAATGCACGTTCGATCTTTGCAATTGCATCAGTCGGTGCATCAAAATACATGTTTACATAGAAACCGTTGCGTTTTCCATCCACTTCGTAGGCAAACTGACGTAAGCCCCACTCGTCAACTTCATCAACTTCTCCGCCGTGCTTTTTTACTAAATCATTCACTTTATCTACTACAGCGGAAAACTTATCCTCGTCTAAAACGGGATTTATGATATAAGTGAATTCGTAATAATTCTTACTCATTGATATGTGTTTTGTCTTTGGTTGTTTTCTTCGTGAAAACAGTCTTTCCGGCACTTTGCCCGAAAAACAGAGAGCATTGAATATACTGGTTTATTGATTGGTGTGCAATGATACTAATTCAAAAAATTTCATATAAATCTAACGATCAATACAATACTAAAAAATCATCCAGTTCCTTAAAATCTAAATCCCATATTGATTGGTAGTAACCTATAACTTCTTCTTCAAAATATATTGAGTAGTTGAAAGATAGATTTGGTATTCCAAGTTGTGAATCAAGAAAATTCAGGGACATTCTTTCGAGTTCAATTTTATAATCCTCTTTACTTTCTGTAAGCTCACCTTCTTCTATAAGCTCCAAAATTCCATTGGAAAAAGATTCTTGGGCAGAACTCGCAAGACCTTTCCAATCAATCTCCTGATCAATTATTAATTCATTTATTTTTTTAAGCGTCATACTAATAGCCGCTGAACCATCACATGGTCGTCTTTACATTGAAACATCTAAAAAAACTATTTCTACAGAAATTAGCTTGATCTAAAAACTAAAAAGCAGCTAGCAAATCCATCAATCCACCAGTTGGCAGAACAGGCTCAATGCCATAGTACACGGTAAGCACGGCAAGAATTACTAAAGCTCCTTTGTAAAGGAAAGAAGCGTCGAATAGCTCTACTTCTTTATGCGCTTCGCGGAAGTACAGATAAACCATCACACGCAAGTAATAATACACACTGGCTGCACTGGCAAGCACACCAACTATAGCTAAAGGAACCATATTGGCGTTAATGGCAGCTGCGAACACGTAGTACTTTCCAACGAATCCAACGAATGGAGGAATTCCTGCTAATGAAAATAAGAAAAGCGAAAGCATCACGCCCATCATTGGTTTTTTGAAACCAAGTCCGGCGAGATTGTTTACATCTGAAAAGTCGAGTCCTTTGTTTCTCTCATAATAAGCTACAACACCAAATGCCCCAACATTCATGATGGTATAGGCGAATAAATAGAACGCTACTGCATCATATCCCTCTCCTGTTCCGGCAGCTAAACCAACCAATGCATAACCGGCGTGAGCAATACTCGAATAAGCCAACATTCTCTTAATGTTATCCTGAACCAGCGCAATAATATTACCGAAAATCATGGTAACGATAGCAACTACAGATAACACCGTTTGCCAATCCATTCCTTCCACAAAAGGAAGCGCTCTTGAAAGCACTAAGATCATTGCCATGAAAGTAGCTGCTTTAGAAGCCGTTGCCATATAAGCAGTCAACGTAGTTGGCGTAGCTTGATACACATCCGGTGTCCACATATGGAATGGAACAGCAGAAACTTTGAATAAAAATCCGATCAATAATAATCCTGCTCCGGCTATAAATAGTAAATCACCACTTGCTGCTGCGCCAATTCCCGGCAGACTTGTAGTCCCTGTTGCTCCGTAAAGTAAAGCTGCACCGTAGAGTAAAAATCCGGTAGAAAAAGCTCCAAGCAGGAAATATTTCAATGCACCTTCGGCTCCCTCTTTTTCATTTTTGATCAGGCCTGCAAGCACATATAAACAGATCGACATGGTTTCCAATCCGAGGAAAAGAGATATTAAATCATTAGCTCCTGCCAGACAGATCATCCCGGAGGTTGCAAACAAGATCATTCCATACACTTCATTGTATTCATGATCGATGTCGCGCAAGTAATCGCTGGAAAGAAACACGCAGAATAGCGTTCCAATGAGAATGATTACGTTTCCGAAGGCAGCGGTTCCGCCGTACACCAACATTCCGGAAAAAGCTTCCATCATAGGCTGACCAAGTGCCTGAATAGAAAAATAAAGAGCTGCAATCAATGACAATGCCGTAACCCAATATGCAGATTTATGACCGGATTTAAGTGCTTCGATCGTAATTACAATCAATCCTGCCACTGCAGTAATCACACCCGGTAAAAAAGCTTGTAAATCAGCTAAATAATCCATTCTCGTAGTTTTATATACTTTCTATCGCTTTTGCGAGATCAATATCATTTTGGGTTACCTTGTCTCCGGCATCATGCGTACTAAGTTCGATCTTTACCGTATTGTACACATTGAACAGCTCCGGATGATGAACCAATTTCTCTGCTTCAATTCCAACCTGAACGATAAACCCTAAAGCTTCTTTAAAATCACCAAACTGAAATTCTTTACCGATCTTGTCATCGCTGAATTTCCATCCATCGAGTGATTCAAGTGCTTTTTCAATTTCCTGTTGCGATAGCGGTGTCATAACTTATTTGTTTGATACCATTAAAGATTCGCCTTCTTGTTCAATTCCGTAAAAAGATGCCGTCCAATCAGGCAGCTCTTCTCTGCTTGTATTCTCAAGCACTGCGACACTCTTTTCTTTGGTGTTGATGATGAGCTCGGTTACCTGATTTTCAGAATACTTGGTGAAATCAATTGGGTGAATTCCAATCCAGAACATGAAAATCATTAACGGAACTAATAATCCGATTTCGCGAGCATTCAAATCAACCAGCTTTTCATTTTCGGGATTATCAAGCGGACCAAACATCACGCGCTGGAACATCCATAACATGTAAACTGCGGCAAGAATAACTCCTGATGCTGCAAGAATTGCATACACTTTATTATTGTACAGTTCAGAGAAGAAAGATCCATTCAATATCAAAAACTCACCAATAAAACCGTTCAGTCCCGGAAGTCCGATGGATGCAAAAGTTGCAATCATGAACATCACTGTGAATACCGGAACTTTTTTAGCAATTCCGCCAAAGTCTTTGATCATTCTGGTGTGGCGACGATCATAAATCATTCCAACAATAAGGAATAATGCTCCGGTTGAAAGTCCGTGATTGATCATCTGAATGATGGCACCCTGAACAGCAACTGTGTTTAGTGCAAAAATCCCAAGTACTACAAATCCTAAGTGACTCACGGATGAATATGCCACCAATTTCTTCACGTCTTTCTGCACCATCGCTACCAATGCACCATAGATAATTCCAATAACAGCGAGCGTTGCCATGTAAGGAGCAAATTCCATAAAAGCGTTCGGGAAAATCGGCATACAAACTCTTACCAAACCATACGTTCCCATCTTCAACATGATGGCAGCAAGCACAACGGATCCAGCGGTTGGAGCCTCGGTATGCGCATAAGGCAACCAGGTATGGAATGGGAATAATGGAACCTTGATACAGAATGCGAGCGCAAAAGCGAGGAATAAATACGTTTGTTCTTCAAGTCCGATTTGGTAAGCACTGCTTGATAAGAATCTCCAATCGAGCGTGAAAGTGGCGCCGTTCATCAAAGCGCCGGCATCATAACCCACGTAGATCAAACCAACCAACATGATTAGTGATCCGACTAATGTGTAGATGAAGAACTTAAGTGTAGCTCTGATTCGGTCGCTTCCACCCCAAATTCCAATCAGGAAGTACATTGGGATTAGTGAAAGCTCGAAGAATACGTAGAAAACCAATAAATCAAGCGATGCAAAAACTCCAAGAGAGGCTGTCTGAAGCAATAATAGCATAGAAAGATATCCGCTCAAGTGCTTTTTCACCGATTCCCATGAAGACAGAATCACAATCGGCCCCATGAAAGTTGTCAGCATGAAAAGCAACAAACTCAATCCATCTAATCCAACCAGATATTTAATGTCCAGATTGTTGGTGATTCTGCTTCCTTCCGTTAAGAACTGAGCCGTTCCTGAATTAACCACATCAAAATTGAACATCAGCGGAAGCGAAATAACAAATGTCGCTGTAGTAACTAAAAGCGCCGTCCACTTTTTGGCATTGTCATTCCTGAATGCAAGAATCAAAGGAATTCCTAAAAGCGGAAGGTAAATCGTGATATTTAAAAGTAGTTCCATCAAGGCTATAAAGAATTACATAATCATTAAATACAGAATGACGATCACTCCAATCACGAACGCCAACGCATAGTTAGAAACAACACCGGTTTGCAGATATCGGAAAAGGCTTCCGAACAAGCGAACCGTTCCGGCTATAAAATTCACAAAGCCGTCCACGACTTTCATATCGAATACTGCTAACACTTTATCAGAAAATTTAACAGCCGGATTTGCTACCAAACCTTCATACACATCATCTAAATTGTACTTGTCTTTCCAAACACTGTACAATCCACCAAATCTTGAAGCAATAGCTGCATCCGATTCTTCCTGCTGATCATTGTTATACATCCTGAAAGCCAGCCAGATTCCCGATACTGCCACAACAACTGACGCCGCAAGAAGTATCCACTTAAATCCTTTTCCTAACACCAATCCGTAATCCGCATTGATGTTGTACAACCAGTCGTGCAGTAAATTGATGTGTGCAGGTTCACCGGTAAAGGTCTCTGCGATGAAGTTTGGAACTCCGAGATATCCACCGAAGATAGCAAGAACAGCCAGTACCCATAACGGCACCGTCATATTCCAGGGACTTTCATGAAGAAATTTCTCAGCACCAACGGCTTCTTTAATTTTCTGCGGAAGTTTGAATGATCCATGGAAAGTTGAGAGCGTTAAACGGAACATGTAGAATGCAGTAAGGAAAGCGGTGATAATTCCAACTCCCCAAAGCATCATATAAACCCAACTTCCGCCTTCAACAAATCCGGCATTCATGGTAAATGCTAAAATTTCGTCTTTAGAGAAGAATCCCGATAGTAACGGAAAACCTGCAATCGCAATCGTGGAAATTAAAAATGTTTTGTAGGTCGAAGGCATGTATTCACGTAATCCGCCCATATTTCTCATGTCCTGAGGATCAAAATGGACATCTTTCCCCTCGTCATGCAATCCGTGCTCCACATGTTCCATGGCGTGAATTACAGAACCTGAGCCGAGGAATAAACATGCTTTGAAAAAGGCGTGAGTTAATACATGAAACATTGCTGCGGTAAATCCACCTGCACCCAATGCCAAAAACATGTAACCCAACTGAGAAACCGTTGAATATGCGAGCACCCCTTTTATATCGTTCTGAGTGATTGCAATGGTAGCTGCAACTATTGCTGTTAATGCTCCGATTACTGCAATAATCATCATCACTTCAGGAATCATCACATACATGGGTGACATTCTGGAAATCAGATAAATACCTGAAGTTACCATGGTAGCTGCGTGAATAAGTGCAGATACAGGTGTCGGTCCCGCCATCGCATCCGGCAACCAAACAAATAATGGAATCTGAGCACTTTTACCTGTTGCTCCAACAAACATCAGAAGTCCGATTGCAACGGTGTATCCTTCGGTGAAACTGTCAAGATTTCCAAGAATCACATCAAAATTCAAACTTCCAACCGTTTGGAAAATCATGAACATTGCAATCAAAAATGCGAAATCACCGATTCTATTGTAAATAAAAGCTTTTTTGGCTGCATCTGATTTCGCCATATCGGTGTACCAGAAACCGATCAGCAAATAAGAACAAACTCCTACTCCTTCCCATCCCAAGAAAAGCAGTAGCAAATTGTTTCCAAGAACCAGATTCAACATCGCAAAGATGAACAAGTTCAGATAGGCAAAAAACTTCCAGTATCCGTTATCATGCGACATGTAACCCATCGAATAGAGATGGATTAAAAAACCAACCCCGGTAACTACCATGGTCATCATGATAGAAAGTTGGTCAACCCGGTAGGCAATATCTACGCTGAAAGTGCCTACTTCTATCCAGGTAAACAGTTTATAAACCAGAGCTTCAGACCCGGCATTCATATTCATGAAGAAATACACGGCTATTACAAATGGTATAAAAACCATTGTATTAGCAATGATGCCGATAAGCTGTTTTTTATTTCGGTAGCTTTCTACGAATAATCCGGTGATCCCGTTGATCAGAAAGCCCACAAGGGGAAGAGCAATAATGAGAGAAAACAGCGCCGTAGCGGATTCCATTTAACTTTTTTTAGAATTAAGACCCAAAACCGTAGCCTTTGGCTTTTACGGTTGGCAAAGATACAAAAAACTGAAGGAAGGTAAAGCTTATTTTCGTGTAAAAGTTCGGGCTTTTCAGATTTTGTTTACATTTTTTTTACGGAAAATCTTTCTAACGGAATGCTTATCCTTTTGAAGTGTTTATTCAACTGTTATTTTAACCGCGTTTAAAAATCAAAAATTTTTTAAAGTGACTAAAAAAAATATACTAACCGGAGCTAAAGTTTTTCTTACTCCCCTGTTTCTGTTTCTCTTCTCAACGTTAGCTTTTGCAGCTGAAGGTTCTTCTCATGGTATCGATGGAAGTAACCTTGGGCTAATTTGGGTGATTCCTTTTGCCGGAATATTGCTCTCAATTGCTATTTTTCCATTAGTTGCTGAAGATTTTTGGCATCATCATTTTGGTAAAATATCTGCGGCTTGGGCGTTTTCTCTGCTAATACCTATGATTATCACTTTTGGATTTGATAAGACACTCTATGAAGTGTTACATGCTTATCTGTTAGAATATTTTCCTTTTATTATTCTTTTGTTTGCACTCTTTACGGTTTCAGGTGGTGTAAGAATTAAAGGATATTTGAAAGGTACACCCGAAGTTAATACCGGTTTATTACTGATAGGTACGATTCTGGCAAGCTGGATGGGAACAACCGGTGCAGCCATGCTTTTAATCCGCCCGATGCTCCGTGCAAATGCGTGGCGGGAAAAGAAAGTACATATGGTTGTCTTCTTTATCTTTTTAGTTGCAAACGTAGGTGGTTCGTTAACGCCACTCGGTGATCCACCACTATTCTTAGGTTTCCTTCAGGGAGTGGATTTCTTCTGGACTACAACCAACCTGTTTTGGGAGATGCTATTTGTAGCAGCTATCCTTTTAGTACTTTATTATTTCTGGGATAAAGCGCTCTACAAAAAAGAAACAAACACTCCTCCAAAAGATGACGGATCTGAACCTTTAGGAATCGAGGGTGGATTTAATCTGATTCTTCTTTTGGGTGTTGTTGGCGCTGTACTTTTCTCAGGAATCGTAAAAATTGGTGAGTTTGAAGTTTATCATGTACATGTTACTTATCAGAATTTGATTCGAGACATTGCACTACTTTTACTTGCATGGGCAAGCTGGCATTTTACTTCCAAAGAGAGTCGTGCTGCAAATGGATTCAACTGGTTCCCGATTCAGGAAGTAGGAAAATTATTTGCCGGAATTTTCATCACCATAATTGCGCCCATTGCGATGTTGAAAGCGGCTAACAATGGACAAGGAGCTTTACAATTCGTAAATGATGCTGTTTTTACAGAAGGCGGAGATCCAATCAACGAAATGTTTTTCTGGATTACGGGTTTGCTTTCTGCTTTTCTTGATAACGCACCAACTTATTTAGTGTTCTTTAATGCTGCAGGTGGAGATGCCCAGGCACTTATGGGCGGAATGTCTGAAACGCTTGTCGCAATCTCTGCAGGTGCTGTATTCTTTGGCGCACTTACATATATCGGTAATGCTCCAAACTTCATGGTGAAGTCCATTGCCGAACAAAGCGGAGTTAAAATGCCTACTTTCGGAGCATATATGTTGTGGTCATTTGGTATCTTAGTGCCGATATATTTAATCGTTACATACTTGTTTATTTAAGTGATCAAAACCACCAAGTACATTTTTAAAGGAGCGGTTTTACTGCTCCTTTTTTATTTCCCGGAAGTTCAGGCTCAAAATCAGGAATCGGTAACCACTGATTCAGTTAAAACTGCTTTCTTTCCGGCATTATCTTATAAATCTGATTTGGGATTTATAGGAGGCGGACTTCTTCAACGTTTTCATTACAAAGAGGAAATAGAACCATTTTATTCTCTCAACAGAATTGTGGGCGTGGCTTCTACCAAAGGATTATTATCATTTTATATTGAACGTGATAAACCGCAGGCTTTCGGAACTAAAAACCGACTTTCAACCGTGTTTATCTTGTCCCGTTTTTTGCGGAATAACTATTTCGGAATCGGGAACTATCAGAAAATTGACGATTCTTTCAATGCCTCCACTGATTTATACAGTTTCAATTCCTTTTCTGTAGGAGCAAATGCAGAACTTAGAATACCCGTTCGGAAGTCATCCCAAAATAATCTGGATGCTCTTGCAATAATCAACTTTGACTACCAAACTCCTTTTGATAACAATGCATCCAATTTAATTACTCAGGAGCAGCCTCTGGGCGTTCAGGGTGGGCGAACTTTAAATATAGGCACAGGTTTTATCTGGGAAAATCGTAATGATGAATTCCGTCCAACCGCCGGTAATTATGTAGAAAGTAATTTTGAAGCGGGACAAACCTGGTGGGGCAGCTCATTCAATTCCTACATCTTCAGGTTTGATGCGAGACAATATTTCTCTTTCAATCTTTTCAAAAAAGTTACCTGGGCAAATCGATTGTACACTAAACAAACGGCCGGCGACACCCCTTACTGGAAACTGGCTTTTGCAGGTAATGAAGAAACCATGAGGGGATATCCTCTTCGCCGGTTTCTGGATGATAATGTGGTTTTGTTAAATACTGAACTTAGAACCTGGCTCTTTAAAATTGATGCAATCGAAGGGGAATTCGGCGGAACTATTTTCTTTGATATAGGCAGAACTTATCCGAATGGGATTTCCTTTTCTGATTTTACTTCTGATATAAAATTTTCCGGCGGAATTGGTGGAACAAGTTCATTTTTTACCCCTGATTTTATTTTCAGAACCGATATAGGCTTTTCTGAAGAAGGAATCGGAATTTATTTTACTTCAGGATATATGTTCTAACGCATAAATGGCTTCAATTAAGAATGTTTCAATTATCAATTTCCAACATTCTTAATTGATAATTGAAACATTGATCATTGACGTGCTGAGCTGAGCAGCCCTCTGTTCCTGTAAATTAAATCTTTTGTTTTGTCTTTGAGCAACTCGGAAGCATCCATCAGCATGGCTTCACTGTTTGGAAAAGGAATGCGATCAACTTTTACAATCTTCTTCGATTTATTACTTAGCGCTCTTTCATCCCCGGTATAACTCGCAGAAAGATGCTCAAAAACAGCGGTTACCGAAATGTCCTCTCTTTTCTCTAATTGATCGGTTCGCAGATTTATAAACTCTACAATTCCACCAACAAAAGCGTCTTTGCTTTGAATGGTTTCTGTTATTTCCGCTTCTACTGTAATGAAGTTTGGCTCACGGATGTCATTGCCTAACGAGTCTTTTTTTACATTTCCGTTTTCGTCCAGCACATATTTTGTGCCGTCCTGAATTTCTTTCTCATCAGTGTATTTCTCATTAGTAACCTGCTCAGGAGAAACAAGAATGTCCCGAATGTTCAACACCACAAAATAATCGTAATCAACATCCTCATCTTCATACACACTGTACTCTGCCCATTCACTATTCAAATCCGCAACTCCAATTTGTCTTAGTTGATCATCGAACCGCTCAGGTAATACAGATTCAGAATTGTTTTCAATCACAAACAAGATCTGATTGGTTCCTAAATAACGAGCCTCGTTTAATTTGGAATTCACATCTTTATAATTGTCATAAATGCTTTTCACAATTTGAAACTCATCATAAGCTCTTCGGGCATTTAATCTCCCTCCCCGTTCCAGATAATCAAGTCCCGCCTGATAAGAATTTTCGGCGGCCTGTTCTTTTGATGCGATTAACTTGTCATCATAATCAACGAGAGTAAATTCTCTCAGCACTGAACTCGGGAGTGTTTTTAATTTATCCTGACGACGATCTAATCGAACGTACAAATCATAAATCTCCACGTAGTTTTCTTCCCTTCCCTCTTTTTCCAGAAAGTCAATACGATCCTTATCAAAATCCTGAGCTTTTCCATACGCTTCTTTCAAAACATACAGCTCTTTCTCATTACCGGGATCTTTTTTGAGTTTGCTGATGGATTTATCAATCGCCTTTTCATACTGTCCCTTCTGCAGATATTTTTCTGAGGAAGCGCATGCCATCAGCACAATAAAAGACAGAAGTAAAATGCTCAGTTTGTTTCGCATAGTAGTGTGTTTAATTATCAGCCAAATTAAAGTATTCTGAAGTCAAAAATCTATTCCGAACAATTATTATGTTTCTTCTATATCTCCGGGTTATTTATTCGTGTTGCGCTTATTACTTGAACTCAGATTTAAAAAAGCAAATATAACAGATGAAAAGAATCTTAACTATAGATGATATAATTGATGTTATACATAAGTTAAAACAAAGAGGATTAGGATTTCTTTTATCTAAACTAAAGATATCTGGAATAGATAGGACTATGAGGACCTTCAACCAATTAGATTATGCAAGCGCGGATTGGTGGATTGTTCCTAAAGTTAAGGAACGTTGGAACCTGCTAATTACAGGAAATACGGATACTAATTATAAAACTTACTTTGTAGAGAATTATCTACAAAACAGAAAAGGATTAAGGCTAATATCTTTAGGCAGTGGTTTTAGTCAACATGAGATAGAATTAGCCAAATATTCAAATTTCGAAAAAATTATATGTGTTGATATTGCAAAAGATAGAATGTTAGAAGCTGAGGCAAAAGCAAATGAATTAAATCTAAAAAACATAGAGTTTGTTTGTGCAGATTTTAATGATTATAACATGATCAAAGAGCATTTTGATGTCGTTTTTTTCCATGCATCTCTGCACCACTTTGATAATATAGAAAGCTTTATAGGAACAACAATTAAAAACAGCTTAAAACCAAACGGACTATTGGTAATTAATGAATATGTAGGTGCAACCAGATTACAATTTCCAAAGCATCAGATTGCAAAAATTAATGAGGCTTTGGAAATAATACCTAAGAAATATAGAAGCCGATATAAATCAAATTTGTTAAAAAAGAAATATTATGGATCAGGCATTTTGAGGATGTTTATCGCAGACCCTTCGGAATGTGTAGATTCCGCGAGCATTTTACCGGCTATTCATTCAAATTTTCATACGGTTATTGAAAAACCATATGGAGGGAATATACTTATGAGCGCATTAAAAGACATATCTCATCATTTTGTAAACCTGGATACAGAAAAGAATCTAATCTTAGAAAAATTGTTTTCATTAGAAGATGAATATTTATCAGAAAATTCTTCCGATTTTATTTTTGGTATATATCAAAAGCATGGCTAATAGATAATGCTATGTTTTAATTTATTTTGAAGGTGGTTTAGCCATTCATAAAACCCTAAAAAACAAAAAAGCTTTCACTCTTTTAGAATGAAAGCTTCTTGATCAGATAATCTATTAATTACAATTATTATGCTTTTTCCACATTTCGGGATTATGACCCTCAGGAATATTTTTGCATGGATCTCCTGACCCGTACCCTCTGAGTTCGTTGTATTTCTGAACTTGAGCTTCAGTCAGAATAGGTAAAGCTTCTAAATGAGCATTGAGGTGTACAAATCTTAATTGTGATCTTATCGAACCGATTCTTGGCACATAATACCGTAAACTTTTTGCGTTTATTTTTCTTTCTTTAAATAATTTATTCAGCTCTTTTTCAAGGGAAACATATTCTTCACCTAATTCCACTGCTTTACTCTTCATCTTATTATAAATTTCTGTAATCCTTTCTTCTTGCTTAGCTGTCAGCGAAATATCTTCCTTCATTTCGAGAATATGCATTGGCCCGGGAACACCGTTCAATTCAGCTACTTTAGCAAAACCCCATCCTTTGCCGTTCAGTAAAGCCTCAATATCTGAATCAGACAAAGATTTTATCGCTCTTTTTTCTTCACCGGCGTATGGGGATTTGTAATCCTGATGCTGAGAAAAGAGATTTGGCAGGAATAGAAATGAGATCAGAATAAATAATAGAGATTTTTTCATACTTAATCGTAAAGTTGATTTTAGTTGGATAATAATACAAAAAAAGCTTTCACTCTTTTGGAGTGAAAGCTTAATTAAAAATCATTTTAAACCACAAAAGACTTAGAGTTTATTTTTTCCTCTGCGTTCTCCGTGGTTAAATCCTACCAGCGAAGTAAGTTTATCTCACCTACATCAACCGTTAGATTATTTCGGAAGATGGCAATAATAATTGCTAATCCCACAACCGCTTCTGCTGCAGCAACTGCCAAAGCAAAGAATACAAAGATCTGTCCGTCAATATTGCCGTGAAAACTGCTAAAAGAAACCAACGATAAATTCACTGCATTCAGCATTAATTCCACACACATAAAAATAACAACGGCATTTCGGCGGATAAGCACACCGATAATCCCAATCGAAAACATGATAGCACTAACTGCTAATAACCAATCAATCTCTAACATTCTCCTATCCTTTTTTGATTTTGAACTGAGCAACCATCAACGCTCCAACTACTGCCGCTGTTAACAGAATAGCAGTCATTTCAAACGGCAATAAATATTTTGTGTAAAGAACATCTCCTGCGGCTTCTACGGTACCAACTTCACTCATCGCCGATGAAATTTCGGGTAGAAAATCAGAAACGCCTGCAATACTGTAAAAAATTTGTCCAACTACAGCAGCGCCGAGTATGAAGGCCAGAAAATATTTTACTCTGAATTTATCGAACAGCTTTTCTTCATCCTCAACATTAAGAAGCATAATCACAAATAAAAACAGAACCATGATAGCCCCTGCATACACAAGAATTTGGATTACGGCTAGGAATTGTGCCTGTAGCAGCAAATAAATTCCTGCCAGAGAAACCATATTAATTACAAGAAAAAGTGCGCTGTTTACCACATTCTTATTAATGACCATGGCAAGAGCAGATGCGATGGCTAAAACAGCCAACATGATAAATATATAAACGATCATATTACCCTTTGAATTTGCGGACTAAATGTAGCACTATTTGATTCGGGCTTCAAGATTAAAACACCGATAATTTTTTAAATCCAGAAATAAATTAATCCTGCCCCACCAATTAACCAGCAATAGTATGCAAAGTAGTGGAAACCTTTCTTTTTGAGGATCACAATCAAATACTTGAGTGCGTAATAACCTGAAATAAAAGCGGTTAAAAAGCCAACTAATAAGCTTTGAATTTGAAAAGCGTCAACTCCCATTTCTATCAAATCTAAAATCTGAAGTAACATCGCTCCGCCAATCACCGGAATAACCATCAGAAATGAAAAATTGGCTGCTTCTTCTCTGTCCACTCCGAAATAAAGCGCAGCAGAAATAGTTGAGCCCGAGCGACTGATTCCCGGAATCATCGCAAAAGCCTGAGCAACCCCAATCACTAAACTTTTGCCTAAAGTAACTTTACCGTCCTTTTCTTTGGCGAACTTTGTGAGAAATAAAATAGCTCCGGTCACAATCAGCATAATGCAAACTAAAAACGGACTGTCGAAAATAGATTCCACGCTGTCTTTCAGTGTAAAACCCACAATGAACGCAGGAATCATACTCACCAGAATAAACAGAATGGTTTTTACCTTTGGATCATCTTTTTTCTGCTTGGGAGCCATTAAAAAACTGGTTCCGGATTTCAGCAAATCACCAATTATGGTTCGGTAGTAAATCAGAATACTGCAAAGTGTACCAAAGTGAACTACGATTTCAAAAGTTAGTCCGGCTTCATTATTTTCCCCGAGGAAATATTTACCCAGAGCAAGGTGACCCGAGCTACTGATGGGTAAAAATTCGGTAAGTCCCTGAAGAAGTCCCAGTAAAAAAGATTGTAAAAGATCCATGTATTTTGGTTGGTGGCTTTTTGGAAGGCGAGAAATTAACCATATCATCAGGAAAATTATAACGGAATTAGAAAATAATGAGTGAAATTACAGTAGATATGCAGGCGCTTGGAGAAAAAATTGAGAAGAGCAGCGCTTTTATAGAAGATATCAGAGCAGAACTGGATAAGGTAATCATTGGTCAGCAATATATGATTGATCGATTATTGGTTGGATTACTCACCAACGGACACGTTTTGCTGGAGGGTGTTCCGGGATTGGCAAAAACATTGACCGTTTCGTCTTTGGCTACTGTTTTGAATACCGAATTTCAGCGCATTCAGTTTACTCCTGATTTACTTCCCGCAGATTTGATTGGTACGTTGATCTACAATCAGAAAGAAGCCGAATTTCTCGTTAAAAAGGGACCGATTTTCGCGAATATTATTTTAGCGGATGAGATCAACCGTTCTCCGGCTAAGGTCCAAAGTGCACTTCTTGAAGCCATGCAGGAAAAGCAGGTTACCATTGGCGAAAATACATTTAAACTGGAAGAGCCTTTCTTAGTATTAGCCACTCAAAACCCGGTTGAGCAGGAAGGAACGTATCCGCTTCCCGAAGCTCAGGTGGACAGGTTTATGCTGAAGTTGAAAATCGGTTATCCGACTGAAACCGAAGAAATGGAAATTATGCGCCGAATGGCCAGAACCGGAGCGAAGCCTACACTTGATACGGTAGTCACTACGGAAAAAATCATGGAAGCACGAAAAGTAATCAACGATATTTACATGGATGAAAAGGTCGAGAAGTATATTGTTGATTTAGTATTTGCTACCCGTAAACCGGTTAATTACGGATTAAAAGAATTGGAAGATCTGATTGGATTCGGAGGCTCGCCAAGAGCAACCATTAACCTGAATCTGGCTGCAAGAGCTCAAGCTTTCATGGAACACCGGGCTTATGTAACTCCGGAAGATGTAAGAACCATTGCCATGGATGTACTTCGCCACAGAATAATCCCAACCTTTGAAGCCGAAGCTGAAGACATCAGCTCAGAAGATATTGTTGAGAAAATTATGGGAACCGTTCAGGTGCCTTAGGTTGGTTATTGGTAGATAGGGTGATAAGTATTGGGTTTTAATTATTCAACAATGTTAACCTCGATTCGTACGCTATATTTGTGGACGTTTTTTCTGTTGATTATATCATGTGATTACGTAAGAGAGCAAAAAATACCAGATGAAATTGAATTAGTATCCAAAACACTCATAGGTACTAAAAATATTTACATTATCACCAGCTATAAATTATCAAACTTAACAAACGTAAACTTAGATTCATGGAATGACAACTTGATATGTGAAGGCTATTCAGACAGGTATATGCGTATAGACTGGCAAGAGTTTTACCCCTCTGAGACCGACAGTGTATCTTACTTTTATGACATACTTATCGATTCTTATAAAGACTCATCCAACTCTGATGAAATGTTTATTAGTGGCTGTAAGACCGAATGGGTTACTGACTCGAATGGCAAGTTAAATACTATTTATCATATTATTTATTTTTTAGATATGAATAATAAAGTTCTTATTGAAATTAGAAGTATTGATTAATTCTTGAAGTCCGGCAAGAGTGATTTCATCCAAAACAAATAAGCAGTTCTGAAATGATGCCTCAGAAAATTGAATTCATTCATCACAATTCTGTAAAAGCAGTGTTCGTAGATAACATTATTGATTGGAGGTATTCATTAGCACGTAATTATGTAGGGTTGGAAGAGCTTATTGGAATTGATATGTTAACGGTAGGGTTACTGGAAGCGGAGCTTCCCAAGGGCGTTTCGCACCTGAGGTGCGGAACAAGATTGTACTACATATTCACTTAATTGTAACAGCTCTTCAAATTCCGTGCTTTCGAGATTTAGTGGCAAAACCTAATTCTATTCACACAAAAAAAACCCGCCTGTTTTCACAAGCGGGTTTCAATGTTTTTAATCAATCAGAAGTGATTATTCTTCGTCAGATTTTTTAGCTTTTTCAGCAGCAGCTTTTTCTTCTGCTTCCATTTGATCTTTTAAAGCTCCAAGACCTGACATCTCACCGAGCGTTGGCGCTCCGGTTTCAACATCACCTTCCTGAATCTTCTTCTTAGCCGCTTCGGCTTTCTTCTGATCTTTGTCAAGCTGACTTAACGTAATGTTCTTAGCTTCTTCGTTGAAGTCAAGAACAAAAGCTTCCACTTTATCGCCTTCTTTAAACTCAGGCTCGACAGCTTTGCTGTAATTCAGGAATGCATCAACGCCCAGCGGAAGTTTTACAAAAGCACCTTTTGCTGTTGTTTTAACAACTTCGCCTTCAACGTCTGTTCCCGGAGCATACTCAGTTGCATATTGCTTCCATGGATTTTCCTGAACCTGCTTGTGACCAAGTGTAATTCTTCGGTTGTCGAAATCAACACCAAGAATTACCACTTCGATTTCCTGATCTTTGTCAACTACTTCATTCGGGTGCTCAACATTGTCATCCCAGCTTAGGTCAGAAACGTGAATCAAGCCATCAATTCCCGGCTCAAGCTCAACGAATACTCCAAAGTTGGTAAGATTTCTGATTACACCTTTTTGCTTAGATCCAACAGGGAATCTTTCAAGAATGTCTGCCCATGGATCGTTGGTTAATTGCTTAACACCAAGAGAAATTTTCTTCTCGTCTTCATTAATGTTAAGAACCACGCATTCAACCACATCATCTTTTTGTACTAATTGCGATGGGTGTTTGATGTGCTGTGTCCAAGACATTTCACTGATGTGAATCAATCCTTCAACACCTTTTTCAAGCTCAATAAATGCTCCGTAATCGGCGATAGAAACCACACGACCCTGAACTTTCATATCTTCAGGATACTTGGCATGAATTTCCTCCCACGGATGCGGTTGCAATTGCTTCAATCCAAGAGAAACACGCTTGCTCTTCTCGTCAAAGTCGATAACTGCAACGTTCATGCGTTGGTCAAGCTGTACGATTTCATTCGGATTGTCCACACGTCCCCAGGATAGGTCCGTAATGTGAAGAAGTCCGTCAACACCACCAAGATCGATGAACACACCGAAATCAGTAATATTTTTAACAGCACCTTCAAGAACCTGACCGGCTTCGATAGTTTCAAGAATTTGCTCTCTTTGCTCTTCAAGATCACTTTCAATAAGCGCTCTGTGAGAAACAACCACGTTTTCTGCAGCCATGTTTAATTTAACAACAGCAAATTCCATGGTTCTGCCAACGTAAGCGTCGAAATCTCTAACGGGACGAACATCAATTTGTGAACCCGGTAAGAAAGCGTCGATGCCAAATACATCTACAACCATACCACCTTTAATTCTTCTCTTGATGTATCCTTCGATAACTTCCTGAGTTTCGTGAGCAGATTCAATTTTCTCCCACGCCTGAAGTATATCCGCTTTACGACGAGATAAAATTAACTGACCATCTTTGTCTTCAACACGATCAAGGAATACGTCTACTTCATCGCCCGGTCCCATATTCTCAAGAATAGTTGATGGGAACTCATTTGCCGCGATGATACCTTCAGATTTGAAACCAATATCGATGACAACATATTTCTCATCAATAGAAGCTACTCTACCGGTAATAATTTCTTTTTCTTCAATCTGATTGAGCGTATTCTCATACATGCCCATCATTTCATTAAACTCGTCATCAGAATATTCATCTGATGCAGTATCAAGCTGATCGTAGGTGTATACTTCACCATCAACTTCTCCGGTAAATACGTGTGTAAGAACTTCTTCGTTGTTCTCTTCTTCGGTAGTTTCTTCTACTTCTTCAGCTGTGTCTTCTGTAGTTTCAGCTGTTGTTTCTTCTTCAGTTTCCGGAGTTTCAGTTTCTTCTACGGTTTCTGTAGCTACTTCTTCTTGCTCGGTTTCTTGTTTGTTTAATTCTTCGGTCATTACTTATTTTGTTCATGGTTTACCTCACAACTGACTTTCAGAAGTGGGATAAGGTTAAAATTTAATGTTCAGGCAAAATTTGCCTGATTTGTTCTTTTATTTTTGATACCTGTTCTTCAAATGTTAATTCTGATGTATCAATCTCGATAGCATCTTCTGCTTTCTTTAAAGGATCGGATGCTCTGTTAGCATCTTTATTGTCTCTGGAAGCGAGATTTTCTTTAATCTCTTCCAAAGAAGTTTTGATTCCTTTTGATTCAAGTTCCTCCAGTCGTCGTTCTGCTCTTTTATCAAGATCAGCGACCATAAAAAACTTTAAAGCTGCATCGGGAAATACGGCAGTGCCGAGATCTCTTCCGTCTGCAACAAAAACACCTTTTTCTACTTCTTCCCTCATCAGCTCATTTACATAAGCTCTTACTTTGGGATCAGAAGCAACATCACTCACAGAATTTGAGACATCCATCTCTCTGATTCTCTCAGAAACATCTTGTCCGTTCAGTGAACAATGGAATTTTTTATTTTTGAAGTGAAAAGAAATATCACTTTCTTTCAGGCGATCAAAGAACAAATCTCTGTTCTTATTTGATTGTAAATATATCAGGGTTGCTACCCGGTATAAAGCTCCGGAATCCAAAAATTGGATGCTAAGTTGCTCGGCAATTGCCCGAGCCGTTGAACTTTTTCCTGACCCGGCAGGTCCATCAATTACTACAATCATAACAGAAAGGCTAAATTACATTTATTTGTCGAATTATTCAATCAATTGTTGAATAATGTTTTCATAACCCGTAATTTTATCGACTGAAAATTTTTACACCAAATTCGATTTTTGAAATGCCACAAACTAAACAAGCAATCAAAAGAGTTCGTCAGGCAGAAAAGCGCAGAGCGCACAATCGCAACCGAAAGTCTAAGATGAGATCACTCATTAAAAGCGTGATGGAATCAACCAATAAAAAAGAAGCTGAAAAAATCCTTAAGGATGCTGTTTCTTACATCGACCGTATGACGGTTAAAGGTATTGTGCACAAAAATAACGCTGCCAGAAAAAAAGCTGCTCTTACCAAGCACGTAAATAATTTATAAGATCTTTCTTTTATGGCCGGCTCTTTGTCTAAAGCACTTCTTGTAATTTTAGATGGATATGGGCTGGCTGAAGATCCTTCTGTCAGCGCTATTGATAAAGCTGACACTCCTTTCATTGATTCACTTTTTAAAAATTATCCGCACTCCCGCCTCTCTGCGAGTGGAGACAACGTTGGTTTACCCGATGGTCAATTCGGTAATTCTGAAGTTGGTCACTTAAATATTGGCGCTGGGCGCATTGTTCGCCAGGAACTATCCAGAGTAAATAAAGCAATTGACGACGGAAGTTTTTTTGAGAATGAAGTTTTACTTGAAGCCGTTGAGCAGGCTAAGAAGAAAAACAAAATCCACATTTTTGGGCTTTTTTCTGATGGAGGCGTTCACAGCCACAACAATCATCTGTTTGCTCTCTTAAAACTCTGTAAGAAAAACAGCATCGATAATGTTTATGTCCACGCCTTTACTGATGGACGCGACACCTCTCCTCATGGTGGGAAAAAATATGCACAGGAATTTAATGACAAGGCAGAGGAAATTGGAGTCGGTACATTAGCTTCCGTTGTTGGAAGATATTACGCCATGGACAGAGACAATCGCTGGGAAAGAATTAAACTTGCGTACGATCTTCTGGTAAGAGGAAAAGGTGAAAAATTTGATTCTGCAAGTGATGCCTTCGAAGCCTCTTATACAGAAGGAGTTACTGATGAGTTTATCAATCCGGTTCTGTTGGATAGCTCTGAGGAATCCAGAATTCAAAAAGATGATGCAGTTATTTTCTACAACATTCGCGGAGATCGTGCCAGAGAAATTTCCAAAGCGCTTAATGAAGAAGATTTTTCGGAGTTTAAAACCGAGGATCTGAATCTTTCTTACACTACTTTTACTTCTTATGACGAGACTTTTGAGTTTGCGAAGGTTGCCTATCCCCCACAAGAATTAAAAAATACGTTGGGAGAGTGGGTTAGTAAAGAAGGGAAGAAACAATTCAGAATCGCCGAAACGGAAAAATATCCGCACGTAACTTATTTTTTCAATGGCGGAGTTGAAGTTCCCAATAAAGGTGAAGACCGATTGGTTATTCCAAGTCCTAGAGTTGCCACTTACGATCTAAAACCGGAAATGAGTGCGCCTGAAGTATCCGCACAACTATGTGAGCGATTGGAGTCAGAAGAGTATGAGCTGGTTATCCTGAATTTTGCTAATCCTGATATGGTTGGACATACCGGAGATATGGATGCCGCTGTAAAAGCAGTAGAAGCTGTTGATCAGGAGTTGAAAAAGGTGATTGAAACCGCAAATGCTCACGGCTATATTTCTTTAGTTATTGCTGATCATGGAAATGCCGATCAAATGGTTAAAGAAGATGGCAGTCCACATACCGCACACACCACAGCTTTAGTTCCTGCAATTTTAGTCAATCATCCTGAGAATCCTAAAATAAATGACGGAATACTCGCTGATGTTGCCCCCACCCTTCTGAAATGCATGGGCATGGAACAGCCTGACGAGATGACCGGGAAGCCTCTTTTTTAATTTACATCCGTCAGCATTTTTTTTGCAATTAGGTATCCGCCCTGCTACATTCAAAAAGAATGAACTAAAGTTGGTTTGGGTTCGTTTTTTGCAACAGACCTAAGACAAAAGAGAAATTAACATTTTAATACAGAAGGACCTGCCGATATGGAAGGTAATTTTTCAAGTAAAGTTAGAGACGTAATTCAATTTAGCAGAGAAGAAGCGCTGAGATTGGGACACGATTACATAGGTACCGAGCATTTAATTCTCGGGATTGTGCGCTTAGGTGATGGTGTAGCCATTCGGATTTTGAAGAATCTTGACTGCGATCTTTTCAAACTCAAAAAAACTATTGAAGACACTGTGAGAGGAACCGGTGGATCGGTAACCGTTGGTAATATTCCACTCACTAAGCAAGCTGAAAAAGTGTTGCGTATCACCTATCTGGAAGCTAAGCTTTATAAGAGTGATACAATCGGGACCGAACACTTACTTCTTTCCCTTTTAAGAGATGATGAAAATATCGCTGCTCAGATATTACAGCAATTCAGTGTTTCTTATGATTCAGTCCGTGAAGAACTTGACCTCATCATTTCAGGTAAAACCAGAGAAGACGATGTTGATTCAACTTCACTATCTGCAAGCATTTCTTCTTCAAAAGGATCTCAAGGCTCAGGAAGTGCCAGAGAAAAGAAAATGGAAAAATCTAAAACTCCGGTCTTGGATAATTTCGGTCGTGACCTTACCCAAATGGCGGAAGATGGTAAATTAGATCCTATCATTGGTCGTGACAAAGAAATTGAACGTGTAGCTCAGGTATTGAGTCGTCGCAAAAAGAACAATCCGGTTCTTATTGGTGAACCCGGAGTGGGAAAAACGGCAATCGCTGAAGGACTTGCAGACCGAATTATTGAGCGAAAAGTCTCCCGAGTACTTTATGATAAGCGTGTTATCGCTCTCGATCTTGCCGCCCTCGTTGCAGGAACAAAATATCGTGGTCAGTTTGAAGAGCGAATGAAAGCAATTATGACTGAGCTCGAAAAAACAGATAACGTAATTCTGTTTATTGATGAGCTTCACACCATTGTTGGCGCCGGTGGAGCGAGCGGCTCACTGGATGCTTCCAACATGTTGAAACCGGCACTTGCCCGTGGAGATATTCAGGCAATTGGTGCAACTACATTAAATGAATATCGTCAGTTTATCGAAAAAGATGGCGCATTAGAACGTCGCTTCCAAAAAATCATGGTTGATCCAACCACTCCGGAAGAAACTGTTGAAATTCTGAAGCAAATTAAGCCGAAGTATGAATCACATCACGGTGTTCAATACACAGAAGACGCTATACAGGCATGTGTGTCTTTGACGGACAGATATGTGACCGATCACTTTTTACCCGATAAAGCTATTGACGCTCTCGATGAAGCCGGTGCTCGTGTTCATTTATCGAATATCACGGTTCCACAACATATTATCGATCTGGAAGAGCAGATTGAAACTACCGGACATGATAAAAACCAGATGGTAAAAAAGCAGCGTTTTGAAGAAGCTGCCCGTTTAAGAGATACTGAAAAAAGACTGATTGAAGATCTTGAAGTTGCTCAGAAAGAATGGGAAAAAGAATCAGCCACCATCCTTTATGATGTAGAAGAAGATGATGTTGCTTCCGTAATTGCCATGATGAGCGGAGTTCCGGTTAACAAGATTAGCCAGAATGAAGGACAGAAATTGCTGAAAATGAAGGAAAGTCTTTCCGGAAAAGTGGTTGGTCAGGAAGAAGCAATTGTTAAGCTTACGAAAGCCATTCAACGAACTCGTGCCGGACTTAAAGATCCTTCAAGACCAATCGGTTCATTCATTTTCTTAGGACCGACGGGTGTAGGTAAAACTGAGATGGCAAAAGTTCTTGCCAAATTCTTATTCGATAAAGAAGATTCGCTTATCAGAGTGGATATGAGTGAATACATGGAGAAATTCTCCGTATCCAGACTTGTGGGAGCTCCTCCGGGTTATGTTGGATATGAAGAAGGTGGAATTCTTACCGAAAAAGTTCGCAGAAAACCTTACAGTGTGGTGCTTTTAGATGAAATTGAGAAAGCACATCCTGATGTATTCAATATTCTGTTACAGGTTTTAGACGATGGAATATTAACAGACAGTCTGGGTCGTAGAGTTGACTTCAGAAACACGATTATCATTATGACTTCGAATATCGGAGCGCGTGACATTCGTAATCTTGGAAAAGGAATTGGTTTTGGCGGACCGGATGAAGGAACTTTTGATTACGCCAAAATGAAAACAACCATTCAGGATGCTTTGAAAAAAGTATTCAATCCTGAATTCCTGAACAGAATTGATGATGTAATCACCTTCAAGCCGCTTGAGAAAGAAGATATCCATCAAATTATCGATATTATTTCGGACGAGCTGTTCGAAAGAATCGAAGAAATCGGATATACCATTGAAATCACCCAAGGTGCTAAAGAGTATATCACTGATAAAGGTTTTGATCCGAAATATGGAGCCCGACCTCTAAAAAGAGCTATTCAAAAATATGTGGAAGATCCACTTGCTGAAGAATTACTCGAAAATAAAAAAGAGGAAGGTTCTACCATCAAAATCAAAATGAATAAATCCAGAGATGGATTAGAATTTGACTGGACAGCTCCTGATCCGAAAAAATTGAAGGAGAAGGAAGCTAAGTCTTCAGAAAAAGACCCTGAAGATGCTTCGGAAGAAGCCAAAAAAGAAGCTTAATTTTTAAAAAGCCTTCACGTTTAGTGTGGGCTTTTTTTTAGAAGGAGGCTGAAAGATTTAGATATTCACTAAGCCCCTCAATTCTGTAATTAAATCGACCTAATCTTTGTAACTGTATATCATCTAAATCGGAAACCTGCACGGTACCTGAATATTCCTGACTTGCGATTTTTCTTTCGCCTACATTAATAATCCTGACTTCAATATTGGATAGTGTATTTCCGTTTAAATCACCGCTTAGTCCAACTATGGATTGATCAGAAGCACTGTAATTTGAAAAAATCAGATTTCCACCTCTGAAACTACTGCTCCCAATTCGCTCTCCGGAAGAAACATTATACACCGCAACTCTACCCTCGGAATACACCGTTAGAATACTTCCGCTGCCGTACAAATTTAAACCGGTCACTTTCCGATCAAAAGTAAATTCTTCTAAGTCATTACCGAATTTATCCATAACCAACACGGTATTATCCTCTCCTTCCTTACCGTAAGCAATAGCAATAAACTCTCCTGATTCCGAAACTCTGACTGCATTTATTTCCTGATCTTCCGATAGAAAACATCTCGATCCGCACCTTCAAGTCCAACTATTTTTGCCTGAGAATCTCTTTTAGTTCCATTCCGGATCTGAGGGTTATATAAAACAATCGTCTTCCCCATTGGATCCATCGCTAATTCAGAAATCTTTTCTCCATCCTCACTTTGTGAACTGTTCGAGATTGGACGAATCACACTTCCGAAGGAATCAAAGAGAACAAAATTCGCAATGTTTTCCCTAACGATATAACTCCCGTTCTGTAACGGATAGATTTTAAATGACGGGTCATCACCTACTCTGTTGAATTCACCCGAGTTTATCACATTTCCGCTCTCAAGAATATTAACTTCGCCATCGGAATAAGAACCCTCTAACTGTTCTATTGAAGATGCTGAAGAAGTAATCTGCAAACTTTGGGCATTGCTTAGATTTACTAAAAGTGTTGTTGTAAGAACTGTGAGTAATAATCGCATAGAGTAAATTTATTTGGATACAAAGAACGGGATTTTTAAAGAATAATTCCGCTTTTCCTCGCCCTTTTTTGCAAAATCCCTATCTTTAAGCAAATATTTAAAATTTCTATTCATGAACTATCATCTTATTAGCGGAGGTTGCGGTTTTGTTGGTCGTAACTTTGTAAAACGAATTCACTCAACCACTAACGACACCATCATTTTTATTGATGATTTATCGGTTGGAACTCATCCCTCTACCTGGTTACCGGAAAATACTCCTTCAAGAGAAGAAAATGGTTTGGAATATTTTGGGGATGATGAACGGATGATATTTCTTCAGAAAGACATCAGACATGTTCTGGAAGCCCTGATCGATGATCCTGGTTATTTCAAAACTACTTACAATCTTGATGTAACCAGGTTCAAGGATGTATTTCATTTTGCGGCAATTGTAGGAGGACGTGCAACCATAGATGGTGATCCGATGAAAGTTGCTCTTGATCTCGCTATTGATGCATTATTCTTCCGATGGATTTGTCTCCAGAAACCGAAGCGGGTTCTTTACCCAAGTTCAAGTGCTGCTTATCCGGTAGATCTGCAAACGGAAGCAGATGCCATCGCTCTCGCGGAAAGCGATATCGATTTCAAAAAAATGGGGCAACCGGATATGACTTATGGTTGGTCAAAGTTAACAGGTGAATATCTTGCCAGCATCGCTGCCGAATATTATGGAGTGTCGGTTACGTGTATTCGTCCGTTTAGTGGATATGGAGAAGATCAGGATCTCTCCTATCCTGTTCCTGCTATTGCAAGACGAGCAGCTTTAAAAGAAAATCCATTCGAAGTTTGGGGAACCGGGAAGCAAGGAAGAGATTTTGTTCATATCGAAGATGTGATGGACTGCACGCTCTTGGCAATGGATCACATTACTGATGGAAGTGCTATCAATATAGGAAGTGGAAAATTGACTTCTTTTCTTGATTTGATAGAGGTATTTACGTCATTTGCTGATTATTCTCCGGAAATAAAAACGCTCTTAGATAAACCCGTTGGTGTGCATTCAAGATATGCCAACATGGATTATGTGAATAAGAAATTAGGCTGGAAACCAAAGCTTTCCCTTGAAGAAGGCATGCGCCGTGTTTACGATGTGGCTGTAGAAAAATATACCTGATTTTATGCCAAGAATAGTTTGTTTTGGTCCGGGACCTAAATTTAAAGGAGGTATTTCGAATTACAATACCTCGCTCGCTAAAACTCTGGATAAGAATCCTGAAAACGAAGTACATATCGTTTCCTGGACTAATCAGTATCCTTCCATCATTCCACGAGAGTTTGTTGATAAATCCAGTGCCTCTGATTTCATGGAGGGAACACGGATTAAGATTAAATACATTACTAATTACAACAATCCTTTCAGCTGGAAACAGACAGCTCGATATATTGCCTCTCTTAAACCGGATAAAGTTATTTTTCAATGGGCGATTTCTATTCAGGGATTACCGATGGGTTCAATTGCGAAGTGGTTGAAGAAAAATATTGATGCTGAAATCATTTTTGATCTTCACTTCGTGGTTCAAAAAGAAGGAAGCACCATTGATGAGCGATTCACTAAGATGGGCATCAAGCATGCAGATACCTACATTGCTCATGCTTATAAAACAGTTGATGAACTAAAAGATCTTTTACCAAATAAATCTTTTGAAGTAAACGAAACCGGTAAAAGATCAGCTGACAAGCAAACCGTTATCAAGCTTTTCCATCCGGTATATGATCTTTATCAGCCTGACCCGGACTTCGATATTCAGAAATTTAAAGAAGAATTAGGGCTCAAAGAAAACGTATTTCTCTATTTTGGATTCATAAGAAAATACAAAGGTTTGCATAATGCGATTCGGGCTTTCAAAAAAGTGACCGAAAGCAGAAATGATGTTTCATTTTTGATTTGTGGCGAAGAATTCTGGACAACCCTGGATAACTCGAAAATAACGACAAAACTGAAACGTGGTCTTTTTGCTGTTGCTCAGAAACTTTTTCTGAAAAACAAAGAAAGCGAACAAGATTATCGTCCGCTGAAATTGGTTGAAGAACTTGATCTGACCGAATCCTGTGTTGTAAAAAATGAATTCATCCCTAATGAAGATGTTCACAAATACTTTCAAGTGGCTGATTGCAGCATACTTTACTATCTCACAGCTACACCTTCGGGTGTGGAGTCCTTAACATACAATTTTGAGCTTCCCATTTTAGCAACCCGGGTTGGACATTTCCCGGAAACAATTAAAGATGGATTTAACGGATATCTTGCTGAACCTGAAGACATTGATTCCATGGCTGAGCAGATGATTCGTTTTTTAGAAAATCCTCTGCCTCCCGAAAACGTCAGAGAATCGGCTTCTGAAATGAGTTGGGACAACTATGTAAATGCCATTCTTACTGATTCCTGATTTATCTGAAATTTTTAGAAAAGAATCTAAATTTTTGGTGGTAACGGAAATTTGAAACCCTTATATTTGTAGTCTTTCGAATTTCGGAAAAACGGGGAGTGGCGCAGTCCGGTAGCGCATTCGCTTTGGGAGCGAAGGGTCGCAGGTTCAAATCCTGTCTCCCCGACTAAACTTACTGATTTAAAGAGCGCCCGTAGCTCAACTGGATAGAGCAATTGCCTTCTAAGCAATAGGTTTCAGGTTCGAGTCCTGACGGGCGTACTACTAAAATCAGAACTTTGACATACTGATTATAGTTATACGATATGGTTTACAAGGCGACATGGCCGAGTGGCTAGGCAGAGGTCTGCAAAACCTCGTACGGCGGTTCGAATCCGCCTGTCGCCTCTCCTTTTGTCGTTCGGTTTATTAACCTAAACCTTCGAATATAAAAATGCCGCGTTCGTCTAGGGGTCCAGGACGCCGCCCTTTCACGGCGGTAGCACGGGTTCAAATCCCGTACGCGGTACAATTACGCTTAAGCGTGAAAATTTCAAATCTCAAAAATCAATTCTCAGATTGATAATTGTAAATTGAAGTTTGAAATTTACTATTTAAATGGAGCCTGTAGCTCAGTTGGTTAGAGCGCTGGTTTGTGGCACCAGAGGCCGTGGGTTCAACTCCCATCAGGCTCCCATTGTTATTGATTTGTATACGCCGCGTTCGTCTAGGGGTCCAGGACGCCGCCCTTTCACGGCGGTAGCACGGGTTCAAATCCCGTACGCGGTACAAAGCACCGGTCATTTATTTGGCTCGGTGCTTTTTTTGTATCTGAAAGCTTTTGACCAAAATATTTACCCTTCAAGTAAGAATAATGCCTTCATTGTAAATCCAGATTCCCTGCATTCGCCCGCCTTCCAAAGTCATGCCTGCAATCAGAAGTGCTTTTCGCCACGCAGGCTTGAACGGCGGACAGACCGGGGAATGACTCATCAACTTATCTAATGACTAAATGAGCCTTAGACCATTTTTTAAAAACTTAATTCAACCTAAACAGAATTCAGAAAACTGCTCAAATCGTCGTCAGTTTCTATTCCAAGTTTTTTTCGGAGCCTCGATCGACTTATATAAACACTGGATGGTTTTATATTTAACAGTTCAGCAATTTCTTTTGAATTAAAACCACGCTTCACGTAGGCGCATAATCTCAGATCATAGGTAGTAAGTTCCGGGTATTTTTCTCTTAGTTTATCAAAAAAGTCCTGGTGCAGTTCATCAATCTGAATGGCAAAAGTGTCATCCTCCTGATCCAAATGAGAATCAATGATATTGGATAATTCTGAATAGCGATGTTTAAATGAATCCGGATTCTTCTCAATCTTCTCAAGTTTATCTTTAAGACTCTGAAGAATGGCATTTTTCTCTTCATTCTCTTTGGCTTTCGAGGCAAGCTCAACGGTTTTTGCTTTCAGATCTGCTTTTACCTGATCATATTTTTCACGAAGGTTTTTTTCCTTAAAACTTTGAATCATTTTCTCATAATTCTCTCTGTTTTCTATCAGTTTAATTCTTTGATCTCTCAAAAAACCTCTCTTATATCTCTTAATTGAATTTGCCTGTATATAATAGAACCCGAAAGCAAAGCTGAAACCCAAAATAATGTACACTGCATAAGCATATCCCGATAAATACCACGGAGAAGCAATTTGAAACTGAATTGTTTCAGTAAGCTCAATTTCATTGTTTACCTTAGCCATGAGATCGACATCCATATCACCACGACTTAGTCCTACTAACTCGATTTCTCCCGCCTTCTCTGTTTGTTTCCAGTCTATCTCATCAGGTAGCTTGTAGAAATATTTTACTCCCTCAGTATTCGGCACCACATAATTAATACGAATGCTATTCAGGTGGAATGGAGCTTCTCTTGTTCTGGTAATTACTTTTGAATCCTCATTATTGTACGCTTTAACCGTACGAATTATCAATTGGTATTCTGGTTCTCTCTGATTTTTATTGAGATCTTGATCTCTCAGTCCAAAGCCATTATAAAGTGGAATAAAGTCGTACCGGTCATTTAACGATTGAAATCCTGGTCTTGATATGAACCTTTTAGAACTTTCAGTCCCGAACTCAACTACGCTTCCATCCACAACAGAAAAATTATTTTCAGCTGAATTAAAGACATACCGACTTTGATCGGTAACCACATAAATCTCTACGTTTGCAATCTCTATATATTGCACTTCTCCATTAAACTCATTTTTTAGAAATATATCCCGGTTATCAACTTCAAGATTTTCATCTAATGAAGCTTTAATTATTCCATAATTTGGAATATTAATCCAGACTTTATCGTCTGAGTCAACTAAAACCTGATTACAAGAACCGGAAATCTGATCCAGCATTTTCCATTGGTTCCACTGGTTTGCTTGCTTTCTAAATATAGCAACTCCGTTGTAACCCCCGGCTAATACATAAGATTTATAAGGCTCGATAGTATAAAATCCTTGCGTATCAGATATATTTTTCAGATCTCCGTTTTGGTATAAAAACATGCCTCGGTCATGATTTATCCAGAGTTGATTATCAAATTCCTGAACTGACCAAACCTGTCCTGCTGATCCATTTACAATTCTAAATCCGTAACCATTTTCATCAATACTGCTGTTAAGATTTCCCCAATTTATGGTATAAAGTCCCTGGTTAGTTCCGAGGTAAAACCGATCATTTTTCAGAACGGCAGAATAGCCCGATCCGAAATTTCCGTCATAATCATAGATGTAGGAAGTGTTTCCTGATAGTTGAACGAAACTAATACCATAATCTAAACCTGTCCATAATTTCTGATTCTTACCTACATGCAGACTCAGAACGGTATTGTTTAAAAGCCCTTTTTTCTTATCGATATGTTGTATTGAACTTCCATCTTTACCATAAATCAGAATGCCTTTTAAAATAGTCCCAAAAACCAAATTTTCCGGAGTTTCCTGAAAACTAAACACCGTTTGTTCTCTCAATAACCCGGACAAATCACTATTTATCGGCTCAATATTTTCCGCCTCCAACTTATATAGGCCGTTACTTTGCGAAACTAAAATTTTGGTTCCATCATCATTAAATAGCCCAACGAAATTTATCTTTCTTGCTGAACTAAGTGAGGAATATGATTCAAGAGACAGGTTATTTAGCCTGTATATTTTCGCATCTTTATCTGCAAAGTAAATTTCACTCCCTAAACTAAAACTTTTATCAATGGGAGTATTGAATGCAATTTTCGTAAGTGATTCTTCTTTGTACAGATAGGCATTTTGTTTCGATACGAACAGAATGTCATTTTCAATCCTATGAATTTCCCAAAACTGTTCGTTTAACTGGTTGAGATCTTCTTTAAACTGGTATAGAGATGTGTACTCAAACTGATTAAGATCATTTCTTTTCCATACACCAAAATCGAGATCAGATCCTGAATAAATTAATGAGTCATTTATTACCAAAAGTGAACGGATAATGCTTTCATTCGACTCATATTTTTTCCAATTGATACCATCAAATTCAAGCAAGCCGGTATCTGTAGCAAAATACATAATCCCATTGGGAGCAGAATCTATATCCCAGGCTTTACCACTGTCTTGAAAATCTGCCGGAGTATAATTTTTAAGAAATGGAACTCCTTTGGTAGGTATCGTTTGAGCAAACAACGAAAAGGAGTAAATCAATAAAAGTGCTGACAAAGTAAATATTCGCAACTATAAACTCCTTAATTATTATTTGTGTACGATAGGTAAAAAGTAATACTAACACCAAAAACAAAAAAGCCAGCCTCTAAAAAGAAGCCGGCTTTAAATTTATTATTTCTGCTTATTTAATAAGCATCATCTTTTTCACTTTGATTGAATTTTTAGAAATCAATCGATACGTGTAAACACCTGATGCAAGATGAGATGCATCAAACGACAGCGTATGTGAACCCGCTGTTTTAAATCCGCTGACAAGAGTTGCTACTCTTTGACCCTGAATGTTAAACACTTCAAGAGTTACTTCTCCACTTTCGGGAAGATTGTAAGAAATGTTAGTTGTAGGGTTAAAAGGATTCGGGTAATTCTGACCTAAAGCAAATTCAGAAGGCAACTCACCATTATCGTCGATACTTACTCCCATATTATCATAGAAGAACATATTATCAACAAAGATAGTAGCTCCACCGGTAGGCTTAGTTACAAATATGTATTGTGCAATATTTGCTCTTGCTGTTAATCCGGTAAAGTCCTCGAATGGAATATCGAAAGTAACCCATTCATTTTGAGTTGGGTTTTCGAAGTCTACCTGATGCTCAGAATCGTCTCCGCCTCCGAATGCTCCGTCAGCGCCAAAATCAACAAGCTTTACACTGAAAGAGGTGAAATTAGAAGACCAAACATCCACTCTGAAGTTTGTCATGTTGGAAGCATCTACCTGATTAGTAACAGTCTCAATGCCTACAAAATCCAATGCTGAATACTTCTTAACCGGTGTTCCGGCTATATCAACAGAATCTGTGAATAATGCAGAAGACCATTCTGTTCTCCACGTATCAACGGATACATCAGTGTATGCAGAGCTGAATAAAGAAATCACATTCTCCGCATCTTCGGTTGGAGTTGGAGCCGGAGCTTCAGGCATGGAGTCATCTCCACCGGTACCATCAGAAATTACAAGCGATACATTGTCAATTACAACTACGCCTGTATCAGCTCCCATATCGAATAGCACTCGACTATTGGTATTGCCAAACCCGGCAGTAAAGTCGAAAGAGAATGTTTCGATAGAACTGGTAAGATTTACCGTTTCATTAATGTTAGTGAATGGAGCTTCATTTAATCCGATTCCGGCTACCATCGTTCTTCCGTTACCGGAACTTGCTGCGTCGAACTTGAGCGTATATGTTTCTCCTTCCATGATAGCAACTTGCTGACTTAAGTTTACAGCAAATGCATCACCGGCAGTTTCCACATCAGCGATAAAGAACTTATTGCCGCCATCTTCCTGAATAGGTACAGTTCCGTCACCAAAGTTTACAAACCATGGATCAGCTGCTTCAGCTTCAAAATCGCCATTTAACAATAATTCTTCTCCGGGCTCAGGTCCTCCGGTATCTCCACACATTTGCATGAACGAAACCGTGGTGTTTTTGGAATCTAACTGCCAGTTTCCACCAAATGAATCTTTACTCCAAAGTACGTTTAGCTCTACTTCTGCCGGAGGTGCATCATTCCAGGTAAGCGTTAAACTTAATGTTCCGTCCGCAGCTGTATCAACGGCTGAAACTGCCGGAGAACCTGTAATAGGACCATCAAAATTATTAACGATTAAAGCATCTAAAGTATCAGAATCTGCTGACTTAAGCGATACTTCCATTGATTGTGCCCCTGAATTTTTAATAGTAAGAATTGCCGCAGATGCAGTTTCAGCCATGTTACCATTGTTGTAAACAGTCTCTGAGCAGAATTCAACTATTTCCACTGGTGGAGGAGTATCATTAACTTTCAATGACACATTATCCAATACTACTATTCCTGTATCGGCTCCCATATCAAAAAGTACCCTACTATTTGCGCTTCCGAAATCAGATGCAGTTAATTCAAGTGTAAACGTTTGAGTTGAACTTGTAAGATTTACTATCTCGGTTGCAGCAGTAAAAGGAGCTTCATTTAAACCGATACCGGCAACTATTGAGCGTCCGTTTCCTGAACTTGAAGCATCAAATTTGAGCGTATAGGTTTCACCCTGTGCAATTGGAACCATCTGACTCAGGTTCACCGCAAAAGCATCGCCTGCAGTTTCCACATCAGCGAAATTAAAACTATTTCCGCCATCTGTCTGGATATTAAGAGCGTTCCCAAACCATGAACCGTCATCACCCAATTCGAAATCTCCGTTGGTCAGCAATTCATCAGTTGGCTCAGGCTCTCCATCACCACACATTTGCATGAACGAAACTGTAGAGTTTTGTGAATCAAGCTGCCAGTTTCCACCAAAAGAATCTTTACTCCAAAGTACATTGAGTTCTACTTCAGTCGGAGGCGTGTCGTTCCAGGTTAATGTAAGGCTAAGCGTACCATCGGCAGCTGTATCAACGGCTGAAACTGCCGGAGAACCTGTAATAGGACCATCAAAATTATTAACGATTAAAGCATCTAAAGAATCAGAATCTGCTGACTTCAAAGACACTTTCATAGTTTGAGCACCTGTATTCTCAATTGTGAGAATTGCGGCTGATGAAGTTTCTGCCATATTACCGTTGTTGTACACTGTTTCTGAACAAAATTCTACAATAGTACCACCTGTAGTCATCTCATCAGTAAAGGTCAGGTTATCAAAGTAAATGGTGTTGTTCTCTGCATCTCCTGAACGATCTCTGAAATCAGGGAAAATTACCAATCCGGTGAAATCTTCTGCCTGATTTGCATACCCTGAAAAATCGAAGGTAAGCTCTTCCCATTCATTGGTTTTTGTGTTGGCCACTTTAATTTCGCCTGGTGATGCCTGCGATGAAGTTTCAAATTTTATTCCTACATCGCTAATAACAGTTTTCCAAACCATAAGCTTTATAGTTCTGTTGGTCTCATCAAACTTAAATGCACCTATATTTTGTGTAATTGCCCCCGCAAATGACTGACCTCCGGTAGTAGCAATAAATTGTGCAACACTATCAGAAGTATTGATACCCGACTTATCCGGATTTTCAATTACTTCCAAAGGTGGGTTTGAAGAGTTCTCGAACACGGTCCATGTCCAGTCTGCTCCTATTCCTCCCGCTTCAAAATCTACCGGGTTGTTTTGAGCAACCAACATCGTAGAGAATGCAAAAAGGATTAATGTTAATATTGATCGTTTCATAATTGTGTAATTAAGTTGTTTAGATTAGTAGCTGTTTTTCTGTTTGTTTGTTATTTAGCTTTTATTGTTTTGTACTTTATTTATGATGATTTCTCATCAGAAAATTCTTTCAATCTGTTTCATTTCTAATACTTTAAATTTCCATTACTGTCCCATACTCCCCAGTAGGCACCTACTTCCCCTTCATCGCTTTTTTTCCAGTCTTCATCAAAAGAGGAGAAGTAGAAGACTTCAATATCTTCATCCTGGCACCATAAATTGGCGTTTATGAAATACCGCAGAGCATTTTCTTTTCCGGGAATTGCACCACCCAAACTTTCGCCATCGCTTGGCCATCCTGTTTCAGTAATGATGACTCTTTTGTTGCCGGCCACTGATTTTGCCTGATAGTACATTTGTCTCATATGCTGCAAAGAATCTTCGTAAGAAGTGCCTTCCCAATACGGATAACAGTTGCAAAGAATTACATCACAGAGTTCTGTTATCGCAGGTTTTTGTACGAATTCGTAATAAGCATCTACATAACCAACCGGGATAGCAGGAAGTCTGTCTTTTGCTTCCTGAATATATTCTATAAGTTTTTTTTCGCTTAAATCATCTCTGTAAAGCACTTCATTTCCAACGGCAGCAATATCAACCAAACCTTCATCTGCAAGTTTATAAAGTCCGTCCAGCTCCTGTCTGTTTTTTTCTTCATCGCTTCCCAGCCATGCTCCAACCAAAGTCTTCATCCCATACTCTTTGGCTACTTTAGGAACCAGCTCATTACCTTCTATACATGAAAAAGTACGAACCCAATCAGAATGCTCTTTCAGAATTACCATTCTTCTTCTGATCTGCTCTTCAGTAATCGTATCACCCGGCTTTTGTCCCTCCTCATAGATACTGTAACAGAACCCATGGATACCGTCATTTAATACTTCATAGAATAGATTTTTTATCTCTTCAAGCGACAGCTCATTTACATAAGCCAGATCTTTAACACTTTTAGATTTTTTGAAGCTTAGATATTTTTCTTTTCTGAATGACATAGTTGTTAATGCTATACTTTCTTTTATTTTTTGAATTCGTGTTTCAGAGTTCTCCTCTTCTGTCTACCAGTTCTTTTTGGATTTCCCTTGCCCTCTCTTCCGATAAGCTGTAACTGTACATCACCCAAATCGCCAATGAAGCTGTAATTGAGGGAATTGCGATATCTGCAATTCGCAGACTATGCATTGTTTCAGCAGTTTGAGTGGGTGCATCCGAGATAAATCCTACAAGTTTCAAAACCAGTCCGCCTAAAAAGAGCGCGATGGACTGCCCGATTTTTACCATCCACCAATAAATTGCCCCGAAAGTCCCCTCTTTTCTCGGCATTCCGTTTTTCAATTCATCCAAATCACAAACATCTGCCGTCATACTCATCATAAGAGTGAAAAGACCACCAAGACCAAAAGCCATAAATGGAATTGGAATGAATATCAGCCAGGGAGAGCCGGCACTTGTATCAATGCTAAACCAGGTCATCCCGATGGTTTCCAAAAACGGATTTATAAACTCAAATATGGAAGCCACCCCGCTGTTAAGTGATTCTCCAAGCTGAGTGTTATTAAATTTAGCGTTTAGATCATTATCGAATCCCCACCACTTTAAGATGTATCCAATGATGGAAAGAAATGTAGAGATAATGAATGCCTTCCTTTTGCCAACTTTGTTGGATATCCAGGATACAATTGGGATTACGAGAAAAGCTGTTGCTACTGCAGTAATCGTTGAAAACCAGGCCGGCCAGGTACCCGCTAACTCGTAACTACCATTGTACATATAGAATACAATGATATAAACGCTAAAAGCAGCAACCATTTGAAATCCGTTAAATACTAAAAAAGTTGCTCCGCATAGTTTTACGAATGGTTTGTTTTTTGATACTTCAACAATACTGTACCAAAGCTCTTTAAGGTTTTTGGCAAGTGTCTTGAAATTAATTTCTTTCCTGTTTTCCATATTGGAAGCATCAATTCCCTTACAGAAAATTGCAGGCAAAACTCCCAGCACAACGCAAATTGTTCCAACAATGAATGACAATTGACGAACTCCAACATCTTGTGTGGCGTAAATTTCGGGATCAGCTATAATCACCCAAAACCAAGGAACAATCATCCAGGCAATTTGCCCCATTGTATTAGAAAATGCCATTAAACGAGTACGTTCGTTGTAATCGGAGGTCATTTCATAACCCAACCCAACCAATGGAGTAGCGTACATTGTGTTACCTACTAAAAACAAAATGGAGAGAATCAGAAAATACCAAAAGTTGTAAGTTTGGGAGTTTTCAGGAGACATTTGCCAAGTGAGAGTAAATAGAATTCCACTCAAAATTGCTCCGAGGAATATGTAAGGTCTGCGACGTCCCCATCTCGATTTAGTGTTATCAGAAATGAATCCCATAATAGGATCACTGATAGCATCAAAAAGTCGAGGTAACGCACCTAAGATTCCGGCATAAAGAGGATCAATTCCAAACGCCGTAAGTAAGAAAAACATGAAAAAGCCGAGAGCTCCGGGTAAAAGGTTCAGTACGAAATGCCCCGAACCAAAAGCCATCTTCTGGCCAATAGGTACTCTGTGTTTCTTTGGAGTTGCTTTTATTGACATGCTGATCTTATTAATAATTACAGTTTAGACGGGATTACTATAGTTTGAAGTGCTTTACCCGAAATCTCCATCTCTTTGCTTTCCCCATTTAGATTTAACTGAAAGCGCTTCTTTTCATCTTTTTGATTTAAAATTACCACGGCAATTGATCCATCCGGATTTTGTGCAGCTGTTACTAATAATTCTTCGTCGTTATGCTGATGACCAATTCTGGTTGCTCCCGGACGAATGTATCTGCTGAAGTGTGTCATCGTGTAATACAAAGGAGTGAAGTAAACTTCATCTGCATCCAGATCCACAATGACAGGAGCCAGACACCAGTTCTTTGCCCAATTCGGACCCCCTTGTCTGTCCAGAACCATGTTCCAGTCGATCCAGCCATCCACCCAGTTATTGAGGGTTCCAATCATGTCTCGGGCGTAGCGGAATACGGGCACATACTTCGGATGAAGGTATTTCTTGTCCTCCGGAGCCCAATCCCAGCCCCAATCAGTCGCTTCTTTGCTCCAATACCATTTATCATCTTTCCACTTTGGAACTTCTGCATCCGCAGTAGCTTCGGTCTGGATCAGATATTTATCAGGAGCTGCCTTGTGAGCATATTGCAGTGCTTCGGGAAAAACGTCATATGTACTTCCATACCAGTGCACCGCAGCGCCGTCGAAGTATTTTCTTGCTTCTTCACTTCCATACATGGTGTCGATCCATTCGATCATTTCGGTATCACGGTTCTGATCGTAGCCAAGCAATACCACATCATGATTATCTGCTTCCAACTGTGGACCCAAATGATTGATTACAAACTCATTCATTTCCTCCGGAGTAAAATGCATACTCTCCCAGTTGCTGTCATTGCCAAGAGGTTCATTTTCTACAGTGATACCCCAGATATCAATTCCTTCTTCTGCGTAAGCATCCAAATATTTTGAAAAGAATAGCGCCCAGGTATCGTAATATTCGGGGAGTAATTTTCCGCCTTTCCAATCTTTATTGTCTTTCATCCATGGTGGAGCAGTCCATGGAGATGAAATAATTTTAAATCCATCTTCAGAAACTTTCATCGCATCTTTGATCATAGGAATAATGTCATCCCTATCTTCTTCAATAGAGAAATTTTCTAAATTTATATCCCCTTCTACAGGTGCATAAGAATAATTTCCGAGTGAGAAGTCGCTCGAATTCATATGTGTTCTGGTCAGCGAATATCTTGCTCCGGACTCCCCGAAATATGCTTCGATAATCTTATCTCGGTTTTTCTGACTTAACTCATTCAATAGGTAAGCAGAAGCTTCCGTGAAAGATCCACCGAAACCGGTAATCTTCTGAAATTTTTCATCCGGCTTGATCTGTATTATAATATCAGATTCGCCTTCCGGAAATTCATCGATTTTAGTCAGCTGGTTTCCACTTTCAGAAGTTTCGTAAACTTCAAATTCTACCTGATCAGATTTTGTACAAGCCATCACAAAAAAGATTATAAGGAAAGCAATATGTTTAAAATTCTTGGGCATCATGATTATATCCCTACCTTAATTTCTTCATCGGTTGGAGGAACTTTCACAGTTTGCATCAGCGAATCTAAATCACCGCCAAAAGTTTTCGTGATTGGCATTCCGTCACGGGTCAAACCATCAAATACACCGTCATCCACCATATCCCAAAGCGGATATTTTGCCTGTGATTGCAGATTTATTAATCCGAAATGATTTTCTGAACCTAATTGATTCGCTGCATCCTTCCATTTTTCATCAAACGCTTCAAAATAAAAAACAGAAACACCTTCTTTCACCGACCATTCACGAATTAAATCATGAAACATGCCCATTTTAAATTCATCGGTTGCTCTTGAGCCGTTATCACCATAGAAGCCATTTGAAACTGTAGCCCAACCTGTTTCTCCGATATGAACGGGCTTATCCACTCCAAGACTCTCCATATAATCGATCACACTTTGGTACTGAGAAACAGCATAATCCAGCGACCGCCGAAGTGCTGACTCAATTTTTTCCATTTCAGTGGCATCTAACTCATCATCACGAACTCCCCAGAATTCCGGGTTGTAATGCGTATCGTGCATTGGATAGGTATGAACAGAAATATAATCTACGGCTTCGATCAACTTATTGAGGTCTTCTTTGTGATATTCTTCTCCTCCACCGCCCCAGGACGCAAAGTTGTCCGAGCTTGTGATCCAAAGATTTTTGGGTAGTTTACCTTCCTTTTTCATGTTCTGAAGCTTATTCACCCAATTCAAAATAATGCCGGGCTCCACCCAATATTCCTGTTGCCAGTGAACCATCGCTTCATTTCCAACGGCAATAATCTTCACGATATCAGGATATTTTGCTGCTAATTCCGCTGCTCGTTCAATTTCTTTTTCATTACGAGGACTATCCTGATCTCTGAAACGCTCTGGTTCGTCTGTCCAGGCATTTTTAGCATCAATCCAAGCGCCCATCATTACATACATTTCAAAATCAGGATCTTCTTTTTTGAGCTCATCAATAGCTTTAAGAAGATTTGGAACCGCAGCCAGATATACATTGTACGTTCTTACAATTTTGATCCCCATTGCTGAAAGCAATTTCATGTCTTCTTTCAACTCGGGAATGGTTGGTTGAATATCCCGTGAGATTCCACGATATCCGCTATAAGAAATAGCCGGGAAATCGGGGTTACCAAGTATTTGTTTTGCAGTAATGTTTTGTGATTTCATTTTTTTCTTGGATTGATTGGTACAAGCGAACAGCAACGGTATCACTAAAAGAAGAATGAAGTATTTTGTGAGTTTTTTCATGAATTCAACTTTAGTGGTTGTTTACCTGAGCTGCTTTTCCGTGAGTGAGACGTTTATTCGCGTTACTTTTCCTGAGCGTTGAAATATTTCTTCCGAAATTTCTTTGTCCAGTTTAGTTTCCTCATATGTTTTTGAAGTTCCATCATTAAACTGAACTTCGATGAAGTTTTTGTCCGAAATCGAATATTTTACCGGAACCTGACAATAAGTGAATGCAAGTGATTTCTTAGGAATTGTTATTTCATAGCTTTCCTGATCCAGTGATTTCAACTCAAATGTGCCTGGGTCATTCAGAAACTCATCTTCCTTCAACAAGAATGGAGAAAAATTCAGAGCTCCATCTTCTACAGAAATTCCCAACTCACCGAATCGAACCAACATATCTTCTTTTACCTGACCGGTCATTCCCGGCTGTTGAGCTCCACGATGCGCCGGAGTATGTGAATATGGATCGATTGGAAACGCGCCGTATAATTCAGGTGATTTATGAACCCCAATTCCTTTCGCTATTTCATCAAAATGATTGAATAATCCGTTTATGATATCATCAGAAGATTCTTCCTGAACAGCTTCTTCACACACTTCATAAACTGCTACGTGCAGTTTTGAAACCATATGCCAGTAGATCGAACCTAATCCTTCAAAAGCGAAGAAGGTTCCTGATCTTCCCGTAAATGCTTTATGATTGAATACTTCCTCAAATATCTGAAGTACTAAATCACGATCTGATTTCACTAATTCTGAATATTCTTTTGCTTCTTCAAGCTCAGAAAGCGCATCTTTAAGATCCCGGGCATTTTTGAAATTACCATTGAAATGATATTCTCCGTATATATCCTGATTCAGTACTTTACTATTCCCGTCAGTAACTAATTTTTGCAGCAAATCAGATTTTTTGACCGAGCTTTCAGGAATTATGTTCTTTTCTAAGAAACCGGGCAGATCTTTATTCGGATATAACAGATAGCTCATCTGATCATCACGATACAAGCTACTGTTCCTCAACGCTCCTAATACTTCCAGACTTTCTTTTGCTTTCAAATACCCTGAGCTGAGTACCGCAACCTGACCTTCAAGCATTTCATCTAGATAAGAAATGGAGATTCCATCCTCTCCCATACTCATAATATTGTACGCATGATACAGATCATCCGTACGCTTATTGGCTTCTATAGAATGTTCGAGGAATTTTCGGGTAGTTCTAAAAAGCTCTGAAATCTCTGAAACCAATAATTCCGTTTTAACTCCTGAAAATTCGGATTTATATAATCCGGTTCTGTAATTGCTTCCGGCAATTCCCAATCCATCTGTGATTGTTTTTCTGTCTTTGTCAGAAATTTTATCATTTAGAAGCGTTTCATTTTCGGTTAAAACTTTAGTTACTCCTTTAAAAAACTCAGCAAGTTCTTCTGAAACCTCTACTCGCTCTATGGATGAATTATCAAAGATTGGCTCCCAGAATTTCAGGAATCTGCGGAGGTAATATAGTGTCACCATAGACACGCCATTTCCTACCAAAGCATTATTGGCGTCATTCCACTCAGGTCGCTGCGTATTCATCCAAATACCGGCTTCAGGAATAAAATTGGAAACTTTTGCCAATACCGTTGCCAGAATTTTTTCGGTAAAGTTTACACGATGGATGTCCGCTTTTTTGCTTGAAAGTAAAGCTCCGTCCGCACCTTTTTCTGCTACATTTTCTCTGATGGATTTATCCGACTCTTCGTCAAATACAATCGTGTCCTTAGGATCCTGAACAATTTCACCGTAGGGTTTTATGATGTAAGGGACATTGGCATACACGAAAATATCCTGCTCCAATAATTGATCGAAACCATTTTCATTATGCTGATTGTAGAATTCGAGAAACTTCAGCAAGTAGATAATTTGATGATCTCCCCAATATCCGATGTAAGACCATGGATCATCCGGTTCGATTACTTCCCAATCGAAGCCATCTTTTGTCACACGGTAAGGATTATAACCATCAAAGGTGGTCGCGTTCAAAAACTTAAATATCATTCCTTCCACAAACTCCGGATAAGAATGACCTAAAGCCTCCCAGTTCTGGAAAATGTCTCTCCAGTTCCCTTCGTAATCCAGTATTTTGGAACCGTCTTCTTCATTATGAGTATTTATGGTAAAAATATTCCAGGGACGGCTCGGGTCGCCATGACGTCTACTGAATTTTAGCGGCAGATATTCTTTTGAAAGCCGAAGTAAATCCGCATCATCTACATCAGAAAGTAAATCCAGCAATATAAAACGGTCGAAGGCTTCAGGAAGATTATCGATAAAGCTTTGTTGATCTTCGAAAACTCTTTTGCTGGCATTTTTCAGATACTTGACAAAATCTTCCTTTTCGATCAAATAATTCTCATCAAAAGTACCACCACGCATAATGTTGAACAGTGTGTTCGAATAATGGCGTGCATTTTTCAATATGTCTGAGGAATGTTGTAATCCATCAGCACCGGCAACAAGTTCAATTAACTTTTGCGTACCTCGCTCTACATCTTCGTAGATTTCTTCTTCCAGGTTTTCATTTTCTTTGATGTCCTGATTTAAACGAGCAACATGGGCATGATTAAGATTTACATTGGCTACAATCGACCAGTCCTGAGCTTCATTTGCTTCAATTTCTAACTTCTCAGAGACGAAATAAGCTCCCTTTTCGCCCTTCATATCAGTTTCCGGGAAAATGTCTTGTTGCATCCTAAAATCATCCAACTGATCAGATGAAAGCAGATAAGCAGGATTATCCAAGCCTAAGGAAAAAACAGCATTGGCTTTTAAAGCCTCACTCGGTTCTGCTTTGTCAACTATGATTGCGCTTAAAGCGTAAATCCCCATTCCGTTTTCGGAAACCAGTTCGCTCCTTTTGTAACCGTCTACCAGATTGCTCGATTTTACCTGAAGATCGCTGCTCACACCATATGGCATAATATTCTGGATGCCATCTAAGAAAGTGAGTTTTAAATTTTGACTACCCAGATTTTCAATCGAGCTCTTTTTTACAAAACCGTACAGATTGCTTGAGTTCCACTGATAACTGAATTTCAGTTCTAAATCATGATTGATTTCCTCAAACATGATTTTATTCCCGAACTTATTCTTGTAGAGATTTCGGGACAGATTATATTTTCTTCCGTCTCTATCAGAAAATGGCTCCCAAACCTGAGTTCCTTCTTTCGTTTCAACCTGGAAGATGGATTTACTTCCTGTTGTATGAGAAAGTTCATGAATTTTATCTACCGTGTAATAAGGGAAAAGCGCATACTCAGCATTCTTTCTTCCGGCTGTAAGTCCACCATTGCTTGAGATAAACATCCAATGATTGGAGTTGCTTACAATACTCATGAAAAAAGGGCTCATCGAATCAAAATTTGAAATTTTAAACCATGATTCACCTTTAATAATCTCTGAAGAAATAGGCACTTGGATATTACTCTTTTTAACTGTTATTAAATTCGGATTAGATTTACTGATCTTCTTCATCAAAACTTATTCGCTGTACACTCTCACATAATCCACTATCATCGTTTGAGGAAATCTTGTGGTTCCATCCGGATTGCCCACATAATTACCTCCTACTGCTACGTTCAAAATGATGTAGAAGGGATCGTTAAAAACCCACTCATTTCCGGCTTCTTCAATTTGGGCTTTTGTAATGGAATTGTATCGGAAATCATCTACGTAGTAGTCAATTCGGTCTTCGAACCATTCTATAGCAAACACATGAAATTCAGTATCAAAACGGCTGTTTGCTAATTGATAATTGTCAGTTACCGCATTTCCTGCTGAGTAGCCCGGACCATGAACTGAACCTGCAATTTTGGTAGGTTCCTGTCCTCGAAGTTCCATGATATCTATCTCACCAATTTGTGGCCAAACTTCGCCCTGAACAGGTACACCAAGCAACCAAAAAGCAGGCCATAAACCCTGACTGTATGGAGTTTTTAATCGGGCTTCGACTCTTCCATACGTTAGTTCTTGTTTACCTTCGGTAGTAATACGAGCAGAAGTGTAATTCGCTCCTTCAAAACTTTCTTCATAAGCGGTGATTACCAAATTACCTTCACCATCTAAAGCGACGTTTCGGGTACTGTCGGTGTAATATTGCAGTTCGTTATTTCCCCAGCCCGGAAGTCCGCTATCTGTTCCGTCACCAATGTCAAAATTCCAATTGGATTCGTTAATAGCAGAACCTTCTGCCCCTTCGAACTCATCACTCCAAACCAGTTGCCAGGCTGTTCCTTCGTCCTCCGAAGTACAACCAACCATTGATAGTGAAAAGATTAACAAAAGCAGTGAAACCGGAATTCTGAAAAATGTTTTTTGACTATTCATGAGATTGAACCTGAATTTTTTATTTGTGTAAGTAGATATTATCAACATAAATGGATGCTCCGCGAAGTCCGGGACCTGGATCTGAATCAAAAACGATCTGTCCCAGGTTTGCTTTATTTGCCATTGCGGAGATGTCGATATCAATAGTAATCCATTGTCCCGATACTAAGGCAGGATTGCTTCCAACACTTACTGTAGACGAGACTACAGTGTCATCTCCAAGTCCGTCTTGGTTAGGGGTTCCAAAAACATTATTTGGACCAAAATCTCTGAGATTTGCTCTAAGTGCTGAATTCCCGGGAACCGGATTTGGCAAATAAATACTGACTTTAAAATTCGTCATTTCTGAGCCATCAATCGTTGGAACCGGATTATTGGTACCGGGGTTAAATTCTATTCCCACAAAATTGAAGTTCTCGTAGTTAAGTACGTTATCCCCGTTCACTTCAAAATCGTTTGAAGTTGTTGTTTGGAATGGTGCATAGAAACCGTTGTAGAAACTTACAGGAGCATTTTCATATGTATCACTGAAAATGGAAATAACATCAGCTGCAGCTTCAGTCGGTGTTGGTGCAGCATCGAATGGACCTTCCGAAATTACTTTAAGTGAACCGTCCGCCTGAACACCTCCAATTGAGGCTGTAATTATAGCGGAACCTGCATCTCCCACCGTTACTATCCCATCGGAATTAACTGTAGCAACAGCTTCATTAGATGAGGAGAAATCGAAAAAAGCCGGACTTGCGTTTACGGTTTGAGTTCCTTGAGCCAAGCTGTAAGTTGCGGTTGCATCACCGATACTTGTTTGAACACTTGAGAATGCGGTAGTGCTGTCATTTTCACCGCCGATAATTTCAAAAAACGGACGAGCAACTGTTCCCAGATTTTCAAATTTAACTTCGTCTATCCAAACAGTGTACCCTTTACCATCTATTGGACCGAAAGAATAATAGAACATCCCTTTTTCTTCTGTAAATTTTGAAGGATCAGGAATTGGAATAATATACTTTTTCCAGCTCGTGTTAGCTCTGAAATCCGTAACGGAAGAAATAAATTTATTTTCTCCGAGATCTACTCCAAAACCTACTACATCCATCGGAACGGATTCTGACGATTTCGCATAGAACGTTAGTACATTGTATCCTGATAAATCTCTTGGAGAAGTGGTAAAGAATGCTCCTCCTGCATAAGAGCCTCTTGAATCGTTCACATCGGGAACGTCAAATCTCATAGAGGCATCTGAATCATCAAAAGTAACTTCACTGTCAACCTGAAAAGCTGAAGGTACAGCTCCCTGAAATACTGCATACTCTAATCCTCCACTGAATCCGTCAATAAATACATTTGGATTGGAAGTAAGTTCTGCTTCATCAAGACCACTTACTGATCTTTCACATCCGGTTAAAATCAGGCTGAATATTAATCCTGAGAAAAGAGCTAATTTCATGACTTTGCCTTTAGTATTCATTTTAGTGCCTCTCATTTAATTACTTATGTCAATTTGGATGTAGGTGCTGATCTGCCATTCGGAGCCGCTATCAAAACCGGGAGCAGTTGGAACAGGTACTCTTTCGCCGGCGTCATTGATTTCATAAACCGGAGCATACCGAGGGGAGAAATCATTAAGCGTTCGGTAAATTCCTCTTACACCTAATCTTGTTCTTGGTATATCAAACCATTCAGGTTTACCTAAGGTTGTTGAGAAATCTGCCGTTAGTTGCAACGGGAATGTGAGGTTAAAATCCCTGTGATAATCGTAAGGACCCCAGTCGTTAACCTTAACCGAAGTATGAAGTTTTAAGCTTTTGTAAATCGATCTTACATCTGCACCAAATCGTTCAACCAATCGGTCATCGCTTCCATTTGCCTGAGCATTACCACCATAAATCAGAGCTATAATTCCAAGATCTCTGCTGAGTTTTGATACGATTCGTGCATTTACCTCAATCAAATCCTGTGCTGGTGGAGCACCATCAAATGGGAATAGTGTTCTTCCATCCGGCAGAATACCAATAGCTGCATCCTGAGTAGTTGGCAGATGGCGATAAACGATTCCAAGACTTGCAGCAAATTTTGAATCTTCCATCATGTCGTTATTCCATTCGTAAAAGAATGAGCCCGGAGTCGGGTCGTAAGTAAGTAACAACTCTCCTGCGATTTGCTCTCTGTTGGAACGTACGATAAAAGGATCTTCGAGAATATTTCTTGGTCTTGCCGGAGCATCCAATCCACTTGGAATTGGTCCTTCAATTGGCTTTTGCCATAAAAAGTTGGGGGCAATTTGAAGTTTGCCCATCAGGTAAGTAAAACCGGTAAGAAAATTATACTGATTTCCGCTTCCACTGTCTTTCAATCTCCAGCCTGTATAAGTAATGGTTGGATCTCCTCCACCGTTGGCAACCAAACCCATAACCGATGATTGAGCATACCAGTTAAATGTACCACCCGTGTAAGTCAGCTTAATTTTTCCTCCGAAATTATCCATTGGCTTAATTTCATCCTGATATACTTTAGTACTATCGCCTTCTTCCCAGATTAACTGAAATTCTCTTCCATTTAATGGCTGGCCGGCCCAAAGTCCTCCGATCTCAACGCCCATTTTTCCAAATTCTCGGTCTGCGTACAGAGAAAGTCTTCTTGTTTTAGGCTGAGGAATTGCAAAGGAGCTGTTAACATCTGTTCCTTGTTGTTGAATATCCTCATGGAAAACTCCGGTTAATTCAGTCTTTCCGATATTTCTTGTGTACTTCAAAAGAAAAGCCGGATTTGCTCCCCACCAAAGTTCAGGTCCGAAAGCAGCTTTGAAACCGGAGAATTGTTTTTTCCCCTCCACTTCCACACCTGCCGGAGCTGTACCATTGTAAAGGTCAATTTGAGGACCGTAGTTTGCTTCCGGATATAATCCGAAGAAATCACCTTCGTAACCCCAGTGATAATGCCCGGTTCTGTAAAAACCGGTAAGATTAAATAAATCATGATTCCAGTTAAAACTTGAGCTATAAATAGCTACCCGATTTATAGACTCATCCGTGATTGTTCCATTGTCGGTTTCGAGGGTTACCGGACGCCCTCTGTTTTCGTAAAAAATTTCGTTAATCGGATTTAGAGGAACATTTCCAAGAACATTAAAATCCACATTTGCTCTTACTTTTGGAGATGGGTTTGCCTCGATTCCGAAATAAATAGACTGCATGTGATCAAATCCCTGCTCATTGGGATAAACATCCGTTGAAGGGTCTGCATTTTCCGGAGTTGTAATTTTATCGCCACCTGTGTTATACGTTCGGAAATCAGCCGTGAAACGACTCAGGCGAATGGCATCTCCTTCTGTTCCTGCCAAAGCTGCTTTATCAGCACGTGCCCGGAGTTGAGCGTCGCCAATAGAAATATCTGCGAAATGCTGATTTAGATCTTCTTTTGTAACTCCATCAGCATAAGGATCGAATTCATGAACCTCTTTCAAAACATAATAAGCTGATCGCGGATATAACTCGTAATAACCCTGAAAATCGGTTGGTCCCTTAGCCATGATACCAAACCACTCCTCATTCATATTGTTCTCACCTTCTCTGAAATCAAACTGATAACCACCGTTTGCCCATGAAGCATTGATATCGTGAACATCCAGATTTACGGTTTGTCCATATTTCCACCAACCGTCGCTAAATTGAAATGTATATCCACCTAATGAATTATCGGCTTCATCAAAACCTGCTGCATTCGCATAAATATCTTTCCAGTTAGAAAGCTGATAGCTTGCCTGTGCACTCTGATCTTCTTTTTCTGTTCTTGCATTAAAAGCGTCGGATCCAAATTCTGTCAACAGAACAGGTTTGCCGTATTCGTTTGCTACTCTGTCAAAAAGGTCTGTAAAAGTGTACCCTCGATATACGTTCGTTCCGAAGATATCTGCATCTGGAACTTCTTCAGTGATAATATCAAGGAACAATAAATCTCCATTACAAATAGCGATGGGATGATTTGTGCTTATCTGCTTCATTTCCACTATCGCTTCATTGAACAACCTGTACATTGCCCTGGCACGAATAGTAGATTTGCGATCTTCAATTGGAATGTCTTCTGTTTCTGCGCCATCCCAGAAAAGCCCGTAATTATTTTCATTCCCTAAAAGAAAAAGTAAAAGCCCCGGAGTGTCTTTGTATTCTTCAACCAGCTTTGTAGTCTCTTCAATCAATAACCTTTTAACACGAGGATCGGAATAATCTGTATTTGCCATCCATGCGCCGTCAATAGTCAAACCATATCTACCAAAAGAATGATTGAGCATCGTGTAAATTCCGTACTCTTCATATATATAGGTAATCCATCTTTTTGGAATGCCGGTGTAAACACGGATTGAATTCACTCCCATATTTTGCAACAAGGCCATTTCATCATCTAAAGCCTGCTTGATAAATTCAGGAGATTGATTCCATAAACTGTAATTAAAATTTGTACCCCGTGGAAAATAATCCCAGTTCATTCCGTTAACGATCATCGGTTCACCGTCAACCATAAGCTTCCAGCCTTCCTGTGTGTTTTGAACGGCTACACTCTCAGCCTGACTGTAAGCTGAAAACGTAATACCTAATGAGAAAAGAAAAAGTAAGGCGGTTTTTTTCATGTCATAATCATTTAAATTCGAATATTGTATGATGCCCCTGCTTGAGCGAGCTCATGTGTTGACCGGACTGATTGTAAACCGAACCGCCTCAAATCACAATATTTACAATATATATACAGTACCTGTGAAAGCGCTTTTTCGTTCCTTTAAACATCGTTTTTGATGTTGAAAAGCGTGTGTAAGCGATTACAATTTCAGAAAAACCAAACAGAATAAATTTTTGCCTGTATATACTTTTTAAAGGCTCTGAATTCATTTTTTATCAGAAACTGAATAAATACCTTCAGTTTTTGTATTTCTTCCCTCTTTAAAAAATGTATAGATTCCTCAAAAATTCTTTTATGAGCTCTGACAAAAAAACCAACTATTCCTCATTCGCCTTCATCACCACTCTTTTCTTTATGTGGGGATTTATAACCGTTTTGGTTGATGCGTTAATCCCAAGATTGAAAGATGTATTTGAGCTCAGCTATTTCGAAGCCGGTCTTGTACAATTTGCATTTTTTACTGCCTACGCTGTTTTCTCAATTCCGGGCGGGAAAATCATTTCAAAAATCGGATATAAAAAAGGGGTAGTTGTCGGACTTTTAACAATGGGCTTGGGTTGTTTTCTTTTTTATCCGGCTGCTGATTTCAGAGTATTTGGTATTTTTTTGATGGCGATGTTTGTTCTTGCAGGAGGTATTACAATACTTCAGGTTGCGGCTAATCCTTATGTAGCGGCTTTGGGACCGGAAGAATCTGCTTCGAGTCGACTGAATTTATCTCAGGCCTTTAACTCTTTAGGAACTTTTCTCGCTCCGTTAGTAAGTGCTGCGTTTATTCTGAGTAGCAGCGTGTTAAGCTCGAAAGAAGTATCGGAACTAAGTTCAGCAGAACAGGAAGCCTATTATGTTACAGAAGCTTCTGCAGTACAAGGACCGTTCTTGGTGTTAGCCGGCGTCATTATTCTGCTCGCTGTTATTTTCGCCATCGTAAAGCTTCCTAAGATTCTTGAGGACGACGAAGATAAAAGCGGAAGTTATGCGGTAGCTCTAAAAACCAAGCACCTGATGTTGGGAGCGCTTGGGATTTTTGTTTACGTAGGTGCTGAAGTAACTATTGGAAGTTATATGGTCAATTATTTTCTGACACTCGATATAGTTGAGGTAGTTAGACAAAGCGGATTCATGCCCGGGTTGGCAGAACTTCTCGCGGGAAGCGGAATTGATGAAGTTACTCCGGCTCAACTTGCGGGAGCTTTTGTTGCACTTTATTGGGGAGGGGCAATGGTCGGTCGGTTTATCGGCTCGGGACTTCAGCTGAAGATTAAGCCTTCTAAATTACTCGCTGTTTACGGATTAATAAACGTAGCGCTTTTATTTGTTACTATGAATTCTTCAGGGATGACTGCAATTTGGACCATACTTTGTATCGGTTTATTTAACTCTATTATGTTCCCGACCATATTTACTCTCGCTATTAAGAAGTTGGGAAAACATACCGCTCAGGGATCCGGAATTCTTTGCACTGCAATTGTCGGAGGCGCTTTTATTCCTCCTTTATTTGGTTTCTTCGCAGATACATGGACTCTTCAGGCAGCATTTATTGTTCCGATTGTATGTTATTTGTACATCAGTTGGTATGCGAGATTTGGGTCAGCACCAGTTTCAGAAATCTAAACTTCTTCCCGAATTTTCGGTTTCTGTTTACGGACATGATTGATATTGATTAGCTCTCCAATCAGGCCCGTGGACAGAAACTGGATTCCTAAAACCATTAACAGAATACCAAGAAAAAGTAAAGGGCGATCACCAATTCCTTTATCAAAGAATAATCGGAGAACAGCCATATAGGCATTTATTCCTGTTCCTGCCAGTAACAACAAAATTCCGAAAGTGCCAAAGAAATGCATCGGCTTTTGGAAATAGCGTTGAACAAAAAGAATGGTAATTAAATCCAGAAAACCGTTTATAAAGCGTGATAAACCAAATTTGGTTTTACCATATTTACGCGGATGATGTTTTACAACTTTCTCTCCAATTCGATTAAATCCTTCTTGTTTGGCAAGCATAGGTATGTATCGGTGCAATTCGCCATACACATAAATGTTTTCAACTACTTCACGGCGATAAGCTTTTAATCCGCAGTTAAAATCATGAAGATGAATTCCGGCAGCTTTTCTGGTAACAAAATTGAAAAACTTGGATGGAACTGTTTTTGAAATCGGATCAAAACGTTCTTTTTTCCATCCACTCACCAAATCTAATCCACCTTTTAACATCTGCACCATTTCAGGAACTTCTGCCGGATCGTCCTGCAAGTCCGCATCCATAGTAACCACAAACTCACCTGTTGCCTTTTCGAATCCGGCTTGTAATGCTACGCTTTTACCATAATTATGACGGAAGGAGATCCCTTTGATATTCTTCTTTTCGCTGCTCAGTTGCTTTACCACCTCAAACGAAGTGTCGGAAGAACCGTCATCAACAAAAATAATTTCATAGTTAAACGAAGGATTAAGTGCCACATGAATCTGTTCAGCTAATTCGCTTAAAGATTCTTCTTCATTAAAGAGAGGAACTACTACACTTACGTCCACTTCTTTGGCTTTTACAGAATTTTCTAAGTTGGTTTCTTTCAAAATAGATTAGAAATCATTTTCTTTGGTGAATACAAGATGATAAAATACACTTTATACCCGCTATGAAAAAATTGTATTACTCAATGGGCGAAGTTAGCAAACTTACGGGATTAGCTCCTCATGTTTTACGAAGTTGGGAAAAAAACTATTCTGAATTAAGTCCTAAGAAAAACAGTGCGGGAAACAGAGCGTATCGTGAAGAAGAAGTAGAACTCATTTTTAAGATTAAAGAGCTGTTAGAAGAAAAAAAGTATACAAGTGCAGGAGTTAAAAAAGTTCTTAAGAATGAAAAAGAAGATGAGGTTAGCTCAACAAACGGTGCCGTTCCGGCTGACCTGAAGAAAGACCTCAATGAAATGAAGATATTTTTGAACGGGCTTTTAGAAAAGCTCTGATCAGGTAGCTTTTTTCTTATTCAACATCAAAATCATCAGGAATTGTCCGCAAATCATTAGTGCAATTCCTACAAGATGGAGTACCTGTAAAACTCTTGGCACGTCGAGATAAGCCAAACCTATTCCGATAACAATCTGTGCGAAAATCAGAGCGACATTGATTATTCCCAATTTATTCAGCCACTCGCTTAACTCCTCTTTCCAAATCAAAAAACCCAAATAAAATCCGGAGATTACTAATAGCCATGAAAATGTTCTGTGGATTTCAAAAACTTCACCCAACATTCCAATCCACGCCGATCTTGGTGGTACCAATTCAGCAGGAACCTCTTTGATGACATCAATTTCTTCACGAACCTGAGTGCCCAAAACCATTTGTGCAACTGACAATCCTAAAATAACCCAAAGTGTGGTTTTCAATTTCTTCCGTAAATCATCCTCGACTTCAACTTTCAGCAAATTCTGAGAAGCTTTGAAAGTTGCATACAGTAGAACATTTACAATTATCATTGCAAGAATCATATGAACTGTAATCAGCCATTCACTCAACCCGGTTTCTACTACTTGTCCACCTAACCACCCCTGAAATAACACCAAAATAAATGCGGCTAAAGAACTGTAAAACACAGAAGGCTCCGATTTTCTATAACGGAACGAACGAACAAACGTAGCGATAATCAAAATCCCGATAACAGTTCCAACCAATCTGTTTATATACTCAATCCAGGTTTTGTACACATTAAACTGACTTTCATCAAATTGTGATGGAAGGTCGGCAACATCTGTCGGAGGAATCCACATTCCAAAACATTTAGGCCAGTCAGGGCAACCTAAGCCTGCTCCTGCGGCGCGGACTAATCCCCCGACTAAGATTAAAAAAAGAGTCGCAACTACCGTAGTGATCGCCAGCTTTTGAAAGGCATTTAATTTCATAACCAAAGGTAACAATACTCGTGGAAAATGATTAACTTAAGCTTCTGAAAAATTCAACATTTTTTTGTTTAACTAATGAGTTCAATTGAAGAGAAAATTCAGATAGACCGTTCCGTTACGGATATAATTTCTGACTTTCATCAACTTACGAAACCGGGCATTACATTAGCTGTTGTAGCAAGTATGCTGGTTGGTTTTGTTTTGGGGAGCGGTGCTTCGTTCAATTACCTCATTATGCTGCATGCAATTATCGGAACGTATATGATTGCAGCGGGAACGGGTGCTTACAATCAATTTATGGAGCGCCGTTTGGATGGGTTGATGAAGCGAACTGCAAAACGCCCACTTCCTGACAAAAGAATTTCAGCTGCTTCAGGAATGTTTTTCTCTCTGATTCTGATTTTTTCCGGACTTTTCTATCTCTTTTTTATGGTAAATCCGGTAGCCGGAGCTGTTTCTTTTGCAACAACTTTTATTTACCTGATTGCTTACACGCCGATGAAGCAGGTTTCTGCTTTTAATATTTTGATAGGAGCAATTCCGGGCGCACTCCCTCCTGTCGGTGGTTGGGCTGCGGCAACAGGTCATTTAGCCGATCCCGGTATGTGGTTATTATTTGGAATTGTTTTTCTATGGCAGGTTCCCCACGTTATGGCCATAGCCTGGAGCCTGAAAGAAGATTATTCCGGCGCCGGATTCAAAATGATTCCAAAGAATGATGAAACCGGTTTCAAGACTTCTGTATGGTCGCTTATCTGCACCGTGCTTTTATTCCCTGTGAGTATTGCCATGTTTATGATGGGAATTTCGGGATTGATCTTTCTGGTACTGAGCCTTCTACTTGCCGGGATATTCCTCTTTTACAGTATTAAGTTTTTTCAGGAGCGATCTAAAGAAAACGCGCGTAAATTAATGTTCGCATCCATCGCATATTTACCTCTGGTTTGGGTAGCCGTTTTTATCGATCGATTAATCCTTTGAACATTTTCTGATCAACTAAGCAAACTGCTTATTGTAATCTTCTAAAATCGCTCTCAGGTATTCATCACTTTTCATCTCCGGTTTCACAATACCCGTCTTTTCTTCAATTACTTTTCTCGTTTTTGTAACCATCACAAACCAGGTATTGTAGTCGTAATCTTTTCTGGATTTTAATACCTCTTTTATAATTCCTGCTTCTTTATCGGTTAAATCCAGAGAACTTGAAAAGTGAGGTTCATAATCTGAGTCAATTTCTTCGAATATGGTATCGGATAGCTTCGTCTTCTTTTTATCTTTTATTACGGTTGTTTTCGCAACAATATCTCCGAGCCGTTGTCCTTTACCATTAAGTAAAATAGTTACGATAGCTACACTTCCGGCCATTATGGTTACTTCAAAAATCCTGAACAACCAGCGTATAACAAAACTTCCCAAACCCGCACGACTTCCATCGATTTTTACTACGCGAATACCGACTAATTTCTTTCCTAAAGTGTATCCTTTCCAAACTGTTTCAATAACCACAAAATAAAGGAATGTGGGAAGTACGATAATCAGAAACTCAATCCAGCCGTACTCAGTGGCTAAATAGTTATCACTCGCAACAGAAGCGGCTCCCCAAATCAAACTTACCACAAAAGAATACGCACCCAATATCAGCGCATCTACCAACCAGGCGAGTATGCGTTGAAACACATCAGCGGGTTCATAATTAATAACCACGTGCTGCGAAGTTTCTAAACTTATTTTATCCATACAGTTTTACATTTATAACGAAATAAGGTACTATTCTACCTGAAAATAAGGCGATAAAATAGCGCCTCACAGATCAAATACAAAACTACTGTTCCTGATTTGAGGGAAGTTACTTTTTTACGACAAAATGCTGAGAAGTGGAAGGAATTTGAATCCGTTCTTTCAAAGTCTTCAGAATATAATCCTGATAAACTGGCCGAGCTTTATGCCGAATTAACCAGTGATCTTGCCTATGCACAAAGTCAATATCCGGGATCAAAGTCAGAGCAATATCTGAATGAGCTTTCACTTAAGATTCACGATTCCATTCATCGCTCAAAGAAAGAAAATTTTTCGCGGCTTATTACTTTCTGGACTCAGGAATTACCACAAATCTATGCGCGCCGTCAAAAAGAGCTACTCTATTCTTTCCTTGTTTTTATGACAGCTTTTTTAATTGGATGGCTTTCTCAAAGTTATGACACCAATTTTGCCCGGGTTATTCTGGGAGATTACTACGTAAATATGACTTTGAACAATATCGAAAAGGGTGATCCACTTGCGGTTTATAAAGACGCTAAGAAAATGGATATGTTTTTCGGAATTACATTCAATAATGTGCAGGTCTCATTTAATGCCTTCATTCTTGGATTACTTACCGCATTTGGAACCGGATATTTTCTTTTGGTAAATGGAGTGATGGTAGGCACTTTTCTGAATTTCTTTGCCAATGAGAATTTACTCTATGAAGCAATCCGTGTTATTATGATTCACGGAACCATCGAGCTTTCAGCCATTGTAATTGCCGGTGCTGCCGGATTTGTTTTAGGAAATAGTTTTTTATTTCCCGGCACTTTATCACGAACCAAAAGCTTAATAAAATCGGCAAAAGAGGGAGTTAAAATGATTATAGGCTTAGTTCCTCTTTTCATTTTTGCCGGTTTTCTGGAATCATTCGTGACCCGCATTACCGAAATGCCGGATTGGAGCAGCTGGGCAATTATCGGTTTATCAGCAGCTTATATTATCGTTTACTTTATTGTGTTACCGCAATCAATATTAAGATCAAATAAAGCATATCATGAAAACTCTTGATCTGAAAAAGCCCAGAGATTTAGGGCAAATTTTAAGTGATACTTTTCTATACATAAGGATTTACTACAAATCATTATTAAAACCTTTTTTAGTTTATGTATTACCTCCCCTACTGCTAACTGTATTGTTCCTGGGCGGAGGTTTTGGCTCTCTTTTCAGCGCAAGTTTTCAGAATCCTCAGATGCTTGAAAGCGATATTTCAACTCTGGTTGGACCCGGACTTTCCATCGCTTTTGGTATAGTTGCGGTACTTGTTACAACGTGGATGTTATTGTCTGTAATCCATCAGCATCTGCGCTTTGCTGCTAAAGGGGATATCCCTTCCAACTTAGGTGAATTCAGCAAAGGAATGTTTTCCAAAAGCATCATTATAATTCTCACTTATATGGGTATAGGTGTACCTGCTTACCTGGTTTTCTTTGTGTTGATAATGCTGCTTCAGGAAATGGCATTTTTAGCGATCCTTGTTTTCTTCCCTTTTGTAGTATTTGTCATAGTAAGATTATTGCTTTTTCCAACGGCATATTATGTTGAAGATCTGAACCCGAGCGATGCCATAAGGCGATCCTGGAATTTAACTCAGGATAATTTCTGGTTCACCTTCGGTCTTTACATAGTCGTATCTATGATATTCGCTTTTCTTTCTTACCTCTTTATTATACCTCTGTTGATTATTTTAAGTTTAATTATTGGTGTAGGTGATGCAACTTTTGGAAGTAACCTTGGAATACTCATGGGTCTGCTTTATGGTCTTTTATATTTCTTTCAGCTGATTTTTTCTTCAGCGCAATTCATTTCTTTGGGATTGCACTATTTCAATCTACGGGAAAGAAAAGACGGAACAGGACTGAGAGAACAAATCGAACAGTTAGGGTAAATTCTGTCAATGACCTCCTTTTTCCCCAGATTCTTTTTCCTATTTAACCTGATATGGATCTTTTTCTGTACGGATATAACTGCCTTTCAAATTCAAAGTGCAGATTCCTCTTCAGTAGACCTTCGTTTGGTTCAGGAATCTGATCTGCAAGCTTATCAGAATGATCCGGACTTTAATTATGAGAGAGAGATTAAAGATTCTGATCCGTGGATATTTCGCTTTTTAGAATGGATTGACCGAGTACTTTCGAAAATTTTTGGTAACTATTATGGAGATCTGTCTCTGAGATTATTTCTGATTTTTCTGTTTGTTGTAGCTCTTGGTTTGCTGCTCAATGCATTATTTAAGGGGAACCTGAGTGCAGCTTTTACTTCTAAAAATGCCTCCAAAAAAATCAGCATTGATCTTGATAACCAACACATTGATTCAGTAGATCTGGACGCAATGCTAAACAAAGCCATTAAAGATCAAAATTTTAGATTGGCAGCCCGATACTTGTATCTAAAAGTTTTGCAAAGCTTAAATGAATCCGAAGTTATTAACTGGACTTCCGATAAAACCAATCACGAGTATTTATCCGAAATTTCAAATTCTTCAATCAGATCTTTGTTTTCAAAACTTACTCTGTATTACGATTACACCGAATATGGAGATTTTGATATTGATGCTTCCCGGTTCGAAAAAATGAAAGATGCTTATTCACGCTTACTTCAAAAAATTGAGGTAAAACAATGAGCAAAAAAGAGATTACATACATTGCCATTATGAGCGGGATTTTCATCCTGTATGTACTGATTCAGGCTTTTGGTCCCAAGCAGGTGAATTGGGCTGAAAGCTATACCAAAGATGATAAAATACCTTATGGCGGACACATTCTACGGCAGGAACTTCCTGCTATTTCAAACGGTAACGATATTCTCGAAAACTATGCTCCGCTTTACCAATCATTGAATTCTGATTTCATTTCCTATTCGGAAAACTACAACTGGTTATTTCTGAATAACGAAATTGCTTTCGATCCTTTCGAAACAGAATTAATCCTGGAGCGTGTTCAAAACGGAGATCATATCTTTATATCTGCATCAAATTTTAATTTTGCCTTTGCAGATTCTCTGAACTTAGAATCCGACTATTATTACGCTCCCGGAGATTCTACCATTACTAATTTTCGGGTACAGTCTGTTGATACTCTTCATACTTCATTCACCAATCCTGAATTTTCCGGCCAAAGCTGGATGTATCCTAAACTTACTGTTCAGTTTTTCAGTAAGATTGATTCAACATCCCAAACAACTATTCTCGGAGAAGATGAAGACGGGAATACCAATTTTTTAAAGTATGAATATGGCAACGGTGCACTATATTTGCATTCCAATCCTGCTATGTTTACCAACTTTTTTATCCGGGATAAAAAATATGCGGATTATGCTTTTTCAGCATTATCCTATCTTCCGGCAGAAAACCCAATAATCTGGGATGAATATTACAAAGTGGGGCGGCAGTATGAATCCAGCCCTATTAAGTATGTGTTAGCTAACGATACCCTCAGTTTAGCGTGGTATGCGACCATGTTTGGAATCGTTACTTTTATGATTTTTCGCGCAAAACGAAAGCAGCGTATTATTCCGATTATAAAACCACCGGTTAATTCCAGTATCGAATTTGCCAAAACAATCGGAGATTTATATCTGGAAAAAGGATCGCATAAAGTAATAGCGATAAAAAGAATCGACTTCTTTTTAGAATACATCCGAAGTAATTTAAGGCTCGAAACCTACAAAATTGATGACGAATTTATCGCAAACGTGGCACAACGATCCGGAATGGAAGAAAAAGAAATTGACGAGCTGTTTACACTTATTGCAGAAATAAGAAGAAATGACGACATATCTGCGGATACTTTAAAAACACTAACTTTCAGAATTGACCAATTCTATAACCAAAGCAAACGATGAGCACAGAAGAACTTCCTGATCAGGAGAATACAAAAAACGAACATTCAGAAAACGAAACTCCTGAATTTACCTCCCGCATTGATTTGAGCGGAGTACAGTCATTCACGGAAAAAATCCGGACTGAAATCGGTAAGATTATAATCGGACAGCATGAAATGGTTGATCAGCTTATAGCCGCGCTTCTTGCGGGTGGGCATGTTTTAATTGAAGGCGTTCCCGGAGTGGCGAAAACACTCACCACCAAACTTCTTGCAAAAACTATCAATGCTGACTTTTCGCGTATTCAGTTCACGCCCGATCTAATGCCGGCTGATGTAATCGGAACTTCCATCTTCAATAATAAAATCTCAGATTTTGAATTTAAGAAAGGTCCCGTTTTTTCTAACATTGTTTTGATCGATGAGATTAACCGCTCACCCGCCAAAACGCAGGCTGCTTTGTTTGAAGTTATGGAAGAACGGCAGATTACCGTAGATGGAGAAACGTACCCTATGGAACCACCTTTCATGGTCATCGCCACACAAAACCCCATCGAACACGAAGGAACTTATCGTTTACCGGAGGCACAACTTGATCGGTTCTTATTCAAGATAGAAGTTCCTTATCCGTCTTTAGCAGAAGAGATTAAAATTCTGGATGGTAGTTTTTCCAGAAACAACAAGCTGGATCTATCAGCATTAGAGGCGGTTATTTCTTCCGATGAAATCACTAAACAACAAGAAATAGTTAATCAGGTACATGTTGAACCGGAATTGATGAAGTACATTGCTGAAATCGTTCAAAAAACAAGGAACAGTAGTTCTATTTCAATCGGGGCATCGCCGAGAGCTTCGGTATTTGTTATGAGAGCCGCACAAGCTTTTGCAGCTATTTCAGGTCGGGATTTTGTAACTCCTGAAGATGTAAAGGCGATCATCAAACCGGTGCTTCGCCACAGAATCACACTTACTCCGGAAAAAGAAATGGAAGGCATTTCTCCGGATAAAGTAATAGCTATGATGCTCGAGAAGGTTGAGGTGCCGAGATAATCGCTTTATTTAAGTCACTATATTTTTCTAATCGCTTTTTTGCGAGCCTTTTTGGGATTGTAGCCCTCCTGCTGATCGGATTTTTTCTGCCCTGGGTAAAAACTGTAGCTGAACTTGTTGGTGTAGCTTTTATCTTCATCACTTTCGTTGATGTTTTTATTCTTTTCAGAAACAAACAGGGAATTACTATTGAAAGGACGATTCCACAACGCCTTTCGAATGGGGATGAAAACAAAATATCTCTTACCATCCACAATCAATATAATTTTACTGCCCGACTTGAAATTATTGAAGAACTCCCGAAGCAATTTCAAATCCGAGATTTTGAAATTAATACGACTTTGGAATCAGGTTCACAAGTAAAACGTGATTACTCTGTGCGACCAACCGAACGGGGTGAATACAACTTCGGTCATACCATTTGTTTTGCGGAAAGTTTTTTCGGTTTTGTCCGAAGAAAATATAAGCTTGGAGAACAGATTGATGTTCCAGTTTATCCGTCCTTCATTCAGATGAGGAAATTTGAATTGTATGCTATCTCAAATCGACTGACTGATATCGGGATCAAAAAAATACGAAGAATTGGTCACTCCATGGAATTTGACCAGATTAAAAATTATGTACCAGGCGATGATATCCGATCCATAAACTGGAAAGCCACTGCCCGTTCCAATGAATTGATGGTGAATCATTATCAGGACGAAAAATCACAGCAGGTTGTAAATGTGATTGACATGGGACGGGTCATGAAAATGCCTTTTGATGGCTTACATTTGCTGGATTATGCAATCAATACCAGCTTAGTTATATCCAATATTGCCTTGCTTAAAGAAGACAAAGCAGGATTACTTTCCTTCTCAAATGATTCGTCCACAGTAGTTCTTCCGCAAAAAAAAAGAACGCATATTCAGCGCATTCAACAGGCTTTATACAATCTGGAGACCAATTTTCTGGAATCAAGTTTTGAGAAATTGCTCATTTCCTTGAGAACGAAAATCAGGCAAAGAAGTCTGATTTTGCTCTATACCAATTTCGAAACCTATTCCGGGATGGAGCGTCAACTGCCCTATCTGCAACGAATTGCAAAAGATCATTTATTGGTCACCATCTTTTTTGATAATACCGAGTTGAATTCTCTCATTGATATGGCTCCGAAGAATATAGGCCAGATTTATTCCAAAACTATTGCTGAACAGTTCAATTACGAGAAAAAGCAAATTGTGAAAGCGCTAAACCAACTCGGCATTTACACAATCCTAACTCCACCTAAAGAACTTTCCGTGAACGCCATCAATAAGTATTTGGAGTTGAAGGCGAGAGGATTGATTTAGGTTATTCAGGATTATCCGCCTTGTACAACTGCACAACCTCGTTTGGACTCAAATCTTCTAATCCCAGATTGGCGAGTTGGGCATAAAATTCCTGAGGGATATTTTCGCGGTATAATTGCAATGCGTTAGATGCTGACATCTCATCAAAAATGCCGGACTCTCCCATAGCTTTAAAATAATCCACCGGAATTTCACTTCTGTAAAGACTTAACAATCCTAGTGCATTCATTTGATCGAAAAGATCTGCTTCTGCTACTTCTTCGATATAACTGACCGGGATATCATCCCGATACAAACTCAAAATTCCAGGACCACTCATCTCATCGAAAAGGTCTGTAACCCCTAATTGGTTGATATAACTTAGCGGAATATTCTCTCTGTATACTCCAAGAATTCCGTTTGCATTCATTTCATCAAACAAATTTGCATTAGCTACTTCCTCAATGTATTCAACTGTGATTCCCTCGTTAAATACAGCGACTAAACCGGCTCCCGACATTTCATCGAAAAGATCAGTAGCTCCAATTTTCTGAACATAGTCTAAAGGAACATCGGAATTATATAAACTCAAAATACCGTTAAAAGAAAGATCGTCAAGCAAGTCGGCCGAGGCTAAACCCTCATAATAAGAAAAGGGAATTTCGGCATTGTAAAGTGCTTGTAATCCTGCGGCAGAAATATCATCCAGCAGGTCCAGATTGTTTAAATCTCTTGCAAAACTAATAGGAACATTGTTGTTATATAAACCCTCGGCTCCGTTAACGGAAATATCTTCTGTTAAATCGAAAGATTTCAGTTGACCAACATATTCTAAAAGAGAGCCTGCAGCAGGGGCTACCGTTGGGGCGCTCGTTTGTGTTACTCCCTGATCTGCTTGCTGAGTTACAACTTCTTGCTCGGAGAAAAAACCGGTGACAAAATCGGTTATTTGTGTAGGCGGATTCATGTAATACATGATTGCAAGAAGAATGAGAATGGTTCCTGCTACAAACTTACCCCTGCCCTTTTTCTCATTAGGTTCTGAATAATCCTCTGAGGAATTTAATTCCTGATTTGCTTTTTCTTCAATATATCCGTCCAGATCAAAATCATTATCGAAATTTCTGGAACTACTCTTATTTCTTGATTTCGCCATAATTTATGCAATCGGTTTCAGAACTTTATGTACTCAGAATCGGAGGAAATGTTACGTTTTGATAAGAATGTATAAAAGGAAAAATGTAATCTTTTGGCCTGTCCGCCGTAAAACTATGGAAGGCGGGCGTATGCAGGAGATTTGGATCGCTTTAAAGATTATATGCTTTATTTAAGATCCAGATTCCGAGCATTCGCCGCGGAATGACCTCGCTAAATATTCAAAGTTGGATAGAATGACATGGAACTCGTCAATAAATGCCCTAACCTCTATTTGGAGTAGCTGAAATAAATCGCAATCAATAAATCTCAGGAAAACGATAAGGCTCGCATTCCTGCATGATTTCGTAAGCCGCTTCAAAAATATCTTCTGCGTTTGGCTTACTGAAATAATCACCATCTGATGCATAAGCAGGACGATGAGCATGAGCCGTCAAGCATTGTGGTCTGGAATCCAGATATCGATATCCGCCCTGCTTCTCTACGATGTGTTGCATAATGAAAGCAGAAGCTCCGCCCGGAACGTCTTCATCCACTACCAATAAGCGATTTGTTTTCTTAAGTGATTCAACGATCATGTGATTTCTGTCGAACGGAAGTAATGTTCTCACATCAATCAACTCAACGGAAATTCCGGCTTCTTCAAACTGCGGAAGCATTCCCTCGATGATATTGAAAGTAGAACCGTAAGAAACGATCGTAATGTCGTCTCCTTCACTCACAATTTCAGGAATTCCAAGCGGAGTGGTAAACTCGCCTAAGTTTTCAGGAAGTTGTTCCTTAAGTCGATATCCATTCAATGGTTCGATTACCAGCGCCGGATCGTCTCCCTGAATCAGTGTATTATAAAATCCTGCGGCGGAAGTCAGATTTCTTGGAACACAAACATGGATTCCTCTCAAACCATTAATCAAAACTCCCATCGGTGAACCTGAATGCCAGATTCCTTCCAATCGGTGACCACGGGTTCTTACAATCAACGGTGCAGCCTGACCCCCTTTTGTTCGGTATCTTAGTGTCGCCAAATCATCGCTCATTCCCTGAAAGCAATAGAGTACGTAATCTAAATATTGAATGTCTGCAATGGGACGAAGTCCGCGTAGCGACATCCCGATTCCCTGACCTAAAATAGTAGCTTCCCGAATTCCGGTATCAGAAACACGGATTTCTCCGTATTTATCCTGCATTCCTTCCAGACCTTTGTTTACGTCTCCGAGCTTTCCGGCATCTTCACCAAAAACGAGCGTGTTCGGATGTTTCTCAAAAATCTTATCGAAATTGTCCCGAAGAACTACCCGACCGTCAACTTTCTTAGCTTCGTCAGAATATTCAGGTTTTACTTCTTCAACTTTGAGCGGGGAAAATTCTGTTTCACTTAATAAATCAGAATTGAAACGTTCTGCATTTTCTTCTTCTGATTTTCTTGCCCATTCAACAATTTCTTTTCTTACAGAAGATGATTGTCCTGCTGTAAGATAGAGTGCCTTTCTGGCTGCGCTCAACACATCTTTACGAAGCGGATTTTGAGCCATCTTCAATTTCTTGATCACATCATCAATTCCCGCTTCCCCGGTTTCCTCTTTCAAAGCGTTCAGCCATTCCATCAACTGTTTTTTGTCTTCTTTGATTGGAGTGATGAAATTATCCCAGGCTTCTTTCTTGGCTTCATTTGCTTCCGCTTCAGCTTCGGCTTCTAACTCGTCCAGTTTTTTCTGAGTAGCTATTTTATTCTTTTTAATCCATTCACCTGTCTTCTTCAGACAGCAAAAATCCTCTTCGAACTGAAGTCTTTCTTCATTTTTGTAACGCTCATGCGATCCTGAAGTGGAATGCCCCTGCGGTTGAGTAACATCGGTCACATGGACCAAAACCGGAACATGTTCTTTCCGTGCAATCTCTTCTGCTTTCTCATAAGTATCCATCAACACCGGATAATCCCAGGCCTTCACTGTTAGAATTTCGAAACCATCTTTTTCATCGGTTCTTTGGAATCCTGCCAATACTTCGGAAATACTTTCTTTAGTGGTCTGATATTTCTTGGCTACTGAAATCCCCCAACCGTCATCCCAAACCGACATTACCATAGGAACCTGTAAAACTCCGGCTGCATTGATTGTTTCCCAGAATACTCCTTCAGAGGTACTTGCGTCCCCAATAGTTCCAAAAGCAATCTCATTTCCTTTATTTGAAAACTTCGACCATTCTTTACCTTTCAATGCTTTCTCATTCCGATAAACTTTAGAAGCCTGAGCTAATCCCAACAAACGAGCCATTTGTCCGGCAGTCGGAGACATATCCGCTGAGGTATTTTTCATTTTGGTTTGGTCTTTCCAGGTACCGTCTTCGTTCAACAGGCGCGTAGCAAAGTGTGCATTCATTTGGCGACCGCCCGAATGGGGTTCTAATTCCGTATCGGGAGTGGCATATAATTGCGCAAAAAACTGAACAGGAGTAACGCCATCAATGGCAAGCATAAAGGTTTGATCGCGATAATATCCTGAACGGAAATCCCCGTTTTTGAACACTTTTGCCATTGCAATTTGAGGCATCTCTTTTCCATCGCCGAAAATTCCGAATTTTGCTTTTCCGGTAAGCACCTCTTTACGTCCGATTAAAGACATATGCCGACTTAACCATCCAAGTTTATAGTCAGCCAGAATTTCTTTTTTCTGTGCTGCTGTAAATTTAGATGATGATTTTTTTGTCTTGGTAGTCGCCATTACTCAATCGTTACGTATTAAAATTTCAGTTTTTATCAATATTTGGAAAGCCTTCTAAGTTAAGGAAAAGCGCTTTTTTATCCAATGAATCACTCGCAGAAATATTAGCCTTAATATCCCTGTAATCTAAGATTTACTCTGTAAATCCGCCTCTTGTCATCTTAATCGGATCAAGGGCATTATCCAACTCCTCATCCGATAAATCGGTCATTTCTTTGGCAACCTCTTTCAAAGGTCTGCTTTCAGCAAAAGCTTTCTTGGCAATTTTGGCGGCAAGATCGTAGCCGATAATCGGATTTAATGCCGTAACCAAAATTGGATTTCTGCCTACCATATCTTCAATTACATCTTTGCGAACTTCCAATCTTGAAACTGATCGGTCTGCAAGATTTCGTGCTGCGTTTCCAAGAATCTGAGTGGATTGCAGCAAGTTGTGAGCCACCATCGGTAACATAACATTCAACTCAAAATTTCCTGCTTGTCCGCCCACCGTGATTGCGGCATCATTTCCGATCACCTGAGCACACACCATAGTCAGCGATTCTTCAATCACCGGATTTACTTTTCCCGGCATTATGGAAGATCCCGGTTGCAGCGCTGCAAGCTGAACTTCGCCTAAACCTCCGTTCGGACCGGAATTCATCCAGCGCAGATCGTTGCCAATTTTCATCAATCCTACTGCAATGGTTTTAAGCTGTCCGCTTAATTCTACCGGAGCATCCACCGTGGCTTGCGCTTCAAAATGATTTTCAGCTTCCTTGAAATCTACTCCCGTTAACTCGGAAACTTTTTCAGCAAATTTAGCTCCGAAATCAGCATGAGTGTTGATTCCAGTCCCTACCGCCGTTCCTCCCTGAGGAAGTTCGGTCATTCTCTCCAGAGCAGATTTCACGCGTTCAATCCCCAGATCAACCTGACGGGCATATCCGCCAAATTCCTGTTCGATGGTTACCGGCATGGCATCCATTAAATGCGTTCGACCTGTTTTCACTACATCTGCATATTCTTTACCCTTGCTGATGAACGTATCTCGTAAATGCTCAAGAGCCGGAATTAAATTATTCTTAACCGCTAATACCGCAGAAACTCTGATTGCTGTTGGAATTACATCATTGGAGCTTTGCCCGAAATTCACATGATCGTTAGGGTGAATTTCCAAGTCACCTCCACTTAAATCATTTGCAAGCTTTGCAATAACTTCATTGGAATTCATATTGGATGAAGTTCCCGAACCCGTCTGAAAAATATCGATCACAAATTCTTTGTCGTGTTTGCCATCAATAACTTCCTGTGCTGCAGCTGAGATAGCACTTGAAACTTCTTTGTCAATCAGATCTAAATCAAAATTAACATGAGCTGCTGATTTCTTCACGTATCCCAAAGCTTGAATAAATTCCCGGCTGAACCGAATGCCACTAATTGGAAAATTATCATGTGCACGTTGGGTTTGGGCACCGTAGTGCGCGTCTTTTGGCACTTTAACTTCACCCATAGAATCTTTTTCAATTCTGAAATCGCTCATAGTCTCCTTTGTTTTTTGATTAGATTTTAAGATAACATTTTTCTGACTGAACAGCAGACTGCTGACATTCAATTAACACAATGTTACTGCGTATAGTTTGGATGTATTTAATCAACAAAGTCTAATAAAATCTATTGGTAATTTTGAATATGAAGAAAAGTCATCTCCACGCGAATGCAGGAGATCTGGATGTACCTTTTAGTTAATGAACTTTGTCTTCGCCTGAATTTCTGTGTAAAGATAGAAGTTGTTCTCCATAAAGCGATAAACTTGATTGAATATTCAGCCTTAAAATACAATCACTTACTTCACTTTAAATTTAGATTCCCTGCATTCGCGTGGGAATGACCCATCGGCTTTAAAGCAATAGATAGTTCTGTAAGAATTAAAGCTTCCACACAAACCAAAAATTTCTATTTCACCTCAAACTCCTTAGCTTAGCGCAAAAGTAAACAGCGTTTTGAAAAGAAAACCCATTATCACCATACTGTTAGCAATTTCCTGCATAGTCAGCGGGGTGATTTTGGCTTATTCTCCGGGCACCCAAAAAATAAATCACAACGCTGCTGATGATCTTGATTCCCTTATAGTTTCTCATTTTGTAAATAATTCAGTGATTGGAGATAATTTCAGAACGTACAGAATTGAAGTGGACACAAATTTCACCCGAATGGTTTACAGAGTTCCGGTTCCTCCTGCGTTTTCGAAAACGATGTTTCATATGAACCTGCATTCATCCCTACAGAAATATGATATTGAAACTCCCGCAAGAGTTATTTTCCCGGAACGTAATATGAATATTTATGTTCATCAGGATGGCATTATAAGAAGTACCATTCGATTAATAACTACCGAACCCGAAAAGAAGGAAGAAAATGGCGAATAGTACTCCTGCCTTATTAAAGAAATTCGAGCTGAAGGAATTTACCCAGCCGGAAATTATCCAGACTAAATATCCGGTATTTCTTTGTCATGGATTCGGAGCCATTGGTTCGCTGGTGAAACCATCACCTCTACACGATCCATGTATGCTGATGCGCGAGCACGGAGTCATTGCTATTGCCCCGAATGTAGTTCCTTATGCTTCCATAGAAACCCGAGCCAAAAACTGGGTTCGCCTGATCGAACAAGTGTGCAAAGATCATGGATTTGAAAAGGTAAATGTAGTGGCTCACAGCATGGGTGGACTGGATATGCGTCATGCACTTACTCATCTTGGAATTGCGGATAAAGTAGCTTCATTGACAACTGTTGCCACGCCGCATCATGGGACTTTCCTCGCAGATCTGATCCTGAAAACCCCGGATAACATTACTGAAAAACTAAGCGAAGTTGTGGATTGGTTCGGCGATAATGTGTATCCGAAAGAAAAGAGTTCGGTGTTGAGTTCTGTTGAACAACTCACCAGAAATTATATACAAAAAGTCTTTAATCCGGCTACTCCTGATTTAGATGATTTCCCTTATTTCTCGTACAGTGCAGCTGTCGGAAAAGGAACCGATTATTCCATCAATCCCGTATTTCTATTTCAGAATACTCAAATCTTTGGGAAAGAAGACACAAACGATTCTTTTGTATCAGTTAAAAGTGCGCATTGGGGAGAACATATCGGAACGGTGCCTTTATCGCACATGAACCAGATTAACGTACAGGTAAGTAAAGAGAACAAACCACGCTATTATAATTTCTGGACGGGTGTGGTTAGAATGTTGTGTAGAAAAGGGTTTTAGTGAACCACAGAGAACACAGAGAAGTTTTTTGTACCGGAAGAAACAGAGTTTCCAAACCCTACCTTAGAATTTTGAATGAATTAGCGAATTAAATGGGGACGCGGAAGTTATGAGCTGTCGTTATCTCACAATTATTTTAGAGGTTTTTTTGTTGAAACTATTATATCTAATTTAAATTGTTCATTATTGAAGACACTCTGATCAAAGAACTATCGCGTGTATAACAGCATATAAACAAGCCCTTCAAACAGTTTTCCCTTCATACCTCCCTTTTCACAAACACCTTCACAAATTTCCACCCATCAACTAAATATTTTCTTCTCTTTTAGATTTACTAAGCTGATAACTAATGCTTAACTTCCCGTCAATATGACAGAAACTTTATTTCTACATAATTAATGGACAGAGAAGTATTTCAGGAACAATACGGATTGCTTGGCAGCTCTCAGGAAATGAAACAAGTGATCGACAAGATCATGCAGGTTGCCAAAACCGATATTAGTGTATTATTACAGGGCGAAAGTGGCGTTGGTAAAGATGTGACTGCTCGGGCGATACATGCCATGAGTGAGCGAAAGCATAACAATCTCATCATAGTAAATTGCGGAGCCATTCCGGAAGGAATTATCGAAAGTGAATTATTCGGTCATGAAAAAGGAGCTTTTACAGGGGCCAATGAAAGTCGCGAAGGTTATTTCGAAAAAGCGGATGGCGGGACTATTTTTCTGGATGAAATTGGTGATACTCCTAAGAATGTACAGGTAAAATTGCTCCGGGTTCTGGAGAACGGAGAATTTTTTAGAGTGGGCTCCAGCAAAGTTCAGACTACAGATGTTCGTGTAATCGCAGCCACCAATATGAATCTTTGGGAGCTTGTGCAGGACGGCTCGTTCCGCGAAGATCTATACTACCGACTTGATACTGTTCAAATTCATCTTCCGCCCCTTCGGGACAGACAGGAAGACATTATTCCCATTTTCCGAAAGTTTGTGAAGGAATTCTCTGCCCGCTATGATTCTGTGTTTAAAGGATTTTCTGATGAAGCACGTGAATTACTTATTTCATACCGATGGCCGGGAAATATTCGTGAGTTACGCAATGTAGCCGAACAACTGGTAGTGCTGGAAAAATCGCAGTTTATAGATGTTGAACGCCTTCAAAAATATTTAAAAGGACGTCAACGGCAAGGCTCTCCGGATAACCTGCCTATGGTTCCTGAAAAAGATCAGCAGCAACAGACTTCAGGAGATAATGAATTTGAACGTCGTGACAGAGAGCTCGTTTATCGTGCACTGGTTGAATTACGTACTGATATTTCGGACGTAAAAAAGATGCTGGCAAATTTCATGTACTCAACCATGTCAAACAAAGATATCAAAGCGCTGCCCCCTGCCATGCAGAGTAATATGAGCGACCCAGGAAATTCTGAATCGAGCATTGACCTCAGCGAACATGCCTCACTTGGGATGAGAGAAATGCCGGATATTAATTCAGCTCAGGAAACTCAGGATGAACAGGAAGTACAGGAAAGCGAAGAATCTGCCATTGTCAGGTTTTTTGGCGGAGATGAAATTCCGTCTATCGAAGCAACCGAGCAGTTTCTGATTAAACAAGCACTGGAAAAATTTGATGGCAATCGTCGTAAAGCCTCGGAAACTTTGGGAATCAGTGAAAGAACGTTATACCGAAAACTTGATCAATACGGCCTTGCGTAAACTCATTTTTGTCTTACTAATTCTGTTTGTTGCAAGCTCCGGTTGTTTCCGATACAGTTTTACTGGAGCATCCATACCTCCCGGGGTAAACTCGATTTTTATTCCTTTTTTTCCGGATCGTTCTCAAAGTGGGTTGGGAGATTTAAGTGATCGCCTGAATCGGATTTTAATCGAACGGTTCGTGAATCAAAGTAAGCTCCAATTGGCAAGTTCAGAAGACGATGCTGATGCGGTACTCGATGGTTCTATAGTCAGCTACAGTAATCGGCCGTTCAGTATTGGCGGAGATGAACAAGCAAATCAGAATCAGGTGCAAATTACTTTGAACGCCAGTTTTCTGTACACCGAAAATGATTCCCCGGAGTGGGATAAATCTTTTAATGGTTCTTTCACTTTTGATCCTACCGAAGATCCGATCACCGGAGAACAAAATGCGGCTGATGAAGCGCTTGAGCAGATAGCTAATAACATGTTTAACGACGCCGTAAGTAATTGGTAAAACTTTTGAATCTGAATATGTTGAAGCGTATTATCCTGTTCTGATGGCTGACTTTCCTTTTAACATACCTAAATCTCTGAAGTCTTACGATGAGCGATTCAAAAAGAATCCTAAGACTGCAATCACAAAGCTTTCCCGACACCTAAAAAAAAGAGGGCCTGATGCTGTTGGACATTTTCTTCTTGCCTGGTTCTATCACATAAATGATGAAAGAGACAAAGCAATTCGTGAAGCTCTGAGAGCAAAATCATACGCTCCCGGCAGTCCTTTAATGGAGCATCTTCATTATTTTTTGGTTCATCCGGAACAGTTCGAAGCTGCCGTACCTGCTTACAATTACGACTCTTCAAAAAAATTCGCTCAGTCCAATCGCAAATCTCCCATTTTAGATTTGGACAAACTGATTGCCATGCTTGAGGAAGTTGAGTCAAAGAAAATCAGAATTCCTACAGACGATGAACCATTTGATGATACCGATCTGGCGCAGGAATCAGAAGCGGTGGATGATATCATTTCCGAAACTCTGGCAAAGATTCACGTAATTCAAGGTAAGAAAAAGAAAGCTGTTGAAATGTACGAGCAGTTAATCACATTACATCCTGAAAAAGAAGAGCATTACCGGGAAGAGATCGAAAAGCTGAGTTAACGATAAATAAGATCCAACATCCACTAACCAACATCCGGTTTTCAACGAAGAGATTCTGGAATTCGCAACGGTCCAAATTGCACAAAGCACATAAGCAAGCACGGACTTTAATCCTGCTTGAATAGCCACATCGAACCGAGCATAAGGAATCCCCTCAGGAGATCTTCAATTTCCATTGAACCTTAAGCAAGCACGTCCTTTGCCATAGGCATCCCTTCGGGGCAGAACTGCTTTATTTAGCCATTCGGCTTCACAAAGGGATTGTTCTTCTTTTCGTGATCTATAGTTGTTGTAGGTCCGTGGCCCGGATAAACAGTAGTTGCATCAGGTAATGTATACAGTTTTTCCCTGATTGATTTTTCAAGAATATCAAAATCTCCCTGATATAAATCAGTTCGTCCAATACTTTCTCTGAATAGCGCATCTCCGGCTATAACCAACCCTTCATCTTCAAAATATAAAGAGGTATGATCCGGAGAATGGCCCGGAGTGTGAAGACATTTAAATTCGAAACCGGCTATTTCGAAAACTTCATTTTTTGGTAACGACTCGGGTGTGAATGAAAATCCAACCTGACTTAATCCGAACATTTGCGCCTGATTGCCAAAATTATTCCATAGAAAGAGATCATCCGTATTCACGTAAACTTTGATATCGAAATCTTTAAGAACCCGTTGAAGTCCTAATACGTGATCTACGTGAGAGTGAGTCAAAACAATGGCTTCAAGACTGAAATCTCCAAGCTTAGATTTGAAAGATTGATATTCGGCTTCCTGATAAAAACCGGGATCAATGAGAATTGCTTTGCCTTCTTTTTTGAGCAGATAAGTATTCTCAGCAAAAGGTCCAACTTCAAAAATTTTGATATCCATAGCTATAAATAAAAAAAGGATGCCACCCGGTAAGGTGCATCCTTAAATTGTTCGAAATAAAAATTACTTCTTCTTGTCGTACATACGCTTGAAACGATCCACACGTCCCGCTTTCGAAGCAAATGAAGTATTTTTAGTGTAAAAAGGGTGATTTTTTGAGTCAACCTCACTCTTGAATACTCCATCTTTAGTGTCCATGGTACTTCTTGTTGTAATTTCAGTACCATCGCTCATAACGACTGTAATTTCTTTGTAATCTGGATGGATGCCTTTCTTCATTGTTCTGCTTATTTGGAATTTTTCAAAGGCTAACAATATACGATTATAATAATGCGATTTCAATCTTTTTAAATATCAAAATCTTCGAAGTCTTCTTCATCATCCAACCCTCCAATCGAAGAAAACATTGAGCCTAACATATCGGTATATGTAGATTCATCATCCATATCCTGTTTGCTCAATTGAGAATTCTGATATAATGCCTCTAAAACCAAGTCCATATAGACATATAGTTCGTCATCTTTGAGATTCTTATTGTGTTTGGTTACAAACTTTTCGAGCCCGCTTACTTTTTCCAATTCTTTCTTGTATTGGTTAAATGGTAAAGAATCCGGCAGACTTACTTCATTCCCATCTGCAAACCAATCAGTAATAGATTTGTACATTTCCTTCACTTCTTCTGCTTTACTTTGAGGATCAGGAAATTTGTTTTTAAAAGTTTTATTGATTGCTTTGCCAATTACATGCTTTGCTACATTAATTGCTCCTTCCTGCTCACCTTCATACACAAGCTCCAGTTTTCCCGTGAGAGCGGGCACCATATGAAAAATATCCGCAATGCGAACATGTGCTTTATTTTCCCCATTCATAATGGCTCTGCGTTCTGCCGATGAAAAAACCTGTTCCATTGCCGTTATAGTCATGCGAGTGGAAACTCCACTTTTTTGATCTATGTATTCAGAATCACGGGCTTCAAATGCAGCCTGTTCAATGATCTCACGGTACACATCAGAAATTTCAACTTCGATCTCTGAATTCCGATTTTGCCATGCTTCCTGCTTGGTAATTTCTACACCAATGTTAATCTCTCGAGGATAATGCGTGATAATCTGCGAATCAATCCGGTCTTTTAACGGTGTGATAATATTTCCCCGATTCGTGTAATCTTCCGGGTTTGCTGAAAATCCCATAGCAACATCAATGGGCATTCGAATATTGAATCCCCTGATCTGTATATCTCTCTCCTGCATGATATTCAGCAATGCAACCTGGATCCTGGGCTGCAAATCGGGCAATTCATTAATTACAAAAATTCCCCTGTTTGTTCTTGGAATCAAGCCAAAATTGATCACATTTTCATCTGCAAGATCAAGCTTTTTTGTAGCTGCTTTTATGGGGTCAATATCACCAATTAAATCTGCAACCGTTGTATCGGGGGTAGCTAACTTTTCGCCATATCTGTAAGATCGGTGAAGCCAGGTTATCTCTGTATCATCCCCGTTTTCTTCAATCTTTTCTTTGGCGAATTTAGATATAGGATTTAATGGGTCATCATTTATGGAAGAGCCTTTCACTACAGGTATATATTCATCCAAAAACTGCACCATAGAACGTAAAATCCTTGTTTTTGCCTGTCCTCTCAATCCAAGAAGAATCATATCATGCCTGGAAAGTATGGCATGCTGAATTTGTGGAATTACGGTTTTATCGTAGCCGTGTATTCCTTCAAAAAGCTGATCTCCGTTTTGAATAGCTGAAATCAGATTCGCTCTTAATTCTTCTTTTACTGATCTTGATTCCCAGCCACTTTTCTTGAGTTCGCCTAAGGTAGAAACTGATGTGTTTTGATGACTCATAAATCGTCCTGTTTCTTGGTGAACTCATATATCGGAAGCTTCATTCAGAATTTCAAAAATTATCTAAAAGTCCTGTAATTGCTCTCGCTTTAATTAAGGTTTCTTCCCATTCTTTTTCTGGAATAGAATCTGCAGTGATGGCTCCTCCTACCGGATAAACAACTTTTTTACCCTGAACAATTGCCGTTCTGATAACCACATTAAAATCAAAATTACCATCAGGTTTAAAGTATCCGATTGCACCCGAGTAAATCCCCCGTTTATAGTTCTCAAGTTCTTCGATAGCTTTCATGGCAGAAATTTTTGGCGCTCCGGTCATCGAGCCCATTGGGAATGTTGCTTTCAAAATATCAAACTCACTCATATTTTCTTTTAACTCTCCTTTCACCGTAGAAACCATTTGATGTACGGTTTCAAAGCTCTGAATTTCGAACAAGTCATTGACTTCAACGCTTCCTTTGTGAGCTACTCTTGATAAATCATTTCTGACCAAATCCACAATCATCAAATTTTCTGCCCGGTCTTTTTCTGAGAGAAGCAGATTCTGAATACTTTCTTCATCATTTTTACCATTTCTGGAAACCGTACCCTTTATAGGCTGTGACCAAATTGAACTCCCTTTTTTGGCTAAAAAACGCTCCGGAGATGAAGAACATATCTCAAAATCATCAGCTTTGATGTAGCTTGCAAATGGAACAGGACCAAATTCCTTCATTTTTTGATACAACTCCCATCCCCTTCCTTCAAACTCAAACTCGATTGGATGAGACAAATTCACCTCGTAAAAGTCACCCTCTTTGATTCGGTTTTTAGCTTCTATAATAGCTTGCAGATATTCTTCTTTGGAGATATGGCTCATCTTATTAAGCGAAAAATCCCTTTGTATTTCACTCCTTCGAATATCGTCGGGAAGCTCTCCTTTAAGTACAGATATTTGTCCATCGCAAAACTCAACCACAAATTCCGGAATCATGAAGTACAAATCCGGAGCGTTAATCAATGGTTTATTTCTGGATGAAAGCTTTTCGATAAAGTTTTTCAGGTCGTAGCCGAAATAGCCAAACATCCATTCCGGAAATTGCTTTCTGAATTCAGAAAATGCTTCCAGAGGATTCTGCTCAAACTTTTTCGACCCCCCGTTGCTCGTCACCTCAACCTTATCTCCCCAAGCTTTAATCGTAGCCTTCGGTTGACCCGCCAACAACGTTTTTCCACTCGCAGGATGATTTTTCATCTGTGATTCGAGAAGAATAACCTCTCCTTTTTTTTCCAGATGCTGTACCAGATTTGAAATATGTAGCTCGCCTTTTTTCATCGCATCAATGATACGGGTAATCCATCTTTTTTTGCAGGCTTTTGTTATTTTAACATCATGATATATAAATCGCTCATCAAACCTCTGGTTTTCCAAAAAGATGCTGAAGAAGCGCATGAAACTGCCATAAAATTCGCATCAAAAACCAATCAATCAAAATTACTGCAAACCCTTTCCTCAACAGTTTATGGTGGAGGAAAACAAACACCGAAAGAATTTTTGGGACTTAGATTCCCAAACCCGATTGGTCTGGCCGCAGGATTTGATAAAAATGGTACAACCCCTCAAGCGATGGAAGCGCTGGGATTTGGCTTTGTTGAAATTGGAAGTATCACAGCAAAATCGTCTTCAGGAAATCCCAAGCCAAGAGCATTCAGGCTTCCGGAGGATCAGTCACTCATCAACCGAATGGGATTGAATAATGATGGCACGGATGTAATTGTTGAACGATTAAAGTCAAAAAAAACAACTATTCCACTTGGTGTTAACATTGCAAAAACGAATGACGCTTCCATACACGGAGCAGATGCCATTGATGACTATTTGTATAGTTACGAAAGAGCTAAAGAGGTCGCTGATTATATTACAGTAAACATATCATGCCCGAACACAGGAGAAGGAAAAACATTCGAAGATCCTCAGGCACTTTCTGATTTATTAAATGCTCTGAATCCCAATCAATCTGAAACACCTACTTTGGTCAAATTCTCTGTCGATACAGATCAAAAAACACTTCAACAATTGATAGAAATTTGTGAGAAATCTGGAGTTGATGGATATGTAGCTACGAACACATCCTCCACAAGAGATGGACTAAAAACTTCAGTTGAGCGAATTAACAATATTGGAAACGGAGGTCTCAGCGGAGCAGCAATATCTGAAAAGAGTGATAAGGTTGTTGGTTGGATATATGAAGTTCTGAAAGGCTCCAAACCAATCATCGGAGTGGGAGGTATTCATGATTCCGAATCGGCACAAAGAAAAGTAGATGCCGGTGCTGACCTGCTTCAAATTTATACAGGACTGGTTTATGAAGGTCCGGGATTAATCAAACGGCTAAAAAACCAAGTGATTTTTCGTTGATTATTTAATCGGAAAGGTAAAATTACAAGTTACTGGAACCGCTTGACCATTTTCCAAAACCGGATTAAAAATCAAATTCTCCTGAATTGCAGCCCGGTAGTTCTCCACTATATTTTGCTCTATATCTTGCGACACAAGACCGCTCTCTTCTACGATGCCGCGTTGGTTTATAGATAGAGTAAATACTATGGATTCCTTATCGGTATCAAAGTCATCCATAAAATCCATAAATCCTTGTAATCCGCCTCTTATTTCTAATTCTGATTCCATCTCTGAACATGCAATGACCTGATCCCCTTCCAGCTCAGGTTGCTCACTCTCTGCCTCCGGATTTTGGTTTGATTCCGGTTCTTCAACTTTGGGCTTTTCGAGTTCATTTTTCAGAATTCTCACCCTTTGGATTAGGTCAGAGTTTCGGAAATTTGTGAGAAATAAATTGATGTTAATCCGAGCATTTTCCCAATCTTCGCCATAGTAAGGAAATACGCTTGCATAATCAGGTTCAGTAAGCGTTGAATCCAATACTGATTGCATCTCTTGTCTTTTAATATCAGTAAGGGAAGTATCCGTAATTTGGGTTCTGAGAGAATCTTGCAAAGACTTGAATTCTGCCTCAGTAGAGTCAAAATCTCTTTTCAAAGTAATCCAATCGTCATAATTCTGTTGATATATAGTATCTCTTTTTCCAAGTTCTATATACTTTTGAATGGCATCCAACAAAATGGGAGCAGCTTCCAACGTGCGGGTATTTGCCAGAGCAAGTTCGGTCATTTTCTCCGCTTTTTGAATACCGGTTAAACTGGTATCTTTTTTGATATTCTGATGGCGGGCAATGATTGACTGATTAAGACTGTCAGGTATTTCCTGCTGCTCAATTTTGTACTTTTCAGCTAATCGTGTTGCGTATCTTGACTGAGGATATTTTTGAATTAATGAACGTGCATTTTCTAAAGCTTCTTTTTCATTTCCTGACAGATTCTGAATTTCTGAAAGCGAATAGTAAGAAACAGCTGCTTTATCACTTTCAGGATGATTTTGAATTACATCTTTAAAATAACCTGAAGCACTATCCGGCATATTCAATGAGATATAAAACAGATTCCCAAGCTCATATTTAAGCGTAGCAATCTCAAGTTTCATTTCTTTCTGCTCTTCGGGTTGAAATGGAACTTCAGATAAATCCACCGATGCATCATACGTTCTGGTGTTGTTAAATTCACCGTCAACTACCCCATCCTCGTTTTCCGTTATGTCTGAGGTTACTGCCGTCTCAATCAGCTGTTCAACGCGCCAATTATCAACCAAAGGTCGGTTTCCCCACACAGCTCTGAATTGGTTCCTTGCATTTTCCTGCATTTCAGGACTGTTCACATTCAAAAACCCATTTCTACCTGTATTGGTTTGTTGCTCTTGGTCTGCAGTTACATTCACTAATGTGTTTTGCTGTTGCTCCTGATTTTTCCGGGCTTTTTCAAGTTCCTCAAGTTTCCTCTTCTTGATTTCTGACACAAGAGAATCCAAACGTTCGGTTGATAGATTTGAAACCCAAAGTAAGCTGTCTTTATAATCGATTTCATTTTTTAATTCAGAATACTCTCCAAAGGAAATAGCCAATTCTGAAGCATTATATTCTACAGGCAGTTTATTCAAGTCCGCATTTTGGCGGGAAGCCGTATCATAATAAGCTGCAGCCATCTCGAAATTATCATACCCAAACCGATATACTTCTGCCAATCCATTATAAGTTAATGCCTTTGTCTCTGCATCGGGTCGGGCGCGTTCATCTCTGAGTATTCTCTTGTAAACCGATTCAGCCTTATCATATTCACCTTGCGATTGGTAGGTTTTCGCAATTTCATAATTGAGTTCACTCACAAACTCTGTGTTTTTATCATCTCTCAACATTTTGTTGAATGTTGCCAGTGCAGTTTCATTGTCGCCGAGCAAACGCGCTGTTTCTGCGGTCTTTCTGAGTGATAAATACTGAAGGTCATAATCGGTATAAAATTGTTCTACTTTGCTGTAGGCAAGAAATGCTTCCCGATAATTATCCTGAATTTCGTTTAACTGCCCTAATAAAAAATATCCTCTCTCTTTGTACCTTTTCGTTTTAAGATTTTCCAAGGAATTATTGAGCACGTCTATGGCAAAAACCCAATTCTCCTGAGCCACATAAAACTGAGCTAATATTGTTTCCAACTCAGCTTTATCGCCTTCGTTCCATTCAACTTCTTCGTTGTTTAATTCCTGATTGATGTACTGAATGCCCTGGCCGAATAACTCCAGTTCCAAAGTGGTTCTTGCGCGCCAGATTATCGATTCGTGAATCAGATTCTGATCTTCAGTTCGCAAAGCAAGTTCTTCAAACTTTTGATCTGCCGAAAAATATTCCTTCTTGAAATAATAAGACTTACCAATTAACAACAGAGAATTATCAACCCACTTAGTGTCACCGTGTTTCCGAAGTATTTCGGCTCCTTTTTCGATGGCTTTGTCAAAATCCTGCTGACCTGCATTGATAGGAACTTCATGAATGCGAATTGGCTGTTGAGGATTGTAGTTTTGATCTGCATCTAACACCTTATCTAATCCGGAGTTGTAGCTTTTCTTAGCATTATAATAGGTGTTATAGTATGCAGTAAAATTACCCCATCGCGACTTCATCCCTGTTCCGCATCCCCAAAACAGAAATATTGTACAAATTAAAAGGAATAATCTTTTCATAGACTATGATTAATCTAATTAATCGATGGTACTTACTTTGATCATATTAGTACTGCCTCTTTTTGCAATTGGAATTCCTGTGGTAAGGATTGCACGATCTCCTTTTTTAACAAAACCATTTTCTTTCAAAAATTCTTCCATCATTTTAACTCCCTGATCGGTATCGAAAATCTTTTCCACACGGACTGAATAAACTCCCCAAACGAGATTTAATTGCCGTCGCACTTTTTGACTTTCTGTAAAAGCTATAATAGGAGCATTAGGTCTGAATTTTGCTATTCTGCGAGCGGTGCTTCCGGAGTTTGTAAGGGTACCTATCACTTTTGCTTCAACATTACCTGCAATACTTACGCAAGAATATGACAAGCTTTCCACTACCTGTTTCTCTTTCCATTCGGGTTTATCAAATTCAAGGCTGTTATAAATATTAACGCGGTTGTCTTCCACCTTCCTGCAAATTCGATCCATAACATTCACCGCTTCCATTGGGTACTTTCCGGCAGCAGTTTCCCCGGAAAGCATGACGGCATCTGTTCCATCAATTACTGCATTTGCCACATCTGAGCTTTCGGCTCTCGTCGGTCTTGGATTGCTGATCATGGAATCCAACATTTGTGTGGCTGTAATTACAGGTTTACCGGCAGCTCTGCATTTTTCAATTAAAGATTTCTGAACTATCGGAACTTCTTCGGTAGGAATTTCAATACCTAAGTCACCTCTTGCCACCATAATCCCATCACACTCCTCGATAATTTCATCAATTACCTCTAAAGCTTCGGGCTTTTCAATTTTGGCTATTATAGCTGCCTGACTTCCTGCTGCTCTCACTCTGGAAACTATATCCCTGATATCTTTTGCTGATCGAACAAACGAGAGCGCGATAAGATCAACATCTTGTTCGATTCCGAATTCCAAATCCTTTATATCTTTTTTAGTCAGACAAGGAATTGAGATTTTAACATTGGGAAGGTTGACCCCTTTTCGGGATTTTAGTAATCCGCCTACAACAACTTCTGCTGTTAGATCCTCTTCTCCCTTTTCGGTTATTTTGAACTCAAGAAGTCCATCATCCAAAAGAATAGTATTCCCAACTTCTGCTTCTTCAACTAAATTTTTGTAATCAATTGGAATTACTTTGGGTGTACCTTCAACATCTTTACCTGTAATTGAAACAGTACTTCCTGTTTTGAGTACCTGACCCCCATTTTTCATAGTTCCAACCCTAATCTTTGGTCCCTGAAGATCCATCAGAACTGGTACACTATATTTATATTTTTTTGCTGCCTTCCGAATGTAAGAGATCACTTTGGCGTGATCCTTATGAGAACCATGGGAAAAATTAACTCTTGCCACATTCATCCCGTGCATCAACAAATTTTCTATTCCTTTCTGGGTATTGCAACTGGGACCAATTGTACAAACAATCTTGGTTCTCCGCCTTGTTGGTGTCATTAAATAATATTTAAACCTTATTTTTAGTTATACTAAAGATAACCCATTATAAGGTATCTTTACATATTGTTTTTAATGCACAAAAATTTTGGTATGTCTAATTCATATTTAAGAAAAACAGCACCTCTGTTCTTGACTCTACTGGTATCTTTTATATTCTTGTCTTGTAATAACTCTTATGTAGATGATGTAGATAGATCTAACGGTTATAAATATAGACCTGGTTATCCGGAAATACGGATGACTGCTTCCAGCTTAATCGACGAAGAAAACAATTATTTCATTTTAGTTTCAAGTGAAATTGTTTATGGTAGCTTTATCTACAAAAAAGTTGATAATAAGTTTATTGCAAATGGAGAAATAGAATATGTAATTCGCGACAAAGAGACTAAAAATGCCGTTCTTACAACAACTGTCCCAATTGAAGTTTCAGATGAAGAGAAAAAATTTATTTATTCGCAAAAAACGTTAAAACAGCAACAGAGATTTAAAGTAGAAGCCGGAAACTCATATGAAATTTTAGTAACACTTTATGACCAAAACTCCCAAAAAAGTACAACTCGGGAAACTGACGTTGTTGTTCCAGATCCTTCGCTAAATAAAGTTAACATTACCAAAATTAGAATACTTTCAAAAAATTTGAAAAATGAATCTGATTTTTTACCGGTTACAAATTATAATGTCGAAAGTGATCATGATTCTTTAAAATTTGTTTTTCAAGTATCCAAGAATTACCCGGAAAACCTAATTCTTAATACCCGGCTAATTAAATTTAATAGCGATACTTCTATAGCAATGCCAATGACTTACAATAATAGAAGTACAAGCAGTATTCAATATAAAGGAATTGATTATTCTAAATATAAAGTTATCAATACCAACAGGAGAGTTATTACTACACAGGGCAATATTCTTATAGAATTTACTTTTGCAAATTTAAAACGTGGTAATTATAGATTTGAAGTGATATCAAATACTTCTGACGATGAAGAAATTTTTAAAGCGAGAGAATTTTCAGTCAAGAGTAAAAACTATCCGGCATTATTATCAGCAAGAGAACTAGCAAGACCACTTTATTATTTGATGTCAAAAAAGGAATATGAAGAGATGATCAAAATAAAGGATAGTGAAAGTTTAAAGAAAAAGGTTGATGAATTTTGGCTTTCTAACATTAAAAATATGAGGAAAGCAAAAGAAGTTATCGAACTATATTACCAAAGAGTGGAAGAAGCCAATAAACAGTTTTCGAACTTTAAAGAAGGCTGGAAAACTGATCAAGGCATGATTTACATTTTGTTTGGTCCTCCCTGGTACGTAGATAGTACTTTGAATAGATCTGTATGGCGCTATTCCTATAATGCAGCTGATCCCGAAAAAAACTTTTTATTCCTGGCTCCAAAAATCCAAAACAAATATTTTCCATTTGACCATTTTATCTTACAAAGAACACCTCAATATCATAGTGTACAATATCAGCAAATTGAATTATGGTTATCGGGATTGATTTTAGAAAGAAACCTATAGTTTATAGCTGTAATATAGATTTTCCCTTTTTTAATCTTACTTCCAGATTATCCCTAAATCTATTTTGAATAAAGATTAGATTTGAATCATAAAGAGGGTTTATAAGTGTGTCGGATTCAGTATCTATAAACATATCTCTGACATCTACCAATGCCTCTATTATAAGTGTATTATTTGTATTGTCAAGAGTAAGTATTTCTTGATTTGAATATTTTTTACTAAAATTCAAATCAGAAAAAAGAATAAACCTGCTATTATTAAAAATGCCTTTTATAATTGTAGAATAATTATTCCCATCTTCAAAAAACTCCGGATCATTTAGAGGAATTTGAGAACTAACAGGTTCAATTGTATGTTCAAAACTTTTAAAATCATTGAGCCCCTCAAAACCCAAAGGGGTAGCAAAGACTAGTTGATTTCCAGAGTTGGTTTTATAGTATCCGTGTATTAAGGGTGGAACATTATCAGACTTTTGTAAAAGCACAGAATCTTTATTTATTATTGAAAAATCATTTACAATGAATTTCAATTCATCAATAAGTAGAGTATCACTATTTAAAGTAATCTCAGTATTAAAATTTTCTACTCTGTAAATACTTTCAATTCTTTTTTCTAATTCAATATCGTTTGTTTTTAAACAGAATAAGGTCAGAGAAGCAAGAAATAATATAAATAATCTCATATTAGTCGTTTTATTAAAAAAAAAAGCCACACTGTTTAAACAGTGTGGCTGTAAGTTTATTACTTAATTAATTAGTTAGCAATAAACACATTTGAACTTTTCAAGTTTTCAGCAAGCTCAACACCTTGCGTTTCGTTAAGGTTTAAGATTAACAAAACCTCACTATTCGCTGGCACACTACCATCGATAAAGCTAATCTCAATATCAACAGTGCTTGTACCGGCAGCTAATGTAACCGGTGAAGGAGTATCAAATGTATAATGTACACCTTCCTGAGCAGTTGAACTTGGATCAGCACTGAAACCAATTGATAAATCAGAGCTTTTTTGACTTTTCGCTATTAACTGAACTTCAATTGAAGTACCAGTATCACCGTTAGAAAGGTCATTATTGTCTTCTAATGGAAACAAACCAATTTGATCTGGACCATCATACGTTTTTTCTACATCTCCCTTATCGAAAAGACTGTCACACCCAATTAATAAGGTAGGTAGAATTAATAATGCTACTAAAATTCTCTTTTTCATTGTATTCAAGTGTTTAATTAATTTTCGATTGTGGAGTATCCTGGATTTTCAACAAGCTCAGCATTAACAGTCTGCTCTGTTGTTCCAAATGGTGCTAAAATACGATATGCATCCGCTCTCATTTTTATATCACCATTTTCATCAAGGATATTTCTATTGAGTCTTTTAAGATCCCAAAACCTATGACCTTCGCCAATCAATTCCCGTACTCTTTCTTCAAGAATTTCATCTTCGAAAGCCCCAACACTTGCGAGAGCCGCTGCTGGAATTGCTCCACCATTTCGAGCATCTCTTAATGTTTGTAATGGACCTTGACCAGAAGTTGCTAAGTTATTGGCCTTAGCCTCTGCTTCTGCCCAGATTAGATACATTTCTCCCAGACGAACCATTGTGATATCGTCTACAAGATTGCCTTTCCAACCATTCCACTTCGTTAGTGCAACGCCATTAGTATTCACGCTGGTACAAGAGTTTCCAACAGGTGCTCCAACTGTTTGAGCTGTTTGGCAATCTTCGAACCATCCAGATAATCTAAAATCAGCTGCATCATATCTATCAAGCGCAATTTGAGTAGGTATTTGAGCAACCCATTGATCAGATGTGTAAGCAGCCAAGCCACTGTTAACATTACTACCGGCAATATTTTCAGTGGATGCATTTACATCTAATTCCCAAATTGCTTCGGGATTAGGTCCACTGAACATTGCTGCAACGCCTGCTTCAGTATCTACAAGAGATAATCCACTGTTGTTTATTGCATCTTGAGCAGCATCACTGGCTGCCTGCCAGTTTCCGGCATACAATTCAACGCGAGCTGTAATAGCATCTACAAGTGCTTCTGTAGGATATCTGTTATCCGTTCTTCCGGCAAGAAGCGTTTTAGCTTCTGCTAAATCTGAACGAATTTGAGCATAAACCTCAGTTACAGTATTTCTTGGTAGTTCAGCTGCATCACTAACATCTAATGTTGCATCTGTTCTGATCATTACACCAAGATCCCAGTTTGCTTGAGGACCGTTAGAAAAGTTTCCAGGCTCATAGCCATAGGTTCTCACTAAGTGATGATATACATAGGCTCTTATTAGATAAGCTTCTCCCCTGTATTGATCTTTCAGGGCAGTTGATATGATATCAGTGTCATCCGGTAGTTCATTAATCAGAATGTTCGCATCCTGAATAATATTGAATGAAGTACCAAAATTTCCTAAGTGAGCTGTTCCACTTGTCCCAACAGCATTGTTAAGACCTTGAAATCTTGTAGAACCAGGTCTGTTAAAAGTTAAATCGGCAAGAGCATCAGTACCGATCATATATTCAGTTGTGTAGTCGAATCCTCTTAATATTTTATCATACATAGAGGTTCTTAATCCATTAATTCCATCTGTGGAAGTTAATGCAGTTCTGAAAGAGATCGAAGTTGATGGCTCCACATCTTCCAGAATATCGGTACATGCCATAGAACCTGCTACAAACAGGGTAAGCATTGCGATTTTAAATGTTTTCATATTTTTCATCGTTATAATATTCTTTATGCGTTAAGTATTAAAAACTTATGTCAATTCCACCATACACTTGTTTCTCTGTAGGGTAAGAAGCAGTAGTAACGTTCTGGTAAATATCGAACGGACTAAATGCAACTTCAGGATCGTAATAAGGCCATGCAGTCCATGTTACAAGGTTAATTGCAGACGCATAAAGTCTTACGTTTTTCACACCAAGGCTGCTAATAAGATCAGTTGGCAGACTATAGCTTAATGAAACGTTTTTCAAGCGGATATAACTTGCGTTATAAATGGCTTGGCTACCGATTTCAACACGATAGTTATCAGTTTCTGCATAATCATTACCACCTTCGATAGCTCTTGGGTAGTGAGTAATATCTCCCGGTTGTCTCCATCTATCAAGAACTTCAGTTGTAAGATTCATTAAGAAATCTGGTGTTCTTGTGAAGTAATAATCAGTACTTGGGAATGCCCATTGTCCAAAACTAAACTGGAAGAAAGCATCCAAAGTAAGACCTTTGTAACTAAGAGTGTTTCCAAAACCACCAACGGCATCAGCAACACCATCTTTGTACTCAACCTGATCTTCAGCTTCTGGTGTGTAAGTAATGTCTCCATTCTGATCAAACCACATTGGTCGACCGTCAGCAGGGTTAACTCCAGCCCATAATGGAACCTGAATAAGTCCAATCGGCTTACCAATTTGTAAAGATGTGAATGAATTATCAGGACCAATGTCTTCACCATCAGGAAGCTCAAGTACTTCGTTTCTGATGAAAGCAACATTAAATCTTGAAGTCCAGTTGAAATCTCTGGTTTGATAGTTAGTAGTACCTAACTCAAACTCAAGACCCTGGTTCTGAATCTTACCAATATTTTCAGTGATTGAACCAAAACCGCTATCAGTAGGTAAAGGTCTACCAAATAATAAGTTATCACTTTGTTGCTGATAAACATCAACTGCACCTCTTAACTTATTGTTGAAAAGTGCAAAATCAATACCAAAGTTGATTTCATTCTTTTCTTCCCAAGTTAAATTGTTATTTGCAAGTTGAGTTGGCGTAATAGCTGTTGATCCGTCGTAAGTACCAGCAATAGAAAACAAACCAAGTGAACTAAAGTTACCAATTGAGGAGTTTCCGGTTACACCATAACCTGCACGTAACTTAAGATCATCAAGTACTTCTACATCTTCCAAGAACGACTCCTGCTTTAATTGCCACGCAGCAGAGATAGATGGGAAGAATGCCCAGCGTACGTCAGCTCCGAATCGAGAGTGTCCGTCATAACGACCAGTGAAATTTAGATAGTACTTTTCGTTGTAATTATACTTTAAGTTCGTGAAGTAGCTACCAACTCTATATTCAGTATTAGAGCCCGCAGCAGTAACTGGAGTGGAAGTAGAATTCAGAACATTAAAAAATGGACCTGAAATATTATCTCCTCGGGTAGAGTATAGCTCAGAAAATACTCTTTTATACTCCGTACCGATTAAACCAGAAACGTTATGTACTTCATCAAATGTTTTAACGCCATTTAAAACAAAGTTAGCTTGAGCGTTTGTAAGATTTCTGTTTACAAATGAAATCCAACCATTTTGAGCAGGAGCAGCAATTGCAGACCTTACTTGCTCGTCCTGAGTGTTTCTGTAATCAACAGAAGCAGATGCAGAAGCGTTTAACCAATCATTGATATTATAGATAAACTTTAAGTTACCAATCAACTGATTTACCTCAACATTACGATCTACTTCATCGCGTACTACAGCAGGATTAAATGCCAAACCAAAACGAGTGTTCGGATTATATTCGCCATCTGCCAAGAAAGGGAAGCTCATCGGCGCCTCAAACATAGCTTGAGACGGAGGACAGTTAATGAAGTTACCATCCTGACAAACACCAAACTGAGTAGATTGACTTGCAGTAAGATTTAAAGTAGTTCTTAGCTTGTCATTGATCTGGTGATCTAATCTTGACTTTACATTAGCTCTGGTAAAATCTGAATTGAAAGCCGTTCCTTCAGTATCCTCAAAACCACCTGCTAAATAATAAGTAGTTGTTTGGTTACCACCGGAAACAGATAAATCATATTTCTCAGTAACACCTTCTGAAAAGATAAAATCCTGCCAATCAGTATTAGTTAGAGTTGGATTATTGGGGTCTGAATCGGGATCAGCACCAAAAAAACCAAGGAAGAAGTTTCTATAAATATCTTCGTAAGCTGTATAATCAGAGCCCGGAGTCTCACCAGAATTTAAAGCAAGCGCTTCTCCCATATACTCTACATACTGCTCAGAAGAAATATAATCTACATTTCTCGCTAAATTTCTAATTCCTCTTTCAACTTTGGCATTAACTCTGGTATCGCCTCTTGTACCACTTTTGGTAGTAATAATAACTACACCTGCTGCAGCTTGAGAACCATAAATAGCTGCTGCCGCGGCATCTTTAAGCACCTCTAACGACTCGATATCATTAGGATTGATAGCATTAAGAGGAGTTGTACTAGTTAAACCTGAAGTATTACTAGTTTCAATTTGTACACCGTCAACGATATATAAAGGCTCGGAAACCGCATTAATAGACGTATTTCCACGTACTTGCACTTTGAAAGCCGCACCTGGGTTACCAGATGTAGCTGCAACAGTTACACCAGCAGCACGACCCTGTAGTATAGACTGAGTGTTTTGCAAGGACACATCCTGAATATCTTTAGATGAAACACTTGAAATTGATCCTGTTAATTCTCTTTTAGGGGTAATAGCATAACCTGAAACCACTAATTCATCCAGACCGATTGCAGAAGTTTCTAAACTTGCGTTCAGCTCAACTTCTCCTGATCCAACATTTACAGTTAGTGTCTTGGATGCGTATCCAACAAAAGAAAACGTAACTTCGTAATCACCGGAAGGAATTCCAGTCAAACGATACTCACCGTCTGCGTCAGTAGCGACACCTCGGCTTATTTCTTGAATAAATACAGTTGCACCAGCAATACTCTCGCCAGTTTCTGCATCAGTTACCGTACCATAAATTACTCCCTGAGCATTTACACCCAAAGAAATAATCAACATGTACAGCAACGTAGGTAGTAACTTTTTAAACATATTAATCAAATTTGTTATTGTTGTAGCTTTAATCTGACTTAATAAAATCAGATGCCCCGTAAATTGCTCAAATAAAGAAAGTAAAGCAAATAATTACTTTACTTTTTTTTAACAAAATTTATATCCCCCCAACACAATCCTTCTTAAAATAAAAAAAGCCAATTGAAATTAATCAATCGGCTTTACTTTTGTGGCGGGGACAGGATTCGAACCTGCGACCTTCGGGTTATGAGCCCGACCCATTTTGTATCAATATGGTCTTAAATGTATCAAAAACGCCGTTTAAAGCATTAAAACGAGTCATTTAAAACCACACTAAATCAAGTAAAACCGCCAAATGTTGTACCTATGTTGTACCCATTGTACAAAAGAATCCTTATCTTCTAAGTGTAGCTCCTCAAAACACTTAGATTATGGCTTCATTAAAAGTACTACTCCGCAAAAATAAGAAAAAATCAGATCAAACGTGTCCTTTGGCATTAAGAATTACGCACAATCGTAAAACACGATATATATTCTTAGGGCAATATATATTAGAGAAGCATTGGAATGAGGATACTCAACGAGTTAAGAAATCTCATCCTAATTCAGCACGCCTGAATAATCTAATTCTAAAAAAGCTATCAGAAGCAAATGACACAATCTTAGAATTGGAAAGTAAAGATAATCCCGTTTCTGTTAAACAGATCAAAAATAAGGTTACCAACAGTAACACAGATATTAGTTTTTTTGATTTGGGTGAGAAACGAATTAAAGAGTATGAAGATAAAGGCACGTTTTCAGTGTCTCGTGCAGATCAATCAATTTTAAATAACATTGAAGCGTTCAACGGTGGAAAGAACTTATCCTTTAGCGATATAACCGTCTCCTTCTTAGATAGATTCAAAACCTACTGTATTACTAAGCTCAATCACAAAAAGCGAACGGCCACCAATCAACTCATGCTTATCAGGACTTTATACAATAGAGCGATCAGTGAAGGCATTATTGATGAAAAGAATTATCCGTTCGGTGGTGATAATATCTCAATCAAACTTAGCTCTGGGAATAAAATTGGATTAACCGAAGAAGAAATAAGAATGATTGAGGAAATGGAATTCAAACAAGGCACTTCAATCTGGCACACCAAAAATATATGGCTCTTCTCCTTTTACTTTGCAGGGGTACGAGTATCAGACGTACTTTCGCTTAAATGGTCTGATATTAAAAATGAGCGTCTCTATTATGAAATGAGTAAGAACGATAAACCAGTCTCTTTAAAAATACCTGAGAAAGCGTTAGCCATTATAGAGTTATATATAAAGGACAAAAATTCTTCGGATGATTATATCTTTCCTTACTTAAAGGAAGCCAATCAGGATGATCCTGAAGATATATTTAGAAAATCTCGCAATGCTTCCAGACTACTTAACAAATGGCTTAAACGAATTGCCGAACAAGCAGGAATTGATAAGAATTTATCCAATCATATTTCTCGTCATTCATTTGGTAATATAGCAGGAGAGAAAATTCATCCGCTTATGCTTCAAAAACTCTATCGCCATACAGATCTTAAAACCACTATCAACTATCAGGCGAATTTCATTAATAAAGAAGCTGATGACGCACTAGATAAGGTCATCGACTTCTAAATAATTGATCTGTCCTAGCATATAATCACAAGTTGATATCGTACAAGCCATTGTCAGGCATATAATTAAGACGAAAACAAAGTTTTTTAAAAAATTCTGTAAGGAATACTCTTTGAAACGGTCTAACTGTATGTACACAAAAATCAATCGGGGAAGGTCATGTCAACTTACTACGTCAATAAGAATGCTCAATCGAACGGCGATCACGAAGTCCATAAATCAGGATGTTCATATTTGCCTAATTCTGAAAACAGAATCTACTTAGGTGAATTCAGTAGCTGTGCTCCTGCTGTTGTAGAAGCTAAGAAGCATTATAGCCAATCTAATGGTTGCTATTACTGCTCAAATAGCTGTCATACATCTTAAGCCTGAGCATTTTAGCCAACTCAATACAATTAAATGGAAGTCATCTGTCTTGAGACAGAGGCGTTTTATGACCTCATTGATAAAGTTGTAGAACGTCTTGAGTCACAATCACTGGATATTGAAAATAAGTGGGTCGATACTGAAGAGGCTATGAGCCTTCTTGGAATTAAATCCAAAACCACGTTACAGAAGTATCGTGATAATGGGGATATACGTTTTACTCAACCCCGTAAGAAGCTCATTCTGTATGATCGTAAATCTATTTTAGATTTTTTGGAGGGTAATGCTCAAGACACCTTCTAAAATATCAATTCAAAGTAGAACGCTCTGTATTTGGGAATCTAGGAAACTCCCCAGGCTTTCGGTTGAACATTGCTTCATCCCACGGACGCAAGCCGTCTATGTGTGTATAAATTTTCAGAAGTTCGATATCGAATTCTTGAGATGTGATATTACCTCGCTCAAGATCAAACAAAATCTGGGTGACTTCTTCCTGATACAATTGTTCCCCAAGACTATCTTTGAAATAAGGTGGGTACTCACCTCCAAAATGGGCTTTCAGATATTTGACAGCTTCATCGGTGTATTTCGCCATCTCTTTTTTGAATTCAGTCGCCATGATCTAACCCCTAACCATTTTCATAATTCTACCACAGATGGAGCCTAAACTCAAACCAAGAGATATAAAAGAATTGCTCTCAAAGCAGAATTCTAAAGCATTTGACCAACTCAATCTGAGGCAACAAGCAGAGTATATCGCCAAAGGAAAAGAGCGAGGTGATGATCCTGAATTAGACAAAAAGTTCGATGCACAAAAAGACGCTCTTTTTGAAAAAATGGAAAAGAGAGAACAATGGATACAAGAGCTACGATCAGTAGATAAAAATGAGCAGGTTGTAAATGAGCTTAAAGCTGAAGATCCCTATGAATTAGATTTAGATGCTCAAAGAAATAAAAGACCCATTGAGCCAGATGCTCAGTCTGAATATTTCAAAGGATTTACCCAAAGTTACAAACTTCAAGAGTTAGCTCCTGACATCAATGATGTTTTCATCAAATCAGGCGATCCAAGTAATGAGCGTATTCAAGGCATGATGGATGCAAAGGAACAACACGCTAAAGATAAATCAATTCAACCGTCTTCAGAGATTTCAAAAGAAATTTGGGATGAGCTTGATACGAATAAGAGTGAAATAGACTCTGGTCATTCTCGGGGCAAGGATGTTGATAAAGGCAAAGATATAGACAGACCGTAATATTATTAATCTCGAGACAACCATACTAACCTTTCCTAACTCCGGTGATACGCCAGATGATAAATGGACACTTCGTAATGCAGTTGAAGGCGTTCAAATATTTGGTGGTATCGGTTCAGGTAAAACGTCAGGTTCTGGGGCAACACTTGCTAAAAAATATCTCTCATTCGGAATGGGTGGACTTGTGCTTACCGTTAAGCCTGATGAAAAAGATGCTTGGGTAAAATACTGCCAACAGACCAATCGACTTGATGATCTTATTGTCTTAGAAAAAGGTGGCGATCACCACTTCGACTTTTTAGATTACGAGTATAACAGAACCGGACATGGCTCGGGAATTACTGATAATATTGTCAATGTATTGAAGACAGTTATCCAGTCTGGTAAATCCGATCAAGGTCAGCGAACGAATGAAGGGTTCTGGGAAGATGCTCTCGATATGCTCTTGTTTAACGTGGTTGATCTATGTGTCTTAGCTTTTGGCAAGCTCAAGATTGATGATCTTTATCAAGCTGTTCAAAATCTTCCTAAATCTATATCAGATGTAACACAACCATCAGCAGAAACTAACGATCCATTTGCTCAAATCCTTTTTAAAGCCAAACTCAATGTTGCCAAGAGTGCCGAGAAAAGAAAAAGAGAGTTTTTAAAAGATAATCCAGATCAAGACTATGATGTTAAAGCAGACAAAGAGTTGGCCGCTTTTAAAAAAGTTATGCATTACTTCATGTCTGACTTTCCAAGTCTAAGCGACAAAACACGTTCAGTTGTTGAACATTCTTTCTTTGGATTACTCTTTCGGCTTATTCGTGAACCGATCAAAAGTTTGATATGCTCCCCTACTCCAAACTTCTCTCCTGATGATTGTTTCAAAGGAAAAATCATACTGATTAATCTTCCGATTAAGCAGTTCGACAAGGTTGGTCGTGATGCACAAATCTTATTCAAGTACGTCTGGCAAAGAGCTATGGAGCGAAGGACAAAATCCAATAATGAAGCTCCTGTATTTCTTTGGGCTGATGAGGCTCAAAACTTCCTGCATGAACATGATATTGATTACCAAGCAACAGCCCGAAGTTCTAAAGTATGTACCGTCTATCTAACACAAAATATTCCCAACTATTACGCTCACTTGGGAGGGCGATCAGGTGAATTTCGAGTAAAGAGTTTTCTTGGGACAATGGGTACAAAAATATTCCATGCAAATGCTGATATGGAGACCAATAAATATGCCTCTGAATTAATCGGTCAACATGAGATTTGGAAAGAAAATGAAGGCTCTCAATTTGTTGGTGGATTCACCATGTCAGAAGGTGCTTCTCAGGATAGAGATTTCATCATCTACCCAGAAAACTTTGTGGTCATGAGAACAGGTTCAAGACTTAATGATTTTATCGTAGATGCACGGATTCACAGACAGGGTAATCCATGGTTTTCGACTGGCAGAAATGACAGAAAAATTTCCTTCAAACAATCCTAAAATAAAACTATTACAAGATGGCTTATATAAAAGAACAAGAAAGTTATTTCAGAACTGTCCATGGGCGTGGTGGATTTAAAGTATTCTTATACAGACTATTTTTTGGAGTATGCACACCCTTCCGATTTGTACTCGAAGTTTTTATCAGAAGACAAATGGGAGAAAGATATTTCAGTGGTCTATTAAGTATTTTTTGGACGATTGTTTTCATTGGTTCATATGTAGCAACGTTTTCAAATCAAGCCAAAGCGGTTATCCCTGAACCCTATTTAAATAACCTTTCAGCTATTGGAATTTTTGGTGTTTTATTTTTTGGTTTCTCAATGTGGAGATGGACTGAATCCTATCATAAACCAACCACCGTTAGCTTCGATAAGTATTCTAAATCAAGTGGATATTCTACTTTAATTTTCAAAATGCTTGGTGAAAAGAATGTTAGTTCACGTGTTATTGAAATCTGGCTAGAGCCTCTATTATTCCTCTTCATTGGAGTCGTTTTATTTTTAATTACAGACACTAGAATACTTGGTCTTTTCTTGGTCTTCTGCTCTATCATGTATTCGTTTTCATACCGTGGTGCTTATGGTATTTCGAGAAATTACATTCTAGATATTATTGATGAAAAAATATCCACATCTCAACTTGGGGAATACATGAAAAAGGGTCTTTTAAATAAGAATGTCAGAGGCTTTCAATCAAGGACTCCTGTTAGTGAAAAAGAGGGCGAAAGAAAGCTTTTGAATAAGTTGATTTTACAATCAGATCCCACAGGTGAACTAACATCAATCGCTGAATAGAAATGACAGTGCATATGCAATGTCTCATTTGGCATAAGCACTGCTTAGGGGAGATGTCTGATAGAATTGCGCACTGTACAATCGTACGCACTGTCACTTGTTAGTGACACCATATAAACCACGTTCCGCACATCGCAGATTGCGGACGTGATGGGCGTAACATTTAGTATTCATCTATGAAATAATACTGCCTTATTTCACCAAGATACAAAGAATGAATTCAGCATGATTAGAATGTTTCAAAGCCAGACGGCTGGGCAAGCCAAAACTTATTTTAATGAGGCTCTCAGTAAGGCTGACTATTATATAAATGACCAAGAATTAAACGGACGCTTTCACGGTAAACTGTCCGCTCGTCTAGGCATTGAAAATGACATTGTTGATCGTGATGTTTTTCACAATTTGTGTGATAACGTTCACCCGAAAACTGGTGAAAATCTTACTCCTCGAACAGTAGAAAATCGTCGGGTTGGATATGATATTTCTTTTCATTGTCCAAAGTCTGTCTCCATCCTTCACGCCTTCGGTGATGACGACAGAGTTTTAGATTCATTTCGAAAAAGTGTTCATGAAACAATGCAAGAAATGGAAGCTGATATGCAGACAAGAGTTCGTATTGATGGACAAAACCATGACCGGGATACGGGGGAATTACTTTGGACAGATTTTATACATCAAACGGCTCGTCCAGTTGATGACAATCCCCCTGATCCGCATTTGCATTGTCACTGTTTTACGTTCAATGCAACGTGGGATAAAACTGAAAATCGGATCAAGGCAGGGCAGTTTCATAACATCAAAAGAGATATGCCGTGGTACCAAGCTAGATTTCAAAAACGACTTGCCGATAACCTTTCTGAATTGGGTTATGGGATACGCAAAACAGGTAGAAGTTTTGAGGTGTCAATCGTTCCCCAAAAAGCGATTGAGCACTTCTCAAAACGCACCAATGCGATTGGTCAAACGGCTAAAGAATTAGGGATTACTGATCCAGAAGAATTGGATCAATTAGGGGCACGCACCAGAGGCAAAAAGCAGTCTTCCAGATCAATGCCAGAACTAAAAAAATCATGGGTTGGACAACTTAAAAATGTTGGCATAGATCACCGATTAAATGAAGAGATTAAAACGACTATTCGAGACCTTAGTTCAGCGCAATGTATTGACCATGCTTTGAGTCATTCTTTTGCTAGAAAATCGGTCGAAAGAGACCGTAGAATTTTAGCTGAAGGATACCTGCATGGCATCGATTCAAAAGCCGTTACTTTAAGTGATATTGACCAGACCTTTAACACAGATGATCGAGTGTTCAAAGTGCCTGATGGAAAGGATAAGTTATGTACGACTATCCCCGTTCATGCAGAAGAAAAACGTATGGTTAAATTAGCAAAAGATATGCGTGGAACGGTTAGCCCTCTTCGCCCAATCATAGATAATAATGCGTTGAGTAATTTAAATGATGAACAAACGGTCGCCGTCAATCATATACTAAAATCACCTGATCGTTTAATGATGCTACGTGGTGGAGCCGGCACGGGTAAAACCACCATGATGAAAACGGCTGTAAAGCTCATAGAAGAGACGGACAGACAAATCTATGCCTTTGCCCCTACTGCTGATGCATCACGGGATATGCTACGCTCTGAGGGCTTTGATAGGGCTGATACTGTTGCTCGTCTATTAAAAGATGAAGAGCTGCAATCTGAAATTCAAAACCAAGTCATCTGGGTTGATGAATCAGGAATGCTCGGCACTAAAGATATGAGTAATATTTTAGAGTTAGCTGATGATCTGGATGCCCGTGTTATCTTGACTGGGGATACTCGTCAACACACCGCTGTCCAACGTGGTGATGCCATGCGAATTTTGAGACAGGTGGCAGGAATACCAATTCCTTCGGTCAATCGTATTTATCGTCAAAAGGGTAAAGAATATCGAGAAGCTGTTGAGGCGATCAGTGCGGGAGATATATCGACTGGCTTTAACAAACTGGAGTCATTGGGATCAATAGAAGAGCTTGAATCAAAAGATGTATCTAAGCGATTGGCAGAAGATTACTTAAAAGCTCAAAAAGAAAATAGGACTGCACTGGTGATTTCCCCTACAAATGAGCAAGCCCAATTAGTGACAGAGAATATCCGCCAAGGGCTGAAGGATAATGGCTCATTAGAAAAGAAAGACCGCTCCTACTCTCGTCTGAAAAATCTTTATTACTCTAGTGCTCAAAAAGAAGACTGGCGTTCTTATAGTGTAGGTCAGGTTATTCAGCTTCATCAGAATATGCCTAGACTTAAAAAAGGCTCACAAGCCAAGATTATTAAAGCCGATAAGGAAGGCATAGAGATGATGCAAAATGGACAATCTCATACCCTTGATCTCGCTCGTCCAGATGACTTTGATGTTTACCATTCTTTTGATATCAATCTTTCAAAAGGTGACCGCATTCGTATTACTAAGAACAGCTTTGATAAGAATGGTCGTCGTTTAAACAATGGTAAGATTTTGGAAGTGGAGAGCTTTAGCCGTCAAGGTGATGTCCGATTGAAAACCCCTGATCGTAAGAATGGTGCTGTTTATGAAATTGAAAGAGACTTTGGCAATTTCAATCATGCCTATTGTATCACCTCTTATGCCTCGCAAGGTAAAACGGTAGATAGGGTATTGATTGCTCAACCGTCTGCCACATTCCCTGCATCAAACATGAAACAGTTCTATGTATCGGTATCCCGTGGACGTGAGGCTGTGAAAATATATACAGATGACAAAGATGACCTTTTACAAACAATCCATAAAGAGGGTGATCGTATGTCGGTTCATGAGCTAGAAGAATTAGATCAAAGCCGAACTCAAAATAAATCTAAAACGCTAAATAAAGGTGATTATGAACCGGATATCTAAAGAAATATTGGCTGAACTGGATGGAAAAGATAAAGAAGAGTTAGAAGAGAATGGTTTTAAGTCAGGTGAAACCACGACCATCAACTTTATCAAAGCTGATGGATCACAGCAGATGTTTCCCTACTCCCAGCTTATCACTACTTGGACAGAAAAAACAGATGAATATAATCTCATCAAACTTTTCTTCTCTACACATCTGGTAACACTAAAAGGATATAAGCTAAATGGTCTCTATGAGCTTATTAGAAAATACAATCTGGAAATTGTTATCGCCATGGACAAGCGATATCTCAATACTTCAAAAGACAGTCAACCGTATGTAATCGAAATTGATATTGAGTGGAAAAACAAAATTACAGATGGTACTAAGAATAATAAGATTTAATTTTTTAGATTCTACCACCCTAAGAAATTAATTAACTTAGCTACCTTGCTAAAACCAATGGCAGAAAACGATAAATCTTTTTTTATTAAGGCGGTAACAGAATTACGTATTACTTTAATTCTCACATTCAGCACCATAGTTGGTCTTTATAACATTTTCATAGGATTAAATAGTGAAACTGGTTCTTATGGCATAATTCTAACAATAATTCTCAGTCTTATTGTTATTTGCTGTTTTGGAGTCGCCTTTTATTACAACATTCGATTCTTAAAAGCACAGAGAAAACAAAATAGCCTGATTATTAAGGTTCGTGATTTTCAAAAAGAAGCTAAAAGAAGAATTCATGCTTTAAATCAAAAGAATGAGAAAATAAAAACAGATTCATTAAATGCTATTAACATTGCTGAAGTAAACCAATCACTTTTACTTGATACAATTACTTCTGAATTGACATACTCATTAGCACAGATAAATAATCTTTTGGACAGGCTTGATAGTAATAGCATTGTCAATAAGAGAGAGGCTTTGAGAGCTCTTTATGATTTCTTATTCACTTCGCTCGGCATGATTTTAAAATCTAAGTCATACATCAATCATCATAGCGATATTGACGGAAGTTTCTTTCTTAGTACAAAAAGAAACGGTCAGCAAGAGTTCGTAAAGCTTTGGCAAGATAGGTTTTCACTAGCGAATGATGTTAAAACAATCAAAACCAAAAAGTTTGAAAAAAATGCAGATCCTCTCTTGAATATACTATACGAACTTGACGCCGAATACTTTGAGGATAACCTCTATAAACCTAAAAGTTCTAACCTTGTTTTTTGTAATGGTGTTGAGGAACAAATTGATGATTATAAGTTATACAAAGAAAATATCCCTTTTTATCAAGATAATAGGATAATTATTATTGAAGGTTTTGGGGGTAGCTATGAATCTATATTTTCAATTGATAGTAAAAATGTTGAATTTAACCTAGATATTGCCAATTTAGTTGCTATTTATGGTAAACTATTGTATAAATTAGTATTAATATTTAAGATTAATTAAATATGTCTGCTCAAACATCTGGTAAGGGTCGGAATAGAAAAAGAATTTTAATAGATCAGGTTGTCAAGCTTAATGATGATCTACCACAGTACGCAGTTCTGTCAAAGAGATATGAAGAAAGGAAAAAAATGCACTTGGAAAATGAAGAGAGAGTAAAAGCATTTCATGACTCTTTAGACCTTTTTTCTGATGAAAGAACAGAAGTTGATGTACACAATGACCCTGTGTACGAATTGCTAAATCAACTAGTTGATTTCAAAGAAGAAGATGTAAATAAAAGAAGATCACAGAACTTAGTAAGCTTGAAAAGAAAAATCATAGAAAATTATGATTCAATGGATTCAGAAATCCAAGAACTTGACCATTTTTTAGATCAAGAATTCAACAAATTAAATGTTGAATTTTCTAATGCCTCTCCAGAATAGCTTACTATTTACTCCTATAACAGCTTATTACTCCAGTATAACAGCTTAAGTATTTGCTAAATAGCAACGACTAAAGTAATTAGCAGCCCCATCTGAACTGCAAAAGCCATATAAATTCGGTTTAGAATTCTGACCTCCAGCTTTGCCAAAGCCGTTTCTAAATCCTCATTATCTAAAAGGCCATTAGTCCGAGCCTCAATAACTCGGACAATGGCTTTGATCTGTTTATAAGAAAATCTGGCTTTTCTCAGTATGTTTTCTGCTGAGTAGCTCATGGGGTCATTTCTTGGCTTTTCACTGATTGGGAAGTCTTATTAGTTTGCTCATCAGCTTCACGCACAACCAGTTCAACATTGAATCCAAAGAATTCAATTTTCTGGGTCATACCTTTTTCATCTTTATGCTCCCAAGCGGCTCCGACCTTTTGCCAAAACTGCTCTCCATCTTTGTTGTCTTTAATATAAAAGACATTGTGCGTTGGTAGTTTAGTCTGTTCATTATCAGACATATTTCACTCCTTTGTTTGTGGGTGGATTAGAAATATCCCATACAGTCTAAAAATTGACTACGCACATAGAAAAAGCCCGGTTTTCCCGGGCTTTTATTTAATTAATGAACAGATGATGTTCATCATGTTTGGTTTGAATAGAATAAAACTCCCCATTGAGTTCCATATCACGAGCCATTGAGTGATAGTCAATGTAGTATTCTAAATGTTTTGGGATATCACAACAACTGGTTGTTAGTTCTTCTGCATAATCAGAGAGACTTTCATAGCAACCAAGATAATAGTCTTCCAGTACCTCTTTCGCTTTGTCAATATCATCATGAATATCTAAAAGCTCTGCTCCGAGGATTTCATGTTCTTCTATGAATAGTGCAAATTGACTCAGTTTCTCTGGCAGATAGCCACTTGGATCAAACCCATGGAAATATTCATAGTCATGGATTTGCCACTCTTCAGCCATTTCAATGGGTGACGCTTTTAGCATCTGGTGGATGTCTGTTTTTATATCCTCTGGATCATTAGCACAATCAATCCATGAACCATGAAGTATGCCGTTATTGTATGAGGCTAAACAGGCTATATAAACACGAGGTGTATTCATTGCTTTATCCTTTCTTGAAAAAGGAAGAGAGCACTAGGCTCTCTCCTGTTCATCTTTATTTTCACGGATGACCAATTTGGTTTCTAATCCAAGTAGGCTAATACTTTGATTTAAACCTTTCTGATCTTTATGAGTCCAAGCAACACCAACTTTATTCCAGATGGCGTTGTCGCCTTCACCGGATACGGTATAGACAGTGTGCGTAGGTTTTTTAGTTTGATCGACTGATTTCATAATAAACTCCTTTTGTTGTTATTGGTTTCGAAATCGAGAAATGACCAATCCAAAGTCAGAGACGAGATGTCATGAGCCACACGTTTAAGCGGGCAAGCGTATTGACATGAAGTCGATTTGGATAAATTGACCCGATTCAGAGAAACCGATACCCAAAAGGTCTATAGATATCAGAAGTGCAATAAAACGCACAAGAATAGAGTAGCAAAGATTACATCAAAGCATATACGGAATATCGGAGGCATGAGAGGGATAAGCGAAGATCATCTTTTTCAGCTCTGTGGTCGATAGATTATGATTTATAGCCATTGCAAACAGGTTGATGATTTCTTCCGCTTTACTTCCCAGAATATGAACACCCAGTAATGTATTTGAATCTTTATCAGTGATTGTTTTAAAAGCAGTATACTGCTCATTAGTTCGCTTGTAGGAATACCAATCATCTGTTCTCTTGAATTTAACCTGATAATCAAACCCTTGCTCTTTCGCCTGTTTCTCGGTCAGACCTACCGTTGCTAATGGCGGAAGCGTAAACAGAGTTGTCGGTTGAACGAGGTATTCGATTTTCTTACGATTTCCATTTAAGAGGTTGGAAGCAACGATGTGAGACTCAAAGCCTGCCACAGGGGTAAGGGGCAGGCCTTTGCTATCCGCACAATCTCCGGCGGCATAGACTTTGGGATTGCTTACACTTTGTAAATAATCATTAACCTGGATGCCCTTCGAAGTGCGAGTGGTATTGGCTTTACCAAGTTCCATATCATCAATGTCTGGGACGCGTCCTGCTCCATGAACAACACAGTCTGTCATATTCTCTATTTTTTCACCGTTTTGATTGCCGGAGACAAGGAACCGCTCATCTTCTTTGGAAATAGTTTGAACATCGGCATTGAGGCAGATCTCGATGTCAAGTTCCCTTGCTCTCTCAAGCAGAATATTGACTACATCCTCATCAAATTGTTCCAAGGGACGCTCCCCCCGGTGAAGGATTGTGACCTTTGAACCCGCTAAAGCACTCAGAAAAGCAAACTCAAAGGAGATATATCCTCCCCCTATAAATGTAATGTCTTTAGGTAATTGGGTAAGATTGAGAAATTCGGTGCTGTCTGTTAGATATTCTTTTCCATCAGTAGATAGCGGTGCGGGTTTTGCTCCTGCTGCAATTAAAAAATGCTTTGCCGTCAGGTGTTCTCCCTCAACCTCTATGGTGCTGTCATCAATAAACCGAGCACGTCCATGTACGGGTGTAATGCCCAACTTGACCATTTGCTCTTCCCGATTATCGGGTACAGGCTGCGTAAACGTGTCTTTGAAGGCCATGAGTTCTGGCCAATTCAAAGTTACCTCTGGCTGTATGCCTTTTCCGGACATTCGGTGTGTCCAGTCCACAAGTTCAGCAGCGCCTATAAGTACTTTTTTGGGGTCACAACCACGAAGGGCACATGTTCCGCCAAAGGGACGTGAATCAATCTGAGCAACATTCCAGCCTGCTTTAGCACACTTGGCTGCCGCTGTTGAGCCTCCTGAACCCGTTCCGATGACAATGAGATCGAAAGGTTTCATCAACAACAATTCCCATCTTGTTGAATGGGAGGACATGCAACATCACCGTAGGAGCAAAATACACAACAATCTCCCTGTTTGGGCTTAATCACTGTGTTGCAATTAGGACATTCCCAAAAAAACTGGCAAGAATCTGTGGGCATTTCTTCTTTAGACTGATGATCGCATTCGGGGCAGGTCAGTGTCGATTCCGTAAGTATTGTTGTACTCATTATTTTGACTCCTCTTTAACGGTAAACCCAGTACTGTTGATCGCTTGTTTAATATGTTCTGGTTGAACCTTAGATTTATCGAAAGATATCGTTGCCGTCTGGGTATCGTAGGAAGCTTTGACATCCAATACCCCTTCTACGTCTTGGGCTGCATTGCGAACGGTAGCTTCGCATCCCGTGCACGTCATACCTACAATATCGTAGGTGATCGTTTGCACGTTAGACTCTTGAACATAAACAATCTCCGTACTTTTCTCAGAGAAAAACGCCTCCGAGTAATAAGGAAATGCCATGAGTACCATAGCAAGGAGAGTGACAACACCTAAAAAGCCTTTTGATTGAAACCTGCTGGGCTCATCATCACAGGCACAATCGATCTCTTCCTTGGATTTAGGCTTTAATTTCTGAAACCAGGCAAAACCTAAAATCAAAAGGGTTAACCCGATTATGTAGGGGCGTATGGGTTCCATCCAGGAAAAAGTGGAGGCTATGCCACCGATTCCGGCTATGGAGGCAGCTACAGGGGTGATACAACAAAGTGAGGCTACAAACGCTGCTGCTATTCCACTGCTCATCAATGCTTTGTCCTTATTTAAGTTTGGGTCTTTCATGCGGCTATCACTTTTAAAATGTTGTTGTTTTCAAGTTGATCAAAGCAAGGTTGTAGAACAGGTATAGTTTGCTGATTGAGTGAATAAAAAATCACCTTGCCCTCTCTTTGGGTTTCTACCAGGCCACCATCTTTCAATTTTCTCAGGTGTTGGGAAACAGCTGGAACGCTCATATCCAAAATGTCTCCTAAGTCGCAAGGACAAAGCTGATCTTCCTTATTCAGGAGATAGAGAATTTTAAGACGGACATCATTTCCTGCCAGTTTAAGGATATCAGACAGCTTTTCAGTGGAGGGTTGAATGCTGGAAAGCGAAGCTCTGCATCTTTTGATCTGAGCTAAATCGGCAACGTCACGTATACAATCTTGCTTATTCATAATATTTATTCGTTCGTTCAATTGGTATTACGAAACTATAGCAATTTTATTATTTAAGCAAATGATTAAATGTTTCCATGTATTGAGCGAAGCAGATAACAATTTCAGCTATGGATTAAGTAAATGGCTTCTATTCACAGAGATATACACTGACAATGCGGGAAGGAATGTAATTTGAATAATGGGAGATAAACCTACCTCGTAATCAAAGATGATAAGGACCGGCATTAAATCCGAATACGTCCAGAGTTCAAGGAATTTTGCAGTCCACTCTAAGACTATACTGGCGATAAAACTTATAAAGATGAGGTATAAGTAATCTTTCAGTTTGAGTTTCTTAAAATTGACAGGCGAAAATATAAACTCTGTTATCTTCCAAAGCCCCAGAACAATAAATACATCCCCAATAATGGCTGCCCACATCCAAAACGTTGCTTTCCAGAATGGCCAGTCCCACATGTCATACAAGAATACGCACTGCCCAAACTCCCATATGGTATTGAGAAGAAACGCCCAAATTATAATTGGGCGTATTTCTTTGATATGATCTTTCAAAACAGTTTTGTTTAGCGGGAAGACCAGTGAAGGGCAACAATCTTCCAATTGCCATTCTCTTTCTTTAGTACCGCTAATTCCAAGGAGGTCAGATCAATCTCACGATCTGAGTAGGTTCCTTTCATTGATGTAATGGTTGAAACCCACGCTATATTCTCTTCAATGCTGATTTTTTGAGATAGTTCGTTTCGCTCAATGGCACTTAGAAATTTACCATCAGAATGAAAGTGATGAGATAAATATTCCTCTTTGGTCTCGCTGCCCCTCCCTTCTAAGATAGTTACATCTGCATGTAGAAGAAATGATGCTATCTTAGAGTCATTCTCAACAATGGCATTTTCAAAATTTGATAGTACCGTTTTAATTGATTCCTGGTCGCTCAAATCTTGAGCATGTAGCTGTGGAGCAGCCGTAACAAAGAGGGCTGCGACTAAAGTTAGTAGTGTTTTCATAAGGATTAATTATTTGAGTTGTGATAATTCAATGTTCTGGATCAGGAGTGTTCCATGTCCATTTATTTTTAAGCCAATACTTCCGGCATCTGGTTCATCTCCGTGTCCATGAACCACCATTTCTTTGTTGATGTAACCTCTAAAGTGCGTTCCATCACTAACCACCCGGATAAATTTCACGCTTTCGTTCTCAAACTCTTTTTCATCGAAAAGTTCGACTTCATCATTTGTGGTTCTTCCTTGTGAGATCTCTCCATCTGAAGTGAGGGTGACAAAATCGTAGTTTTGGGCATCTTGAATATGATGGGCAATTTTGACATCCCCGGTAAAGGACGTCATATCTATATAGATATCAACCTGGATATTTTTATATCCCGAATGGGTTACAAAGAAATTGGTTATATGGCCTGTCAGATTGAAGCTGAGATACGTTTGATTGTCAGCTATTGAAACGGTTGGGTTAAGCTGTTCCATATTCCCTTCAAGCCAGTGAAACTGCTCTTTCAGATCATTGACTGAGTTGGCAGACATATCCCACGTCCAATCCCCATTTTCTTTTTCAATAAATGAAGATTCTAAATCAGCACTTTCAGTTTGAGCCGGAGCTATATCTTCTTCTGCTTCTAAGTATTGCCCCGTTCCAACCCCGTAACCATAAACCATGGTTGCTCCATATTCCCCTGTCTCAAACAAGAAAAAGAGGCCGGGAAGCGCGAGAACAAGTGCGAACACCTGTATCGATTTCGTTTCCAGCTTTTTAAACCAATGCAGAGCAATACGAAGAATTGAATAGATTCCAAAAAACAGCACCGTCCAGAGCGCCCAATCGGCGTGATCTGTGAGAACAGATTGTGCCTCTGTTGGCAGAAATACAGTGTCGGCTGCTGATCGGCCTGTAAAGTAGGTAATAATCGCAGCTATAGATCCAAGCACATAGATAAATGTGGTCTTCTTTTCATCCCACCAGTTTTCAGGCAGGAAAAAGGCGATCAGGTTCAATCCAATAGCCAATATGAGTATGGCAATCGGAAAATGAACGATCATCGGGTGAATGTTTGGTGCGTAATCAAATAATTCATTCATAGTTCTATTTTTCAGTTAATAAATGTTGAGTAGGCAAAAATGGATAACCCGATGACATTGATGAGTATGAACAGGGTTACAGCGGTTTTCTTGATCTTTCCACCGCCTTCCATCTGCATATCCATTTCTGAACCATGCTCTTTTTTATGTTGTTTGTAGAGATAGATCATACCGCCGGTTATAAAGAGAAAGACCAGGTTCATCCAAAAGGTATAATCAATTTTAAACTGAGTGACCTCTTGAACCACTTTTGCTGACTCTGGAATGATGCCAAAGAAACCAAAGACTGCATTAAGGATTAAAGCTGTGGCAACGATACTGACAAACATAATTCCGGCAATGTAGAGTGCCACTTTCCAACCGTAGTATTTGGCATTGATATGTACCAATGGTGGCACCATCAGATCGGAATAGATGAACCCCATAATTCCTGCAAACAGAACGCCGTTTTCATTAAGGACGGTTGCTAAAGGGATATTTCCCATAGAGCCAATAAATGTGGCTCCTGCTACAAATGGTGCTATAAGTGCGTTTTCAAGCGTTACCAGCCAGTCAGGAATGCCTGTTGCATCAACTAAGAATAAGCTTGCCCAAAAACTCTCTGGAACGAGCACGGCCACAAAACCTGCAATAGTAAAGCCTATGAGGATATCTTCCCACGCCATTTTCCAGTCATTGACAAACTTTTGTCCGACCAAATGCCATCCTTTTTTACTGGTAATCCGCTCTTTCCAGTTAAAATCATCAGACATTGCCTGATCTTCATCTTTCAATTTTTCACGAGCCTGATGAATCCAGTTTTTTGGATAGGTAAGCTTAATGAGGATGCTACTGATCACAATAAGAATTAACCCACCAATGATTTCGGCAAGTAAAAACTGCCATCCAAGAAAAATCATAATGAGAATTCCGAGCTCGATCACCAGGTTGGTGGAGGCAAACATGAATGCAACTGCTGCCACAAAATGCGCCCCTTTTTTAACCAATGAGCGTGCAGCTGCAAGAGCCGCAAAGGAACACGATGAGGATGCTGAACCGAATAATGTAGAGAGTGAGATACTCTTAAAATCAGCGTCTCCCATATATTTGGTCATTTTTCCTTTGGGGACAAAGGCTTGAATCATGCCTGATACAAAGTATCCCAGAACAAATGCCCAGCCAGCTTTCCAGAAAAAGCCAAAAGCTGTTTTTGTTGACTCTCCATAAAGTTCTATAATTTCATTCATTTTTACTCCTACTTATCTAACTTTAATAAACGTGCATTAACTGCGACAATCACAGTACTCAGGGACATAAGTCCTGCGCCAAGAGCAGGATTAAGAATGATGCCATAGCTGTATAAAACCCCGGCAGCCAGGGGAATAGCCACCGCATTATATCCAGTTGCCCACCATAGATTTTGCACCATTTTTTTGTAGGTCGCTTTGGCAAGGGCAACAAGTGCTGCGACATCCTTGGGATTACTTTGTGTGAGGATAATATCGCCTGTCTCAACAGCCACATCTGAGCCTGCGCCAATGGCAATACCTACATCAGCCTGAGCAAGAGCCGGGGCATCATTCACACCATCACCTGTCATGGCAACTTTTAACCCACGGGATTGAACCTCTTTGATTTTATCTGCTTTTTCGTTGGGCAGAACTTCAGCGAAGTAGTCATCCAGGCCAAGTTCTTTGGCTACATAAGCTGCGGTTTGTTTATTATCACCGGTGAGCATAATGCATTGAATGCCCATGTCATGGAGTTGCTTTATTGCTTTTCTGGAGTCTTCCCGGATAGTATCTCCAAGGGCAATAGCGCCAATCAGCTTATCTTCAGCAATGACAAATACCACTGTTTTCCCTTGTGAAGAGAGCGTTTGATATTCATCGTTGGGTTGGTCAATTCCTTGTTCTTCCAAATAACCAGGGCTTACGACCTTGATAGATACCCCTTCAACTTTTCCTTCAATGCCTTTCCCTGTGATGGAATTAAATTCTTCAATCTCTGACAGGTCATCGCTCGCATTAATGATCCCTTGAGCAATGGGGTGCTCGGAATTTTGTTCGAGTGATGCAGCTAATCGTAAGATTTGCTCATCGTTATAATCGCTTGAATAATTGATAACATCGGTGACCTCAAATACCCCTTTGGTAAGTGTTCCGGTCTTATCAAAAATAACCGCTCCAAGGTTTCGAGCTTCTTCAAAAGCAGTACGGTTTCTGATTAAAAATCCGTTACCGGCTGCTAAATTGGTTGATACTGCCACTACTAAGGGCACAGCTAGTCCAAGGGCGTGCGGACAGGCAATGACCATAACGGTTACGGTTCGCTCTAAGGCAAATACAAAATCCTCGGTGGTTAGCGCTGTCCAGACAAAGAAAGTGAGAAAACCTGCCCCAAGAGCAATCATAGTAAGCCAGAAAGCCGCTCTATTAGCCAAATCCTGTGTTCTGGATTTACTGTCTTGAGCTTGGCGTACCAGGTCGATCACTTGAGAGAGAAATGAATCTTTTCCGGTGCGGTTAATCTCAATCGTCAGTGAGCCTTCACCATTTAGTGAACCGCCAATAACTTCATCACCATCACTTTTGGAGACGGGTTTGGATTCCCCGGTCATGAGGGATTCATTGACGGAGCTATTCCCCTTTATAACAATACCGTCAGCAGGAATTTTTTCACCGGGTTTAATGAGAACCCGATCCCCACTTTTAAGTTCTTCCAACGCAACATCTTTGGTAGAGCCATCTTCCTGAAGAAGATGTGCTTCTGATGGCATCAACTTGGCAAGCTCTTCTAAGGCTTTGGAGGCACTCATCACCGATTTCATCTCGATATAGTGCCCGATGAGCATAATATCAACCAGGGTAACCAGCTCCCAGAAGAAGATTTTTCCTTCAACAGCAAATACAACCAGAGTGCTATACAGATAGGCAACACTGATGGCAATGGCGATGAGGGTCATCATGCCGGGCTGTTTTTTCTTTAGCTCATCCACTAAGCCTTTCAGGAATGGCCAGCCACCATAAAAGAACACCAGACTGGATAGCACAAAGGAGACATAGAGGTCGCCTGAGAATGCTAATGTATCTCGCAATCCAAGAAAGCCTTGGATCATCGGTGATAAAGCGATAATCGGCAGACTTAAAGCCAGAGAAATCCAAAATCGCTTTATAAAATCCTTTGCCATATGCGCATGATGGTCATGGTGATCATGTCCTTCATGCTTCATATCACTATGCGACTCATGCTCATTAGAGTTGTTATGATGGTCGTGATTATGTTCGTGTTCCATTGGTCTCTATCTCTATTTATTGAATAGTTTTGATAATTTCTCCACAACCCAGCATAGACTGTCCGTAATAGGGGTTTTGAATAGTTTTTGAAGCGCTCAACCATTTCGCCCCTTCTCCGTTATTCGCCATCGGGCAAGATTGGACGTAGATGGTTTGTTGGTTATAGTTCTGATTTTCAACAGCTGTGAGCAATTCAGCGCTTATTTCATCAAATGAATCTCGTAATTGTGAGATAGATGTGGCTGCTTCAGCCTGGTTCAGTGCTTCAAGCATTTTGCTATGATGCTTTTCATGCTTTGATGCATGTTCACTATGGTTATTCATGTCATTATTTTTTCTGGCTTCGGAGGAAAATGCAGTCAAGTGCTTGACTGATTTTTCAAAATCATCACTAACCAGTGCGTCTTTGATTCCGAAGTATTCATTCACAAGCGTATGTAGATGTGTGTCATGAGAATGACCGCTATGATCTTGTGCAAAAGCAGGAATGCTTATGAGGCTTGCAACTATGAGTGTAAGTAGAGTTTTCATTGTGTTTCTCCTTGGTTATTGATTTTCAATTCTTTCTATGGTTTCCCCACATGAAATCATTTGTGATCCGAAATAAGGGTTTTGGATTGTCTCTTTTTCACTGAGCCAATAAGCCCCTTTTCCATCATTTGCCATCGGACAAAATTGTTGGAAATAGATCCCTTTTATGGGATAGGTTTTTGCGACCTGTAACATGATATTGGATAGGCTTTCAAAGCCTTCTCTTTGTTGAGAAATATCTTGGGCTTCAATGAGCTGATTCAAAGCCGTTTTTATAGAGTCTAACTGGCTCATCCAGATCATATGTCCTTCTTGGCTCAACAGGCTCATATCAACACTATTCAATGACGTTTGCATGCTCTGTGCTTGGGATGAGACTTGTGCTTCTTTATCACCAACCAAGTTATTTTTTAGATAGATATAGTCATCAACCACCTTGGAAATCTGAGATATAAAAGCTTTCGGGGCATCCATAGAATGACTATCTGACGAAGCTTTACTGCTCATATCCATCTGAGATTTACTTTGGGATGATCCCGAACCATCCATGGTGTGACCTTCATGACCTGTTCTCACTGGGCGTCCGTCTGGTGTTTTGTTCATCATGCTAGCTTTGCCTGCCAGTTGCGCTGCACTATCAATTTTGAAGGTTCCGTTGGTAACCACCTCTTCGCCTTCTGAAACCCCTGATTTCACGATGTATTGGTCGCCGACACGCTGACCGAGTACCACTTCCCTAAATTCAAATGTAGGCTGAGCGGTATTGGGTTTTTTGACGTAGACCACAGAGCGTTCACCTGTCCAGAGTACGGCTGATTTGGGAACGAGGATTTGCTCACCACTGTCTCTCACATCTGATTTTATATCTCCCTGAGCCAGCATATTTGGTTTAAGGGCGAGATCAGAATTGTTAGCTTCCGCTCTCACAGAAACGGTTCTTGATTGTGGGTTGAGTACTGGGTCAACAAATGTAATCTTTGCAGTGAAATTCTTGCCCGGCAATGCTTCTACTGTAAATAAAACTTCGTCTCCAACTTTTATACTGGCGACATCACTCTCATAAGCATCAAACATAATCCAGACTTTTGACAGATCAGCAAGTTTAAACATGGTAGACCCTTGTTGCACGTGACTGCCGATCTCGATCATTTTATTGATCACATAACCATCGACTTTCGAGACGATATCAATCTCATTCATTACTTTTTTTGAGCTTTCAATCTGGTTGATTTGCTCTTCGGTAATTTCCCAGTTGAGAAGCTTATTCCGAGCGGCATTGTAAAGCGAGGGATTACGCTCTTTATCTTTAGCCACTTCTAGCAATTCTTTTTGGGCACTGACGAGTTGGGGAGAATAGATGGACGCAACACGGTCTCCCTTATTTATGTATTCGCCTGTGAAATTGATATAGAGTTCTTCGATACGTCCGGGCACATGAGCTGGAAGTGTTTTAAGCCGTCTTTCATCGACCATGATTTTACCCGGCAATCGGCTTGTACTGACGGCTACTTCTTTAATGACTCTAGTCGTTTGAACATCCGCAAGTTTTGTCGCTGCTTCGGACATAGTTAATTCATAAGGACTCTCTTCGCCCGTATCGTCTTGAGTGACAGGAATAAGCTCCATACCACAGATGGGGCAATTCCCCGGTTCGTTCTCCCTGATGCTCGGGTGCATACTACAGGTATAGATGACATTGCCTTCTTGATCGGTATGAACCTGTTCAATATGTTCATCTAACGATTGTGGCTGGTCTGGTGCTCCACCAAAAAGCAACCAGCCAAGGCTCAATCCGATTAGTATTAAACCGGATATTTTTGAGACTCTTTTTAAATCAAATCTATTGTTCATGTTAACCTTGCTTAGTTTTTAAAATTCGTTTGTTCGGGGGTTGTGTTGTCGGTACCTGATAGATACTCCAAATAGGCAACAGCGATGTTTTGATCGACTACAGCCTGTTTTTGGGCAAGCTGAAACTTCAATAGTTTTTGTTGTAGTCTTAACAGCTCTTCAAAATCGGCTGAAGAAGAGGTGTATTCTTCCAAGAGAATATCTATGGCTTGGCGTGTTCTTCGAACTTGAATGTCTTTATAGAGGGTGTCTCTTCGCTCTGCATCCCGCAGATCACGAAGAGCTTTTTCCAGATCGGTTGTAAGGCTGTTTTCAACAGCCAATTGTCTGTCTTGAATAGATCGGTAGTTAAGTTCTGCCTGCTTTTCTTGAGCACGATACTTTCCTCTCCATAGGGGTATTTTTACCCCGAGCTTCACTACGAAGGCATCATCCCCATTACCTGAAGGGTTTAAATCTGTTCTTTCATCGGTAAAGATATAATCAAAGCCCAATCCAAATTTTGGCATACCACTTTTCTGAGCAACATTAATCGCGTGCTCGGCAGACGCAGCTTGGTAATCGAGTTGGCTAAGTTTTGGATTTCTTGATAAAATCTGTTGTGAAAGCCCTACTTCATCTACCAGAAATGGTGAAACAGTTAAGGTATCCGCAATTTCGACCTTGAGATTTTTATCTCGGTTGAGGAACTCATTGAATATTGCCTCATCTGTTTTGAGTTGATCCTTCAGGAGTTCTAATTGAACTTGCAGGTCTTCTTTTTCAATTTGCACCCGCAAGACATCGACTTGGCTTACCTGACCTGTTTCATATCTTTGCAGAGATAGGTTTTCGAAGGTTTGTAGGATGTCTATGTTCTCTTCAAGAATAGCAATAGATTGATGAAGCAGGTAAAGCTTATACCATTGTTGTTTGACTTGGAAAAAGAGCTTATTTCTTGCCTCTTCGAACACCTCAAATTGAGATTTTGCCTGCTCTGTTGCCACATCTCCTTTTGCAGAGAGTGTTCCGAACCACGGGAACATTTGATTAAGCCCAATCCTGCTTTGTTGTGGTCCCACTCTGGTTTCAATAGGTGAGATGAAATACCCGAAAGATAAATCCGGATCAGGAAGCGCCGTTACTTGTGGTACTTCCTCTAAAGAGGCTAGATATTTTGTGAACTCAGCCTTTAAGGCAGGGTTACTTTCGCCTGCCAGGATCAGGTAATCATCCAGTGATTGTGCAAATGTAGCTTGCGGGAATAGCATGACTATTGCCAAAGCAAAACACGTTATGAATGATGTTGTAATTCGTTTATATCTCATAATGACAGACTCTTTTTAAGTTGAAATTCTTTCCAGATGGCATAAAGCACAGGAACGACAAATAAGGTTACGACCTGAAACAGCATCCCGCCGACACTTGGAATAGCCATAGGCACCATGATGTCTGCGCCTCGTCCTGTTGAGGTTAGCACAGGAATAAGAGCTAAAATGGTAGTGGCTGTGGTCATCAGTGTGGGGCGAATTCTTCGAGAGCTTGCTTCGATCACAGCTTCTCGTACCTCTTCAATAGTTTTTGGCTTTCTTTTATCAAAGAGCTGATCGAGGTAGGTTGCCATGACCACGCCCCCGTCTGAAGCGATACCGAAGAGAGCGATAAAACCCACCCAGACAGCAACACTTAGATTGACGGTTCCCATTTGAAACAGCTCTCGCATGTTTTGTCCGAAGATGGAAAAGTCCATAAACCAAGGCTGTCCATATAGCCAAATGAGAATAAACCCTCCTGCCCAAGCCACAAATATGCTGGTAAAGATCATGCCCGTGGTGGCGGTGGATTTAAACTGGAAGTACATGATGAGGAAAATCAAAAACAGCGCTATCGGCAGAATAATGGAAAGTCGTTTCTCAGCTCTGACCTGGTTTTCGTAGCTTCCTGCAAATTCATAGTTGACTGATGCGGGTACGTTTAATTCACCATCACTAATCTGCGCTTCGAGATATTGCCTTACGCCTTCAACCACTTCGACTTCTGCTATTCCATCAACTTTATCAAAGATGACATAGCTGACCAGAAAGGTGTCTTCACTCTTGATGGATTGAGCACCTTGGCGATATTCGATGCTGGCTAGTTGACCGAGTGGGACTTGTGCCCCTGTATTGGTTGGCACGAGCATTTCAGCAATCCTTTGGGGATCATCTCTAAATTCTCGCCCAAACCTGACCCGTACCGGATAACGCTCTCGTCCTTCCACGGTTGTTGTGAGAGGCATACCACCAATCCCTACAGCGATGAACTCCTGCACATCTTGAATATTTAACCCGTACCGAGCCAATTGTTGCCTGTTCCAGTTGATTTCGAGATAGGGTTTTCCAACGATACGGTCGGCGAATACGGATTCACTTTTAACACCCGGAGCACTTTTAAGCTGTTCTTCGAGTTGTAAGGCAAATTGATCTATCGTTTTAAGATCGGGGCCTTTGACCTTTATGCCCATCGGCGCACGCATACCTGATTGTAACATAACTTGGCGCGTTTGAATGGGTTGTAGTTTAGGGGCAGAGGTTGTGCCCGGAATGCGTGTTGCTTTGACAATCTCTTCCCAGATATCATCCGTTGATTGAATATGATCACGCCATTGACGGAAATATTTTCCACTTGGATCAGGAATGAGTTCACCCGTTGCATCTCTGACATATTCACCTATATCATTGACTTTAAACCGAACTCGGCGACCATTTTCATCGGTTTTATATTCCGATTTATATTGAATGAGATTTTCAAACATGGAGATGGGAGCAGGATCAAGAGCAGAATTGGTACGTCCACTTTTTCCCACTACAATTTTTACCTCAGGAATGGAGCTTACCCTCATATCAAGCTTCTGGACAATATCTTTGACCTCTTCAATGCCTGCATGTGGAAGTGTGGTTGGCATCAGCAGAAAGGCACCTTCATCAAGGGCTGGCATAAACTCTTTACCAAATCCGGGGAAAGTATGGGTTGCGGAAGACCACACAGAAGTGGTTCGTACATCAACACCTATTTTATCAAACCCTTTAGCGACAAAGCCAAAAGTGGAGTTAAAACCAAGCCATGCGACAACACCAAAAATGACCAAGGTGGTTGGCAGAGCTAGGAAGAGTTTTTTGTGCTCCAAACACCAATGGATAAGTTGAGAGTAGTATCTAATCACCAACCAGAAAAAAGTTAAAATCACAACGATAAGACCAACCACAAAAATGAGATTCCCCGTCATAGAAACGCTTGGGCCAAATGGGAGCCAGTATTTGGTCAACAGCCACGTAACGACAGCAACTGTAAGCGCGTTATTGAGGAGCGTTAAGCGATGGCGATGTTCCTTTGAGATAAACAGGCTATAGCCGTTTATTAAACCAAATCCGATCAATGCCAAGCCTAACCATGGGGTCACTGTAAAGAGTGAGAATAGCCCAAGAATAATAAGGGATGCATTCCATCCAAGCTTCACTTTTCGTTTGTCAATTTTGATGGAGAATAACCAATGTGCAAATGGCGGTATGAGGGTGATGGCAATAATAATGGAAGCAATCAGTGCAAAAGTTTTCGTGTAAGCGAGTGGCTTAAACAGTTTTCCTTCGGAAGCGACCATTGTGAAGACTGGAAGGAAACTTACAATCGTCGTTGTAACGGCGGTAATCACCGCAGAAGCAACTTCCGTGGTTGCGTTGTAAATAACCTCTAATAGCGACTCATCATCCTCCATCTCTTCCATATGCCGGAGCATATTTTCGGAAAGAATAACCCCCATATCGACTATGGTACCAATCGCAATAGCGATACCTGAAAGGGCAACAATATTGGCATCTACATTGAAATAGCGCATGGCTATAAATGTCATGAGAACCGCAATGGGTAACATCCCCGATATCAAGAAAGACGTTCTCAAATTAAGAACCATGACCACAATAACAATGATCGTAATCAGGATTTGTAAGGTGAGTGCTTCTTCGAGTGTTCCTAATGTCTCTTGAATCAATTCACCTCGGTCATAAAAAGGCACCACTTCAACTTTGGAGACGGTACCATCTTCAAGCGTTTTAGATGGCAATCCGGGGGATATCTCTTCAATCTTTTCCTTGACGTTATTAATCACCTGCATCGGGTTAGCACCTTGCCGGGCTACCACAACTCCGCCGACTGCTTCAGCACCGCCTTTATCCAGCAAACCTCGTCTTAAGCCCGGGCCTCGTGTTACAAAACCAATGTCCTGAATTCTGATGGGGGTATTATCGGTGACTTTAACTACAGCTTGCTCTATATCTTCGAGGTTTTTGATATAGCCTAAACCACGAACGAGATATTCAGAATTATTGAGTTCAACCGTTCTTGCCCCAACCTCACTGTTGCTTTTTCTTACGGCATTAAACACTTGAGGTAGGCTGACACCATAGACCTGCATCGAATTTGGGTTCAGCTCAATTTGATATTCTTGAACAAAACCACCAATAGATGAAACTTCGGCAACGCCTTCTGCCCCTGAAAGGCCGTAGCCGACATAAAAGTCCTGAATACTTCTAAGTTCTTGCGGGTCCCAACCTGCTGCTGGGTTCCCCTCCTTATCTCGTCCTTCTAGGGTGTACCAAAAGATTTGTCCTAGCCCCGTTGCATCGGGACCAAGCATTGGTTGAGCATCAGAAGGGAGTGTTCCAGCAGGCAGTGCATTCAGTTTTTCAAGAATACGAGAGCGGCTCCAATAAAAATCTATATCCTCTTCAAAGATGACATAGATACTGGATGTCCCAATCATCGAACTGCTTCGGATGGTTTTAATACCAGGGACGGTAAGAAGCTCTGTGGTTAAAGGGTATGTGATCTGGTCTTCCACATCCTGCGGGGATCGCCCTGGCCATTCGGTAAAGACAATTTGTTGGTTTTCCCCAAGATCAGGGATAGCATCCACAGGAACAGGGTCTCTTGGAATAGAATTGATATTCCAATCAAACGGGGCTGTTGATAACCCCCACCCGACTAGTAAGGTTAGCAGCAATACTGCAACCAATTTATTCTCAAGAAAAAATCTTATCGTTTTATTTAACATCTATTTATTCGATTTAGGCTCATATGGTTTTCTTGCGGTTAGAATTATTAATTCGCGCGCATAGAAGTAATCGTTACTAATAGTGCACGACCGAAATCCGCATAGCAACGTGAATTGAGTAGACCTCAAGTGAGGCTTTAGATGGGTTTCCTAAATCAAAAAGGACTCATTCGTCAAAAAGAGAGGGGGTGACGAATAGAGTTTAGGGTGGGATTGAGTATAATAATTAACTTCAGTTTCTGATGTTTCCAGCAACTCAACGACCAGTAAATCTGGTTGCGAAACTTGTGTTTTATTGACAATAACTGTGTTGTCTTTAACTGAAATAAGATCAGGTGAACAGTCACATAGTAATTCTGAATCACAGTGATTATCAGAATTCACTGGCTCTTCTATATCGCCTTGTTTTGTTGGGCAGTCGGGCATATCACTATGCTCTGTTACAGGGCTTTTGGTCATCATATCCTGACACATTTGCTCTGCCAATCCAGAAGAACCAAAAAGAAATAGCATACCAAAAATCACAACAAGTGATTTACTGGTTATTGAACCCAATAATATGTGCTTTCTTTGTTTCACTAATTCAAAATATCATTTTTATTTATCAATTGTAATGACGTGATTTAATAGACTAAGCTTATAAATACAGAAGGTGCAATATTTTTCATATATGGGCACTCAAGCGGAATTGGGCAAAAAATTAGATAAAATATTCTCATAATTCGATAACCCAGCATGTAAAAAATAGAACACAATAAGTCACATATGGAAATATTAGAGTTGAAAATTAAGAATATGGTGTGTGAACGATGTTGCATGATGGTCGAGTCGCAACTCCAGAATATGGGGCTTGAAGTTTTGGATGTAGAGTTAGGGTCTGCGAAAGTAAAATTTTCTGAAAATGCACCATCTTATGAAAGAATTGGCACAGAGCTTAAAAAACTGAAATTTGAATTGGTCATCAATCGTCAAGAACAGCTAATTGAAGATATAAAACATGCCTTGTTGGAATTACTTAAAGATGAAATTGATGAAGATTTGAGCTTATCGAGCTATTTGAGTAACCGTGTTGCCAAGAACTATTCTCAAGTTTCTAAAACCTTTTCAACCATTCAGGGACAAACTATTGAACGGTTTTTTATCAATCTCAAAATTGAAAAAGCCGCTGAAATGATTAGTTACGACGACAAAAATTTCAGTCAGATTGCTTTTTATTTAGGTTACAAGAACCTTCAGCATCTCTCTCGTCAATTTAAGCAGATAACAGGAATGACAATGAGTGAGTATAAGACCTTACAAAATTCGACCCGAAAAGGGATTGATAAAGTTTGGAGTAGTTAAACCCTTTAGGTTATTGCTGACTTCTTAAGCTTATTATTTTCGCTTCCAATTATCAGATATGTTAAAAGTCTTGTGCGTAGCCACACTTCAAGACAGTAGATATTCTGCTTATTTGGGGGTGTAACATGAACCAGAATTATTATCAAAAAAACCGAAAGAGTAGAGAACTAGATTTAGAAGAAGATGTCACAATGAGAGAATTATATGAGTGCTATAACAAACTCGCTTGTATTATTAAAGAACATGGTGATGAATACTTGCCTCTTTTTGAAAGGGTGCATAATGAAATCGAATCAAGAAAACAGAAAAACAGAATGATAGACATCGCTCTTCGGGTTGCAGAAAATAACTCGAAAAGTGATACACATTTTGGTACACAAAATGGTACACATTAAATTTTACTAAAAATAAAACTGTTTAAATTCAATGCTTTAGATGCCTATTTTTCCATATTCGACTCTCTTCACCCGCTCCAAAATTACGCACAAAACTCCCCTCAAAAATTCTCTCAACACATTGAAATAAAGGCTTTTTCTCTTTCATCTGTACACACACGGTGCGTTGTGTATTATCAAAAGTGGTACACATAATGGTACACATTTTGGTACACATGAAAGGTTTTAAAATGAATCATTTGATAAAAAGAGGCGATAGATATTACTACAATCGAAGAGTGCCGGAAGCTCTTCGAGATCAAATAGACAAACAATTGGTACGCGTCTCGTTAAAAACTGATAGTAAAAAAATCGCCATTCGAAAGGCTTCCAAGATTAATGCTGAAATTGAAGCGTATTGGAATTCACTTCTAAAGACAAAAAGAACCCATTCAGATGAACGGTTTAATGATGCCGTTAATCTTGCAAAACATATCGGCTTCAACTACACACCTTTAGATGAAATCGTCTCTGGGGATATGCGAGAAATTACGAAAAGAGTTACAGTTGCCCATTCAAAGAACAATAATCCAAGTGCTGTTAAGGCTGTCCTTGGTACAGTAAAGAAACCTGAAGTTACTCTTTCAAGGTGCATTGAGATATTCTGGTCGATAACTAAAAATCGAGTCATGAATAAATCAGAAAAGCAGATCCGAGATTGGCGCAATACAAGAATGAAAGCATTTAATGATCTTATAGCTTTGATTGGCGACAAAGCTATTCAAAATTTAACACGACAGGATATGATTGAATTTAGAGACTGGTGGATCGGTCGTATTCAAAACGAGGGGCTAACAGCTAATACAGCAAACAAGTATCTAGTATTCATTAAAAACATTGTAGAGACTGTTTCAGATCATTTAAGCCTGAAGATCAATCATCATCTAATCTTTAAGAAAATTACTCTTACCGAGAAAAAAACGAAGAGTAGAAAGCCATTTGAAAAAGAGTTCATCAAAACTGAATTACTGAAAAATATTAAAAACGGTGATTTGAATGAACAGGCAAAAGCTGTCGTACTCATAATGGTCAATACTGGTGCACGCCCTTCTGAGATAACAAATTTGGAAGAAGATGATATTAAATTAGATCATGAGATACCTCATATCATCATCAGAGAAAACTCACTTCATCAGCTTAAAACAGCTTATAGTGAAAGGCGCATACCCGTTTTAGGATGTTCACTTGAGGCTTTAAAGAAATTCCCCAAGGGGTTTCCTAGATATAGAGGGAAAACTGATAGTCTTTCCAACCTCGTCAATAACTATTTGCGCAGACATGACCTATCTCCCACAGAACGCTACTCTTTGTATTCTCTCAGACATGGTTTTCAGGATCGCTTGACCAGATCAAATGTTAATGATCGTATGCAAGCTGAGTTGATGGGGCACAAGTTCAATCGGCCACTCTACGGAGATGGTCCGACTTTGGGACAAAAGCATGAATGTTTAAAGAGTATTGCTATTTAGACTACTAACTAAAAAATAATTCGGAAATAATTCGGAAGTCGATTTCCGAATTATTTCCAGAAACTTCCATATTCCTATTTATCAGTATTCAAGCGGTATTTCCTACTTTTAGTCTTTCCAGTGGCAACCAAGTGCTTTCTATCAACAAGCTCTTTAAGATCAGTTCTAAGAGTCCTAGGAGTTACATCAGAAAAGTTCTCTTCCAAATCAGAAGTTTGGAAAGGACCGTCTTCTGCTAATTTTAATATCTCTAACTGACGAATACTAAGGGTATTCAAACTAATTGGGACTTCCGATTTTTGGGAAGCACTAAGTTGTTTAAAAGTAATTACAAATGAATGCCCCTTATCTTCTAAAACTGGATCGGGCAAACCTTCTTCACTTAAATGCTTTTGGATACGGGAGATTCCAGTACCAAATGTTTCAATAAGTCCCGCAAGGTAGAATACATCTGCCAATAGATTATTACGCTTTACTGAGGGATGAGTATCGAGAAGCTCATCAACGCTCAAGCCATCTGGTAACCCTCCGGGGCTAAAAATGCTAAGATGATCTGGAAATATTTTAACCTGAACCTCAGCACCATGCCGATGATAGTCTCTATGGATAACTGCATTCATTATACCTTCTCTAAATGCAGGAAGAGGATATTCCCATTGTTCTATTCGGGTAAATTCTTCGTCAGAAATTTTGTACCCGTGCTTAATATGAGATTTAAAAATCTCCTCAGCTCGACGAACTTGTTGAAATAAATGTCCTTCGGCTATTTTATCATTTAGTACTTCTGTTTCAGAAGCAAAAACACCAATCCTAACTCTAGCAGACTGAAATAAAGCTTGAGGATTTTTTCCAAATAGTAAGATTGCCGCATTTGTCAACCCATCTTGATTGGATAAATTAGTTCGTCTTAGAATGGCTTCTGGCGCGTTCGGGTCTAATTCAGAACTTATCCTGCCAAGGTCTTGTCCTGATTGTACAAATCGCTTTATTTCAGCTTGATCCAAGTCTTCAATCGTTTTGCCCTCAGCGATCTGAGCGTCCCAAGGAACATTATTCAGCATTCTTGCCCTGAGCTGTTCTTGGCTCATTCTATGGGTCGTATTTCCAACTTTTATGTAATAACTACCCTTTAATGCAATAGGATTTTGAGCTTTTGAAACTTGTATTTCAATGAAATCTCTACCATTCCATGAGTGGCTAATTATATTTGGTTGAACCCCTAATCCGTCTATCACCTGATTGGCTACGTTCTGTAATTGTTGGTCTGTAAGTGGAACTTCAAGTACTTCACCATTGTCTGTGACTGGAACATACAATGAACCACCATCTGTATTAAGGAATGCACAAAGAGTTTTCAGTCCTCGTTCATTGAACGATTCTTTGCGTTCAACCATTTGGTTTTCTTCTAGTGTTGAGGGATCAAGTTCAGCCATAATAAATTAAGTACCTTAATTGATATAATTGTAAGATAACAATAATGAAAATAATAGTAGTTAGTTAGAAAGATACTTTATACATGACTCTGTTATGGAACTTGATTCTCATCATTTGATATTCCAGTTATTTGCGGTATTGAGTATAGAAGAAATACCAAGGTCATATTCTGATAATGGATTAAGGCTACCACGTAGTTTGTCTATATCTGATAGTTTAACCTTCCCCTGCTCCATCAGTGCTCCCAACAGTGCCCTTGCCCTTGGGGGATACTTAAGACCGTAGTTAATGAGCTTATCTTGGTCAATATGCCCAAGTTCACTAATCTTGTTAATTAACAGTTTGATCCCAGATTGTTTGTCTAGATCAGGAATGATCGTAAAATCCTTTAATGCGTCTAATAACCCCAAAAGATTATAATTATCCTCAGTAACATCGACGTAACTCTTAACAGGCTTGGCAGATACTTGTTTATTTTTTACGTAGATCCGTTTGTCACGGCTAGCAATCTTTAAGGTTTTTGGAATTTGAGTCGTTAATCCCAAACGGTTATACAAAGACAATCCTGTTATATAGGCAATTCGCTTCCCATCTTCATAAAGATATGGCTCAATTAGTTTTTCTTCCCTTGGGAGAAATTCACCGAACATACTTTCTTTCGGCTTGTAGAATAAACCTGTTGAAATTCGTTTTACTATTCCTTTCTCAATAAAGCGTTGCATTGCCTTGGCAGCAGCAGAGTAATCTTCTGGCTTAATATTTAAGCTATCATATTTAAAGGCATCCCCAACGGGAAGCCTATTTATTCTCTGCTCTATTTTCTGTGCAACGGTCATTTGCTACTCTTTTGCTGTTATCTTTACACAAGTATACAATAAAAAGCCCTCTATTGTCAAGTATATTGCGCAAAATACTTGACATGTTACGACTGAATACATACCCATTCATTAAACGGCTCTATATAAAACTATCGATTCTAACTATTCTACAATAACGTAAACACCGTGTTTTCGGGGCTTATATGACTAATTTATTTATATTTCCTTCTGTGCAATGCACAAAGAAAAGTTCGTTTAATTTCAATGGTTAATAATGGCATTACACTTGCTCAACCTCCTGAACATCAGTGTTTACAGGCTTTTTAATAGACAACACCCTTATTTTACATATATAATCTCGCCAATCGCTACAACCAGTCAATGTAGATTGAGTAGAAAATCCTTCACATGATGTGCGTAGTGATAGAGCTAAAAGCTCTTTAGAACGATAGATGGTAACTATTCAGACAAAGGAGATGCAGTTATGAATAAACCAGAAATCGTCTATAAGCCAAAATCCAGACAGGATTTTTTAAAGGATGTGGTTGGTGACCTTGTTCGTCTTAGACATACACGAGGTATGACCCAAGAAAATTTAAACCATAAGATTGGCGTAGCTGATCGCTTGGTAAGTAAATGGGAATGTGGCATTCGTACCCCTACATCTTTTAATCTGTACTGTTGGGCTGATGCTTTGGACGGAAAACTAAAAGTAGTTCCAAATCCGGAACGTCCTATTAAATCAAAGTCAGGACAAAGGGGTATTGTCGATTATAACGACACTTATGAAATAACGACTGATATGAACCACGTGGCTAGAGCCGCTTAATCCTATACACATTTTTATCAGTTTAAGCGATACGGGGCTGGATGATATCCAACCCCGTATTTGCGTGTTTATAAAAATAATAATGAGTGCAAGGTTGAAATTCGGAGGGGGATCACCCAGTCTGCACAAATGATAATGCGGAAGATTGGGGGTACCGAATTGAACTTGTATAGCCTTGCGTGAATATTCTTAAAATAACCCAAGATTTCTCATTGAAGTATAGCTGTTTGGTGTAAGTATTAAATGGTCATCCACGGGAATACCCAATAACTTGCCACACTCATTAAGCCTTTTGGTTAGTTGAATATCTGCTGTACTTGCCTTAGGATTACCTGACGGGTGATTATGGGCTAATAGGATACTACTGGCTACCGCCTTAATAGAGTAAGCAAATACCATTTTAGGTTCTACGATAGTTGCATTAGAGCCGCCTTTGGATACCTCTGCAATTCCTCTCACCCCTTTTGCATTATCAAGAAACATCACATAAAATGACTCAACCAATTCCATTGACCCTTGTCGCCAATTTTCTCTAAATATTTGATGAGCTAAATCAGGATTGGTTACCACGGGACGTTCTTCACTCGCCTCTTCCGTGATGTACACCAATTCTACTTCTGTGACCTTAAATAAATCTATTATCTCTGACATAAATACCTCCTTTGATAGATTTGGAGGCTTTTATATCCTTAATTATGTCGTATTAGTACGCACATCAGGTTTATATTTGATGATAGTATCATCATCGTTTCACCATTTTTCGATGCTATATATGTCATCAGTAAATTCTGATGGGAACCCTTTTTATTCAGAATAGTTCAAGTTTTCAGCAAGATTGTGCAAGACTTTATTGTATTTTGTTGTTAATATCGCATTGCTTAAATGAAATGAGTGATAATTGAGACACCTGACACGTAAATTTAAAAAGCTTACAAAACCAATGGCACTGCTATTGGTATGCGTGCTTTCTTTGCATGCACTTACCGCTCATGGTTTTGCAGATAGCTTAGTTTACTGCTTTGAAAGTGATGGTGAAGTCAATATCGAATCAACAACTGACTTTTCACTTGGCTTTACAAAAAAAAGTGATGTTCACTCTGATAGCTCACATGCTCATGATAACAATGACGCGATAATTCATGCCTCTAACGAGGGGCATAAGGATCTCGATGTAACGGTCATTTGCTCAAAAGACAATAATGCTAATCGTTACAGTCAAGACAAAGTTGTCCAGTCTCTACTTGCAGGCAGTCATTCAGCTTTTGAATATCTCCCTCTTGAAAACACCACTCAAAGAGTATCATCTCAAACGCCCTACTTTGAGGATGATAACACTAAAGCACTTCAGACCATCATACTTCTGATTTAAGCCCACTACCCACATTTCGTTTCTATAAAGTCATGAGAAATCTTCCTCAAAAAGATTAGTCTTTTCTACATAGAAACGTCCTTCCTAAAAGTCTCTTGGTTTGCCCAAGAACATTTTAAAAAACTGGCTTAAAAATAAACTACTACTGAAGTATGACGGTTCGATATGATTGATAAAATAATTTCCTTTTCTATAAATAATAAGTTCATCATTGGCTTATTTGTTCTGACCCTAATTGGAGCAGGTATTCATTCGATGATGACAGTTAATCTTGGCTCTGTCCCTGATATTACTAACAATCAGGTGCAAGTCATTACGGTTTCCGAGAATCTTGCTACGGAAGATATTGAACAATTTGTGACCTACCCGGTTGAATTGGGTATGGGCAACCTACCTGGTGTGAAAGAGATCCGATCCGTTTCCCGGTTCGGTCTGTCTGTTGTTACAATTGTCTTTGAAGATGATATGGGGACGTATCTTCCTCGCCAGCTCGTGCAAGAGAAATTGAATGAAGTAAAAGAAGATATACCGGAGAAATTTGGTTCCCCATCTATGGGGCCGATCACAACTGGACTTGGTGAGATTTATCAATATACCATCGAGCCGAAAGATGGCTTTGATGATGAATATACCCCGACTGATTTAAGAACGATCCAAGACTGGATTGTCAAACGACAAATGACGCTTGTCGAAGGTGTTGTAGAGGTTAACTCTTTTGGCGGTAGCATTAAACAATATGAAGTGGCTATCAATCCTGAAAAGCTAAATGCAATGGATGTGAGCATTTCTGAGGTCTATAATGCTTTAGCTCGTAATAATGACAATACCGGAGGAGCCTATATAGAAAAAAATCGAATGGCAAACTTCATACGAGGTGAAGGGTTAATTCGGTCTTTGGATGATATTCGTAATGTGGTCGTAAAGACTGAAAATGGCATCCCGATATTGATTAATGATGTAGCCGAAAACGTTCAGTTCGGCACCCAAACTAGGTACGGTGCTTTTACTAAAGATGGCCATGAAGCAGTCGGTGGTATGATTTTGATGCTCAAAGGTGCAAATCCGAACGATGTCATTCAAAATGTTAAACAGAGAATGAAAAGTGTTGAAAGCTCTCTTCCAGAGGGTTTAGAGATCAAACCTTTCTTGGATAGAAGCGATTTGATCTCTCGGACAACCAGTACAGTAACTAAGAACCTCATTGAAGGTGCTCTAATTGTTGTCTTTGTTCTGGTCTTTTTGCTAGGTAGTCTTAGAGGGGGATTAATAACAGCATCACTCATCCCATTATCTCTCTTGTTCGCATTTATTCTTATGAAGGCAACTGGCGTATGGGCAAACCTCATGAGTTTAGGTGCCATTGATTTTGGGATTATCGTTGATGGTGCGGTCATTATTGTTGAGGGGACTGTCCACGAAATTGAGAAAAAACTAAAATCTGACAATCAGAGCTTCTCTAAAAAGCAGATGAATAAAATTGCTCAAAAAGCAAGTAGTACCATGATGAACTCGGCGTTTTTTGGTCAACTCATCATTCTGATTGTTTTTGCCCCAATTCTATTTTTGGAAGGTGTAGAAGGTAAAATGTTTAAGCCGATGGCCTTTACTTTCGGCTATGCGGTATTAGGAGCAATTATTTTATGCCTGACCTATGTTCCGATGATGTCTTCTATTTTCATGCGCCCAACACAAGACAAAAATAGTCTGTTGGCACGTATTGAACATTGGCTTGAAAAGTTCAGTGATAAGCTAATAACTGCTTTGCAATCTATCTACACGCCTCTTATCCAATCTTCGCTAAGACAAAAAACGATTGTACTCAGTATTGCTGTTGCTCTGTTTTTAGCCTCTACCTTTACATTCACTAGGATGGGGGGTGAATTTATTCCACAGCTTGATGAAGGTGATATTGCTATGCAGGCTCTCATTCGCCCCGGTAGTGGTTTAAGTGAGTCAATCTCGGTGTCTGAGAAAGCTCAGAATATATTATTAAATGAGTTTCCAGAGATCAAAACAGTGGTATCCAGAATTGGGGTCGCTGATATACCAACCGATCCTATGCCGATGGATATTGCAGATATGGCGATTGTATTGGAAAAAGATAAAGCCAAGTGGACAACGGTTAGTTCTAAAGAAGAGCTTATTGAACAGATCAAGCAGACTTTAAACAGGCAGATGACAGGAGTTAATTTGGTCTTTAGTCAGCCTGTTGAGTTACGCTTTAATGAGCTTTTGACGGGTGTTCGAGAAGATGTGGCTATTAAACTATACGGAGAAGATCTATCTATCCTTGAAGAAAAAGCTCAAGAAATCGCAGAGATTGCTGAGACTGTTGAGGGGGTTGGAGACGTCTCTCCTGAGAGAATTTCTGGCTTGCCACAGATGACTGTTCAATATGATCGCCGTAAAATTGCTCAATATGGATTAGATATTCAAAAGCTCAACGAATATGTCAGCTCTGCTTTTGCAGGTGGTGTTGCAGGGATAGTCTTTGAGGGTGAGAAGCGATTTGATCTCGTGGTTCGATTTGATGAGGAGCATCGTCAAAGTATTGAGAATTTAAAATCACTCTACATAGACCTTCCTAATGGTTCTCAGGTTCCAATTAAAGAAGTTGCAACTATTAATTACCAACCGGGACCAATGCAAATCTCACGGGATAACACATTCCGCCGGACCTATGTAGGACTTAACACCCGTGGGCGTGATGTTGAATCAGTGGTAACTGATATTCAACAAAAGCTTGATGCTCAGTTAGAATTGCCTCCCGGATATTACATCACTTATGGTGGTGAATTTGAAAACCTACAACGAGCCAAGAGCCGTTTAGGTGTGGTTGTTCCCATAGCTCTCTTTTTGATTTTCATCCTGCTCTATTTTGCACTGAATTCAGTGTCTCAAGCCGTGATGATTTATCTGGCTATCCCATTAGCATCCATTGGGGGTGTATTCCTGCTCGCCTTGAGAGATATGTCTTTCAGTATATCAGCGGGTGTTGGTTTTATTGTCTTATTCGGCGTTGCGGTCTTAAACGGATTGGTTCTTATAAGCCGCTTTAATTCACTTAAAGAAGAAGAGGAAGTTATGGATATCAAAGAACGTATAATGATTGGAACAAAAGAACGTCTAAGACCAATATTGCTCACGGCTACCGCAGCTATTATGGGCTTTACACCTATGGCGTTTTCAACCAGTGCGGGAGCTGAAGTTCAAAGACCTCTTGCTACCGTTGTTATTGGAGGGCTTATTAGTGCCACACTGTTAACACTTGTTGTATTACCAGTGCTTTATTCCATGATTGAAGAGCGCAAGAAAAAGAAGGAAAGTATTAAATCACCCTCAATAAATGGTTTTATTCCTTTAGGTTTAATCATTGGATTGATGGCACTCTCATCACCAACCTATGCTCAACCTAACCCCAGTTCCCTACAAGCCGTATCAATAGAACAAGCTGTTGAACGGGCTTTAAGTGACTATCCAACTGTAAAAGTCGGATTGCTTGAAATAGAGAGTCAGAAATCTCTTAAAAAAACAGCATGGGAATTAGGAGATACAGAACTATTTACAGGAGAAGAAGAAGTCGGTAATGGGTCTAGTGGCGTTAAAACTCAAATCGGTATCAGACAAGAGTTTGATATATTTAGTGTAGCTCCAAGGCTGAACCTACAGTCTCAAAAAACAATTCTTGCTGAAAGAAAACTTGATCTGTCTGAGGCTGAAATTGAGCTCGCTGTGCGTCAGGATTGGGTTTCTGTCTATACGTCCTATAAGATTTTCAAGGTGCTTGAGAAACTTGATGAGCAATTTAAGGATATTGTAAAAGCGGCGGATTTACGATTAGAAACTCAAGCCAGTTCAAAACTTGAGTATTTGGCAACGTTGAATCAAGCTAACAGAATACGTAATCGTAAAGAACAAGCTTACAGAGATTACCTATCAGCAATTGAGACATTTAATAGGTGGTTTAGCGGTGAAACAAAACTAACATCTGTTACAGATTTACCTGAAGATTTTAATCAGCCCCTTGTTTACTCAGAGCTTTTGTTATCAGATCATCCGGTGATAGATCTCTACGAACAGCGGTTGTCCGTTGCTGAAGCTGTAACAAAAGAAAAAAGAAGTCAATATCTACCAAAGTTTAATGCTGAGTACGGTCGTCAAGAAATCGCCGGACAGTCAGGATTCTATAAATATCAAATTGGAATCAAAATTCCTCTCACATTTTGGTCAGAGGTAGGACAGACACAATCTGCAAAAATACAGCAAGATATTGCCGAACAAAATTTGTTTGAGGCAGAACGTAAGCTCAATGCTGATTTTAGGTCTGCACAAGAGCAATACCAGAAGTGGTTGAGTTCATGGGAATACTACAAAAAAGAAGCTCTTCCTCTCGCAAAAGAACAACGAAAAGGTGCCGTAACAGCATATAAGGAAGGTGCGATTGACTATGTGAAGTTCCTTCAAAATATGCGGGATGCAATCGCTATAGAGGTTGAGTCTTGGAATGCTTTTGGTAATTACCTCAACCATCGCTTTCAGCTTGAGTTCTACTTAAGAAATTCAAATTAAACATCAGATTGGAAATATTATGACGAAACAAAAAATCCATATTTTACTATTAATCCTCTCATTATCTATTGTCTCAGCGTGTGATAATTCGCCTGATAATCATGATGACCATGGACATGGAGAAGAAATTCACCAAGAGGCCTCTGCTTCAACAGAAGTTGAAGAGCCTAAAGCACTTCATCTGTCAGAGCTTAAATTTAATAGTCTTGAGCTGAAGGTCGGTTCCATTCCAACCCAGTCTCTTTCAGATATAGTGAAAGTCAACGGTCAGTTGGAGGTTCCTCCTCAGTATGAAGCAAGTGTTACCGCAATCTTAGGCGCTAATATTACAGGCATAGATGTCATAGAGGGCGAAGAGGTCAAAAAAGGTCAAGTATTAGCAAATATTGCACATCCTAATTTGTCTAAAGTTCAAACAGATTACGTCCGTGCATTCAAGCAGATGCAGTACTTAGAGAAAGAGTATGAACGACAAAAAAGGCTCTACAAAGAAGAGGTTGGATCAGGTCAGATGTTCCAGCAAATTGAAGCTGATTATAAAGCGACCATGGCAGAAGTTAAAGGCTATGAGGCACAACTAAGACAGCTCAATCTTAATGTAGAGAAAGTCCGATCTGGTGATATTTATGAGACCGTTCCTGTGGTCTCACCAATTGATGGTTTTATTGAAAGTGTTGGCGTACAAATTGGACAGTATGTCGATCCACAGACCGAACTGTTTGAGATTATCAACAACGATCATATTCATGCTGACTTTATGGTCTTCGAAAAGGATGTCCATAAAATCCAAAATGGTCAAAAAGTTGCTTTTTCTGTCCAAGCACGACCCGAAGAGGTATTGACAGGTAAAATCTATTCTGTTGGCAAAAAGTTTGAGCAAAATCCAAAAGCAGTCCATGTCCATGCAGAGATCGACCAAAAAAGAGATCATCTTATTCCAGGCATGTATATCAACGGCAAGATTCTAACCTCTGAAGATAAAACCCTTGCATTGCCAGAGACAGCAATTATCGAAGAAGAAGGGAAAACACTTATCTTTTTGGCTGAAAAACACCAAGAAAATGGTGAAACGGAATGGGAGTTCACACCATTTGAAATTAAAACAGGTCTAAAAGAAGGTGAATGGGTTGAGGTTAAACTTTTAAACCCACTGCAATCAAATCAGTTAGTTGCGCTGAACAATGCCTACTATTTGATTTCTGAAATGAAGAAGAGTGAAACTTCTCATGCACATTAACTTTAAATTTAAGACGCAAAAAATATGAGTCATTCTCACGATCACAGCAAAAGTAGTGGCAACATTAAAATTGCCTTCTTCCTCAATATTGTTTTTACAATTTTAGAGTTTATTGGTGGACTATACGTCAATAGTGTAGCTATCATTTCCGATGCTTTGCATGATCTTGGAGACAGTATGTCTTTAGGATTATCATGGTATTTAGACCATAAATCTAAACAGGGTTCTAATCGCTCATTTACCTTTGGCTACACTCGGTTTTCATTGCTTGGCGCTTTGGTCAATAGCCTTGTTTTAATAGCAGGTTCCATATTCGTTATTAATGAAGCGGTTGCGCGCATCATTACACCAGAACATACCGATGCTCAAGGTATGTTGATCTTTGCCATTATAGGCGTTGTGGTAAATGGATATGCTGCATGGAAAGTAAGTCATGGAAAAACACTTAATGAGAAAGTTATTTCTTGGCACTTGTTAGAAGATGTACTCGGTTGGTCAGCCGTATTAGTCGTCTCAATCGTATTGATGTTTAAAGACATTCATTATTTAGACCCTGCTCTATCACTCTTCATAACTGCTTATATATTGTGGAACGTGCTCAAACGATTGAAAGATACGTTGTATGTCTTTCTACAAGGCAGCCCTGATGAAGTTAGCGTTGAAGAACTGGATGAGAAATTTCTGAGCAACGACTTTGTTGCTGAGACCAAACATCTGCATCTTTGGTCGTTAGATGGGGAAAAACATGTGTTGACTGCACACCTGATTTTAAAAAATGTTTCGACCTACTCAGAGATTGTTAAAGCAAAAAAATCAATTAGAGAGTTATTGCAGCCCTATAAATTTAGCCATAGCACCATAGAAGTTGAATTAGATAAAGAGACGTCATCACTCATAGAAGATAATCACACAACATGAAACAACAGTATTTTCACATAAAAAACATGGTGTGTAGCCATTGTGCAGAGGTATTGGAAGAGAAATTATTATCTGCTGATTTTAAGGTCAAAAAGATTGAGTTAGGAGAGTTAACAATGGCTGAACCGATTACTGATGTTGAATATCAACGGCTTATTAAAGTCGTCAACACCAATGGCTTTGAGATTATAAACAATCAGGGTAGTAAATTGGTCGAACAGATCAAACAGCTTATCATTCAATTGGTGCGTACCAATAAGGAATTGAACGGTAAGTTGTCGGAGTATCTATCCTCACAATTAAATAAAGAGTATCAGTATTTAAGTAGGTTATTTTCCAACGTGGAGGGAAAATCTATTGAGCGGTATTACATCCTCCAAAAGGTTGAACGGGCAAAAGAACTTATCGTGTATGGAGAGCAGAACCTGACTGAAATTGCCTATGAATTGGGTTATAGTAGTCAACAGCATTTTTCACGACAATTCAAAAAAGAGACTGGGTTATCCCCCTCCCATTTTAAAGATGTCAAGGAGAACAAAAGAGTTTCAATAGATAAAATCTAACAAAATCCTGCACGAGATTTACACAAATCTGCAATTAATCAGACAAAAATTATCATATTATTATTCAAAATTGATCAATAAGGGAAACTAGTATGATTGGTATTGAGACACACGAAGAGAGAGGCATTCTTGCCATTAAAGCATCTGGTGCTTTGAACAAGCAGGACTTTGATAAGTTAGAACCAGCACTCAAGAATTTTACAGGCTCGAACTCAAAGCCTAAATTGTTAATTATTTTAGAGAGATTTAAAGGCTGGAAGGATGTGGACTCATTTTGGAAAGATTTAAAACTTGATGCCAAATTCATCGGCAAGTTTGATCGTATTGCCATTGTGGGAGAATCTAAATGGCAAAAATGGGGAACTCGTCTTCTAAGTGCACTGACAAAAGACAATATGAAATTTTTTGAGATTGAAAATGCAGATGGTGCATGGGAATGGCTCCATGATAGAGAGAACAAATCATGATTTCTCTTATAAGGAAATACAAGGAAGCTTTTATAAGTATTATTGCCTTGATTAGTGCTCTCTTTGTGGAACATTTCACCACATTCGAGGGAAGTAAATATTTATATCTACCACTTTATGGAGTGTCTTATTTGGCAGTCGGTGGCCCTGTCTGGGGCAAGGCATTTAATTCCATTAAAAACGGAACCTTCTTTAGTGAATTCTTTCTGATGGGAATTGCCACAGTTGGAGCCTTTGCAATTGGTGAATACGCTGAAGGTGTTGCTGTTATGCTGTTCTACACGATTGGTGAATATGCACAACATGGTGCTGTTCATAAAGCAAGAAGCTCGATAAAGGGATTAATTGATCAACAGCCAGAGATAGCCACCGTTGAGAGAGAGGGAGAAACTGTTCAGATACATCCTTCTGAGGTAGAAATCGGTGAAATTATCTTAGTTCGTCCGGGAGAAAAAGTTCCGCTTGATGGAGAACTACTAACTGAGAGTAGCTCATTTAATACGGCTGCTCTGACAGGAGAGTCAAAACCAATTAATAAAGGAGCCGGAGAAGAGATATGGGCAGGCTCAATCAATCAAGACAAGCTTGTGCGAATAAAAGTTACGAGTGCATTTAAAGATACTAAGTTATCGGGCATTCTTACAATGGTTCAAGAAGCGTCCAAGCGCAAAGCCCCGACACAGCGGTTTATGACTAAATTTGCCAAGATATACACACCAATAGTTGTGTGGCTTGCCGTTGCTCTTACATTCATACCTTACTTTGTAGTCAATGACTATATCTTCCAAGAATGGTTCTACAGAGCACTTATATTTTTAGTTGTGTCTTGCCCTTGTGGATTGGTTATTTCAATTCCATTGGGATATTTTGGTGGAATTGGGGCTGCATCAAGTAATGGAATTTTGTTAAAGGGATCGGATTTTCTGGATCAGCTAAGGAAGATGAATATACTTTTCATGGATAAAACTGGCACCTTAACTGAAGGTTCATTTGAAGTTCAAAATGTACAGTCTCATAGCAGTTTGTCTGAAGCAGAACTCATTGCTTATGCAGCATCATTAGAAAAGCAATCTACTCATCCAATTGGTAAAGCTATCATTGCATTTAATGGTGATGAATCCTTATACGATGTGACTGAGCAACAAGAGATTTCAGGAAAAGGACTAAAAGGAAAAATTGATGGCAAAGAAATACTTATCGGGAATCTGGATTTATTGAAAGCCAATCAAATATCCATCCAAGAGAGTGAAAAATATTCCGACCCTTATACATACGTACATATAGCAATTGATGGAAAACATGTTGGAACCATTAGTATCGCTGACCAGATTAAAGAAGATAGCAATCAGACTATTGCACTGCTTAAAGAAAAAGGTCTCGAGCGACTGGTTATGTTATCGGGCGATAATAGTAGAGTCGTTTCATTTGTAGCAGAGAAACTTGGAATCAACGAAGCACACGGCGGATTGCTTCCTGATGAAAAATACCGATATGTTGAGAAAGCTCTTGGAGAGAGAAATATTGTCGGCTTTATTGGTGATGGGGTTAATGACGCACCGGTTATTACATTAGCAGACGTTGGTATTGCTATGGGAGGAATTGGTTCTGATGCAACAATAGAAACCGCTGATGTTGTGATACAAACCGATCAGCCTTCTAAAATTCCACTTGCCATAGACATATCAAAGTTTACCCACCGTATAGTATGGCAAAATATAAGCTTTGCCTTGGGGATTAAGGTATTAGTTATGATCCTTGCAGCTTTTGGAATAGCAACCATGTGGGAAGCTATATTTGCTGATGTGGGTGTAGCGTTAATCGCTATTGGAAATGCTATCCGTATTCAGAGTAGATATTCTGATAAACAATCTTTCTCTTCTTTTTTTAAACCCTCTGATAAACAAAATAAAACTGAACCCCCTTCTCACCATTGTGAGGCCTGTTAAAAAGACGTTTTGTTGTACCTATGTTGTACCCCAAATAAAAAAGCCCTCGAAAAGAGGGCTTTTTGTAGTGGCGGGGACAGGATTCGAACCTGCGACCTTCGGGTTATGAGCCCGACGAGCTACCAGCTGCTCCACCCCGCGATGTTGAACAACAAAGATACGATTTATTTCGGGTGAGTATCAACAATAATTTTCGCTTTTTTAGTTAAGCTTTCAACGTCTATTGCTTATCTTTAATCAAAAATTTCACTAAGCTTAAAAAAGTATATGATATCATCAGAAAAGGCGATTGAACTGGAAAATGAATTCGGTGCTCATAATTACCATCCCCTGCCTGTAGTTCTTGAAAAAGGTGAGGGAGTTTATGCCTGGGATCCTGAAGGCAACAAATACTTTGACTTTCTCTCCGCTTATTCAGCAGTTAATCAGGGACATTGCCATCCTAAGATTACCAAATCACTTACAGATCAGGCTCAAAAGCTGACACTTACTTCCCGTGCTTTTTATAATAATGTGCTTGGCGAATACGAACAATTTATGAGCGATTATTTTGGATTTGATAAAGTGCTTCCCATGAATACCGGAGCTGAAGGAGTTGAAACAGCCATTAAGGTTTGCCGAAAATGGGCGTATGAAAAAAAAGGAATTCCTGAAAATGAAGCTCAAATCATTGTATTCGAAGATAATTTTCACGGAAGAACAACAACCGTCATCTCTTTTTCAAATGATCCTGATGCTAAAAAGAACTTTGGCCCTTATACGCCCGGATTTATAAAAATTCCTTATAACGATAAACAAGCTTTGGAAGAAGCTTTAAACAAACCTAATGTAGCAGGTGTTTTGGTCGAGCCCATTCAGGGAGAAGCAGGTGTGGTAGTTCCTGACTCCGATTTTATTCCCGAAATTGACCGCCTATGCAAAGAAGCTAACGTCCTTTTTATTGCAGATGAAATCCAAACAGGGATTGCACGTACAGGTTCTTTGCTTGCTGTTTGCGGAAATTGTGATTGCTCAGGACATTGTGACCGTAAAGAAACATATACTAAGCCTGATATCCTGATTTTAGGAAAAGCACTTTCCGGCGGAGCATACCCCGTATCAGCGATCTTAGCTGATAATGAAGTAATGGAAGTGATCAAACCCGGCCAGCACGGTTCTACATATGGAGGCAATCCGTTAGGATGCAAAGTGGCAATAACCGCCCTCGAAGTTGTTAAAGATGAAGAATTGGCTCAGAATGCCCGAAAACTTGGGGAAATTTTCAGGGATGAAATGGAAAAAATCATTGCTGATTCAGATTTGTTTGTAAGTGTTCGTGGTAAAGGCTTGCTGAATGCCGTTATCATCAATGATACTCCTGATAGTGATACCGCATGGAGGTTTTGTGTTGCACTGAAAGAGAATGGATTACTCGCAAAACCAACTCATGGAAATATTATTAGATTTGCTCCTCCTCTGGTGATGACTGAAAATCAATTAATGGAATGTGTAGAGATCATTCGCAAAACCGCTTCCAATTTTTTCAAATAATGCTTTAAACAGTTTAAAAGTATTTGTCATCTTTTTTTGATTTAGTAGCTTCCTGAAACTTAAAATTTCAGATATCATTTATGGCTACAGCAACAAAGAATATTCATCCGGGGGAAGTAAGAAACATTTTAGGAAAGCATCTTTTAACCGATGGATATGACATGGTTTTGGATCTTGAAAAAAGTGAAGGAGCTTATCTTTACGACTCAAAGAACGATAAAAAATATCTCGACTTTTTTACCTTTTTTGCTTCCAATCCTTTGGGAATGAATCATCCAAAACTTGCCGGAGATTCAGATTTTGTTGCCAAGCTTGGAAAAGCAGCTATTAACAAGCCCTCAAACTCCGATGTGTATACCGAAGAGATGGCTGAGTTTATGGAATCGTTCAGCAGAGTGGCAGTACCTGATCATCTTCCCCACTCCTTCTTTATTTCGGGAGGAGCTTTAGCCGTGGAAAATGCTATGAAGGTTGCCTTTGACTGGAAGGTTCAGAAAAATTTTCAGAAAGGATACCGAGAAGAAAAAGGACACAAAGTTCTTCACTTTGAGAAAGCATTTCACGGGCGTTCGGGCTATACTCTGTCGGTAACAAATACAGTTCCCAACAAAGTAAAATATTTCCCGAAGTTCGACTGGCCAAGAGTTATCAGCCCCGCAAATCATTATCCGGAAACATCTGAGTCGATAATGAAAGTGATCGAGCATGAGAATCTTGCAATAGCTCAGGCTGAGCGTTATTTCGAAATGTATAAAGATGATATCGCTTGTATTTTGATTGAGCCGATTCAGGGAGAAGGCGGTGACCGGCATTTCCGCCCGGAATTCCATCAGGCGCTTCGCGATCTTGCAGATAAGCACGATACACTTATGGTTTATGATGAAGTGCAAACCGGAGTGGGGATGACCGGAAAATTTTGGGCACATGAATATTTTGTAAAACCGGATATCATCGCTTTCGGGAAAAAGGCTCAGGTTTGCGGAATTCTCGCCGGAGGAAAAGTAGATGAAGTAGAAACTAACTGCTTTAACGTCTCTTCCAGAATCAATTCAACATGGGGTGGAAATTTAGTAGACATGGTTCGTTTTGGTCGAATTCTGGATATTATCGAAGAAGAAAAGTTAGTCGAAAATGCCGCTACTGTTGGTAAACATTTGGTTAGCAAGCTTCAACATCTTGCTGATGCTCATGAACATCTGTCAAACCCTCGTGGTCTTGGATTGTTCAGCGCCATTGATATGCCGGACACTCATTCCCGAGATGCCGTAATCAAGCAATGTATGGAAGACGGATTAATGATTCTTTCCTGCGGACCAAATACGATTCGTTTCCGTCCACCATTGACCATTTCAACCGATCAAATTGATGAAGGATTAGATATTCTGGAGAATGCTTATAAAAAAACGCTGAGTAAGTGCCCTGTAGCTGAATAAAGCTTAAACCAATTGATGGCTCTCAGGTTGAATAACCACTTCATTCATCACAGAGCCTGTCGGCTGATTAACTGCTGCAAATACAGCTTCAGCAACTTCTTCCGGAGAAAGCATAGCTTCTTTTTTGACTCGCATGTTAACACGATCATCATCCCAAAAAGCGGTATCAACTCCTCCAAGATAGAATAAAGAATATTTGGTGTTATCGCGCTTTCCTTCCTCGATAAGTGCTTTGGTAAATCCCTGAATGGCAAACTTTGAAGCCGCATACACTGAAGCATTTTTCATCACATATTTACCCATTGTCCCGGGAAACATAATCACATTGGTAGGCTCATCTTCTTTCATGTGCTTGTTCACTGTTTGGGTAACCAGGAAAGTACCATACACATTAGTTTCGATGACTTCTTTGGCATCATCCGGGTCAATTTCAGAGAAAGGCTGAATCAATCCTAAACCAAAGGCATTGATCAGTACATCAATCTTACCCAGACTGTCCTCGATTTCCTGAGCCATGGCAGAAACTGAATTTTCGTCGGTGGCATCCGCTTCAATGGCAAACGCTTCTCCTCCATTGTCGTTAATTTTTTGAGCTACTTCTTCCGCTTTGGATTTGGTGCGGGATGAAATGATTACCTTTGCGCCTTCTTCAGCAAATTTCGTGGCGGCAGCCGATCCAATTCCTCCAGCTCCGCCTACAATCAATACAATTTTGTCTTTCATTATTAGTCTGTCTTTCTTGATGAATAGTCAGATATAAAATGAAAGTTGGACGGGTTTTCGTTCCAAATTAAGATTCAAAATTTATCCTTAATGAGCGATAATTCTGTTAAGAGTATAAATGGGTCATCCTGAATTTATTTCAGGATCTTTGTAAGGAATAGCACTTGAAACGGTCTTACTTACTATGAACAGAGGCTATGTATACTTTCTTACTAATTTCCGAAGAACAACGATATATATCGGAGTAACTAATGATATCAATTCCAGAGTATGGAGACATAAGCTGGGGGAAGGTTCTCTTTTTACATCAAAATATAAGTTAACCATTCTGGTATACGCCGAGGAATATGATAATATCTCAGATGCTATCGCCAGAGAAAAACAGTTAAAGAACTGGCACAAGCGGTGGAAATGGAATCTGGTAAAGCAACATAATCCAAAATTAGAAGATTGGTATGAAACCCTTCGAGGGTAAAAGTTATGTTCCAGAAAACAGCCTTTTCTTAAGATCCTGAAATAAATTCAGGATGACCCAGTTCTGGTTTTTCTTATTTTATATATAGCGCTCAAAGCGATTACCCCATAATCTCCGGAAAAACTCCTTCATAAATCTCTTTTATTTCTTCTACATCCAACTCAGCTATTCCGGACAGACTTAATTTCTTCCCAACAACCTCTCCAAGATTTGTGATCGGAACTCCGGCGTCTTTGAAATGAGTAAGTGTTTGTTCAATATCTTTCTGTTCGATGGTGATTACAATACCGGACTGCGCTTCGCTGAATAAGACTTCATGCTCAGAACCTTTCAGTGATCGAACATTTACATTTGCGCCAATTCCACCGAAAATGGCCATTTCAGCTAAAGTGGTTGCTAAACCGCCATCCGAAATATCATGCGCCGCTGTAATAAATCCGGCTTTGATGGCTTCCAGAACCGCATCCTGTAGTTTTACTTCAAACTCTATATCCAGTTCAGGAGCATCTCCGGTTGTTAGACCATGAATCTTTTTCAGATATTCTGTTCCGCCCAATCCTTTTCGGTCAGCGCCGACATACAGAATCATATCTCCATCATTTTTGAAGGCCGGAGTAGTAGTATGATTTTCCACGTCTTCAATCAATCCGAGCATCCCAATAATTGGTGACGGGAAAATTGCGCTGTTAGGATTTTCATTATAGAAACTCACGTTTCCACCTGTAACCGGAGTATTTAAAGCTTTACAAGCATCGCCCATTCCGCCAAGTGCTTCTTTGAACGTCCAGTACACTTCCGGTTTATATGGGTTTCCGAAATTCAGACAGTTGGTGATCGCCAAAGGTTTTCCTCCGGAACAAATCACATTTCTTGCGGATTCGATTACCGCAATTTGCCCGCCACGACGTGGATTCAAATACACATAACGACCGTTACAATCTGTTTTGGCTACAAGTCCACGATTGGTTCCTTTCACACGGATCACGCCTGAATCGGAAGCACCGGGAGGAGTTACCGTATTTGTCCGAACCGTAGTATCATATTGTTCATGCACCCATTTTTTGGATGCAATATTAACCGAGCCTAATAATGATTTTATAGTTTCTGCATGATCTTCAGGATGATCCAATGAATCAACATCAAAGCTTTGAACTTCATCTAAATATGCAGGCTTTTTTGTTTCGCGGATGTACTGAGGAGCTCCGCCTCCAAGAACCAAATGCTCAGCAAACATGTCGCCTTTTACTTCTCCATCCTTCATGTACGTCACTTTATCGGTATCCACAACTTCACCAATTACCACACCGTGCAGATCCCATTTTTCGTAAACATCGATTACTTCCTGCTCACGTCCTTTTTCAGCAACGATCAACATCCGCTCCTGACTTTCAGAAAGCAGTAATTCATAAGCCGTCATTCCGTCTTCGCGAGCAGGGACTTTATCCAGATCGATCAACATTCCCTGTCCGCCTTTGGCTGTCATTTCAGAAGTAGAACAAGCAATTCCTGCAGCACCCATGTCCTGCATTCCAACCACAGCGCCGGTTTTCAGTACTTCCAGACTGGCTTCTAATAATAATTTCTCAGTGAACGGATCACCCACCTGAACACTCGGACGTTTAGCTTCACTTTCTTCACTGATCTCTTCGGAGGCGAACGTAGCTCCGTGAATTCCATCGCGACCGGTACTTGCTCCTACAATAATTACCGGATTTCCAATTCCTTCTGAAATAGCCGAAACCGTTTCTCCGGCTTTTACCAAACCGATACTCATCGCATTTACGAGTGGATTTCCTTCATAACTCTCATCAAAATAAACCTCACCACCGATTACCGGTATACCAAATGAGTTTCCGTAATCACCAATTCCACGAACTACACCATCCAATAAATATCTTACTCTTGGATTTTCCAGACTACCAAAGCGTAATGAATTCAAACTCGCTACCGGGCGTGCACCCATCGTAAAAATATCACGGTGAATTCCTCCCACTCCGGTCGCTGCTCCCTGATATGGCTCAATTGCTGATGGGTGATTGTGACTCTCGATTTTGAATGCGCATCCAAGTCCGTCGCCGATATCAACCAAACCTGCGTTTTCTTCTCCGGCTCCAACTAACATGTGCTCACCTTCACGGGGAAGTTTTTTGAGCTCAACGATGGAGTTTTTGTAAGAACAATGTTCACTCCACATCACCGAATAAACCCCTAATTCCGTAAAAGTAGGCACCCGACCCAAACGGGTTTTTATCATTTCAAATTCTTCTTCGTTTAGTCCGTGTTCGAGGGCAAGTTCAAGGTTTACTTCCGGTTCTTTAACGATAGCGTCAGCCATGAATAAATGTAGTTAGCTTTCTGTTTTGGATTAAGCGCTGAAAGGTACGAGGTTTTTGAAAGAATTAAGAATTAGGAAAGAAAGAATTATGAATTTTGAATTATTGATTTGTTAATGGTTACTCGTGGCTCGTTACTCGTAACTCATTTGAGTAATTCATTAATATTAGTTCTCTGCACTTTTTGCGTTCTCTGCGGTTTAATTTTTTTTCTCTGCGCAATGAATTCCTCGCTTGTGTACCGTAGCTTTAGCGTAGGTTGGCCTGTGTACCAGACTAAAACTCTCCCAAATTGGAAATTGGATGTTTCTTGTTGGTTATTGGATGTTGTAATCCTTTTCACTCTTTGCAGTTAAAATTTTTCTTCCCTTCGATATTGGTTATTCAACATTCAATATTCGTTATTCAATCCTCTTGTACTTTCATCGATCCTACGTAATAATCCACATCGGTTTTGAGCTCGGAGCCGGAGCTGCTCATCGATTGCCAGCGAGTGGTTGGTTTCAAAATTTGAGTTTTTCCGTCAATAGAAACCTCTACCGGCATATTGAAATTTTGTACCGCATTATTCCAGCGATAAAACAGTTTGTTATCCCGAAAGAAATATTCCAGAATCGGAATTCGGTAATCTCTCAGATACTGATCAAAAACGGAGGCTAAATCTTTGCCTGATTTTTCGATCATGTAGTTTTCGATCTGTTCGGTGGTCACCGTTTGGTGATAGAATTCTTTGTTTAATCCCCGCAAGATTTCTCTCCACAATTCATCATCATTAACAATCTGACGGATGGTATGCAACATATTTCCACCTTTGTAATACATATCGGAAGAACCTTCATAATTCACATTATAAATTCCGATGATCGGTCGGTCATTCTGAATGGCTAATCTGGTTCCAAGTACATATTCTTTTCCGGCTTTTTTGCTGAAATGATATTCCAGAAACAGACTCTCCGAATAATTGGTGAAACTTTCATGGATCCACATATCCGCCACATCTTTGTAGGTGATGCTATTGGCAAACCACTCGTGACCGGTTTCGTGCACAATGATGAAATCGAACTTCAATCCCCAACCCGTGCTGCTCAAATCTCTGCCTAAATATCCGTTTTCATACTGATTTCCATACGTCACCGAGCTCTGATGCTCCATCCCCAAATAAGGAGCTTCCACCAGCTTGTAACTGTCTTCGTAAAAAGGATACGGTCCGAACCAATATTCAAATGCTTTGATGGATCTTGGGGCATCGGCAAATTGCTCAATCGCTTTTTCCAGATTATAGCTGAGCACGTAATAATCCATATCCAAAGCGCCATTTTCTCCGGCAAACGTTTCCTCGAAATGCACATAATCCCCGATGTTGATGTTCACTCCGTAATTGTTGATCGGATTGCTTACAAACCAATGCCAGATTTTGGTTCCGTCTCCGTTGTCTTCTGAACCCCGCAATCTTCCGTTGGATACATTCATCAGATCATCCCGAACGGTGATGCTCATCAGCATGCTGTCCGGTTCATCGTAAGCGTGATCTTTATTCGGCCACCAGATACTTGCTCCTATTCCCTGATTGGCAGAAGCCACAAACGGATTTCCATTCTCATCTCTGGTCCAGGTAATTCCACCATCCCACGGAGCCCGAACCGCTTCTTTTGGTTTCCCGGAAAAATGAACTTCAATATGGTCGATATCACCTATATTTTGATTGTTGACGGTCTCCACAAAAAAGGCATTTCCTTCTCTCCGGAAATTTAACTCTTTCCCATCCTGAGTAATTTTGGTGATGTTCATCGGTTCCTGAAGATCAATCTGTAAAACATTGGTAGTCAGCGAATCCACCTGATACTGTACAATATTTACTCCTGAAAAAGTGCTGTCCTCCAGATCAACTTTCATTTTAAGATGATAGAAAGTGACATCCCACCAGGCTCGTTCTTCCGTGATGGTCCCTCGAAGTGTATCCTGCCGGGTGAAATCAGGAGTCCGGTCAAAGAATTGGGCGGAAACTGAAAAGCTTAGAGAGGCAAAAAAAGGGAATAAAAATATCTTGGCTATCTTCATTTATATAAGAAACTTATTGAGAGAAATTTATGCGAAAATGGCATTTTTAGTTGTGATTATATAATATATCCAAACAAAACTAACTGATGGGGGAATTATGAAAAAAGTGGGTAAAATACTCGGGATATTGGTTTGTGTTTTAATTGTTTCTGTTGTTGGACTTCTCACCTACGTAAAAACAGCATTGCCGAATGTTAATGAAGCACCTGATTTGAATATTGAAATTACAGAAGACAGAGTAGCTAACGGTAAATATCTCGCAAATAATGTTTACGTCTGTATGGACTGCCATTCTGATAAGGACTTCAGCAAGTTTGCTCCAACTATTGACACTACAAAATTAGGAAAAGGTGGAAATTTATTTGGAGAAAAAGCAGGATTTCCGGGAAATTATTACGCTAATAACCTTACGCCCTATCATTTGGGAGACTGGACAGACGGAGAAATTTTCAGAGCGATTACCACGGGTGTAAATAAAGAAGGAAAGGCCTTATTTCCGATCATGCCATACACCAATTACCGAAAGGTGGATAAAGAAGATATTTACGATATCATTGCCTATTTACGAACGCTTGATCCCGTTGAGCATGATGTTCCTGAATCGGAATCGGCTTTCCCGATGAATTTTATCATCAACACCATTCCGCAGGAACCTGAATTCACGAAGCGACCTGATCCTTCAGATAAAGTAGCTTATGGAAAGTATTTGGTCACCGCTGCAAGTTGCGCCGATTGCCACACTCCTATGGAAAAAGGTGCCTTTATTGAGGGAATGGAATTTGCAGGAGGAACGGATTTTTATATTCCTGAAGGAGGAATCGTTACTTCGGCTAATATTACCAAAGACATAAATACAGGTATTGGTACATGGACTGAAAGAGCCTTCATTGCCCGCTTCAAGAGTTTTCAGGATTCAACTGATGTTATTAATACGAGCAATGTGGAACCGGGAGCGTTCAATACGGAAATGCCGTGGCGATTTTATAGCAATATGAGCGAAGAAGAACTGAGCGCCATCTATGCGTATTTAGTAACCTTGCCGGCAGTAAAAAATCAGATTACAAAGTTTAGGAGGGAGTAAAATAAATTAGATTTTATCTGTTTTTCTTAAGTCTTCTGTTTGTAAGTTTTTTTCTAATTATTCTAAGTTTATTTAATTCTTTTTGAGAAAGTTCAGGTAATAGAATTGGATCTGTGAATTCTAAAATATCATCTACGGATGGGTTACCCTTCAAAATATTTTCTAACTCTTTAAAATTCTTATTAGAAATTTCTTTATATGGAATAACAGAATTTTTGAACTCATTAGGAGTTAACTCTAATACTCCTCCCCCATAATATCGCCCTTCTAATTCTGCCATTATATACGAGAGGGAATTATAAAAGGAAAATGCAAGGTTCTTAATTTTGAATTCCTTTTTCATATTTATTCTATAAAATGAATCAGTGAACAACGCTTTAGCACTGTTAACAATTATCCTTGGGAATAAATGACTCCGCTTTAAAAAGACACCTTCAGGAACCCATATGGATGGAACAGAATACCATTTTTTTCTTTTTTTCATTTTATAGCGCAAATGTAACTTCGCTCTTTCCCCGATTCTTAAATAATGCTTCAAATTTGAATCATTAATGGATTCATTTTCTTCGAGGTTGAGTAGTTTTACTGATATACCACGTTGCTCTAAATTTTCAATATCCTTTTTAAGAAGCCTTAGTTTATTCTGTATAAAAACTCCTCTAGAAATTATTGGTTGGGTATAATCTTCTAGATTATGTTTCTGTTCCCTTTTTTTTGAAATAATAAAATACTTATTAGCAGCAGTGACTATCCCTACTTCTGCCTTTTTACAATAGTAGTTGATTGGTTTAAGCTTTAGATCATCAATTTTGGATTGGATAAAATCTAACTCATTATCTTCAAGAACATAATTTGTCCATTTATCTAACTTAGTTCTGTGAATATTGCTGTTTTTTTCAGTGTATCCCGGGATTTCTAAATCTGATAATTTATCTACTTGATAAAATGAAACGCCTCTTCCTTTCGCATCTCCATATTTCTTTGCACCAATTAATACAATTACATCTTGTTCTATTTTTTTCCCTTTCTCATCTTTGAAAATAAGCTCATTGAAAGCAAAAATTTCAATTCGTTCAAATTTTTGGATTAAATATTCTCTTAACTTTTTTGTGTAATTAACCTGTAATAATTCAGCTGGTAAAACAAAGCATAACACCCCATCTTCTTTCAATAACCCAATCGACTTAATTAAAAAAGCTGGCCAGATATTTTTTGTCTCTCCATAATCCGAAATCTCATCTCTCTCTAATTTTTTGCATTTTTCAATCTGTTCTTTACTTAAGTGCTTTTTATTGATATAGGGTGGATTTCCAATAATCAAATCTTTAGAAACTCCATCGTAGTCAAGATAATCGATACACTTTGCTTGGTATTCTAAACTCTTTGAAGAAAGAGATTTTAAATTTTTTTTTGCCTTGTTTAATTCTTTTGGATTTTTTTCAACTGCCTCTATGTAAACCTTTTCAAAGTTCCTAAAAACATTCTTTCTGTTAAAGGACACGAAGAATTCACCATCGCCACTACTCGGTTCAAGAACTGTTATTTCATTGTAATCGCTGAAGTAATTTCGAAATATATGTTCTGTTAGAAAATCAGATAAAATGGAAGGAGTGTAGTAAGAGCCAGTAGATTTATTAGACATTTACCTCTTTATCTGATCTTGCTTATATGGTACTACATTCTTTAAATCTGATAATAATTTTAACGCCTTGGTCAAATATTCTGTAGATATTGCCAAGCTGCTTTTATTTTTAACATCAGTTAAATCTGCTGAAAAAATAAAATCATAAATTACAGTTTCAAGTTCCGATACTGCACTTTTTAGTTTTTTCTCAAGCTCCACTTCACGCCTGTGAATAAGTAATTGAGGTCGATTCAGAAATAATTTATTGATCATATAATTAGAAGACTTACATCTTCCATCAAGTTGGAAGCTATCTTCTATTACAAAAACATCACTGTAGTCTATTTTTGATGGATCATAATATTTAAAATCACTTTCATCTTTTTTCCAATCATTTCCTTTAAAGCAATTACAAATTGAGCAACTATAAAAAAGATTCTTTATGTCATTTTCTAAAATCTTAAATTCTTCTATTGATTTTGGGCGAAAATGCTCGACATGATAGTTTCTAATCCCACCAAAATTAGCTTCAGAAATACTGCAATAAACACATTGATGCTTACCTTCTTCTGCTAAAATCTCTTTCCACTCTGTATACTTACCGTTCGGTTGCTCAGAATCTTCTTTAGGAATTCTAAACCACATTTTCATCTCCATTATCTAATCTTTTTTCAATCTCCTTTTTTAAAGCTTCTATTTTAGAAATATGGTTATCGATTTCATCAAGCAATTTCACTTTTGATTCAATTTTTGAAGAATAATGAGGAAGTTCTAGTTCAATTCTAAGGTACTTCAACTCTTCAAATAGTTCTTCATTACCCTTTCCATTTGCAATTAACTCTGATATTTGAGAAATCCTTTTAAGCTTTTCTTGATTTTCATCAAAATAGTTAGCAGAAAGTTTTTTTATAAGATGAATATATTTATCAACGTCACGATCAAATTCATTTCTATTTAGAATCATATAAAAATCATCCAATGAATTCTTAAGGTCTTCACCTACCTCATAGTTTGTTAATGAAAAAATTGGTAATTGCTTATTTGATTCTCTAATTACTTGTGCAACTTCATGTCCTTTATAATCAACATTAGACCCATCATTCAATTGCCCTCCAAAAAGTTTTTCATCAATTATAATTGTAGATATTTCATACTCTAAAATCCAAGAGGGGTAATCATAAATATTTTTTAAAGGCAATATTGGTAGTACTTCCCATCTTTCAGGGTCATCAATTTTAATTTCAACTTTATCTGAAATTGCTGAAAGTTGGTCTTCTTGGTCATTTACTATTGCAATTTTATACATATTTATTCTTTTACATTTGGGATCCAGACTTTTATTAAAGCACCTTTTAGTTCTGGATCATTTTCTGCAGATACAATTCCTTGGAGCTCATCGACTATTGATTTCACAATAGTTAAGCCCAAACCAGTACCAGTGCTTCTTCCCTTATCTCCTACTTTTGTCGTAAATAATGGATTCCAGATTTTATCTATATACTCTTTGGCAATACCTGGACCAGTATCAGAAACTTCAATAGCAAAACCAGATTGATTTTGAATCATTTCAGAATACAATCGAATCTTAATGATCCTTTCATCTTTTGAATTGGGAACTGCGTTGAATGAGTTTGTTAATAAGTTCAAAATTATTGATTCAATATCCATAGGATATACATGAAAATATAATTCTGATAATTCCATCTTGAATTCAATACTAAAATTTTCAAAAGCTGGTCTAACTTGATCTATAGTATTCTTAATAATTTCTTCTACCTGTACTAATTTTTTTACTTTTTTATCTCTTTCGATACGGGCTAACGCAAATGTGCCCCATCCTGCAATTAATTTAGCTTGTTTTTCAGCGTTTCTGATGTTTGAAAGAGCCTTTGAAATATTTCTATTTTTTGATGACAAAAAATCTTTAGCATTTCCTATGGTTTCTTTGAATGTATTTATTGCACCTTCCGTCTCATGTCCAAACACTGCAGATGAAATTCCAAGTGTTGCTAAGGCACTTAAAACCCGCTTTTCTTCTAAAAGCTCTTCTATTGTCCTCTCAGTCTCTTTTTGAGCCTCATCTAATCTTAGAATAGTTTTTGATATAGGGCTTCCATCATAATCTTTATGTGTATCCACATATACTTTAATAGACTGTAGTTCATTTCTTACTTTTTCTAAATTCTTAGTAATATTTTTAAAAGCAGAATTCTTTGACCTATTACGTGATGATTTATTTCTTGCCTCATCAAATATTTCGTACCTATATGATTCTAAAAGTCTTATTGAACCTAAGACAATTTCTTTGAGTTGTTTAAAAGCTTCATTCTCAACTAAACCCTCTCTTGCTGCACTATCTTTTATTTCAGGGTTATTATCTCTGCTGATTCTGACATTGCCCAAGATTTGATTAGGAGTAACTTTATAAGTTGGTCTACTAACTCCAGCAGGATCTTTTCCTTTTCTTTCTGCAAGCCCAATCCAATCATGCCCAAAGTCTGAGTTACTAAATCCATAAGGTCTAACAGGTACTAAATCACGATAAATTTTTACCCCAGAATTGACTTCTAAAAAATTTCTTAAATCTGTCAGTGAAAATCCTGTTCCAGTCAAAATAGCCGACTTCCTTGGGTAAAAAGAAAGACTAATATCTATTGGTCCGCATTCCAATTTGGCATCTAAATTCTTTCCAACTCTCGTGTTAAACTTTTCAATGTCAAATATCTCAGTCCGATTTTTCTTTCCATTAACTTTATTTTTTAAGTCATAAACTAATTTGTTTTTGCCATCAAAATGGAGGTCTAGGTTAATTTCGGCCACATCAAAAATTGCAGTTTTAATAGGCTTAGAATAACTTGGATCAATGTCATTGTTTAATCTAATCTCAAACTTATCTTTATCATCAATTAGTGGAGTAAAAAAAGATAATTCTTTGTATAAATCATGAATATTATCTTTGTCCCATTTATGTCTTAAAGTGGTAATGATTAATTCTGTACCGGAATTTTTCTTGTTCTGTCTCGGCTTAGGTAAATCTGGTTTTATATCTTTTATTTCTTCAATTTCAATATCAGACACACTTTTGTTATCTGTATCAAAATCATTCCAATTTACCTTTAAAGCTTGTACAGGATCATCTTCTGTCTTCGTTATTAATTTTAATTCTTCTCCTAATCGATCAGCAGCGATCCTTCCAATCCCTTTCTCTCCAGTTTTTCTTCTGCCCGTTTTACTACTAGTCTTTTTTTTCTTTTCAGAAAATCCAATTGTCAACCAATTATCGTCTATTGCTTTTTCTGACATTCCGAATCCATTGTCAGCAACTCGTATGTATGGCATTTCCTTTTTACAAAAAATATCCACCACAACTTTTGATGCATCTGCATCATATGAATTTTTAATTAACTCAATAAGTGCCGTTGTGTGATCTTTTATACTTTCTCGACCTAATTGTATTATTAGTCGAGCGTCTACTTTAAATTTTTTTCCCATAACTTGTAATGTAATTGTATGGAGTTATTTAAACTACTGAACCATATTAATTCTTTACTGTTGAAACAAAAAAATATTACCAAACTTAACCAACAAACTTCAGCATAAAAAAGATCACCACTCCGGTGATGGAAACATACAACCAGATCGGGAAGGTCCAGCGGGAGACTTTTTTGTGCTTCTGAAATTTTCCGGTGAGCGCCAGATAAAAACTGGAGAGTACCAACGGCACCACAAATACAGAGAGAATAATGTGGGAAATCAGAATAAAGAAATAGACATAACGGATGAAGCCTTCGGTCATAAATTTGGTATCGCCCTGGAAGTGATGGTACACCACGTAACTCACCAAAAATAAAGCAGACGTTACAAATGCACTGGTCATAAATTTCATGTGCCGACTGAAATTCCGATTCTTGATTTCTCTCAATCCCAGTAACAGAAAAATTGTACTCAACGAATTGAAGGTTGCGTTGGCTGCAGGTAAATATGAAACCCATGGATAACTGGTCTCCGCACCGCCTTTGAAATAGATAAGCCAAAACAAAAAAGCCAGTGCCGCAACACTCACACCAATGATAATCTGAAAGGCAGTTTTAGCACTTACTTGCTGTAATATTTTGGACTGATCCGGAAGAGAGAAATTTTCTTGCATAAGGTGTTCTTTTTGGGAGAAGGAATTTAATGATAAAATAGTTATTAGTTAAAAGTGATTAGTGTATAAGTTGATAAGAGTTTCAATATCCAATAACCAACAAGGAACATTGAACTGGAATAATGAATATTGAATATCGAATGATGAATTAATCTCATCCAAGTACACAAGCGAAGGAATTTATTCCATAGCGAAAGAATGTAAACCGCAGAGAACGCAAAGTGCGCAGAGATCTATTATTAATGAATTACTCAAATGAGTTACGAGTAGCGAGCAACGAGTAACCATTCACAAATAACCAAAAACTTCCTGCTTTTTAACAAGAACTTTTATGAAATCTGTAGTATCTTTTGCGCATTGATTAAAAACCTGATTCGGAATGCGGATCAATTTTATTTAGATTTATTTTAAATAGAAGTTTCTACCCCATCAATCCTACAAACAGACGGAAAATTTCGGTAGATTTGCGCCGCTTCAATTACAGGTAATTAAGCAATGTTCAGCTAACTATAAAAAGCAATCTTTATGGCGCAGATTTTCCCCAAGTGGACAAATCAAGTTCCTCGAAAATTACTGATCGGTCTCATTGTTCTTGTAAACGCTATTATTTTCGGCGTTTGGTATTTTTTCTCACCTGAGTACACCGATGTTGGATACGCTCCAACGCAACCCGTTCCTTACAGTCACCAATTACACGTAGACAAACTCGGACTGGATTGTCAGTACTGCCACACCAGTGTTTGGGATTCCAAACAAGCAAACATCCCGGCAACTCAAACTTGTATGAATTGCCACAACCAAATTAAAACGGACAGCGAGAAACTGAAGCCTATTCGTGAGAGCTGGGAAACCGGCCAACCTGTTGAATGGGTTCGTGTACACAATCTTGCGGACTATGCTTATTTCAACCACGCCGCTCACGTTAATGTGGGTGTTGGTTGCGAAAGTTGCCACGGAAGAATCGACAAAATGGAAGTGGTTTATCAGGCGGTGCCATTAAGTATGGGCTGGTGTCTGGATTGCCACCGTGAGCCGGAGAAATTTTTACGCCCTGTGGATGAAGTTACCACTATGGGTTACAAAGCTGAAAACCAGGAAGAGTTAGGCGCAGAACTGGTTAAGAAAAACAATGTGAGTCCACCTCAGTATTGTCAGGGCTGCCACTACTAATTACGGATTTTAGAACTTTATACATCATCTAATGAGCGAAGTTAAACAAAACACATACTGGAAAAGCTTAAACGAATTAGCTAAAAACCAGGAATATCAGAAATTTGTAGAGCGTGAGTTTCCTGAAAACGCTACTGAATTATCTGATGGATTTTCAAGACGAGGTTTCCTCGCCATTATGGGATCTGCAGTATTGCTTGCAAGCTGTGATTTTGCCCGCCGACCGGTTCAGAAAATTCTTCCTTATTCCAAACAACCGGAAGATATAGTTCCCGGTGTTCCTTTATTTTATGCTTCTTCAATGCCGTTTCAGGGCAACTTAACCGGTGTGGTTGTTGAAAATCATGAAGGTCGCCCAACCAAAATTGAAGGAAATGAAATGCATCCTGCCAGTAAAGGCGGATCCAGCATTTTTGGACAGGCTTCTGTATTGGGCATGTATGATCCCGATCGCTCTAAAAAAGTTTTACGCAAAGGAACGGATTCAACCGTTACCGATTTTGTTGATTTCGCGGCCGATCATTTTGCTCTGACTGATAGAAGAATTGCATTTATTTCTGAAGCAAGCTCTTCTCCTACTCTAATGAGATTGAAAGAGCAGGCATTAAACAAATTTTCAAACGCTGACTGGGTTACTTACGAACCATTCGGCGAAACCAACGCACTTGAAGGAACAAACAGAGCTTTTGGTGAGCGATTAAGAACCTGGTTCGATTTCAGCAAAGCCAACGTTTTTGTTTCTCTGGACGATGACGTATTAAATGGTACGCATCCGAACAGTGTGGATTACGGCAAACAGCTAAGTGCAGCGCGTAAAGTTACCAGCACTGATGATTCCATGAACAGAATCTATTCGGTAGAAAATGGTTATACGCTTACAGGCTCTTATGCTGATCACCGACTGAGAATTAAAGCCAGCGAAATGGACGCTTTTGTTCATGCGCTTGCGGCAGCTCTTTCCGGCAGAGTTTCAGGCTTGAGTGCTTTCAGTGGACATTCAAATCAGTTTAGCGATCATCAATGGATTTCAGTTCTTGCTGATGAGTTGGTTGCTAACCGAGGATCTTCGGTTGTTTCTATAGGAAACGATCACTCCGCAAATGCACACGCCGTAGTAGCTGCAATTAATAAGGCATTGGGCAACGATGGTGAAACGGTTCACTATTTAGAAGTACCACACCTTGCTGAGCAAACCAATTCTGCATTTGAGAATGTAGTTCAGAATTTAAAAAATGAAGAGTACGATACCGTTGTACTTTTAGGAACTAATCCTGCTTTTACTGCTCAGAACAAAGATTTTGAAAACGCATTATCCAATGCGATGGAAGTAATTCATCTTTCTGATTATGTAGATGAAACTTCCAAAAAAGCGAGCTGGCACTTAAACAGAGCTCATTATCTTGAAACATGGGGCGACGGACATTCATATACCGGAGTTCGTTCTGTGATTCAACCTCAGATTCAGCCTTTATATAACGGACTCAGCGAAATTGAAGCACTGAATATTATTGTAAACGGTGAAATGACCTCCGGCTTTGATCTGGTTCAGCAAACATTCAGAAATTATTACCGATCAGGATTCGATTCCAAGTGGAGTTCTATTCTTCATGATGGAATTGATACGAATTCAGAATTTAGCAAAGCCAATGTAAGTACACGCGGCAGTTTTAGACCGGAAACTTCCAGAGACAACGCTGTTTCAGAAATGGAAGTGGTTATCAAAGCAGATTCTACTTTATATGATGGTCGATTTGCAAATATTGCGTGGTTGCAGGAGCTTCCTGACCCGATGACGAAAATTACCTGGGATAATGTGGCTTTAATGAGCCCGGCTACGGCTGAGAATCTCGGAGTAGAAAATGAAGATGTAGTTGAAATCAATGCAAACGGCAAGACTGTAAAAATTGCTGCATGGATTCAGCCGGGACATGCCGATAACAGTATCACGATGACCGTAGGTTACGGACGTGATGGAATCGGGCGAGTTGCTAACCGTTACATCGATTTTACTGTCGGTGGAGTTGATACCTATCCAATGGTAGGTGATAATCTGTTTACGGAAGCAAGCGTTACCAAAACAGGTGAAACGTATGAAATTGCCTGCGTTCAGGATCATCACAGCCTCGAAGGTCGTGACATGTATCGCGCTGCCACTTTAGAAGAATATAAATCCAATCCGGATTACGCTTCATTCAAAGAAGTTCACACTTATCCGGTTCCGGGAATGAAAGAAGCCAAAGAAATGGGCGAAGATGTACCTATTTCTTTGTTTGATGAGCAAACCTATCCTGACAGCGAACCACAATGGGGAATGGCTATTGACCTGAACTCATGTTTTGGTTGCGGAGTGTGTGTAATTGCTTGTCAGTCTGAGAATAACATTCCTACAATTGGAAAAAAGGAAGTAAAAAGAGGTCGTGAGATGCACTGGATCAGAACCGACCGTTATTATGTAGGTGAAGATGCTGATGAACCAATGACAGCTCACCAACCCGTTCCTTGTATGCATTGCGAATTGGCACCATGTGAGCAGGTTTGTCCGGTTGCAGCAACCACGCACAGCCCTGACGGAATGAATCAAATGACGTACAACCGTTGTATTGGTACCCGTTACTGTGCAAACAACTGTCCTTACAAAGTTAGAAGATTCAATTTCTTCAACTACCCTAAAGAATTTTTGACTACCGGAGCTGAGCCTGATGTAATTCAGATGGCGATGAATCCGGAAGTAACTGTACGTTTCCGTGGTGTCATGGAAAAATGTACTTATTGCGTACAGCGTGTAAATCGTGCCAAAATTGAGGCTAAGATCGAAACCGGATCACCTAAACCTGAAGAAGGTGCTGTTAAAACAGCATGTCAGCAGGCTTGTCCGGCAGACGCTATTTACTTCGGTGATTTAACTAACGAAAACAGCGAAGTTGTGAAAATGAAGCGAAACGAGCGTAACTATCAGATGCTTGAAGAACTGAATACACGCCCGAGAACTTCATATATCGCAAAACTCAGAAACCCTAACCCGGCTTTGGCATAAGCATTTAATCAGGAATTATTCCAAACATGAGTAAATACGAATACGTACCGGAACCCGCTCTTGTAAAAGGCAATCACGATTTTGCCAGCCTTACACGATTGGTTACTGATATTAACTTAAGACCTACCCCAAAAGGTTGGTATATCGCAATGATTGCAGCGAACGCTCTTCTTGGTTTGTTGGGAATCTCTGTAGGATATCTTATTTGGGAAGGAACCGGAATCTGGGGACTGAACAATCCTGTAGGCTGGGGTTGGGCGATTATTAACTTTGTATGGTGGGTTGGTATCGGACACGCCGGAACACTGATTTCTGCTGTACTTTTCCTTTTCCGACAGGATTGGCGAACCGCTATTAACCGTTTTGCGGAGGCAATGACCATTTTTGCCGTAATGTGTGCGGGTGTGTTTCCTGCTATTCACGTAGGACGAATTTGGGTTATTTATTGGGTATTCCCGATTCCTAACCAAATGGCAATGTGGCCAAACTTCAACTCTCCCCTTCTTTGGGACGTATTTGCGGTTTCCACCTATTTCACAGTATCACTTTTATTCTGGTATGTAGGTCTTGTACCTGATTTAGCAACCATTCGCGATCGGGCTACGGATAAAATCAGAAAATATGCTTACGGAATTTTCTCATTAGGCTGGACGGGAAGCAACCGCCACTGGTGGAACTATGAAAAAGCGTATATGGTACTTGCCGGACTTGCGACTCCGCTTGTACTTTCTGTTCACACTATTGTATCGTTTGACTTTGCCGTTTCCATGATCCCGGGATGGCACACCACTATTTTCCCTCCTTACTTCGTTGCCGGTGCAATCTTCTCCGGTTTTGCGATGGTATTAACGTTGATGATTGTCGCCAGAAAGATTTACGGAATGAAAGACATCATGACGGATGACCATATGGAGAAAATGAACATCGTAATTATGGTTACGGGTTCAATGGTTGGTTTTGCCTACATGATGGAGTTTTTCATCGCCTGGTACAGTGGCGTTGAATATGAAAAAGCAATTTTTATGCTGAGAGCAACCGGACCTTACTGGTGGGCTTACTGGGCTATGATGACCTGTAATGTGGTTTCACCTCAATTATTCTGGTTTAAGAAATTAAGACGAAGCGTAGGATTTACATTCTTCATCTCTATTGTAGTGAATATTGGTATGTGGTTCGAGCGTATGGTAATTACCGTTACTTCGCTTGCTAACGATTACCTGCCATCTTCATGGGATTATTACTCACCAACTATCTGGGACGTTCTCACTTATGTTGGAACCTTCGGATTATTCTTCACCATGTTCCTTGCTTTCCTTCGGTTCTTGCCGATGATTGCACTGGCTGAGGTGAAAATGGTGATTCCACAAGCCGATCCTCATAACTACGATGATGAAAATCAGGAATACCATGCTCCGAAAGTAGAAATTCCAACTCCTAAAAAAGTGGAGGCGTAGATCATGAGTGAAGAGAAAAAGAATATGGAAGAAGAATCAAAGATGTACGGCATTTTAGGAGAGTTCAAAAACCCTAAGGCTTTAATTGATGTAGCCAGGTTGGTTAATAAATCCGGTTACAGCAAGTACGATACGTACAGTCCTTTCCCGATTCACGGAATGGATAAAGCAATGAGTTTAAAGAAATCTAAATTGGGTTGGATTATTATCCTTCACGGTTTAATCGGTTTTACCGGTGCCATTGCTATGATGTATTTTATGTCGGTAGTGGATTACCCAATTAATATTAGTGGTAAACCATTTTTTAATGCTCCGGCTTGGGTGCCTATTACTTTTGAGCTTACTGTTTTGCTTTCTGCATTTGGTACCGTTTTCGGAATGTTCTTCTTGAACGGACTCCCGAAGCTACACAATCCTCTTTTTAATGTTGATCGCTTTAAAAAAGCTACTGATGACGGATTCTTTATCTGTATAGAAGCTGATGATTCATTATTTGAAGTTGAAAAAGTAAAAGAACTTCTTGATGGCGCAGGCGCAACCCATATTGAGGAAGTATATGACTAAACGAATTGAACAAACTTCTTTCATGACAGCTAAAAACATTTTAAAAATAGCTTGTTTAAGTGGTGCAGCTTTTGTTTTTGCATCATGCCAGGGGCAAATTTCTGAAAAGCCTCCCGTTCACCCAAATATGAACATGGATCAGCAACCCAGAAAAGAAGCTCAGGAAGTAAACGAGTTTTTTGATGACAACAGATCGATGCGTCAACCCGTAGAAGGAACTGTTGCAAGAGGTTACAACAAAACGGACAAAGCTTATTACGAAGGCGTTGACGCCAATGGCGATTGGATTGATGAAATGCCGATTGAAATGACAACAGAGCTTTTATATCGTGGACAAGAGCGCTATGATGTTTACTGTTCAGTTTGCCACGGCGGAACCGGCGACGGACAAGGAATTATTATGACCGGAAATTATGGATATGTTCCGGCTCCCACCTATCATATGGATCGTTTAAGAGAAGCTCCGGATGGAGAACTATATTCTGCGATTTACAATGGTGTTCGTTCTATGCCTTCTTATGCAACTCAAATTAAAGTTGAAGATCGTTGGGCAATTGTTGCTTACATCAGAGCATTACAAGCCAGCCAAAACGTGGACGAAAACCAGATACAGCAATACGATGTTGATATCGCTGAACTAAAGAAAGAATATGCTGAAGAACAGCAAAGACTTGCAGAGTTAGAGGAAGCAAGAAAGCCGGATAAAGAGCCTGAAGCTTCTATAGAATTGGGAGAACAACTGGTTGGACAGTATGCCTGCGGAACTTGCCACAACGAAGATGGCGCTCCCGGGGGAATCGGTCCTACATGGGCCGGATTATTCGGAAGTACTGCTCAGGGTATTAATGCGGATGGTGAAACCATTTCAATCACCAAAGACGAAGAGTATATCCGCGAGTCGATTGTAAATCCTGAAGCTAAAAAAACAGAAGGATATGAAAACGGTGTAATGACAGCGTACGACTATCTATCCGAAACAGAAATTGAATCATTGGTGCTTTACATCAAGTCACTGAGCGATAACTAAGAAATTAGCGTAAATCAAAACAAATGAGTCATAAGCCAACAATTACCGATTCTCTTGAATTTCCTCAGGATAGCCTGATTCCCCGAGCTGCGTTCGGGCTTGGCATCGCAGGATTAGTTGCCAGTTTTATCGGATATTTTCTGAATGAAAATCAGTTCTTCTTCTCTTATATCGTAAGTTTTACTTTTTTTGGAGGAATTGCTCTTTCTGCGCTGATTTCAGTGATGTTGCATCATATTACGAAAGCTTCATGGGGAACTGTGTTCCGAAGAATTTTTGAAGTATTCAGTGCTAACATGTGGGTATGGGCTGTTTTTTTTCTACCTGTACTCCTTGGGATGTTCAATTTATATCACTGGACTGAGCCTGCACTATTTGATAAATCCAGTCCTGAGTTCGATTACATTGTTTATGGTAAATCAGCGTATCTGAATCCTACATTTTTTGTAATACGTCAGGTAATCTACTTTGTAATATGGAGCTGGTTAGGTCACAAATTATATAAAGCTTCTGTTGAATTAGATAAAACAGGAGATTGGGGAATTACCACACTGATGAGAAAGATAAGTGCTCCTGGTATTCCTTTATTTGCTCTTTCTGTTGCCTTCGCAGGTTTTGACTGGTTAATGTCATTGGATCCGCACTGGTTCTCTACCATGTTTGGTGTGTACTTTTTTGCCATTAATTTTCAGGCATTCTGGCCGGTAATGATTTTGTTGGTATTCTTCCTTCAGCGACAAGGAATTTTGAAGAACACCATTGGAAAAGCTCACATTTATGATCTTGGAGCCTGGTTCTTCGCTTTCACGGTTTTTTATGCGTACATCGCATTCAGTCAGTTTTTACTCATTTACTACGCCAACTTACCGGAAGAAACCCTTTGGTACTATCACAGATTGGAAGGCGGATTCGAGTATATAGCATACTCTCTTTTAATCTTCCGTTTTGCACTTCCATTTTTAATACTTCTGAATCGTGAAGCAAAACATAACCGAATAGTTCTTGGTGTTGTATCAGTACTTGTATTGATTATTCACTTCCTTGAAATTTACTGGATTGTAATGCCGGCTAACCATTACGGTGATGCTCATGGATTACATTTTAGCTGGATTGATCTTGCCACTTTCCTTGGATTAGGTGGAATTTTCTTCGGAATGTTTTTTAACAAATTTAAAAAAGAAAGCATGGTTCCTAAGAACGATCCAAAGATGGACGAATGCTTATCTAAATCTTATCATCAATAATTGCGGACTATGTCAACTAAGCACAGCGCAGAATTTAAAGCACAGATCGCACTTGAAGCTATATCTCTTCCATTGGGAGAGCTTAAAGAGTTTGCCAAAGAAAAAGGTGTTACAGAACAAGAAGTAGTGGCATGGGTTGATGCTCTGAAAGAAAATTCTGCTTCGTTATTTGAGGACGGAGCTCATTCAGCAGGTCATCATCATGCTTCAGGAGTAGATGTGGATCTGGAAACAGAAGATAAAGAGCTTGCAGAAGCTGTTTCGTACGGAGTTCATAATGATGAACTCAACTATAACAAGCTTTTCTTCTGGACTACCTTTGGTACGGCATTAGTAATTGTGCTGATTGTAGGACTTATCCAATTTTCTGAAGTAAGTTATTTTAATGCTCAGCAAGAGGCTTCTATCAACAGTGATTATTCCGAAATTGAACAAATAAAAGCTAAGGATCAGGAAACGCTAAACAGCTATGGAGTTGTTGATCCGGAAGCAGGAACGTACAGAATTCCAATTGATCAGGCTATTGAAGAAATAGCTGAAGACTAAAAAATTATGAGACGCTTTGCACTGTTAACCTTAGTTATGTTTGCAGTGCTTCAACTTCCAATTCGAAGTTTTGCCCAAAACACGGGTACTTCGCAAGCGCTGCAAGACGTAGGCATTGAAGAGAAATTGGGTGACTTTATTCCTCTTGATGCAACTTTCGCTACCGTTCAGGGAGACAGCATCCGTTTAGGTGATTTACTGGAAGAAGGAAAACCGATTATTTTGAATCCCTTGTATTATGATTGCCCGATGTTGTGCGGATTGGTTGTGGACGGGATGATTGATGTAGTGGATAAAATTGCGTGGCAACCCGGAAAAGATTATCTGATTATTTCTTTCAGCATTGACCCAAAAGAAAATCATGAACTTGCTAATGAATACCGGGCTGAATATTTGAGCAAATTAACCTCTACGAATGCTGATGAAGGCTGGTATTTTTTAACGGGTCAGAAATCAGAAATTGATAAAGTGATCGAATCGGTTGGTTTTAAATATAACGAAGTGCAGCAAACCGGAGAGTATGCGCATAGTGCAGCTATAATTATGTTAAGCCCGGAAGGAAAGATTACCCGGTACCTCTATGGCATTCGTTATGACGAGTTCGACACCCGAAATGCTTTGTTTGAATCAGCAGATGGTAAGATTGGAAGTACAGTTGAAAAAATTCTAATGTACTGCTATCAATACGATCCTGATTCTAACAGTTATGTGCCGGTTGCCATCAATATTATGAAGATTGGGGGCTTGGCTACTCTAATAATTCTCGGTATATTTCTCACCCTTTTTTGGGTACGAGAAAATCGTAAAAAACAAACACAAAACTTCGATTATAACTAATGGGCAGACTATTCGATTTTATGCTCCCTGAGGCTAAATCGCCCACAGCAGACAGCACTGACGCCTTATTCCATTTTATCAGCGAGGTAAGCCTGATCTTCCTGATCGGTATCACTTTCGCTCTCATTTATTTTGCCATTAAATATCGCAGAAAAAGTGAAAATGATGAGACTCCTGTAATCACTCACAACAATGCATTGGAAATCACCTGGTCGGTAGTTCCATTACTTATCACTTTTGTGATTTTTGGCTGGGGATATTCAGGATGGTTAAACCTTAAATCAGCACCTGACAGCGCGTACGAAATTCAGGTTTCCGGTTACAAATGGGGCTGGAATGCTAAATATGAAAATGGTGCTCAGGTAGTGAACGAGGTGCACGTACCGGTTGGCAGACCTGTAAAGCTGGTAATGAAATCTCAGGATGTATTACACTCTTTCTTCGTACCTGATTATCGCGTTAAGCATGATGTAATTCCAAACAGATATACTTACGTTTGGTTTGAGGCTGAGGAAGTTGGAGAGTCTCAGGTTTTCTGTACCGAATATTGTGGAACAGGTCACTCCGATATGTTGGCTAAAATTATTGTTCATTCAGAAGAAGACTTTGAAACCTGGTTAGAAAAAAACAAAGGCGGTGTATCAGGAACACCGGCAGAACAAGGTGAGCAGTTGGTTCAACTACAGGGATGCGCTACCTGCCATTCTGATGACGGTTCGCAAATGATCGGTCCTTCTTTTAAGGGACTTTGGGGAAGCCAGGAAAATCTTGCGGATGGTTCTACAGTTACCGTAGATGAAAATTACATCAGAGAATCAATTCTTTACCCCGGTGAAAAAATTGTTGAGGGTTATGACAATGTGATGTCTGCTTACGAAGGTAGAATAACCGACGAAGAGATCACAAATATTATCGAATATCTAAAAACGCTTGAGTGATATGGCAACAGCAGAAGTATCAAACACTAAAACTTTAAAAGTTCAGCGCTTTAAACCTGCTGATAATCCAACCAATACCTATCTGACTGATGAAAAAGGTATCTGGGCATGGATGACCACAGTTGATCATAAGAAAATCGGAATCATGTATTTGGTTTCGGTGGCTTTGTTCTTTGCTGTTGGTGGTGCTTTAGCACTTTTACTGAGAACTGAATTGTTAACGCCGGCAACTACTTTTATTGATGCCGATATGTACAACCAGTTCTTTACCCTGCATGGGGCTATTATGGTATTCTTTGTACTAGTCCCTTCTATTCCGGCGGCGTTAGGAAACTTTGTTATGCCAATGCAACTTGGAGCAAAGGACGTTGCCTTTCCTAAATTGAACCTTGCCAGTTTCTATATTTATGTAATTGGTGCCATTTTCACTTTCATTGCCTTAGCAAATAACGGATTAGATACCGGCTGGACTTTTTACACGCCGTATAGTACAGAATCCAGCTCGAGTGTGATTTGGGTAACTTTAGGTGTATTTATTCTTGGTTTCTCTTCTATTTTAACGGGAACAAATTTTATTACCACCATTCATAAGATGCGAGCACCCGGACTTACCTGGGGGAAGCTTCCTTTGAATGTTTGGGCTCTTTACGCAACCTCAATTATTCAGGTATTGGCAACTCCGGTATTAGCGATTACTCTTCTTCTGTTAACTATGGAGAAGTGGTTAGGATTCGGAATTTTTGATCCGGCTCTTGGTGGAGATCCTGTTTTATTCCAACACTTTTTCTGGTTCTATTCCCACCCTGCGGTTTACATTATGATTGTACCGGGATTCGGAATCATCTCAGAAGTAATTTCTACGTTCTCTAAAAAAACCGTTTTCGGATACTGGGCGATTGCACTTTCATCTTTAGCAATTGCATTCATCGGTTTCCTTGTTTGGGGACACCACATGTTTACTTCAGGTCAATCTGCAGTTGCAACTACGGTGTTTTCATTCCTGACATTCTTAGTGGGAATTCCAACCGGTATTAAAATTTTCAACTGGATTGCCACACTCTACAAAGGCTCTATCAAAATGGATACGCCGATGTTGTATGTGTTTATATTCCTGTTCTTGTTCTCCATTGGCGGTTTTACAGGAATTATGCTTGGAGCTCTTTCCGTAGATATTCACTTGCATGATACTTACTACGTAGTTGCTCACTTCCACTATGTGATGATGGGAGGTACCTTAATCGCATTACTTGCCGGACTCCACTTCTGGTGGCCGAAAATGACCGGGAAGCTGTACAACGAATTCTGGGGTAAAGTTGCTGCTGTAATTATTTTCATCGGCTTTAATGTAACTTTCCTTCCACAGTTTGTGATGGGATCTCAGGGAATGCCGAGAAGATATTATAACTACGTAGATCAGTTTACTCCGTTCCATCAAACTTCTACTATTGGTTCTTATTTACTGGGAGTAGGCTTTCTGATTATTCTGGTGTATTTGCTTCATTCTTTATTCAAAGGTAAACGCTCAGGAGCAAATCCGTGGGGCAGTCGCGGTCTGGAATGGCAGGCAACATCACCGCCGGACTTCCATAACTTTGATCATACTCCGGTAATCATTAACGGTCCTTACGATTATCATAAGCCTATGGAAGAGTTTCAGCTTGGTCTCGCAGTAAATACAAACGGACATGATGAAAAGCACGATCATGATGCTGATAAAGAAATTACAGATGAAGAGCGCGAAGACTGGGTAAACTACAGTTTAGGCTAATACACAAAGAAATTAACTAATAAACACAAGGCGGAAATCTAAATGGCTAATCATTCAAACGCACATCCTGCTCATCTTCAGCATCACTTTGTTGATTCTGATCAGCAGTTTGAAGCGTCTAAAATGGGGATGTGGGTATTCATCGTCAATGAAATTCTTTTCTTTGGTGGTTTATTCTGTGCTTACATCGTTTTCAGAACATGGCACCCGGAACTTTTCACAATGGCAGCTAAAGAACTTAGCACCGTTTGGGGAGCTGTAAACACTGTTGTTCTTATCGGTAGTAGTTTAACGGTTGCGATGGCAATCCGTTCAGCACAAAAAAACCAAAAGCGTGGAATTGAGATCAATCTATTAATCACGATTGCTCTCGCATTTGTATTCCTCCTGATTAAATATTTTGAGTACACTCACAAGTTTCATTTGGGAATTTTCCCCGGAGAAAGCCTTTATACTTATGAAGGAGTTGATCATCCATTAGCGCACGTTTTCTTCAGCATTTATTACATAATGACCGGAATTCACGCCCTCCACATTATAGTCGGAATCGGCTTGATGATCTGGATCTACATGCGTGCCAGAAAAAATGAATTCAGCAGCGAATACTACACTCCTGTGGAAATGACGGGACTCTACTGGCACTTGGTGGATGTGATCTGGATTTTCCTATTCCCACTACTTTACTTAATTGAATGATATTATCTGAGGACTGAACAATGAGCGAACACAATCACCACGAACATCACGTATCAACTGCCGGACAACTTTGGGCAGTAGGAATTGCATTAATTATTCTAACTGGCATCACTGTAGGTCTGGCATATGTAGAAATCCCGGCTCCGTTTGATGTAGTAGTAGCCATGACCGTTGCTTTCTTTAAAGCATTTTTGGTTTGTGCCTTCTTCATGAATTTGTACTGGGACACTAAATTTAATTCTATGCTTTTAATCGGAGCCTTTGCCTTCTTCATATTGATGGTGGCAGTCACCCTGCTCGATACTCTGTATAGAAATGATGTAGTTCCCTCCTTTTAGGATTGAACACTAATCGACTTTAACCCGGGCTGTTCACTCAGTACCGGGTTTTTTTGATCGCTGATTTAGATCTCTGATTTCACTGATTTTTTTCAGCGAAATCTTAGCGCAAGCGTCTCGCTTGCGCGATAATAATTCAGAATTTTATCAACGAGTCCTCCTCCTAATTTAGGAGGAGACAGAGGAGGTCAAATTTTAAAGTCATCGCCCGGCCTGTCCGCCGTATTACTTTGAAAGCCGGACAGGCGTGGAAATGACTAATAAATTATATACTGAGCCCTTTCCAACATTCTGCGTCTTTAAAATAGAACTAATCGGCAGGAATTCGCATTTTAATATACCATGAAACACAGCTACAAAATATCAGGCATGAGCTGCACCGGATGCAAGAATCATGTTGAACAAGCTTTAAACAAAGCAGAACAAGTAAAAAACGTACAAGTTGATTTAGACTCAGGAATCGCTGAGATAGAGATGGATCAGCATGTTGAGATTGATAACTTGCAGGAATTACTTACTGAAAGCGGAGGTAATTATTCCATTCATCCTCCTGATCATGAGTCTAAAGAGGAATCCAAAGATGTAGAAAAAACTGACAATGGAACCGGAGTATTTTACTGTCCAATGAATTGTGAAGATGGTAAGACCTATGATGAACCTGGTGACTGTCCGGTTTGCGGAATGGACTTAGTGGAAGAACAGAATATGAGTTCTTCATCTTCAGAAATTTATACCTGTCCGATGCATCCTGAAGTTGAACAAAAAGGACCTGGGTCTTGTCCGAAATGTGGAATGGATTTAGTTCCTAAGGAAGCGAACGAATCAGCAGAAGAAAAAAAGTACAAGCGATTACTAAAAAAGTTTTGGATCGCCGTTGCTTTCACTCTTCCGATTTTTGTGATTGCCATGTCAGATATGATCTCTGAAAATCCGCTATATGATATAATGGATATTCAGAAGTGGAATTGGGTTCAGTTTGGGTTGTCGCTGCCTGTTGTGTTTTATGCTACGTGGATGTTTTTTGAGCGGGCCTGGCGATCTATCGTTACCTGGAACCTGAATATGTTTACCCTAATCGGAATTGGAGCGGGAATCGCGTGGATATTCAGCGTGGCTGCTTTGTTATTTCCAGATTTCTTTCCCGGGCAATTCAAAACAGATGCCGGAACTGTTCATCTGTATTTTGAATCTGCCACCGTGATTCTTACTCTCGTTTTACTTGGACAGGTTTTGGAAGCCAAAGCTCATTCTCAAACCAATGATGCTGTAAAAGAATTAATGAAACTGGCTCCAAATACTGCCATTCGAATCAAAGACGGAGAAGAGGAAGAAATTCACATTGATGAAATTCAGAAAGGAGATATTCTGAAAGTTAAGCCGGGAGAAAAGATTCCTGTTGATGGTGTAATTCAGGATGGTACATCGTCTATAGATGAATCCATGATTACAGGTGAGCCTGTTCCGGTTGAAAAGACAGAAGGTGATTCCGTAAGTTCCGGAACTATAAACGGAAACACCTCCTTCACCATGAAAGCTGAGAAAGTCGGGGACGAAACACTGCTCTCGCAAATCGTGGATATGGTAAATAAAGCCAGCAGAAGTAAGGCTCCCATTCAAAATCTCGCGGATAAAATTTCCGCATGGTTTGTTCCTGCTGTAGTGATAATTGCTGTTATCACTTTCGCTGCGTGGTCATTTTTCGGTCCTGAGCCCGCTTATGTCTATGCCTTGATAAATGCCATTGCTGTACTCATTATAGCTTGCCCTTGTGCTCTTGGATTGGCTACGCCAATGTCTGTGATGGTTGGAGTTGGAAAAGGAGCTCAGAACGGTGTGCTGATTAAAAACGCCGAAGCTCTGGAGCGAATGAATGAAATAGATACACTCATTATTGATAAAACCGGAACCATCACTGAAGGTAAACCTTCAGTAGAGACGGTAGTTTCTGTAAATGAAGATTATTCGAATGAAGAAGTACTTACTTACATCTCTTCGTTGAATAATGAAAGTGAGCATCCATTGGCAGAAGCCACTGTCAAATATGGGAAATCAGAAGAAGTAGATTTTCTGGATGTAACTGAATTTGAGTCTATCACCGGGAAAGGAGTAAAAGGGAAAGTCAATGATCAACCTGTTTGGTTGGGTAACAGAAAAATATTCAACGAAGCAGAAGTTTCACTTTCTGATGAAACAGAAAAAGAAGCCGAATCTTATCAAAATTCAGGAAAAACAGTTTCCTGGTTAGTGATTGATGATCAAGTAGCCGGATTTGTGGTGATAAGTGACTCGATTAAAGAAAGCAGTAAATCGGCTATTCAGGAATTGCAGGATAAAGGAATTGAAGTAATCATGCTTACCGGTGATAATCCTCAAACCGCTGAGGCTGTAGCAGAAGAAGTAAACCTTTCTTCATTCAAAGCAGAATGTTTACCGGAAGACAAGCTCAACGAGATTGAACGATTGCAAAATGATGGTAAGAAAGTAGCCATGGCGGGCGATGGAATTAACGATGCCCCTGCCCTTGCTCAGTCCGATATTGGGATAGCCATGGGAACGGGAACCGATGTAGCTATTGAAAGCGCCATGATTACGTTGGTTAAAGGTGATCTGAAAGGAATTGTGAAGGCAAAAAATCTCAGTAAAGAAGTTGTCAAAAATATCAAACAAAACCTGTTCTTTGCTTTAATCTATAACTCGGTGGGAGTTCCGGTTGCCGCAGGAATACTATTTCCGTTCTTTGGGATTTTACTCTCCCCGATGATTGCTGCTTTGGCAATGAGCTTTAGTTCGGTATCGGTAATCGGAAATGCGTTGCGATTGAAAGCAACAGATTTGTGATACTTCAAGATGTGTAAAGTTCGTATATTTCTATCGGTGAGTAAAAAATTAATACATATCGTTTCCGGTTTAATGCTTTCTGTGATGATTTTTGCTTTCATCACTCCCACCGCATTATCCACCCTTCATTGTAATATGATGATGACCGATTCGATGATGAGTCACCAGGATATGTCAACATCTTCCGAATCACATCATGAGATGAATATGTCGGATCACCATGACTCCAACTCAAAGAATTCTTTATTGGATTGCAATTGTGTATACATGGATGATTCAGAAAGAACGGACGCTCTCTTTTTTAAAAAATCAGATTCATTTGAGCTTGAGTCAAAACTTTCTCAACTAACTGCGGTTTTACCTGATCTGAATATTGAGAAAAAACCAATTCATACTGTTACTTCTCATTCTCCGCCCCTCCTGTTTATCAGGCACTCTTCTTTTTTGATTTGATACAGAACAAGTAGGACAAGCTGATTAATTCAGCTAAAACCATTCATGTGTTCTAACGGAAGTTAATTCCGACAAATCAAATTTTACCTATGAAGTACTCAAGCATTTTTTGTTTAACCATATTTCTATTCATGTCAACCTCCGGAAAAGGTCAGGAATTAATCCCTGAAGTTAAAGGAGACAGCATCATTTATAATCTCACCATATCCCAAACAATGGTAAATATTACCGGGAAAGAGGTGAAAGCGATGACCATAAATGAAACCATTCCGGGACCAACACTTCGCTTTAAAGAAGGAAAACATGCTGTCATCAAAGTAACCAACACAATGGATGTTGAAACCTCCGTTCACTGGCATGGTTTACTTCTACCAAATTATATGGATGGGGTTCCATATCTCACAACGCCTCCAATTGAACCCGGAAAAACCTTTATTTATGATTACCCATTAACTCACTCCGGTACCTATTGGTTTCACTCACACACTGGATTACAGGAGCAAAAAGGAATTTACGGCAGTATCATCATCGATCCTGAAACACCTGATTTTGAATATGATCATGATCTGGTTCTTGTACTTTCAGACTGGACAAATGACAATCCGTACAAAATTCTAAAAAATCTTAAGCGTCACAATGAGTGGTATGCAGTTGAAATTGGAAATGCACCCTCTATTTTGAAAGCGGTTCAGTCGGGCACGCTCAAATCTCAACTGAAAATGTGGGGAATGAAGATGCCGGGAATGCACATTTCTGACATCCCGTATGATGCTTTTCTAATTAATGGAAAAGAAGAACAGACTTACGATGATTTTATGCCCGGAAATAAAGTTCGTCTAAGAGTTATAAACGCAGGAGCTTCTTCCTATTTCTGGCTTAATTACGGAGGTGGGGATTTAGAAATAATTTCTGCAGATGGAATAAATGTTCAACCGGTTCAAACAGACAGAGTCTTAATTGGTTTAGCAGAAACCTATGATTTTCTGATTACTGTTCCCGAAAACAAAAGTTTTGAGTTCAGAGCAACCGCACAGGATGTAACCGGGTATGCATCAGCTTTTATAGGTAAAGGAGAAAGAGTATTGGCAGAAGACATCCCTGAACCTGATTACCAGAAAATGGGAGTTGAGATGGCTGAGATGCATGGTGGAAGTCACGGTCATGATATGTCTTTGGAGGGAAATGAAAAAGGAACTTTGACTGCGATTGACCATTCAAACAAGCATTCTGATTTGGATCACGGCAACCATGATATGTCAGATATGAACAAAGAAAAAAATGATCATTCTAATCATTCCGGTCATGATATGATGAGTATGGACGATCCCATTGCTCCCATGACTATGTGGCAAACCGGATATTCAAACTCTATTCTTAAATCAAAAAAACAAACCACCATTCACTCCGGCGATTCATTACGTCACCTCACATTTAACCTTACCGGAAATATGTGGCGCTATGTCTGGAGTATTAATGGAAAAACTTTATCTGCCTCAGATAAAATTAAAATCAATAAGGGCGAAGTAGTTCAGGTCACTCTGAACAATACCACGATGATGCACCATCCGATGCATTTGCACGGTCATTTTTTCAGGGTCCTTAATGGAAATGGAGAACACTCCCCGTTAAAGCACACAGTGGATGTTCCACCAATGAGCAGAATCACCATCGAGTTTGCCGCTAACGAAGAAAAAGACTGGTTCTTCCACTGTCATTTACTCTATCATATGTCGGCCGGTATGTCCAGAGTTTTCAGCTATAACGATGATAAACCACGGGATGAACGACTTGCTCCTTATCCTGTAAGTACTCTGTACAATAAAGACAAACAATGGTTTACCTGGGGAACTGCAACCGGAGCTTCTCAGATGAGTGCACTTGAACTCACTCATTCCAATACTTATGGTGAGTTTAATCTAATGGCAGAGTTCGGCTACAATGAAAACTATGAAGCCATTCTGGATTATGAACACTTTATTGGTGAATACACCAGACTTTACGGAGGAATAAAATCTGAAAACGAAATTCATAACTCTCTGAGTAAACATGAAGTAGTTGGACGAATTGGTCTCCGGTATCTTCTTTGGTACGTTCTGGATACCGATTTAAGTGTTGATCATTTACTAAGACCTGAATTAGAATTGGAAACACATTTACCGATTACTCAGCGATTGATGCTTACCGGACACTTTGAATGGAAATCGGATTTCGGTTTGGTCGAAAGTTTGCCCGCAGGTAAAAAATATGAGCATGAATTGACTTACAATCCCGGACTTGAGTTTTTACTCAATGAACAATTCTCGATTCGTGGTCTTTACGACAACCGCTTTGGTTGGGGTGGCGGCATCAGCTGGAGATTCTAACTAAATAATTAGTTGTTTCTTATCTGCTAAAGCTCTTTACGAAACATTCGATACGTCTTATCAAGCTTGCCGCCAATTCGTTCTGCAAGCCGAATCATTTCCGTATTTGTCTCTAATACCCAGCTCAATTCTGAACTTACAATACCTGACGACTTTTTAATGGCTTCCTGAGTAAGCAAAGCATCAATAGCTTTACCTCTGTATTCAGGAATCACTCCAAGTAATGCTGTTCTCAATCGGTCAATCTTCTTTTTGCCAAATAGAAATTTAAAAATGCCTGTTGGAAACAACTTACCATTCATTTCTTTAAATATTTGATTGTAATCCAGCAATGCTACAGAAAAAGCTACTGGCTTTCCATCCACTTCTGCAATATGCGCATATTTCGTTTCCAGGATCATTTTAAAATCTTTGGCAGTTGCCTGTAACTCTTCTTTTGTTAGCGGAAGGAAACCCCAATTATTCTTCCAGGCCTCATTGTATATATTGCGAATGATTTCTACATCTTCCTCAATATTTTTCATATCCAACTCGCGAATCTTCAGTCCCGGATTTCGCTTATATACTATTTGGCTGGCTCTTTCAAAACGGCTTAAGTCGATTTCCTTTTTCTGCACTAAAAATGCCAACAGATCCATTTCTTTGGCATAACCTGCCCCTTTGATCAATTTTTCATAATAAGGCTTATTATAAGGCATCAATAAAAACGGTTGTTTGTCAAAGCCCTCAACCAAAGTTCCTACTGTATCCATCATGCCCGGACTTGCAGGACCAAGCACATCGGTCATGCCTTTGTCTCGAAGCCAGTCTTCCGCTACCCTGAATAACCAATTTGCTGTTTCCTGATCATCTATACATTCAAAAAACCCGAAATGTCCGGTTTTGGTACCATGGTGTTCATTAAACCGATGATCTACCACTGCCGAGATTCTTCCTGCAATTTCACCGTTATGCTCGGCTATAAAAAGAGCTATTTCAGCGTTGTAGTAAAAGGGATTTTTTTCAGTGTCGATCAGTTTTTTCTGATCCATTTTGAGAGGAGGAACCCATACGTCATTATCTGCATAATGAGTGTATGGAAATTCTATAAACTTCTTTCGTTCATCATCTGTGGAAACAATGGTAACCCCATTGGTATTCATAAATCAATGATTTTTATTCAGCAGGTCGACCGTTATTGTCAATGATACCGTGCTTCAACCCTACCTTTTGGAATGCTTCTAAAATTCTATCCAAATGCTCTTTTGTATGACTTGCCATATAGCTTGTTCTCAACAAAGATTGTCCTTGTGGTACAGCCGGAGGAATAACAGCATTCACGTATACTCCCTCTTCAAAAAGGTCTTTCCAAAACCTGAAGCACTTCATCATGTCTCCAATTACTACAGGAATAATTGGAGATTCACTTGACCATACGTTGAAACCAAGATTTTCCAACTCAGTTCGCATATAAACTGAAATCTCTTCAAGACGCTCAATTCTCCAGGGTTCTTCCTGTAGAATTTCCAAAGCTTTTAGTACCGTCGCAACATTTGCAGGAGGCATGGAAGCACTGAATATATGAGCCGGGGAATGATGCCGTAAAAACTCAATCACCTTTTCTTCCCCAACAATAAAACCACCAAGCGAAGCAAATGATTTTGAAAAAGTACCACTAATGAGATCTACTTCATCAGTCAAACCAAATACCGAAGCAGAACCTCTTCCTCCATTTCCAACAACTCCAACTGCATGAGCATCATCCAAATAAAGACGAGCATCAAACTCTTTGGCAAGTTTAACCAGTTCAGGAACTTTAGCAAGCGTACCTGACATTGAGAAAACTCCGTCAGTAATAATAATTTTTCCTGCATCCGGATCCGCTTTTTCCAGCATTTTTCTAAGCTGATCCATATCGTTGTGTTGATAACGAATGGTTTTAGCATTGGAACAGAGCGTTCCTACAACTATACAAGCATGATTATCACGATCAGAAAAAATCAGATCATTACGTCCGGCAATTGTTTGTATAGATCCTTCATTGGTTTGATAACCTGTACTGAAAAGCACACAATTTTCTTTTCCCATAAAGGCAGCAAGCTTTTCTTCAAGCTCGAGATGGATATCTAATGTTCCGTTCAGATAACGGGAACCTGTACAACCTGTTCCATATTTCGTGAGGGCGGCTTGTGCTGCTTCAATAGTTCTGGGGTCATTAGTAAGTCCCAAATAATTATTGGAACCCGCCATAATAACTTCATGTCCTTCAATCTCAACAATAGTACCGTCAGTAGCTTCCAATGGCTTAAAGTAAGGGAATAAACCTTCCTTCTTAACTTCGTCAGCTTTGGTGAAGTTAAATGCTTTTGTAAAGATGTCGTTTTTAGCTACTTCCGTTTTCGTATCGGCCATGCAGATTGTCCTAAAAATTCTTTTGTAATAGCGAAATATACCGAGTATTAACTATCTATCAAATTTTGATTAACCCGAGGTTAGCTACGCTGATGCACTCTTTTTGTTGATTACGCTTTGAAGATACAAAATATATTGCTGAGCTACGTGATTCCAAGTGAAGTTTTCAAGCACATAATTCCTTGATGATATTGATAATTCTTCAAGATTATTGCTTAAAACTTCATCTACTTTTTTTGCAAAATTATCACTGTCTCTTACTTCAATTTTATATCCGTTTTTCCCGTTACTAATAACGTCTTTAATTCCTTCAAGATCAGCAGCAACAGCAGGTGTTTCGGCCAAATTGGCCTCCAGCATTACAATCCCAAATCCTTCCATATCTCCCGGGATGGGGATATTCGGCATCATAAATAAATCTGCAGCTGCATAAGCGTTTGTCAGTACGTCGTCGGGTTGTTTCCCCGTAAACAATATTCTTTCTTTTTCTGACGAATTTTCAACTAACTCAAGTAAGTTCTCATATTCCGGTCCGTCGCCGATTACCATATAAAGCACATCCGATTTTATTTTCGGAAGTACTTCTTCGATAAACCACTTATGCCCTTTTCTCTTCACTTGTCTGCCAACCGTAAGCAAAAGTTTCTTTTCTGAAAGGTCGATCTCAAAAGTATCTTCAATCTCTTTGATCGCTTTTGCTTTGTCAGGTGATTCTTCAAAATCACTCATATCAAAACCATTTGGTAAGGCTACTCCTTTTTCGGGATCCATACCCCTCTTTATACATTCTTGCCTTGTGGCTCTGGAAACAGAAATTACTCCATCGAGTGCTTCGAAAACTTTTGGGACAAAGCTTTGATATATATCAACGGGCATTTTAACATCCTGTCCGTGATTTATCGTTACCATAGGTACTGAAATTCTATTTCTTGTAAGCTTGGCAAGCAATGCTGTAACCATTGAAGAAAACAGAATTATGTCCGGCTTAAATTCATCAACAATTTTAGGCAATTTGTAAATCAAACCTAATAGAAAAAAAGGCGTTTTGAAATAGATTCCTTTCCACGGAGCATGCTGAATAATAGTTTTTATCTCTATATCCTTTCTTTCATCTAACTCATTTACCAATTGCATACTTACCCGCTGCATGCCCCCCATATTTTCAAGGAGAGCATTTTCCGGTGGATGTAAATGTGAGATATAAAGTATTCGCAAATTTCTAAAACTTTGATTCAGACTTAAACTGCTTTATCGCATCTTTATAATTTTCTACCAATCCGCCATTGATTGTATCCCATTCGTAGTTTAACGCCAATTCTCTTGATTTTTCTCCCATTTTCTTCATTCTTTCCTCATCAGAAATAATCCAATCCAGTTTTTCAATAAAATCCTGAGTATTCTGCTTTTCTGCCCATCTGCCATTTTCGCCATCATTAACTAAAGATTTACTTCCAATAGCATCTGCTACTAAACACGGAAGTCCACTTGCCATTGCTTCTAATGTTACATTGCCAAAAGTTTCTGTGTGAGAAGGAAACAAAAATACATCGCTGCTGGCGTATGCTTTTGCCAACTCCTCTCCGGTAACGAATCCGGTAAAGTGAGCCTGAGGAAGTTTTTCTTCTACTTCTTTTTGTGCCGGACCATCTCCTACTACTAAGGCTCTGACTTTGGAATTTTTTTTCTGCAGCGCCTTAACACTTTCTATATATGTATTTAGTTCTTTTTCCCAAACTAATCTGGATACAAAAGTCACAACAATATCATCATCCTTAAACCCAACAGATCTTCTCCATTCCAAATCTCTTTTTGAAGGATTGAATAGTTCTAAATTTATTCCTCTTGCCCAAATGCGTTTTTCTCCCTCCAGTCCAAATTCGTTTAGTTCATTAATCATAGATTGGCTTGGCACATAGGTATGAATAAACCTTTTGTAAAACCATTTCATGAATATTTTTGTGAAAAAAGTAACCGGTCCTTGTAATAATGTATAGTAACTCGCATAGCTTAAAAAATGAGTGTGATACGAAGTTACCCTTGGCACATTATTTTTCTCAGCCCATTTCAGAGCCCCTGTTCCTAAGCCATCAGGAGTAGCAACATGTACGATTGTTGGATTAAATTCTTCGAGCTTTTTCTTTGCTGATTCCGGGAAGCGGTATGCTATCCGGTATTCGTCTCTTCCGGGAACCAACATCGGTATGGAGGGGGTTCCCACCATAGTTCCATTATGCTCAAATGCAGGCTCATCAACATGCGGAGCAAAAACCAATACGGGTATATCTTGTGATTCTAAAAACTTTACCAGACGGTTTAAAGTTAAAGAAGCACCATCGCGCATGTAATTATAATTTCCGGTAAAAAGAGCTACTCGAAGTTCTTTCATAAAAGTTTAAAAGGAAATAACAGATGTGTATCTTTGATACAAGTTCAATTTCAAATCATTGTGAATTTTTCAACCTGCGAATATAAGAATTAATGAAAGCCTTTGTAACTGGTGGTACAGGTTTTATTGGAAGTCATCTCGTGGATACGCTCATCGGCTCTGAAAGTTTTGATGAAATCAGATGTTTAGTGAGATCTAAGGAGAAATGGCTAAAAGGTAAAGACTTTAAAAAAATATCAGGTGATTTGAATGATATCCATGCTCTCAATGATGGTTTAAAAGGTGTGGATGTGCTTTTCCATCTGGCTGCAATTGTTAAAGCTCCTACCCAAAAAGAATTTACTCTTGCCAATGTGGATGCAACTGAAAATCTCATCAGGTCTGCACAAAAATTAGGTGTAAAAAATATTATCGTGCTTTCATCACTGGCCGCAACCGGTCCAAGTAATGGTACTCCCGTTGATGAAAGCGATGATTACAATCCGGTGAGTATGTACGGTCGGTCCAAAATGGATATGGAAAAGATGATTCACCGAATTGCCGGCGATGAGCTTTCCGTAAAAATAATCCGGCCGCCGGCAGTTTATGGCCCACGAGAAGATCAAATTTATACCTACTTCAAAACATTTAGCAAGGGTATCAGTTCTATGGTAGGAGATGGTGAACGACCCGAAATTTCCATGGTATATGTTGATGATCTTATCGACGGAATTATGAAAGCTGCAGATAATACAGATGAAGGAGTTCACACTTATTTTATTACAGGAACAAAACCGTGCAACTGGAATCAAATACACCATATTACTGCAAAAGTACTGGGGAAATCAGCATTTAAAATTAAATTAAAACCGACTTTGGTAAAGAAACTTGGTTCATTTGTTGAAAATTTGGCATCTGTATTTGGAAAATATCCTGTATTGAACAAAGAAAAAGCCAAAGAACTCGTTTTGGAATGGACATGCAGTTCAGAAAAAGCAAAAAAAGAATTAGGTTACACTCCTAAAGTAAGCCTTGAAGAAGGTATTTCCAGAACTTTACACTGGTATAAAAAACACAATTGGTTATAGAGATATATGAAAAAAATTCATTCGTTAATTTCCGCTTTTATCATTGTTTTTTTAGTCAATGGAAATGCCTTTTCTCAGGAATCATTGGTTCAGGATTATACCAGTGTTTTAGACATCCCCAATGTTTCGGCAATCGAAGCTTCTCCTTCTCATTTATATGTTTTATCTGAAACGGAAGGAATGGCAGTATTCCGAATCAAACCGGATGAGCTTCAATGGCTTTATACTTCTTCGGGTATGCAACGGCGGGGAAGTAATCTAGCTGCCGATGTTCGTTTTGCCTACCTCGCCGGTGAGGGACGTCGATTAACAGTTCTTGAACCAACTTCAGTACTTGGAGTTTATTCTGCTGCTTTATTACCTGCTAAACCTCTCGCAGCGGCAAGGCTTCAAAACAAATTGTATATAGCTCTTGGCGAACGGGGTCTTGGATCACTATCACTTGAAACTCCTGAGACAGTGGACTCACAAATCGAGTTTATTGATCAAGTCGGGCAGGGAGCATCGGTGATCGATCTTGTATCTTCGCCTGTAACCCAACAGTTATTCGTGTTAACGGAAAATTCGAAACTTGATGTTTTTACATCTGAAGATAATACACTTTCATTCAGCAAGAGCCTGAATATTACGCAGAGACTTTCCGATATTTTTATTGACGGAGATAAACTTTGGGGAGCAACTGAAGAAGGTGATGTGTATGCAATCACCGCTAACGGACTTGGAAGAAAAATTGGTGGAATTGATGAATCTGTTTCCAACGTAAAATTCTGGAATGGGTTTACTTTTATAAGGTCTCAATCAGGTCAACTATGGTACACCAAAGATTCAGCACTCATCAAATGGAAATCAGATGCTAAGTCCGGAAACTTTATTGCAAAAAGTGGTGACAACCTCTGGTTAGTTGAAAATGATAAAGTCACTAAAATCGCCACCACAACCGTTCAACAAAATATAAATGAAACGCCCACAGGACCTTTTTCCATAAAACCGATACAAAATCAGATTTTAACTTATCCGAATTCTTTATTGATAGGTTTTGAAATTGAAAACGGTCATTCATCCAATGATGTGGAATTTGCTGTGAGATCTTCCACAAATAATTTCAAGGTAAAAAAACAGGGATTTTTCTGGCAGCCCTCACCGGGTCAGATAGGTATGAACTGGTTTACTGTTATTGCCACAAATTCAAAAGGTGAAGTGGACAGCACAAGATTTACAGTGGATGTCCGCTCTTTTAATACGCCCCCCCGTTTTAGCCCGTTAAGAGTTTCTTCTATCGCTGTTAACGAACCTTTTAGCTTACAGATAAAAGCCATTGATCCGGAGAAACCATCAAGTTCATTGATTCGATATTTGGGTGTGGATCTTCCCGAAGGAGCTTCCATTGACGAAGAAACCGGGATGTTTACCTGGACTCCCACCTCACGCCAAACCGGAGAATTTACTTTCAGAGTTATTGCTTCTGATGAGCTTGGGGCTGCATCATCGCAGGATATCAAGCTCAATGTGCTCGATATTTCCAGAGGAGACGGGAATTAAGTGTGAGTGAACTTTCAGTAAATGCTTTTCAGAAACCTCTTTTAGATTGGTATCAACAAAATAAGAGAGAAATGCCGTGGCGCGGCACTAAAGATCCTTACAAGATCTGGATCTCAGAAATCATGCTTCAGCAAACAAGAGTTGATCAGGCATGGCCCTACTTTGAAAATTTTATGGAGCAATTCCCGACGGTTTATGATTTAGCGAGTGCCGATCAGCAACAGGTTCTTAAGGCTTGGGAAGGTTTGGGATATTATAGCCGGGCGAGGAACCTCCACGCCGCTTCAAAAACGATTTTAAATGAATATGATGGCAAGCTTCCGGAAACTTATGATGAAATCATCAAACTCAAAGGAATCGGACCTTATACCGCTGCTGCAATTACAAGCATTGCTTTTGAAAAACCTAATGCAGTTGTGGATGGAAATGTGATCCGTTTATTGACCCGCTATTTTGGAATTGAAGATGATGTGCGAAGTACGAAAACGGTGCGAAAGGTTCAGGAGCTTGCTAATGATTTAATCAGCGATAAACATCCTGCCGAATTCAATCAGGCGATGATGGAATTGGGCTCCACTGTTTGCAAACCTTCAAATCCTGACTGTCTTAATTGTCCTGTTCAAGTCGATTGTATTGCCACCAAAATGACGAAGACTGATACCATTCCTTATAAATCAAAAGCAAAGAAGAAGTCGCATAAAGAAATTGGAGTAGGGATTATTGAGCGGGAAGATGGAAAGCTATTAATTGCTCTTCGCCCTGAAGATACCATGCTCGGTGGGCTTTGGGAATTCCCGGGAGGCAAACAGGAAAAGGGCGAAACCATCCAACAAACGATAGAGAGAGAATTAAAAGAAGAACTTGGTGTGCAAGTTCATGCGTACAAAGAATTCATGACATTGAAGCACACTTATTCGCACTTCTCTATTCAACTCCACGCATGGTTTTGCAAACTAATTGAAGGGGAACCCAAACCAAAAAGTAGCCAGGAAATTCGTTGGGTTGAACGGTCGGAATTGGAACAATATCCTTTTCCCAAAGCAAATAAGGTGTTAACCGAGAAGTTGCTTAAGGATGATGAGGAGAGAGGAGAAGAGTGATGTTATCTTTGTCATTTCGAGTGCAAACGAGAAATCTAAGATCTGTAAACAAAGCAGTTTTTTAGATTTCTCACTCCGTTAGAAATGACAACCTAAGATTTTTTTTTGAATAATGACCAAAACGAAACTCCTAAAATTAAAACCCGAACTCGATGCCTCTGTCAAAAAGCATGAACAACCTGAGTTCATCCAAAACGACCCCATCCAGTTCATGCATGCTTTTGATCATAAAGTTGATCAGGAGGTTGCGGGTTTTTTTGCAGCCATTATGGCCTGGGGTCGAAGAGATATTGTCATCAATAAAGTAGATGATTTACTTAAACGAATGGATTATAACCCGGCAGAGTTTGTAATAAATTTCAGCGAAACAGACGCTTCATACTTCGACACTTTTAAACATCGTACCTTTAAACCCATTGATATTTACTGGCTGATTAAAATCCTTCAATCAATTTTGGAAGAATATTCTGACTTTGAATCTTTCTGGTCAATGTGCTATCAAAAAGCTGATCAGGAAAGCCTGGAATTGATCGCTGTATTCCATGAAGAGTTTTTTTCTCAGCAACCCGAAGCAACTCAACGAACCCGCAAGCATATTTCAAATCCCGATAAAAACAGCACTTGCAAACGGTTGTATATGTATTTGAGATGGTGCTTACGTCCCGGTCCGGTAGATTTAAGAATCTGGAATTTTATGTCAATATCAGAATTAAAAATTCCTGTGGATGTTCACGTTGCTCGTCAGGCAAGAAAATTAGGACTTCTGAAAAGAAAACAGAATGACTGGAAAGCAGTAACCGAACTTACTAATCAACTTAAAAAATTAGACCCTGAAGATCCCGCCAAATACGATTTTGCTTTGTTTGGGTTGGGAGTTTCAAGCCAAAGGATTTAGTTAGCAGAAAAATACATAATAGCTGCGGCACCATACATCACAATGGATAAAATTATCATGTATAAAAAATATCCTAACAAATATGCAATTGTTGCTTTTATATAACTCCGTAAACCTTTTATATCCAAGTAGCTTTTATAAACCCAAAGTACAAAAGCGAGTTGCATTCCTACCGTAATCCATATAAAGTAATCGAAAAAGTCTAAATTCAGCATTAATGGAATCGTAATAACCGAAAACGTTGCTAATTGAGCTGCATAATAAAGACTCATAACCAAGTGGTTTCTATACTTCGGTTTTATTTTTTTAAAAAAAAGAAACGAAGTAAATGCAATGCTTGGAGCTAACAGAAATATGTAATTTATTGCGATGAATTGAGTAGATAATAGTATTCCAACTTCTTTTACATTTTCAAAATACTCTCTTCCTCCTTCAGTTTCTAAAATGGGATTCCCTTCAACTCCTCCCATATCTGTGGCTATAGAGTCAAATAGTTCTGAAAAATCAATAAAAAAAGTAGTTAACAGGGTAACTATGGTGGCAATAAAAATGGTATACCTGAAAGGATTTACATATCGCCCCTTATCCACAAAGTAACTTTCAATTACATGTCCGGGTCTTCTGAACATATCAAGGAATGTAGCAGGAAGTCCCCTGTCTAAATTAATTACGTCTCCCAAAAGCTCTTCGATGAATCCCTTTTCATCTTTTTGTTGATCCGGCTTCTTTTGTTCTTCACTCATATGCCCCAAAATTAGTTCTGTTTAAGAATTCCAGATTTTGCCACATTTTTTGTATATTTGCAACCCCAATTAAGGGAATTAATAAAAAAGAAAGGAAGTGAGACTCAATGCTTGGTGTTGAAGTTAAAGACAACGAAAGTGTTGAACGTGCGATTAACAGGTTTAAAAAACTGGTGACGCGCTCCCGAGTTCTTAACGAATACAAGGATCGTCAACAGTACACTAAACCTTCTATGGAGCGTCGCGAAGCCATGAAAAAGGCTGTTCGCGAGCAACGTCGTCGTCAACGAGAGAATTACTAAATTTCGTTGTTATCACGAATTTAAGCCTTTGGATTTTATCCAAGGGCTTTTTTTATTGACTAAATCATATATTTATTTAAATTATGTCAGATTTCCATAAAATAAATAATATGAGATATTTACTTTTTATTCCCCTACTAATCATTGCATGTACCACTAATTCGAATGAAGTGGATATACCTAATCCATTCGATTCTGAATATGAATTAAATGAACAAAAATCAGACTTAAATGGCGTTTCTATATATGAAGCAATAAGTGATAATTTTATAACCTTCACCATTGAAACTAATTGTAAAGATTTAAAAACTTGTCCTACTGTAGACATATACGTGAATCACAATTTTGCTGAAAATGTAATTTTCTCAAAGAATTTCGATACTGCACCAGTTGATTTATCTGATATACTGCTTTATCCGGATGGCAAATGTTCAGTCCCATTCTCTGTAGATTCCGGCATGTTGGATATTACTAAAATGGAGAATGGCAACTTTGAAGGTAGCTTTAATGTACAGTCCAGAGAAATAAACGGATATTCACCAGACCCAACAATTGGGTGTGAAGAAGAAAACTATTCCAGCGAAGGAATAAGAACTTTAACTTTTGAAGGGACATTCATTTCTTTTGAGTCAGAATAATTTCATCCTAAAGCTATTAAAGCCTTTGGATTTTATCCAAGGGCTTTTTTTATGGCATCTTTTAAATACCTGACTCCCCCGCCCGATTTCGATTCGGGTACTATAGATTCTTTGAACCCAAGTTTGGCAGCTTCTTTTTTGCGCTGATCTATATGCGGAACTGTCCGGATTTCTCCTCCTAAACCAACCTCACCAATAAATGCAATTCTTTGGTTGATAGGCTTATCCGTGAGACTGGATACAAGAGCATTGCAAACTCCTAAATCTCCCGCAGGATCATTTAATCGAAATCCACCTGCGATATTTAAATACACATCCTGATTTGCAAAACTAAATCCTGCTCTCTTTTCAAGCACAGCAAGAAGTAACGTGAGTCTGTTTCTGTCGAAACCATTTGCCGTTCGCTGAGGAGTTCCATACGCCGATGCAGTCACTAATGCCTGAACTTCAATCAAAAGCGGACGGGAACCTTCCATAGTGCAAACGATGGCATTTCCACTTATTCCCTCCGTTTTCTCAGAAATAAATAACTCTGATGGGTTAGAAACTTCAACTAAACCATTTTCTTTCATCTCGAACACGCCGACTTCCTGAGCGGGACCAAATCTGTTTTTCAATGTTCGCAGTAAACGGTATGTGTAATTGGTATCGCCTTCAAACTGAAGTACGGTATCCACCATGTGTTCCAGAACCCTTGGTCCGGCGATGTCGCCTTCTTTGGTTACATGACCAATTACAATGGTAGTAATATTGTTTCTTTTAGCAAGCTGCTGAAACAACGCCGCACACTCTTTTACCTGTTGAATGCTACCGGGCATACTTTGAAGCTCAGTCCGGTACACTGTTTGAATGGAATCAACGATGAGCAAGTCCGGCTTCGATTTTCTTGCTTCCTCAATTACTTTGTCGACCTGAGTTTCATTGTAGATAAAAAGATTCTCAGAACTAACTCCCAGCCGCTGCGCACGTTGTTTTATTTGTGTAGCTGATTCTTCTCCGGCACAATACAGAATAGAAAGTTCGGGGTTTGCTTTAGCAATCTGAAGTGTAAGTGTACTTTTACCGATTCCGGGCTCACCGCCAATTAAAATGTAAGCACCATTTAAAAACCCACCACCTAAAACCCGATCAAATTCAGTTATTCCACTTTTAAATCTGGAAGCCTCGGAAGTTTCCACTTCAGAAATCTTCTCGGGTTTCGAAGAAGCTTCTAATCCTTCTACCTGAGCTTTATGATCTACTTTCTTTTTATCAATCAACTTTTCCTGAAAGGTATTCCACTTTCCACAATTCGGGCAACTTCCATTCCATTTTGGCGAAAGATGACCGCAATTCGAACATTCAAACTGAATTTTTTGCTTAGCCAAACCGCTCAGTCTTTGTTTTGAATTTCAACTACAGATCTGTTTATGTACCAGGTTGTTGCCATCATACCGAATGCAATACTTATGTAATAGCTGATAATTCTCCACAGGAACACAGCAAGACCTATAAACGAACTTCTTGAAATTAATGGTCCCTGAAACAGAACGAAAAGACCTTCCACTCCCCCACTTCCACCGGGTGTTGGAACCACCAGAAAAGCTAAGTTCATCGCCAGGCTTCTTAAAAAGGATAGTATTTCAGGAGCGGGTAATAAACTCAGGATCACAATTGTTGCTAATGCAATTCTGCAAATCCAGGACATCGTGGAAAGAAAAAAAGCTTTCAGCAAAAAACTGAACGGCTTTTTTCTTAACTGATGAGCGTACTCTTCAAGATTCTCGACCTCTACTTCAATGTTCTCTCTGTATTTTCTTAGAATTGGCAATCGAAAGATGAACAACACAACTTTTTTAATCGCTGCAGGATTTACCAAAACTCCATAGGCAAGCAGACCCGCATAACTAAGTAAAGCTATGTATAACAATGCCATTGATGCTTCTCCTATAAGTCCAATCTCAGGGGGAACGACTTCATAGAAAATTCCGGCAAGCAATAAAATCGGAATAGCAATTGCAAACCAAATCTGATCCAACAGTACTCCATACAAAACTATGGCTGTAGAAGAACCTAACTGAAGCCCTTCTTTACTCATAGCATACGTGGCCATTGGAGCGCCACCAATTGTAGAAGGAGAAACTGCAGAGGTAAAATCCCAGGCAAGTACAACCCGAAATGAGGCGAACCAACTCATCTGTTTTTCAGCTAAAAACCGAATTTTTGCAGCCGAAAACCAAATTCTTAGAAATGAAACAAAGAGAGCTATGAATAAACCGGGAAGCCTTTTTGGCACCAAATGTTCAAGCACTCCGGGAGTATAGGTGTACCAAATTACACCGGCCATGGTAGCAACACTGAGCCCTATGGAAATAACTAAGTATTTCTTTGAGACAAAGTTTTGCGGTTTTGTTTTATCTACTGCTTCCAAGCTGATACAACTAACTTAATAAGTGCAAGATATAAAAAAGCCTTGCCAAAGATTGACAAGGCTTCCTCAATTACGGAAAGTTTACGCTAATGTTATATCCTCATCCAGATAAACATCCTGAATCATATTCAGTAACTTAACACCTTCTTTGATCGGACGCTGGAATGCTTTTCTTCCACTAATCAAGCCCATTCCACCGGCTCTTTTATTGATAACTGCTGTTCGTACTGCATCAGCAAAATCATTATCACCGGAAGCGCCACCAGAATTAATTAATCCTGCGCGCCCTGCAAAACAGTTAATTACCTGATAACGTGTTAAATCGATTGGGTGATCAGAAGTTAGCTCGGTATAAATGCGGTCGTCCAATTTACCGTAGCTCGAATCGCCTGAATTCAATGCCTTATAACCACCATTATTTGTTGGCTGCTTTTGTTTGATGATATCAGCGCCTAAAGTGGTACCGATATGATTTGCTTGTCCCGTTAAATCCGCTGAGGAGTGATAATCAACTCCATCAACTTTAAAAGCACCATTTCTGGTGTAGCACCAAAGAATGGTAGTCATACCCAATTCATGCGCGTAAGCAAATGCATCCGCAACTTCCTGAATTTGTCTGTTAGATTCTTCTGAGCCGAAATAAATAGTAGCGCCCACTGCGGCTGCCCCCATGTTGTACGCTTGTTCGATGGTTCCGAACATAATCTGATCAAACGTATTTGGATAAGTCAACAGCTCATTGTGATTGATCTTAACGATAAAGGGAATCTTGTGAGCATACTTTCTTGAAACAGATCTTAAAACTCCGAATGTAGAAGCTACTCCATTACACCCTGCCTCGATTGCTAATTTCACAATATTTTCAGGATCAAAGTAATCCGGATTTGGCGCAAATGAAGCTCCCCCGGAGTGCTCAATCCCTTGATCAACAGGAAGAATGGAAACATAACCTGTGCCACCTAACCTTCCATGATCCATCAACCACTGAAGATTTCCAAGTACACGGTTGTTTCGATCAGAATGATACCACACATCATCCACGTAATTGCCCGAAGGTTTTACTAAACGCTCTTTCTTAATAGTTTGGCTTGTGTGATTTAACAAAAATGAAGCATCGTCCCCAAGAAGTTCTTCAATACTCTTTGTTCCAAGTGACATATTTTTTAGAATTTTTTGAAAGTTTGAAAGACTCAAATATAGCGGTTAATCCATGAAATGACTAACAACTCTTTTGTGTAAACATCTTCAAATTTCCGAAATACTATTCTTATCTTTAGTGCCATGAAAATAGATGAGATTACCTTACCTGAAAAACCGCTTTTCCTTGCACCCATGGAAGACGTTACCGATTCTCCATTCCGAAGAATTTGTCGGGAAAAAGGAGCCGATATCGTCTTTACTGAATTCATCAGCTCAGAAGCATTGATCAGAGATTCTGATATTGCAATGCATAAAATGAGTTATGATGAGAGTGAACGACCTTTAGGAATACAGATTTTTGGTGGTCGTGAAGAAGCTATGCATGGAGCTGCCAAAGTTGCCATGAATAACAACCCGGATGTGGTGGATATCAATTTTGGATGTCCCGTTTATAAAGTGGTAAAACGCGGAGCCGGAGCCGGTTGCCTGAAAGACATGGATATGATGGAGCGCATGGCGGGCACAGTAGTTGATGCTGTCACAGATCGCCCGGTTACCGTTAAAACCCGTTTGGGTTGGGATGATGATACCATCAGGATTCAGGAAGTGGCGCTAATGTTGCAAAGAATCGGCGTAAAAGCGCTAACCGTTCACGCCCGTACTCGTTGTCAGAAATACAAAGGAGATGCCCGTTGGGAATGGCTGAAGAAACTAAAAAACACTCCCGGACTCGAAATTCCGATTATTGGAAACGGGGATGTTACCTCACCTGAACTTGCTAAAAAAATGTTTGACGAAACCGGTGTTGATGGAGTGATGATTGGTCGCGGTGCTATTGGTAATCCGTGGATATTTGAACAAACCCGTCATTATTTGGAAACCGAAGAACTACTTCCCGAACCTACACTTGAGAAAAAACTGAACATTTGTGCGAAGCAACTCCGTATGTCAGTAGAACATCAGGGTGAACGTTATGGAGTTATCATTATGAAAAAGCATTATGGGCAATATCTGAAAGGGATTCGGAATGCCAAAAAACTCCGCATGGAATTAATGAAGCACGATACCATGGATCCAATTCTGGAAATTCTTCTCAACTTCAAAGAAGAAGATGTGTTTGCGCTGGCTTAAATTTTTCAGTCTCATTACCAGCTTGGGTGCATGGTCATGCGCCCATACCGGTACTTTGAAAATCAGAACGTACTTTTTTAAAAAAAAGCTCCTGATTTCTCAAATTCCATCTGACGGATAACCCGTCTGATGGATAGCATTTTTTCTAACGGTTATATCGGTCAGACGGACTGAAAGCCGTCAGACCGAAGAAAACATAATCGTTTTTCATTTTACAGTAGGAGTACATGGCGATGCACCCCCCGTAAAATGGTTTGTAACCTTTCCTTTTTCGGCACGTGTTCTGGACGGTAACTCTAACTAAATCAATTTCTTTATTTAAATGTTAAGAACCTTATTGTTCGCATTTCTTCTGCTTTCCTGCTCAGCTTCATCACAGAATAATCTCCTTGAAAAACTAAAAGACTACGAAGGACTTTACGAGTATCAGGGTGAAAACACACTTACTCTCCAGGCTTCCCCAATGGATAATAGGTTGTATGCAATTATTGATTATGCAAAGTATCCTCTTTACTACGATTCAGTAAATTCTTTTAGAAATAATCAGGGAGACGTAGTCACTTTTCATCGGGATTATAAAGATAATGTAACCGCATACTCTGTTGAAGGTAATAGTTTTCAGCTCCTTTCTAAGGAATTTGATAGAATTGGCATGGAACCCAGAGTGGATTTAGGTAACGACGCTTCAAATTATTCTTATGAAGTTCCTCCGAATCTAAATGATGGCTTATCAACCGGAAGCTTTTATGAGGAATTTAAAAATCCCGAACTGATTTTAGATATGGTCCGCAAAACCATAGAGGGAGAATATCAGGATGTTCACAGTATCCTGATTTACAAAAGCGATAAGCTGGTTCTTGATGAATATTTCTATGGATATGATGAAACAACTCCACATCAACTAAGATCTGCTACCAAAGTTTTTTACGGCACCTTGATGGGAATCACAATACAGCAAGGATTTATTGAAAGCGAAAACGAACTACTTTTACCTTATTTCGATGAAGAATATGATTCAATTGAAAATATGGATGAAGTAAAAAGAAATCTGACTATAAAAGATTTTCTCACTTACCAACACGGAATGGATTGCGAGAATAACAATCCCCGAAGCAAGGGCAATGAAATGGCGATGATGCGAAGTGAGGATTGGGTTAAATACACCCTTGATTTACCCATGGTAAACGAACCCGGAACATATTCCTCCTACTGTACCGGCATTGCTTTAACTATTGGAAAACTTATTGAATTAGCTACTAATCAGGATTTAGAAACATTCGCTAAACAGAATCTTTTCGATAAACTTGAAATAGAAAATTATGAATGGAGATTCGCTCCCGATGCATCCAGCCTTACTACATTCAGTCAAAAATCTCTTACTCCCAGAGAGATGCTGAAATGGTCTCTTCTGTATAAAAACAAAGGACAATGGAATGGGGAACAAGTTATCCCGGAAGATTGGGTGAAAAAATCATTCAATACGTATAACAATGGTGAATTCGGATATCTTTGGGAACACAAATATATCATGGTGGATGGAAATCGATTTGATTCCTACATGGCTTCCGGAAACGGTGGTCAAAAGATTAACATCTGGCCGGATTTAGATATGATTACGTTTTTTACAGGAGGAAATTACAATTCTTATATGCTTTATGGTGTTAGCACCCCTCCAAACCGAATGATTCCGAATTATATTTTGAAGGCAACCTTGTAAATAAGTACTGTAGGTCATTCCGCAGCAAACGTATGGGACCTTAGGGTTTAAAAAAAATTGAGCCAAAGATAATTTCCGTCTTTAACAGTTATAACCGGATCTCCCATAGGAATGCCTTCGACTCTACATACGCTGAGAGATGACTTAATTTTTAAAATCAGTCAGGTATTTAACCCTTCAATAATAGAATCTAACATTTCTATAACAATCCGATTTTTTGATTGCAACGTACTAATATTTAGGTATCTTCAATTGGTTAACATTTAAAATCATTTCTAAAAAATGAAAAGTTCTATTCATGATGAAGTTTCGCATTATTACGGCGAAACACTCCAAAGTTCGGAAGATTTAAAAACTAACGCGTGTTGTACCGATATCGAATATCCACAGCATATCAAGGACATACTTTCGGTTTTGCATGATGAAACCATGGCAAAATATTATGGTTGCGGTTTAACTATCCCAAACAACTTGGAGGGATTGAATGTATTGGATTTAGGATCGGGTTCCGGCCGTGATTGTTATGTTTTAAGTAAGCTTGTTGGTAAAGAGGGAAAGGTTATTGGTGTAGATATGACTAAAGAGCAACTTCAGGTTGCTAACGCTCATAAAGATTATCATGCTGAGAAATTTGGATTCGCCAATGTAGAATTCCACAAAGGGAATATTGAAGACCTCGGCAAACTTGAAATTGAACCTGAATCGCTTGATCTCATCGTTTCTAATTGTGTGATCAATCTGGCTACTGACAAAAAAGCCGTTCTGCAAGGCGCTTACGATTTATTGAAAGAAGGTGGCGAAATGTATTTCAGCGATGTATATGCTGATCGCAGAGTTCCTCAGGAATTGGTTGATGATCCCGTTCTTTACGGAGAATGCTTAAGTGGGGCTTTATATTGGAATGATTTTCTGAATATCTCTAAAGAAGTGGGCTTTTTGGATCCACGCACGATGAGTTCTTCCATGATCACTATTGAAGATGAAAGTATTGAAAAAAAGGTTGGTAACATTAAGTTTTATTCTGTCACGTACCGCCTTATGAAACTTCCGAAGCTGGAGTCCGATTGTGAAGATTACGGACAGGCTATCCGCTACAAGGGAACTATTGAGCACAGCGAAGATGCCTTTGAACTGGATGATCATCACTTTTTTGAAACCGGAAAAATAGAACCAGTTTGTGGTAACACTTATATGATGTTACACGATACAAGATTTAAAGAGCACTTCGATTTTTGGGGAGATTTCTCCACTCACTACGGAATTTTTGAAGGTTGCGGAGGAAGCGCTCCTTTCGATACAGATAACTCAAACTCACAAGAAACTGCTGCATGCTGTTAGAAGAAAAAAAATCCTTTTCGCTTAAAGAACAGGAAATCAAAGAGAATTTTCATAAGAAAGGGAAATTTGTAAAACCGGAAATCACCGGAAAAGGTGAAGACCGTGCGTATGTTGAACTCGTAAAACTGGAAACACTTTGGTTTAATACCGGAACCCGTTGTAACCTGCAGTGCAAAAACTGTTACATCGAATCTTCTCCTACCAACGATGAATTGGTCTATATTTCTACTGCTGAAGTAGAATCTTACCTGAATGAAATCCGAGACCTTGAATTAGGAACAAAGCAGATTTCATTCACCGGTGGAGAGCCTTTCCTGAATAAAGATATTATTCCAATTATCGCACTTTGTCTGGAAAGAGGTTTCGATGTGTTAGTTTTAACCAACGCTTACCGTGCCATCGACAAGTATTTTGATGTTTTGGATGGATTGAATAAACGTCATCCTGGAAAACTAACATTAAGAATTTCATTGGATCATCATACCGCTGAAGTTCATGAGCACGAGCGCGGTCCTAAAACCTTCGATCGAACTTTAACTACGATGAACAAACTCAGCAAAATGGGTTTTAATCTGGCAGTAGCCGGACGTTCTTTGGCCAATGAATCCCGAGTAGAGGCTTTGCAAGGTTACCAAAACACGCTGGATAAATATGAAGTTGGAATCCAAGTAGCCGATGGACAAAACATTGTAGTTTTTCCTGAAATGACTACCACTCAGGACGTTCCTGAAATCACAACCGATTGCTGGGATATTCTAAGTGTTCATCCGGATAATCAGATGTGTGCTACCGAGCGGATGGTTGTAAAAAGAAAAGGAACGGATAAACCCGTTGTTCTGCCTTGTACACTAATTGCTTATGATGAGCAATTTGAGCTGGGAGAAACATTGGAAGAGTCATTTCAGAAAGTGTATCTGAATCATCCTTACTGTGCACAATTTTGTGTATTGGGTGGAGCGAGTTGTTCGGCTTAGTTTTAATGAGGTCATGCTGAACTTGTTTCAGCATCTTACGTCAACGCTTTGATTAAATTAATTGCAAGATTTTAGTATAAAGTCTTCACAAAGATCCCGAAATAAATTCGGGATGACCCATTTTAAAAAAGTTTGAACTTTCGGAAACGGTTCACACAGTAAATGCGCATGGCCATGCGCATTTACTGTTTATATAAAACTCTGCATTCTTTGCGCTCTCTGCGGTTAAAAAATTACACCTATAAGGTTATCACTCCCACTCTGCCTCAACAAATTTTTCGGGATTAAAAATATCTTGATTTACCGTATCGGGAATTTTCATGTCGGAATACTTTTCTAACAAGCCCATTCGTCCGTTAGCTTTGAAAATTACTTCCGGTGCGACCCATCCATCACCAAGTGGTTCATATTTGTTGAATTGAACTTCCTGCAGCGTTCCTCCTCGGCCAATGGTGAAATTCCGTACAAAAACCAGTCGCCCTGCATCGATCCAGAATTGCGCTTTGGTAGTATCCGGTTCTGAAACTCCGACCACAAAAACCTCTCTGCCCTGCCATTCGTCTTTGTACATATTTTGAAGATCATATCCATTACCGGAGAGTTGATTGGCAGTTTTGTCCGTTGATTGATGATATACATCAAAACCAAGTACGAGTAGCTCATGGACTCGTTCCGTTTCCTGAATTTTCTGTCCGTTTGCAAAACCGTATTGTTTCCCGTCATTAAATAAAATTCCATTTCCACTTTGTTTGCTATCAAACTTGATAGCCAGCTTTCCGGGCAAGCTCATCACCTCGTACCACATCTGAGTACGTTCAATATTTTCATTTCTGCCATAGAAAATGGTTTCCTGTGTGAAAGAGAAATTCTTATACCATTTTCCTTCGTACTTGTCATGCATCAGTTGCAGAAGCTCTACTCCGTTTTCAGGCTCAGGATTTTGAAAAGCGTTTGCCGCTCCTGAAATCATCAGAAAGAGTAAAAAGGTGAATGCAAGTTTTTTATTCATGGAAAGGTTTTTAAATAGATGACAAATAATTTATTAATAGTATTAAATATAACGAATAGACGGGTCATGCTGAACTTGTTTCTCCAAAGGAATCCTTTGGACAGCATCTTACATCAACACCTCGATTTAATTTCAATCAAGGCCATTCCGCGGCGTATGCCTGTGCCATTGGCATCACTTTGTGTGAATCTGGATCTTTAACAAAGAATGTTAGCATCAAAACAATCCGGATCACTTCCATAGGAATGCCTTCGGTGCTGCATTCGCCGGGAGATGACATGTCAATTTCATCAAACGGTTCAGTAGTTTTAAAATGAATACAAACCGTTTCAGAATCTTTGATCTTAAACACCTATTTTTCTGCAAAGATTATTTATGAAGATATACACAAAAAAAGGCGATTCAGGAGAAACTTCCCTGTTTGGGGGACAGCGAGTCCCAAAAAATTCAAAACGAATAGAGTCATATGGTACTGTTGACGAACTGAATTCAGTTCTTGGCGTTGTTACTTCTTTCGACATCAATGAAAATACACGAACTTTGATCATTGAAGTTCAGAAACAATTGTTCGTTTTAGGAGCAGACCTTTCCACACCTCCATCCAAAAAAGTTAGAATTGACAGAATTGGAGAAGCTGAAATTGAGTTTCTGGAAAATTCTATTGATAAATTGGAAGAATCATTAGAGCCACTAAAGAGTTTTATTCTTCCGGGAGGATCACCTGCGGGAGCTCAACTTCATGTGGGAAGAACAGTATGCAGACGTGCAGAAAGATTGACCGTTGAGTGCGCTTCTGAAGAAGAGATTTCCGAGTTGTGTGTAAAATACCTGAACCGATTGTCTGATTTCCTGTTCGTTCTTGCTCGCTTTGAGAACAAAAAATCAGGTCAGGAAGAAACCAAATGGCTTCCGGGATCTTAGCATGGCGCTCACCAACAAACAAAAATCTTACATCAAAAAGCACCACAAGAAAAAAAGTGCTAAGAAGATTGCCTCCGATCTGAATACAGAAGAGAATGAAGTTCAGGACTTCATTGACCAAATCAATGAACCTCTTCCGCTAAAGAAGAAACTCCTTTTTTACGGCATCACTTTTTCGATACCCGTACTCTTCTTTGTTATCCTTGAAGTTATTTTACGTGGAGTAAATTATCACGGAAACACTGACCTTTTTATAGACCCCAATATTCCGACTGCCGAATATCGAATTCCCAATCCTAATTTTGCTTCCCGGTATTTCTTTTATACCAAAGTAATTCCAAACCCTTCAATTGATGTATTTCTGGCTGAAAAGCCTGAGAATAGCTTTCGTGTTTTTGCCATGGGCGGTTCATCTGCTGCAGGGTATCCCTATGGCTTCAACGGTACTTTTTCGCGTGTAGTTGACGATGTACTTCAGGATGCCATGCCGGATAAAAATGTAGAAGTGGTGAACGTGGGAGTTTCTGCTGTGAACTCATACACATTGTATGATCAGCTTGATGAAATTCTGGAACACAAACCTGATGCTATAATGATTTACGCAGGTCATAATGAATTTTATGGTGCACTTGGAGTTGGTTCAAATGAAAATCTGGGTGGATTTCCGGGATTTGTTCGTTTTTATCTGAAACTTCAGCGATTCAAAACTTTTCTTTGGTTAAGAGATGTGATCGTAAATGTTGGACAATGGTTTGCAGGAGATGCTGAGCAACCTTCAGGAACCTTGATGGAGCGTATTGTCGCTTCCAGATCTATAGAATTAGGTAGTCCAAAATATGAGCTGGCAATGATTCAGTTTGAAAGTAATCTGGAAGAAATCATCAAGACTTTTGAGGAAAATGACATTCCCGTTTATGTTGGAAGTGTGGCAAGTAATCTCAAAGATCACATACCCTTCGTTGACATCGCAGACGGAGAACAACCCTCTGCACTTGCTACTTTTAATGAAGGAAGAAGGGCTTATGCTGATGAAAATTATACCGAAGCTTTAGAAAAATATGAGTACGCCAAAGATTTGGACGGTTTAAAATTCCGGGCTCCGTCAGAAATCAACCAAATTATAAAAACAAAAGCTGATGAGTTCGATCAGACCACGTATGTCCCGATAGATGAAGCTTTCAAAAACAACAGCGAAAACGGAATTACAGGATTTGGGCTGATGCTGGAACACCTCCATCCTAATGAAGAAGGATATTTTTTAATGGGAAAAACTTTTTCCGAAGTCATACTCCAGGATTTAGAAACAAAAGGAGTTTTGCGTTACGAAGTCAGAGATGAAGACTGGGAAAATTATTTCGATAAAATGCACATGACCTATTTTGATGATCGAATTGAATGGCATCGGATTTCTACCTTAAAACAAGGATTTCCTTTTGTTCAGGGACCTAAGCCTGCTCCTTATCAACAAACATATAAACCGATTGATGTGGCAGATAGTTTAGCATTTGATGTAGTGCACAGAGATTTAGGTTGGGATCGTGCAAAAGTTGAGCTTGCCGATCACTATGAGAAAACAAAGCAATTAGATAAAGCTATCGAAGAATATTTAGGATTGATCAGAAATCAACCCTGGAATGATTCTCCGTACGTTTTCGCTGCCCGAATTTATCTGGATCGAAATAATTTTCAGGAGGCTGAACCTCTATTGAGAACCGCGTATAAAATTAATCCCGATGAACCTTACATCAATAAAATGTTGGGGGCAATCGAATTGAACAGCGGAAATGCGAAATCAGCGATTCCATTACTTGAAAAAGCAGTTTCTCTTTCCCCGAGAGATACACAGGCTTTGTTCAATTTATCGGGCGCTTACGGAACCGATCAACAGTTCGAAAAAGCAATGGAAATCGCTCGTAAAGCATATCAAATAAATCCTAATTTTCCCGGACTTCAACCCTGGATGATGCAACTTCAACAAATTTTAGAAAGAAGAAATTAACATGGCACTTATGATCTCAGTCTCGGGAATCCGAGGCATTTTTGGTACCGATTTAACTCCCGAAAATCTTGCACGATTCACCGCCGCTTACGGAACGTGGCTGAAAGGCGGAACCGTGGTTTTGGGAAGAGATTCCAGAGTAACCGGTGAAATTTGTGAAGATATCGTTGCTTCAACTCTTGCCAGTGTTGGTTGCGATGTGATAAAAGTGGGTATTGTTCCAACCCCAACCGTTGCAATGGGAGTTCTGAAACATAATGCAGACGGTGGAATCATTATTTCGGCAAGTCACAATCCTGCGGAATGGAATGCATTGAAACTCCTGAACAGCACCAGTGAGTTTATGACCGCTGAGCAGGGTAAGGAAATGATCGAAATTTCCGAATCCCGTGAGTTTGATTACAAACAATATGAAGAGATCGGTAAAATTACCGTTGATGATTCATTGCTCGAGCATCATATTAATGAAATTCTCGATCTTCCCTTTATTGAACCTGAAGTAATTCGATCTGCAAACCTCTCGGTAGCAGTTGACGCTGTAAATGGTGCCGGATCTGAAGCTGTGCCTATGCTTCTTGAAAAATTGGGTGTTGAGACTGTGCGTAAAATTCATTGTACTCCTGACGGATTATTTCCACATAACCCTGAGCCTTTGCCGGAACACCTCACCGAAATTTGCGATCTCGTTAAAGAATCTGACGCAAGCATTGGAGTAGTGACCGATCCCGATGCTGATCGTCTGGCATTGGTGGATAATACAGGAAAATTATTTGGCGAAGAATATACGCAGGCTACCGTTTTTGATTTCATTCTTGGGAAAAAGCCCGGGGCTACTGCAACTAACCTCTCCTCTTCAAGAGTAGCAGATGACATTTCAAAAAAGTACAATCAGATTTGCCATCGCTCAGCGGTTGGAGAAATCAACGTGGTCAAAAAAATGCAGGAAGTAGATGCTGTAGTTGGAGGTGAAGGAAGTGGCGGAATTATCGTTCCGGATTTACATTATGGACGTGATGCTCTGGTTGGAATTGCTTGCGTGCTTCAACATCTAGCGGAAAGTAAAATGAGTTCTTCAGAACTCAGAGCTACTTACCCTGATTATTATATGAGTAAGAGTAAAATCCAACTGGATGACTTAGGCAAAGACGCCGATGAAGTTCTCGGTTTTGTTAAGAACCGTTATGCTGATCTGAACCCGAATACGGTTGATGGAGTAAAAGTTGATTTTGAAGAAGGTTGGGTTCATCTTAGGAAATCAAATACCGAACCTATCATCAGAATTTATTCGGAAGGTAGTTCGTTAGAAGAAGCACAAGCTTTCGCCAAAAAAGTAATAAATTTACTCTGAGATTTGTTGTTTGAGTATTTAGAAAAGTGAGAACGTTAGCAGTATGGACGCGATTAATCGCGTCCATACTGCTAACTAACTGGAAGTATTCATTATGAAAAAAAACATTTTATTTATCGCTGGAGCTCTTTTTCTACTTCAAGCCTGCGTCCAAAAGAAGACAAAAGAGAAAAAACCCAAAGTTCAACTTTCCGAGATTTCTTACACTGAGAAAGACGCTGAAATCTTTGGGGATATTCTTGCTAAATATAAAGATGAATCTGACAAGCCGATTGCAACGCTGATTCCGGAGATCGGTAAATACTTTATCGGTAATGAGTATGTAGCTCATACTTTAGAAGTAAACGAGGAAGAAAAACTGATTGTCAATCTTAGGGAGTTGGATTGCACCACTTATGCTGAAAACCTGCTGGCTTTGGCACGAACACTGAAATCAGAAAATCAGACGTTTGAACAGTTTGCTACTGAAATTAAAAAAATCCGTTACAGAGATGGTGAGTTAAACGAATATCCTTCCCGGCTCCATTATTTCAGCGATTGGATTTATAACAATCAGGCTAATAATTTGGTAAGTACTCCCGCGGACAGTTTCGGAAATCCGTTTCCTAATAAAGTGAGTTTTATGAGCTCTAATCCTGACAGCTACAAACACCTGAAGCAAAATCCGGATTATGTTTCCGTAATCGAACAACAGGAAGCGGAAATCAACAGTAAAAATTATTACTACCTGCCCAAAGAGAAAATCGCTGAATACGAGCATTTGCTCAAAGAAGGTGACATCATAGGGTTAACAACCAGCATTGGTGGATTGGATGTAGCTCATGTAGGCGTATTAGTGGAGCAAAATGGGAAATTACACTTACTTCATGCTTCGCAATCCAATTTAAAAGTGGAAATTTCTGATGAGCCAATCACTTCTTTCTTGAAACCTGATTCCAAGAATACCGGAATTATGGTTGCGAGACCGGTTGAGATTTAACGATGTTTTTAAAATTCTGAGTAAAAAGCTGTCATAGCCCGGCGTATGCAGGCGATCTGGATCGTTAAATATGAGTTGTAACCTAATTTGAAATCCAGATTCCCTGGATTCGTGTGGGAATGACCAATCAACTTTTTCGAAACTAATATGAATTCAGAACATCAATACTTATAACGGACCCTATTTACTTTAACCCCTCAATCCCCGTTCTTAAAAGAAAAAGATTATGATTAAATGGCTTGATGTGCTTAATTACGCACGCAATGGCAATCCTGAACCTGATCGCAGAGTTGAAAAAAGTGATGAAGAGTGGAAAAAAGAGCTTTCGGCTGAAGAATTTCAGGTCACCCGATTAAAAGGTACCGAACGACCTTTTTCCAGTGATGTATGCAGTAAATTTGATCCCGGAATTTATTCCTGTGTCTGTTGCGATACACTGTTGTTTGATGCCAATGAAAAGTTTGAGAGCGGAACCGGATGGCCTTCGTTTACTCAGCCTATTAAAGAAAATGTGATCGCATATCATAAAGATAATTCTCATGGAATGGTTCGGGTGGAATTCACCTGCAATGTCTGTGATTCCCATATTGGTCACGTATTCCCGGACGGACCTGAACCCAGCGGTTTACGATATTGCGCCAATGCCATAAGCCTTAAAAAAGTAGAGGAGAAAAATGCATAAAATTCTTTTAACAGCATTTATTTTTTTACCAATTTTTGTCTATTCACAGCAAAAAGTTACAATAGGTGAAGGAAAGATGTGTAATCTTGGCAGTCATATTGAATATGCCATCCAATTAAATTCTAAAGATATAATTAACCGATTAGATAAATTTAAGAAGGTGGGACTTATTAACCATAACTACTCAGGTAATGATAGCTTGTTAATTGAACTCCAAAATAAAGATTGGATCAATAAAGTTGATATAAACTATGTAATAGATATAAATATATTCGAAAATAAATCTAAGCATAAAGTTTTAGTATCAATTGTATTTAAAAATGAAGATTTCTTTTGGAAATTTTTAACTGAAAACAACTATTATGAATCCTGAAACACTCTCCCAATTATTTGCCCGTGATTTCGAAAAACTGGAATCCGAGATTTTTGCATATACCAATGACGAAAATCTTTGGATCAAAGAATCCGGTATAAATAACAGCGGCGGAACACTTGGACTTCATATTGCCGGTAATCTCGAGCATTTCTTTGGTTCCGTAATCAATAAAAGTGATTATGTAAGAGATCGGGAATTTGAGTTTAATGGCAGAGTGGATAAAGAAGAACTGATTTCAAGAATTCGATCTGCTCGCAAATCGGTAAGAGAAACTCTGGATGGAATGACTGATGAAGACTTTGGGAATGCTTACCCTCTTGAGCCTTTTGGATTTCAAATGAGTTTCGAATATTTCTTTACGCATCTGTACAGTCACATGAGCTATCATTTGGGACAGATAAATTATCATCGACGATTGTTGGATAAGTAGAAATTCAAAATTCTTAATTTCTAATTTTGAATTTCATTTGCAAAACAAATGACTTACCAGGGATTCTCTAAATCTTTCTTTGAATAAGTATGCTCCCGAAAATCGAAAATACTCCCTCTTTGTTCTTTAAGTGCTAATGGATCATTCCCAAATAATCGAAATAAAAGAGCTATTGGAGTAATGAATGTAAAATAGAGAAGTCCCAGAATCAGCGGATTCATCACTCTGCTTAATAGCTCCGCCAATTTATACCATCCAAAAACAATCAAATCACCGGCTGATTTTATGATCAGACAAACCAGTCCAATGATCAAAGCTGCATAAGCGATGTACTCATTATCAAAAATAGCGGCTATAACCAGTAACCCGACTACTATCACCAACTGTGTTTTTGGTGTTTCAGGATCGGTTTTTATGAATTCAAGATCTCTTTTTGGAAGCATTTTCTATATATCTATTACAGATTCATTTTCGAAAAAGTCATTCCCCGGCGAATGCAGAGCCGAAGGCATTCCTATGGAAGGAATCCGGATTTTGATATTCTGAAGAGTTTATTTTATTAGCTGTAATCAAAACAACGTATAAATAAACGGAGCAATGGACGATCCACCTCCGATCACAATTAAAAATCCAAGTAGCAGAAGTACAAAAATCACCGGAGCTAACCAGAATTTCTTCCGCTCTTTCATAAACTGCCATAAATCTTTTAGTAAATCCATATTCTTTTAAATGACATAGTCATTCTGAGGATACTTCCGAAGAATCTTGCTGAGTACGCGACAAGATCCTTCGCTTTCGCTCAGGATGACCTAATTAATTGAATGTATTCCTCAATCTTTATCAAATTCTATTTTTTCAGTCCATTCAGGCTGAGATTTCTTATCGAAAACATACTCACCAATTACCAGATAATCCATCTCTGTATTCATAAAACATCGGTACGCATCTTCAGGAGTACAAACAATGGGCTCTCCACGAACATTAAAGCTCGTGTTCACAACCATCGGGCAATCTGTTCGCTCATAAAATGCATTGATCAGTCTCCAATATTCGGGATTTGTTTCCTTATGAACCGTCTGAACCCGGGCTGAAAAATCAATATGAGTAATCGCCGGGAAGTCAGACCGCTCAATTGCCAATTTTTCCCTTAAAGGTAACTCATGATAATTTTCCGGAATCTCTTTTCTGAATTTCTCTTTAACCGGCTGAACCAACAACATGTATGGCGAATCAGATTCCAAATCAAAGATTTCTGAAGCGTGTTCTGCTAAAACTGATGGAGCAAAAGGTCGGAATGACTCTCGGTATTTAATCTTCAGATTCAATTTCTTCTGCATATCGGTTTTTCGTGGATCGGCAATGATGCTTCTTCCACCTAATGCACGGGGACCGAATTCCATTCTACCGTTAAACCAACCAATCACATTTCCATCATCCAGTAATTCTGCCAGCTTTGGATATAATTTATTCTGATCTAAATGCTCATAAACAGGTTTATATTTTCGGAGCATTCTTTCTGTATCAATCGGATGGTATTCCGGTCCCAGATACGCTCCTTCCATACTATCCGGAAATTCAGGAGTTCTTTCTTTGTCGAAATAAATGTGATGAGCAGCCAACGCAGCTCCGACAGCTCCTCCTGCATCTCCCGCAGCCGGCTGAATATACACTTCATCAAAAATCCTTTCATTCTGAAGTTTTCCATTTGCTACACAATTCAGTGCTACTCCACCTGCCATACAAATGGCATTTGCTCCCGTCAGTTCTTTGGCTGTTCTTGCCATTTTTATGACAATTTCTTCCGTCACCTGCTGTATTGCCAATGCGAGGTCGGCTTCGTGTGGCTGAAGTTCTGCTTCATCCTCCCTTCTCGAAAAACCGAATAATTCTTCCCATTTTTTGTCATTCACCATCTGGAGTCCGGTCGCGTAGCTAAAATATTTCTGGTTTAACCAGATGGAGCCGTCGTCGCGAATATCCACCAACTCGGATTTTATTTTTTCTTTGTATTCCTGAAGTAATTCCGATTCAGGATTCCCATATGGAGCCAATCCCATCAGCTTGTATTCACCGGAATTCACTTTAAATCCTAAAAAGTAGGTAAATGCTGAGTAAAGTAATCCCAATGAATGTGGAAATTTAAGCTCTCTCAGAATTTTCATCTCATTCCCTTTTCCATGACAAATGGAAGCTGTTGCCCACTCTCCCACTCCATCAAGCGTAAGTATTGCTGCATCTTCAAATTTTGAGGGATAGAATGCACTTGCTGCATGACTCAAATGATGCTCAGGAAAAAGCAATTTTAGTTCTGATTTCTCATACTTACCGACTTCTTTCAGCGAATCATAAATCAGTTTCTTCAAAAACATTTTCTCCTTCAACCAAACCGGAATAGCTGTGACGAAAGATCGAACACCTTTTGGAGCAAATGAGAGATAGGTCTCCAGTAGTCGCTCAAATTTCAGAAATGGTTTGTCGTAAAAAGCTACGGCATCGAGTTCGTCAATCGACAAACCTGAAATTTCTAAGCAATACTCTACGGCTTTCTTTGGGAAATCTGGATCATGCTTTTTGCGGGTAAATCGCTCTTCCTGAACTGCAGCCACTATTTTTCCGTCCTGCATTAAACAAGCTGCGGAATCATGATAAAAAGCCGAAATACCGAGAATATTCATCTAAAAATTTTATTCGTGAGCGAAAAGATACGAATCACTGAATATAAGCCAAGCGGTTTCTTTGCGATGCTTACTTTTGTACCTTTATTTTCATTTTAATTCATCTACCATTTCGTATGATTATTTCCATGACGGGATTCGGACGAGGTGAGGCTACTGAAAATGGCATTACCGCTACCGTAGAAATAAAATCCCTCAACAGCCGATATTTAGATTTATCGATTCGTCTTCCGCAACGCCTGCAAGAAAAAGAACTTGAACTGAAAGAACTGGTTCAGAAAAGAATTGCCCGAGGCAAACTGAATATTAACGTTCATGTTTCCGAGGCAGATTCAGGGGAATTACATATTCAGGTCGATGAAGCGAAAGTAAAAGCTTATGCGGAGCTTCTCAGAAAAGTTGAATCCATTGCCGGCATAAATGGCGACAAGCTCACCATCAGAAATATCACTTCATTCGGGGATGTATTTGTTACCAAAGAAGATGATGAAGAAAGTCTTGAAACCAAATGGAAAGCAACCTTAGCTGCTTTGGATGAAGCTCTTGAAAACCTGATTGCCATGAGAACCCGGGAAGGTGGTCAATTGAAGAACGATTTCATTGAACGAATTAAAAGCATAGATAGTAATCTTCAGGATGTAGAAAAAGTATCCGTTGGTCGTGTGGAAGAAATCAGAAATAAGCTTCGCGAACGTATCCATCAATTAATGGATGATGAGAATTTCGATAAAGAACGACTGGAAACAGAAGTTGCCGTACTCGCAGATAAAATGGATATCACGGAAGAAGTAGTTCGGATGCGGTCTCACCTGAAATTCTTTCTGGAAGCGATTGAACAACCGGAACCTGCCGGACGAAGACTTAATTTTCTATCTCAGGAAATGAACCGTGAGTTGAACACCATCGGCTCTAAAGCAAATGATTCCGAAATTGCGCACCATATTGTGAAATCAAAAGAAACACTGGAGCAAATTCGAGAGCAGATACAAAACGTGGAGTAATTAGAATTAAGAAATAAGATGTAAGACTTAAGACACTTTCTTACATCTTATTTCTTACATCTTATTTCTATGAAAAAAGGTAAAGTAATCATATTAGTCTCCCCCAGTGGTGGCGGAAAAAGCACGATTGCAAAAAGACTGTTTGAAGATTTTGAGGATCTGAAGTTTTCGGTTTCTGCAACCACAAGACCTCCTCGTGAAGGTGAAGTTGACGGTACGCATTATTTCTTTTTATCTGATGAGGAATTTCAACAAAAAATTGACTCAGGCGACTTTCTGGAATGGGAAGAATTCTATGGTGGGAAGCGATATGGCACCCTGCAATCAGTAGTTGATAAAAATCTAAAATCAGGGTATTTTATTTTGCTTGACGTTGAGGTAAAAGGCGCTGTAAATATTAATACCATTTACGGAAATGATTGTCTGAGCATTTTCATCCAGCCACCCTCGATTGACATATTGAAGCAGCGTTTAATCAGCAGAGGCACAGAAGACGATAAAACTCTGGCTTTACGATTAGAACGTGCAAAAGAAGAACTTACTTACGCCGATCAGTTTGATCGGATAATTATTAATGATGATTTGGAAACAGCTTACGCTCAGGTAAAAGAAGCTGTAACCGAATTTATGAATTCAAATTAGATACAATGCCAATTCGCACATTAGATATTGAAGAATTGAAAAAAACCACCGGTAACAAATATGAGTTATTGGTGATCATGGCAAAGAGAGCTCGTCAGATTGCAGCTAACGAAAAAATGGAGCTGGATGAAAAGCTACAATATTTCGAAGGTTTTGAAGACGAAGATGAGTTTTCTTTCAATGAAGAGCAGGAAAATATTTCCAAAGCTTTCGAAAAGCTTCCTCACGCAGTACAACGTGCTGTTAATGAAATGGAAGAAGGCAATACCTATTTCAGAAGACCTGAAACTGAGGAATAATAATGCTCTCCGGAAAACGCATTATTCTCGGCGTAACCGGAGGAATTGCAGCTTATAAAGCTGTTTTTTTACTAAGAGAATTTCAAAAAGCGGGAGCTGAAGTACGTGTTACCATGACACCATCAGCCACCCGCTTTGTTGGTTTAGAGACCTTTGCTTCCCTTTCTCAGCATGAAGTAGCCGTAGAAATTTTCCCCGATGATAAGCAATCCACCGACTGGACTCGTCACATTAATTGGGGCGAATGGGCTGATCTTTTTGTAATCGCACCTTGCACAGCGAATACGCTTTCAAAAATTACTTCCGGAATATCAGACAACATGTTGACCAGTACTGTGCTGGCAGCGAGGTGCCCGCTATTGATTTGTCCTACGATGGATGGTGAAATGTATGAATCGCCTACCGTAACCGAGAACCTGAAAAAGGTTCAGGATTTTGGCTATCACGTTTTGGAACCGGAAACCGGATTTCTTGCCAGTGGACTTGAAGGAAAAGGGCGTCTTCCTGAATTTGAAGATATTTTGGATAAAGCATCTGAAATTATTGGTTCCATTGAAGGTCCCTTGAAAGGCAAAAAAGTAGTGGTAACTGCAGGACCAACTCGTGAATTTATTGATCCCGTTCGTTTCATCTCCAATCCAAGTTCAGGAAAAATGGGATTTGCAATGGCAGAGGCTGCACGAAGATTGGGAGCTGAAGTGAAATTGATTCACGGCCCGGTTACCGCCAATGTTCCCGAAGGAATTCATTCAACTGCAATTACAAGTGCTGGAGATCTTTTTGAAGCTGTGCAAAAACAAGCGGATGCTGATATCATTATTATGGCGGCGGCAGTTTCTGATTTCACTCCTTCTGAAACTCATGAACATAAAGTAAAAAAGGAAGACACGGATTCGGACTCCATCAAACTTTCAAAAACTCAGGATATTTTGGCTTGGTTGGGTGAGAATAAAAAAGCTAATCAGACATTGATAGGTTTTGCGATGGAAACAGAAAATCTGATTGAAAATGCTACGAAAAAACTCTCCAAAAAAAACGCCGACTGGATTGTTGCGAATTCACTTTCTGATGATGGTTCAGGTTTTGAAGTTGATACCAATCACGTACATTTGATAGGAAAAGATTCTTCCAAAGAATTTAAAGGAACCAAACAAGAAGTTGCTGAGTTGGTACTCGGTGAGATTTTTCGATCATAATAATCAAATTGTATTACTTAATTAATTTATGAGCTTATCTAAAACCGTTCTCGGAGATTTTGAATTATACACCATAGAAACCGGAGATTTCAAGCTCGATGGTGGTGCTATGTTTGGTGTGGTTCCAAAAACACTTTGGAGCAGAGGAATTCCTGCTGATGAGAAAAACCGAATTCAGATGACCATGCGGTGTCTGCTCATCAAATCCAATGCTACAGGAAAAGTTTATTTGATAGATAACGGAGTTGGAACCAAGTTCAGTGAAAAACTCATGGATATTTACCAGGTTGATTTTTCGGAACACAACATGGAAAAGTCTTTTGCAGAACATGGGCTTTCATTTGAAGATGTGACCGATGTGATTTTTACCCATCTTCATTTCGATCATTGCGGAGGAACTTCTTATTTCGATGAAAATGGCGAGTCTCAATTCACTTTTCCTAATGCAGAATATCATGTGAATAAAGCGCATTGGGCAACTGCGACTGATCCTAATGCACGCGAAAAAGCCAGTTTTCTTCCGGAGAATATCAATCCGCTAAAAGAAACGGCTAAGCTAAATTTAGTTGATGATGATCATGAATACGAACCCGGATTATCCGCAATTATAGTAAACGGACATACACTCGGGCAACAACTTCCGCTGATCGAAGCTGATAAGAAAAAAATCTGTTTTGTAGCTGATCTGTTGCCAACTCACGTTCATGTTCCGCTCCCATGGGTGATGGGTTATGATATGTATCCTGCAGAAACTCTGAAAGAAAAAGAAGATTTTTTGGAGAGAGCTGTCAGTGAAAATTTCTATCTCTATCTTGAGCATGATTATTACAAAGAGATTATCACTTTACAAAAAGAAGGTCATCGGTTTTCTGTAGATCAGTCTCTTACCCTTTCTGATCTTTAATCAGCAATAATTGATTGTATTTACGGTTTTTTAGAATAAGTTTGTTGGAACTTTCTTTACTTAGAACATGGATTCAAAAACTCCTGACATAAAATCGGAACATGTAAAAAACTCATTAAAAGAATCGTTCGAAAAGCTTTCTAAACGAGCTTTTCTTAGTCGGTTGCTTTGGGCAGGGTTATCACTTTGCAGCATTCTAGCAGCACTGATTTTAATTGAGGAATACTTTTATCTGAATTCCACATCTAAAATTTTATTTCTTTTTTCAGGGATTGCACTTTTCGTTTGTGTTTTCTTTCTGCTCAAACGACAATATGAACACAGATCATTTTCAGATTTTCTTAACTCTTTTTCACGATCAAAGGATTTGGATGAAATCAATTATTATTTAGATCTGGAATCAGATACGCGAGGAAACAAAGAACTTATTCAGGCAGCTATAGAAAAGAATCTTTCCTCAGTAAACCCTCAGGTTTTTGAACAGAAGCTGGAAGAGTTTAAACAAGAACAACCCATCACTAACTTCTACACAAATTCCCTGCGAATATCAAGTGTCGGTCTTTTTCTGCTGTTAATTACAGGATTTTCTTTTACCGGCGGTCTTGAACGATCCGCACAATTCTGGCAAACTTTTGAAAAACCAAATCCCTATTCCTTTTCGGTAAGCCCCGGTGATGTTACGCTTGAACAAGGTTCGCCATTTTCTGCTTCCATATCGTTTCAAAACTCAGATACTCCAAATGAAATCAGCCTTTTTGTAAAAACGGAAGCTGAAGAAGAATTCCGTTCTTTAAATATGGATGTCTCATCAGCGGGATTTTCTTCCATTCCTTTTAATCTGAATAATGATCTTCAGTACTACATAAAGATGGATGAGTTTACTTCTGAAGTTTTTGATGCCAATGTGCAACTCCGTCCAAGATTTTCTCAACTCGATGCGGTTATAAATCCTCCCGTTTATACTCGGCTGGATTCTTCCATTCAGTCTTATCCTTTTTCACAAATAAGAGCTTACCAAGGCTCAGAAATTTCCCTGAACGGATTATTTAATAAGGAGATTGACAACTTAATTGTCTATTCCTCTCTCAACGAAAATGATTCTCTTACTTCGATAGATGACCAGTTTTCAGAGAAAATAAAAGTTACTCAGGCAGACACTATTTCTTTCTTGATGTCTGACAAAAATGACCTTCAAAATTCCAATTCATTTCAGTTTATCATCGAGCCACTTGAAGATGAATTTCCTGTGGTAGAATTGTTAGAACCCAACCGTTCATTTGAAATGGTGGAACCCAGGAATCTTGATATAACTTATAAATCAACCGATGACTTTGGAATAACAGGAAGTACTCTGAAATATGAGTTGAAAAAAGCTTATGTGGAAAATCCTGTTTCTGGAAGCGTGAGATTAGATCGACCACAAAACGGAGTTCTCCAAAGATTTTCGTGGAATCTTGAAGAGCTTGAACTTTCACCACTTGATGAACTTTCGTTTTGGATTGAGTCCACAGATAATGATGGTTACAACGGTCGTAAAAAATCACAGTCTCAGGTAATTATTTTAACTGTTCCCTCCTTAGTGGATTACTTTGAATCACTGGATGAAAAAGAAGACGAAGTGGAAACTGATTTGGATGAAGTTTCAGAAAGTTTTGAAGAGCTAAGTAATACCTATGAAGAATTTAAAGAGAGCCTGAAAGAAAATCCTAATCCCGATTATGAGAACAGACGACAACTCGAAGAAGCTGAGAAAAAGCAGCAGGAAGTGCAGGAAAAGATTGACGAGTTGAATGAGAAATTTGATCAGATAAAAAAAGAGCTTAATGAAAATAATCTTTTGAGTGAAGAGACTCAGAAAACCTATGAAGAGCTTAAAAAGCTGATGGAAGAGATTGACGACCCCGCTTTGCAGGAAGCTCTTCAAAAACTCAGAGAGAATCTTGAACAAATGACTCCCGAGCAACTGAGACGAGCAATGGAGGAAGTAGAGTTTAATGAAGAAGATTATCGCAAACGGCTTGAACGTACTATTGAGCTTTTCAAACAGCTTAAGCTGATGTCTGATATGGAAAAACTTGCCAAGTCTTTTGAAGATCAGGCACGGCAGGAGCAGGAATTATCTGAGAATCCTCCCTCTTCTCAGGAAGCTGAAAACAAACGAAAGCAGGATCTCGAACAAATAGAAAAAATGGAACAAGCTCTTGAGGAGCTTTCAGAGAACACATCAGATAAAAATGAGCAATCCGTTTCTGACTATCAAAAAGAAACGCAGCAAGAATTATCTGATGAAATAAAAAAGAAAATCGAGGAGTGGCTTAAAAATCAGGAAAAGAATTCTGAAGGATCTGAAAATAATCAGAACAGTGGAGAACAGCAGCAGAATCAAAATTCAGATCAAAATCAGCAACAACAAAACCAACAGCCTAACCTTCAGGAAAATTTCGAAAATCTTGCTCAGAAAACCCGTTCAATGATGAAATCTATGGCGGGACAGCAACAACAAATCAATATAGCCGGACTTCAATATATTCTTTCCTCACTTCTCACACTTTCAACAGAGCAGGAAGATTTGGTTTATCTGTCTCAGCAAACTGAAGACCGTAGCTTGGGATATGTAGAATTGGCCCGCGATCAACGGAATGTAGATCAGATTTTTGGATCACTGGCTGATTCATTATTTGAACTCTCTAAGTCAATCCCACAGTTTTCAAATCAGATTAATACTAAAAATTCTGAGCTTAAGCGAAGACTTGAACGCTCACTCGAACAAATGGCCGAAAGAAATCAGCGGAATTCTTCAGTAGCTTCCCGCCAGGCTTTCGGAGGGATTAACGAACTTGCATTCATGATTGCTAATTTGCTTGAACAACTTCAGAATCAGCAAAACTCCGGACAAGGAGGAAGCGGTTCACCGTCGCTTCAACAGATGATGGAGCAGATGGGACAAATGCAGGGAGATCAGCAGCAATTGAATCAACAACTCCAACAAATGATCAATGATATGCAGGGAGAACGATTATCTCAGGATCAAATGGAGCGATTGGATCAAATTGCAAAGCAACAAAACCGAATCAGAAAGCAACTCGAGGAAATGAGGCGTAACGGTGGCCTGGAAGGCGATCGCTTGGGAAGCGAAATCGAAAAGATGATCAATGAGATGGAAGATACTATCAATGATCTTCGTGGAGGAGCTGTAGACCCAACACTGATTGAGCGTCAGCAAAATATTCTTACCAGAATGCTGGATGCAGAAGAGTCAATGCAGGAACGCGATGAAGAAGAGAAAGAGCGGGAAGCTCAACGCTCCGATGACTATAACAGAGCTACTCCTCCGGAAATGACTTTAGAGGAGCTGGAGAAAGAAATCCGATCCCGATTAAATGATCCTAACTTCACGAAATATTCCAAAGACTATCAACGATTGATCGAACGCTACTTTGAATTATTGAAGCGATTGCAGGAAAGAGGAAGCTAAAAAAGAGTGAGAAGTAAAAAGTGAAAAGTAAAATTCATCATTTAGGCTGACTAACTTGTCAGTTTCACTTTTCACCTCTCCCTTTTCACTTTAAAGAACGATTGTGATCAATTACTTTTTTATACGCCTGAAGAACTGCTTCGGCGTCTTCTCCAGCCATAACATCTGACACTTCTTTTACAGTATCTTTTCCATTCGAGGGAGCGAAAGGCATTCCCACTATTTCAAGACCCGGACGATCTCCACCGGTATCTCCAATGAAAGCAACCTCACTGAGGTCGATATCCAAAAGCTCACATAAAAACCGAATTCCCTCTCCCTTGTTGGTGCTTTTTGAAATTACATTTATTGAAACATCCGTGTAATGAGCTTCAAAATTCGGATAATTGTCTTCCACATATTTTTTTATCTGCGGATACATTTCATGGATTACTTTCGGAGTTTGGTTAATGATTCCTGAATCTGTAAACTTGGCAAACTCCGGAATAGTATTAGGGTATTTCTCTATGAAATTCTCTTTTAAAAATGCTTTCAACTCGGAAAGCTCCCGCTCTCTTTGTTCATCAAACGTGGGATGCCAATGCAATTTGTTTTCATTCATATCATAAACACCTCCTCCGCTTTCAAATAAAAAAGGCTTATACATTCCCATCCATTGATAGACCGCTTCTGCGTACGGCATTGGTCGGCCGGTACAAATAGTCAATGGAGGAATTGTCGGATCTGACTTACTCTTCTGATTTAGTTCTTTAAGTTCCGAAATCACATCCCATTTAGGAGGAATAAATGGCATACTTATACAACCATCTAAATCAGTAATAAAAAGTTTAATCATCAATTATTTTCTTTTCGATACGTAGGTACTATGTAGGCGAAAGCCAGAAAAATCAATGCAAGAGCTCCCATCCATTGATATTGATTTTTATAATCTGCGTATTCCTGACTTGAAAATTCTCCCTTTTCTAACTCATCAACTCTTGCAAGAAAAGCGTCAATGCCATCATTACCCCTTTCTATTGCGTAATAAGTTCCGTTTCCTTTATTAGCGATTTCCCGAAGCTCTGAACTTTGAAGTGAAGTTGTTACCACCTTTCCTGATCGGTCTCTTTTGTATCCAATCAAATCGCCTGAGCCATCTTCATAGATTGGAATCGTTGTTCCCTGATCGGTGCCGATTCCCAGCGTATATACATAAATATTATTCGAAATCAGTTCCTGTAGGGATTCCTGATATGATTGACCATGATCTTCTCCATCTGAAATGATCAACAAAACCTTAGCTGCTTCTGTAGCATTTTCTTCCAAAGATTGAAAAGCCGTTAATGCAGTTTCCATAGCTGCTTTGAAATCAGTTGCTGAACTGGGCATCTGATCGGTATCGGCAATCTCCAGAAATAATTTAAGCGCCGAATAATCCAGAGTCATCGGGCTTTGCAGATATGCCTCTCCGGTAAAAACTACCAAACCTACCCTGTCCCCTTTCAGTCTTTCTATCAAGCGGTTTATTTCAAACTTGGCTTTTTCGAGACGACTTGGACGGACATCTTCTGCGTTCATGCTCGCAGAAAGATCCAAAGCAATCAGCATGTCAATACCCTGGCGTTTAACTTCCCGAACTTCAGTACCAATTTTAGGTCCGGCAAAAGCCAGGATTAAAAAAGCTAAGCCAAACAAAGCAAAAGTGGATCGTAGAATGTCCCCTGTTTTCCAAAATCCTTTTCGCAAGGATTTAAAAAGTTCTTCATTGAAAAAACGCTCCCTTTTCTTCGACAGAGATTTAGACATTGCCCATATCCCAAACGCAATTACCGGAATTAACAAGCCAAGCCAAAGTAAGTGTGGATTTTCCCAAATCATGGATTAAAGTTAAGAGTTTTGAGTGTTTAGTGATTAATTTTTTTGTAAGGATTTGTTGAGAATTAAGAATTCAAAATGAAGAATTATAAATTTTGAATTCTTAATTCTTAATTTCGTCTTTAATCAATAAGTACGACCTGTAAGTCCATATAGTTTACCCCGGTTGGTCCTGTCTTCAGATGAGTTCCTGCAAGTTCATGAAATTTAAAGGCATTGCTCTGTGAAAGTAATTTCTCAGGATCAATTTTTTGTTTTCTTGCATCAAGTGTTGTTTTTGAACTGATGATAGCTCCAGCTGCATCTGTCGGGCCATCAATCCCATCAGTATCCATGCTTAACATGGAAATTGAATGCTGTCCCTCTAAAGAAATTGCAGCGATCAAAGCCAGCTCCTGATTTCTCCCTCCTTTTCCATTGGGTTTAACTTTTACTTCGCTTTCTCCATTGTATATGAGTGCGCAAGGTTTTTTTAATTCTTCATTACCGGATACAACAGATATAGCTTTAGAACATATTCTTTTAGCTACCGAGCGAACATCACCTGAATAAGCCTCCGTATCTATCCAAACTTCATAATCTTTTTCTTCAAGAAATTTGATGATGTTTCTTTTTACCGATTCAAATCCTGATAATAATTCAATTTTCTGATCTGGATGTACTTCTTTTTCGAATTTGGGATTTTCAGGAATATACCCTTCCATTCCACCTATCAAATGCTCCTGAATAGAAATCGGCACTTTGTTCCAGACTCCATATTGTTTTAAAATTTCAATAGCCTCCTGATAGGTAGATGAGTCTGCGATAGTGGGACCACTTCCAATGGTACTCAGGTTATTGCCGGGAACATCCGATTCAATCAACGTTATTAAATTCAGATGATGGAGTTCTTCCCCAAATTTTCCTCCCTTTAAATCACAAACATGCTTTCTCACAACATTCATCTCGTGAATGGAAGCACCCGAGTTCAGCAATAACCGATATAATTCCTGAAGTTCATCTGTTTCAATTCCGAAAGGAGGAATACAAAACATGGAAGAAGCTCCGCCCGAAATGCAAAATATTAACGTTTCTCCAACAGGTAGTTTTTTTGCAAAATCTAAAACCTCATATGATGCTGCCACAGTATTGCTATCAGGTATCGGGTGTGAACCTTCAAAAACCTGAATATGATCAGAAAAGTAGACTGGTTCTCCGGCAATAAGAATTCCATCTATTATTTGACCCGAAAATTGTTTTGTTAAGCTCATCGCCATTTTAACGCTGGCTTTACCAACTCCCACTACATAAAATCCTGAATTCAACTCCAAATCTATGCCAATCTCAGTGCTTCTTTTTGACTGAAGAAATTCCGGGATGGCCGATAAGGTTTTATGCTGTTCTTTTAGCTTTTGCTTCATGAGATTCTGAAAGAGACTTCTTTTCGATAAAACCTAAAACTACCATAAAAAGAGATGAAAGAGGTAAAAAATAAATACTGGACATATCTGATATTTGTAATGCCAAAGGATGACCTTTCACACCATACAAAAAAGAACTAAAAATAATGATCCCGAAAAGAATTTGGACTCCCACTTCAATAAAGAAAAATTTTCTGGTAGCAGATATAAAAATCAATCCTATAATTCCTATAAAAAAATTCATCCCGAAAGGGACTCTTGCAACAAATTCACGATTCTCATTTCCTAAACTAACACTAAAATAGCGGGGAGAGTCTTGAAAAATATTTATATCCTGTATAAACTCTTTTTTTGCAGTTTCTTTGAAATATGACATCGACATATTTCTAAATGGTATCACTATTGTAAAATACAATAGAATAAAAATGCTGATATGAACTATTTTTTTAATCATTATTTGTGATTAACTCATTGCTGTTAGCCCATATCATCCAAAGTCCAAAAATAACGAAATAAAATACCCCTGTAGTTGTATAATCATGCATAATATTAAATAAGGCTGGGTTGCTTTCCTGGGTTATTACCAAAACTAATATCCTTAAAATATTAACAATGTATATGGTAGCTATACCCAATACTATATAGCTTAACTTTTTTCCCCACTCCCCAGGATAAGCTACCATAAACCCAATAAAAAGACCTATCGCAGCAATTCCATTACAACCGTCAATAACCTCGATACCTGCAGTTCCTTCAATTCCGATAATACGATTGAATAAAAATATATTATAATCGAATAAATTTAGTATACCTGCTGAATTTCCAATTATATTTAAAGATAGAAATTCATCAAGTTGACCAGCTGGTAACAACCATAGATCATAAATAATATACCAGACTAAGAAAAAGCCCAGTGCTTTTAAAACAAATTTAGCAAGTGGTGATTTCATTAAAATAAAGAAATAGTTAAAGGCTTATTTTTAATTCTATTTTACCTTATTTTAGAAACTTACTCAAGAATTGAATTCTCATAATAAATGTTTTTAAAAGAAAAACTCTTTTTTGTTCTGTCATTTTTAATAATGTTCTCAATATCTATTCATGCTCAAGATTTGTCTGGTATTGATTTCGAAAATTTAAAATCCGACAACCTATCTGACACTCAAATTCAACAAATTTTTGAAAGAGCTCAAGCTCAAGGCTTATCTGTTGAAGAACTGAGTGCTTTGGCTATTTCACGTGGAATGCCTTCATCTGAAGTTAGTAAACTTAGATCACGGTTTTTATCAATTGGATCTACAAGTAATAATCCAGCTTCATCAATAAATTCTAATCAGGAAAGATTAAGAGATTCCGCAGATGAAACGAGAGCATCCCGTGCTCAGACCATAGTACAATCAGATACTGAAAAGTCAATTTTTGGATCATCCTTATTTTCTAACAGAAACTTAACCTTTGAGCCATCTGAAAACATACCTACTCCAAAGAATCATATATTAGGACCCGGTGATGAGTTAATTATTGATATATACGGTGCAGCAGAAAATAATTATGAGCTCACTGTTTCTCCTGAAGGCTTAATACAAATTAGTAATGTAGGTCCGATACAAGTTTCAGGTCTTTCTATCGATAAAGCTACCTCACTTCTCAAAAATAGGCTTTCTAATATTTATTCCGGGTTAAAAGGGGATAACCCAAACACTTTTATGCAAGTTACTTTAGGAAAAATTCGAACGATTAAAATACACATTTTAGGAGAGGTAAAACTTCCGGGAACTTTTAATCTATCTTCATTTTCCACCGTTTTTAATGCCTTATATGCTGCAGGAGGGCCATCAAGTAACGGAACTTATCGAGATATTAAAGTACTTAGAGAAAATGAAATTATAGCTACTGTAGATGTTTATGATTTCTTAGTTAAAGGTGATCAAAGCGATAATATAGTACTCAAGGATCAGGACATTATTAAAGTGGATCCCTACTTAAACAGAGTATCTGTTACAGGACAAACTAAAAGAACAGGACTGTTTGAAACGAAGCAAGGTGAAACTTTTCAGGATCTTCTCTCTTATGTTGGAGGGTTTAACCACGTGGCTTATACCAAAACGATTAAAATTCGAAGAAATACTGAATTCCAAAGAGCAATTGTTGAGTTAGATTACCCCGAAGAAAAAAATACTGTACTAAAAAGTGGTGATCAGCTTATTATAGGCAGGGTTTTAGATCGTTATGAAAACAGAGTAGAAATACAGGGAGCTGTATTCAGAGAAGGAGAATACCAATTGGAAGAAAATCCTACTCTCACTGAGTTGATTAAGAGTGCAGAGGGGTTAATGGGAGATGCCTTTTTAGATCGCGCTATAATATATCGTACCAATCCGGATTATACAGTTTCTTCTATTCCGGTTAATTTAAATGAAGTATTAAACTCTGATAATGAAGAAGACATTAAATTAGAAAAGGATGACATCGTAAAAATTTCATCTATTTTTGATTTAAGAGAAAATCGTACGGTCACTATTTCTGGTCAAGTAATAGATGCGGGTACCTTTCCATATTTGGAGGATATGACATTAGAAGACTTAGTTTTTCAGGCTAATGGATTTAAAGATGGTGCCGCCACTTACAATGTAAATATTTCGAGAAGAATTTTAGATGATGGCTCGGGTATGGTTCGGAATGAGTTGGCAGAAGTATTCGAAATTGATATTAAAAATGGATTAATACTTAATGATTCTAATCCTGAATTTGTATTAGAACCGTTTGATCAGGTTTACATCAGGAAATCTCCTACTTATGAAGTACAACAAAGTGTTTCTATAAATGGTCAGGTTATTTACCCCGGCACATATTCAATCAAAAATAGAAGCTTTACAATATCCGATCTCGTTGAAGCAGGAGGAGGTATTACAGAGTATGCTTACTTAAAAGGTGCTACTCTGAATCGCCCAAGGGCATCAGACAGTACTGATGTTGTTGCCATTGATCTTGAAGAAATACTAGCTTCACCAGATTCTGAACAAGATTTATTACTACTTCCGGGAGATAGACTATCTATTCCAAAAAAGTTAGAAACAGTTTTAGTAGATGGTGAAGTTTTATCACCTTCCAACATTAGATTTGATAAAGGTAAGTCTTTTCGGAGTTATTTAAATTCAGCAGGCGGCACTACAGATTCCGCCGCAAAGAATAAAGCTTATATTCAATATGCGAACGGGGAAGTAAAAAGGATGAGAAGGTTTTTATTTATAAAAAACTATCCTAAGGTTGAACCCGGGTCAAGAATAATTGTACCAACTAAACCGGAAAAACCAAAACTTAGTCCAGGAGAAAGAATAGCAATTTATTCTACAATAGTTTCTATGGCTGCAATTGTAACCAATACCATTTTCCAAATAAGGAGAGACAATCAGTAATTTATAGTTTCAGGAAATCTGAAATTGTATTAACAATTTTTTTGATTTCACCTGCTTTCAGTTCTGGATATATAGGTAATGAAATTGCTTGTTGACTAGCGCACATTGAGTTTGGACAATCCATATCAGTGTAAGCAAGTTCTGAAAAGCACTTCTGCACATGAAGTGGAACAGGGTAATAAACGGCATTACCTATATTTTCTCTCTTAAGATATTCAGACAAACCATCTCTATTTTTTACTCTAATCGTATACTGATGGTAGATATGAAAACCGTCATCTTGGTTGCGTCCTGTTGTTTCTTTAGGCAATACAATTTTATTTTCCGGTAGTTCACATTTATTATAAGTCGAACATTGCGAACATCCTGAATAGCTTGAAACTAAACCAAGTTCTGAAAAATATTTATTGTATTCATCTGCTATTTGGTTTCTGCGATCTGACCATTCAGATAAATATTTTAGTTTTACCCGCAGAATAGCCGCTTGAATTGCATCCAGTCTACTGTTAATGCCTACATATTTATGATGATATTTAGGCTTTGCACCGTGTAATCTTAAAACAGACGTTTTTTCAGCAAACCCTTCATCTTTAACTGTAATCAAACCTCCATCCCCATAAGCTCCAAGATTTTTACTTGGGAAAAAACTAAAGCATCCGAAATCACCTATAGTACCGGCGTCTCTCCCTTTATATGTTGAACCAATAGATTGAGCTGCATCTTCGATTACATACAAATTATATTCTTTAGCAATTTCCATGATCGGATCCATATCTGCCATCTGACCATAAAGATGTACAGGGATAACCGCTTTAATTTTATCAGTCGGTATTTTAGTCTTTTTTGCTAAATCGCTTTTTCCTTCTAAGAACTCTCTGATTTTAGATGGATCTATATTGAAACTGTCGAATTCAATATCAATAAATATTGGTGTTGCGCCTAATCTTGAAATAGCTCCTGCTGTTGCAAAAAAAGTAAATGGGGAAGTAATCACATAATCTCCCGGACCAATATCAACAGCCATCAATGCCAGTAATAGAGCGTCAGATCCTGATGCACACCCATAAGCATAATTACTTCCTATATAATTATTTATTTCTTTCTCAAAACTCTTTACCACATCACCCATTATAAAATACTGAGAATCAAGCACTTGGTGGATGCTCTCATCTATTTCGTTTTTAATTGAGTTATATTGAGCTTGTAAATCTAACAAGGGAATCATATATCAATTTTTTAATAAGGTTTACGAAAGGTAATGAATGATGTAAGTGTTGAAAAAGGTTAAAGTAATGAAACTACTCCATCTTTTAAGGAATAACTTTCACCCGTTTCTTTACAAGTAGCAAAACCCGAATCATTAAAATGAAGTCTTACTCCGGATTTAGAAACCCAGCCTATTTGCTTGCCCGGATTACCAACTACAAGTGCATAATCGGGGACAGATTTTGTTATCACAGCCCCTGCTCCAATAAATGCAAACCTACCTATGTTGTTACCACAAATAATAGTAGCATTTGCCCCGATTGATGCTCCTCTCTTCACTATTGTTTTCTTATACTCCTCTCGTCGGTTAACATGACTTCTGGGGTTAACGACATTTGTAAATACCATAGAAGGTCCGCAGAATACGTCATCCTCCAAAACAACTTTATCATATATAGAAACATTGTTTTGTACTCTTACATTATTTCCAAGCACAGCTTTTCCTCCAACAAATACATTTTGTCCGAGAACACAATCCTTCCCAATCTTAGCGCCTGAAATCACATGTACCCAATGCCAAATTTTTGTACCAGTCCCAATTTCCACGCTCTCTTCTACAATGGAAGATTCATGTTTATAATAGTTACTCATTTTAAAAATTCTCCAGCCCTATATATCTTTTCAATAAATCCAACAACCTTCATTCCTTCAAAAATATTAGTTGTTGCAGACTTATTGCCTTTTAAAGCATTTACTACATTCTCAATTACATAGTGGTGATTTGCAGCACTACCTTTGTAAGGACCATAATCATTAGGCGGATTAGTCTTTTCAAGCTTCGGCATCCTATAATCCTGAATATGACAATACTCAATCTCATTCATATATTGGCCTCCAATTTTCAGACTACCTTTAGTGCCAAGCACTGTAATACTGCTTTCCATGTTTTTATCCCAACATGATGTTGAATAATTCAGACTTCCGATTCCCCCATTTAGGAATTCAAATTGAGCGAATCCCGAATCATCAAAATTTTGAAGTTCGGGATGTGTAAAGTTTTTAATAACAGCATATACATTTTTTATATCTCCGAACACCCAATATAAAAGATCTATGAAATGGCTGAATTGAGTAAATAGAGCTCCACCATCCAAGTCTATAGTACCACGCCAATCACTTTTAGAATAATATCGCTCATCACGATTCCAGTAGCAATTGGTTTGTACCATCAATACATCACCTATTATTTTTTCTGAAATCACTTTTTTTAACCAGAGAGAAGGTGGGCTATATCTGTTTTGTTTTACTACAAAGGCTTGTTTTCCGGTTTCAATCATAGCAGATAAAACTTTTTCACAACTTTCAACTGAAAGACCCATTGGCTTTTCGATTACTACATGATACCCAGCATTTAAAAGCTTTATGGCTTGTTCCGCATGAAAACCATTTGGTGTAGCTATATTTACTACATCAGATTCATTTTTGTCTTTTTCCAAAAATTCATCTAAAGAATTGTACTTATGAGGCTGAGTTTTAAATAAATCTAAACCTTCAAATTGATCAGCTTTGACATCTACTACCGAAACTAATTCAGAATGTGGATATTCATGTACAATTTTAGCATGTCGTTGACCTATTCTTCCAAATCCGATTACTGAAAACCTAATATTATTCATTAGTCTTTACCAAAAAGATCTCTGGTATAAACTTTGTTTTCAACATCCCTGATTTCATCTACCATACGATTGGCAACAATTACATTTGATACCTTTTTAAATTCATCCAGATCCTTAATCACTTTAGAATGGTAAAATTCTTCTTCTTTAAGATAAGGCTCATAGACTACTACTTCGATCCCTTTTGCCTTTATCCTTTTCATAATTCCTTGAATGGCTGATTGCCTGAAGTTATCTGATCCAGCTTTCATTACCAATCTATATATGCCTACCACTTCAGGGTCATTCTTCCAAATCTGCCGAGCCACGAAATCTTTACGGGTCCGGTTAGCATCAACAATAGCTTGGATTAAATTATTTGGAACATCCTGAAAATTAGCCAACAACTGTTTGGTATCTTTTGGCAGGCAATAACCTCCATAACCGAATGAAGGATTATTGTAATGATCTCCAATGCGGGGATCTAATCCAACTCCATTAATAACTTGCCTGCTACTTAGGTTATGGGATTCACAGTAAGAATCCAATTCATTAAAATATGCCACCCGCATAGCCAAATAGGTATTAGAAAACAGCTTGATTGCTTCCGCTTCGGTAGAGTCTGTAAATAATACCGGAATTTCACTCTCGGATCTTTCAGCTCCCTCAACCAGTAGTTTAGCAAATTTCTTAGCTCTTTCGGAACGTTCACCAACTACTATTCGAGAAGGATATAAATTATCATACAAGGCTTTTCCTTCTCTTAAGAATTCGGGAGAAAATAAAAGATTCGAGGTTTTAAATCTCTCTTTAGCCGAATGAACATAACCTACAGGAATTGTAGATTTTATCACCATTATTGCATCAGGATTTATATCAATAACATCTTGAATTACTGCTTCTACAGATTTCGTATCAAACTTATTGGTTTGTTCATCATAATTTGTAGGGGTGGCGACAATAACAAATTCAGCTTCCTTATAAGCTTTATGTTTATCCGTTGTAGCGATGAGGTCAAGTTTGTTATTCGATAAGAAATCTTCAATTTCAGGATCTGAAATTGGTGATTTCCTATTGTTAATTTGATCTACTTTATCCTGAACTATATCGAGTGCAGTGACTTGATGATGTTGTGACAATAATACAGCTAATGAAAGCCCGACATAACCAGTACCGGCAACAGCTATCTTCATAAAATCTTCCTTTATTATGCCTTGAAGATATGATTTTCTTTTTGAGTAGTATAATTTTTCATTGCATTTCTGGTATCAATAATGCAATTACACCAATCTCCAAGTTTGTCATAGTCTATATCTGAGTGATTCGTTGAAATGATTACTGCATCGAATTCTTTTATTAAATCTTTATTCCATTCAATAGATTTCATTCCAGTCCATTCTGCATGTTCGCGTGTAGGTGTAATCACAGGTATGTAACTATCGTAGAAAGAAATTTCTGCGCCGAGTTCACTTAAAATATCAAAAAGCTTAAATGTCGGGGATTCTCTCATATCATCAACATCGGGTTTATATGCTAAACCTACGATCAAAATATTAGACCCATTAACTGATTTTTTATGCTTGTTAAGAGCTTTTATAGTTTGATCAATAACATATGAAGGCATGTTAGTGTTAACCTCACCCGCAAGTTCAATGAATCTTGTATGCTGATTAAACTCTCGCGCTTTCCAAGTTAAATAAAATGGATCTATAGGAATACAATGCCCACCAAGTCCCGGACCGGGAGTAAACTTCATAAACCCAAAAGGTTTAGTTGAGGCAGCATCTAATACTTCGTGTACATCAATTCCCATTGACTGATATACTACTTTTAGTTCATTAACCAATGCAATATTAACAGATCTAAAAATATTTTCTGTGAGCTTTACGGCTTCAGCAGTTTTAGTATTTTGGACAGGTACAGTTTGAACTATAGATGTATCATATAGCGCAAGAGCCAATTTTAAAGCTTCATCTCCGTCCCCTCCAACAACCTTAGGTATTTTTGCAGTATTAAAATCAGGATTTCCAGGATCTTCTCTTTCGGGACTATAGGCTACATAAAAGTCAGATCCAGATTTCAAACCTGATAATTCCTCTAACAAAGGTGTAATAAGCTCCTCAGTAGTTAAAGGGTATGTTGTAGACTCTAATATTACCAAATGTCCCCGTCTTAGGTTCTCTCCGATAGTTTTAGTTGTCTCTTCAACATAGCTCATGTCTGGCTCTCTATGATGGTCTAAAGGGGTAGGAACACACATTAAGATGGCATCTACATCCTTTAATTTTGTAAAGTCTGTAGTTGACTCACATATATTACTATCGGAAAGTTTTTTCATCATATCCTTTCCAAGATGTTTAATATATGGTATACCCTCATTTAGATTATCAACCTTCTTCTTATCTACATCAAAACCAATGGTTGGTATCCCATTTTTATGAAAGGTCCATAATAAAGGTAATCCTACATAACCAAGTCCAACTATTCCTACTTTATATTCTTTTGAATTTATTTTCCTTAATAGTTCTTCAATCATTCTAATTAAAATTTTCTTTTTTTAGCCCTAAATAAGTTGGGACTAATAAATGTATCATTTCTTTGATCGCAAATTTATCTCCTTGCTCAGCGACTTGGAATAAGTCATCTAATTTTTGAGAAAATTTATCTGGTAAACCACTCTTTTTTGCTACCATAATCTTTTCAAACTGAGTCATTGTAGTTCCTTCTTCAGCAGTGAGCAATTCCTCATATAATTTCTCCCCTTCTCTCATTCCAGTAAATTTAATCTTGATATCTTTACCCGGTTCTAAACCAGATAATCTTATGAGATCTTTTGCCATTTCTACAATTTTGACAGGCTCACCCATATCAAGTACAAACACAGCACCATTTTGATTTAAAGCTCCGGCTTGAAGTACCAGCTGTGAAGCCTCTGGAATCGTCATAAAATAACGAATCATTTCAGGATCAGTAACGGTAATGGGTCCTCCTTTTTCAATTTGACTTTTAAAGATTGGGATTACTGATCCTCTACTCCCTAAGACATTTCCAAAACGAACTGATACAAAAACCTGATTCTGACGTGCTAATTTAGCAGCATTCTGAACAATATATTCTGAAATTCTCTTTGACGCACCCATTATTGAAGTTGGGTTAACAGCTTTGTCAGTAGAAATATTTACGAAATAGTCTACATCATAATCTAACGCCAGATTAGCTAAGTTCCTGGTACCACCTACGTTATTAAATATAGCCTGTGAAGGATTCTCTTCCATTAACGGAACATGTTTATGTGCAGCTGCATGAAAAATCACTTCTGGGTGTATTTCCTTAAAGACTTGATCCATAGTTTTATAATCACGTACATCTGCAATTTTGATATGAATCTTAACATCTGGAAATGATACCCTCATCTCTCGGACGATATTATGAATGCTATTTTCACCTCTCCCTAAAAGCACAATACAATTTGGTTCAAACTTCGAAATTTGTCTAACAATTTCCGAACCTATAGAGCCTCCAGCTCCAGTAACTAATATTCTTCTACCGGTTACATACGCTTTGATCTTATCGGTATTAAGGTCGACTGGTTTTCTTCTCAAAAGATCTTCTACATCAACATCACGTAATTCGTTAATTCCAACTTTACCACTAATTAAGTCATACAACCCTGGTATTGTTTTATAGGGTAAATTACATTTTCTGGCTATCTCTACTAATCTCCTTATTACATCACCAGATTCAGAGGGCATTGCTATTATGAGTTCATCAGCTCTATATTTTTTTGCAATTTGAGCCATTTCTGAAGTGCGCCCCGCAACCGGAATCCCCATTAAATTTTGACTCCACTTATTAACAGCATCATCAATAAATGCAACAGGCTCCATTGCTGCTTCAGTATGTCGTAACATTTCACGGGCAATCATGGTACCTGCATCCCCAGCGCCGGCTATTATTACCCTTTTACTTTTCTGTTCTTTTCTATGAGAAGAAACTTTTTCTTTATAAAAAACCCTAACAAGAAATCGTATCCCTCCAAGTAAAGTCAGGGCTAATAAGCCTTCAATGATGGGAATAGATAGAGGCAAAAATAAACTACCTCTTAATATTGTTGCCGCAATAAAGTATAAAATACTGAAAGACAATATCGTTTTTCCGAGATTTATTAAGTCTTTAATACTTGAATATTGCCATGATCTCCGTAAATGCCCAAAAATAAAAATAAAAGCAGCTTTAAGAGGCACTAATACCATACTGATCAGCAAAATATCAGGTAAGTGACCAACTATGTCTTCTTCTAATCTTAAAAGATAAGCCAGAAAAGTCAAAGACGACCAAACTACTATATCAGTACCTAATTTAAACCATTTTCGATGATCATAAAAAAATGAATTCATAATAACTCCCTCATATAAGTATTTGAATATAAGAGCATTTATTGGGGCTTCAAAGTTTTAAGAATCACTTCAATAACTGAATCTTGCTGATCTGAAGACATATTAGATCCTGAAGGCAAACATAAACCAAAATCGAACAGCCATTCCGAAACCCCATTATTGTAGGATTTAAACCCATTAAAAACAGGTTGTAAATGCATCGGCTTCCAAAGGGGTCTGGCCTCAATATTACTTTCGGCTAAGTTCAACCTTACGTCTTCTCTGGTAATTCCTCCTGTTTCATTAGGATTTACTATAATAGTAGTTAACCATCGATTACTAAAAAAATGCTCGGGTTCTTTCAGAAAGTAGATCCCTGTAGGGGAGCTGTTTTGGATTTCAATATTGGAAGATCTTTCCCTAGCTTCTAACCAAGTTTGTCCAAGAGATTGAAAGTATCTATCGTGGACGGACCTTCTCTGCTCTACTCTTTTATTTATTACTTTCATTTGTCCTCTACCTATACCGGCCACAATATTACTCATTCGATAATTATAACCTATATGAGAATGTTGGTAATGTGGAGCATCATCTCTAGCTTGTGTTGCTAAAAAGCGTGCTTTTTCTATGAGATTAGTATCATCGCATAAAAGAGCCCCTCCGCCAGAAGTAGTAATTATCTTATTACCATTGAATGACAATACGTTCAGTTTTCCAAAAGAACCACATTTTTTATTTTTTATATTGGATCCTAACGCTTCTGCAGCATCTTCAATCAATGGTATTTTATATTTCGTTGCAATACTACGTATTTCATTCATTTTTGCCGGCATTCCGTATAAATGCACAACAATAATAGCTTTTGGAGGGTTATCTTTACGTTCTAATATAGCTTTTTCCAATAACTCCGGATCCATATTCCAAGTATCCAGTTCTGAATCTATGAAAATCGGAGACGCTCCTTGATAAGTAATAGGATTCGCAGTTGCAGAAAATGTAAAAGACTGGCATAAGACTTCATCTCCTGCTTCTACCCCTAACAGAATCAATGCTAAATGAATTGATGCTGTACCACTTGTAAAAACACCCGCTGATCTTACTCCAACATAGTTTTGGATATCTTCTTCAAAGCCGTTTACATTAGGTCCCAGTGGAGCAATCCAATTTGATTCAAAAGCCTCATCTACAAATTGTTGTTCTTTTCCACTCATATGAGGGGAGGAGAGCCAGATTTTCTTTTTATTCGTCATGAGATTTAATTGGTTTTGCCGGAACACCTACAGCGGTACAATTTCCTGGTAAATTTTCTATTACAACTGCCCCGGCTCCTACTGTTGTCCACTCTCCAATAGTTAAATACTGAGCTACAGATGAACCTATTCCGATTAATGAACCAGTGCCAACAGTTACTCCACCCGCAATACTGGAATTTGGTGCAATATGACTGTAATCTCCAATATTGGAATCATGATCTACACATGCACCTGTATTAATAATACAATGCCTCCCTATTACTGTCCCTGATTGAATAATAGCACCCGCCATAACTACAGTACCTTCTCCGATTTCTACATCTTTTGATATTATAGCAGTAGGATGAATTAATGTATCCCAATCGACTTTTGTCATTTTTCTGTCAATTATTTGTCTTACAGTGTTTGCGCCAATTGCAATTACTGCTTTACCCCGAATTGAATCATTAATTAAACCCTCAACTCTAAAGCCGCAAAATTTTTCACCCTGTTTTTTTTTATCGTCATCATAAACAGCCAATATAGATCTCCCTGAAACCCTCGCTGTATCAATTACTACTTTTGCATGTCCGCCCACTCCAAAAACTTTCATGATTCTCCATTTCCTGTAAATGGGGACGCCGTGGCTTCACCTTCTGCTGTTATCCCTTCTCGTTTAAATACTTTATAAACAGTTAAAAAAAGAATTTTAAGGTCTAACATAAATGTTCGATTGTCTACATACCAAACATCCAGTTCAAATTTTTTGCCCCATGAAATCGAATTCCGTCCGTTTACCTGTGCCCAACCAGTAATACCGGGTTTTACCTCATGTCTTCTTTTTTGGAATTTTGAATATAGGCTCAAATATTGCACTAAGAGCGGCCGAGGTCCTACCAAGCTCATATCCCCTTTTAATACATTAAGCAAAGAGGGTAATTCGTCTAAACTCGTTTTTCTTAAGAAACTTCCAAAAGTAGTAATACGGTCTTTATCTTGTAATAACTCTCCTTCCTTATTTTTTTTATTCGACATAGTTCGAAATTTATAAAAAGTAAATGGTTCACCATTTTTACCAGGACGTTCCTGTTTGAAAAGTATTGGAAAACCCTGCACAAATAACAAAGTTGTTGCTATCACCATCAAGATTGGCATTAATACAATCAAGCATAAAAACGATATAGTATAGTCAAAGATCGATTTTACCATTACAATACATCAAGTAAAAACTTTTCTAACTTTGAACCTAATTCTGTTCTATCGAACTCTTTTTCAGCAAGTTTTCTTGCATTTGAACCCATTTCTTTTCGTCGAACTGGGTTTTTATACAATTGAATTAATTCATTCGCAAACGCTTCTGGTTCCTCGGGAGGCAAAGCTACCCCGCAATCATATTCATTTATCATATCTGCAAGCCAACCTGGGTAATTATTCAGCACGGGTAACCCTGCGGCAATGTAATCAAAAAACTTGTTGGGGGAAGTGCCGTAATAAAATGCAGGAACATTAGCCAACAACATCAATCCAACATCGGTTGCATACATGTAATTAATTAGTTCTGTTTTAGGGACCGAATCTAAAAACAAACAATTACCCAATTTTTTGTTTTTAGCATGAAGGACAAGTTCATCTTTTTTGGCCCCATCGCCAATAAAAACCAATTTGATTCTATCTTCGTATCCCTTTTCCTTTAATACAATTGCAGCATTCAACGCAGCATCCAATCCATTGGCATAGCCATGTGCACCGGTAAAGGTTGCTATCATTTGATCCTTATTAATATCTGGGAAAATAGACTTTTCATGAGTCCCGGGTTTAAATAAATTCAAATCGCAACCATTTGGAATTAAAGCGACTTTCTTTTCTTTTTTAAGCTTCCTCTGTATTCCTTCTTTAATACCAGGTGATAGAGCTACGCAAGCATCTGCATTATTATAAGAAAGCGATTCCAAGACACCCATCATCCAGAGTATTACGGGATTTGTTATCACTCCCATTGCCTTTGGTAATTCCGGCCATAAATCTCGCACTTCGAATACAAAGGGTTTCTTTTTCCTAAATATCTTCATAACTATGCCCGGGATCCCAGCTGTAAGCGGAGTAGTAGTAGCAAATACTAAATCATAATCTTCCTGAAAAATTAATTTGATACTTCGAATAGAATATTTCAGGAAGACCCAGGCACGTCTAACAAAACCCATCCTGTTAGAATAATTAAGATCAAATTCTATTAAATCAATACCATCGTATTGTCCAGTTCTGACCCCTTTTTTATATGGCTTATCAATAGATGATTCAGCACGGTCATTCAATGCGTATACCATTGTTACTTTGTGACCTTTATCGATCAAGTGCTTAGCCATTTCGTAGGACCTTGTCCCACCGGCCCCTTCTGGAGTAGTAAAGTATTGATGAAAATAAAGTATGCGCATTAAACTTCCTTAAAATGCGATCTCTGTTATTACTTTCTTGCCTTTGAATTTAGCATCAAGTAATGTGTGCCGTTTTTTATTCATGTAGAAAAGTGAATGATTTGATTCGCTGATCGCTATATCTTGAGTATTAAAAAAGGTAATGGTTCCTTTTGTAAAGCTAAAACTATTATCTGTTTTTTTTTGAACTTTCTCATTAAGATGAAACCTTACAACAGCTTGCTCATTAGTTTCTACTTCATCTATTACTCGAACCATAGACTTGGAAACCTGTAATGTTCTTTTGTGCTTATTTCCTAAATAATCAACATAAGCCCCCTCCCAATTTCCAAAATCATTTTCTTTATATGGCTCTGATATATATGAAGGGGTTATCCATTCCCCATTAAGAAAGTGGCTAATTTTTGGCATCGGTTCGTAGCTCCCAAATTGGACGGTATTATGAGCTTTTATCGATTTAAAGTACTCCGTTTCTTTACCTTTGTTATATGAATAACTACCACTGTCTAAAAATATATTCTCCCCTTTGTACCAAATATCCAGATGAAATACATCTAAACCGGGTCTAAATTCGGAATCAGGAATTTTTAAAAAACACTTAATCTCACCGTTTCTGATAATAAGAAACTGTTTATCTAGTAATTGTAAATCAGGTAATTGAAAGGTAGTCTTGGGAATTTCATCTAAATCAATTTGAGATCTCCAATAAAGTGGCTCATCCCAAATTCCTTTTGGGTAAACTTTTTGACATTTTAATAAGCCAAAAAATTGCTGGGAAGAAGGGCGGAAATCTCTGTAACCACACTCATGAAGACTTTCTAACATAGCTCCGTCATTTGACCCGATGTTAGGTGCATCTCCATTCTCTGAGATAGTCATATTGACTTGCCATTTACCTAATTTTTCAAGCCGCTGTAATGTTTTCGTGTCAAATGGAGGATCATCAAAAAGCTTTTGAGCTTGTATTACGATACTCAAGGTATCTATAACAAGGCGATGATAAGTAACTGATTTTTGAGCAAAAGTCCCATCTTTACCTACTAATGTATTAATTCTTTCTTTTAAAAGGTTACGGCCAAGTTCTCTCCAATTTTCGAGCTTATCTTTTTTTTTCTTACTTAGTTCTTTTTGGTTTAACAGCCATAATGAGCCGATATACAAACCAGCCGCTTCAGATGTACCATGATTGTTATCTTGTACAATAGAGTATCTGATATTTCCCTTGATACGCTTTAAGTGATACCAAATTAAATCATCTAAAGTTGATGCAATATTGTTTGATTGCTTTAGTATAACAGATGCAGTAAAAAGTTTGAAAACCCGAATAGAAGCTTCCTGACCACATCTCCAATTCAAGGATAAATTAACAGGATTGTTTTGTAGCCAATCATTTAACCAATTGTTAATAGTATCCAGATATTTTTTATCGCCAAACACTCTATAACCTCTGGCCAGATCAGTAAGCCAATCAAACCTCGAAGGCTCCCATACTGTTTTGATATCTCCAATTTCTAAATCAAAATCGTTAAACTTAGTCCAATGTTTAATTGGATTGGTGATTTGATCTCCCGAAAAAGGGTTGAGATGCCAATTTGGAGGATCACCAACTGCATGGGTATGATGAAAAAACCAATTAAGTTTCCCTTCTACCAACTGATCTATACGCTTTTTTAGCGCCGGCTTCCAATTTTCAGGGTAAGAATTATCTACTTCACATTGCTCAAAAAAAATTCCTTTTGGTATTTCATTGGTCTGAAAATAAAGCTTTCTAATCCCTGTTTTCATTGAAAACCTATACCATAACATGTATGCTACATTCTTGTAACCAAGCTTTGGAAATACCCGTAGTAAGTAATAAATTTTTTTAAACATATATTCGATTAAAGAAGGTGACTTTCCAGCCAGATTCATTGATCCTGTTTAGATCAACATTCTTTTAAATCTTTAACTCTTTATAACCATATCCTGTACTACTCACTTTAAAAGTTTGAGCAAATGTCTTACAATCCTTGTTGAGGTCTTCCCGTCCCACAATTCCGGTATAGTGCCTTTCTTCCATTCATTACTAAAAAGTTTATCTAAAGCTGGTTTTATTGCTTCTGGATTTACTCCTAAAAGTTCGTTAGTACCAATATCAACAGTTTCTGGTCTTTCTGTACTGTTTCTTAGCGTCATGCACGGAACCCCCATAACTGTAGTTTCTTCAGTTATACCGCCAGAATCTGTAATAACGGCTTTTGATTTTTCAACCAAATAGTTGAATTCAAGGTATCCCAAAGGCTCGATCATATGCAAACGTTCATGACTAATACCTAAGTCGCGAAGAATTTTTCCGGTTCTTGGATGAACTGGAAAAACTAATGGGAGATCTCTTGTATTTTCAATAATTTCATTCATCAAAGACTTTAAAACCACTTCTTCATCTACATTTGAGGGCCTGTGTAAGGTCATTACGATATACTTTTTTTCTTGAAGCCCGACCTCATCCCATATTGGTGGTTTAACAAATCTTGAATAATGCTTATTCAAAGTATCGATCATAGTATTTCCTACAAAGAAAATACGTTCATCAGGGATTCCACTATTTCGCAAATTATTATTAGCTATCTCTGATGTTGTAAAGAAATAGTTAGTCACGGCATCAGTCGCCAGCCTATTAATTTCCTCAGGCATTTTCCAATCTCCAGAACGGATCCCTGCCTCTACGTGAGCAACCGGAACATGCATTTTTTGAGCAGTGATAGCACATGCCATAGTAGAAGTCACATCTCCAACTACCAAACACAAATCAGATGGTTCTTTTAGAAGCAATTTTTCATAACCAATCATTATAGCTGCAGTTTGCTCTGCTTGGGTACCACCTCCTGCACCAAGGTTTTCATCTGGTTCAGGTATTCCGAGCTGCTCAAAGAATGAACCACTCATATTTTTATCATAGTGCTGACCCGTGTGAATCAATCTAAAATCAATATCAATGCCCTTTTCCTTTTCATTAATAATGCTATCAATAATGGGAGCAATCTTCATAAAATTTGGTCTTGCTCCAGCTATTAGGTCTATATACATATTATTATTTTTGAACAAGTAAAGTAGTTCAACAAATTATATTGCTAAACAGTACCTTTGTTCTGGGTTTATTTCAATTATAATTTAACTGGTTTCTTTTGTTTCAGACTTTCTATAGCAGCAAAAGTAGCCTTTGTTGTATTTACGATCTCATCAAAAGGAATTAGAGGATCACCTCCGTTCTCCCAAAAGTCTTTCAGCAATTTAAATTGATTGTTATGTCCTTTGTCTTGTTTACTTTTTAAAATTTTATTGGTGAGTCCGCCACCGAATCCATATCCATCAAGCCTTCTGAAATTATCAAGTATTAAATTTTTACCGTGATAAAATAATTCAACACGTTCTTTAGAATAAGACTTATTTCCGTTGGCAAAATAGTTAATGACACCAAGTGACCCATTTTCGTACTTAAGATGAATAGATGCATTGTCAGTATTTTCTTTTGGATCTGTACCCATTGATGACATACTTACCTCTGTAACCTTTGAACCTGTTAAATAAGTTATCAAATCTACATAGTGACATGCCTCACCTATAATTCTTCCGCCGCCATACTCTAAATTATGAACCCAAACTTCCGGGGGAATAAAACCAGCATTCATAGTGGCTATTACATTCATAGCTCCCGGGCTCTGACCAACGAAATCTTTCATTTTTCTCGCATAAGGCGAAAACCTTCTATTAAACCCAACAGTTACTGAGTTTTTTGTCTCACTCACTGTTTCAATAATTTTTTGAAGCTCTTCATCATTTAAAGCAAGTGGTTTTTCTACAAAAACTTGTTTGCCAGCCTTTAAAGCTTTGATAGTCATACCAGCATGTAAATTATGCTGTGTAGTTATAAGCACTCCGTTGACTTCTTTATCTTGTAAAGCGTCTTCAAATTCTGTAGTGCTCTTCGGAACACCATATTTCTTGGCCAATAGGGTTGAGGATAAACCACTTGAGCTGATAATATATTTTACTGGGGCATTTATTTTATTTAGAGCCGGCATTAATGTAGCCTGTGTAAAGTTGCCCGCTCCTACAATCATTAACTTACCATCGCCACCTTTATATTCAGAATTTGGGATATTAATGGTACTCTTCTTCCCATCATCATCTGATAGTTTGTGTGTGTATTCAATTATAGAAGCAATAGATTTACCCGCATCCATGTCGGAATAAATATCGAGGTAGTTCTCTAGCTTTACACGTTCAGTAATTAAAGACTCGACATCTAAATTTTTGTTACTAATTGCTTCGAGTATTGCTTCGAAATTTCTCTTTTCAGTCCACCTTACATATGGTAGCGGGTAGTCTTGCCCCTCCATCTCATAGCTTTGATCATATCTTCCTGGTCCGTATGAGCAACTCACCTGAAAAGTAAGTTCCTTTTCATAAAAATCTGCGCGATCAATATCTAACCCTATCACTCCAACTAAAACAATACGACCTCTCTTCCTGCTCATATTTGCAGCGCTCTTAATAACGCTATTAGATTTTGTTGATGCTGTGATCAGTACAGCATCAACACCAACATTACCTGTAAATTCTTGCATAAACTGAACAGGATCTTGAACACCCGAATTTACTGTAGTAATGCCATACTTCTTAGCTCTTTCAAGTTTATCTTCGTCTATATCAAAACCAACTACTTTACACCCATTTGACTTCAAAAGTTGAACAGTAATAAGACCAATAAGTCCTAAACCTATTACAGCTACAGTTTCACCAAAAGAGGGCTTTATTAAACGTATTCCCTGTAAGGCAATTGAACTTATTACAGTAAATGATGCCTCTTCATAAGAAACATTATCAGGGATTTTAGCAACTAAGTTTTTGGGAACACAAACATATTCAGCATGACAACCATTTGAGACTACTCTGTCTCCAGGTTTAAATTCTGTAACTCCAGCCCCTACCTCAATTACTTCCCCAGCCTGACTGTAGCCTAAAGGAACAGGGGTTCCTAACTTCCTGAAAACTGTTTCTATTGTTGGTTGAATACCATCAGTTTTCATCTTATCGATAACTTCTTTTACTCTATCTGGTTGTTGGCGAGCTTTCTCCAGAATGTTAGCTTGTCCAAAACTAACTAACATTTTTTCTGTACCTAAAGAGACCAAACTCCGCTTTGTTTTAATAAGCACTTTCCCTGTACCGGTTCTAGGTACTGGTATTTCTTCCAGTACTGTGTCACCGGATTTTAGATCTTGTATTATTTGAAACATTGACTAATTTTTTATTTGTTCATCTAATAGAATTGTAACTTCTGAAGAATCCAAAGAGTTAATACTATCGCCTCTATCCCCTTCTACTATAGCTCTACCGATATTAGAATACATAATTCTCAATCCTTCTAATTTATCCGTTTTCTTCTTTCTTAGTATTCTTGCCTCAGACTCACTTTTATAGATCATAGAGTCTATTATTTCGCACCTTCTTTTATTATTGCTTAGCTCAATATATTCTCTAACACCTATTCTGGAAGTACCTATATCACTTAGAGTTATTACAGCATTTGCACCATTTTCTAATGTCATGAGAATTACTATGTCTTCGTTACTCATGCGTTTGGCTTCATAGTAAACACATTTTGAATAACTATTCAGGTACATAAATTGGTCAATCCAGTGACATCCATTTGAAATGATCCTTGTACCTGATACCTTCCAATTGTACCAGTGTTGAAAGTTTAACGGAACTTCAAAAACATTAGCTTTATAATGAACAGGATCTCCCTTTTTGATACCAAGGTCGGTATAAATATACTTATTGAAGGATTGATATCTTTTTTGAAAGCATAAAAAAAAATCACTTTTCTTCTCAATTGCGGTTTGTTTAAACAACTTAAAATCCTCGATAGTTGTAGAAAGTGGTTTTTCTATAATCGGAATACTATTGTTCAACATTGCTGAAACTGCAAGCTTAGAATGTGTGTGGTGATAACCGGCAATCACAGAAATCTTATACTTTTTATCATCTTCTTCAAAATAACCGCTTGTGGATTTTTCTACATCTTTTGCAAAAATTAAAAGTGCGGGATCGATTTCATGAAGTTTTCTAATCTCGATAAAAGGTTTTAAATATGGAATCGTAATTGTTCTTGCGTAATTACCATATCCAAATAGTACTGCATCTGTATTAGTCGGTGACTCAATTGTAGTATTAGTAGATGAATCAATTATTGTATCTACTACAGAAGTATCATCAGTATTTTCATTTACTATTTTTTCAACTTCATTTATAAGATCAGAATCAGCATTAAAACTGCTCCCGGAAATAGGAGGATGAGATTCTGCAAGTCCTTTGAGGTTTTGATATTTTTCCAGATTTATATCAAGAGTTGACCATTGCGTATCATCACTTACTTTACCAGAATACTTTTTTAGCCAATTTTTTGAAACAGCTATCTTATTTTGAAAATTTTGACCAAATGGGTGTGCAAAATAAAAGTAATTTCCAGTTCTATCTTTTCCAATCCCACATACAAGCCACTTATCATTTCTTATTCGTTCACTGTAGCTTCTTGACAATATCTTCCGCAGGACATCGGAAATCTTATAAATTCTTAAGTAATTTAATACCCTTAAAAACTTATTTGTCTTGTAGGTAATATTCCCTGTTTCATTTTTTTTTAGTGCCAGGTAGACACATACATCTAACAACGTTTCACCCTCCTTCGGTGTCGGATCAGGTACATTGTGATAATATTTACCCATAAAGTAAATCGTCATAAAGCCCACTCTTTTACAAAATACTTTTCTAATAATTCTTCTTTAGCCTGGGCTGTAGGATAATTAATAAGTACGGCTCTAAATTTACCTTTAAATACAAATAAGCTTCCCGCTGCTACACCAATTATTCCATGTTGCTTGATTATTTCTCCTATATCATCCAGAGTGCCGGCTCCTCCTAAAACGGTCATAGGAATACTGATATCATTTCTTAAAGTATTTATTAATTCTTTATCATAGCCTTGCATAACCCCATCATTATCTACCGAGTTAATAACTATTTCTCCCGCTCCTTTTTCCTGCATTTCTTTGGCAAATACTTTAGGATCGATACCTGTTTTCTTGGTAGAATTAAGTGTTACTAATTCATATTTATTGCTAAACCTCTTCTTTTTTACATCCAAAACCACCACAACACTTTGGTTACCTACTTTTTCAGCCATAGCTGTAACAATAGAAGGATCTTCAATAGCAATAGAACTGATCGCTATTTTTTCAACACCCAAGCTAAATATCCTCTTTGCTTGTTCTACAGTTTTTATACCACCGCCATAACATAATGGCATTCTGCATTCGGCAGCCAACTTCTCAATGATTTTATAATCAGGCTCATTCCCCTCTCTGCTTGCATCAATATCAAGCACAATTAATTCGTCTACCTCTTTTTCATTAAATATTTTAACTGCATTCAGAGGGTCACCCACATACTTTGGGTCTTTGAATTGTACAGTTTTTACAAGGCCTTTATTATGAATTAAAAGACAAGGAGTAATTCTTGGATATAACATATTTATAGTGTTGCAAAATTATGTAAGAGTCTAATTCCATTATCATGGCTTTTTTCCGGATGGAATTGAATTCCGTAAATGTTACCCTTATTTATACCACTTACATATGTTTTCCCATAGTCGGTTGTAGCAATAATATCCTCTCTATTGCTACATTCAAAATAGTATGAATGGAGAAAATAGAATCTGGACTGGTCATCAAGCCCCTCTAATAATCCACTTTCTCGAGTTGTTGTCATCGTGTTCCATCCCATATGAGGCAATCTGGTTTTGAATGGGATGTCATTAACATTAAACAATCTTACGTTTCCGTCAATCCAACCAAGGCCATCAAGCTTTCCTTCGTCGCTTGAATTACCTAACATCTGCATCCCAACACAAATCCCAATTATCGGAACTTTATTTTCTATTACTTGTAACTCCAATTCATCACGCATACCAGATGCATTTAATTGAGACATTGCATAATCAAATGCTCCCACGCCAGGCAAAATTATTTTTGAAGCCCCTTTTATTCCTTCAGAATCACTTGCGATCTTTGTTTTAATGTTAAGTCGCTCATAAACATTTACAAAAGCCCTAATATTACCTAATCCATAATCAATTATGGTTATCATTGATCCCTTTTCTTTACCTTTTCTACTCCTAAGAAGTTTAAAATTTTTGCGCCAATTCTAAAAAGATACTGATTATTTTTGTAGTCCCAATAAAACTTTTTTGGCATATTTTGATACTCTTTTAATTCTTCAGGCTCAATCCCTAACTTACTTGCGATATAATTAAATTCATCTTCGATAGTCTCTGGATTATAGGCTTTTTTATCCAGCTCTTTAAGAGCTTCCTCTCTAGACATTTGATTGGTAAGTATCAAACTTGAGAACTGAACTCTTCGTGTATCATAACCAAACCTTTCGTTAAGCCAGTAACCTTCATAAAATTCAGTAAATCTGGACTCAAAGTGTTTTTGAGGGTAAGGTTTCCAATCATATTCAGTTTTAAGAACATTTATTGCATCTTCTTTATTAAAAGGAACAAGGTTTAATGGCTTAAAAACCTTTATACCCTTTATATACCTTAGATAAAACTTATGATTTAATATTGGACTGAAAGGATAAGTTTTCATTTCAGATTCCCCATACTTATCTCTGATATCATTTATCTGCCTCATATCTGTACCATAGTAAAGCCAATGTAACGGATATTGCACACATTCTGTGGAGATATTCCCTCCATTGAGTATGTATTTAATATTATGTTTATTGGCAAATTTGTACAGTGTTGCTATAAAAGCATGATCCTGGGGGATATCTAAATGTGGAACTCCTGACTTAAAAAAAGCTAATTGAAAATCCTTCATTTCTTCCCAATTGATAACTTCTGTATAAAGATCCAGATTTAGCTTGTCAATGAGAACATTAATGTTATGGACTGCAAGTTCAGAATTCCACCCTCCATCAACATGAAAAACTAATGGCCTTAAACCAAATTCTTTAACTGCTAAATGAAGCATATAAGAACTATCCACTCCTCCACTAATGCCCAAAATACAATCGAACTCTTTGTTTTTACCAACAGATTTGATCTTGTCTAACGTCTGTTCCAGTTCTTTTCTCCCTCGTTCATCCGTATGCCAATTTGGTTCAACATTCTCATAAAAATCTAAACAATGATCACAAACTCCCTCTGAATTAAATTTTATATTTGCATCACTTGTGTCCATGACACAATTAGTACATATCTGATACTTATCCATTTTCAATTGGTCTTTTATATATTGCTGAATTGATCTTCTTTTTTAAAGCTCTAAAAGTAATGTTTTTTATTAAATTTGACTACCTAAATTGCCTTCAAAGATCTTTGTTTTTCTTATAAGCAAAAACCCTACTAACGCCAGGAATCCATTATTTAACAATGTTGTAATTGTTCCATTAACGAATAAGGCCAGATAGAAAAATATTGCACCATAAGTCATCGATCGCATTATGGTTCTCTTACCTTTTAAAAACCTATTAAACAAACTCATATAAAGTGCACCCTTGATAGAGTAAACTAAAATAATGCCTACTACACCGCCATTATGATAAACTGAACCCACAAATGTCAACGGTGAAGTACCTCTCAATGAACCCCCAAATAAAAGTGCATGAATTCGGTTCGGTAAATCGCTCCCTTTTACCCCGGGAAGTATACCTTTAATATCCTGAAACCATTCGCTGAACCAGACTATATCCATTTCATATACATATCTAAAACCGGTCAACCCTCCTATTTGATTAGAAACAAATGCTCTATATGCAAGCTCAGCTACTATATGATTTAAGCTAATGCCATCTGTCCTCTGATTAAAAATAGACATAATCATAAATATAAATAAGACAGGAGCCAACCCAATAAACAAGGCTTTGGTCTTAACATTTTTCACCGTGTATAGCCCAAAAATAAACGCAATAAATGAGTACACGAAATAAGCTCTTTGACCTGTACCAAGAGTAGAATACATGATTATAAAAATTCCAAAAGCCACAAAAGGATAAAAATATTTACTATTCCTTTCTTTCATCATTACAAATAGAATAGTAAATCCAAGGGGCAAAAGAACATTCTTGAATTGATTTACGTACCCAGGAGCAAGATATCTATCACCTGCATAGGCTGCTAATCTCATTGTTGAAAAATCGTCAACTGTCCTGCCTAACAAGATGCTGAAGAAAAGATTATAGCCTACAAAATAGTAGTAGACTAAAACTATGAATATTGAAAACGATACCAATAAAATGATTCTGTTTCTATTTCTTAACCTGTCGTATAGAACCGGTTTGTTCCAAAATAATTTATAATGCTTTTTGATTTTTGATGCTTTCATAAATAGTATGGCCCCTAACGTAAAGCATACTATTGATATGAAAAAAAGCTGGATATAAAACCTATCGGTTTTTAAAGAAAGATCAGCTAATAATATTGTCCCAACCCCTACCAACCAATGAAAGTAAAGATACCAATAGGCAGGATTAACTCTTTTAATTCCTTTAAAAAAAAAAGAAAGAGCAATTATAAAAAGAGTATATATTATTACTAAAATAATATTTTCTGTAGGCATCATAAACTACTAAACTTCTACCAAAATCTGAGTATTATTTTTCTAATTCCTAATATTCTCAATGTGTTACCATCCACTAAAGATACCGAAAAATCTTCTTCTCAAATTATAAAAGAAAGGGTTAATAGATGATATGATTCTTAGTTTTTCAATAAAGTCTATTCCCGATGTTAATACCCCAAATATATTTCCTTTGCTATAGTGCTTATTGCTCTTAATCCTCTCAAGTAATTTATGTTCATTTTCTTCAGTTAATTCTGATTTAAATTTATCATAAAATAATTCGTAAGCCTCCCAACGATCTTCAATTCTCTTTTTATAGTCCTTGAAATCTAAATTCATGTTATAAGAGTTTCTATCGTGCATCCTCCAAAGACAACAAATGACATCAGAATGTTTTACAGTAATAGTAGTAAGATGGCAGAAAGCTATATCTAACCATGTATCTTCATTTGGTAAAGATTCTGGCACAGGAAATAACTTATCTGCGAATTTTCTATTCATGAGAGGAGATTGACCACTGTGGTTACCCTTCCCTTTTGCTCGTGGAACAATATGCCCGTCAAATCTCTTATCTTCTGATAGTGTTTGAATTTTAAAAAGCCCTGTTCCCGGAACTTCTTCGGGCAAATCCTTTACTACGTTGAATCGTGCCGCTAAACTTCCTTCAGGCATAATATCATCACCAGCAAAAATGCATACAAATCTGCTTTGTGAGAGTCTGATACCCTCGTTAAATGCTGCAACTTTTCCTGATCTTGGATTTTTTAATAAACGAATCCTCGAATCTTCGTCCTGAATACTTTTCACTATTTCGTAAGTATTGTCATCAGAATGATCATCAACAACAATTACCTGCATATTTATATTTTCTTGAGCTAATATACTACCAAGAGCTTCTTCAATGTGCTCTTGTTCATTTTTAATAGCCATTACTACCGATACATCTATATTCATTTTGATGAATTCTATTGGTTAAACGATATGATTTGATAATTCTTCAACTTCTCTCACATATTTGCTGCTTTTCCAGATACCTATATTTTGTTTCGACTTTTCGGGGAAAAATACAGTTTTACTATCCCACAATCCGATATCTAAATCTAAAAAATCAAATACTTTTCGAGCTGTGTTTTGGGTATCGTTAACAAGTTCTTCAAAACTTATCCACAGTATATTTTCAAGTTTTTGATCTGTATGACTTTGCTTATCCAGTTCAATTTTCTCTCTAATTTTTTTAATGAAATATGCCGGAGAAGCATACTCATCTTTCACCTCCAGACCAAGTACATTAACCCCTAATGTCTTTTTAACCTTCGCCATTCGAGGCACCTCATTTCTTATTTCAACATATTGATCCCTCCAATCTCTATCAACTGCAATTATCTTGTGGTCGGGCAAAATTCTATTGCTACTATCAGCCGATGAAGGCGCTATCATTTGATCGAAAATAAGAGCTTCAAAATTTTTATTTTTATTGTAAGCTTTCTGAGCCTCTTCTAAGATAGCTTCAATTGATGCCCGAACCCTGTCTATGTTTATATGATTTTTATTTTGCATAGACTCTCTTAAATACTGTATCGTATTAAGACATGTCGTTTTATAATCATCCCCTAATAAATCAGACACACCTGCTTTTCTAACAAAAATATTTTTTGGATAAAGGCCCATTTTCGAAAATAGATATCTAAAACCCGGCTTTATAATTGATAACTCGTTTTTATTGAAGTTTTCCATTCGCCACAAGTCTTCTTCCAGGGCTTTTTTTGACTCTTCTTCTGATGGTTTATTATCTGCGTTATTTAACCTAATTATATTATCCAGTAATTGCCCGTGAGAAAAAAGTGCAAACTCAAAGGGTAGAGATTCGCAAGATTTGTGTTCTTTTAATAAATCTATTAATGCACTGGAACCAGTCCAAAAACCTCCCGAAATTGAAATATTTTGATTCATAATGTCTTATTTACTTGTGCATCAATTTCTATTAATTCTAAAGCTGATTTTTTAATTCTCTTAATTAAAAAATAAGCTGCAATACAGCAGGCAACCAAAAATAACCATAATATCCAATCTAAAAGTTGTAAGCCATTAGTTTTGATATAGTTTTTTGCAAGAAAGAAGATACTCCCGATTAAAGCTGCAATTATCACTTCAACAGATAAATATTTCGAAACACTAATCGCATTTACACCTGCAATTTTTAGCATCATCAAACCAAAAAACACATAGTTTATACCCGTTCCTAATGAAAATAAGGCCACGGCTAATTTTGCGCTTTCATAATAACTACCTACATATAGAGCTGCTAAAGACAGCAAGAGCATTATAATCTGAAATACCAACCCAAGCTTTTGTTTTTCAAGTACAGAAAATAAAGTTAGTATTGGAACAAAAACAAAAACTGCTAATGCCTGAATTAAAAGTAATTGCAAATAATCTCCACCTTCAGCCCATTCACTTCCGAAAATCAAGCTAAATAACTCAGGTGCGATGATCCCAGCAATAACAAAAGGGGCTAAACTTGATCTGATAAGTAAATTAAAAACTTTTTCTGATAGCTTGTCCAAAGAATTTTCTTTCAGTGAGGAGGCGGCAGCGGCCATGAATGCTTTCCCTGTTCCCTCTGATATAAGTGCTACCGGTGCATTTGCGACTCTATTTGCTAAAAGATAAAATCCTGCAATTGCCGGTCCGAATAGACCTGCAAATAATAACATTGGCAACTGCTTTGCTACAACATTTGCCATATCACCCCAAATAGTAAAAATGGGAAATTTCTTGTAGCGTATTAATACATACTTGACATGCTTTGATTTAACTTTTTGAAATACTTTTAAACCACGTTTCAGAAAAGATTTACCCATTTTTGATAAACCTGCAAGAATCCCTATTGCATACCCAAAAACTAATCCAAACATGCCTACTGCGGTATACCCCAACCCTAATTGAAACGCAACCATCACACCGTCCTGATAAATTCTTGCTTTTGCAATAATCCCCGCTTTTTCTTCACGTAATAACCAATACATTAACACTTTTATTAACCCCGCAATAAAAATGATTGTTGGAATAAGCCATACATACTCGAATAATGCAGGAACCTTGGTCAATTCTCCAAATGTATCAGCAAAAAAGAAAATAAGCCCCAGTACTGTTACTGAAACGATAAAGACTAAAAACAAACTGAGTTTTATAAGTGCATATGATAAGATGCCATTTGCTGGCAATAATATTGCTAATTCGTATCTCAATGCTGAGATTAAAACAAAAAAAGCAGAAATAGAAAGCAGTACTCCTAATGAGCCAAAATCGTCCGGTGTATATAGCCTGGTTAATAAAGGAGAAGATAATATAACAAGACTCTGACCTACTATAGTACCAAAAGACAAGGTAAAAGCTCCCTTTAAGAACCTTCCTTTTGGCATAAATCTCCCAAGAGCCCCCTGCACTTTACTTAATTTCATACTAGCAATAATCTGTTAATGCACGCGCCTCATAAGACTCTAAAGCCGAGAAGAAGAGTAACTTTACAAACTCCTTAATTGCTATACGTATGGTTTTTATCAACTGTAAAAGTTTTTAATTTGGGTAGCTACATATTTTATCTGATGCTCATTTAGCTCAGGATACATTGGTAGTGATAGTATTTCACCTTCATATTTTCTTGCAACCGGAAAATCTTCCTCAGTATGTTTTAGATATGTATAAGCTGGTAAATTTGGTAAGATTCTTGGATAATGTACAGCATTTTGAACTCCGTTTTCCTTAAGATAATCAGCAAGCCCATCTCTGTTTTTTGCTCTGATTACATACAAATGAAAGCTATGCACTGAGCCAGGTCGTACTTTAGGAATTGAAATACTATCTATTTCTTTCAGATAATTATCGTAAAGCTCCGCATTTTTAATACGCTTGTCAGTCCAGTTTAATATATGAGGTAACTTAACTCTTAATATTGCAGCTTGAAGCCCATCCAGCCTACTATTAATTCCTTCTATTTTATGCTCATGCTTTTTTAAAGCTCCATGCCTTGCATACATTGTACATTTTTGTGCTAACTCGTCATTTTCTGTTATAATAGCTCCTGCATCGCCATAAGCACCGAGATTTTTCCCTGGATAAAAGCTAAAAGATCCTGCATCGCCAAATAATCCTGCTCTTTTATTTTCTAATTCCGAAAAATGAGATTGCGCACAATCTTCTATTACGTATAATCCATGCCTGTTTGCAATGTCCAGTATTTGATTCATGTCACACATTTGACCAAATAAGTGAACCGGCATTATGGCTTTTGTATTTTTATTAATTAAGCCTTCAAGTAAATTCGGATCCATAGTAAAATAATCCTCTTCAATATCAACAAAAACTGGTTTAGCGCCAGTTTGCGTGATAGTTTCAGAGGAAGAAATCCAACTATTTGCCGGTGTTATTACCTCATCTCCCGGACCAATTCCAAGCATTTTCATAATTATAAAAAGAGAATCAGTACCATTGCCAACGGAAACACAATGTTTGGTACCATATAGGTTGGAAAACTCTCGCTCAAAACTTTTCACTTCTTCCCCACCGATAAAAGCTGTGTTAGAAATAATTCTTTCTATAGCACTATCTACATCTTTTTTTATAGACTTGTATTGAGACTTAAGATCTACAAATGGAATATTCATTCTATTGCTCCTTGTATTCATTTAGTAAAATTCACTTTTTCCCCATTAATATATGTGTATGGTGGAGAAAACCCTTTCATATAAGTGCCCCTAATATGTTTTTCTATTTTATTTTTACTCCAGTTTAAATCTATCTGCTTTATATCATCGATTTCTTTTCTAAAATGAATAGAAGTTCCACGTTCATCTTCCATTTCTGATTGCGGCTTCTTCTGATAGTTTCCTGAGAGTAATGGATCAATAGAACTCGAAAATAATCCTACAGCTTTGTCTATTGTTTTGTCATATAACTCTGAAACCCAATATTTTTTATCTGAGATATTAAACCGTTCTTCAAAAATTATATCTCCACTGTCTATTCCTTCATTAATTTCATGAATAGTGGCTCCAAACCATTTTGCTTCATCAATGATGGCAAAAGAAAACTGATTGCATCCCCTGTACTCAGGAAGTGGAGCTAAATGAAGGTTGACAGAAATGTCTTTTGCTTTTGAAATGTGTTCTTTCTTAAGTATTTCGTTATGCTGTACAGATATAGTTATATCGACATGAGGTAATTCTAAAAACTCATCCAATGATGAGAGGAGTTTAATTTTATGATCAAGACAGACACTCTGAATACTTTTTTTCGAGTCAAGCGGAGTAGTACGGGTAAGAACGCCAATTATCTCACATTCATTATTTAAATGTTTTTTAAGTAACTCTGAAAAACAAAGGAAACCAATTTGTTTAGCTCCCATAAATACAATCTTTTTCATTGGCCTAAATCTTTGTCAAATATTTTTTTTAGCAGATAAATATATCTTATCAATAATTTCCACAGTCTTTAAACCTTCAAAAGAATTAGTAGAAATTTTACCACCTTTTTGAAGTACATCGATTACGTTTTTATATACCTCATCATGATTTGACATTGAACCTTGGTAATGACCATAGTTATTAGCTTTATTTCCCACCGGAAGGTTTTCAAATTTAAAATCCCGAATGTTTTGGTACTCTAATTCATTTAGATATTGTCCACCAATCTTAACAGTTCCATTCTCTCCAAATATTGTTAAAGAACCTTCCATATTTCCACCAAAGCTATTCACAGTATAATTTATTGTTCCAATTACACCATTATAAAATTCCAGTGTAACAACTCCGGTATCTTCAAACTCTATGATTTGCTCATGATGAAAATTTCTTGTAATTGCATTCGCACTTTTTACATCTCCAATCATCCAATATAACAGATCAACAAAATGGCTGAATTGTGTGAATAAGGTACCACCATCCATATCTTTACTTCCTTTCCAGGAATCCATGTAGTAATCTTCATTTCTATTCCAAAAACAACTTAATTGGATGCTATAAATTTTTCCAAAAACTCCATCATCAATCGCATTTTTTACTGCCGCCACCGGCGGATTGAATCTGTTTTGTTTGATTGCAAATAAACGGCGGTTATTTTTTTCTGCCGCCTGAATCATCAACCCGCAATCGTGCACATTAATCGCCATTGGCTTCTCACATAAGACATGGAATCCTGCATTTAACGATTTAATAGAATGTTCGGCATGTAATCCATTGGGTGAACATATTGAAATAACATCAATTTCTTGTTCAGCACTGAGAAGTTCGTCAATACTGAAATAGTATTTAGCATTGTATTTCTCTCCAAGTGATATTGCCTTCTCGTTAACTATGTCGCAAACAGCAACAAGTTCACTAAAATTTGAGATGTGCTCTGCATGCCTTTGTGCGATTCTACCACATCCTACTATTGCAAATTTAACTTTACCCATTGAACTTATTTTGAATTTGAATTAATCTTTCCTCAGCTATTTTTAAATCACTTGGGTCGTCTACTTCAAACCATCCCCGGTTTATTGGATTGAAAAATAGTTCTCCTGCCTCAGCAAAATGATTCAGCATATCTGTCATATAAGCTTTTTTCAAATCCCGTTTACTTCCCCAAGCATTATTACTGCATTCTGTACTATCTTTACATTCGTAATATGTGCTTTTTACTCTTTCTATACCTTTTTTAGAAAGCTTAACCATGCCTATGAACTGTCCTTCTATCTCATCAACATTCTCAGCTTTTTTTCCTAACGATATAACTGTTTCATTATCACCCTTCCTGAATGTTTCTGCATCTGACAAAGGATCTTCACATCGAGACTCCCAATATTCTTGCCAGTTTTCATCCGATGCAATTACGATATCTCTTTCATCCTGAATCAATTTATTTAATACTGATTTAGAATAAATGATATCACCATAAGTGATAATTGTATTTCCATTCATATATTCTTCGGCACAAAAAAGGCTGTAAATCATATTCGTGTCCGCATAATCTGCATTATAGACTTTCTTTATTCTTGAGTCCTTTATTTTGCTCTCTTTGTAGCCCGTTACAACAATTATATTTTTGATACCCACAGCTTCTAATGTATCAAGTTGCCACTCTAACATAGGCTTCCCATTTACCTCTACCATACATTTGGGAATTTCATTTGTTAATGGTCTTAACCGAGTTCCTTGCCCTGCTGCTAAAATAATTGCTGTTACGTCTGAGTTTGGCATCTATAATTTTATATGATTTTGGTTAAAGTTACTGAAGAACTGCCTTAAAAAAGGCAAGGTCGCTTTCCTTAAATTTTAAATACCTTTCCGGATGCCACATGATTCCAAAAAAACTATATTTTGGATGCCTTAAAGCTTCTACTTCTGATTTTTTATAAGTAGCTAAGGCTATGAGCGGTTTTGCTAGACCTTCTTGTAGTATTCCCCAATTATGGTATGAGTTTACCATTTTTTCATTTGTATAATGCGATATTGTTTCATCGTCTTCAAAATTCAATACATGTTCTTTGGCCACATGAATTTCAGGATCTACTTTATTTTGACTTCCCCCAAAATAGGCACTTAAAACCTGCATTCCCCTGCATACACCAATTATTGGTTTTTCTTTTTCTATTGCCCAATCAATCAAAGCTATCTCGGTCGTATCCCGTTCATATGCAACGTCATCCTCCTGAATTGATTTCCCTTCAATTATTTCTCTTCCAAGAAAACTAATGTTGTTACCACCAGAAAATATCAACCCTTCAAGGTTCAATTCATCTGCAAAAGAGGAAGGTTGCTTCAAATTATTCGGAATCGGAATCAACATTACTCCTAAAGCATTTGCGAAATCGTGCCAGCGTTGATCAAGAACGTCTCTTCGTTCTTTTATTCTGTCATGGTAAACTACTCTTTGTGTGATACCGATTCTTTTCATCCAAGAACCTTAATTTGTTTATTCACACAATTTAGCTCAATATTGTTTGCAACTTTCAATCTGTTATAGCACTCTTCTCCACACCCAATTGCCGCAGGAAGTCCAAACTCCGCGCAACGTATCGTCATATGGGATGCGGCACCCCCATATTTAGTTATCAATCCTTTAATTGGGTGAAGGAATATCCAATCGTAACCAGGATCTGCTCCTTCTGTCAGGATAATTTTCCCTTCGAGTTCTGCTTTATCTGTTATGCCAGTAAGCTTACAAACCTGAGCAGTGACAGTTTTTGAGGTGACATAGTTTGGCTCAGCTACATTGTGTTCAATTATGTCTAAATCCTCGGGAGATGTAATAAGTTGCGGGGTTTCGATCTTGTTCGATTCCTGATGCCAATTTTTCCCCTCCTGAATTTTTTGTTTTAAATAAAGTACGGGTTCTCTTGCTACAGTAAATTTATTCAAATGAAGAATGTCTTCAATAAAAAGATTAGAAACATCCTCCCTTTCAAAACCATATTCTCTACCACATTCAACAATTAAGCCTAAAGCTGCATCAAGGTTTTTTGTGAACTGAAATTTTGCGTACTCTCTTCCAATTGTTGCCTCTTTAATAAAACTCAATAACTCATCAACTGTAACATTTAACTTCATGATACCAATCTGTTCTTCAATCTTACCTAAAGTTTCATCATCAAATTCAAAATCTAATGATGGTCCAGAACTTTGGATGCTCTCTGTTGCTTTAGAAGAATTAACAGGGAAATAATATTCAGGCTTTTCTCTATAGCTGAAAGATGTAATATCATAAGTACCGGGTCTTAAATGCCCATACTGTTGTAAAAATGATTCTTTATCCTTGTTCCCGGTTAGTACGCCATTCATATCCTCTACAAGTTCTCCGGCAACAGTTTCAAAAGAGTTTAAAAAATCATCCTTTTGTTTCTCAGTAATCACTCCTTTTTCAACAAAACCTCTAAGCATTGATGAAGCAATAAATCCATATCGTGCCAATATTGAAAAAGGTATAGTCCCAAACTCAATGCAGTCATCTAAAAGAACCTGAATTAAACCTGGAATATCTTCACTCTTATAATCCTGTTCTAAAAGTTTTTCTCTTCGAGGATTCAACTTCTCTGTTTGTTTTAAAAGATTCTGCACAGAATTCTCTCGACCAATAATAGCTGATTCCGTTAATTTTCTAAGAGCAGATTTTAATTCTTCTAACTCTGAATCATTAAACCCAACATCTTTCAACCGCTTTATATGATTATCAATATCGGGGGTAAAACAAGTAATAACTATATCAAACTCCACTTTATCATGAAAATGTGGATTTTTCTTTAATCGATCTATATAGTGATTAACCAGTTTATTGGACAACTCTTCTTTTAGACCTGCAGGTATTAGATTGTTAAAACTATTTCTCACATCTATATAAGGGTGTCCACCAATACAAAAAAGTAATTTCTCAGGCACCGGATTATGGTATCCCATTTTGCCTCGTGCTATTCTCCAGGCCGAATCTGTTATTAAGTATTGATAAAGTGAAACAGCTAAAGGATTAGGTCTCACTCCAATCATCTCAGCCGGATTCCAGTCTGGCATATCTGCCAATACTGTTGTATCCCCAAATAAATGCGGAAAATTTCTTAATCGATTTGAAATCTTTGATTTTGCCTCATCAATTCTGCGATGGAAATCAACTGCTTCACCTAAACCAGTATGAGTTGTAATGGGCCGTACCTGAACAATATAAAGCACATCACTTTCTGTTAGTACAAATTCTACATCGAGTGAAGAATAACCTGTTATTGTCTCAAGTTCTTCAAGTGCGTCTAATACTTTAAGGATTCTTTTATCTGAAGGCTTAGATTGTGCTTTTTTATATACCGTAATAGACTTAGAATCTGCACTTGATCCAGATGTGACTGTATCCGTCCTCTTTGACTTATCATCATAGTTCACTAAATAATAAGGAGTTCCATTTTCAAGATGTCTTGAAAATGCAACTCCACTCATAGCTACATTTTTTATAAAAGGTTGAATTAATACTTGATTGGCTGGATTATATTTACCTGATCCATTTTGCTGAAAACCAGTTATAACTTCATCAACAGATTTTTTAAGATCAGCTCTGTCAGCTGAGTCAACATCTGCTATACTTAAAAAAGCACCTGCTTGTGAAGAATCCCATGAATCTTCCTCCAGCGAACTGCTTCTAACTATTAATTTTTCATTGTTGAATTGCCTTTGAACATCATTTAGTATCTTTTCAGAATCTTCCTCCCAGTCTCGTAATGCAAAATGAATCTGATCTGTAATTACACATTTATTCACAAACGGATGGATTCTTTCAAGGGTTTCTGCCTTAGTACCAAAAACAAACTTTGAAAGGTCATTATTCGAGTCGAGCTCCGCCCACAATTCCTTATGATCATAGGTTGATATATCAACTTTTAACTCATCTTTTATGAATCTTAATAAGTCAGTTAAACTATCTTTATCACTAATTTTTTGCTCATTATTACTACTTTTTAGCAGCTCTTTATTCAATTCCCCAAGAATTTCTTTTTGCAAGAAAATTAATCCAGAAAACTGAGCGTCCGCATCTCCCGAAGAAATAGAACTTCTACCTACTTTGTTTACAATTCCATTTTCTATAATAACTTTTTCGGCATTCGAAAGAAGTTGAGGGTTTAGTATACGCTCTCTCCATAGTGAATCAACGCCAATTGTTACCGGCATTGCGGATTCAATAAGCTCTTTAAATACAGGTGGGCGGAATATAGTGTCAGCATATAAAAATAATGCTTCTCCTCCTTTCCAGTTTTCCATTGCATATCGTAATGAGCCTACAACGTGAGTTTCTTCCCATTTGGGGTTAATTACATAATGCAGATCAGGGTATTCTTTTATGATTCTCTCAACTTGATATCCACCAACAAATGATATTTGTTCACTCCTGATACCAGCTTTCTTAAGACCATGAAGAGTCCAATCAAGAACTCTTTGTCCCCTAATTAGCTTTTCTAAAACCAATTGAGAGTTTTCCGGAGTCAATACACTTTTTGTGCGTGCAGCGCCAAAAACAAACACTTGTATTGAGTTAGTCTTCATAAATTTATTACTAGAATTTATCTATTTCACTTAACCAGACATTGATCTGTCTCTTCAAATAGAGGCTTATCATCAATTTTGCACACTAATTGTATCGGATTTTATAAACTGCTTAATGAAAATCCACACAGTGCTTACTACCCCGCTCATCATTATGAAAATAATAAGAATAACCGCTCCACTTGTTTCGTCTTTAACAGGAACTTGTACTGGTTGAAGAACTTTGAATACGGGAGTTTCCTCTTGTACCTTTATCTTAGCCTCCTCATATTGTTGTGACAAAGTATTATATACATTGAAAGCGAGATTGAATTCAGATTGCAATCTTTCTCTTTCTGTATTAGCACGGGCTGTTTGAGATCCCTGATTACTATCTTCATATTCTGCCTTTGCTAATTGAGCTTGTAAAAACCTTTCTTCTGCTGCGTCCAGCTGCTCTTTAACAAAGTCCAAATCTATGTTAACCTTTTCAGTTCTATATTCGGTTAGATATAATGTGAGTTCTTCAATTGTGTACTTAGCAACTTCAGCAGCTAATTTAGGATCTCTCATTTTAGCGGAAACAGAAATAATTCCTGATTCATCGTCAAGATTTGCCGTAACTCTTTCCCGAAGGTCATCTATAACAAGCATTTCTTGCTCTGTTAATGACATAATTCCATCTTCAAAGGTCGCTGATTTTATATCATTCTCTTGTCCTTTAAATAAATTGAAAACTGCACCAATTAGCCTTGTCACATACCCAAAAACTCCGGGAGATTTTACTTCCATATAATAGGTATACAATGATGTAGTAGTGTCATAATCAGAAAAGTAAAATTCCTGACGAGCAAGATTATCCTGAAAAGTTAAGCTCTCTACAATTCTTGGGTAAAGCTCAACTCTTATCGCATTGCTGTTAGCTGAATAACTTCCGCCGCTTAACCCAATTAAGCCTCCATACTGCTGTAACAAACTGGAAGCTCCGCTTTGGCTATCAGTACTATACTCGGGCATAAGCGTAGCAGAACTTACATATTCTTTGGGACTTAGAATCGCAAAAAGAATCCCTAATAAGAATCCAGCTCCAACAAACTTGTAAACCGTTTTTCGGTTTTCCCAAATGGTCTTAATTAATTCAGCGAGATTTAATTCATCGTCAGAATCTGAATACTCCTCTTGACCAATGGGAACTAATTTGTATTCCTGTATCGGAAAATCATCTGTACCGGATGATTTCTTTTTTTGATCGTCGTTTTTACTCTCGTCTGTGCTCAATATATTCCCTTTTTTGAAAGCTTTAATTATAAGGATTTATTCGGTTCCTGAAAACCTTTTATTCATAGAAGATTCTAAAACTTCAATCTCGCCTGAATACCAAAATCATTATTCCGGTTTCCCTCAATTTCATTCAAGCCACTGCTCACAAAATTGGTGTTCTCAAAAACCGAAAGAGAATATTTAAACCAAATTTCTAAAAACTCGGTCGGTTCGTAGTTGATCACAAAATAGGTGCGCTGTCCTTTTCCGGATAGCGCCGTGTTCGATAATACATAAAGCAAATCATTTTCGAACTGGAATACTCTGGAATCAAAACTTTCGGTATCAAATAAAGTTACCCTTGCATCAATTTGGAGATTTCTTAAAGCCTGAAACCGAATGTCCTGATAGATTAACGTTCCAAATTCAGAGCCTTCATTGGCTCCCTGAAATCGTATAATCTCGAATCTCGATCGAAGCCGAACCGAGCGACTTACCTGATATTCTAATTGTGTTCTGAAACTGGATCTGGTTTCTTCACCTAAAAATTCTTCCTCAACTCCTCGTTCGTTAATCTCGGAAAAAGTATCATCTTTGGTTTCTGAGCGAATCAAAAAATAAGCATTTAAGCTTCTGTTGAAATCAACCTCTGCCAATCCCAATATATCAAAACCCTGACTGGATTGATCGATTCCGGTTCTTGGGGCTTCAAAACGATATTGATCGACATATCCTGAAAGGATGATTTTGTCATTGAGCAAATGCCGCAATCCAACATAAAATCCCTCTTCATTTTGGGGATCAGATGAACTCTCACCAAATCCATCTCCCATAAAAGATTGAAAATTTCTCTCGTAGTTTCTGTACGCTAAAGTCACATCAGTATTAAATCCAACCGGAGCCTCGATTCCGGCTATTCCTCCCAACCCTCCATTTTGACTTCTGGCAATTTCACCGAATACCAAAGAACTTCCAATCAAGCCCCGATAGTCAAATCCAATTACAGAATGCTCTTTCCCTTCAAAATCGTACAAATTCGATAAACCCGAACCACGATCTATAAAAGTACTGAACTGATTGAAATATCCGGTAGCTCCGAATAGACCATACTTCGTATCAATACGAACTCTGCCTCCATATACTGTTTGATCAATATTGTTCTTCCGCTCTAATTCATTTTCTGTTCTGTGGAATCCGGATGATGAGGGGAATCTTGTAGTATCACCCTGAATTACTGATGCCGTTCTTGGTCGTTTGGAATAAAATCCGGTTACTTCAATTTGTTCTCCATAAGTAGCGGCAACACCTCTGAAAAAATCGGTTTCCTGTGCAGATCCATAAGCTCTCAATCCCCGTTCGTTTTTCCCTGCCGCGCCTATTACTTCCCTGCCTTTTCCAAAAGCGCCACCCGTCCACAAAACCAACCCCTGACCAAAATTGAGTGCATAATCTCCAATTACTAAATCTTTCAGCTTACCATTTTCAGTGAGTGCAATATGTCCTGAGATGTAATCAAAATCTGCAGGCCCGTTCAACGTTTCTCCGGCATCTTTTTCTTGCGTAATATTTACTGAAAGGTGACGACTTGCCATTCGGAATCGCTGATAATATTTACCCTGACTTCCTAAATATCCACCTGAAGAATCCGGTATTTCATAACCACGTTGATCTTGCAAGTCCTGCTGATATCTTGTGATGTATTCGAATGAATTTCCCTCCAACCAATAATCAGGATTTGTATATAAGTTCCTGAATCTGGATGCTGCTCCACCAACTGTTATATATGGGCGCATTCTGGAATAAGTGGCAGGCCCAACTCCCGATACTTTTTGAATATCTTCCTTTCGAACAAACGGGTTTTCACTCCGATAATCAATCAGCGCTCTGGCTATTTTTAAATTTAAGCCGGGCACCTGTAACAAATCGCTAATTCCGGCAGAATTTATATTAATCGGATTAGCTGCGAGTTCCTCCAGAAATAAAGCCAACTGTTCACCCGCTTCTGCCCCGTCTTCTGTTTCCTGCTCCTCGAGTGCTTCTTCCAATTGCTTTTCTATAACTACCTTGGAAGTATCTTTTTGTTGAGCCTGAAGCGAAAGTGAGAACCCCACTATTACAAAAACTAAAGCTATTTTGATAAACGGCTTCATCTTTAATCAAAAAAAGAAATTCAAATCAATGCCGGGGCTAAAGCCTATATCCTGATGACGCTGAAATGCAATATTCACTTCCCATAAATCCATTCCATATCCAAAACCGGCTGAAAAGGTATTTGGCTCTGTTGTAACTCCAATTCTGCCCACTAAGTTTTCGATTACTTTCATTTCTACTCCTCCTCGATAAGAAATCGGAAACCGTACATCTTTTACTACATCAAAAAGAAACAATGCATTTTGTTCCAGTTTGTAGCTTAAACCAACTGCGAGTTCTCTGGAAAGTGATTCATCCTCAGCTGCAAAATCGTAAGCAGGATAATTAATGTTTGAAGTTCGCGCTCCAAGAATCAATCCTTGAGATAATTTAGCAGCGATTCCTAAATCAATACCTATTGCTCCACCTGAACCATAAGGAGATGCTTGCGAAATATGATTGTAGTTGACAACTGCTCCGAACATAAGGTTCTGCCAGGAGTTGGAATATCCTAATCGTACTTTTGTTTCATTGAACAAATCGCCACCATATCTGTGAAAACCGAAAGCAGCAGTTCCGAACTTGGTGGGAGTAGAACCTGAAGCTGCTATATCAGTCAGCTCTGCAAAACCATAATTTCTTTGGCTGTAAAAACTCACTGATTTCCTATCAGAGTTAATTAATGCAGGATTTGAGAAAATTCCCCAACTGTTATCTTCGAGTGCGGTTGTAGCCTGCCCCAATGCAAGTCCGTCTGCCCCCATGGTTAACTGTGCACTTACATTTGTACTAAAAAGAGCAATCAGGAATAAAAAAGTAATTTTATAAAGATTCGTGCGTATTCGTATCATTGGAGAAATATTTGTCACAATATGACATAAACTCAGCAAATAATTAAGTGTTGCACCAAAAATTTTTCTTTTTAATAGTACTTAGTCTTTTTTCGGGATTGATTTATGCTCAGGAATTTAACTGTGATGTAACTCTGAATACCGAGCAGTTAGAAGGTAATTCTTTTACCTACCTATCTGAGCTTGAAGAGCGGATAGAAGAATATATTAATGATTTCCGATGGACAGACGTACAATTTAAAGAAGAAGAGCGAATTAACTGCCAGATACAACTTATCATTGAGAGCGGTACTTCTAACTTCGATTTTGGGTCAAGGGTAATTTTTACCGCTCGTCGCCCAGTCTATAATACTGTCACATCAACTACTTCAATTATTCTTAATGACGATAACTGGCAGTTCAGTTACCCCGAAGGCAGAACTTTGATACATGATGAACTTCAGTTTGATAATCTTACCGGAACGCTCGATTTCTTTATGAATGTAATTCTCGGGTACGATTTTGACAGCTTCTCAAATCTCGGCGGAACTCCTTATTTCCGAAATGCACAAAACATAGTTGATCTGGCTCAGACAACATCTGCTATAGGCTGGACCCGAACCGCCAACAATAGAAGAAATAAATTCAATTTAGTTGCTGATTTATTAAGCCCTAATTACGAACCTCTTCGCACAGCTTATTACAATTATCATCGAAAAAGTCTGGATCTTTTTACTAATGATGCGGAGGAAGCGCGTCAGGAAATGATAAATGTGCTCACTTCCATCCGGGATACTAAAAGAAGAGTTACCAGCAATTATTTATTTGATGTTTTCTTTGATACCAAATCCAAAGAAATAGCCGGAATTTTTGGCGAAGCGGAAGCATCCGTAAAAAGAGAAGCATACAATATTCTTTTGGAAACCGATCAGGGACATTTATCGGATTATTCTTCGCTACAGAATTAAAATACTTTCTTTTTGGTTTTGTATATTAGCGCCCCAAAAAAGCGGTTTCATACTTAACTACGAATACCAAAATATTTTATGAAATTTTATATCTGTATTAAGATGGTGCCTGATGTATATGCACCACTTCAAATTAAAGAAGGCGAATTAATAATGGATGGCGATCGGATGGTGCTGAATGCCTACGATGCATCCGCAGTAGAAGAAGCTTTGGTTCTCAAAGAAAAGCACGGCGGCGAAGTTGAAGTTGTATGTGTTGGACCTGCAAAAGCTTCCGAAACTATCCGAAAAGCGTTGGCTATGGGAGCTGACAAGGCGACTCACATTTTATCCTCAGGAGATGAAAATTATGACTCAGCCAGTTATGCCAAAATCCTGTCAGCCTTCTTCAAAGATAAAGAGTTTGATATTCTTGGATTAGGAAAACAATCTCAGGATACCGATTCAGGCTTAACCGGAAGTATGGTAGCTGAATATCTCGATTTACCTTACACCACAAATGCCGTTGGACTTGAAATTGAAGATGGAAATCTGATTGTAAAACGTCAGGGAGACAGTGGTCAGGAAATGATAGAACTTCCTACTCCTTGTGCTGTTACTTGCTCCAATGATATGAACGAACCGAGAATTCCGAACTTAAAAGGAATTATGGCTTCTAAAAGAAAACCTATTGATCAGGTTGAGGTATCTTCACTGGGAATTGACGAAAGTGAATTAGAAGCCGACACCGAGGTAACTTCATACGAAGAAAAACCAGCCCGGGAAGCCGGTAAAAAATATGAAGGCGAAGCTGAAGAAATTGCCCGTGAAGTTGCACAACTACTTGACACAGAGGCAAACGTACTCTAAGAAATTATTAATGATGGATTATGAATTTTAAATGAACGCTAAATTCATAATCTAAAATTCAAAATTTGACTGAAAGGAATTAAATGAGCACTATTTTAACATACATCGCAATTTCAGACGGAAAATTAAAGCGGTCTTCTCTGGAAGTTTTATCACACTGTAAATCTCTGGGCGATGCTTCCGGGAATTCTGTAGAAGCTGTTGTAATCGACCAAAATGCTTCCTCATTTGTAGAAGGGATTCAAAAGTACGGAGCTTCAAAAGTTCATGTTATCGAAGATCCTATTTTCAAAAATCACATGAATGCTCCTCTTCTCAAAGCTCTTTCAAAAGTGATGGACGAAGTAAATCCATCTGTTTTTGCTTTCGCCTCCACAGAAGGAACCAAAGATGTTTTGGGAGCTTTGGCAGCAAATCAGGATGCGGCTGTTGTTGCTGATGTTTCTTCTTTTGAGTTGATAGACGGAGGAATCAAAGCGAAGCGCCCGGTAATGGCCGCAAAGATTATGAACAACACTGAAGCTAAAGGCGAAAATGTATTAGTTTCTGTTCGTTCGGGTTCTTATGATTTGAATGAATCTGCTGTTGAAGCTGAAGTAGTAAATCACGATTTCAGCATGGATGACAGTGAGCTGAAATCCACTTTACGGGAAATTATTTCAGCTTCCGGAGACACTATCGACCTCAATGAAGCTGAAGCTATTGTTGCTGCAGGTCGTGGTGTAAAAGACGAAGAAGGAAAAGCTTTAATTGCCGAATTAGCTGAGTTATTGAATGCCGGAATCGGAGCTTCAAGAGCTTTAACTGAATCGGGAGTGTACGATCCGAGTTTACAGATCGGACAAACCGGCAAAGTAGTTTCTCCACAGCTCTACATTGCAGTTGGAATTTCAGGAGCTATTCAGCATGTTGCCGGAATGGCAAATAGTAAGGTGATCGTAGCCATCAATAAAGATCCCGATGCGCCGATTTTTGAAGTAGCTGACTATGGAATTGTTGGCGATCTATATAAAGTATTGCCACCATTCATCGAAGAAATTAAGAAGATTAAAGTTGAAGAATTAATAATTAAAAATGTTGAATTATGAATTAGTTCAAAACAAAGCTCATTAACTAATTCAAAATTAATAATCCAACATTCAAAATTTCTTATATGGAAGACAAATTTGATTGTATCGTAATTGGAGGTGGAGTTGCCGGCTTAGCCGCCGCAATGACACTCGCCCGAAATAATATGAAGTTTCTTCTCATCGAAAGAGGTGAATTTGCCGGATCAAAAAATGTTTCCGGTGGAGTTCTCTGGGGAAGCGATCTCAACAAACTCGTTCCAAATTATTGGGAGGAAGAAGATGGTGGCTGGGAGCGATATATCAATCATCGTCGGCTTACTTTCATGGATGAAGAATCCACGTTCTCTCTCGATTTCAAATCTTCCCATTTCAATGAAAAGCCTTACACCGGCGTAGTAGTTCTTCGATCTAAATTTGATAATTGGTTAGCCGGAAAAGTTCAGGAAGCTATTGATGCCAGCGATTATGCTATGGATTCTTTCATCGCTACCGACATCAAAGTGGATGAAGTGCTAATGGAAAATGATAAAGCCGTTGGTATCAAAACCGGGGAAGATGAATTTCATGCCGACTCTGTTATCATTGCTGAAGGAGTAAATAACTTACTTACACGACAAGTCGGTTTGCAGGATAAATATGTTCCGGCTGATCATATGCTGACCGGAATTAAAGAAGTAATCCGTTTCGACCAAAAAGTACTGGAAGATCGTTTTCAGTTAAATGGACTCAGCGGAATGAGCAACGAATTTGTAGGTTGGGCAACGGATGGTGTAGAGGGTGGTGGCTTTCTTTACACCAACCGTGACACCATTTCTTTGGGATTAGTGGTTGGAATCAAAGACATGCGAGAGAAAAAGAGAAGTCCGCACGATCTTTTAAATCATTTCAAACAACATCCAACGATCGCAGACACTATCAAAGGTGGAGAAATTGTAGAATATTCTGCTCACGTAGTTTCATCCGGAGATTCCAGAGTAATGCCCAAAGAACTTTATAAAGATGGAATACTTTTAGTTGGAGAAGCGGCTAATTTGTTAATGAATGCCGGAAAAGCGATTCAGGGAATGGATTATGCAATGCGATCCGGAATTCTCGCCGCTGAAACCATCGTAGAAGCGAAAGCAAAAGAAGATTATACCTCAGCTACTTTAAAAGACTATCGCAAAAAATTAGATGAAAGCTATGTGATGAAAGACATCAATAACTTTCAGGATGCTGTACACTTGTTACATACAGAAACAATGCAGCAAAAAGTACCGAATTTGGTCTGTGATTTTGGAAAGCAGTTCTTCACTATTAAAAACGAACCCACTCCTAAATCAGAAAAAATGTTGCTGAAGTCTATCAAAAAACATGCATCAGTTTGGGAATTGGTTAAACTTGGATTTAAAGCAAGGAAATCTCTTTAAGTGAACAGATAAAAGTAAGAAGTGAAAAGAATGATAGATCTGAACCACAAAAAACTTACCGTTTATCAGTTTAGCTTAGATTTGGTTAAAGAAATTTATAGCCTGACTGAGAATTTTCCAACTTCTGAAAACTTTGGCTTGATAAGTCAGTTGAGAAGAGCTTCTGTTTCTGTACCTTCGAACGTTGCTGAAGGAGCAGCCCGTTCATCTGATGCTGAACGAAAAAGATTTCTACAAATAGCACGGTCATCATTGGTAGAAATCGATACTCAAATTGAAATCGCCTTGAAATTAGGATATTTAGAAATTAATGACATTGAAAAGCTTTCGGATCTGTCGAACCAGGTTTTTGCGATGTTATCCAAAATGATGAAATAGCTATGCTTTTCACTTTTACTTTTTCACCTTTCACTCCCATGCTATGAAATTATTGAATTTACCTGAACGTCTTGGATTGGTAAGCTATCGTAATCAGGCTAAATCTGAGATTAAACCTCATATTATTGTTGATACCGATATTTGCAACTCCACTTGCCCGCACAAATGCACAACCTGGGTTTGTCCTGCTAATTGCTATACCATGGATGAAGGTGGAGATGTTCATTTCCAAGTGGAAGATTGCATCGAGTGCGGAACCTGTATGTACGCCTGCGATCAGGGAGCGGTAGATTGGAATTATCCTGACCCTGAAATTGGTCGTGGTGTAACCTGGAATTTCGGGTAGTTACCCCTGAGACCAGATTTTACATGCTTTAGATTGGATTATTCTCCGGTCCAAAGTAGCTAATTCATATCCGGATACGATTGCAGTTGAAGTAATTAATTTATCTGCAGGGTCTTCATGAAAATTTTTTGGGAGTAGTTTTTGACCAAGTATAATAGGTAAAGTCAACGGGATTATCTGAAATGTCTGCAAGCTGACCGATTTTTGGACCCATTTTTCAAATGTAGTATTTAGATATAGCTTTTCTTTTCTGACAAGAATTTCTAACTCCCATACATTCATAATAGAAATTACTATCTCATCTTTTTTTGCCTTTTCATTTAAAAATGAAATCGCTTCATCCTTTAAGCGACTATTTTCTGTAAGCCACCAAACCCAAATGTGCGTATCAAGAATTAACAAATCAGAGATCGTTATCCTTTGATGGTTCGTTTACAAACATTGCTTGGTTGACAGGATCGATCTCATGATAGATTAAATCAAATGCAGATTCTTCGGGATCTAAATTATCAGCATTTCCAAGCTTTCTAAGTTCCTTAAGCTTCTCTTCTAACGGTCTTTCATCTCTTTCCAGTTCAGATTTCAAGCATCTGATAAATAATTTCTTCAAAGTAATGCCTTCTTCCACTGATTTCATTTTCGCCTTTTTCATAAGGCTATCCGGTATGTCTATCGTTGTCCTCATGTGCACATATTAACATATTTATGGGTAATGCTCAATCTAAAAGTATCATTTTCAAAGTTCTCGTTTCTTGCGAATGATTATCATAAAATTTAACACACCGTAAACGAATTTTGATCGTCTATTTGTTATCTTTTGGAAGCGTTTCCAGCGCATAATTTCAATAACTAAAGACTTTTCAGAATAATGGATGCAGTAATAGACAGAGAACTTTCCTTTGAGCTCACCGAAGATCAAAAAATGATCCGCGACAGTGTTAAAGAATTTGTAGAACGTAACGTGGCAGATACGGTAATGGAGAGAGATGCAAGCAAGGAATTTCCTCATGAAATAGTTAAACAGCTCGGAGAATTAGGGATGCTTGGCATCTATCATGAAGAACAATACGGTGGTGGTGGATTTGATGTGGTAAGTTTCTGCCTTGTTCTTGAAGAAATTGCACGATGGGATGCCTCTCTTGCTTTAACAGTAGCTTCACACACTTCTCTTGGAACAGGACATATTGCTGTTGCCGGAAATCATGATCAAAAAATGCAATATATGCCTGCTCTTACTTCGGGAGAGCAATTGGCAGCATGGTGTTTAACCGAACCCGGCTCCGGTTCTGATGCCTCGGGGATGAAAACCACCGCAATCAAGGATGGCGATCACTATATCTTGAACGGATCTAAGATTTTTATCACTCAGGGCTCTGTTGGAGATGTGTATGTTGTTCTTGCCAAAACCGATCCGGAGAAAGGAACTAAGGGAATTTCCGCATTTATCGTGGAAAGAAGTTGGGATGGTGTTCAACCCGGACCGGGGATGCACAAACTCGGAATGAATTCTTCCGATACTACCGAAGTAGTTTTTGAGAACGTAAAAGTTCCTGCCGAGAATTTACTTGGAGAAGAAGGACAAGGTTTTATCGACACCATGAAAGTCTTGGATGGCGGACGTGTGGGCATTGCTGCACTATCGGTTGGAATTGCTCGCGGAGCGCTCGAAGAATCTCTAAAATATTCTATGGAGCGGAAACAATTTGGAACTGCCATCGGAAATTTCCAATACATGGAAGGCAAAATGGTAGATATGGCGACAGAAATTGAAGCTGCAAGATTATTAGTTTTGCGTGCTGCCTGGTTAAAAGACAATGGGAAGCCATATACCACTCAGGCTTCCATGGCAAAGCTTTTTGCTTCAGAATTATCCGTTAAAGCAGCACTTGAAGCCATTCAAATTCACGGCGGATATGGCTACACCAAAGAGTATCACGTTGAGCGTTTCTTGCGTGATGCCAAGCTGATGACTATCGGTGAAGGAACTTCGGAAGTTCAACGATTGATTATTGCCAGAGAATTAAAAAAGTCGTTTGTCTGAGTAAAAAAATTATTATTGCTGAATAAGGAACTATAAATTCAGCTAAGTAAAATTTAAAACTCGCATCTGAAGAAATTCATGGCAAAAAATCTATTCAACATTGATGACGCATACCTCTTTGAATCTGAATTAAATGAGGAAGATCGTCTGATCATGGAAACAGCACGTGATTATGCTCAATCAAAACTTGAGCCACGTGCTTTAAAGGGAAACACTGAAGAATATTTCGATCAGGATATCGCCAAAGAAATGGGAGAAATGGGTCTCCTTGGTGTTACCATTCCTGAGGAATATGGAGGATCAAATGCCAGCTACACGGCATACGGGTTGATAGCACGAGAAGTAGAACGAGTTGATTCCGGATACAGATCATTTATGAGTGTGCAATCTTCTTTGGTGATGTACCCAATTTCAGTTTTTGGTACCGAAGATCAAAAGCAGCGCTTCCTTCCAAAGTTAGCAGCCGGAGAAATAATAGGCTGTTTTGGATTAACCGAACCTGATCATGGTTCCGATCCCGGAGGAATGGTTACTACTGCTTTAAAAGTAGATGGCGGCTGGAAACTGAACGGAGCCAAAATGTGGATCACCAACTCTCCTATTGCTGATGTTGCAGTGGTTTGGGCAAAAGCTAAAGAAAACAAAGATGACGAAGGGGTAATTCGTGGATTTTTGGTAGAAAAAGGAATGGATGGATTTACCGCTCCTCATACTAAATATAAAATGAGTTTACGGGCTTCAGAAACCGGCGAGTTGGTTTTTGATGATGTGTTTATTCCTGAAGAAAATGTATTTCCTGACATTAAGGGGTTAAAAGGACCTTTTATGTGTTTGAATTCCGCCCGATACGGAATTGCCTGGGGGACGGTAGGAGCAGCAGAATTCTGTTACCAAAGAGCTCGTCAGTATGTGTTGGACCGTAAACAATTTGGAAAACCACTGGCTGCAAATCAGTTGATTCAGACCAAACTGGCTAACATGCTGACAGATATCACTTCTATGCAGATGCTGGCTTTTCGGTTGGGTAAACTCAAAGATGAAGGACGCGATCATCCTTCCATGACTTCCCTTGCAAAAAGAAACAACTGTGGCAAAGCACTGGAAATCGCTCGAATTTCCCGTGATATGCATGGCGGCAATGGAATCGTTGGTGATTACCGTGTGATACATCATGTGATGAATCTGGAATCAGTGAATACCTACGAAGGCACCTATGATATTCACGGTTTGATTCTGGGAAGAGAGATTACTGGGATTCAGGCGTTTACACCGAAAGGGAATTCATGATTGTCCGAATATGGCACGGATACACTACTCATAAAAATGCAGATGCTTATCATAAAGTTCTGACCGAAAACGTAATTCCTCAGATTGAGAGTTACAAGATGGAAGGCTATCGAAAGATCCAAGTGCTTCGCCGAGAGTTGGAAGATGAAACAGAGTTCATCACCATCATGTATTTTGATTCATTGGAGCCTATTAAACAATTTGTAGGAGAAGATTACGAAATAGCTCATGTTCCTGAAGTGGCTCAGAAAGTTCTGAAGCGGTGGGACAAACGATCTCAGCATTACGAAGTGACGGATAGTTTTAGTTATTGATCGATTTTTTTAACTAATAAATCTTTTCCAATCCAATATTTTAAATAGCACTTCTTTTTTACGTAACTATTTGGGATTTTCAGATTCCATAATTTCTCAATTCAACATTGAACCGATGATCTCAGAACGGGCAAAAAATCTTCAGCCATCAGCGACCTTAAAAATTACCGGAAAAGCCAAAGAGCTTAAACGACAGGGAAAATCAATTGTGTCGTTGAGCGCCGGCGAACCCGATTTTAAAACCCCCGATCATATTTGTGATGCTGCTATTAAAGCAATTAAAGATGGATTTCACGGATACACTATGAATCCTGGAACCCCTGAACTAAGGGAAGCCATCGTAGCGAAATTGAAAAGAGATAACGGATTGGATTATGATCCATCACAGATTATTTGCTCGAACGGAGCCAAGCAATCGGTAGGATTTTCTCTGTTGGCAACTATCAACCAAGGAGACGAAGTTATTATTCCTGCTCCCTATTGGGTTTCTTATCCTGAAATGGTTCGGTTGACTGAAGGTGAATCGGTAATCGTGAGAACTTCTTTTGAGAATAATTTTAAGATTACTGCTCAGCAGTTAGAAGATGCAATTTCGGATAAAACCAAAGCTCTGATTCTTTGTTCGCCATCTAATCCAACGGGTGCTTGTTACAGCAAAGAAGAACTGGAAAGTCTTGCAGAAGTTTTAAGAAAACATCCTGATGTGATCGTGATTTCCGATGAAATTTATGAATACATCGTTTTTGATGGAGAGCACGCCAGCATTCTGAATGTAGCCCCGGATTTAAAGGATAGAGTTGTTTTGATCAACGGATTTTCCAAGGGATTTGCAATGACCGGTTGGCGACTGGGTTATCTTGCGGCGCATCCAGATGTTGTAAATGCCGTTTCCAAAATTCAAAGTCAGGAAACCTCTGCTCCCTCTTCCATCTCCCAAAAAGCAGGCGAAGCGGCATACAAAGGAAGTTTGGACGAAGTAACTGCCATGCGCGAGCAATTCAAAAAGCGCAGAGACTTTATGGTTGAATCTTTAAACGCAATCGATGGTGTGAGCTGTTTTACTCCGGGCGGAGCGTTCTATGTTTTTCCTGATATTTCATCTGTTCTTGGAAAAAAATCTCCGGATGGAAAAGCCTTGGAATCTTCTACAGATCTTTGCCTGTATCTGCTCGAAGAATTCGGATTAGCGCTCGTTCCGGGCGATGCTTTCGGAGAGCCTAATGGTTTACGAATGAGCTACGCCGCTTCCATGGATGATTTGAAAGAAGCGATGGATAGGTTTAAAAAAGGATTAGATAGTCTCAGTTAATACTTGTGGATCCTTTATCAAAATTTGAAGATTGGTACAACGAAGAACTCTCGAAATCTGAAGCTACAATCCCTTCAGCTTGCTGCCTTTCTACTATAGGTTTAGATGGCTATCCGAATGCCCGTTATATTTCTTTTAAATCTATCTTGGATGATTCGTTTATTTTTTCAGGTCCTCTTAGATCCAGAAAAGGATTGGAGATTCAACAAAACTCCAAAACTGCTTTAACTTTTTGGTGGACTGAAACAGAAAGACAGGTAAGAATTCAAGGAGATGTGTCGCTTATTGAGAATCATTTATTTGATAATTATTTCAAATCTCGAAACAGAGAGTCAAAGATAATCAGTAGAATTTCTGATCAGGGAAAAGTCTTAACTGATAAAGACGAATTTCTGAAGCTCTTTAATTCAGAAAAAGAAAAGTTCGACGGTAAAGAAATCCCAAGACCGGATGACTGGGGAGTTTTTAAATTACATCCAATTAGAATCGAGTTTTTAGAATTTGAGGAAAATAGACTTCATTTAAGAGAACTTTTTACTAAGGAAGATGGCGTATGGGTTTCAAAGTTTTTGCAACCATGATATTCTCAATTTAGATAATGGATATTTTTACTATCACTTTATATACCCTTTGGCTAAATCCAGTTTTGGCATTTCTTCTACTAAAACTCCTGAGAAAATTGGGTAAATGGAAATTAGTAGTTATTGCATGTGGTACAAAAATTGTCATTTATTCTATTTTTGTTATTCTGGATGTTTCAACTACTGATATAAAAGTTGACTTCTTTATTTCCTCTTTTGTCTACTTTTGCTTTTGGACAATTATCTGGAATACGCTTTATTTTGAAAAAGGCCTCTTCAAAACCCTGTGTCTTATTGCCTTATTTTCTTTTTTGACATTTAACTATTGCTCATCTACGGTAGGTATTTTGGCAGTTGGATTTACATTGTATGACTGGGAAACAACACAAGAACTAAAAATTGACGATGATCTGATTTATAAAGAGACCCCTTTAGGTAACGCAATTTCAGATTTTCGCGGTAAAAGAATAGACATCTATAAACAATCTTCTTTTTTTCCTTTTTTAGAATACCCATTTCAAAGTAAAAGCTTTCTTGAAATCCCGCCTTATAGAAATGTTTTAGAAGTTGAGTATGATGAAAAATCAAAAACTTTATTTTTGACAGCCAGAGATACATTACCAGATTCTATTGTTGTTTGGACTGAAAGAATCACCCTTAAATAATATCTAATGCCCTACAAACCCCTAAAACTCTGGTTCGACAAAGAACTCGCTCAACTTTTAGCGGATAAAATTACAGCTGTCTATCCGGATTTTGATTCAGGTATTTTTATCCAAAAAGTCAATAAAGGAGTGCAGGATTTAGAGCTTAAAGATCGTGTAGCGTTAATTGCTGATTTGCTTAAAACACATATTTCAGAAGATTATCCTGACCAAATTGAAGTCCTTCTCCAGATTCTTGGTCCCGAAAATGAAGAAGAAACCGGCATGTTCAAAAAGTATTACTGGGTCATGCCCATTGCGAAATTCGTGGAGAAATACGGATTGGATTATTTCGATTTATCCATGACAGCCATTGAGGAAATCACCAAAAGAAATACCGGAGAATATACCATCCGACCTTTCATCGAACGACATCCGGATAAAACAATGGCTCAAATGTTGAAGTGGTCAAAGGATAAAAACAAGCACGTTCGGCGGTTAGCAAGCGAAGGCGGCAGACCAAGATTACCGTGGGCTTCGAAGCTACAACTCTTTATTGATGATCCTTCGCCATTACTCCCGATACTTGAAAACTTAAAAGACGATGAATCAAAGTACGTGCAAAAATCGGTGGCTAATTGCCTGAATGATATTCTGAAAGATAATCCTCAAATAACAAAAACTATTATTGAAAAGTGGGCTGATGATCCATCAAAACAAAGAACATGGATTATTAAACACGCTCTACGGAATCTCAAAAAGAAAAATGATGAATGGGCTTTGAAGATTATTTCTTTGCTTTGATTCCTACCTTTGAACATTTATTAAATCACTTTTCTTTCAACAAACTTGGATCAGGATTTACTGAATTGTAGGATTAGCAGAATTTACTTTTATTCAATCATGTAAATTTTAAAATTCTGCTAATTCTTATCATATGATTGAAAATGAACTTACATACAAAATAATAGGATGTGCTATGGAAGTTCATAATACAATGGGGCCCGGATTCCAGGAATTGATTTATCAACGAAGTCTTGCCATTGAATTTGAACATGCAGGACTGAATTTCGAGCCGGAAAAAACTCAGGCATTGTACTATAAGGAAATACCCGTTGGTAAAAGAAGAGCTGATTTTATAGTAGAAAGAAAAGTAGTTGTAGAAATTAAAGCCGTGATAAAACTGGAAGATGTACACATCGCTCAAGCAAAAAACTACACTGTTGCTTATGATTTCCCATTAGGTTTACTGATAAACTTCGGAAGTAAAAGCTTGGAACGGAAACTCATGTTTAATCCGAAGTATCATCCCAAGAAATAATTTCTTTCTTCTGGTTGGAGCAGAATTTTCTGAATTAAATTCGGAAAATTTACCAATCCTGCAAATCCTGCTCCAAACAGATGAAGAATAAGCATACAACATAAAATTGAACTATGAGGTAGATTTTCATTAATTCTATAATCCTGTACATTCAAAAATCCAGTAAATCCTGATCCACCTATTGTGAACTACCTCCTCAACATACTAATCGGCCTTGTCGCCTTTCTCCACCTCTATTTCCTTTGGCTGGAAATGTTCGCCTGGACCACCAGAGCAAAAAAAGTATTCCGTGGTTTTTCAGATGATTTTTTTGAAAAAAGTAAAACTCTCGCCGCCAACCAGGGTTTATACAATGGATTTTTAGCTGTAGGATTGATCTGGTCATTCTTTATATCAGACCCACAGTGGCAATTTAATGTAGCCATGTTCTTCCTGAGCTGTGTTGCCATAGCCGGAATTTTTGGAGCCATAACAGCTAATAAGAGAATCTTTTTTGTACAGGCACTGCCGGCTATATTTGCTATAACTCTGTTATTACTGAATCAGTAATTATGGAAATCCACATTCTTAATGGCGATGCTTTAAAAGAACAATTCCCTGATTCGATCAATGGAGAAACAATTGTTGCCAGAGAATGTCTGATTGATGGCCCCGTTTCCGGAGAAACCCTTGAAGATTTCTTTTCTGTAAGATCCAATTACTTGAACAATCAATATTCAGGAATACAACCCGATTATTCAGAGGATGTGGTTCCTGAGTTCGTAAAGATTACTGAATTATCTGAAGAGAGCATCGTTAATCTATGGTTTGAAGATGATCTTTTCTGTCAGCTTAATTTCTGGTTTTGCTGTTCTTTAATTTCGGAATATGCTTCTCCTAAACAAGTATTTCTTGTCCGACCACATACCAATTTACAATATGGTTTCGGAGGCCTCGACTCCAATGGATTGGTAAAAGCCTTTCAATCGCGTGTTGAATTATCTCCAAAAGATATTGAACTCTTCAGCACGCTATGGAAACTTTACCGAAAAAATGAACATGCTGAAATTCTGAGCCTGTCTGAAAATAGTGCGGACAGATTCCCCTTTCTTCAGGCTGCAGCACAAGCTAATCTGGATCGCTTTCCGGACGATGATTCCCTTCCAAGACCCCAAAAGACGCTCCTTAAAATTATGAATGAATTGAAGACCGATAAATTTGGACCTGTATTTCAGGAGTTTCACAAACGTGAAAGTATTTATGGTTTTGGAGACCTTCAGGTTAAGAAAATGTTTGATGAACTACGATCGTGACCTGAAACCATTTCTGTCTTTCATCTTATTTCTCTTTACTTTCTTACATGGCAAGAAATCAGGCTTATACCGATGCAATGAACCAATTCGTCCAGCTTTGGGGCGATATGGCTTCGGCATGGGGCATCAATAAAACGATGTCACAAATTCATGCGCTCCTTTACGCTGAATCTGAATCACTCGATACTGACACTATTATGGAAGTGCTTGATATCAGTCGGGGAAATGCGAATATGAATCTGCACCGCCTTTTGGAATGGGAACTCATCCACAAAGTGCAAAAAACAGGAACCCGAAAAGATTTTTATACTGCTGAAACCGATGTCTGGAAAGTGGTTTCCACCATTATCAGAGAAAGACAACAGCGTGAAATTGCACCCATCAGAGCGGAACTGAAAGAATGCATTGCCACGCTTGAATCAGGTGGCTTGAATGATGAGGAAAGCAAAGCGTTTAAACAGCGCATCGAAAACTATAACGAGTTTCTGGAAATGTTTGAGCGATTTACAGATGCATTACTGCCTTATATCAATAAGAAAAACCTTGGCTTTTTAAAACAACTGGTAAAACTGGTAGAAGTAAAAGAATCATTAACCGGGAAGAAATCGGATGACAAATAAAACTACCCGCCAAATCGGAAATGAAGGCGAGGAACTTGCCTGCGCCTATTTGGAAAGTAAAGGATGGAGAATTTTGGAAAGAAATTATTTCTTCGAAAAGTCAGAGGTAGATATCGTTGCTTATGATGATACGGCTATTGTTTTTATCGAAGTAAAAATGCGCTCCTCTGATAAATTCGGAACTCCGGTTGAGCATGTATCCGAAGAAAAAGTAAAGCATGTGTTCAAAGCTGCTGAAGCCTGGATGTATGAACGGAAAATGGAGGGCTCCCCAATGCGCTTTGACATCGTTGGAATTCTTCAAAAGAAAAATGAAGCTCCCGAGTTCAACCATATTCAGGACGCTTTCAGGTAATTCCATATGGCGAGATCTCTCACATTTACTGAATATCTTCGAAACCTGATTGCCATCCCGGTTTTTATCACTCTGCTAACGCTGGCATCTTTTTTCGTAATCGTTTTTGTGTTGCTCAGTTTCGGTACACTTACCAATTGGTTGATCAAAAACGTAGCTCCTGCTCTTGGTCGTCCGGTTTTATATTTACTGGGAATTGATTTTGAAATTCGTGATCTGAGAAAAGATACTTCCAAACCGGTAATCTTTTTATTTAATCATAGCTCTACCCTCGATATCCCGACATTGCTTGCACTGGCACTTCAAAGAATTCGTATAGTTGTTAAGTGGGAACTCCAGTATTTTCCTTTCTTTCTGATTCTTGGAAGAATGACCGGGCAGGTTTTCATTAAGCGATCAGATAAAGAACACGCAGTTTCTACGCTCCAAAAAACCTATGAGCGTCTCCGAAAAAACAATCTCAATCTGGTAATTGCTCCTGAAGGCTCCCGAAAGCACGAAGGTAAAATTGGTCCTTTCAAAAAGGGTGCTTTCCGCATGGCTATCGATCTCGGGTATCCAATTGTGCCTATTTATTTTGACGGGAATGACGAGCTGAGTTTAGGCGGATCGATCCTTTCAAAAAGCGGAAAAATCGTAGCAACTATTCATGAACCCATCGATACTTCTGATTGGAAAATAGAAACTCTGGAAGAGCACATCGCAGAAGTTCGCGGTTTGTATTTGAAGTGGGCAAGGGTTAGTGAATAACTTCGGGCACTGAATCAAAATGTCCAAAAAAACGTCATCTCCCGGCGAATGCAGGAGATCTGGATATAGCTTAAAGTTCAGAAATTACATCAATGTATATCTCTTTTAAAAGAAATGAAGTTTGAAGTATTCTTCTTATTGAGCATGATTAAGATATTGATCCTTAAAATAAAAACTGCACAATTGCATAAACCCGGATTCCCTGCATTCGCCGGGGAATGACCTCTTATTTTTATAAAAATGTCAACAAACCAGTCTACCAACTGGCAGGTTACCTAACATCTACAGAGATGACCTTATCTACTTCGGCTCCAAATACTGCAAGCTAAAATAATCCTTTTCATCCGTCCAGACTTTCTTTACCTCAAACCAATCAGCTACCATTTTCTGAAAGGATTCTAGTGAGTATTTATGAGAATTCTCTGTATGGATAGATTCTCCTTCTTTGAATCGAATTTCCTTATCGCCAATAGTCACTGAATGATCTTCCTCTGCAAAAAGATGCATTTCAATACGGTTTTTATTGTCGTTCCAGGTGGCTTTGTGCGAAAACTTTTCGGGATCAAAATCGGAACCAATTTCACGATTCAGATGAGTCAAAATATTCTTGTTGAAATCTGCCGTAATTTCTTTTGAATCGTTATAAGCAGCTTCCAATACACTTTGATCCTTAATGAGGTCTGCCCCGATTAACAAAGCGCCATCTTTTCCGATGATATCATGGATTACTTTCAAAAACTGTTCTACTTTTTCCATCTTAAAATTCCCAATCGTGGAACCCGGATAAAAAACTACCTTTCTCGCATCGGGACTTATTTCAGGAAGCTCAAAAGGTTTGGTATAATCAGCAGCAAGAGGCTGAATTTTAATCTTCGGAAATTCTTCTCTCAACTGCTTTGCCACTTTGTTCAGGTAATCTCCCGAGATATCCATAGGAATGTAGCAGCAAATATTATCCATGTGTTCAAGCAGAATTTTTGTTTTGGAACTGCTGCCACTACCCGGCTCAATAAGCAGTATTTGCTCACCAAGAAATTGCTCGATTTCCTTAACATTTTCTTCTAAAAGCCTACGCTCCGTTCTGGTTGGGTAATATTCTTCGAGCTCTGTAATAGCGTCAAATAATTCAGAACCTTTTTTATCGTAAAAATATTTACTCGGCAAAGTCTTTTGATCATTGCTAAGCAATCCTTCCAATACCTCTTCAAGCATCGAAGTTTTTTTCTCAAGTAATTCCGTCTCTGTCATAGTTTATTTTGCAAGTCTGATTCCCGTAAATTGCCAACGGGCATCAGTATAAAAAAAGTTCCGGTATGTTTTTCTGATGTGAGATTTCGATGTGGCACAAGAACCGCCGCGCAGAACATATTGATTCGCCATAAATTTCCCATTGTATTCTCCCAATGCTCCGGGCAAAGGCTTGTATCCGGGATAAGGCGCATAACTACTTGAAGTCCACTCCCAGGCATCTCCATACATTTGCTTTAAGCCATTGTGATTATCTCTGCTCGCAGTTGGATGAAGAGCATCATCATCCACAAAATTGCCTTTGATATGTAATGAATCACAAGCATGCTCCCATTCCTGCTCGGTAGGTAATCGGAACCCTTTCCATCGTGCAAAAGCATCTGCTTCAAAATAGCTGACATGAATTACAGGTTCGTCCATCGAAATCGGTCGGGCTCCTGATAGCGTGAAATTGTACCATTCTCCGTCTCTTTTAAACCAATAAAGCGGTGCTTTCCAATCTTCAGATTTTACTTTACTCCAGCCCTCATCCAGCCATAATTCAGATCGATCATATCCACCATCTTCCATAAATTCTAAATACTCTTTGTTGGTAATCAAACGATCGGCCAACTCAAAATCCTGAACAAATGTTCTATGATGAGGATGTTCGTTATCGTATGTGAATTCATTGCCTTTATTTCCGATTTCTACTATTCCTTCTTCAAAAGCTATCCAGTTCAACTCTTTAACCGATGAGCCTTTTTCCGTTTCTCTTTCTTTGTACACAGGAAGTAAAGGGTTCTGAGCCAGCAAATATTTTACATCGGTAAGAATTAATTCCTGATGCTGCTGCTCATGATTATGCCCGATTTCCATCACTTTTGAAGCTTCTTCCCAAACATCATCGGGGCAATTTTCCACAAACTCTTTTATTTGCTCATCCACATAAGCCCGATATTCAAAAACTTCTTTTACGGTTGGACGAGAAAGTAATCCTCGCTTGGCTCTGGTGAAAGGAACTCCGGTTTGCAGATAATAAGAATTGAAAAAATACGCATACTGTGGATGAAGACTCTCAAATCCGGGTTGAAACTTCTCCAATACAAAAGTTTCAAAAAACCAACTGGTATGTGCTAAGTGCCATTTAGCAGGACTCGCACTTTCCATCGGTTGAATCACCATATCTTCAACTTCGAGCGGTTCAACTAAATGATGGGTAAACGACCTTATTTTATCATATTCACTAAGAATATTTTCTTTTGAAAATCTTAGATCAGGAGAAGAAGAAATAGCAGAGTTCATACATTAACTGAATTGAAAATTCAATCTTAATGTACCAAATGAGCAGATAACGAAAAATTCAAATTTTACTTCTCTCTGTAAAAATGAATCTTCTTTGTGTCCGGGTTCTTCCTGCTCTTAATTTTAATATTATTAGCTTTACTATGCTGATAAACAGCAGTTCTCATTGAATTAACATTCTTATTATTAGTGTAAGAAACTTCAATGGCTTGCCCGCCCGGCTTAAGTTTATCAACCGCTTCTAATAATGGTTTAAATTTGGAATTTCTCTTCTTGGAAGATTTTATTTTACTTCTGCTAACAAATTTAATATCCATAATCTTGGAAATTGTGATAGAGATTATGATAGAATATATCTAAAAAACCGATTAATTGAATCCCGGCAGGGTAACAACGAATTCAGTCCCTTCCCCTTCTTCAGAAATTACATCTATCGCCCCGTGATTGGCTTCTACCAGTTCATAACAAAGCAATAACCCTAACCCAGTCCCTTTTTCATGAGCTGTACCTCTGCGTTGAGGACGTTCATCTTTATCAAATAACTTCTTTTTGACTGAGTCCGGCATTCCTATACCAAAATCTTTAACTCTGATCACAACTGAAGAACCATCCTTTTCAGCCTCAACTACAACTTTGTTATCACGATTGGAATACTTGATTGCATTGGAAATCAGGTTTCTGAAAACCGTTGCAAGCATCGTAGAATCGCCTTTGGCGTAAACAGTTTCGATGTCGGTTTCTATAGTGATATTTTTATGAGAAGCGGATGTATTTAATACATCTACAGAATCATTGATAAGCTTTTTTATTTCAACTTTTTCATCGCTTACTTCCTGTACTCCATCCTGAATTCTTATCCATTCTAACAAGTTCTGAAGCAGTTCATAGGTATTCTTACCGGAATTTTGGAGCAGTTGGAGTTTTTGAAGAATTTCGGCTCTTTCATATTCTTCGTTTTCAAGTTCTTCGCAAACAATCTCCAACATCCCGTTAATGCCGAAAAAAGCACTTTTTAAATCATGAGCTATTATTGAATACAGCTGATCTCTTGTTTTGGTCAGGTTCAGAAGTTCTTCATTTTGTGCAATAATTCGCTTTTCGTACTGAACTTGTTGACTGATGTCCTGAAAAGTCCCGCTCAGACTTTTTACTTTTCTATCCTCTTCCTGAGCTTTTCCAATAGCTCTGACCCATTTTTCGACTCCCTTATTTGAAACAAAAGGAACCACCACATCATATGGCTCTCCGGTTTGCATTGCTCTTTCAATTGCAGATTGGATTTTTTCTTTCCCCTCTCCCGGAAAGTTATCCAATCCCGACTCAAAATCTATTTCCGAACCAATCTCTTTGTCATGGATGCGATAAACTTCATCTGTCCAGGAAATCTCATATGTCTCTAAATCGAATTCCCAACCTCCAACATTAGCCATTCGCTGAGCTTCCTGAAACATCATTTCCAGTTTTACCCGCTCACTAACTTCACGGGAAGTAGATTGCATACCAACAGGTTTACCTTCACTATCGAATACTGTTTTTACAGAGCTTTCAAACCAAATGTAGTCACCTGATTTATTTTTAATCCGATATCTGACATTGGTAATTTGACCTTCATTTTTAAGGATTTCGTAAGGTTCACCTCTCAATTTTTCTAAATCTTCTTCCGGGATAAAGTCCGCATGATTCTTCCCTAAAAGTTCCTGATAATCGTAGCCTAATATTTTCTTGACGGATGGAGAAATAAATTTATACACCCCATCCAGATCGTGCAAACAAATCAGATCTGCGCTGTTTGTGGAAATGAGTTCAAGCCGCTCGTTTTTTTCTTTAAGCTCGTTAACAATTCGGGCCCTGTTTATAATAGCAGCTACCCAATCTCCCAATAATCTGATAAGTGTATAATCTGAAGGAACAAATCCTCCCTTTTTGGGTTCAGAGCTCGAGAAATTAATCGTTCCGAAAACCTCTCCCCTTATTTTTATTGGAATGCCGATGTACGATTCCAAAGAAAAAGTTTCATAGCAGGGATGTCTCTCATATTCCGACTTCTTCATGTGATTAATAGCCAAGACATCTTCATGCCCTAAAGTGATAGAACAATAGGTGCTGCCCAACTCAAAAACCTGTCCCTTTTCTAATCCTGAATCTGACGGGTAAAAATTTCTGACTTTATACTCTTCACCACTTACAAGACTTATAATCCCAACTTCCATCTCCAACAAATTGGTAGTTAGCTCCAAAGCATTATCCAATTGCTCATTCAGATCTTTCGAACTTTGAGATGTAATCTGATGAAGAAGCTGAAGTCTTTTTTCTGTTTCTTTAGCCGAGCTCAATACTGTGGTGGAGTTAGAATATTATCGGTAAGCGCTGGATATAATACTAAAAAAAGCCAAAAGAACAGTGAAATTTCATTAAACAAAAAAAGCCATCTATCAAATGATAAATGGCTTTAAAATAATGGTGGGCGATGAGGGACTCGAACCCCCGACCCCCTCGGTGTAAACGAGGTGCTCTAAACCAACTGAGCTAATCGCCCTTATTCCGTTGAAGGGCGACAAATATATGAACATTTCCACTCCCGACAAAGAAATTTCTAACTAAATATTGATTATTTGGTTAACACTGTTAACTTATAGCGCTCTCAACAATTAAACCATTGGTAAAAGTGGAAAAACAAGCTTTCAATGCAGTTTTAGTAGACGGAATCAGAACTCCATTTTTGAAGTCCGGAACTGATTACAACGATCTCATGGCGTATGATCTTGGTCGCTATGCCATCCAGGGATTATTAGCACGCAACAGTGTAAATCCGAAAGATATAGATCGCGTTATCATGGGAAATGTGATTCAGGAAGTTAAGACGAGTAATGTAGCGAGAGAAAGTGCACTTGGTGCCGGAATTCCTGACTCCGTTCCTGCTTTTACCGTAGCATTGGCTTGTATCTCTTCGAATCAGGCTATTGCAAGCGGAGTAGATTTAATAAGAAGCGGTCAGGCTAAAATTATTCTTGCAGGAGGAACCGAAACCATGTCTGATATTCCGGTGCGTTTTAAAAAGAAATTTCGGCAAAAAGTACTGGAAGCACGTAAATATAAATCTCCCCTCGATTTCCTGAAGTTTTTTAAAGGATTAGGCATCAAAGATTTTTTACCTCAATTGCCTGCCATCGCTGAATTTTCTACCGGGGAAGTTATGGGCGAAAGTGCCGACCGTATGGCTGCCCGTTTTGGCGTTTCCAGAAATGATCAGGATGAATTTGCAATGCGCTCTCACCATTTAGCCGCCGAAGCCACAGAAAAAGGATTGCTTGATAAGGAATTATTTCCGGTTAAAGTTCCCCCCAAATTTCCTGTAGTTGAACACGATAATGGCTTCCGCGCCGATACCTCAATGGAAAAATTGGCTAAACTAAAACCTGCTTTTATAAAACCACATGGTACCATCACCGCAGGAAATGCCTCTTTCTTAACCGATGGCGCTTCCGCCTGCTTTGTAATGGAAGAACAAACTGCTTTAGAATTAGGATTAAAACCCAAAGCATATCTTCGGGAATATAATTTCGTTTCGCAGGATCCTAAAGATGAATTATTACTTGGCCCGGCTTACGCCACTCCAAAAGTGCTGGATCAAATGAATCTTACTCTTGAAGATATTGATATATTCGAATTTCATGAGGCTTTTGCCGGACAGGTTTTATCAGTTCTGACTGCATTGAATTCAGATAAATTTGCTAAAGAATCATTGGGCAAAGATTCAAAAATCGGGGAAATTCCTATGGATAAATTAAACACAATGGGTGGATCACTTTCATTAGGACATCCGTTCGGAGCAACCGGAGTTCGGCTGGTAACCACCGCCGCCAATCGCTTGCATCACGAAGACGGAACATTTGCTTTAGTAAGTGCTTGTGCTGCAGGCGGACAAGGGCATGCGATTGTTCTGGAGAGGTATGATAATTAAAACTAAGCTAAGAAAACCTGACTCAAGGCAGGTTTCCTGAAAGCTTTCAGGACGGAGGGTGCGTGAGGTTTACGAAGCCATAAACCTCACGCACCCCTCGGATCAAACCAAGAACAATTGGTTTGATCAGCTCCCCTCTAGGGGAGATTAATTACGAACTAATTAATAAAATTTTCGCAAAATCTGCGGAATGACTTATAGGACTATGAGCTACTTAAATATCACAAAAAAAGAATCGGTTGCAATTGTAACGCTGGATCAGCCGGATGAAAAGGTAAATACGCTGAATGAGGCGATGATCGATCAGTTCTCGGATTTTCTGGATGAGCTGGAATCGGATGATTCTCTCAAAGGAGCGGTACTCATCAGCGGAAAAGAAAATAATTTTATAGCCGGTGCGGATATTGAAATGTTCAAAGCTCGTGATACTGCTGAAGAAATAGAACAATTGAGTCTGGATGGTCATAAAATTCTGAATCGTGTTGAAAAACTTTCTAAACCTATTGCTGTAGCCATTCATGGAAGTTGTATGGGCGGTGGACTGGAACTTTCGCTGGCTTGTCATTACCGGGTGGCTTCCAAACATTCTAAAACCAAGATGGGATTACCGGAAGTAAAACTGGGAATTCTTCCCGGAACAGGCGGCACACAACGCTTTCCAAGATTAGTAGGTATTCAGAAATCGTTAAACTACATGCTTACCGGAAAAGATATTTATGCGCGTTCAGCCTATAAAATCGGATTAGTGGATGAATTGGTTCACAAAGATGCGCTTAAAAAAGCAGCTATAAAAGCGGTTCATAAAGTAGCTGAAGGGAAATTTGATCGAAAAGATAAGCGGTCATTTTTCGAAAAAATTACCGAAGGGAATCCACTTGGAAGAAAAATTGTGTTTTCTCAGGCATTGAAGCAAACACTATCAAAAACCAAAGGCAATTACCCGGCTCCTGAAAAAATTCTTGGTGCTGTTGAGTATGGATACAAGCACGGAATAGAAAAAGGATTAAAGAATGAAGCTAAACTGTTCGGAGAGCTTGGAACTACTAAAGAATCCAGAGCTTTGGTAAATCTGTTTTTTGCGATGAATGATGCAAAGAAAAATCCTTTAAATGATCAGGTAAGAGATGTTTCAAAAATCGGTGTACTTGGTGCGGGATTAATGGGATCAGGAATTGCTGATGTCAGTATTAACAAAGGAGAATATTCAGTATTACTGAAAGATCAGGATTTGGAGTCAGCTGCAGATGGGCTAAAAGGAATCTGGGAAGACCTGAATCAAAAAACGAAAAAGAAAATCATCTCAGAGTTTGAGCGGGATAAATCATTCAGTCGTGTAACCGGAACCGATTCTTATGACGGGTTTGAGAATGTGGACGTAGTAATTGAAGCCGTTTTTGAAGATTTAGATTTAAAACACCGCATTGTAAAAGAAGTGGAAGAAGCTACATCAGAGAAAACCATTTTTGCTTCTAATACCTCTTCGCTTCCTATTTCTGACATCGCAAAAGGTGCTTCCCGGCCGGAAAATGTCATCGGAATGCACTACTTCTCTCCGGTTCAAAAGATGCCATTATTGGAAATTATCACCACAGATAAAACCGCAGATTGGGTAACTGCCACCGCCTACGAAGTCGGCATCAATCAGGGAAAAAATGTAATCGTAGTGAATGATGGCCCCGGATTTTACACCACCCGAATTCTGGCTCCTTTCATGAATGAAGCTCTGTTACTTCTGGAAGAAGGTGCTTCTATAGAATTTCTGGATAAAATTATGAAAGATTTTGGTTATCCGGTTGGTCCTATGGCATTACTTGATGAAGTTGGTTTTGACGTGGGAGCTCACGTTGGCGAAACCATGAAGCCAATGTTTGATAAACGTGGAGCGAAATCTTCAACCAAAGCACAGGAGTTGGTTGACGAAGGATATCTGGGCAGAAAAAATAAAAAGGGTATGTATTCTTATTCTGACGGGAAGAAGAAAGTAGTAAATTCTGAAATTTATAAACACTTCGGAGGTTCTTCACGATCAAATCCTGAAAAGGAAACCACACAATTCCGAATGGCGCTTACAATGATTAATGAAGCTGCCCATTGTCTGCAGGATGGAATCCTTCAAAAACCTGTGGATGGAGATCTTGGCGCCATTCTGGGCTTAGGCTTTCCTCCTTTTACCGGTGGACCCTTTCGGTACATGGATCAACTCGGAATTGATGGCGTAGTAGAAAAGCTTCAAACTTTTGAAAAAGAATTTGGCCCCCGGTTTAAACCAGCTCAGATTTTAGTTGATATGGTTGAAAGCGGAAATTGTTTTTACAGTTAGTATCATAGGTTCGTATACCCCACTACCCTAAAAATTTATATCTTCATTGTATACAGAGCCATTTATACATCTTTTAAGAGTCCATGAATATTTTCTACAATGAACAGGAAGATCGTTTTCGCTCCGGAGTCCGATTTTTAGGATTCATCTTTTTAGCTTTCGCTCTGTTTATTCCTTCCGGTTTTTTTGATGAATTATGGGCTTCAGCATTAATAATTGCACTGGGCTCTGTTTTACTCATTCCTATAACCGCCCGAACATTAGATAAAAGGTCTGTGACGGATTTCGGACTCTCTCTGGACAAACTTTGGTGGAAGGAACTGGGCTTAGGAATTTTGATAGCTTTCATTGCTCAAAGTTTCATTTTTATCACTGAATATTCTTTCGGATGGTTAGAGATTATCGGTTTCGGATGGGAACTTCCCGGAATTGAAAACTGGGGATTTACTGCCTTCACTTATTTTTTGCTGATGATATCAGTAGGTATTTATGAAGAAATTTTATTCCGGGCTTATCCCATAAAAAACTTTCATGAAGGATTTATTTTTGGAAGAATAACACCGACTTCATCTGCAATAATCGCGGTATCTGTAACATCTGTTTTATTTGGCGTTGCGCATTTCTGGAATCCAAATGCCAATCTGATTTCCACCATTTACATAACCTTAGCCGGTTTAATGCTTGGAATTCCTTTTTTATTGACTGGAAGAATGGCTATTCCAATTGGAATACACTTTGCCTGGAACTGGGTAATGGGAGGAATTTATGGATTACCGGTTAGTGGACTGGATGGAAGACGTTCTGTGCTGCAAACTACAGAAACAGGTCCCGATTTATGGACCGGTGGCAGGTTTGGTCCCGAAGCCGGATTACTTGGTTTGTTTGGAATGGCTATTATTTTTGTCTGGATTTTCTGGTACGCAAAAAGTATTTCAGGCGGTAAGGTTCAGCTTCATGAGAGTTTTAAGAAAGATTATCAGCCGGAACAGTTGTGACTGGAAGCAGAGCTTCCAAAAGGAGTTCCTAAGCAGAAGCTTAGCAACCAGAAGAAACTATTCATTTCCTGGCCTCTCTGGTTGCTTACAACATTTGTTTTATGGGAAAGTTCGCCCCTCCTTGTCAAGGAGCGGAATTTCGAAGCAATTCTGATCTTGTATCAACGAGTCCTCCTCCTTGATAAGGAGGAGACAGAGGAGGTCAAACGCCCGATCATATACAAACCTTATTTCATAAAAAAAGGCGCATATCCATGCGCCTTTACTGTCAACAGTTTTAAATAACCTAACCAAATCAGTTATCTATCGAATTCAGATATTGATAAAACTCACTATCCGTAGAAATGATTAGTGAAGTTTCTTTATCAATTGTGTTGGAATAGGACTCCATACTTTTGATGAAAGAGTATAACTCACGCGATTGACGGGTTTTGTTATATGCATCATTATAAATAGCTGCAGCTCTCGCATCAGCCCGACCACGAATGGTCTCTGCCTCACGGAAAGCTTCGGATTGAATTCTAAGTAATTCACGTTCCTTTTCACCCGTTATCCTTGATGCTTCACCTTGTCCTTCAGATCTGAATTTATCTGCGATTCGGTTACGCTCAGAAATCATACGATCATAAACTGTACGTCGTACTTCTTCAGCGTAATTGATTCTTTTGAATCGAAAGTCCAACACTGCTATACCAAGATCTTTAGCTCTTTCATTAGCAAGCTGCTGAATTTGTTCCTGAATTTCGTCACGACCTACGGAAATAGATTGTAATGAATCACTCACAATATCAGCAATATCTTCCTGCTGAGATGGCTCTCGATTTGTACTTCGAATGAGCTCAACCAGATCATGACCGGCAACAGCGTTTCTTGCTTCACCATCTAAAATATCATCGAGTCGAGCCTGTGCGCCCTGCTCATCGCCAAGAGTTTCAAAATATCTAAGCGGATCAGTAATCTGCCATCTGGCATAGGTATCCACAAAAATGAATACTTTATCTTTGGTTGGTACCTGATTAGGATCACCATCCCACTCTAAAAAGCGTCTTTCAAAGTAGTTGGCTTTATGTAAGAATGGGATCTTGATATTCAATCCGGGTTCTGTAATCGCTTCCCCTATCGGCTCACCAAATTGGGTAATGATTACTTGCTCTTTTTCATTAACAATGTACAGCGCCTGAGATGCAACCAATGCTACAATTCCAAGCACTACTAATAAGGCTATTCCTGATAATTTTTTCATTGGTTCCCTCCGTTACTGCCTTGAGTTCTTTTTGCGCCGTCCATTTGAAGTTGAAGTAATGGAATCACGCTGTTTCCTTTATCGTCGGTAATGATTTTTTGCCCCATTTTTGGAAGTATATCTTCCATAGTTTCAAGGAAAATCCTCGTTTTGGTTACTTCAGGAGCTTTTATATACTCTTCGTACAAATCATTAAATCGTGATACCTCACCTTCAGAAGTATTTACACGATTAAGTGCATAACCTTCCGCCTGTTGGATTGTTTGTTCCGCTTCACCAGCTGCACGAGGAATTACACGGTTGTAATCCGCACGAGCCTGATTGATTAATGTCTCACGTTGCTGCTGAGCCTGATTTACTCCATTGAAGGATGGCTTTACCGGGTCCGGCGGATTAACATCCTGAAGAACCAATTGTTCGATTTTAATTCCGAGTTGATACTCATCACAAATTCTCTGGATAATCAGCTCTGCTTCTGAAGCTACTTCTGCACGACCAATCGTGATTACCTCATCAACGGTACGATCTCCAACAACCTGACGCATCGCTGTTTCGGAAATATCCCGAAGCGTTTCGTCCGGATTTCGGACTTTAAACAAATAGTTATATGGATCATCAATTCTGTACTGAACTACCCATTCAACATCAGCAAGGTTCAAGTCTCCAGTAAGCATCAATGACTCACCGCCATATCCTGCTTTCCTGTAAGTAGAATTTACTCCCGCAGATGTAGTTCGGTAACCAAATTCATCTTTTAGTTGTCGACGTACAGGTACGTATTGAACTTTATCGATGAATGGAATCTTGAAGTTCAAACCCGGCTGAGCTTTACTTACATACTTACCAAATCGGGTAATAACTCCAACCTCCTCAGTTTCCACTGTATAAAATGACGAAAAGAACGCCAGTACCGCTATCAATCCAATAATTATATATCGGATATTTTGTGTGATTTTCTCAAACTCCGGCGGTACGTTGAATGAGAAATCTGTTTGTTGAGCCATAGTGTAAGGCTTTAATTTTTAGTTAATTTAAATTTTTAAACAAATTACGGTTGTGTCATCAGCTAATTGATAGTTGCTGAATTTTTGCACCGTTCGTTTAATTTCTTGAGCAATCTCCTGAGCAGAAAGAAGTTCAGTATCAATTCTTTCTACCAAAGCAGGTACTTCTTCGAACCCAAACCATTCTCCGGCTTCATTCGTTGCCTCAGGAAGTCCATCGGAGTATAACAATAAAAAGTCTCCCTTTTTAAGTTTGAATTGGAGATCCTGATATTTTACGTCAGGTTTCATACCCAACGGGAGTTTTGGATCGGGTGTTTGAATAAAATCTGCTTTTCCATTGCGCTTCAAAATAGGCTTGCAATGCCCGGCATTTGCCACTGATAACATATTGTCATTCAAACAATATCTTGCGATAGCACAGGTAATGAATGTTCTTTTATCTGTTCGGAGAAAAATAGGTTCTGATACTTCGGACAGAATCTGTGCGGGAGAGTCTTCTTTCATTCGGGAAAGCAACAAACCACTGGTAAAAATAGCGGGCATTGCAGCACGCATTGCTTTCCCTGAAACATCCACTACTGCCATGTTTAACGCTTTCGGAGATCCATCCTCATTATGGCTGAGCACATAATCAAAATAGTCGCCACCTACTTCGAAAGAAGGAAGAAAAAAGCCATGCACATCAAAGCCATCCGCTTTAGGAGGTTGAACGGGCATCAACTTGTACTGACTTTCCCGTGCAATTTCGATTTCTCTTTCTACCCTTAAATGCTGCGCAATTCTTTCTTCATACTCGGGGACATAATCGCCCACTTCGGAAAGTGGAATCCCGTAGCGATAAGCGATTAATCCATAAATCAGCGGGCCTGCTATTATGAACATCTGGGTCCAGGAAATGTATGCCACTTCAATGCTTGAAGAATTCCAGTATGGAGTAATCAAGTACACACAAATGAATACCCACCAACCGGTTAAGAGAGTCAAAATTCCAAATTGGCGATATGCTGCGACTGAAACAGCGGCGATACCAAGGTAAACGGCAAGATCTTCAAAAAACTCGCCATTCGTACCAACTGTTCTTCCCAATGTGGATATAAAAACTCCAATGAACAGAATGGATAAAATTGTTGAAATCCAATTATTCGAAATCCAGTGGCGAACCAGGCCATAAATGAATGCTATTTCCACAAACACAATTAACCAGGTTGTAGTCCACGCACTCATATTCATAGTTAATAACTGAACCTGATTGGTTGGCTCGGAAAACCCAAATTGGCTGTCTGATTGTAAGTAAAACATCCCGGTAGCAAAAACCAAGAGTGAAAAAATACCAACTAAAACTCCTCCGAGTGCAAATCCCTCAATTAATCCCGAGCCTGTCTCCCGAACAAATACCTTTCGCTGCCATAACGCATCAACAACGTTCAATTGATTATGCTTTTGGGACCGTGCCAAAGCTTCCCAGGCAACATAAGCCATCGCCATATATGCACCAACAGCTAATCCGAATACAAGATTATTTACAGCAGAACCAATAACCAAAGCATCAGTATAGAAGGGAGAAAAAGAACTCATATAAAAAATTGCACGCCACCCGTAAACTGCAAGACCGATAGAGGCAAACATAAAAAGTGCTCTACGCCATTCTACTTTTCCTTTAAAAATATTCTTTAACCCTACAGAAAAAGCACTGATTATAAGAAAGATCAGAGAACCGAAGAAAAAGTAAGTAAATAAAGATGCGGTTCCCGGAATAAGTGTGGTAAAGTTTGTCGGTTCAAATTCATTCTTGGCTACAAATGAATTGATCTTATACCCAAACTCAGTTTTAAAAGTGTTAGCATCTTCATACTCACGAATCAGAGATTCAAGATTCAGGGATAAATATTTAGGTAATTCGCTTATTTCCTGTTTCAGTTTCCATCTGAATTCAAGACCTGAGCTGAACTCTTCTGATTCAGGAGATATGTTAACTTCAGCTAAAGTGGTATCGATACTCAGTGAATCAGAATCTTCGTTTTCCAGAAACTGATACATACCTAAATCGTATCCAAGAATGTTACCCACCAAATTTTCAGCAATTTCTATTGGAGAGTCCCCTTTTAAAAATGTTGGGTTACTATTCTCATTGGAAAGCATCCGAATTACATTTCCGGAATTTGAAAACATGAATTTAAAATTAGCATGCTCCTCAAAAAACGACCCCGGAGTGATTACCATTTCATTAGACTGCCCTTTTCTCCCGATTTCACTAACCCATGAATGAAGATGTCGGTTCTTTTTCGACATCTCTGCCGGAGTCAAATCCCGCCCTAATGTATCTTCAAGGCTTTCGAAGTATTGACCATGTTGAGTTCGGTAAGAGTAAACCTCAAGAGTATCCATCGAAAAGCCGAGAAACTCCGCATATCCGCTTAACTTTGACTCAATTTCAGATCTGCTTTGTTCTACGGGTGCTTCGGCGTAGAAATCTATTGCCGGTCGTAGAAATATAAACGCAGCAAATCCTAAAACTCCCAATAAAATCAGTATGTATGATTTTCTTTCGATCACCCAAATGCACCTTCAAAATTTTCTGTAAAACTAAGCTACGGTTTTTAGCGCTTTTTGTTACTGATTATCTTCAATTTTCAAGTTTTTATTGCCATTCAAACATTCTTAATTTCTGCTAAATACAAATCCATCTTATGAAGTCTTTATTTAAACCTTTTTCAATAGTTCTGGTCCTGGTCCTGTGTGCGAGCACGCAAGTGTCGGCGTTTCAAAATCCTGATCTTGCCACTCCACGAAAAGCCGTTCATACTTTTCTGCATTGGCAACAAACCGGGCATCAAAATTTTGATAAAGTTGTTTCTACCATGCAACTTGCTGATGTCAATAAGGAACAAAAAGAGGAGTTAGCCCGGAAACTGCTTAATGTTTTGGATGCAAAAGGTTTATTAATTGAATATGATCAAATCCCCAATTCGAAAAATTATGTAGACAGCCTTTCCGGGCTTCAACAATATATTTTATTCGACGATCTGCCGGAAGTTTATCTCACCAAAACCAACGAAAACTGGGTGTTTTCAGAAGCAACTATTGAACAGATTCCAATACTCTATCAGGATACTTTTTCTTCTTTGGTTCAGGCGGTGGTTGATGAATTACCTGATTCGGTAAAAGGAGAATGGTTAGGAGTTAAAATATGGCAATACGCTGCTATTTTTATCTGGTTACTGCTGGGGTTAATAATCAGAAAGATTTTTGAGTTTATTCTGGATAATTACATCCGTAGAATTGCTAAAAAGACCAAATTTGAATGGGATGACGATCTGATCGAAGGAGTTGATAAACCTGCAGGATTTATTGTTATGGTTTTCTTCTGGCTGGCTACGTTCACCAATCTTCAACTTTCGGTTACTATAAATCATTACTTATCATCTATTCTCGAGATAGTCGTTTCACTTGGCTTTGTTTGGTTGTTTTATAACCTATCGGATGTATTCTCTAAATATCTAGGCGTTCTAACATCAAAAACGGAAACCAAGCTTGATGACCAACTTGTACCGTTAATCCGAAAAACTCTACGATTTTTTGTAATTGTAATGGGAGTTATTCTGATTCTACAAAACAATGGCTACAACGTAGCTTCACTGATTGCAGGACTTGGAATTGGTGGATTGGCGGTAGCTCTTGCAGCACGCGATACTCTGGCTAATTTCTTCGGATCGGTTACTATTTTCATCGACAAACCTTTCCGAATTGGTGACTGGATTAAAGTAGGCGGAGTGGAAGGTACGGTTGAAGAAGTTGGTTTTCGATCAACAAGAATCCGAACATTTTATAACTCCTTGGTAAGCGTGCCCAATTCAAACATAGCTAATAATGATATTGACAATCTGGGTCTTCGGGAATACCGAAGGTTGCTAACTACGCTGAACCTCACTTATTCTACTTCTCCTGAACAGATGGAAGCATTTGTAGAAGGAATTAAAGCTATTGTTAAATCTAATCCTCATTTCCGACAGGATTTCTATGAAGTGCACTTTAACTCATTCGGTGCACACTCTCTGGATGTAATGATTTATGTATTCTTTAAAGTGCCTGACTGGAGCACGGAACTTCAGCAGAAACATAATTTCTTTTTAGAGATTCTGAAACTGGCAAAAGAAGTTGGTGTGGAATTCGCATTTCCTACTCAAACACTTCATGTTGACTCATTTCACAAAGACGAACCAAGACAGGTTGGAGAATCCAGAACGGAAGAAGAACTTGCTTCAAGTGTTTCGGAGTTCGGTCCGGGAGGCACAAAAAGTAATCCGGATGGATTACGCATTTTCAAAGACGGAAAGGAAATTGATTTCGGAAGTAAAAGTTAATCAGGCTACTGTTTGATTATCTAACACTTTATCCACTGCCTGTTTCAAAACCGCTTCAGATATAGGCTTACCAAGAAAGTAAGAATTTGGTATCAACGAAGCCCTGTGTGCAGTAGCTTTGTCATCATTTCCGGTAATGAATATGATGGGAACATTAGAAAATGTTCGGATTCGTTTACTCGTTTCAATTCCATCAATATCTCCTTCAAGATTAATATCCATGATTACGAGCTCCGGCTTATATTTTTCAACAAGCTCAACGGCTACTAATCCACTTTTGATTTCTCCTACCGTTTTGAAAACCGACTCCTTGAGATAATTTTCATACAGCAAAGACAGAATCAAATTGTCTTCAACGATAAGTGCAGTTTTTGAAATTTTCATGATTACAACCCGGTTAATTCTTCAGAAATAAATCACGCCACTTTATGAAGTTTTTCGACCTTTTTAATTGCTTTGGTAAAAGTTTCAATGGCAACAGGTTTCACTAAAAATTCTGTACACTTGAAACTTAAAGCCCGGTTTCTGCTCATTTCATCAGAATTTCCTGTAGCAAAAACTACCGGAGTATCGATAGTTTTTCTGATTTCTTCCACCACTTCGATACCACACATATCACCTTCAAGCATAATATCCATGATTATCAGGTCTGCTGCTTTTTCTTTGATTACAGAAACAGCTTCTATACCATTTTTGATCTCTGCAATAACTTCGTAATTAAGTTTTTCCAGATAATGGCGATATAGCACCGAAATAAGCATGTTATCTTCAACAACGATAGCCTTTTTGATCCCCATATTTCATTTTTTCTTAATCTGTACTATTACATTATCGGACGGTCAAAAAAATTCTTAACAGTTATATAAACAAAAAAAGCCGCTCAAAAGAAAGAGCGGCTTTTAACTTTGTAGAAGTTATTTTTCAATCTTGTTTTTCTTCTTTTCCGAATGCTTCAAAAACCATTTTCAGATCATTGGCAACGTCTTCGCTTGTTCTGCCTTCGATTCTGTGCCTTGGAATCATTGCTTTAATTTCTCCATCCACAAAATAAGCGAATGCAGGGGAAGAAGGAGGATATTCGCTGAAATAAGCTCTTGCATGAGCAGTTGCTTCCTTATCCTGTCCGGCAAATACAGTGACCATATGATCAGGTTTTACCTCAGAATGCTCTAATGCTATTCCAAGTCCGGGACGGGCATTTCCTGCTGCGCATCCGCATACAGAGTTAATTGCCATCAACATGGTTCCCTTGTACTCTTTCATTGCCCGATCGACATCTTCAGGTGTTTTGAGCTCCTCAACTCCATAACGAGTTAATTCTTCTCGCATCCATGATGTGTCAGGTCCTATTCCAAATCCAAATTGCATAATCTTATCCGATTTTTTTCGTGAAAGCAGTATTAATATACACACCCTTCAATCCCCTCTCAAGAGGGGATATCGAGATGTTCAGTTTATCATTTTGCGTTAGCAAAGTTTTCGTTCACCTTATCCCAATTTACTACGCTCCAAAACGCAGACACATAATCTGGTCTTCTGTTTTGGTAGTTCAGATAATACGCATGCTCCCAAACATCTAATCCTAAAATAGGTGTCAAGCCATCCATTAAAGGACTATCCTGATTCGGAGTAGAATGTACTTTCAGGTTTCCGCTTCCGTCAACAGATAACCATGCCCAACCTGAGCCAAATCTTGATCCTGCTGCATTACTGAATTCTTCCTTGAACTTATCAAAGCTGCCAAAGCTGTCATTTATGGCATCAGCAATTTCACCATCCGGATTTCCACCGCCGTTTGGAGATAAAATAGTCCAAAACAATTTGTGATTTGCATAACCACCACCATTATTAATAACAGCCTGTCTTTTTTCTTCAGGCACTTCATCAATTCTGGAAAGCACTTCTTCAATTTCAAGATCAGCAAAAGCATGACCTTCAAGTGCTGCATTTACTTTATTAGTATATCCCTGATGATGTTTGGTATGATGAATTTTCATCGTTCTCTCATCAAAATGAGGTTCTAATGCATCGTAATCGTATGGTAATTCGGGTAGTTCGTAAGCCATAATTCTTAATCTTTAATTAAACTTCAGTACCAAATGGTATTTCTTTGTCTTGCAATAAGATAAGCATCCCCACTGTCTTTTTCGTTCCACCGACTATATAAAGTGTCTATGTAACTCATTTGATTCTGCTATTTCTGAATAATCTTCATTATTCTGGTTAAAACGTATTTCTACATTAATCTCCTGAAAAATACCCTGTAAAAAAGTTATCTTGATGGTTAACTCACAAACTCACAGATTTTATGAAGTACGACTACGATGTTATCATTTTAGGAAGTGGTCCCGCAGGTTTTTCCTGTGCCATGCAAAGTTCCAAGTTTGATAAAAAAGTGTTGGTGATAGAAGCCAACGAAGATCACTTAGGTGGTGCATGGATTAATTCGGGAACAGTTCCCAGCAAAGCATTGAGAGAAACCGCCCGAATCATCCAGCGATACCAAAACCAATTTCCGGATGAGGCCAAAGAAAAACCTTATGCTAAATATCTGATGAGTGATTTGCTTTCTTACAAGGATCAAATTCTGGAGAGCAAGAATCAGAAAGTTGAAAAGGACCTTGAAAAGAATGAGGTTGATACATATCGCGGATACGGAAAGCTGATAAATAAAAACACCGTTGAGGTAAAAAACTGGGAAGGCAAAAAGAAGAAATTTACTGCTGAATTCATTTTACTCGCCACCGGAAGTCGAAATAAAGAACCCGAAGGTTTCAAAGTAGATCACAAAATTGTGCTTGATGACAATTCAGTACTGTCTCTTACTCATATTCCGCGGCGTATGGTTGTTATAGGCAGCGGCGTCAATGCCTTAGAATACGCTACTACTTTTGCTTCGCTTGGTACCCGAGTTACTATTTTAAGTTATACTTCCGAGTTTCTTCCTTTTCTGGATGAAGACATAAGAAATGAACTGAATAAAGTTTTAGATCAGCATTCCATTGAAATTATTCAACAGGTTAGAGATCTCTCAGTTGGGGTGAATGATTTACGCGGTTCTGTGGAAGTAATGCATACCATCAAGGGTGACAAGGAAAAGAACAGAAAATATGTGCTTGAAACTGAGCATGTACTTTATTTAGGAAAAAAATTACCAAACACCTCCGGCATTGGTTTAGAGAAAGCGGGTGTAAAACTGGATGAAGAAGGTTTCATAGAAACTGATTCCTCCTTCAAAACATCGGTTGACAATATTTTTGCGGCCGGAGATGTATCCGGATTTCCTAGGCTGGCTTCGGCTTCTTTCTCGCAGGGAAGAATTGCATCTTGCCGAATGTTCACGGAAGATTCCATTGAAATGCCTAAGCAAATTCCTTTTGCAATCTATTCTATTCCCGAAATTTCTCATATCGGATTAACTCAAAAAGAAGCAAAAGAAAAGGGATTCAATTCAGCTGTGGGTCGGGCTTACTACAATAATATTACACAGGGCGATGTAAGTAATCAGCAAATTGGCTTATTAAAAATTGTCTTCGATCAGGACACTTTTAAGATTTTGGGAATTCATATCATAGGTGAAAGAGCCAGCGACCTGATTCATGTGGGCCAATCTGTGATGAACCTCGGAGGGGACATCCGCTACTTTATCGATCATGTGATGAACTACCCAACTTATGGCGAAGCATACCGAATTGCGGCATTCAATGGGATCAACTTTGTGTATAAAGCAGGAGTAAAGTACAAGAAATTACTTCAAAATAAGAAGAGCGATTAGGAGATAAGTTGATAGGGAAATAAGTGAATAAGTATTCTTCCCTTATCTACTTATTCACTTATCAACTTACTCTCACACAAAATGATACGCTTTCGGAAATCCCTTGGCGTCTTTTTCAACTTCAGCAGGAATGGTTTTAGGAGGTTTTTCTTTTGACCATTTCGCAAAGAGTGCCAACACCATTGCATCTACTATATCATCTTCCTGAACTTCATTCCGGCGGAATTCTTCTTTAATATCACGAAAGAAATCATCTACAATCGGTTCTTCCGCTTCCACTAATTTCACACGGTGCTTTATTCCTTTTTTCAGATTTTTCTTTTGAAAGATCTGTCCGTCATTCAAAATCTGGAATAAATGCTCCGGATGGCTTTCCAGCACTTTCTCTTCCCAACCTTCGTGCTCGGTCAGCAATTCATCAATCATCTGGATTTTGGGAGTGATATTCCAGGCTTGCAGCGTAAGTTTCTTTTCTGTGAAATCGTAGCTGATCATATTTGCCTCCACATAACTCGGGGCAGTCAAAGCCGGACGAATGGGCGGAGAAAAAACACTGGAAGCATAGTCGCCGCCAACTTCTTTGCGCATCAGTTCATCGGCTTTGCGGGTATAATTTTCATCCTCCAGTCCAATAGGCATATCAATAAACACCCGATCGGTTTCTTTGAGCTTCTTTTCAAGCTCTTCCCGAGTTCTCAAAACTTCATAATGTTCATCTCCTTCATCGAAAGAAATAAATAACCATCCGGCTTTGCAGCCATCAATCCCACCTGTTTTCATCAGCTTAATTTTTTCTTCAATTGAATATGGAGCTCGTCCAGCTGTTCTTTATCCACTTCTGCCGGACTGTTGTCCATCATACTTTGTGCACGTTGGTTTTTTGGGAATGCAATTACATCCCGCAGACTTTTAGAGTCTGTTAAAATCATCGCCAAACGATCCACACCGAAAGCAATTCCACCATGTGGTGGAGCTCCGTATTTGAAAGCATCCAAGAGAAATCCGAATTTTTCTTCGGCTTCTTCTTCTCCGATTCCAAGCTTTTCAAACATCAATTCCTGCACTTTCCGGTTGTGAATTCTGATAGAACCTCCTCCAATCTCAAAACCGTTCAGCACTAAATCATATGCTCGTGCTTTCGCTGACTTAGGGTCAGACTCCAACTTATCCATATCCTCTTCTTTTGGAGAAGTAAACGGATGGTGCATGGCATGATATCTTCTAGTTTCCTCGTCCCATTCAAGTAATGGAAAGTCAGTAACCCAAACTAAATTGTAAGCTTCGGTATCAATCAGGTCAAATTCTCTTCCAACCATCAAACGAAGCGCACCAAGTTGTTCCAGAACATCAGGTTTTGGTCCCGCAAGAATAAATACTAAATCCCCTGTCTTAGCCCCGGAAGCTTCCACCATTTTTTGCTGAATGTCATCGCTCAGAAACTTAGCCACACTATTGAGCGGACCATCTTCCTGCATTTTGATGTAAATCAATCCACCGGCACCGGTTTCTTTACGAACGCGATCGGTCCATCGGTCAATTGCTCCCCGACCCATTTCTCCCTGTCCGGGAATAGTAATTCCAACTACAGCGCCACCATTTTCAACCGTCCCAGAAAACACTTTGAATTCTGCATCCTTAACGATATCTGAAAAATCCACAAACTCTAAACCAAATCGAGTATCGGGTTTATCTGAGCCATAAGTATTCATGGCTTCTTCGTAAGTCATTCTTGGAAATGGAGTTTCTATTTCTTTTCCAATCGTTTCCTTGAATATTTCTTTCAGCAATCCTTCATGTGTTTCAAAAATCACTTCTTCGTCCACAAAGCTCATCTCAACGTCAATCTGAGTGAATTCCGGCTGGCGATCCGCTCTTAAATCCTCATCCCGGAAGCATTTCACAATCTGGAAATAGCGATCGTAGCCTGAAACCATCAACAGCTGCTTATACGTTTGCGGACTTTGAGGAAGCGCAAAGAACTTCCCTTCATTTACGCGGCTCGGCACCAAATAATCGCGAGCTCCTTCAGGAGTGCTTCTCATTAGTGTCGGAGTTTCCACTTCAGCAAAATCCAGCGAGTGGTAATAATTTCGAATCGCCTGATACATTTTGGAACGAATCATCATTTTTTCCTGCATCTCAGGTCGGCGAAGATCCAGATAACGATATTTTAACCGAACATCTTCATTGGTGGCAATACCATCCTTAATTTCAAAAGGAGGGGTTTCCGCTTCCGAATAGAAAACCAATTCCGTTGCTTCAACTTCAATTTCTCCGGTAACTAATTTAGGATTTAGATTTTCCTCTCCGCGACTTATAACCTTTCCTTTTACTCCGATCACATATTCCGCCCGTAATTCTTCCGCTTTGGCATGGAGTTTCTCATCCGTTTCTGTAAAAACAACCTGAGTGATGCCATATCGGTCTCTGAGATCGATAAAAATTACTCCTCCTAAATCGCGACGAGGGCCAACCCATCCGTTTAAAATTACTTCATCTCCAATATTCTTGGCTGTTAACTCTCCGCAGGTATGTGTTCTTTTTAAGGTCATTTTATGATTGAGTGAATCGTAAAGTAAAAACTTTGGTTTATAAGAGCGCCAAAAATAAGGAATACATTAACGAATAGCTTGTTTTGATCTCTTTTGACTTCATTTTTTTACTGAATGCATTCTCTACCTTTTTTATGACCGGACTGATATGGTATGTGCAACTGGTTCATTACCCCTCTTTTCATTTTGCGGATGAAGATTCTTTCGCCAATTTCCATAAACACCACTCTGTAAAAACAGGTTTTATTGTAATGCCTGTGATGAGCCTGGAACTTGCAACTTCAGGAGCACTTGCCTGGATGGATGGTTGGTTTACACTTAATGCGGTTGGTTTTTATCTGGTGATTCTAATCTGGCTTTCTACTGCAATATTTTCAGTTCCAAAACACAATGCATTACGCCATGGAAAAGTAGGTTCCCTGATTACCGGGTTAGTAAATACAAACTGGTACAGGACAGTACTTTGGAGTTTGAAGAGTGGGATTAGTTTTTGGGTTTTGTTTTCATCTTAGTAATCGCACAAGCGGGACGCTTGCGCTTTATTAGTAGCAATTCTTAGAAAGCTGATTTGTAACAGATCAAAAGAATAATCAGTGGTAAAAAATAATCCTTGTCTAAACGATTATTTTAATTAAATTAGCTGTCCATTTAAAAACCAATGAGCCTGGGGAGGTCTCATGGGTAAAACATCTACTATCGTTGCGGACGGCAACGAAATTTTCAGACATGGATTGAGTTCTATTCTGCGTGAGGCTGATTTTGAGATCCTCAGCGAGGTAGATAACGGTGCGCTCATTTTAACCGCATATGAAAGCGTTTCTCCTCAGTTGTGCGTTATTTCTTTCGATATGCCGGAAATAAGTGGTATTCAGCTCGCCAATAAAATTGTTGAAAAGTACGCTGATGCAAAAATTCTGATCATGGCACAAAAAGCAACCGAAGACATTCTGGATGAATTTCTTGATTCCGGTGCAAATGGATTGTTGCTGAAATCTGCTGATAAAATTGAGCTTACTCAGGCTGCGCAAAAAATTGCTGATGGTGAAACTCATCTTGGCAAACAGTTTTCTAAGATGATGACTCGTGAGTATCTGAGATTGTCCCGAATCAAAAAAGGGAAGCGGTCGTCCATCACCCCAAGAGAAAAAGAAGTTTTAGCTCATTTAGTTAAAGGTATGACAAGCTCTGAAATTGCAGAAAAGTTATTTATAAGCCCAAGAACAGTGGACAAACATCGAACAAATCTCTTAAAAAAACTTGGCTTGAAAAATACGGCGAGCTTGGTGCGTTACGCGCTTAGTAACGAGATTCCGTAAAGAACTTCTGAAATAGGCTCTGATGATTAAATTTAACTGTCAATAATCATACTGCCATCTTAAATCTATTCCTCGGCGGTTCGAATCTTCTCCTTCTATCAGTATCAGATCAAGATTTTTGCTTAAAGCATATTCTAATATAAATAATGTTTTCGGATCTGAGCTTGTGATTTCATTCACAATGGCAAAAAATGTTCGTTCATTGAGATACCAGCCTGTTTTAATCGAGGTCCCTGTTTCATTTCCAACTCTTGTGTTGTCTATCTGAACCACATCAACCCCAAGCTCGCGTGTGGCCAACGCTTCAATCTCATCCAACAAAACACCGGTTAAAAGATCGGTTGGAGATGAACCTCCGCTACTGGTAAATGCATTCTGCCATGAATCGAAAGCATAACACGGTTTATTGAACAGCGTATAGCAGATAATATCCTGTTGCTCCATGGGCGGAGTACTCTCAAAAGAAAACTCAGGTTCATCTGCTGCTCCCTTCACCACATAGTATATGATCACTTCTTGTCCGTCTTTTACTGATGGTGGAATATATTCGCTTCTTACATTCAGATTGGGATTATCAGGAGGTCCGCTAAAAGTTATCTGAGCTTCTTCCAGTTCAAATCTTTTGCCAAGCGGATTGAGATATCCACCTGTACCTTCTACAGTACCAAATAAAGAAAGATCATCATTTTCCCTTTTTTGTGCATCCAGTTCTCCGGCAATCTCAACGTCCATCTCTAAATAACGACTACTGTTTCTGACAAAGAAATTTCGCTCGATTGCAAATTCCATGTCGATCGAAAGTGAATCATAGTAACTGATGGTCTCTATTTGTTCATCCTCCAGTTGCACATCTTCGACTGTTTTATCTCCGAAGTCATCGAGATAAATAAACCCGTTTTTAACAGCAAAACGACCAGTTATTGTAGGAGCGGTTACAGCACCTGAAAGAGTAGAATTTAAATCAACAACTAAATTGTACTCATCAGTATTTGCAAGCTTAAACTGATTAGCTTTTGCAGAAATATTAACATCTGTTGGAACTACCCCGTCTAAATTAACAGATCCATTAGCTGAAAAACTTCCTTTTCCGCTATTAGCATTAAGTTTAACCAAATTGATTTTATCATCAGAAAAACGGACTTCTGAATTAATTCCATCTACTTTGATTCCTGCAATTGGTACTTCGAAAGAAGACTTTTCTAACTTGAAAGATCCTTCGGCATTAATTTTATCACTATTACCCTGTATATCCAGATTACCATTTAAAGTACCTTTCAGGTTTTTAGTAAACTGCTTATCAAGAAAGTCATTAAATACTGCCAGATTAAAATTCCGGGTGCTAACGTAAGCTGTCACGGGGCGGTTCTCGTCAATTGTATTTAATTCAAACGTTTTGAAATTGTATGAGAAAGGAAAATCAACATCTATATCTGCTGCCTTTTGTTTTGCTGCACGCACTTCCGAATTTATGATCAGCTGCTCTTCTTTCTGGCTGAATTTTACATCAGCAAATATCGAATCTAAAGGAATATCGGATACAATCGGATCGGTAATTTTCAAAAGTCCCTCAAATTCAGGAGTTCCCGCAGTTCCTGATAAATTTGAATCAAAACTTAAAACACCTTCTGTGCCGGTTATCTCAAACTTATCCAGAACGGTCTGAAACCTTGAAATTTTTGTTGGTGCTATGGTAAAAGAACCACTTACCGATTGATCAAAAAATTCATCGGAAAGTGATTCGGGATTGCTTAAATCGAAAGGCACGTCTAAGTTACCTGAAATTATTTTTTCCTGATCCCAAATCAGTGCCAGCTCTGATTTCAATCTTTTATCAGAAACATTAAACTGAAAATTAAAGATATCTGCCTGCACCCCTTCATAGTCCAGATTCTGGAGTTCAAGATTTCCGTTTCCTGTAAGTGACGTTTCTTTTTTATCAATATTCAGCTGACCGAATAAAACACCATCCACATATCGTTCATCAAGGATTATCTCCTGTAGAATTCCAAAATCAAAATTTTCTCCTACCAACCAAATCTGTTGTTCCAGAGAGTCTGCATATGGCACTGATAAGGATAAAAAAGCTCCATTTGGAGAAACCAACTCTAAAGAATCTGTTTGAACAGATCCATTCTGATAATCTATGGTGAAGGTGTTTTGTAATTTCAGGCTGTTATCATTGGTGATAAAATCAAGCTGCTGCATTTTCACTTTTGCAAAAATTGAATCCAGCTTTACCTCATAAAGTCCTGAACTGGCAATCTTCCCACTTTCTGTATTCTCTATTTCAAGAGAATAATTTCCTTTTAGAGAATCTTCTAAATGTCTTAGCTCGGTATTAAATGTGATATCCTGAAGTTGAGTCTCATAAATCTGCGGACTGCTTACTTTCAGTTGTACATCCGCCTCCTCATCTTCTTTCATTACTACATCAGCGCTTCCTGTCATCCCATCAGCCAAGAACATATCATCTAACACAATAGTGCTCAGATCAAAACTGGCTTTACTTTGCAGATAGCCTTCCTCGTTTTCGTTAATATCCGCAGTCAAATTCCCTTTAAGCTGAAGAATTTCAAGATTCGCTAATTCAGCAAAAGGTTGAGTGTTTTTTATCTCCATATCAAAGGAGAGAATGTTTTCTGGGTCTTTTTTATCTAAAATATTTCTCTTGCCGTTAAAATCGGCGTCAGCGATTTCACTTGTAAGACTTGCTTCCGGAATGTTTAAAATTCCATTCTCCACGCTGTATTCTGCTTCCAGCTCATCCAGCTTTGCGCCGTTAATATAACTGGTATCAATTACAACGCTCCCGTTCAGAATCAGGTCTTCTAAACTAAATCCCTTTCCTTTTCCACCTGCTTTAAAAGTCAGATCTGTCGGAAAATCTTCTACTACTTTAAATTCATCCGCATTAAAGTTTTTTACAGATAGATTAAAAGTATAAGCAGGCAACTCAGACATATAATCAGCGATTTCAGCTTCGAAATTTAATTCTGATTCTTCGATTAGTGTTAACCCGGTTGCTTTAAGCGAATCTTTGGTAATGTACGCACTCAAGTTCGCATACTTAATTTCTTCTTCTCCTATTCTAAGTTTTTGAGGAGAGGCCCAACCGAATGTTTTTTTAAATTTATTGTATCGCTCGTCTCTGGGATCCAGATTAGAATTAGTAAGCTCTACTTCCCAAGGCTTATCTGAAAGTTCAAAACCTTCACCTTCTGCTCGTATTAATAGTTTGATGTCTGTATCCGGCGCACCTTCAGCCCAATATCTAGCATTAAAATTGGAGAGTGTTGCACTGAAGTCCCAAAACGTATTCTCATCGAAAACATCCTCGATGTTAGTATTTGTTCTCAGATTTTCTTCGCCACTTGTGGTTATATCAACATTTGCAAGCACCTTACTGTTTTTCAGACTTCCGCTCCCGAAAAACCTCCGGAAATTATAATCCTCATATCGGATTCCTTCTACTGTAAAACCCCAAGTAATGTCTGCTGCTTCTAAATCCTGAACAAGTTTTCCATCCATTGTCGCCTGAAACAAACCGGTTTGTACATCTATAGAATCATTAGTTAATGCAGCTATATTTAATCCATCTCCGCGCAGTCCAAATTGCTCAAGAACGGGTTTATCCTCAAGATTGAGTTTGGCTGTGACTTCTACATTTTTAATGTTTGGACTATTTGCTGTTAGCTCAAGCTGTAAATTTTCTTTACCTCCTTTTGCACCAAGAGTTAGCGTTATTTCCTCTTCGGGTAAGTCTTCATTTAAAATAGCTGCAATATCCTTCGAAGACAGAGGGCGCATGGAAAAGTCGGAGTTTGTAAGAGAATCTTGCAAATTGAAAGTACCTTTTGCGTTGAAAACCGACCTTCCGGTATTCAGCACCAAATCTTCAAGAGTAATTATTTCGTCCTGATAATTACCCGATGTTCTGAAAGCAACCGGCTCAGGTAATCTTCCCTCATAAATACGAAAGCCAAGATTCTGTAGTCCGGCTTCAATTTCATCCGATAAAGAAAAGTAACCGGTCAACTCAATATCATTTATCTGAAGTGAAGAATCCGGTAACAAACCGGGAGAATTTATATTCACTTTTGATTGCTCAATCCGAATTTCTTTGAGGACAAAGGCAAAACTGCTTTCGTTATTTTGAGTAGAGGTATCCTCTTTAGCAATTTCCTGTACATTAAATACAACAGTAGAATCTTCGTCAATGCGGGTTTGATTTACATTTGCGTTTGCTCCCTTTACAAACACCCGGTTTACCTCAAACTCATTACTAAGAAAACTCAGTAAATCGTAATTGGCATATGCCGTATCTACAAATGCTACAGTATCTTTCCGCTCTCCGATTAAAATTCCTGACAAGTTAATTTCTTTCCAAAGATCACCATTTATTTTTTCTATCTCGAAACCTGTAGTAAGACTTTGACGAGCTATTTTTTCGATCTGATTTTTTACCAGATTATGAACCGGTTTTGTCATCAGGGATAATCTTACAGCAGCAATGATTAACAGCAGCGAAGCTATTACCCAAAAAGTAACCTTGGCCATTTTCAAAAAGATATTTGATTGCTGTTCGCTCATCTAAAATGCCTGCCCTATACTAAAATGCAAGCCCCACCGATCCCACGCAGAACTATTACTCTTATCCCCCTGAAAAATATTCAGGTCGGCATCTGTCGGATTTAACTTATACGCTAAATCAACCCGAATCGGACCAATGGGTGAATTATATCGCACACCTCCCCCAACTCCGAACTGAATCGGGCGCTCATCTGTAGTTCGGATGGTTCTCCAGACTTGCCCCCCATCTACAAATCCTGCAAAACTCAAACCTTTTATAAATCGGTCCACCTTTTGACGAAGTTCAAAATTGAAGCTAAATGTTGCTTTACCTCCGGCAGGTACATAACCCGAGAAAGTCCCGGAAGAATCAAATACGGCTTCTTTTGGTCCAAGTTCCTGCCTTCCCCAACCACGAACTTCACTTGATCCTCCGTTATAAAAACGAATATCTGCGGGAAGTGAATCTTGTTTTGCATAATAAATGGAGCCTCCGCTTAATCGCGCGGCGGCAGTCAAACTCTTATTGATTTTTTTATAGCCTCTTAAATCAATGGATGCTTTTTGAAACGAAAATGTGGCTTCATTAAATAATCCTGAAAGCTCTAAAAACGGTTGAACAATGAACCCATTCCCTCCTCTTGGCACTCCCTGACTGGCGTATAAATTGAATTTGAAGGACGAGATATTATAATTTAACACGCTATCGGGACTGACAACAGAATTCCCATTCTCATCTTTATCCACATCAAATTCTCTGTTGAGAGTAAAATCATAAGAAAATGTTCCTGTTACATCTTGACTGTAATTATACCCAAAACTGTTCCTGATTCCTCCGGTATCAATAGAGTAAGCCCGTTCAATCCTTCTCTGCACGAAAGGTGCTAAAGAAATACTACTTTTGGTATTGTACACATACGGGAATAAATAATTTGCTCCCAATCTCATATCGAATGCTGATAATTTGGCAGAAGTAGAGAACAACTCTCCTTTTCCCCGGGCATTTCTGTAGCTCCATGAGCCTTGAACTCTCAACAATTTATAGAAATTAGATATTGATAAACGATCATCATCGAACCGATCATAATTACCTACCCCAAAAGTGACACCCACCGACCTCAGAGATCTTTCTCTTATTCTGATTAGCACATTAAGAGTGGTATCTTGCGTTTGCTCCGGTGTAGAAATAATCGCAAACCTGTACAAATGGTGACCAAATAATTCTCTTTGAGCGTCCCTCATTTTTCTATCACTAAAATACTCTCCTTTCGTCAGTCCTGATTCTCTTACTATGTATTTCTCTTCAATGCTCTCTTCTCCTTCTACCAGAATTGAATCAAATTTAGCTCTTGGTCCCGGGTAGTTAAGTATAGCTATCTCGGCTCTTTTTGCAACGGTATCTACTTTGGATTGAACTTCCGCATATGCATACGGATACCCTAAATTTCTGAGAATCTGAGAAAATTCACTTTCTACTTCGGGTTCCAACACCGGTTGAAAAATCTTTCCTTTTCTAAAAGGCAGCCTGTTAATTTCCTTTCGATATTCACTATCGGAGTATATCAACGAACTGTCGGCCATAGATGTCTGAGTAATTACCTCGACTGAATCAATTCTTATCGGAGCATTTTCCACCACCATAAAAATAAGCTCCTTCTTCCACTCTTTATCCTTTGCTTCCAACCTGTAGCTTACATCCACATCATTGAAGCCCCGGCGCTGATAAAATCTTTCGACCCGAATAACATCTCTTCTAATTTCACGCTCCTGAACATAAAAACCATCCTCATTAAAAAAAGTAAGTTTCTGCCAGAACGAAGGAGCTTCATTCGCAATGTATCTTTTCAGTACAATATCATTGTAGGTAGTGTTTCCTTCGAACTTAACATTCCATATCCTTGCCGGCTTCTCTTCATCCTGAGCATTTATGCTTTGCGAAGGAACTATGAGTAATATTAAAAAGATTATGTAATTTCTGATATGTGGAGTGGTCAACTTTTTCAATACTCTGTCTCAAAAAGATAGGCTTTTCACATTCAATTTCATGAGTATATATTTATTTTCTGTTATATCTGACATCACTAAATCAATAAACGAAATGCATCGTCTGCTATTTTTTTCATTTGTCTTTCTACTGATAAACTGCAAATCATCCGAGGAGTTTACCGGATTTTCTTACGATCCTGAAGACGTAACCAACACTAAGGATAAAGAAATAAAACCTCAATATTTGCGCACGATCGGAGCAGGCGAACCCACTGTCTGGATATCCAATAATTTCGAAGGAGCAAGAATGAATGATTTCTACGCTCTCAATGACTCTACATTCGAAGTTCTGATTGAGCCCGAAAACGCTCCAATTAACAACAGCCCTTGGTATGCTTTTGAAATTTGGAGTGATTCATCACGCACTGCCAACATTCGTTTAAATTATAACCACGGAAGACATAGATATGTTCCAAAAGTTGCCATAGATGATACTATCCGCGCTATAGATTTGAAAAACGCATTTCGGGATACCATAAACAACACGTTAACTTTCCCTGTTTCTCTGAATCCCGAACCAAAAACTTTCAGTGCTCAGCTTATTACGGATTCAGACTACTACTCCCAATGGCTGAATTCTTTTTCCGATAAAAATTATGTGAAAATATCTGATGCAGGCACTACCCATTTAGGAAATCCGATTAAGAAAATGGTTATTTCTGAGGTTAAACCCGATAAAGAAGCCGGCGTATTAATTGTTATCAGTCGGCAACATCCACCGGAAGTGCCCGGTTATTTAGCCTCTCAAACTTTTTTGGAAGAAATAGCAGGGAATTCAGAACTGGCTAAGGAGTTCAGAAAAGAATTTGAAACCATTGCCTTTCCACTTTTAAATATTGACGGTGTATTAAACGGACACTGGCGACATAATGCGGCCGGCGTGGACTTGAACCGGGATTGGGTAAACTTTAATCAACCGGAAACTCAGACAGTAAGAGATGCTTTGCTGCCTTTAAAATCTAAAGCTGATAGAACAGTTTACTATGGCATAGATTTTCATTCCACCAATGAAAATATCTTTTATCCCATCAACGAAGATGTAATCACCAAACCGGATAATATCACACAAAGGTGGGAGCAGATTATTATGGATCAAAATCCGGATGTGGATTTTAATTCAGAAGAGTTTGCGCCGACCTCACCAATTGCTAAAAACTGGATATACACTACTTTTGGTGCAGATGCAGTTACATATGAAATTGACGACGTGATGGATAGCGATACTATAAAGCAAGTAGCACGTTCTTCAGCACAATCGTTAATGAAATTGTTACTCGAGGAAAAAGCCTTGGCGAATAATTAACTTTCAAAAAAGATACATTTTATTACCTTGAGGGATGGAAGGTCATAAAATTCTTAAAGAAGGACTTGATAACTGGAAGCTAAGGCTCATCCTGAGTGCTGTTCTTTGTATCATGGGATTAGCGGCGCTGGTTAGTATGACGATTGGGTTATTCATTAACTTATCTGTGTATGATAAATCAATTGTTGCTATTGCTATCTGGATGGTTGGGATCCCTATTTATTTAATAATAAGCGGAGTAGCGAAAATCACCCCTCAATCGGTTGCCAAATTTATCAATGAAAGTAATCAGGAAATCCAGGAAGATCTTCAGATTTTATTGGCTGATGAATCTGAATTAAATGACTATACAAGAACTCAGCAAAAGAAATTAATTCAGCTTTTCAACGAACAACCCGTACATACTTTTCTTCCCGACAAGCCTGTAAAACAAGCTTATTTTTTAATGGTTTTCTCTATGATTTCGTGTTTTGGTATATGGTTTGTATCCTGATTTTCTGAGTCTTTCATCGATCTGCGCGTCTTTATCAAAAACCTTTTGAAGTTTTCTTCTTTCACAATTTCTGAATTTGTTAAGTCACTTCGTAAAGGTCAGAAACTCAAATTAATCTTATCTTCCAACAATAATCCTTACAGGGTTAATTTTCTCATGGGACATAACCACAATCACAATCACCACCACCATCATCACAATTTTGACGATTCATCCATAGTCAAGCTCTGGATTTCCATATTTCTGAATCTGGTTATTACTATTGCTGAATTTATAGGTGGAATTTTATCAAATTCTCTTGCCCTTCTTTCGGATGCCGTTCATAACCTGAACGACACTCTGTCACTTGGAATTAGTTTAATTGCACGCAAGATTTCGAAAAAAGGAGTAAGTGAGGATAAAACCTTTGGTTATAAACGTGCTGAAATTATTGGTGCGTTCATCAACCTGATTACTTTAGTACTTGTAGCTTTTTTTCTGATTAAAGAAGGTGTTGAGCGATTTTTTGACCCGCAACCCATTGATGGATTTACCATGTTTTGGGTGGCAATAGTAGGACTTCTTGGGAATTTTATTACAGCAGCTCTGCTGTTCAAAGACTCTAAAGAAAATCTGAACTTAAAAAGTGCCTATATCCACATTCTTTCTGACGGACTTTCATCAGTAGGAGTGATTATCGGCGGGTGGCTGATTCTGAAATACGAATGGTACGTGGTGGACACCATCCTGACTATAGGAATTGGGGCATACATTCTGTGGCATTCGTATCATATGCTTCGGGAAACTATAGATATTCTTATGCAATCAACCCCTTCTGAAATTGATATCCCGGATATGAAAGACAGAATTGAAATGTTGGATAAAGTCTGTGGTGCTCATCATATACATGTGTGGAGACTGGATGAACATCAAATTATGATGGAAAGCCATATTGTTATTGAAGAAGAGGACATCAGCCATATGGAAGAAATCAAATCATCTATAAAAAAAGTACTTCATGATGATTTTGGAATCCATCATTCCACATTGGAATTCGAGTTTGAACCTTGCAATGCGCATCATCATCAGAATTAACTCTTGCTGATAGTTTAGTTTTAATGACAGAAATGAAATTAGTTCAACATCTTGTTTCATAATTTAACGATTTGAGCTTGTCTTCGCATTCAGGCTTTTCTTAGTTTTGCGTTGTGAAGAAAACGGTTTCCATACTTCTGCTTGCTTTAACTGGCCTGGCGATTTTTAAATCTGCCACGCCTTTCTTAAGCTATAAAGCGAATTACGAGTTCATATTTAAAGAACTGTGTGAATTCCGCGGTACAGATAAGCATGATGATTGTGATGGATTTTGCTATCTGAGAAAAACCATTCATGAACATGATGGTAATTCAGAAGATGGACACTCTAATAAAGCCGTGCATGCAAATTTGTATTCTTCAATTTACGGCATCCTTCACAGCGAAATTTCAATTGATTCTCCATTTAGAAATTCCAAGGAATCAAACTCAACTTATCTGTTAAATCAGTATCAGATATATTTAGATTTAGACTCCCCTCCTCCCCGATCTTAGTTTTTTCACCACACTTTTTACGATAACTACGAGCTTCACAGTCTATTCACTTTAGATTCAGTTAGACATAGATACATAATCCGGATGTCTGGAACATCTGATTGCTATGCTATAAACAGAAATTTGTGCATGGCATTAAATCAGATAATGAACCAAAGGTTTTGAGCTCGTACTCAAAAAACATTTTACTCTAAGATTTTATCACAATGAAAAATTTATTACTTAGCGTAATTACGCTATTCTTTTGCACTACAATTGTAACTGCTCAATGGTCAGCTGATCGTCCTGATGGTCATGCACCTATTCAGGTAATGGGCGATCACACTCACTCTAAAGGAGAGTTGATGATTTCCTACCGATACATGCTTATGAACATGAACGGAAATGGAGAGAAAACCGACGAACTTTCTAATTCCCAAATTCTGAGAAGCGGAACCGGAGATTACATGGTCACCCCGGTTGAAATGCCTATGGAGATGCACATGCTTGGTGCGATGTATGCATTTTCTGACGACCTGACCGTGATGGCCATGATTCCTTATCTCAATAATAGTATGGATCATGCTACTGCAATGGGCGGTTCTTTTACCACAGAATCTTCGGGGATTGGAGATATTTCTATCACCGCGCTTTATAATTTCTACCGAAAGGGGAATTCAAGACTTCACTGGCATTTTGGGTTGAGTTTGCCAACGGGTTCTATCGAAGAACGTGATGACACTCCGATGGGTGCGAATTCACTTCTCCCTTATCCTATGCAAATTGGTTCCGGTAGTTACGACTTTAAACCCGGCTTAACTTATCTCACTCAAAATGAAAATCTTTCTTTTGGGTCTCAGGTATCTGCAACTGTTCGGTTAACAGATAACGACAATGACTACCGTAAAAGTAATATCTATAAAAATGTATCCTGGTTAGGATATAAAGTTACTGATTGGTTCAGCCCTGCTTTAAGTCTTACCGTATCAAGCTGGACGGACTATTCCGGTCGTGATCGCAGATATGATATGGCTTTGAATAACGATGTTGTTCATACCATTGACCCGGATCTGAAAGCAGGAACGCGTGCGGACTTAGGAATTGGATTAAACTTCCAGGGACCTGATGGACCTCTGCATGACTTAAGGCTTGCTGTAAATTATGACTTGCCGATTTATCAATATGTAGACGGACCGCAAATGCTTACCGAAAGTATTCTTACCTTTGGCTTGCAATATACATTTCATTAAACATGATGAGTGCTGATGAAAGTCAGCACTTTTTTTTAAAATATGAAGCTAACAAAACTGATTACACTTTTAGGAATCGTAGCCATTTCCTGCCAATCCGGCCCGGAACCAATTGATGACTTAACTGATAAATCCTTTGAGGTGCTTAATCAAAATGGAGAAACAGTTGTTTTCCCGGATGACTACAAAGGTAAATATTTAGTGATGGGATTTATTTATACAAACTGCCCCGATATCTGCCCTTTAGTAACTCAGAACCTGATTAAAGTTCAGAAAGAATTGGGAAATCCGGATGATGTACAATTTTTGGGGTTAACTTTTGATCCCAAGCGGGACACTCCGGAAAAACTCAAAGACTATAAAGAAGTTTTTAATCTGGACAGGAATTTTGATTTCCTTACTGCGGATAGTGCCACTGTAAGCGAATTGATGGACAGTGTTCGGGTTCGCTCTCAGGTTTCTTTTACGCAGGTTCGTGAAGATGACAAAGAAGTTTATTTCATGAACCATTCTGATAAAATCATGGTGGTAAATCCGAAAGGCGAAGTTATCTATGAATATGGTGGAAGCATGACTCCCGTTAATTACATCATTGAAGATCTTCAAAAAGTAAGAGGTTAGTTTGAAAATCTATCTAATCTGGATTTCAGTTCTCTTGCTAACTGTAAGTTGCGGAAAAACCAAAAAACCGTCTAATATTGACTGCAAAGAAGCTCTGGAAATCACAGATTGGGCTCGCCCCGGCGCTCAGGGACAAATGAGCGGGGCATATTTTTTATATAAAAACAGTCTGGATATTGCTGACACATTAGTTTCTGCGCAGAGTCCACATGCAGGCATCACTCAGATTCATGAGTCTTACACTACTGAAGACGGACTTTCAGGAATGCGAGAAAAGAATAATATAATTATTCCTCCAGGTGAGGAATTAACACTCCAACCGGGCGGCCTTCATGTAATGTTGATGAATCTCAAACAAGATTTGACTACTTCTGATTCGGTTGTAATATCTCTGACATTTGCCCGAGCCGGAGAAAAAGAATTGAAAATCCCCGTGCTTGCCAATAATTAATTCCAAAAGTAAAGCCCGAACGTTTCACCGTCCGGGCTTTCTGGGTTGATTAAGAAAATGAGCCGGGTTAATTGCTCATGTATTACACTACGAACCAGATCCAACATCGGATTGTTTAGTTCAACATCTTTTTCCTTTGTACTTTAGGATATGCAAGAACTCATTTCTCAACTCGAACAGACTCAAATATTAGTTGCCTTTTCAGGTTTGGTTTTGTTGTTCCTTTTGGAAACCACTCATCCTTTTTTCGAATTCTTTAAGAATAACAGCAAAGAACGAATTCGTCATTCTCTGGCTAATCTCAGTCTTGGGGTTATCAATGCAATAATAAATGCTTTGGTATTTGTTGCCTTGTGGCTTTGGGCTGCAACCTATGCCGATCAACACAATTTTGGATTATTAAACTGGCTGGGATCATCTTTCGCATTTCCGGAATGGGGCAGAATTATTGTTGCCATTTTACTTTTCGATTTCTGGATGTATTTGTGGCACAGAGCAAATCACAGAATTCCTTTTTTGTGGAGATTTCATCGCGTACATCACTCTGATCCTAACATGGATGTAACTACTGCAACCCGGTTTCACTTTGGTGAAATTATTTTTTCTTCTTTACTTCGAATTCCGATCATATTATTGCTCGGATTACATCTGTGGGAATTGCTTATTTACGGAGTTTTGGTAGCATTGGTAGTTCAGTTCCATCATGCAAACATCGGACTTCCCGAGTGGCTGGATAAGTTTTTGAGAGCGTTCATTGTTACACCTCATATTCACAAAGTTCATCACTCGCGCTGGCAACCCGAAACAGATTCCAATTATGGTACCATTTTCAGTTTCTGGGATCGTTTGATGAAAACTTTCCGATTACATAATCCTCTGAAAACTCTTAAGCTTGGTTTGGATGAGTTCGACTCAGAAGAAGATCAAAAAATAAAAGGCATGATAAGCATGCCTTTCAGGGATGGGGGAAAAACAAAACCCGGAGAAAAAAAATCTTAATTAATCACTTTGTTGCTTCTAACAATTTGAAAAACTCTTTTTCAGCTCCCGTTTTTAGTAGATTTTCAATTTTAGTATTTCCTTTAAGAATTTTTTTATTCGTAGGCGAAACACTTAGATCTTCCCTAAAGTTATATAAACCAAATGAGCCATCTCGTGGAATTTGATCTTTATATTTTTGTAAGGCAGCAATGTACTTTGCTTCCAGAACGGGATTCAACGAATAATTTTCTCTTTCATTAGTAATATAAATATCCTCATACCTAACGTTTTCATAATTTTGAAAAACATTTATGTAGCCTTTAATCTTTTGTGTGATTGGAATCCCATCGACCTGAGTAAACATTTGCGCATTCAGAAACATGACGAGAATCAAAACTGGTATGGAAATTAATACAGGATACTTCTTTGCTGACTCACCTGTTTTGACAGCGTAATAGTAAAACATACTAATGATTGCGCTCATCCCAATATTAAATGGAATCGCAATAATTCTGCCCAAGCCCGTATATGGGAATAAATAAACAAACAGAATCTGTAGATGAACAGACACAATAACTATAAATATGGCTGAAAATAATGCCTTTTTAATAGCTATTGGTGGTTTTTCCATATAAGAATGAAATCAATAAGAAGAATAAACTTCCGTACTGCCGTCTTTCTTAACCAAGTATACATCATAACTATCTGCCGGGCGACCTTCTACTTCCATTCCAGGAGAACCAATCGGCATTCCCGGAACAGTCAAACCGATAGCATCTTGAGGTTTCTCTTTCAGTAACCGGTTAACATCCTCAATAGGCACATGTCCTTCTACAAAATAATCCCCAACTTTAGCGGTATGGCAGGATTCAAATCTTGGTGGAACACCCGCTTCTCTTTTAATTTCCATTAAATTCGGTACCGGATTCTCTACCACTGCATATTGATCATCATTCATCATTTCAGCCCACTTAGTGCAGCACTGGCAGCCCGGATTTTTATACATCACTACGCCAATTTTAGAAGTGTCAGCAGTAATGGAATATTCCTGATCTCCAAACTCTTCAGTTTGTACTTCGTTTTTCGGCCAAAACAGAAACGCTGCAAATCCAACAGTTAAAATTGCACCGATCAATAAAATCTTGTTATTTGTCATTTCAATAGTCTCTTTAGTTCGTATCAAAAATACAAAAAATTAGCATGGAATTCTCAAACAAGACCCCTGTGTGTTCGTCTTTTTTTTTGAATGAAAAATTTTCCATCTTCATTCAGGTAACCCCCCAAAGCAAATAAAATATTTGATGAAGAATAAAATTCTCTCTTTCACAATTCTGCTTGTATTAGCAATGCAAGTATCTGTTTTAGCTCAGACATCTGAGATTAAAGCAATTTTTATTGAAGCTCAGACAAATCAGCAACAAGTTAAAGTTACGCTTAACAACGGAAATACCTACACAGGTATGGTAGTAACTGTAGATCAGGAATCAGCCGGTGTGAGAACAGAAGACGGACTCTTCAACTTCCGGTACGATCGCATAGCATCTGTGGTAATCGTTAATCCCGATGATATTACCTCAGGTTGGCGCGAAAATATCGCAAAGAATAAATTATTCTTTTTTCAAACAGGAAAAATGCTCGAGCCTAAATCAGGGTACTATCAAAACACGTATATATTCTTTTCTAATTTTGCCTACGGGATCACTGAAAATATTAGTTTAGATGCCGGATTTAGTATGATTCCCGGTTTAGGAATTGACAACCAGTTGTACTCTGTAGGTGCAAAAATCGGTACTTCAGTGAGCAATACCGTTTTTATCTCAGCAAATGTAAAACATTATAGTCTTTTAGATGTGGGAGAAGGTGTTACTTCTGTGTTCGGATCTGCTACCTTATCTAAAAGTCGTCTCGACCTCACGGTAAGTACCGGTCTGGGATTTGCCGATGGCGGAAACACTGATTTGACTTTCATACTTGGTGGACAATTTCGGGTCAGTGAACGCTTTGCTTTTCTTTCAGAAAATTTAACTGTTCCCGATGGTACGGATGGTTCAGAAGCTATCTTATCCTTGGGTGGACGAATTATAGGTTCCAAGAGTGCCTTTGATTTAGGTTTCTTCACGGTTACGGGAGATTTCTTTTTACCTTTTGTAAGTTATACCATTAAACTTTAGAATATATTTTATCTATGGAATCAAAAATATTCAGTTACGAAAATGATGAACTTGAAGTAACATGGGATTTAAAAAGATGTATTCATGCGAAGGAATGCGTTCACGGTCTTCCGGATGTTTTTGATCCCGACAGAAAACCATGGATTAAACCTGACAACGAGGGCAATTCAGAAAAACTGGTTGAAACCATTCACCAATGCCCAACAGGAGCGCTTCAGTATCATTTCAAAAACAAGGACAGATCTGAAGCACCACCTGATTCTAACACCGTTACTATAATTGAAGACGGACCGCTTTATGTATCAGGAAATCTGGTAGTGCAGGACAAAGATGGCTACGAAATTCTTAAAGAAACCCGACTGGCATTTTGCAGATGTGGTAAATCCAACAATAAACCACTTTGTGATAATTCTCATATCAAAGCTGAATTTGAAGCCGGAACTGATTTTAATCCCGAACGATTGGAGATGGAGCCACAGGAAGAATCGGGAGGAAAACTGCTCATTAAATTAGTTGAAAATGCGCCGTTCGTAGTGGAAGGAAACTACACAGTGAAAAATGAAGATAAATCCACAGACACAGCAAAGCGCATGAGTTTTTGCCGCTGTGGCGCTTCAGCAAATAAACCCTTTTGTGATGGCTCTCACCGAAATATAGATTTTAAATCCGATGACTAATGCATTTGCTTTAATTTCGGGATCACTTCTTTTAGCGATAGGAATCGGAGCCGGTGCATTTGGAGCCCATGCTCTCGAAAACACATTGACCTCTGAGCGCCTTGATACCTGGAAAACTGCTGTAGATTATCAAATGTGGAATGCGCTTGGTCTTTTACTGATCGCTGTTATTTCACAAAACTTTGGCTTGGATTTAAACTGGTCAAAATGGCTGATCTTTACAGGTATTCTGATTTTCTCCGGAAGCCTTTATTTGCTTTGTTTAACCAATACAAGCTGGTTAGGAGCTATTACACCTATTGGTGGTGTCTGTTTGATTTTGGGGTGGATACTTCTTGCCTTTAAACTTATTAACCAATCAACTGATTTATTATGAAAGCAATCTGGAAAGGACAAATATTAGCTGAAAGTGATAACACTGTAGTAGTTGAAAACAACCACTACTTCCCGCCTGAATCCATCAATGAAGAGCTTTTTATAGACAGCGATCATCAAACCACCTGCCCGTGGAAAGGTTTGGCCAGCTATAAATCTATTGAAGTAGATGGTGAAGTCAATGAAAATGCCGCCTGGTATTATCCCGATCCAAAAGATGCTGCCTCAGAAATTAAAGACCACTTTGCCTTTTGGAAAGGTGTGGAAGTTACTGAGTAAAGCCCAAGTAGCAATCCTCAATTAAAGTCATCGCCGGGTAATGACCCAAGTTTCTTATCAAATCCTGAGTAATTTACAGCAATTCACTCGCAATATTTGCAAGATCAGACCGCTCTCCTTTTTCTAAATTTATGTGCGCATATAAATCACTTTTCTGCATCCGATCAACCAGATAAGAAAGTCCGTTGCTTTGGGTATCCAGATATGGCGTATCGATTTGGAAAATATCGCCAGTGAAAATTACTTTGGTATTAACACCTGCCCGAGTGATAATCGTTTTCACTTCATGTGGAGTTAAGTTCTGCGCTTCATCTATAATGAAAATCACGTTCGATAAACTTCGACCGCGAATATATGCTAATGGAACAATCCGCAGTTTATCCGTCTGTATCATCTCATCAATTTTTTTGTACTGCTTACTCGTCTCTTTAAACTGATGTTTGATAAAACTCAGATTATCCCAAAGCGGCTGCATATATGGATTGATTTTAGCCTCCGCATCTCCGGGTAAATATCCGATATCACGATTGCTTAGAGGCACAATTGGCCTGGCGAGATAAATCTGCTTGAAATCACTGCGTTGTTCCAATGCACTTGCCAATGCCAATAACGTTTTTCCCGTTCCGGCAGCTCCTGTAATAGTAGTCAGTAAGATATTGGGATTCATCAACGCATTAAGAGCAAACGTTTGTTCTGCATTCTTAGGTTGAATTCCATAGGCATTCGTTTTCTCCACCAATTCAATATGCTTGGATTTAGCATTATACATTCCCAGCGCTGAAGAACCATGACTTTTCATGATGTAGTAATGGTTGCTTGGTGGATCAGCTTCCATCACATCTTTAGGTTTGATTTTCCCTTTTTCATAGAACTTGCTGATCACCGAAGGGTCTTCAATCTCCAGCTCAGTTTTTCCTCTGTATAAATGGTCGATGTCTTTAACCTGAACCGTTTCGTAATCTTCGGCGTCCAGATTTAGTGCACGGGCTTTCAATCTCAGATTGATGTCTTTTGAGACAAGCACCACTTTTCGGTCATCATTTTCATTCTTGAGTCGAAGCGCCGCATTTATGATGTGATGATCATTTCTATTTGCTCCGAAAACTTTATTCGCATCAACATGATCGCCGCCATTGCTGATTACTTTTAGTTTTCCATGAGAGCGACCATTGAGTGGAATCCAATCCTGCAACATATTTTCGTCAGAAATTCCATCCAGATAACGGATGAATTCACGAGCATGCAGGTTGATTACAGTATTTCCTTTTTTAAAAGTGTCCAGTTCCTCCAGAACTGTTATTGGGATTGCAACGTCATTTTTTTGAAAATTCTTTACGGCTTCATAGTCGTATAAAAGAACGGAAGTGTCGAGTACGAAGATCTTCTTCGCTTTCTTTTTAGGCATAGAATATTTCGATTTAATTGCGGCAGCGAACTGCCATGTAGATGATGTGAAAGAACGTTGAATGGAATAAAACTAAAGCTTAAAACAGATGCAATGGATGTGGAAAACTCGTTGGAAATTAATACTGAGTTAACAAATCTGTTTCGGATTTTATGTTGATAACTCAGCCATTTAGTTGATAGAGTGCGATACTGAGTGCAATAGCAGCATTTAAACTCTCTACAGATCGGTTTTTTTCGGATGCCGGAATCAACACTCTTTCTCTTTGAGGCAGAATGAGTTCTTGGGAAACTCCGTTGGCTTCATTTCCTACAACCAGAATAGTTTTATCTGATTTTTTAATATCTGAAATAGGTTTTGCTCCTTTATTTCCGTCCAAAAGCAAAACTGTCCAGCCGGAGTTTTCTAATTCGCTCAAATCTTTATTTAATTCTGAATTTCGGTAGTTCAGTGTTCCTGTAGCACCCGCAGTACTGCGCACGACTTTTGGGTGAAAAACATCAACCGTTCCCTTTCCTGATAAAACAGCTTCAGCTCCAAACCATGTTGCGGTTCGAATAATAGTCCCCAGATTTCCCGGATCCTGAATGGCATCGGTGGCGATAATTAATCCAGATCGTTTCGCTAAATCTTCAATCTCAATCTCTTCTGGAATTTCGCAGATGGCAAGGATGCCTTGAGGGTTATCGGTGTCGGTTACTTCATTCATCAACTCAGAATCTAATTCGTAAAAGCTGTCAACTGTCAACTGATAGCTGTCAGCTTTTCCTTCCTCCAAAAAAGCATCTCTGACCCGAACCACTCCATTCTCCAAAACCTGCTCTACCGCTCGCTCGCCTTCCACCACAAACAAACCTTCCTTCTCCCGGTACTTCTTTTGCCCGAGTTTACGCAATAACTTAATCTGATTATTCGACGCTTTCTTCATTCCAACTTCTGAGTTCTGATTCCTGAATCCTGAATCCTGCATTCTGAATTCTTCTTCTCCCCCTAAATCTACCATTTATCCTTTACGAATCCTTCTCTATCTTCCATCAGAAATTTAAAACAAAATGAATTATGGATTTTTTAAAGAAACTGGGAATTGAAGGCGTTAACGCAGGTACAAGTACCGGTCAGGAATATCTGGAAAGTAAGGAAACTATCAGCAGCCACACACCGGTTGACGGAAAATTGATCGCAAATGTAACTACGACTACCAAAGAACAATATGAGCAAGTTGTGACTGCTTCGCAGGATGCTTTCAAAATCTGGAGAGAAATGCCTGCTCCGCAACGAGGGGAAATTGTCCGTCAAATCGGGGACAAACTTCGTGAGTACAAAGAACCTTTGGGGAAATTGGTTACTTATGAAATGGGTAAAATCTATCAGGAAGGTCTGGGTGAAGTTCAGGAAATGATAGACATCTGTGATTTTGCTGTGGGATTAAGTCGACAGTTGTACGGATTAACTATGCACAGTGAGCGTCCAAATCATCGAATGTATGAGCAATGGCATCCACTTGGAACCGTGGGAATTATTTCTGCTTTCAACTTCCCGGTTGCCGTTTGGAGTTGGAATGCTATGATTGCAGCTGTTTGTGGAGACACTATGATCTGGAAAGGCTCAGAAAAGACACCTTTGTGCGGAGTGGCTATTCAAAAGATTGTAGCTCTGGTTCTGAAAGAAAATGATCTTCCGGAAGGAATTTTCTGCCTGATTACAGGAGATCGGGAAGTAGGCAAATGGATGACGGAAGATGATCGAATTCCATTGATCTCTGCAACCGGTTCTATCCGCATGGGTAAAGAAGTAGCCAAAGTGGTAGGCGGACGTTTAGGAAAAACCATTCTTGAATTAGGTGGAAACAATGCCATTATCATTTCTGAAAATGCGGATATTGAAATGGCGATCAGAGCTACGGTTTTCGGAGCTGTTGGGACTTGCGGTCAGCGTTGTACTTCCACTCGCCGATTAATTATTCATGAATCGGTGTACGATCAGGTGAAAGAGCGGTTGCTCAGCATTTATGAAAATATCAATATTGGAAATCCGCTGGAGCCTGATACTTTGGTTGGACCGCTTATCGATCAGCTTGCTGTTGACCAAATGCAGAATGCACTCAAAGAAATTGATAAAGAAGGCGGAACCGTAATTACCGGTGGCGAAGTGCTGGATCGTGATGGTTTCTACGTAAAACCTGCAATCGCAGAAGTTGAAAATCACTTTGATATTGTTCAGGAAGAGACTTTTGCGCCGATTTTATATCTGATCAAGTACTCTACTATAGAAGAAGCAATGGAATATCATAACGGAGTTAAGCAAGGATTAAGCTCTGCGATGTTTACGTTGAATATGCGAGAAGCCGAAAACTTCCTAAGTGCTCATGGCTCTGATTGCGGAATTGCGAATGTGAATATCGGAACCAGCGGTGCTGAAATTGGCGGTGCTTTCGGTGGGGAAAAAGAAACCGGTGGTGGACGTGAATCCGGGTCGGATGCGTGGAAAGCGTACATGCGCCGTCAGACAAATACCATCAACTGGAGTGAAGAACTGCCACTTGCACAGGGGATTAGTTTTGATGTTTAATTTTGAATTATGGATTCAAAATTAAGAATGAAGAATTAGGAACTTTAAACACAAAAAAGCATTTGGGCCATCCTGAACTTGTTTCTCCGAAGGAGTCCAATGGACAGGATTTTAAGAAAAGGCTTCGAGTTAAGATTTAGCCCTGAAACAATACACTCACCTCAGCAAAGATCCCGAAATAAATTCGGGATGACAGATTGTTCTTTTTAAAGGGGTATAACTAAATCTAAGTTTACTTGTCTGACGAAACATCGGGATCGGTTTTTTCGAAGTTCGTTAATTATTCCGATGTGAGGAGTTTGGCATCTTATTGATTCCTTGGTGACTGGCGGCTGTCCCGTTGAAAAACGGGAGATCAAGCTAAAAGTCCTGATCTTTAATTCTTTAAGATTCTTCGGAAATATCCTTAGGATGGCCATATTTATTTTTGGTTTACTTTCACTTATTCTCTTCTATATTCCTGAGAACTAATTTTTATCCCATGAAAACTATTTCTCTGTTTTTCCTGCTCATTATCATCTCGGTTGCCACTCAGGCTCAGGATCAATCTCCGGAGCAAAAGCTTAAAGAGTTGGGAATTGAGCTGCCTGAAATTGCTCCTCCGGTTGCCAATTATGTAGATGTGGTAAGATCAGGAAACTTATTATTTCTGGCGGGAAAAGGATCCCGAAATGAAGATGGCACGTACATAACCGGAAAAGTAGGCAGAGATTTGACTGTCGAAGAAGGTTACGAAGCAGCAAAAACCATCGCTCTTCAGCATCTCGCCGTGATCAAAAAAGAAATCGGGGATTTGGATAAAGTGGTTCGAGTAGTTAAAGTACTGGGTATGGTAAATGCCACTTCCGATTTTTCAGCACACTCTCAAGTCATTAATGGCTACTCAGATTTTATGATTGAAATCTTTGGAGAGAAAGGAAAGCATGCTCGCTCTGCGGTTGGCATGAATTCGCTGCCTTTAAATCTTGCTGTGGAAATTGAAGTAATTGTGGAAATAATATCGACCGGGCAATAATCTCAGATCTAAGCTATCGCTATGGTTTTCAGAAATTTTTTACCTGAAACGGATGTAAGTATCCGTATTGAAATTCGACTCCTCGAAATAGCGATCGCTCTTACCATTCTCGTATTTCTTTTTTGGAGCATATTCAGCGTAATTGCCGGCTATCAGTTAATAATTCAGGCCGTCTTTTTTGTGAGTACAATTGTCTATTCTCTGATTTATATCGCACAGAAAAATGAGGTGTCTTTTAACATCATTACTTCTCTTTACTTCGGTTACAGCTTTATCATCATGATTCTATCCTGGCTTCCCGGCGGAGGTATTTCGGGAGCTATTCTTCAATTCATTATTTTGATTTTTATCTCCGGGTTGCTGGTTCTGCCAATAAGAGGATATTTAGTTTTTATCCTGATTACGGCTTGTACTGTGATTGGGTTTTCTATTTATGAATTCAACAATCCGGATGCAGCAGTACCTTATACAGAAGAGATTGACCGAATCAGAGATATTTCTATTGCCAGTATCATTACTATTATTATGCTTGGGTACTCTTTATTTACATTCAAAAGAAACTACCTGCGAGACAGAGAATCTCTTCGCGAAGCAATACAGGAACTTCAGGTTGAAAAAGTACGGGCAGAATCAGCAGATAAAGCTAAAACACAATTTCTGGCAACCATCAGCCATGAAATGAGAACCCCATTAAACGGAGTGGTCGGTATTTCGGAAATTCTTTCGGAAACTGAACTGAATGCTGAACAGAACGAAATGGTGAAAAGTCTAATGTACAGCAGCAACCTGCTGCACAGTCTTATCAGCGATGTACTCGACCTTACCAGCATAGAAGACCGGAAACTTGTTCTAAATGAAAATGAAATTAACCTCAAAACTGAAATCAATGAAATTTTAGAGATCTTTAAATCAAAAATTGATTCGAAAAAAACATCTCTGAACCTGTTATTTGATCATGATTCTTCCATACCGGAAATTTTGTTTGGGGATGTAATCAGAGTCCGCCAGGTGCTGATTAACCTAATCAACAATGCCATTAAATTCACTAATGAAGGTTCAATCAAAATTAAAACCGAGTTATTGAAACTTGATGAAGATGCTTCTACCATCCGGTTTTCGGTATCAGATTCGGGAATAGGTATATCAAAAGAGGATCAGGAACAATTATTTACCAAATTCTTCAGAACTCAAACTGCGGCTGAAGTTGAAGGAAGCGGTTTAGGTTTAACCATCAGTAAACGGCTCGTTGAATTAATGGGTGGGCAAATCTATTTTACTTCTCAATTAAATAAAGGTTCAACTTTTGTTTTTGAGTTACCTCTTAAATTACACTCAGAATCCGTTTCGGATATTGAAATAATTCATTCTCAGGAAAGGTTATCTGAACTCAAAATTCTTATAGCAGAAGATGTGCCGATCAATCAAATGGTGCTCATTAAAATGCTTAACAATTTGGGAATACATCAGGTAGATGTTGCCAATAATGGTGCCATTGCTGTAGATCTGGCCATTAACAATTCGTATGATTTTTTAATGATGGACATTCAAATGCCGGAAATGAATGGTATCGAAGCCGCCATGATGCTTTCGGATCATTTTCAACAAAATATTCCTTTCAAGATAATTGCGGTAACTGCAAATGTGATGAAAGATGATTTTGAGCTTTATAAAAAATCCGGAATGGTCGATGTGCTGAGTAAACCGGTAAATCTCAAAATGTTAAGCCATACTTTGAATAAACATTATTGATGTAGCTCTCTTTTGTTGAATTATATATTCTACCTCTGATAAAAAATAAACATTAGAGTATTCAAACTACTAAAATCAAAAAGCCTTCATCCAGAACAGAGTAACAAACAATAACAGTGCGCGATATGCCATTATGAGAGCGTAAAAGGCCAAGTTTAAAATTACGACCCGAATCAACTTTAGCCATATGTTTCCGCCAAAAAATCCTTTGTACGCAAAATAACCGTAGGTATTCATGATCAGAAAGGTTCCGATTGTCACACTAACATTGTTGAAAACACCGTACAGCAATTCTATTTCAAAACCTTTGATCAAAAAAGCTAAAATTCCCGGGATTACGGAAACTACGATCAGTAACAAGAATGAATGAAAGACCAGACTTCGGTTTAAATGAAACATCAACGGGTTGTGTTTACGGTTCCTGAAATCCGTTATCCAGGTAATTATTCCAAAACAAAAAGGAAGCAAAATCAAAAGCGTTTTGGAGAGGTTTGTAGTTAACCTGTTGTATTCTGCTTCAAAAAATTCGGCGCCAAGTCCTGAGATTGCAATTTGCTGTTCAACAAATGCTCTTAGCAGATCACTATAAGGAAGGCCATTCAACTGTATATTCAAAGTCGTAGTAAAGGCATTGATTGAAGGGAACAAAAAGTAAATGGCATTTGCTATAATGAATAGTTTTACCGGAGATACGTACTTTTTACGGGCACCTTTATTGTATTCTGCAGCATACTTTGAAGGATAAGTCAACAGAGCCTTTATTGTTTTAAGAAATGAATTTTCAAGATTGAAAATGCCGTCGAAAAAATCTCCAGTAAGAGATTTAATGCTGAAATCCTTTTCCGTTAATTTTCGCTGACCACACTCGGGACAGTAATCTGAATGAAAGGGGGAAAATCCACAATTCGGACATTTCTTTATTTCAGAAATTTCTCCCATAGTATATCAGAATACTTTTTCAATTCTATCCACCAACTCCTCTACGAAATCTTCCTGTTCGGGTCGCATGAATACACTTCTAAGAATAGTGACATGATCTGTATCTGCTTCATACTCAGGATGTAATCGGGTGAACTCCGAACTTGGAACTTTAAACAGGGAAAGGTAGAAGGACTGATCTTTCATGCCTTCATCGAATACTTTTTTAGATAGTTCGGAAATTCGGGAAGTGGTTTGAGGTTTAGTTGACAGGTGGATAGGGAAATAAGTTAGTATATCTAATTCGGGTTTTTTGTAAGGTTTTAGCTTTTCCAAATCAACCATTAACGAATAACCCTTCAACGCAGCTTTTCTGCATTTTGCCATGATGGGTCCAAATCCTTCCTCTTCTTTCAGCGGAAAACACTGAAGCGTTGCCCAAAAAGCAACCGCTGCCGCTCCGGCCCGGGAACATTCCAGACTGATTTCTCCGAGATGCAGTTCATCCGAAGTAAAATAAGTGTATGGAGAATCGTGTTTGTAGAACTTCCCAACCGCAGGATCTTTAAAAAGAACTGCACCACACCCATACGGTTGCAAACCATGTTTATGAGGATCAACCACTATACTGTCCGCTTCCTGCGTCAGCTTCCATTGAATTCCGTCGATCAGGTCTGAATCTTTGAGTGTTCTGAAAAATCCACCGTAGGCTGAATCAATATGAATTCGAATTCCGTGTTTTTTAGCCCAGGGCAACACCTGATCCAGTTTTTCAACCTCGCCTAAACCTGTGGTCCCAAGAGTAACTACGATGGTTCCGATTTCTTCCGGTTTCACCGATTTCAAATCAAAACTTCCGTCATTCAGTATCGGAATTTTGACGCTTTCTAATCTCAACACTCCACACATTCGCTCGTGGGTATAATGCGAGTTTTCTGAGAAAGCGATTTTCTTTTTAGGATTTGATTCTCTGGCAATCCAAAGCGCTTCCAGATTGGCGATGGTACCACTTCCAGTCAAATGCCCCAAAAAATTATCCCCATAGCCGAAAAACTTCGCCAGTTCTTCCATCACTTCTTTTTCCATTTCAGAAGAAGGTGGCCCCCCATCCAGCGCGTGGTTATTCGGATTGATGCTCATTGCCATGGCATAAGCCGCCCATGCCACAGGGTGCGGAGGTTTCAGCATTTGCCCCGCATACACCGGATGATGAAACGGGTAATTACACTTCAGTCGTTGAGCCAACTGCTCAAAAACGGTCTGCATTTTATCATCAGAAACAAAAAGCGTGGAATCCTCATCCCACGCTCCGAAAGAATCTTTCCATTGTTGCAGGTTTTGCAACCCTTTATCAAGTGCTTTACCTGCTTTGGAATTCATATTAGTACAGATTTACTGAAATACCTGCAGAAAGCACCTGCTTAATCTGCACTTCGGATGAGAAATCGTTGTCATATCTCATCTCATACTGGAATGAAGCGCTAATTAATGAGTTTATCTGACCAACCAACTCGTTTGACCAAAAAACGTCTGTTTCTGAAACCGGGATTAGAAAATTGGTGAACGTTTCAAGATTGCTGGAATACTGAATGTTTTCTGCAATTGGTGACTGAAAAGAAATGCTTGTTGTAAAACCGCCCTCTGAACGGAATGTATCTCCCTGAGCTAATCCGTAATTCGGCGATAAATCTCCATCAGAAATGAACGTTTGTTTTAATGCTAAACCACCCGCTATTTGTAATTTCGAGCTTGCATTATATTCCAAACCTGCTTCTTCTATTAAGTATGCCGGAGCTAAAAATCCTGAAATCAGTGAATCTCCTCCTGCCGGATTCATTTTCGCTCCATAATTAAAACCATCCGCAAACTGAGTTCTGAATTGAATAGCTCCGTAAGCAGCCGCTTTACTTTCTTCAGCAAGATCGTAGGTGCTTCTTAATCTCAGTGAAATTAAGTCGTCTGATTTGCGCTCTTCGCCGTCAATTACAGAAACTCCATATCTGAGACTGGTTCTGAATCCAAACGTATATCTGCCGTCTCTGAACATTTTGGTAAAAACTGTTGAAGCAGTACCACTTATGGTATTCACTCCCCCTTCGCTCCAGTTTTGGTAAGCCGCCTGAGATCCATTCAGGTTTGCCACCCAGGTCTTTTCCCAACCATTGAGTGTATCCGGTACAACAATAGCTTGGGCATTTACTGCATCGGTTAGTAAAATGCAGCCTAATATCATTAATAAATAGTTAGTTAATTTTCTCATTGTTTTAGATGATAGTTATTTGTTCTTGAATAAAATTACTTGTTCAGGTTGATCGTCGGAAAGCATGACTTCGATATGTTCTCCTAATTTTGTAGGAATCGACATACCTGTAATATTTGATTGTATCGGATATTTTCTGTGTCCCCGATCTAAAAGTGTTAATATCTCGACTCTTTTAGGCTCGCCGGTACTGATAATTGCTTTAAGTGCATCAAACATGGTTTTCCCTGAAAAAATTACATCGTCCACAATTACTACAAACTTGTCCGTACATTCAGGAATCGGATCGTTATGATTGAGGTTTTTAACGTCATGTTTAATAAGTTGAGCTTGTTCAATACCAGTTAGCTCTGTGAGATATTTCTCCAATAATGAAGCAGTAGCAAATCCTCTTTCGTTCAGTCCCACGATTATAAGCTCATCTTTTTCGCCCAGCTTTTCCCAGAGCTCCATTGCCATTCTTTTTAAAGATCGCTCAATCCGGGATTTACCCATTAAAATGATTTGTCTGCTCATAAACTAAATTTTGTTTGCCAAAGGTAAGAAATTATTAGCCTGTGATGCGAAATTCATGAATATTTTCTAACTTAAAATTAGTTACTTTACAGTGTTAACCTAATTAAAAAGCAAGGAGACTGATCATGAGTAGAGGATTAGGAACATTATTCACAAGTTTAGCCGCATTTGCAGGTGGAGTAGTTGCAGGAATGCTTCTTACGCCACGTTCCGGAAAAGAAAACAGACAGTGGATTCAGGATCAATCGGAAGATGCACGCCATTGGATTGAAGACAAAAGCCACAAAATTTTAGAAGACAGCGAAAAAAGGCTGGAAAAAGTATCCGGTAATATTAAAAGAAGTGTGAAAGACAATCTTCCCGATTTATATGAAGCTACCGAAGATTTGTTATTTGAAGATGAGGAATTAGAAGAAGATGCCTGAACCTTCGTTCCCATATCCTGAGAGTATTCTCCAATGGATTTGGGAACAACGGCTATTTGACCCTTCCTCACTTTACACTGAATGCGGTAATGCTATCACTTTAGTAAAACCCGGTTCATTAAACCCAAGTGATGGTCCCGATTTTTTAAATGCAGTAGTCCGAATCAATGGGATGCTTTGGCATGGATCTGTAGAAATTCACACCTCTGCAAAGCACTGGAACAATCATGGTCATCAGCACGATTCGAATTACGACAATGTAATTCTTCATGTTGTAGCTGAACATGAGCCTTTGCAAATCCACACTAAATCGGGCAGTCAACCTTTCACATTGAATTTACTTTCTGCTATTTCGAATGATCTTCAACAGTTTTTAAAGCAATATCAGCAGAAACAGAAAAATCATCTTCCATGTGCCGGAAATGTTAAGTTTATTTCGGATGCAGCTTTTAAACAGCAAATAGAAATTTCGCATCAGGAATATTTAGAAAAGAAAACCGAAGATTTTCTGCATTTTTATGATCCGAATATTTCTCAAAGCAAAGCCTGGAAGCAAGCATTAGTGATTTCTCTTTTTGACGGTTTGGGTATCAGCCATAACCGGGAACCTATGCAGGAAGCGGCAAAGTTGGCCTTGAAATCACATCAGGATGATAGGTTGAAATCTGTTGATGCTTTAACTAATAGAATTCTTTCTTTAGATAGTTTGTCCTGGAATTTGAAGGGGTGTCGCCCCAACAATCATCCAAGCCAAAGATTAAAAACAGGAATTTCTTTTCTTCAAGAAATTATGGACACCCCTTTCGAAGATTTTATTTCCGGGGATTCCGTTTCACTTTGGAAAGACTTCTGCCGGCAGGCCGGAGTTTCTTTTTCTGGTCGTATAAAAATCCTGTTTGGAACGGTATATCTTCCGGCTCTTTATCTGTTAAGTGATCTGGTGTTTTCGCAAAACCTCAAAAAATCGGTAATTAAAAACTGGAGGTCTTTCAAGGCACCGATTCCTCAATCCCTTTTAAAACCTTTACAATCCATTCCTGTTTCCGAAACTTTCTATCAAAACCGGCTGGGTTCTGTTCATCAGCTTAAAGAATATTGTACTAAAGGCAGGTGCAATGAATGTGAAGTACTAAAAAAAGCAATTTTACCTTGATTGCTTTTTGATCTATCTCTATCTTTGGAGTCTGTCGAAAGCGGCAAAATTGCCCGGTCGTCTAATGGCAGGACACCTGGTTTTGGTCCAGTATGTGGGGGTTCGAGTCCTCCCCGGGCAACAAACACTCAGAAGGATGACAAGGAGCCATCCTTTTGTTTTATGTAATCCTGAATATTCAGTGCTAGCAAATTAATTTGGATACTCCTCTCGCCATATTTTCCGGTCGCAGTAATCCCGCTCTTGCCAGAGCTATTGCTGAGGCTTACGGTACAACTCTCGGAGAAATCACCATCAAGGAATTCTCTGATGGAGAACTGTATGTGAAATACGAACAAAGTATTCGCGGCGAAGACATTTTCATCATTCAGCCCACCCCTCCTCCCGGAGATAATATTATGGAGTTGTTGTTGATGTTGGATGCGGCAAAACGCGCATCCGTAAAAAGAGTAACGGCGGTAATTCCCTATTTCGGGTATGCCCGTCAGGATCGTAAAGATCAACCGAGAGTATCCATCGGCTCTAAACTCATGGCCAATCTACTTGTTAAAGCAGGTGCCGACCGAATTTTGACCATGGATTTACACGCAGCACAGATTCAAGGATTTTTTGATATCCCGCTTGACCATCTTTATGCAAGCCGGGCATTTATAGATCATTTTAAATCCAACCCAATTGAAAATCTGGTGGTAGTTGCGCCGGATGTGGGGAGCCTCAAAACATCAAGAGCTTACTCTAAAAAACTCGGAACAAGTCTTGCTTTTATTGATAAGCGACGGCCGAAAGCTAATGAGAGTGAGATTATGAACATTATCGGTGATGTAGAGGGAAAGAATGTGTTGATAGTTGATGACTTAATTGACACCGCCGGAACACTTACAAATGCGGCAGTAGCCATGAAAGAACGTGGCGCTTTGAACATTACTGCAATTTGTACACACCCGATTTTGTCGGGACCGGCATACCAAAGAATCGAAGATTCGCCTATTGATGAAGTATTGGTAACTGATACGGTTACGCTTCGCCAGCCATCTGATAAGATTAAAGTGTTGAGCGTGGCAGACATTTTTGCGGAAGCAATTCAACGTATCCACACCAATGATACCATTAGTGCACTCTTCGACAATAATGACTAAGTAAGTAAATCCAAAAATGGCAAAAGCTGAATTTAATAAACTTGACGCTGCTCAACGTGAGCTCGACAAAAAAGTAAACCGGGAATTACGTGAAAATAAGCGTGTTCCTGCGGTTGTTTACGGTCCGGAAGTGAAAGAAAATCTTCATGTTTCTGTTGATGAGCTTGAACTGGAAAAAATTCTACGTTCACATCAAACTAAACTTGTGGAATTAGAAATAGACGGAACCGTTCATAAAACTCTTCTCAAAAGAGTAGAATTTGATCCGGTTACTGACCGACCTGTTCACGTTGACTTTTACGTATTATCTGATAATCACAAACTAACACTTCGAATTCCTGTTTCAATTACCGGAAACTCTCGTGGTGTGGTAGAAAATGGTGGACGTTTGTTCCAACCAATGAAAGTGGTTCGTGTACGTGTATTACCAAAATTTATTCCATCTGAGTTTGTAGTGGATGTATCAGATCTCAAAATTGGAGATTCATTCCACGTTGGCGAACTCGATCTGGATGGCATCACACCAATCGATGCTGAAGGAAGAACCATTGTAACTATTCGTCCTCCTAAAGGTGAGGCATTCCTTGACATGCTTGAGGCTGCAGCTCCTGATACTGAAGATGAAGAAGCTGAAGGCGAAGCTGCCGAAGGTGAAGGTGCTGAGGGAGAAGAAGGAGAAGCTCCTGAAGGCGAAGGTTCTGAAGAAAAAACTGAAGAATAAGCGAGTGATCTGCTCCGGTAATCATCAATCAGCGTTATGTCACTAATCGTTGGGTTAGGAAATATTGGCGCTGAATATGATGGCACCCGGCATAACATCGGTTTCGAAATAGTTGATGAAATAGCAAGTACGCTTTCCGTTTCTTTTGAACCGGGAGGCGGACCTTTTACCAAAGCTGAAGGACGACATAAAGGACGAAAAATTGTTCTTATAAAACCCACCACTTATATGAATAGAAGTGGAACAGCTGTAAAAAAAGCATTAGCAAAATTCAACGAAGAAGCTAAAGATTGCCTCATTGTGTATGATGATTTAAATCTGCCTTTGGGAACCAATCGGATGAAAGCCAAAGGAAGCGCCGGAGGTCACAACGGAATTACTGATATCATTGAGCGACTGGGAAATAACAATTTCCCTCGATTACGATTTGGTATCGGCGATAATTTTTCGCAAGGTCGGCAAGTGCAATATGTTCTTGCTCCCTTTGCTGAAGATGAGCTTGAAGTTAAAGAACAAGCTGTAAAACATGCTCATGATGCAGCCCTTGCATTTGTGAACATCGGAATTGAAAGGGCAATGAATTATTTCAATTGAATTAAAATCAAAAACTAACGAAAGAGAATTATGTTAAACTTAATCATTTTCTCGCTGGTGGCCGGGGTTATTGCCTTAGCATACACCGCATTTAAATCTTCCTGGGTAAGCAAACAGGAAGTAGGTACCGACCGTATGGGACGTATCGCAGACAGTATTGCAAAAGGTGCAATGGCTTTCCTGAAAGCAGAATACAGAGTACTTGCTGGTTTTGTATTGGTAGTAGCTGCTATTCTTGCATTCAGTGCCAACCCTGAAACCTCAAGCTGGATGGTTGCCATTTCCTTTATAATTGGTGCTATTTGTTCCGGACTTGCAGGTTTTATCGGAATGAAAGTTGCAACCAAAGCGAACGTAAGAACTACTAATGCAGCAAGAACCAGCCTTGGAAAAGGACTTGAAGTTGCTTTTGCAGGAGGATCTGTAATGGGACTTGGTGTTGTGGGTCTTGGTGTTTTGGGACTAACCGGTCTTTTCTTATTCTTCTCTGAATGGTTCGGACTTGAAGGAGCCGGAGCCGTAAATAAAGTATTAGCCGTTGTTACCGGATTCTCTTTCGGTGCTTCTTCTATTGCACTTTTTGCTCGTGTTGGCGGCGGTATTTATACCAAAGCTGCTGATGTTGGAGCTGACCTTGTAGGTAAAGTGGAAGCAGGTATTCCTGAAGATCACCCGTTAAACCCTGCAACCATCGCAGACAACGTTGGTGATAACGTAGGTGATGTTGCCGGAATGGGCGCTGACCTTTTCGAATCTTATGTAGGTTCTATTATAGGTACCATGGTATTGGGTGCTGCATTTATGACAACTACCGGCTGGGCTGACAATTTTGATGGTCTTTCAGCTGTATTACTTCCTTTAGTACTTGCAGGTACGGGAATTTTCACTTCTATCTTAGGAACTTTCTTCGTGAGAGTTAAAGACGGTGGAGATCCACAAAAAGCACTGAACATTGGTGAGTTTTTATCTGCCGCAGTTATGTTGGTGGCTTCTTTCTTCATCATCCGATGGATGCTTCCTGAAACATGGACGTTTAACGGAATTGAGTACACAAGCATGGGAGTTTTTTGGGCTACAATTTTTGGTCTTGCTTCAGGACTGTTGATTGGTTTGATTACCGAGCACTACACCGGAACAGGAACCAAGCCGGTTCTTTCTATTGTTAAGCAATCAGTTACCGGGTCTGCTACAAACATTATTGCCGGACTTGGAGTTGGAATGATTTCAACTGCAATTCCAATCATTATTATTGCGGTTGCTATTATCGGAGCATACAGCTTTGCCGGACTTTACGGAATTGCTATTGCTGCAGTAGGAATGCTTGCAAATACAGGTATTCAGTTAGCAGTTGATGCTTACGGTCCTGTTTCTGATAACGCAGGTGGTATTGCTGAGATGGCTGAATTAGAGCCTGAAGTTCGTGAGCGTACCGATAAATTGGATGCTGTTGGTAACACCACTGCTGCTATCGGTAAAGGTTTTGCGATTGGTTCTGCTGCATTAACTGCTCTTGCACTATTCGCTGCGTTTATTACAGCTTTTGAAGCAGTTAATCCCGGCATTGACGTAGTTATTGACGTTACCAATCCATTTGTAACTGCTGCCCTTTTTGTGGGAGCAATGCTTCCTTTCCTATTCTCTGCATTATCAATGAATGCAGTAGGACGTGCAGCCATGAGTATGATCGAAGAAGTTCGTCGTCAGTTTGCTTCTATTCCTGAGCTAAGAGCTGCTCTTGATGTAATGAACAAAAACGGCGAGAAAGATTACGATGAATGGAACGACGAAGACAAAGCTACTTTCGACGCTGCGGACGGAAAAGCTGAGTATGAGAAGTGTGTTGAAATTTCAACCACCGCTTCTATTCGTGAGATGGTTCTTCCGGGTCTATTAGCAGTTATCGTTCCTGTATTATTCGGATTTGTTCCCGGATTTGTAAGCGACCAGCCAGCTTTAGGCGCTCAGATGCTTGGTGGACTTCTTGCAGGTGTAACTTCTGCGGGTGTTCTTATGGCATTGTTCCAGAGTAACGCAGGTGGTGCATGGGATAACGCTAAGAAGATGATTGAAGAAGGCGTTACTATCGACGGTGTGGAATATGGAAAAGGTTCTGAGCCACACAAAGCAGGTGTTGTTGGTGATACTGTGGGTGATCCATTCAAGGATACCTCAGGACCATCATTGAACATCCTTCTTAAGTTGATGTCCGTTGTTGCACTTGTTATCGCAACGATGATTTAATTTATAAGAGTTAGTTTTTTGTATGGACGTGATTAATCACGTCCATACATAGCTTTTAGAAATCCCACTCATGAGAAATTGTGAGTGGGATTTTTTATTTCTGTCATTTCGAAGGAGAGCATCGACTGAGAAATCTAATGTTCCTTTATTAACATCTTTAGATTTCTCACTTTGTTCGAAATGACAAAGAAGAATCTTCACGAATAAGTTTCATGCATTTACTTAACTTTGCAGATCCTTCGGAAGTATCCTCAGGATGACTTCCTCTATAAAACGATAATCTGTACTCAAAAATTTGTACGAGCGGATCATTATCTGCCCTCTATATTTTCTATTATAATCTTCTACTAAACATGAACAACCACCAAATCCTAAAACTCATTTTTCATCACGACCAACGACTGGATAAGCTTGCTGATCGAAATGCCAATCGCTCTAAAGAACAGATTGAATCAACGTTGGCAGATTTTATGAAGCCTGATCCTACCTACTCAAGATTGTATTTCACAGCTACGGATTTAGAGAAAGAGGTTTTTGGATTGAATGTATTGGATAAATATGACGGAGTAACTCAAAGCCTAGAAACAGGATTGGATACGGAAAGTTTTGTTACGGCAGATAATGAATTTGAAAGCCTGAATGATGCTATAAACTCCATCGATTATGGAAAAGTAATTGCTGTTGGACCAAAAGCATCGGACTTCGACTTAGCTTCCCTTCACATTGACACCAATTCCAATGTTGGACATTTAAAGTCTGAATTGAAAGAAGCACTGGAGCAGGATTTGGTCATCATCTACAAAGAGCAGGCAAAAAACGGTTTTGATCTCCACTTGTTCTCAAAGAAAAATATCTACACCAGATTCTTTCATCCATTACAAAATATGCTGCCTGATGCCTTCCGGTTCTTCAGCATTAATGGAAAAAAATTCAGGTCCGAACGTCATTTCTATTTCGAAACCTGGACGTTAGACAAACCTCCGCATGGGTTTGAAGAGGTATTTCCTGAATCTGTTTTATGAACAAAGTGCTATGGTGTTATAGTGTTAGGTATGATTTTTAAAAAATACCTAACACTATAACACAATCACACTGTAAAACTATTCTTTCACTCCAGGCACATTCATCGGCTCCTGATTCTGCCACCAAAACGTTCCCAATTCTTGCTGAATCGGAAATACCTGATCTAATGTATTGGCATTGTATAGCCTACCGTTTTTCATGATGTAGCTTACCGAATTTGTATTTCGGATATTCTGTAACGGATCTCGGTCCATGATCACAAAATCAGCAATTTTACCAACTTCAATAGTTCCAAGATCTCTTTCTAGTCCAATGGCTTTTGCGCCGTGAATAGTCGCTACTTTCAATGCATCATGTTCGCTCAATCCTCCGCTCTGCATTGCCCAAAGTTCCCAATGGAATCCAAGTCCTTGTAACTGCCCGTGACTTCCTACTCCGGCAATTCCTCCACGTTCTACTATTTCAGCTAATATTGCGGATTGCTCTTCATGCACATATTCTTCTTCCATAAACCAACCTGCATTTCTGCGACGGGTTCTGGAATCCAGATTTTCATGTGGCATAAATCGACGAAGTTTTTCATTGTCGTGTGGGCGTTCGGTAGAGTAGAAATAATTCTCTGTCCATGGTCCTCCATAAGCCACTAACAGCGTTGGTGTGTACGCCGTATTGGAATAGGCCACCAAATCAATGATATCATTATACAACGGGAAGATCGGTAACGAATGCTCATGTCCCGGATAGCCATCGATCACTTGCGTGATATTTTCTTTCATATCCAATCCACCTTCGGTAGTTGGCATCAATTCTTGTTCTTTGGCTGCCTGAATAATCCACTGGCGTTGCTCACGATTCCCCGCTCCGTACATTTTGATGGTTTTGGTATTATAGTACGAGCTGTATCGCTTTAACACATCCTGCGCATGTTCCAGGTTTTTGATGTTTTCGCTGCTGAAAACTCCCGGTCCTGTTGAGTAAACACGTGGTCCCAACAGCTTTCCGGCATCCACTAAATCGCCATAAGTCAGAACATCCGTTGTTGCGGTTTGCGGATCTCGTGTTGTGATCACACCAAAAGCTAAATTGGTTAAATATGACCAGAATTGTCCACGATGCAGGTTTACCGGGTGACGGAAATGCGCATGTGTATCCACAAAACCGGGAATAATCGTTTTTCCATTCATATCCATGATTTCGGCATCGGCTGGGATTTCGAAAGAACCTCTTGCGCCAATATTTTTGATGCGATTGTTCTCCACCAGAATATCTGCGTTTCGAATGATCTCATCTCCATTCATCGTAATTGCTGTTGCACCGCGAAGTACAATCATTCCTTCGGGAGTATCTCTTTTTGCCTGCACTTCAATTCTTTTTTCGAGTGGTTTATAACCCTCTTCTTCCTCTTTGACCTCAGATTTCTTTGATTTCTCTGAGTCTTCATCTTCCTTTTCAGAATCTTCGTTATCCTCATTATCCGATTTTGCCTCTTCTTCTTTCTTTTCTTTCTCAGCTTTCTTCGCAGCTTTTACGCTGTCTTCATATGCTTCCGCATCCGATATGCTGTAGCGAATATGAGCATTTCCTATCGACCAATGAATCTTATCTGCTTCCCATCCCCATGCAGGAAATTGCGCACCAATATCCGTTAATTTTGTAGTCGGGAAAGAACTTGAGCCTCCACCCACTCTGATGGTTGGGGCTTCCGCTCCGATCTGCGGAACGGTTACCACAAATAAATCATAGCCAACTTGCGCCAACGCCTGATTTCCTTCCGGAGCCATTCTGATCCAAGAAGCTCTCGGACTAAAGGTGGAACCGGGTGCAGGGCGACCCTGAACTTTGACATGTTCTTTTTCATCGGTACCGTCCCAGCGAATAGAAGTCAATCCATTGCCAAAGCTTGATAAGAAAATCCGATCATTTCCTTTTACAAAATGCGGATTCGATCGCCCATTTGTGAAAGCAATAAAATTATCTTCGCCTCCATCTGCATCAATCCAAATCAAGTCAGAAGTACCCTGGAAGGCAAATCGTCGGGTGGCATTTCTGAATCCTTCCGCATCTCCACGAATCAACACCAAACGACTTCCGTCATTATTCCAAACCGGAGCCTGATACACTCCGTTATCTTCGTTCAATTGTTTTAAACCACGACCATTAGATCGAACTTTATACACTTTTCCGCCTTCAGGTTCCCAGGTTACAAAAGCGATCCATTTCCCATCGGGCGACCAAACAGGTTGTGCCTGAGTTTCATCGATATCTACTAATTTTTTCGGAGTACCATTTGGGTAATCCATAGTGTACACTTCATTCAGTGCAGTAAAAGCAATCTTTTTGCCATCGGGTGACGGAACGGCATCTCTGATCTGAGTGATCGTAAATTCCTCGCTGTCTGAAATAGGATATTCAAAATCCAGTTCGGGTCCCATATCGATCGTATTCTTTACCCGTAATGGAATTTCAATCGCATCGCCACCATCAACAGGTACTTTCCAGATTTTACCACCGTAAGTTGTAACTAAAAATTTGCTGTCCGGTGTGAATGACATTCCCGGCAATACATCTCTGGACGCCCGTGATTCCTGATCGTCATGCTGAACAGGATATGCAAGCCATTTTTCATCGCCTGTTTTTAATTCTCTGATCATCAATCCCGTATGCTCATCGTTACGAGTTCCATAAACCAGGTACTTTCCGTCATCCGATAATGTTGCTCTGAATCCTGAGCCGTATCTTGAAGTTTGTGTGGTTATATCTCCCGTTTCACGATCATAAGTCGCCAGCTGATATTGTGGCATGGATGCGTTGTAATTCCAGGTTCCGAATCTTCTCGAAAACCAAACGTATCTTCCGTCCGGACTAAAAGCTCCTTCTGTCATTCTGAGATTTCTTGGCTCATCAACCAAAGCTGTTCCGGAACCACCATCTACGTGATACATCCAGATTTTGTGATTGCCCGGCGAGTTCTTTGAAGCAATTACATATTTGCCATCAGGCGACCATTCCGGAGATTGATATTCATTACTTTTTCCTTTGGTGATCTGCTTTTTCTCCTTGTCTTCTGATTCCAGATCTATAATCCAAACACCTTCCCCACCGGAAGCATCAGAAATATAAACTACTTTGTTTCCATCCGGGCTGAAGCGTGGCTGACTATCAAACGGTAAACCTTCAGTGAGTTGAGTTGCTTCTCCACCCGAAATTGGAATGGTGTATAAATCTCCTAAAAAATCGAATACAATAGTTTCTCCATCGGGACTTACATCCAACGAAATCCAGGAGCCTTCCTTCAGATCAAAACTGAATTCCCGACCGGGTTCCAAAGGCAAATCTCCCTGGTCTCTTTTTTCTTCTGTTGAGTCGGCTTCAGACGGTTCATTCTGTGCCTGAACAAATGTGAATGGTGTAAGCGCAATTAAAAATAACCAGATAATTGCTCGTAATTTTTTAACGTAATCTTTTTTCGTAATCATAATCCGTAGTTAGTAATGAAATAGAGCGGAATCTAATCCAAAAAGCTTTTTTAGCCCAACGATTTTACAAGAGATAACAATGGATAATTAACCATAAAAGAGAAGAGTCGTCCTATGTTAGTCTTGGTTGTTTGTTTAGTAGCTTATCTGGATAAACAATGGAAGGTGTAGAAAGACAAGAACCAAATATGCCACCAGTTATTTAGGTATCTGCCCGAGAGTGTATCAATCGGTGACGGGCGTGGAGCGATTTGTAAAATGAGTAGTCTTCCCCTGCTGAAGCTATTGTACATGTATAGTTGGACAGCTAAGACTTGTAACCCGGGGTGTAAACAACTGTACGAGCGCGAGAAGCAGGCAGGCATTTGCCAATGGAAAACACGGAGATGTATTTAATGAAAACATAGCCTTGTATGGTTGACTTTTAGCACAGTTCATCATGTAGAAATAACTGTTAATTGATGAATATTGTCACTACTTAAATTTTCTATATACACTTAAGTCCTGCCCTAAAGATCATTTTCCTTCCGGAATGTTTGATCAAAATGCTCATCTATAAATAAATTCTATTGACCTCGACTTAAATCCGGATTCCCTGCATACGCCCGCCTTCCTAAGTCTTGTACGGAGGACAGGCCGGGGAATGGCGTTATTAGATATGTTACCAAGTATAAAATGCATCGGCACTATACTTAGCATAGAGAAATAATTTGCAACTACTTACCCAACCAGCGCCAGTTCTTTTGTGCCTGCTTCCAATATTTTTGGAATCAAAGCTTTCTCATCACAAATCTCGGGAAGTTGAACTGATCTGCTCTCTCTGATCCAATTCCTGAGTTGAGATATAAAACCCGGTGTAATGTTATAAATAGCTTCTGCACCAAGTTCTTCTAAAGCGGCCGCATTGCAAAGCTGTTCATACTGATTTTTAATTGGGATTACCAACAACTTTTTATTCAGGTACATGGCTTCTGAAGGAGCTTCAAAACCTGCTGAGCAAACCAGTCCCAGTGCACCCTCAAAACTTTTCAAAAAAGTCTCATTCCCAACCGGATGTACTTTTACATTTCCCTTTTCATAAGCCGACTCACAAGTCTGAGAAAATATCTCCCATCGAACTTCAGAAACCTGAGTAAAAAAAGTAGTCAGGGTTTCATGATCAAAAGCAGGCAAATAAACGGTTACATGTCCGCCTGTTTTTGGACTCAACTCTTTGATCATCGGGCGAAGAATAGGAGGTTCTATGAAAACATCGTATCGCCGATAATGAGTACCTATTGCAGTATCGCACGGCGCAAAATGTCGAATCACACCTTCCGACATCAATGATTTTTTGGCTGGTCTTGGGCTTTTATCCGATAAAAAAGCGACCTGATGACTTAATCCGACACATGGTACTTTAGCAACTTGAGCTGCCCAAGCTGTTACAGGCTCAAAGTCTGAAATCACAAAATCGTATTCCCGAACGGGAGTTTTAAGCACATCCTTAACAAAGCGACCAGGCTTTAGCGCTAATGCTGTATCCAGAATATCAACTGCGCCTTTACTATCATAAGAAAGACTAATTCCCCTTTTCTTGTAGGCTACTTTTCCATCCAACTGTAAATTGAAATTATAACCACTTATCAATACATCTACTTCAGCAACTTTTCTTAATTCGGGAATGATAACTCTCGCCCTGCTGATGTGTCCATGTCCGGTTCCCTGAACTCCGTATAAAATTCTCATCCTATCATCACCTTTTGTTTATTAAACGGCTTTTGGAACATTTCATTAATTCTGGGAGGATCTTTCATCAGTATATCATCCTCGTATCTGTATAAACTCCATTCGTCCCCGTCATACTCAAGGGCGGTAAGATTTTCAATCCAATCTCCGGAATTCAGATAAATCACAGAGCCTTTGTCGTTTTCATATCCTCTGATTTTAGGCTGATGTATATGTCCACAGACTACATAATCGTAACCCTCATCAATCGCCAGTTCCATAGCAGTTACTTCAAAATCATCGATAAAACTAACTGCTGTTTTAACACTATCTTTTATTTTTTTTGAAAGTGAAAGTTTTCCATGTCCAAATTTCACAGAGAGATTATTCGCCCAGCGATTCAGCAAAATCAATAATTCATATCCATGACCACCGAGTTTTGCAATCCACTTCGAATACTTCATGGTCACATCAAAAATATCACCGTGAAAGAACCATACTTTTTCGCCGTTAAGCTCAAGAACCAGTTTATCTCTGATGAAAAGCGGACCAAGCTGTAAACTTGAGACTTTCCGAAGTGTCTCATCATGATTACCCGTCAAATAGTAGATATCAATACCGTTTGTCATCATGGTAATAAGCGTTCTGATGACGTGCATATGAGCTTCCGGCCAGTAGTACTTTCGGAAATTCCACATATCCACAAAATCCCCATTCAGGATTACTCGTTTGGGATTTATTGAATTCAAATATTGCGTGAGTTCGACAGCGTGGCATCCAATAGTTCCAAGATGCACATCCGAAATAACGACGGTGTCAAGAGTCCTTTTCATAATATTCTGCAGATGAGTTTCTTTTCAATTAAGCATCTGCATGTTATCTAAGAATTGATTGCCCGTAACTATTAGGTAACTTAGGTGTTAAGAAATGATTAACTACCGTGTAGTTGAAATAAGGAGAAAAACAAAGTCTGTCTTTGCGAAGCGTGTAATTAGGTATTTACTTAGCAAAAATTTTTAACCGACAAAACCTACCTGATCGTATTTATATCCTGTTTAGGTGGGGATTACTTCGTCGATTTAGTTCGTGAGCTTAATCTAAAATAAAAGCTCCTCGTAATGACGATTATTATTTCATTCATTGATTCTTCGTGCTTATTTCCATTCATTACATGAAACAAACCAAACCTTATGTCTGATTCAGAAGAAAAGAAAATTGTACACGTTTACCTTCCTGCTGATGAGCCGTTCAAAACTACATTAACAGCCGGTAACCACGAGATTATTGCTGATGAACCTCCTGAAGTTGATGGCGGAAGTGATGAGGGCCCTGATCCTTATGATCTGTTACTCATGGGCTTAGGAACCTGCTCAGCCATGACTATGAAAATGTATGCACGAAGAAAGAATTGGCCGGTGGAAGATATTTACATCGAAATGAGGCATAATAAAAGCCACGCCGAAGATTGCCGGGATTGCGAAGATCCGGCATCAAAAATTGATTCCATAGAAAAAGAGTTGATCATCAAGGGTGATTTAGATCAAGAACAATTGGATAAGCTAATGGATATCTCTAAAAAATGTCCGGTGCATAAAACGCTTTTGGGAGAAATTGAAATAAAAACCACACTCTCAGATTGAGCGCTATATGTCATAGTTTTCATGGTCCCTGTTGGGTAATTATCATGTATGTTAATCCAACTACTAAGATCACGCCTAATATAATTGATACAGGATTAGCGAAATTAACAGTATATCCTGCTCCACTCTTTTTTGGTACAAAAACTCTTGGATCTGTAGAATTTGAATAGAACACATTCCAATAGAAATGGTTATCCATTTCAAGAGTACTCTCACCCCTGTTTTCCTTTTGCCATTTTATAGACATCCAGCTACCGTAAACAAAAAAGGTAATAATTGTTAATCCCAACACTGTTATAATCCAAATCATTTCTAAGAGTTTAATTCAAACAACTTAAAATGATTTTAAAAGAGTAATCCAAACTGATTTTGCCTTAGGAATACTTTGGTACTTACTTTTCATTTGAATAGATTCTGTAAAAGCAAAAAACGGAGATAAAATGTCGGAACTCATTAAGCTTTATGAAGACCATGTTGATAGAAAAAAGCTGAAGCATATTGTAGAAATGCTAAAAGCAGGTGGATTGATTATCTACCCGACCGATACCGTGTATGGAATGGGATGTGATATAACCAACAAATCAGCTTTAGAGAAATTAGCCCGAATTAAAGGTGTTCGTTTAGATCGTGCCAATTTTTCTTTTATTTGTCATGATCTCAGTAACCTTTCTGATCATGTAGCTCAAATCGAAACTCAGACGTTCAAAATTTTAAAACGAAATCTTCCGGGACCTTACACTTTTATTTTACCGGGAAGCAATACGTTGCCAGCCGTTTTCCGCAAAAAGAAGACCGTAGGAATTCGGGTACCTGATAATGAAGTTGCTCTTTCTATCGTGCGTGAATTGGGAAACCCGATCGTCTCTACTTCTATTAAAGATGACGACGAGATTCTGGAATACACTACAGATCCAAGCTTGATATTCGATGAGTGGAAACATCAGGTTGATGCCGTTATTGATGCCGGTTTCGGAGGCAATGAGCCATCAACAGTGATTGATCTAACCGGAAGAGAACCCGTTTTAGTGAGAGAAGGAAAAGGTGGAGTATTGGTTTAGTTTGAACATCTAAGAGAGGAATATGGAACCGATGAACTTTGAAAATTGGATGTTCTTCGGTTCAATGTTGGATGTTCAATTCTTCCAATCCTGAAGACGGTACAATAAAATCGCTGCTCGCTGTGTCTGAGTTTTAAATCTCGGAATAAAACCGGTTTCATTTACCGTGTGATCATCTGCACCACTCATTCCTACAGCGTCAATAGCCATTTCCACATAATCAGCGGTGAAGGAAACATCTGCAGCTCCGGCTTTAAGCGGATTAACAGCAACTACTTTTCCCTGCCCTAAATCCTCGCTGACTTCTGAATAAATGGAAAGTAATTTTCTGTTTCCGTCAGTTGGGGCCATAGGCGGATATCCGGGATAAAAAGTAAGCGTAGCTTTGGTTTGAGGCCGGTGATTGGCGGTAATTTCCTGCATCTTCTTTTTTACACGCTCAACTTGCTCGGGCGAAAGTCCACGTAAATCTCCTGATACAATTACTTCTTTGGAAACCACATTATCTTTTCCGAATGCTGTACCGGATTTATTTTCGCTGTCGTGTTCAAGGGTAGTCCCACCGATGATCATTCCTGGATTGAATGTCAGAAACTCTTCGGATCGAAGTTCTTCATAAAAGGAATTTAAAATTCGCGAAGCTTCAAAAATAGCTCCTGCTCCCACATCCTCTCTGAAAATTTGAGAAGAATGCGCCGGATTTCCCTCTGTCTTCAATTCCCATTTGATAGAACCACGACGGGAAATATTTGCCGTACCGGGATTTCCATCTCCATTTTCAAAACCAATGGAAATATCTGCCCATTTTGCTGCATCGATCAAAGCTTTTTTGGAAAGCTCCAGCGGACTTCCACTGTATTCCTCATCACCGGTCATCACCACCCAAATATTCATATCATCCAGATGGTTGTTTTCTTTCAAAGCTCTCAAAGCTTGAATCATGATAACATTTCCACCTTTCATATCAGCAATTCCCGGGGCTTTCATGGTGGTGTCGTTGATCATTTCCATTTCCTGAAACGGAGAATCTTTTTCAAAAACAGTATCCAAATGACCTATCAATAAGATCTTTGGAGCATCTTCATTTCCAAAGTGTTTAGCAATCAAATGTCCGGAACGATTGAATGCTGATCCATCTTCCCAGCTGGTTTCAAAACCGAGATCATCGAATTCTTCCCGGAGAACATCTCCTACCTGCTTCACTCCTTCAAAGTTCATCGTACCGCTATTGATGGCGATAGTTTCTTTCATGAGCTCCAAACCAGCTTCGTTATTGTAATTAACTCTGCTTACAATTTTGCTTTCAACTGCAGAGAGTTGGGCAAATGTATTTGTAGTAATTAAAAGAAAACAAAAGAATAGGTATTTCATAAGAAATAAGCTCCGTTTTGAATATAAATTTTATGTGAAAACAATATTGTGTATGGACGTGATTAATCACGTCCATACACAATGAAAGAAGTTTTATCTCCTTAGGCTTCTCCTACTTCTTCAATAGCATACGCATCAATCGGAATACAAGAACACATCAGGTTTCGATCTCCGTATGCATCATCAACCCGGGAAACACTTGGCCAGAATTTATTTTCCTGCAGATGCTCAAGCGGAAACACTCCTTTATCCCGAGCATAAGAGCGATCCCAATCGGAATCCATCACTACTCTCATGGTATGCGGAGCGTGTTTTAGCACGTTATCTTCTTTATCTGCGATACCATCTTCGATTTCGGCGATTTCTTTGCGGATACCAATCATTGCATCACAAAAACGATCTAACTCCTCATTGCTTTCACTTTCGGTAGGCTCAATCATTAATGTGCCCGGAACCGGGAAACTCATGGTGGGAGCATGAAATCCATAATCCATCAAGCGCTTTGCCAAATCAACAGCTTCAACTCCCGCAGATTGTTTAAACGGACGCAAATCAATGATAAACTCATGGGCTGATCTTCCGGTCATTCCGGTGTAAAGAATTGGATAGTGATCTTTTAATCTGTCCTTAATGTAATTCGCATTCAGAATAGCTAATTTCGTGGCTTCGGTTAATCCCTTAGCGCCCATCATGGCAATGTATGCATAAGAGATGGTAAGAATACTTGCGCTTCCATAAGGTGCAGCAGAAATAGCAGAAATTGCTTCTTCTCCTCCGGTTTTAACTACGGCATGCCCTGATAAGAATGGCGCTAAATGTTCAGCTACACCGATTGGGCCCATTCCCGGTCCACCACCACCGTGCGGAATACAAAATGTTTTGTGAAGATTCAGATGACAAACATCGGCACCGATTTCTCCAGGACTCGTTAATCCCACCTGTGCATTCATGTTGGCACCATCCATATAAACCTGACCACCATGTTTGTGAATCACCTCACAAAAATGCTTCACTTTGTGCTCAAAAACTCCGTGAGTAGATGGGTAAGTAATCATCAAAGCTGCAAGATTATCCGAATGTTTTTCCGCCTTAGCTTCCAGGTCTTCTGTGGAAATATTGCCGTGAGCGTCTGTATCAACCACTACCACATCCATTCCTGCCATCACCGCACTTGCAGGATTAGTGCCGTGCGCCGACGAAGGAATCAAAGCCACATTTCTGTGCCCTTCTCCTCTGTGTTGGTGATAGGCACGAATGGTCATTAATCCTGCATACTCGCCTTGTGCACCTGAATTGGGTTGCATGGAAACGGTATGAAATCCGGTGATTTCAGAAAGCCATTCATTAAGTTCTTCAAATAGTTGCTTGTAACCCTGCGCCTGATCTTCAGGAACAAATGGATGAATCTGTCCAAATTCCGGCCAGCTTAAGGGAATCATTTCAGCTGTTGCGTTCAGCTTCATAGTACAAGAACCCAATGAAATCATGGAATGAACCAAGGAGAGATCTTTGCTTTCTAATCTCTTCATATAACGAAGCATTTCATGCTCTGTATGATACAGATTGAAAACCGGATGTGTTAAATATTCTGACTCTCTGCTCAGATCTTCCGGTAATTTCACTTCCGCCTTTTCTGCGTGCGCTTTTACATCAAAATTAGAAGTTCTTCCGCTTGCTTTAGCAAAAACATCTAAAACTTGCTGTACATCTTCAAGCTCTTTGGCTTCATCGAATGAAATACCGATTCTTCCATCACCGAAATACCTGAAATTAACTTCGTGATCTTCCGCAATTTTGCGAACCTTTTTCTCGGTTGCCTGTACGGTAATAGTATCAAAGAAATTGTCGGTTTCAACTGCAATACCCATTGCTTCCAAACCGGATTTCGTAAGTCGTGTCAATCCGTGAATTTTTGCAGCAATTTTTTTCAATCCTTCAGGACCATGATACACACCGTACATTCCTGCCATCACAGCCAATAAAACCTGAGCAGTACAAATATTGGAAGTAGCTTTTTCTCTTCGGATGTGCTGCTCACGGGTTTGCAGTGCCATTCGATATGCCGGCCGACCTTCTGCATCCTGTGTTACGCCAATTATTCGTCCCGGAATTTGTCTTTTGAACGCTTCTTTAGTTGCAAAGTAAGCAGCGTGTGGTCCTCCATATCCCATTGGAACACCAAATCGTTGTGTGGTTCCGACAACCACATCAGCACCCATTTCACCGGGAGGTGTTAACAATGTAAGACTCAGCAAATCAGCTGCGACTACAGCATATACGCTATTCTCGTGTGCAGCGGTAATTAAATTCGTGTAATTCTCAACAGAGCCATCGGTTGCCGGGTATTGAAGCAATATTCCAAACAATTCCGGATCGGTAACATCCAACTCTTTATGGCTCCCGATAACAATCTCTACATCAATCGGCTCACTACGTGTCTTTAAAACATCAATAGTTTGTGGATGGCATGCTTCGCTTACAAAAAACTTAAATGCTTCTTTGCGCTTAGATCCTTTTCGCTGCCCCAACAACATGCTCATCGCTTCGGCTGCGGCAGTTCCTTCATCCAGTAAAGATGCATTTGCCAATTCCATTCCTGTCAAATCGCTGACCATAGTCTGGAAGTTCACCAAAGCTTCTAAACGTCCTTGTGCAATCTCCGCCTGATATGGAGTATATGCGGTATACCAAGCCGGATTTTCAAGTATGTTTCTCTTTATCACATTCGGCACTTTGGTATCGTAATAACCCATCCCAATGTATGATTTGAAAATCTTGTTCTTCTCAGCCAACTTTTTAAAATCCCGAAGAAATTCTCCTTCACTTTTTGCTTCAGGCAAGTTCATTTCTCCCGAAAGTCTGATACCTTCAGGTATGGTTTCGTCAATAAGTTGATCTAATGATTCTGCTTGTACTGTCTCAAGCATTTCAGATATTGCCTGAGGATTATTTCCGTTGTGTCGATGTGAAAATTTTTCCTGATCGAAGCTAATGGCCATTAATTTATTCCTGTATTTTAAATGGAAATTCGGATTTTAAACTGCTTTTCCGATGCTAACAAATCTTGTTTTAACAGAATTCTAAAATTACGAAAAATAGATTATAAATAAGCGTAAAAAGCTGTTGCCTCAATTCTATTTCTCCTTTTTTTTTGATTTATTAAGAGGTCAAACTTTAAAACATTAATGAATTTGAAAACGATGAAATTTTCACGCTCTGCTAACGTGATTATGCTATTATTAATAGCATTAATGACTTCACCTTTAGTTGCCCAGGATACTGACGAGGGGCTAAAGATTATTATTGAACCCGAAGACTTTTCATTGGACGTTGGACAAGAAATGCAGTTGAATGCTAAACTTGTTGATGCCGATGGTACTGTACAACCTGACACCATGCTCTACTTTTCAAGAGCCCGACGTTCTCTATCGGTTACGCGAAGCGGATTGATGAAAGCTTTAGAGCCCGGTGAATTTACTGTGATTGTTTACAAAACTGCCCAGGGCGACAATCCGGTAATGAGAAAGAATATTACGGTGAATGTTAATTACCCGAAACTCGATCGAATTGTCTTCAACGATATTCCTGAGAAGCTTTATGAAGGAACTTCCTTTCAGGTTGAAACCAGAGTGTATGACGTACTTGACTTCAAAAGGGATGATTTAGAGGTAACAGATTTCTCATCTTCAAATTCAAAAGTAGCCACTATCGACCGATTTGGTCGCATTCAGGCGAAATCTACCGGAAAGTTTAAATTAACTGCTCAAATTGAAAGAGTTACTAAAACATGGGAAGGTGAAGTAGTTAAGAATCCTGTTACTGAGCTTGAAGTTTCTGTTGACGAAGATGTAGCCAGAACCGGTGATGTCTTAACTATTACTGCTACTGCCAAAGATAAAAAAGGAAATGTGGTTGCTGATGCACCGATCGTTTACTCATTTACAGCTAACCCTGATGATGAACGAGGAAATGCAGCTCCGGCTCAAATCAAACAAAACGGAAAATTTGTTGCTAACAAATCGGGATTATACACCATCATGGTTCGAAATGCCGGAACCATCGCAGAAACAACTGTGAAAATTAACCCAAGAAATGTTCAGCGCGAAGTTGAAGTTCTTGGCAATGCAAAAGTTACTGACGTTCCAACTTCAGATCTTTGGGTTTGGGAAGGTGTTGACGGAAGAGATTATGCTGTAACAGGGACACATGTTGGACGCGGTGAAGCTTTTTTCTGGGATGTAACGGATCCAACCAACATGATCGCCATCGATACTATTACTGTGGATGCTCGTGTGGTGAATGATGTGAAAGTTTCTGAAGATGGAAAAATTGCTGTTATTTCACGCGAAGGTGCTTCCAACCGAAAAAATGGTTTAGTAATTCTGGATGTTACAAACCCAAGCGATGTACAAATCATCTCCCGTTACGATGATGGATTAACCGGTGGTGTTCACAATGTATTTATTTACGAAGATCATATTTATGCCATTAATAATGGTCGACGGTATGATATCATCAATATAGAAGATCCTGCAAATCCATATCGCGTAAGCCAGTTTGAATTGGATACTCCGGGGCATGCTGTGCATGATGTTTGGATTGAAGACGGAATTGCTTATTCATCTAACTGGACGGATGGAGTTGTAGCCGTTGATGTAGGAAGTAAGCTTGATGGCGACATGCAAAGTGTAGGCGGTTCTCCCGAGAACCCAAAAATGTTGGGAAGCTTTACCTATCCAAGTGGCTGGAATCACGCAGCATTCCCATTCAAAAGTAAATCAGCAGATAAGTTTTATATTGCAGCGGGTGATGAAGCTTTTCCTGGCGGAATTCCTGCAGGATGGATTCACTTCTTTGAATTAAACAGCTGGGAAGAAGCGGAAGAAGTTGCCCGATATGAAGTTCCTGAAGCCGGAACACACAATATCTGGATTAAAGATGACGTGATGTATGTGGCTTACTATCAAGGCGGATTGAGAATCGTTGATGTTTCCGGTGAACTAATGGGGAATTTATATGATCAGGGCCGTGAAATTGCAAAATTCGAACCTAAAGTTGATGAAGGAATCGGACCAAATTCACCAATGTCGTGGGGACCTCAACCTTACAAAGACATGATTTTTGTGTCGGATATGAATTCCGGACTTTGGGCTATAAAATTAAAACCTATTCAGGGAACAGCAAGTAACTAATTTTCAAAACTAATAAGATCATGAAAAAACTAATTACAAGAGCATCATTATTTGTTTTTGCGCTATTGCTTGCGGCAGGAACAAGTTTTGCTCAGGACAAAAAAATTGTATTTGAACAAGAGACCTTGAACCTCCAGCTGGGAGAAACAACAAAACTGAATCCTAAAGTTGTTGACAAGAACAACAGCATCACTCAGGATTCACTGATTTTCTTCACACGAGACAGGCGCTCTCTGGAAGTAACCCGGGATGGAAATGTAAGAGCTTTAAAATCAGGTTCATTTTCCATTTACGCTCGTACGCTCACAGCAAACCGTGCAGATCGGGTAACTGCTATTCTTCCGGTTGAAGTAGCTTATCCTCCCGTGAAAGAGATCACTTTCATGAATACACCAAAAAATTTCTATAACACAACTACTGTAGAATTACACACAAAAGTAGTTGATGAGGCAGGTGTAACTCGTGAAAATGTAGATGTCAAGTTTAAAAGCTCTGATCCAAAAACGGCAAGTATTGACCGTTTCGGAAACCTTACGGCACATAAAACTGGAAAGGTAGCTATCACCGCAATGGCAGAAAACAAAAGTACTACATGGAATACAAATGTGGTAAAAAATCCTATTGCCTCATTAGATATCTCACACAACTATGATGGTAAAACTATCAGAACCGGAGATGTTGTTACTTTTGATGTTGCAGCTTTGAAATCTAATGGCGAAGAAGTTACAGATGCGCCTATCACTTACACCTACATTGCAGAACCTGATGATAATCTCGGACAAGGAGCTTCAGCACAAATTGCACAATCAGGAAAGTTTGTTTCTTCTGATCCCGGAACTTTTACAGTGGTAGCTACATCAGGCGATAAATCAGTTCGTTCCACCATTAAAACAGTTCCAAGAAATATTCAACGACCACTAACTTTGGTTGGTAAAGGAATCGTTGATCATACTCGTACTTCTGACCTTTGGGTTTGGGAAGGAGTGGACGGAAGAGATTATGCCGTTACAGGAACATGGGGCGGAAATGGAGAAGCTCTGTTTTGGGATGTAACCGATCCAAGTAATATAATCCCTATTGATACGGTGACCGTTGATGCAAGAACGGTAAATGACGTTAAAGTTTCTGAAGACGGAAAAGTTGCTGTAATCACTCGTGAAGGCGCTTCTGATCGTAAGAACGGAATTATCATTTTGGATGTGACTAATCCAAGAGATGTCAAAATTCATTCCGAATACACTCAGGATTTAACAGGCGGTGTTCATAATTCATTTATTTACGAAGGTCATGTATATGCGGTGAACAACGGCCGTAAGTATGACATCATTAACATAGAAGACCCGAAAAATCCAAGAACAGTTGGTGTATTTGAATTGGACACTCCGGGACATGCCATTCATGATGTTTGGATTCAGGACGGAATTGCTTACTCCTCAAACTGGAGCGATGGTGTAGTTGCTGTAGATATTGGTAGTAACGCAAGTGCTGATCTGCCGGGCGCAGGTGGTTCTCCGGAAAACCCGGTTGAGTTGGGAAGCTATACCTACCCGAGCGGATGGAATCATGCTGCATTTCCTTTCAAAAGTGAATCAACCGGGGACTTTTATGTAGTTGCCGGAGATGAGGCGTTCCCTTACGGGCTTAATATAAACGGAGCAAACAGGGCTGCGGGTTGGTTACACTTTGTGAAGTTTGATGATTGGGATTCTCCATCAGAAGTAGCTCGCTATCAGGTGCCTGAAGCCGGCTCTCACAATTACTGGATCGAAGGCGATATTTTATATGTTGCAATGTATAATGGTGGTCTAAAAGTAGTAGATATTTCCGGCGAATTAATGGGCGACTTATATGAGCAAGGAAGAGAAATTGCTTCTTTCTACCCATCAGATTCTGAGGCTTTTATTCCAAATGCAACTTTCACCTGGGGACCTCAGCCTTACAAAGGACATATTTTTATCTCTGACTGGAACTCAGGAATCTGGGCACTTAAACTTGGAGAAAGTACAGCTCAGGGAACCAATTAATATACAATAAGGAGCTTCAGGGCTCCTTATACTTTTGAACTATAAATGAAAGAGTGAAACTTAAGAACATGAAATTCTTAAAATTTTTATTCCTGTTGGTTGTCGGAATACTGACTGCAACACTTAATATAACCGCACAGGATTATTACATCTATGTTGCCGCCGAATCAGAAGATGAAGTTCATCTGATTCATTTTAATGGAGAGACCAACAAAGCGGAAATTGCTAAAACCGTCAAAGTTGGACGTTATCCAACGGAAACAGATGGGCCTCATGGAATCAATATTTCTCCCGACGGTGAGCACTGGTTTTTGTCGATAGCTCATGGAAACCCATATGGATATTTAGCTAAATACAAAACCGGAACCGATGAATTGGTTTCTACTACTGAATTGGGAATGTTCCCTGCCAGCATGGAAATTTCTCAAGCTACCGGGTTGTTGTACGTGGTAAACTTTAACCTTCATGGCGACATGGTACCAAGTACCGTTTCAGTTGTTGATCCTGAAATCATGGAAGTAATTACTGAAATTGAAACCGGGATTATGCCTCATGGTTCCAGAATTTCTGATGACGGAACGAAACAATATCACGTTTCTATGATGACCGATGAGTTGTACGAAATAAATACCGCCGGATTAAATGTGAACCGTACACTCAGCCTTAAAAAGGATGCCAAAAAAATGGGCATGAAAAAGAAAGGACATGAAGGTCACGGTGATAAATCCATGGATAAAAAGGAAGATCATGCTGGTCATGATATGGGTAAAATGGGCGATAAAAAGAAAAAAGATGACATGAAAATGATGCATCATAAGCCTGAAGTAAAACCAACCTGGGCTGATCCTCATCCAACTAAACCACTGGTTTATGTAGCAGGAAATGGTTCTGATGAAATCATCGAAATCAATACTGAAAAGTGGGAAGTAACAAGAAGGTTTAAAGCCGGAAAAGCTCCATATAATCTCGAAGTTTCACATGACGGCAAGCTGTTGGTTGCCAGTTATAAAGGAGAAGGAGCTTCAGGGGTATTCGATCTGAGTTCCGGAAAAGAAATTGCCAAAATTCCTAATACACGAAAAGTAAGTCACGGTGTTGCTATCTCTAAAGACAATAAATACGCATTTATTTCTGTAGAAGGAATTGGTGGAGAACCCGGCTCAGTAGATATTATTGATCTTTCAACCAATGAAAGAGTGGCTCATGTTGAAACAGGTAAACAAGCAGGTGGAATTGTTTTCTGGAAGCAAACAGCTCCGTAACTATAAACTAAATTTTATAATTACAATGAAGCCTTCACATTTTGTGAGGGCTTTTCTATTTAGAAGTTCATCTGAAGTGAAATGAGATGCGTAGCTCTTCTTCCCTCTTTTAAAAATTCTTCTCGCGTTTTTTTGTCCAGTGCCTCTATCTGGTAACCCATATTTTCAGCCATTAAACTTATAACCGGATCAAGTTCCCCGTCATTAGTTTTTAATCGAACATAGGCAGAACCCGTTCGGAGATCGATTTTATGAATAGCTTTAGATAACAGTTCTGCTGCTTTGGCAATCTCCGGCAAAGAATAATCTCTCTCCAGCTGTAAAATAGGTTGCGAATAGGTTCGCTTTGTTACGCTAACAGTAGATATCTCTTCTTTGGATTTATCGTATTGTAGCCACTCGAGTTTGTACTCCAGATTTGAAATGTAGTAAGTAATATAAGTCGGTTCATTACCCTCAATTACAAATGAGATCGGATTGTTTAAAATGTTTGATACGTTATCTATATCCACATCAAACCAGATATTAGATTCCAAACTCAGAAGCTCCTTTTCAGAATCAAAGCTTAAAGCATAGCCCTTCTCTAAAGCGTCAATTTGAAATTTTTCAATTTCTACTTTTAAGACGGGACTGTCTTTAGAAGTTTCAATGAAATCATTAGCATTGTTATTTATGCTAACATCAAGCTGCGAAATATTTAAGACTATTCTTACCTGTCCTTCCGCAATATCTTTTTTAAAAGCACCCATATTATAACTTACAAATATACACTCACCTGTTAGTGAAACCACTTTAAAGTAACAGCTTAAATACAATCTTACACTTATAATATTTTAATACAGCGAATTTAAAAATAAATTAGATATTTAGTCTTGGCTAAAAATTTATTAAGTTTGTCAAAAATTAATAAAATACTATGATCCCTGAATTTTTCTACGAACTGAATCCAATTGTCCAGGCTCTTTTAGGTGGTTTATTTACCTGGACGATGACTGCACTTGGTGCATCTCTTGTTTTCTTTACCAAAAAAATAAATTATCCCTTTTTAGATAGTATGATGGGGTTTGCAGCCGGTGTGATGATCGCTGCCAGTGTTTGGTCTCTGATCATTCCTTCTATAGATATGGCGGAAGCCCAAGGCTCTATTCCCTGGTTACCTGCTGTAATCGGATTTTTAGGCGGTGGATTGTTTCTCAGAATCTGCGATCAATACTTACCACACTTACACCTCGGCTTCGATCGGGATAAAGCGGAAGGTATCCCGACTAAATGGCGTCGTTCTACTTTGTTAGTTCTCGCAATTACATTACATAATATCCCGGAAGGATTAGCGGTAGGTGTATTATTTGGAGCTGCTGCTTCAGGAGTAGACGTTACCGGAACAGCTACCATAGCCGGAGCAATTGCTTTAGCTTTAGGTATTGGTATTCAAAATTTTCCGGAAGGTGTTGCAGTCTCTTTACCTTTAAGAAGAGACGGTGCGGGAGTTGGAAAAAGTTTTTGGTATGGGCAACTCTCCGGAGTGGTAGAACCAATTTCTGCAGTTATTGGTGCAGCAGCAGTTATTTTCATCACTCCTATTCTTCCTTACGCTTTAGCTTTTGCAGCCGGAGCAATGATTTATGTTGTGATTGAAGAATTGATTCCCGAAAGTCAACATCACGGAAATACAGATCTCGCCACACTGGGTACGCTGGTCGGGTTCTGTGTGATGATGGTGCTCGATGTTTCTTTGGGGTAATTAATAATTCTGAATTTTGAATTATTAATTACAATTCCATCTTCATAACCACCGCAGAATCTGAACAAATTTCGCGGTATTGTCTGGTAAGCTTGACTGCTTCAGGAGCAGACTCTTTTTCTATTTTATTGAAGCCATATTTACTGAAATATCTTTCTGCATCGGTAGTCAGCAAATAAACGGTTTGGTATTTCTTCTTTTTGGCAAGATCAAGGATTGAATCACAGAGTTTTTTTGCGATGCCTTCTCCCCTGTATACAGGCAATACAACCAAAGAACGGAGCAATCCATATTTTCCAATTTGCTGAATACCTGCGCATCCTACAATTTTATCTTGAGTAGTTGCAGCAAGGAAAACAGAAAACTCAGGTTCGATATCCGATACGGGAAGTCCTGCACCTTCTATTATCGGAAAAACTTCTTCAGAATTAATCTGAGTGATTTTTATTTTCATCTTCTCTATTTGTTTTTCCGGTCGTTAGCCATGTTCTAAAGTATGCTGAATCTGATTGCTCAAGATCATTGACTTCAAACTCTGTTCCTTTAGCACCTGAAGCAACCGTGACGGTCAATGAGGATAAGTTTTTTCTGTTTTGAAAAGGATTGATTTCTTCATCTATAACCTGCACTCTGTTTCTTTGGAGAAAAGCCCATTTTCTGTTGATAAGCCGATATCTGATTGCCATAAAATCAGAATCGTTATAGATCCCGGCATCCTTGAAACGGAAGTAACCCAATACGGTCATTGGAATAATCAGGAAAAAGAGCAACCAAGCTGAATCCCAAAAAAACCAGGCAGCCGGTATTGCCACGAACAACCAATAATTGGGTCTTCTCAGATATCTGAAAAAAGCTTTTTTCGGGGGCTTTGTATTAAACTCCGGCACATGAAATCCATCCAAAAAACGATCAAAAAAATCGTGCATTTTATTACGGGAGATAAATGGAACAAGCGTAATGGATTTTTCCTGAGCATTTACTTCGAATCCCGCACTTTCCACATATAACATTCCACAGCCTAATGGTTGACGTAAAATTCCTTCTGTAAACCGAATGGCCTGTATTCGGTTAAAAGGGATGGTGATATGTTTGCGCTCAATTAAACCCGACCTGATGTGTAATTCTTTTTCTGTTTTTTTAACACTGAAATCCGAATAATTAAAGATGACACCAAGAAATGATAGTGTCCAGGAAATTAACAGAATGGCAATAACTATTGTAATTACAAAAGTAACATTACCCATTCCGGGCAGCAAATCCTTCACATAATCTATCGTCTCATCGTTTACAAACGCGTCTAATTGACCGGAAGTAGCGCCTAGAATGGAAGCAATCAAACCAAAATTTCCTGAAGTGAAAGCAGCGAGCACCAATTCTTTAGTGGTGATAGTCCACTCATCCAGATATTCATCATCGATTACTTCTTCGTAGGTTTCTATTGTGTCTTCGGCATCAGAAGTATCCGTTTTTGGTTTACTCTTAGATTTGAGTTCTCTTTTCAGTTCTTCGGCTTCTTCCTGAGTAATTGCGTTAATGGTAGCTGTTTCTGTACCACCACCCGCCGTTTTCACTTCAACTTTTACCAGGCCAAAAATACGCTGTACTATTCCTTCGGTGATGTCGATAACCTGAATCCGCTCTTTCGACATGTAAACTTGCTTCCGAACGATAATCCCTTTTTTTATTTGAAGCTCGCCGTCAACTATTCGGAATCGAAATCTATACCAACTTGCAATTCCGGAAAAAAAAGTAAGTACGATGGTGCCAAGTAACACATAAAAGAAATAACCGTCACCACCTCTTGAACCTGCAAAAGCAATAATCAGAAAAGTAATCAGGTTTTGGCGGATAATAGTAAAAAGACGGTCAACAGCTGCTGCCCAATGTTGTCGGCGAAATTCAGACATCTTCTTTAACCTGACGAACTAATCTGGAAATGGTATTTCGAACTTCGGATGCTGTTTCATCATCCAGCGCAGGAATTTCATGAGTAGTGGCAGCAGTAGAAATTTTCACGGAAGACAAACCGTACTTTCTGTAAATCGGTCCCTGATTGGTATCCACATGTTGAACTCTATTAATGGGAACCACCGTGCGCGTTTTAAAGACAAAACCCCTAAGCATATCAATCGAGTCTTCATCAATTTCGTAACTCCACCGTTTCCATCGCAGATGAGGAATCCATAACCCAATGAGTAAATACAGGATTAGCCCCGGAATCACACATAGTAAAAATACTATAGGATCGAACTTGTTTGCGGTTACTGCAATTATGGAATATCCGATTGCCGGAGTAAACCAAAAAATCCCGAATAGCAAAGCAGATAAACGCCAGGCATTGATAGCTTTTTTGTCAATCTTTGTCTGTGGAACTGAAATCATGTTTCGAAATTATGGGGCTTCCTGAAGCGTTGGAGCTTCTTTTTCCTTTACTGTAAACATAAGCAGTAAACCAATCAATAGCAGAACAAGAATAGCTGTCATCCCAAGTCTTTGGCTTCCGAATTGAACAGTTAGTAATCCTACTAAAAATGGACCTACAAAAGAAGTAACCTTCCCTGATAATGCGAGCAACCCAAACATTTGGTTAGAAAGATCCGGTGGTGATAAACGCGCCATAAATGAACGCGAAGCCGCCTGAATAGGACCTACGAAAATCCCGAGAATCAATCCCCAGATAATAAACCAGGTTATACTTTGCACAATTATTAATGCAATTAAAGGTATAACTAAACCAAGAATTGAGGCATTGATAGTAAATTTACTTCCTGATTTATCGTCCAGCCATGCGAACCCAAAGGCTCCTAATCCGGCTGTGATATTCAGACCAATTCCGAACATCAGAATTTGCTCTTCATCCATATCAAAAGTTCCTGCTGCATACACCCCTCCCATTGCAAAAATGGTAACAATCGCATCATTGTAAAACATCCTGGCAATCAGAAACTTCATGATATTTTTAAACTTTCTAACTTCTTTGACAGATGCTTTTAGCTGAGTAAATCCGTTCTTTACAGCTTCCCCAATCTTCTTGTTCTTGGACGGATTATCAGGAGTTTTTAAAAATAGAGGTAAACTGAAAACTGCATACCAAATGGCGGTAAGAATGAAGGTGGCTCGAACAGGTTCCGCAGAATCGGGATCGAGTCCTAACCACAATCCGTCTGTTTGAATAAAAGCGAAAAGGGAAACCAATAAACAAGCTAAACCTCCGGCGTAACCCAATCCCCAGCCCCAGCCGCTCCAGCGTCCCAACTTCTCTGCCGGGACCAAATCGGGCAACATGGCACTGTAAAAAATAAATGCGAACTCAGCGCCGATGGTCGCAAGAAATCCCATTCCCAAAGCAAGCCATAGAGAATCAATTCCCGGCTCTGCAAACCACAGTAATGCACAGGCAATTACACACAAAACAGTGAAGGCAGCAATCCAGGGTTTTCGTCTACCCGCCTGATCTGCAATTGCTCCAAAGACAGGAGCTCCAACAGCGATTACAATTCCTGCAACGCTGATCATATTTCCCCATTGAGCTGTACCGAGTTCCACATTTTCGGCTATGGCTTTAGTGAAATAGGCGGCAAAAATAAAGGTTTGGATAATTACAAAATACGAGCTGTTTGCCCAGTCGTACAGCGCCCAGGCAAAAAGTCCTTTGGAGGAAGGTTTTTCAATCAACACAATGAAATTGGTTTAGTTGGCTGAATATCGGTGATGTGAATGGAAAAGGGAAATTAAATCGAGCTATTTGAGATATTAAAAATTAAATCCAACCCCCAATTCCTCCGCTAAGACCTAATTGTTTAGACTGTACAAATTCTTAGTCTGGCTCGAACTGAGCAAAAGCTGTTGTTTCAAAAAATAAGACCAGCGAGAAAGAGACTACTTTTTTTCATAATCAACCAGTTATTTTAACCTGTAAGCAACACACTTTAAGTAGGTTTTATTGGATGGTAAGCGGAAAGTATTTTAGGAATTTCTTCTTTTTTCTGGATTTCGTTTATTGAAACGAATAATCAACTTATCATTTCCAATGAAAAAAGCTTACTTCTACATCGCCTTTCTTTGTTTACCGATGTACTCTTTTGCCCAAATGACCGGTGAAGTAAACTATGATGAACTGGGTATATCTTTCATCATTCCGGAAGGCTGGCTTGGACAGGAGGGCGATGAAACCATTTTACTCAGATCTAACTCTCTGCCCGGAATTGTTCTGTTGGCTACTCATGAATATTCCTTGGTTCAGCTTAAATCAGAGGCAAAAAAAGGGATTTCCGAAGGTTATGGAACCAGGCTAAATCTATCGGGAGAAGTTGAAGAACTATCCGATAACTCAATCGGAGGTGAATATAAAGGAACTTTAGAAGGAAATGCTGCAAAAGCATTTATTATTGGCATTGTGAATGAGCATGGAGGTTACGGAGTAACGATTATGGCTGCCGCTTTGGAAAACAATTATTCTGAAAAATATGAAGAAATAGCCAAGCAGATTTTTTCGTCTTTCAATTTCAGGAAAGTAGAAAAAAGTGACGAAGTAGAAGAATGGAAAAGTTTCTTTTCCGGAGTGCGACTTACTTATATGGACTCTTACTCCTCTTCCAGTTATACCGGAGGTGCAAGTGGTGGGTACAGCACCGAAATAAAAATCGATCTATGTTCAGAAGGTTATTTCAATTATGGTAGTGATCACGATATGACCATAAGCGGATCCGGGATTTCCGGGTACGGCAATTCTGATCAAGCCGGGGCCGGAAAATGGGATATCGCTATTGATAGAAATGGCATCCCCGTATTAAAACTAAATTTCTATAATAACGAAGTGTACACTTATCAACTTACATACGAAGACCAGAAGACCTATTTAAACGGTGACCGCTATTTCAGAACAACTCAGGGAGAATTTGCTCCAAATTGTTATTAGCAATTTTTTCAGGGATATATTTCTGAGTGCATTTACCTGCTTTGCATCAAAAAAAAGCCCGATATGAATTCAACATACCGGGCTAGGTTAGTGTATCAACTAATTACTAACTATGTGTTAGTTGTCGAGTGCTGTCTTCCAGACAGTTTGGTATCCAAATTTTTCCTGTTCTTCCAGTAATTCGGAAATAGCTTGTTTGATAAGCTTTATGATCACATCTTTTTGACCAATTCGGTTCAGGGCGTTTAAATCAGAGAATTCTGAACGGCTGAATGAAACCCCGGGACCACGAACATTGCCCTGGATCCATGTATTTGCCATTCCATCAAAAGCCTGAGTTTGCCCAGTTACCCGAAAGCTTACATTCGGAACCAGCACAATTTTATCATCACTATCGCCGGCAACCTGATAATTGATAACGATATCCATGAATGCATCCATGTCCATTTCTCTCATTAATTTTGATGTGGTTCCGTTATCTGCAATCAACGAAGTAGTGCGATCGCCCAAAATCTCTCCTAAACTATTTGGGAGTAACCTTTTGGTATCCCGAAGATTCTTGGCGATATATTCTTCCGTGTTTTCATCTTCCGGAGTGTAGTATTCATCATAAATCGGGTTAGCAGTAATTTGATCTACATTTACAACAGATGCACCGTAATCATTCTGCAAAGTATTTACCAAGTCGGAGTAGATATTTTCCAGATACTGATCCCAATACTCATCATCCAATTGTGGAAATTGAAAAGTGGTAGTTGTGGTGGTAATAGTCCGGTATCCTGTTGCGTAGTTTGTACTTTCAGAAGTTTCCGATTCTTGTTTGTAAAGAGTACCACTTACAGAAAGAGATGAAATTCCAATTCTGTCAATACTTGTATTTAATGGACGTGCAAACCATGCATTCGATGAAAAAGCATCGTAATTGAATTTTCCTGAAGCTTCATTCGATTCTCCTTTGACCCTGATCCATGCTCTACCTTCAGCACTTCCCGTTACATTTACCGGAACGGTATCAAAAGAACGCATTTCTTTTTTGAAATATGGAAATGGCTGCCCTGATTGATTTCTGTCCGCTTCCATAACAGTAACTTGCAAATGATTTACGCCGGTCACCCATTTGGTTACATCTTTCCCTGTTGGACCTCCACCCGCAATGTGTTTATGCTGAAAGGAATTTGCAGGAACCGTGATCTTTCCATCTATGATAGCCGATTGAAAATTAGCGAATCCTTTTGCGCCCACTGCGCTCGTAATCAAAGATATAATTACTCGCTTTCCTTCCAGCGCCGAATCGTAATCCAATTCAATTTCCAGATCGGAGTTTAAATCTACTGTAGCAGATTCTGTACTTCCATTTACGCTTTTTATGTTGATGGATGGAAGCCCGGAAATTTCGAACTCTGTGGTTTGTCCGTTTGAACTGGTTAGCGTAACCGTTTTTGGTGAAGTATCTCCGGCCGGAAAACGAACCATATAAGCACCCCCACCATAACTGGTAGCTTCTTGTCCTTCAACAGTTACCGTTCCATCCAGAGCAATTACTCCAACGGCTCCTTCAGGTTTCACAAGTTGAACTCCAACCAAGCTTTCGCCTTCTTCCCAATCTTCCGTTCCTAAAGTAGTTATCCCTACATCGGGTGCGGCTACATTGGTTTGATAACCGCCGATTACCGCAATATTGTTAAAATCGGCTTCCTTTTTGGTCATAAACTTGAGCACCATCTTGCCCATTTGCTGCTGCACGGTTGCGCAAGACAGTACAAGCGTAGCAAGCCCAAGTAATAGTATTTTTTTTGATAGCATTTTGCACTCCTTTAGTTAAGCACTCGATATTGAGTTGATGGAGTAAAAATGCGGAGAATGGTCCGGTTAAGATATCACCCGAATGGGGTATTTTATTCTTAAATAAATTTATATCCTCTTTCCAATTTTTTGAAAATATTTGACATGAACAAATTAGTCAACACAGCGTTAACTGCTTTACTTTTTTCCTCTTCTAACCTTTTGGCCCAATTTGAAAATGGAAATATATTTCTTGAAGGAAATATCAAAGCGATAGATTTAAACGAAGAGCGAATTTTCACTTTATTTAATAGTTCGGAAAAAGTAGAAACTCAGACTTTTTTACCCACGATTATACCAACATTTAATTTTTTTATTAATAATGATATTTCTCTTTATGCGGGTGTGGGTTATGACCGATTTAAATCTAACTAGATAGCTTATAATGGCTCCGAATTTATAACATATGATATAATTGAAGAATCATTAATAACTTCAATTGGGGTTAAAATGTATAATTCATTATCACCCAAAATGCATTTTTATACTTCAATTCAGTCATTCACTGAATATGGAAAAACCAAACCTAAGGATGGTGCCCGTACTTCTAAAAGCGTTAATTTTGATCAAAGTCTTTCAATCAGACATGGGTTGGTATACTCTATATCTGATAAATTTCTATTATCTACTTCCTTCAGTTCTTTATTTTTGTCTTATTCAAACACTAATTTCTCTGATTCGGATATTAACACAGAAAGCTGGACTTACGGATTAAGTACTAATCTAAACTCACTCAATGTCAGTATTTCTTATAAATTAAAATAGCTACCTCGTTAGCTAATTGCATTAATTATTTTGAGCTAATTAGCCATAATTCTCAGTTTCTTTCAGGAGCTTAGAATCACTGATATTTCTGATATCTACTTCTTAATAAAAGGACCTTCATTAATAATTTGCTTACTCGCAGCATCAATTAAATCCTGATAGTCTTCAAATTTAGGCTTCTCCCCAATACTTTTACTTTCATCGATTTTTCCCCAGGAAATAATTTTTTCCGTTTGCTTATCCAAAAGAAAAAATTCAGTATTGAAATTTAACCTTCTCTTTACGATAACTTCTTTTTCCTGACCTGCATAGCTTGAAGCAGCAACGTTTTTTTGAGTTATATTAAACCCAAAACTCTCGAAAAAATACACATATCGCTCGGGAAATGAATCAAGTAGCTCTTTAGGTGGTAGATTTGCATTTATATTTACATTCTTACTTGTCAATTTTTTAAGCTCGAACTTATTTCTCTCTAGTTCAAAATCAGGTTCGATAAATTTAACATCACTTGCGGCATTATTATTAAATGATCTTTCTAAACCACGATAAAAATAATCTTCTTCAGATGGATTTATTCTGTATTTGGAGCCTTCCATCAACCAACTACTTTTAAGAGGAATTACTACAAATTCGCTATTCAATGAACTTTTTTGATATTCCTGATCTAAATAAATGTCTTTTGTAGAACTGCAATTAGTTATAACAAATGCAGTTATGATGATAATTGATAAAGGTCTAAAGATTTTTTTCATTTTAAATTAAAATAGTTTGATATCTCTTAATGAAGCACAAAATTTACATCATTTTGAACTGTGATAATTTAAAAAATTTTTAAATCACCTCGTCAACTTCTTATAATGAATTCTCTGAGGTTGATCATCGGTAATACCCAGCCGCTCTTTTCTATGAGCTTCGTATTCCTGATAATTGCCTTCATACCAATATACCTGACTATTTCCTTCGAATGCTAAAATATGGGTAGCAACTCGATCTAAGAACCATCTGTCGTGAGATATGACTACAGCACAGCCTGCAAATTCAAGCAAAGCTTCTTCGAGTGCTCTTAGGGTGTTCACATCCAGATCGTTTGTAGGCTCATCCAATAGAATAACATTAAAGCCTTCTTTCAGCATTTTAGCGAGATGCACTCGGTTCCGCTCCCCACCTGAAAGTTGTGATGTTTTCTTCTGCTGATCACTTCCGCTGAAATTAAATCGAGCCACATATGCTCTGGAGTTGATCTCACGATTACCCAGTTTCAAAATTTCATTGCCTTCAGAAATTTCTTCCCAGATTGTTTTATTGGGATCGAGTGGTCGTTTCTGATTTACATATCCGAGCTCAACCGTTTCTCCGATTTCGAGAGAGCCTGAATCCGGTTCTTCCTCACCAATAATCATTTTAAATAGTGTTGTTTTACCCGCACCATTTGCTCCAATAATTCCCACAATTCCACCGGGAGGAAGCTGAAAATCTAAATTTTCAATGAGTAATTTATCATCAAACCCTTTTGTAAGGTTTTCGGCAACAATTACTTTATCTCCAAGTCTTGGACCTGCCGGAATGATAATCTGCATATCATCCACGCGCTTTTCTTTGTCCTTTGCCAGCAATTCTTCGTACGCATTAATACGAGCTTTACTCTTGGCTCTTCTGCCCTTTGGATTTTGACGAATCCATTCCAATTCCTGCTGCAGGGTTTTCTGTCGGTTGGATTCCTGTTTTTCTTCCTGTCGTAATCGTTCTGATTTTTGCTCCAACCAGGAGGAATAATTTCCTTCAAACGGAATTCCTTCGCCGCGATCTAATTCTAAAATCCAACCGGCTACATTATCCAAAAAATAACGATCGTGAGTCACTGCTATGACCGTTCCTTCATAACGTTCCAAATGTTGTTCCAGCCATCCTACTGATTCAGCATCCAAATGGTTAGTAGGCTCATCCAATAATAAAACATCCGGTTTTTTGAGCAACAATCGACATAGTGCCACACGACGAGCTTCTCCACCGGAAAGTACACTTACCGAAGTATCTCCGGGAGGACAACGAAGTGCATCCATGGCTTGCTTCAGTTTTGCATCTAAATCCCACGCTTCTACCTGATCGATTTTTTCCTGAAGTTTAGCCTGTTTTTCAATAAGAGCATCAAAATCAGCGTCAGGATCTCCGAAAGCAGCGTTTACTTCTTCATACTCTTTGAGCAGATCAACGGTTTCCTGAACGCCTTCTTCAACTATTTCTTTGACGGTTTTTTCAGGATCCAACTGCGGCTCTTGTGGCAGATACCCAAAGGTAATTCCTTTCTGTACGCTGATGTCACCTTGATAGTCCTGATCCTCTCCCGCAATAATCCTTAGCAAAGTAGATTTACCGGCTCCGTTCAACCCAAGCACACCAATTTTTGCGCCGTAGAAAAAAGAGAGGTAAATATCTTTGAGAACCGTTTTGTTGGGCTTGTGAACTTTACTCACCCCAACCATCGAAAAAATTATTTTGTTATCGCTCACTATAGTTAGAATTTATTGAGTGTTTAGTCATCCAGAGCGAAAGCGAAGGGTCTGCACTTTTACTCATTTGTGTAGATTCTTCGGAAGTAACCTCAGAATGACCACTAAAACGAAATGAAATGTACGGAGAGTTCGGGATTTTTGGAGAATTGATTTTAACTTTTATAAGAAGCAATCAACCAATCCTCCCTCGAGGGAGGAGGATATCATTGTGAAGTATTTCGCAACGAAATCCGGTGGGTGCCGGTGAGTTTTACAAACTCATAAACCTCGCCGGCACCCCTCAGATCAAATCAAGAACTTTTGATTTGATCATCTCCCCTCAAGGGGAGATTTACTTGGAGGCTTTGAACAAAAAAAGCCCGACACAAATTGTATCGGGCTTTGCTTTACATTGGCTTTAATGCGGAGAGGGAGGGATTCGAACCCTCGTTACATGTTTCCATATAAACTCCCTTAGCAGGGGAGCGCTTTCAGCCACTCAGCCACCTCTCCTCAAGAGGTGCTGAATATAAGCCTGTTTTAATTTCATAACAACCTTTATTTAAACCTGAATTTATATTGAGCAGCCAGGTCCCCCCGCTGCCGTTCCATAAACTGAGGCTGCATTTGATGGGTTTGACTCCGTAGTTCCTGAAAGAGCCGTTACTCTATACCAAATTACATCTTCATCTCCTGGTCCATAGCCATCAGTAATTTCATAACAAGCGTCAGTATAATTCTCATTAATTGTATTTGCTATATGAATATAACCCATATCAATACCTACTCTCTTACGATATACTTTAAACTCTGTAACTCCAGGTCTTGCAATCCAAGTTGTTGCTGGGTTTTGCCCTACTGAAGTAGCGTTAGTAACTTGAAAATTATAAGGTGGGTTTACTACTTTATTATCAGTAACATTTGCTCCCGTATTAAATAATAACGGTATAAAAAAAATAGCAATTAGTTTAAATAAACTCATAATGATCTCCTTTTATTTCTAAGACGTTATTGTCTAATAAAAAGAGCACTTATAGTTTAAATTGTTACAAATCAATCATCCAGCACATAAATCTGGCCAAGGTTTCTGCCTTCCTGAGCATAATCTAAACCATATCCTAAAACGAACTTGGTGGGAATTTCAAAACCAACATAATCAATCTGAACATCGTATTTGGTTGCATCTTTCTTGTGCAACAAAGTCACCACAGAAACAGATTCCGGATTGTAGGTTTTCATTCTTTCTACAATGTATTTCATGGAGAGACCTGTATCTACAATATCTTCCACCAACACTACATGCCGTCCGGCAATCTTTGCATTGATTTCTTTCAGCTCGGTTACTTGGCCAGATGAAACTTTTTCATCTCCGTAACTTGATAACTTCATGAAATCAACCTCGCAAGGAATGGAAACGTTGCGCATGATATCCGCCAAAAAAATGAACGCTCCGTTTAATATTCCAATAAAAATAGGACGCTTACCCTCAAAATCTTTGTCCAGCTTTTTGCCCAGTAAGGAAACTCTGGCTTCAATCTCTTCACGGGTGATAAATACTTTGAATTGTTCGCCGTTGCAGTCAACGGTTTCCGGTAAATAAAAACTCATAACTAAATTTCTTTTGAAACTGAAAGATACCGACTTGTAGTTTCAGTCGCTTTACATATTTCCGAGACAGTGCCTACTCTGTCTTCATTGCCTCCAAAAAATAATGCGTAAATAGTACCATCTGCGCCAACCAATACCAAAGATTTCTTTTTATTAGTGGGCGAAACCTTTCTGTTGGTCAAATGATCGGAAACTTTTTGAGAACCTTCCATCCCCAACGGCTGAAATTTATCTCCTGATTTCCAGGTTCTCAGACTTAACGGATAATCTAAGCAATCTGCATCAAGATAAAATTCTGTTTTCTTTTCTTCACTCATAAAGAATTTTAATGACTGAAAACTCAAACCTTGCCAAATATCATCTTTACTGATTTCTAAGAACACTCCTTCGAACCCTGATGTAAGCTTTAATACATCACGCTCTCTCACAAGCTTCAAATCTTTATCAATCTCAAAAACTGATCCAACCTGAGCATCCAATAGCTTTATAACAGTATCCAGCTGACCCGAAGAAAATGTTATTCCTGTTTGCTGATCTACAAACTTTTTGATCACAGCCTTTCTCAAATCTACATCTAATTCTTTGAGCTGAGTGATACTCAATCCGCTTTCTGAATGGGTTCTTTTTGTTAATTCGGAAATTGCTTTTTCATTCTGAGCACCAAACTCTCTGAGCTTTAGTACATTTTCTTTCCAGCCCGGAAGTAATTCATCCATTTGCTCAGCCAATTCATTTCGTATCAGATTACGGGCATACTTATTGGACGTATTGCTTTTATCTTCCCGAAACGGAACGGCATTTTCTTCACAGTATTTCAGGATTTCTTCTTTGCTGATCTTCAACAGCGGACGAAAAACATTTCCATCAAAAACCGATATCCCCTGCCAATTTTCCGGAGCACTTCCCCGAAATAATTTCATCAAAATAGTTTCTACCTGATCGTCCTCATGATGAGCTACTGCAACGGCATCAGCATTACTCTCTTCTTTCAATTCTTCAAAGATTCTGTATCGCTCTGTTCTTGCCCAGTTTTGGAAATTTCCTGAGTTCAAATACTCATCAAGTTTAACAGATACACATTCAAATCCCCACTGAAAGGAAAGCTGTTCAACCAATTCCTGATCTTTATCAGACTCTTTCCCTCTTTGCTGATAATTTATATGAACAACTACTGCATCTGCATTCAGTTTTTTGAGCACATATAACAAAGCCATTGAGTCCGCTCCGCCACTAACCCCGATTATCAACTTTGGGTTTGCTGAAAGGTGTTCTCTTAATTGCTCAGAGACTTCGTTCTCAATGTACGTGGACACGGATTTGTTCATAGGAGAAAGTATCCACTCCAAGCTCCTTATTCAACACCTGAAGAGCTCCCTTTTCATTCATACCAAGAAATTTCGATTGATCCTCGAATCTTTTTCCGTCGACTTCGAGAGTAATCCATTCCCCAAAGCCCTGCAATTTTTCATTCACTTCCTGAATCAGATCAACATTCGAATTCATCCAGCGTTGATAATTGTATTCAATACGAGTTAAAATATCGGCTAACAACCGTTCTCTCGATTCTTCCTTTCCACTAAAATGTTTAACCGAAGCGGCTATATCTGATATCTCTTCATTGAACTTTTCCTGATTTACATTCAAGCCGATTCCTACTATAACGCGATCTACTCTATTACCTACATGAATAACTTCCGTAAGCAAACCGGCAATTTTCTTACCATCACATATTACATCGTTTGGCCATTTCAGATCAATCGAACAATCATCATAGTATTTACAAACCACGTCTTCAATTGCAGATGCACAAGCCAGCGTAAGCAAATTAATCCGGTCCGCTTTTGAAGGAGTAAATACGATACTAAACGTCAAATTCTTTCCCGGTTCAGTTAACCATGCTTTATTATGCTGCCCTTTTCCTGCCTTCTGATTTTCAGCCAAAATCACCGTACCGGGAACAGCTTCTTTCAACTGTTTTGCGAACAGGTTGGTAGATTCTGTTTCTTCCAAATAATGAAATTCCTGACCAACCCATTGAGAATGCAGTTCCGATTTGAATTTTGATGTATCAAACAATCACGTCTCCTCTATATTTCTGCAAGTTTACTTTTAAGAATATCAATTTTGGCAATTGGCGTTGGATCAATCTCATTCAATAACGCAAGATACATGCTCACCCAGTCTGCAAGTTGCACTAAAGAAAATATCCGCTCCAGTTTCGATTCTCCGATAGTGGAAATCTCAATAACCGAAAGCGCCTGATCCATAACCAGTTCTTTAACAATCTCCATACGCTTCAACACTCTCGGGTTATCTTCCCGATCTTTCAGCATCACTACTGTTAATCTGCCTGCCAAATGGCTGATATGTTCCCATCCAACAATTTCATTATGATTCATTTCAGGAATCAAATTTCCATACGCTAACATCTTAGAATTTTCTTCGATCTGACCTCTCCATCGCAAATTCACAGGTTCCATCATCAGAGCATCGCTGTAAATAACCGGAAGTGATCCGTTCATTTCTTCGGCTAAAGCAAGCGCATCATTCCCATCCATATCTTTGTAGTTGGAAACTCCATCCTTCAGAAGCTTGTGTGTAGAATCCAGTACTGATTTATCTTCTTCCAGATATCCAAGCTCATCAAAGATTCTGAACAGGGGCACAAAACTGTATGCCAGAGCTGCTCTTGGCGGCATTCCGCCAGGAATTTTGATGTAATCAAAATCATACTCTTCGGCCAGACGTTTGAGTTTCCCTCCTGAAGTAACCGCAATAACCTGAGCTCCTTTTTCGAGTGCGGAATCGAGTGCCGTAAGTGTTTCTTCTGTATTTCCTGAAAAACTGCACGCAATAAAAAGCGTATTTTCATTCACATAATTCGGAATGTTGTAATGCCGATTTACCTGTACCGGATGTGGACATGAATTTAGTGAATACGCTCTGATCAAATCTGCTCCGATTGCCGAACCTCCCATTCCTGCAAAACATATATTTTGAATCTTTCCAGTATCAACAGAAAGAGAAATATCTGAAGTCAGCTCACACACTTCATCCCAATGATCGGGAAATGACTCCATTAAATTCCACATGTTTTCTGAGTCGATTTTTTCGATGTGTTCTTTCGTGATCTTCATTAATGTTTTCTCCAGTCTTCGAATAGTTCTTTTACTTGACTTGATGTAGTTGCGTTTAAAAATGATTGTGCTAAAGCCTGAAACTCTCCATCCGTATGGCTTATTAACTCTTCTTTTACTTTTGGGATGGAGCCGGAAATCATGCTTAATTTACTAACTCCAAGCCCAAGCAATCCGCAGGCACCTAATGGATTTCCAGCAAGTTCGCCACACACAGCAATTTCAGTTTTAGTCTTTTTTGCTGCATCAGCAGTAATTTTGATCAGTTTCCATACAGATGGGTGTTGCTGTTGATACAACGAACAGATTTTTTCGTTGCCTCTGTCAACAGCCAAAGTATATTGGGTTAGATCATTAGTGCCTATGCTTAAAAAGTCCAGTTCCTTAGCTAACTTTTCTGCATTTAGTGCTGCGGAAGGGACTTCTATCATCGCGCCGATTTGGATGTTCTCGTCTACAGGACTTCCTTCCTTTTTAATCTCTTCGTGAACCCCGGCAATAATATCTTTCAGTTTTAGTACTTCTTCCTGAACTGAAATCATCGGAACCAAAATTTTTACTTTTCCCGGATGTTGACCTGCACACATAAGCAATGCTTTAAGCTGAACATCTAACAAATCCCGTTCGTCCAATAACATTCGGATCCCTCTCCATCCTAAAAAGGGATTTGCTTCTTCGGGAATTCTGGACGAAAGCTTATCGCCACCAACATCAAACAAACGAAAGGTCACTTCTTCGGAAACTGATGCCAATACCGATTCATAAAAAGTACTTTGATCTTCAAAACTTGTTTTTCCACTGAATAACAAGCCTTCTGTCCTTAAAAGACCAATACTATCGGTATTGTATTTTTTTAATAGCTCCAGTTCCGACTCAAATTCAACGTTGGCAGAAAGTTTGAATTCCGTACCACTTTTGGTTTTGGATGGCTCAGAAAGGTTTTTCAGCAATAAGCTTTCCTTCTTTTCAATCTTTTTTAAAAGCTTCTTGTATCTGGAAAGTGTTTTGTTCGCCGGGTTTACAATTAATTGTCCTTCTCTCCCATCCAGCACTGCTTCGCTCTGTTCGGAATAACTGGTAGTATTTTTTGCGTTTACAATACAAGGAATTCCAAGAGATTGTGCGATAAGTGAAGCATGAGAAGTAACTCCGCTTTTCTCCATTACCAAACCGATTGCTCCTTGTTCATGTAGAGCTACTAATTCGACAGGACTAATTTCTTTTGTCACTATAATCGTGTCTTTTTTTATTTGGTCTGATTCAGGATCATCACAAATCAATTCAAGAAAACGATCTCTCAGGTTCTCCAAATCCACAATGCGCTGCTGAAATAATTCAGAACCACTTTCCTTCAATCGCTCAATGTAATCACAAAAAGTTCGGTACACTGCAAATTCACTGGAAAGGAGTTCCTCTTTTATGATCTCCGAAACCTTTCGCTCGATCTCCGCATCTAAAATAATCTGCTTTTGGGTTTCGATGATCGCCGATGAATCAGAATTAAGATGTTCCAACAGCTCCGATAATTCTTCCACTAATTTATTTTTAGCAGAAGAGAAAGATTCGAGGTGAACGTTAATATCTTTTTCTTCAATTGATTTCGGAACCACTTTACGCTTTCTGTTATCAATGCAAAGAATATGACCGATAGCTATACCGGAATTTGCTGATATTCCCTCGAATACCCTTTCCTTTTTTGACGCAAGATCACTCATCATCAAATCCGAACTTATTTTCTATTAGTTCGGTAATAGTATCCATGGCTTCCTGTTCATCACTTCCATCAAATTCTAACTCAAGCTCGGCACCATGTTCAGCAGCCAGTGTCATTACTCCCAAAATGCTCTTTCCATTAACCTTGTATCCATACATATGAATAAAAAAATCACTTTCGAACTTGCTTGCAGTCTTTACCAAAGCCGCTGAAGGGCGTGCATGTAAACCAGTTGAATTTTTTATAGTGATTTTTTTCCTGATCATTTTGGAAGAATCGATCTGCTAAAATGAATATAGTTTTATTACCTAAACAAGTGATAATGTTTTTCTAAATATAGAATTAACCTTTCACATAATCTTTCTTAAATTATCCCTCATAAAATTTAAAGAAAACAATATGTCAGTTTCAGAAAAAGACGTTCATTACATCGCTAATTTGGCTCGTTTGCAGGTTACCGAAGAAGAGGCAAAAATGTATGCAAAGGATATGAATAACATCCTCGAGTACATGGATTTATTAAACGAGCTTGATACTTCCGATGTAGAGCCATTGGAACACGTCATTGATTTGGACAGCCGGTTCAGAAAAGATGAAGCAAAAGAACCTGTTTCTCATGAGGATGCTTTAAAAAATGCTCCTGATGCCGATTCTGACTATTTCCGTGTTCCAAAAGTAATCGAATAATTCATGACAAAAGAATCTAATCCACAAGTTTCGGAAGGCTTTTTTTACAGCCTTGCTGAATGGAAGCAACACGCTATTGCATTAGCCATTCTGTTTTTTATCCCATTCATTCTCTTTACTGCTACAACCATCGGCGGTAAAGAATTTCAACGGCATGATATCACACAATGGAGAGCAGGAGCTGAATCTGTAATCGAATACAGAGAACAGTATGGCAAAGAACCGCTCTGGGTTGAAAATATGTACATGGGAATGCCAGCTTACGTTGTTTCCGTAAAAAACGATGTTCCTAATCTTGATTGGCTTTCAAGATTCTTTAAGAACATTTATCCCGCTTTTCCATATTGGGTAATGCTTTCCGGAATGTATTTCTTTTTAATTCTGATGGGTTTCCGACCGTTATCTGCTCTCATTGGAAGTTTGCTGTATTCATTAACAACGTATTTCCCAATTATTATTGGTGCGGGACATACCTCAAAGTTTGTGGCTCTTGCTTTTGCTCCCTGGGTTTTAGCCGGATATTGGAAGCTTACCCGATCAGATAATAAAATCGCCGGATTACTTCTTTTCTCTGTTGCAATGGCTTTGGAGGTTCGTGCCGGACATCCCCAAATCACTTATTATTTCATGTATCTGATTGGGTTTTTATGGATCGCAGATTCATGGAAACAAATTCAGGAAAAAGAGTACAAACAGTTTGCCATAATTACAGGGCTCCTGCTTCTTGGTGGAATCATCGGGGTTTTAGGTCATGCACAAAAATTTCTGACGCTTCAGGAGTATTCTCAGTTTAGTATCCGTGGAGGTTCAGCTTTAGATGGTTCTGAAGGACTTTCAACCGGATATGCTTTTGCATGGTCTCAGGGAATCAAAGAGTCTTTAACCTTATTGATACCTGAATTATTTGGTGGAGCTTCTCCAACTTATTTTGGTCCCAAGTCGGTAACTTCGGGCCCTCATTATCTTGGTGTATTAACTTTACCTTTTCTGTTAATTGCACTTTTCAGAGAAAAAAGCCGAATTATGTACGTTTTCTTTGGGACCGGAACTTTGGCTCTCCTTTTTTCCTGGGGAGGAAACTTCTCTTTATTGAATGAGTTAGCATTCGACTATATCCCTTATTTCGACAAGTTCCGAGCTCCTGAAACCTGGTTGGTCCTCACTTCATTTTGTTATACCGTGGTAGCTGTTTTTGGAGTTAATTGGCTCTTCGAATTCGTGAGAAGTAAATCCTCTAACCTGAAAGACCTTTATGTTCCTGTTGGTATAGCAGTTGCCATTTTTGCTTTTGTATTTATTCAGACTAAAACCATGGATTACACAAAGCCGGGTGAAGTTCAGAATATTGCACAGCAGATAGCAAGACAAAATCAGGTTAGCCCTCAGAATCCTCAGGTACAGCAACAAGCAGCTAATTACGTTCAGCAAAATTTTGTCCCTGAACGAAAAGAGAGCGCTAACCGGGATCTGTTCAGATTTGCACTACTTTTAGTATTTGTGTTGGGAATTGTTTGGTTTTTGATCAAGAGAAAACTTTCTCTGACTCTGGCATCGCTCGGACTATTTGTAATTACCGCTTTTGATATGATCAGCGTTGGTAAGCGCTACGTACCCGAACGGGTTATCGTAAATGCTAATGTAAACCCGGAACGGTCTTTGGAATCTAAAAAAAGAGATATTGACGAGTTTATAATAAACAATATCCATTCAGAAAATGGCGAATACAGATACCGTGTGTTTCCATTATTGTCAGGTCCTTTTACAGAAGCTACGCCATCTTATTTTTACCCCACTATAGGTGGATATACAGGCGCAAAACTTAGTATAGTTTCTGATCTGCAAGCTAATGGTGGACCCCTTTATAAAGGAACCGGTGGGTTAAACCTTGAATTGTTGGGCGCACTGAATATTAAATACATCAATTATCAGCCCGGACTGCAGCAGGTTGAAGGATTGACAGCAGCCTTTAATGGAAATTCAGGTACTGTCTATGAGAATCAGAAATTGCTTCCAAAAGCATTTTTTGTCGACTCTTTAGTTTATGCTGAATCACCTCAAGAAGCCTATGGATTTGTTGACAAACCGGGAGTCGACTACTCGAAAGTAGCTGTCGTCGAAAATACTGATCAAGTCGAGATCGAAACCGATTCCACCTCGAGTGTTGAAATCACCAATTACACCGGTGCTGAAATTTCGATGGATATTTCACGCACTAAACCGGGATTTTTGGTGGTAAGTGAGATTTATTATCCCGCTGGTTGGATAGCTATTTTAAATGGAGAAGAAATCCCCATTCATAAAACAAATTATGTTTTACGAGGATTGGAAATCCCAGCCGGAGATCATGAATTAAAAATGGAATTCCGGCCAACTTCATACTCTCTTGGATCGACACTCAATTGGGTTTCTTTAGCTGCACAAATTGGTATAGCGTTACTATTTGGGTTTACTTATTTCAGAAACAGATCTGAAAAAAGTGAATGAGAAAAAAAAAGTATTAATAGTTACATATTACTGGCCTCCAAGTGGTGGCTCCGGTGTTCAGAGATGGGTGAAATTTGCTAAGTATCTCCCCGAATTTAACATCGACCCTATTATACTTACTGTTAAAGATGGTACTTATCCAATTATTGATGAAACACTGAGTGATGAAGTTTCACCTGATTTAGAAGTGTTGAAAACAAGGAGTCTGGAACCGTATTCGCTTTTTGCGAAACTGAGAGGAAAAACCGCTAAAGAAGTTTCGACCCCATCAACTGCTTTTTCCGATGATGGTTCTATTTTTAAAAAAATAGGCGTTTGGGTCCGCGCAAATTTTTTTATTCCCGATGCCAGAGTAGGTTGGGTTCCCTTTGCTTTCAGAAAAGCGGATTTTATAATCTCCCGATATGACCTTGATACAATTATAACTACCGGTCCCCCAAATTCTTCCCACCTGATTGGGCTTAAGCTCAAAAATAAATATCAGAGTTTAAAATGGGTCATGGATATGCGAGATCCCTGGAGTCAGATATTCTACAATCAACATTTACCGAGAACTAAATGGGCTTCTAATAAAGATATCTCCCTCGAAAAAAAATGTCTTTCAAAAGCTGATGAGGTAATTGTTGTCTCCGATAGTATGGAGCGGATTCAGAAAAAAGTTCTGAATCGAAAATATCAAGTCATCTCAAATGGGTTTGATCATGAAGATTTCAGCACTGTAATTCATGATGACAAAAACAACCGGATTTCTATCAAGTATATAGGAAGCATGACAGAAACTGCTATTCCACATGTTTTTTTTAAAGCTCTGAATGCACTGGATGAAGAAAAAAAATCAAAATTATCGGTTACTTTCATCGGATCTTTTAATGAAAAAGTTCAAAGTATAATTACAGAATATAAACTTGAGGATATTATTGAATTCAAAGAATATGTACCTCACATGGAAGCGAAGAAAGAAATGCAAACTGCAGATCTTCTGCTACTTGTTATTCCCGCAACGATTGATAACGAACTGATAATTACAGGTAAAATATTTGATTACATCGGAGCTCAAACTCCGATTTTGTGTATTGGTCCTGAAAATGGTGATGCATCAAAATTAATCTCCGAGAATAAATATGGTTTAAATGCCACTTATGATGATATTAATACTATTAAAACTGTTTTGGAGGATTTGATTTCGGGAGGCGGCATTTCTTTCACAGAATGGAAAGGAGATTTGAAAGAGCATCCGTTTTCAAGGTTGTCTTTAACAAAACAGTTAGCTGAAGAACTTCATGAGGTTACAGATAATTAATATTCTGGCTATCGTTTTGCAGATTCTTAATTTTTAAAGTAGCTGTAGCATCAAAAACTTTGATGGCGCAGATATAAAAGGAAGAGATCATTCTTGTCTTGCAGAATTAGGATTTCAATATAGTACAGTTTTTGAGGGTAACTTGACATTCATGCTCTTTAAGTAATCTAAACATTCGTTCAGCCACTTCGCAAAGCAAAAGAAAATTACTTTCAGATTATCCTCTCTTTAATGTATTGTAGATATCAATTAGTTTTTTTTCTTCCACTTTCCAGTTGTACTTTTTTAAAACTGATTCTTTTCCATTCATTCCGAATTCTTTGGCTAAATCGCTTTCCTCCAAAAGCTTAATTACTCCCTCTACAAATTCTGACTCTTTTTCAGATTCGTAAATCAAACCACACTTTTCCTCTTCAATCAGTTTTTCTACAGATGTACAATTTGTTCCTAATATTGGTAATGAGTAGTACATGTATTGATATAGTTTATTAGAACTGGAGTTATCTGTTTGAGGAGTACGTTTAAATGGTATAAGTCCTATTTTACTTGCTAATAGATACGATTTAATCTTTTCCTGTGCCTGGAATCCTTCAAAAATAACCACATCTGAAACTCCATGTAGCTTCGTTAATTCTTCAAGTTCTGACCTCATCTCTCCATCACCTACCAAAAGAAGTCGAATGTTATCATCATGTTTTTTTAAAGCCGACATCCCCTTTACAACATGTTCTAAACCTCTGTTCCAAACAAAGCCTCCAACGTACACCAAAGTGTTGTAGTTCTTGAATCTCTCGATAATTGTGCTGTCTATTTCATAGCTATCGAAAACATCTGTATCAATGCTATTAGCAACAACAGTTATATCTTCTTCTTTGACCCCTTTTGAGATATTTTTTTCCCTCATTCCCTCATTTACAGCAATTAAATGATCAAAATACTGTAACCATTCCTTTTCCTTTCTCTCCCATTTTTTAAAAGAGATGAAAAGCTTATTTGGATAAGTCGTACTCCACTTGTAATCCTTAAGAGCGTCTATATAATTCTCATGTAGATCACCGACCAATTTTATATCTGTTTTGTCCCTTAAAATTTTTGCGGCCCCAAATAAATATAAGTCATGGAGATGCACTACATCGTACTTTTTACTTTCTAATATTTTAAGTACCTGTTTGGCTATATATCTATCAACCCATGGGATCATTGCAGCTAAACCATGCATTTTATCCCGTAAAAATTTTGATAATGCAACCCTGTATATCGTAATTCCTTTATAATCTACAATATGATCTTTTTCATAATTGCCAATCGAAAGAATACCCACATCAAACCCATTGTTTACCAAAGAAACTGCTTCTTTTTCTACCCTAAGATCCGGAGGAAACTTATTGTCAAGTACCATTAATACTCTCATATCCGCAATATCATTTTATTAATTGTATTTACTTAAATGGTGATTTTCGTAACTGCTAATTTAAACCAAAAAAATATAGTCTCCCTGCTTTTTGAGTTATATCTTAACCCGAAATTAAGGCCTCGTATATTTATTTTATCGAGCTTTCAATTATTCAAAATAATATGAAAGATTATTTAATTCTTTTGACTTCCAACTTTCCTTACGGAACGGGTGAAAGTTTTCTTGAATCTGAACTTATTCATCTCTCACATGGCTTTTCAGAAATCGTTATAGTTCCAACTGATAAAGGTAAAACTTCCTCTGCAAGAACCATTCCCTCTAACTGCCGCATTGATACATCTATAAGAGAGAGAAAAAATCGAAAAAATAAAATTCAAAGGTTGTTCTCAAAAACTCTTTCATCCTTAGCTTTCCCTTTTTTTTATAAAGAGTTGATTGGTAGAATTTCTATTATCCTGAATTCCTCATCAATAGAAAGATTGATGAGTTATTCACTGGATTCATTAATGACTAAAAAAGCATTGAATAAAATTGTTACTGCATATAACACTACTGAAAATGCCGGGTTAATTTATTCATATTGGTTTAACGGAAGTACATTAGGAGCAACACTTTTACAATCTAAATTACCTGTGATTACCCGGGTACACAGGGGAGATTTGTACGAAGAACTTTACCCTAAAAATTACATACCCTTTCGAGAAATTACTTTATTAAGGCTGGATTCTGTTTTTTCAATTTCAAAAGATGGTATTAATTACTTAAAAGAAAAATATCCCGCATTTAGTGATAAGATTTTTTTATCCAGACTTGGGATTCCTGTTCGAAAAGAACATCAAGTACAATCAAAAAAGCCTGAAAAAGAATATATAATAGTCTCTTGCTCTTTTATTCATGAAGTTAAGAGGGTAAAAAAAATAGGTTATCTCCTGAAAAAGTTTGCTCTCTTACATCCTGACCTCAATTTAGTTTGGAACCATTTTGGAGCTGGAGAACTTTTCGATGAGCTTTCTGAATATGTTAAAGGATTCCCAAAAAATATTAAAGCAAAACTCCATGGTTTTGTGGAGAACAAAGAATTAATTGATTGGTATTCAAAAAACAGAGCTGATTTATTCATTAACCTTAGCAAGTCTGAAGGTATACCGGTTTCGATAATGGAAGCTAACAGCTTTGGAATACCCGCGATAGCTACAAATGTTGGCGGAACCTCTGAACTTGTTAATAACGATAATGGATGGTTGATTAATGATGATAATCTTGATTCTGCTGTTTTAACTGCTTTAGAAGAAGCAACCTCAAATGAACCTCTCAGAAAAGAAAAAAGCATAGCTGCAAAAAATACTTGCTCAACTGTATTTAATTCTGACAAAAATTACTCTGAATTTGTTGAGATTATCAAAGCCATTATCCGGGATCACACCAATTCCGCCAAAAAATAGAACTGTTTTGCTCAAGTACATTAAAGATACCATCAAGAATTCAGCTGTTTACGGCATTGGTAATGTATTTGTAAAGCTAACCGGTTTTATTCTGATTCCTTTTTTAACTGATCCTGAATATTTGAGTGTACAGGATTATGGAGCTTTGGGTGTATTAGAGGCTGTAAATCAAATCGTAATCTCTCTCATGGGCTTTGGTTTATATAATTCGCTCATAAGATGGTACTACGAACAAAGCGAAGAAGATAAAAAAGCTACTTTTTTCACTTCTTCAGCTTTTATTATTGGGTTTGTTACTCTGATTTGTTTTATCACCTATTATTTTAAGTCAGAGGCCTCTCTTTTACTATTTGATAGCGAACAGTATAATGAAATCATTGTACTTGTGATGATATCAACCGGCTTACAGGCTCTCGGGGTTTTACCTGCCACATTAATGAGGCTACAGGAACGAGCCGTTTTTTTTACAACTACAAATATTGTAAAACTGGTGGCTACTCTTTTAGTCACCATTTACTTACTGTTTACCGGAGACAATGGGTTATTTGCAATTTACATTGGTCAAATAGTTGGTTTTTCCATTTACCTTATTATCCTGCTGCCCTATATATTCAGGAATTCAGTGCTGAAATTTCATCTTCCTGTTTTCACAGAAATGCTTGGTTACGGCACCTCTATGATGATGGCTGGTTTGGCAGCTTCTTCAGCTAATGTAATCGATCGTTTTGTCCTGAACTCGATGTCCGGGCTTGAAGAAGTGGGCCTGTATACGTTAGGCTTTAAAGTGTCATCTATTCTAAAAGTATTGGTTATTACTTCGGTTAGCATGGCTTTAACACCACTTTTATTCAAGAAAATGAATGACACAGATAGTCATCGTTTTTACAGTAAAACCATGACTTATTATGGCTTTGGAATGATTATATGCATCATGGGAGTGTCATTATTCGGTAAAGAGGCACTTAAAATATTTACGGGAAGTACTGTGTATTGGTCATCCTTTTCCGTGATTCCGATTCTTGCCTTTGCATTGTTTTTTGTAGCTCTCAGCGATGTGGTAAATATAGGATTACGAATTAAGAAGAAAACTTCACGTATTACATTAATGACAGCTATTGCTTCTGTTTTAAATTTAGGATTGAACATACTCATAATTCCTTTTTGGGGTTCTGAAGGAGCTGCATTAGCAAGCCTTGTTACCCAATTCATATTTTTTGGGGGGCTATTTTATTTCTCAAATAAAGTGTACCCTATCAGCTTTGAGTGGCGAAAAATTTCCTTAATGTTTATAACGGGAGTTGTATTGATTTATGGGGCCCTTTTAACAAATGGTATGAATCTGGCCATACGATTAATTGTAAAAACTTCAGCAATTATTTTATTCCCGGTAATTTTATACTTCTTCAGTTTTTACGAAAAAAGGGAACTTGAGCAATTACAGAAAATATGGATAAAGTGGAGAAACCCGGCCAATTGGAAAAAGAATATAAATCAATTGTTTAACTCGGGAGATTAATCACATCTTTTTTTTAAAGCAGTAAGTTAAATCAAATCTCTTTTTATTAGCTCAGCAACCATTTGTTTTTTGTATACATCATTTGAAATCTCTTTTGGAATATGAACTAAGTAAATTTGCTTTACTTCGTTCAGACTTTTTGCCAGTGTAGCCGTATTCTTTTCCATTATTGAATCGAAGCTTAATAATGGTTCTCTGTTTAAAATCGATGAATTAAATTCATGCCATCTCACATGATCGAAAAATGCATTGTATTCCGAAGCCATAATGCCCGTATTATTTGAAGAGGCTTTCTCTGCAGAAATTGATTCGAACTTGATCTCGGCAACATTACTTCTGAATAGAATTAATAGTGAAGCAATTTTTCCTTTCGTATTAGAAGTATTCTCGAAAAATTCTTGGGGATTAATTCTTCTTCTGACCTTATTCAACCCCTTTAGGTTTCTATATTCGTATTGTAATCGGTTAACGATTCCAGATTCGTTTAAAATCTCACTCTTGAGTCTTTTGTCTCCCTGAATATTATATCCATATATCTTTGGGTAAGAAAAATTCGGATAACAATTCCCTCTCCCATCAATGATGGCAAGATCATCGTTAAAAAAAGTATAATCTCGTTCCAGGCATAATGCCATTTCAAGTGATGTTTTTCCAACTCCGCCGGTTCCACCAAAAAGCACTACTTCATCATTTTTATTTTTGATACCGGAACTATGTACAACTGAATAATCATCTATTAAAAACACTATGGGAATTAAGATCAACTCATGGAAAGTCTGACCAATAGCTTCTAAAGCTGAAGTAAATTGCATTGACTTCCATTTGTTAACAAATCGAGTAACCCCACTTGTTTCATTAATAGAAAAATTTACTTCAGATAGTTTTTTGTCCCGGAAACAAAACTCAACAGTACAACCACCCATTTTAGTAATTACCCTGTCGTTCATTAGAAAATTAATGGATGGGTTTACACTCAATGCTTTTTTGGTATCAATTGAAGCGACATAGTTGATTTCCAAATCAAATTCTGAATCATTCGTAACCGGATAAAGCGATAACTCTTTATGAAGTAAATCACCTTCCATGCTATTTAATGTGCTTAATTTGATCTTTTTACCAAATATTTGATAAATCTTATTCATGATCGATTCGACTTTGTTATGTACTTCAATTTTTCTCTTTTTTTAGAAATAAGCTGCTTTCAAAATTTTCTAACCAAAAACATCTTTAGCAAATCAAATTGCCTTCGAAAAATTTCTCTAAAAACAATCGCACTGTATCTATACTTCGAATATTTATTAAAAGCCAATAGTGTTTTACAAATTCCATTTATGACCTTTTTACGATAAGCAAAATCTTTTTGATTTGAGCTCCATGACATTGGCGTACCTACACGGTACGTAATCATTGGCTCATCAAGAAAAAGATAACTCCCTTTTAGTCCCAAAAGTAATGTAAGAGGTAAATCACCGACCGGTGATTCAATCATCCAAAACGGAACTTCTTTTAGCAGCTCTCTTCTGAAAAAAACAGAAGCTGTTGGCATAAACCCACCGCTATCTATTATGGCTTCCCTAATTGAAAATTTGGATTTCCCTGCGGGTACTTTAGGTCTGTATAAGTAAGCATTCTCAGGGTTAACTTCGTCCAGATATTCAGCAGCTGTAAAACAAACTGAGCAATCCTGATTTGCTTTTAAAGCCTCGAACTGCTTCTGAAGTTTTTTACGATCTGTCCAAAAATCATCCCCTTCACAAAAAGCGATGTATTTTCCTCTTGCTGAAAAGATATTATATATGAAATTAAATCTACCGGAAGGCTTATCAAATAAAGTGATATTATTTTCCCGCTTATGTAAAATCAGTCGAATTTTATCAGGATACTGTTCTGCAAATCTTTTGCAAACATCACGGGTTCCATCACTTGATTCATCTTCTCCCACAATAATCTCAAATGGAAAAGAAGTTTCCTGCATCAAAATGCTTTCCAAACACTTTTCTATATACTCCCTGTGTTGGTAAGTTTGAACACAAACTGATACTGTAACATTTTCCGGAACCTTGGTTGGAAAATGTTCTACCTTTTTTTTCTCAAAGATGGAAGTGAACTCCGAAAATGATAAAAGCTTTTGTGGATTCAACTATCAGGGCTGATTATTTTCTGAATTATTTTTTCCTATATCAGGTATCGAAAAATTTTCAATCCAAACAGGTTCTCCATCTATATCTCTCAAAATTTGATTATTGGGAGGATATTCTTTTTCGATTTCATCCTCAAAGCCTTTGAATTCAGGATTCATGACATCTAATTGGTATTCGGTTAGGTTAAAACCAGCTGAAGCAAAGGCAGATGTCGCTGCGACATGCCTCAAATTGATTTCTGTTACATAAAGCTGACCTTTTTCGGAACCTTTTAAATCTACAGCAACTATCCCATTCATAAGCTCACCTGTATGTTTACAAATTACATCAACAGCTTTCTTCGCGGTTTCTGCCGCATGTCCATCATTTATTAATTTTCCCTTTGAAATATTTCCTGTTATACCACTCAGTGAAACTTCTTTTTTGAAATATTCCAAGCGCTCATAGCACCCTATTTTGTATAGTATTCCTTCCTTATAAAGTAAATGAACCGCAATATTTCTACCGGGCAAATATTCCGAAATCATTGCTTGATCAACATTAGCATTAATAATTTGCCATGCCTTAAGGTAATCTTTGTTTTCGATTAACATAGAACCCTTACCGCTTGTGGTGCCTTCAGAAACTGATCTAATCCAAAATGGGTATTGCAAGCTCGGATTAAACTTTCCTGATTTAAGATCAGATATAATTACACTCTGCGAATCCGGAACAAGATTGGTTCCTTCTAACAACTTATATAATTTCTCTTTACTTATAGCTATTTCTGAAAACTTTGGTGGAGGCAAAATTGAAGCAGCCGGAAGTTTATTCTTTGACCAAAATAGAACCTCTAATTCAGGAATAAGAATTACATAGTCAATTTCTTCTTTTTCCAATATCCTTTTGAATTCAAACTCATAACTCTCCTCTTGTACGTGTGGTACTCTCCAAACCCTGTCGTATAGTCCTTCATAAATCCCATAAGCATTATTCAATATTCCTGCTCCTATAATAGTAGCAGATTTATATTTTTCACTCTTTTTTATAGAACGTACAATCGCTCTGGAAGTAACCCCGCAGGCACCGCTAACTAAAATCTTCATGTTCTAATACTATTTGAGAAATTTTTTCCTGATCACTCTTTTCCAAATCATAAAATAGAGGTAAACAAAAAATTCGCCGGGCAATATCTTCAGAAATCGGGCACTCCCCTTTCAGATAACTCAAGGTGTTTAACGAAGGATAAAAATATCTTCGCCCGTATATATCATGGTTTCTAAGTTCTTTATCCGTCTTTAGAAGGGTCTTTTCATCTTTAAAAACTATAGGGAAATAGGAAAAATTTATTTCACTTAGCTTTTCAACTTTCTGAAATTTTAAACCATGACCTGAAAGAAGCTTTGTATATAACAGATTTTGTTGTTTTCTGCGATTCAAAATTTCATCGATATACCTGAGATTCAGTAACCCCATGGCAGCGTGAAATTCCGAGCTTTTTCCATTGATACCAATCCCATGAAATTTGTAAGGACCGTTATGTCCGAAATTTCTCATGTGATCGATTTCTTTTTTCAGAGATTCATTTTTTGTTACAACTGCTCCACCTTCCGTAGTGTGATAAACTTTCGTGGCATGAAAACTGGCCGTTGAAATATCACCGTATCCAAACACTGACTTTCCCTTATACTTAGATCCAAAACAATGTGCGGCATCATAAATCACTTTAAGATTGTGCTCGTCCGCTATTTTTTTTATTTCATCAATGTGACAAGGATTACCAAAAACATGAGTGGCGATTATTCCCGTTGTCTTCGAAGTGATCTTTTTCCGAATATTTTCAGGATCAATATTAAAGGTTTCAGCATCTATATCAGCAAAAACAGGCATGCAGTTTTCCCATACGATACTACTGCTTGTAGCAACATAACTAAACGGAGTTGTAATAATCTCACCTTTCAAACCGAGTGCTTTTATTGCAATTTGTAAAGCAATAGTACCATTGGTAACAAACGACAAATTCTTTACATCTAAATAACTCTCCAATTCCTTTTCCAATTGCTTTAAAAGCGGACCATTATTAGTAATCCATCCGGATTGCCAGATTGAGTCAATAAGCTCTTTATACTCTTCAACAGGCGGGAAAAAAGGCTTTGTAACCTGAATCATATATTTAGATGCTTGAGAAACTTAAATTTTGGTTTCAGCAAATGTATGAAATCTTTGAATGATTCGGGTTTAATGATGTAAGAACTTGCTCCATATATGATAATCCCTGAAACAACAAGTAAACCCGACTCCAGGAATTCATTTAAGTACTCAATTTCACCAAGGATAAAAACAATTCCTGCCATAGGGGTACATAGTAATAAAACCGGCAAAACATCTTTCATTTGGCTGATGCGATTATAATTCAAAAAACGAGCCGTGTATGTCATATTAATAAATAGCGCGATATAGGAACTTATTACCTGCGCAATTACTAATCCCCAAAAACCAAAATTCAGCCCTGCTATTATAGCTATTGTAGCTCCGGTCTTCTTTATAATTTCCAATCTGAGAAATAAATCAGACCGACCTACTACCTTCAGTATTTCAAGGTTTATTACCTGTAAATGATGAATAAGCCCAGCCAAACACAGAACCTGTAAAATCGGAACCGACCCTAACCATTTTTCGCCAATCAATGCAATTACCATTGGTTCAGCAACTAAAATTAAACCAATCATTGCGGGAAAAACAATAAACGTTGAAACTCTTATTATTTTCCTGTACGCCTCTTCCAATCGTTTTTTATCATTCTTCACTTTAGAAAGTGCGCTGTAATTTACGCGGGCCATGACGCTTGCTAAGCTTTCCGCAACCGAGTTCTTCATGTTATCAGCGTAAGCATAAAAACCCAACAAAGATGCATTATACATTTTACCAATAATCACTCTGTACACCTGAGTAAAAATTACATGAATCAGACCGGAAAGCATCAACTTCGAACCAAAACTAAAGAGCTTTTTAAATGAATCTTTATTGATAAACTTTTTAGGAATCCAGGGATTTGCACCCCAAAACAGCAGAGAGGTAAATAGCGCCACACTTACATATTGAATTGCGAGCGACCAAACTCCCAATCCCTGGATAGCTGCATAAATTGCCAAAATGCTACTCCCCGTTGAAGCAATTAAGTTGATATAGGCCTGTGTTCTGAAGTTTATCTTTTGCGAATAATGAGCTCGCTGAACAATAGTGAATGAGACAAATATCGGTGTTAATGCCATTAAACGTGTTATATCCGTTAAAACAGGTTCCGCGAAGTAATCGCTTATAAGAGGAGATAAAAACCAAATGGATACGGCGATCGTTACTGCAATCGCAAAATTGGAAAAGAAAACGGTTGATCTGTCTCCTTCTGTAATAGTTTTTTCCCTGATCAACGCCTGACTAAACCCACTGTCTACCAAGACATTGGCCACTGCAAATACAATCACCACCATCGCAATAAGCCCAAAATCTTCCGGCAAAAGAATACGAGCTAAGATAATACTGGTAACGAATTGAATGGCTTTCCCACCAAACTTTTCTAAAGAAGCCCAGAGTACCCCGGTTAGTGCTGATTGCGATAAATTTTCCAAAGAATCATTTAATCTTAAAATTGCAGATTAAGGTAGCCATAGTTGAGAAATTCATCCACATGAACCTTATCTTTCTGCCGAACTAAAATAATTCAGGAAATGCCCAAAGCAAACTACACTACTCACCTCGGAATGGTTGATATTCTGCCGGAAGAAACCCCCAAGTGGAGAGCCTTAGAGAATATCATTCATGAGGAAGCGGCCAGATTTAATTTCGAAGAAATCAGAACTCCGATCATGGAGCAAACCGAGTTAATCAAGCGTGGAGTCGGGCAGTTAACGGATATTGTTACCAAAGAAATTTTTGCATTCACTAAGGGTGATAGTAATTACGTACTTCGCCCTGAACTAACTGCTCCGGTCGTTCGGTCTTTTGTTCAACATCATTTAGATCAGCGTGGTGGATCTCAAAAGCTTTATTACATAGGACCGATGTTCAGAGCTGAACGTCCTCAAAAAGGTCGACAGCGCCAATTTCACCAATTCGGAGTTGAAATTATTGGTAGTGATAACCCGGTCGCTGATGTGGAATGCATTGCATTCATGATGAGAATTTATCAGAGGATTGGTATAAAAAACTTCGAACTGAAGCTCAATTCTGTTGGTGATCCGGAAAGCCGGGAAAATTATAAATCTGTACTTAGAGACTACCTGAAACCAAATCTGGATAAACTAAGTGAACTCTCTCAAAAAAGGTTTGATAAGAATCCAATGCGTATTCTGGATTCTAAAGAACCGGAAGATCAGGAATTTATAAAAAATGCTCCGGTCATTAGTGATCATTTAAACGATGAGTCTAAGCAACATTTTGAGCAGGTTTGTGAAATGCTATCATCGTTAGATATCGAATATACACTCGATCCCCTGCTTGTGCGTGGAATGGATTATTATACCCGAACCGCTTTCGAATTAACAAGTCCTGATCTTGGTTCGCAGGATGCCCTTGCCGGTGGAGGCAGATATGATTTATTAGTCGAAGAAATTGGAGGAAAACCAACTCCTGCGGTAGGATTTGCAGCCGGTATGGAACGTCTGTTCATAGCTTGTGAAGAGTTGAATATTGAGCTTGCAGAAGCTAAAAAAGTAGACGTATTTATTGTCAGTTTGGGTGAAAATGCCAGAAATTGGGCACTAAAAACTTTACCTAAACTCAGAGAAAATAGTATCTCTGCAACAATGGATTATTTAGATCGGTCTATGAGAGCTCAAATGAAAGATGCCAATCGCGAAAACGCTTCTTACACTTTGATAGTAGGTGATAACGAACTCGAGTCCGGTAAATTCACACTCCGAAATATGAAAGAAAGCGAGGAATCTGTACTAAGTTTTGATGCTGTTTTAGAAAAACTAACCAGCGCATAAGGATCTCCAGATACAAGAAGGAAATATCCTTCCTACAAAATTAGCTTAGAAAAGTTCTTCCCTTGTTAAAGGGAAGACAGATGTAATCTCAGAACACTACTTAGCCAGCTTCTTAAGCGAATCTATATCTTCAATATTCCCGATAATAGATAGCTCATCTCCTTTTTGAAGAATGGTAATTCCATGCGGAATTTTTATTTCACCATTTCGATAAATGATCGTTATCAGACTTTGACCCGGAAGCTTCAAGTCCTTAATCATTTTTCCGATATACTGACTCGTACCATTTTCTTCATCCAGAACTAATCGAATAAAGCGTTCATCGCGAAGTAAAATTTCTCTGAGTTGTCCTTCATCTTCTGCACTATTCCAGCGTTGAATGAAGTTTTTCACACCAACTTTTTCTGCAATCTGTGCAAGCATTCGTAAGTGTTGCCCTGTATCTTCCTGAGAACTTACCAGATAGATAATTGCGTGAAGCGCTTCAGAACCTGATTTTTTTGATTTCAGGTTTCCAAGATTATCGGTGTTCATGCCATCTTTTATACGAACCAGTACCATCTCAGGAGATATATCTTCTTTGACACGAGCATGGTTTAGAGCTACACCTGTTGAAATAGGAATAATATTTTGTTCATCAAATTCGCTAATTACGCTTTGAAGATCCGTTTCGGGCTTACCTAATTTTTCACAGAATATATCCGATACTTTATCAACTAAATCTGAATATTTAGTGTCATTCTTAATATCAAGAACTTCTGCTCTGGAGATCATTTCTTCATATTGATCTTCACTTCTAAGTCCTTTTTCTTTCAGGATTCCTCTCATCTCAACTTCAAGCCCCTGATCTTTATTTTCACCTAAACGAGCATGAACGTGAAAGATAGCCCCTTGCCGGTCTACCTTATCCTGAGCGTAATATTTATACCAAATCACCCCAAAAACACTTACTACAATCGTAAACAATATAGAAAGCAGTCCCATTTCAAAGATCAGAATTATGGATAGAATGATCCCGATAATTTGTAACCAAGGATAAAAAGGAGAATTAAATCCGGGATCGTATTCTTTAATTTTACTTTCTCGCATTACAATTACTGCGAGATTCAGTAAGCCAAAAAGTAAAAGCTGAAATGCACTTGCCAGTTTAGCTACTTCTGCAACATTGAAAGCCAATAATATGATTAGCATCATGATTACCGTTCCCAATACAGACCAATGTGGAGTTCCAAGTTTCCCAATATTCGCAAACTTGTCATTGATTAATTTATCTCTGGCCATCGCCATTGGATAACGAGAAGCTGACATAATTCCTGCATTTCCGGTAGAAGCAAAAGCAGCAACTGCTGCAACAACCACTAAAATTAGTCCTGCTCCTTCAGGTAACCAGGTTAAAAAAGCTTCTCCAGCAGTAGCCACCGGTGTTAAATCCTCACGAAATTCATTAGGATCAAGCACAGAAACCATGATAAAAACGCCTATCACATATACAAAAACAGCTGTAAAAATAGCCAGAAACATCCCCAAAGGAATATTTCGATCAGGATTTTCAACCTCTTCTGCAATACTTGCTACTTTTGTTAAACCCGCATAAGAAACAAAAACCATACCCACTGTAGCGAAGAACCCATAATATCCATCAATAAAGAGGGGGGTAAAACGTGTTTTTGTTTGTTCAATTAATCCTGGTGAAAGTACTGCAAACAACCCTTGCAGCACATAAAAGATCATTATAGTCACTAATGCAGCTACTAAAACCTTTTGTAAAAAAGTGGTCTCTTTAGCTCCAACTACGTTTAATATTCCAAAAACTATGGTAAGAATAACGGCTATTGGTAAAATTGAGACATCAAAGAAAATAGCGATGTATGCTCCCATACCAATCAGAGCAAATGCACTTTTAAGCACTAATGCAATCCATGAACCAAAACCTCCTATGGTTCCAAACATTGGCCCCAAACTTCGATCGATGATATAGTACGTTCCGCCAGATCGTGGCATTGCCGTGGCTAATTCTGCCACGCTGAACATGGTTGGCAGTACAATGATCCCTGAAACAAGATAAGCAAGAAATACCGATGGTCCGGTTTCAGCAGCTGCAAGTCCGGGGAGTAAGAAAAACCCTGAACTGAACATGGCTCCTGTTGCAATTGCATAAACATCTGATAATCCAAGTTCTTTGGATAATTTTTTATGGCTCATAAGAAGGGCTCAATTAAACGCGTTAGTTTTTTGTAAATATATTGCTTCTAACAATGATATAAACTCCGATTTAATTCGGGAAAGCAAATTAACATCCTTGAGAACTTAATGTCCAACTAAATTTGAATTAATATTGCAGAATCTCTTTCAGTGTTTTTATATCCTCAGGATAACCTAAGATAGATAAAACATCCCGGGATTCGAGTATGGTTTTACCTTTTGGTATTACTATTTCTCCATCCCTTTCAATAATAGCAATAAGACATTCGCCCGGTAAAGAAACTTCCATAATGGCTTTTCCTATCCATTCTTCTGATTTGGTATGCTCTGTGAGCCGGACGTGAATAAACCTCTCATCACTCAGCAACACTTCCTTAATAGCTTTTTCATCTTTGGCATTTTTCCAGCGATCTAAGAAGTCGTCTGATTCTATCAATTCTGCAAGATGCCCGATTATTCTCATATGAAGCAACGGGCTGTCGGTTGGAGTAACCAAAAATATAAGTGCGTTTGCGCTCCCTGTTTCATTTCCCTCCTGAACTTCAATTCCATCTTTAGATTGAATTGCAACCATTTCGGGAAACTTAGCTTCATCCATCCTCACAAAATTGAAATAAACACCATCTTTTAGTTTTGTAAAGTCTTTATCTAAATCGAATAATCCTTTTCTTAGCTCTTCTCTGTCTACATCCAATCTTTCAGAAAGTGTTATCGTGGATTTTAAAAGCAATCTCTCAAAATCAGACTGCTCTGAATCAACCTGCTTTACAATTGCTCTTGCTATTACTTCTTCATAGGTCAATGAGGTATTCATATTTTTTTCGTTGATGATCGTCATCAGCTCATGCTCTAATGTTTCGTATCTCAGCTGCCCAAGCCTTGCATGTATATGATAGATTGCGCCCTGACGCTTTACTTTTCCATGCGCAAAATAAAAGTACCAACCAATACAAAGAATAATGAGTGTTCCCGTTAAACCGACAGCAAGAAGCCCCATTTCTGCTACTAACCACAAAGAAATGATCATTCCCGCAATTTGAACCCATGGATACAAGGGAGATTTATATCCCGGCTTATATGCTTCAATTTTGCTTTCTCTCATTACAATTACTGAGAGATTAATCATAAAGAACAATAACAGCTGAAAGGCACTCGCAAGCTTTGCAACAGCTTCTACATCAAACAAAATGAGCACTAAAAACATCACACCTGTAGTAGCTAAAACAGAAATATGCGGTGTTTTAAATTTCCCGATCTGTCCAAATTTCTTACTGATCAAATTATCCCGGCTCATAGCCAATGGATATCTGGAAGCCGACATAATTCCTGCATTACCAGTTGAAGCAAAAGCGGCAATTGCTGCTATCACAATTAACAACAATCCGGAATCGCCGGGTAAAAAGTCTAAAATTACTTTACCTGCATCCGCTACAGGAGTAAGACTTGAAAAAAGTTCGTCAGCCGGTAATACATTTACCATAATATAAACCCCCGCAACATACACAATACTTGCAGTGAGTAACGACAGAATCATTCCTAGCGGGATAACTTTATCAGGATTTTGCACTTCTTCCGCAATACTCGTTGCTTTTGTAAGTCCTGCATAAGACACAAACACCAAACCAATTGTAGAAATGAAGCCGTTGATCCCATTGGTGAAAAAATTCTGCTGTCGCATTTCGGGGAGAGGATTTTGGGCAATGTACATGTAATTCAAACCCTGAATCACAAAAAATGCCATAATTACTACTAATGAGGCAACCAGTATCCTTTGTAAAAGAGCCGTTTCTTTAGCTCCGAAAATATTTAACAATCCGAAAGCAACAGTTAGCACAAGCGCCAGGGGAAGAATGGGCAAATCAACAAATAGAGTCAGATAGGCACCCATCCCAATCAATGCGAAAGAACTTTTGAAAACCAACGCTATCCAAGACCCAAGTCCTCCGATGGTTCCAATTAATGGACCAAGACTTCTATCCAGAAAATAATATGTTCCGCCCGCTTTAGGCATTGCAGTAGATAATTCAGCAACACTAAACATGGATGGTAAAATCAAAAGAGCGGCGGCTGCGTATGCTAAGTAAACGGCATTTCCTGTTTCCATAGCTGCAATTCCCGGTAATAAGAAAAACCCGGAACTAAACATAGCTCCTGTACTAACTGCGTACAAATCAAACAACGTGAGTTTTTTCGAAAGTTTCTTGCTCATATTCTTGTGATAGAGAGTTGAGTATTTTATTTCAGGAATACGAAATTATTATAGTAAATAGTTCCTTAATTTATTTGATAATCGATTGTTTTTATGATGATTTGAACTTTTTACATCAAATAAGACTTCCAACTTACCTTATTATTTTAAAAAACTACTTTTTAGGCTATTTTTAGAAATGATTACCAGCCAACAGTTTGATTCTTTCTCATCAAAAGAAACCCCTTTTTATTTCTACGATTTAGAAGTACTTGATAAAACTCTCAATCAGATACAGAAGCATGGGATTTCGAAAGGATATCATATTCACTATGCACTTAAGGCAAATCCTCATCCGAAAATTCTTCAAAAGATTTTAGCCGCAGGTCTTGATGCGGATTGCGTTAGTGGTGGAGAAATTCAACGTGCATTAGATTGTGGATTTAAATCAGATCAAATAGCTTATGCCGGTGTAGGAAAAAGAGATTCCGAAATTGAACTTGGATTACAGAATGATATATTTTGTTTTAATGTGGAATCTGTTCAGGAGCTTAAGGTATTAAATGAACTTGCGGCAAAACACGATAAAAAGGCAAGAGTAGCACTTCGGCTCAATCCAAATGTGGACGCCAAAACTCATAAGTACATAACCACCGGTCTGAATGAGAATAAGTTTGGGATCAATGAAGAAGACTTACCGCTGATTTTTGAATTGTTGCCAATATTGAATTCGATTCAACTTATCGGAATCCACTTTCATATAGGTTCACAAATTGTAAACCTTAAGCCTTTTGAGGATTTATGTTCTCGAGCTAATGATCTGAATCAGTTATTTCATGATAAAGGATATACACTTTCCGTAATCAATGTTGGTGGCGGTTATGGGATTAATTATTCCGATCCTGATACAAAAGGAATTCCTGATTTTGAACATTTCTTCGGCACCTTTGAAAAGCACATAAATTTAAAAGAAGGTCAGGAATTACATTTTGAATTAGGCCGGGCCATTGTAGGACAGAGTGGAAATCTTGTAACCCGGGTTCTGTTTACCAAAACAGGGCGAGAGAAGAATTTCGCTATTGTAGATGCAGGAATGACTGAACTTATTCGACCCGCTTTATATCAGGCGAAACACGAGATCCAATTATTATCTCAATCAAATGGCAGAGCGAATCAAACCTATGACGTAGTTGGTCCGATTTGCGAAAGCTCTGATCTGTTTAGATCTGATTATCATCTACCCGAATTACAACGTGGGGATTTACTCGCTATCCGAAGTTGTGGTGCTTACGGCGAAGTGATGAAAAGCACCTACAACATGCGCCATGAGATCGGGACTTATTTTTCTGATGAGGAATAGAGTTTAATTTTCAGACACTTATTAAATCATAGATCTTCCACAAAATTATCACGTGGAAGCAAGCTTCTTTTTTTCTCAGCAGAGTGTACGCAAGAAAATAACGACCCAGCGCATAAGTTGCGTGCAGGCCAATGTTGATTTAAAAACAAAATGTACTACAGGAATTAAGAAACTAAAAACTGGCAGGGAAGGACGAGACACGTCCGCTTAAAACGCTTGTTATGACACGAAGAACGTTACTAACAAGCTAATAAAGCCTATAAAAATAGGATTCTTGTAACTATAAAAAAATTACCCAACCGTTCTAAAGATTCGTTTTCTAAGGAAATGAATTCTCTTTTTCTAAGAAATTTTTTGAAGTTTGATGATCCCCCGTTGATTCCAAAAATTGTTGGGCTACCAAGTTCTTCATATTTCTCTGGGAATTCCTTTTTCAATTTCTCAGTAAAGAAAACGAATAGCACAAAATGCAAACTGACTAAAACAAAGCATGTGATGAAAAGTAAGTTTGACATGACTATTAGTTTAATGAAAGTGCCATAACGCCCCAGCGTTTAAACGGCGCGGGATTGTAATTTAGTTGAAGTAGCGAAATTAATTCCTGGCAATCAAGTTCCATCGCACCGCGTTCGCTATAAAACGCATGTTAGGCGGTATAGAGTTTTGGGTTTTGCCCATATTTGTTATCTCCAGAATCACTATCAAGAAGGCTAAAAACAAAAAGTACTATAATTCCTACAGGTGGAACCAGTAGACTGAATAACCAAAAGCCGCTTTTACCTGTATCATGTAAACGCCGTACAGTTAATGCAATTCTAGGGATTAATGTAAGTAAAACATAACAAGTACTTGCAAATCCTACACTGGTTTCAGAAGACCATTCTCCATATATAATTACATCTGATACAATATCTACTATACTAAGAAGAGTGTAAATCACTGTATCTATCAAAATGAAAAACCAAAACTCTTTTCTTCGAGCTCTTCCTTTAAATACCGCATAATTTTTTAATACAGTTAAATACCAATGCATTTACTAATGATTTAAATTTTGATAGTCGACAAATGCCACCCAACATATTCCAGTTTCCCCTCAATAAACCCCGTACTCTAGGCCGCCTGAAAGTTAAATCTTCTTGTTACTTCGAAAATTATTAAACCAAAGATTCCAAAATTGCTTTTGGTCTTTTTTCAGCAATTTTAAGTAATACTTTTGCCGGACCTTTAGGCTTTCGCCTTCCTTGTTCCCAATTACGGAGTGTACCAATACTTATTCCAAGCAGTGAGGAAAATTCCTGTTGGGTCATCCCATATTTTTTACGGATTGCAGAAACATCAGGGTCTTCAATAGCATTGCTTCTTGATGGAGTCTTCTTCCCGGATTTAATTTTTCCGGCTTCTTGCACACTTTGAAGTAAATCGTTAAACATTTGCTCGTTCATGATAATTGCTCCTCAACTAATTTTTTTAATTGCTTTATCTGATCTTTAGTAAGGTCGTCTTTTACATTCTTAGGATATGCAAAAAGCATATATATTTGCTCATCTTTGCTTACAAAATAATAGATAACTCGAATTCCACCTCTTTTCCCACGACCAGAACCTGCCCATCTTAGTTTTCGAATACCTCCACTTCCCTTAATCAAATCACCTGATTCAGGTCGTACTGCCAATTGCAACTGAAGCAAATGATACTCTTCATCAGAAATGAGCTTTGTAATTTGTTTGGTAAAAAATGATGTTTCAAGAAATTCCATTAGATAACGTCTTTCATGGATTGAAAGTACGCCATTGACGTACATTTTTCAACTTTAAGATTTTTTTAAAACCTACCCCAACCTCCCCGAAATAAAACCCGTACTCCATGCCGCCTGAAAGTTGAATCCTCCTGTCACCCCGTCTATATCCAAAACTTCTCCTGCAAAATAAAGTCCGTCTGCTTTTTTACTTTGCATGGTATTCAGATCAACATCCTGCAAACTGATCCCGCCACAAGTGACAAACTCTTCCTTAAATGTAGTTTTGCCCTTCACCTGATATTCATCATTAGTCAGCAAATGCACCATTCTATTGATGTTTTTCTTCCCCATATTCTGCCAGATCATATCCTTCGGTAGTTCCAGTTTTTCAATCAGAAATTCCCATAATCTACCGGGCAACTCTAATGGATTAACATTGTGAATTCTTTTCAATCCGTGTTCTTCTACTATTTGCTGAAGCATGGATCTGATTTCCTGCTCGTTCATAGTATCTGACCAATTGATCAAAATTTTGAAATCATAATTCAGTTGTTCCAATTCTCTGGCGCCAAAAGCAGATAATTTCAAAATAGCGGGACCACTCATTCCCCAATGAGTGATCAATAATGGTCCCGAGCTTTTTAATTTCGAGCCCATGATCTGCACGGAAACCGGATCAGCCACCACGCCCATCAGTTCTTTTATAGATTCATCCGGCATATTAAAAGTGAACAATGATGGTACAGGCTCTTCAATTTTATGGTTGAAATTGCTTAGCCAATCAAACCCATTCAGCCTGGGACTTCCACCTGTTGCTACAATAACCTTGTCTACAAACTTTCTGTTTTTTGAAAATTTAAACTCCAACTCAAAACCAGAATCCTTTTTATGGATTCGGTTTATTCCCGATTTGGTTTTGATACTGATACCTAATTTTTGAGTCTCCTTCATCAAACAATCAATAATGGTCTGCGATGAATCAGTGACCGGAAACATTCTTCCGTCCGGTTCAGTCTTTAATTTCACTCCTCTTTTCTGAAACCAATCAATCGTATCAGTTGGAGAAAAAACGCCGAACACTTTTCGTAATTTTTTACCTCCTCTTGGATAGTGCTTTACCAACTCTCCAACTTTGAAGCAATGATGAGTAACGTTACATCTTCCTCCACCCGAAATCCGAACTTTGGCTAATAACTTATCGGTTTTCTCAAAAATAGTTACTTCCGCATCCGGGTTATGTTGCTTCGCTGAAATAGCACCAAAAAAACCAGCTGCACCGCCACCGATTACCGCAATTTTCATTTTTATTTTAAAGATAGAGCTAATTATGAGGCAATAAAAAACTGGAACATAATCCTTCATTAAGAATGCAATCTGTTTACATAACCCTTATTTTCAGCCCTCATGAATTCAGATATGGACATACACGTTTTAAAATTTGGCGGAACTTCAATGAATGATCACCAAACCTGGAAACAGGTATTGGATATCATCAGCAATTATGAAAATCCGGTAGTAGTGGTTTCTGCAACAGTCAAAACTACCCGACAGTTGATTGAAGCCGGGACTTTAGCGGGATCTGGAAAACTGGATGAAGCTTTGGAAATATCGAAGTCCATAAAAGAACGTCATTTAGAAATTGTATCTGATTTTCTCGAGCAGAATCCTCATGCAAAAAATAAACTGATCCTCGAAAGTTGCGAACAAAAACTGGATCAGAAAATCGGATTGCTCAATAAGTTTCTAACCTATTCTGAAAAGAAAGGCGAACTTACTCCCGGAATGAAAGATGCCATCGCTTCCATCGGCGAGCAAATTTCTTCTTTTCTTCTTGCCCAATGCGGATTGGCAACCGATCAACTCACCCAGTTTGTGGATGCCAAAAAAATCATCAAAACCGATAATTTATACGGTAATGCAAATCCGAATACAGGACTTATTCATCAAAAAATAAGCTCTTTAGAAACCATCATGGATGGTGGTTTTACTCCAATAATTGGTGGATTTTATGGCGAAGCTCCTGACGGAACTATTACTACACTGGGGTTCGAAGGCTCGGATTATTCTGCCAGTTTAATTGGTGGTGCCATTCATGCAAAAGCTATCGAAATCTGGACAGATGTTAGCGGTGTTTACACCAGTGATCCGCGATTTATTGAGGATGCTAAGCCTATTCCTGAAATCAGTTATTTCGATGCTACAGAAATGGCGTATTTCGGATCAAAAGTTTTGCATCCATCCACCCTGAAACCGGCGCAGGAAAGAAATATACCGGTACTTGTAAAAAACATATTTAAACCTGAAGAAACCGGCACGAAGATAGTTCGTAAATCCGATAATCAAAAAGATGCTTTAGCGATTTCGTTTAAGGAAAATGTTGTCCTTCTAACTGTGACTGCTTACGAAACTGTGATGGGCTATAATTTTCTCACCAAAGTATTTTCAATACTTGAAAAATTCCGAATCCCGGTTGATGCTGTAAATACTACCGAAGCTTCGGTTACTATTGCCCTTTCAAATTCCGGAAAGATTGATGAATTAACTAAAGCATTCATCGAAACCGGAACCGTTGAAATCGAAAAAGACAAAGGATTAATTAGTGTAATTGGATGTCGTTTTTCAAAAACAGGAGATATTCAGAATAAAATTTTTGCCGCTATTCAGGATATACATTTAGATATGATTTCCTTTACCAAGGAAAAACGTATTCTGAATATTGCTGTCAATCAGGATGAAATGGTACTCACGGCTAAAAAAATTCATAGCTCTCTTTTTTAATACTGATACATAAATTTGTTTTAAGCTAATTTTTTATAGCTTATCAGTCATTACGAGTCAGTTCTTCTTACTATCTGATTCTTTAGACTGGTTCTCCGACCCAGATTTAGGCATCACAATTCCAAGTGATTTAGCACGATTTCGCCATTTTTCTCTTGCCAGTTTTTGCATGTCTTCGATGGCATCAATTTCATCTACTATTTCCATTCCCAGCAGTGTTTCGACCACATCTTCCATCGTTACCACTCCGGCTAACCCTCCGTATTCATCAACCACAACCGCAATGTGCTCCTGATTTTCAAGTAATTTTTCGAGCACATTTTTCAGAGAAATTGTTTCCGGGATAATTAAAACTTCGCGTCGAATCTCTTTCAGGAGTTTATCGCCGTTTCCTTCCGACTGGTTCAGAAATAAATCGTTTTTTAATACATACCCGGTAATATCCTCTTCATTTTCTCCGAAAACCGGCATCCTTGAAACACGAAGTTCTTCTTTGTTCTCTAAAACTTCATTAATGGTTTTATCTTGCTGAAACTTGAGCACCACAATTCTGGGAGTCATAATATCTTTCACTCTCAAAGAATTAAAGCGAACCAGGTTTTTAAAAATATTGGATTCTCCCTCCTCAAAAACTCCCTCTTCAAAACCAAGTTCTGCCATTGCGCCGATTTCCTCGCGACTAACTGATGGCTGATTTTCTTCGCTCGACAACCACTTTGTAATCCATTTTGATAAAACGACCAGCGGGTACGTAACAAAAATCAGAATTTTGGTAATTCTTGCTGAGACAACCGCCAAATTTTTCCAGTAAGTAGCACCCAAAGTTTTTGGAATGATCTCGGATAATACTAAGATCAAAAGGGTAAGAATTGCAGAGGTGATGCTCACATAGGCATTTCCAAAAACAACCTGAGCCTGCGCTCCTACCCCGGCTGCACCAACGGTATGAGCAACAGTATTTAAACTTAATATAGCAGATAGCGGCCGATCAATATCCTGCTTGAGCTTTCTCAACATCTTTCCGGAACTCGGATTTTTATTTTCCATGACTGCCACATAAGATGGAGTAATGGAAAGCAAAACCGCCTCCAAAATGGAGCACATGAAAGAAACTCCGATTGCCAGTATTAAATAAAAAATCAGTAAGGTCATGTGGTGGTTTTAAAAATAGCCTTTAAACAAATATCATTAACTAAGGTATAAAAAATTATCAAGCTTTAGTGTTAAACGCTTCGATTTATGGCTATTTTAGAAATCTTTGATTAAAACACTATATGCTTCAATTAGAAAAAATATCTCTTTCTCTTGGTGATCGTGATCTTCTCGATGAAATTTCTGCGCTCATTAATCCCGGTGAACGAATCGGATTAGTAGGACCAAACGGAGCAGGAAAATCTACTTTGCTTAAAATCATCATGGGAATTCAGGAGGCTGATTCAGGAAACATTCAGCTTTCTAATGAAGAAACACTGGGATATTTACCTCAAGATGGAGTCGATCCCGATTTTGAACTTACCGTAGTTGAGGAAGTGGAAACAGCCTTTTCACATCTTTTCGACCTCGAACAAGAAATTCGCGAGTTACAAACAAAGCTTGCCAACACCGATCCGGAAAGTGACGCTCATCAAAATCTTTTAGAAAAGTATGGATTGCTGCAAACCAAACTTGAGGCTTCAGGGCTTTATACTTTAAGAGCCGATGTTGAAAAAGTATTGATGGGATTAGGATTTGATGAGGAAGATTTTTCCCGAAATACATCCGAATTCAGTGGTGGCTGGTTAATGAGAATTGCATTAGCAAAACTACTACTCAGAAAACCAACGTATTTGTTATTGGATGAGCCTACCAATCATTTAGATATCGAATCATTACAGTGGATGGAAAATTTCCTCAATGGATACGAAGGGGCTGTAATTGTAGTTTCTCACGATCGTGCTTTTCTGGATACGATTACAACACGAACGCTGGCACTTCGGCATGGTGAGATGTACGATTATTCCGGCAATTACTCTTTTTATGAAAAGAAATGGGAGGAAGAACGGGAACTGCTTCTGAATGCGAAAAAAAATCAGGAAAAGCAGATCAAAGAAACGGAAGAGTTTATTGAACGTTTCCGCTATAAAGCCACCAAAGCTAAGCAGGTTCAAAGCCGCGTTAAGCAACTTGAAAAGATTGAACGGATAGAGTTGGCTGAAGAATTAAGCAGCGTTTCTTTTCATTTTCCTGAACCGGAGCGCAGCGGACAAATTGTAATGAAGCTGGATAACATCCACAAAAGCTATGACGATAATATAGTTTTTGATGGTTTGGATTACGAGATAGAACGCGGAGATAAGATTGCTGTTGTGGGACCGAACGGAGCCGGTAAATCAACTATGATTCGAATACTGGCAGGACTGGAACCAGTACAAGGAGGCGAAAGAAAAGAAGGTCACAACGTAACTACCAACTATTTTGCTCAGCATCAGGCAGAAGATTTAGATTTGAAACAAGATGCGCTTGGTGTAATGATGAGCGCCGGGTCAAATCAAAAAGAAAGCTATCTGCGATCTATTCTGGGAAGTTTTTTATTTACGGGTGATGATGTCTTCAAAAAAGTAAAAGTACTTTCCGGTGGCGAAAAAAGTCGGCTGGCATTGGCTAAAATGCTTCTCTCCCCTGCTAACTTTCTCATATTTGATGAGCCGACAAACCATTTAGATATGAGCAGCAAGAATATTCTTCAGCAGGCGCTAAAACAATATGAAGGAACTTATGTGATAGTTTCTCACGATCGCTCATTTTTGGATCCTATTGTAGATAAAGTGTTGGAAGTCCAACCAAACAAGATCCGTACGTATCTGGGGAATGTCTCTTATTTCCTTGAAAAGAAGAAAGAAGAGGCTGAAAAAGCAAAACTAAACGGTCAGCAGAAACAGGAAGATCAATCTGATTCGAACTCCCTGTCTCGGAAAGAACAGCGACGAATTGAAGCTGAAAAGCGTAATGCCATAAGTAAGCAGATAAAGCCTATAAAGAAGAAAATTGAGACTCTGGAAGCTGATATCGAAAAAGCTGAAAACCGAAAAGATGAGATCGAAGCCATGATGGCAAAATCCGATTTTTATGATGATCCTGATCAGGTTAAAGAAATCTCATTAGAATATGAGCAGTTAAAAATGGATCTTACCGACAAATACTCAAAATGGGAAGAATATGCTCAACGTATAGAGCATATTGAACAGGAGGTTGCTTAATGAGACTTTATTTATTGACTGTTTTACTTTTTATGAGTTTCACTTCTTGTAAAACTGCGGAAACTTCTTCGCAGACCACTATTGAAGTTCCGCAAGAAAATGCTGTTTCACAAGACGCTCAGGATGAAAAACCTGAGGAGGAAATCGTATTGGTCGTGAATGGAATTGTGAAATACAATTTTGTCAAAACAGACGGTACATGGGAAGGTACAATCACTCAGTTTGATTCAGCAGATCCTGATCAACAAAAAGTAGTACGGGTTTTAGAAGTTGAGCCAACTATGGGCTGGGATGATTTTGAACAATTCTTGGATTCAATAAAACTCTACGATATTCCGGATCAATCAGATATTGAGAACAGGATTAGCTCCGGAATTTCCAACATATCAAGAGCATATCAATTCTACATTTTTGATGGGGAAAACTCGAGATCTTTTTCTTACTACAACCCCGAAGGAGAACTACATGAACACTGGCAATCCCGGAACGTAGTGACCTTTGGCACGTATTTGATAAGCGAGATGAAGGTTCTTGAACAAGAGTAATAGCTACTTAGCAAAAATCTGACTCTTATCTCCAAAAGCTTTGAACTCCAGAGCATTTCCGCTTGGGTCTAAGAAAAACATCGTTGCTTGCTCTCCGGGCTCTCCCTTAAACCGAACGTAAGGCTCGATTACAAATTCGATTCCGGCAGATTTAACTCGCTCAGCCAGCGCTTCCCATTCATCCATTTCCAAAATTACTCCAAAATGTCGAACAGGCACTCCTTTTCCGTCAACCGCATTCATTGCAGATTCTTTAGCTTCATCAGGGCTTAAATGCGCCACTACCTGATGCCCCCACATATTAAAATCTATCCATTCATCGGAGGAACGTCCCGTAGAACATCCAAGAATCTCAGTATAAAATTGATGTGTTTCTTCCAGATCTTTAACCGGAAAAGCGAGATGAAAAGGAGAAATTGCTTCTGACATGTTGATTGATTTAGCCACCAAATCCCAAAACCACAAAATTAATCTTCTGTGATTCACTGTTTGATGGAACATTATATTTTATTTTTTTGATTATTGAATGTACAAAAGTAATTCAAAATCCATAATTCATAATTTCTAATTCGTTTGCAATGGATCCAAAAAATATAAAATTCAAAGGCTCAACCGGAGAAAACTTAGCTGCAAAAATTGATCTGCCTGAGAATGATCCGAAAGCGTACGCATTGTTTGCTCATTGTTTTACTTGTTCCAAGGATTTAAAAGCAGTTGGTAATATCACTAAAGCACTTGCTGAAATTGGTATTGCTACTTTCCGTTTCGATTTTACGGGCTTAGGACAAAGTTCAGGAGATTTTGCTGATACAAATTTTTCGTCCAACGTAGAAGATTTAGTAAAAGCCTATGAGTATATGGATGAAGAGTTAGAAGCACCGGCAATTTTAATCGGTCATTCGTTGGGAGGCGCCGCCGTACTTCAGGCTGCACACAAAATGGAAGCAGTACAAGCAGTGGCAACAGTTGCAGCCCCGGCTGAACCTGCTCATGTAAAAGAAAATTTTGAAATGAGTCTGGATAAAATTGAAGAAAAAGGGGAAGCAAAAGTTACTCTGGCAGGACGCCCATTTACAATCAAGAAACAGTTTATTGATGACCTGGAAGAAACCAGAATGAAAGATTACATCCGCAACTTAGGAAGGGCTTTAATTGTGTTTCACTCTCCTATCGATAATACCGTGGGAATTGATAACGCCTCTAAAATCTTTATTGCAGCCAAACACCCCAAGAGTTTTATCTCACTGGATAAAGCTGATCATTTACTGTCAAATAAAGAAGACAGCATGTATGTAGGTAAAGTATTAGGAACCTGGGCAGGAAAGTATATTTAAAGATCAATCTTATGTGTACTACTTATCGTAAACATAAATGTACTTATCAGCCTGATAACAAAAACTAATTTTATACAGAACTGAAAATAGTTTAACATTGAACTAAACGAAATTAGATTAGCTTTGGTTAGCTAAGAAACTTAACAACAAAAATAAAAGTCTTATGAAACGCTATTTAAAATTCTTACCGGTTCTTGCATTTGGTATTTTCACCATTGCAGCTACTTATTTCGCTGCTACCAGCTGGAGTGTTGATAAAGCACACAGTGCCGTAAACTTTGAAGTACGTCATTTCTTTACTCCGGTTAATGGTGCATTTAACGATTATAATGCAACTATCAACTTTGATCCTGCGAACCTTGAAGAAAGTAAAATTGATGTAGAAATAATGGTTAACAGCATTGATACAAAAAACGAAAGAAGAGATGGTCACTTGAGAACTGCCGATTTTTTTAATGCTGAAAAGTACCCAAAGATTACATTCAAAAGCACCAAAATTGAATCAAAAGGTGATAATGAGTTTGTTGCTCATGGTGATTTAACCATTAAGGATGTAACAAAAAGAATTGAAATGCCTTTTACGCTACTGGGTGTTATGGACCATCCACGTGGAGGTAAGGTTGCCGGTATATCTTCTGAATTTGTTATAGATCGAAATGTTTATAAAGTAGGAACAGGAGATTACTTCTCTGATGCTGTAATTGGAAAAGAAGTTACTGCTAAACTAAATATGGAACTTAAAGCCGAGTAATTTCCCGGTTTTTTTAGAAAATATTTCAAAGCATCGTTTCATTGGGGCGATGCTTTTTTTATTTTAAAGAATTCTGAAAAATCAATTCATAGTATGAATAAGAGAATATTAGTTATATCAGCACTTTTACTTGTAGCAGCAATCTCAAGATTAATTCCACATCCTTATAATTTTGCACCAATAGGAGCAATGTCTTTATTCGGGGCGGCTTATTTTGCTGATAAAAGACTCGCTTTTATCCTGCCACTGCTGGCTTTTTTCATCAGTGACCTGTTTGTGAATAACATTCTCTATGCTGAATACTATTCAGGCTTTGTATTTATTTCTCCGGGATTCATCTGGACGTATGGAGCTATGATAGCTATTGTAATAGCAGGTATTTTCATACTTAAGAAAGTAAATTTCAAAAGAGTTATTGGAGGTGCACTTTCTGCTTCTGCGCTGTTCTTCATCATCTCCAACTTCGGAGTGTGGTTAACCAGCCCGATGTATGATTTATCTGTTTCAGGATTTATAGCATGCTATATAGCTGCAATTCCGTTTTTCCATATGACAGTTTTAGGCGACCTGTTTTATGCAGGCGTATTATTCAGTGCATACGAATTCGCCAAAACCAAAGTACCGGCACTTCAAACTTCCTGATATATATTTAGTACGAAAAATGGTATACTCTGTGCAATTATTTTGATTAGCACAGGTTTTGAATGTTTGAACTTTTTCCGGATCAGCCGGTTTATGACTATCCCACTTTACTGAATGTAACCTATGCATTGATTTGGGCTTTCGTACTCTCGTCCATCATTGCTATAACTCACAGAATTACATTTACAGGTCATCAGTATCCTAAAAATTTCTTTCAGGCTCTGGCTTTAGGCTCTATTGTTTCTGCTATGGTCATGATGGCCATTGGAGACAGCCTGGCTCGTGGATTGGGTGCTTTTGGTGCACTTGCAATAATTCGTTTCAGAACAAGGATTCAGGATGCGCGGAATATTTTATTCATTTTTGCATCGCTGAGTATTGGTTTGGCCATTGGAATTTTTGGATTTACCATCGCTTTTGCGGGTACTATGATTTATTGCTCTATGGCGTTGATTCTACATTTCACTCCTTTCAGTACTAAAACAGGTTTACGAGGCAGACTTTTATTCAGAATCAATGAATCTAACCAAACTAAGTTAGATCAGGTGGTTGCCGTAATTGATAAATTCTGCGTCGATTATCATGATGTGGAAGTGGTTTCCAGAAATTCGGGACGTTTTGATTATGAGTATGAAATCGAAATGAATCTGGATGCAGATAACACTGCTTTTCTTACGGAATTACAAGCTATTGATGACGTGAGACGAGTTAGGGTAACTTACAAAAACATTCAGGAGGACAATTAGCCTGATATGAAAAAAGTGAATGTATTTTACGTCTTTATATTCTCCATGTTTGTAGGTTTGCTTACTGTGAATTCCTATTTCTTTAAAGGAAGTACCTCTTTTTTGGGCATCACTTATTCCAAGCCCTATAAAATTAATGCGGAAAAGTCGGGCATTATACAAACACTGAAAGTAGTCCCCGGAAAGGAAGTCGCCAAAGGAGATTTATTGTTGGAAGTAGAAAGCCCTGAACTCAATCTTGATATTCAGAAACTCAGAAAAGAAATCCAGTTACTTCAATCAGAAAAAGAAGAGAAAGCTCAGCTATTATATTCAAAGCTGAAACTTTTGGAATCAGAAAAAAATATCCTGTCCGGAGATATCAAAAGCGATGTAAGCATTATTCAAAATGAAATTGATTTAAATCGCAGATTGGCAGAAGAAGTAATGGGTAACCAATCAAAATTTGAAGATTCTTTAACTTCGCTTCAACTCGAAATTAAATCCATAAGAGATAAAGGTGCTTTAAAACTTGAGGCTTTAGATATTCGGATTCAGGATCTGGAACAAGAGTTCGAATTTGATCAATCTCAGATTCAGTCTAAGATTGAACTTGCCGAAGAAGAATTAGCCTGGAAACTTCAAGACGAACAAAGACTCAATAAATACGCAAAATTCTCCGGTGTAATTGAAAGAGTATATGTTAAAGAAGGTGAAGAGGTGGAAGCTTTTACTTCTTTAGTTTCGATCAATCCTAAACATCCCAGCTCAGTAGTAGGTTATTTGGTAGGCAAAAAAGAGCGGGACAAACAGTTAGGACAAAAAGTAATCGTAAAATCTTTAGACCAACCCGAACTACAGGCTGAGGGAACTATCATTGGCTTTGGAGCGGTGGTACCACTCCCTGATATTTTAGAAAAAGACAATACCATAACCACTTTCGGTTTAGAGATTTTTATCGAAATTCCGGAATCCAACGATTTGGTAGTAGGTGAAAAAATCATCGTAAAATGAAACGATTTTTTCTCGGTATTTCTGTCTTTTTATGTCTTTCGATTTCGATAAATGCCCAAACTACAGTTTCTGACTTTCTATTAACTGCTTTCGAAGATAATAATCTGGTTCGGTTCGATCATTCAGAAGCTTTCCTTTCGAAAAAGAAATACAGACTGCCCATTATTGATGAAATCGAATTTCGGTTCGGAAATGATGAATTCACACAGGAAGATCAGCAGTATGCGCTTAGGATGAATCCGGCAAATCCCTGGTATATTCGTCGAAACAACGCTCTTTTTAATGCCACCAGAAAAGAGCTGAACGTTCGAAAGAAACTTCAGTATAAAGAAAACCTATTCGATAGATACCGGTTAGCAGCAGATTACTTATTAGATCAAAAAGCAACCTCAATTCAGCAAGAACGCTTTGAGATCATTCAAAAGAGGATTGACATTATTGGGAAGAATGTGGAAAGTGCACTTTTTGATTCTGAAGATTTGGTAGAAGCTAAAATTGATCAGATCGATGAATTAACAAGTCTCGAACAGCAACGAACTTCCTTACTCCGGAAAGAGAGAACTATTTCAACTGTACTGAAAAACACTGACTTTGACTGGTCTGGAATGTCATTGATCTCAGTTTCTGATATTGAAGATATTTCAGCTTCTGTGGTGAGTAAGGAATTTTCTTCACCGGAAATTGAACTTATTTCTCAACGAATTGATGTAGTAAAAAAAGAAATCCGCTTAGAAAAAGCTGATTTCAATATCGGTTTTGCTCAGGTAGAATATTTCCCATTCAGAGACAGGAATTCTGATTACGGAGTTTCGTTCGGAGTGACTTTGCCTCTTTTCAGAACTAACAAAGATCAGCTTGCAGAGCTAACATTGGATAAAATCGAGCTGGATAGTGAACTGCAAACTGAATTGTATCAGGATTCTGTTAAAAAAATTATGGAGTATCAGTTTTTAACTGATTTGATTGCACAACATAAGCTCTTGATAGAACAAACCGATCAAATAAATATCGAAGATCTTACTTCGCGTTTATCAGCCAGTGAGAACAGCAATCCATTAACGCTTCTGAATTTAAAAGAAGGTCTTCTGAAGATCGAGCTGCTGAAATTAAAATCTGAAGAAAGAATTATTAAGCAGTTTTTGGAATTCATGGACGCATATAATGTGTTGACTGAACTACCACTGAGAAACTATTTAATCGAAGGTTTAGAGACTTTGAGATGAAGAATATTTTGATAACGGGGGCTACTTCAGGAATCGGAAGAGAACTCGCTAAACAATTAGCTGCAGAAGGAAACAAAGTTGCGTTGACAGGTCGCCGTACTGAAAAGCTGGAATCCCTGAAAGAGGAAATTGGTGAACGTGCCTTTATCCATACGTTAGATGTTACTGATCTTGAAAAAGCTGAAGAAGTGTACACCAAACTCATCAACGAAATGGGTGGCTTGGACATTATTATTTTGAATGCGGGTGTAGGAGTTGACAAAATTCTTTCTCCCTGGAAAGCCGATCAAAAAACCATTGAAGTGAATGTACTCGCTTTTTCACATGGGCTTCATTTTGCCTTCGATTATTTCAGGCGACAAGGTCATGGTCAAATTGTTGGAATGTCATCTATAGCTTCCCATCTTGCTTCATACAAAGCTGCTGTTTACACCGCATCAAAGCATTTTATTTCTAATTACATGACCGGTTTTCGTCAAAAAGTAAAACGCGTTCAGGCAGATATCACCATTACGGATATTAAGCCCGGTTTTGTAAAATCAGAGATGACAGAAAATGTCCCCGGTATGTTTTGGGTTGCGGATACAGATAAAGCTGTTCGACAATTGATTTCAGCTATTCATAAAAAAAGAAACAGCGCTTATATCACTAAGCGTTGGGCTTTAATCGGTTGGTTGGCACGGTTAACCCCTCAGTTTGTTTGGGATAGAATCTGATTCATTTACTAAGTTTACAGTCTATTTCAATTTTATATGGTAGATTCGAATAAACTAACATCTCATTATGCGATTTTTAATTCTTGCTCTTTCATTGCTTTTCATCACCTGTAATCAGAATAAAACTGAAAACTTTATTCCTGAAAAGTCCGGTCCTCCATCTGTATCCCTTGGCTATCTGGAAGCTCCCGCCGGCTTTGAAGTTTCTATATTTGCCGAAGGTGTCACCAATGCCCGGCAAATGGCGATGAGTGAATCGGGGGTGCTTTATGTGGGTTCCCGTCGTGAAGGAAAGGTATATGCCATTGTTGATGAAAATAATGACTTTAAAGCAGATTCCATTTATACCATCATAGAAGATCTCAGGCTACCAAATGGAGTAGCGCTTAAAAATGGTGATTTATATGTTGCTGAAGTGAGTAAGATCTGGCGTTTCGACAATATTGATGAAACTTTCATGAATTCTCCGGAGCCGACTTTAGTAACTGATGAATTACCAACAGAAGGTCATCACGGCTGGAAATACATTGCGTTTGGTCCTGATGAAAAATTATATGTTCCCATTGGAGCACCATGTAACATCTGTAATCATGAAGAAGATAATCCGCTTTTTGCAACGCTTACCAGAATGAATGATGATGGTTCGGAACATGAAATTGTTGCAAAAGGAATTCGAAATACGGTAGGATTTACTTGGCATCCTGAAACCGGAAACATTTGGTTTACTGATAATGGTCGGGACTGGATGGGAGATGATGTTCCACCGTGCGAACTCAATGAGATTACCGAAGCAAATCAACATTTTGGCTATCCATATTTACACGGCGATGATGTTTGGGATCCAAAATTTGGCGAAGAAGGAAAACCTATGGCTGATAAGTTTGTTACTCCTGTTCAAAATCTGGGAGCTCATGTTGCTCCGCTCGGTGTCATATTTTATACAGGAGATATGTTTCCAACTGCGTACAAGAACAGAGCTCTGATTGCAGAACACGGAAGCTGGAACCGAAGCTCTAAAGTTGGATATCGAATTACTCAGGTTATTTTTGATGATGAAGGCAATGCCATAGAATACAAACCTTTCATAGAAGGCTGGCTTGCCGGAAAAGATGATATTAAAGGCAGACCCGTTGCTATCCTGCAACTTGAAGACGGCTCGCTGTTAATTTCAGATGACAGCTCCGGAAAAATTTACAGAGTTACTTACTCTGTTTAATTAAAAATTTAAGAACTTATGATCTGTGCGGAAAGCCTCGGTTAGACTTTCCGTACAAGATATTCTAAAATACTTTGATCAAAATATTGCTGATCAAGGACATTAGTATTCCGAAAATAAAAGCCCACCAAAAGTTTTTAATTTTAAACCCATCTACTAAAGCGTCTACCAACATTATCATTAATGTGTTTATTACTAACGCAAACAATCCTAAAGTAAGAACAGTTACCGGAAGCGAAATAAATTGAATGATGGGAGTTAGAAAGGTATTAACAACTGCCAGCAATGCAGCAACAATGATCGCACTCCAGAAGTTTTTAATTTCAACGCCCGGTAGTATTTTAGCTGAAGCAAAAACAGCCACACTATTTAATAACCACGCCCAAATCATAATAAGTAAGTTTAATTGACATTCCGTGTTATGTACGGGCGATTTAAAATTTTGTTTAGACAAGCATGAAAAAAGAGTTTCTTTTATTCAAAGAGTTATCCAACAAACAGCTTTATGATGTACTGAAATTAAGACAGGATGTTTTCATCATAGAACAGGATTGTATATACAATGATTTTGATGGTTATGATAACGAAGCCACTCATTTTATAATCTATGACGGCGATATTTTAGCAGCTTATTCCCGGATTTTTAATCCCGGAGTAAAATATAATCATGAAGCTTCCATAGGTCGTATTATTGTAAGAGATAGCTACAGAGGTGGTAAAATTGGAAAAGAATTGATCTCGGATAGTATCAGCTTTTGCTTTAAGCATAATCCTGAATCATCCATAAAAATTGAAGCTCAGGCGGCTTTGGAAAATTACTATTCGAGGTTTGGATTTGCAGGAGTAAGCGATATCTATCCGGTTGATGGAATAGATCATTTAGAAATGGTTTTGAAACCTAAGAATTAAGCTCTTCAATTTTGTTTTGAATCAAGAGAATACAATCGTCAAATTCAGACTTCAGAGTTTCGGCAAGTTTAAGAGTTTGATCCAACGATTCCTGATTTTTAGCATTCGTTTCAACTTCAAGAACAATTGAATGTAAATCTTCGAGACCTAAATACAGAAATGTAGGTTTTACTTTGTGTGCCTCATCTTTTAGTGCAGACCAATCTCCTGACTTACAGTGCTGAATAAGAAGCTCTATTTGAGAGGGAGTCTCGCTCAGAAACAGCTGCAACATTTCAACCACCACAGTATTGTCGCCACCCGTTATCTCATTAAGATAAGAAAGATCAATTTCCGGTTCGGTTCCCATCAAAAAATTTTTTCTATTAGTTAATCAGGCAGTTAAAATAACTATTCCAACTAACACTAATAGCGCTACTTTAAAGATTAATGATTTCCAGTCCCTCATTTTCATTTACTAACCATTCGTTAAGAAATGGAAGGAAATGAATTTAAAACTCAAAAACAAGTTATCAACATTTAAATGTGGAAAATTTTTGAACTTTCTTTGAGTTCTACTCTACCGTAACACTTTTTGCCAGATTTCTTGGCTGATCTACATCACAACCTCGATTTACTGCTATGTTATAGGACAAAATCTGTAAGGGAATAACTGTTAACAAAGGCGACAGATGATCTAAAGTAACCGGAACAGAAAAACTAAACTCTGATAAATTTTCCACATCTGTATTTCCTTCAGAAATAACAGAAATAATACGCCCCTTTCTTGCCCGGACTTCTTCAATATTGCTTACCATTTTGTCATTGGTATGGCTGGTTCCTGCAATAACCACAACCGGCATCATTTCATCAATTAAAGCGATGGGACCGTGTTTCATCTCTGCTGCAGGGTAGCCCTCAGCATGGATGTATGAAATCTCTTTGAGTTTAAGAGCTCCTTCAAGTGCAACAGGAAAACTTATTGATCGACCCAGATATAAAAAATTGGGTGCATAAGAAAACAGATTAGATACTTCTTCAAGTTCTTCCGCTTTATCTAAAACCTGTTGTATCTTTTCAGGAATTGTTTCCAGCTCGTTAATAAGCTCTGAAGCCTCTTTTGTATAAATTGAATTTCTGTGTAAGGCAATTCTAATTGCCATTAATGTGAGAACCGTTACCTGACCTGTAAAAGCTTTTGTTGATGCCACTCCAATTTCGGGTCCGGCGTGTATATAAACACCGGCATCAGTTTCTCTGGCGATGGTTGAGCCCACTACATTTACTACTCCAATAACTAAAGCACCGTTTTCTTTAGCCTGGCGAAGTGCAGCAAGAGTGTCTGCTGTTTCACCGCTTTGTGAAATTACGATCATCACATCGCCTTCCCCAATCAGAGATTCTTTGTAACGAAGTTCTGAAGCATATTCAACTTCAACAGGCATTTTAGCCAAAGACTCAAATAAGTATTCACCGACTATTCCGGAGTGCCAACTGGTTCCGCAAGCTGCAATCACCAACCGTTTAGCATTAGCAATCTGGTCAATTACTGCTTCAATTCCCCCAAGAGTTATAGTTCCTTCATCCGTATTTAACCTTCCCCGAAGACAATCTGAAATAGCTTTCGGCTGCTCAAAAATTTCCTTGAGCATAAAATAATCATATCCGCCTTTTTCAATTTCTTCAAGGCTTAATGCTAACTCATGTACTTCTTTATCTAAAGAATCATTATCCAAAGTCAGTACTTCATAGCCATCTCTCTTTATAACGGCAACTTCACCATCATCCAGGTATACTACCTGATCTGTATATTCAGCTACGGCTGAAGCATCTGAAGCCAGCAACATTTCCCCTTCTCCCAACCCTATCAACAATGGCGAACCTTTACGAGCTGCGATTATCTGATCAGGAATATCGGCATGCATAATGGCAAGTCCGTAAGTTCCTTCAACCTGCCCTAATGCTAATTGTACCGCCTTTTTGAAGTCGGCGTTATCTTGGTTATAAAAGTCTTCAATAAGTTTAGCAATAACTTCAGTATCTGTTTCTGAATAAAACTCATGCCCTTTATTGACGAGAAATTTTTTGAGAGAATTATAATTCTCAATAATTCCGTTATGGACTATCGCAATTTTGTTGGAATTACTTACATGAGGATGAGAATTTACGTCATTAGGTTCTCCGTGGGTAGCCCATCTCGTGTGACCGATCCCAGAATGAGCATTATCCGTTTCAGAAAGCATACTTTCAAGCTTAGCAACCTTCCCTTTCCCTTTCTTTATTTTTAGAGAACCATTGTTAAAAGCTATACCAGCGGAATCATATCCCCGATATTCTAATCTCTTCAGACCTTTTATGATTACTTCGCTTGCTTTCTTTTCCCCAATATATCCAACAATTCCACACATTTGTTATCAATAATTTTTTTTATAACTAATCCTTAAATATAGGTATTATGAACATTGTAACCCTACTAAAACGCTATTAATTTTTCGTAATGCAAATTGCTTTTTTCGAGGACAAATCTGCTAACCATTTTAAACCTCTAACTCTTACAAGACCTGTTTGGGATCTGAGAATTGGTATTTTGACCATTTTCCAGAAATGGAAGCGGTCGTTATCTCCGGATCTGATCGTCTGGAATACCACTGAACCCATTTCTGAGGTATATAAGTCGCCTGCTGCTGATAGCTCTAAATCGGTTATATATTTAAATTCAAGAGTACTTCCATCAAAAGCTTTGGTAGAGCTTGTGAAAAAGCTCGAACCCGGAGAAGGTTTAAGATATAAAGAAACCGAGGTGGCATACTCTACACACTCTGATAATACCAAAGACAGAGTTGACTTTACAGAACTGGAATTTGAACCTGTTCAAATAAAATATTTATGGGATATGCTTGAGTTCAACAAATCCCAGATTGAATATGATATAAATTTAATCTCTTCCGTAGTTAGTAAAACTAAATATTCAGAAAACATCACATTTTCGAACCCGGAGCAGATATATATAGCGGAATCTGCACTTGTAGAACCCGGAGTAATTATTATGGCTGATAATGGTCCGGTTTATGTAGGCGAAAATGCTACTATTGAGGCCGGAGCGGTTTTAAAGGGACCTGTTGCAATTTGTGACGGAGCCACTGTTAAAATGAAAGCCAGAATTTATGACGGGACAACCATTGGACCTGTATGTAAAGTAGGTGGTGAAGTTTCTCATTCGATATTCCACTCTTATACTAATAAAGCCCACGATGGCTTTGTAGGAAATTCTATTTTCGGACAATGGTGTAATCTTGGAGCCGACACTAATACTTCTAACCTCAAAAATAATTATGATTTTGTAAGAATACAGGATTGGGACACAAAAAAACCTTATAAAGTAGGTTTTCAGTTTTTTGGGACGGTAATGGGCGACCACTCCAAAACTTCCATTAATTGTATGTTGGCTACCGGTACTACCTGTGGTGTTTCTTCGAACATCTTCACATCGGATTTTCCACCAAAATATATTCCCTCTTTTACATGGTTGGATGGAAAAGAAAATCCTGAATTTCGGTTTGAAAAAGCTTTAGAAGTAATGAAAGCTATGATGGCAAGACGAAAAGTAGAGCTGTCCCCCGAGTATGAAAAAATGATGAGGCATTTATCTGAAAACAGATAACTCTTTAGTTCACCAATGCACTGCTGGAACCCTTTACATCACGATAGCTGAATTCGATTTTAATGGCTTCAGCTTTTGTATCAACTTCTATTGATGCTCCTAATTGCTTTGCGAGCACATTGAATATTTCCGAAAAATTTAACTCGTTGTCTGCGAGCAATAAATCCGTCACCCTTGTTAAGTCCTTATCATACAGATTAACAGAGATATTCACTTCGTCTTGTTTAATCTCAGCCTTTAATTCTTCCTGAGGTTTGTAAGATTTTTCTTCAACAACTCTGAATGCTTCGAAAATTAATTCGCTGATTAATAAAGAAAACGGAACAGCTTGGTTAATGTTAAACTTAATGTCGTCCTCATAACATGTAACTGATACATTTACATCTGAAATTCTTTCCTGCATGAAACTCTCCTTCAAAACCCTCTCCAGTGTTTCTTTTACAGACAGATTAGAAAAATTTCCTAATTCGTAAATTATCTCATGGATTACCGCAATGGATTTAATCCTGAGAATGTTTGCAGATACAATGTCTTTTTCTTCTTTCACTCCCATACCCATTTGGTCCAACTGCAGAAAACTTGAAATCAGTGCGAGATTATTCTTTACTCTGTGATGAACCTCGCTAACCAGTATTTCTTTTTCCTCGAGTAGCTTGCTCAACCGATCATTTGATTTACGAAGCTTTTGATCTAACTGATAACGGACATAAGCATTAGCGATGATACCGGAAGTTGATTTTAGTAGTTTATCTTCGGATTCACTCCATTCTCTCTGCACACGAGTCTCATCAAACCCTATAAAACCAAAATAGTCTCCCTTAACATGTAACGGATATACAATCAGAGCTTTAATATCCTGAGGCTCTAAAATTTTGACTATATCGTTAGGGAGTGTATGTATATCTGAAGTTTGAATACATCCTCCTTCTGCAAAAATTGACTTCCATGAAGGAACATCTCTGTCATAAATCAAATCTTCTAACAAATCTATCTGAGGCTCAACATTCTCCGCACACCATTCAAATGTGTTTTTTGCCTTCTTTCCTTCATCAAAATCTTCGAAAACGTACACTCTGGAGACATTTGCTATTTGCCCTAACACTTTGAGCGCTTCGTTCATTTTTTCCTCAAAACCATTCTGGGAATTGAAAATCAATGATATTTCTGATAACGCTTCCTGAAAGTCGAGGTTACCGGCTAATTCGTATAAAGTACTATTCAGCCTTTCTTTATCTTTTTGCTCTCTCAGAATTCTACTTATTGCGTATGGAAGGCGCTTTAAGTTATCCTTCGTAAGTACATCATTTGCTCTGTTCTCAAGCATTATAATTTCCTGTTTTCTGGAAATGCCACCTGAAAGAATTATTATAGGAATATTGGGCCTGAGAGCCTTTGCAGTAACCAATACATCTTTACCGGAAAAAACCTGAAGATCATAATCAGATATAATTAAATCCGGATTCCAACTTACTAAAATCTTTTCAAACTCAGACTTATCGGCCACTACTTTTATCTCGAAGTCATCCTGCATATCAACAAGCTCTCGCTTGATGAGCTCAGCATCTAATGCGGAATCCTCTACAATTAAAAGTTTTATGGCCACAGTATTAGCAGTCTGTTTTTAGTGATATTTAAGGGAGCTCATTTAAAATCATCCAGTAAAATCCAATGTCTTTTACGGCTTTCATAAATGTCTCGAACGCTACGGGCTTAACGATAAAACTGTTTACTCCAAGTTCATAACTTTCTACTAAATCCTGTTCTTCTTTTGAAGAAGTAAGCATTACCACCGGGATGTTTTTAGTCTCGTCATGAGAACGAATTCTTTTAAGCACCTCAAGACCATCCACTTTCGGCATTTTTAAATCTAATAAAATCACTCTTGGCTGATTGTGAATACTTCTTCCTTCAAAGTCTCCTGTGCCAAAAAGAAATTCGAGCGCTTCTTCTCCATCTTTAAGACGAGTTACTTTATTACTGATGTTGTTTTTTTTTAGCGATCGCATAGCTAATTCAGCATCCTGATCGCTGTCTTCTACCAATAGTATTTCTACTGTTTTATTTACATCCATACTTGTTAGTTTTCCGGTAAGGAGAAAAAGAAAGTTGACCCTTTTCCGGGTTCGCTTTCTGCCCACACATCTCCACCATGTTTATTGATTATTCTTTTAACTATTGCCAATCCTACTCCAGTTCCCTCAAATTCTTTTGTAGAATGCAACCTTTGAAATACACCAAACATTTTATCATGGTATTCCATTTTAAATCCGGTTCCATTATCCCGAAACGAATATACATTTTTTTTATCTTTTTTGTATGAGTCTATGTCTATTTTTATCAGTTCATTATGAGAAGAGTATTTAAACGCATTAGACACAAGATTTGTAACCACCTGTTTAATTAAAGAAATATCTCCTTTGGCATTTGGTAGTTCGGTAATATTCACGTTGCACTTCTCTTCACCATAATTACCAACCTCTTCTGCGCAAATACTTTCTACCAACATATTCATATCGATATCGGTTTTTTGAAGTGATTTTCTACCCAATCGTGAGAAGTCGAGAATGTCATCGATCAAATTGCCCATGGTTACTGCACTTTGCTTTACGATATTCATCAAGCGCTTACCCTCATCATCTAACTGCCCGGCATATTCTTCCAGTAAAATATCGCTGAATCCATTTATTGAACGTAGTGGTGCCCTTAAATCATGAGAAATGGTGTAACTGAATGACTCAAGTTCTTCATTGGTTTCTTTGAGCTCTTTAGCTTTTTCTCTCACTTGGAGAGTTCTTTCGCTCACCTCATTTTCTAATTGCGAAGTATATTCTACATCTTTTGAGATATCTGATACATACATAATCATGCCCCCGATTTCTCCTTCAACGCTGTACCAGGGTATAGCTTTCCAGTTAAGCCATATTTTCTCTCCATCCTTTGTGGCAAACTGATCCTTTGCGCGGGAGATTTCCTCTCCTTTCAGAACTCTTTTATGTATTTCCAGCCAATCTTTACGCTCTCTAACCTCAGGTATTACTTCATAATGAGATTGCCCCACGATATTCTTCTGTTCAATCTTATTGTGCTTAAACCATTCATTGCTGGCTGTTATGTAACGCATTTCATTGTCAAACATCGCCACCGCTACCGGGGCTTGTTGTACAAAACTTCGTAACTGTCTTTCCTGACTCTTTAATTGCTCATATAATTTTACGCGTTCTGTAATATCCAGATTAATCCCGATCATTTTCTCAGGATTGCCCTTTTCGTCAAATACCACATCCCCCCTGCCACTAAGGTTTCTAACCTCACCATCAGGCCAGATAAACCTAAACTCGATATCAAAAGTATCTCCGGTTTTTATCGATTTTTCCGTTGCTTCTCGTACAATGATGATATCCTCGGGATGTATCATTGTGGCAAAGTTTTCAAAAGTAGGTTCGAAATTTTTTTTATCTACACCAAATACCTTGTACGCCTGATCATTCCAATCAAGTTCATTTGTTTCCAGATCCCATATCCATATAGCTACCTGTCCTGCTTCGACCGATAGTTGCAGTTTTTCATTAATTGCATTGAGCTCAGTTTTTTGAGCTTCCAACTTCGCCTCCTTTTCATTGGCTGCCGTTACATCCTGAGAAGTACCCGCCATTCTTATAGGTTTCCCATCTTCATTATAAAACACTTTTCCTCGCTCATGAATGTATCTAATCTCTTTTCCCTCTTTCAAAACAATGCGATGAACAAAATCATGATCCCTGTTTTCCGCTATGGCGGTTTCTACATCTTTTTGAAAAGGCTGCCTGTCATCGGGATGAATAATCGCATTCAGATCTTCAAAGTTTGGTTTAAATGATTTGGGCATACCAAAAACTTCGTAGTTCAGATCTGACCATGTTATTTCATCCTTGATCATATCCCATTGCCAGTTTCCCAGCTTTGCAATCTTTTGAGCTTCTTCAAGTAGTCTTGCCTTTTCTTTCAATTCAAACTCAACTCTTCGCTGCTCTGTAATATCCTGAGTAGTTCCTATTATTCTGGTAACTTTTCCTTGCTTATTAATTTGTATCTCAGATACTATTGAAAGAACATGATTTTTTTTACCTGACTTAAGCTCCACTCTATATTCAACTTTCCATGGGTTTTACGTTTGTCAGCCTCATAAAAAGCTTGTTTTACTTTCTCTACATCATCTTTATGAACCAGATTTAAAACATCTTTGGTCAGATTTTCAGGTCTTTCTTTTATCTCGTAAAAATCGAGTAACTCCTGACCATATATCTCATCATTATTCTCAAAATCAATAATCCAGGGAATTATGCCACTAATTTCTTTTGAAATTTCAATGATTTTCTCAAAATCGACTATATCTGCTGCAAATTTTTTCTCTTCTGTAATATCCTGAATCATTGCGATCACATAATCCAGACCTCCTTCTTCATCAATAACCTTTGATACAGATAAAGTTACCCATATTATGTTTCCGTTTTTATGGTAATACCTTTTATCAATCTGATAGTAGTTCCTGTCCCCTTCTACCATTTCGGTAAATAAGTCCCAATCTTTTTCAAGATCATCGGGATGTGTAAATTCAGGAAATGTCATGCTCAGCATTTCTTCTTCCGAATAGCCTAAAAGCTCGCAAAAGAAATTATTAATCCTGAACAATTTCCCTTCCGGATTTACGAAGGCAATGCCTATTCCGGAATCTTCAAACAAAGTTTTAAAATGCTTTTTGGCTTCAAGGACTTCCGAGGAGAGCTCTGTTTTAATCTTTTTGCTTAGCGGCCTGATGAAAATAAACCCCAGACCTCCTGTAATCAGCAAGATTATAAAAAATAAAATTAGCTTATAAGTAGCTGTTTTAGCGTTGTTTTCTTCAGACTCATTTTCAAAAGCAAAAATTGCCGCATCCATTAACTCGAGATACTCTGGCTCATTTTCTTTAAGAGTCTGTAAAATGCCATCAATTTCCTCAATATCACCTAAGCCAATCACGGCATTATACATTACCTCATGATATGGTCGCATTGCAATAAATAAGGAATCTACACTTTCAAATGTTTCTGGATTTAGCTGCAGGTTCTCATCGCCGAATTCAAGCCCATTCTGTACTCTATTCCAAAGTCTGGCATCTTCTTTCAGACTGTTTATTAATAACTCATCCTCATAGTCTTGAATCTCGTATGCTTTTTTCAGAATCACCTGGCTTAACATTCTTTGTCGCCCGGCAAGATTAATGATTCTTGTTTCATCGGACCGATCTTTCACTGATAAGACTGTAATTATCTGTGTACCAACAATTAGCGAGATCAACCCAACAATAGCCAGCGTAAATATTTTTTCCGGGTCTTTTAAATCAAACATACTTTTCCTTTACTCTCTGTATTGTCGGTAAAAACATCAAATTTTAAAGTATCCTTCTTGTTGTCAGATAAGCATCACTCCAATACCTCTCCTGCAATGCAGAAATCATTACTCCCGAACTGGTTGAGGCGTGCATAAACTGCTGGCTGTTAATCATCACGCCGGCATGCATTGTATTTTTTCCTGTCCGAAAAAAGACGATATCCCCTATTTTGATATTATCTTTCTTTACAGACTTTCCTTCCTTCATTTGATCATGAGTCACTCTTGGAAGTTGAACTCCGAAGTAATCAGCAAATACAGCTTGAAGAAATCCCGAACAATCTACTCCGTCAAAATCGGTTCCCCCTAATAAGTAAGGTACTCCCTGCCAGTCTTTAAAAGCTTCGTCTAACTTATCTCTTACTTTTCGTTCACTTTTCGTGAATGTTGGCGTAATAGCAACTGCAGCTTCTGGCTTTGAGCTAACTTCTTCCTTCGGTAAAGATTCTTTTTTTGCCCGTTCCTCCCATGGTATAGTCCCCCTTTTTACCATTCCACATGCCGAAATCAGTACCCACAAAACCAGTATATATTTTACCGACATTGCAATTCTTCTTTAGATGAAAAAGCTGCCTTTTAATTCTTATCTTCAATTTAATATAAATCGATATAAAATCTACGCTAAATTAAATAAACCTAATGCGATTACTGGTTAATATTGATCATGTTGCAACTCTGAGAAATGCCAGGGGCGAAGGTTACCCAAGCCCTGTGGAAGCTGCAAAAATTTGTGAGCAAGCCGGAGCTTCCGGAATTGTCTTTCATTTACGGGGGGACCGAAGACACATCAGAGATGAGGATGTAGCTGAATTAAAAAAAGCGGTTAAAGGAACGCTTGATTTCGAAATGGCAGCTACAGATGAAATGTTAGAAATATTAAAAAAAACAGACCCTCATTTATGTACACTTGTTCCTGAAGGAAGAGAAGAACTCACCACGGAAGGTGGACTGAATATGGAAGTAGTTTTCGATGATTTTAAAACCAGAGTTTTTCCGACAATCAGAGAAACCGATATCGAAATAAGTTTATTTTTAGATCCGAATAAGAAGGATATTGAAGCAGCACATGAATTAGGCACAGATGCTATAGAATTACATACCGGCAACTATGCGAATGCAGATTCTGAAACAGAAGCGAATGAAGAACTATCGAGATTAAAAAAAGCTGCGGAACAGGCTCATAAACTTGGTATCAAAGTAAATGCAGGACATGGTTTAAATCAGCAAAATCTCGGGAAATTTATTGATACTGTTCCTCATCTGAATGAAGTTAGCATTGGTCATGCGTTAATCAGCGATGCACTTTTCGATGGATTGGAAACAACAGTTAAAAATTATTTGAGGATTTTGGGAAAAAATGCCTAACTCTGAGAATCCTCACAAATCAGGATACATCGCCATTGTAGGCAAACCCAATGCGGGTAAATCCACGTTGATGAATCAAATTCTGGGAACCAAACTTTCCATTACCACTCATAAAGCTCAAACTACGCGACATCAGATTATCGGGATTCATTCAGAAGAAAATTTACAGATGATCTTTTTGGATACACCCGGAATTATTCATCCCAAGTATGAGCTGCAAAAAGCAATGATGCGCTTCGTGGAAAAAGCAGAAAAAGATGCAGATCTCATTATTTTTATAGTAGATGCTAATGAAGATAATATGCCGGAATATGCTTTCGACTCGCTGAAACAGATGAAAAAACCGGTAGTTCTTGTAGTAAACAAAAATGATCAGGCAACTGAAGAACAAATCCAAAAACTTTCGAAAAATCTGAACGATTACTTCAGCTTTAATTCTACAGTTTCAGTTTCTGCGTTAAACAGAACCGGAGTAGATAAACTGATGGATGAAATCAGAAATCTGCTTCCTCCGGGACCTCCTTTCTATCCAAAGGATGAACTCAGCGAACACCCGGTTCGGTTCTTTGCTTCTGAATTAATTCGTGAGCAAATTTTTCTCCAATATCATGAAGAAATACCATACTCTGCTACTGTAGAGGTTATCATGTACGAAGAGCGAGACGATCTCGATTACATCAACGCAGAAGTGATTGTAAATCGAAATTCCCAAAAAGGAATGCTAATTGGAAAAGGCGGCAAAGCAATTAAGAAGCTTGGCATTGAAGCCAGAAAGTCTATTGAGGATTTTGTTGGTCGAAAAGTATTTCTGGATCTGCACGTAAAAGTACGTGACAACTGGAGAGAGAATGAGAATATGGTTCGAAATTTGGGCTATTGAATCATTTCCTGAAACCGATCAGCCCCTCATTTCTGAGCCCCAAAAATAAATTTACAAATCGGTGTTGATTTAGAATCATCTTAGCCTTAATCTTTGTGCAATGAAACTAATCCAACAAAATACTACCCGAATTATGATGTGTATGTGTTGCCGAATGCAAGCACTACACTAAGGGATCCGTATTTAGAAAATTTTTCGAAGTCCTTTAGAGTGTATGATCTGAAGGACTTTTTTATTGCGCATTAGTTTCATTCGTTCTTTTACATCATGCATTCTCATCAAGAAAGGTGGAGGGATCAGGTCCTGCGAAGCCTTGGCAACCGCTCCGACAATAGTCGGAGAAAGGTGCTACATCCTGCTCCGACAATGGTCGGAGAAAGATGAGTGCGAAGAGCTCTGCTTGTATTTGTAAGCCTCTTTCGGACTCATCCCCGAAAGGGGCTTTTTATTTTTAACAACAAAACAAATACAAAAAATGAGTACTCAAAAATTCGAAACACTTCAATTACATGCTGGACAAGAACCGGATCCAACAACAGGATCGAGAGCGGTCCCTATTTACCAAACTACATCGTATAACTTTCAGGATACGGAACACGCTGCCAGCCTGTTTGGACTCCGTGAATTCGGAAATATTTATACCCGAATCATGAATCCAACTACGGATGTGTTTGAAAAACGTATCGCTGCTTTGGAAGGAGGAGCTGCCGCTGTTGCTACCTCATCGGGACAAGCTGCCCAGTTTTTGGCAATAACCAATCTTGCCCAAAAAGGCGACAATATTGTATCCACACAAAATCTTTATGGTGGAACGTATAATCAGTTTAAAGTCACTATTCCGAGATTGGGAATTAATGTTCACTTCGCAGAAGAGGATACTGTAGAGCATTTCGAAAAACATATCGATGAAAACACCAAAGCGCTTTATGTAGAATCCATTGGTAATCCGCGGGGAAATGTCGCTGACTTTGAAGGATTATCCGCTTTGGCAAAAAAACATGATATCGCACTGATTGTTGATAATACTTTTGGAGCCGGTGGAGCATTAGTTCAACCGATTAAGCATGGAGCAAACGTAGTGACCTCATCAGCTACAAAATGGATCGGTGGACACGGAACTTCCATTGGTGGGGTGATCGTAGATGCCGGAAACTTCAACTGGGGAAATGGAAAATATCCTCTCTTTAGTGAGCCTTCTCCCGGATATCATGGATTAAATTTCTGGGAAGTTTTCGGTGATGAAGGTCCTTTCGGAAATATCGCTTTTGCAATTCGTGCTCGGGTTGAAGGACTCCGTGATTTCGGTTCTTCACAATCTCCTTTCAATAGTTTTTTACTCTTGCAGGGATTAGAAACTCTGTCATTAAGAGTGGAACGTCACAATCAAAATGCACAAAAACTGGCTGAGTTTTTACAACAACATGAACTGGTGGATTGGGTGAATTACACCGGACTTCCGGAGCATGACTATCATGAGCGAGCCAAGAAGTATCTCAAAAAAGATCATTTCGGATCGGTATTCACATTCGGTGTAAAAGGTGGATTTGATACTGCTCGTTTATTCATCGAAAATGTGGAATTAGCGAGTCATCTTGCTAATGTTGGCGATGCAAAAACGCTGGTTATTCACCCTGCCTCAACAACCCACCAACAATTAACTGAAACCGAACAGGCAGCAACCGGAGTAAGAGGCGACTTGATCCGGGTTTCTGTAGGAATTGAACATATCGATGACATCATTGAAGATTTTGAGCAGGCATTGGTCAAGTCTCAGGAGCTGGTTACAGTTTAATAATTCAAAAATGAGTAACGAATCTAATATCACTAATATTAATCGAGCCTGGACAACCGAGTCCGGGTTTGATTTTAATTCTATTGATCTTGCCTGGCATAGTTGGGGAACTCTCAATGAAACCCGGGACAATGTAATCCTGATTTGTCACGCATTAACAGGAAATTCTGATGCCAAGGATTGGTTTTCAGGACTTTTTGCTGATGATGGGATCATTGACTTAAGCCGACATTTTGTTTTATGCATCAATAATCTGGGAAGCTGTTATGGCTCTACCGGACCAGCTTCAATAAATCCTGATTCCGGAAAACCTTATCAGGCAGACTTTCCTGAGATTACGATCAGAGATGTTGTCCAATCTCAACAACTCTTGTTGGATCAGCTTGAAATTAATTCAGTAGAATTAGCAATTGGAGGCTCCATGGGCGGTATGATTGCATTAGAATTCGGTTTATTGGATTCAAGAATAAAATCTATGGCTTTGATTGCAATGGGAGCGTCGCATTCTCCCTGGGCAATTGGAATAAGCCATGCACAACGGCAAGCTATCTATGCGGATAAAAACTGGAGAAATGGATTTTACGAACCGGATAAACCACCTAAAAAAGGTTTAGAAGCAGCAAGATCTCTTGCAATGATCACCTACAGATCAGCTCAGAACTATGAACACAAATTTGGTCGTAACTTTAACCAATCGAAGAGTCTTTTCGAAGTCGAATCCTATTTAGAATATCAGGGGCAAAAACTTTCATCCCGTTTTGATGTTAACTCTTATATCACGCTCTCAAAAGCTATGGATACTCATGATGTTGGGAGAAATCGGGATTCAATCGAATCAGCCCTTAGGCAGATCAATATCCCGACAATAGTGGTTGGAATTAATTCTGATCTCCTTTATCCCGTGCACGAGCAGAAGCAGTTGGCGCAGTTAATTCCTAATGCCATTTTACAAGAAATTGACTCTCCGCATGGACACGACGCATTCCTGATTGAATTCAATCAGATTAATCAACATTTAAAAAACTTTTATTCTACTCTCTCAAAGCAATGAACATTACTCTAACCAAATCTTCTGAAAAAACTCAAAATCTTAACTCAAAAATTAAATCATTATCCGTCTTTATTGCCGGAGTTGGAGCAGTAGGCGGGACACTTATTAAACTTATCCGTGATTTAGATCATCATAAATATAAACTGAACATTATTGGAGTTTGTGACAGTAAAAACATAGTCTGGGATCCTGAAAATGCAGAAATCAAAACTCAGCTGTTACATTCTGAACATGAGTTAGATTGGCAGGAATTGACTGACTTACTCATTCATCAGAATAAAGAGCCGTTAATTTTTGTTGATGCTACCGGCAGTAAAGTTGCTGCCACACAATATGTTAAACTCCTGTCTCATGGAGTTCATGTTGCCACTCCAAGTAAACAAGCCAATACATTTGATCAAAGCTATTTTGATAAACTTAGCTCTTTTCCGGCAAGAGGAGTTTCTCTGTACAAATTTGAAACTGCGGTTGGTGCGGGACTTCCGGTAATAAAAACCATAAAAGGGTTGGTAGAAAGCGGGGACGAAATCACCAAAATAACGGGAGTGGTTTCCGGAACAATGACATATATCTTTAACCAACTCCAAATCGGGAAAAACTTCAGTGAAATCGTACGAAATGCAAAAGAGTTTGGCTATTCCGAGCCCGATCCAAGAGACGATTTATCCGGCGAAGACGTAGCCCGAAAATTTTTGATTCTTGCTCGCACAAGCGGTTATAATTTTGAACGAAGTGATATTGAAGTTGAATCTTTGATTCCTGAAGAGCTCAAACATTTATCTCTGGAAAAGTTTTTAGAAAGGCTTTCTGATTTCGATGAATTCTGGAAAAACCGAAACAGCAAGGCATTGGTAAATAACAAGAAATTGCGATATACCGGGACGTTTTCTACTGAAGGAATAAAAATCGGAATTCAGGAAGTACACGCTGATTCCCCGCTTGGCGGACTTTCCGGAACTGACAATTTGATTCAGATTCACTCTAAGCGATACGCTGAGTCACCCATCGTAATTCAGGGACCCGGAGCAGGGAAAGAGGTTACGGCAGCAGGAGTGTTAAGTGATATTCTTGAGATTGGAAGAGCGGTTTAAGGAATTATTTATCCTTTCATTTGATTTTCATATTTGAACTACAAATTAATTTCTTATGAATAGTCAACCTGTAGCATTAGTAACCGGAGCCTATCGTGGACTTGGTCTTGAAACCGTTCGCCAACTGGCAAATAAAGATTACAAAGTTATTTTAACAGGTCGAAAACCTGAAAAATGTCAGGCAGCAGTAGATGGACTTGCTGAAGAAGGCTTAGAAGTTTTATACCATCTGCTTGACGTAAACGATGAAAACCACATTTCAGCAATCGCCAATTATATTGAATCGGAATTCGGAAAACTGGATGTGCTCGTTAACAACGCTGGTGTGCATTATGATCAGGGAAATAAAGCGATAAGTCCTGATTGGAAAATTGTTGAAGAAGCCAATCAAACAAATTTTATTGCGCCGTGGAAGTTAAGTGTTGCTTTAATTCCATTGCTCAGAAAAAGCGATCAACCAAGAATTGTAAACGTCTCAAGTGGAGCTGGTTCTTTGCAGGATGTAACTCCCGGAACTCCGGCTTACTCCACAAGCAAAGCCGCACTCAACATGCTTACCATCCAACTTGCTGCTGAACTTGAGGAAGATGAAATAAAAGTTAACGCCGTTTGTCCCGGTTGGGTCCGTACTGAAATGGGCGGTCAAGCTGCTCCCCGATCCGTAGAAGAAGGAGCTTCGGGAATTGTGTGGGCGGCAACTTTGGAAAATGATGGACCTTCCGGTGGATTTTACAGAGATGGGAAGGAAATTAACTGGTAACTACAGAATATAATTATGAAAATTGGAATTATCGGCTCAGGAGCCATCGGCGGGAATCTTGGGATACACTTCTCAAAAGCCGGACATAACGTACTTTTCAGCTCCAGAAATCCTAATAAGCTTCAGCACCTTGTGGAGGAAGCAGGTGAAAGTAGCCAAACTGGAACCGTTGCTGATGCAGTCTCCTTCGGAGAAATTATTCTATATGCACCTCCATTTAACGCCATCGAAAAGATTTCTGATGAGTTTAAAGATGAGCTTGCAGGAAAAATTATAATCGATGCAGCTAATCCTTATCCGGAAAGAGACGGAGAATTGGCGCAAAAAGTAAGAGATGATGATTCAAAAACAGCATCAGAATACACAGCTGAATATTTTCCCAAAAGTACAATAGTTAAAGCATTCAACACAATTTACTCCGCTCATTTGAAAGAGCGCGCTTTCCAAAGTGGAGCTAACCGGTTAGCTATACCTTTTGCTACGGATAATGAGAAAGCAAAAAACAAAACAAAACAGTTGCTGGAAGACATCGGCTTTGATTCTGTTTTTGTTGGACAATTATCCGAAAGTAAAATCATGGATGTTGGTGAGAAAATTTATGCGAAGTCACTGAGTAAGCAAGAACTGATTGATCTCATTAATTCCTGATTCACATAGATGAAAGTTTTCTATAAAGTTCTTAAGAAACCTTTTTTCGGTCGCTTTATGGTGGAATGGAAAAATCCATTAAGCGGAAAGGAATCGAATCTTTGGGAAAAAACTCGCATTCAAAGCAAAACCGGAGCAAATCTTGCTGTTTGGTACAGATCCAAAGAAAGTGATTCGGAGAAAGGAACTATTTTACTTGCTCATCCCATGGGAAAACCTGCAAAAGGTGAATTCCTTAAAACAGGTTATGCCGATGCCCTGCTTCAAAACGGATATAATGTGGTAATTTTCGATTTCAACGGATTTGGTGAAAGTGAAATGGGAAACTGGGATTATCACCATGATATTTTAGCCGCAAGAAACTTTATGCTTAACACTTTCCCAGATTCAAAATATTTTCTCCATGGAATTTCTTTTGGATGCAATTGGGCTTCACATGCATTAAAGCAACCGGATAATCCCTTCAAAAAAGTAATTCTTGAAAGTGCCCCGGTTAACTTGTTGGAATTTTGGGTTCATTACCCAATTCCTTACCGCATACTGAAATTCATGTATATCTTTCTCCCACAGTATCGGGAATACACTGATTTTGAATATCAATTAAAATCCACCAAAAATTGCGATGAGATCTTATTGATCTCCTCAGATTCAGATGTTTATACACCTTTATCTATGGCGAGGCGTATGAAAGAAGCTGCCAATACAAAAGCTAATATTCTGAATATCGAGAATAGTCGCCATGCGCTTGCAATCCTGAAAAATAAGGATCTGTACTTAGAAAGAGTGTTTGAGTTTCTTGGGAATTAAAAAAGCCACTCTCCTTTCGAAAAGTGGCTTTCCTCTCTTTACTACTATTATGCGTTTGTGGGTATTATTATTTATTTCTTCGGGCTATTCTTTTTTTCATTCGCTCTCTTCTGTCCGGTATGGAATCAAAAATTACTTTTTGATCATCTGTAAGTAAGGCGCGAATATCTCCTTTTTTCTCGATGTGAATCTTCTTCAGCGATGCGTGAAGTTGCGCCATTTCATCTGCTACTTCTTTTAAAGCTTCTGTATCGTAAGTATCACCGGAAGACAGTGTTCTCATTCTTGCTCTTTTTTCTCTCAATTCATTTTGGACCGGAATGGCTTCTTTTTTCCCTTCAAGCATAATTCCTTTGATCTGCTCTTTTTGTTCTTCACTCAGATCAAGAGCTGAAAACATTCGTTTTTGTTTTCGGTCACCCTGATTTTGATAAGCCATTCGCGTTTCCATTCTTTCTTTCATTTCAGCTCTGCGTTCGGCTCTTTCGCTATTCTGGGCCTGAACGGTAAAACTTAAAGTGAGCAATAAAATGAATGAGGTTAACATCGTCTTTCTCATGACAATCTCCTGTTTGATTATTATTTGTTATTTGTACCTTGTACACATCATTAGAAGAAAACCCTCAAAGAAACCTGCGGTTATGCTAAAGTATTTTCTGATTTCTCTCTCTTTAGTGCTTACAACTAACCAATTATCAGCTCAGGATTGGCTGATCACTCAGGAAGATTGGGGAGGAACTGATTCTGTGGATGCAAGCCTTGAACATGAAATTTCTTACATCACTATTCATCACGGTGGAGAAATTTTTCCCGAAGATAAAAACACTATTCAGTATTTAAGAGGTTTACAAAGCTGGAGCCGCTCTGATCGAAAATGGAATGACATCCCTTATCATTATGTAGTTGCCCGCGACGGAAAAATCTACGAAGGTCGCCCACTTCATTATCGTGGAGACACCAACACCGCTTACGATCCCACCGGACATGCACTCGTTGTTTTGTTAGGGAATTTTGAAGAGCAGGAAGTTCGTGAAGAACAGATTGAATCATTAAAAACAGTCACTAAGTATCTTGCAGATCTTAAATCTGTTCCTTCATCCAAGATCAAAACGCATAAAGACTATGCAGAGACTTTATGTCCCGGGAAAAAGCTATCTGAATATTTAGGAACCAAAGAATGGTCTGAATTTTTGAATTCAATCGAAAAGTAACTTAATTGAGTTACTTATATCCTGACTTCATCAGGAACCTTTAAAACTCCAAACTCATTGTATCAATATGAGTTACTTAGCAAAAATAGCTGCTCTTCTTTCAGTCTGCTTTATTTTTCTTGCAGATTCAAAATCACTTTGGGCTCAGACTGATAGCTCAAAAACTAATCCATCGGTAACCGTTATTTCCATTCAGGGAGCAATCGGACCAACCACAACCAATTATATTCGTCGTGGATTTGAAGAAGCCATTAACCGAAACGATGAAGCTTTAATTATTGAATTGGATACACCCGGAGGATTACTTTCTTCTACTCAGGATATTGTTCAGGATATGCTGGCTTCTGAAATGCCGATTGTAGTTTATGTAACTCCATCCGGAGGAAATGCCGGAAGCGCCGGAACCTTTATCACACTTGCAGCACATATCGCAGCAATGGCTCCAACCACGACTATCGGTGCAGCTTCTCCCGTTTCTATGGGAGGTGGAGAGCAGGATTCCGTTATGAAAAAGAAAATTTTTAATTACTCCGAAAGCTTCATAGAAAATATAGCCAGGGAAAGAGGTCGAAATGCTGATTGGGCAATTTCTGCTGTCCGGGATGGTGAAGCCATCACAGAAACGGAAGCACTCGAATTGAATGTCATCGATCTTGTTTCTGAAAACTTAGATTCCCTGCTTCATCAAATTGACGGAATGGAAGTCGAAGAAAAAATTCTAGCAACCAAATCAGCGACCATCAACAAACTGGAAGAAAGTCTGGCAGAAACGTTTTTCAGTTTTATTATGCGACCGGAAGTAATGCTGATTTTAACAATGATTGCTATTTACGGAATTGTAGGAGAAGTCACCAATCCCGGAGCAATTGTACCGGGAGTTGCCGGTGTAATTGCTCTGGTACTTGTTTTATACGGATCGGCAGCTATGCCCATAAATATTGCGGGATTTGTACTCATTGGATTGGCAATCGCTTTGTTTGTGATTGAAGCTTTCACTCCCACGTTTGGAATTTTATTAACCGGAGGAGCCGTTTCATTTTTTCTGGGAGCTTTGATGCTCTTTCAGGATTTCCCTAAAGAAATGCAGTTAGACTGGTACTGGCTGGTTCCCGCGACTATCTTGATGGTGGTTTTCTTCGGATGGATTGCCACCTCTGGAATTAAAGCTCAGTTCACAGAAAACCGTACAGGATTGGAATCACTTATTGGGAAGAAAGCAGAGGTTACTGATACGGTTTCACCATCAGGTGGAAAAGTTTTTGTTGCCGGAGAATACTGGAACGCTGTTACTACCGGAGAAGAAATTAAAGAAGGCGAATGGTGTGAGATCGTCAATTTTCATAGGCTCACTGTAACCGTTCGTTCAATACAATCAGAAAAGGAGAACAATCATGGACATGACTGAAGTTTTATCGGGTTACCTGATTTGGGTAATCACCGTTATCGTATTTCTGGTGCTGCTGGCACCACAAATTTTCAAAATCCTGCGGGAATATGAGCGAGCTGTGGTATTTCGGCTCGGTAAATTTAACAGCGTGAAAGGTCCGGGATTAATCATTCTGATTCCGTTCATTGATCGCATTGAAAAAGTAGATCTTCGTGTACTTACCATCAACGTGGATAAGCAGGAAGTAATTACCAAAGACAACGTGACTGTAAACGTGGATGCCATCACTTTCTTTAGGGTAGTGGATGCAGAAGCTGCCGTGATTCAGGTTGAGCAGTACATTCACGCCACTTCCATGTTGGCACAAACTACACTGAGAAGTATCGTTGGTCAGGTAGAATTGGATGAACTCCTCGCTAATCGGGAAAAAGTGAATAAAAACATTCAGGAAATTATCGATCGTCAGACTGATCCATGGGGGATAAAAGTGGTTTCGGTAGAAGTTCGTGATGTAGTCCTTCCGGAAAACATGAAACGTGCAATGGCGCGTCAGGCAGAAACCGAGCGTGATCGTCGTGCGAAAGTTATTAATGCCGAAGGTGAATTCCAGGCTGCTGAGCGACTGGTTGACGCCGCCAAAATGATCGAGACCGCACCTGCTGCATTACAACTTCGATTCCTTCAAACCATGAATGAAATCAGCGAAGAAAACGCCACTTTTGCGTTTTTACCATTGCCAATGGATTTCTTAGAGGCATTTAAAGGAATGGCGGAGAAGGGGAAGAAAAAAGAATAAATTCTGATTGCGGATCTTGATTGATTGGTCTGACAATAATGAGCCTTCTGATCAATATCTATCCCTTTGTCTAAACAAAAAAACCACATCAATCTAAGATCAATGTGGTTTTGAAATTGGTGCTTGTCATTCAATCAAAAGTGGGCCCGGAGGGACTTCCCCAGAGGGATAACTATGGCAGAACCCCAACCAATCGATTATGAGTGGATTTAGGAGTCCCTATAATACACCATTAAATACATTTATATCAGTCTATCCACTTATGTACCAACTTCACGGTTCATTGATGAAATGATTTTTTGATTGATTAAAACCGATAATGCTTGGCTTACAAGCCCGAAATTAATTTTTACTTATTAAGACTCGAGAAAAGCATAAAGACATTTAATCACATTCTTAAAAAGCTTGGAAAAAATAAATATTTGTTACATTGCCTATAGTTTTGCCTAAAAAATAAATTTTTCGAAGTTATGCTTTGCTTTAATTTGCTGATATAACTAAGATGTGTCATCTAAATCTATTACATGGAAATTAATTTTTATGACAAAGAAGGTACAAGTTGCATTTCAAGGAGGGGGGGCAAAGATATTTGCTTTAATTGGAGCAGTAAAAGCATTAAGAATACTCGAAGAAAAGGATATTATAGAAGTGACTCGCGTAGCCGGTTCTTCAGCAGGCTCTATTGTTGCAAGTTGTTTTGCATTTGGTATGACAGCCGATGAGATATGCGAACTATTTACAGAACCACCAGTTGGCTTTAAAAAGATATCAAGAATAAAATCTGCTCTTAAAATTTTGTTTCGTAAACCAATATTTAATGAGTCCCTTCTAGAAGAAATATTTGGTAAGCTTGATATTTTTAATAAAAGAATTGAAGAAGCAGATATTCCACTCATTATAACCTCAAGTAATCTTCAAACTGGTGAACAAATAATTTATAGAGGTGAGACTACGTTAAAGAATGCATTATTAAAATCTTGCAGAATACCATTTGCATTAGGTCCAAATACCCTTTTTAGTAATGAATATGATGGTGGAGTTACTGGCAACTTACCTATATATCATCTGGTCGATAAAATTAATGACTATGGAAAAATTATTGCAATTACATTTGAGAACAAGAAGCAACCAATAAAGGGTATTTTCGATTTATTAAAAAGAACTATGTTTTCTGCAATCGAATCAAATGTAAATTTGGAAATTAGTAGAAATGGGCTTTTTGTTTTGAAGTTAGATGATCATGGAATTGAAACCATCGAATTTGAGAAACTCTTTGAAATTATGAAATCACGTTCCGAAGAGAATAGCATTTATAAAAAATCAGTCTCAAATTCCATTAAATCACTTGAATCAGAACTGAAAGAAAAAAACTTTGATTGGTTTGATGTAGAAAATTACTATAAAAATTTAAAACGAACATTCCCTAAAGTCGAAAGCCATTCTTACAGAAAAATTTTGTTTGATTATAGTTACGGTCCCCTAAAAAAGGAAGAATTTAATTCAGATAATTCGGTTATTAAACCTATAAAAAAGGCACTTGAAGAATATAAATACTACAAATTTCCAAACGATGAATACTTTGATGCTTTTCAAAAGCCAGAATTGGCATTGATGAATGAAGTGGTTTACTTATTTCCTTTTTTTCTATCAAAATTAAGGAAAAATTATTGGGGAGTTTTGAAGTATGGGCAACATAGGGCTCTTGGTTTGATGTTAGCCAATCAAAGTGAGAGAATTGAAAACGGTTTTAGTATTGATGACAATTTTTTTGAAACGCATGATTACCTAAGCAACAAAACTAATGTTCAAAACTTGACTGAGAACATTGGAAAAAATCATTGGATTGACGACTTAATAAAAGAGATTGAGAAAAATAATGGCTCATTAATATCTTTTGCTGGGTACTTATTTGATGAAATTATTCCCCTTATGTTTATAGAATCTCATCAATTTTCACTCATGGATGATTTTAGAAATATTAAATATGAAGTATATCCTCAAGAAGTACTTAGAAACGTCGCCACAGAACTAAATCATTATAGAATATCAGAATCAGAAAAAGAGGAGATCATTTGTAGGGAACTAATAAATAAAGCTGATGATAATTTTCCTTTTAATGCTGTAATTTTTGATCTTGCTTACAAAGACACTCTATTAAACATACTCAAAAGTGAAAATAAAGACGTTAAATATCAGACATTTGATTTATTACATTATTTAGATATACCAGTTGGAATAGGATTTACGTTAACCACTCTAGATAATTTTAAGCATTTCTGGGATAATGAAGAATTAGATGTCTCTGCTTTTGCATTAGAACATAAAGACAAATTTGAATCACAAGGTATAGAAATTACTATAAAACATGGAAAAGAAAGCCCTAAAATCACCTTACATAAAAGCCAAAGTTAAGTCTACGATATTTTTTTCCATTTCAATAGCACTATTGGCTCTGGCATTGTCAATCCTATCTTTTTTTAGTCAACGAAATGTAAAAGTTTCTGAATTTAATAATCAAGTCATTACGTTAGATGAAGTACTTTCAGATGGAGTCTTAACAGTTGGTTATGGTGCATTTCCTCCTTATACAATGGAAGACTTAGTAGCTCAAGATACAGTTGTAGTTGGTTACTCAGTTGATGTACTAAAAGAAATAAGAAAACTATCAAATAACGCCTTTGATATTGAATGGGTTAGATTTAGTTGGGAAACAATTAAAGCTGATTTATCATCAAAAAAAATTGAGTTGATCGTTGATCCAGTGTATCAGACTATACCCAGGTCATTAGAACTTGGCTTTTCGAAACCCTACGCATATTTTGGAATCGGTGCAGGTATTGTAAAAAAAGATGATTTTAGATTTACTAGTTTTAATGATTTAAATCGAGATGACATTACGATTAGTTTAGCGGAAGGGTGGACAACTAGCGAGTATGCACGAGAAAATTTAGACAAACCTAATTTTAAACCAATTTCAGTTACTGGAGATGCTTATAACCAATTGGATGAAGTATTGCTTGGAAGAGTTGATGTAGCTTTAAATGATGTCCCTACCGTAGCTCAGTATGCTGAGGCAAATTCTAATAAAGTAAAAGCAATTTTCCTGGAAAATCCTCCTTCAAGTGTCCCTGGAGGCTTTGTGACATTTCAAAATTCACTTGAGTTAATAAATTTTCTGAATACTAGCATCGACATATTAATAGCTAATAATGCATTAAGAAAAATTGACGAAAAGTGGAATACATTTCATTATATACCACGCCTATCTGTTATTCCAGCTAGTGGTTTGCAAGATTAATTGATATGCTAAATTACGATTGGGATTTCACATATCTTATTAAGTATACGGAAGCTTTCCTTAATGGAACCCAGATTACATTTTATGTTTCAATCGTTTCTTTTTTGTGGGGTACTATAATTGGTATTTTTTGGGGAATATTTCTAAAATATGGGTTTATAAGACAATTCTGGTTATTCACAAATGATATAATAAGATCAATTCCTATGTTGGTCTTATTATTTTTTTTCTATTACTTACCATTACAGGAATTATTTGGCTTTGAAAGTGCATTGAGTTCTATTAATACTGCAATAATTGCATTAGGATTAGCACAAGTGGCATATACAGGTGATATTGTGCGGTCTGCAATTAACAATGTTTCAAAAAAAATTATAGATGGTGCTAAAGCATTGGGGTTAAGTACGGTTGATAGATGGAGATTTATTATTATTCCAGATATTCTGAAGCAAATCGTACCCGCTCAAATTGCATTTTTCATAGGTTTAGTTAGACTTTCAAGTTTAGCTTCAATAATAGGGGTTCAGGATGTAGTTCACGTAGCTAGAACAGCGTCCACTCAAAACTTTCGTTCAATCGAATCCTGGATTATAGTTGCAATCATATATGTTATTATCGTTTTGCCATTTACCTATTCCTTACGCTATTTAGAGAACTCAAAATGGTTAAAAAGAAGATGGTAAACAGTATTTTTAGATGTGAAAACATTAATAAAAATTTTGGCAATTCAGAAGTTCTTAAAGGTATTGATATTACTTTATATGAGGGGGAAACAATTGCATTAATGGGTGAAAGTGGCTGTGGTAAATCGACATTACTCAAGACACTGAATTTTATTGAGTTCCCTAACAATGGTGATTCTTTTTTAAAAGACCAACAATATATGAAGTATGGTGAACCATTATTTGAACTGCATGAAATAAGAAGAGAAATTGGTTTGGTTTTTCAAGAATATCACTTATTTCCCAACCTTAAATGCATGGATAATATAACACTACCTTTAATGAGAGTTAAGAATTTTACTTCAGATGCAGCACGAAAGATCTCTGAAAATATTGCAAGTGAACTCGGTATTTTTGAAATTTTACAAAAATATCCTGATGAAATTTCTGGTGGCCAAGCACAGAGATTAAGCATTGCACGCGCAATAGTACTTAATCCAACAATACTATTATTAGATGAAATTACATCAGCTTTAGATCCATCTTCTACATTAAATGTAATTTCAGCAATAAAAAAATTGAGAGATATCAAGGATTTAGAAGGATTAGGAATTATTATGGTAACTCATCACCTACAATTCGCTAAAGAATTTGCCACTCGCATCCTTTTTATGGATCAGGGTAAAATAATTGAAAATCATTTAGCACAAGATTTTGAAAATAATTGCCAGTCTAAAATCGCCAAATCATTTATATCTAAATCCAAATTTCTGTCTTAATTTTCAAAGAATTGATAAGGTAATAAGATGTCTAACTATGAAAAAACACTTATAAACGGTTTAGATGACCCTCTAAACCTCGGGGTTAGTTATTGGAGTTATACAAATATTGCTTCTATACAAGCTAGATTATTAACGAAAATAATCTTGAATCAAGTCAATTTATTGCATTGGGATGCTAATCCTTTAAAGGTAAGGTTAGTAGATATAGGTACAGGATCAGGACATTTAATTAGAAATATCGTTGATGAATTTTTAAAAATTTATTCAAATAGTACAATTGAACTATATCTAATTGATAAAAAAGAAAATTTAGCCCTTGAATCTTACAACAACATTGTTGAATTAAATAACCCAAATGTATATGTAAAATACTTTAGCGATGATATTTCAAATTTTTTGTACTATGATTTTCTAATACCTGAACAAGATAATTCAATTACAATTGTAAATTTAGCTTCGACATTGCACGAACTAAATTATTATCAGAAAAATAGAGTACTGCGATGGCTACGATGCTCTTCAGATTTGATATTAATCACCGAACTTGAAGCAAAACATGATTTAATTTATTCCAACGATGTAGTTAAAAATTCAGCGATAAAATTTTATAAAATATTAAAAGAAGATGTTTTCAGTTCAGATCTTTCATTTTTTCAAAAGAAACAAATTGTAAAGTTTCTTGATTTCGAACATCAGCAGATTACTGAAAATAATTCTTCTAATAGAGGAAACTATCATCTTATGTATTCTGATTGGGAATACATTTTTAAAAAAAATAGACTCAACAATTTCTGCTTACGAAAAACAATTGACTGCTATAGTGATCAAATATCTTTTTTTATATCTGCATTAAAACCCTAGAAGTTTTATGAGGTTACATCCAATAACTGATCTTATAATACCACATTGACGGTTACAGCCTCCTACTATAATAAAAGTCGACTGACGATCGACTATAAATTTGGCTTCTAAGAGCATAAATCAAGAGACTTAGGAGATTTTGCCCAGAATTTGTACCCACTAAATTTTCCTAGCTTATCTCATAGCTCTTCAAGATAAGCGGCTCATCCTTTTCGAGATCTTTATTGTCATGAATTGTAATCTCAAGATCGCCAGTTCCCAAGTGCCCAAGTGCCCAAGTGCCCAAGTTCCCAAGTGCCCAAGTTCCCAAGTGCCCAAGTGCCCAATGTCACGAACATCTCTTGTAAAACCCTCTTCCAACTGGATATCATCAGTGCTAAAAATCTCATAGAATCCTAAGCTGTTCCTCACTTCATTTAACAATTTAAATTTCAGGTAATCCTTAGCGGTAATTTTTAACTTTTTCGAAATTTCCAAAGCCTGAGCTTTTGGCGGATATTTCGGAGGAAGCGGAGCATTATCTTTTTCTATCTAAATGAGTTTTGGCTTATGTGCTCTCTGTATCTGGTAAATGGCATAGACTTTACTTAACTCCTCAACCCCTAACAACTGCTGCTGGAACCCTACTCTCTCTTTCTATTTGGAGACATCTTAGCGGTTTCAATTAATGCTTCTGTTTTTCTATGAAGATTTCTGCTTTCTATCACCGTTTATCCTTGCGAAGAATCGAATGTAGTACGTGCCATTTCATTTTCTGATACTAGCCATTTTTTCTCCTTATTTTTCTTAGTTGGAATATTTTTTTCTGTCTCCAACTGTTTTTGAACATTCGATAAGTGATAGACTGCCTTAGGTCTGTGCTTTTTTTGAATTTATTAGTTCTAAGCAAACTTTAAAACAGTTGCCGATTGTACAAACTAATCACGTAAATCGTGTTGAAAAATGAGAGTGCTTCATTTTCAAATAAGGAGAAGGAATCACATAAACGCATAAAAAAGGCTTCTTCAATACTATTAAAGGTTTTTTTAGTCAATAAGTGTAATGAAACAAAAGTGGGCCCGGAGGGACTTGAACCCCCGACCAATCGATTATGAGTCGACTGCTCTAACCAACTGAGCTACGGGCCCTTTTCCTGAAAGGGCGACAAAGTTACGAGGTTTAAAACCTATTTGAAAGCTCTTTTTTAAATCTGTGCTTTCTCAGGTTGATGTTTTTTTATCTGATTATTTGCAGTGCTGAAAACAACTTAATGGCAATGTTGGTGTGCCTCAGACCATGTTTGTCCGACCGGGCAATCTATAGCATTGTCATCTTTTAAAAATGCCGTTCCTAAAAACACAATTCCTATCACCACCACAATTACCAGTATGATCATACCTGTATTAGATTTCATAGAAGAATTGTCCTTCTTTAAATGACAATTTTTGTACTTCTTTCCACTCCCGCAATGACAGGGATCATTTCTACCGATTTTTTCAGACATATTCTGGGATCACTATTAACTGTAAACTTCCATCAATATAATAAACCTGAAAACTCAAAGAAGTTTTACTTCTCTCATTAACATGATCTTAAACAGACTCCAAATTTTCTAATGCAATAATGAATGTTTCTGCTTCATTTTTTTGTTTATCCGACAAATAAAACACCATCAGGATGAGACTTTCTTTTATAATTCTTTTTTCGCTGCTTTTAGTTACTTCTGTTACTGCTCAATCTACCGACCGAGCTACAGAAATTTTTGAAGAAGTAGAAAATCGTCGCAGCAAAATCACCTATGAAACCACCGACATGAAAATGGTGATTTACAATAAAAGCGGAAATACCAGAACACGTGGAATTACCTCATATTCGTATAATGAAGGCGACGAAGAAAAAAGTCTGCTGGTATTTGAAGAACCGGCTAATGTAAAGGGAACAGGCTTTCTTACATTAAGCGATGGAAGTAATGAAGTTCAGAAGTTGTATCTGCCCGCTTTGGGTAGAATTCAAACCATCACAGCTTCGCAAAAGGCGGATCGGTTTATGGGTAGTGATTTTACTTACGAAGATCTCGGCGATCAAAATCCGGATGATTATGAGTTTGAACTAATTGAAGAGAACGATAATAAGGCAATTCTTAGAGCGGTAAAAAAAGATGAGAGTCAGTATGCTTACATCAAATTTTACATCAACACTGAGCGCTATTCGCTGGAAAAGGCGGAATACTTTAATGAGGATGACGAAATGATCAAACGTCTTGAAGCTGAAAATTTTACCAATGTGGATTCAAACATCTGGAGAGCCAATAAAATGACGATGTACGATTTAAGGACCGGTAGAAAAACAGAATTGATTTGGAGTAATCGATCCATAAACGAATCTATTCCGGATTGGAGGTTTACGGAGCGGGGATTAAGAAGGAATTAAAATAGTGAAAAGAGAAAAGTCAGAAGTGAAAGTCTTATTTCACTTTTTGCTTTTAACTTTTCTCTCTAAGATAATCCAATCCACCCACCATTACCATCCCGATTAGGATTCCTATAATTCCACCCCAGAGATCCGTTTCCGGATCTGCATCTTCGGAGATTCCGGGAATAAATGGCTTCGATTTTAGCATCTTCTTCTTCACTGTTTCAACTTCCAGTTTTTTAAACTCATCAAAAGAGGCGTCGGGATTAATTACTCTCCCCGGACGTTCGTATTCAGGAAGGTTTTCATCCACTTCACCTGATAATAATTTCTGAGCAAGCTCGCTGGTATATTCGATTTCCTGAACTTCCCGAACCTGTTCCACAAATTCCCGGTTTTGGTATGGCCAGATTACAAATAATGAACCAATTAAAAAGCCTATCAAAACGGAAATAGTCTGTGAATGATATTTATCCAACAACCAGGAAAGGAATCTTGAAAAAGCAGCTAAGCCAATCACCGCTCCAACCATAAACGGCAACAAGCCAATAATTCCATCTATGGTTTCTACTCCGCCGATTTTACCGATGTTAGACAATAAATAATCGTACTTCCTCATAATCAGCAGAAGGTATGAACCGGAGATTCCCGGCAGTATCATCGCGCAGATTGAGATCATTCCACTCAGCATTACAAATAGTGGATGTTCAGGAGTATCAGCCGGAACCAAACTCACCACCCATAATCCAAATCCGATTCCTAAAATACTCATCAGAATTTCAAGCCAGCTGATTTCATTAAGCGTTTTATACAGGATGTAGATGGAGCCAAGAATCAATCCAAAGAAAAGCCCGAAAACGATTTCAGGATGGGTAAACATGTAAATCTGTAGCGGAACCACTTTGGTGAAAAATCCGAGTGCTGCGAAAATTCCAAAGAACAGAAAAATGAGAAATTTGATGTGAAGCTCTCTGAAAGCCACTCCCCACTTCAGGGTAAAAAAAGATTTCAGAAAAACTCCGTTTACACTTTTGATGGCATTGAGTAATCGTTCATAAATACCAAGAATCAGCGCCATCGTCCCCCCGCTCACACCAGGAACTATATCCGCAGAGCCCATCAAAAATCCTTTGATGATCAGAAAAGGAGATTCTTTGAAAGTGGTTTCGTCTCTTTCGCTCTTACTCATGATTTATCGCCCCACCCTTTTTCTCCGATAAGGGGCACAAATTTAAAATCTGCAAATTCTTCTTCTTTGTATTCGTCTTCAGAAACCCGGGTAATCTTCAGCATTTTTTGTGTTTTATCATCGCCAACGGGAATAACTAATATTCCATCAATTTTTAATTGTTTGATTAAATCATTCGGAACAACGGGTGCTCCGGCAGTCACAACTATTCCATCGTAAGGAGCATAAGTTGCCCATCCCAAAGTTCCATCACCACATTTCAATAGCGGAGAATAGCCAAACTTTTTCATAGCCTCTTTTGCCCGGTGATATAATTCGTTATGCCGTTCCACACTGTAAACCTCAGCCCCTAATTCACATAATACCATACACTGGTATCCTGATCCGGTTCCGATTTCGAGAATTTTTTCTCCGGGATTAATTTCAAGCATCTCGGTTTGAGCTGCAACGGTATAAGGCTGAGAAATAGTTTGTCCCAGTCCGATGGGAAGAGCAGAATCAGCATATGCCCGATTATGGAGTGCTGTATCCACCAATTCATGTCGGGGGATTTTCCCAATCGCACTTAAAACGCGTTCGTCTTTGATGCCCTTCTCCCGAAGAGTTTTCACTAACTTTTGTCTTGGACGTACAAACCGCCGATCCATACTTATATTTTACCCGATTAAATTTTCCAAAGTATAGGAAATTCAGCAATTCTTATTTGGATTAGTTGATAAGGAGATAAGTGAATTAGTGGATAAGGGAATTCGTAGATAAGTGGATAGGGAAATTAGTAAAGTTACCTAATCTACTTATTTCCCTATCTACCTATCTCCTCAATCTCCCACACAATTTAATCTCATTCTAAATTTATCTCCCCGCATGTTTTAGTAAATCTTAGCTTGCTATATTTGAATATGGAATTTTTAAGCACCCCTGTCTTTCAGGTTTTTTTATATGCTCTTTTAACAGCCATTGCTACGGGTTTAGGTGCCTTACCTTTCTTTTTTATAAAAAATATTTCTGATTCCTTTCTTGGGAAGTCGAATGCCGTTGCTGCAGGATTAATGCTCTCAGCAAGCTATAATCTCATTTTTGAAGGATATAAAGAAAATGAATGGATGACTGTTGCCGGGATGCTTGCAGGAGTAATTCTTGTATTGTCTGCCAACAGATGGCTGGAAGGAAAGTCAACCCCCGGATTAAAAGATGTAGTGGGCGGCAAGAAAAAACAAATGCTGCTTTTCCTTGGAATTATGACGGTTCACTCTTTTGCTGAAGGAGTAAGTGTAGGAGTTTCTTTTGCAAACACTCTTGAATTCGGAATTTTCATTGCAATAGCTATTGCCATTCATAATATTCCGGAAGGCCTTGCTATTAGTTTAGTGATGGTGCCAAATGGTACGAGCCCTTTAAAAGCTGCCGGATGGAGTATTTTTTCAAGTTTGCCCCAACCGTTGATGGCAGTTCCGGCCTTTCTTTTTGTAGAAACTTTCAGAGAATACCTGCCCTTTGGATTAGGCTTTGCTGCCGGAGCTATGATCTGGATGGTATTTGCTGATTTAGTTCCGGAAGCTCTGGAAAAATGTAAGCCTCACACCATCGGTTTATGGGTAACTTTAGCAATTTTAGCTATGAGTGCTTTTCAGGTATTTATGGGGTAATCCCTCTATAAGTTTTTACACCTTATTTAAAACTTTTTTCATACATCCGCAGTTAATGTTGGTAACTTTGTTTTTTCAAAAATTATATACGATTACGGATGTTCTTTAGGGTATTACCTTTCTTAATAATTATATCAGCTACTACATTTTTTTCCCCGACCAATGCTCAAATAAATTCCTCCACGCTTTCAGTATATCTTGATTGTCGTGGTTGTGATGACAGATTTGTTCGAAGTGAAATCGATTATGTAAATTTTGTTCGGGACCAGAGCGTAGCAGAGGTACAGTTGTTAGTTACTTTGCAACGAACAGGTGGAGGGGGATTTCAATTTGTTCTCGACTTTATAGGTTATGGTGAATTTGATGGCAGAAATAATTCCGTTTTATTTATTTCTCCTCAGTCAGATACCGATGAAATTATGAGAAACAGATTGGTCAAACATGTTGAACTGGGTTTGATTTATTATCTGGCAGAGAAAGATGTAATATCTGATCTTGAAGTTATTTATTCAGGCACAACCGAATCCAGGGAATCACAGCAGGAAGTGAACGATCCTTGGAATGGATGGAATTTTGAGCTGGGAATGAATGCTAATTTTAGCGGTGAGGAATCCCGGGAGAATTACCGGTTGAACGGAAACTTCAGAGCCCAAAGAACATCTGAAAATTGGAAAACCAGATTTAATTACTGGCAAAACTACAATAAAAGAATTTTTATATCTGAAGACTCATTAGGTAACGAAGAGCGTGATGAGTTTGTTGATGAACAACAGAATGTATTTGGTCTTGTTGCAAGAAGTTTATCAGATCATTGGACAGTCGGAGGATATTTCAGAGGCCAGTCATCAACCCAAAACAATTTAGATCTCAGGATTGGTGCAACCCCATCCATTGAATATAGTTTATTTCCATATTCCGAATTCAACCGAAGACAAATTACATTTAGATATGGAATATTAGCTCAACAAAACTTTTACACTGATACTACCATATTCAGAAAAACTGAAGAATTTCTTCTCAGACAAGAACTGACCATAGATACAGAATTTACCCAACCCTGGGGCGGTATAGATGGCAGAATTGAAGCAGGAAATTATCTGCATGATTTTTCAAAGAACAGACTGGAGTTTAATTTCCGAATCAACATGAGGGTGTCTCGTCTGTTTTCTTTCAATGTATCAGCAAGATATTCGGTAATTAATGACCAATTGGCTATTCCTGCCGGTAATCTCTCAGATGCTGAAATATTGTTGAATCTCAGAAACCAAGCCACCTCCTACAATTTCGGAGGCTCCTTTGGTTTCGAGTTGAATTTTGGATCTGTTTACAACAATGTTGTAAATCCGAGACTCTGATTAATCAGGCGATCCTTTTTTTCCTTCTCCAAGAACGGTATTTAGCTTTTCTCCACCGCGGATTCCGAAATCCAATGTTCTGATTGGAAAAGGAATCATAATATCGTTTTCATCATACGCTTTCTTTATTGCCATAATGGCTTCACTTCTTGGTGACCAGAAATCGGGTAATGTTTTAAAATCGACCCAAAATCTCACAACATAATTAATGGAACTACCACCAAATTCTTCATAAAAGAATTCCATCCCTTTATCTTTATCGATTCCTTCTAAATTTTCAATTGTCTGAAGGGTTATTTTTTTCGCTTTTTCAAGATCATCACCATAAGAAACTCCGCATTGCAAATCGATTCTTCGTTCTCCGTTTTTGGTGTAATTCATTAAGGGATTTTCATACACTTCTTTATTAGGTATATATACAATTTGTCCCTGTGGAGTTTTAATAATGGTATTTCTTAAATTCAACTTTTGAACGGTACCCAAATATCCATTGGTTTCGATGATATCGTTTATCCCAAACGGATGACGAACAGACAACAAAATACCGGAAATAAAATTTGCTGCGATATCCTGAAAGGCAAAACCTAAAGCCAAACCTATAATACCGGCACCGGCTAACAGACTTGTAACCGTCCCATCAAGATTCAATATTCCCAAGGCGATGAAAAGCCCTGCACCAATCACTGCCACACCTAAAACAGTTTGTGCTAATCCAATAATGGTTTTGTTATTGGTTGTTTTATGCATCAGTTTTCCTGCATATTTTTTTATAATGCTGGCTACAAAATAGAATAGTATCAGTACAAGAACGGCTGCTGCCAGATTTGGAAGCATCTCAATGGCGGTATTCAGCCATTCCTGTAATTTGTCAGTGACTATATTATATCCTTCTTCTAAATTCATTTGTTATAGTATTGTTATAAAGTTTTGTGATATAAACCTTACAATGATTTTCAAGAAGAATTTGTTCCCTTTAAATATTATAAACAATTAACCTACAATGACTTACAAACGAAACCTCCCAAAATTTCTCTCAATATTATTCATTTTTACTCTTTTATCTGTAGGAATTAGCGCTCAAAATGTGGCAAGTTCTGCGGAAGAAGTAAACCCTTTGCTTAACAATGCAATGATTCCGGACGTGACTGTAAAAAATACAGATGGCGAAACCGTTGCACTTCGGGATTTGGTTAAGAAAAAGCCTACAGTATTCGTTTTTTACCGGGGAGGATGGTGCCCGTATTGCAATCAACACCTCGCTGACTTGAAAAAAATTGAAGAAGATATTGCAGATATGGGATATCAGGTTTTTGCAATTAGTGCCGACCGACCAGAACTGCTAAAAGAAACCAAAGCCAAAAATGAGCTTTCTTACACTTTACTTTCTGATGCTCCAATGGAAGCTACCAAAGCATTCGGTTTAGCATTCAAAGTGGATGATGCAACGGTAAAAAGGTATAAGGAATATGGAATAGATTTAGAAGCTGATTCGGGTTACGATCATCATATCCTGCCTGCACCCGCTATTTATTTAGTAGGAACGGATGGAATTGTAGATTTCAATTACGTGAATCCTGATTACAAAAAGAGGATTGAGGGAGAGATTTTATTATCTGCAGCTAAAGCGTATGCTGAATAAGATGTAAACAATTAAAACTCAGGGATTGAGATAACTCAATCCCTTTTTTGTTGGTAGAGCTTGGGATGCTTTCTCCGTATCTTTCAGCATGTCAAAAAAAGACCTCAAATCACTTACCAAATCTGAAATCTCCGAATTTTGTAAAGAACTCGGACTTCCTTCCTACCGCTCCGATCAAATTTTTCAGTGGCTCTATCAGAAAGGAGTTTCATCGTTTGATGAAATGACTAATCTCTCCAAAGATTTGAGAGAGAAATTGAAAGAAGAAGCTGCCATCAATCGGATTAAACCAACTCATCAGCAGAAATCGAAAGATGGGACGATTAAGTTTTTATTCAAGCTTCAGGATGAGGACAAAGATTATAAAGTAGAGGCCGTTTTGATTCCCGATTTTTATGAGGATGGAGTTGCCAATCGGCTCACTGTTTGTGTTTCATCTCAGGTTGGATGCGTATTTGGATGTGCTTTTTGTGCCACCGGAAAAATGGGTTTTTTCAGGAATCTGACGCATGGTGAAGTCGTGGATCAGGTTCAATATATCAACGAAGTTTCCCTTAAAGAGTATGACAAAAAGATAACCAACATTGTGTATATGGGTATGGGAGAGCCTCTTCACAATTACAAAACGGTTGTTCAGTCTGCAGATATAATTACTGATCCACTCGGCATTGATCTTTCGCCTAAACGCATCACAGTTTCTACTGTTGGGCTTACCAAGCAAATAAAGAAGCTGGCTGATGACGATGAAAAATTCAATCTCGCCATTTCTCTGCATGCTCCCAGCGATGAAAAGCGGGATAAAATTATGCCGATTAACAGCTCCATGAATCTGGAGAGTTTGGAAGAAGCTGTCCGATATTATCACCGGAAAACAGAAAAGCGACTTACTTACGAGTATTTATTATTCGACAATTTTAATGATACCAAAGAAGATGCCCGCAATCTCGCCAGAATTGTTAATTGGGCTCCAAGTAAGGTAAATATTATCATGTATAACAACGTGACCGGGGTGGAATTGCAGCGTGCCAGAGAAGATCGCCTGGACAAGTTCCTTAAGGAGCTTTTAAAAAATGATGTTCGGGCAACGGTTAGAAGGAGTCGAGGCGATGATATTGATGCCGGATGTGGTCAGTTAGCAATTCGGGAAGGTGCACCGAAAGGAAAAACGATTGCTAAAGGGTAATAGATTATTAAGTAACGTGAATACTACTTAATACAGTCATTCAGAGCGGGTTACCGAGCAATTAAAGATATAATTGGCAATTAACCAGCGATGAATCTACCCTTAAGGAGTAATGATCGATTCGTAGTTGTGAAGACTCTTCACTGCATCAACTACGCTAAAGCTTCGTTGATTTGTTCTGAGTGACTTATTGGAAAACAGAGCCCTTCCCAAGCAAGTCATTTGCCATTGGTATCCCTTTGGGACAGAACTGCGCTGAATGGAATATTAAAGGTTTCAAGTAAGTTAAGAACTAAAATCCTGTTCAATAATCGTTTTCACAGATTCTCCCCATTTTTTCCAGTTCATCTTTTTCTGATAGCGATCAAATGCATTTTCAGATATTCTTTTGTAATCAGATTGATTCTCCCAAATCTGATGAATTCTGTCTGCAATTGATTCCCAAGTTTCTTTGTCCCGAATAATAATTCCGGTTTCTCCATCAATCACAGCCTCAGGTACTCCTCCCACGTTAGTCCCGATGGAAGGCAGCGCAAAAGAAGCGGCTTCAATAAATGACATTCCAACGCATTCCGCTTTTGTAGGTAACATAAAAAAGTGGGCTTCTTTGTAGGTTTTTATCAACTCTTTCAGATCTTCTTTTTTGTTCTTGAAAAGAAATCCTTCCACATCTACAAAATCTTCCGAGAGTTCAGGCTCACATCCTATAATTTTAAGTCTGCTTTGGAGTCCCATCTTGTTTAACTCCCGAATAATTTCTACGGCTTCCGGTCCTCCTTTTTCTTCCCATCTTACACCTACAAACAGAAATATAATTTCCTTCTCTTGAATTCTTTTCTTGATAATGGACTCGACATCCTCTTCTTTTAATCCATCGATATTTCCTCCATAAGGAACTACTTCTATTTTGGAATCAGGAATTCGATAGTGATTTTTTGCTGATGTAGCTAACCATTCAAGTGGCAGGATTAATTTCTCTGCCTTTTGGAAAGCCTCTCTTTCCAGAATTAATGCATTTTTTATGGATTCTGAATGCAAGTTGGAATGACTGTGATATAAGTCCTGAAGAAGTGGGAAAGTTGCATCTGAAGTTAAATAAAGAGGGATATCAGATTTCAAAAAGGCGACTTCCGGAGTAACCAACGATCCCAATAGAACATCCGGTTTTTCTTTCTCAATCCTTTTATCAAGAATAGCTGCATGTTTTTGGGCAAGATTCAGGTCGTACTGATATTTATAAATCTTATCAGTTCCAAAAATCTGAATCCTCCCTTTTAGCTTTGCCGGGAATTTATACCAATGATCCAAAGGTCCCAATGGCAAAACTTCGCCGAACTCCTGTTTTAATGCCTGATACATTGAAAAATGAGTTCCCGAATAGGCAAGACGGTCATTCGGATCTTCTTTAGTGATAAATCCTATTTTCATTACTTCTCTACTTAAATATACTCCAAAGTAATCGGGCTGCCATTACAACAGCGAGAACAGCAAATCCCCATTGCAGGTAATCTCTTCTGATTTTCTGATTCAAAAAAGCTCCGCCGAATCCTCCTGCCAAACCTCCAATCGAAAGCGGAAGTGCGGCTCCAAAATCTACAAAACCGATGGTAGATTCTGTAAGTCCGGTTCCATCAGGTATCAGCAAAGCCAACTGAAACCAACCGGTAAATACCATAATTACCATCCCCAGCTGTGATACACTTACAGTTTTTTTGAATGGCTGTTTAAAAAATAAATTCAGAATAGGAACCATAATTCCTCCACCGCCCACACCGGCCAAAGCTGCAACAAATCCGCCTAATCCACCGGTAGTGAATGCCGCTTTAAAACCCATGACTTTATAATCTCTTTTGAATTCATCGGATTTATCTGATCCACGCCGGAATAACATAAAAGCAACATATAGCAACATCAGGCTAAAAAAAACGGTGAACTGCTCTCTGTTATAATAATCTGAAGTGATTACCAGTTTCCCCAAATAAACTCCCACAGCACCTAAAACCCCAAGCAGCACACCTTCTTTGAAAAAAAAGTTATTTTGAACGTATTGACGAATCGTTCCTCCCAGAGCTGCAATAAAAGTACAAAATAAGCCCGATGCTATTGTCCATAATACCGGTTGTTGTAATCCTGCTTCATCGAACAAAAAATAGAGTACGGGAGTAAAAATAATTCCACCTCCAACGCCCATTAATCCTGCAATAATACCAGCTACAAGGCCGATTATGAGCAACAATTCAAAACTCATCCGATGGTGTACTCCCCAATTGAATAGGTTATTGCTTTACCCAAAATTTCCGTTCTCTCTCCTTTAAATCTGCACGTTAGCTCGCCAACTCGCTTGGAAATTTGTCTTGCTTCAAGTTCATTTTTCTCTAATCGCTTAGCCCAGTAAGGTGTTAGTTTTGTATGTGCCGATCCCGTAACAGGATCTTCATCAATTCCTGCTCCGGGAGCAAAAAAGCGAGATACAAAATCTACTTCATCTCCGGGAGCGGTCACAATAATACCACGAGCGTTTACTTCGGATAAAATCCTGAAATCGGGATCAAGATTTTTTACATCCTCTTCATTTTCCAGAACTACCATATAATCATCAGAGGAAAAAACCAGATCAGAGCGTATTCCGAGAGCCTGAAACAGAACTGCCGGAGGATCCACTTTCATCATCTCATCAGTAGGAAAATCCATTTTAAGCCGATCCCCTTCTTTCTCCACCGTCAGCATTCCGCTTTTGGTTTCGAACCTGATTGACTTTTCATTATATCCAAGATGTTCGAACAAGACATGAGCGGTCGCCAAAGTAGCATGTCCGCATAAATCCACTTCCACTTCGGGCGTAAACCAACGAAGTTCGAAATGATCGCCGTTCTCTACAAAAAAAGCCGTTTCCGATAAATTATTTTCCATTGCCAGTTGTTGCATAAGCTCGTCATCGAGCCATGACTCTAAAGGACAAACAGCGGCGGGATTTCCACCAAAAACATGATCTGTGAATGCATCTACCTGAAAAATGGATCGTTTCATACCTGTCAGAATTAGAGTTATCTTTGACACCTGAACGTAAGGCAAATTTCTAACAAAATCTGATGAAGCTTTACCCAAAATCCCTTTTAGAAAAACTTGGATACGAACAACTTAGGGAATTTACCATCCAGTCTGCTCAATCGCAGCGAACGGTGGAATTGCTTGAGCAATTGGCACCTTCTGATCATGAAGCAACCGTAAAGGATTTGCTGAATCAAACGAAGGAAATGATGGAGATTTTACTCAATCCCGATCCGTTTCCTTTGAATGAGCAACCCGAAATTCGTGAGTACCTTTCTCAATCAAAAGCAGAAGGCAGCATTATTCCGCTAATCGCTTTCGTAGATATACTCAAGCTTTGTGCTACTGCACGACATGTAAAGAAGTTCATCAATCAGCGAAAAGAAGATTATCCTGTTCTCCAGTCCATTGCTCAGCAATTAATTCCTCAGGAAGATTTAGAAAAATCAATCAAAGGAAAGGTTACCGATAGTGGTGATTTGAAAGACGACGCTAGCCATGAGTTGAAATCAATCCGTAAGCGATTGAACAAGAAGAAAAACGATCTGCGCTCCACTATCAACCGATTAATGCGACAGGCAAATAAAGATGGAATGACTTCGGATGAAGGAGCAACCATCCGAAATGGACGAATGGTAATCCCGATTCAGGCTGAGTTTAAACGAAAAATGCAGGGCTTTATTCACGATGTTTCTGCAACCGGACAGACGGTGTATCTGGAACCGGTGGAAGCGTTACATCTAAATAATGAAATTCGTCAGTTGGAAGTCGAGGAGCAGCAGGAAATTGAACGGATTCTCAAAGAGCTAACTAACCACGTTCGTTCAAATGCTAATTTCCTGACGCAAAACGCTAAAACGTTGGCTCAGTTAGACATGATAGTGGCAAAGGCTAAAGTTTCCATCAAATTAGAAGCGGAAGTTCCCATTCTTACTCCCAATTTTAATCTGAAACTTAAAGATGCTTTCAACACCAATCTGAAGCTGAAAAATCTCGGGCTTAAGAAAGACGAGAAAGAAAAGATTGTCCCTTTATTTCTTGATTTATCTCCTGATGAGCAATGTCTGATGATTACAGGCCCTAACGCCGGGGGAAAATCCGTGGCAATGAAAACATTGGGAATTTGCGCTTTGATGAATCAATCCGGTTTTGCGATTCCGGCTGATCCAACTTCTGAGCTTCCCATTTTCAAAGGATTTTTTGTGGATTTAGGAGATGATCAATCCATTGAAAATGATTTAAGTACGTTTTCTTCTCGTTTGAAATGGATGCAGGAAACACTTGATAATTTTAAGCCCGGAAGCTTGGTGATGATTGACGAAGCCGCAGCCGGAACCGATCCGGAAGAAGGTGGAGCATTATTTCAATCTTTCATTGAGCATCTGCTCCGAAGTCAATGCAAAGTTATTGTAACTACGCACCATGGATCACTAAAAGTATTTGCTCATGAGCATGAAAAAGCTGTGAATGGGTCTATGGAGTTTGATCAGGCTTCGCTTTCGCCCACTTATAAATTTAAGAAAGGGATTCCCGGAAGTAGCTACGCTTTTGAAATTGCCCAGCGGATGAACATCAAAGAAGATGTACTCAAGCGCTCCCGGGTTTTGCTGGGCGAAGCCAAAGATAAAATGGAATCGCTGATAAACGAGTTGGAAACTAAAACTCAGCATGCTGAAGAACTCAAAGCCAAATTCGAAAATCTGAAAATAAAAGCGGAGAAAGACCGAAACCGGTACCTGAACAAGCTGGACGGAATTAATAAAGAGAAGGAAAAAATTCGCCAGAAGGCACTGACCGAAGCCAAATCCATCATGGATCAGGCGAACAGGAAAGTAGAGCAAGCCGTTGAAAAAATTGTTGAAGAAAAACGTACCGGAAAGAAAGACCTGAAAGAAATCCGTTCCGAAATTGATCAGGAGAAATCAAGTATTGAACAATCGCTCGATGATATTAAAGAAAAAAGAGAGGCCCGTTTCCACAAATCAGAAACACCACCAAAAGTTGGTGATCATGTTCGGTTTTTGGATGGAAATACAACCGGAGAGTTGGTTGAAGTCAACAACAAACAAGCGGTAGTTCAGGCCGATGGTTTGCGGTTAAAAACCAAGTACAAAAATTTGGTTAAAGTGGAAGTTCAGAAAAAGAAGAGAAAAAAAGCACGAAGTTCGGGAGTCATTAAGGGAGATTCAAAGCTCAAAGAAAACATCAAACCAACTATTGATTTGCGTGGCTATCGCGCCGATCAGGCTTTAGATGAAGTGATGCATTATTTAGACCGCGCGATTTTCAGAGGAATGCATCAGGTGGAAATTATTCATGGGAAAGGTGATGGGATATTGAAAGATCAGATCCACTCCTATCTGAATGAACGCTCCGAAGTAAAAAGCTTCCAACTTGCCCGCGAAGATTTTGGCGGAGCGGGTTGTACCTTGGTTAAATTGCAATGACTAACTAAAGTTAGTTTGGTATATGAGAAATAAATAAGCAATAACTAAAATTATATATATGTAACCTATATTTTTTTCAAAATCTTTTGGGCTATGGGAACTGGCCACTTTAGACCCTATCCCATTAAAAGCCAAATACGAAAAGAAAATAATTATTGCATATTCAAAATTAATACTTTCTTCCTTAAAATAAACATACGAACCTCCAAGACTTACTGGAGGTAGTAGTATAGCTAATGATATCGCTCTGGCATCGTCTCCAGAGTATTTGAAAAAGTATAATAATATTGGCATTAACAATACCCCCGCTCCAATACCCATCAAACCTCCCATAAAACCCACAATTGCAGTTGCAACGACCACTGAAAAAGTAGATGGTTCTATACTAATTTTTTTGAGATTAGTAAGTAAACTTGAAGAAAGTTGGTTTATAGAAATGAAGATTAAAAATGATACAAATACAATTTGCATTGTTAAATCATCAAACAAAAAAGCTAATTTGGCTCCGAAATAAGAAAATATAGCGTATCCAATAACCCCAATTATGATTATTTGATAATGCTTTTTTACTTCTTCTCTTAGGTGTATTACAGCAAATAACGACATTGGACCAAGCATTGCGGCTAATACAGTACCTTGAGCATTATGCTGATTAAGGATTCCAAATACTACTAAAAAAGAAATTATGATTGGAGCACCAGCAATACCACCATAACCTCCTAAAAATCCAACCGTTAAACCTGATAAGATTACTATAATTAAATCAAGATATTCGATAACCACTTTATTTTTTAAAAATCGAAAATAAGTTATGTGGAATAATTTGAAATAAAAATCCTGATCTGTACTAAATGGTTTGTATTAAGAATTTTTATAAATGGTCAATCTACTCGATCTTTTTCTTTTTAAGCTCTTCAATAGTCAAACCTGTAAGTTCTTTTTTATCCTGATAATTTTTTACCATGTCTTCGAAAGACTGACAAATAGCTTTTGCAAAAGAAGTATTATTTCGAAGTATCATCCCAATATTACCATCTCCGTCGTTGAAACTAAAAATAGTATCCCTCTTATCAATTACTATTACGTGAACTCCCCACTTCCAACTTGGGGCGACCCTTAAATCAATGATAAAATTATTATCCTTTTTTTCTTTTTTCCTTGAATTAAGAATCTCAGCCATTAATGACTCTAAATCATCAAGCTCTGAAATATCATTGTCGGTTTGATCTTTTAAAGATTTAAAAATTTGATCTGCTTTATTCAAGACATCATCTTTATCTGTAGAATCACCAACTACTATTGATTCTTCATGCTTTTTTTGTAGTGTATTCCACTGCTTAGAAATCCACTGCTGATAAAATTTAACCAACTCATCTTTATTTGAATGATCCTTATCCCGATTATTTTTTGGATTTGCTGATAGTAACTTGTTAAAATTTTCTGCACTCAAGATATCTACATACCGACGAAACTCTATTCTCTTAGAAGATATTATCTGATCAAGAGCTTGTTTGTACTTTTTATTTTTTAGAAAATTCGAAGCACCAAAGTAGTCTACAGATTTTTCGCACTTTTGGAACATCTTTGTGGCTTCTTTTTCGAAAACCGAAGAATTATAAGAGAAAAAAAGCTTGTTAAAATTTCTCCTCTTAGTGATATCATTTCTTATATAAATACCGAGAACTATGGCCATGTATAAATACAATATTAAAATCGATACGTACCAAGCCATATGTTCTGAATCGCTAAACTCAAAATCTATAAAATCTGCTACGAAAGGAATGATTGGTAATATGAGTGTAAGTATAACACCAACTATGGCAAAATACTTTATTACAAATTCTGTAAAAAATTCTACTGATAAAAGCCCTTTATCTTTACTATTCATTTTGCACCTCTAAAATTAAGTAAGCCTATTATGCTTAAAAAATTAGACTTATACAAATATTAAAATCACTTTTAGTTCTTCGCATTCATTCCAAAGAGTTTTTACAACCTAATTTTATGCGCTCATTTTTAAGAAATAATTGCGTTCAGCCCCAGAGCAAACCAAATCTCTTATTATGAAACTGTTAACGTGATTATTATTATCTAAAATATTCTTATTGATTACCGAACAACTAATCAAAACAAATGGAAAAGCTAAAAGCATTGATCGATGATGTAAAAAAGCATAAAGAAAAATTTGAAAAACCTCATTCCAAGCTTATTATATCTAAAAATTACTTTGAAGAAATGATGAAGGAAGCACCTCACAAAGATAATACCCAAATGATAAGCATTTCCCTACCCTTCAAGAACATGGAAGTTTCTGAAGAGTTACAGGAAGGTTATCAAATTATTGAGTAATTACTATTACACATTCTTAATTACTCAGTTCTTTAATCGTTTCCTCAAAAGCACTAACTGTATGCTCTATATCCTCATCTGAAAGTGCATTGGAGAGGAAAAATGCTTCAAAAGGTGATGGCGGTAAATAAACACTTCGTTTCAGCATCCCATGAAAAATCTTACTGAATAATTCCTGATCAGTTCTGTTGGCATCATCGAAAGATGTAACCGGACTCTCACAATAAAACACTCCAATCATCGATCCCACTCTGTTTACGGTATGTGGCACATCATTATCATCCAAAATCTCATCTAAAGCATTAGCCAGCTTTTCCGATTTTGATTCAAGGTCTTCATACACTGATGGATTATCTCTGAGCTTCTTCAATAATGCCAATCCTGCCGCCATAGCTAATGGATTTCCGGACAATGTCCCCGCCTGATACACAGGACCCGTTGGAGCTACGTATTCAATAATCTCTTTTTTCCCGCCATAAGCGCCCACCGGTAAACCTGCACCTATAATTTTCCCGAAAGTGATCAAATCCGGAGTGACATCATATAATTTTTGAGCTCCTTCAAAATCAACGCGGAATCCCGTCATTACTTCGTCGAAAATCAAAACAATTTCGTGCTCATCACATAAAGTACGAAGTCCTTCTAAAAATCCTTCTGCGGGTGGAATACATCCCATGTTCCCGGCAATTGGCTCCAGAATAATTGCAGCTACTTCTTCTCTGTTCGCTTCCACCAATTTTTTAACAGAATCCAGGTTATTGAATTCTGCGTTGAGTGTATCCGCAGCGGTACCTTCCGTTACTCCGGGACTACTTGGTTGCCCCATAGTCAAAGCGCCGCTTCCGGCTTCAATCAAAAAAGAATCTCCATGACCATGATAACAGCCTTTAAATTTTATGATTTTATTCTTGCCGGTAAAACCTCTTGCAACTCGGATAGCACTCATAGTTGCTTCCGTTCCGGAATTTACCATTCGGATTTTATCAACGCCCCGAACTGATGAGGTTATCAACTCCGCCATTTCAACCTCAAGTCGGGTTGGCGCTCCGAATGAAGTGGAATCTACCGCCGTATTTTGAACCGATTTCAAAACATCTTCATCAGCATGACCCAACAGCATCGGCCCCCACGAACCAATAAAGTCTATGTAACGGTTTCCGTCTTCATCGTATAAATAAGCTCCTTTTGCTTTTTTGATGAAAAGCGGAGTTCCTCCCACACTATTAAATGCACGAACAGGAGAATTCACTCCGCCGGGAATTACTTTTTCTGCTCTGTTAAATAATTCTTTGCTGTTCGGAAATTCCATTCTTATTGTTCGTTTAATTTTTTAGCTGCTGCTTTGGCAAAATAAGTAGCTATTAAATCCGCCCCTGCTCTTTTGAAGCCTAATAAAGATTCTATCATCGCTTCTTCTTCGTTCAGCCAACCTGATTTTGCTGCTGCTTTTATCATTGCATATTCTCCGGATACATTATAAACCGAAACCGGAACATCAAACTTCGAAGAAACTGCTTGTACCACATCCAGATAAGGCAGTCCTGGTTTTACCATTACAATATCTGCGCCTTCCTGAATATCCAGACCCACTTCACGAAGTGCTTCCTGAATATTTGCCGGATTCATTTGATAGTTTTTTTTGTCTCCAAAACCGGGAGCTGAATCCAAGGCATCCCGAAAAGGACCGTAAAATGAGGAAGCATATTTTGCGCTGTAAGCCATTATTCCGGTGTTGATAAAACCTGCTTCGTCCAAAGCTTTTCTAATTGCTCCGATTCTTCCGTCCATCATATCGGATGGTGCAACCATATCGGCTCCGGCTTCTGCGTGACTTACCGACATTTTTGCCAAAACCTGAACGGTTTCATCATTCAGAATTTTGCCGTCTTCCACTATCCCGTCATGTCCGTAAGAAGAATAAGGATCCAAAGCTATATCTGTCATTACAAACAATTCCGGATACTCTTTTTTGATGAACCGGATGCTTTGCTGCATCAATCCGCTTTCATTAACCGCTTCCGTCCCTTTATTGTCTTTTTTATCGTCGGGTACTTTTACAAACAGCAGCACGGCTCTAATTCCAACCTCAACTAACTCATCAAGTTCAGGTTTCAAATTATCCAGAGAGTATCTGAAATAATCCGGCATACTTGGTATTTCTTCTTTCTTTCCTTTTCCTTCAACGATAAAAAGAGGGGCTATGAAATCTTCGGGTCTCAGAAAATTCTCCTGAACCATACTTCGAATTGCTGAACCAGATCGCAATCGTCTAAGTCTTGTATTTGGAAATTTCATGCTTTCAATCTTCTTTAGATTTCTCGTTAATTATACCCAATCTATCGGATTCTTCAGAACTTCAACAAGTTCTTCTTCTCTTGAATTCTTTTCAGGTTGCACATCGTAATCCCAACGTACTTTTGGGGGCAAGCTCATTAAAATGGATTCTATTCTTCCTTTGGTTTTCAACCCAAATAGTGTGCCTCTGTCGTGGATTAAGTTAAATTCCACATATCTACCGCGACGAATTTCCTGCCAGTATTTTTCTTCTTCTGTGAATGGGAGATCTTTTCTTTTTTCCAGTATCGGGATGTAAGCATCAGTAAATCCAAACCCGGCATCTTTAGCAAATTCGAGTAAATCAGCGGCTGTGTTGTTTTCGTCGGGACGAATGTAATCGAAAAAAATACCGCCTACTCCCCGAGCTTCTTCACGATGGTGATTCCGGAAATAGTCATCACAGGCAACCTTGAACTCCGGATACAGCTTCTCATCATACCGATCGCAGATTTCCTTGTGAGTAGCATGGAAATGAACCGCGTCTTCTTTATACAAATAATAGGGCGTTAAATCCGCACCACCGCCAAACCACTGATCTTTAAGTTCATCGCTTTCCTGATCATACAATTCAAAATAACGGTAATTCGCATGAACAGTTGGAGCATGTGGATTTACGGGATGCAAAACCAACGAAATTCCTGATGCAAAAAAATTAGAATCTTCCACCTCGAATTTTTCTCGAAGAGCTTCAGGAAGCTCCCCACCAACGGCGGAAAAATTCACTCCCCCTTTTTCAATTACAGATCCGTCAGAAATCACACGCGTGCTGCCGAAGCCAAATCCATCCCGATCCCAGTCATCTATTTTGAATTTAGCTTTGCCATCTACAGATTCTACCTGATCACAAATATGCTGCTGAACCGATTTTACAAATTCAACAAAAGCTTCTTTCTGTGATTCTAACTTACTCATTGCTGATAGTTTTTAATGGTATCCACAAAAGCTTTAGCATTTTCTACAGGAACGTTTGGCAGGATTCCATGACCGAGATTGGCAATATAATTTTTTGCCCCAAATCGTTTTATCATTTCATTTGCTTCCTGTTCTATCTTCTCAGGAGCGCAAAGCAGTTTGGATGGATCAAAATTCCCCTGAACGACTGCCGATCCGGCGTAACTTCTTGCTTGTTCAGGAGTGCACCCCCAACCAATACCAAATGCGCTAACATTCAGTTCTTCAAATTCGGAATAAGCCCATTCTGCATCTTTGCAAAACATAATCAATGGGACGCCATAATCTTCTGCGGCGATGGCTTTAAGACAGGGTAAAGCATATTCTTTGAAATCGTCCGGACCTAAAGCTGCCGCCCATGATTCAAAAATCTGAAGTGCCTGAGCTCCAGCTTTTACCTGATTGTGCAAATAGCTGATCGTTAGTTGAGTCATCATTTCCAGAAGCTTTTTCCCTGAATCAGGCTGCGAAAACAAAAATGACTTAGCCGTCGAAAAAGTCTTTGAACCTTGTCCCTCTATCAAGTAGCAGAACAGTGTCCACGGAGCCCCTGCGAATCCAATCAACGGAACTCTTCCGTCTAATTCTTTTCGGGTTAAAGTAAGCGCATCATACACATAACTGAGCTGCTCTTCAGCCGGAATGATATCAATATTTTTAACCCGTTCGGCTGTTCTTACCGGATCAGGTAAATACGGACCAAATCCGGGCTTTAGTTGAACTTCAACATTCAGACATTCAATCAAAACCAGAATATCCGAAAAAAGAATAGCGGCATCTGTTCCAACAATATCAATCGGCTGAATGGTAATTTCGCTTGCTAACTCAGGAGTTTTAACCCGCTCAAAAAAGCTGTATTTCTTTTTAATTGCCATGTACTCGGGAAGATAGCGACCCGCTTGCCTCATCATCCAAACCGGAGGTCTTGAAGTATCTTTACCAGCTAAAGCATCTAAAAAAAGTGTGTTTTTTAATTCAGGAAACGACATGTTTAAAACTTTGATCTATGATTTTAGCGAGTTCATTGAATGTGGATTTAGGCGGAATAATGACTTCCCCTTGGAATGATTTCTTCACGGCATCCGCGGTAGTACTGCCTATACAAAATGCTTTTCCGATTTTTTCAGGATTATTTTTCTCGCAGAAAGATTCAAAAGCACTTGGACTCAGAAAGGCAACTCCGTCATATTTTTGAACATCAATTTTCGCGGGAGTTAAAACCGTTTTATAAACGACTTTTTTTGATAATGAAATATTTCCATCCTCAAGATTTTTGACGATATCATCTTCTGCAAGGTTTCCACAAAAGTGAACCCCTTGCTTTACCTCATGGCTCAAAATTAAATCAGAGAGAGCTTCTGAAGAAAATTCGTTTGGGATTACAGGTTCAATTCCAATTTTCAGAAGTTTTTTAGCAGTTGATGAACCCACGGCAAAAACTTTTGGAGGGATTTCCAATTCACCCAACCCCTGTGCTATAAATTTTACTGCATTTTTACTGGTGAATACCCAGAAATCAACATCAGATTCTGAAAATGATTCCTTTTTGAAATCGTGAATTTTGATATCAATCAAAGGTTGACTTTCATAATTGAAGTCCACACCCGAAAGTAAAGTCTCGTGTTTTTTCTTCAGATTATGTGTGAATAAAATATTCGCCATCCTTACTCAATTTTGATCTTTGAGTAATCGAAACGCACCCATTTCAATGACTTCTTCCGCCATGTTTTCTCCGAGAGATTCAGAAGCTTCTCCAATTACTACTTCCTTTTTGATATCCACTCTTTCCTTCCCATCCACGGAAAGAACCGCACCCCGGAACCGAAGCATATTTTTCTTTACTGAAGCCAAAGCACCCACAGGGGATGAACAGCCGGCATCCAAAGTTCTCAGAAAAGCTCTTTCGATATCCACACAGATTCTTGTTTCGAAATGATTCAACTTCAGCAAAGTTTCCAAATGTTCTGAACCTGCTTTCATTGCAATACCAATCGCTCCCTGTGAAGGCGCCGGAAGCATCCAATCTAATTCTTCACTAATCCGGTCTTCCAATCCCAATCTATGCAAACCTGCATGAGCAAAAATCGCCCCGTCCCAACCGTTATTATCAACTTTTTGAATCCTGGTAGGAACATTACCTCTTAAGTTTACAACTTCATCTTCAGGATATCGGTTTTTCCAGAATGCAGTTCTTCGAATGCTCCCCGTTGCTATTGTTCTGGGATTATTATTTGTTGATTTAGTGATCGGCTTAACCAAAACATCCGCCGGATTAGCCCGCTCCAAAACGGCAGCAAGTTTAAGTCCGTCTTCCAGAATAGTTGGGACATCTTTCAAAGAATGGACCGCCAGATCTATCTCCTGATTCAGTAAAGCATCGTCAAGAGCTTTGGTGAAAACCCCTTTATCATTAAACTTATGGAGCGGTAAATCCTGCTCTTTGTCTCCAAAAGATTCAATTTCTACCAACTCAGCATCTACACCAATCGCCTTTAGTTGACCGGCTACAAGTTTAGATTGCCAAAGCGCTAATTTACTTCTCCGTGTTCCTATTTTAAGCTTCATTACGAAGCTCCTCTAACTCTTCTTCGATGTGGTTTATGTGAATCGCTTTTACTTTATTTTTGATTCGATCGGTAAGTTGTTCAATCACCTCAAATGATTCTTTGTCCACCTTATTTTTAATTCGATTCAATTCGAAATCTGTAATCGAACTCAAGTGGTGATCAATTTCTTTGATTCTGGGAAGTATGTAATTATTTCGCTCAATATTATCCTGATATTCTCCCAGCTCCTGCTCAATAATGCTCTTAATCTTTGGGATCGATTTTTTTCGCTGTTCAATGGCTTCTTTATTCGCCATATGAATCGAGTCCATATCCACAAGCGTTACGTTTTCAAGTGAAGCCACATTCTCTTCAACATTACGCGGAACACTTAGATCCAACACTAAATGTTTACGGGAAGTATTATCAAAATGGCTTTCTTTTAAGATTGGCTGAGTTGCTCCGGTCGCGGTGATAATTAAATCCGACTCATTCACCATTTGTTCAAGATCATCGAAGCTGTGTGCTTTTATATCAAATGATGAAGCCAGACTTTTAGCTTTATTCAAAGTTCTGTTAATCACCGCGATGTGCTCAGCACCATTGGAAACCAGATTTTTGCACGTCACTTTTCCCATTTTCCCGGCTCCCAAAAGCAAAATGTTAATCTTGCTTAAGTCGTTAAAATGCTCCTGAGCTAACTGGGTGGCAACATATCCTACCGAAGCCATTCCCCGACCAAAATCGGTTTCTGTTCGAACGCGTTTATGAGCTTTAAAAACAGTTTGCATTAACTGATGGAACTCTCCAGACAACTTGTTCTTCGACTTTTTGTAGGCTTTTTTCAGCTGCTGAATGATTTGAACATCGCCTAAGACCTGAGAATCTAACCCAACACCTACTTCAAACAAATGCTGGTAAGCAGCATCTTCGGTATGCACGTATCCGTTTTCACGAAAAAATTTCCTTGACGTGTTGGTAGTTTTGCATAGAGCAGCAATTAGAATTTCAGGATCGCAGAAACCATACAATTCCGTTCTGTTACAGGTATCCAGAATGATAACCCCGCCCGGAATATTTCCGGTAATTATCTCCAGAAATTCCCTTCTTTGCTCATCAATAAAGAATAATTCACGAATAGAAACCTCACTTTTCCAGTGAGATATACCTATTGCAGAAAATCTCATAAATCGTTGAAAAATAGTTTAAACCAAAATCATGGTAAAATACGATGTTTTTATGAAGATAATGTGAAGATTATGCTCTTAATTAGTAATCCCTGACATCAAATCAAATGCCCCGTCCACGCAATCTGAAAGCGAAACTCCCCACCGGTAATTACCACCAATGTGTAACCCTTTTTTCTCTTTTTCTGATTGATCGATTGACTCGTCAACCTCTTTAAATCCAACATAGAATTGTGGAATGGCTTTTTCCCATAACCGGGAAGAAATACTGACGGGACTTTTCTGAATATTCATCAGCTTAGAAAACTCTTTGATCACCTGCTGCTCAACTTCACTGGCATCTTCCTTAAGAACGCTCTTATCATGAGCACCTCCTGTCATCAAATTAAAATGAAGAAATCCACTTTCTGATTGTACGGGAAAAATATTTGATTTCCAGATAGCGCCGAGCAGACGGATATTTTCTTTTCGCGGCACCAAAAATCCAAATCCTTTTTCTGGAAGTTCGACCTCACTTTCGTGGTAGATTAACTGAGTGGATAACATCGGGGCATATTGTACCGATGAAAGTCCTGCTTTAAGTTTCCCGAATTCATCACTCAAAATTTCCTGAAGTGCATAGGCAGGTAAACAACTTATCACTCGATCGAACAGGTACTCACCTCCATCGGTATTCAGTGTTAAGCCTTCCTGACTTGTTTCCAGAGCTTCAACTTTTTCATGCTGAATGGAATCACTCAGTTTTTCGGATAATCGATCAGTAAATTGCTGCACTCCTTTCCGGAAAGAAAGAATCTTAGGCTTAGCTGAACTTTTTGATCTCTTTTCTTTAAGAAATCCTCTTATGATTGAGCCATGATCAGCTTCAAAATCAGAAATCTTTTTTATCAGCTTGTGCTTGCTCATAGCGTAAATATTGCCGGCATAAACCCCGGAAAAAAATGGATCTGCCAGATATTCTACCGCTTCTTTTCCGATTCTTCTCGATAAGAAATCACCTATACTTTCATCGTTCGGAGAGATATTCTTCTTCTTGAATGGCTCTGAAATCAAGCCCATTTTTCCTCTCAGACTTAATGCACCTGACCTCAAAAGTTTTACCGGATTCGGAGCAATGGATTGCAATTCTCCGTTCCGAACAACAAACCTGATTTTTCCTGCTTCCGATATCTCCAGAACCTGATCTTCTAAATCAAGCTCTCTGATCATTTCTGAAGTCTTCCCAGACTTATCTCTGATAGTGTTCGGACCGAAATCAAATACAGAATGATCACTCATCTCTGATTTAATCACTCCACCCGTGCTGTCTTTTGCTTCAAAAATGGTGACTTCAAATCCCTCTCTTTTTAAAAACCATGCGGTTGCCAAACCGGAAATTCCGGCTCCCAGTACAGCGATTTTATCTTCAGAGGAAAGTGACAATTCTACACTCGTTCTAACTCCGGAGAAAGTTCCAGCGCTTTTCGGCTCCAGTCTTCTAAAGCATCAATCCATAAATCATTGTCATTCAGGCAAGGAATCAACACCAAATCTTCGCCTCCGGCTTCTACGAAATCTTCCTTTCCACGAATACCAATTTCTTCCAGTGTTTCGATACAATCAGAAACAAAAGCCGGACACACAACCGCCACTTTTTTCTTTCCTTCTTCCGCCAGTCGTACCAATTCCTGATCGGTAGCCGGAGTTAACCAGGGATCAACACCCAATTTAGATTGGAAAGCAGAACTGTAGCGATCTTCATCCAGTCCCAGATAATCCACTACTTGTTTGGTAGTCATCAAATCCTGATGCCTATAGCAAAACTGATGAGCCGGAGAACTAACCTCACAGCAATTCTCGCATTTAAGGCAATGATCTTCTGTAATATCACGCTTTTTAATATGTCGTTCAGGTACTCCGTGATAAGAAAATAAAATATGATCGATATCATCCGTGATATGCGGCTTCATACTTTCAGCTAAAGCTTTCACATATTTTTGATCGTTATAAAACGGATCTTTTATTATGGTATTCAGATGAGTAAATTTTTCTAAAATCACCTCTTTGGCTTTCTCAATCACCGTTTCCGATGTAGCCATTGCGTACTGTGGATATAATGGAATCAAAAATACATTCTCCAGATCCGGGTTTTGCTCCAACAAATCTTCAATACCCGCTTCGATGGAAGGATTTCCATAACGCATTCCAATACTGACAGGAATATCATCGCCAAGACGAGCTTTGAGTTTTTCTTCCACCTGTTCGGTAATCACAATCAACGGCGAACCGTCCTCCCACCAAATCAGTTCATAAGCTTCGCCGGACTCTTTTGGACGAAATGGTAAAATGAAGCATTCCACAATCATTTTGCGAATAATTTCCGGAGCATCAATTACTCTTTTATCCATTAAAAATTCTCTCAGATATACTTTTACGTCTTCGGGTTCATAAGAATCCGGTGATCCGAGATTTACTAAAAAAATTCCTGTTTTAGATTTAGCCATGCGTGAATTTTTATCTACTTTAACTATGTGAACAGCTTAATAAATAAGCAATTTTATATGAATTTTGTATGAAGTTATCCGGAATTAATTCTGTGCTTATTGTCGGGTGTGGTTGGGTTGGAACCAAACTCGCCAAAAAGTTAATCGATCAAAATATCAAAGTTTACGGCACCACTCGGTCAGATGAAAAAGCTGAAAAACTAAATCAGCTGAATATCCACCCAATTTTGTTTGATCTTGACGAACCGAATGTTGAAGAAACCGAACTTCCTTCTGTTGATGCTGTTATCATTTCAGTTTCTCCGGGTCGTGGTCCTGATCGAAGCAACTACCCTAAGCATATAAGTATTCTTGGAAAACTTCTTGGTTCAACAAACCAACATGTAGTCATGTATAGTTCCACATCGGCTTATTCGGGATGTAAAGGTTTAGTCAATGAATTTGACAAAAATCCTGATGCTGAAAGTGAGAATACTTTGCTTGCCGCTGAAGGAGCTTTACGCAATCACATCCCAAGTTCTACTATTTTAAGGCTCGGCGGACTTTTTGGTTCCGACCGACATCCCGTAAAGTATCTCGCAGGAAGAAAAAACATTTCCGGTGGAGACGCTCCGGTAAATCTGGTACATCGAAGAGATGTGATCAATGCTACTTTGGCTGTACTGGGCCATAAGGTGACAAATCAGGTTTTTAACGTAGTCAACCCTAATCACCCATCAAAAAAAGAGTATTATACTTCCGTAGCTAAAAAACTTTGTTTGGGAGAACCTGAGTTTGAATCCGGTGGTAAGGATGGGAAAAAAGTAAATGGCGATAAAATCGAACAAAAATTAAGATTTGAATATTCTCATGCTAACCTATGCGATTACGAAATAGGTCTTGGTGAATGATTCAAATTTAAATCATCATTCGATATTGAATATTCTTTATTCGTTATTACCAACAAACGCCCCTTCTTCTTCCAACATCTCAATAGTTTCAACGGCTCTGCGCAAATGCGGAATTACGATACTGCCTCCAACAATCAAAGCAACGTTCATGGCATCGATGATTTCTTCTTTGGTCGATCCGGTTTTGGCGCATTGCTCTAAATGATAATCGATGCAGTCGTTGCATCTTAACACCGTGGAAGCCACCAAACCAAGTAGTTCTTTGGTTTTGGAATCAAGAGCGCCGTCCCGATATGTGTTGGAATCTAAATTAAAGAATCTTTTCACTCCGAGATGTCCAAGTTCGATTGTTTTTTCGTTAAGCTCTTCCCGCTTTTCTCTGAATTCCTGAAGTCTGTTTTTCATAGTTTTTTGCCACTGAAGTACGGAAGCACAAATTGTATAGCTCCGTATGTATTAAAATTCGATGGAAAATAAGTAAACGTTAGATAAGTGGATAGGTGTTAAGAGAAAGGAAAGAGGAGAAAGGAGATAAGGCTTAATAAATCCTCTCTCCTTTCTCTTATCTCTTATTTCCTTTCTCTTCATCCTTATCTTTACTTATCTACCTATTTCCTTATTACCTTTTGTGCTTTCGTGAATTTGTGGCAAAAGATATTTTGTGTTTCTACATATTTGTCGCAATTTTTCTCCCATGTTCGGAAGAAAGAAAGAAGCAAAACATAAATTAGTTGTTATCGGAGACAGCCTTTCCCAGGGTTTTAAAAATGGCGGTATTTACCGTACCGATATCAATTTTCCTGCTTTTTTGGCTGAATGTTTCGAACCTGCCATAAATTTCGATCAGCCTAACTTTACGGCTCAGGCCGGCATCCCCATTAATTTGGAAGTAATAATTCGGGGACTTGCCGACGAATTCGGAACTGAAATTGACTGGACAGAATATCTTCCCGCTGCTTCTCACACCTACAAAACACTGAAGCGAATTAAAAAATACTGGGAAGGCGGAATGAAAGATTTGAGTGTGGATAGAAGCTCTCCGTATCACAATCAGGCGGTCTGGGGATTTGCCATCAACGATTCCTGGATTGTTACCGAACAAAAGAGCCGGGATTATATAAATGAAACCAAAGAAAGCTTTTCAGTTTTTGGATTATTACCCGAACATGCCAAATACACCACTGCTCGATTGGTGCTTAATCCACGGCTTCAAAAACAATATCAGCAGAATTCACAGATTGACAACGCACAACTTCTTCAGGAAGATGGCGGCATCGAAAACCTGATTGTTTGTTTAGGACATAATAATTCTTTGGGAGCAGTTGTGAATCTGGATTTGACCTGGTCGGAACCGGAAGACCTTGCTGCTTTCACTCCGTTTCGGAAACATTCGATTTACCGTCCCGAGCATTTTGAACTGGAATACCGTGAACTTGCAGAGCGGATTTCAAAAATTGGAGCAAAACGGGTTTTTGTTCCAACCATTCCATATCCCACCATTCCGCCGGTAATTCGTGGCGTAAACTCAGATTTGTCTAAAAAGTCATTTGGCTATTTTGATTACTACACGCGCTTCTGGATTTGGGATGAAGATTTTGATCCCGACAAACATCCGTATCTCACCAAAGATGAAGCCATCCAAATTGACCTAACAGTGGATGAATTCAACTCTATCATCAGAAAAGTGGCCAAAGAATACGGATGGCATGTGGTTCCCATGGCTAAAAATGTAGCCGGAATGGCGAACCGTCGCTTAGGCGGTGAATTACTTCGCGATTTTCCAAAGGATTTTGTTCAAGCTCTTAAATCTAATCCCGATACTGCTCATCTCGTAAATGAAAGAAATGAAGCAACCTTAACTACAGAGTTTCTACGCCTTAACAAGGAGAAAAAAATCTATAAAGGCGGAATCTTTAGTCTGGACGGTTTACACCCCACAACCATTGGCTATGGATTGATGGCGAATGTGTATTACCAGACCATGTTGCAGGTAGGAGTAAAATTTCAAAAGCGTTTAAACTGGGAAAGAATAATTTCAGAAGATTCTCTGATTACTGATCCTCCCGTTTTTCTTCAGGAATTGAGATCTGTGTTGGGTTTCCTTGCGCTGGGACATCAGGAGCGCTTTCTCAAAATTGGAAAAAGCTTACTTACGCAGGTTCTGGAGCATGTTTCCACAGGGGAAAAGCAGTAGGAAATTTATTTAGAATTATTCTACATAAAAGTTGAGGTGATATCAAAAAGTCCTTAACTTAGATTCGTTCTAAATAAAATTTTAATACAAAATACTTCATTTTTTCGATGAAATTCTCCAAAAGTCTGCTGTTTTTAGCAGCAACTCTCCTCACAATTTCCTGTGGTACCAACACCGACGATGATATTGAAACTCCTGAAACTTACGAATTTACCCGAAACGGGGAATCCACTGTTTCGTTTTCAGGACAAACTATCAGAATTAAAATGGCAACCGAACTGTCTGACGCCATGCTCGATTTTGATAACTCAACGGAAGAACTATTGCTTGAAATGTATCGAAATCAAACGGCAAATGGAGATAATGCAAACCCATTCTCTGATGCCGAACTTAATGCATCCTCCAAAAGTATAAAAAGCAAAGTAGCAGCTTCACAAGACCTTTTTTCACAAGACTCTGAAACAAGTCTACAAATTAAAAATCAGTTCGAAACCTGGATTTCTGCTCAGATAAATGAAGTATTTCCAAATGAAAATGTGGAAGCTCAACCGGGAATTGCCGGACAAATCGCAGACGGAACTTCTACCCGCTATGTAAATGGTAAAGGTCTCGAATACAACCAGCTTGTTGCCAAAAGCTTGATAGGAGCTTTGATGGGCGATCAAATGATGAATAATTATTTAAGTCCGGCAGTACTTGATGCAGGAGCAAATGTACCTGAAAACGATAATAAAATTACTGTTGAAGGTGAAAGCTATACCAATATGGAACACAAGTGGGATGAAGCTTACGGTTACTTGTTCGGACTTTCCTCAAACCCGGCGAACCCGCTTACTAATCTTGGTGAAGATGATTTCCTCAACAAATACTTAGGCCGGGTTGAAGGTGACTCTGATTTCGAAGGAATTGCTCAGGAAATTTTTGACGCCTTTGCTTTAGGTCGTGCAGCAATTATGGAAAACGATTACACCTTAAGAAATATTCAATCCAGCTTTCTCCGGGGATACATTTCCAGAGTGATAGGAATTCGGGCTGTATACTATCTTGAAGCAGGTGCTGATGCACTTAGCGCTGATCCCGCAAATTACGGAACTGCTTTCCATGACCTGTCAGAAGCCTACGGATTTATTTACAGCTTGCAATTTGCACGCGTACCCGGAGCACCAAATACATATTTTTCCAAAGCTGAAGTAGATAACATGCTTGCTCAACTGGAAGAAGGAAATGGCTTATGGGATGTAACACCTGAGACGTTAAGAGATATGTCCACAGAAATTGCTTCAAGATTCAGCTTTACTGTAGAACAAGCCGCCAACTAATATTTCAAAAAAGCTGTTGCCATCCGGTAGCAGCTTTCATTTTTCTATTATGATACGATATTCATTCTATACTTTACTTATAGTTTTAGTTATTTCAGGATGCAAGGAAACCATTCCTTCCGGTCCAACCCCGGATGATTTTGATCGTCAGGAAGTTTTAGAAAACTGGGCAGATAATATTATCATCCCGTCACTTGAAAATTTTGCAGGACTTACTGAAGTGCTGAAATCCTCGGGAAATGATTTTGCAGAAAATCCTAATGGGTCAAGCTTAGAAAACCTTCGCACTGTCTGGAGAGATTCTTACATAGCCTGGCAACATGTTTCCATGTTTGAAACTTCAAAAACCATGGAAGTTCGGTATCGGAATAACCTCAACATATATCCGGCCGATACTTCGGAGATTCATCAAAATATCAATCAGGGAGATTACAACCTGAAATTGCCATCAGAAATTGATCAGCAGGGATTTCCGGCACTGGACTATCTGCTGTATGGTCTTGGTGAAAATGAAGCCGAGATTCTGAGTTATTATACTACCAATGAGAATGCTGCTTCTTATCAAAATTATGTGGTAGACCTGGTTACAAGAATAGATTCTCTTACGGATGAAGTGCTGTCTGACTGGAATTCGGGATATCGTGATGAGTTCGTAAGCAATTCAGGCAACGGTGCCAATTCTTCCATCGATATGATGGTGAATGACTACATTTTCTATTACGAAAAAAACCTGAGAGCAGGTAAAATCGGAATTCCTGCAGGTGTATTCTCAGGAACTCCTTTAGCAAAAAATGTAGAAGGGTATTACAGCAAAGCATTTTCTAAAGAGCTTTTTCTGGAATCTCTGACTGCTGCCCAAAACTTTTTTAACGGTGTTCATTTTGGATCAGAAATTGAAGGAAAAAGTCTAAACGATTATCTGGATTTTTTGAATACCATTAAAAACGGAACTGATCTCACAGCGCTCATTAACCAGCAATTTGAAGCCGCACGAACTCAAGCTCAAAATCTGGATTCTAATTTTGCAACGCAGGTAGAAAATGATAATTCTTTGATGCTACGAACCTATGATGAACTTCAAAAAAATGTAGTTCTGTTGAAAGTAGATATGTTGCAGGCGCTCAATATAAATGTGGATTATGTAGATGCCGATGGTGACTAATCGTTGAGCACTTCCAAAATCACTACATATTTTAATTCTCAGTCGAAAGCCGCTCCTTTAGCGGTTTTTCGCATTTTCTTTGGGCTGTTAATGCTCATCAGTATCATCCGTTTTGCAGTCAACGGTTGGATTCAAAAACTTTACATAGAGCCCCAATTCTTTTTCTCTTACTACGGATTTGAATGGGTTCAACCGGTTGGCGAATGGACCTATCTGATTTTTGCGATTTGCGCCATCTCTGCCATTTGCGTTACTATTGGTTACCAATATCGGTGGACGATAATTACTTTTTTCATCAGCTTCACATACATCGAGCTGATGGACAAAACCACTTATCTGAATCATTATTATTTCATCAGCATTCTAAGCTTTTTGATGATTTGGCTTCCTGCCAACGCTCACTTTTCTGTTGATGCTTTCCGGAATAAAAAACTGAGAGGTGAATTTATTCCTTCCTGGAATATTGATGCCATAAAATTGCTGCTTTTCATCGTGTACTTTTACGCAGGATTGGCAAAACTAAATTCCGATTGGTTGATAGAAGCCATGCCATTAAAAATCTGGCTACCCGCAAAATACTCCATTCCTTTGTTAGGAGATTTGCTTCAACAATCCTGGGTGCATTATGCTTTTGCCTGGGGAGGAGCTTTGTACGATCTTACAATCCCTTTTCTTCTGCTCATTAAAAGAACACGGGTTTTTGCTTTTGTATTGGTGGTAATTTTCCACGTGCTTACTCGCGTACTTTTCCCAATTGGTATGTTTCCATATATCATGATTGCAAGTGCGCTCATCTTTTTTGATTCGGGATTACATGAGAAAATCCTGAACAAAATTTCTTCACTACTTAAAATTCCTGTTGAAGTTTTCAGAACCGGAAAACTCTATTCGTATCCAAATGCAATAGTTAAAAAAGCATCCCTTGGTATTGTTAGCTTCTTTTTTGTTATACAGTTTACCCTCCCTTTTCGACATGTATTATATCCCGGAGAATTATTCTGGACCGAAGAAGGCTACCGTTACTCATGGCGTGTAATGCTGATCGAAAAAGCCGGATATGCCAATTTTAAGGTAGTTGATCCTGATACAGGTAAAAGATTTTATGTAGATAATTCCCAATTTCTGACACGATTTCAGGAAAAACAGATGTCAACACAACCCGATTTTATTCTGGAGTACGCTCATTTTCTGGAAGATCATTTTCAAAAAGAGGGGATCGAAGATCCTGAAATTTATGTAGAGAGCTACGTTGCTTTAAACGGTCGCCGAAGTGCGCCTTATATCAATCCGGAAGTAGATCTCACAACCATCAATCAAAATTTAAAACACAAAACCTGGATTCTTCCTTTCAATGATGAAATCAAAGGGCTTTAGTTTATTACTGTTATTTTGCTTTCTGTGTATTCCCTTGTACGGTCAGTATTCTATCTCCGGATATATCACGGATTCATCCACCGGCGAACCCATATCTGAAGTAGAAATCTATATTGACAATTCTTCCAAGTCTTATAAATCGGATGAAAATGGATTTTTCAAGATACCCGACCTACCGTATGGCTTGTACGATTTATACTTTTTCGGCTTAGGATATAAGATCTCCAACCAAATAGTACAGTTGGGTTCAGCTGAGCATACCTTGAATATTCGGTTAAAAAAACTGGAGGGAGAATTATCTGAAGTAGCCGTAGTAAACAGACGAGAAGAAATATTTTCCATTAAACGTCTCCGGGAAGTTGAAGGAACTTCGATATACGCCGGGAAGAAAAACGAAGTGATTGATTTTAGTCAAATGACTGTAAACACAGCTGCAAATAATGCTCGACAAATATACAGTCAGATAGCCGGTTTAAACATTTTCGAATCAGATGATGCCGGAATTCAGTTAAATATTGGAGGTCGCGGTTTAGACCCCAACCGTTCTTCAAATTTCAATATTCGCCAAAACGGATACGACATCAGCGCCGATGTTCTTGGCTATCCGGAAAGTTATTACACCCCTCCTGCCGAAGCTATTGATGAGGTTCAAATTATACGAGGAGCTGCTTCTTTACAATATGGAACCCAGTTTGGAGGATTGGTAAACTTTAAGATGAAATCCCCTGTTAGGGACAAACCATTCGAATTAGTTTCCCGACAATCTATAGGTTCTAATGCACTTTTTTCTTCTTATAACAGTGTAAGTGGAACTACCAAAGATGTTGGATATCACGCTTATTACAATCATAAAAGAGGAAATGGTTTTCGTCCTAATTCCGGCTTCGAATCGGATAATGTATACCTGTTTGCTGATTATTCTTTCAGTGATAAAACAACACTCAGCGCTGATTTTACTTATCTGAATTATCTGGCTCAACAGCCCGGTGGATTGACTGATCCTCAGTTCTACCGTGATCCCGATTTCAGCAACCGGGAACGAAACTGGTTTGCCGTAGATTGGAAATTAGCTTCTCTTAAACTTGATCATCGTTTTTCGTATCAATCCAGATTAAGTATTACCGCTTTCGGCTTGGATGCTTCGCGCGAATCTGTAGGCTTTCGAACCAACCGTGTTTCTCAGCAGGATGATCCCAATGAACCTCGCGATCTGATTCTCGGTGATTTCAATAATTGGGGCGTGGAAACCAGATTTCTGAACCGATATAAAATCGGAAGCAAAAACGCCGTTTTCCTGATCGGGGCTAAGTATTATCAATCACGCAATACCTCAGTTCAGGGGCCGGGAACTGCAGCAAGCAATGCTGATTTTTCATTAGCCGATGAAGAATTCCCGAACTATCCACGACAATCTGATTTTACTTTTCCGAATCAGAATCTTGCCATTTTTGGGGAACACATTTTCTATCTGAAGGATAATTTTTCAATCACTCCGGGATTCCGATTTGAATACATCAAAACCCAAAGCGAGGGGACCTACAAAAGGGTGAATTTTGATCTGGCGGGAAATCCTATTCGCAATCAGACTTTTGAAGAAAACAGAATATTTGAGCGAAACTTTCTGCTTTTGGGTCTTGGATTCAGTTATCAACCGAATACGAACACCGATCTTTATGGAAACTTCTCACAAAACTATCGCTCGGTTACTTTTAATGACATCCGAATTATAAATCCAAGCTTTCAGGTTGATCCTGACATCACGGATGAAAGTGGATTCACTGCTGATGCCGGGGTTCGTGGAAAAATCGGGAATACTCTTTCTTACGATGTTGGAGTTTTTGGTTTGTTATACGACAATAGACTTGGTGAAGTACTGCGCGCCGAAACGCGTACCAACGCCGATGGACAGCAAGAAGAAACCGGGCGTATTGTTCGATTTCGGGGTAACATCGGTCAGGCTTTTATGTTCGGGTTGGAAAGTTTAGTAGAGGTAAATGTACTTTCGTTATTTAATTCTTCTTCAAGAGATAAAAGGCTTACCATCTTTGCCAATACTGCCATTACCCAATCCAAATATCTGGATTCGGAAATTCCCGGAGTTCAGGAAAATGAAGTAGAATTTGTTCCACTCCTGAATCTGAAAACAGGAATGAATTTTGGGTATAAAAATCTACTTGGGTCAGTCCAATACACTTTCGTTTCAAAGCAATTTACAGATGCTTCGAACGCCCCTCAAAATATTCGGGATAATCAAAGTGGTATTAGGGGCGAGATTCCTGCTTATGATGTTCTGGATATTTCAATTTCCACTTCCATCAGAAATTTTACTTTTGAAACCGGGATAAATAATGTGTTGAACGAAAATTATTTTACCCGAAGAGCTACCGGTTACCCCGGTCCGGGAATTATTCCATCTCCGCCAAGAACATTTTATGGTACCGTTCAGATAAAAATCTGAGCCAAAAGGTATGTAGCGTTATTTTCAATACTAAACTTGTTCACATATTCTTCATAATAAATTGATATTTTTCTCGCCGAATTTTAAAACTTACTTTTTTATGAAATCTCTGATTCCAATCGTCGCAATTTTCACATTTTTAGCTTGTTCAAACGCTCAAAAGGATGAGTTGAGATACGAACAGGAAACTCATCTCAAAAATATAAAGCAGCTCACTTTCGGCGGTGACAATGCTGAAGCTTACTGGAGTTACGATAATACGAAATTAGTTTTTCAATCGAACAATCCGGAATGGGATGTAGAATGCGATCAGATCTACTATATGGAAGCTGAGGAAAATGAGCCCGGATTCGAAGCTCCTCTGATCAGTACCGGACTTGGACGAACTACCTGCTCTTATTTTTTACCGGATGAAACCATTGTTTACGGTTCCACACACCTCGATGATCCTAACTGCCCGGAAGTTCCTGAAAGAGGTCCCGGCGGAGCTTATGTGTGGCCGATCTATGAGGGCTACGATATTTTCAGAGCTAATTTGGATGGTGAAGTCATTGACACGCTAACCAATACTCCCGGTTACGACGCCGAAGCCACGGTTTCTCCCGATGGAAAGAAAATCGTTTTCACTTCTATGAGAACCGGAGATTTGGAATTATTTATTATGGATGTGGATGGTTCAAATGTAGTTCAGGTTACCGATGAATTGGGATATGACGGCGGAGCATTCTTCTCTCCGGATGGAAAGCAGTTAATATTCCGTGCATCGCGACCTGAAACGGAAGAAGAGATTGAGAAATATACTTCTCTTCTTAAAGAAGGACTGGTTGAACCCACCAATATGGAATTATTTCTTGTGAATGTGGATGGTACCAACATGCGCCAAATCACTGATCTTGGTAATGCAAACTGGGCGCCTTACTTCCATCCTTCCGGTGAAAAAATCATTTTTTCTTCCAATCATAAATCTCCAAGAGGATTTCCTTTTAACCTCTTCATGATTAATCCTGACGGAACCGATTTGGAGCAGGTTACTTTTGATGATACCTTCGATTCTTTCCCAATGTTTTCTCATGATGGCAAGAAGTTAGTATTCTCTTCGAATAGATTTAACGGCGGTGATCGATCTACCAATATTTTTATTGCCGATTGGGTTATGGAATAAAATTGGATGTAAGATTTAAGAGTTAAGACTCAAGATGTGAGATCTCTCATGTCTTAAATCTTACATCTAAACAGGATTTTATCTTTTCGTGATAACTTTTCGTATGGTTATGTTCATATTCATGAAAAAAGAACGCAACCATGAAATACCTGCTGCTTTTTGCACTTCTGTTAAGTCCGATTGACTATAGCAAAGACACTGTTCCTAACTTCCGACTCAAAAACCTGGACAACAGAACGGTAACCTTTAACCAGATTAAAGGTGAAAACCTCACAATTATCGATTTTTGGGCTACATGGTGCAAACCTTGTGTTAAATCGATTCCTGAATTTGTTAAAATGGATGAAGAGTTCGAGGATGATCAGGTTAAGTTCATTGGCATTTCTGTGGATGGACCAAGAAACAAAGCTAAAGTAAAACCTTTTATAAAATCACTTGGCGTTGATTATCCAATTCTTCGTGATTCAGACAGCTCAGTTATGGCTCGTCTTCGGGTAACTGCGGTTCCTACTATGCTGATTGTGAATTCAGAAAATGAAATCCTCTATTTCCATGAAGGTTACAAATCCGGTGAAGAAGTTGAGATTCGAAATAAGATTCTTGAGCTGCTTGAAGAATGAAAAACGTTTCTAAGATCATAACTCTCGCTTTTTTTGTGGTGATTACTCCATGGTCATCCATAATTGGTCAATTATACGGAACCAACACTTTCGAATTCCAATACGGGAACCTTCCCTTTGAAGAAAACAACGATTTAACCACAGCATACAATCAACTGAACCTTTACTATGATACAGGAAATTTTTCGCTGTTTGGACGTTCTGAATATTTCACTACTCCGATTGATGAACGTAATTATTTCAAGTTCACACAAAAGCGATTTCAATATCAGGATGAAAACTTTAGGATAAGAGTTGGAAATTTTTATGAGACGTTGGGATCGGGACTTCTACTTCGAAGTTATGAGATTCCCGGATCCGTGTATGAAGATGAGTTCTCAAGAACACGGTATGCCTTTTTCAGAGATCTTGAAGGAATAGCTTTTGATGCAAATTTAGATTGGGTAGAAGTAAAAGCTTTAAGATCCGAAACGCTTCAAAATCTATTGCCTCCTAACTTTGAGCCCGACTCGGTTCGTCGACCGGATTTAGTTGAAGCCCTCCAAGCAAATTTTTATCCAACCGATCAAATTTCCGTTGGCGGAGCCTTTATGCGTGTTAATACTCCGTTTAATTCTGATTACACAGAGTATGGCTCTGTTATGAATACTATACAGCTTCCCGCCAATATTCAGTTTTTTAGTGAATATGCATTTGCTACAGAATCAGCTTTTTCTTTTGCAGATAAAGAAGCGTATGCAGTGTACAGTGGACTTAATTATTTCGAAGGATCGTTTGGCGCAAGTTTGGAGTACAAAAACTACAACAATTTCAGGTTGGGCTCTTCCGGTTTCAACGATCCCCCATCACTCATTAAAGAACATACTTACCCTGTGTTAAACAGGAGTACGCATGTTCCTAATACCGCTAGCGAAAGAGGAATACAAGCAGAACTTTTTTATAATTTTGAAGGGGACCATTCTTTAGTCGCTAATTATGCCTACACCGTGAATGAGGTTTCCCAGAAAAATGAATATCGGGAATACTTCATCGAAGGAACTTACAAAGTCAATAATCAGCTCTCGTTTAAGTCGTTTTTCGATTTTGCCATAGACGAACCTAAACAGCAGGATAATCGAATTTCGGTTGGGTTAATCACTGACAAATCGTTTTCTAATTCTGATAATATTATTCTTGATCTGCAGTATCAAACGTACGATCAGTTAGGTCAGACAAATAAAACCGAAAACATTTTTGCGTCGGTAGCTTATGGATTTAGCAATCAATTTTCTGTTAGTGCTGTTTTTGAAAGTACTACAGATCCTACATTGACGGATAATCCAAATACTTTTCCGGAACTCGAAACGGACACCCGTACCTGGTTGGGTTTTAATTCTTTATATCGGGTCAATACATCCAATTCAGTGGCACTTTTCGTAGGTAAAAGAAGAGGTGGACCGGCTTGTACATCCGGAATTTGTTATGAAATCCTTGATTTTGAGGGGGCAGAGCTAAGATTAACCACGAGATTTTAAATTCAGAATATTATGAGATCACGTAATTTTACTTTTTTATTGATAAGCTTATTTCTTCTTAGTTGTTCACCATCAACTTCTAATGAACAGGGGCCTAATCAGGGAGAGTCTGCCCCCGATTTTACATTGACTTCTCTGGACGGGGAACAAATCACATTATCTGAACAGCAAGGAAAAGTAGTATACATATTCTTTTTTGGAGCTAACTGTCCACATTGCAGGGATAACGGACCGGTTACAGAAAATCAGATTTTCCAAAGATTTAAAGACAATACCGATTTTGTTGCTTTGGGATTAGACACCTGGAATACAAGTGCAGGAGCCGTTGAAAATTTTAAAGAAGTAACAGGAATAACATATAAACTTCTCTTGAATGCCAGACAAAGCTTAGTGGATTATTATGGAAATACATCTTCATATGATCGGTCAGTGGTAATTGCTAAAGACGGCACAATAGCTTACCAGGGAACCCAGTTTGTAAACAGAGATGTGGATGCTGTAGTAGATGTTGTTGAAGAGGAATTAGATAAGTGAAATGAGTTTCGAAAAATCTTAATTAATGGGAGCTATTATGAAAAAATTATCCACACTTTTAGTAACAGTTATTTTCTTATCCGGCATATCATTTGCTCAGGTAAGCGAAGGTGATGACGCTCCGAATTTTACACTCACTTCACTTGAAAACATGCAGATCGAACTTGCACAATTAGAAGGGAAAGTGGTGTACATATTCTTCTTCGGAGCAAATTGCCCTCATTGTCGTGATAACGGTCCTATAACTGAAGATGAAATTTACCAGACATTTAAAGATGACGATAACTTTTTTGCCGTAGGAATTGATACATGGAATACAAGCGCAGCAAGTGTTAATAATTTCAAGAGTGTGACTGGAATAACATACACTCTGCTACTCAATGGCGAACAAACCTTAGTAGATTATTATGGAAATACATCTTCATACGATCGGTCGGTAGTTATCTCAGCAGATGGAAAAGTAGCTTACAAAGGGAACAGCTTTGTGAATAATGATTTTGAAGAAGTAAATGAAACCATAGAAGATGAATTAGCTTTAGCTACCAGTATAGACGATCCTGACAATGAAATTCCTTCGCAGATTATTCTCAATCAGAACTATCCGAATCCGTTCAATCCTTCCACTTCTATTTCTTATTCCATTCCGGAAGCTTCTGATATTTCAATCACTATCTATAATATGCTTGGCGTTCAGGTTGCTACTATTGATGAGGGCTTACAAAGTGCCGGTGAGCATGAAGTAACTTTCGATGCCACTAATTTAAGTTCCGGAATTTATATCTACCGATTGAACGCTGGTAATGCTTCTCTAACCAAAAGAATGACTTTGGTGAAGTAGTTATTCTATTTCATGCTTTTGTACGATTTTCTCAAAATCATACTTTCGGGTGATTCGTAGTTTCCCGTAATTCCCTACACTTGGATTGTTCATTTTAACACAAACAATCAGCATGAAAAAAATTGTACTTATTTACGGGCTCATTTCAGGAGTTTTAATTCTCGGAATTTCGGCTTTGGTTTTTGTGGTGCTGGGTGATGCATTTTCCCATGCTCAAAATGAAGTGATGGGATATCTGGTGATGATTGTCGCTCTTTCCATCATCTTTGTTGCCATTAAACAGTATCGGGATAAAAATTTAGGTGGTATAATAAAGTTTAAGACCGCATTTCTGATTGGTCTATACATCACTTTAATCGCAGGAACCATGTATGTAGCAAACTGGGAAATCTATATGCAAACTTCTGGAAGTGAAGATTTCATAGAAAAGTATCAGACTTCAATGATTGAAACTATGAAAGAGGAAGGTGCGTCGGAGGAAGAAATTCAACAGCAGATCGAAAAAAACGAATACTATGCAGAAATGTACTCCAATACGTTCTTCAGAATTCTGATAACCTATTCTGAGATTTTACCAGTTGGTTTAATAATCTCTTTGATAAGTGCATTTTTATTGAAAAATCCGAAATTGGCAGCATCCGAATCTTAAACTCAATTTATTATGACAAGCAAAGCAACCACTCCTGATGAATACATTGCAGAACTTCCTGAGAAACGGAAGGAAGCAATGAAAAAACTCAGAAAAACTATTCAGAAAAACATCCCGGATGGATTTCAGGAAACCATGAGCTATGGAATGATTGGCTATGTAGTTCCTCATTCTATATATCCTGATGGATATCATTGCTCCCCGGAATTACCACTTCCTTTTTTGAGTATTGCTTCCCAAAAGAATTTTATCGCCTTGTATCATATGGGAATTTATTCGGACGAAAAGCTGATGAATTGGTTTACGAAAGAATACCCAAAGCATGTAAAAACCAAGCTGGACATGGGTAAGAGCTGCATCCGCTTCAAAAAAATTGAAACCATTCCCTACGAGTTAATCGGGGAGTTAGTACAGAAAATGTCGGCTCAGGAATGGATTGATAAATATGAATCTGCAATAAAAAGGTAAATTTTAAGCTAACTATTATGAGTGCTGAATCTATAAATCCTAATAATCACTCTCTTTCACTTGCGGTGAAAGACATTCATGCTTCCAAAGCTTTTTATGAAAAACTAGGTTTCACTCCCGTAGAAGGAACCGGACCCATTGAACATAACTGGCTGATCATGGAAAACGGACATTCTAAAATTGGATTATTTCAGGGAATGTTTGATGAAAATATCATCACATTCAATCCCACAGATGCCCGAAGTATTTACAAAGAATTGAAAGAACAGGATGATGTGAATTTTTTGATGGAGTCAGAGTCAATCCATGAGGAAAAAGGTCCCTGCCATTTTTGTATTCAGGATCCTGATGGAAACCAGATTTTGTATGATCAGCATAATGATTAAGGGAAGCCGAACTGACAAAAACCTTTGATTTCATCTTTCTGTCATTCTGAGCATTCTTGCGAAGAATCTTGTCGAGTACTCAATAAGATCCTTCGGCAGTAGCCTCAGAATGACTAAATTTTCTAATTAATTCTAATCCAAAGTCCATGAAAAAAAGAGTAACAGGTATTGGCGGAATCTTCCTGAAAGCGGACGATCCGCAAGCCACACGGGAATGGTATAATAAACATCTTGGCATCAAGTCAGGAAAATGGGGCGGAACTTTTGTGTGGCGAAAAACCTCCGACAAGGATAAACAGGGTTCTACTGCGTGGAGTATTTTTAAAAGCGATACCGAATACACCAACCCAAGCACCAAAGATGCGATGATCAATTACCGGGTGGAAAATCTGGAAGAATTACTAAAGGTGTTGGAAGCTGAGGGCGTTGAGATCATCGGAGAAATGCAGGTCGAAGATTACGGTAAATTTGGCTGGATTATGGATCCTAACGGATATAAAGTAGAGCTTTGGGAACCGAATGATGCTGCTTATGATGAAATGCTGAATGAGGATGAGACTAATTACAGTGAATAGTTTTTATTGTATAGTTTTTGGTTTTACCTGATTTCGAGATAATGAAAAAATAAAAACAAGGTCCGTCTTTGCGAGGAGCCTACTATGTGCATATAGATCGAAGTTTTTATCGACGAAGCAATCTCCTGATTACGTTCATCCCTTTCATAGGGAGATTGCTTCGTCGAATAAAATTTGAGGCCCAATTTTATGCATAATCTCCTCGCAATGACGACATTTTTCTCAGACTCAGGTTCGTTTATAATGATTAGTTTTGTAACCAATGCTTGAGTTTTGCGTGATATTGAATGTTGTCAGCAATCAATTTTTATTATCATGAAAAACTCTAAAGCTTTTTTCTTTACCGGATCTGCCCTTCTATTCTTCTGGATTATTGGTGGATTTAGTCCCTACATCGGTTGGGAAGCCCGACTCTTTAAAATCTTATTGGTGGGAATATTAGGATTTGTAGCCTGGAAATTGAAAAACTCCGAAAATGCTAAATACAAAAAAAGTGCTCTGGTAATTGTGCTACTTCTTGCTACAGCCACCGCTTACGCTGAACCTTATGCCAGCGATTTGTTATTTGGTCATCACCATCATCATTTCTTTTGTAGCAAATAAAGATATCTATATTTGCTAAATATGGATATATGAGATAGATTCTTAAAAAAGGAGTCTGTTATGAATGTAAGTTTTACTAATAAACAAGAAGATTATATATCCAATCAGGTTGAATCCGGTGATTTCCAAAATGCAAGCGAAGTTGTTCGGGATGCTTTACGTCTTCACCAATTTTACAGAGAGAAGATTATTTCGGAACTGAGAGATGAAATTCAAAAGGGTTGGGATGGTCCGGTGAGTAAAAGATCCGTTCAGGATATCATCGATGCTCAAAAAGTTAAAGGATGAAAACCTACGAACTTTCATTAGCTGCTGATTCTGATCTCAATTCTATTTTTGAATACACTTTAAAAAAACACAGCTCAAGACAAGCCGAGACCTATTTGAAGTTATTGGAAGAAGTTTTTGAAAGAATCGTTTTAAATCCAGAAATCGGAAAAGATAGAGCCGAAATAAAAAAGGATTTGAAAAGCATTTCCATTGAATCTCATATTATTTTTTACCGGATACTATCTGATAAAATCAGAATAGTAAGAGTACTTCACCATTCGAGAGATTTAAAAAGATTTTTGTGAGGTAAGTTCATTTTGGAGCGAGTCATTTTAATAAACAGGCTTAAAAAATTTTGGTTCAATTGTTGCCTTTCTTAATAATATGCCAGTATCGCTGCATAAATTCGACAATACATCAAAGTGTTCAGAAGAAATATTAACACCAGCAATAACTTCAACTATAGAGGATTTAGGTACTTTAAATTTTATTTTGGTTTTGTTGTATGATACAAATCTAAATTCATTTTCAAATTTCCAATCTTCCGATTTGATCGAAAATAAATTCAAAAAATGCTTTATCCCAGAATCGAGTAAATCAAGAGTTATAGTTGGTGTTTCATCTTCATATTTAACATCAATTCCATAAACCAATGGAGCCCCTTTTGTTTTTGAATTTTCGAGGAAAAATTCTTCAAAAAACCTTCTTAAAAGCTGAAAATCAAACACAACCATAAAACCTCTATGTAAGTTTGAATAAAGTGACCACATCGAACTATGATTTTTTGTCATGCTGAATGAACAGATACCTACTTTTCTATCAACTAAGTTACGATGATTATTTTCAAATCTTATCTGATTCTCATTCTTGTCCTTTAGAAATGCAAAAGCCAGTTTTTCGGCTTCCTTTTTTAACTGATTAGGATGAATATTAGGATTTTCTCTTTTTACTTTCCTTTCTGCTGATAGAATTAAATTTTTTCTATCTGATTTATCGAAGCGAACTGGAATTTTACAATCAAACGGATCATTTAGCTCTTTTGGAGAGGCAAAATAAATTTCTTGTTCACTTATTATTTTTAAGTGAAACCCCTTTGAATCAAAATATCGATATTTATATAAAAACTGTTTATTGCTCATTTAGAGTTTAATTAAAAATATTGCAATAAATTCAGAGAGCATTAAAATGAAATAGCCTACCTAACTATCGTCTCTGATCTCTTCGGCCCTGTAGAAATAATCGTGAATTTCACGCCTAAATAATCTTCTACAAAGTCGATGTATTTCATGGCTGCTTCTGGAAGTTGATTCCATTCCGTCATTCCGGAAATGTCTTTGTCCCAGCCTGGCATAGAAGTGTAAACCGGTTCTACATTTTCGATCTCATCTAAACAAAGAGGGAACACTTTGGTTTCTTCTCCGCCATTGATTTTGTATCCGGTACAAACTTTAATTTCATCAAAGCCATCCATTACGTCCATCTTGGTGAGCGTAAGCTCATTGATACCGTTGATTCTGCAAGCATATTTTAGCGCAACCAAATCTAACCAGCCACAACGTCTTGGTCGACCGGTGGTGGCACCAAACTCGTGTCCCTTTTTACGGAGTTCTTCTCCGGTTTCGTCCAGTAATTCTGTTGGAAAAGGACCGTTTCCAACTCTGGTGCAATAAGCCTTGGTGATTCCCATCACATTAGTAAGTGCCGTTGGCGGAACTCCGGAACCGGTACACGCTCCACCTGAAGTTGGTGATGAAGAAGTTACGTATGGATATGTTCCGTGATCTACATCCAGCAAGCAACCTTGAGCTCCTTCCAGTAAAATAGATTTTTCGGCCTCAAGACCTTCATGGAGCAAGTTGGAAGTATTGCAGATAAACGGAGCTAAAACATCAATCGAAGACTGAAGTTCTTTCATCAACTCATCAACAGAAAGCGTTTCTTCTTTGTATAGATTTTCGAGCGCAAAATTGATGTCTTTAATATTCTGTTCGATTTTGTTCCGAAGAACTTTTTCGTCCAGTAAATCCACCATACGGATTCCAACTCTGGAAACTTTACTTACATATGCCGGACCAATTCCGCGACCTGTGGTTCCAATGGCATCCCCGCCTCTTCTCTTTTCTTTGAGTTGATCGAGTAGTTTGTGATAGGGTAAAATAACATGCGCTGTCTGGCTGATAAAAAACCTTCCTTCCAGACTAAAACCCATTTCTTTAACGCCTTCGATTTCTTTCACCAAAGCGATGGGATCAATAACAACGCCATTTCCGATCACACAATCGGCATCCCCATTAAAAATTCCTGATGGGATCAGGTGAAGAACCACTTCTTTGTCATCAAATTTAAGCGTATGACCTGCATTTGCTCCGCCCTGATAGCGAACCACAAAATCCGCTTTATCGCTGAGCAAATCTACGATTTTACCCTTTCCTTCATCGCCCCATTGGGCACCAATTACAACTCTTACAGACATTTTTCGAAATTATTAGACATAAAAAAGGGGTGTAGTAATCTACACCCCGTGTATTCTTTTATATGAAACAGATATTATTCTTCATTGAAAGATTCAGCTGCTTCTTCCACCGACTTGTAGTGCTTGAAAACGGTAATCAGCTTTGTAACGATTAACAGACTTTCAATTTTGTCGGTTGCGTTAGCAATACGAAGATCTCCTCCGGCCTTTCTCATCGTAGTAAGTGCCCCGATAAGCATTCCGAGTCCGGAAGAATTCATGAACTTTACTTTACCGAGATCCACAACAATATTGGTTTTATCCTCATCAATTAGCTCATGAAGTTTTTCGTTCAGGCTAACCGCATCGGGTCCACCCATTACGTTACCTTTAAATTCGATAACTACGCTGCTGTAGCGTTCTGATGTATTAAAGCTCATAATTTCTGTTTTTTTAAACTTATGATTTGTTGGTTCTGGAGTCTAATTCAACTACCAGAGAGCTCGCCACAAATAACGAACTATATGTACCAAGTACAATACCAATTAACAGTGCAAAAGAAAAACCTTTCAACACTTCACCGCCGAAAATAAACAGTACACTAACTACAAACAAGGTCGTAATTGAGGTAATTACTGTTCTACTCAGTGTATCATTCAAACTTTTATTTACCATTGGCAGAAATTCCATGCCTTTGTGTACAATGCTGTTCTCACGAATACGGTCAAAAACTACTACCGTATCGTTCAGCGAATAACCCACAATGGTCAGGAATGCTGCAATAATATTCTGATCAATCAACAAGCTGAAGTTTACCACATCACTTAATAAAGTGAAAATTCCCAATGTAATAATTACATCATGGAATAATGCAGCAACCGCCCCGGCCGAGAATGTCCACTTGCGGAAACGAATCAGAATGTACACGAAGATAATCGCCATCGAATAAATAATAGCTTGCAAACCGCTCGATTTCAGATCTTCGGCTACTCTTGGTCCCACACTGTCTGATTTCTCCACAAAGGATGGGTTTTCCGGATATGCCTGATTTAGTGTAGTAACGATAATGCTATCTACAACTTCTGCAGAAGATACATTATCAGTTCTAACTAATATTTCAGAAGGTGATCCAAAAAGTTTTACTTCAGGAGATGAACCTAATGGCTCTGTTAATGTGCTTCGTACTGAGGTTACATCAATAGGCTGTTCGAATTTCATAACAAATTCTTTACCGCCTTTGAAATCGATACCGTATTGAAGTCCTTTCGTTACAATGGTCCCGATGGAAATTGCAAGCAGCAATCCCGAGATCACATATGCTATCTTTCGTTTATTAACGAAATCAAAATTTGGTGTTTCAAACCATCTCATAATTAAATCCTATATATACTTTAAATTTCTTGATGAATTAACCGAAATTGACGGCGTTAGATTTTGTTCTGGTCAGGTAATCGATAACCACTCTTGTGATTATAATCGCGCTGAATAACGAGCAGCAAATACCTGCAAGTAATGTAACCGCAAAACCTTTAATCGGCCCAACTCCAAAACTCAATAGTACTAATGCCACAAAACCTGTCGTAATGTTCGCATCAATGATGGCGCTCATTGCATTAGAATAACCTGCTGAAATTGCCGCCTTAATGGTTTTACCTGTACGTTGTTCTTCACGAATACGATCGAAAATCAGCACGTTTGCATCAACTGCCATACCGATCGTCAATACAATACCTGCCATTCCTGGTAGAGTAAGTGTAGCATTAAATCCGGCTAAAATTCCGAGGATAAAGACAATGTTTAGTAACAGCGCTATATCCGCTACTGCCCCACCTGTTCGGTAATACACAATCATAAAAATGGCTACAATTGAAAGACCGATGAGCACGGAATTCAAACTGGCGTCAATAGAAGCCTGACCTAAAGAAGCTCCTACCGTTCTTTCTTCCACAATATCAAGCGGAGCAGGAAGCGCACCGGAAAGCAGAATGTTTACCAAGTCATCCGCTTCCTGAACATTTTCAACTCCGGTGATAGAAGATCGTCCGTTACTGATTTTGCTAATTACATTCGGGTACGTATAGATGTATCCATCAAGTACAATTGCTACGGGTTTTCCGATATTTGCTCCGGTAATTCTCCCCCAGTCCCGAGCTCCTTCCCGATTCATCGTCATAGAAACTTCAGGAATATTTGTAGAAGGATCGAATTGCACGGTCGCTTCTTCAATCACATCTCCGGTCATTTCCACATCCGTTCTTACGCCGTATAATGTAAAAACCTCGGGACCACCACCTTGACCGTAAGGAGAAGGTTGAGTATTTGCACTCCACATTACAGTAGTATTTCGGGGAAGCATTCGAGTTACCTCATTCACATTCATTAACCCGTTTACTCTTGCGGTATCCTGCTCTTCGGCATAACCAACTATATATGGGCTTTGACCGGGAAGCAATACTTCTCCCAAAGGATTTGGCTGAATAGTATCTAAACTATCTCCTTCTTCACCCGCAGCAACTTCGTCGTAATAAGAAAACACCTGATTGGTGAATGAGCTGAAATCATTTGCGTTTGCTGCCAATCTGAATTCGAGACGTGCAGTTCCTCTTAAAAGATCTCTTACACGCTCTTTGTCATCCACACCGGGAAGCTCAACCACAATACGATCGGTTCCCTGCTTTACGATAGAAGGTTCGGTAACACCGAATCTATCCACACGAGTTCGTATAATTTCGATGGCTCTGTCTAAAGCTTCATTTCTTTGTTGTTTCAGAAATGCAACGATTTCTTGGTTGGTTGACCGCCTTGTAATTTCAGCGGCATCATTTCTGTAATAACGACTCAGGCGAGCACCTTCATTTTCAGCTTCGAATAACGTCACCATTTCGTCGATGAAATCAGTATCGTTTTCTAAAGCGATTTCACGAGCTTGAGTAATTACCTGCTCGAGATTTTCATCTCTGTTTTCGCCGGCAAGTTCAAGGAGCAACTGAGGGGTTCCTACTTCAAGCATTACATACATACCGCCTTGCAGATCAAGACCAAGGTTTAATGTTCTTTCTTTTATACTTGCGAGCCTTTCTCTGTGCTCATCAACATATTGTGCGCTGTCAGATGGCGAAAGTTCGCTGATTTGTTTTTGTTCCAGACTCCATTGTATAGTCGGGAAAAGGTACCAAAGCGTCATTCCTAAAAAGGCGACGATAAGTCCGATTTTAAATCCGTTTCCTTGCATAAGATTTCAATTAAGAATTAAAAATTTTTGAATTAAGAATTGGAAGCCGAATAATCTGCTCCCATAAGTTTTGATTGGTAAGCTTTTTGTTCCATTGAACATTGTTCATTGAAACATTGATAATTGCTTTGCTACGGAGCGTTTATAGCAACTCCGGACTGGAAAGGCTTGTGTGATACTTCACCTGTTAAAATCGCCCAATTAATCTCAACTCCCACAAGATTATTCATGCAGGATTCGGATACTGTCTCAGCCGATTTTTTTAAGGTCGAAATTTCTTTTTGCGATACAGCATTGGACTTTACGTTTTCGGTAATAACTGCTTTGCCCATTCCGGCTGCAGAATTCTGATAAGCATTCCACTCATCAATAATTACCCGATAAACATCTTCACCCTCAGAAAATGGGAACTTAAAATCGTCGCTGTTTTCAGATACAATATCAGAAGCTTTCTGAATGACCTCATTCAATTCAGCTTCATCATCTGCCAAATCTTCGATAAGCAACCGTACTGAAGCGTTCTCTTCTGATTTTACTTTAGCATCAAGCCAGGATGTAAATTCAGAATGAGCCTTGCTTTCCTGAACAGGTGCTGCAAAATGCATTACAAACCCGAGCAGTATAAGTACAAAGCTGTATGACTTAGTGATATTTGTTCTGAAATTTTTCACAGAGTTAAATATAGGTAACATATAGATTCAGATACAAACATTTCTTTAAGATAGAAATACCCTCATTCGGGTATGTTCCAAATTCTCTTACAAATATAGATTGTTTCATCAATCTTAATAATCAATATTCGAATGAAAAAACTGATACTACTTTTAAATTTACTATTAATTCCTGCTGTAGCATCCGCACAATGGGTACAAGCAGAAAATCCTGAAAGCATACGATTAGGTGTTGGTGGCTTTGGAATAATTGGAGATACTGTTTTTACCGGATCTGCTATTACAGCCGGTTTTGACTCCGACCCTAAAGCACTTTATAAATCCGGAGATAATGGTGAAACCTGGACCAAAGTTAATCCTGCAAGCGGACTCAGAAACGAAGGGCTTACTTTCTTCTCTTTAACTGGCTTAGAAAGTGGACTCTATCTGGCACGCAACAGAGAACTAAATATTTCAACAGATGGAGGATTAAATTGGACTACCAGCGGAACATTTCCAAGTGGAGATGAATCAATTCCCATGCATTTTGTGCAATTAGGAAATGTAGTTGTAGGCGGTGCACAGGGTGATACCAATAATGGTTCAGATGGCGTCTTCCGCAAAGAAGGCGATGGTGATTGGCAACCTGCAAACGAAGGTTTACCCGATGCTCAAGACGATGACTTAGTTACTCCTCAAATTTTTGACATGATATTATCCGGAGATAGAATACTACTTACAGCCGGATCGGAAGTTTATTTTTCAGATGATACAGCTAAAACCTGGACTCGTTTTACAGGGTTTGGGACATTTATATCTGAACTCGCTGTTGGTAATGATTTAGTAGTTGGTACCGGTTTCAGAAGCGGCCGGGGTCGTCTTTATGTCTCATCAGATAACGGAACTACGTTCACAGAAGCTGATTTACCGGATGGATTCAAAGCAGGGGTAAATGACCTTTATTTTGCAGATGGTTTCTTTTATGCTGGTGCAAATGCCAACTTTGAGGGAGAAGGTGGTGTATTCGTTTCAGAAGACGGCGAAACCTGGTCGTTGTTAGGATTGCAAAACGCTCGTATCACTAATGTAAATACGGCAGGTGATAAAGTTCTTGTTACCGTTCAAAATTGGGTGGATGCTGATGATTCATTGCGAGGCGTTTGGACATACCCAAAATCAGAAGTAATGGTAACATCTTCTGAACTTGAAGAAAAACCTGTTAATTTTTCACTAAACCAAAACTACCCGAACCCTTTCAACCCAACCACTTCAATAAGTTTCGAGCTTTTAGAAGCCGGTTTAGCTCAGCTTGAAGTGTATAATTTGCTTGGGCAAAAAGTTGCTACACTGGTAGACGGGTTTAAATCTTCGGGGTCTCATACCGTTAATTTTGATGCAGCTAATCTATCAAGTGGAGTTTACATATATCGTTTACAAGTTGGAGAATCCATACAAGTTCGAAGAATGATGCTAATAAAGTAGTAACCGAAAATTATTCAAATTTGAAGGCGATAGCTCATCTCTATCGCCTTTTTTATTGAATTTAATCTCCAAAATACCCTGATTCGGGTATTTAAGTACTTCTGATCTGAAAGCATATTTCTGTATCAATATTAACCACTTCGCATAAACTAACTGCGGGGTACATTTCAGGAGTACAATATGAAAATAATAAAATATCTGTTAGTTCTGGTGTTTATTGGAGGATATTTCACAGACTATGTGAATGCGCAATCTGCAGCAGATCTATATAACAATGGAAGATATGACGAAGCTGCCGTTCAATATGAACGGTGGGCAGCAGATGATGCTGAATACTATTTATGGGCTGCAAGAAGCTATTCAGCAGTAAAAGAATGGGATAAAGCAATCGAGATGTATGAGAAATACAGAGACGGTTTTAAATCTGCGAATAAAGCCCAAATCAATGAATTAATATCCATTCTTAAAAAACCAGTCGAAGATATAAAAGTTGAAAATTTGGGTGGCACAGTTAATTCGCAATATGGAGAAATAAGTCCACGAATTAGTGCGGATGGCAATAAACTGTACTTTTTCTCGAGTGACAGGCCCGGTGGTCGTGGTGGTGAAGATGTTTGGGTTTCGAACAGAAGCACTAGTGGAGACTGGCAACGCCCAACTCTTATGCCTTCCCCTATAACAACTACTGGAAATGAAGCACCGGAAATTATTAGTAATGATGGAAGTATGATGATCCTTTTCGGTAATTATGAAGGGTACTTTGGCGGAGGAGATCTTTTCTACAGTTATAATCAGGGAAATCGCTGGACAACACCTTGTAATATGGGTGGAGGCATTAATTCCTCTTATTTTGAAGCCGATGTAACAATTTCACCCGATGGAAAAACAATCCTGTTCACTTCAGAAGAAAACAGAGTTGGACGTGGAAGCGGTGATCATTATGACATCTATATCAGCCAGCTTCTTAATGGAGCATGGACTACACCTAAAAAACTTCCTTCAAGTATCAACCTCCCCAAAAGTAATCAAAGAGGTGCTTTCCTGAGTTCCGATGGAAGAACGCTTTACTTTTCCTCAAGAGGTCACGCCACTTTTGGTAGTTACGACCTTTTTGTAACCAGAAGAATTGGTGACGGATGGGATACCTGGAGTAAGCCCGAAAACCTTGGTAAAGAAGTAAACACCGTTTTGGATGACCTTTATATATCTGTACCAGCTTCAGGTTCATATCTATATTTCAGTAGAAATACTACCGGCTCTAACAATGATGGATATGGAGCCAGTGATATATTCAGAATGGAAATTCCTCGTGAATTTCGTCCCGAACCCGTTGTAAATGTTTCAGGAATTATAACAAATCAGGATAATAGCCCTATTAAAGCAACATTATTCTGGAGCGATCTTGATACCGGAGACCAATTGGGATATATCACCAGCGATGCGCAAAATGGTGAATATTTAGTCACTCTTCCTTACGGAAAACGATATCTCATTACAGCTAATCAAAAAGGATATCTTTTCCAGACACAAGTACTCGATTTAAGAGAAGGCCCTGACACGGAAAAAGGTTTTTCTGATGTAGAAAAAGATATCCAGTTAGATGAAGCAACTGAAGGAGCGCGAATTGTTCTTCGTAATATCTACTTTGATACTGGTAGCGCAAATCTCCGGGATGAAAGTCAGCAAGAACTTGATCGTTTGTATGACATTATGGAAAAATCCGGCCTTGTAATTGAAATCGGAGGACATACAGATAATGTAGGTAGAGAAGATTCCAATGAACGGCTTAGTCAGGCTCGCGCCGAAGCGGTTAGAACATATGTTATTGAGCGAGGAATTGCGGAAGAACGTATTCAGGCAAAAGGTTATGGAGAAACCGAGCCAATTGCTACGAACGAAACTGAAGAAGGACGTCAGGAAAACCGACGTGTAGAGATCAAAGTTCTTAGTAATAATTATCAGCGCGAAGGGACCGGAGATGTATTAGATGAAGGTAATATTGACCTGAGTCAAAATGATGATGAAGAAGTTCAACAGAATCTGTATGAATTGTATCGAAATGCAGCATTTCGTGGCGGACTTCCCGCTAAATCTGCTTGTTATGGAAACATACCCTCAGACGTAAGAATTGGAAAGAGTACTGCATCTTCGTCCTGGTATATTGACAACGAAGGAAATGATATAAGCGCTTTCGGTGGATCAAGCATCAATTTTATAACACACACCGGTAAAGGTGCTCATGTATTTCCAAATGTAAGTGGAGCCGGAGTTCTTTATCAAAGTGGAAAAGGAAATAAAGAAAGAAGTATCTGGGGCTATTTCCTCGGCGATGCAATCGGTGGTGGAATTGAGTGGATGAGATTCAAAGATCTTAGTAGTAAAGTCAATCTTCCTTTGTCATTCGATTACGGAATGAGTGCTTTTCTTGTTTTCAATAAAGAAGAGTCAACCATTGATACTCAAGGTGGAAATTTTGTAAACCAAACGGTTTATACCACGGCAATTGGGTTGCCATTAACTGCTCGTATCCGATACAATATGAATGTATCTGATATTAAAGTTTCACCATATGCAGCTTATAATTATAACCTGTTAAGTCTTGTTGATATCGAACCTAATACTGAAACCGATGGCAGTGGAAATATCACAACTGCGATAGGTGATGCTCAGAGTTGGATCGAAATAGGTGCCCGTGCAAAGTTTAAGTTTATTACCGGTGGTTTAGGCTTACAAAACAGCGATGGTGGAAGTGCAATTATGCTTCGAGCCGGACTTTCATTTTAATAAAAAAATAAATGTGACCTTTGGGTCACTCCTGAAGGGTCGCAGAAAAATTCTGCGGCCTTTTTTTATTAACAAAACACATTAAACCTCTACTTGCCTATTAGTTTCTACTTCAAAACTTAATCTTATTTCGGTTCCTTTTTCTTTTGATGAGTATATCTCAAAACGGGTTTCCATTTGCTCTGCTCTTGTACGCATATTATTTAGTCCATTTCCTAAGCTTGAAGCTTCCTTAATATCCATCCCCTTCCCATCATCATTTACAGTGACGACCAGCTCAGTCCCTTTAAAGTCAAAGGCGATAATAACATTAGTTGCTTCAGCATATTTTCTGGCATTATTTAAGGCTTCCTGAATGATCCTCATCAAGTTCAAAGACTGAGATGGATCCAAAATAAAATCTTCGTCTATTTTCGATTTCACCAGAACTTGTAGATCCCCAAAATATCTCTGCTGTCTTCGTATATAGGACTTAAGATGATTCTCGAAATCATAAAACTGCACTTTTTCTTTATCTAATAACCAAATCGTTTCTCTGAGGTCCGTCATAGTATTTCGGGCATCTTCATCCAGGTTTTTAAGTAATGTCCCGGCTTCTTCTTGCTGACCCTTTTCTATATGCATATTACTGATTTCAATGCCGGTAATCAGGTTTGTGATTTGTGAACCTACATTATCATGCAAATCACGAGAAATACGTTCTTTTTCCTGATGGAGTTTTTGTTGGTACTGAAGTTCCCTATTCAGTTTGCGTACCTGAGCATTAGACCTTAGCTGCATAAATCCCACAATACACCCGGTAAACAAAAGCCCTGATAAAGAATAAAACCACCATGTCTTATAAAAGGGCGGAAGTATGGTAAATTTTAAAGAAGCAATTTTATCACTCCATTGTCCATCAGATCCTTTGGCGGAAACTAAGAACGAATAATCACCATCCGGTAAATAATCGTAATAAGCAGAAGTTCTCTCCTCCATAAAAATCCAGTCTTCATCTAATCCTTCCAATTTAATTCTGAATTCTGTTTTATACGGAGCTGTAAAATTAAGCGCTGAAAAACTTATCTCGACTTTACTATCCGGGTCAAATTCTAAATTAGAATACAACTTCCTGCTTACTCCGTCATCGGTTATACTGGCTACATATGGCATAAAAGCTGTTCCGGAAAAATCACTCTTATCCGGATTTATGACTATAACTCCTGATGTAGATGCAAATAACAGATCTCCATTTTTAAGCAGCTCAATGGTTGAATTATTTGCTGTCTGCATGTTATCAGACAACATTCCATCTTCTTTGATAAAAACCTGAAATGGAATTTCATTAATTTTTCCCTCCAGATATTCACTAAAGTAACTGACTTTACTTTTTACTATTCCGTTTCCGGTAGCCATCCAAAAGTTGCCTTCATAATCTTCTTTAAACCCCGCATAATTAGCTTGAGGAACTCCTGATTCGAACCCAAAATCAACCAGGCTATCAGATGAGATTCTTGCCAAACCATTACTTAATGTACCTACCCAAATGTCTTCATTAGTATCACTGTACAAGGATATTACCTGATTAGATTTCAACCCTTGATCCTCATCAAAAACCTTAACAGAATCACCTTCAAATTTGATTACACCTCCTCCAAAAGTACCTGCCCATATATTTCCACCCGGGTTTTTAATAATGGTTGTACAGAATGCATTAGGCAAAACATCATCTCTAAAACTCTTTAAAACTTTAAACTCCGAATTAAGCTTATCAATACCATTATTAGTGCACACCCAGAAATTACCTTCATCATCAAACAGCAAACCTCTCACGTAGTCGTCAGATATGCCATCTTCAGAGGAGATATTTTTGATTATTCTTTTTCCTCTGACTTGTATAATGCCTGAACCTTGGGTTCCAAACCAAACATCACCATTTTTTGCTACCGTAGCCGATTGAGTATATCCATTTGTTTTATCCGGTGGAGATTCAAAATTTTGCCAGTTATTTCCATCATATACTGTAAATCCATCGCTATAACTACCAATCCATATATTTTCTGAGCTATCTTGTTTAACAAGTACTGTTTCAAGATCGTATATTTCTCCATTTCCAATTGTCAATAAGTCTATTTTTTTAGGAACCAAAAGAGATAATCCCTCATCTGTAGCTATTCCAATTTCGCCATCTTTCAAAAAATATATTTCGTTTACTTTATCTGATATTAATCCATCGCTCTTTGTAAATATTTCAGCTTCATTTTCAGACAGTTTAGTTACACCTCCATCTCCTTTATGACCAACCCAGATAGATTTATCTGATTTATTTTCACTCACTGAATACACAAAATTGTTTTTTAAGCCATTATCTTCGGTGAGTTGGTTAACTATTTTATGGTCCTCAAAAATGGTAATTCCTCCACCATTTGTGCCAACCCAAACATTACCATCTGAAAGTTCCTTTACTTCTCTTACGGGAAAATCGGGTAGTCCATTTTCAGATGAAAAGTTAAAAATCTCATCTTCTTTTAAGATGCTTAATCCGTTATTGGTAGCAATCCAAAGCTGATCGTTCGAATCTAAAAAAAGCTTCCAGATTTCATCACTAATCAATCCATCAGCAGTAGTAATGTGATTAATAACTGAATCTTCTTTTATCACAAATAACCCATCTCCATAGCTACCGGCATAAATCGTATTTTCTGAATCAGTAACTACCGTTTTAGTTAACTGAATATCTCCTTCCATAAAAGTTGACAAAGAATCATTTTCTAAAATTTGAATACCGGAACCGAATAAAGAAAATAAATAGCTCCCCTCTTTATAGCTGATCATATCGTAAAAGGAACCACCTGCATTTTCATTTTTGTAAGGAAAAAGTCTTAATCCATCAAATTTCAGGATGCCATTGGTACTAATAATCCAAAGAAACCCATTATCATCCTGGAACAAATCCAGAACTTGAGTACCGTTAATCCCTTCATCAACTCCATAATTTCTGATTGAATATTCAGAAATACTTTTTGAATATTCTACAAGTGTCTGTGCTTTGGCAGTTGTAAAACAAACCACCATTAAACAGATTAACCCCACCTTTTTGACCATGTACCCACTTTTTGCCTTCGAAAATAAAAAAGATTTAAAAAAATCAAAGGCATAAAGTTATGACCGGACAAAAATTTGCTCTAAGTCTTCTTATTAAGCTTAATAACAAACTACCGTTAATCGGATTTCATAAAATAAAGTTCTGTACTTCTTAGGAGACCAATCCCTTTGACATTGCAAATCTAACTGCAGAAGCTCTTGAATGAACATGCAGTTTCTTGTATATGTTTTTGATGTGTGTTCGAACTGTGTGGTGACTGATAAATAGTTCTTCTCCTATCTGCTGTTCAGTAAGGTCCTCTACAATACCTTTCAGAATATCCAGCTCTCTGTCGGTTAAAGAAAATTTTTCCTGAGTTTCTTTGGCTTTTTCTTCTTTTGATTGGCGTGAATCTTTCACATAATTCATGAGTTTTGAAGCAATAAGAGGAGAAAGAGCAGCTTTTCCATCAGAAAGCTCATGAATTGCATCTACATATTTTTGTACCGGATCATCTTTTAGTAAATAGCCCGAAGCACCCGCCTGAATCGATTGAAAGATTTTATCATCATTCTCAAAAACAGTTTGTATGAGGATGTCGATTTCCGGGTATTTCTCTTTTATAACGCCTGTTAATTCAATCCCTGATTTACCGGGCATTTCTATATCCATAAGTATCACATCCGGCAAGCTTTTTGAAGAGCACTTTTCTAAAGCATTAATCGCCTGGGTACCATTATTTGCAGAAAATATAACTTCGATATCCTCAAAAAATGAGAATCTTTGTTTCAATCTATCTATGATCTTTTGCTGATCTTCTACTATTGCTATTTTTTTACTCATATATGAAGAAACTCAAATAATGAAGAAATCTACATACCCTTATCAGGGTATTTTTACTTCGAAACTCAATCTTATTTCAGTGCCATTTCCCTTTTTTGAGTTAATCTCAAATTGTCCATTCATTTCTTTGGCCCGATGAGCCATATTATTTAGTCCATTCCCTTTTTTTAGCTCCTCGTCAATATCCATGCCTTTTCCGTCATCTTTGATTCTTACCTGAATCACATTTTCATCCTGAGTGCAAAGGACGGAAAAAGTAGTTGCTTCAGCATACTTACGGGTATTGTTCAAAGCTTCCTGAATTATTCGGGTAAGATTTAAAGATTGACCGGGATTTAAAACAGATTCATTATTTACTGAGGAATCTAACGTTACATTAAGATCATCTAAATATCTCTCCTGCCTTCTTAAATACCCACGCAAATGGTCTATGAAAACTCCGAATTCAACCTTTTCCTTATCCAACAACCATATAGTTTCTCTGAGGTCTGTCATCGCACCTCTTGCATCACTATCAAGATTTTCTAACAAGGAAAGAGCTTCATCCTGTTGGTTCTTCTTTACATGAAGGTTACTTACTTCAATTCCTGTAATCAGATTAGTGATTTGAGAGCCAACATTATCATGTAACTCCCGTGATATCCTTTCTCTTTCAGCCTGAATCTTTTGCTGAGTTTCAAGTTCCCGGTTCAAAGCTCTGAGTTTCATATTAGATCTTATATAAACTCCACCCGCACCCGACCCGAATAAACCCAAAAAACAGATACCTAAAAACCACCATTTTCTGTAAAACGGGTATTCTTTTATTACCTCAACTATCAGTGGTTCTTCGTTCCATGTACCCATTTCATTGGTACCATAAACTTCAAAAATATGTTCCCCGCTCTCTAAGAAGTCAAGTATGATTTCATTTCTGTCGTACAAGTAGTTCAAAGAATCTTTAACTCCCCTTAACCGATACGCAAACATACTTTTGGTCTTATTAAAATTATTAGGCATGGAAAAAGAAAGTCTTAACGAATTGTTTTCATTGTTAACTCTTACAGGTAATAAACTATTAGTACTGTTTCCATTAACTATTACTGAAGAAAGCACAGGCTTTTGTGGCTTTATCTCTCTTCTACTAACTTCAGGCGGAACAAAGAATAAACCTCCGTTTGTTGCCAGTATGAGCTTTTGTGCATCTGTTTCTATGATTTGATTATCATTTGCAGGGCTGGAATAACTTGTAAGACCGTCATCTTTATTAAAAAATAAAAAAGGCACGGTTTTACTCTTTACATATTCCGGATTGTAATAATCTTCAACATATGTTTTAAATAATCCCTGAGATGATAAAATCCACATAGTATTATTTTTATCTATATAAATACTATTTAAGGAGTTCGTCAAAGACTTAATTTTGAATCCGTATTTAAAAACCTCATTGTTTGTGTACCTGTAAATATGCCCCTCATTATCGGTATAGAAAAGAGACCCTTGATTATCTTTTTTCAAAGCTACGACTGGTGTACTTGTGTCTAAAAATTGGGAAACAGTGATAGTATCTGAATCTTTTGAGACTAATTTTATCCCATCCTGATAAGTACCCACCAACATTTTATTCTCTTGATATTCTTCAGAGTTTATAAAAAAAGCGTCATTATCATAAAATTTATCAGCAACATTAAAGCTTTTTCCTAGCACGAAAATCCCATTTTGAACCGTAACCCAAGCCTCATCCTTTATAATGGATATATCCTGAACATAGTCTGAAATTGAATCCGTTGATGAGTTCATTATTTTCCATGAAAAATCATCTTCTAAAATTCCGATACCCCCTGTAGCACTTCCGGCAATGATATCACCAGCTTCCGTTTCATTAATATTAGAGATCGTACCAAAAGAATAAATTGCAGAAGCTTTAAACTCATTCTCAAGATCTTCAAGCATGTAAAAGCCGTTCGTTGAACCAACAAGTATTACTCCATTTGTTGTTTTATTTAGCCCCAGCATAGGTCCGCTCCTAAACTCATCTTTAATCAGTGGAACAACATCGCGACTACTCAACCGCATTACGCCACCATTAGTGGCTATCCAAATATTACCTTCAGCATCCATTTCAATAGAATGTACATAGTTATTTAAAAGACCATCTTCTTTTGTAAAATTGCTAATTTTATTTGTTTCCAGATCAATTTTATACAAACCATCTGCTCCGTTACCTACCCACATTTGTTTTTTTAGACGATCGTATTTAAGCGTTTCTATTGATGCACTATTTCCATCAAACGTGTACGTTTTAGAAGTCAATTTATAATTTTGAAATATATTGATGCCCCTGTTACTTCCGACCCAAATACTACCGTTTTCAGTTTCTTCTATACCCCTAAGAGATTTTCCTAACATCCCTGAATCTTTATCGTAATTAATTACCTCGCCATCCTTAATTATACTTAACCCATAATTAGTTACTACCCATACATTACCGCTTTTGTCTAAATAAGTTGACCAAATCTCGTTGCTAATCAGACCATTTTCAGTTGAATACTCTTTCTTTATTTCACCATCTACTATGAGTACCAATCCGGAATTAAACAGACTCAACCAAATACTGTCGTTTTTCACAGAAATAAATTTCCCTAAGCTACTCTTGAATTGATCACTACTTTCCGATATTGAAAATTGGCTATCTTTATAATAAATCAATCCATCTTTCATACTTGAAAACCAGACTTTGTTGTCATTACCTCCGGCTATAGAATAATAGCTAGTATTACCTACTATTGGTTCATTATGAGAACTGAAACCCCGTACTGATGTACCATCTATAAAAGCCAAGCCATCATTTGTACCCACCCACACGTTGTTGTTTTGATCAAAGCCTAAATCTAAGATAGTATTTGAAGGAAGCCCATCTTCTACTGTAAATGTTTTTATTACATAATCTTCTGATAGGTGCTTTGAAGGAAGTTTTTGTACTTGAGCGGAAAGCTGGCCTGCTGAACAAAACCACCCAAAAATTACGAAGCTTATACCAGTTCTTATTATTCCCATGTACCCAATTTTAAATTGCGCTTAAATTATAGAAATGAGTCTAACTTGCAAATTAATTATTACCCCATATTGCAATTAAAATATTCCCAGCATTTAACAAACAAGTAACTAATACTTCTTTATTTTTTTTATTTATTCACTTTTAAATAAAAATTGAAAGTTTATTCACTTATGAAAAACTCTATCGGGATTATAGGAATGGGCTGGGTAGGCTCGAGTGTGGCAATCAGTATTTTGAATCGCGGGATTTGTAAAAACCTCCTGGTTAACGATTTAAAGGGCGAGATTGCTGAAGGTGAAGCTATGGATCTGAATCATGGTTCTTCATTCTATCCAAGCGCAACAGTTAAACCTGCCGAGATAGAAGATATGACCCAATGCGATGCGATCGTTGTTACCGCGGGCAGAGGAGGATCGGGTGAAGAAACTCGTCTCGATTTATTAAAGGATAATGTAAAAATCGCCAAAGAAATCTCGGAAAAACTAAAAGGATTTAAGGGAGTCCTAATCATTGTTTCAAATCCTGTAGATGTGCTCACCTATTTTTACCAAAAATTTACCGGTTTACCTAAACACAGAGTTATAGGGACAGGTACATTTTTAGATACTGCAAGATTGAGAGATATGATTAGCACGCAGATAAATATTGACCCAAAAAGTATTCATGCATATGTGGTCGGTGAACATGGTGACAGCGAAGTTGTGCTCTGGTCGGGAGCAACCATTGGTGGGAAACCAATCAGACAATGGAAAAACTGGACTGAAAATCACGAAACTGAGATAGACGAAAAAGTAAGAACCGCAGCCTATGAAATCATTAAAAGAAAGGGAGCCACTAATCATGCCATTGGTTTAGTAACAGCTACACTTTTGAAATGGATCATGAGAAATGAACGAAGAATTGTGACTGTCTCCACCGTTATTAATGAGAGCTTTGGCTTAAACGATGTCGCCACCTCTTTACCTTGCATTGTATCAGCTAATGGGGTTGAAGAAATCATTGATGTAGAAATGGATAAACACGAAAAAGAACAATTCCTGAAATCTGCTCAGGTTTTAAAGAATGCTATTGAGGAAGTGGAATAGCATTTAGAGATACAGCAATTCGTTTACCCACTGCAAGGAACTAATTTTATATACTTTAAAACGCGCTCTCCCTTGAAATAAAATTAAAATTTGCCTTTACCTAACAATGTTATGTATCATATACCTAACAACATTAGGTAAAAAATATGAAATCAATACTATTTTTATTTGCTCTGTTTCCCTTTTTGATACAGGCTCAAAATACAATCACCCCGTCATTTCCCGATACACTATTGCTTTCTGAATTCGATTTATTATCTGAAAGCGAAAGCAGTTCCGAATCTGTATTTACCGGGATAGTAGTCGATTATTATGAATCAGGACAAATTAGTCAGAGAAGATCTGTAGTAAATAATAAGGCTGAAGGCGTCTGGATGGAGTGGCATGAATCAGGCGTGGTACGCTATATAGGAGAATGGAAAGGTGGAAAAGGACATGGAACGTGGATGTACTTTCATGAAAACGGTGAGATCAGAGAAAGAGCACAAGTAAGAGACGACGTATGGCATGGATTTGTTGAAGGCTGGCATAAAAATGGTCAAAAAGCATATGAAGGTTTTCATACTGATAATCAGAAAACCGGTGAATGGAAGTACTGGAATCCCGATGGAACTGTAAAACAACCGGAGAATTAATCATGGCTACTAAAGCATTAGTTGCAGCATCATCAAAACCACTTATTCTCTCTATCCTGAAACACGGAGAGAGTTACGGATACGAAATCATTAAACAGGTTGAAGAACTTTCCGGCGGTGAATTAGAATGGACCGATGCCATGCTGTATCCTGTACTGCACAGAATGGAAGGTGATGGTTTCATCCAATCTAAATGGGTAAAAGCGGATAACGGCAGGCGCCGAAAGTATTATGAATTAACATCTGCCGGAAGAGAAGAACTTGAGGCTGAAAAATCTCAGTGGTTGAATGTCCATGAAGCACTTAAACAACTTTGGAGTGCAAATCCGGGTCTTAATCTGGCAACCGATGAGTAGTTTTAATTTAGAAGAAGCACTCAAAAACTGGAGAGCTGAATTAAGAAAACAACAGGGTTTAGAGCCCGGTTATATTGAAGAAATCGAAAGCAATCTTTTAGATCGATATGAAGATTATATCGAGAATGGAATTCCGGAAGCAGAGGCTTTTGCAAAGGCAGTTGAAAAAAGTGTATCAACACCTGAGGAAGTTGCCGATGAGTTCTTTAAAGCCAGAACTCCGATAGCTCATAAAACTCCACCCTGGAAGAAAAATGCTAAATGGGTGGAATTGCTTCCGAGCTATTTGAAAGTTGCTTTAAGAAGCTTTCAGCGAAAAAAGGGATATACAATTATAAACTATATCGGACTTACAGTTGGTTTACTCACCATTTGTTTTGTTGGCCTATATATTCACTATGAGGTTACCTGGGATACATTTCATTCTAAATCAGACCGAACCTATCGCGTTGGACAGCTATACCGATCTCAGGAATACAGCCTGAATTCTTTTGACGGATTTTTCTCATCGACCAGAGAAGCCCAACTTTCACAGGTCGAAGGGTTTAAAAGTATTCCAGGGGTAGAAGATGTCGCTCATTTTTGGGTATTCAGTGGAGCATCATATCTTAACTTTGACAACCGCCGGTTTAAACAGGAAGGACTATTATCTACTAATACTCCTAAAGCCTTTTTTAATATTTTTGACTGGCAGTTTATTTATGGGAATTCTACTGATTTCTCGTCTTCACCCGGACATGCAGTTCTAACGAAATCAACAGCCCTCAAGCTCAATAATAATCCGAAATCTAATGTTGGAAACCTTGTAGGGCAAACAATTACAATTGATTCTGTTGATTATGAAGTGGCAGGGATCATCGAAAACATCCCCTCAAATTCACATTACGATTTTGAAATTGCTCTTCATGACGAACGAATTGAGTATTGGGGTGCACGAACTTATGCTTTGCTTTCTGAAGACGCAGATATAGAAGATGTCAGAACACACTGGAATTCATCTATTGCTGAAATCAATCCGCAACTGGCTCAGCAGGGAGAGTTATTCAGAGGGTTTCAGGTTCATAACCTTGAAAACATTCATCTTGAAGCAAATGCCCTCTATGAAATTAAACCTCCCGGTGATAAAAGATACTTGCTCATTTTCGGGATAATTGGCGGAGTGATTCTACTAATAACCTTTACAAACTATACAAATCTTTCAATTGCGATGTACTCCGGAAGAAACCGGGAAATCGGAATGCGAAAAGTTATGGGAGCTGGAGGTTCTCAAATTGCAGGTCAGTTTTTACTTGAATCCGTTTTAATATCGATACTTACCATACCAATAGTATTGATTCTGCTTTGGTATTTACTCCCTTATTTCAATCAATTTATGGGCGTTGATATTCAAAATCTCTTTTTTACTTCAGCATTATTTTCAGCTGGCTTATTATCTACGGCTATACTTTTAGGTTTGACATCCGGATTATATCCTGCTTTCTCGCTTTCATCGAAAAAAATCAGAAATCTTTTTGATAAACAATTATCAAAACCTGCCACCCGTGGATTTTCTTTAAGGAAAGGATTGATCACTTTTCAGTTTACTTTACTGATCGGACTTGGAAGTGCTACCTGGCTTATCAATGATCAACTCGATTTTGTTAACAATAAAGACATCGGCTACAATAAAGAAGGAGTTGTATATGTAATGCTGGATGACAGTGCATCTCATGCCGGATTCAGTCAACTGCTTTCGTCTTCCTCTGTCATAAATGAAGTTGGCAAAGGTTCTCCATTGGCAAGCCGCACTTATAATCAAACCACTTACTCGATTGATGGTCATCAGGAAGTTTTTGACGATGGATATCTCCTTTCAATGACTCCAAGTGCTTTATCAGCTTATGGCATAAATACTTCTTTAGACTCTTATTTTGAAAACAAGGAAAACACTCCTGAAAGGTTAATGCTGATCAATAACTCCGGTGCTGAAAAATTTGCTACAATACTCGGAATTAAAAAGGAAAAGCTTATTGGAAGAACCTTCAGAACTGACCCGGAATACATCCAGGAAGATGGAACCGTAGGATTACCGTATCAGATCGATGGGTTTTTCGATGACATCAATATGTTTTCATTGAAAGAAGAAATTGATCCTTATTTCCTTCTTATAGGCAATGATATCTGGGCTCAATGGTCTATTGTGAATTTTAATACAACCAATATTTCCGGAGCAATGACCGAAATTGAACAAGCTTACAATAAACTGAATCAGATGTATCCTTTAACTACTCAATTTCAGGAGGATCGATTAAAAGAACTTTATGAACAAGATCAAAGAGTAGCATCTCTGACAATCTATTTGAGTTGCCTTGCCTTCATAGTTGCACTGTTGGGATTAGTTGCACTTTCAGCATACCTAACTTCTATCAGAGAAAAGGAAATAGGAGTTCGTAAAATTCTTGGAGCTAATGATTTCCAACTCGTTTATCATTTGAATAAGGAATATTTTTACTTAGTTGGAATTTCTATGCTGATTGCCTCTCCAATCGCTTATTATGGCATTCAACAATGGCTTTCTAATTTTGCTTACCGAATTGATATCAATCCATTGGTTTTTCTTTTTTTCTCCATAATTACTTTGTCAATTACGGCATTAGCAGTCAGTTCCCAGACTATAAAAGCTTCAAATTCTAATCCAGTAGATACCCTCAGAAATGAACAATAAGTATTTCGAATGATGTTAGTTTTCTGAATTTAAAGAGAAGAATGAGTTAATATTGATTACCCAACCACTTCAGCCAACCTCTCAAACTCCTGCTTCAAAAACTTACCAGTATGCGAATGTTTGATCTTTGAAACTTCTTCGGGCGTTCCAGTGGCAATGATTTCCCCACCACCTTTTCCACCTTCGGGTCCCAAATCAATAATCCAATCGGCAGCTTTGATCAAGTCTAAGTTGTGCTCGATCACCATTACGGTGTTTCCTTTATCTACTAACTGCTGGATTACATCCACCAGCATACGTACATCCTGAAAATGAAGCCCTGTCGTTGGCTCGTCCATTACATATAAGGTATCTCCGGTTCCCACTTTTGAAAGTTCTCGAGCAAGTTTGATCCTTTGTGCTTCTCCACCGGAAAGCGTGGTTGAAGATTGTCCGAGCGTTAAATATCCAAGTCCTACATCGTTCAGTGTTCCAAGAATTCTGCTGATGGCCGGCTGTGCATCAAAGAACTCAGCACTTTCAGAGATCGGCATTTTCAGTACATCAGAAATATTTTTTCCCTTGTAATAGATTTCCAGTGTTTCCCGATTATAGCGTTTTCCACTACAGGTTTCGCAGGTTACATACACATCCGGAAGGAAATTCATCTCGATTTTACGAACGCCGTCACCTCCGCAGGTTTCGCAACGACCACCTTTCACATTGAACGAAAACCTTCCCTGATCATAACCACGGATTTTAGATTCCGGAAGTTCTGCAAATAACCTTCTGATGTGATCAAATACTTTGGTGTAGGTTCCGGGATTTGAGCGCGGTGTTCTTCCAATCGGACTTTGATCAATGGAAATAATTTTATCGACATTATCCAGACCTTCCACGGTATCGAATGGCAAAGGAACGCTTTTTGATTTATAAAAATGATTAGAAAGTATTGGAACCAGTGTCTGATTGATCAATGAACTTTTACCACTTCCGCTAACCCCTGTTACAGAAATAAATTTCCCGAGGGGGACTTCCAACTCTACATTCTTCAGATTGTGTCCACGAGCATTCTTGATGGTAATTGATTTGCCGTTCCCTTTTCTCACCTTTTCAGGAAGCGCAATTACTTCTTCATCCCGAAGAAATTTTGCTGTCATTGAGTTTTCTTTCAGCTCATCAGGCTTTCCTGCTGAAACTATGTGTCCGCCGTGCTCGCCGGCTCCCGGACCCATATCAACCACAAAATCTGCATGCTCAATAGTTTCACGATCATGTTCCACCACCAATACAGAATTACCCAAATCACGCAGCATTTCCAGCGATTTGATCAACTTGATATTATCCCGCTGATGAAGTCCGATACTTGGCTCATCCAGAATATAAAGTACACCAACAAGCTGAGTACCAATTTGTGTTGCCAATCGAATTCGCTGTGCTTCTCCACCACTCAATGTCTGTGCTTCCCGGTCCAGATTCAGATAATCGAGTCCTACATTCAACAGAAAATCCAACCGATCCCTGATCTCTTTCAGTACCTGACTTCCTATCTTTTGTTGCCTTTCCGTAAGATTGATTCCATACAACGTATCTCTGATTCCATCGATATCCATTTGAACCAGATCATGGATATTGTATCCATCTATTTTGTAAGAAAGAGCTTCTTTGTTGAGCCGACCCCCACCGCACTCCGGACAAGTCACCTTGCTCATAAATGCCTTGGCTTTATCGCGCTGCTTAGGAGATTTAGAATTCTCGTATTGCTCAACGATCATCTTCCGTAACCCTTCAAACTTGTGCTTATAGGTTACGTTGCTGTCTTTGAAATCGTAGCTGACGGAGTATTTGGTGTCACCTCCGCCGTCCATCAACAACTTTAGATCTTCCTCAGAATATTCTGTAAATGGTGTTTCAAAATCTTTACCGATTGAGTCCAAAACCGCCTTTAATTGTTTGAATACAAACACATCTCTCGGAGCGCCCAAATATCTGAGTCCGCCATCTTCAATGGATTGCTCTTTATTTGGAACCAGCAATTCCCAGCTCACATCGTACGTACTTCCTAATCCGTCACAATTCTGGCAGGCGCCGTAGGGCGAGTTGAATGAAAAAAGATTTGGGGCCGGATCTTCATAAGCGATACCGCTTTCAGCATCGAAGAGCTTTTGAGAAAAGAGTTTATCTTCGAATTCATCCCCTTTTTTTGTTGCAAGAATCACATTTCCATCTGCCATCTCCAAAGCCAAGCGAATACTTTCCGAAATTCGCTTTTCGCTTTTCGGACTAATTACAAACCGATCCACCACAATTTCGATGTTGTGCGTTTTGTAACGATCGAGCTTCATGCCTTCTTCAAGTTCCTGAAGTTCGCCATCAATTCTTGCGGTCAAAAATCCCTGCTTGATCGTTTGCTCAAATAACTCTCTGTAATGCCCTTTTCGTCCACGTACAACCGGAGCCAGACAGTAAACTTTCGAGCCTTCTTCCATATCCATCACCGCAGCCACTACCTGATCTGCCGATTGCTTTTCCATTTTATTTCCGGATTTGTAGGAATAAGGGATCCCAACTCTGGCATACAGCAATCTCAGGAAATCATAAATCTCGGTAACCGTCCCAACAGTTGATCTCGGATTACGATTGGTAGTTTTTTGATCTATCGAAATCACCGGAGAAAGTCCGTCAATGAAATCGACTTCCGGGCGTTCCATCATTCCTAAGAACTGTCGGGCATAAGCAGAAAGTGATTCTAAAAACCGTCGCTGACCTTCAGCATAAATAGTGTCGAACGCAAGAGAGGATTTCCCTGACCCTGACAAACCGGTAACTACTACCAATTGATCTCGGGGAATATCTATATCAAAGTTTTTGAGATTGTGTTCGCGCGCGCCTCTTACTACAATATTTTGCTGCAATGGAATAGGGTCTTTTAGGTTTTTAGCCAATCTGAAATATACGAAACAGATTATGCAAAACCTTCATTCGGATTTGATATCAGTTTATATGAAAAGAGATCGTAACTTCATCCTTGTTTGATTTATCTTCTAATTAAGTTATGTCAAAATTACAAGCATTACATCAACAAAAAGCATTGTCATCTCCACGCGAATGCAGGAGATCTGGATATTGATGTTAGTTGATGAACATTTTCTTTATCCCAATTTTTCTTTGAGAAAGAAAGTCTTTCCACGTAAAAGAGTTCATCTCTAAAAAACAACTATCAAAATAGTCCTCATTGAAATAAAACCATTCGATTAGATAAATTTAGTTTCCCTGCATTCGCCGGGGAATGACTCATTATCTTAAACAAGACTGTTATCTAACTCTTTTTGATAAAAGTTAGCTCGATTTCAAAAGCTGATTATATTGACGAATGAAAAGTCGGTTAGGAGTAAAACCTTCTTCATCTTCAGAATATTCCGGTTTTATTCTTTTCAAATTATACATTGGTACGCTGCCCATGTTTTTGGCTTCTATCTTGCCCCGAGCTTCGCATTCGAAAAATTCAGATACTCGCTGATAAGTTGCTTCAGAAATATTGATGAAGTCCTGAGAAGCATTTTGTTCCATTCTGGCTGCAAGATTTACATCATTTCCCCAAACATCATAGGCAAATCGCTTTTTACCGATTACGCCGACTACCGCAGAACCGGTATGTATTCCGATTCTTAATGGAAAATGAGGAATCCCTTCCTGCTCAGATGATGGTTTTTGATCGATGAAGTGTTTCATCTTTAATGCGGCAAGTACCGTATCTATTGGGTGCGTGGAATTTCTCTCAGGCAAACCGCCGGCTGCCATGTAACTATCCCCAATGGTTTTAATTTTTATGAGATTGTGCTCCCCTGTATAGGCATCAAACTGATCAAAATAAAAAGATAAACTTTTAATGAGCTCTTCCGGGCTCAGAGACGGAACTGTTTTCGAAAAGTCATCGAAATCGGTAAACATTATGGTTACATCTTCATACCGTTCCGGAGAAACATTCCCATAAGCCAATAAACTTTCCGCCACTTTGTTTGGAAAGATATTCTGAAGTAAGTCTTCATATTCTTGTTTGGAATATTCAAGCTCTTGCACTGCAGAGTTCATTTTCTGCTTAATCTGCTCCAGTTCAATATTCTGAGCAAGTGTATTTCTATAAGTAGAAAGCAGCAAGTTGATAAGATGACGGTAATTTGTTTTCAGGCTATACTCTTTACCTTCAATATTCAGGCTGATTTCTTCTTTTTCTGATGTGGAGCTGCCACTATAGTTGATTAGCTCGTCTACTTTTGCAAATAGTGTTTCATCATCATAGGGCTTGGTGAGATAATTATCGGCTCCGGCAGCTATTCCTTCCATTAAAGCTTCTGAAGTGACCAACGAAGTCACCAATATCACCGGAATATTACCGTGTTTATCATCGTTTTTTATGGCCCTGCATAATTCGTAACCGCTCATAACCGGCATTTCAACATCCGAAATAATTAAATCCGGATATTCTGTATGCACCAGTTTCAGAGCATCTTCTCCGTTTTGCGCCGTAATTACATCAAAGCCACGCTGTATCAGCTTATGCCTCATCAAGGTTACAAGCGCCGGATAATCATCGACGATTAAAATTCTGGACTTAGTTTCTAACAACCCATTCTCATTTATTTAACGATGTTAATATATCCATAATTAACATTCCTTTTGATTAGGGATTTTTTAGACAGCAAAAGCATTCAAATTCTCATACCTTTAGTGTTCATTATTAGCATATATGGAAAAGACGATCAAACAAAACTGGACACCTACTACCTGGCAGAATAAAGAAATTAAACAACTGCCCTCCTACAAAAACCAGCAGAAACTGGATGAGAATTTCGAGTTGCTCAAAAGCCTCCCTCCTCTGGTAACTTCATGGGAAATTGAAGCACTGAAAGCTAAGCTTGCTGAGGTTTCAGCAGGAAAAAGCTTTTTGCTGCAGGGCGGTGATTGTGCCGAAAGTTTTGATCAGGTTACATCCCCGAAAATAGTAAACATGCTAAAGGTGATGCTTCAAATGAGCTTTATCCTTATCCATGAAATGGGAGTTCCGGTTCACAGAGTTGGAAGAATTGCAGGTCAATATGCGAAACCTCGCTCAAGAGATTTTGAAGAAGTAAATGGTCAGGAAATCCATAATTACCGAGGCGACCTAATCAATGGTTATGACGCAAATAAAGAGACTAGAATGCCCGATTCTGACCGCCTGATTGATGGATATCATAAAGCGGGTTTAACACTGAATTTCCTACGTGCTTTGGCTGATGAAGGTTTTGCCGACTTGCGACATCCGGAGCAGTGGGAGATGGATTTCATGCTCAATAATGAATATTACAAAGAATATGAGGTCATGGTGGATTCCATCACAAAAGCAGTACGGTTTATGGAATCTATTTCACCAAATCGGGTTAATAATTTACAGAAAGCTGATTTTTACACTTCTCATGAAGCGCTGAATTTATATTATGATGCGGCCCAAACTCGTCAGGTTCCTCGAAAAACCGGATTTTTCAACTTAAGTGCGCATATGGTTTGGCTGGGTAACCGAACCCGTGATATTGATGGCGCACACGTGGAATATTTCCGCGGAATCCAGAATCCGGTGGGAATCAAGGTTGGTCCTCCTTTTGAAGTAGATGAAACACTGCAATTGATTGAGAAACTGAATCCATCGCATGAAGCCGGGAAAATAGTGATCATCGGACGTTTCGGAAAAGATAATATTGAAGACCAACTTCCTCCTTTAATTCAAGCAATACGACGAGAAGGCTTTCCCGTGGTTTGGAGTTCTGATCCAATGCATGGAAATACTTTTTCCACAGATGAATCCATCAAAACCCGAAACTTCGATCATATTCTGGAAGAAATTCGTTCTTCATTCGAAATTCACAGAGCTGAGGGAAGTTACCTGGGCGGCGTTCATTTAGAACTCACCGGTGATAATGTTACCGAATGTGTGGGCGGTGCTGAAGGATTGAAAGAATCCGGCTTACGCGACAATTATGAAACATTCTGCGATCCAAGACTAAACTACCAGCAAAGCCTGGAAATGGCGTTTTTGATTGCTAAAGAGTGGAAACAAAGCTATTTGTGAATTAAAAATTTAGAATTCAAAATTAAGAATTGATTACGATATCAATTCTTAATTCTACATTTTTAATTATTAATTTCTTCAAAGAGATATTTCTTTAACAGATCCGAGCAACTTCCCCAAAAACTTATTTCCATAGACTTTGTTCACATGCTGGATATCGGCGATAACTACGAGCAATTCTTTGCTTCGTGAAAAAGCAACATTCAAAAGTCTGGGAACACTCAATCCGTTTTTGGTTTCATCGAAAGGTCTTACGGAATAATGCCTTAGCGAACCGCGCTGAAGCTCACCACTCATAACGGTATCAAAAATGATCACTTCTTTTTCCCTTCCCTGAAAAGTGTGAATGGTCCCTACTTCCACAAATCTATATCCTTCTTCTCTCAGATAATTTCGGACGGAATACACACTGCTTCTGAACGGAACAATCACTCCGATACTATCATCGGCATATTTTCGGGTGAGCTTTCGCACACTTTCCAGAATTAAACGAAGATGAACTTCATTGGTTGGCTTGAATCCCCGATCGCCTTTTTCCTGCTCAATGTACGGTCCGTATTTCGAGGAATCGACCAAAGCCACAGAGCTTGATGATCCTTTTTCGAGAATATTTTCTCCGGATTGCAATCTTCCGTCATAAAACACCGAGCTTATAACTCCGGCAAGATCAGAACGAAGCCGGTACTGAGTATCAAAAAAGCAGGTAAATTCGGGGTGTTCATCGTGCCAATTAAACAATGCTTCGGTAGATTCAGCGCCTGAAACAAACGAGAAAATATCCTGCTCTAAAAAAGCTCTTGCTTCAAAATCATCCGTAATTGCAATTGGTGGAAGTTGCATCGGGTCACCGGCAACTATCAAATGCTTTTTACTTTTTGCCGCCATCAATAACAAATACGGTACTCCGGCCATCGAAGCTTCATCCACCACAACCGCATCATAACTGATTCCGAAAAACAATTCTGAGGTACAGACTTTTGCCATCGTGGTAGCAACCAATTGCTTTTTCTTCAGCTCATATCGTTCATTCAGATTCAGTAGTTTTTCCACTTTATCTTCTACGGATTGAAGTCCACCTTGCTGATCAATTTTTTCTCCAAGTAGCTGAATTTGCAGGTCCAACTTTTCAGGAACGTCTTTTCCTTCCAGCATCATCTCGTCGATCTGCTCCTGAAGTTGCTTGTATTGATCCAAAGTGGATGACAACTGAACCGCATCGGCTTTTCGCTGATCCAGTTTTACTTTTGCCTGATTTTCAAATAGAATATCATCCAAACGCTCATCCTGTAATGCAGCCTCTCCGAACCGAGTAGTTTGCTGAAGATCGAATCCCGGACTGATTTCGTACAAAGCCTCAATGGCACTGATCAATCCCACATCAACAGCACGATTTGTATTGGACACAAAAAGTACTCGTTTTCCTTCTTTCAAAAGATTAGCGATAATAAATCCAAGCGTAGCAGTTTTTCCGGTTCCCGGCGGACCCCAGATGTACAACACATTATTTTTGATCGCTTTTTCAATCGCATCCGTTTGCGAAGCATTTCTCAAATCATCTACGGCAGGTTCAGAGTTACTTTCTGTGGTTTTAAAAGATGTTGAAGGATTCAGTAAAGCCTTCAACTGGTCCACATCCTTATATTTATCTGATAGTGTATGCAGATGCTCTTCCATTTTTTTGAGCACAAAATCATTCTCCCACTCCAAGTAAATCTCATCTATGGTCGGACCAAAATTTTCAGGAAATTCCAGCCACACTTTTCCGTCTTTGAATTCTATTTCATGAACGATAATCTCTTTATCACGTAGCTTTCCTCGGATTTCTTCGGCGAATCGTAATCCCTGATTGGTAGTTTCAAACACATAGATATGCTTCCCACTTTCTTTCTGGCGGATCCCGTTCATCAGCACATCATGAGACGGAGTTTCCCGAACCGCTTCGATTTCCTTCTCAATTGCCGAAATAGCTTTTAATATGGTCTGCTTAATATTCAATTATCAATGTTTCAATGAAGAATTAAGAATGCGCTGTCATTTCGAGTGAAACGAGAAATCTAAAATTGCTTTTAAAGTTGATATTCAGATTTGTCACATATGTTCGAAATGACAAAGATTATAATTCTTAATTCTATAATTTTTAATTGTCTTACTGATCCCACAACTCCGAGCGAATCATTTCCGCACTGCGATCCGAAAGTTTATAATTCAACTGAATACGACTTTTTTCAGGGACTTTCTGCTCCACCAGTTTAGCGCTCTCCTGCGTATATAAAATTAAATCCGTTTCGCGAACAAAAAGCGGAAGCGAACGCCCGTAAATGCTCCCTGCAACAATAGAACCTTCAAACGGAATCATCAACTTTAATTCATTTATGATCTTGGAGATCGTCTCGTCCTGCGCCGTCACCAATCCTATAGTTTGAATAGCGGCAAGCTCGGTAATTCTGTAGAGCGTATCCGGATCAAACATATGAACGATTGGAATGATCAACAAAGATTCACTCAAGCTCCGAAACTTATCCATGAATTTAATCGGAACAAACAAAGCATCGTAAGAAGCCGCCTTTTCGTATTGATTAACGTGCATCACCTGACTCTTTACACCAACCTGTTTCTTGATAGCATTCGCCAGCATGGAGCCCATTTCGATATTCTCTCCAACGGTTGCGCAGGTTTGAATACGCTCCGGCCATTCCATGAAGTCCAGCTGTTCTTGGAACAAAATCTCAATCTCTGAATCATCAAGCCCGTAACCAACCAGCTCTTCCACTAACGCCTGAATTTTTTCGCCTCCAATCTCCAAACGCTGAGCTTTATCCAGCATCGGAGTTTGCTTGTTGACAACGAATCCTCTTCCCTGCTCCCCGGTGATCAAACCTTCATCTGCCAATACATGATAGGCTTTCCGCACCGTATGAAAACTAACCTCCAGCTGCTGCCCCAATTCTCTGGTTGAAGGCAATAGCTCCCCCACCTGAAATTGCTTGGTGGCAATCATCAACCGAATCCGATCAGCGATATGTTTAGCGGAATTTTTCAATTCTTAATTCCGCCTCAGCGGTCTACAATTTTCTTCAATTCGGTTATCATCATCAACGCCTCTATCGGAGTCATTCGGTTGGGATCGCTAGCCTCCAGTTTGTTTAGCACAGTTTCCAATCTCGGATCTACATGAGTAGCAAATAATGCCATCTGATCGGTTTCGGGCTGCTTCTCTATCTTGTTGCTCAGATTTTTTGCGGCGTCTTTCTGCTTGCTCGCTTTGCCTTCAATACTTCCATTTTTATTGGTGATATCCAGACTGTGATTTTCCAGATTTTTGAGAATCTCTTTTGCCCGATCGATTACTACTCCCGGTAATCCGGCCATATTTGCCACCTGAATTCCATAACTGTGATCTGCGCCACCACGAACCAATTTTCTCAAAAAAATAACTTTACCGTCATGCTCTTTAACCTGAACATTGAAATTTTTGGTTCGCTCATACATTTGCTCCAACTCATTCAATTCGTGGTAATGCGTAGCAAATAATGTTTTAGCCGCCACTGGAGCGTGATTATGCAAATACTCCGCCAACGACCAGGCAATGCTCAATCCGTCAAAAGTACTGGTTCCGCGCCCGACTTCATCCAACAAAATGAGCGATCTTGGCGTGGCATTATTCAGAATGTTTGCCGCTTCATTCATTTCCACCAAGAATGTACTTTCTCCGGCAGCTAAATTATCGGAAGCTCCAACCCGGGTGAAAATTTTATCGACTAATCCGATTTTGGCTGCTTCTGCCGGGACAAAACTTCCAACCTGAGCAAGCAAAACGATCAAACCTGTCTGACGAAGAATAATACTTTTACCCGCCATATTTGGTCCGGTAATAATCAGAATCTGCTGCTCTGAATTGTCTAATTCAATGTCGTTCGGGATAAAAGGCTCTCCCATTGGTAACGTCTGTTCCACCACCGGATGACGTCCTTTTTTGATGGAAACCTCTTCCGAATCTCTTACTTCCGGTTTGCAGTAATTATTTTTGAATGCCACTTCTGCAAAACACTGAATGCAATCCAGCTCAGCCATCGCAAAAGCGATACGTTGAATATCTTCGGCAAACTCCGCCACATACAATCGAACTTCTTCAAAAAGCTCATATTCCAGCGTTTTACTTCGCTCTTCCGCCGATAAAATCTTTTCCTCAACTTCTTTAAGCTCGGGAGTGATGTAACGCTCTGCGTTTACCAAAGTTTGCTTTCGGATAAAATGCTCCGGCACTTTGTCTTTGTGTGCATTGGTCACCTCGATGTAATATCCGAACACTTTGTTGTAACCGATCTTCAGCGAGCCGATTCCAGAATCTTTGGCAAGTTTATCTTTTATTTCAGCGATATACTTTTTTCCATTTCTGGCGATATCACGCAGTTCATCGAGCTCTTCATTATATCCTTCCCGAATCATATTTCCATCGCGCACACTTGCAGGTGGATCATCATTCAGCGTTTTTGTGATATGATCTTGTAGATCGATCAGGAATTTCATCCTTCCTGAAATATCACTCAACAGCGGATCATCAAAACTCGTGAATTTACTTTTGATGACAGGAATCTGAGCTAACGACAATTTTAATTGTACAATATCACGGGCATTGGTTCTGCCAACGCAAATTCTGGAAATCAAGCGTTCTAAATCACCGACTTGTTCCAGCTCTTCTCTTAGATCCGAACGAACATCATGCTTAGAAAAGAAAGTCTCTACAGCATCCAGTCTTTGTTGAATGGGCTTTAATCTTTTTAGCGGACGCATAATCCAGCGGCGAAGTAATCGCCCACCCATCGCCGTGCAGGTTTTATCCATGATGGAAATCAACGTGCCTTCGGTATTTCCTTCCTGAATGCTTGCTGTTAACTCCAGATTGCGTTTGGTAGCTGCATCCAGCGACATATATTCGTTGCTCTCATAAGCGTAGAGTCTTCTTAGATGTCGCAAATACGCTTTCTGCGTTTCCTGCATGTAATGCATCAACGCTCCGGCAGCAACATGAGCCGTTTCCAGTTCTTCGACTCCAAAACCTTTCAGTGAATGCGTATCAAAATGGTCAGTAAGAATTTTGTAGCCGTAATCACCTTCATACACCCAATCTTCAATGTAGCTGATATTGAAGCTCAGGAATTTTTCTTCCAGCTTATTTTTCTTTTTGGATGAGATCAAAACCTCAGCCGGTTGGATGGCCGCCATCAAACTTTCGAGTTCTTGTTCACCAACTTCACTTAACCCAAACTCACCAGTAGAAATGTCTGAAAAGGCTACACCAATTCGGTCCTTACCAAAGTGGAGCGACACGATGTAATTATTCTTTTTATGCTCCAGCAGTTTATCAGAAAGAGTAACTCCGGGAGTGGTGATCTCTGTAACTTCACGGGTTACAATTTTACGTCCTGCTTTTTTGGCTTCATCAGGATTTTCGGTCTGCTCACAAACGGCAACTTTGTAGCCCTTTTTTACCAGTTTTGGTAAATAACTATCTAAAGAATGGTAAGGAAATCCTGCAAGCGGAGTTTGATCTCCTCCGTTGTTTCTTTTGGTAAGCGTGATTCCCAACTCCTTACTCACCAAAACAGCATCATCAGCAAAAGTCTCATAAAAATCACCCACACGGAACAGTAAAATAGTCCCGGGATGTTCATCTTTAATATCAAAATATTGCCTCATCAAAGGCGTCTGCTTTTTTGCAGCCATGCTAACTTTTTTGCTGGTTTTTGTGCTTTTGGATGACCCTGAACATACCAATGAATTGACTTAAAAACTATGTTTATTGGTTAATGGTTATTAGTTATCTGGTGAAACCAGCAACCATAAACTTCCACCAACAACACATTTTGTATTAATTCTCCAACCCGTGTATTTTAGTTTTTGAGGGGACACCTTAAATTAACTTTCAAAGTTTGCAGAGTTTCAAAGATTTTTGGAATCGATTTATAAAGCTGGTCGGCAAAAAAGACATTTTTTTTAGTGCATCAGCAATCACATTTAATTTATTTATCTGTTCTATCCCTTTCGTGCTCATATTGATTTCGATTGTGGGTTATGTGCTTAGCTACGAAGAAGCCCTGCAAATGATTATACGGTATGGCAGTGAACTTCTTCCTTCATTCTCCTATCAAACCGAAACATCGGATGTAATTCAGGGTTCTGAAACCGTAGAAAACTTACTTGATCCATTAATCGGAGCACGGGAAGTTTTCGGGATAGTGGGTATCATAGTTTTGCTTTTCTTCACTCAAGGCTTGCTTCATGCCATTAAGCACGTGCTGTTTGATTATTTCGATATCGAAGAACGTAAACATCCGGTGATGCAGGTGGTTTATAATTTCTTCTGGTTCGGATTATTCGGAGCATTGGTTTTCGTGCTTTCTATGTTGATTTCTTTTATCTCCTTCATAAACCTGAGCGAATTCTCAATTCCGTTCACTGACATCGTGATCGAACTTCCATGGATTTATGATTTCCTCAATTTTCTGATTCCCATTATTTTCACGTTTGTAGTGATCTATATTGTGTTCCGTTATCTTAGTGAAAGGCGTATTGATCGAAACATTGCTGTAATTGGCGCGTTTGCTTACACCCTTTTATTCGAAATAGCACGGCTCATAATCAGTGGATATCTTGAATATGCCTTCAGTTCGTATCGTTATTTCTATCAGGGATATGCTATTCTTATTGTGATCGGAATATGGGTTTTTTACAGTGCATTCTTATTCGTGATTTCTGTGAGTATTGCTAAATCTTATTATGATGTTACCAAGTCGCACACCCCGAAAGTAGATGATAATCCATACGCAGCTTTGGATTAATAATGGTTGAAAAACTTCCTAAATCACTTTATTCCGGTGATGATCCCGTCAACATCGCCAAAAACTTACTCGGAAAAATACTCTGCACGAAATTTGACGGCATTCTCACTTCCGGAAAAATTGTAGAAACCGAAGCGTATAACGGACGAACCGATAAAGCCTGTCATTCCCACATTCATGGGAAAACTGAACGAACCAAGATCATGTTCGGAGAACCTGGTGTTGCATACGTTTATCTTTGCTATGGAATCCATCATTTATTCAATGTAGTTACAAACGAAGTCGGCAAAGCCGATGCAGTTCTCGTTCGCGGAATTGAACCCGTTGATGGAATCGAAACTATTCTTGAACGAAGAGGAAAATCGAAGTTAGAACGTTCAGTCGGAGGTGGACCCGGAATTGTATCTCAGGCTTTGAGAATTACAACCGATAATTACGGAGAAGATTTAACCGGAAATTTAATCTGGATTGAGGATCGTGGAATTAAAGTTCCGGAGTCAGAAATTGTTGCCAGCCCCAGAGTCGGAGTTGACTACGCCGAAGAAGACGCCAAACTACCATGGCGTTTTCGGATAAAGGGAAATGGATTTACGAGTCCTGCGAAGTGAAGTCGTGAAAATAACTCTGACAGGGTTTTGAACCCTGTCAGAGTTATTGACGAAGATCCGAAACGAAAATCAATCCTCCAACTCTCTCAACTTCATCTCCGACAATTCCAGATTTATCTTCGAAGCGATACTTGCAGCAATTTCCCGATTCTTTCTTTTCACTTTCAGCTTTCTCGTAGTTAGTTCATCTCCCGGTAATTCTTTCAAAGCTGCCGCATTTTTTCCATGCAATAACAACTTCGCAGAAAATACTCCCTTTTTATACTCAACGATATCGATATCTGAAAATGGGATTTCAATTGTCTTCAAATCAGATTTATAAGCCCCCATTACTGCATCTTTTTTCTGAAATTCTATAAACAATTTTGTGCCTTTCACGCTCAAAATTCCTTCCACTAACATAAATCCGCCGTTCAACGAATCTATTTCAAACGGGAGACTTCTCATTGCAAACCTTGTTTTTTAATCACTTAAGTCATTTTTATTTCAACAAATAAAAAGTACAAAAATTTTGTAAGGAGTACCCTATGAAATGGTCTAACTATAACGGTTAAGGGAAACATACTAATCATACTTATCGGGGGATTCCCCCGATGTCCTTCCAGGGATGAAAGATGGAATATTCTTTCATCCTATTTTTTTGCACTAAGTTTTTGTTCTCTTGTTGATTAAGTGACTTCGGTCTGCTATTCTAAGCCATGCTCAGAATACTGTTACTAATCTTATTTGCATTTATTCCGCTGCTGGCTATTGCTCAAACTGCAAACTTTCAGGATGACTTTTCCGATCAGGATATCTCTGATTGGTCAGGAGACAATGGCGACTTCACATTTGTAACCGAATCTACGGAAGGAATTCAAAATGTGCTTCTTCAGCAAGATGCAGCCTCAGCGGGGACTTCTCAACTAAGTATTCCTTCAACCAATGCTGTAGGTTTCTGGGAGTTTTTCATTCGTCTTGACTTCGCTCCGTCGGGATCAAACTTCTCTGAGATTTATCTAATGAGCGATCGGTCCGATTTGGATCAACCTTTAAATGGATATATGCTCCAGGCGGGTGAAGGCGGGACGGGCGATGTTTTCCGTTTATTCAGAATCACAAATGGAGTCAAAGATGGTGAAGTGCTTACCGGAACCACTGATATTTCTAACGGTGGAGATTTCAGAGTAAAAGTAAATCGCGATGCATCAGGAAACTGGAGTCTGGAAGTGGCTAATTCTTATTCCGGGCAAACAGTTCAGGAAGCAACCGGAACTGATAACACCTATACATCGACATCACACTTTGGATTTCAAAATACATACACATCTACCCGAACTGATCTGTTCTTTTTCGATTTTAAAATCGAAGTGCCTCCTATTGAGATTAATAATGCAGTCATTGAAAATGCAAATACCATCTCAGTTGAATTCTCTAAAGATTACAGTCCTGCTTCGTTGCAAAATGCTGATTTCACCATAAATCCGGGGTCACTAAATCCCAATTCGGTTGATCAGATAAGTTCATCAAGCGTTGAGCTAAATTTTGCTTCTGATTTACCTGCCGGACAGCTTAGTCTTTCAATTACTGATGTTGAAGATGCAACCAATGAGACCACATTGGCAGATACCACCATTCAGTTATTTCGGTTTGAAGATTTTGAAGCGGGCGATGTTGTTATTAATGAGTTCCTGAAAGATCCACCGGGAGCACTCGAAGAATATGTAGAACTGAAAAATACATCCTCAAAAATACTCAACGTGAAAGATTGGGAATTGGGAGATAACGGTTCACTCAGCACTATTTCAGATCAGGATTTTGCGCTTCTTCCTGATAGTTTTTTAGTTGTAACTACAGATACCGCTGCACTAAAATCTGTTTTCGGTGATGTGTATGCGATTGAAGTTTCACTTCCGGCTTTTAACAATACTACCGATCAAATTCGCCTTTATGATGAAAATGGAGCAACGGTTGATTCCCTGGAATACACTCCCGATTGGGGCGGTGATGATGTGGCGCTGGAACGTCGAAGTGCCACAGCTCCGTCTATTTTTATGGAAAACTGGGGCGATTCCCCGAATGCAAATTTCGGTACTGCCGGAAATGAAAACGAAGTCGCCCCGGATAATACGCCACCAGAACTTGAAACGATAAGCATCATCAACGACTCCACTTTTATTCTCACTTTTACAGAACGGATAAATCCCGATTCAGCTGAGAATCCAGATAATTATGATATTTTGGTGCTTACAAAATCCATAATGGCAGAAAATGAATCTTTTGAAGTAACATTTCTGGAACCTGATTCTGTTAAACTGATTGTTAAGTTCAATCTCCCTGAAAATGGATTTTTAGAGATCAGAAATCAGTCTGATATTTTCGGTAACATAAATGCTCAGATTCTGAGAGAATATGAGTTCATCCAAACCGAACCTGCTCAGCCCGGCGACGTATTTATAAATGAATTTATATACGATCCTCCTTCCGGTTTAACGGAGTTTGTTGAGATCTATAATCCAACCGATAAAGTATTTAACCTGAATGGGTGGACGCTCAGCGACAATTCCGGGAATGAAGAAGTACTTACCAATGAAGATTTCTTTTTTAGAAAAACAGATCCAAGTTCCGGTTCTCCTGACAATCCTTATGTAATTCTTACGCCCGACAGCACCGTTCAGGTTTCTCAGGAAAATCGAAGAGTGGTGATGGGAAGTCGTTTTCCAACACTTAATAATACCACCGATGCCATTGTGCTGAAAAATGCGGATGGCGTAACCCTTGATTCCCTGACTTACACTTCAGACTGGGGTGGAGAAGAAGTTTCGCTGGAGCGCCGAACCGTAGATGTAACCGGAGAATTTCAGGAAAACTGGGGCGACAGTCCTTCCGCTAACTTTGCTACTCCGGCCGAAATGAATCAGGTTGAACAGGATGAAACCGCTCCCGTTATTGAAAATGCTTTTCCTCTTGATGAAAACTCCATTTTAATTCGATTCAGTGAACGACTCAGCGAGGCGGAAGCAACAAGTACAACTAATTATTCGGTTTCACCGTCTTTGACGATTTCGTCCATCGATTTAGAACGAAATGAAGTTACGTTGAATCTCAGCACACCACTTCAGGATGAAACAACTTACAATATCACCATCAATAATCAGCGGGATATTTTCGGGAATCTTTCCGGCGAGCTCAATACTTCGATTCGATTTCTTGTTTTTTCACCGCCTGTTTCCAAAGATATTGTGATCAATGAGTTTTTGTATCAAAAGCTAAATGAGAGCACCGCGGAATTTGTGGAGCTTTTTAACCGATCAGATAAAAACATTGATCTCAGTAACTGGTCCTTATCTGATGCTGCCGATAACACTGCTGAATTTCCACAAGGAACCATTTTAGAAGCCGGAGGATATTTGGTTTTAGCTGACAGGGCTGATTTTGCAAACTCCGTTTCAAACGGACTTTTTTTGAGCGATTTCCCTTCGCTGAATGATTCAGGGGATGGAATTATATTGAAAAACGATACCGAAGAAACCATCGACAGTCTATTTTATACCGAGCGATTTGGTGGAAATCAGGACGGAATTTCTGCTGAGCGTAAGGATCCGAATGCTGCATCCAACGATCCCGATAACTGGGCTAACAACTCGAGTCAATCCGGAAATAGTGCCGGAACTCAAAACGCAATCTTCCAGCTTGATACAGATGCTCCTGATTTAATCTTTGCAAACTTACAAGCGGATGGAAATATCCTGATCGCTTTTTCTGAGTTTGTAGATATAAGTTCGGCTTCTTTCAACGCCGGCGACCAAAACCGAACCGTTCTGGAGTTTGATGAAACCAATGCCAATCAATTAATTATTGATGGTGCCGGAATTCAACCGGGAACTTCGGTTAATTTATCGGCAAGTGGACTGAATGATGTGGTGGGAAACTCTGCTTCTCAACTTACTATTCCAATCGCTCAACCCATTTCGAAAGGCTCGGTTGTAATCAACGAAATTTTATTTGATCCGCTTGCCGATGATGAAGATAATCTTCCCGATCAAACCGAATACATTGAATTGTACAACACGCAGGATTACGCCATTTCGCTGGAAGAAATCTTTCTGAATGATGCCCCTGATGAGGATGAAGATGTAAATCGCCTTGATCCGGTTTCTTCTACGTTCAAATGGATTCCTGCTGAAAGTTATTTCTTAGTCTATGCAGAAAATCAAACTTTCGATTTTTCTGAAAGTCAGCTGGCAGAATATTTTGGCATCGAAAACGAACCTGATCAATTTACCATGCAAATTGATCGATCCAGTTTGAGCCTATCTGCTTCCGGCGATGCTATTTTCATTTCAGACAGCTCGGGCGCTACCATTGATTCCGTTTTTTACGATGAAAGCTGGCAAAATCCGAATCGGGTAAGTACCGATGGAGTTGCTCTGGAAAAAATCACTCCAACCGGACCGAGTAACAATGAAACCAACTGGAGCTCAAGTACGGATGTAAGCGGCGGAACTCCGAACAAAGAAAACTCCATCTTTCAGGAAGAAAGCACTCCACCGGACAATACCGGAATTGCATTCACCCCAAATCCATTCTCTCCCGATGATGACGGATTCGAGGATTTTCTTTCGATTAGCTACACCCTGGATGAACCTGATTATTTGCTCAGAGTTCGTATTTATGATCGATATGGAAGAGAAGTCCGTGAATTAGCCGATGGTAAACCTGCAGGATTTTCGGGCTCACTTACCTGGGATGGTTTAACCGATGATGGAAACAAAAATCGGGTTGGTTATTACATTGTGCTATTCGAAGCGTACAATAGTGCCAATGGAACGGATCGGACTTTTAAAGAAACCGTGGTTATTGCGAGGAAATTCTAATTCAATTAAGAATGTGTCAATTATCAATTAAGAATTCATTGACACATTCTTAATTGATAATTGAGTAATTGAACTTAATCCCTCCAAACCAATTCAACGGCGCAGCAGGTTGGTAATAGCGATTACCGAATGCATTTACATCGAAGCCTAAGCTGTAGCGTTCGTCCAGAATATTATCTAATCCGGCATAAATATCGAACTGAAACTGATCTTCAGCTCCAACATTCAATTTCATTCCAACTTTTCCTTTTACTAAATGATAAGCATCCGAATTCACGGAATTTGTATCATTCAAAGGAATGGAATCCGTAAAATTGTAAGAAAGCAGTGTATAAAATCCGGGTTTTGTCTTTACATTTAAAGCCGAATGTATGGTATGAGGAGCTACTCCGGGAATCCGGTTTCCTGAAAAGTCATTTCCTGCTTTTACATAATCATCAAAAGTGAAATAATGAAAAGTGTATGAATTCTGAAGAGATATATTGGTCAGAAATGATTGACTGTTCTGAATAATATTCAAATCCAAAGCTGCTTCAACTCCGAACTGATTAGTGCTGCCTGCATTGGTGAATGCAAGCGTTCCATCTCGCTGAGACTCTGTGAGTACAATGCTTTCTGTCAGCTTGAAGAAAAAAGAAGCGATATCATATCTTATTTTATTATCCAGAGAACTTCCCCGTATTCCGATTTCATAATTAATTCCTTTTTCAGGTTCCAGCTCCTCATTCAGTTGTCCGTCATTAGTTCGGAATTCTTCCAACGTCGGAGGTGAAAACCCGGCGCTGATACTGGAATGGAGAGTATTTCTTTCATCCAGCTTGTAAGCCACTGCAATTCTCGGTAAAAAAGCAGGCTCAAAATCTTTTGATATTAAGTTCGGATCCACTCCGCCTTCTTTAGTTGCAACTCTGGTCACGTCGTAGCTTACCCGGTTGACACTTACTCCGGCATTTATAAACCACTTTTTACTGAAATCTATTTCTGAAACAAAATAAACTGTTCGGTTTTTTATCTCGATTTCATCTTCAAAGTTTAAGGTATCCCGAACTCCGCCATCATTTTCGTAATTTCTGGCATTGTTATTTGCAAAGTGATTTTCGGCACCAATTTTTAATTTTAAGAATGTATCGCCAAAAGTGTTTTCGTATTTAACCCATGGCCGACTCCCCCAACTTTTTCTGCTTTCGCTTTTGTAATCGAAATTAAATGGGTTCTCAAACTTACTGACATTGGTAAAAATATTAGTTGATCCTGACCAGTTCTCCGTCCATTGACTCACGAAATCTGCTCCAATAATAAAATCTTCCTGATCTATAGAGGCGTTTTGAGGTTCACTACCTGATCTGGCTTGTTGTGGATCATCCTGAAATTGTTGAAGTGTTAATCCACCCGGAATTCCGTAATTCAATTTAGAATATAAAGTTGATACTGAAAGAATCGCATCAGAGGGAGTGAACACTTTTACTCCGGTTTCGAAAGTCTGGCGATCAAAAAACGACTGCTCCCTGTATCCATCTGAAGTTTGAGACGAATACTTGTACTGAGATATCATATAGTCGTTCTTAGTATTGTATTCTCCCGAGTAATTTATCGAACCGAAATCACCAACCGAAAAATCTGCCAATCGTTCTGTTTTAGGGTTCTTTGGAAAACTGTTGATTAACAAAACGCCACCCGTTCCGGCTCCGTACACACTCCCCGACGGACCTTTAATTACTTCCAGCTGTTTAATGTTTTGATTGCTTAACAAATTCAGAGGCGTACTTCCCGATGGAAGCGTAAGCGGAATTCCATTCCAATATACCTTTACATTTCTTACTCCAAATGGTGAGCGAATTGCACTGCCCCGAATGGCAACCCGATAACTTCCCGGAGCTCTTTCATCCATTTTAACACCGGCAACTGTATTTAATCCATATACAATGGATTGATTTGAAAAAGCAGTTAGTCGTTCAGTGGGCACGTAAGAGATGGACCCTGGAGTTTCCATGATGCTTCGATTGCCGGTAAAACCAACCACTGTTATTTCCTCAAGTTCAGCTTTGAGTGTATCCGGCTGATCCTGTGCTACTATAGAATCGGAAAGCACTAATACAAGAATTGTGACAGCAAATAGAAAAAATGTTTTGTTCAAAAGACGATATTAAGTTCTGAATCATTCTAAACTACGAAAAAACTCCGCTGAATGATTTTAAAAAAGATCACAAAAGAGTAAGATGTTCAATATCCAACAAGGAACATTCAATGTCGATAAGAGTTAGTGTGTTTATCTCCCTAATTTTAAATACACAAGGGAAAACTTTGGATAGCATATCTATTCCAAAAAACTTGAGTGTTGGAAATTCTTTGTTGGATATTGAATATACCCTTTGTGGTTAATCTTATTTAATTCTTAGAAATTCTTTTATTTTGTTGCCCATCAAATTACAATTCATTGAACACAGACAAACATTCACCTATTGGCATTTTTGATTCCGGAATCGGAGGACTAACTGTTGCAAAAGCAGTTACAAAAGCTCTTCCGAATGAAGATATTATTTACTTTGGCGATACCGCCCGGGTTCCTTACGGAATAAAATCTGAAGAGACCGTTCGGGAATACGCATTGGAGATAACCCGCTTTTTAATCTCCAAAAATGTGAAAATGATTTTAATAGCCTGTAATACCGTTTCAGCTTCTGCTAAAAATCAAATCCTGGAAGTTGCCGGTGAAATTCCAGTGTTGGATGTAATCACTTCGGGAAGCAAAACCGCTCTTAACACTCCCAAACATGATCACATTGGAGTTATCGGAACACTCGCTACGGTAAATTCAAAAGCGTATGTACACTCCATTCATGACCTGAATCCAGATATTCAGGTTTCGCAGCAAGCCTGTCCGTTGTTGGTTCCTTTAGCCGAAGAAGGTTGGATCGAAAATGAAATTGCTTTGAAGACTTTGGACTCTTACCTGAGTTATTTTGATGGAAAAGATATCGACTCCCTGATTCTCGGTTGTACACATTATCCATTGTTCAAAAAAGTGATCCCCGAGGTTCTTCAGGACGATAAAATTCAGATTATTGATTCCGCAGAGTCGATTGCTCAATCAGCTAAATCTTTATTGCAAAAAAATAACCTTCTTAACCCTGATGGTGGAGATTTCAGCTGTTTTGTAAGTGATCGTCCTCAACGCTTTCAGGAACTTGCAGAACGATTTTTAGGGAGAAAAGTATCTGATGTAACAATTACTCATCTTTGATTGGTTAATCGCAAAGATTTGAACAGATGAACGGTATTGTTTATTAGTTAAGTTCAAAGTTCCTTGTTCTACTGTTCGATGTTCAAAATTCTTTCTTTGCATTTCTCTGCGCCCCTCTGCGTTCTCTGTAGTTATATCAAACGATTTACGCAATTTGACGGCATCTTAATACAGAAGCCTTATATTTATTCACCAAATTCTGCGTTGAAAAGCAGCTAACCTAAACAAAGATATTTATGAAACGCTCTTTCAAATTAATTTATACACTTCTGATCGTTGCTCTTATTTCAGGATCAGCTTTTGCTCAGACCGGACTCGAGCTTTACGCCAAAATGGGCGAACGGGATTTTGTCTCCTATGATGGTTCAAGCATTCGCTGGCTACCAGGTGATATGGGCTATATGCACATGGAAAAAGATGACGATGGAAATACCGTTTTTTATAAAGTAAATCCTAAAAACGAGAAGAAGTCTTTACTGTTCGACAAGCGAACTTCTGATGCACTGATAGCACAATACAATGACGCTACCGGAGAAGATGTTGATGCTCTTCCATTCGATCGCTTCGAATTTGTAATGGATAATGAAGCTATCTTTTTTGCTGAAAACGAAACGGATTTTGTGTTTCACCTGAAAGATCGGGAACTCAGAAAACTCTATAAGCCGGAAGTTGAGCGACCTCCTTACACGGATGAATTGATGCGCAGAATGGAAACCAGTCAGCTGTGGAACGGAACTTATTCTCACGATTATAAACTGTTCGCTTACATCAAAGATTATGACATTTACGTGGTAGATACTGAGACCAAAGAAGAAAAGCGTCTAACTTATGGTAGCGAAGAGAAGATGAACGGTCGCCCAAGTTGGGTGTATCCTGAAGAATTTGGACAGCGTGATGCCTACTGGTTTTCTCCGGATAATTCTAAAATCTCTTACTTACAATACCAAGAAAAGGATGTATTTCAGTTCCCAATTGTGCATGAATTGACATTTGAAGCAGGTTTGGAACAAATGCGGTATCCTAAAGCAGGGGAAACAAATCCAACCGTAAATCTCTTTATTGTTGATATCGAAAGTGGAGAAATAGAGCAGGTTCCCACCAATAGTGATCCTGATACCTACATCGTTCGTCCAATCTGGAGGAATGATGGCAGCGAACTTACGTTCAGAAGACTGAACAGAAAACAAGATCATCTTGAGCTGCTTGCTTACGATCTCGATACAAAACAAGTGCGAACTATTCTGGAAGAGCGCGAAGATGCTTACATAAATCTCCATGATAATTTCATCCAGTTAGACGACAATGAAACTTTTATCTGGACATCTGAAACCAGCGGATACAATCATATTTATCATTATGATTTCTCCGGAGAGTTGATAAATCAGGTAACAAAAGGTGAATTTCCGGTGGGCAGTATTGAAGCTGTTGATCAGAATGACAACAAAATTTACTTCACCGCTTACCATAATATGGGGCTGGACAGATATTTCTACTCCGTAGATATGGACGGAGATAACATGAAGAAGCTTTCCAAAGGAGAAGGACGTCACACAGTAAGCATGAATGACGCTGCTGAGTATTATGTAAGCACCCACTCTTCTTTTGATTCTCCATATGAGGCGAACTTGTATACGGCAAATGGAAAAATGGTGAGAAACCTGATGAAAGCAGATATAAGTAAAGTAGAAGATGCAGGTCTTCAAAAGCCTGAATTCGCTACAATGAAAGCTGCTGACGGAACAACTGATCTACCGGTACTTATTTATAAACCTGTAGATTTTGACCCGAATAAAAAATATCCGGTGGTTCTTCCTTTGTACGGTGGTCCGGGTTACCAAGATGTAACTAATACCTTCAAAACTGCTGACGGATATCAAAGAATGGCACAGCTTGGATTTATCGTGGTTCGTGCTAACTACCGCGGATCCGGTAATCGTGGGAAAGATTTCCAGACTTTACACTATGGAAAGTTAGGTACTCTCGAAATAGATGACTATGCCGCTGTAATCGACCAGGTTACTGACCGTGAGTATGCTGATGGAGATCGTGTTGGAGTGTATGGCCATTCATACGGCGGATATGCAACGGCTCTGTTGATGCTCCGTTATCCGAATTTATTTCATGTTGGAGTTTCAGGTGCTCCGGTTACGGACTGGAGAAGTTATGACACTATTTATACGGAGCGTTATATGAATACTCCGCAAGCCAACAAAGAAGGTTATGACATCGGTTCAGCGATGAGTTATGCAGACCAATTAAAAGGAGAACTATTGCTTATTCATGGTTCCGTCGATAATAACGTACATCCTCAGAACACTATTATGTTGGTTGATGCTCTTATCAAAGCAGATAAAGACTTCGATTTGATGATGTATCCCGGAAATCGTCACGGAATTCGAGGTCCGCACGGACGTCATTACCAGAAATTGCGATTACAGCATTTGATTACGAATCTGAATCCTGAAATCAAGGGCCAAGGAGAAGTAGATTACGATTTGATCTGGGAGAATTGATTTCGATCTAATCAAGAATCAAAATTATAAGTAGTAAAGTAAGGGCGATCCGTAAATCGCCCTTTTTTAATATCGAGATTCCTCTGTCTAAGCATCTCGATCGCCATAGTCTAAGCGTCTCGCTTAGACTTCTTCAATCAAAAACTTAGCCAATAAAAAACCCCGAACATCTCTGATCGGGGTTTTTTATTCATTATTCAATATTGGTTATTGAATATTCATGATTCAATGGTCAGTCCATATCCACGGTCTCGAAATCTTTGAATAGTTTGAAATCAGCGGCTTCCATTTTCTGCTGATAATTCGACCAATCTTCTTCAAAGAATGCGTTAATCTCTGATAGCGCTTTATCCACTTCTTCTTCGGCAAGACGCATAAGATTTTCTTCCGTTTTACCCGGACCATCATAATCGCTTCCAAGGTATCTGAACGGAGCAAATATAGCCTGCATGGTAGTCGGTTCCGGGTTCCGTGTAATACCCTGTCGTTCATCCGGTTTACCAAACACCATATTCATGAGATCATCGATCTTTTTCTTGACCTCTTTATTGGCTTCGTTAATCTCTTTAAGCTCTTCCTTATCTCGGGAATCAGCTTTAGCAAGAGATTCGTAGGTCTCCACGATTTCTTTAGCTTCAATCAACTGATCAGTTCCTTTAGCCAAGGTTGCGTTAAGTTTCATGATATCATCGCGTAGTTCACCTGATGCTTTTAAAGCCGACATGGATACTTCAATTCTCGGATCCGTTTTCACGTTTACCATCGTGGAATCGGAAAAATCCCCATAGGTGAATTTAACTTTGTACGTACCCGGAAGCACATCTCCACCTGAAGGTTCAGGGGCATTAGGTCTTGCTTTTCTTCTGCTGGCTCCACGCATTCCGGCTTTATTGAGTCCCCAGGTAGTTCTGTTAATTCCATCCTGCTCAGGTGTTCTTTCCAGTGTTCGGATTTTTTCACCGGAGGAATCAAAGATTTCAATGGTTACTTTTTCTTTTTTATCTGATTTTTTCTTCTCATCGTCTCCTTCTTTCTCCAGCATTTCGCTGTTTACGGAATAGGTGAGACGCGCGCCACTTGGTCTGTTATCTCCAGAGAAAACTCCATCCGCAGAAAAACGCATTCCACGAGCTTGTCTCCATTCGGCGTGATAAGCATCAGGAGCCGGAAATACACGAATCGCTTTTTCTAATTGATCAGCTCCGTTTTTAGCTAAATCTCTGAGCGGGCGAATATCATCCAACACCCAAAAAGCGCGACCAAATGTTCCGATTACCAAGTCATGCTCTCTTGGGTGAATCACCATATCATAGGTAGAAACCGTTGGGTATCCATTGGTCCATTTTGTCCAGTTATCACCACCATCAATGCTCACGTACAATCCAAATTCCGTTCCGATAAACATCAAATTTGGTTCTTCAGGGTCCTGAACAAATGAAAGAGCGTAACCTTCCAGCCCTTTATCTTTTGCGATATTTGTCCACTTTCTGCCATAATCTGTGGTTCTCATCACATACACTCCCCAATCGTCGCGGCGGTAGTTGTTAATTACTGCCACAGCTTCGCCTGCATTATACTTTGAGGCTTTTACCTGTGCCACATAGCTTCCTGACGGAACGCCTTTCACGTTTTTAGTAACATCTGTCCAATCTTGTCCACCGTTTCTCGTGATGTGAATTTTACCATCATCCGAACCCGTCCAGATTAATCCTTCTTCAAGCGAGCTTGGTTCGATTGCTAACAGAGTTGTAAAATTCTCTGCACCGGTAGCATCCATGGTGATTCCGCCACTTTCGTGCTGCTTTTGTTTAGTGGTATCATTGGTGGTTAAATCCGGAGAAATGATAGTCCAACTCTCTCCCCGATCGTCACTTTTATGAACATATTGTGAACCGAAATAAATGGTTTCTTCATCAAATGGATCGAAGTTTACCGGTGCATTCCAGTTAAAACGAAGTTCATCACCATCAGGATGTGTTGGACGAACATACCGTCCTGCGCCGGTTTCAAGATCGACCCTACCAATATTTCCTTGCTGAGACATCGCAAAAATATAGCGGTCGTCGCTTTGATCCATCATAACATCAAAACCATCACCGAAAAATAACTCTTCCCAATACGCATTTCGGATTCCGCCTGACCGCCATACATAAGCAGGACCTTGCCATGAACCATTATCCTGCATTCCACCATAAATATTGTAAGGAATTCGGTTATCCACGTTTACATGGTAAAATTGCCCTACCGGAATGTTATTTATAAATCTCCAGGTATCGCCACCATCATAAGTAATATTTAAGCCTCCGTCATTTCCATCAATCATAAATCCGGGATTATCATGGCTTAACCATAATGCGTGATGATCCGGGTGTACCCAGTTATAATATGGATATAAACTTTCGAACGAGCGTCCACCGTCTGTACTTTTAGAAATGTATGTATAGATGCTATAGACCGTATTTTCATTAAAAGGATCCACATATATTTCTGCATAATAAAATGGTCGGTTACCTACCTGTGGATCTTTTTCCACTGTTTGTCGGAGTTCCCATGTATATCCACCATCTTCCGAGCGGTAAATACCATTTTTCTTTGACTCAACATGTGCATACACCACATTAGTATTGCTTGGTGCAATGGCAATTCCCATTCTTCCAAGCTCGCCTTCTGGAAGTCCATCTTCTGAAGTCAGTTCTTTCCAGGTTTCACCACCATCTAAGGTCATGTATAAGCCTGAGCCTTCACCACCTGATTCAAAGAACCAAGGCCAGCGCCGAAATTCCCACATAGCAGCAAAAATTTTATTCGGATTTTCAGGATCCATCACCATGTCGCCAATTCCGGTTCTGGAATTCACATACAGAATTTTCTCCCAGGTCTCGCCGCCATCCGTAGTTTTATACACGCCACGGGTTTCGCTGTCACCCCAGGCAGAACCCTGAGCTCCTACATAAACTACATCCGGGTTTTCCGGGTGGATGATTACCCGATGGATGTTGCGGGTTCCTTCCAATCCCATTAATTCAAAAGAACGACCGCCATCAATACTTTTATAAATTCCTGCGCCGCTACTCTGGCTGTTTCTTGGGTTACCTTCTCCGGTTCCAACCCAAACAATGCTTGGATTTTTCTGATGAATATCAATTGCTCCAATCGAAGCAGCACCGTAGTCATCAAAAATTGGTTCCCAGGTAATTCCTCCGGTAACTGATTTCCAGACTCCGCCCGATGCAGATCCGGCATACATAATATCATTATTTGATTCTACCACATCGATGGCAGTAATTCTTCCACTCATCCCGGCCGGACCCACATTTCTTGGCTCCATACCTTTCAGCAATTCCATATCCAATTGCTGAGCAGAAATCTCATTCCCAGAATAGAAAAGCCCTAACACAAGTGCTAAGCTTAGCGTAATTAGTTTTCTCATTTTTCCTGTATTTAGTATTGACAAAAAAAGGGCAGCCAAATAGCTGCCCTGATTAATTTTATAAGATTTTTAGTCTTCATCTAAGATGTCAGCAATTCTTGCCCGGGCATCTTCAAAGTGATTACGGGTTTCACGGTTTAAACCGCCACCGGCAATTGCACTTCTTAAATCACGATCTAATATCTCGAGTTCGTTTCTAACAATAGGACGAACATCCGATTGACTTACATCCACCGAGCGCGCAAAGAAACCTGATGGCTCTTCGGTTAGTAACTCACCCATTTCTTCAATATAAGCTCGTTGTAAATGTCTGCGATGAACATTGGTATTTTGCTTTGCTCTTGCTTCAGACCAAATACCATTTCGAAGATCATCCATCATTTCCGTAAGCGTATAAACATCTTCATCGGTTCTTGTTGGCGCTTCAACCAAACGTGCTAAACGATCCGGACGAAGTACATTTGACAACACACCAGCCTGAAAACTTCTGAATGTTTCTACCGCACTTGATTGATTTATCAAGTCAAGAATTTCTTTATTGAATGCCCAGCTTGGTGCTGAAAACGCATGCTTGTTTAAGAAATCCATTGCTCTTTTCTGATCAGATTCTGAAACCACTTCATATACAGATCCATCCTGATCGTAGGTTTTATACGTCTGGTAAACACCGCCAATGTAAGTGGTTACGTGTCCCATGTATCGTCGCCATTGACCAAGCACATTATTATATAGCTCTTGCAACTCCTCATAGTTTTCACCTTCTCGCTCTGTCCATTCTACCAAATTCTCAGTGATTACCTGAAGGTTTGCAAGCCCAAGTTCGCTCGCTTCCATAGCATCATCACCGATAGCTTCTGTTTGCGAACGAGGATCTGCGCCCGTAGGATAACCGAACCAGTATAACGGATCATCTCCGTTTTCTACAATCCACTCATTCAGAGTTTCATCTTCATCACTTGGCTCTTCAATATCCGGAAGCCATGTATAACCCCATTTAATTGCCCAAATATCATATTCACCAATTTTTGGGAAGAAATTTTCAACTCCATCACCCGGTTGAGCGATATAATTGAAACGAGCATAATCCATAATAGAAGGAGCTGTACCATGAGTAGATGTAAACTCAGGATCACGTAATTGTTCTACGGTATATCCCGGACTTGAACCCATGTTATGAGGATGCCCTAAAGTATGTCCTACCTCATGAGCCATCACAAATCGGAGCAACTCTCCCATGGTTTCATCACTCATCTGAACTTTTCGAGCATCAGGATTAGCTGCAGCGGTCTGGATGAAATACCAGTTTCTTAACAAATTCTGAACATTGTGATACCAGAGAATATCGCTTTCTAAAATCTGACCTGTTCTCGGATCATGAACATGTGGCCCCTGTGCATTTTGAATAGGATTTGTAATATAACGCATTACAGAATAACGAACGTCTTCAGGTGAAAACTCGGGGTCTTCCTCCGGTGTTGGAGCTTCTTTACCAACAATTGCATTTTTAAATCCTGCCGCTTCAAAAGCTACATTCCAATCATTAATACCCTGTATTAAATAAGGTCTCCATTTTTTTGGAGTCGCTGGATCTAAATAATAAACGATCTGCTCTTCAGGCTCTACCAACTCACCTCTCAGGTATGCTTCCTTATCTTTAGGAACTAATTGATACCGGGTGATAAATCTGTTTCTGGCTGCTTTATGCTTCTCTGAACTATAATCATACTGAGCTACAGAAAAATAACCAACACGCTGATCCCAGTTTCTTGGCATTGCCGGTTCTTCAGGAAGAAGAATCATCGACTGGTTCATTTCCAAAGAAATAGTGTTTGTTGATCCGTTATCCGGTGGATTACTTGCATCATAAGTTAATACATGACGCACCTCAATATTTTCCGGGTAACTTGACATTCTTTCCACAAAAGAACGGCTGCCATCTAATCGGCGAACCTGAAAATTTCTTCTCTGAAAACCGCTTAAACCACTAATTAATGCAACATCAGAAGTGTACAGATCAGAAACTTCGATTACGATTCCGGTTGTATCTTCATTATTTGCTTCAATTTTGAACGTATGAACTACAGGCTCAAAATTATTATTTTGAACAGATTCATAAATTGGATCCTCTTCATCAGCAACACTTGAATAGGATACATGTCTTAATAACACTTTATTATCCTTTCGTTGCCATCTAACCACTTGCTGGCTTCTGGCTTTCTGGCCTGCACCACCAAAGCTTAAATTTTGCACTGTTCCTGCAACCCTGCTCACCAAGAGCATTTCACGATCCAACATTTCATTTGGAATCTCAAAGTAATACTTGTCATCCACCTGATGTACGTTAAACAAGCCTTCATCTGTTTTAGCATCTGCAGTAATAACTTCACTGAATGGCTTCAGATCTCCCTTTTTAGGAGAAGGCTTCTTCATTGAAGAAGATGGTGAATTTCCTGATTTGGTAGCTGCACCGCTTGAAGAACAACCGGAAACAACAAGTACAAAACAGAGAGACAAGGCAAAAAACCTGCTCATTAATTTAATACCGTAGTTCATTTCTAACCTATTTTAATGAAAATTTTAAAGTAAGCTAAAGTGGCACTATGGCGGGAGCTAATCAAGTATTTTATAAAATAGAGGTGTAAAAAGAGTTTAAGTGGCAGCTAAGTTAACCACAGAGTGCACAGAGCTTTTGAACGCAAAACACAGGAACAGTAAACTGATGAATTTTGACCATTGGACGTTAGGCGTTCTTCAATTCTATGTTGGACGTTCATTTACCGCAAATACTGCCGGAACCAAGCCCCGGTATGCGCTACTAATTCTTTAAATGGAGGAGGAAAAAATTCATCTTCAAATGGATGAGAAGCTTCGAAAGTGTGCCCGGCTTTAGCAATCAACCTCAGTTCCTTCTCTTTTGAGCCACAAGCTATTTCCAATTTCTCGGAATTTGACTGTGGAACCTCATTGTCTTCTCTGCCATGAATAAATAAACTTGGGATCACCAGCTCTTTTACTCTTCTTATGGCAATTACACGATCTCCATTTTCTTTAGCATCGTCCCACCAGTCACGATCTACTTTCATAACCTGACCGGTTCTCGAATTTTTATATTCGGTATATCCCTGTTCTTCCCAGTCCTTTTTCTCTTTATCGGAAAACCGAGCTAAATAATCAGAAACAGCTGCCCAGGTTACCAGACATTGTATAGTTTCATATTCTGCTGCTGCTGCAACCGCAGTATGTCCACCTCTGGAATGCCCTACTATTCCCATAACGTCAGTATTCAGGTTAGATTGGGAATCACCTATTTCTCCGGTTTGTAATGCTCTTATCACTAAACCAACTTCATCCAGATCTTTAGATAATGTGGATTTCTGAAAAAGGTCTAAACGATCATGTTCATATCTGTTTTCACCAATGCCATTGTGAGAAAAATTAATCGCTAATACACCGAAACCTTGTCTGGCGATATCTTCGCATGCATCCGGAAAAGGCCCCCAATCTTTAAATCCTTTGAAACCATGAAGAAATATTACAACAGGAAAACTTTTGGAAGTTCTGCTTATCGGTGAATATAAATCGTATCTGATCGGGAGATCTTCGTCGGTTAAAATTTGCCCTGATGAAATGGATAAATTATCGTACTCCATGTAATTATTCGTCTTTATTAAAATCTAAAGTTTCAAGTTTCACCAGCTTTCTGAGGTTATTTACCTCCTTTTGACGAAGATATCTCCACCTTCCGGTACTTACACCTTTCAAATTTAAACCGGCATATTCCACACGCTTAAGTTTAGTAACCTGCGTTCCAAAGTGCTCCACCATTCTTCGTATTAAACGATTTCGACCTTCGAACACCGAAAGCCTGAATGAGTGAGGAGCATCCAGGAATCTTTTTAAATTATGTGCTTTTGCCACTCCATCCTCCAAAGGAATTCCGTCTGTGAATAATCTTAACTCATCATCAGACAAAATTCGTTCGGATTCCACTTCATAGGTTTTTCTGACAGAATAACTCGGATGCATTAATCGGTGGGCTAAATCTCCATCATTAGTGAGAATCAGTAGTCCGGTCGTATTTCTGTCTAATCTCCCTACAGGATATACCCGGGCGCCGGTGGCATTTTCCACTTCGTCCAACACCGTATTTCTACCTCGCTCATCATCCGTAGTGGTGATCGTATTTTTAGGCTTGTTCAAGAGCAAATAAACGAATGGCTCAAGCTGAATTTTTTGCCCGTCTACTTCAATACGATCTTGTCTTCTTACTTTGGTGCCATGCTTAGTAATCGTTTTCCCGTTTACTTTCACCAATCCATCCGTTATGTATCGGTCTGCCTCTCTTCGGCTGCAAAGCCCGGCATGTGCAATAAACTTGTTTATTCTGATCTCTTCGCTTTGAGAATAATTCTGATCTACCCTGTTCGGAGATTTTCCTGTTTTCTTTTTATCTGATGAAGTTTTTTTTCCTTTTTTCTTACTCATTCTTCTTCGTCTTTTTTAGAGTCCGAGCTTTCTTGATCAGTATTCTCTTCACTTTGCGAATTATCAGGATCCGGCTCGGTGTCCGGAGCTTCAGATTCAGGATCAGCATAAATATCATCCATTTCTTCTTCATCCATAATCATGGATTGCTCAAGCAACAACTGCCGATGTTCCGCCATGTCATCGTCTTTCAGAATTTCCTCTATTTCTCTCGGCTTGGGTAGTTCATCCACCGAATTTATACCAAAATGACGAAGAAAATTTTTATTCGTAGTGTATAGCAACGGTCTTCCCGGACTATCTGATCGCCCGGAAACTTCAATCAGCGCTTTCTCCATCAGTTGGCGAAGAATGTAACCGGAATCAACGCCACGAATCTCATCAACTTCAGGCTTGGTGATGGGCTGTTTATATGCTACAATAGCCAGACTTTCAATGGCTGATTGAGACAATTTCCGATAGGCATTTTCATGCTGAAAAATGCTCAGCCAATAATGAAATTTCTTTTGGGTGACAAAAGTGTAGCCTTCAGCAATTTCTTCTATTCTGAAACTTAAACCGTTTTCATCATAACGGTTATTCAGTTTGTCAACAAAATCGGCAATGGTCTCTTCTGTAACTTCGATTTGCTCTTCGTTTTCTACAATTATGGAGCTGATTTTCTGACCTGATATAGGTTCTTCACTCGCAAAAATTAATGCTTCAATCACCGATGACAACCGGGTACCGTCAACAAATTCGTAATCGTTCTTCATTATTAATTAACCACAGAGGGCTCAGAGGTTTGTAATTTTACTTTTCATTAATGACTTCATCATAAGATTCAACATATCTACTGTCAGTTGTGTCAGAATCAGAGACCTAATTTATTATTCTTTTAATTCCATCTTTTAAATACTTCACGTTGAAGTTAATAAGCAAGCCCAATCTAAAATCACCCATTTTAAGATAACTAAGAACCTGAGCCATGTGTACGTTACTGAGTTCTTCAACTGCTTTTAATTCAACAACTACTTTTTCTTCAACCAATAAATCAATTCTATATCCACAATCCAAAGTCATCTCTTTGAAAATTACGGGCATTTCTTTTTCCTTTTGCACACTTAGATTTCTTTCCTTCAGTGCATAGAACATACAGGCTTGGTAAGCCGATTCTAATAAACCGGGACCTAATTCTTTATGGACCTCTATCGCACTTCCAATTATAGCCTGCGATAACTTATTTAAATCTCTTAAACTATCCATTTCTTAGTTGCAACATTAATACTAAGCAATCCTCTGTGCCCTCTGTGGTTTAAATCATTCCACATCTTTTACTATAAAAAATCCATCCGTACCCTGTCTTTGGTACAACGGCATCAAAATATAACCATCCGTTTGAGCTACAATCTTTCCCATTTTGTCGTTCGCAAGCCAATCGCCCTTATTTACGCTGTCAAAGTTTTTAAATCCGGCTCTCATTACAAAATCGTCTTCCTCTTCAACGATATGCTTGTAAATGAATTCTACTTTTTCAGGTAGATTTTTAGTTTGGTCCGCTAAAAAATTTGTGTAGCCCTGATAATCCGGGATATCATCTTTACTTAAACATCCAGCAGAAATTAACAGGGAATATAACCCCGCTGTAGCATTAAACTCAGCACTTTCGCTGAAGTGTTGTCCTGCTTCTAAAGCAAAACCCACATTCCCCTGATTCTGAACATATTTCAATGCTGTGCCATGCAATGCTTTTTCGATTCCGAAAATTAACGGGATATTCAGTTTTTCAAGTAATTCTACATTACGGTCAGCATCAGAACTTATCGCAAATAAACCATTTTCAGATGAGAACGTATGCAAATCTGCAAATACGACCGGGTGTTGTTTGTCAGGATTTAAAATAATCGGGTCAATAATTTCAAGTACTTTTTTTGTTTCCCTGCGCTCAGCAGTTTTCACATCTTCAATGGGCGTACGTCTGATTTTATCCAGGATAGAAGTAAACCAAATACGATTCATATCCTCATCAATGTATCGGACTCCCGCTTGCAAAGCCTCAAGATTACCTCTTATTCCAATAAATTTTCCATTGAATGAACTTGCTGAACCCTCCAACTTTTCGAGCACATGTTCTATAGCGGTGATTCCCGTAGGTTCATTTCCATGCACTCCGGCAAGAGCAATAATGGTTGGCCCAGGATGCTCTCCCGCTATTTCTCCTATAATCCGATCCGGTAAATCTTTTTTTTCTTCCGTTTTGAGCTGATTCTTAATGGTCAATGTTTCCAATCAATCGTCCTTCTTCTCTTTATTTTCGTTAGCCAACGCTTTAATTAATCGACGGCTAATATTAAGGAAATTATCTTCAGTAATGATGCCAACTAACCGACTATTTTTCACCACCGGTAAACAGCCTATCTGCTGCTCCTGCATAATTTCCATGGCCTCGATAATAGAAGCCTCCGGGTGAATAGTAATCGGATTATTGATCATAATATCTTCAATAGCATGGCTTTCATATTCCCCTTCCTCATTCACCGATTTGGAGTATTCTCTTAACACCATTCGCATAGATAACAGTCCGACTAAATGCTTTTGATCATCTTCAATCGGGATGTACCTGATTCTTCTCCAGTCCAGTAAATTTGCTGCAAATTCAATTAGGTCATCCTTTCGGGCTGTGAACAAATCAGTGGTCATAAATTCTTCCACTATAAGCGATGATGGCTTCCAAAGATCAACATCTTCAACGCGTGCCAATCCCCATTTATGAACCGGCTCTCCTTTTTTCTGATTTTTAACCATGGATGCAGTAATGGTGGAAAGTGCCTGCTCTTTGTTATTTTCTTTCGCAAGCTTTCCGTACGATTTCACCACCCAATAAGCACCCGTTTGAGCGCTTTCAACTCTATCTTCGATTACGCTTAAATACGTATCGATATCTGAATTCTGAATGTTTGCCTTTTCTAATCCTGATCGGGCAATCGGCAGTAATTCTTCAGTGATTAAATCTCTCGCGGTCACTTTTTTATCATCGGTCCAGATAAACTTGGTATCTAATCCCATTTTGGAGGCGGCAAAAAAGTTCATCCGTGCATCATCAAAATCCAGCACTTTGGTGATATCAGGATAAGCATCTTCCATGCCGTTCATTAATCCCAACCAAAAAGCTGTGTTGGCAATCTCATCAACCACTGTAGGACCGGAAGGAAGAATCCTGTTTTCGATTCTGAGATGAGGCTTCCCATTCCCAACTCCGTAGCAGGGTCGATTCCACCTGTAAACCGTTCCATTATGAACATTCAGTGCCATTAACTTCGGAGGAATTCCATCTTTCAGCATTTGTTCAACATCTTCCTCAATGTTGGAGCTCAACAGCACTCGATAACGCGAAATATCTTCTTTATAAATATCGAGTATGCTTCCTTTCAACCAGTCGGTACCGAAAGTTACTCTTGGTGTACTTTCTCTAAGGTGATCACCAACTCCACGGGTATCTACCGATTGATGAAAAAGTGCAATTCTTGTCTCTGCCCACAATCTTTTGCCCAATAAAACCGGAGAGTTAACCGCACTTGCCAAAACCGGAGCTGTAATTGCCTGTGCCACGTTGTATTTAGAGACGAATTCATCAGGCTTTACCTGCAGATGAACCTGATAACCGGTATTACATCCTTCCAGCAATGGAGTATCAAATTTCATGAGAAGCTCATCCATCCCCTGAATACGAATTTCGTACTCCTTTCCACGCATATTGTCGATAGCATCACACAGAGCTTTATACCGGGGAAGCGGAGTCAGGTTTTCAATGGCTACGTCCGACTTTCGAATGGTTGGAAGTATCCCCGTTAGTAAAATATCTCCGCCTAATTCCCGTACTTTGCCGCGAACATAGGCTACTTCATTTTGAAGATTTTCTTCCAGTTGAGAAAGGCAATTATCTTTAAACTCCAGCGGATCTAAGTTGACCTCTACATTAAATTTGGCAATTTCTGTAGTGTAGTTACCATCACCCAACGCATCCATCACTTCCATTGCATTCGGCATGGCTTTGCCATATTCATCAATCAAACATAATTCCTGTTCCGCTCCAATGCGGATGATGTCTGTCTCGAACCATTCATCTTCCAGCATTTTCTCTAAAGCACGGGCATCTTTCAGCACGTACTTCATGAATCTCTGAACATCTTCGTTAGTTTTCGCGAGTTTTACTCTTTCTTCGCCCATTCTGTAGCTTTGAGTTTAACAGCCCGTAAATACCGACTTTATACGGCGGAATGCAAGTATTTAACGAATTGCTCCCACATTTATATTTACCCTGACCGTCGATATGCTTACCGAAGATCTTTTCTCGTATAAAGACATTACTTTTTCCAAAAGCATTTCCATGAATTTTTCACCTTTATTAGTAGGGATTTTCAAAAGTACTTCCCAATGATAATTTCTATTTATCCATGAAATGGCTGATGCTGAAGGTCCTAACACATTAAAATCCGGGACTATTTTTTCGATCAGTTCTTTCAGTAAAAACGAACATTGGCGTACCTGATATTCTTTTTTTCCTTTAAGAGTGAACTTAACCAATCTCGAATATGGTGGGTAATTCAGACTTTCCCTGTAATTCAATTCTGATTTTGAAAAACCGTCATAGTCATGAGTCTCGGCAAATTTCAAGGCTTCATTTTCCGGTTGGCGGGTTTGTATAAAAACTTCCCCCGGTTTTTCTCCCCGACCGGATCTACCTGCTACCTGGCTCAGCAGCTGAAACATTCTCTCGGATGATTGAAAAGATGGAAAAGCTAATTCTGTATCTGCGTCGGTTACACCAACTACGGTTACATTCGGAAAGTCCAGACCTTTGGCTACTAATTGAGTTCCCACTAAAATATCTGCTTCGCCCCGTCCAAAAGAATTCAGAATTTGCCCGTGTGCGCCCTTTCTCGAAGTTGAATCTTTATCGAAACGGAGAACTTTAGCTTTGGGAAACAGCTCTTCCAATTGCTCTTCGATCTTTTGAGTTCCTGATCCTCTTTCACTCAAAAACTCAGAACCACATTTCTCACATTCTGTGTCTGCCTTTCTGGAATAGCCGGAGTAATGACAGATCAGTAAGTTTTTTCTTTTATGATAAGTGAGACTAACGGAACATTCAGGACTTTGCGGAATATGTCCGCAGGTTTCACACTGCAAATAATTAGCAAACCCCCGTCTGTTGAATAATAATATGATCTGCTCTTTTCTTTCCAGAGCTTTTTCCATAGCCAAAAAAAGAGGTGCTGATAGTTCTCCTTTCATAGCTCCGGTGTATTGCTTCAGGTCAATGATTTTTACTTCGGGGAGTTTCGCGCCCTCATGTCTGGTTTTCAGCTCCAGCAATTTTGCCTTTCCCTGATTGATCATTTCAAGCGATTGCATACTTGGAGTTGCCGAACCCATAACCACAACAGCGCCGGCTTCACTTGCTCTTACTATTGCAACTTCTCTGGCATGATATCTTGGAGCAGGATCAATCTGCTTGTAGGAGCTGTCATGTTCTTCATCGATAATAATTATTCCTAAATTATTTACCGGGGCAAAAACTGCTGATCGTGCACCAATAACTATATTCTTCTCACCGGATTGAATTTTTTCCCACGAATCTAATCGTTCTCTGGGAGTCATACGACTGTGCAAAACTGAAATTTCTTCCCCGAATATTCTGTAAAAACGAGCTACAGTTTGAGGAGTAAGTGCAATTTCCGGAACTAAAACTATGGCCCCTTTACCCGATTCCCTGACTTTCTTAATCGAGTGGATGTACACTTCCGTCTTTCCACTTCCCGTGATGCCTTTCAATAAGTAATTCGCATACTTAGAATTCTCAATACTTTTCTGAATCTGCTGATATGCTACTTTTTGTTCCTTATTTAATGCTTTAACAGACTTGGGATCATAATCCAGATTTTGAAACTGAACTCTTTCAATGGGCACCTCAATTCCCTGAATCCAGTCTTCCTTTTTTAGTTTGTTGATTACATAATCAGTTAACCCAAAGTCTTCCGTATCAGAGTTTCTAAGTGGCTTATTTTGATGTGCAAATTTCTCAAGTCCTTCAAGCCATTTATACTTTTTTGACTGCTGTTTGATGAATTCAAATGCCTTGGTTTCGTTTTTCTCATCTGCCCAGACCCAAGCTCGCTCAGTTGCTTCCGAGACTTTTAAGTCGGGTTCTTCCCAAAATTCAATGAACTTATCTTTTACTAATTTCTTGTAGACTTTATTTAGAGAAGTGCCTTTCCATTTATTATTGGCTTCATCCTGAGTAACGACTAACCCGGTTTTAATGTCATCAATAATTTCTTGCTGCTCCTCAGTGAGTTCCGAGCCAGAATATTCGTGAGCTACTCTGATCTTTTTTATTGAAGAATAATTAAGTCCGGCCGGTAAAGCAGCCTGAATTACCTCTCCCCAACTGCAAAAATAAAACTGATGGATCCATTTTGTTAAGTGCAGAAGTTCTTTTGATAGAACCGGTTCCTTATCTAAAACTTTTTTTATTGGTCTGGTTTCAAAATCAGGCTTGTTGCTGTGCAGGTCAACTACCATACCTATTGAAAAACCGGATCGCAACGGAACCCACACCCGCATCCCTTTTTGAATGCGATTCTTTTCTGCATCAGGAATTGAGTAAGTAAAAGTTTGGCGAACAGCAGTTGGAAATGCTATGTCTGCAAAATGGAACAAGCTATCAGCTCTTTTATTTGAAATTAGCTATGTTTTATCGAGCTGAAAGTCTATCTATTTAATTACCTGAAATCAACCTTTCAAAGAGTTAAAATCAAGTAGATCACAAGAATAAATACCGGCAGTGCAAAAATAAGCCCGCTCTTCGAATATGTATATCTCTCTGTCTTCATAACTGCCTCCTCTTTCATCATATCTATTCTTATTACACTTGTTACTTCTGTTTCCCTTAACCACTAATTACAATAAAATGTTTCAAAAAAATCACCGCATGAACATGCGAAACAGCAAATAATGAATATTGAACAAGGAATCATGAATTATGATTTTTTGTATTCATATTCTTCTTCGTTGTTCTGATGCTTGCATTCATTATCGCTATCAATTCATTACACTCCTTTAGTAGCCAATCTAATTCTTCAGATTCTATAAGAGGTTTTCTTTTAATAATTTTGAGACAAACAAAGGTTTCCCTTAGCTCTTTTAAACCTATTTTCAACTTATGAATAAAGTCTTTTCTTGATTCTGCTGATGTAGCTTCCGCATATTGAAATGCAGGCGATGTTCCGCTCCTGATTATCTGTTTTGAAAAACGCATCCCAGCATACGACTTTGGCAATCTTTCGCACAACTCTAGTATCTTGATTGAAAATTCAATCAGCCTTTCTTCCAAATCATATTTCATAATCACTTCATTATTCTTTATTCAATATTCGTTATTCGATATTTATTGTTATCACCCCAGCCACCCTTCTCTGTCCAGGCTTCGGTATTGAATGGCTTCGGCGATGTGGTTTGGTTTAATTTTTTCGGAATGATCAAGATCAGCGATGGTTCTGGCAACTTTCAAAATGCGATCGTACGCTCTGGCAGATAAGCCTAATGAAGTGATCGCTTTCTTCAGAATATCAGAACCTGCATCATCCAGCTGACATACTTTCCGAACCATTCTTGTATTCATCTGAGCATTCGAGTACACCGATTTTAACCCAAAGAATCGTTTGGTTTGCACATCTCTTGCTTCCACTACACGTTTTCTTATATCTTCGGACGATTCTCCTTTGGCTTTTCCGGAAAGCTCGTCATAGCTGACTTTATTTACTTCTATATGCAAATCAATCCGATCTAAAAGTGGTCCACTAATCTTGCTGAGGTATCGTTGCATCGCTAACGAAGAAGTTCCGTTCATATCTTTTGGATCATACCAATCTCCCGACGGCGAAGGATTCATCGAAGCCACTAACATCACCCTGCTTGGATAAGTAACGCTCATTCTTGCCCGGGAAATAGAAACAAACCCATCTTCCAAGGGTTGACGCATTACCTCCAAAGCGCTTCGTTTGAATTCAGGAAGTTCATCCAAAAACAAAACTCCGTTATGCGACATAGAAATTTCTCCCGGCATGGGAATGCTTCCTCCACCAACTAATGCCACATCCGAAACGGTATGATGCGGAGCCCGAAATGGTCTTGAAGTAATCAGAGCTTTCCCTCCATCAAGGATTCCTGACACTGAATGTATTTTCGTAGTCTCCAATGCTTCTTCCAAAGTGAGTGGAGGAAGAATAGTTGGAATTCGTCGGGCCATCATCGTTTTTCCCGAACCGGGAGGACCAACCATTATGGCATTATGTCCACCGGCAGCAGCGATTTCCAGTCCCCGTTTCACATTTTCTTGTCCGCGAACATCGCTGAAATCCAGAATTTTATGCTGACCGTTTTTCTTGAAGAACGATTGAACATCCACATCCAACGAGTCCATGGAACCTCGATTTTCCAACCAATCTTTGACCTGGTTCAAGTGCTCAAATGGAAAAATTTCTATTCCTTCTACTACTGCTGCTTCGGCTCCGTTTTCTTTAGGAACTACCAAATATTTGAACCCTTGCTTTTTAGCTTCAACCGCAATGGGAAGCACTCCTTTTATAGGACGAATCTTTCCGTCCAATGACAACTCTCCCATCATCACCGTTTCTTCCAGTTTTTCTGTGTAAATCTGCCCGGACATTTTTAGTAATCCAATAGCAATCGGCAGATCAAAGGCATTTCCTTCTTTTGGTAAATCAGCAGGAGCCAAATTCACGGTAATTCTTCCCAGCGGGTAATAAGAACCCGTATTTCTGATGGCGGCTTCTACCCGATCGCGGGATTCACTAACTGCACGGTCCGGCAATCCAACCAAAAAGAATTTTACCATTCCATTGGTATGATGGGTTTCTACGTCAATAATGCGGGCATCAACACCTACAGTGGATGCACAAAATACTCTGGCTAACATGTTTAATTCCGAATCTTTTTATTTTACTTTGCGTAGTAAGACCCGTTCGGAAGTAATTCCTTACAAAAATTTTCATAAATCACACATATCATGAAAAAAGAAGAGGCTAAATCGAAGGCTAAACGCATCTATGAAGAGGTGCAGGGCGGAGTAAATGAAGTGATTAGTTCAATCCGTGAAATGATTAAAGAAGGAAGCGCCCGAAGACTTATTATCAAGAACAAAGAAGGGGAAGTCGTTTTTCAAACTCAATTAGTGTTTGGTGTAAGTGGTGCCGCTTTAGTTGCAGCAATGGCTCCAGTTATTTCTGCTATCGGAATGTTTGCCATGTTCATTAATGACTATCAGATTTTAGTAGAAAAAGAAGTCACCGAAGAGGATGAATATTCTGTTGATGCTGAGGTAATTGAAATTACAGAGGATGAAGACGAAGAAGAGGAAGAAAACACTGATGAAGAAGCTACGTCCGAAGAAAAAGAAGAGAAAACGGTAGGAAAGAAGAAGAAGAAGAAATAGTTATTGGCAGATTAGTTGATAGGTGAATTAGAAAACTAATAATCATTTCGGCTGAATATCTGGTTCCATGCCTAAAGCATCGGAACCTTTTTTATCTAAAGTTGATCTAACCTAAATCCAGCGACGAACCTTTTCCCGGTATTCTACATAATCCTGACCAAACTTTTCTGCGAGCATTTCCTCTTCCGGCTTTATCTGGAATGTATTCATATATACGATGAAAAATGCTGCACCGAATACAATTCCCGGAAGATTTCCGATCTTCATCCCGAAAACAATTACAAGTATCAATAATGCGAGATACATGGGGTTTCGGCTGAACCGATAAATGCCTTCCGAAACCAAAACATTGGTTTTTTCCAAGCTGTGAGGATTAATCGAAGTCTTAGATTGGGCAAATTGAACTACTCCTGCTATTCCAATCAAAAACCCGAGTACAATTAGTACCCTTTCTGTCCAAAGTGGGAAATCGTAATTCAGAAATTCTATAGCAGGAAATTTCGAGCTCAGCCAGGCTATTAATCCTGCCAAAACAGCAACAATTATCGGTGGAACCTTCAGTTGAAGATTCATTTTCTATTCCTGACCGGAATCACTGCTTTCAAAACCGGCATCAACTAAATCCTGATATCCACCGATATTATGCACATTCTCAAACCCCCGGTCTTTCATAATTTTAGCTGATTGACCACTTCGGTTTCCTGATCTGCAATACAGATAATAGGTTTTTGATTTATCCAAAGAATCTAATTTTGATTCGAATTCTCCCGATCTGAAATCGAATTGAAAATCTGCATCCGCCAAATGTCCGGCATCGTATTCACCCTGTGTTCGGACATCGATAATAACTCCGGGATTTTCGTTCACAAGTTCAACTATGCTCTTCTCCGGTGGAGTACTTTTCTCCTGACCAAGATCAAGAAAATTGTACATAAAGATTACCGAGGCTAATATCAGAAGCGCAATAAGAGGGATTAGATTTTTCATGGCAATTTTTTAAATATTCATATATACAATGTAACAACCCATCAGCAATAAGAAAACTCCGAATGCTCTTTTAAGTTTATCACCGGATATTTTTGAGCCTACTTTCCGACCGATAAAACTTCCTACCGCCCCAACCAGACTGAATACCATTACAAGTTCCCAGTTAATTTGCTGATTCACTGATTCCAGAACATCTAAATATTTGCAGAATCCGCTAAAGCTTTTTAAAGCTATAATTACAAGACTGGTTCCTACGGCTACATGCATTGAAAGTCCACCAAGAAGAACAAGTGCCGGGACAATGAGAAATCCTCCTCCTACTCCTACCAGCCCTGTCAAAACCCCAACAAAAACTCCTTCCAGAGCAATGACCCACCATGATTGCTGCTTTGATTCTGAAGAGTTTTCGGATTCACTGGGTTTCCTTTTTCTCAGCATTAAAATTGCAGCTAATATCATAACTGCAGCAAAAAGTATTAATTGGAATGTTCCCGAAACAAATCCTGCGATATAAGCACCGCCATAAGTCCCAACCATTCCCGGGATACCAAACAGTACTACATTTCTCCAGTTTACTTGTAGTTTTAATGCATACGGAATCGAACCCACCATACTTATAAATCCCACAATACCCAGAGATTCGGCAATAGCTGCTTTCTCCTGCTCACCGGCAATGTAAATAAGAATAGGAACGGTGAGGATTGACCCTCCCGATCCCATCAAACCTAAGGAGAGCCCAACCAATAAAGCGCCGATCCAGGATAAAATCATTATGCTTTAACTCCTGATCTCCAGTTTTTGAATGCATCATCTATCCAAATCACATTAAAGCCTTTGTTAGCAAGCAATGAAACTGAGTAAGAGGCTCTTTGTCCGCTTGCACAGTGAACAGCAATGGTTTTATCATTCGGAAGTTGATCTAAATTCGCTGCGAGACGAGTGTGAGCGATATTGATCGAATCCGGAGTACTGCCATCTGCATATTCCGTGGCTTTTCTGACATCAAGAATCTGAATACTTTCATCATCAATCATGTTAACCAGACCTTCGAAATCTGTTTTTTTGATGGATTTTTTATCTCCAGTCCAATCTTCCAGATCTTTATAAGTTGCAAATCCGGCACACTTATCCAATCCAACATTGGCCAGATCATTGATGGCTTCAGCAAGATTGTCTTCATTAATGATCAAATAGAATTCATTTTCTCCATCAAGGAATGAACCGGCAATCGTATTAAAGTTTTTATCGAATGAAGCCATGATAGAACCCTCAATATGTGAACTCATAAAATCATGCTTCGTTCTTGAATCGATGATGGTGATATCACTGTCTACCATATCCTGAATATTTGTACGCTTTGGAAGACCGATCGGAGCCCCTAATACAGAAGGACCCACTTTATTCAACTTCTTCATTCTTGCAAAATACAGAGGTGGTTCCGGCTGACCATCTAGGATAAAATCTACAAATGATTCTTCACTTTTTGCCGCTTTAAAAGCAGGGCTAAATCGTGTTTCATATCCTACTGTTGAGTCAGGCACAGCACCTAAAGCTTTACCACATGCACTTCCCGCGCCGTGAGCCGGCCATACCTGTAAATACTCAGGAAGCACTTCAAAGTCTTTTACAGATTTGTAAAGCGTTTTAGCTGAGGGTTTCATGTTACCTTTCATTCCTGCCGCAGTTTCTAAAAGGTCCGGGCGCCCAACATCCCCAACAAATACGAAATCACCTGTCAGTATTCCCATGGGTTCGGTAGTAAGTGCTCTGTCTGTAACCATAAAACTGATAGATTCCGGTGTGTGCCCCGGAGTATGAACCACATCAAATTTTATATTTCCGACGGTAAAAGAATCTCCGTCATTAACCAGTTCGTAATTATATTCACTACCAATCAGCCATTCATATTTCCAGTTTTCATCGCCTTCATCAGAGCCAAAAACTTTTACTCCTTTTGCAGCAAATTCTCTCAAACCGGATACATAATCGGCATGGATATGAGTATCCGCGGCGTAGGTAATTTTCAAACCTTCCTGAGCGGCTATTTCTTCATACTGATCTATATTTCTCATCGGGTCTATAACAATTGCTTCGCCATTTTTCTGGCATCCGATGATGTATGCGTACTGTGCTAATTTCTTATCGAAAACTTGTTTAAAAAACATAACTCAATATTTATAATTTTAAATTAGTGAGGTAAATGAGGTCTTAACCATCCGTATACCCAGGTTCCTACTAAAGCGCTTGCGATCGGAACTATTATTATTCCATAACCTGCTCCCGCTAAAGTGAAAAGTGGTCCCGGGCAAGCACCTGTAAGTGCCCATCCTAATCCAAACATGGTTCCCCCAAGTAAATATCTGGTTACCTGTTTTGGATCTTTTGGAGGAACGCTGATCGCATTTCCTTCAACATCTTTCACATTCTTCTTTTTGATGACCTGAATTGAAATTAGAGCTACAACAACAGCCAGACCTATAATTCCATACATATGAAATGCATCAAAACGAAACATCTCCTGAATTCTGAACCATGATATTACTTCAGACTTCGTTAATACGATTCCAAAAAATATTCCTGCAAATAAATACTTTAAAAACTTTTTCATCATTCTCTCCTAAAATAATATGGGTAAAACTAAGTGTGTGATTATAAGTCCTCCGGCAAAGAATCCGACCACTGCGATCAGTGAAGCCAACTGTAAATCAGCTAATCCACTTATGGCATGTCCCGAAGTACAGCCCCCGGCATATCTTGTTCCAAATCCGACCAGGAATCCGCCCAAAACCATCATTACAATTCCCTGAACGCTGGTTAAATTTTCAAGATTGAAAACATCGTCGGGTAGCATCCCGGAAAAATCATTAATCCCAAGATTTTTTAAATCTGAAATGGTATTTGATGATAATTGAATGGCCTCCGGATTTTGAAACAACCATCCGGCTATAAATCCTCCCAGAATAGTTCCAAGTACAAAAATCAGATTCCAACTTCCCTTTTCTTTCCAGTCATATTTGAAAAACTCTACATTTCCCGGCATGCAAGCTGCGCAAGCATGTCTGAAATTGGAGGAAACTCCGAAAAGTTTGTTTCCGCTTAATAAAAGTATAGGAACGATCAAGCCAATCAGCGGTCCTGCGACGTACCATGGCCAGGGTTCCCGTAAAAATTCTACGAAATCCATAAAAATTTAAAAATTTGATCTTTTTTCTGATTAAGAAGTCTTGGATGAAGTGTTCACACCAAAAGCTGCCCAGATCGGGCAAAAATTAATAAGAGCCGTAAGACCCAAAATGATGCCGGCAACCAATATTACTATTCCCCAGGTTCCGGTTACAGCTCCAGTGAAATAGACAGCTAAGCCTGCAACTGCTAAAAGTAGTCTTACAATTTTATCTGCACTTCCGATATTTTTCTTCATGACATCTCCATTTGTTGAATCCAAATATCAGGAACTAAACGGAAAAACAGTGTAACTTTAGTTACAGAATCTCAATCCTGTTTCTGTGTTGTTCTATCTTCTCTTCTTTTTCTAATTGCTTAAGCAGACGTGATACCACTACTCTTGATGTGTTTAGCTGACGGGCAATTTCCTGATGAGACATATTGATATCATAAGATCGGGTAGCCTGCTTTTTATCCAAAAGGAATTTATATAAACGATCCTGTAATTTCAGAAAAGTAATACTGTCGATGGTATGCAACAGTTCATCAAATCGTGTTTGGTAGGAAAGGAATACAAACTTTCGAAAAGACTTATACTTCTGAATCCATCCGTCCAGATAATTCATGGGGACCATCCAAAGAACAGTATCTTTTTCGGCAGTAACCATGAAATCGTTGTTCTTGTCTTCTATACAACACGCCAAAGACATTGCGCAGGTTTCTCCGCCTTCGAGATAATAAAGCAGGATCTCATTTCCATCTTCATCCTGCCGAACAACTCGCAACAGTCCTTCCAGAACAATAGGCATATAAAGAGATTTGCTACCCGGAGTGATTATAGTTTCACCTTCGGAAACTTCCTTGTGAATGCCAGCCTCTTCAATTTCCTGAATAAGCTGTTCTTCAAGTCCGTTGACTTCAAGCAAATCTCTAACTGAACGGGACATTATTAATCCCAGTGTGATTCAGCAATAGCTTCCTCTGATAATTCTGCACTCAGATAATGTTCTGCATCCAAAGCTGCTTTACAACCTGTTCCCGCTGCAGTCACTGCCTGACGGTAAAATGAATCCATAGCATCTCCACAGGCAAAAATCCCCGGAAGATCTGTTTTTGTGGATTGACCTTTGGTTTGGATGTATCCAACATCATCCATAGTGAGCACGCCTTTGAATAAATCGGTATTTGGTTTGTGACCAATAGCAATAAATACTCCGGTAACATCTTCTAAAGTAGTAGTTTCTCCGGATTCATTATTCTTGATCTTAACTCCTTCCACAACCTGATCGCCCAATACTTCTTCAAGTTCGCTATTCCACATGAATTCAATCTTTTCGTTATTGAAAGCACGGGTCTGCATTGCTTTGGAAGCACGAAGCTCATCCCGGCGATGAATTACGGTAACCTTACTGGCAAATTTAGTTAGAAAAGTAGCTTCTTCCATTGCAGTATCACCACCACCAACGATTACTACATGTTGGTTTCTGAAAAAAGCACCATCACAGGTTGCGCAAGCAGAAACTCCTTTTCCTCTTAACCTTGTTTCACTTTCAAGTCCCAACCACATAGCAGAAGCTCCGGTTGAAATGATTATGGTATGGGCCTGAATCTCAGTTTTTTCATCAACCGTTAACTTATATGGAGTGGAATCAAAATCTACGTTGGTGACAAATCCATATCGACAATCTGCACCAAATTTAGTAGCCTGAGTACGGAAATCGTCCATCATTTGTGGTCCCATCACACCATCAGGATAACCCGGGAAGTTCTCCACATCGGTGGTCGTCATTAATTGTCCGCCCGGTTCCGGACCTTCAAATACAATCGGACTTAAATCTGCTCTTGCAGCATAAAGAGCTGCGGTAAGTCCCGCAGGACCACTTCCAATTATTACTACATTAAATGTTTTGCCTGCAATGTCTTCCATAAAAAAACCTGATTTTCTGTTCTCAATTAAAGTACAAAAAATCAGGTTATCTGTTGCTTGATAGTTTCTATCGAAGCGATAGCTTACGATAAATATAAACTCAAATTTTTTATACGATTTCATTAAGTTCTAAACAACTAACTGTGGAGGGTATTTTTGAAGATTGCGGTATTAAAAGAAACAGCTGATCATGAACATAGAGTAGCTTTGTCTCCGGAAGTTACCGGGCATTTGATCAAAAATGGATTCTCTGTAAGTATCGAACAGGATGCCGGACTCTCATCAAAATTTCCGGATTCCCAATATCTTGACTCAGGAGCTGAAATAGAGAATTCGAGACCTGATCTATTATCTCAAGCTGATATTGTTTTATGCGTTCAATCTCCACCTGAAAACGACATCGACCAAATGAGAAAGGGTACCGTTTTGATATGTTTTCTGTGGGCACTTCAACATCCTGATTTAGTATCATTGCTCCAAAAGCAGAACATTACAGCTCTGGGAATGGATGCTATACCAAGAATTTCTCGGGCACAAAATATGGATGCTCTTTCATCCATGAGCTCTATTGCCGGATACAAAGCATCCCTGATTGCTGCTAATGAACTGAATAAATATTTCCCGATGATGATGACAGCTGCAGGGACTGTTCCACCTTCGAAAGCTTTAATTTTAGGCGCCGGAGTTGCCGGATTGCAAGCCATTGCAACTTGCAGAAAATTGGGAGCTGTGGTGGAAGCTTTTGATGTTCGTCCTGCCGTAAAAGAACAAGTGGAAAGTTTGGGAGCTAAATTTATTGAAGTGGAATTATCGGATGAAGAAACTGAGACCAAAGGCGGATATGCAAAAGAGCTTACTGAAGATGACAAACTGAAACAGCGCGAGCTCATCCATCAGCATGCAAAAAAGTCTGATGTGATTATTACAACAGCATTAATTCCCGGAAGACCTGCTCCGTTGCTGATCACCAAAGAAATGGTGAACGACATGAAACCGGGGTCTGTAGTTGTAGATTTAGCAGCTGAAAATGGTGGAAACTGTGAGCTTACGGAAGCCGGAACCACGCAGGTTATGAATGAAGTCAAAATTGTAGGTCCTATAAACCTTCCAAGTCAACTGGCAAGCGATGCAAGTTCATTGTACGCAAAAAATATCCTCAATCTGTTGAACTTGTTGATTAAAGATGGCGAAACGGATTTTGATTTCGAAGACGAGATTCTACTAAACACTACTATAACTCATAATGGTGAAATCATATCGCCACTAATTAAGAATAATTGAATTAGGAATAGCTTCATTATTCCTAATTCCTGTATTCCAAATTCATATATAATGACTGAAATTCCATTAATCTTTCTGCTTTTTATTTTTGTGCTTGCCTGTTTCATTGGATTCGAATTGATTTCGAAAGTTCCTCCGACTTTGCATACTCCTTTAATGAGTGGCGCTAATGCTATTTCGGGAATTACCATTGTGGGAGCACTTATTGTTTCCGGTTCTGATGGGGGATTATTGACTCAGATTCTGGGAGTTGCCGCTATCATTTTTGCTACTATTAATGTGGTTGGCGGATTTATGGTGACCGATAGAATGCTGGAAATGTTTAAGAAAAAGGAGGATGACCAATGAGTCAGTTTCTTCCTGAAGCCATACTTACATATTTGCCGGATGCCATTCAGCTAATTTACTTAGTAGCGACTGCTTTTTTCATCCGTGGATTGAAGTTGCTTGGCTCTCCCGCTACTGCACGTAAAGGAAATCAATATGCAGCCATTGGAATGTTGATTGGGATTGTTGTTACACTTTTTGATCAGCAAATTATTTCGTTTGAATGGATTATTGCCGGAGTTTTGGTCGGAGGTATCATCGGAGTTGTGCTTGCCAAAAAAGTAGCCATGACTTCCATGCCCGAACTGGTTGCGGTTTTTAACGGGTTTGGTGGTGGAGCTTCCGCTTTGGTTGCCTGGGGAGAACTCAGTCGTTTTACTGATCCGGCAATAATGGATGCCACAAGTTTGGTAACAACAGGTCTGAGTATTTTTATCGGTGCGCTCACATTTACCGGAAGTTTTATTGCCTTCGGAAAACTTCAGGGATTTATTTCAGGAAACGCCATCACTTTTCCCGGTCTTAATTTCATAAATATTGGTTCGATAATCGCCGTTTTGGGGCTGATTGGAGTGTTTACCTTTGATCCATCTAACCAAACTATTTTCTGGATTATTCTCGGGCTTTCTTTACTGATCGGGATTACTTCTGTGATACCAATTGGCGGCGCTGATATGCCAGTAGTAATCTCTTTGCTGAATTCCTATTCAGGAATAGCTGCTTCCATGGCGGGATTTGTTCTTGGAAATAATCTGCTGATTGTATCCGGTGCGTTGGTTGGTGCCGCCGGACTTATCCTAACCCAGATCATGTGCAAAGCGATGAATCGATCTCTGAGTAATGTAATATTCGGAGCTTTCGGCGGTGACTCATCTTCAGGTGGAGATGACGGCTCAGGTGGTGACAAAACGGTTCGTGAGACTTCTGCTGAAGATCTCGCCATTCAGGTTGCATATGCTTCCAAAGTTATCATCGTTCCCGGATACGGGTTGGCTGTTGCTCAGGCTCAGCACATTGTAAAAGAAGTAGCTGCAAATCTGGAAGAACGAGGCGTGCAGGTAAAATATGGAATTCATCCGGTGGCAGGACGTATGCCCGGTCATATGAATGTATTGCTCGCTGAAGCCGATGTTCCTTATGACCAATTGTACGATATGGATCAGATAAATCCTGAGTTCGCAACTACAGATGTAGTCCTGATTATAGGAGCAAATGATGTAGTAAACCCAATGGCAAAAACCTCGCCCGGAAGTCCAATCTATGGAATGCCCATACTGAATGTAGATGAAGCCAAACGAACAGTTGTATTCAAAAGAAGTCTGAGTTTTGGATATGCCGGTATTGATAATCCGCTTTTCTATCACGAGAAAAACCAGATGTTTTTTGGAGATGCAAAAAAGAGTTTACAGGCTTTAAATGAGGCACTAAAAAACGTATAGAATCAACTTTAACCAAATTTCAGTACTGTGAAAAAGTATTTTTCATTCTTTTTTATTATTGCTTTTTATGTTACTAATGGTTGTGTTTCTAACGACCCGAAACCCGGAGTTAGTTTGGAACTTGCCGAATACAGAGCTGATGTAATTTCTGATCTGAACTACAAGCTATTCTTTAATATACCATCAGATAATGCGGAGCCCATTTCAGCAACTTCAACTACAATTTTTACACTATCCAGTGTTAATAAAGACCTTTTTATGGATTTTAAGGCTCCAAAGGATTTCATTAGCTCCATTTCAATTAATGGTGTTTCTGACTCTCTCTTTTTTAAAAATGAGCATATAAAACTACCAAAAGAATTACTCGTGATCGGTGAAAACAAAATTAATTTAGCGTTCAGAGCCGGCGAATCTTCTTTAAACAGAAATGATGATTATTTATACACTCTTTTTGTTCCTGATCGGGCCCGAACCGCTTTTCCTCTTTTTGACCAACCTAACCTTAAAGCGGTGTATGAGTTAAAGTTAAAACTTCCATCAGAGTGGAAAGCTGTCTCCAATTCGCCGATAAAAAGTAAATCAGAAAATTCAGAAAAAACAGTATGGACATTCGAGCCTTCTGATAAAATAAGCAGCTATTTATTCAGCTTTGTGGCAGGAAAATTTGATCAGGTTACAAGGGAAGTAGATGGCAGAACAATGACCCTATTACATCGTGAAACTGATAATGAAAAAGTTGAACGTAATCTGGATGATATTTTTGAACTCCATTCATCTTCGCTTAACTGGTTAGAAAAATATACAGGCATCAAATATCCATTTAAGAAATTCGATTTTGTTCTCATTCCAAGTTTTCAATACGGAGGCATGGAACACGTAGGTGCCATTCAATACAGGGCGTCAAGTCTTTTTCTCGATAAAGACCCTTCTGAAACAAGACTTCTTGGAAGAGCAAACCTAATCGCCCATGAAACTGCTCATATGTGGTTTGGCAATTTGGTTACGATGGACTGGTTTAATGATGTTTGGACCAAAGAAGTATTCGCAAATTTTATGGCGGCAAAAATGGTAAATCCCGCTTTTCGGGAAGTAGATCATCAGCTTAATTTTTTAATCAGGCACTATCCTTCTGCCTATTCAGTAGACAGAACCGAAGGAGCTAATCCTATAAGACAAGATCTGCCCAATCTGAATGAAGCCGGCAGTTTGTACGGAGCAATCATTTACAACAAAGCTCCAATTATGATGCGACAACTTGAGAAAATACTCGGTGAAGAAAAATTTAGGCAAGGTATTCAGGAATACTTATCAACATATAAATTCAAAAATGCTACCTGGCCTGAACTTATTTCAATTTTAGATTCAAAAACTGAACTCGATTTATTTTCGTGGAGTAAAGTCTGGGTGGAAACTGCCGGGCGTCCACATTTTGAATACCATGACTATACCGCAACGTATGGAACCACAGAAATGAAGTATAGTTCACTGATCCAAACAGACCCCAAAAAACAAGATCGGATTTGGGCTCAGGCTTTGGATGTTTTGGTATTACAAGAAGACTCTGTGATCTACCGCCATCCTCTTGATATTCAGAGATCGAGAACATTTGTTCGACAGAATAATTTAGAAGCTTTATCGGTAATTCATAACTCGAATGGCATGGGATATGGATTTTTCCCTTATGACGATGCTGCCTTTGAACTTTGGGAGTATTTAAGAGATATAGAAAAAGGAAGTCTTTTAATAAACGCTTTTGAAAATATACTCGAAGGTCTTGATAATCCTGAAGCTTATATGCATGAATTAATCGAAATAGTTATAATTGAAGATAATCAACTCATACAAAATCTCGTGCTTCGTCATATTAATACGATTTACTGGAGATTATTCAGTGAAAATATTCGAAGCAATTATTCCGAAGGGCTTGAAAAACTTTTTTGGACAAAGATGACCAATGCCAAAGATCCTTCTATAAAAAAAATGTTTTTTAATAGTTACAAAAATATCGCCCTTTCTGATGCAGCAGTTTCAAAACTGTATTCAATATGGAATAAAGATACTACGGTTGAGGGTGTTACATTATCCGAGAATGATTTTATTGGCCTAGCCACAACTCTTTCAATAAAAAATGAGGAGAACTCAGAGAAAATAGTGGCAAGCCAATTAAATCGAATTGAAAATCCTGACACTAAACGCCGATTTGAATTTTTAATACCTTCCCTATCTGCTAATGAATTAGAACGAGATCATTTTTTTGAATCATTGAAGCTTGAAAAAAACAGACGGAATGAATCCTGGGTTTTAGCTGCACTTGACAATTTACATCACCCTTTGAGATTACAATCTTCAGAAAAGTACATAAGCCAGAGTTTAGAGCTTTTGAAAGAAATTCAAGAAACAGGAGATATATTTTTCCCAAAAAGATGGCTAGATAAAACATTAGAGAATCATTATTCAGACAATGCTGTTAAACTTGTTAAAGGCTTCTTAGCACAAAACCTTCGCAATAATGAACAACTGAGGATGAAAATACTACAGGCAGCAGACCCTATGTTCAGAACACATGAAATTAGGCAAAAATACTTTTGATTCAGTCGTATTAATTATCATTCCACTTTTAAAATAAATCCTTTTAGGATATCTACTCATGAGTAAGCTTCCTCGAAAATCCAAAAAACAGAAAGATCGTGCACAGGAAATTCTCAAAGAATTGTATAAACACTATCCTGATCCGGAATGTGAGTTAGACCATCGAAATCCTTTCGAGTTATTAATTGCTACCATTCTGAGTGCGCAGTGTACCGATGTTCGGGTAAATAAAGTCACTCCTAAATTATTTGAGCTGTACCCAACTCCCGAATTAATGAAATATGCTCCGTTGGAAGATTTGGAAGAATTGGTTCGTTCTACAGGGTTTTACCGAAACAAAGCGAAATCACTCAAAGAAACTTCTACTATTTTGGCTGAGGAATTTGATGGGAAAGTTCCTCAAAATATGGATGACTTACTCAAGCTTCGGGGAGCGGCTCGTAAAACAGCCAATGTAGTTTTAGGAAACGCATTCGGAATCAATGAAGGAGTGGTAGTTGATACGCATGTAAAGAGATTTTCCAACCGATTCGGACTTACCAAACACAAAAAGAATACCGATAAAATTGAACGAGATTTAATGGCGTTATTTCCACAGGAAACCTGGACGGATTTATCGCATCTGATGATTCATCATGGTCGGGGTCCATGCAAAGCCCGAATTTCTTCAGCGCCGGATCACCCACTATGTGAGAATTATGGGATTAATTGTGAATGCCAGAAGATGAGGGAAGAAGAAAAAGAATCTTAAATCCGAAATTCCATCTGGCGGATACCCCCTCTGTTGGATAAAATATATTGTGATCGGTTAATCGGTCAGACGGGCTTAAGCCGTCAGACCTTATACAAATATGAATAAACTTTATGAGAAATTAAGGTTGGAAAGTAATTTCAAACAGTCTTATATTTGTTGCCCTTTCAAAAGGGAATTTATTGATAAGCGAGAGTAGCTCAGTTGGTAGAGCACAACCTTGCCAAGGTTGGGGTCGCGAGTTCGAATCTCGTCTCTCGCTCTAAAAGCAAAAGCCATTTAGAGAAATCTAAATGGCTTTTTTATTATCAATATATCTGATCTTGAATCACTTCAAATCAAACCGATCTAAGTTCATCACTTTAGTCCAGGCATTGATGAAATCCTGAATGAATTTTTCTTCCGCATCATCAGTACCATATACTTCCGCAAGGGCTCTTAATTCAGAGTTTGATCCGAAAATTAAGTCCGCTCTCGTAGCCGACCATTTTATGTCTCCGGTATTTCGATCACTTCCTGAGAATACATTTTGCTTGTCCGTAGTTGCCTGCCAGGTTGTACTCATATCCAACAAGTTCTTGAAGAAGTCATTGGAAAGTTGTCCCGGATTATCAGTTAGTACACCTTTTTTAGACCCATCAAAATTAGTATCAAGAACTCTCATTCCGCCAACTAATACCGTCATTTCCGGTGCTGTCAAATTCATAAGCTGAGCTTTATCAACCAATAATTCTTCGGCTGTAACTTTGTTTTCAGACTTATAATAGTTTCTGAATCCATCTGCCTTTGGCTCTAACCATGCAAAAGATTCAACATCAGTTTGCTCCTGAGTTGCATCCGCTCTTCCGGGAGTAAATGGGACTTCCACATCATGCCCGGCATCCTTAGCGGCTTTTTCAACTGCCGCTGATCCGGCAAGTACGATCAAGTCTGCGATGGAAACTTCTTTTTCTAAACCACTTTGTATTACTTCCAACGTTTCCAACACTTTTGCTAACTGCTCGGGATTATTCACTTCCCAACTTTTTTGTGGTTCTAAGCGAACTCTGGCTCCGTTAGCTCCACCTCTTTTGTCCGAACTTCTGAATGTTGAGGCAGAAGCCCATGCTGTAGAAACCAACTCTGAAACCGTCAATCCTGAATCGAGAATTTTTGTTTTTAATTCTTTGATATCACTTTCATCAATCAACTCATGATCAACTTCCGGAATTGGATCCTGCCATAGTAATTCTTCTTCCGGAACTTCAGGACCAAGCAATAGTGACTTCGGTCCCATATCTCTGTGAACCAGTTTGTACCACGCTCTCGCAAAAGCATCCGCAAACTCGTCCGGGTTTTCATAAAACCTGCGGGAAATCTTTTCGTAGTCAGGATCCGCTTTCAGAGATAAATCCGTAGTTAACATAAACGGTGCATGCTTTTTATCCGCATCGTGCGCATCAGGGATGGTTCCTTTTCCACCTCCGTCAACTGGTCTCCATTGCCATGCTCCGGCCGGACTTTTATACTTTTCCCACTCGTAATTGAACAAGTTTTCAAAGTATAGATTTGACCATTCCGTTGGTTTCTGTGTCCATGCACCTTCTAATCCACTGGTGATGGTATCCGCACCTTTTCCGGTTCCATGAGAGCTTTTCCAACCCATTCCCATTTCTTCGATGGAAGCGCCTTCAGGTTCCGAACCCAAATGAGATTCTGATGCAGCGCCGTGCGTTTTACCGAATGTATGTCCGCCGGCAATTAGAGCAACGGTTTCTTCATCGTTCATTGCCATTCTTGCAAATGTCTGACGAATATAGTGCGCAGCTTTTAACGGATCAGGCTCACCAAAAGGTCCTTCGGGATTTACATAAATCAATCCCATGTGATCGGCACCAAGTGGTTCTTCAAGATTCCCTTCGTCATCATGGCGTTCACTGCCTAACCATTCCGTTTCTGATCCCCAATACACATCCTCTTCCGGCTCCCAGCGGTCTTCACGCCCACCGCCAAAACCAAAAGTTTCAAATCCCATAGATTCAAGCGCAACGTTTCCGGCAAGAATCATCAAATCTGCCCAGGAAATTTTTCTGCCATACTTTTGCTTAATGGGCCAAAGCAGCAATCTCGCCTTGTCCAAATTCACGTTATCCGGCCAGCTGTTAAGTGGAGCAAACCGTTGCATTCCGGTTCCGCCTCCGCCACGACCATCACTTACACGATACGTTCCGGCACTGTGCCACGCCATTCTGATCATTAACGGTCCATAGTGACCAAAATCTGCCGGCCACCAATCCTGTGAGTCCGTCATCAACTCTGTGAGATCTTTCTTCACTTCCGCCAAATCCAATGAGTTAAATTCTTCAGCATAATCAAAGTCTTCTCCCATCGGGTCTGACTTCTCAGAATGTTGACGAAGAATTCCAAGGTTTAACTTATTAGGCCACCAATCCCTGTTTCTGGTTCCACCGCCTGCCGTGTTCTTTTTCACTCCATGATGAAATGGACATTTTGCTTCATCATTAGCTTGATATGTAGTTGCTTTATTCTTTTCGTCGCTCATTATCTTATCTATCCGTTAATACCTTTCTACTTATTGCATTAAAAGTACTAAATCATTGAAAGCTTTTTGATAGAAATTGATTATCAGAAGATTTGAAAAAGAATACTAATTGAAACTTATTTTCATAGATATATAAGGTAACAAGGGAGTTTGATCTACTCTTTGAAGGGTACTTAGATCGAAATTAAATACATTCTTCCTGTTGTAAATATTTACTGCTCCTGCTTCCAGTTCTAATGTGGAAAAATTGCTTAAAAGAATATCTCTACTAAATGAAATATCCAATCTGTGATAATACGGAAGACGGCTACCATAGGGTCTGCTGAATAATAATCTGGCGTTTCCTATAGTCTGAGAGGGATCTTCTGCAGGCGGTCGCACATTGATATCGTAACCAAATATCTGAGTATAAGGTCTTCCCGAACCAAACTCCCATCTTGTATTAAATTCAAAGCCAGAAAATTGATAAGATAATACAGTGTTTAATTTATGCCTCTGATCATGCGCAGGAGAAAAGCCAAACACCTGTTCTTCAATCCACGCCCCTAAATCTCCACTTACGGCTTCATAATTCACTACAGCCCAGCCATACCCTAATGACAAGAATAGAAATTTACCTCTGTATTCTGCAAAAAAATCAAATCCATATGCTAAACTTTTTGCAAAAGCTTTTTCTAATTCTATTTTTGCTTCAGGGTTCCATTTAGAGACAGCTATGTTTCTATGCTTTTTTAAGTAATTTTCGATGCTGAACATCCAAAGATTTGCTCTTTGTTGATATCTTAAAATAAAATGTGTTGCTGACTGTACAGGATCTCCTTCTTCATCAGGATTAATTACAGTAAATATTGATCCAATATCTCTCTCATCGTTAATTCCCGAAACAAGTTGAGCATATTGACCTGCTGCAAAGCTAATCTCGTTTTTTTCTTCTCTCCCAAATTTGTAAGAAACTCTCAGTCTTGGCTCAATTGTAACAGGAGTGGTAGTTGTTACTTGTGAGGCTAAACCAAGATTCAATTTAACTTTCTTTACCGGCTCCCATTCAGAGGAAGCATAAGTATCAAAAACAGGTAATGTCCTTTCGAAAGACTCAAATGATGCGAATCTTTCCGAGAGCTCTGTTTTATATGTATCAAAAGAGAGACCAAATCCATAGCTGAGCTTTACTTCTCTGTATTGCTCTTTAAGATCTGTACTCAAATAGAAACGAGTTACTGATGAATACCTTTCAGCTTCATTTTCGTTTTCTTCCGAATTTTCATAATTAGTATACCCCATCGTAAATTCAATCGGAAAGTTATTGCTCTCATTATATCCGAGACATCTTCCACCTATTACCGTATTATTCCACTTGTTTGTAATGTTTCTGCCTGGCACTATTTCTCCACTATCAAAGGTGTACATCCCCGTGAGACCGCATGTTACATTTTCTGTTTTAACTGAATATTTTGCTTTGATATCCCCAAACTCAATGTTCACATCTTCCCCTATTACAGTTTCTGAATATTGATTTATAAGGGATTTACGACCGAGTACAAAGAATGATTTCCGATCTTCTTCAATTGGTCCTTCAAGAAAAATGGAGGAAATGTAAGCTCCTCCTGTTGCATAAGCATTAAATTCTTTCATATTTCCGGGCCTAAGACTTACATCTAAAACTGCAGAACTTGCTCCAGAATATTCAGCGTCAAATCCTCCGGCGAACAAATCAACATTTTGTATTACCTCTTCCGGAAACGAAGAAAACAAATTCGAAATATGAAATGGTTTCACAATGAATAAATTATCAACCAATACTTGGTTTTGATCCGGTGTGCCACCTCGAATGAATAAGTTTCCTCCACGATCTCCGGTAGAAACTACACCCGGAACAGTTTGTAAATAAGTGGCTAGGTCGCCATCTACACCAGGAGTGGGCACCTTACTTATATCCTGTCTGTCAATTCTTTTTACCCCAGCTTCACCAGTACTCACATATCGTTGTCTTTCCACAGTTATTTCATCAATCTCCTCAATTTCGGGTATTAAACCTACAAGTAATACTTCTCTTTGATTTGATTTAAGTACAATTTCTCTCCTAAAAATTTTGAAACTAACATAGGTAACTTTTAGAATAAACTCCCTGTCAGAGTCTAAATTCCTGATCTCACAAAATCCATCTTTATTAGTAATACAATAATCATCGGGCTGCCCGGTGGTATCAACATCGGAATAATATACTAATGCATTTGCCCCCGGAAGTGGGATTCCTGTTTCCTGAGATGTTACAACTACTCTCAACAGAGCGTTGTCCTGACCAAGTAAAGTTGCCGGAGCTAATATTGCTCCGATTAATAAAAATATGACCGTTAATTTCTTCTTAATCATAGATAATTTTATCGGGTATACTAGTTTCGAAAGGTATTATCAGCGTATCCACATAAATTGCGCCAAATTTTGTGGAACTTCTCAGAGGATCAAATCTTTCTTCTGCTAATTCTTCCTGTAAGCCTTCACTGAAATAAATGTAGGATACAAACAGTCGATCTATAGACATTCCACTGCATTCATCCGGTATATCTAACGGATTATATTCAATAGGTCTGAACTTATATTCTAAAGGCGCTGATATATTATTGGAGTTGGGTTTGATAGTATTTACGGGTGCTCCAAGAACGTAAAAATTTTTGATGTAGTCACTTGAAGTTATATCAATACCAGGGGTTGAGGTATCATTGTCAACCGGAACCTCCCATACAACTAACTGGATATTTCCCCCATCGATAGTGTTTTCAAATTCTATGGTAATCTCTGTTTTACAATCCCTTACCTGTGGAGATACTGAAGTTGTTATCACTTTTGGTGTTTTAGCTGTGAATTCTAAAAACCGACCGTCCGATCTTTTTACTTCCACTCTATAATTTGTATCATGTTTAATATTTGATGCAACAAAGTTGTGGATGTAAGTTTCTTCTGTAAGTGTCCTGATACTATTTAACGTTTGTGAGGCATCTGTATCTAAATTTTCTAAGATAACTTGAGCATCAATATTTTCTGTTGCCTCCAGTGTAAACGGAACATTCAAATCTCTGACTCTGATAAAATTCGGTTCTTTTTGAGCCTGAAAAACACCATACACCGAGTATAATCCATTTTCAAAATCTACAGGGTTAAAACTGTTATCACACCCTGATAATACGAGTCCAAAAACCAATCCTATTAATATCAAGTTTGCAATAGGTTTTTTCATAAAGCAAAGAGCTTTTATTTAAGTGTACTAAAATGAAACCACCAAATTGCCAACATAAACGGCACCAAATCTATTAGTACTTGCGACAACATCCTCTTTATCAAATCTCACTTTTTCCTGTAAGCCCTTACTGTAATATATGTATGTGATATAAACGCTGTTTCTATTCACATCATCACAATCCTGAGCCCCCAAAAAAGCACTCGTATCTATAGGCCTGAACTCATATACCAATGGAGAAAACAAATTCTCACTGTCTGGTTTTACGGTTTTTATTGAAGATGATAAATAAAACTTTTTGAAAAAATCTGTTGAGGTTAAATCTATTCCTTTCGAGTTATTCATTCCATTTACAAAACTGTCTTCAACTCTTAAGTCTATATTTCCACCATCAGTGGCATTAGTAAATTCTACTCTTATGTTTGTTTTGCAATCTCTAACTACCGGAGAGATAGAATGGGTTATGATATCTGGAGTTTTGACTCTAATCTGTGCAAATTTTCCATTAAATCCTTCTATCTCAAGTACGTATTCAGTATCAGATTGTACATTTAGAATTTCAAAATTATGATAATAAATATCATCAAATTGCTCCCTGATCGGAACCAATGTCTCAGTACTGTCATTATCAAGGTTTGTCAATCGTACTTCTGCATTAAACTGTTCCGTTGCTTCCGTTTCGAAAGGCAGGCTAAGGTCTCTCACTCTAATATAATTAACACTTTTTTGAGATTGTAGCACCCCATGAACAGCAAAAAGACCATTGTCTTCATCAAAAACTTCGAAGCTGTTATCGCATCCTGAGAGAACGATTGTTATTAAAAATGAAGTGAGTATATATTTTCTCAAGTAAATAATCTTATATGTCTTTAAATGGTTAAACTGAATTCAAAAGTTATGAATCAACTAATTCTTAAAAAATGATTTACAGAGAAAATTCACTAATCTAATCTTCGAAATCAAGAATTCATCAACTTTCCTATTAATTTATTACAAAAAAAACCAGCCTCTCACTCTCAATAATTCATTTCTTTTGCTATTAAGAAGCACTAATATTTTGTCCGCTTAACTTTCACTTCCGCGCATAGCTCTGAAAAACCTGATGATAGTGATGGACATAATTTTCGAACCAAAACGATAATTGCTTTCTTCACAACTTAACCTATTTGCTATCTTTGAGAAGGTTTCACAGACGGTTTTTATAAAATATGAAGGACAAAATTTGGAAAGCTATTTTTATAGCTTTTTTGGTTTCTACAGGAGTGCGTGCTCAAAATGATTCTATTGCACCAACACTTTCGGACACCACATTAATTAATTATTTACGGACTAATTATTACCCCTCTACGCCCAGAAATTACGATGCGGCCAGAGATTCCATGTACCAGTATCTGGATGTGGATGCAACGGACAGCCTGACCTGTGTGTATTCAGGGTTAAGAGCCGAAGCCGACGGAACCCGAACTCCAAGTAACGGAAGTTTAAGTTTTAATACCGAGCATAGCTGGCCTCAAAGTTTTTATGATAATGCCGAACCTATGCGGGGCGATATACATCACCTTTTCCCTGCATGGAGCTCACCAAACCAATCCAGAAGCAATCATCCTTTTGGTGAGATTGATGACAATAACACTACTTCCTGGTGGTATTGGGAAAATGGAGGAAGTGTTTCTTCAATTCCTTCTTCAAATATAGATTTGTACAGTGAATATGGCGGCAGTGTTTTTGAGCCGCGTGAAGATCATAAGGGAAATGTTGCCCGCGCCATGTTCTATTTCTGGACCATTTATGCTGATAACAATGATGTGACATCAGATGAGTCAGATAATCAGGCATTTTTTGACGGAATGAAATCGACACTTTATCAATGGCATCAGCAAGATCCTGTCACAGCAGAAGAACTGGCAAGAAGCGAAGGCATTGAAAGCATTCAGGGGAATAAAAATCCATTTATCCACGATACCACCTTAATCCGAAGAGCTTATTTTCAATCGGGATCATCAAGTTCGGAAGATGAATTGCCTGAGGTCTTTATTTCGGAAGTGTACGAAGCTAATGGCGGAACCGTAAAATATTTGGAGCTTTATAATCGCACTGATTCTACTATTAATTTTACTTCAGATGATTGGTCTTTATTCAGATTTAGTAACTCCAACACTTCCGGCACCGAAATCAGTTTAGCGGGAAGTATTTCTTCGAAGAGCTTTTTCGTAATTGGTGATGACAACTCTTCAAGTGGGGTCCAGACTATCTTTGGTGAGGATATTGTTGATCAGGATGAAAGCTCAATCAATCACAACGGTAATGATAAATATGCGCTGGTTAAAAACAGTTCTTCAAATCCGGATACCGTAGATTGGTTTGGGAAGGATAATATTGGAAACAGTTCTTCTTTTTCTCAAAACCAGGTTCTGTATCGGGTGTACGATCGCTTGCCCAATAATGGGAGTATTGGCCAAACTTCAAATGCAAACGATGGAGATACTACTTCAACCGGTTATTGGCGGACTTTCGATATTTCCTCCTCAAATGGGAACGGCAGAATGGTTGCAACTCCCGGATACAACAAAGGAATTGAATCTGATTTGAAACCTCAAACCATGTTAACCGGCAGTGCGGGCTGGCGTTTGATTTCCATTCCAGGAAATAATGTCAACCTGAACGAACTTACTGATGATATCGTCATTCAAGGCGTTGGCAATTCAGGAGATCCGAATATTTTCACTTATAACAATTCGGGAAGTTACGATACGCCTTCTTCTTTAAGTGAAACCGTAAACAACGGCGAAGGTTTTGCGGTTTTTCTTTTTGATAACGATTTAAATGGAAGTACTTCACTCCCTAATGTACTTGACATTTCATCGGACGAGCCATCCTCTGACGTAACCGTAAATCTGAACACTACCACTGCTGAATCCGGTTCTTACTTTACCTTGGTCGGAAATCCATTTCAAAGTAATTTTGATTTGAGTACAGTAACTCATGACAACACCTTGCAAACAAATGTACATGTGCTTGAAAATGGTCTGTATTCTCCTGTTACAAGCTCTTCTTCGGTGATTACACCTTGGCAAGGATTTTGGGTAGAATCTGTTACATCGAATGCTGCTACTCAGCTTACCTTTCCAACTTCGGGCAAAACTTCAGACAACGGGACAACCCGTAATTTTTCGAAAGTATCTAAAGATTTTGCAAGCATTCAGTTTAATCTGAAAACCTCATCAGGAACAGATAGAGGATGTAGAATTGATTTGAATCCGTTGGCTAATTATAACTGGGATCGTTTTGATGCATCTAAAATTCAACCTTCGAAATCTGATTATGGAATTATTGGTTGTTTACAGGAAAACAAAATGCATTCTGTGTTATCAATACCCTCAGAGTTAACAGAAATTTTTGAAGTAGATCTGTTGATAGACGCACAAAATGTTGAGGGAAATATGGAACTGGATTGGATTTCCTCAGCTTCACTTTTCGATGCATTCGATGTCACCTTAACTAACAATATTACTCAAGAAACGTTTGTAATTTCAGATTCAGGAAATACACAATTTCAGCTTTCGGTCGAATCAAAAAAATCCAATAACGAATCACAGATCGCAAAACTAAAGAAAGCTAAAGTAACCAATCATCCACAGTTTACTTTGTCTTTCGAGCCGAAGAGTATAGTTAATTCAAATGAAGAGTCTGGAATACCTGAAGCTTATTCTTTGCAACAGAATTATCCTAATCCATTTAATCCAACCACTCAGATTCGATATTCAATTCAGCAAGCGGGCAAGGTTCGAGTGGTAGTTCGTAATACGTTAGGTCAGAAAGTTGCTACACTTGTCGACCGATATCAAAGTGCCGGGAATCATACGGTTACTTTTAATGCAAAAGGACTTTCAAGTGGAGTTTATTTTTATAGTTTAGAGACCCTACATTTCAGCCAAACAAAAAAAATGTTGCTGATTAAATAATTTGTCCACAACCACTTTACAAACTTCTATTCCGAAACATATTCTTCCGGTCATTGTCATTGCGCAATTTGCCGGAACTTCACTTTGGTTTGCAGGCAATGCCGTCTTGCCGGATTTAGTTTCCGAATTAAACCTTCCTTCGGGTTCTGTTGGATTTATAACCATGGCAGTTCAAGCCGGTTTTATTACCGGAACATTAGGTTTTGCTGTACTCAGCGTGGCCGACCGTTTTTCCCCGGTAAAAGTATTTATGTGTTGTGCTTTTCTGGGAGCATTAGCTAACCTGTTTACCATTTTTGCATCAGGATACATAGGTGTTTTGACCGCACGGTTTTTTGCCGGATTTTTTCTTGCCGGGATTTATCCGGTAGGAATGAAAATTGCTTCAGACTGGCACAAAGAAGGCCTGGGAAAAGCTTTAGGATATCTGGTTGGAGCTTTAGTTTTGGGAACTGCTTTTCCTCATCTGCTGAAGTTTCTGGGCGGTGATTTACCCTGGAATTTTGTAATCATCGGAACTTCGGTTTTATCTGCTTCAGGCGGAATTCTTTTGTCCCTTACCGTTTCAGACGGTCCTTTCAGAGTTCGTCGTGGAGATTTTCAACTCTCTATGTTTCTTAAAATCTTCAGAAATAAAAATTTCAGATCTGCTGCATTCGGATACTTTGGTCACATGTGGGAATTGTACACCTTTTGGGCATTTATTCCTGTAATGCTGGGCTTTTACCAACTTACCAATCCAAGCCAAACAGTATTTTCTATTCCTTTACTTTCTTTTTTAATCATTGCGATTGGCGGGATTAGCTGTGCCATTGGCGGACATCTTTCTTTCAAAATCGGAAGTAAAAAAGTGGCTCAATATTCTCTTTTGTTATCCGGAATTTGTTGTGCATTAATTCCCTTTTTATTCAGTTCCTCAATCTGGATCTTTTTGGCAATACTGTTTATCTGGGGAATATCTGTAATTCCTGATTCGCCTCAATTTTCAACCCTTGTTGCGCAATCTTCTGAAAGTTCATACATCGCAACCGGGTTAACCATTGTAAACTGTATCGGCTTTGCGCTTACTATAGTAAGCATTCAACTCGTAAATTTTCTTTGGATAGAATTTCAGGATCCTATGATATTTTTAGTAATGCTTGCAGGTCCAATTCTTGGATCTTTTTCTATCAGGAGATTTTCCCTTTAGCTAAGGCCAATAAGTATTTACAAATTTATTGATAAGAAATATGAATTACAGCTTCCTAAAATTTGTAATCATATTAGACAAGAAAATTTAATCAATTACTAGTTATGCCTAACAAGAAAGCATCAGCCGTTTGGAACGGTAATCTAAAAGAAGGAAGTGGAACTATTAATTCAGAAAGCGGAGTGTTATCAGATGATGCGTTTTCATTTGCATCACGATTTGAAGATGCAGATCAAACCAATCCTGAGGAGCTGATTGGCGCTGCCCATGCAGGCTGTTATTCAATGGCTCTTTCTAATGAACTACATGATGCAGGCCATGATTCCAAAAGTGTATCTACCAAAGCTACAGTAACATTAGATATGGTAGATGGAGCTCCAACAATAACCACAATAAAACTGGTGGCTGAAGCTAATGTACCCGGCCTCGACGATGAGGAATTTCAGAAAATTGCATCTGCCACTAAAGATGCATGCCCTGTATCGCGAGCACTTGCAGGAACTGAAATCGAGTTAGAAGCTACCTTGGTTAGCTAATCTTAATAACCATTATTTTTGACTAACAAAGCTGCTTTTTACAAAGCAGCTTTTTTTATTTCACCTAAGAATATTATTATCAGCCGGGTTACAAAGGTTTCACATGATTCTTAGGTTTTTACTATCACTAATTTTGCTGGGTTGTATTGAGGTTCATTTCAATCAACACTTTTTAGTCGCTTCGGATTTTTATGTCTTGAAGAATGATACAAACAAAGTATCGGAGATTCTGAAACAGGCCGACGACCTCATTGATAAAGGTGATTTTGCACAGGCTTTGGATAAAATCGACTCTGTAATAATTATTTCTGAAACGCTGAATTATGACCGGGGAATTGTACTTGCCAAGTCTGCCACGGTTGACATTTTACTGATACAAAAGCAAGCAGACTCTGCCCTTTCTTTAATTGAAAACACGCTTGAGCAATACCCAAATAATAAAGAGAAACTACGATTTTATTCTTCTCAGGCTACTGCTTACAACATGAAAGGACTTTCGGAAGAAGCTATTCAATCTTTTGAAAAAGCACTCACTTTTATTGAAGATCTGCCTGCTGAAAAGCAGGACCGATCTAAAGCTGCAACGCTTGTAAATATGGCGTCCGCATATCACCGCCTTGGTAATAAAGCCAAAACGCTCGAAAATTATTTGCAGGGACTCGAGTTCGCAGAAGCAAGTAATGACACTTCCTTTTTGTTAGTGGTTTTGAACAATTTGGGTGATTCTTACAATACTTATGCAGAATATGAAAGAGCAGAGTTTTATTTAGAAAGAGCCTTATCCATTGCAGGAGAGAAGAACTTTAAACCGGATCTGCTGCGGATTCATCTGAACCTTGCGAATGTTTATACCAATATCGGCAAAACGGATTTAGCGTTGGAGTTTTATCAAAAAGCTCTTGAACTGAATAAAGTAGTAAGACCGGATACACCCCCTTTTCAGATTATTTATAATCTTGGTGAATTATATCTGAAACTTGATGAATTTGAAAAAGCACGTTCTTCATTCATGGAATCGCTTCAGTATTGCATGGATATGAATATCCCCATCGGATTGTATTTCAACTATACAGGGCTCGGGCAAGTCAGCGAAGCTACATCGAAGCCGGAAGATGCAATAGAATGGTATGAAAAAGCTCTTGAAGTTGCTGAATCTCTTGGGCAAACTCCATTTATTGCACAACTAAATGAAAGGCTCTATGCGATAAATAAATCACTGGGTAATTCACAAAAAGCGTTAACTGCTTTGGAAAATTTCAAAGCTATGTCGGACAGCTTAAATACTCTTGATACAGAAAGTACACTTGCTGATCTGGAGAGCCGACTCGAACTGAAAAGACAAACCGATATCAATGCTTTGCTGGAAGAGAAACAAACTCAGCAGGAAAATCAGCTTGCATTAAGAAAAATTCTGATCATAGCTGCCATAGTTGTAATCACATTATTGATCACTTTGTATTATTTCAGTATCCAAATTGGCAGAGAAAGAAAAAAGATTAATTCGGTTCTGAGAACACAAAAAGAAGAACTTGAAGATCTTGATGCCAATAAAAATAAATTTTTTGCTGTAGTTGCGCATGATTTACGGTCTCCACTCGCTTCCATGCAGGGCATTCTACAATTGATTCGACAAAGTGAAATGTCTATTGAAGAAATTCGAAAGCTTTCGGATGAATTGGAACCTATGCTGCAAAAAAATATCGACACCATGAATGATCTGTTGGTTTGGTCGAGAAATCAGATGTCCGGAGTGTCTTTGAATTCTGAAGAAATCAATTGCCATGAAGCTGTTCGTGATTTAATTGCTAAACACGAATTACAGCTAAAAGCGAAAAAGATTGAAGTCGACAATCACATTGAAAAATCATTCACTATTTCCGCAGACAAAAATGCTATACTCCTCATAATCCGAAACCTGTTAGTCAACGCCATTAAGTTTACTAACCTGGATGGAAGAATTGTTTTTGATGCCTACACAGATAATGAGTTTTGCTACATCATCATAAAAGATAATGGGATCGGCATACCGGTAGATATACAATCCAAGTTGTTCAGTAATGAAACTAAAAGCAGATCAGGAACAAATCAGGAAGAGGGCTCAGGTTTCGGATTACGACTTTCAAAAGAATTTGCAGTAAGAATGAATGGAGATCTTATTTTCGAGAGTGTTGAAGGCGAAGGGACCACCTTTTATCTGAAACTTCCAAATTCATAGTTACTTTACTGCGTATCTGATTCCAAATTCAGTAATTCATTTCGTATCTTAGTATTTCTCACAATAATTGTAAGCCGGAGCATTTTTTGATGAGCGACAAACCACGCGAATATTGCGGTATTTTTGGAATTTTTGACCACGAAGAAGCCGCACTCACCACCTACTATGGATTGCACTCCCTTCAACATCGTGGACAGGAATCTGCCGGAATTGTAACCAGTCATTACGATGAGGATAAAGAACGGATGGTAATGCCATCTTATAAGGACTTCGGATTGGTGCTGAGCGTATTTGATAAACCTAAAATCATGAAAAAGATTTTGAAAGGTCGCTCTGCTATTGGTCATAATCGTTATTCAACTTCCGGTTCCTCAAAAAATCCTGCGAATATTCAGCCATTTCGTGTTCACTACAGAAATGGAAATATTGCTATCGGGCATAACGGAAATCTTTCCAATGCCAAACAGATTCGTAATCGTTTCCGCAAAGAAGGTGTCCTCTTCCAAAGCACTTCTGATACCGAACTCATTCTTCATTTGATTTCACATAGTTTGAAACAGGATCAAATGAGTCAGATTATGGATGCGCTTTATCAAATTGAAGGTGCATACTGTCTGGTGATTTTAACGGATGATAAATTAATTGGCGTCCGTGATCCGAATGGATTTCGTCCATTGGCTCTTGGGAAAAAGGACGGGAAATTTTGTCTTGCCAGCGAAACATGTGCTTTTGATATCAATAATGCAGAATATATTCGGGATATAGAGCCCGGGGAAGTCGTCGTAATTGATCAGGAAGCTTCGGATTCCGGTGAAGTAAAATCCTACTTCATTGAACCAAAAGACGGCACTAAAACCAGCCAGTGTATTTTTGAATATGTGTATTTCTCACGACCAGACAGTATGGTATTCGGAGAAATGGTGGATAAAATCCGAAGGAATCTCGGGCAAGCTCTGGCCAAAGAGCATCCCATAGATCAGGTCATAAAAAAGATTAATCCAAAACGGAAACCGGTCGTTATTTCGGTTCCTGATTCGAGTAATACTGCGGCGATTGGCTACGCCAATGAAAGCCAGAAAATGGGTCATAATTGCAAATATGATATTGGACTTATCCGAAATCACTATGTGGGAAGAACGTTCATTTCGCCGGGACAAAAATCCAGAGAGCAGAAAGTTCGTACCAAGTTTAACCCGGTGCGCGGAGTGATTGAAGGTCGTTCCATCATCATTGTTGATGACTCTATAGTTCGCGGAACTACTTCCCGTTTGTTAGTTGATATGATTCGGGAATGTAATCCCTCAGAAATTCACTTTTTGGTGAGTTCACCTCCTATCATTAGTCCATGTTATTACGGAATGGATTTTCCAAGTCCTGATGAGCTCATCGCTAACCGTTTTGATCGTGATGTGGATGCTATTGCTAAAGAAATTGGTGTGGATAGTTTACGATATTTATCCCCTGATGGACTTGTGAATGCTGTAAAAGAAGCCAATCCTTCAGGACATGATTATTGTACAGCTTGCTTCACCAGTAATTATCCTGTTCCTGTAAATTTTGGTGTAGAAAAAGAAGAGAATGAGCTTGTTTAACGCCCAGACAAAATTTATAACAAGTGCTACCAAAATTGAAGAATGTCCTCCCGAAAAATTTCCCGAGGTTTGCTTTGCAGGGCGGTCTAATGTGGGAAAATCTTCGTTGATTAACGCCATTGTTAATCGAAAAAATATTGCCCGCACTTCTAACGTACCCGGTAAAACTCAGCAAATGAATTATTACCAAGTTGGAGAAGAATGTTTTCTCGTTGATCTTCCCGGATATGGATTTGCGAAGGTTCCGAAAAAAGAAAGAGAGCGTTGGGGAAGGAGTATTCGCAAATACCTTTCTGAGAGAGAAAGCTTACGGTTAATTTTATCTGTGATAGATGCCCGCCATAAACCTACCGCACTCGATCAGGATTTTTTCTACTGGTTGGCTTCCAACCAAATGCCATTTTGTGTGTTGCTTTCAAAAGCGGATAAGCTTTCGTCAAATAAATTGGCGCAATCCAAAAAACAGGTGAAGAACCTTTTAGCTGAGATGAATATTGAAGTGCCGATTATCCCCTATTCTGCAGAATCGAGGAAAAACATTCCGGAAATTCAGGAATTGATCAAAGAGTTTATTGCGGATTAAATTTCTTCAAAGCTACAGACTGAAGTCCTCCGTTTGTGGACTGGAATCTGTATTAAGCTTTTAAATCACATCATGGTCATCTCCACGCGAATGCAGGAGATCTGGATTTAACTTTTTAATCCGAAATTTATTTCTAAAAAACCTAGTCAAAAAACATCTCTTTGAAATTAGAGCTGCGTTCTTAGAAAGATCGAGATTCCCTGCATTCGCCGGGGAATGACTTATCATCTTTTACTAAGACTTTGAAAAAATTTACTGACACCTACAAAGATTATCTCGTTTTTTAACCTTCAAAATCCCCGGCTTCGTATCTCTCTATCAGTCTGTCTTCATTCACTCTTTTGAAGCCTGTAAGTTTTTCTTCGGACAATGAAGCAATGGTCATTTCTCTTTTGCCTAAAGCGCCGCGAGCTTTTGCCAACTTCCACCCTCCTACAGCCATCGCTGCTCTCGCTTTGGATGCAGCTCCATAAGTAGTCAAAACTGCTTTCTGACTTGAAAAACTTTTCAGTTTGGAAAAAGTCTCTGCACTCCATAATTCTTCATTTACTTCCGGGGAAAAAGCATCATGAAATATATAATCTACTTTATGATCTACGCATTCTAACTCATTAAACAAGCCTTTGAACAGATGAAGAGAAACACTTAAAGAAGAAATAGGATTGAATGTATTCCACCCCGAATTCAGGTCCCCGAACACCTTTGGAAGAACTTCATGAAGTTCCTCAAAATCGCTAAAGTCAGAAAAATTTATATGTTGAGCTTGTTCTTCGGAAAGCGGAAAAGCTTCCACACTGTAAAAATGGACGGAGGATTTGCTTTCTGTTTTCAGATAATAATCCATCAGCAAAAAAAGGTTCAGCCCGGTGCCAAATCCTACTTCAAAAATAGTAATTGGTTTATTTTCCTTTAAATCTTCAATTAATTCTGAAGTCTCAAAAAATACATGTTTACTTTCCGAAACTGAGCCATTGGGATTATGGTAGAATTGCTGAAAATGTTCGGAATAGAAAGTGGAGGAGCCGTCTTTGGTTATGTGATGCTTTACACGATCAGTCATTCTTCTTGATCGTCACCGTACCATAACCTGTTTTAGCTGTAACATTTATTTTCCCGTCACCAACGTTTCCTATAGCCTGACCTTTCTTTTTATTTCCGCTGAAGCTGAACTCTGAATCGATTTCAATTTTCGTGCCATTGCTATTCAAATTGAATCCGGGAACTGAAGGTAACAACAAATCAATTTGTCCAGCTCCATTTCTTGCCTGAACTTCACCGGTTAAATTTTTGATATCCAATTTTATGTTACCCCCGCTGGTAAAAGCATTTACTGAACCAGAGAAATTCTGAGCTTCAACATTTCCTCCGGAAGTTCTCATCTCAAGTGTGCCTTCCGTATTTAATGCCTGCAAATGACCTCCCAAAGATTTTAATGAAATATCACCTTTTCCTGCTTCAATAGTCACATGTCCACCCTCAGTGAACGCAGTGACTTCTCCCTCAATTTTATTGAGCTTAATATGTCCACCGGATGTTTTAAACTCACATTCTCCCTGAAAATTAGTCGCTTCAATATGTCCACCTGCCGTATATGAAATGATATTCATGGAAGAAGGTATTCTTAAAATAGTTTGAAGCTGAACATCACCGGAATTAGTCCCGGTTTTATTAACTCTGAACTCAGCTTTTTCGCCTTTATTTAAAATATCTACGTTGAACATATTCGAAAGTGAATCTCTGGAAGTAATAGTGCCCGAAGCTTTTATAGAATAGGATCCTTTTGAGTCGTTCGTACCAACCAAAATCAAAGATCCCCCGGTTAATTTAACCGACATCTCTCTCAGTTCACTCGCATCAAAATCTTTATTGGTTGCATAAACACCTGATGAAACTCGTGCCCACTCCCCTTTAGTTTCTGCGTACTGCTTTTGCAGAACAACAATTTGGTCATCAATATTTATGTCAATTGAAAAACTATCATCCTCCAATTCGCTGATGGCAGCATTTATCTCAGCTAATAATTCTTGTTTTGTCTCTTGCGGAATTAATTTGGATAGCTCTTTTAATTTTTCAAGACTTTTTAAAGATGTGTTTTCGAGTGACTCTAGCTCCTGAAGCTGCGCTAATTCTTCAAGTCGAATTACTTGTAAACTTTGAGACTGGGCTTGTTGGTTTTCCTCAGCCAGAATAACAGCTTCTCTCAATTCCGTTTCTTCCTGATGTACTTCGGTATCTCCGTTTTCATCTTTCGATACGACAAAAATCGCTACAAAAAACAGTAGTATACCTGCTATAATTATTTCCCAGGACTTATTCATTTCTCACAATTTGTATTCATTAACGATCGAATACGATATCTTTAATGTAAAGTTACAGAATTGTGGACTAAGTCTATATATTAACTTGAGAACTTAATTTCACCTCAATCCATGAGCATAAAACAGAAAATAAATTCACTTACCCAAGAGCTTCATCAGGAAATGATCGAAACCAGAAGATATTTGCATCAGCATCCTGAAGTAAGCTACCGGGAATTTGAAACCACAAAATTTATTAAGCAAAAGTTAGACGAACTTGGAATACCATACGAAAGTCCGCTTGAAACAGGATGCATTGGAATGTTGGAGGGAGGCAGGAAATCTGATAAAGTAATTGCACTTCGGGCTGACATTGATGCTTTAGCCATGGATGAGGAGGGTGATTTTAAAAAAGAATTCATATCAAAAAATCCGGGAGCTGCTCACTGCTGCGGGCACGATGCTCATACTTCTAATCTATTGGGAGTAGCAAAGATTCTATCTGAACTTAAAGATGAAATCGAAGGCACAGTGCTGTTTGTGTTTCAGCCGGCAGAAGAAAAACTTCCGGGTGGAGGTAAACTACTTTGCGAAACCGGATTTCTTCAGGCTAAAAATGTAGATGCCATTTATGGCTTACATACATCTCCAAGTCACAAGCCGGGAACTATTGCCACTCGGGTTGGCGGATTAATGGCAAGTCCGGATGAATTTGAAATCGAAATTATAGGAACCGGCGGTCATGCAGCTCGCCCTCATGAAGCGGTTGACCCAATTGTGATGGCTTCGCAGTTTATTAGCACTGCTCAAACTATCGTAAGTCGTTTTGTTGATCCTACAGAATCGGCAGTGGTTACCGTTGGAAGAATTGAAGGCGGAACAGCTCACAATATAATCCCCGAAAAAGTAAGGCTCTGGGGAACGGTCAGAACGTTTAGCAATGATACCAAGGAACTTATTAAAGCTAAGATGGAAGAACTACTTAAAGGAATTACTGAAGGTTCCGGAGGTTCTTATTCTTTTAATTTTAACTACGGATATCCTGCAGTAATTAATTCAGAAAAAGAAGCATTAAATGTCTTAAACGCTTCAAGAGAATTATTTGGGGAAGAAGCTACTATTGAATTAGATCGCCCAAGTATGGCGGGCGAAGATTTTGCTTTTTATCAGGAGTACTTTCCGGGAGCTTTTTTCTTTGTAGGAAGCGGAAGTGAGGAGTCTGAATCTACTTATGTGTGGCATCATCCTAAATACAATGTTGATGATCGCTTCTTTTTAACTGCTGCTCCATTGATGGCTAATCTTATATTTTCTGAATGAGCATTTCCGCGAATCGTTCATATTGGGAAACCGAACTTTATAATCAGAATTATGACCTGATTGTGATAGGTGCCGGATTAACCGGAATGTCAGCAGCATATTTTTTTAAAAAAGATCATCCTGATGCCAATGTTCTCGTTTTAGAACGAGGGAATTTTCCTATCGGAGCAAGTACCCGAAATGCCGGTTTTGCTTGTATTGGAAGTGTGGGTGAGCTTTTATCAGATCTGGAAATTGAAGAAGAGTTGGTTTTAAAACAACGAATCAAAGATCGCTACGAAGGACTTCTGCTCCTAAGAAATACGCTTGGAGATGAGAATATTGATTATGAAGAAGCGAAAGGCTGCGAGATTTTCAAAGACCAGGCTGAATTCGAAAAAGCCAAAGATTCCATTGGAATATTCAATCAATGGATGGATGAACTAATTGGTGAAAAAGAAGTTTTCAGTGCTCAAACTTACCGGGATTTTCCTGTAATACATAATCGAGTGGAAGGATTGCTTCATCCCGGAAAAATGATCCGAACGCTACTTCAAAATTGTATTGGTCTTGGAGTTGAATTTCGATGGAACTCCGTAGTTGAAAATATTAATACCGATGCAAATGTAATCACCAATTCCAACGGAATTGACTTTAGTGCTGATCGAGTAATCATTGCCACCAATGCTTTTACAAAAAAATTACTCCCTGAAATAAATATTACTCCCGGACGAGGTTACGCTTTTGTCACTTCTGAACTTGATTCTCTTGAATGGAAAGGCGGTTTCCATTTCAATAAAGGCTATGTGTATTTCCGTCATATTGGAGAGAATCGTCTTCTGCTCGGTGGCGGACGAAACATCGCTCACACGGAAGAAACTACTTCGGAGTTTGGTGTAAATCAGAGCATCAAAAACTATCTCGTTGAGTTTGCTAATGAAACTTTAGAGCTGACTGCTGGTTGGGAAATTGATCATGAATGGTCAGGAATTATGGGTTTCACAGACACGAAGAAATACCTCTTAGAAAAAATAAGCCCTCGATGTGTTTTAGCTGCCGGACTCAGTGGAATGGGAGTAGCATTGGGAATGAATTTTGGGAAAAAGGCGGCTAGTTTAATCTAAAATGAGTATAACTTCTCCAAAGTTGATATCGGGATTAATTAGCGAGCTGAAGTTGATATAAACTTTGGAAAAATTAATCCACCACGGTAAGCCGTAAGGCTTCAAGAAAAACCTTTGCGCCTCTCTGCGTTCTCTGCGGTTAACCCTTCAAAAACTCACGGTACAACTCAATAAACTCACTCAGCATCATTGCCGTTGCTCCCCAAAGTGGAACATCGTGTACATCCCAAAGCGGAATTTCGTAATCCAGTTCACGTAACTTCCAGTCTTCCGTTCGTGCAAATTCTGAATTTACCAATTTTGAAATTGACACTGTGAAAATTTCGTCTACTTCATTCGGATTGGCGCAAAATTCCTGCTGCTTTTCTACGAAACCCACAACCGGAGTCACCATGTTGTTGGAGTGGTTTACAAACAAAGGCGTGAGTTGACCTATCACCTCTACGTTCTCGGGTTCCAAGCCTGTTTCTTCATGCGCTTCTCGTAAAGCCGTTTCTTCTATGGTCTCGCCCCCTTCTTTTCCTCCGCCCGGAAAACTAATTTGTCCACCATGTTTAATTCCGGCTGTTCGGAGCGTAAACATTATTTCAGGTTCATCCTTCCACATAATCACCGGTACTAATACGCTGCTGTTTCGGTAAGAATCCGATTCAGGTTTATAGGTCATATCGTTCCTGCGTTCTACTTTGGGTAATGGACGCATTTTATTCTGGGCTGTTTTACCAGGAAGATTCTTCTTCAGTCTTGATGAAAAAAATGATTTCAACTGATTCATTGGTCTATAGTCTAAAGCTTTCAAAGAAGTTGTTGAGTCCGTACTTTCTTGCTCAATAAAACTACTGATTTTCTCCATTTATACTAATGAATAAAAAATACGATGTGTATGGTATCGGCAATGCATTAGTCGATATCGATTTTGAAGTGTCTAAAGAATTTTTAAGCGAGCATGATATTAAAAAAGGATTGATGACACTCGTTGACGAAGAAACTCAATCCACTCTTATCAATGAAATAGATCCTTATAATGCGAATCGAAAATCAGGTGGTTCTGCAGCAAATACAGTTATGGCCGTTTCTCAGTTTGGAGGAAATGCTTTCTATTCGTGCAAAGTAGCCGATGATGAATTTGGGGATTTTTACTTGAAAGACCTTGCTGATGCAGGCATTAAAACTAACCTCGATAATATCCAACGGGAGAAAGGCATCACTGGAAAGTGTTTGGTGATGATTACAGACGATGCCGACCGAACCATGAATACTTTTCTTGGGATAACCACTTCTTTATCAACTACTGAAGTAGATGAACAGGCAATTAATGATTCTGAATATATCTATTTGGAAGGCTATTTAGTTGCATCTCCTACAGCTTTTGAAGCGATGAAGCTTACCAAGCAACTCGCTGACAAAAACGGGACTAAAACTTCCATTACTCTTTCAGATCCATCCATTGTAGAAGGTTTTAAAGGATTATTTCATGAAGTAATCGGAGACGGAGTAGACTTGCTTTTCTGTAATGAGGATGAAGCACTGAAATTTACAGATAGTAAAAACGTAAATGTTGCCCGTGAAGAACTCAAAAAATTTGCCAAGAAATTTGTGATCACTCAAGGTAAAAATGGAGCTATGATCTTTGATGGTGATACTTTCATCGATATTGAGCCTTATGAAGTAAAAGCTGTAGATACCAATGGTGCCGGAGATATGTTTGCCGGAGCCTTTTTGTATGGAATTACTAACGGACATTCTTATGCAGGTTCTGGTAAGCTTGCAAGTCTGGCTTCTTCAAAAATTGTATCTCAATATGGACCCAGATTGAATATGAAAGCAATCAAAGAAATTCAAAATCGAATATCATGAGCGGAATAGAAATTTTAGGATGGACCGGATTTGCAATCCTGATTGGGGCGTGGATTCCCCAAACCTGGCAAACCATTAAAATGGGAAAAACAGATATTAGCCTGGCTTTTATACTGATGTATGTTTCTTCCAGTGCACTTCTTACCGTTCATTCCATTCTAATTGAAGAGTGGGTGTACATTGCTCTAAATGCACTTTTGACATTCGGCAGCGCTATCAACCTATACTACAAGTTAAATCCAAGAAAAGAAGAATTACTTGATGGATAAACTGATACTTGCATCCCGAAATCAGCATAAAATCGAGGAAATGAAGCAACTGGTTTCTGATCTTGGAATCGAAGTTTTTTCAGCGCTCGATTTTCCTGAACTGGAAGAAGTGGAAGAAGATCAGTCAACTCTGGCAGGTAACGCTTTAAAAAAGGCCCGGTATGTTCATCAACAAACGGGAATCGCTGCTTTAGCGGATGATACCGGACTGGAAGTTGATTCTTTGGATGGAGCGCCGGGTGTTTATTCAGCTCGTTATGCGGGAGAAGATGTAACCTATCAGGATAATGTGCTGAAGCTGCTTTCGGAAATGAAAGAAAAGTCTGACCGAACTGCTCAATTCAGAACCGTAGTTGCTTTGGTTGTCGGAGATCAGGAATTCACTTTTGAAGGAGTTTGTAAAGGTGAAATCATTAGGGAACAAAGGGGAGAAAAAGGCTTTGGTTACGATCCTGTTTTTCTGCCTGAAGGATTTGAAAAAACCTTTGCAGAATTAGATTCAGATACCAAAAATGAAATCAGCCATCGCGGAAGGGCTGTTCAGAGGTTTTTAGAGTTTTTGACCGCCGATTGAAACTGATGATTTCATAAATCTTTGCCTTTAATCCGGGACTAAAGTCCCTACTTGATTATGATCATAATTCCACATCTAACATAAGCAAGCAGTGGGATTTATCCCCGCTTAGTCTACGTGTTGGAATTCTATTCTTAGAAATGATGAAATTATTCAAATTTAAAAGTCTTTCGTATCATCCTGATATGAAAAAAACGCTTTTATTTCTTTTCCTTCTCTTTTTCACCATTGGCTGCTCCAACTACGAATCTCCCAACAAATACGTAGATGTATTCATTGGCACGGGCGGTCACGGACACACGTATCCCGGAGCTACTTTACCTTTTGGAATGATTCAACCCGGACCGGTTAACGGAACACCCGGTTGGAATTGGGTTTCGGGTTACCATTATTCAGATAGTATTATCACCGGCTTTGCTCAAACGCATTTATCAGGAACGGGAATTGGGGATTTGAATGATATTTTGATCATGCCCACAAATCGTCCGGTTTCTTTGGCTGATTCTGTTAAGTATGAAAGTAAGAGAAGTTACGCCTCCAAATTTTCTCACGATTTAGAAAAAGGGTCTCCCGGTTATTACAGTGTGTTTCTTGAAGATTATAACATCAATGCAGAAATGACGGCCACTGAACGGGTGGCATTATACCGTTTCACTTTCGAACACGGGGATTCAAAATATTTGAATCTTGACCTCGGCTACAGTCTTAACTGGGATTCTTTTACAGAAGGATATTTCAGAGTCATTGAAGATGAAGAAGTTAAAAAGCTGATAGGCTATCGTAGATCATCCGGTTGGGCTAACGATCAGCATGTTTATTTTGCAATGGAATTTTCTGAAGACTTCTATTTTGAAAAATTGGACACAGGAAAAATAAATATAGATTCTGTCAAATTTTATGGTGAAGAAAAGCTTTTCGGAATGCTGAAATTTGAAGATTCCGGAAGAGAACTTCTTACAAAAATCGCTATCTCTCCGAATAGCGAAGAAGGAGCTCTGGCAAACTTAGCCACACTTGAAGAGTGGGATTTCGATGAAACCAAGCTCTTTGCCGAAATGGCTTGGGATAATGAACTCAGCAAGTTTCAGGTTGAAGGAAATGAAGAAAAGAAAACCATTTTCTACACTTCGCTGTATCATACCAAGTTAGCTCCGGTTTTATATTCGGATGCCAACCAGGACGAAACCCGATACACCATTTTTTCGCTGTGGGATACTTTTCGGGCTCAACATCCCCTTCTCACTATCAGCAATCCTGAGCGGGTGAATGACATGATTAATACCATGCTGGAGTTTTATGAAGAAAAAGGATTGTTACCCGTTTGGGAATTGCACGGAAATGAAACCAATACTATGACCGGATATCACGCTGTTCCCGTTATTGCGGATGCTTATCTGAAAGGTTTTCGGGATTATGATGCTGAATTGGCTTTTGAAGCCATGAAAGCAAGTGCTATGCAAAATCAACGCGGAACGGATTTGTATCGAAAATATCAGTACATCCCTTCTGAATTGGAACATGAGTCGGTCACCAAAACTCTGGAATATGCTTTCGATGACTGGGCAATTGCTCAAATGGCTTTTGCACTGGAAAAGGAAAGCGAATATGAGCATTTCATCGTACGCTCAGGCTTTTGGCAAAATGTGTACGATCCGGAGACCAAATTCATGCGTGGAAAAACTACCGAGGGGAATTGGGTGACTCCATTTGATCCGAAGCGATCCAATCACCGGGTTAATACCGATTATACTGAAGGAAATGCCTGGCAGCACAGCTGGTTCGTACCTCATCAGGTGGATAAGCTCATCGAAGTGATGGGCGGTGACGAAGCTTTTTCAGACAGACTGGATTCGCTATTCAATGAAGATTCTGAAATTACAGGAGAAAACACTTCACCGGATATTTCGGGTCTCATCGGGCAGTATGCACATGGAAACGAACCCAGTCATCATATCGGATATTTATACAATTACGCAGGAAAACCATGGAAATCTCAGGAAATTCTGCATCAGATTATGCACACTCAATATTCTACAGAAGTTGACGGATTAAGCGGCAATGAAGATTGTGGTCAGATGTCAGCCTGGTATATATTTTCTTCTATGGGATTTTATCCTGTTAATCCGGTCTCGGGAGAATATGTTATCGGAACTCCACAATTTGATGAAGTTACAATAAACCTCTCTCCTGCAAAGACTTTTAAAGTAAGCGCCCGTGAACTTTCGGATGAAAATATCTACATTCAGTCAGCTACTTTGGATGGCAAACCATTATTTAGAAGCTATATCACTCACGATGAAATTATGAACGGAGGCGAGCTCATCTTTCAGATGGGGAATTCTCCAAATAAAAACTGGGCTTCGGAACCTGAACACCGACCAACAAACTAATTTTATGAAAAAAGCTCTACTTATTCTTTTAGCAAGCACCCTTTCCTGCACTACTAAGCAGAAAGAAGATCCGAAAATGGCGGAGCAGATTAAAACAGAGTTTCTACATGCCTGGAATGGCTACAAAGAACACGCCTGGGGAATGGATGCGTTAAAACCGCTGTCGAAGTCCGGGAAAAACTGGTACGATGCTTCGCTTCTTATGACTCCGGTTGACGCTTACGACACCATGCTCTTAATGGGTTTGGATGAAGAAGCTGCAGAAACCAAAAAACTCATTTTTGAACAGCTTTCTTTCGATCAGGACTTCTTTGTTTCAAATTTTGAAATTACCATTCGGTTGTTGGGCGGTCTACTTTCAGCTTATGAAATGGATGGAGATGAACGTTTTTTAGAGCTTGCAGAAGATTTAGGAAACAGATTACTTCCCGCTTTCGATTCTAAGACAGGTATGACTTATGGTCGTGTAAATCTACGATCCGGAGAAACCGAATGGCAGGTCAACAATCCTGCAGAAATCGGTACACTAATGCTGGAATTCGGAACTCTGACCAAACATACCGGAGATTCCGTGTTCTACAACAGCGCCAAAAAAGCAATGCTGGCTTTGTATGATCGTCGTTCAGATATCGACTTGGTTGGCACTACTATTGATGTGGAAACCGGAGAGTGGCAAAACAAAGAAGCTCACATCAGCGGAATGATTGATTCTTATTATGAATATGCTTTGAAAGCCTGGCTGTTGTTCAAAGACGAAGACTTTAAAGAAATCTGGGAGACTCATGAGCCTGCTCTGGAAAAATATCTGCTTGATGAAGTCGCCACAGGAACCTGGTACGGTCGCGCCGATATGGATACAGGAAAACGAACTGCAACTACCTATGGAGCACTGGATGCTTTTATGCCTGGATTGCTGGTTTTAGCCGGTGATATAGAAACCGCCAAAAAAGTGCAGGAATCAAACTTCAAAATGTGGCAGTTACATCGTATTGAGCCCGAAGGAATTGATTACTCGGACATGAGTGTGAATTATGCTGCCTACTTTCTACGACCTGAAAATATTGAATCGGCGTACTATCTCTACAAAGCTACAGGTGATGAAAAATATCGTGAGATGGGAAAAACGATGTTTGAGAGTTTAGTTAAATACTGCCGAACAGAATCCGGCTATGCTGCTTTAGCTGATGTGACCACCATGGAAAAAAGCGACGATATGGAAAGTTTCTTTTTAGCTGAAACGCTGAAATATGCCTACCTCCTTTTTGCTGATGACAAGGTGTTCGATTTGGATAAACATGTATTCAATACCGAAGCACATCCTCTGAAAATTGAAGGCTGATTGTGATTAACAGAAAGCAATTCCTCAAAACCGGACTTATTGGAACCATTCCTTTTGCAAGTGCTTTCTGTGCCAAAGAATCTTCTGCAGAAGTAAATAAACCCATTGTTATTGCTACATGGAATACAGCTATTAAAGCAAATGAAGCCGCCTGGGAGATTCTTGGAAACAACGGATATGCTTTGGATGCCGTGGAAGCGGGCGTTCGTGTAGAAGAAAATGATCCCGAAAATATGAGCGTAGGTTACGGCGGTCGACCGGATCGTGAAGGTAATGTAACCTTAGATGCCTGTATCATGGATGATAAAGGCGAATGCGGTGCGGTAGTATTCTTACAAAATTATAAGAATCCCATTTCTGTAGCTCGTAAAGTAATGGAAGAAACTCCGCATATTATGCTTGCCGGAGAAGGAGCACAGCAATTTGCCAAAGAGCAGGGATTTGAAGAAATAGACCTGCTAACTCCCAAAGCCAAAGAAGCATGGGAAGATTGGCTGAAAACTTCCGAATATAAACCAGTAGTAAACATTGAAAACCACGACACAATAGGGATGCTTGCTCTCGACAGTGAAGGAAGATTAAGCGGGGCTTGTACTACCAGCGGAGCTGCATGGAAAATGCATGGTCGTGTGGGCGACTCGCCCATTATTGGGGCCGGATTATTTGTCGATCCCGAAATTGGCGGAGCCTGCGCCACCGGACTCGGTGAAGAAGTTGTTAAAACCGCCGGAAGTGCGTTGATCGTTGAAATGATGAGACAAGGTCGCTCCCCGGAAGAAGCCTGTAAAATTGCCGTTGACCGAATTATTTCCCGAAATAAAAGAAATGGCTCTGATCTTAAAAACACCCAAGTCGGCTACCTCGCCTTAAATAAAAATGGGGAATTCGGAGCCTACAGCATTCAGCAAGGATTTACTTATGCCGTGTATGATAAAGAGGGGAACAGGAAATTGGATTCTGGGTTTAGGGTTTAGGGTTTAGAAAGTGATTCTTTTTCCAACATTTTTTTAATTTCTTTTTTTCTCATCAATTGAGTCACAAAAAAAGAAGCAGACAATGTAAACCACATCCAAAATTCATACCGTATTGCCCAATAAAAAAATGGAGTACTAATTATCAACCATTCGATTACCAATGTTTGAATGATATTCAATTTTAGATACCTAAATGCTATTGTGTCAAAAATTACAAGTACTAAATAAACAATAGCTAATATTGGCAGACCAAAAATAATAAAGGAGTACAGAATCCAAAATAGATTACTTAAAAGAACTTCAGCCCAACTTTGAGAAGTATCTAATCCTAAAATCTTAAAAAGTATAATGCTGAGGTAAGCAGTTAAGTAAAATCCTGGAATATGGATTAAATTGGTTAATGCTATTTTGCCAAAAAATTTTACTCTTCCCATTATTTATGATAAGAAAAATCAAACTAATACAAACTCTATATTCTTTATCTCATTTCATAGCTTAGCCACGAAATGCTGTTGAGAAGCTCTTGCTTCCCGAAGGAAAAGCCCTGTAACTCCACAATAGGTCTCAAGAGGATTAGATCAAAGTTTGATTTCAATTGTCTGCCATTTCTTAAGATCCTGAAATAAATTCAGGATGACGACTCGGCTTTGTTTGAATTTTTTGAGTAGAAGTTATTCCTAATTCTTAATTGAACAATTCTTAATTGTTCAATTCTCTTCTTTCGCCCACTTTTCGGGATCGTTGACTACTTCCGCAAATTCAATCTCGTTTTTGTCTTTGGAGATCGTTGCTTCGTATTCGATGGGTTCTTCAGAATCTCTTTGAAGTAGCTGAGTTGCCAATCGGTTGGTGATATTTTGCTGAATAACACGTTTCAATGGTCTTGCACCATATACCGGATCGTAGCCTCTCGCTGCGAGCCAGTCTTTTACCGGATCGGAAATTTGTAATTTCACATTGTTCTTATCCAGTAACTGATGCACTCTTCTGAGCTGAATATCCACAATAGACCGAATATGATCTTGTCCCAACGGATGGAACACAATGGTATCATCCACACGGTTCAGAAATTCCGGCCGGATAGTTTGCTTCAACTGATCGATCAGTTTGTTCTGAAGTTCTGCATATTTTTCATCGCTCAGTTCTCCACCTGATTTCTCGATTTCATTCACAATCAAATGCGAACCAATGTTGCTGGTCATGATGATGATTGTGTTTTTGAAATCGACCGTGACTCCTTTGTTGTCGGTAAGCCTTCCTTCATCCAACACCTGCAGCAAAATATTGAATACATCCGGGTGTGCTTTTTCGATTTCATCCAGTAACACCACCGAATACGGTTGTCGACGAACAGCTTCGGTTAATTGTCCGCCTTCATCATATCCCACATATCCCGGAGGCGCTCCAACTAATCGACTCACCGAATGCTTTTCCATATACTCGCTCATGTCGATGCGGATCATGGCATTTTGATCATTGAACAGAAATTCGGCCAGCGTTCTTGCCAGTTCGGTTTTACCTACACCCGTCGATCCGAGAAAGAAAAACGAACCTATCGGACGATCTTCATCCTGCAAGCCTGCTCTTGAGCGGCGTACTGCATTCGAGACCGCTTCAATGGCCTGATCCTGACCGATTACTCTTTTGTGTAGTTCTTCTTCCAGCATTAGTAATTTTTGCCGTTCGCTTTGCATCATTTTCTTCACCGGAATTCCGGTCCAGCGTGCTACGATATCCGCAATATCTTCCGCGTCCACTTCTTCTTTTAGCAGCGCCTTGGAATCCTGCATCTCATCCAGCTTCGCTTTAGTTTCTTCCAACTCTTTTTCCAGCTTGGTGATGGTTCCGTAACGAAGTTCTGCCACGCGCTCGTAATTCCCTTGCCGTTCAGCTTTATCAGCTTCGTTCCGACTGGTTTCGATCGCTTGCTTTAATTCTCTGGCATTCTGAATGGTATCACGCTCCTGCTCCCACTGAACCCGCATGGTATTTCGGGTTTCTTCCAGATCAGCGAGTTCTTTTTCAATACCTTTGATTTTGCCTTTATCTTTTTCACGCTTTAATGCTTCGCGCTCAATTTCCAGCTGACGAATTTGTCGTTCAATTCCATCCAGTTCCTCAGGAAGTGAATCAATCTGTAATCGCAATCTTGAAGCAGATTCATCGATCAGGTCAATGGCTTTATCGGGAAGAAAGCGATCTCCGATGTAACGATGAGATAGTTCTGCTGCTGCTACGATGGCCGCATCCGTAATTCTTACTCCGTGGTGAACTTCGTAGCGCTCCTGCAATCCACGCAAAATGGAAACGGTATCTTCAATAGAAGGTTCTCCTACAAAAACGGTTTGTAAACGTCGCTCAAGTGCTTTGTCTTTCTCGATGTACTTTCTGTACTCATCTAAAGTGGTTGCACCAATGGCGTGCATTTCGCCGCGTGCGAGCGCCGGCTTCAGAATATTGGCGGCATCCATTGCGCCCTCAGTTGCTCCGGCTCCAACCAAAGTGTGAATCTCGTCAATAAACAGAATAAGTTCGCCGTCTGAATCGGTAACCTCTTTGACCACTGCTTTCAAACGCTCTTCAAATTCACCACGAAATTTGGTTCCGGCTACCAAAGCTCCCATATCTAAGGCCACGATTCTTTTCGTTTTCAGTCCTTCGGGAACATCTCCTCTTACAATTCGAAGTGCCATACCCTCAGCAATCGCTGTTTTTCCAACGCCGGGCTCACCAATCAATACGGGATTGTTTTTTGTTCGGCGAGTTAAAATCTGCATTACCCGGCGAATTTCCTGATCGCGACCAATAACAGGATCTAATTTATTCTTCTCCGCCAGCTCATTCAAATCACGGGCGTACTTTTTCAACGCACCGTAGCGGCTTTCGGCATTCGGGTCATCCACTGTTTGACTACCACGAACATCGGTCAATACTTTTAAAATATTCTCTTTGGTAACTCCCTGATCTTTCAGTGTGGATGAAACCAATCCTTTGGTTTCTGTAATCCCAATCAGAATATGTTCGGAACTGATGTATTCATCCCCCAGTGCGGTTGCTTCTTTTTGCGCTTTATCAAATGCTTCTTTGGATGTAGTTGATAAATACTGTCCTGAAACGGAAGCTCCCTGAACTTTAGGAAGCTTATTTAATTCCAGATCAACCTGCTCTTCTACTGTTCGTAGATTTGCTCCTAATTTGTTCAATAGGTTGACAACTACGTTCTCCCCATCAATCAAAAAAGCTTTTAAAACATGAGCCGGTTCCAATGCCTGATTGTTTCCTGACTGTGCCAGCTCTAATGCCTTTTGAATGGTCTCTTGTGCTTTAAGCGTATATTTATTCAGATTCATATTTTTTCTCTTTTTGTTGATTTCAATCTGAATAATCCCAAAATCGTGCCAAAAGAAAGGGCTGACGGAATAGCATATTTTCCTAAATATTCCCGCATTAACATGCTATAAAATCTTAACTTGTCGAAATTCATATTCAAAGCAATTTATAATCAGAATAAAACTATAAATGAAAAAAATTCTGTCTCTCTTTTCTTTACTTCTTGCATTATCAACCCTCCAACTTCAGGCTCAGGAATCTGTCGGATTTTCTGACTCTACAGATTTTAAATATCTGATCGATTATCGTTTACCGGATTGGGGGTATAGTAATTTTTCAATTTCTTCAGGTACTTTTGGCTTATCAGGTGCAAATCAAGATTTAAGAAGTCAGCGAGAAGAACCAGGAGATCCGTCTTATCGATTAAGTAACAGAGACGCTTCAACCGGAAGTTTTAATTTGGGCGTAACCCCGCGGTTTGAACTTTACCAAGAAAGTGAGGATAGAATTATAGATTTTGATTCGTTTGTCTCTTTAGGAACATCAGGATTAAAAAGAACTATTGAGGATGAAGATACCTTTAATAACCAAATCAATAACTCAAAGCAGGAAGATATAGCGAACCAGACCGGAATCAGTAAACAGATTTCATTCAGAATAAAAGAATATTCAGATTTTAGTACAGATCTATTTTTCACAGCCGGACTTAACTCTAATATTAATTATTCCAGAAGTTCTACAGAAAGAAACGACGTTCCGGGTACCAATAGTGAGTCAATATCTAAAACCAGAGATTTAAGATTAACTCCAAGTTTTGGGGTTGGTTTTGGTCGTTTACGAAATGTAACCCCTATGCTTCGCGCACTTAGGGTGAATGAAAGATATAAGTCACTTGGAAATTCAAGCTTTAGTAATCAAGAGATCATTAATACGGCTGAAACATTTACTAAAGTACAAGGTTATCAACGTACTAAAGATCGGTTTTTAAAAAGCTTTTGGGGAGATATAAATTCAGGAGTAAATGACAGATTGGACCAACTTGAAGCTTTTGATTTATTTTACTTGAATGATGTTTTCAGCGAAAATCTTGGGCAAAGATTTGAAGGATACTCTTTCTCAATATCCGGTGAATATTCTTACGCTAATAATCTGAGAAGAATTGAGAATAAAAACGGTCAAACTACCAATGAAACGAGAGATTTTTTTATACAAAGATTTGCATCCGTTAATGTGGACGGAGATTGGTATAAGAATCTAAATTTGTATCACCAAATTAATATATCTTTTGTGAGCAGAACGATATTTCCATTAGAAAGAGACATACGAGAGGAATGGGCTAATTTCACAAACCTTTCTTTGAGTTGGCAGTGGAACTTTGCTGATCGCTTCCAATTTAATTCCTCATTAGATAATTCACTCTTTACTGAAGAAATCAAAGATTCCAGAGACGACGACTTTGTAAGATTTATCTCACAACTTTCCGGTCAACTATCATATTTCATAGAAAACCGAATGTCTTTATCTGCTGGTTTATCGCTTGAGCATCGAAGATTAGACAGAACAATATCAGATGTTAATGTCGATCAAGATCAGAATGAATTCTTTTGGTCGGTGAATGCAAGTGTTCGTTATTTTTTCAACCGCAACTTATATTGAAGCGAATAAAAAAAGCCAGATCCGTATCAGGGAACTGGCTTTGCTTTTTCGGGGTACAATAAATAGGATACTACTCTAACTCAAAAGCGATGAATTGGTTCCCATTTTGTCGAATTATTTTCAGAAGGACCACTTCATCGCCCTTTTCTTCGATTTCTTCCAACTCATCAAAGAAATCACTCACAGTCTCAACTTTCTGATTTTTCACCGAAGTAATAACATCTCCACGGCGAAGACCACGTTCATAAGCATTGCTGCTCTCTTTTATTCGCTCAACCACAATTCCATCTACTGATGATTCCAATTCAAGCTGTTGGCGAATTCTGTCATCTAAATCAGTGACGTTGAATCCGAGCTTTTCTTCCATGGTTTCAGATTTCTCCGGAGTTACCGCTGAAGCAATTTCTTCCTCGCGTTCACCTAAAGTCACTTCTAAGGTTTGCTCTTCTCCATCCCGGATAATATCCAAATCAACTTTTTCATCCGGTTTCATGGAAGCTACTTTAGAACGAAACATTTCCCAGCTTGTAATTTGCTCGCCGTTTATTGCTACAATTACATCCTGTTCTCTTAGACCGGCCTTATCTGATGGACCATCTTCTTCAACTCTTGCAACGATGATTCCGCGAGCATCGTCAAGCCCTAAAGCTCTTGCCATGGTGCGATCCACTTCGCCACCAAAATAAAGTCCAAGATATCCGCGAGAAACTTCACCGTCATCAATCAAATCATCCATAATTCTTTTGGCAAGATTGATCGGGATTGCAAATCCAATTCCATCATTTCCCCCTGAACGCGAAGCTATTGCTGAATTGATTCCAACTAATTCTCCATTCATATCAATAAGCGCTCCGCCCGAATTTCCGGGATTGATAGCCGCATCTGTTTGGATGAAATCTTCATAGCCGGCGCCTTGTCCAATTAATCCAATAGATCGTCCTTTTGCACTAACAATTCCGAAAGAAACGGTATGCGCTAAGTTTTGGCTCAACGGACTTCCGATTGCCAAAACAAAAGAGCCCACTTTTAAACCTTCACTATTACCAATTTTTGCTGTCGGTAAATTGTCTACATCGATCTTAACTACAGCAATATCTGTGGCAGGATCTGCACCCACCAATTCAGCTTCAACTTCATCACCATTAAATAACTGAACTTTGATTTCATCTACATTTTCAATTACATGATTGTTGGTTAGGATGTATCCCTCTTCAGATACGATTACTCCGGAACCCAATCCCCGTTGTGTATATTCTCTGGTTTCAGGATCTCTTTGTCCGTATGGATTTCCGAAAAATTGTGAGAACGGATTTTGCATTACTCTTCGCTCCTGCACTTTTTCAGTGGTTATCATTACCACAGCAGGATTGGTCTTTTCCGCGATATCGACAATGGCGTTATTCAAGTCTAATAAAGATGCCACTGATCTATTTTCTGCAGAAGTCACTTCTGTATCATAATCCGGAACTGAAACGGAGGTGTTTTCTGTCATCACGTTAACCCCGAGCAACAACAATATTGCTGCTGCAACTCCGAATATATTTCTTACTGTTGTTTTCATAATCTTAATCTTGATGATATTTATAGTTTAAATCGTTGCTACAACGAAAGCTTTCCATCAAATTGTATATGCTTTACAACTTGTAATAAAAATCCGGATTGTTTTCACGCAATCCGGATATTAACTAACTATTAACTACGGATATTGAGATTAGTTGATCTCAATTTTCTTCTTCACTTTTTCTTCTTGCTTGTCGATAGTAATGTTTAATACACCATCTGTGTAAGTTGCGTTGATGGTATCTTCATCAATGCTGTCCGGTAGGTAGAAAGAACGGGAGAATGTTCCGTAAGAAGTTTCTACTCTGTGATAGTTCTTTCCTTCTTCTTCATTTTCGAACTTACGCTCACCACTAATGATTAGGCGTCCGTTTTCCAAATCAATACTGATTTGATCTTTTTGAAGACCCGGTAATTCTGCTGAAATTTCAAATTGAGTTTCACTTTCAGCGATATCTACATTTGGCATGAAACCATCCTTGCGATAGTTGGTTCCATTGTTAAACATCTCGTCAACGATGTCGTTGAATCTTCTTGAAAATAAATCTGTATTTGGTCTTGAATATTTAATAAGTGCCATAACTTTTGACCTCTTGTTTTGATTATTGGTTTATCAAATTCATTGTAATTATTACAAGAGAAATGCCAATACGGGCTTTAAAAGTGTGGTCTGCCAGTGCGACAAACTGAGAATGAATTTTTTTCAGGCTGATTTTTGAGTGAAAGAAAAGGTGTCAGATGAAGTTTGTCGGGAAGTCAGTCGGAAGACAAAAGTGGCAGAAGGACCGCTGATGAATCACTGATTTTTATCTTTGATTTCGCTGATTGGGTTGGAATGCTTTGATTGGTTTTGTGTGTATTTCAATTGTATAAGCCTTACTGATAAGGTCATTCAGAGCGAGTTACCAAGCAATGAATCTTCACAAATGGAATTTGGCTAAGCTCGTTAATTGTGCAGACTCTTCGCAGCATCAACTAAGCAAAGCTTCGTTGATTTGCTCTGAGTGACTTTATAAAAAAGATACCATCACATACGTTAAGGACTTTCCCTCCGGGATGCCTACGGCGTAGTTTGCCTTTGAAGGATGGTCTTTCTTACCAACAGGCCATGCGCCTTTACTCACTCACCTCCGCCAAATCCTCCCAAAATTCCAGATAAGAAACGGCTGCACAATCGGCATCCAGAATTTCTGAACTGCTTTTTCCTTTCAAAGATAAAATAGCTGAAGCCATTGCAATTCGATGATCATGAAAGCTTTCGAATGTAGCTCCCGCAAAAGAATGATCCGGATTTCCTTGGATTTCCAGTCCGTCTTCAAATTCTTCAAAATTTACTCCTGCTCCGGAAAGCATTTTACTCATTGCCATTATTCGATCGGTTTCCTTATGGCGAAGTTCTTCTGCCCCACGAATTTCAGAAACACCTGAAGCAAAACTCATCGCTACCGATAAAATCGGAAGTTCATCAATACAATTAGGGATTCTATCTTTCGGAATATTGATAGATTTCAAATCAGAACTTTTAACAACAATATCAGCCACCGGTTCTGCACCTTCATCCCGTTCATTTTCTATAGAGATATCAGCTCCCATTTCCTGAAGTATTCCCATTAGTGCATTTCTTGTGGGATTGATACCACAATTTTCCAGTCGAATTTCAGAACCAGGAACTATACACCCGGCCACTAACCAAAAAGCTGCTGCTGAGAAATCACCCGGAATGGTATAGCTTTGGTTCGGAATTTCATCATTTATCGAAGCTGATATAATTTTCTTTCCATCCTGATGTTCTTGCTTCAATTCCAGTAATCGCTCGGTGTGATCACGGCTTGTCAATGTTTCAATAACTCGGGTCGGTTTTTCGCCAAATAACCCTGCAAGCAAAATACACGATTTTAATTGAGCACTCGGAATCGGAAGCTCGAAGTCCATAGGTTTAAGGGCATCTTCTCTGGTAATCATTAAAGGTGCATACGCGCTGTTCCTTGCTAAAATATGAGCACCCATTTCTTCCAGTGGATCAATAATTCGGGTCATGGTTCTGCCGGAAAGCGAGGCATCGCCCACCAAACGGACTTGTTTTCCTGATCCTACAATTACACCTGAAAGTAAACGCATGGCCGTGCCTGAGTTTCCGCAGTCTAAATCATCCTTCGGAGCTTTGATTCCTACTCTCCCTACACCTTTTATAATCAGCTTGGCTCCGGTTTTTTCGACTTCGGCTCCCAAATCCTGAACACATTGCAACGTACTTTGTGGGTCTTCCGCCTTCGAATAATTAACAATTTCTGATGCCCCTTCATATAACAGAGAGAAAATAGCTGCCCGTTGAGAAATGGATTTATCGGGTGGCGGCTTAATCGAGCCTTTTAGAGATGAAACAGGAGGTACAGTTTGGTTCATTCGAGTTTATTTCGGGTGTTATCTTTCATGTGTAAGTAACCTTACAGAAGGTATTTCTTTTTAAAGTTAGAGAATTCAAGGACCGTTTAAAAAATCATAAATAGTCATTCCCTCGCGAATGCAGGGAATCCGGATCTATAATTAGGTAATTGCACTTATTTAACTATCCAGATCGCCTGCATTCGCCGGGCGATGACTTTCCTTATTAGACTTTGTGCCAACTGATTACCTAATATTCACATATACAAGACTTCTAATCTTACCTTTTTATTACTGTGTAGAACCCAATAATTCCTGAGCTTTTCGTGCACCTTCTGTATCAGGATACTTCTCAATAATTCCGTTTAAAATGCTGTTTGCATCTCCACGATTACCTAAACGAATATGACATTCCGCAGAATTATATAACGCCTGAGAAACCCATACTTCAAATGCTTCAAAAAGTACTCTCACTTTCGAATAACTTTCAATGGCGGTCTCATAATTCTCCTGTAATTGCTGAATTCTACCCAATTGAAATTGTGCTTCAGCTCCGCTAACTGTTGTACTTCTTTCTGCAATCGGAGTAAGTAAATTCTCCGCTTCTGAATAATTTCTTTGTTCGATAGCCACTTTTCCAAGCCCAACATTTGCTGCAGGATTCGACGCATTAACCTTCAGGGCTTCTTCAAACTCGTTTTCAGCCCTGCCAATATTTTCCAATGCTAAACTGGCATTGCCCATCCCTACATAGGCTTCCTGCTTGTAGCGCGATGCTTTGTTAAGTAACTGCTCGAAATAATCATGCGATACTTCGAATTCTCCTTTCTCAAAATACAAGTTACCTAATGTGATCAATGCCGCCGGAGCCTGGTCATCATTCGGGTATTCATCTATTATAGTTTGATAGGCATCGATTGCTTTTTCAATATCTCCGGTTTGTCTGTAGGAATCTCCTAAATTGGCATACGCTTCCGGAGCTAAGTTATCGGAATTGGTGATTCTTAAATACTGTCGAAATTCTTTGATTGCCGTTTCGTAATCTCCGGTCTGGTATACCGTTTCAGCCTGACGATATCTAAGTCGGTCTGCGGTTCCACTGCTTGGATTGTTGCTAAGGAAATCTTCTAATACAGCAGAACTGCTGTCCACTCCGGTTGAAGAAAGCTGAGAATATTGAATTCCATTCACCGCATCAATGATATAAGAGCTCCTTGGATAGTTCTTCAGTACATTTTTGTAAGCTTCAATAGCCCGAGCATATTCGCCGGCATTATAGTAAGAATCTCCAATATTATATTGAGAGCGAGCTGCCCATTCCGTTCCCGGATATTTACTGATTACCGTTTGAAATTCTTCGATAGCCTGAGAATAATTGTCCGAATTCAGATAGATGTAAGCAATGTTATACTGTGCCTGCTCTCTCAATCTGCTGAATGGATAAATCCTCAGAACTCGTCGGAAAGTAGTAACTGCCTCAAATGTTCTTCCTGAACGATAATAACTGTTCGCCACCTGAAACATCGCATAATCGCCACCCGGTTCAGCGCCGATCGCCTTGTTATAAAAGTTTATTGCCTGACGATATTCCCCCAATGCATAGTAAGAATCTCCAATTCTGAGTTGAGTGTCTGTATCGTATGGGAAAAGTGCTATGGGCGGTGGATTGTAGTCATTCAAGAAAGCCTCAAATGGTTCCACAGCTTTGTCATATTGCCCTAAAACAAAATAACTCCATCCCAAAGAATAGCGCGCAGCTCCAATTAATTCTTTGTCCGGATAGTTTCTTATGAATATTGAAAATCTCTGAGCAGCATCTCCATATTGTCGAAGCTTATAGTAGCTGTCTGCACTCCAGAAAAGTGCTTCCGCACCAATATCAGTAGTTGGTGTTTCCGCATATACGGATTCAAAAATAGGTTGAGCTTGTTCATAAGCCTGATTACGATAAAGAATCCAGGCTTTCTGAAAACGTGCTTGTCGGCGAAGCGCCGGGTCTATATCTGCTACTTTTTCTGCTTCTTCAAAAGCCGCGCTTGCTCTGGTAAATTCGTTATTGGCAAAATAAGATTCGCCCAACAGAGTATAAATTTTGCCCGGATCCTGAAGATTATCTTCATTCCGAATTAATGTTAAAAGAGTCTCAATGGCATCTCCGTATTGACCGGCTTCAAAAGAGGAAATTGCCCACTCGTAAAATGCCTGCTCAACCCAAAGTCCGGTTTTATATTTCTCGCCAAATTCAGAAAAAGTGTTCAACGAGTTTTCATATTGTCCGCCAAGTTTTTGGTTAATGGCCTGATAATAGAGCGCTTTTCTGGCGAGTTCGTCATTCCCTTTTGCCGCTTTCTCGAAGGAATCCGCTGCCCAGTGAAAAATTTGTTGTTTATGATACAACCAACCCAAACCATAATGGGCACTTCTTTCTTTATCGGTACCTTTGGTAAGATTCAGATATTCCAGATAAGCCGTTGATGATTTCTTGAATTCTCCTAAAAAGTTGTGGCTCTCAGCAATCAGAAATACGGCCTTTTCTTTCGACTCGGGATCGAGGTAAGTCATCGCGTTATTCAGAGCTTCGATGGCTTCTCTGTATTTTTCCTGCTGATAATAGGATTCACCAAGCGCAGTTCCAACTCTTCGTGTGATTGGATCCCGGGGATACCGCTCTTCCAACAATTCAAAAGCAATGGATGAAGAATCGAATTTGTTATCAGACAAATATAAACGTCCGCGGGCATAAAGTGCTTTCGGAGCCCATTCGCTTTCCGGGTAGTTATCAGCTAACTGAAGAAAGTAATTTCTGGATGCATTATTATTACCATTCTCGGCCGCCGCTTCTGCTACCCAATATTCAGTTTCTGCTGCGGATGCAGTCGTGTTATACGTTTTCAGAGATTGCTGATAGTAATTAATGGCTTCATCATATCTACCAGTGTTTGTAAAGCGATGTCCTAAATCTTTGAGTAAGGTTTTAGAAAGTTCATGCTTAGGGTAGTTCCTGATAAAATCCCGGTAAAAATATTCTATCCGACTGGAATCTATACCTGTTTTGGCTCTCGCAATATAGTAGTCAGCGAAAGGTCTGATTTCAGCTTTCGAAGAATTCCTCTGTAACTTCTCGAAGTGCTGAAGAGATTCTTCAAAGAATCCCTTTTCATATAAAGTAATTCCGGTTTGGTAGGTATCTGAATAGGAAGATTGGATTTGCTGTGCAAATGCTAAACCGGGAGCGACGATGAGGATAAAAAGAATACAGTAATGAACCTTTGGGTGCATAAATCGGGATAATATAAATTCTGATTTATTCCTTATATGTCAAGATAGCGAATAAGTTCGTCAGCTCGGTCAGAAAATTTATTTTCTAAATCCTGGCTCTGGGCTTCCGATACAATTATATATCCAAAACGTCTCAAAGCAGCGCTTACAACCGACGAATCTTCCAGATTCAGTTTTATAGAAACCCGGATTGAATCCAGTTCATCACTTGGTTGTTGAACGGCAACTCCCAATATTTTTGCTTCTTCAGTTTCAATAATTCTGACAATTTCGGTCAGCGTGTAATCCATCTGGCTTAGTTCGATGGTAATTACTGAACCGTAAGTAGCCAGATTAAAAATTTCACCCAGTGCATTCAGCACTTCCCTTTTCCTGACCAACCCCTGAAAATTTAATTCCGAATCCGCAACCGGGAGTACATATAATTCCTGAGCGAACATTCTTCGCGTAGTTTCAAAAATATGTTCTGCTTTAGTCACCCAAATCACATCATCCAAAGGAAGTTCTTTAAGTAGTGTGTCTTCATCTACTACTTCAGCAAGTGTTTCAATGCTTATCATCCCCTGAATTTTATTTTCATCATCAACAACCACAAATTTGTTGATATGAAGCAGGTCTATTTTCGCCAAAGCCAAAGAAACCGGATCTGAAAGCTTTAGCGGGGCTATTTCTGTATTTAGAATTTCGTTAACTAACATACTTATACAACTTCTCCGTTGGCTCCTATAGTATTCAATAGATGCGAAAGTTGCTCAAAATCTTTTTTTGCCATACTGAATGTCATTTCCACATCACTACCTTCATAACGCTCTTCTTCCACATTGGCATTTTCATGGATAAAAGCCACCGCTTTGTATTTACTCACAGGTATTTGAAGCGTATGATCCTGATAATCGAGTTCTATCATTTTTTCGATACGCTCTTCCAACTCATCAAGCCCGATGCTTTGCTCTGCAGATACAAAAACTGCCTCCGGATAATCTGATCTCATCTCGCGCACCTGATTAGAATCCATTTTATCCACTTTGTTTAATACAATAATGGTTCGCTTGTTAGTCGCATCAAGCTCTTCGAGCGTGGAATCCACTACTTCTTTGTATTCATGTGCCATTTTAGCTGATCCGTCAATTACGTGCAGCAAAACATCTGCTTCCCGCACTTCATCCAGGGTAGATTTAAAACTCTCTACCAGATTGTGAGGTAATTTTCGAATAAACCCTACTGTGTCAGATAAAAGTATCGTATGATTTTCAAGTTCATGGCGGCGAACTGTAGAATCAAGTGTGGCAAACAACCTGTTTTCTGCCAACACATTGGTTTGTGTAAATGCATTCATCAGGGTGGATTTACCTGCATTCGTATAACCCACTAAAGAAACCCGATGCATTCCTTCACGCCCCTTTCTTTGAGTTACCCGTTGCTTATCCAGCTTTTCAAGTTTGTCTTTTAATGTGGCAATCCGCTGACCAATGATTCGACGGTCAGTTTCAATCTGTGTCTCCCCGGGACCTTTCGTTCCGATTCCACCTTTCTGACGGGAGAGGTGAGTCCAGTATCTCGTCAACCGCGGAAGCAAATATTGAAGCTGTGCCAGTTCCACCTGGGTTTTGGCTGCCGCAGATTTTGCTCTTGCTGCAAAAATATCCAGAATCAAAGCACTGCGATCTAAAATCTTTGCATCGGTTCCCGCTTCGATATTCCGAACCTGAGTTGGGGTTAAATCATCATCAAAAATGATGGTATCAATGTTCTTTTCTGACTTGAGAGTCTTTAATTCTTTAACCTTTCCTTTACCTACAAAAGTAGATATATCGGGCTGCGTTTTATTCTGCAAAACTTTCTCGATGGTAATTCCGCCGGCAGTATCGGCAAGCAATTCCAGCTCCTCCAAATATTCTTCTGCCTGGAATCTGGTGGTATCAGGACCATACAGCCCAACCAGCATCACTCTTTCTTTTTCTATGTCAGAATTTTTAACGTCGTCTAACAATAAACTATCTCTTCTCTATTGGTCGTTTTGTAAATTTTTAAGATCGATTTCAGGGATTTCCTGTCCTTCAAACCTGTTTTTAAGCTTTAAAGATACGATTTTTTCGAATTCCTTTTTTCTGTTTTCAGGAACATAAATCTTCAACTGTTTGAACCCTGAAGTCAGACTTTTATCCATTTCGGAATATGAGAATGAATACTCGGCACCTCCCTTAACTTCCCTCTGGAATTGATCTAGAATTTGGAACCATGGAATAGTTTGTGAAGGCTCGTTGATATTTTTGACTATTCCATAATCAGTTATGTAATGTTTGGATGCCAGATAACTTGATACGAACCACATGCATCCAATCCACACATAACAAGCAAAAACAGGGAACCGGCTGGTATCTTCAAGTACAAAAGCAGTTATTCCCAATGCGCCAATCAACACTAAAAAAACGGTAGCGAATAAAGGATAGCCTCTCATTTTTCCGGCTCTCCAGCTCATTCTTACTTTTCTGAGGCGGAATTTGTTCAAAAATGAATATCCGGCCAGTAAAGTAGATGCAATTGTAAACAGTACAATTACTCCCTGAAAAAATATGGATAAGAGTTCTTTCACTAACTAACTGTTTCTGCTTTATAAAATGTGGATACTAAAGTTTCTGTAACTAATAGCAACAATCCTGCCAGCATAAACCACTGCCAGATTTCTTTGCCAAAACCGCTGGTCTGGATTTCCGAAGCTAACTGTTCTGATGTCAACGAACCCGCATCTACAATATTGAAATCTGATTCTGTAGCAATATTATCGTAAAAAACAGATTCACTTTCAGATAAATTCAGTGCTATTTTATATGAGTTGGTTCCGTCACTTACAGTTACCCATCCCGGAGTCCAGTCGTATCCCCGATATTTCAATGCAATTCGTCCACCTAAATTTCTTGGTTCAACCTGAATAGTTTCATTGCCGTATACCAATTCTGTTGAAGATGCATCTACAGTACCCTGCCATTCAAAATCATTGCCGAGTATTGAATTTTTCAAACCTCCTTCTTCAAGCGAAGCAGTATATAATATACTTCGGTAATTAGCGGGAGCGAAAAGTGCCTTTACAGGAAAATTTGACCAACCGGGATCATTCCCAATTGCATAAAATAGTAATCTGCCTTCCCCGAACTTCTTCTCTCTAAGCAAGGGATCTCCGTTATTCATTTCAATAATATTTAATCCCAAACCGGTATTCCCGGTTTCTAATTTCAGGTAATAATAAATATCAGGAGCGGCAAAAATCAGATCTTCATCGTCTTCTCTTTCAAATAGTCCATCAAAAACCGGATGGTCTTCTAAAATTACCGATCCTTCCGCAATGGGATTAAACGAAGTATAATCTCCGGCGATGCCATTAATTCGACCTGCATTAAACAGCGCCAGAAAGTCATTGTAATTTGAAATGTCAGCCGTTGGTGACGGATAAACAACAACCCCTTTTCCATTCTGTACAAACTGTTGGATGCCGCTGAATAAAAACTCTGGAACTTCTGATAAACGGTCAAAAACAATCGCATCAAAGTCTTCGATATTAACTGAGTTTATCTCAGAAATTAGCACTTCATTGAAAGCAAGCTGATTTTCATCTCCCTGCGCTTCTAAAATAGTTTTGGTATAAGAAATTTCATTCGGATTATTAGTTTCTTCATTTACGATCAGAATGTTACGGGAATCCGGAATTTGTACTGAAAAAAAGTATTCGTTGTCTTCGGTAAATCCGTCTCCTTCGATGATTGCCTTGCCTGTTATCGCGCCCTCTTGTTCGGGAATAACCTCAAAAGAAAACGTTTGTGTTTCCTGCTCATTAATTTGTAGAGGGTATTGACCAACTATTTCTCCTTCCACCTGAAGCGTTAAAAACTGATTAGCTGCAATAACATCCGAAGAGTTTTTAACTTCAACTTCCAGAGTAAAAGGAAAACCTAAACCCACCATTGTTGAGGGGCTGGAAATACGGGATACAAAGGTGTTTTGAATACTCACCTGTTCGGTACTTAATAGGTTTACAGAAATAGTTTCGGTCTCTTCTTCAAATTCTTCTTCCAGAATGGAAGCAATTTTGGAAACGTCATCACTTATAACATAAAGTCGCTTACTCTGAAACGGAGATTCTTCAAAACCAGAGAATAAATTTCTCAATCTTTCTCTGATAAAAGCTCCAGTCTTGCTTACAGAAATATTTTCGAGTCGATTACTGAGTTGACCGGAAGAAATAAACGAGCTGTTTACCCCCTCTCCATTGGTAGCCTGAATAATAAACCTGTCCTGTTCTTTACTTGAATTCACAATGGTTTCGGTCATCTCTTTAGCCTGATCAATTAGCGGACCCCCGGAACCAATTCTGTTCATACTAATACTATTATCAATCAGAATTCCATATACGGCAGGCTGATTTCCTGTAGATGAACCGCTTAGAGCAGGTGGCAAAAAAGGGCGGGCAAGAACCATGGCAAGGCATGCAACAGCTAAAAACCTCAATATGAGAAGCAACCACCTTTTTACTTTTATCTTTCTAATTGTGGTTTTTTGTAGCTCTTTAAAAAATGAAAGTGTGGAGAATTGAATTTTTTTTGGCTTCCGCAGATTCAACAAATGGATCACCAACGGCAATGCCACAGCAGCTAAGGCGAATAAAAAAATAGGGTTCAAAAAACTCATTTAGCCTAAAAAAATGTTACTTTAGTATTTATTGAGGCGGAACTTTTTCCGAGAAAGTGACTTAGCCAAATACAACGTTAATATTCAAAAAAAGATGGTCTAAATCCATTTATGCAACGAGGTCTATCGCTACTAATTACATCATTTATTGTTTTGCTGCTGGCTGGTTGTTCAACTCCTTCCGAAAAGGAATGGACTGCTCTTATTCCTAATGAATCTTCATTTCTGATTATTCCGAAACAGAATGTTACCCTCGGCAACATTTCAAATACAGAATACGCTGCTTTACTTGACGATATTACTACAAGTCCTACCCAACAAATTGCCGCTTTTGCGCCTCAACGAAATTCTCAAATAGACTTAAAAGGTCTTTCCATTTTTCCATCTTCATCCACAAAATCTGATTTACTTTGGGTTACCGAATCAGAAAATAAAATAGAAGACTGGATCACGGCTTATTATAGACCATTAGCTCAAAATTATTACAAGTTGAATGGCATTGATATCCATCGGATTTCAATGGATAACGGTTCTGTAATCTTTGTAAGTCAGGTTCATAACTGGCTGGTATTTTCTACTTCCAGTTTGGCTGTAGAAGCTGCTTTAAGATCTTATGCAGGGGATTCGGAATCTATGGACATTCCCACTGATCCCGCTCCCGGTCAATTAATTCTGAATACTCCCCAACTCGAAAACTGGATTGAACAGTTTGCTCAGGTTTCTTACCGTCCATCAATTATAGATAAATTTGAAGGCTCTAAATCTGCTTCACTGTTATTTTCATCCTCCGGTGATTCCACTCAAAATCAATATTCACTAAAAGGTAAAATTACTCTTTCTGATACCTCAAGATCTGTTCTGATTGATGCGGTTTCATCCTCAAACAAACCTATTACGCTTGATCGTTATATAGCTGGTAATGCAGCAGCATTTGGAATTTTTCGACTTCCTCCAAAAACAATTCCCTCAAGACCAGAAGGCAGAGTTTCCGGGCTGGACACCTACCTGTTAAACAACAACGATGTTTATCGCTCTATTGCTGCCTCATTAGATGATGAATTTGGCTTTGAATCTTTCTCCGAATCCGGACTTTCATCAACCGGTGAATTTTTATTTATGCGAAAGCTGAAAAGTGCAAGTAGCCTTAGAAATATTCTGGATAATCTTAAAGATGACAATCTCATCTCCAAAACAGGAGACTCTTATTTTGTAAACAGTACCGTTCTTTCGGAATTGATTGGTTCTGAACTAAGTCCTTTTTCTGATTTCTACATTTCTTTTTCCAGAGATGTGGTTGTTATTTCGAACCGTCGCGGACTTTCAGAAAGTGTGGAGGCCGACCGGGCACGCCGGAGAGTTATCTTTTACGATAACGATTATTCGAATGCTAAAAGAAGTATGCCCGCTGAAATGAGTGGCTTGTTATGGATTGAGTCAGCTGAATTCAAGCAATTTATCAATCCAATGTTAATGCCTGAAAATACAGCCGGAAGTTTGTTGAACCAATTTGATATCGCTTACATCACACTTCAAAAACTGAATCAAAATTCTGTCGACTTCTCTTTCAATACAAAGAATAAAGAAGGTTCGAATCAACCTTATCAGGAATTGTGGGTTACTCCACTTTTTAACAGCGATCTGACCGGAGCCCCGATTTTAGGTGATGTGATTGGAAGCCAAAATCAGGAAATAATTTATGCTACTGAAAATGGAACGGTTGCTGCTATAGCTACCGATGGCACTATGGTGATGCAAACATCTACCAACGGTAGTGTACCGGTAGGAAGTCCGGTTTTATATGATTGGTACGGGAATAACCAGCCTGTAATTATGCTTGGGGCAGGGAGCAAAATCTTTGCCTGGAATCAAAATGGAAATCTTTTGCCAAAATTTCCGATCGAGCTTGATGCACAAATCACAGCACCAATTGAAGTCACCGATGTGCGCAGAAATGGTATTCCGGAAGTAATCGTAGCTACAGAAGACCGAAAGTTACACGTAATTGACGGACGTGGAGAAAACGTAAGCGGATGGCCAAAATCTGTAAACTCGATTATTACTTCGAAACCTGTATTCGAAAATGTTGATGGAACCTGGTCTGTATGGGCTTTTTCCCAGAACTTGTTGCACAGCTGGTTAAGAAGTGGAGCTTCTCGTCCCGGTTATCCTCAATTTGTTAATGCAGGTTTTAACGGTTCGCCGTTGATATTTGAAAGCTCGGTATTTGGAGCGGGTTCCGATGGTAAAATGTATTCCATTGGAAAAAATCCAAGCTTTGATGATTCTCTCGCTACTTTCGAGCGCATGGATTCCATTTCCATCAAATCTATTTATGTCACCAACAATGAACTGCTTTCCGTTTCTGTGGAAGAAAATGTATTGCTGAAAGACAGTACAAATTTCTATCGCAAAGATTTACTCTTCACTCAAAGCAGAAATGGTTCTATTTTTGGATTCGATTTATTAGGAGAGCTTCATCTCACCGAGAATTTAGGGCAACCAGCCTCCACAACCTTTACACCTTCATTGGTAGATATCGATTCTGATCAAAATCAGAATCTGCTTGCATTAGCGGAGTTCGGGCGTTTGTTTGCATGGGAGGTTTTAACAGGCGAACGCTTTTTCGATCTACCCACTTCCGGTATGAAATATCCTATTATTGTTGATTTGAATAATGACGGAGAAAAGGAATTAATAGCTCAAACCCGGGAAGGCTTACGCTGCTGGACAATTCTTAAATCCAATTAAGAATGATGCAATTATCAATGTAACCATTGGATAATTGTTAATTGAAGAATTGTTAATTGCCTGTTATATCAGCAAGAGCTTCTTCTAATTCCTCAAATCTGAATTCAAAACCGGCTACCTGAAGTTTTTTGGGCTGCATTCTTGTACTTCCGGTAATGGGTTGTGCGGCTTCACCAAATGCAATATCTAATGCAAATTTAGGCACTCTGAAAAATGAGGGACGATTCATAACATCGCCTAAAGTTTCAGCAACTTCATTCATTGTAGCTGGATTTGGCGAGCATACATTATACGCACCTTCTAAATCTTTATTCCCGATCGGAAAGAGAATTGCATTCACCAAATCTGTTCTGTGAATCCAACTCATGTATTGTTTCCCATCTCCTACAGGTCCACCCACAAAAAACTTAAACGGTGGAATCATTTTCTCTAAGGCTCCGCCTCCTTCTTCAAATACAATTCCTATTCTCGGATTTACAACTCGTATTCCTAACTCTGATGCTTTTTGAGCTTCCGCTTCCCAATCTTTGCATACTTTGGCTAAGAAATCATCGGCATATTCACTTTGCTCATCTAAAATCTGATCGCCTTTATCTCCGTAAATTCCGGAGGCTGATGCAGAAATAAAGACTTCTGGTTTTGATTCTGCCTTCTTCATTGCTTTGACTAACTTCCGGGTGGTTTCAATCCGGCTGTCGTAAATACGTTGCTTAACTTCGTCTGTCCACCGTTGACCGAAAATATTTTCACCAGCAAGATTGATTACTACATCGCTTTTATCAATCTCATCCACAAGATCAGCATCCCAACTTATAAACCGTTGATTCTTCGCCGATTCGTCTTCATATTTTTTTGGACTTCTTGTCAGTATAGCTAAATAATGACCTTCTTTAAGCAATTTCGTTCGAAGCTCTTCACCAATAAATCCGGTACCACCAGTTATAAGAATATTCATTAATCCGAAGTTTTTCCTTCTTTCTCAAACCCCGTATCGAAAATCTTATCCCAAAAAGGCATACTCACACCAAAACCATGGTGTTCATCTTTGTAATGATGTAACAAATGGTGCTTTTTCAACTTTTGTAAGTATTTATTCCTGAAGTTAAAATGGTGAAGCGCATAGTGCCCTACATCATAAAACAAATAACCCAACACAAAGCCTGAATAAATCGCAAAATGTAATCCATATCCCGCTACCCACCAGAAAAATGCGAACATTACAAAGAAGAGAGGAATGCTAACCACCGGAGGCATTACAAGTCGGAGCGAATCATTCGGGTAATCATGATGCACACCGTGAAAAGTAAACAGCACTTTTTCACCGAATTCCGTCTTGGGTTCGTAATGAAATACGAACCTGTGAATCAAATATTCATAGATTGACCACAAAACAAAACCTGCTACAAACAAACCCGAAAAAATCCAGGCATTCCCATAACCACCTTCAAAGTAAAAGTAAGACATTGCTAAGATAGCCGGAATGTAGAGAATCACCGGCACAGTAAAATGCGTCTTCGTAAGAGCATCCAGAAAACGGTTCTTAAACATCTTCTCCGACTTGTCTTTATTGGATACGAACTTTTGTGACATCCGAATGATTTACGATTTTGTTAGCAGGATTATTAATATAAAAACTACAAAACTTAAATGTATCTCAGTTCCTTAAATAGAATCAGATACACCTATTCCTGAAATATCAGTGAGTTTAATGGTTCCGTTTTCCTGAAGAACCAAGCCTTTGTATGGATCATTCGAAATGAGAAGATTTCCATCCAAATCAGCATATTCAGAAAATAAAGCTAATACCCCTCCCGCTGTTATTGCCATCGAGCTTTCAATCATACAGCCAATCATCACTTTTAAACCAAGAGAATGGGCTTTTTGAATAGTTCTTTTTGCTTTAACTAAACTGCCGATTTTCATCAGCTTTATATTTATAATGTCGAATTGCTCAGCAATTTCACTCAGGTTTTCTGATCCTGTAAAACTTTCATCGGCACATAATGGCAGCACTGATTTCTGTTTCAGTTCCTGAAGCTCTTTTTTCATCGATGAGTGCATCGGCTGTTCTACCATTTCCACATTTCGAGAAGCAAGAAATTCAATTTCTCTAAGTGCCTGATCTACAGTGCTCCAACCTTCATTCGCATCCACTCTGAGTGGTTTGTCTGTTACCTCTCTTATTCCTTCAATAATTTCCCGATCGTTCTCCGTACCTAATTTAATTTTGTACAACGGATACTGATCCGCTTCACGAATTTTCTTTTGCATGATGGGTACTTCATCAATACCAATAGTGTATGAAGAAACCGGTCCAACCGCCGATTCAGCTCCCCAAAGTTGCCAAAGTGGTTTTTGCCGGGTTTTTGCCCACCAATCTAACCACGCCATTTCGATCGCTGTTTTGGCTGATTGGGGATCATCACTACCACTTTCCTCTTCAATAAAAGTCTCAAGTTCTTCTGCTGAATTGATTTGATGAAGTTGTTCGAATGGAAACTGACTTAAAAAACTAATTACGGTTTCTGAAGTTTCATTATAGCGTGCATTCGGTCCAGCTTCTCCTATACCACTAACTCCTCCTTTGGTAAATGTAAGAAATACATTTTTTACTGACGATTTTGATCCCCGGGCAATAGTAAATACATCTTTTAGAAAAAGCTCTTTTACTTCCCACTTAACTTCAAAATGTGACATAACCAAAATGCTGAAGTGCCGTCAAGTATATGAACATAGCTACAGAAGCCGGGATAAAAGCATCAAACCGATCAAAAAAGCCACCATGACCGGGAAGTAAGTTAGAAGAGTCTTTTACTCCTGCTTTTCTTTTAATTTTGCTTTCCAGCAAGTCTCCCACCGGCCCGAATATCCCAATTAAAACAATTAATGGGAGTCCGTTCAAAATGGTAATTGGTGAACTGAACGGAAGCGCATAAATGGAAATCGCCAATCCTATCCCACATCCTAAAAAACCAAATAAAAATCCTTCTACTGTTTTCTTGGGGCTGATTGACGGAGCCAATGGTTTTTTCCCAAAAGTTTTTCCGCCAAAATATGCGAATACATCTCCTCCCCAAATCATCAGAACTAAAGCTAATGCAATTGCAAAGCCTTGTTCATTATTACCAAGACTGCGAATTAACATGAGGCACAGAAAACCTAATGGTGCGTACATGCCTGCAAAAAAAGTAGCTGTTAAATGGTTAAAATTTTCCAGTTTGGAATTGAAGGTCTGAGTGGCAATAAAAACGAGATACAGAACCAAACCTATTTCGAACCATAAATCCAGATACGGAAAAAGCATAATCCAGACACCAAACGCCAGAGAGAAAGTATAATCGGTTGGCGTACCTGCTTTATTCATGAGCTTAATCATCTCGAATTGTGTGAATAATCCGATCGTCATGATGATTAAATCGAAAGTCCAGCTTTCGTACCACATTACTGCGAGAAAAATTATAGCGGCAGGAACCGCAAATAGCACCCTTTTCAGAAGTTCACTCAAGAATCGTCCTCTTCCTGATCTTCGGATTCGTATTCGTCTTCTATTCCTTCCGCCTCTTCCATTTCTTTAATTGCCTGACGGGCTCTTTTCTCGAATTCTTCGGGCACATACAAATAGGCGAATGACATATCTCCTACACTCAGGCTGTACGAGGAGTCTTGTTTTGATAAAATATTGGATGGAATTTTTAAACTGGATAAATAGCTTTTTGCGAGCTCTACTTCGAGTTTGGTACTCCGTTCGAGTACACATACCCAGTTATCTATATCATTTGGTTTTGGATCACTAAACATTCTGCGGAGTTGTTTGCCCTGATTTATGTAACCTGAATAATAAATAAATCAGCAGAGCAGAAAAAATAGTACTTGAAATAATTAATAAGGGTGATATTTCAAGTTCTCTTGTCATAGTCATTTCCAGAAATTCCGGATTTGAGGAACCATAAATAACCTGGCTTCCATTATTAAGAAGGTGTGCTACCATTGCCGGAACCAAACTATTTGAAACATAAGTCACGTAAGCGAATAAAATTCCCAACATGGAAAGGGGTATTAAATTAGATGGCTGAACGTGATATGCACCAAATAAAAAACCTGATATTAAGATTGCCGCAATGATTCCACCACTTTTTTCTAAAGCTCTCATGATATATCCACGAAACATAACCTCTTCAAACAAAGAAGGAACTATACCGATATGTATGAAAGCAATTAATACTGCATTTTCTGAACCTATAAAGCCGCGTATCATCTCCGCCATGGAGTCCTGCATCTCAGAAAAAAACTCTAAGCTTGGGTAGGCGTTTTGCAATTCATCGAATGCCACGAAATTCAGCCAGCCTAAAAATCCATTAAGAGGCATAAATGCAAATACCAAAACTCCGGTAATCAAAGTGACTTTCCAGACATTTGGGGAAAGCTGCAATCTTAAAAACTCTTTATGCTTACCCGGTTGGGCATGAAGTTTCGCCATGAAATAAGATGCCAAACCAATTATCAAAAACTGTCCGGATGTGTTCCCAATAAAGACTTTTCCAAGATTATTTGAGAATATTTCCTGAATGGCTTCCGCACCGGCTCCTGATTGTGTAGCCTCCAGAATTTCGGGGAGTAAAAGAATAGCGCCTACAACCCCACCTACTATTTGAAAAAGAAAAAATGCTACAACAAACCACAGACAAGCGACTGCCCAATGCGCAAAACCATTTCGTTCAACCCAAGGTCGAATATTTTTATCGTAATAATTTTGATGCTCTGAAGATGAAGAACTATTTGAAGTCATTAACAAAATTTGTTTTAAAAACAGATAACTCTGACAGAATATAAAATTCTGTCAGAGTTAAAAGATAAGAGATAGATTTTCGAATTACTCTTCTTCGGAAGCGAAGATTTTAGCCCCGATCATTCCGGAAAGAAGATTTACGAAACCAAGAATTCCACATTGAATGGCAATTGATTTAACCATTCCTCCGGCAGATTGTTGATCTGCAAAATTTTGTTCCATATCAGTTATGATCTGATCTTTCTGACTGTCAGGAATCTGCTCATTCATTTCAATAGCACCTACCATTGTTTCAGCAAATCTATCGAGTAAAGTTGGATCTACAAGGTCCCAAATAAGACCAAGTACACCACCGATAATGGCAGCAATTACACCTGTAAATAAACCAATGAGTGCGCCTGTACCGATGGGAAAAGTTACATCATGAGTTTTGGCATAGTGCCGGGTAGAAATAATACCTCCAATCAATCCTACTAAGCATGTAATTGGTACAAATAAACTTGAAGTGATCATTATCCCCATTGAAGGTTCTGATCCTGCAACAAAATATAGTAAGCCCAAGCCTGCTACAGTAGTTGCTATCGAAACTATCAATGCTCCAACAATGACTGATGGCCAATAACTTGGGTTCATTTCTTCATTTTCCATGAGATACCTCTGTTTTTAGTTTTTTGAAAAATTCGTTTGTTAATAAAATCGCAGCACTCAAACCAAACAACGATCCGAGAATTACCCGAGAAGTGTTCGTATTCGTCCAAATACCGAACAAGTTTCCCAAAACATCTACAAAATTCAAAATAATTGCTGCAATAAAAAACTGAAAATATGTTCGGAAACGTGCTTTCTTTATTAGTGCTGTTAAGGGCATAATAATTACACCAAACAGAAAGAAAAAATAAATCCCTATACATCGGGCGCAAACTGCCATTTGCGTACTGTTTATAGAAAATGATCTTGCCGGATCCTGATGACATAACAAATGAAACACATCAAATTGCCAGCTTAAAAATGGAGCAAAAGATTTGTTAAATAATCCGGGGCCCAAAGCAGCTAAAAAAAGAAATGAACTTCCCAAAAGAACCAATGCGTACAATCCCTTGTTTTGAAATTGCAGCTGCATAGTCATCAAAGATTTTCTTTAACTTTTTCAATAAATGCGGATGGAGCTCTGCAAGGCCTGCGCGTTTCAGCATCCATAAAGCATAATGAAACTTCTCCGAGAACATGTGGATGCTCTTGCTCCTTAGTATGCACTCTGTAGAAGGTTTGAAGCCGAACAGAAGGTTCATCATAAACTAAAACATCAATGTTCATTTCCACATCGTAATGAACCGGAATTTTATATTCTAATTCGGCATGAATAACCGGAAGCATTACTCCATCATCTTCTAACTGCCGATACGAAATGCCATAACTACGGATCATCTCCGTTCTGGCCACTTCAAAATATTCTAAATATCTGCCGTAGTACACGTACCCCATTTTATCGGTTTCTCCATAGCGACTCCTTAATGAGTGTGTGTATTTTATGAGGGGCTTTTTGTCGGGGAAATGAATAGCCACTATTTTACAACTTCGAAAGAACCTATAGACGAATATTTTTCAATTCGTTGTTCTACCAGTTTTGATGCGCTCATCTTTTTGAGCTTTTTCAGGCTTTTCAGAATTTGCTTTTTTACTTCGGATGCTGCTTCCGCCAGGTCACGATGGGCACCTCCTAATGGCTCCGGAATTACTCCGTCAATAACCTTCAGTTCTTCGAGATCTTTAGCCGTTAATTTTAAAACGGCTGCGGCTTGTTCTTTGTAATCCCACGTTTTCCAAAGAATGGAAGAGCATGATTCAGGAGAAATCACAGAGTACCAGGTATTTTCCATCATAAAAACTTCATTGCCCATGCCAATTCCTATCGCTCCACCGCTTGCTCCTTCTCCGATTACGATAGTAATAATAGGCACTTTTAATGTAGCCATTAATTTCAGGTTTTTAGCAATTGCCTCTGCCTGTCCGCGCTCCTCAGCTTCGAGACCGGGAAATGCTCCCGGAGTGTCCAGTAATGTGATGATTGGCACTTTGAATTTTTCTGCCAGCTTCATCAAACGATAAGCTTTCCGATAACCTTCAGGATTAGCCATTCCAAAATTTCGGTAGGTCCGGCTTGCAGTATCTCTTCCTTTTTGATGACCGATAACCATTACTGTGTCTCCGTCAATTTTACCAAAACCGCCTACTATCGCTTTGTCATCTGAATGGTAACGATCGCCATGAAGCTCCACGAAATCTTCTACAAAGCTATCAATATAGTCTAAGGTATAAGGTCGGTTAGGATGGCGAGCCAACTGCACTTTCTGCCAGCGGGTCAAATCACCAAAAATAGACTTTCTTAGTTCATCTACTTTCTTGTTAAGACTGGCAATTTCTTTTTTCAGAATGCCGTCACCAACCGTTGAAAGATTTTCAAGCTCTTCAATCTTTTTTTCAAGCTCAGCGATTGGTTTTTCGAAATCGAGATATTCCATAGCGTTTTTCAATTTTCCTGAATATAAAAATTATGCCTCTTAAGGTCAGATTAGTTTAAAGCGCGCCAAATAAACTTCTGAATTTTAATGCCCACACGCGCCAAATTGCTTCACGAACTATCGCTTTAGACATTTTTGATACACCTTCCTGCCTTTCTTTAAATACAATTGATACTTCTTTTAGACGAAATCCGGCTTTCCATGCGCGGAAATGAAGCTCTATTTGAAAGGCATAACCGTTCGATTTTATTCTGTGTAATGACATATTCTCAATCACACTTCTTCGCAGACATTTGAATCCGGCAGTAGTATCAAAAATTGGCAGCCCGGTAATTGTTCTTGCATAAATATTAGCACCATACGACAAAATCAGTCGGCTCAATGGCCAATTAATGATACTAATGCCTTTACAATATCTGGAACCAATAGCCACATCACATTCATCCTCATGTACAGCCCAAATTAATTTGAGCGCATCTTCCGGGCGATGAGAAAAATCGGCATCCATTTCCAGGATATATTCGAAGTCACCCTCTAATGCGAATTCGAAACCTCGCACATAAGCCGTTCCCAAACCCTGCTTAGATTCCCGCTCAATCAGATGAACCCTTTCCGGATATTCTTTTTGCTTTACTATAACATTTTGAGCTGTGCCATCCGGAGAACCATCGTCTACAACTAATACTTCAATAGGAAAATCGAGCGCCATCAATCGGTCGATCATCCGGACTATATTAGTGGCCTCGTTGTAAGTAGGAATTATGATCAATGCTTTTTTATCGCTCATTGTCCTTTTCCTTTTATGATCGTGATGATAGTATTGATCAAAATTTTAGCGTCCATTTTCAATGAAATATTTTCGATGTAAAACAGATCGTATTTCGTTTTTTCTTTCACTGTGTCCAGTGATCCCCCGTATTTCCATTTAACTTGAGCCCAGCCAGTAATACCGGGTCTAACTCTCAGTCTGCGTGTGTACAACGGAATCTGAGAAGAGAACTGCTTAACGAAATGAGGTCGCTCCGGACGTGGACCTACCAAACTCATATCTCCTTTCAACACATTCCAGAATTGAGGAATCTCATCGAATCTTAATTTTCTCAGCCAATATCCCACTTTTGTTACCCTCGGATCATTTTCCTGAGTCCAGGTTGGCCCGGTTTCTTCCTCTGCATTAATAAACATGGTTCGGAATTTGTAAATCGTGAAATGCTTCCCATTTCTACCCACTCTTACTTGCTTGTAAATCGCCGGACCTTCAGAATTAACTTTTATCAAAATGGAAATAATTACCATAAACGGAATGGTGATTATCAGAGCAATAATTGAAACAATTATATCTAACAGCCTTTTTGCTGTTCTTTCCCAGAGTGGCATCGGTTCGGGCGAGACTTCTACCAAAGGCATCCCGAATATTTGATTGGTTTTGTTTAAACCCGAAACCAATTGATAAAAATCGGGAAGCAATTTTAAGGTGATTTCAGGATAATCCACTTTAGATATAACACTTACCAAATCCTGTCTTCTGTCAGGTTCTAACGCTACTAATACATCCTGCACTTCATACTTTTCAATAATTTCTTCGATATCATCAAGATGACCTATCACTTCTTTCTTTGTAATACCGGTATCCGGATGCGGCATTTTACCATTCACTTGTATAAAGCCAAGTACCTGCATCCCAAGAGTTTTATTTCTGATCAGGTCGTCATGAGCCGTTTTTGCGGATTCACCGGTTCCGATAATCAATGTTTTGTGTAATCCCCTGCCTCTTCTTGCAAAAAATCGTTGTACCGTTCGGATCAGAAACCGATTCGCTCCGATCATTCCGAGAATTATTCCCCAATAGGCAATGGTTAATCCTTTTTGGTCTTCAACTGAAATAGAATCGCCTATCAATCCTATAAAAAACAAAAAAAGAACACCTACTGAAGTTGCTTTGAAAACAGCAATAAATTCATCCAGGCGAGAGATTAGATACAACCGTTTGTACAGTCCCATCAACACAAAAATAGCCATCCAGTAAATAGACAGAAGAATCCCTCCGTTCACAAAATCTAATCCTGCATCTTTTAGAATCATGTTTAACTGATCGGAATAATTCAGATGAAAAATAAACCAACCCGCCAACAGAATTAAAAAATCCAGTAAACTTGTGAAAATTACTTCACTATATCTCTTTAAATTGCTCAACTACTTGTGTATCCTTATAAAAATAGTTGGATAAAATACACATTTAACGAACTTCATCATAAATAATAGCTGATTTTCTGATTTGTTTACTCTTTTAAAAGAAACCTCCTCAACCAAAGCCCGACTTGGAACTTTTGAAACCGATCATGGGAAGATAGAAACTCCCATTTTTATGCCCGTAGGCACATTAGGGACCGTAAAAGGTGTTTCCCAAACCTCTTTAGTTGAAGACATAAAAGCCCGGATAATACTCGGCAATACGTATCACTTGTACTTAAGACCCGGAAATAAAATTATGGGAGAAGCCGGTGGTTTACATAAGTTCATGAATTGGGATAGACCGATTTTAACTGATTCCGGTGGCTATCAAATATTCTCCTTATCAGATAACAGAAAACTGGATGAAGAGGGGGCGCATTTTAAGAGTCATATTGATGGGTCTAAGCATACCTTTACTCCCGAAAATGTAGTTGAGATCCAGCGAATTCTTGGATCAGATATCATGATGATACTAGACGAGTGCCCGCCATATCCGAGTACTTATGAATATGCTAAAAACTCAATGGAATTAACCCACCGCTGGGCTAAAAGAGGAAGAAAAGCTTTTTTGAACTCATCTCCGCACTATAATCATTCACAAAATCAGTTTGGTATAATTCAGGGAGGTACTTATAAGGATTTGCGTATCGAATCTACAAAGGCCATTACAGATCTGGATTTTGAGGGAATTGCCATCGGGGGATTAAGTGTAGGCGAGCCCATCCCGTTGATGTACGAAATGGCGGATTTGAATACGGATTACATTCCCAAAGAAAAAGCACGTTATCTGATGGGAGTTGGTACGCCAGCCAACTTGTTAGAATGTGTTGCCCGGGGAATTGATATGTTCGATTGTGTGATGCCGACTCGTAATGCCAGAAATGGAATGGTGTTTACCCGGCATGGAAAAGTGAACATCCGTAATGCAAAATGGAAAAATCATCATGAAGTATTTGATGCTGAGTTCCCTTCGGAATTTTGTAATACATATACGATGGCGTATATCCATCATTTGATTCGCAATGACGAGATTTTTGGATTGGTATTGGCTTCAATCCATAATTTAACATTCTATCTGTGGTTGATGGAGCAAGCACGCGAGCACATAAAAAATGATACCTATCATGAGTGGTATCCGGGAATGATGGAAACTTTGGAAAAAAAGGTTTAGAAAGCTTCTATTCTTTTTTCCCAATGGTTATGCCGTCTAAATAAAATTCGCTGTTTACGCCTTCATTTTTCTGAATTATTTCGAATATCTGATCGAAAGAAATCGAACCTGTATCAAAAATTAATGAATCGGGATTCATACTCATACCTGAGAATTCTTCAGGAGTAAACATCCGTGAGTTTTTTAACTCTTGAAATTCCGAAAAATCTCCTTCATCATTTTTAGAAATAAAAACTTTTTCAGGTTTATTATTCCTTGCTTGAGAAGGAGATTTTAACTTAAAACCTATGTAATTAACGCCCACTTTTAAGTTAAAGATGGATTTTATTAAAAATCTGAAAGCTGAAGAATAGTTTTGTTTGTTATGCTTTTCAAAGTAGGTATAAAGACCTTGTTGAATTTTCTTCAACTCTTTGAAAGTGTTTATTTTCTGACTTTCTCCCTTAAAATGAAGAACGGTAGTTTTCGGCGTATATCCAATTTGATAACCTTTTTTGCGCATCCTTAGACATAGATCATCGTCCTCTCCATACATAAAAAACTCTTCATCAAATCCTTTGATCTCACTCAAAACCTCTGCCCTGCAAAACACACTTGCTCCACTGATCACAGGTACGTCAGCTGATTTATTCTCATCTAACCATCCTAAATATCTTTTTCCGTATTTTTTATTTTTGGGAAATTTGGAGTCCAGATTTGATACTCTGTAAAAGGCGGTCGCTAAATCAGGATCTGATCTTCGGCATTCTCTTGCAAAGCTTCCATCGGGGTTAATTATTTTCCCTCCAACCATTCCATAATCCTGGTTTCTATCTAAAAAAGTTTTAAATACAGATAGAGTATTCTTTTGAATGATGACGTCCGGGTTAACGATATAAATATATTTTCCCCGACTGAGCTTAATCCCCTGATTGTTTGCTGCTGCAAATCCCTTGTTAACTTTATTTTCAATAATCTGAATTTCAGGAAAATATGTTTTCAGATAAGCGACACTTTCATCCCCCGAATTATTATCAATAATAATTATTTCAACTGATAATCCTTCGGAAGCGTGCTCTACAGATTTAATTAGTAATCGAATAAACTCTTTAACCCGATAGTTAACTATCACTACAGAAATATCAGGTTTTTGAGTAGACATCA
>OZ254085.1:1557500-3354970 GCA_965267565.1 Balneola sp.
ATAAATGCAGACTCCGACCGCTTGTAAGCACACGGTTTCAGGTACTATTTCACTCGCCGTCTCGGCGTTCTTTTCACCTTTCCCTCACGGTACTGGTTCACTATCGGTCATGCAGATGTATTTAGCCTTACCGGATGGTGCCGGCTGGTTCACGCAAGGTTTCACCGGCCTCGCGCTACTCAGGATACCCGCCAAATTATTATCGGTACACCTACAGGGCTTTCACCTTCTGTGGCGCTGCTTTCCAGACAGCTTCGATTTAAGATAATAATCATTACGCAGGTCCTACTACCCCGCACCCCGTAGGATGCGGTTTGGGCTGCTCCGCGTTCGCTCGCCACTACTTGCGGAATCACTCGATTGTTTTCTCTTCCTCCCCCTACTTAGATGTTTCAGTTCGGGGGGTACGCCTCCTCGAAAGGATATCCCGATAAATCGGGATGGGTTGCCCCATTCGGAAATCCGCGGATCACAGTTCTTATGCAACTCCCCGCAGCTTATCGCAGCTTTACACGTCCTTCTTCGCCTCTGCATGCCAAGGCATCCACCGTGTGCCCTTCATTGCTTATTTTATATGGCTTGCACTACCCGCCGCTTCGCGGCACGCAGACAAACACTAAAATGAACTTGAGCTTATACTCTTGTGATCTATACTACATAGTTGCCTACATAACATAGAATACTTGTGGTCCACACTACATACTTCTACGCAGCATGGATACCCTTGGCGTTGGGTGCGTATAAATACACACTCAACTATGCTAATGACACTTGCTCATCACAAGCACCATTAGTCTTTACATTGTTATACTTCTTCACCATGTCAAAGAACTTCACCGGGCGAAGCGCCAGGGTATATCCTGGCCTCGTACGGCGAATCCGAATTACTTCGGAATTTCGTTTGCGTAAGTCCGGGCGTCTTCGCCTCTCAATACTTACTACTAAAATACTCAATAAATCAAAATTTCTGTGGAGCTACGGGGATTCGAACCCCGGACCCCCTGCTTGCAAAGCAGGTGCTCTAGCCAGCTGAGCTATAGCCCCAAACTTCCTTTCGGCAGCCGGGCCCCTGCCCAACTTTCATTTTTCCTGCTGCGGCTCGCTTCCGGCCGGCCTTGCTCTCCCAAACACTCGCCCTAAGGCAAAAATGTGGGCTTGGGAGGACTTGAACCTCCGACCTCACGCTTATCAGGCGTGCGCTCTAACCACCTGAGCTACAAGCCCTCTAAAAGACGGTAGCCAGCTCGGTGCCTCCACAGGATTCACCTATCTATATCTACTAATAATCAACAGAAACACAGGACAGATTGTTTGTAACGAGCTGTGCAGATTCAATCGCGGCCAGGACGTATAACTCCTGACCATCAAGGCTCTCCCTAGAAAGGAGGTGATCCAGCCGCACCTTCCGGTACGGCTACCTTGTTACGACTTAGCGCCAGTTACCAGGCTTACCCTAGGCACTCCTTGCTGGAGCGACATCAGGTACTCCTGACTTCCATCGCTTGACGGGCGGTGTGTACAAGGCCCGGGAACGTATTCACCGCGTCGTTGCTGATACGCGATTACTAGCGATTCCAACTTCACGGAGTCGAGTTGCAGACTCCGATCCGAACTGAGAATGGTTTTAAAGATTTGCGCCCTATTGCTAGGTGGCTACCTTCTGTACCATCCATTGTAGCACGTGTGCAGCCCTGGACGTAAGGGCCATGATGACTTGACGTCGTCCCCACCTTCCTCACTACTTGCGTAGGCAGTCTGGCTAGAGTCCCCACCATTATGTGCTGGTAACTAACCACAGGGGTTGCGCTCGTTGCGGGACTTAACCCAACACCTCACGGCACGAGCTGACGACAGCCATGCAGCACCTTCCACAATGTCTCAAAGAGAACCCTCTATCTCTAGAGGTGGCATCGTGGATTTAGCCCAGGTAAGGTTCCTCGCGTTGCATCGAATTAAGCCACATGCTCCACCGCTTGTGCGGGCCCCCGTCAATTCCTTTGAGTTTCATCGTTGCCGACGTACTCCCCAGGTGGCATACTTAATGCGTTAACTGCAGCACTGGCCCGGGAGGGCCAACACCTAGTATGCATCGTTTACAGCGTGGACTACCAGGGTATCTAATCCTGTTCGCTCCCCACGCTTTCGTGCCTCAGCGTCAGTTGTAGACCAGCAGGCCGCCTTCGCCACTGATGTTCTTCGTAATATCTATGCATTTCACCGCTACACTACGAATTCCACCTGCCTCTTCTACACTCAAGACTACCAGTATCAGGGGCCATTTTACCGTTAAGCGGCAAGATTTCACCCCGGACTTAGTAGCCCGCCTACGCACCCTTTACACCCAATGATTCCGGACAACGCTTGCACCCTCCGTATTACCGCGGCTGCTGGCACGGAGTTAGCCGGTGCTTATTCAAACAGTACCGTCACAGGGGATCGAAACCCCCTCGTTCTTCCTGTTCAAAAGCCGTTTACAACCCATAGGGCCTTCATCCGGCACGCGGCGTGGCTGCGTCAGAGTTTCCTCCATTGCGCAAGATTCCTCACTGCTGCCTCCCGTAGGAGTCTGGGCCGTGTCTCAGTCCCAGTGTGGGGGATCATCCTCTCAGACCCCCTAGCTATCATCGCCTTGGTGAGCCGTTACCTCACCAACTAACTAATAGCACGCAGCTCCATCTTTAGCCATTCGAAAATTTTAACAACTGTGGCCATGCGGCCCCGCTGCATTATGCGGTATTAGCATCCCTTTCGGAATGTTATCCCCCAGCTAAAGGCAGGTTAGCTACGCGTTACTCACCCGTCCGCCAGTCTCCAGTGGCTGCAAGCAGCCACCTTCTCCTTCGACTTGCATGTGTTAAGCCCGCCGCCAGCGTTCGTCCTGAGCCAGGATCAAACTCTCCATTGTAAAAAATATAACTTTATACTCTTTGAGCCTGAATCCCTACACTCTATCATTCAAAAGAATAACTTCGTTCGCTCGCACAAACAATCTGTCTTATGCTTCTATCTATCAATCAATATAAATAGGTCAATATTTTCAAGGAACAACTTTCGGGGATAAAAAAAGCTGACCTAAAATGAATTTTGGATCAGCATTTTCGTTTCCTCGAAAGGATTATAAAGGTACGGCAAAAACCCTGTTCAGAGCAAATTTTATTTGAAGATTTTTTCTCTTTTTTTGAATAAAAATTACCTATCACGGTTTAATGAGAATAGAGGCTGTTCCTCTCCGGATCTTCATCAAATTTTCTTAAAAATTTTACTCCTACATAGAAAAGCGGGGTATCGAAAAGAGCAAAGAAAAATTTGAACAGATACGAATTGAGAATCAAAATAATTACCGCTCCAATCGTATTAATATTCTCTCCCAAATTTCCGGAAAAGTAAAGGATCATAAGTATGGCCGTTGAGTCTACTAGTTGACTAAACATGGTAGATCCGTTATTCCTCAACCAAAGGTGTTTGCCTTTTGTTTTTTTCTTCCAAAAATGAAACAACCGAACATCCACGGATTGTGCTGTTAAGTAAGCGATCATGCTTGCAATTGTGTTTCCAATCATGAATTCATAAACGCCCTCAAAGAGATCAAGCCCTCCGCTTACGCCGTAGGTGTTCGGTAACCAGTGGTTGATCGTCATCAGCAAAAGCATAAAGAAGTTCATGAAGAAACCAACCCAAACAACCAATTGTGCTTTTTTCCTTCCAAATAATTCTGAAATCAAATCAGTGGCAAGAAATGTAAACGGGTAGGCAATAACTCCGGCAGGAACACTCATCGTATAGATACTTCCGTCCAATACCAAAGAAGGCGTTATAGATTGCATCCATCCGGGCATATTGAAACTAAAAATGGTAACGAACTTTGTAGTACCTATTACATTACCGAGAACCAGCGCCGTCAGAAAAATACCTGACAAGGTTAAAAAAAGTGCGTCCCGCTGATGTTGATGAGTCATATTCTTTAATTTGATTTCAATAAAAGGAACCTTTCCAACTTTTGCTGAAATAATTCGTAATCAGGCGAACTGTTATTTAATGCGAATCGTTTTCACTGACATGGATACACAACAACTCAACGATAAAATTGAAATCTGTCATACCGCTGTTGACCTAATTTTAGACAACGGCGGTTTTACCATTTCCCAACTTTCTGACAAAACAGGAAAATCTGCTTCTCAGATTTATTCTTTGTTTCCCAATAAAAAAGCGATTACAGAATTTTTCTATCCTGCTCTGGTGATTCAGTATTCTGCTATGATTGAAGAGATTGAAGATTTTGAAACCTATACCGTGAGTGAAAAGCTTTCCAATTTCATCTTCACTTCTTTTGATATGATGGATGATCACCGGGAGTTTGTGGAAGATACTTTTGATGAAATGGTTTTCCGAAAAGGTTGTGATTCAGCCTTTCATGATGAAGTAACCAACCTGTTCAAGCATTTTTTTACTACGGATGGGAATATTGCGGTAAGCGCAGGATTCCTGATGAAAGACTATTTCTATGAATTCATCGCTAAAGAGTATTTACACATTGTAAAATTCTGGCTAAAAGATTCCAGTGAGGATAAAGAACGAAGTTTTGCGCTGGTCGATAAACTCACCGGATTTGTACAGGAAGTGGTTTACAATAAAATCGTGGATAAGGGTTTTGACTTGGCTAAATATCTGATCAGTCACGCCGGGCTTGGAAAAAAGATTCCATTATTTGGAGAGTGGATAACCGACATATTCAGAGATGAAAAAGAGTCTTTGGAGGATTCAGATTAAATCATTCAAGAATGTTTTGTTTGATGTATTCTGAAATCAGGTGATAAGCATGAGCATTTGGGTGATTATCCCCTTCAATAAAATACGTTGGTGATTGAGGATAATAATCCGGCAAAATGTCTTTTATTTCAATAACAGTTAGCCCCAGTTCGACTAACTTTTCATACAGTTTCTGATAGTTTTCTTTTCCCCTTACTTTTTCTTCCCAAAGTATTACATAAAATTTTCCGTCATATTTTTCTTCAAATAAATCAGAAGAATTTTTAACGATATGAGCCATTAGATCTATTTCATGGTCACTGATTTGTGTCTGGCCTAAGAAAATTCTTCTCAATAAAAAAGATTTGGCAACTAACTTCTTAAATCCTGCTTTGACCTGAGTGTTGAAAGCCCCACTATAAACGAGCTCATTATTTTCTGTTAACTCATAATTCGGTCCTTGTAAATCCCAAACTGCTTCGCCTGTAATTCGGCTTAAATGATCTTGAAGCGCCTGAAAAATTGCAACTCTTGGCCTTTTATCAGCGATAGCCTCTTCCTCTAAATCATTTTCAAGTATAGCAAGCATTTGGTGAGGACCATATCCATTCCCCGCAAAGTTAAACACGCTGTACTCAGAGCCGACAGAGCTTTGTAACTGCGATGCCGTTGTTTCATCATCTTCAACACCTAATCCATACGTGTAGGAACATCCAAAAAACAAAACAGCTTCTTTGCTAATTAAAGAATCTTTGCCTGTTACATTTCGCCAGCCAAATTCATTAGTTGTATGCGTGTAGCTGAACACCAGTTCTTCTCCTGCATACCTTCGTTCAATGTATTTGGAATTTTCTGATGTCTTTTTCCCCAATATTGGATGACTTTTGATTTGACTTCCTGATACTACTTCCGTCTTTGCAAAATTATTGTAAACTGTTTTTTTGATCTGAATCAATCCACTGAAAAAAAGTTCAGCTAATCCAAACGCTATGAAGGCACAACCGGTGTAAAGGATACATAGTCTCAATTTTGTATTCGGTTTACCAACTACAAAAAACAACGAAAAACATGTTACTATCCAGAGCGCGCTTACATACAAGTAGGAATAACGCTCAACTTGATCGATAATCAGATAAGAAAGGCACAAAAGAATTAGCAATCCCGATATTGCCAATAAATATTTTTTCAATTAAAGCGAATCTTTTCTTCTTGTTGGATGTCTAATATACAAAGTGAATTCAGTATATATTTAGATCGATTACTTTTTTAAAACTACAGCTTTCAATTATTCTTTTAGGATCCAATGAGTGATTTTCCATCATCAAAATTAGAGCGTGGTACCATCATCGCTAAAACCGGAATTAAGGTCGGTAAAAACTATGCTCAACGTTATTTAAAAAACAAGATTTCCGGTAAAAAAGATGATGACTCTGGAAAGTTTCATTCCGATAACGCCAAGGAAGTATTCAAAGAATTTACTAAGCTTCGCGGAACAGCTTTAAAAATTGCTCAGGGCATGAGTATGGATCAGGGATTTTTACCTGAGGAATTTGCTGAGGTCATGAGTCAGGCGCAGTATTCCGTCCCTCCTATTAATAAGGCACTGGTTCGCTCCATTATTAAAAGAGAATTAGGAGGGTATCCGGAGCAGCTGTTTGATCATTTCGAATCAGAGGCTTTTGCTGCCGCTTCTATCGGTCAGGTTCACAAAGCTACGCTAAAGGATGGGCGAAAAGTAGCGATCAAAATTCAGTATCCGAATGTCCGTGAGACGATCAGTTCAGATCTTGCGATGGGTAAAACCATCGCCAAGCGTTTCATCAAGAAAGGAACTGATATTGATCCTTATTTCGATGAGATTAAAAACACGTTATTGCTTGAAACAGATTACCAGCATGAAGGGGAACAGATTGAGCATTTTAACAAACGATTTTCAAATCTGGATGTGATTTTTCCTGAATGGGTTCAGGAATATTCTACCAACAAAGTGTTATGCATGACTTTTCTTGAGGGAAGGCATCTCGGCGAATTTCTTAAAGAAGATCCGGCTCAGGAAGAGAGAAATCAGTATGGTCAGCTGCTTTGGGATTTCTTTCATGAGCAGATTAAGGGCAATGATTACATTCATGCTGATACACATCCCGGTAATTTTCTGTTTACCGATGAAGGCAAACTTGGCGTAATTGATTTTGGCTGTGTGAAGAAATTTCCGAAAGATTTCTTTGCTGATTATCTGCAATTGCTACCCACTCATCTTCGCGAGGACGAAGATGAAATCCGGGCTCTTTTCGAGAAGATTGAAGTTCTGAAACCAAATTCAAAAGACGACGATATCGAACAGGAATATTTTGAATTTGCCAAAAATTACGGAATGGTTTTCGCCAAGCCTTATAAAGAAGAAGTATTCGATTTTGGTGATCCTGAATACGATAAAATGATTCGCCACTTTACCAAAGAAGCACCGCTATCGAACGAGCCCCGTGGAAATCGACACTTTATATATACCACTAAAGTTCATGTGGGGCTGTATAACATTCTCATCAAACTGAAAGCACAACTAGATACTTCTAACAGCAAGCAGATTTTGAGGGAAGTACTTGGGAATGAGAGTTTGTTTGGGTAAAGCTATTATGATGTAAACGGCTTCATTTCCATTCCGTTAAATTCGCCGAGTTCAGCTTTCATCTTTCCGGTAATGGCGATCATAGCTGCATTGTCAGTACAATAGCTGATGAGTGGAATATGCAATCTAAGATCATGCCTTTCGGCTAATCCCTGTGCCTTTTCTCTGAGCATGGAATTTGCCGAAACTCCACCGGCCAACACAATGGTTTTAACTCCTGTTTGTTTTACGGCTCGTTCCAGTTTTTTGATCAACACACCTGTGATTGCTTCCGAAATACTTGCACTCAGATTGGATAGGTTTTCCTGAACCCAGCTTTCCTCTTTATCTTGCAAATAATAAAGCGCACTGGTTTTTAATCCTGAAAAGCTGAAATCCAATCCTTCCTTCAACAAAGCCTGAGGAAATTTGTGAAATTTCTTATCTCCGGATTTTGAAAGACGGTCAATCTCGGGTCCGGCGGGATAATCCAGTCCCATAATCTTGCCGATTTTATCGAAAGCTTCTCCGGCGGCATCGTCTCTGGTCGATCCAAGAATCTTATGCTCAAACGGAGCTTTCACATGAACCAATTGGGTATGTCCACCCGAAACCGTGAGACAAACAAAAGGAAATTCCGGTTTTGAATCAATAAAGTTAGCGTAAATATGAGCATCCATATGATTCACGCCAACGATCGGAATATCCTGAGAAATCGCTAAACCCTTCGCAAAACAAACTCCCACAAGTAGCGATCCCATTAATCCGGGACCCTGAGTTACGGCAATTACATCAATTTCTTTGATTGGAATTTCTGCTTCTTCCAAAGCCTGCTCCACAGTTTGCGAAATAGTAGTCTGATGCGCTCTGGATGCTAATTCAGGAACCACTCCGCCGAATTTGACATGTACCGATTGGGACGCGATCACATTACTTAGGATCTCATCGCCAGCCAATACAGCAGCGGAAGTGTCATCACAGGAAGATTCAATAGCTAAAATATTCATGTCTCAAAGATAAATACATAATCGTTCAACTGCATTTACTCTTGTTTCAATTGAGCTAAAATGTTTAATTATTACTAAACAATGCTACGATATGAAAGTAAAAGCCAAATTTATCCTGCTCTCACTTACTCTTTTAGTGAGCACTTCCTTAGCAGCCCAAAATGAAGTAGAGACTGAACTCTTTTCTCTTTCCGGTATCTCGGAATTTGGGATCTCAGTCACTATTGAGAAACCGCTTGGTTTTAAAGAGCCTTCACTCAATGTGGCTGATATTCAAAATAAAATCGAAGAAAGCTTTGAGTCACTACCTGTAAAGCTTTTAAACTTTAATCAGCTTAAAGAGTCTTTTTACAACCCTTTTTTCTATGTGCATGTAAACATCATGCAAGCTGATGGCGGGATTTATCCTTTTTCTATTGAGATGAGATTTTATCAGCCTGTAAAACTCAGCTTAAAGAATGATGTGGAAACTATGGCCTCCACATGGCATTCGGGATATGTAGGCATGGTTTCTTATGACAGGACTGATGAAATTGCAGGCGTGGTATTGGAAGCCACAAATGAGTTTAAAGAACAACTCGAAAAGTTTAATTGATGAACATTGAAGAGTACCGGAACTACTGCCTCTCGCTAAATGGAGTAACTGAAGATTTCCCGTTCGGCGAACAAACATTGGTTTTCAGAGTTGGAGGCAAAATGTTTGCCCTTGCAAATATTGATGAGTATGAATTTGTTAATCTGAAATGTGATCCGAACAAAGCTATTTTGCTAAGAGAGCAATTCGAAGGTGTTTCTCCCGGCTGGCATATGAATAAAAAGCATTGGAATTCAGTAAAAACATCTGCTGATGTGGATGATGAGCTTTTTAAAGAATTAATTCAGGATTCCTATGACCTGATATTGTCGAGCCTTCCGAAAAAGGTTCGGGATGAACTTAATCCTTCTCTTTAGCAGGTGTTTTCATTCCGGGTATAAAACGACTGAACATTTTCTTAAGAAACCAGGTAAAAAATTTCCGCTGTCCAAATATCACTCCGTAAATGTAGAGAAATAAATTATAGAGCGGGAAAATGGTTAACGACCATATAAGCGCTCTTTGCCAAAATGGAAAGGCATCCGTAATTCCTAACCAATCAAAAACGAATTTCTTGGCATACAAAGATGTAAATCCGGTACAGGCAAAAACAACAAGGATAATAAGAACCTGAAATGTGCTTTCTATATGCCAGCGTTCTTTAAGTCGTTCAATAAAACTCATTTAAAACTTTTTACTTTTAGATTTATCTCTTTCTGTGCCGAATAAAAACTTATTTCTACAGGAAATTTAGCTAAATAATGCTTAACAATTGTCGATAATGTGTTTGCAATTACACAAGTCAGCAATTAGCTTAACAAGCTCAACGCGAAGGACTATTATTTTTGAGTTTTATTAAAAACAAATACGTTGCAGAAAGTATCGGAGCTTTTTTCCTTACGCTTGTCTATGGTATATCCGGCGATGTTTTCGCTATTGGTTTCACCTTAAGTGCCTTAATTTATTTCAGTGCTTTAATATCAGGTGCTCACTTTAATCCGGCAATAAGCATCGCAGCTTTTATTCTGAGAAAAATATCGCTTGCCGAGCTCATCAACTATATATTAGCACAAATAGCAGGAGCATTTCTTGCTGCTGTTGCCATCCTCTATTTGTCCGATTTGGTTTATTATGTGGAGCCTCCTTTAAATACCAGTTTTTATCAGCAACTGAGTATTGAAATAATTTTTTCTGCTTTACTTATTTTAGTTGCGCTTACAGCATGGATTGGAAATCCAAAACATAAAAGTATTGCAACATATTCATTTATCATGGGCTTTACATTGGTGGCGTGTTTTACGATTGCCGATAGTATCTCAGGTGGAATTTTCAATCCTGCAATTTCGATAAGTACATCGGCTCTCGACTTCTTTCTTGGAGGAGCTTCTTACATTTATATCCCGATATATACAATTGGCCCTATTGTAGGAGCTGTTCTGGCAACATTAGGATACAAGTTTCTTATTGCCGATTCAGACTGAGATAAAATTTAAATTCAGAACCGTTTTCGGGTTCGCTTTGGACGTCAATTTTTGCCCCATGCGCTCTGAGAATCCCTTTCACCACAGCCAAACCTAAACCCGTACCACCTTTATCTCTTGATCTGGCCTTATCCGTTCGGTAGAATCGGTCAAAAAGTCGCTCCAAATGTTCTTCACCGATTCCAATGCCGGTATCTTTGACTGATATTTCGGCTTTCTCATCCATTTTTTTTGCGGAAATGATCACCTCTCCCTGAGGAGTGTATTTCACAGCATTTGAAAGCAGGTTGTCCAGAACTTGCTCAATTTTATTTCTGTCAGCATATACTTCAATCTGTTTTGCGCCCGCCAACTTTAAGTCTATTCCTTTTTCTTCCGCTTTGGTTTGATAGATGGCTGCCACTTCTTTGATCAAATCCTGAATATTAAATGACTCCATTTGAATAAAATCCGAATCATAATCATAGCGCTGTAAAGTTTTTATATCCTCAAAAAGCCTGACTATTCTTTGAATTTGCTTGCGTGCATTTTTGTGATACTGTTTTTTCTTTTCTTCCGGAAGGTTTTCCAGATCAATCATTTCAAGGGAGCCCGCAATGGAATGCAAAGGATTCCTGATTTCGTGGGTGATGTCAGCAAAAAACTGATTTTGTTTTTCGTTTAGCCTTTTTAACTGCTCGTTGTCATCTTTAAGTTTCTGCGCCATCTGGTTTAATGATCCTGCCAAGGTTCCAAACTCATCTTGTCTGTCCAGATCGATTTCTTTATCTAAATTCCCTTCCGAAATTTCCTGAGCTGCTTCCTTGAGTTGGGTAATGGGTTTTGATAAATAACCGGCAAAATAAATACTCACAATTACCACAACGAGTATGGAGCCTATCATAGCTCCGTAAATCAGATGCCTTATACTTGCCTCCGCAGCATACAATTCATCTTTTGGTTGGCTGATTCTCAAAAATCTGGCTTCGGTAGTGTTAGACCTGATTCCCTCAAAAGCGATGAGATTTTCAAGATTTTCTCTGTTGATTATCAGTGGCTTATTTGTTGAATTGAGCTCAGTTCGTATGCGATCATTGAGAAACTCAGAAGCCTGAACTAACCCCGTATCCGGATAAGAAATTAACTGGTCGCCCGCTGAATCGAATAGTGCGACATTATATCCTGTTAAATCGGCCACAAATTTGGCTTTTTCGAACAAGTTTTGATTCTGATCCCCATCAACAAAAGAAGTGGCAAAAGTATGGGCATCATTTTCGAATTTCTGGATTGCTTCAGATAGCAAAAATGAACGGATACTTAATATCGCATAAGAACTGATTGCCACCACTCCAAGACTGAGTAAAACTATATAGGTGAGCGAAAGCTTAGACTGGATATTCATCACAAATACTTTCTGTTAAAACCATAACCGACTCCGCGATAGGTTTTAATCAATTTTCCTTCATCTTTCATTTTCAGGCGAAGATTTTTTATATGTACGTCTACGGTCCGGTCAAAAATAAATCGCTCTTCATCAGAAATATGCTGTAAAATATCTGCCCGTGAGTACACAATTTTAGGATGTTGAAAGAATAGCTCTGCTAAAATATACTCTGTGTTAGTAAGATCAATCGGTTCATCATCTATGTACATTCGTTTGGCTTCAGTATCAAGATATACCCGATCGTATTTTAACCAATGCGCTTTTTCGGGATTCATTCTCCGAAGCTGAGATTCAATTCGGGCCTTTACCAGATTTAAACTTGCCGGTTTTTTAATGTAGTCATCAGCACCAAGTTTTAAGCCTTCAATTTCCTGTTCTTCTTCATCTCTGGCCGTTAAAAAAAGTACGGGGATGTCTTTAGTGACAGGATGTTTCCGAATAAACTTACAAATCTCCTTGCCATCGTGATGAGGAACCATGATATCTAAAATTGCGAGATCAATCTCATGGGCATGTTCTTCGATGGTACTAAGCGCAGACTTTCCGTCCTTTTCCCAAAGCACCTGAAAGTCATTCATCTCCAAAAAGTTTGAGAGCATTTCTCCCGATTCAGGCTCATCTTCAACAAGTAATATGGTCTCAGCTGATATCATCCGAATGTTTTTTGATTGAATAAAAATACAAATAAAAGAACTTTATTCTGTTTCCTTCAAAACCAATATCTTGGAATCAATGTTCTGCTTAAATTATTAACATGAAAAACTATCAAGGTAAAACAGTTTGGGTAACAGGTGCTTCTTCGGGAATCGGTGAAGCTCTGGCTAAAGCTTATTATAAAGACGGAGCAAATCTTATCCTTTCGTCACGCCGCAAAGAAGCCTTGAACGAAGTAAAGCAAAGCTTGGGAGATGACGAATCAAAAATTAAAATTCTGACTCTGGACTTAGCCGAGCCTGATACTTTCACATCCAAAACAAAAGAGGCTGTTTCGTTTTTTGGTTCTATAGATATTCTTGTGAACAATGGAGGAATAAGTCAACGCTCTGTTTTTGAAGAGACAGAAATGGAGACTGTTCGGAAAATTATGGAAGTAAATTATTTCGGATCGGTTGGTCTGACAAAAGCAGTTCTTCCTCATATGATTTCCAAAAAAAGTGGTCAAATTATAGTAACCAGTAGTATAGCCGGAAAAATCGGAACGAAATTTCGTACCGCTTATGCCGCAAGTAAACATGCGGTTCAAGGTTTTTTCGATTCATTAAGACAGGAAATGTATGAGCATAATATATCAGTTACGCTGATCTGCCCCGGACCGATAAAAACCAACATCACCAAAAATGCGTTGACAGCAGATGGATCATCATTTGGAAAAATGGGTGATCTACACGAAGAAGCTATGGATGCCGATGAAATGGTTGAAAGAATTTGGGGAAAACTGAAAGCTGAAAAAGAAGAGATTATTATTTCCAGTTTTAAAGAGCGATTGGCTTTGCTGGTGAAAAGGATCTCCCCAAGGCTTCTGAATAAAATATTAAAGAATAGCAAAGTAGTGTAGGCTTCAGAGTGGAGAAATTTCAAAAATTATCTTTTATCATTTTTATTCTGATCTCATTGAGTTGTGCTAAACCAATGAATCCCGAAACCGACAGTTCTGAAAAAGCAACTACTTCGGAAGCTCCTTCATCATGTTCTGATAAAATTATTTTCTATTCTTCCCGATCCGGAAACGGGGATTTATATCAATATGATACTTCAACTCTCGAAGTAAACATTTTCCTGAGCGCTGATTCTACCTTAGGCGCTCCACGATTCAATCCTTTAAATAATTCAGTGGTATTTTCACAGAAAGATTCAGCCGGACGTACGATTTACAAAAAGAGTATTGATGATGGTACAGTCTCATCAATAATGGCTAATCCTGCGGGAGATGAAGTCCCGAACTGGTCACCTGTACAAAATAAAATTGTGTACTCAGAAGCGAAAAGTGCAGGAAACTACTCGTTAGTGGTTATGAACCTTAACTCAGGGAAAAAAGAAACATTATTCGAAAATGCGAAAGAAAGTTTGTATCCCGTTTGGTCACCGAATGGTAAACATATAGTCTTTGTACTAACAAATGAAGAATCTTCAGCTGATATAGCCATCATTAACGAAGATGGTTCAGGGTTTAAAAATCTTACAAAGGACAAAAAGTATAACGGTCATCCTGCCTGGCATCCGGAAGGTGATCGCATATTGTTCTATATCTATGCGAATGGTAATGCAGATCTCTACGAATTAAATTTAGATTCAGAAGTACTGATTCAACTTACTTACGATTCTAATAATCAATTAATTGGCAGATATTCTCCTGATGGAAAAAGAATTGCATTTGGAGGTGTAATAGAAAATGATTGGGAAATTTTTGTGATGGATTCGGACGGGAACAACAAAGAGAGAATAACTTTTAGTCCCGGATTTGATGGGGACCCAATTTGGATTCCATGTACAGAATCAGAATTATGAAGAAACTAATACTTCTTTTATTGTTACTTTTTGGTTTAGTTTTCGAATCTGCGTTTGCTCAACCAAGAACCGAAATTGAAACTAAAGGCTTCAGAGTAGCACCTGCTGCAAGTATTGATTATTCAACTCCTCAAAAATATGGCGGGACCGTCAACTTCACTTTTGGAGTTCAAAAAAACACAAATTTTATTGAAGAAAACGACACAATATATAAAACATGGTATGAAGTGCGCGGGCTTAATGTAGAAGCCGGTTTATTCAGAGGTGGCTATCGCTTTGGATTGTATTATGCTGATTTAGGATCTTCAATGGTTGGTACCGCCGGATTGAGACTTGGTGCAGTGTATATGAATAACAACAGTTTTAGTATTGTCTCAAAAGGAGAAGAATTGGTTGGGCTTGAAGCGGAGTTCTATGCTTTTTACAAGTTTAAAGTTGGTGTTCTAAAAGAGATTAATTCAAACAAAGTGATCCCATCTTTAGGCTTTGCTATAACTCTTGGGCCTGGTTTTAAAACGAATTAACGCTAATTCGATATAAAAGAAGATTAGAAACAAAGTTTGTCTTTGCGAGGAGTCTAAAATTGCACCTAAGATGAACATTTCTATCGACGAAGCAATCTCCCTGATTACGTTCATACCTTATAAATGGAGATTGCTTCGTCGAATCAGCTTTTAGACTTCATTAGATGCATAAGCTCCTCGCAAAGACGAGTTTTTTATCTCTTACGCGGTAATACCTATGGCTCAACTCATACTAAACTATCCCAACCTTCTTCTTTTGGTAAGATAAGCAAGCAACGCTTTGTCAAATCCTGATTCCGTATCCAGTTCTTCGAAATCTATTTCAAATTCACTGCAAGCCATTTTAAATGTACGGGTGTGTTCTTCAACTTTAGAAATATAGTCTTTCCGCACCTGTTCAGGAATTACCTCGATTTCAGCTCCTGTTTCCATGTCTTCGAGAACTAATTTTTGATTAGAAAAGGCAAGCTCTCTTTCACTCTTACGTTCTAAAGTATTGAACAATAAAACCTCGTGTTTTCTATGCCGAAGGTGCTTTAAGGCTGAAATTAATTCAGCATGGTTCTCTACATCCTCAAACAGGTCAGTTATAATTACCACTAAACTTCGATGATTCAGTCGTTCGGCAACTTCATGAATTGACTGAGCAGTAGCAGTGGTTCTTTTCTCGGAATCTGTTTTGTGTTCCCGAACCAGTTCTTTCTCCAACTCTAAATAGATTTGTCTTAAATGAGCATATGTACCTTTAGCCGGAATAAAGCTTTCTAATTTTGAAGAAAATGGAATAAGCCCGCAGGCATCCCGCTGACGATGCATCAGATATAAAAGAGAAGCTGCAAAATGGATTCCATATCTGAGCTTGGTCCAATCTCCGAAATGTTTAAAGAGCATTGAAGAACTTGTATCCAGCAAAACATAACAACGAAGGTTGGTTTCTTCTTCGTACTGTTTTACATAGAATCGCTCTTTTCTGGCGTACTGCTTCCAATCGATGTGTTTGAAATCATCGCCGGGGTTGTATGGTCTGTGTTCGGCAAACTCAACACTAAAACCGTGATAAGGACTTTTGTGTAATCCCGAAATAAATCCTTCCACAATTTTCTTAGCCCGGAGTTCGAGAGAGGACAACTTCGATAAAATATCGGGTTCTAAAATCATAATTTAGTTTACTGTTTATGAATTAGAAATGAAACCGAATACACATTATTAGACTTAAATTTGTTTTTGGGCAACTATAATTCAAAATTAAGAATGAAAGAATCAAAATTGGTCTGCCCTTGAAACAAATTCTGTTCTTAGCTCTTTTGCTGTTTCCGGTATCACTTGTTGGTCAAAACTCGATCTCAATTGAGACGAGAGCTTATCCCGCAGGTATTATTCCCGGGATTCGGGCTGATATTCAACTGACTAAAAATTCAAGTATTACAACACAAGCTGCGTATAATTTCACAAACCGAAGAGATTGGGGAAAACATGATAATGAAGAGGGCGGGGGACCAGGCTTCGGGATAGGATATACTTACTCAGGAATTTTTACTGAAAATCTAAACCTGACTATTCGAAGTGATTTTTGGTCTATGAATATTGATTGGGAGGATTTCAGACATGAACCATGCCCGCCTGATCAAATATGCCCTCAGACTCTTGACGCCGTACCAAGAAGAGTAACAGGAAATTCTTCTATTGTTGTTTTTCAACCAACAATTGGCGCCGAATACAAAATCAAATTACCAAATAAGCTTCATTTCAAACCTTCGCTATCTTTCGGATATGAAATCAACATCAAAACAGAAGGGGAAGATGTTGGAGAAGGAGCGATTTTGTTGGCGGGATTTAGTTTGGGGTATGGGTTTTAAAACTTGGTCATCCTGAACTTGTTTCAGGATCTTATGACAAGACTCTGAGTGATAATCGACTTTAAAGTTAGTTAGGGCTTCTTCCCAACTTTTGCAATTAATCTGATAAGTAGAGTTTTTCAACCCTTATTAGAAACAATTACAACCTTTGATTGAAGTTCTTGGAACTATTAAAATCTATACCTCTCAAAGATCCTGAAACAAGTTCAGGATGACCCTATATAATATAAATAATCGAAACTGTATCACTTCCCATGCTTCGCTAAATAATACAACTGCATCACTCTCAGTTCGTCGTAACCGATGTTTTTATTCAGCTCGATATACACCGGGCGAAGCATCAGCGGATTCTTTTTCTCAAAAGCTTTCATTACCTGATCTCTTTGCCGATGTGATAATTCCGAAGCTTCCAACAAGCCTTCTAATCTCAGTTCATTTCCGTCATCCAGAAAATCTTTAAGATGCTTCAGAATACTCATGTCTTTAACGCCATGTTCTTCAGCTAAAAGCTTAATCGACTGACCATTATTAAAGGCTTTTCCGATTACTTCAAACAACTCACCGCTTTGTTGTTTTTCAATCTGCTCCTGAAGTGATTTCTTTTTCTCTTCTTTTCCGTGTTCTGTGGCATAATTTTTAACAACCCCAACAAAGGTATCGCCGTATTTCTCTTTTTTTACAGAACCCACTCCATATAAGGCTTCCAGACTTTCTTTACTTTGTGGATAGTAATATGCCATTTCCACCAAAGTAGTATCAGGAAAAATTACATAAGGAGGAACTTCCTGCTCGTCTGCCAATTCTTTTCGCTTCAATCGAAGTAAATCAAATAATGCTTCGTCATACTCGCGTTCTATTTCTGATGAAGTACGAACCACATCTTGCTCCTCGATGGATGTCTTGCTCCGGTCCATAGTTCCGTAAACATTTTCGTTACCATTCAGAACAGATTGAGCAGAATCCTCAACTTTGAATTCACCGTATTCGCCTTTAGTCACAAAATTCTGGCGAAGCAGCATCTTCGAAATCTGAATCCATTGGTCTTTCGAAAGCTCCAATCCTTCACCGTACGTCGGGAGTTTATCGTGATCATTTTCCAGCACTTTCTTTGCTTTCGATCCCCGAAGGATATCCGCAATATGGCTGGCTCCGAATTTCTCCTCCGTTTTGATAATGGTATTCATGAACTGCTGCGCCGGAATGGTTAGATCTTCGACATCATCATCCACAGAAAGGCAATTATCGCACATTCCACATTCTTCTTTGGGATAGGTTTCCCCGAAATAATCCATCAATGGAATTCTTCGACAATCGGTTGTTTCTAAAAATGCGATCAGATCTTTGAGATGCTGTTTGGCAAGTTCTTTTTCCTGTCCCTTTTTTTTGTTGATGAAATACTGAATTTTTTGGGTATCTGATGAGCCGTAGAGCAACAGACAATCTGCTCGCAAACCATCACGACCTGCCCGACCAATTTGCTGATAATACGCTTCGATATTTTGAGGCATATCGTAGTGAACCACAAAACGAACATTCGGCTTGTTGATTCCCATCCCGAATGCAATGGTTGCAACAATTATGGAAACATCATCCCGGATAAATGCCCGCTGATTTCCTGAACGCATTCCGGCACCCAATCCGGCGTGATATGGTTTTACGGAATAGCCTTCATCTTCCAATAACTCAGCAAGTTCATCCACCTGTCGACGGGAAAAGCAGTAAATAATCCCGGATTGTTTTCTTCTTGTAAATAAGAAATCTAAAATCTGGTCATCCGGATCTTTCTTATCCGCCACTTTCAGAAACAGATTATCCCGATCAAAACTGGAGATAAATTCTTCGGAATCGTCGAACTTCAGAATGGTTTTGATATCCTGCTGAACACGTGGAGTAGCGGTGGCAGTCAAAGCTAAACAAACAGCGTCCGGGAAGTCATCTCTAAGCGCTGCTATCTGTCGATATTCGGGGCGAAAATCATGTCCCCATTCCGAAATACAATGAGCCTCATCAATGGTAAAACAATCCACTTTAAGCCCGGAAAGCATTTCCCGGGTTTTGTCCATCATCAGCGTTTCCGGAGCTACGTATAACATCTTCACTTTCCCGGACTGCACCTTTCTTACGTTGAAATCATACACGTCATGTTTGAGGGTACTGTTCAGATAAACTGCATCGATTCCGTATTGCTTTAACTGAACAACCTGATCTTTCATGAGCGAAATCAACGGCGAAACAACAATGGTCAAACCATCAAACATCAGTGCAGGTATTTGGTAGCAAAGTGATTTACCGCCACCGGTTGGCATTATTACCAGTGCATCTTTCTTATGTAAAACCTGATTTATTGCCTGCTCTTGCTGTAGTCGGAAATCTTCATATCCAAAAGTTTCCTTTAAAATGTTCTTAGCTTCTTTGATCACTGATTACGTTGATTTCTCTGATTGTAGTTTTCGTTGAAAATGAATCTTTTGAATTTCAAACTGGGTTCTCCAAAATTTATAAGAAGTCCTACTTCTTTTTTATAAGCCTTCAGATAATTCAGAATTTGATTGTAATGTGCATTATTAATCTCACCGATAGCTTTTAACTCTACCAATACTTTACTGTCGATAAGAAAATCTACTCGTCTGAATCCAATTTCCATTCCATCATAAAATACAGGCATTTCAACCTCTCTGCCATAATTTATACGATTCTTTTTAAACTCAAGCGCTAAAGCTCTTTGATAAATTACTTCAGGATAACCACACCCAAGCTCTGAATGCACTTTCATTGCCAGTCTTATTACTTCCCCGGTTATTTCACTGTACTTATATTTCTTATTTACTGATGATTGAGTCGATTTCATATTTCCTAAGTTAATTCCTGATTTAATAGTAAGACCAACTCAAGCTGCTTCCTTAGAAAATTTTTATAAGTCAGCGAAATCAAAGAAATCAGAACAAAATCAGCGATCCTTATTTGGACAGGTACAGACTTTTAAACTCATACGGCTTCTTAAAGTGTTCGTCTTCGAAGTCTTTGGCGAAGTAGATACTTTCGCCGGTTGATTTCATCTCAGGACCCAGCTCTTTTTTAACTTCCGGGAATTTGTCGAATGGGAAAACGGGCTCCTTGATCGCCCAGCAATCCAATTTCGATTCCAGATCAAATTCTTTGAGCTTAGCTCCAAGCATCACTTTTGTGCCAATTGCTGCTTCGGGAACCTGATTGGCTTTTGCTAAAAACGGAACCGTTCTTGTTGTTCTCGGATTGGCTTCCAGCACGTAGACTTTTTCGTCTTTCACAGCGTATTGTACGTTCAGGAAGCCGATAATATCCATAGCATCAGCAATTCGCTCCTGATACTCTGCAATCTTATCCTGTACTTCCTGACTGAGTGAATACGGTGGAAGAACCGCTGTTGAATCCCCCGAATGAACACCTGCCGGTTCAATATGCTGCATCATTCCTGAAATATGAAGCTGATCTCCATCGTACACCGAATCCACATCCACTTCAGTAGCATGCTCCAGATACTTATCAATCAGGAAGGCATTTTCGGGATGTGTTTTCAAGATCCGAGAAACATAACGTTTCAGTTCTTCTTCTTTAACAGCGATTCTCATTCCTTGTCCGCCAAGAACATAACTTGGTCGAATCAGCACGGGATATCCAACTCTTTCTGCGATTTTCAGTGCTTCTTCTTCATCAAAAGCCGTTCCATATTCAGGGAATGGGATGTCCAATTTTATCAATAAATCCGAAAACTGTCCGCGATCTTCGGCGAAATCAATCATCTCGAAATCGGTGCCGAAAATCTTAATTCCTTCTTTCACAAAACGCTTTCCGAGCTTAAGCGCGGTTTGGCCACCAACCTGAATAATCACTCCTTCCGGTTGTTCATGATCTATGATATCCATCACACGTTCCCAATACACAGGTTCAAAGTATAGCTTGTCTGCTATATCAAAATCGGTAGAAACGGTTTCGGGATTGCAGTTAATCATGATGGCCTCGTAGCCCATTTCTTTGGTAGCCAAAACTGCGTGTACGCAGGAGTAGTCAAACTCAATTCCCTGTCCGATTCGGTTCGGACCGCTTCCCAGAATAATTACTTTTTTCTTATCAGTGACTTCACTTTCGTTTTCTCCTTCGTAAGAAGAATAATAGTAAGGAGTCTGAGCAGGGAACTCTGCCGCGCAGGTATCCACCAGTTTAAAAACAGGGGTAAGTTCCAATTCTTTTCTTCGGGCTCTCACCTGATCATCCGTGACTTCTTCACCGCTTTTACTCAACAACCAGGCAATTTGAGAATCAGAAAACCCGGCTTGTTTCAGCTCAAAAAAGTCATCCTTTTCAATCGATTCTAAAGTCTGTCCTTCAGTTCGATTTTCCAGAGAAACCATATATCGAATTTGTTGCAAAAACCAAGGATCAACCTGAGTGATATCGGCAATTTCCTCAACTGAAGCTCCTAATTTGAATGCATTCCGAATTTGAAGTGAGCGATCCCAATATGGTTTTTTTAGTCTTTCACTAACTTCTTTTCGATTCAACTCTTCATAGCCGTCAGCTCCAAGTCCGTCCCGACCAACTTCCATCGATTGCCATGCTTTGTTTATCGCTTCGGGGAAATTACGTCCGATGCTCATCACTTCGCCAACCGCTTTCATTTGGGTAGAAAGCTCTTCATCCACTCCGGGGAACTTATCGAAATTAAAGCGTGGCACCTTGCAAACCACATAATCAATACTTGGTTCAAAACAAGCTGAAGTAGTACCTGTAATTTGATTTTTCAACTCATCCAGATTGTATCCAACAGCTAATTTGGTGGCTACTTTTGCAATCGGATATCCGGTTGCTTTGGATGCAAGCGCCGAAGACCGACTTACTCTCGGATTAATTTCAATTGCCACAAAACGATCGCTTCCCGGCTCCATCGCAAATTGCACATTACAACCACCTGCAAACGTCCCGATAGATCGCATCATTTTGATGGCAGCATTTCTTAGAATCTGAAGTTGTTTATCGCTCAAGGTTTGCGTAGGAGCAACGGTAACAGAATCTCCGGTATGAACTCCCATCGGGTCCATATTTTCAATGGAGCAGATAATCACCACATTATCATTGGAATCTCTCAGTAACTCCAGTTCATATTCTTTCCATCCGAAAATACATTCTTCGATTAATACCGAGTGAACCGGACTCATTTCCAATCCACGAAGAACTTTACTATCAAATTCATCTTCCGTCCAGACGATTCCTCCACCAGCTCCACCCATAGTAAAAGACGGACGAATTACAATCGGAAGTCCACCAAGTTCCTCTTTAATTTCCTTCGCATCCAGCAAAGATTCTGCCTGACGACTGCGACATTGCTCAATTCCAATCTCTTCCATTTTATCACGAAACAACTGCCGATCTTCAGTCAACTCAACCGCATCAATATCCACGCCAATAATTTTGATATCGTTAGCTTCCCAGAATCCTTCTTTTTCAAGATCACGAGCTAAATTCAATCCGGTCTGGCCGCCCATAGTTGGTAACACCGCATCAGGCTTTTCTTTTTCTACAATTTCTTTTATCGACTTGGTGGTCATCGGCAACATATAAGTTGCATCTGCCATCAAAGGATCGGTCATTATGGTAGCAGGATTTGAGTTGATAAGTACAATCTCATAACCTTCTTCCTGCAGAGAACGGCAGGCTTGAGATCCCGAATAATCAAACTCGCACGCTTGCCCGATTACAATAGGTCCTGAGCCGATAATTAAAATCTTGTGGATGTCGTCGCGTCTTGGCATGTTTTAAATTTGAATAATATTTTTTATTTGAATCTTTTTGACAGGCAACGAAAGACAAATGCTATGCTCTTTCGTCGTAAGTCGTTCGTCAATCACCTTTCATCATTTCTATAAACTCATCGAATAAATAAGCTGAATCATGTGGTCCCGGTGATGCTTCCGGGTGATACTGAACCGAAAATCCCGGGAAATTTTTGAATTTTAATCCCTCCACCGTTCCGTCGTTTAGATTTATATGAGTCACTTCAGCTACATCGTCTTTAACGCTGTCTTCGGTTACTGCGAATCCGTGATTTTGAGTCGATATTTCAACTAAACCAGTTTTCATATTTTTTACGGGATGATTAGCTCCGCGATGACCTACAAACATTTTTCCGACTTCGATTCCTTCGCTCAAAGCCATCAACTGGTGCCCCAAACAAATTCCGAACAAAGGCTTTCCTGTTGATTTTGCATACTCTACTGTTTCGAGTGCGTATTCAGCAGTAGCATTCGGATCTCCGGGACCGTTACTAAAAAAGAATCCATCCGCATCCCACTCTTTGATTTCTTCAAGCGGAGTTTTTGCCGGAAATACTCTCAGCGTACAGCCTCTTTGATTCAGGCTGTTGATGATGTTCTGCTTAATTCCATAATCGAAGACCGCTACCTTAAAATCGCTTTCTCCATTAATAGTTTGAGCTTCGGTTCTGCATACTTTAGATGCTAATTCAAGACCGGTCATGTCATCCCAATCTTTTGCCATTTGGACCAGTTTCTTTTCATCCAGTTCAGTGGAAGAAATCACCGCGTTCATCACTCCTTTTTCCCGTATATGTCTAACCAGCTTTCGGGTATCTACTCCGGAAATTCCCACTACTTCCTGGTTTTCCAGATATTCCTGCAGGCTTTGATCTGCCATCGGATTGCTGTACTCGTGAGAAAATGCCCGAACTATAATTCCGGCAACCATAACCTTTCTTGCTTCGTCATCCCGGGCAATGGTTCCGTAATTTCCAATATGCGGATAGGTCATCATCATCAACTGACCATGATAACTTGGATCGGTAAAAATTTCCTGATAACCGGTCATTGAAGTATTAAAGCAAAGCTCGCCACCGGTAATTCCCTGATGACCAACTGCCCATCCGTGAGCTATGGTGCCGTCACTCAGGGCTAAAATTGCTTTCTTTCGTTCAGGTATCGACATGCTTATTTAATTTTATGGTGATAATTGATTCGGGAAGTAATGGTCAAAAAAAATCCGACAACGGGAATACGTGTCGGATTAAAAATAATATGGTAAAAGAGAAACGACTTCAATTGCACCTCCGGGAAGTAGTCAGGTGCGAATTTTTTTTATCAAAGCTTTGGATTGCTAACACTTATTTAATTGTAGCTTTGTTTTTCAATTCCAAGAAGATAAGAAAGAGACCATTTGTATTCAATAAACAATCTCATTAAATCCATAAAAAGGTGTTTCACTATTCCATATACACTCTTCACTCATTATTGATTATCAGAAAAAAATATTTACGTAAGTTCAATTATTATAATTACTAACTAAATCAAGAAAAATGAGAAATTGGTTATCTAAGTATACATTATTAACGGTAATATTAGTATTCATCACAGGCTCTTCTGAGATTTTAGCCCAAGAGGGAACAATTACTGTAGGTCCCGGGCTTGCTTACGGAAGCGAAGTAGAAAATCTGGGAATTAAAGTGGACGGTTACTACACCATCAATGAAGAATTTCGTGCAGGCTTGGATTTGGTGTATTATTTCCCCGAAACCGTTGGGAATACTGACATCAATTATTTTGGATTCAATATAAATGGTCATTATATCTTTTATAACGAAGAAGAAATTACTGCTTATGGATTAGCGGGTATAAATATCTTGAGAGTAAAAGCTGAATCCGGAAATAATAGCGCCACAGATTCTGAATCAGGTTTAAATCTTGGAGCCGGCATAGAATACGCTCAGGACTTCGGAACGCTATTTGGCGAACTCAAACTTGCAGGACTTGGCGGAGATGCAGATCAGTTTGTAGTTGGTGCAGGAGTTCGCTTTGCTATCAATTAATTCCCTTTAATTCTGAAATTGTAGCTTAATATAGAAAGCTTCAGCTCGATGGGTTGGAGCTTTTTTATTTTAAAAAACTCCAAAACTCGCTCCAATAGAAACGTAATAGTCATCAAGTTCTAAAAACTTTCCGCTCTCAATTTTGAAGGAAATAAAACTTCTTTCCATTGAAGAAATAACTGAATAGGGTACCAATAGGATATTCGACTTTAATCCTATAGAATTGTAATTATCATATCCATCCGGAGTAAATGTTCTAAAAATGTTAAAGCTTGTATCTCTGTAAAAGTTAATACCTTGCTGTCTATAAACAGGAGAAATAGAAATCCCTATAGTATTATTTTCAAACAATCTCAGTGGAGTTGAAATAAAGTAATTTTCAGGAAGTGAAACTCCACCTGATACGTAAATAGGACCTATAACCTTAATTGTAAAATCAGTCCCAAATCCTTTTCCAAATGAAAGTGAGATTGCACCTTTTGAAAGATCTTCTTTATCCAAGTAAAAATTTTTGAACAAACTTACAGCAATTGTTGGTAAGTATTCTTTTTCATTGCTTGTAGCCCTCTTTGAGAATTCTCCATCATCATTCATAATTAAGCCCTGAGATGACATCCCATTATCTTCAAGCACTACTTTTTTTGAACTAAGAACAGTGGTTTCGCTCATTGGCATATGAGTAGCGCAATTCACAAATATTAATGAAAAGATCAGAAGTAAGAATTTCATTCTTCAGAAAAGCTCTGTTTCAATAAACTCCCGCTTAATACCGCCAACCCACTTACTAATCCTCCGATTACCCCAGTTACTAAAATCACCAACCAAGGAGAACCAACTTGTAGCATCTCCGCAATTCGTGTGGATAAAATTCCTTCATTAGCAAAATGGATGTAAAGTGTTTGTCCGCCCCAAAGCAGAAATAAAGCCAAGAAACCTATCCCAAATGCTTTCCCTGATTTTGGTTTGAGTTGAAATCCTAAAGCCAATCCGGTAATTGCAATCCCCCACCAGGGGAGCACGAGGTTGATGAGGTAAGCGGTGATAATTAGAAGTAGTAGTAAGGTCATAGTGGGTTAGTATTTAGTAGTTAGTACTGAGTAGAGCTTTTTGCTAAATACTCAGTACTAACTACTATTTAAAATCAAGTTTATACAAATATTCTTCCGGCTTGGTTTTCATGAAATTCAACTCGTAAAGTTGACCGGTTCGCCAGGCTTCTACCATGGAATCGTAGTTTTTTGAACCGGGGTTACCTGAGGCACCACCGGGATAAACCGCATATCCTTTAACTTCAGGTCCAAGCTCAACGACCATTCTCCATGATGGCCCAAATCCTCCACGCGTTGCATTCACGGCTTCCGAAGAGCCCGAACTGAATAAGTTTTGCATTCCCATTCCGGGTACTTGTCCGATGTGATCAATGTCGTTGTCAATGAAATATCCCCATTTCCAACTATCACCGTACTCACCAAGATAGTTCGTCAATTCTCGCATAGTTTCATGGAATGTTGCGGTAGCAATATCTTCTGTCGTTTCTATCTGTCCGGTATCAACATCATCTATGAACGCAAAGTCCGGTTCATTTTTAATTGTTTCTACAAAAATATCCCGGGAAGGGTATCGAAGAGAAGCATCCGTGGTTTCGTATTCGTCATAAAAAACAGCCCGATAAAAATTACCTGCCCATTGTCTGAAAACTGATGGAGCAATTTTTTCAGCGTCCATAAAATAATCCCAATTTTTCATCAGGTCTAAAATTTCCTGGTCCGTTTCATCCAGAGAATCAGAATCAATCCATTCTAATAATGATGGAAGAAGCGTCGCTGCATAATAGCTGTAATTATCCATTTGCAGATTTTGCATGTCTTCAACCGTAATGTCCTCCATTTCGCCAAGACGATCATTAATTCTGCGACCACGTTCAAACGGTGCAAAATCATCATCCAAATAATAGGGGTAATCAGGCGCTGCAGATTCCTGATTGGCGGAACTCACAAATCCCCTATCCGGATTTTTGATATGCGGATTGTGCTCGAATGGAATCCAACCTTGCCAGTCGTATAACGGATTAGTTCCATCACTCACCGTTCTTCCCTGATGTTTCCATTTATTCGGAAATTTTCCGTTCACCCACAGTGCGATGTCGCCTTCATTACTTGCGAACGCAAAATTCTGAGCCGGAGCCACGTAATAGCTCAGTGCCTCTTTATAATCCTCATAACTTTCTGCTCTGTTCAAATGATAAAATGTCTTTATTTCGTTTGAGCCTTTGTGAGCAATCCATCTCAGGGCGTAATGTGTGGTCGTTTGTTTTTCATCGATATCAGATCTGATTTCTGTAACCGGACCGTGATGCGTATAAATTACAGTATCCAGCACCGTTTCCTCGCCGCGAACTTTTATCTCTTCGATGCGAGTGGTGGTTGATTTCCATTTGCCATCATGCCAATATTCCCTTTTGGAATCATCTTTGAATTTGATTTCATACCAATCAAAAACATCCGAAGCTACGTTGGTAACTCCCCACGCTACATCTTCATTAAAGCCGATGACTATTCCCGGAGTACCCTGCAAAGTTACTCCATACGAATTTATGCCCGGAGCATTCAGTTGAACTTCGTACCAAATAGAAGGAAGTGTGAGTGAAAGATGTGGATCATTCGCTAAAATCGGATAGCCTGATTTGGTTTTGGAACCCGAAACTGCCCAGTTATTACTACCTACGCCTTCGGGGCGCTCATATTCTTCCAGTTCTGTAGCAGCAGCCGGAACGTATAATGAATCAGGAGCCTGGACCGGAATCCGCTCGAAATCCCATTCTTTGGTTGGGGGGATAATCGGATCATTTAATTCAGGATCAGCCGTAAAGAACTTTTCTACAAAATCAGCCCCGAAATATTGAATAGTGTTGCTTGTTCTAATATCACTGCTTCCTCCCGCCAGAGTCCGGGTCATATTTTTTAACAAATGCGCCGTTTTGATGGGTGTCCATTCCTCAGGAGCAAAATCAAGAATTTTATATTCCAGAGGATAATCTTTTGGCTCCAATGAAGAAATGTATGCGTTAACTCCATCGGCGTAAGCGGTCACAATCTCCCAGGTTTTGGGATCTTTATTCATTTCTTCCAGAGCTTTTTCAGCACCGTAAGGCATTCCTCGCCGACGGGTAGTTCGGTCTCTTTGCAACGTTCTTTCACCGAGATGCTCCGACAATCTTCCGGCCGCGTCATAAGTTTGAATTTCCAGTTGAAATAGCCGGTCTTTTGCGACTACATATCCCTGAGCGAAGTATAAATCGTATTCATTATCAGCGAAGATGTGAGGAACTCGTCTTTCATCGAAATAGACGGAGGCATTTCCTTCAAAACTATCTATACTGATTTCATCTGATTCGGGAGTTTTCAGTTCAGCATTCGCCCAAAATCCCGATTCAGGATCAAAGAATTTTCCGAGAGGAGGGACTGAGCCGAATTTGGTGTTTAAACATACTATCACTATAACCAGAATTAGGAAAGAGATAAAAGCTTTTAAATAGTTCATGACACAGTGTTAAAGTAGGATAGTGTTATAGTTTTTAATTTTATTTGAAAAATATTTGTAAGGAATTGCTTCTGAAACTGTCTGATTATAGAGAATGGAAACCAATAAAGAAAACGATGCCAAAAATTACTGCTTTCGAATGTTAATTTTTAGAAAGAGGATTCGGATTTTCTTTTAAGGTCATCGCCCGGCGTATGCAGACGATCTGGATGTAGCTGTTAATTGATAAATAGTATCTTTATCGCAGGTATCTGTAAAGAATGAAACTCCGCCGAATAGGAGGTTTCTTTTCTAAAAAAGCATGATTAAAATACTAACTCGTAAAACGACACCCATTCCATTAAATAAATCCGGATTCCCTGCATTCGCCGGGGAATGACTTTTTTATAGCTTTGAATTGATCAGCCTTTCAAACTCTTCTGTAAATCTTCCCAGTCTTTGAGAAAACGTTCCAGGCCGCTATCGGTGAGTGGATGCTTCAATAGTCCCATAATTACTTTCAATGGCATAGTCCCGACATCGGCGCCGGCTTTGGCGCATTCAACTACGTGCATTGGGTGACGGATACTTGCAGCCAGAACTTCCGTTTCAAATCCATAATTATCATAAATGGTTACGATGTCAGAAATCAGCTTCATTCCATCGCTTGAAATATCATCCAGCCTTCCCATAAAAGGAGAGATATAAGTGGCGCCGGCTTTTGCAGCTATCAGTGCCTGAGTAGGAGAAAAGCAAAGTGTACAATTGGTCTTAATTCCTTCATCAGAAAAAGTTTTGATGGCTTTGATTCCATCCTTAATCAATGGAATTTTTACCACTACGTTGTCTGCAATTGCTGCAATTTTTCTTCCTTCCTCAACCATTTCATCATACGTGGTAGAAACCACCTCTGCGGAAACATCACCTTCAACAATATCACAGATTTTTTTGATGTGCCCTTCAAAATCTCTTACCCCGATTTTTGCACATAAACTTGGATTGGTGGTTACTCCATCAAGTACTCCAAGATCATTAGCTTCTTGTATTTCTTCGAGGTCGGCGGTGTCAATAAAAAATTTCATGTAAGCAGCGAGAGTTTGAATTAATTTTGTCGTCTAAAAATACACAATGTTCGGGTGGTATTCATTATGTAAAACATTATTTCTGTTGCTTCTTTTTACACCAGAAAGATGATGCCTTCGAACTAAATGACGAACTTTGGTGTACTTCAACCAAACTAATAACTTATTTACGGACGTGACAAAATTATCATTTTTAGGCTTATCACTTTTATTACTCATTGGCTGCGGAGGCGGCGATGATTCCAATCCTGCACAAAATTCAAGGTTTAGTGGCTGGGGAGCCGGAGCAGGCGGAAGGGTTACCAGCGTTGAAACTGAAACTGTAACCCGATCTCCTATCGCAGAGCAAGTTCGTTCATTTGGCTCTGTAAAAGCTCAGGATGTGGTGGCAATCAATCCTCAGGTGAGTAACAGAATTACTGGAATTTATGCTGACTTGGGAGATACTGTTCGCCAAGGAGAAATGCTTGCGAAAATTTACGACGCTACTTTTAAAGACCAGTTGGAGCAGGCGAAAGCACAGTTGGAACAGGCTAAAGTGGCAATCAAACGAGACAGTACTCAATTTGCACGACAGGAAAGATTACTCGAATCGAATTCCATTAGTCAGGCTGAATTTGATAATGCATTTGCTACCTACCGAAATAGCTTATCTCAATATCAATCTGCAGTGGCTTCAGTGACTCAGGCCAGGGAAAATTTTAATAATACCGAAGTACGCTCTCCGGTCAGAGGGGTTGTAATATCTCGGTCTGCTGCGGAAGGAGATATTGCCACCACAGGACAAACACTTTTCGAGATCGCTAATCTTGTGGGATATGAAACCCGAATTTATCTGCCGGTTCAGGATTGGCGTTCAGTAAAAGTTGGACAATCCGTAAAACTTCGGGTATCCAATGAAGCGGATGCTTCGGCCGAAGGCGTTGTCTCAAGAAAAAGTCCGCAATTGGATGCAACTACAGGTTTAGGCGAAGTAGTAATTACGCTTACCGATGTTGGCCCGTCTATTTATCCGGGAGTTCTCACTGAAAATGTCATCGATATTGTAAACAAGCCAAATGCTATCGTAGTTGAACGAAGTTCGCTTGTAGAAAAAGTAGAAACAGTGATTGAACCGGAATCTAACACTATTCAATTAGACCGAACGTACTCTGTGTTTGTTTCCAAAGGCGATTCTGTTGCCGAGCTGAGACAACTTGAACTCGGGATTGAACAGGGAGATAAAATTGAAATTATTTCAGGTTTAGCTCCGGGCGAGGAAATAATTGTAACCGGACAAAATTCATTGCAGGATGGCGGGAGAATTCGGGTTGCATCTCAATCCACATTTCGATCTGTATCTGAAAACTCAGGAACAGTGGAAGGTGGTCAAACAGGAAACCGTCCCGGTTCAGGGCAATCCGCTCAGGGGAATAACAGACGTCCCGGAGCAGAAGCTTTCCAAAATATGAGCGATGAAGAGCGCCAGAAAATCCGTGAGCGAATGCAAAACATGAGTCGCGAAGAACGCCGCGCTTTGATGGACAGTATCAGAACTGCAAATAGTTCAGGGAATTAACAATGGGTGGACTTTCAAAGTTAGCCGTTGACCGGCCAATAACCTTTTTAATGACCAGCCTGATTTTGATCGGGTTCGGGATATTCGGAGTGCTGCAACTTCGGCTCGATTTATATCCTGATGTAAGCTTTCCAACCATCACCGTTTTTACCGGATATGAAGGCGTGGCTCCGGAGGATATGGAAGCGCTGGTTACCCGACCTATTGAAGAACAAGTGGGAAGTATCAGCGGAATTCGAAGAGTACGATCGCTTTCCAGCCAAGGGGCTTCTGTTGTAAAACTAAATTTTAATTGGGGAACTGATCTTTACGAAGCAGAAAATGATGTAAGAAAGCAACTTGGATTTGTTGCCCGATCCATTCCCAATGAGGCAGAAACTCCGCTTGTGTTCAGTTACGATCCGAATCAGGAGCCAATTATTGTTTTGGCGGTAACTTCAGAAGCGAGAAGTCCCCGGGATCTTCGAACCTATGCCACGCAAGTGCTCGAGCAACGCATTGAAAGAGTAAACGGAATTGCTTCAGCCGAGACTTCCGGAGGATTGGAACGTCAAATTAATGTGGTTATCGACAACCAAAAAATGAGATTGTACAACCTCAGCATTTCTGAGATTTCTAACCGTTTGAATGCTGAAAACATACAGGTTCCGGCAGGTCAGTTAATTGAAGGAAATACGGTGTATTCACTTCGGACCATGGGCGAGCTTAAGAGCGTAGAGCAAATCCGAAACGTGGTGGTAGCTTCAAGAAACGGGCAAACGTTAATACTTAAAGATGTTGCTGATATTGAAGACGGGATCGCTCAACCCATTGGAAATGTGCGAGTGAATGGAAAAGACGGCGTTATTTTGAACATCTATCGCCAAAGCGATGCGAATGTTGTACTCGCAGCGGATGAAGTCATCAGCAATCTCGAGGAAATCAAAGAAAGTCTCCCGCCAGATGTTGAAGTTCAGGTGCTTACCAATAAAGCAGAATTCATAAAGCTTTCTATTCAGAACCTTCTGCTAACCGGATTACAAGCCATATTTCTGGTAGTTCTTATTCTGTTAGTGTTCTTGAGAAGTGGTCGTTCTGCATTAATTATTGCCATCTCTATTCCTGTTTCTATCGTTACCACTTTTGCGGTGATGAATTTTGCAGATTTAAGTCTGAACATTATTTCTCTTTCGGGTTTAACACTCGCTGTGGGTTTAGTGGTAGATGATGCCGTGGTAGTTTTGGAAAATATTTTCCGCTTTCGTGAAGATGGAAAAGACCGAAAAGATGCAGCTGTAATGGGAGCCAAAGAGGTTGCCGTACCTGTAGTAGTTTCCACCTTAACTACACTCGTGGTATTTCTACCAATTTTGTTTGTGCCCGGAATCGCAGGATTCTTGTTCCGGGATTTAGCTCTTACTATATCTTTCTCCCTGTCCGTTTCTTCGTTGGTTGCGCTTACACTTATTCCAATGATGACTTCTCAGTTTTATAAGGATGGAGAACTTTCGATCGAAGCGAATAACAAGCTGGCTAACTTTTTCAGTAATACGCTTGAAAAGCTTGAAAACTGGTATTCCGGAAAGCTTGATAAAGCGCTTCACAAAAGCGGTTTGGTAATATTGGTAGCTGTCGTGTTCTTTGGAGCGACCATCCCAATTTTTAATTTTTTGGGCGGAGAATTTTTCCCCCGTGTAGATGAAAATGCTTTCACTTTAGAAGTAACACGCGAAGCCGGAGTAAGTCTTCTTGAACTGGAAAGATCCATTAGCCAGGTGGAAAGCATTATTCAGCGAGATGTTCCGGAAGCACGAATTGTAGTATCAGATTATGGCGACAAAGAAGGAATTGAAGGAGCGGATAACCCCGGAGGTTTTACCGGAACCGTTCGGGTGGAATTAGTTCCTCAGCAAGAACGCTCCCGATCTCAGTTTGAAATTGTGAGTAGTCTCATTGAGAGTCTGCAAATAGTGCCCGGAGTGGACATTCAGGAGTTGATTCAGGATCCGCTCAGTCCCGATGGTGAAAATGGTTTAATTGTTCAGATTTTTGGATATGATCCTGAAGTTAAAAAAGACCTTTCCGATGGTGTCAAAGAAAAAATAACGGAAATCGAAGGAATTGAAAGTGCTTACAGTACTGCCGATCAGGGGCGGCCGGAATTAAGGCTGGTTTTAGACAGAGAAAGAATTTCTTTAGTGGGTCTTACGACCAACCAGGTTGCAAATGCTGTGAGCGATGCTGTTCAGGGAGCGGTTGCAACCAGCTTTGTAGATCAGGGAGTAGAATTTGAAGTAAAAGTTGAACTTGATCCGCGAGAAAAAGCAGCTTCCAATGATTTGGAAAATATTCAGATTCAAACACCGAATAATGGATGGATGCCGCTTCGCAATCTTGCAAGAATTGAACGTTATACCGGACCAACCAACGTGACCAGAATCAATCAGGAAAGAGTAGTTGAGATATTGACTGAACTGGACGGAATTGATTTAAAAACGGCATCTGATCAGGCTCGGGAAGTCTTAGAAAAAGTTCAGTGGCCGGAAGGCTACCGTTATGCATTAGCAGGCTCAGCTGAAGAACAAGCAGAATCATTCAACTTTTTATTAATAGCATTCGCAATAGCCGGAATTTTAACATACATGGTAATGGCTTCACAATTTGAAAGTTTGATTGAGCCGTTTATTATCATTTTCACTATCCCGCTGGCACTTTCAGGAGTTCTGATTATTCTCGGGCTTACCGGAACTTCGATTAGTGTGACCTCAATGGTAGGTTTAATTCTGTTATCGGGAATTGTAGTGAATAACGGAATCGTGATGATCGACTATATCAAAATTTTGCAAGCTCGGGGACTTGAGCGCCACCAGGCTATTGTTGAAGGAGCAAAAAGGAGATTACGCCCGATTTTAATGACGGCACTTACCACTATTCTTTCTATGGTTCCACTTGCACTTGAACTCGGAGCAGGCTCAGAAACATGGAGCCCGATGGCAAGAACAGTAATTGGTGGTTTGACAATGTCTACCATTTTAATGCTTTTTGTAGTACCGGCTATTTACAACCTGATGAATAAAGGGGTTGAAAAGCTCGGATTTGATTCGATTCACAAAGTTGATCCACTTGAAAAAGCTGAGGCCTGATTATGAAAAAATTTACAGTTACTGACGCTATTCTTCGTCGACCCATTACGGTGATTATGATTACCATAATTGCCATTGGTTTCGGAATATTTGCGCTTACCAATCTTAGAGTAACACTCAATCCGGAAATAAATATTCCGGTACTTGCCGTGTCGACCGGATATAACAATGTGGCTCCTGAAGATATTGACCGGATTTTAGTTCAGCCCATGGAAGGAGCTCTTGCTGGAATAGAAGGAGTTGAAACGCTGGAATCAAATATCAGTCGTGGGAATGCTTTCCTGATAATGAGATTGTATGAAGGCACTGATATTCGAAAAACGGAATTGAAAGTTCGTAAAGCTATTGATCAGATCAGAGATCAAATTCCGGAACAAGCGCAGGATCCTGTAATTTTCCAATTCGATCCGAATAATCGCCCCATTATGCAGCTGAGTATCAACTCGGACATCCGTGGGTTGGATGAACTTCGAAATCTTGCAATAGAAACGGTAGAACCAAGACTTGAACGCATTGTCGGTTTAGCTTCCGCAGAAACACAAGGGGGACTGGAGCGTCGTATTTATGTGGACATCACCCCGATGAAATTAGCTCAGCATAGTTTAGTGCCTGGTGATATTGAGAATGCCATCCGAACCAATAATTCTCAATTGCCAATCGGAAATGTAGTGGCTCAAAATATCAGCTATAACGTACGCGCTGAATCTATGTACAACAGCGTAGAAGAAATTGAGAATACCATTATTAAAGTCACTGAAAGTGGAATTCCTGTTCGGGTAAAAGATGTGGCTACTGTAAGTGACGATTTCACCGAAGTAACAAATTTTGTACGAGTAAATGGTCGGGCGAGTGTCTCCATCGAAGTTCAAAAAAATTCAGATGCCAACACACTGGATGTAGTAAACGCAGTAAAAGCCACTGTTCCTGAAATCAATGAAATTTTACCTGCCGGCGTAGAATTACGCGTGCTTTCTGATCAGGGTAGAGTAATAGATCAATCGATCAGCAATTTATCTCAATCTGCATTGGCAGCACTCATAGTGGTTGTTTTAGTAATCATCATTTTTATGGGCGGCTGGCGAATTTCAATGATTGTTGCGATTACCATTCCGGTTTCTATCGCTGCAAGTTTTGCTGCCATGTATGCCATCGACTTGAGCCTGAACACACTTACCATTTCTGCGCTAGCTCTTGCTATCGGTCTTTTGGTTGATAATGCCATAGTTGTTACCGAAAGTATCGCCAGAAAATTAGAAGCTGGATTGACTAAATACGAAGCCGCACTTCAGGGAACGAATGAAGTTGTAGGCGCGCTTTTGGGTTCAACTTTGACTACGCTCGGAGTATTCATACCAATTATTATGATGACGGGTTTTCAGGCAGATGCGCTGCGTGAGTTTGCTTTTACTATTTGTTTCGCTATCGGAATGTCATTTATCGCTTCCGTAGTTATTGTTCCCGTGCTTTCGGCGATGCTTTTAAATGGCGATCAATTCAATAAGCGTAATTTTATGTTTCGTGCCATCAGCAAAATGGAACGTGGTTATTCTAAAATTTTGAACTGGTTTCTTCACCACAAATGGATTCCGGTTACTTTTCTCATCACCATTATCACGGCAACATTCTACATGTTCAACACCATCGACAAAGAAGGTTTCCCCGAAACGGATTCCGGTGAAATTGATGTACGAATAAGTTTGCCTGAAGGAAGTAAACTTCAGAATACCAATGCGGTAATGGAAGAGTTCTATGCAAAAATTGCTGAAAAAGAGGAATTGGAAACCATTGTATCGTCTATAGGTCGAAGTCGCTGGAGAGTACAAAGCAATCGTGGAAGTTTTAATCTGAGCTTAGTTCCACAGGAAGAACGGGATATATCCACCACTGAACTTGCTGCCTCACTTCGTCAGGAACTCACTTCTCCCGGAGTTCGGGTAAATGTTTCTGTTGAAGGAGGAGATTTTGGAGGTCGTGGATTCCGCGGAGGAAATAATTCCATTCGTTTATCATTAATCGGACCGGAGATTTCTGAACTGACCGACATTTCAAGTCAAATAGAAAATAAGTTGCTGGAAGATCCTGCTGTAATCTCGGTTGATAACGGGAGATCGGACCCCACGCCCGAGCTTCATTTCATTTTAGACAGAGAAAGAATTAACAGAATAGGAACAAATATTCGCTCGGTGGCAAGTGCACTCAGAACTCAAACATTGGGAAATCAAGCCGGATATTTTAGGGTTGATGGCCGGGAAATTCCTATTGAAGTCCGGACATCTAAAGAGGCACTAAAATCCAGAGAAGAATTATTTGATCTGGAAGTTGCTCAGTACGAAGATTCCAGAATTCCGGTAATGGCAGTTGGTAGTTTTCGCTCTGTTCAGGGAGTAGATTCTTACGAGAAAAGAGATCGGGAAACCGTTCTGGATGTAAATATTCAGATCAACGGAAGCGCCAACGAATACAGAGCTCAAATTGAAGAGTTTTTAACTAATGAGATTGTGCTGCCGGAAGGTTATCGGTATGACTTTACAGGCGCAACCAGTATTTGGCAACAGGACTCTTCTCAATTTGCATGGGCAGGACTTGCAGCCATTGTACTTATGTTTATGATTATGTCATCTCTGTTCGAAAACTTCAGAGATCCAATCGTAATTTGGTTGTGTATTCCAATGGCATTATTTGGTTCGCTTGCTTCTCTGATGATTTTGGGAACTGCACTTAGCACAACTGCTCAGGTAGGTATGTTTATGCTGGTCGGGATTATCGTAAATAATGGAATTGTTCTGGTGGATTATATGCATCTGAATACCAAAGGAATGGGTTTTGATCTTACTAAGGGATCGGATTTTATGAACGGAATTTTGGAAGCTTGTACACGCCGAATGCGCCCCATTTTACTAACTGCAATTACCACTATTTGTTCAATGATTCCGCTTTCTCTGGAAATTGGAGCGGGTTCTGAAATTTGGTCGCCATTGGCAAAAACAGTAATTGGAGGATTGGCGTTTGGTGTTATATTTACTCTTTTCGTGACACCTGCTATATCAGTAGGCTACAAGCAAATGGTGAACTGGATTAAGAAAATGTTCGGCAAATTGCGGAGATCTAAGAAAGAAGTTCCTGCTACTGCATAATTTTACGCTGAAACAATAGTTTTTGGAACTACGAATAGTTATTCTTGTTTATATAGATAGAAAACGAAAAATTTAAATACGTTTACCATGAATAAGTCAGGAAATTTTATATCAGGAGTTTTAACCGGAGCGTTAGCCGGAGCTGTTTTTGCATTGCTATATGCACCGGATACCGGAAAGAATACAAGAAATCGACTATCCTATCAGCTAAGCAATTACAGAGACGAACTAAATGATTTAATCGATCAGCTTAGAGAAGAAAAGCAGAATTTAGTTTCTGAAGCAAAAGATAAAGGCGATAAAGTAGTTCAAAATGCCAAGCAGAAGGCTGACGATCTTATCAAAGAAGCTGAGAGCTTACTTGAAAGCATAGATGAAGTAAAAGAAGGCTAAAATCTCCTTTTAGAATTTATAGGGCATCATCTAACGGTGATGTCCTTTTTTTGTGTCTTGCATTTTTCGTTCTCAATCTTTAAATCTTAGTACGATAAACGGAGTATATATGGGTTCGAGAAAAGACTTTTTAAAACAGTTATCAGGCGGCGCGCTCGCTTTAGCTTCAACAGCCTTTCTGAGCAAACCACTTTCCGCTGCTTTTTATGAAGAGCTGAATTCTTTTTCAGGCAAAGCATCAGATATTGCCAAAAATGAAGATTTCTGGGCAACAGTTCAGCAAGCGTTTACAGTTGACCGGAGTCTCATAAACCTGAATAATGGTGGGGTAAGTCCATCTCCTGAATTTGTGCAGGCTGCAATGAAGAAGCACCTCGATTTCTCCAATCAGGCTCCCGTATATAATATGTGGAGGATTCTGGAGCCAAGAAGAGAAGGAGTACGGCAAAGAATAGCACGAATGTTCGGTGTTGATACCGAAGAAATTGCTTTGACCAGAAATGCATCCGAGAGTTTACAAATTTGTCAGCTTGGGATAGACCTTAAGAAAGGGGATGAGGTGTTGACTACCGATCAAGACTATCCAAGAATGATTACCACTTTTCAGCAGCGTGAACGCCGAGAAGGAATAAAACTCAATCAGTTCAGTATTCCTGTACCAGCCGAAGATGACGATGAAATTGTTTCTCTTTTTGAACAGAACATCACGCCAAAAACCAAACTGATACTAATGAGTCATATAGTGAACATTTCAGGACAAATTTTGCCTGTTAAGAAAGTGGTTGCTATGGCTCGAAAAAAAGGCATTCCTGTTATTGTTGACGGAGCCCATGCTTTCGCTCATTTTTCTTTTAAACAAAAAGAGCTTGACTGTGATTATTACACTACCAGCTTACATAAATGGCTGTTTGCGCCTCATGGCACCGGTATGTTGTATGTTAAGAAAGATAAGATTAAAGACCTTTGGCCAATGATGGCAGCGCCGGAAACCATGGATGAAAACATTCGTAAGTTTGAAGAAATCGGCACTCATCCGGCCGCAAATTATCTGGCAATAGGCGAGGCTATTACTTTTCATGAAGGAATTGGTTCAGAGAGAAAAGAAGCTCGTTTAAAATATCTGAATGACTACTGGATAGATCAGTTAATCGATAATGATCGGGTTGTTTTACATACCAGTAGAAATCCAAAATATGCATGTGCTATTGCAACCGTAGAATTAAAAGGAATAGAACCAAACGAGCTGAACTCTGCCTTATGGAGAGATTACAGAATCATCACTACGCCAATTAATCATAATCAGTTTAAAGGTATTCGGGTCACTCCCAATGTATATACAACATTAGAAGAATTAGATCGATTTGCAGATGCATTAAAAGATCAACTTAAAGCGTAAAATCTGTTCTTCACACCTATCAAAAATCAGTGAGATTCACTTAATAAAGCCGTATCTTTCCTCGCTTTATTAATCACAAAATATCAGTACATGAACTTGTTATACACATTTTTTCTAATGGCTCCACCTGAAGGCGGAGAAGGAAGCGGATATACCAGCCTTATCTTTATGGGTGCCATTTTTGTAGTTTTCTATTTTTTCATCATTCGCCCGCAGAGCAAAAAACAGAAAGAGATTCAGCAAAAAGTTTCTGAAATGAAAAAGGGCGACAAAGTGGTTACTTCATCTGGAATGATTGGAATATTAAATACCATTGAAGATGATTCCGTGTTGATTGAAGTAGGTAACAACACTAAAATTCGTTTTCTGAAAACGGCTATTAATGACGTTAATCCTAATAAACAGGATAAGAAGTAACAACAAAGTTCGTCATCGCGAGGAAGCTGTAGCTCGGTATTGACTCAACTTTTGAATGACGAAGCGATCTCTTTTTGGTGATTCGGAACAGTTTAAAGGAGATTGCTTCGGGAATTTGGACTAAAACCACTGAATATCTTAATGCCCCTCGCAATGACATATTTTATTAAAATCTTATTTGATTATGGGTGAGAAAGTGAAATTTAATACCATACCGGAAGCCATTGAAGATATCAAAAATGGTAAGATGGTTATTGTGGTAGATGACGAAGACCGCGAAAATGAAGGTGACTTCCTGATGGCGGCCGAAATGGTCACTACTGAAGCCATCAATTTTATGGTTACGCATGGTCGCGGATTGGTTTGTGCTCCTATTATCAAAAGTCATGCAGAAAAGCTCAAACTCACCCATATGGTTACTGACGGAGCCGACCCCGATGAAGCCAATTTTACCATTTCAATCGATCATAAGAGATTAACAACTACCGGAATCTCGGCAGCAGACAGGGCTAATACCATTCGTGAGATGGCAAGCGATGATGCAAAACCCGTTGATTTCCGTCGTCCGGGACATATTTTTCCATTATTGGCCGTAGATGGCGGAGTACTTCGTCGCGCCGGGCATACCGAAGCGGCTATCGATCTCGCAAAACTTGCGGGTTTAAAACCTGTGGGAATTATTTGTGAGATCATGAAAGAAAACGGGGAAATGGCTCGTGTCCCCGATCTGGCAAAAATGGCGAAAGAGTTCGATATGAAATTCATCACCATTAAAGATTTAATTGCTTATCGCAATGAAAATGAATCTTTAGTTCATGAAGTGATGGATATCAATATGCCGACCATGTATGGAGATTTTAAGCTTCGGGCTTTCAAAGAAAACCTCACCGGTGACATCCATCTTGCTTTAACCAAAGGCAACTGGAATAAGGACGAGCCTGTTTTAACACGTGTTCATTCCTCAGATCTGATCGGCGATATTTTTGGCAGTCGGTTAAATGATACCAGTGAACTCCTTCATCAGGCAATGTTACAGGTTGAGCGTGAAGGCGCCGGAGTAGTTTTGTATATGAATCGTAATCAGCGAGGATCTGTACTCGTAAACCAACTACGGACCTTGAAGGCTATGCAGGAAGGCGGATCCGAAATTTCAGAAGAAGAAAATAACAATCCTAAAAAAGGCGATTCACGGGATTACGGAATTGGCGCACAGATTTTGAAGTCGCTCGGAATTACTAAGCTTCGCTTGCTTACCAACAATCCGGTTAAACGAATCGGTATCAAAAGCTTTGGGTTGGAAATCGTGGATCAGGTGCCAATTGATACCAGCATCCGGTTTATAGACGATCCTGTAAGAAAGAATTAAAAGTTAAATAGGTCATTCCCACGCGAATGCAGGGAATCTCGATTTATAATTAGATAATTGAACTTATTTAACTATCCAGATCGCCTGCATTCGCCGGGCGATGACTCTTTATCTATCAGAGGTAGCAGTAGTAGAAATTTCTTCCGCTGCAGTATCTGTGTTAGAAACCAAATCTTCATCCGAAGAATCATCTCCCTCTTTCTCATCCTGAGGAAGTAATTTTTTACCAAAAACAAGCAGTGTTATTATGGAAACGGAGATGCCCACATCTGCCACGTTGAAAATATACGGGAAAACCGTCCAGTCATTAATTTTTAAACTGAAATAGATAAAGTCGACTACATGTCCTTCCAAAACGCCGCCATTGCCTTCCACATATCCCATAAAAAGGCGATCAGAAATATTCCCTAAAGCTCCGCCTACAATCAATCCCATAAAAATCAGATAAGGAATATTTGCCGAATCCATGGATCGAAACAGATAAATGATAATTCCGGTGATCGCAAGAATTGCAACAGAACTCACCACCATTGTTGGCAACCAGTCGATACCCATTGCCATGCCCGGATTTTGCGTGTAGTAAAACCGGAGCCATCCGTCAATCAGCGTTTTGTTGTGCAGCTCCGGAGAAGTTCTGATTATGTATTTAGTAATTTGATCCAGCGCTAACCAAACGACTGCCGGAATACAAAGTGCAGCTAATTTTTTTTGAGTCAAATCAGAAAATTATCGGCGTTTTAGTTTTGCTTCGATGCTTAACTGAGTATGCGGAACTGCTTCAAGTCTTCCTTTAGCGATCTTCTTTCCGGTTACCTTGCAAACCCCATAGGTTTTATTGTCAATTCGCTGCAAAGCATCATTCAGGTATTTGATGAACTTACGGGTTCTGTTTAAAAGCACGTACGTTTTTTCACGTTCCTGAGCATCCGTTCCGGCATCCGCCATATGAAATGAATATGCTGATTCATCGGAAGCATTTTCCATACTTTCTCTCAGTGTTTTCTGTAGAGTAGCCATTTCCTCTTCTGACTCTGCCAGTTTTTTCTCGATAATTCCCCTGAAGTATTTCAGGTCTTTATCACTATAAGGAGATACTCTTTCGTCTGTTTTTGTCTTCTCAGCCATAACTATACCTGTTATTTGATTATTCTGCGAATGGAGATTTTACAATCTGCATCGCCGATTTCCCATTTCTTCACGAAATCGGAAACTTCTAAATTTTCCATATTTATTTCTTCAGCCAGTGTTTCCTGTTTGATGTAATCTTTCATAGAAACAACAGCTTCTTTGAGATCTTCAGAACCTTCAAATCCAATATCAATGCGATCTGTAACTTCAAAATCAGCTTCTTTTCGCATACTTTGAACGCGGTTCACAAACTCTCTGGCAAAACCTTCCAGCTTTAATTCATGTGAGATTTCAGTGTCAACAGCTACACTAAGACCTCTTTCTGTTTCTACCTGCCAGCCTTCCAGCCCGGTTCTCACAATCTCTAATCCGTCTTCATCTAAACGTACGGTTTCGCCATCGTCTAAAGTTAACTCAATAAAACCATTTTTCTCGAAATTTGTAATCTCTTCCGTAGAAAGTTGAGCAATTTTTGCTGCAACCGGTTTCATTTTTGGTCCCAGCTTCTTTCCAAGTACAGGGAAATTCGCTTTAGCTGATTTATGAACAATACCGGAATCGTCATCCACAAACTGGATATCCTTAACGTTCACTTCCTCTAATATTATATCCTTCACGGATTCGATAGCTGCTCGTTCTGCCTCGTCTTTAATCGGAAGAATAATTCTTGATAAAGGTTGACGGACATTAAGTTCAATCTGATTTCGGATTCTTAATACAATAGATGAAATCAGACGAGCCATATCCATCTTATGTTCCAGCTTTTTGAAAATGGCTGTTTCCTCAACTGTCGGGAAAAACGCAATATGTACTGACTCTTCTTCAAATCCGGTAACCGAATTCAAGCTTTGATATAACCACTCGCCCATATAAGGAGCAATTGGGCTCACCATTTTACTCAGGCTCTTCAGGCATTCGTAAAGTGTTTGGTAGGCCGCTGTTTTATCTAATGTATTTCCTTCTTTCCAGAAACGGCGGCGATTGCGGCGTACATACCAGTTACTTAATTCCTCAACAAAGTCTTCAATCTCGCGAGCTGTTTTAGTCGGCTCATAATCATCGAGAAAGCCTTCCACTTTTTTGATCGTGGTGTTTAATCTGGAGATCACCCACTGATCAATTTCAGGACGCTCGGTCGTAGGAATTTGAGATCCTGAATAAGTAAATCCATCAATGTTTGCATACAGTGCAAAGAAAGAATAGGTATTAACCAGCGTGTTGAAAAATTTACGTTGTACTTCTTTAAGTCCGTCTTCACTGAATTTTAAATTCTCCCAGGGCGAAGAGTTACTCATCATGTACCAGCGTACAGTATCTGCTCCGTATTTATTAATGAGTTCAAAAGGATTTACGGTATTCCCCTTTGATTTACTCATTTTTTCGCCATTCTCATCCAGTACAAGTCCGTTGGAGATTACATTTCGATACGCTTCCTCATTAAAAAGCATGGTTCCTAAAGCATGTAGCGTATAGAACCAGCCTCTTGTCTGGTCCACACCTTCGGCAATAAAATCTGCGGGATAGTTGTAGCTGAATTCATGATCATTATCGAACGGATAATGCCATTGAGCAAAAGGCATAGCTCCCGAATCGAACCAAACATCAAGCAAATCAGGAATTCTTCTCATGGTTCCCCCATCCGGAGCATCCCAAGTTATGTCATCAATGAATGGCCGGTGTAAGTCGATTTCATCATCTTCAGAAAGCCCGGCTTTTTCACGAAGCTCATGCATACTACCAATACACTCAACATACTCAGGATCTTTATCACTGACCCAAATCGGAATTGGAGTTCCCCAATATCTTTGGCGAGAAACTGCCCAGTCCACGTTATTTTCCAACCAGGTGCCAAATCTTCCCGAACCGGTACTTTCCGGCTTCCAGTTGATTTTTTTATTCAGCTCCACCATTCGGTCCTTCACCTTGGTGGTTTCAATAAACCAGGATTCTACAGGGTAACTCATCAGCGGCGTTCCTTTTCTCCAATCAAATGGATAGTTGTGAACACAAGTCTCATGACGGAACATCAGATTCTTTTCTTTGATGGCACGAGCGATATCTTTGTCCGCTTCTTTGAACCATTGTCCTTCAAAGTCCGGAACTTCTGAAGTGAATTTTCCTTCTCTGTCGATCGGATTGAACATCGGAATTTCTGCCTTTTGGCACGAGTCATAGTCATCCGCACCATAAGCAGGAGCGGTATGAACAACTCCCGTTCCTTCATCAGTAGTTACATATTCGGCTTCAATAATTTTCCAAGCCTCTGATTTATCAAACTTATTAAAGGCGTACTCAAAAATTGGCTGATAGGTTCTGTCAATCAAATATCTTCCGGGAATTTCTTCGAGAATCTCATATCCCTCCCCAAAAACCTGCTCAGCGCAATCTTTTGCGATAATAAAATTCTCGCCTTCGAACGCTACTTTTGCGTAATCCAATCTTGGATTTACGGTAAGTGCCATGTTGGAAATTGTTGTCCACGGCGTGGTTGTCCAGGCGAGGTAAAAAGTGTTTTCTTCACCATCAGCAGGGAATTTCACATAGACCGATGGATCCTGAGTTTCTTTATATCCCAAACTTACTTCGTGAGAAGAAAGAACCGTCCCTGATCCGGGGGAGTACCATTGAATTTTATACCCTTTATAAACTAATCCTTTTTCGAAAAGCTTATTGAAAGCCCACCAAACGGATTCGATGTATTCGTTTTCGAACGTGATATACGGATTTTCCTGATCTACCCAATACCCCATTCTGGAGGTCAGGTCATCCCACAAATCTTTGTACTTGAGAACACTTTCACGGCACATCGCATTATATTTGCCAATGCCGTATTCTTCTACTTGAGAGCGTCCTTCTAAACCCAGTTCTTTTTCAACTTCAATCTCTACGGGGAGTCCGTGCGTGTCCCAACCCGCTTTTCTTTCAACTCTGAATCCTTTCAACGTCTTGTATCGGCAAAACATATCTTTTACTGTTCTTGCCATCACATGATGGATTCCAGGCTTCCCATTTGCTGTAGGAGGCCCTTCAAAAAAGGTAAATGGAATACCATCCTGACGGGTTTCCAGACTTTTCTTAAAGATGTCCTTGTCCTTCCACCAGTTCAACGTTTCAACTTCCGACTTCGGATAATTGAGTTGTTTTATTTCTTCAAACTTTTTTGACATAAAAAATTTTAGTCACAGAATAAATTTAAGCCTCAAATATACAAAAACTTAGTTAAAAGCTGATATTGAGTTCGATGTAATAGTTTTGTAAGAAGGCTCGGAAACTGCTAAAAAAATTGTATCTATAGGTTTAGAAGCTTGATTTTTCAAACATTAAAATTTCAGATTATTTATGAAATCGTATTTACGGGCAATTACCAAAGATGATCCTTATAAATTGTGCTTCGTTTGTCTGGGTAATATTTGCCGGAGCCCGACCGCAGAAGGAATTTTTATTCACAAAGTGAGAGAGCAGGGACTTGAGTCTTATTTCTATATAGATTCTGCCGGAACAGCGGCTTATCATGTAGGAGAAGGAGCGAACAGTAAAAGTCAGGCTACAGCAAATAAACACGGTGTTCATCTTCCGTCCAAAGCCAGAAAATTTGAATATGCCGATCTGGAGGAGTTCGATCTGATTTTAGCCATGGATTCTGAGAACTATACAAATATTCGTCAGTTGGATCGGAAAGGAAAATTCGACGGCAAAATAAAAATGATGCGTGACTTTGATCCACAACCTGAAGACGGCAGTGTTCCTGATCCTTATTACGGTGGAATGCAGGGATTCGAAAATGTTTTCCAAATTCTGGATCGGAGTTGCGATGTGCTTCTCGATGAACTGAAAGAACATATTGAGGAATGATTCCCAGTCACATCAAATCCGAAATCGAACGCTCGCTTGATGATGAGATTCTTGATGTAAAACATCAATCCGGTGGAGATATCAATCAAGCGGCTATTCTTACTTTCGAAAGCCGGGATTCTCTTTTTTTGAAGTGGAATTCATCCGCTCCAAAAAGGATGTTCGAAACCGAAGCCAACGGATTAGAACTATTAAGACAACCTGATACAGATTTAATAATCCCTGAGCCGTTTAATTTTGGTGATGATTTCTTGCTTATGGCTGTAGTAGAACAAGCGGTTTTAACTTCAGATAGTGCATTCAGGTTCGGAATACAATTAGCAAAACTTCACAGAAATACCTCCGATCAATTCGGTTTAGATTATGATAATTTCATAGGAAGGCTTCCTCAAAGCAATACAGGGCATTCAAACTGGACGGATTTTTTTGTTACAGAGCGAATTGAAGCTCAGTTAAGATTAGGTATTGATTTGGGTAAATTTTCTACTTCTGATGTGAATAATTTGGAAGGTTTTTCAAAAAATGTGGTACAACTTTTCCCGAATGAACCTCCCGCTTTACTTCATGGCGATTTATGGAGTGGAAATTACCTGTTTACTACTGATGGAAAAGCAAGTATTTATGATCCTGCCGTATATTTTGGTCACCGGGAAATGGATATAGCGATGACCAGATTATTCGGCGGATTCTCTTCTGACTTTTATAAAGGCTACCAATCTGAATATCCTTTAGCTGATGGGTTTGAAGAACGAATAGAACTGTGCAATCTTTATCCTATTCTGGTTCACGCTAATTTATTTGGTGGGGGATATGTACGTAGAGCTTTGAATATTTTGAGGCGGTTTAGTTGAAGAGTTTAACCGCAGAGGGCGCAGAGAGGCGCAAAGATTAGTTTCGGGTTATAACTATTTCAGAGTTAAATCAAAAAACGTGTTTTTACCAGACGTAAATATCCTTCTTGTTTAAGGTTTTTATATTTATGTGCACCTTTAAAAAATTATATCCTTGGCTTCATATTTAATGAGAGTTGGTAGTTCTACTGTTCGATGTTCTTTTCCTCTGCACCCTCTGCGGTTAATTATTCCCCAATTCTTTCTTAATCACGGGAGCAACTTCCGTCCCAAATAGTTCAATGGAGCGCATCATTTTTTTATGAGGAATACTGCCCACGCTCATTTGTACTAAAAAACGATCGTGTTCAAAAATGTCATATTGATACATAATTTTATCAATGATTTGCTGCGGACTTCCAATAAAATTTGCACCATTCAACTCAGTCGAAGCATCGAACTGAGCTCGGCTCATGGGTTGCCAACCTCGTTCGCTTCCGATTTTATCCATAGTTGCTTTAAACGCCGGAAATGAAATTTCTTTAGCTTCCTGCTCCATATCCGCAATAAACCCATGCGAGTTGATACTGATTTTTGGAGCCGAATGATTATTGTCTTCTGCTCCTCTTTTGTGCAAATCTGCGAATTGTTTGAACCGAGCCGGTTCTCCCCCAATAATTGCCAATGCTAATGGCAGACCCAACGTCCCCGTAACATATGCAGATTTGGGAGTACCTCCCACCGCTCTCCAGATCGGAATTTCAGATTGCACCGGTTGTGGATAAATTCCTTTCCCATCAATTGCCGGTCGATATTTTCCTTCCCAGGATATCACTTCTTCTTCTCTGAGTTTCAATAACAGCTGAAGCTTTTCCTCAAACAACTCTTCGTAGTTTTGTAAATCGTATCCGAATAGCGGAAATGATTCGATGAAAGATCCACGCCCAACCATAATTTCTGCCCGGCCTTTACTCAACAAATCCAACGTAGCAAACTGCTGATACACCCGAACCGGATCTTCGGATCCTAACACAGTAACTGTACTTGTAAGCTTGATGTTTTTTGTTCGAGCTGCTATCGCTGCCAAAATAGTAGTTGGAGAAGAAGCTACATATTCTTCCCTGTGATGTTCACCAATTCCAAACACATCCAAACCTAACTCATCGGCCAGTTGAGCTTCCTCCAAAAGATTTTCTAATCTCTGTTCGGGAGTAATTTTTTCTCCTGTATTAGGATCAGGATTGTTATCGACAAAAGTGAATATTCCGAGTTCCATGTTGTTTAGGGATTGGTTGATAGTGGAATAAGTTAATTGGTTATCTTACATCAAAACTTAAAAAATAATTCAAACTTAAAATGTCCTACCAACGAATCGTCTGCTTGGTGCCCAGTTTAACTGAACTTTTAGTTGATCTTGAAGTCGGAGAGCGTTTAATCGGCAGAACGAGATTCTGTATTCATCCGGAAAATAAAGTTGGGGATATTCAAATTATCGGCGGAACAAAAACTCCAAACACTAAAAAGATTCTCGGTTTAGAACCTGATTTGATTATTGCCAATCATGAAGAAAATCGAAAAGAAGATATAGAGAAGTTACAGGAGCATGTTAAAGTTTTAGTAACTGAAATTGATGCGATTGCAGAGGTGATTTCTGCTATTCGGGAAATAGGTAGATTAGTTGATAAGGAAGACAAAGCTCAGCAAATTGTGTCGGAAATAAAATCGCTTTTAGATCACAAGCCTGATGTTGAGTCTTTAAGTACTGCTTACTTCATCTGGAAAGATCCGTGGATGGTGGCTGCGGCAGAAACGTACATTGATTCGGTTCTTCAGCATTACAATTTGAAGAATGTTTACGAAAATCAGACCCGATATCCCGAAATAGAACTTGAAGAATTAAAGAAAAGAAACCCTAAATTAATTTTATTGAGCAGTGAACCCTACCCATTCAAAGAAAAACATCTTCAGGAGATAGAAAATCTTTGTCCTAATGCAAAAGTCGAATTAATAAACGGAGAATGGTTTAGCTGGTATGGATCCGGTATGATAAAGGCATTTGAAAACTTGAATACCTGGCGCAAATCATTAAGTCTTGATAAGTAAATCCTATCGGATTTAATCGGTCTGAATTCGGTTTCATTTCTTTATTAGTTAGATTGCCGAAAACAACCAATCAAAGAGTATGCGTTTATCTTCTTTTCTATTTTTAGCTATAATTTTAGCCTCTCCTTCTTTTGCTCAAACTATTAGCAAAGTTACTCCCGGTAGTGACCTTGTTTCCGGAGATTTTATTGCTCCGTACACTAATAAATGGAAAGTAGTTATAGAAAATGCGAACGGGAATTCTACAGATGCCTTGATCTGGACCGATTATTCTCAAATTATGGAAGTAAATGGTACCAAATATATTCACAGAGTTCAGGACCTGTACTCTCCTGATCACTCCCTTGTGGACACTTGGATTAACATGACAGAGCTGGAAACACTAAAACCGTGGCAATTTCAGGCTATATCTCCCACCGGAAGTTTTAGCTTTCTTGAATTTTCTGACGAATCTGTAATCATCAGAACGAACAGAAATAACCAAAGAAGTACAGTATCAGACACAATGAAAATAGATACTCCACTTTTTGACTGGAATTTATATGGTATGCTTTTAGTAGGGCTCCCTTTCGAAAAAGAAACCAAATACTCGCTACCTATCTGGCAACCGGGAGTTAATCAACCCAATAAGTTGACAGTTACGGTTGAAGGAAAAGAAACTATCCAAACCCTCAGCAACCAACAGATTGAAACATTCAAATTAACTACTGATAAAGGGCTCACATTTTGGCTATCAAAGGAAGCTCCGTACGTAATTCAGTTACAATTAAATCAACCTAACGGTGCCCGCAGAATGTGGTACATGTTTTAAAGCAACCTGATTTAGTTTAGAGAAAAGTTTTTAAGCCCCCCAAAAACTTTGCGTCTTTTCCTAAATTCTGCGTCTTTACTATAACTATGAGTACACAGCAAATTTGGGAACAATTCAACGATCGTATTTTTGGATTCATTTTTTCAAAGGTGAAGGATGAGCAGATAGCATCTGATATTCAGCAGGAGGTTTTTATAAAAATTCATTTAAATATCGATTCGCTTAAAAACAGAGATGCTCTTGCTGGTTGGATTTTTACAATCACCAGAAACGCCATCATGGATCATTTCAGATCTCAAAAGAAAGCGTTTAAAAACCATGACGTTCTTGAGGAAAATATGGAGCTTTTAGAGGGAGTAGAATCTGAGCTTGAAAAATGTTGTTTAGGTTGTCTCCATTTATTCATCGAGGACCTTCCCGAAAAATATAAAGAAGCTATTCTCGCAACTGATTTGGGTTCTTTCTCACAAAAGGATTATGCCGAACAAATTGGGATTTCTTATTCAGGCTTAAAATCAAGAGTTCAGCGCGGGCGGGAAATGCTGAACGAGCATTTTAAAAATTGTTGCCTTGCTACGGATGCAAATGGAGAGTCGCAATGTCAACATAAAGAAAGTCATGCGTGCACTTGCTGATCTTCCTTGCGTCTTTTCAGAGTATTTCCGTCTTATTTATACAACAGAATCATTAATCAAATCTACACGTCATGAAAGATCTAACAGAATGTACCTGCGCCAAATGTGATTGCACTAATGTTCCATGTGACTGTGACTGCAATTGCTGTTAATAATTAGGAATAAATGAATTAGGAATATTTAAGTTTTAACTTCCATATTCCTAATTCGAATATTTTTATCCGTAATTCTTTTAACATTTATTTAACAACTTCTTTCGCAACTATCACCCATTGTACTCGTCTAAGGTGCACAACTATCATCAAGAAAAACACCTGAGAGTACAATCATGAAAGTTCTATTACTATTAATTATCTCGTCGCTTTTGCCACTTGGCTCAGCGTTAGATCGCACCCCAAATGATTGGGTTACCAAACAAATTCCTGTAGAATCTTTTTCTGACCTTGCTGTTGAATCTGCAAGTAATGTAGTGGTTTTATACAGCGAGCTGAATACACTTCAAATTAACGGTGAAGGAGCTTGTGTTGAGTCTATCAAAACCAGCGTTCTGGATAACACTCTTCACCTTTCTAAAGTAAAAGGCTTTGAAAACTGTAGCGCAGAGGTTGTTATCGGAGCTCCAAAAATCAAAGATATCAGTGTAAAAAATGGAGGTATCATCAACCTGACTTCCGTAAAAGCTGATTCCATGTTCGCTCATATTGAAGGCGGAGGCATCATCAGTCTTGATGCAAAGGAATTTTTATACGGTAAAATTCGCGATGGCGGAGTAATAAACTATAAAGGAAATCCTTTTGTTTATACCGACATATTCAACAGCGGAGAAGTAAAACAAAACTAATTTAACAGATATCGGTTAAGAGAGACTTTTCATCAAGTGAGTGGCTTCCAATGATTTTGGGAGCCATTTTTTTTGTTTAAACCACGGAGAACACAGAGATTTGATTGGTTTGAGCGCAATTCTGTTTCTGTTACGGACACGATTAATCGCGTCCGTAACAGAATGAAAATGATTGCTAAATTTATCCTTAATTTAATTTTTGATTTTGTGGCAAATTAAAATCATGAAAACCGTAGAAGATTATATTTTTGATTACGAAGGTTCAGAGAAGGAAGTGCTGGAGTATTTCCATGATCTGATGATGAGCTTTCCCGGAATTACTTCCAAAATCCGGTTTAACATTCCATTCTACTATCAAAAAACCTGGGTTTGTTATCTGAATCCCGTGAAACCGAATAAAATTGCTCTGTGTTTTTTACGTGGATATGAATTGTCGAACGAGCAAGGATTGCTGGAATCGAAAGACAGAAAACAGGTTTCGAGTGTAGAATATGCCACTGTCCGAGAAATACCCAAAGACACGATTCGTGAAATTATTAACGAAGCACTGTTGCTGGATGAGATGGTTCCGTACCATCCAAAGAAGAATATTGAATAACGAATTCTGAATAACCAATAATGATTTGTAGGTCTTGACCTGAAATAGGTTGACACTTCATCATTCATTATTCCTTGTTGGGTATTCGATATTCCCTAAGCTTCATCTCTGATTAGAAGCAACACTGCCGAATGCGGTACAATCAGAAATTTTTCGTTTTCGAATTCAATTTCATGTGCCCGGCTTTTCAGAAAAATAGCCAGATCGCCTTCCACCGCTTGCATCCCTATGTATTTCGTATCTTCTGTAGCTTTCCAGCTTTCTTCGTAGTCCGTATTTGGAATCGGATACCCAGGTCCCGTTTTAACAATATATCCGCTTTGAATTTCTTCTTTCTCTTTTACCGATGCCGGTAATACCAAACCGCTTCGGGTGTGAGTTTCCATATCGCGTGGTTTGATTAGCACCCGGTCGCCCACAACTATAAATTTTTCTACTGAATTGAGATATTCCTGAATCATAACACGTTGAATTTCATTTAAAATAAGAAATTCTGAACCTCAGAGCGTAGATTTACGTGTAGTTTTAAAAAGAAAAATTATGGATCTCAATAATAAACTTTGTGTAATTACCGGAGCAAATTCCGGGATTGGTTTTGAAACCACTAAAGCCTTAGCAAAAAAAGGCGCTTTTATTGTGATGGTGTGTCGCAACGAAGACAAAGCCATTTCAACAAAAAAGGAAATTCAACAAGAGGTAGACGGTGCCGGAATTGAAATTATTTTGTGTGATTTCTCCATCCAAAAAGAAATACACATAGCGGCTGACCAGATCAAAGCTCAATACGAGAAAATTGATATTCTCATCAACAATCATGGATTTATTGCCAAAGAACGTTGGGAAACCGTAGATGGACTGGAGGCAACTTTTGCTGTGAATCATATCGGATATTTTCTATTCACCAATCTGCTTTTGGATCAGGTTAAAGCCGCAGGAAATGCCCGAATTATCAATGTTGCTTCGGATGCACATCGCGCCGGAAGTTTTGACCCGGATAATCTTCAGCTTGAAGAAGGTTTCAGTCCAATGAAAGCGTATGGCAATTCAAAACTCTTCAATATTCTGTTTACCAAAGAACTTGCCGAAAGATTAAAAGAAACCGATGTGACAGCTAATTGTTTACATCCGGGAGTAGTACGAACAAATTTTGCAAACGACAGCAGTTGGTTGATGAAAATTTTCTGGACCATTGGAAAACCTTTCATGGTTTCGCCAAAAAAGGGAGCTGAGACTTCTATTTATCTTGCCAGTTCTGATGAAGTTGAAAATGCAAATGGAGCTTACTTCAAGAACAAAAAAGCGGTAGCTCCCAGAAAGCAAGCTCAGGATATGGAGGCTGCAAAACAATTATGGGAAATCAGCGAAAACATCTGCGGCTTAAATCAACCTAAACCTGAGATAGAATTATGAGTTCGAAATTATCACACTTCGCTTCCATCTTCCCTTGTCATAATCCGCTGGAAGTGGCAGACTGGTATCATGATAAATTAGGGTTTGAAATCACATTCAAATGGCAAGATCCTCCTTCTTATATCGTGACTCACAAAGATGAAGCTGTTTCCATTCACTTCAGTAAAACAGACCAACAAGACTTACAACCTTGTATGATTTCAATTTTTTGCTACGATGTGGATGCTGTATATGAAGAACTTTCAGCAAATAATATTTTGCAAATCAGCAAGCCCGAAACTCAGGACTACGGAATGAGGGATTTCGATGTTGTTGATCCCTGGGGAAATCGAATTACGTACGGAATGTTCGTGGGTGATGACTAAAGCTGCTGCTTAAACGGTCTCACTAATACTTCTAAAGCACGCTTGATCATATCCCTCTTTTTCCATCTGAAGTTGGTAATCTGCTCGCATTGCTCAAGATCTTCTTCAAAATGATTTTTGAGTTCTTTACTTACTTCCATATCAATCATAACAAGGTTGATTTCATCGTCTTTGAGCATAGACCGATGATTAAAATTTGCCGATCCAATACACGAAAGTTCATCATCAATCATAATGATTTTAGCATGCATCATCGTTTTTTGATAATAGAAGAGCTCTACTCCTGCATCTAACAATTTTTCGAAGCTTTCACCTGCGATAATTTTTGTCAGTCTCTGATCGGTATGCTCTCCGGGGATTATAATTTTTACGTCAATTCCTGACCCGGATTTTTCAGCCAACAACTCTACTAATTTTTCATCGGGATTAAAGTAGGCTGTTTGTATTAAAATGGACTTTTGTGCCAGATGAATCAAAGATTGGTATAATAAAACGATATCGCTCCATCTTACCGAAGCAGAAGTGCGAACCGTTTGTATTTTAACAGAACCCGGAGACTTATAAGTTGTTTCACCACTATCTTTAACATTCAAATCATTTCCTGCTTCAATCCAGTTCTCCGTAAATGCCGCTTTAATACCCTGAATTGCAGGCCCATCTATTTTGAAATGAGTATCTCTCCACTCTTTCTCATTTCGGGCATTTCCTTCCCATTCTTCAGCAATTCCAACTCCTCCGGTAAAAGCAACTTTATCATCGCATATCAACACTTTTCGATGAGTTCGGTTATCTGATTTCCATATTTTCCATCGAGCTAACGGACGAAACCAAACCACTTTTACCCCGGAAGACCTCATTTTCTTGATCAGGTCTTTCTTCATCGGAAAAGCACCATAAGAATCAAGCAAAACACGAACCTGCAGTCCTTCCTCCGCTTTTTTTGCAAATGCTTCTGCAAACTGATCAGCGATGTCTCCCTGCCAATACACAAAGGTCAGAAAAGAAATCTCTTTTCCCGCTGATGAAATTGCTTCCAACATGGCAGGGAAAATCTGGTCCCCGTTTTTCAGGATTGTTACTTTGTTTCCTTCTGTGAAAGGGGTCCCAATAGTTTGTTCGAGGGCAGCTTGATAGCCCATAATTCATTTGGTCATACTTTTTTTCTTCTGCCAAATAGTAATGAAACCACAAACAATACCAAAAATATATAAAAACATATTTCAGCTATTCCGGCAGCGGCTCCTGCTATACCTCCAAAACCTAAAACTCCTGCAATTAATGCTATAATAAATAATGTTATACTCCACCTGAGCATAATGTCTCTCCTGATTTATCTTTTAATAAAATTCTCTACTTAGCTCGTGCGATCAAAATTCCTACAACCATTACTAATGCTGAGATAATGATGGGAACATAATCTCCGGTACTTATGGCTATGTCAGCTCCAAATGCTTCGAAAGATTCTGAATCCTGAAAATATTGATAGGTGAAGTAAATCACGCCTACTAAACCACCTGCTCCAAGAATTTGTCCAATTGTCTTTTTCATAATAAATCTCCGTTAGTTATTGCGTTGTAAGTGATTAAACGGATTTATGACAATTACGTTCCTAAAATTAACAAACTGCTTATTTTTAAATCTCTCAAGTAATTGATAATCTTAGAATCATTGAAATAGTTATTTGACTAATTCAAATAGTTAAATCGCACTTTTTCAAACATCAAAAGTCACTTTTTTCCTATTTTTGGGATATAAACTTTAATACCTATTCAATCATTATGAGAAATTTCAAATACACATCTATTCTTTCTGTTTTAATAGCAGGCGTTCTTTTTTTCGGAGCTTGCAGTGATAGTAATTCAGCCGGCGAGCCCCCTTCAATTCCTGACCTGTCAGAAGTGCGCCCTGAGTTCGATTTCTTTGATCAAAATGCAGCCAAGTCTGTAAATGGTGATGGATACCAGTTCGCTGCATCGCTGTCTCAATCAATGGAAGTAATTTTGACCAGCTTCAGCAGTCTTCCCGAATCTTTTTTAGGTGCCGCTAACAATGAAGAGCCTACTTTTGATGATGGAATTTGGACTTGGGAGTACACTGCAAGTGGAGGAGGAGAATCTGTTACTATTCGACTCGAGGCAGAGGAAACAAATACTCGAGTGGAATGGGCAATGTTCATTTCTGCAAATACTCAGGAGCAGAGCTTTGATAATTACAAGCTTTTTGACGGTTTTGTTTTAAACGACAGCAATGAAGGAGAATGGAATATTTATCCGTTTGAGCAAAACAATAGTTCTCAGCCTGTAATGACTTATGACTGGGTTATTGAAAGTGAGACTGTTGCTTCATTTAATTTTACTTTCGATAGTAATAATGCTTCATCATTAAGCTATGACAAAGATTCTCCTGATAATACCCTGACCGTTAGAGGAGATGGAGAAACTACCATTATTTATTGGGATTCAAGTACCGGAACCGGTTATTATGATGACGGTACTGAGAGAATCTGCTGGGATGCAGACTTCAACGATGTAGCTTGTACTGGCGCTTAATTGGGATTTTCGTCTTTAACTAAATTGAAAGCCGTTCTTTTGGAACGGCTTTTTTTATTTCAGATGTCTGGTTAGTAATTCGCTCATATAATTGAAGTATGGCCTGATCACTAAAAAGGACTTCACAATTTCGAATACAAAATCTTCATCAAGAGCTTCTCTATCTGAAAATTGATGAGATAAGTGAAATTGTTTAAAACGAATTAAGTCAATATCCGGATGATCTACATCAAATCCTCTCGGAGCTGTTTTTACCGCATCTCCCTCAAACGTACCCCAAACTTTTTTAAAATCTTCATCCTCTAATATTTCCCGAAGAGGTTTAGCATCAAAGGCAATTTCGGTTCGAATTCTTTTCAGATCTTCGGAATTCGGATTGAAAAAACCTCCTGCTATAAAACAATTTCCGGGTTCAATGTGGATGTAATATCCGCCTCGTAACCATTGAGTGGCTCTTCTCATCCTTCCGCCAAAAAATGGTTTATAGGGCGACTTATCTTTCGAAAAACGAACATCTCTGTAAATCCTGAATAGTGCCTTTTTACCTGAAGCTTTTTCGATGTTATCCACCTTACGCATTTCGCTCATGAGCGCCTCCATGAAAGCTACCATGTTTTCATGCGCGGGTTTGTAACGATCTTCCTTATGCTTCTCGAACCATTCCCGATTATTATTCTTTTTCAGGTCGCTAAGAAATTCGAAAGTAGATTTTTGGATTTTTGACATGACTAAAATATAAATTGAAAATTAGTCATCTCCGGGCGTATGCAGGAGATCCGGATTTTTATTTCAATCCAGATTCCGTGCATTCGCAGCGGAATGACCATAGAACGATTAGCCCTCAGAACTGTCCGGTTCCCCTTCCTTCAACGGCCTCGTATTGTCATTAGAATCCGTATCAATCAGCTTATTGTAAGGATCAATTCCGGCTGAAGTTGGAAGTTCATTCACTTCGATCTGAATGGAATTTTCGATTTCTGAAATCTTATGCTTTTTCAGATATAAAACTTTTTCATTTCCTTCCTCATCTACTCCGAAAACACCCACATCAATCCAATCGGCTAATGGCAATGATTGAATTGGGCGACGTCTTCCTTCTACTTCCAAAGCTAAACTATCACCCTCGGCATTTTTATAAATTCGTTTTCCGGTTTCACTTGTACGGTATTTTGCGGAATAGAAATCCAGAGTAACCGTATAAGAACTATCTTCTTTCTCTACATAAGAAGCATATTTCACGCTGTTATCGTACAATGTGATGGTTTCAAACATATCCTTTAGTACATATTGCAGCGAGTCAGGTGTAGCTTCCCGCAGATAGCTCAAAAATTCCAAGGAAGTAGTATATGGCGGATCCTGAAAAGCTACTGCGTCAATATATTTACGAAGTGCTTCATGAAGCTTTTCTTCCCCGATATAATCGCTGAGTGCATACATCACCAATGAGCCTTTATTGTAGTGTATATATGCCTGATTCTCGTTGTAAATAAGCGGTTTTTCTTTGGTTGATTCGAAAGCTCTTCCGGTCAGATAGCTATCCAAAGCATCTTTCAGAAAAATTCTCATTTTTTCTTCGCCATATTCTTTTTCCAGCACTTTAAGCGAGCTGTATTCCGACATACTTTCACTCATTACGGTGGCTCCCTGAACATTCCCACCAATCACCTGGTGTGCCCACCATTGATGCGCGACTTCATGAGCAGTAATGCTGAACGGATAATCCACGCCATCTTCTTTTTCATCGTCTACAGATGCTATAAATCCAACCGCTTCTGAATACGGAATGGTATTAGCGAACGACTGAGCAAATCCACCACCGGTTCTCGGAAATTCAATAATTCGAACCTGACGATGTTGGTACGGGCTGAATTCCTCGGTATAATATTCAAGTCCGCGCTTAACTCCTTTAATCATACGATCCACATTGTAGTGGTGATCTTTGTGGTAATACACTTCTATCGGAATGTCATTCCAGTAATCTTTGGCTACTTCAAATTCTGCGGAAATGAATGCGTAGAAATTCAACATTTTCACATCCATCTTATAATGGAAATGATGACGCCCATCTTCCATCCATTCTTTTTGAAGATACCCCGGTGCGATCGCTATTTGTTCCGGCGAAGTGCTGATGGTGGTTTCGAAATCAATCCAATCTGCATCATACGCGATGTAGGTATTTTTCAGCGCGGATGAATCTGTTGGAGGAGCCATCCGTTCTTTCGGTGGCAAATCGTATTTTTCTCTGGCTTCTTCGGTTCGTAATTCACTTTCCGGATTATAGCCGATTCTTGGGAACAAGCGATTATTTATGAAAGTACCATTGCTTCTGATCGGAGAATTATTCCGGAATATCTCGTTCGGTTTATTTTTGATATTGAATGTAAACACCACCGAATCTCCCGGTGCTAATGGTTGTGCCAACTGATAAATATCATAGTTCATGGAATCGTCTTCCAACACCCAATCGTAATCAGCTTCAAAACTAAAGTCCGTGATAAATCCGCCGTGATCTACATGAATTGAATCAATTACCGATTCTGTTTTATTCACCAGAATGTATTTTCCATTCGCTTCAAAGTCTCGGGTTTCGGGATATAAGTCCAGATCTACATTTACATCAACAATTCTTGGCTGAGGAATACCTTCAAACTTTCCGTAGTTCTTTTCCCAATCTGCTAATCGCTTTTCTAACTCTTTAGAGGACAGATTTTCATGCTTAATATTATTCACGTAATAAATCCAGCTTCCCATAGCGAAAAACCCGATCAGAAATAAAGAAAACAGCGTTTGTAACAATGGAGTGAACTCTTTACGTGCCACACGAAAACGTTCTTTGATTCTATCCGGAACTCCACGCCTGAAGAAGATAAGTGCAAGAATATATAAAGCAGCACCAAGTAATAACCAATACAGTTTATATATGTAATACGGACCTAAACTGGAACCATAGCCATTCATATCAGAATACGCCGTACCCGGAGCCTGATTGTATTTATAAATCATTTGCTCGATTCCAATCGTATCAAGGAAATTGATTCCTATGGATACGACCAAAAGAATGAAGAAACCGAAGTAGAAATTTTTGAAAAAGGTATGGACAAACAGCGCTAATAATCCCCAAATCACCACATGGATTAGTTTGATGCCATATAATTCAAATAAATACTGATCGATTTCAAAATTGAAATAACCATTGTAGATCTGAATTCCGATCCCCAAAAACATAATTCCAAGCATCAAAGTAGCTTGCATTTTGACAAGTGCAATAAACTTAGATAGCAAGATTGTCCAGTTTGGAACGGCCGTAGAATGCACCAATTGATCCACTTTTTCGCTTCTGCTTCTATGTATTAACATTCCGGCATATAAAAATGTTAGGAGGTTTATGAACAATCCGAAAAACAGTCCGGGAAATTCCAGCATTTGCCAGGTTACGGGTAACGTATCAGTCCCATAAATTTCTGTGCTGACAGCGATAGTGGCCAAAGAAAGCAGCAAGCCTAAAATAGTAATAATGATAAACGCCCAACTTCTTATGATGTATCTGAAATCAGTAGTGGAAATGGCCCAGGCTACTTTCAAATTTTGGACAAAAGAAAAATCCAGATTTACTTTTGGAAGTTTCACAGCCATAATACTTCCAAAGTTTTTCTTGGTTACTGACCGCCCTTCTTTTTTGAAAAAATTGAAAGAAAATGCTTCCTGATGGAAACTGAATGTGCGATATACAAATCCAAAAATCAAAATTCCGATTCCGGTCCACAGCAAGCGATTGTATAGGATGATGTCTCCGAAAGGCAGCGGATTTTCATTACGCTCATAAATCGTCCAGTATTCGGTGTAATACGCATTGGCGTTCATCCCGAATGGATCGATGATGGCTGCCAACACTTTGTACTCATCTCCCTGAGTTAAAACCTGTGCAAATGACTGGATAATGATTAATGCCAGAACGGTGATAAATCCCACGCTCACATTTCGAGTGAAGGTAACAACCGCAAATACAATGACGCCGTAGAAAATCAGATTTGGAATCAGATAGTAGATGAAAGATTGTACATAGTTCATCAACACAAAAGGTCCCAAAAGTTCAGGATTGGTTCCGGGCATCACACTTCCCAGCATAATTCCAATCGCTGCGCAAAAAATTACAAGTAATGAAATGGTCAAACCACTCAGAAATTTTGCAGCCAGATATTCCCACTTTTTAAAAGGGTAGGAGAAAGTGACCGAATGCATTTCATTATCGAAATCCTTGAAGATAGTACCGCCTATTATTGATGGCAGCAAAAAGAACAGAATTACATTCATCTCATTCAGCAAGCCGTTAATGGCTATGGCTGAATTCACGATAGTAACGGTACTCATGGTAACGGTCAGGCTCTCAAAAATCCCGGCAGCCGAAGCCATGATGAATGTTGAAAGCACAAACATAATCCCGCAATAAATGTAGAACAAAGGTTTGCGGAACCAGTAACGAAGCTCAAATAGATAAATAGAAGAAAACATAGATAAAATTTTAAGCCGCTACGGTTTCACTGTCTTTGTGCAGAGCAACGAAATAAACATCCTCAAGCTCAGGATTTGTTGCTTTGAAACTTTCATCCGGTTGGGCTGAACTGTGTACCCGAATATTCAGTGAATTATCCTGATTGAAGTTGGATGAAATCACATTGAATTTTGCTTCATGCTCCTCAAGGTCATCCCTTTCAATAACTTTAGTCCACATTTTGCCTTTCAGCTCAGCAACACCTTCTTCCGGTGTATGATGGCTTAAAATTCTTCCACCATTCATGATCGCCATATCAGTACATAACTCTTTTACGTCATCCACTATGTGTGTAGAAAAGATCACGATGTTATTGGTTCCGATTTCACGGAGTACGTTCAGGAATCGATGACGTTCGGCAGGATCAAGTCCGGCAGTGGGCTCATCCACAATAATTAGCTTTGGATTATTCAAAAGTAACTGAGCTATTCCAAAACGTTGTTTCATACCTCCCGAGTAACCTTTCACATTTTTCTTGCGAACCTCAGCTAAATTTGTGATTTCGAGTGCGGTTTCTACCATTTGCTCCCGTTCCTTTTTGTCTGAAATACCTTTGAGTCGGGCAAAGTAATGGAGCAAATCCTGAGCGCTCATTTTTGGATACACTCCGAATGATTGTGGCAAATATCCCAGCTGACGGCGAAGCGACATTTTATCCTCCAGAATATTAATCCCATTAAAAACGGCTGATCCCGAATCCGGTTCCTGGAGCGTAGCAATCGTCCTCATAAGTGTGGATTTTCCGGCGCCGTTTGGACCCAGCAACCCGAACATTCCGGCAGAAATATCGATGGTTACATCGTCGAGTGCTTTAACTCCGTTTTTATACGTTTTTGAAATATTGGATAGAGATAATTCCATAGTATTTTATTGATGTGGATATACCTGCCGATCGGCAGTTTAGCAGCTTTGATAATAACGATTACTGTATTAGTTGCAAAAAAGAGATGTGTTTATTACAGGTCATAAAAAGTAACAATTAAGAATTCACTTTTTTGAACCTAGCAAACACTCTGTTACGGACGCGATTAATCGCGTCCGTAACAGAATGTGAGAAATTCAAGGAGGCGGATATAAGTAATTAATTTAAAACCGCCCACAAACCAACGCTTTTTCCACTCCCGGAGCTAAATCATCTAATCCCTGAATCAGTTTTTCTTCTCCGATCAAAATATCAGCAATTTGTCCACTGTACTTAATGGCAGTTTCTCTCATAAAGCCCATCATTGGCCAGCCCCAAAGTGCTGAGAATAAAACACCGTCTTCTTCAAAAAACGGATCAGTGAGATAAGTGCATTCAATCACGTTTTCTACAGCGCTTCGGTTAGTGGCACTTCCGCCCACTAAGTCAATCACAACAGCACCGTCTTTAATAATTTCTTTAGCATGATTTTTAGTTACTAAATAATTGACTCCCCGAAGATGTTCCGGTTGTTCCGCACCATTTACTATCAAATCAGCTTCTTTTAAATAGTCTTCAATAATTCCTTTTTGAGTCTGCTTTTTACCAAGCACAAGAATGGTTCGAACTCTATTTCTATAACATTCATCAATAGCTCCCATGCCCACATTTCCATATCCCAGAATTACCGACGTTACCTCTTCAGGGTTCTTCTTTAGCGGACTTTCTTCCTGAAGAAGCTCTAAACCATATCGGGCACCCGCTCGACCGGTTTCATGCAACGACTCAATTTTTCTTTTCCCGAATTTAGGAGCCGGATTTACATGGCGATAATATTTCAATGCTTCCCCTCCGTGATCTTCCACAAATTCATGCACATCAAAAGTGCGAATTTCTTTTGCTTCTAATTCCCGAATCACAGAATCATTGTCATCCATCAAGTTAACATCATACACCACCACTGAATTACGATTCAGCTCGCCCAATTCTGAAACTTCAACATCCCTTTGATACAATTTCAGGCTTTGAGGCGCGTGATTCATTAATCTTCGGATCACTCCACTCATTCGTTCACTATAGCCTATTACATGAAACTCATCCTGATCAACTCCTGCTCGCCTCAGATCCGGTTCCACACAATTATCAGCGGCCATTAACCCAAGTACTAATTCTTTGGGCAGTTTTTCAGGCGATTGCACCACATATTCCATAGCAATCACATTTATCTTCTGATCTTCCAGTAATTTTGCTCTGTCCGGAAATGAACTGAAATGCGCCATACAGAAAAGCGTGCATCCTGATCTCATCAGCGGAATACTCTCCAGCGCCGGGCCTTTGAACTTGATGATTAAATCCTTGTCTTGATATAACTCTTCATTGTTTTGAAGAATTGCGCCTGCTTCTTCATATTCTTCATTAGCAAATCCAACTCCTTCACCTGCGCCTGTTTCTACAAAAACTTCGCAGCCGAAATCAACTAACTTTTCAACATCTTTTGGAATCAGAGCGACTCTTTTTTCGAGTGCTCCGGGATTTTCAGGGGATTCAATTTCTTTGGCGAGTCCAACGGTTTTAAACATCTATTTATTCAGGATTATAATCAAAAGTGGCTATGAATATACCGGATTCTGTATTGGCTAAAAACTCGTCATCGGCTGTTTCTGTAAAAGAATAGATTGATGTATTTAAAACAGTATCAGTTACAGAACTCCAGCTATCTCCAAAATCATCGGTGTAATAAGCTCCACTTCCATTAATGGCAATGTATAATCTTCCGTTTTCTGTAAGAAATAAATCGGTAACTGGATTAGCGGGAAGGTTTTCTGGAAAAACTCCAGACCAATTTTCGCCATCATTTTCGGAACGCAGAACTTTATTGAAACGGGTTGCCGCAAATAGTACATCCAGACCGGGGACTTCGATTACTTCAAAAGTAGAAGAGCTTTGAAAACCGGGATTCAAAAAACCTTCCGTCGGCTCGTCAGTAATAAAAAGTCTTACTGAATTATTTACGTTGACAAAGAGATTTTCATCAACCAGAGAAATGAGTCTGATATTTTCATCTGAACCTGATTCATAAAGAGTATCAATTTCCTGAGAAGTAAGATTCATCTTGATGAGCATCCCATTTTCTGAAGAAGCAAACATGGTATTTTCTTCCTTCAGTGCAGATCGAAAAGCAAAAGATTCGATAATCAGTGTATCAAAAGAGGCAGCTTCATTATCTGAAATCAGGATGGTGGAGTCAGAAATGGAGAACAGTGAATTTCCATCTGCAAAGAATATAGATCGATCGTTCAGCGCATTAATTTGTTCAGGATTTGATCCATCCAAATCGGTTTTAAAAATTTCAAATCCGGTAAAGCTATACAAGTTTTCATCCGTAGAAAATGTGTTGAGAATTGGAGTTTCTTCGTATTGAAATTCTTCCCACAAAACCTGATCAACAGGTGGCTCTGTATCGCCTCCGTCGTCCCCACCTGTTGAATTTGAACAACCGTACATTAAAAGTGCTGCGAAAATTAAAAGAGATAACGTAAAATTCTTCATCACTCTCTCGCTTCAAAATTAGGATTCTGTATAATACCAAACAGATTTCCGAACGGATCAACTACCGTAGCCACATATACATTTCCACCCACATGCATTATTTCTTCGTCGGGCGTTGCACCAAGATCGATAAGTTTATCCCAAGCTTTACGAATGTTAGTAACGCCCCAATAAACGATAGAGCCTTGGGTTCCGGGAGTTCGCTCGGGTTGCAACCCTAACTCATAACCACCCACATCAAATCCTACATAGAACTCTTCATCAAAGTATGGTTGCTCATCCAGGATAGCGGTGTACCATTCTTTTGCTTTTTTCAGATCCGGTGCCGGATAAATAACAGTGCGTAATCCTTTAAACATTTGGTTCTTTTTTATCAATATAAGTGATCTTTATGAGGATAATAAGAGCTATCAAAGCAGTAAAGTGAATGGAATCAGGCTTCATGTCATTTATTAAAATGAAGTTAATTTCTAATCAAAAGAAATAAACAATGAAGAAACTGAATACATATACAAATGATTTGCTTACATATAATAAGCATTTCTTAAGTGCTGTAAGATCACAGAAAACATCTGATGCTCTTACCAATACAAAAGCAGTTTCATTATTGCACGATATTGATATTGCAATTACCAATCAGATTAATGACTTGGAAAAGTTTGATGATTTGATTGAAGATTCGACGAAAGGTGATGTGAAAGATAAAATTGCATCCGTATTCGGATCGATAGCAGGAAATATTGATGCATTGCGCAATGATCCAATCTCAAAAATTGTACGTGATGACTACACCGCATTAAGCATGTTGGCAAGTGGCTATACGATGTTGCATACAGCCGCGCTAACTTATGAAAGAGAAGAATTGGCAGAATTTGCGCAAAACAGTTTAGAACGTGTTGCACAACTAATCACTGAAACCAGTAAGGTAATTCCATTTGTAGTCGCAGATGAATTAAGTGATGAAAATCAAGAATCCGATACAATAGCTGAGAGATCTTTAGAAATCACTCAAAAAGCATGGGATGTGCAAAACACAACAGTAGATGCGTGATGATTAAAGTATTTTAGTCATCATACCCCTGACCGGATTCCTTCGGTCGGGGTTTTTTATTTTATTTTTTGATTCACCCCTTGTTTACCTGAAAGAAATCAAATTTCAGTATTAAATATTTAATTAAAAGTTGATACAAAGAAGAATTAACCCTATCTTTTTCGACTTTCCAAGAAAACATAAAACGAGTTTTAATCGTGGATACTTTAAGTTTTAAGACATACTCAGCAAAACCTTCAGATATAGAGAAAAAGTGGGTTTTGATCGACGCTGAAGATCAGCCATTGGGCCGCCTGAGTAGTGTTGTTGCAACAATTTTGAGAGGTAAGAACAAGCCAACTTACACTCCGCATATGGATACCGGTGACAATGTTATCGTTATCAATGCTGAGAAAGTTAAGTTGACCGGTAATAAAATGACTGACAAAACTTATTTCCACCACACTTTTTATCCTGGTGGTGAGCGTTTTATTACTGCTGAAGATTTATTGGCGAAAGATCCTACCTCTCTTGTAATGAGAGCTGTTAAGGGAATGCTTCCAAAAAACAAGCTTGGTCGTCGTTTGTTGACGAACATTCGTGTTTATGCAGGACCGGTTCACAACCAAACAGCGCAGAACCCAGAAATTATTGAGCTTTAATCGACATTAATAATGGCACAAGCACAAGCTAATTACATCGGAAGAAGAAAAACATCTACGGCAAGATTGTACATCAAGCCGGGCAAAGGTGAGTTTCTTATCAATCATGACACCATCGAAGAATACCTGCCGGTAAAAGCGTTACAGAACATCGCTACTCTTCCATTAAACGTAACTGAACTTGAAGGTAAGTTCGACATCAAAGTTACGGTACGAGGCGGAGGAAAGTCTGGTCAGGCAGGAGCGATTCAGCATGCACTTGCAAGAGCATTGGATGGTGAAAACGAAGATGTACACACAGTACTTAAGAGTCATGGATTACTTACACGTGATGACAGAATGGTAGAGCGTAAAAAATACGGTCAGCCTAAAGCACGTAAAAAGTTCCAGTTCTCTAAGCGTTAATATTTACAGAACAAATTTAAACCACACATATGTGGCGACTTAATACCAGGTGTCCCGGTCTTGAATCGGGATTGGTTTTTAAGGATGACCCACATAGCGGATTAACCTAAACACATATCTTATAAAAATGCCTAAAGCAGCTTCTATTGAAGAACTACTAAAATCAGGTGCACATTTTGGACACCTGACCCGTCGCTGGAACCCAAAAATGAAGGATTTCATCTTCATGCAGCGTAACGGAATTCATATCATTGACCTCAAAAAGACTCAAGCTTATATGCAGGAAGCGCTGGATGAAATTCAGCGACTATCGCGTGCAGGAAAAACCATTCTTTTTGTAGGAACCAAAAAGCAATCTTCTGAAATCGTGAAAACTGAGGCTATCCGCGCAGGTATGCCTTATGTTACTCACAGATGGTTGGGCGGAATGTTGACCAATTTCTCAACGGTTAGAAAAAGTATCAGCCGTATGGAAGAAATTGAGCGCATGAAAAATGATGGTACCATGGAAGAGCTCACCAAGAAAGAAGGTTTAATGCTTGAGCGTGAGCAAGAGAAATTAGAAAATACGCTGGGCGGTATCGCTAATATGGGACGACTTCCGGGAGCTATTTTTGTTGTTGACATCATTAAAGAACACCTTGCAGTGAATGAAGCCATTAAGCTTCATATTCCGGTAATCGCGATGGTTGATACCAACAGTGATCCTGATGTTCCGGATTTCATTATTCCTTGTAACGATGACTCTGCCAGAACTATTCAATTAGTTTCAAATCAGGTTGCAGATGCAATTATTGAAGGTGCAGCTGAACGTGAAGCTCATCAGGAGCAGGAAACGATGGAACAAGCTGCTGCAGGTGCTGAAGGAAGCGAAGATGTAGAAGCAGAAGTAAAAACAAAGCTTCGTTCACGTAAAAAGAAAAAGTCCGGCGATTCCAAGAAGAAGAAAGCTGAAGAGCCTACAGTTGAGCCTGTTGACGCTGAAGCTTCATCTGACGAAGAAGAATAATTTTAACTTTTAAACACACTATTCATAGAAATGAGTATTTCTGCTGCTGACGTAAAAAAATTAAGAGACATGACCGGTGCGGGCATGATGGACTGCAAGAAAGCACTTTCAGAAACTGATGGTGATTTTGATGCCGCTGTTGAATTGCTTCGTAAAAAAGGTCAAAAAGTAGCTGACAAAAGAGCTGATCGCGAAGCTAAAGAAGGATTGATTCTTTCCAGAGTTAGCGACGATGCTAAAAAAGCGGTAGCTATTGAAGTTAATTGCGAAACAGATTTCGTAGCTCGTAATGAAGATTTCCAGGATCAAGCTGAGAGCTTTTTAAACGCAGCTTATGAGAATGACATCGACAACATTGACGATCTTCTTAAAGTTGAAGTTGACGGTAAAGCTATCGAAACTCATCTTAAAGAGATGATCGGTACTATCGGAGAGAAAATCGAAATCTCAAATGTTGTTTTGTTTAACACCGAGGGAACTATCATCGATTACATTCACGCAGGAAATCAATTAGGTGTACTTGCTGAATTTGATGGTAAAGTTGATAACGAAGATGTTGCCCGTGATGTAGCTATGCAAGTTGCTGCGATGAACCCTCTTGCTACCACGAGAGACGAAGTTGACTCAACCGTTGTAGAAAAAGAATTGGAAATCGCTAAAGAGCAATTAATCAACGAAGGGAAACCTGCTGAAATCGCTGAAAAAGCGGCACAAGGTAAACTTCGCAGATTTTATGAAGAGAGAGTGCTTCTTGAGCAGAAGTTTGTAAAAGATAACAGCTTGTCTGTTAAGCAGTATCTGGAGCAAAACAACACTCCGCTTGTTAAGTCATTTCGCCGAATTCAATTAGGCGAAGACGCTTAACCAAATTTTCTTTACCTTAGGCTGTTTTGAGTTTTCAAAACAGCCTTTTTTTTGACCTATAATTTCTAAAACTAACGCACAGTGGCAAATAAGTACAAACGCATCCTTTTAAAACTCAGCGGCGAAGCATTATTAGGAAATCAGGGGCATGGAATTGATGGGGATATCCTTACCCAATATGCTAAAGAAGTAAAATCAGTTCAGGAAGAAGGCGTTGAAGTTTGCGTGGTTATTGGTGGAGGTAACATTTTTCGTGGAGTAAAAGGAGCCACAGAAGGAATGGATCGGGTTCAGGGCGATTATATGGGAATGCTGGCCACTATGATTAACAGCATGGCATTACAGGATGCTCTTGAACAACAAGGTGTTCAAACCCGGTTAATGAGTGCCATCCGGATGGAAGCCATTGCAGAACCGTTTATTCGCCGCCGGGCAGTTCGTCACCTTGAAAAAGGGCGTGTGGTAATTTTTGGAGCGGGAACAGGAAATCCATATTTCACCACCGATACAGCCGGAGCTTTGCGGGCCATTGAAGTGGAAGCCGATGTAATTCTGAAAGGAACCCGTGTGGATGGCATTTATGATTCTGATCCTGAAAAGAATAAGGATGCCGAAAAGTTTGATGTGATTACCGGTGATGAAGTATTGAAAAGACGCCTTTCTGTAATGGACTTAACCGCTTTTACACTTTGTCGTGAAAACAATACACCTATTATTGTTTTCAATATGAACAAAGAAGGCAACTTCAAGAAAATCGTGTGTGATGGTAATGATGTGGGAACAACGGTTGTTTGGGAGTAAACCTTAAATTGGTATGTAAAGAAAAGTGGTTGTGTTCACATATTGACTAATTTATTACCCGGTTCCAATCCTAAATTTCGAACCATTCGTACATACTGCGAAATTGGGCTATATTGATTAAGAATTATGAACAGATCCGAATCTTTACTAAACCTCTCCCTGGACTACGATCATAAAGATCAGGTACTACAGGGATTCACGAAATTAGCTTCTGTATTTACAGGATCTGATTATTCCCAGTTAAATCTTATTGATGAAAACAATCAGTGGACGGTTGCTGCACATGGCATGGAATTCCCTCATATTTCCGCTGATGTGTCTATTTGTTACATAACTGTTAATAATCAGGATGTATTTGAGATCAAAGATTTCACAAAACACGAAAAATTTAAAGATCACCCACTTGTAACTTCTGCACCTCATCTGCGCTATTATATTGGCTTTCCTATTTATGACAAGAATGATACCATTATAGGCACCATATGTCTGCTCCATACAGAAAAAATAAATCTCAGTGAACAGCAGTTCGAATTCTTTAATATAGTCCGCTCTCAAATTTCTGCCTATCTGGAAAAAATAAGGGAAAATTCTGAGATGAATGAGTCGCTCAATATGCTGAGGGAAAAGACGAAAAAAATCAGACATGACATTAGAACTCCTCTTTCAGGAGTAATAGGTTTTGCCAGTTTAATTGAACAGGAATTAGATGATGAAGGGCTTATTAATAAAGTTTCTCTGATTAAAGAATCATCTAAAGAATTGTTGGAGTATGCGGAAAAAAGTCTGAAAACAGATTTAGAAGACCAGGAAGAAGAACCTCAACAAGTAAAAGTTCCGGAACTTACTTCCAAACTGAAAGCGCTTTATACAACCCAAAGCCAACTTAAAAAGATCAATCTCGACTTCGTTGACGAAACAAATGCTGATACGGTTATTACTAACTTTACCAAAAATGACACGACTAATATCATTGGTAATGTTATTTCAAACGCTATAAAATTTTCAGAGAAAGGAAAGTCAGTAAAAATTATTTTCTCTGAAACGGATGCCTATATGGAAGTATTAGTTTCGGACGAAGGTTGCGGAATAGCCTCCGAGACTGTAAAAGATCTAAATCAACTTAATTATTCCGGCTCTAAAGACAATCAAAATTTCAAGTCAGGTTTTGGCATTGGTTTAATGGAAGCCCTTAAGTTGCACAAAAAGAAAACCGGGGAATTTCTTATTGAATCAACGATAAATAAGGGAACCAATGTTGCTCTTCTTTTTCCTAAACAATCTTCAGAATAAACCGGTTGTAATCTGCACCTCTTTATAGCGTAAATCCATCTCAGAATTTTATGCATTTCGTGAAAATAAAAATTAAGATTTTTACAGATTATCCTTATATTTAAAGCCTTTTCAAGATTTCAATTGAAAGTTTAAAATTATCCTGATTCAATGAAACGCACGTATCAACCAAGTAACAGAAAGCGTAAGAATAAGCACGGATTCCGTGAGCGTATGTCTTCGAAGAATGGACGTAAAGTGCTTGCAAGCCGTCGCGCCAAAGGGCGTCATAAGCTTAGCGTAAGTGATGAGAAAAAAGGAGCAAAGTAATTCTACTGATGCTTCTGACCGTGGATTTAAACTTCCTAAATCCCGGATTTTAAGAGGAAGGAAAAACTTCGAGGCTTTGTTCTCTGATTCCCTCCTCATTTCATCCTCTTCTGTCAATTTTCGCTATCACGTAATTTCTATGCCTGAAGAGGATTACAAAGTGGGATTTATAGCTCCTAAAAAAATCGGAAATGCAGTTAAAAGAAACAGAACCAAACGAATCATGAGAGAAGCATTCCGTTTAAATCGACATTTGATTTCAAATCTGTTTTCCCCATCCGATCAAACTCTTCATGGTGCATTTATAGCGCGAACTTCGAACATAGAATTCGAAGATGTAAATGATAATGTAGTAACCATACTCACAAAACTGCGTAATCATTTCGAATCCGATCAAATCGAAATTAATTAATACCCTTACTTTTGGATAAGAATACAGCTACCGGACTTGGACTTATATTTTTAATCATGGTTGCATGGTTTTTTGTAACTATGCCAAGCGAAGAAGAAAGAGCAGCACAAATGGCGGAAAGAGCAAGACAAGATAGTCTGGCTCAGGTTGAGGCTGCAACTCAGGAACCTGCACCGGTTGAAAATCAGGTTCAACAAAATGCACCACAAAGAGAACAGCAATTCAGAGAGAATAATCAGGATGAAATAACCCCGCCGTCTTCCGGTATTTTTGCTAATTCTGCTGCTACCGAAAAAACTGAGTTTACTATAAATACTCCACTTTATGAAGTTATTCTTTCCAATCAGGGAGCAGGTCCTGTTTCTTTAACTTTTGAAGATTACAACACCTGGAACGGAGTTCCTTTCCAGCTTATCTCGGATACAACCCGGTCTGCTTATAACTTCGGTTTCCTTACTACTGAAAACCTGAATGTGGACACTCGGAATTTACTCTTTACTCAGCTTACTCCGGGTACATCAGCAACCCTTAATGAAGGAGACAGCAAACAGGTTCAGTATGCACTTGAGCTGAATGATGGCCGTCAGATTGTTTACACATACACATTCTTTGCAGACTCTTATGAAATAGATTTTAATGTTCAATTCGTTGGAGTTAGTGATTTCATTATTGGCAGAGCCGTTGACTTTGGATGGAATTCCAGACTCCGCTCCTCTGAAAAAGATAAAAAGCAGGAAGGAATTGACGCAGCGGCTTATGCGTATTTAGGCGATGAGCTTGAAAAATTTAAAGTAGAAGATCCGGGCAGAGAAGAAACTACTTTTAACGGCAATATAGATTGGGCAGCATCCCGAACTAAATTTTTTGCTCAAATCATTAAACCTCAGAGTTCTTCTGAGAGTGCTTTTTTGACCGGAGAAATGACCGGTGATTCTGATGATCCACTTACCAGACACAAATATACAGCCGCTATTACATCGGTAATTCCGGATAATCAGGAATTGGACTATAAACTGTATGTTGGTCCGTTAAGATATAATGAGCTTAAAAAGTTCGATGAGCATGCCTTTGATATGGTGGAAGTTGGATATGCATGGCTCAGTTGGTTTTCCGATCCATTTGTTCGGTTTATTGTAATACCGTTCTTCAATTTCTTTGGCGGTTTCATAAGCAATTATGGAATCCTTGTAATTATTTTTGCCGCTACTGTTAAGCTGATTCTGTCTCCACTTACTTTTAAAAGTTACAAGAGTATGGCTGCGATGCGAGAACTTCAGCCTCAGCTCAAAGAAATTCAGGAGAAGTACAAGGATAATCCGCAAAAGCAGCAGCAGGAAACCATGAAGGTGTACAAAAAGAACAAGGTAAATCCTTTAGGTGGATGTTTACCAAACCTTCTTCAGTTTCCGATTCTGATTACGTTGTGGAGATTTTTCCAAAACTCAATCGTACTTCGCCAAAAAGAGTTTTTATGGGCAAGCGATTTATCTGCACCTGATTATATTATAAATCTTCCTTTCTCCATTCCGTTTTTAGGAGATGCAATTGGTGGTTTTGTACTGCTGATGTCTATAGCGATGATCTTCCAGAGCAAACTTACGGGAGGCATGAGCGCAAGTGGTGGAAGTAATCCTATGGCTCAACAAATGAAAGTGTTACAATACATCTTTCCAGTGATGCTGTTGTTCATCTTCAACAACTTTGCGTCCGGATTAAGTTTGTATTACCTGATATTTAACGTGTTGTCGATCGTTCAGCAATTGTACATCAACAAAACGTTGAACAAAGACAAAGAGACAGCTGTAGCAAAGAGCTGAATCTAAATTAAGTTTGGATCAATCAATCTAATCCATCTGACGAATAACCCGTCTGATGGATTTTGAATTAGGAAAGCTACTCTCTTAAATGGTCAGGCGGACTTAAGCCGTCAGACCATATTCATATCTTTATTAAGATTCTTATAGTAAATTTAAACATAAAAACCCCGCTTATGAAAGTAGGCGGGGTTTCTTTTTTAAACGCTCAGCATTTATTCAATGCTTCAGGCGTAGGCGAATCTCTTAATGTTTACTCTGCTATTAAGACGATTGCATAGCCTTTATAGTTTGAAGGTAATTTTTAAAATCTTTGCTTAACGCTTTAAGGTCATCCCCCGGCGAATGCAGGGGATCTGGACTTAAAGTGAAGTCGATAGGTTTATTTTAAGGGTAAAATATTCTACTTAAGGTCTATATAACACCCATGCGTAAAACGATTCTTTTTAGAATTGGATAAAATTCAAACTTAGCCTTTTCATAGATAAGTAAGACTATTTAATATTTCTTACAAGAAACGAAACAAAGATGTAGTTCATCACATAACAACCAGATCCAGATCTCCTGCATTCGCGTGGAGATGACTGTTCTGATTACCTAAATTATGCTCTTGATTCTATAATGTTGACTCAGAAATTATTCCTCTTCCAACTGACGACGAGCGTAATCATTATCAGGATCGATTTTAAGCGCCTGCTCGTAGTACGTAGCAGCTTTATCGGCTTGACCCCCTCGCTTAATCATATCTCCCATTAGAATCCAATTCTCGGGATCCTGCGGAGCCTTTTTAATGCGGTCGATGGTGTAAGGGATAGCTTCCGCTCCTCGTTCGGTCATCAACATCAACATCACTTTACTTCGGTGTGCTCCTGCAAAATCATCCAATTCAATAGCTTTATCAAAATCTTCTTCGGCTTCTTCAAGCTCTTCCTTATTCATCTTGATATTTCCTCTCAAGTTGTAATAAGCTGCTTGTTCATCATCGATCTCGATAGCTTTATTGATATTTTTTAAGCTCAGATCGTATTGCTCCAGTTGCTGAAATATCAAAGCTTCTAAATAATGAGCCTCGTGCGATTCAGGATTTTCTTTTTGTAACTCACGAGCTATATCCAACGCGTGATCAATATCCTTATCCTGAAGAAGTTCAAAACCGTGATTTAATTTCTCTTCGAAATTCATGTATTATTTTTCTCGTTGTTAGTTATGTCTTCGTATTCTGCATCTTCAATCTGATCAAAATTCTTTTTTCTTTTATTTGATCCTGATGAAGTATTTCCAAAACCCTGAAAGGGGTTGAACTGGCTGTTTTTCTTTCTTGAAGGTAAAAACATCCTGTTCACATATCTTAAAAAAAGTATAAAACCTATTATAAGTAGTAATTTCCAAAGCATACTATGGTGCTATATGAATGTGTGTCTTAGAGTGTAAGGGCATTTCAAAAATTTGTTGCGCTATGTACTCTAAGTGCTCCTCATTATTAACAAAATCTATTTCCGTAGCATTTATGGTAATTAAGGGAGCTCTTGTATAGTGGTAAAAAAAATGATTGTACGCATCATTCAGATCTTTTAAATAATCCCGGGTAATGTGCTCTTCATAAGTTCTTCCCCTGCGTTCAATATTTTCCATTAACCGATCTACGGAAGATTGAATAAATATAATCAAGTCCGGTTGAGGAGCAATTCCCTGCATAATTCCAAAAATACTGTCATATAAAGCCATCTCATCCTGATCCAAATTCAATCGCGCAAAGATACGGTCTTTATCAAAAATGTAGTCGGAGATGGTCATCTGACTGAACAAATCCTGACTCATCATATTCTGTTGCTGCTTAAACCTGCTTGCTAAAAAAGCGAGCTGAGTTTGAAATGCATATCGCTCTCTGTCCTCATAGAACTTTGGCAGAAAAGGATTGTCTTCAAACTCCTCTAAAACAATACGAGCATTCTTTTTTTCAGCAAGCAAATGTGCCAACGAAGTTTTTCCGGCTCCTATAACTCCTTCAATGGCAATAAAATCAAAATGGTTTGGCATCTACCAGCTCAACTTTGTCTTTGAAATTCTGATTGGTGGAGCTTCTTTTATTAATTCGTCCACCGGTTTTGTGCTAACAATATCTTTCCAATTTGGGAAAATCTCCCTCAGCGGCAGTAAAACAAACAATCGCTGAGTATATTCTGCATGTGGAATAATAAGGGTATCTGTTTCAAGCACCAAGTTATTGTAGCTGATAATATCGAGGTCAAGCGTTCTTGCTGTCCACTTGGGATATCGGGAAGGTCGACCTTGTTTTTGTTCCTGATTTTTCAGCTTCTGGAATAGTTTATCAGGCTCCGATGTTGTTTCAATTTTAACAACCGCATTCAGAAAATCTTCTTCACTTGGTCCCACAGGTTCCGATTGATAAACTGAAGAAGCGATGATGGGTGTTTCTGAAAGTTCTTTCAGAAATAACTTCGCTTTTTGTAATTGTAGGAGAGGATCGTTCTTGTTGGATCCTAAAGCAATTATTACCTCGGCCATGACATGGTTACTTCAGAATAATCAACTTTTCCTTCCATGGGTGGTTTTAACTTTCTGACTTTTACCTCGAGCTCTTTAACTTCAAACTTCGAAAATAATTCCTCCCCTATCCGAAGTGCCAGAGCTTCAATAAGATTCCTTGAGCTTTTTTCCATGACATTTGCCACAACATTTCTTGCTACAGCATAGTCAATGGTTTCCGAAATCTCATCACTCTCTGCGGCTTTTTGTAAGGAAAGGGTAAAAGTAAGATCAACTTCGAATTTATTTCCTATGATCTTTTCTTCTTCATAAACACCGTGCAATCCATGAAATTTCAGCCCTTTTATCGTGAGCTTATCCATGATTACAGACTGGCCACTTCAATTCTCTGCTGAAGTTCCGCCAACATTTTTTTGTGCTTATGACTTGTGGAAACACGTTCCTCAACAGTAGAAATTGCATGAATTACGGTTGAATGATCACGCCCTCCGAAATGAAGACCGATTGTTTTCAAACTCGACTTGGTATATTTTTTAGAGAAGTACATCGCAATTTGCCGGGCTTCAACAATTTCCTGCTTACGGGTTTTTTCACGAACCTTATTGGTATCGATTCCAAAATAATCGCACACATAATTCTGAATAGACTCGATAGAAAGCTGTGTGTTCGATTCTTTCACCATGTCTTTCAGAACACGCTTAGCCATTGCTAAATCTATGTCATCAATATTCTGAAGTGAAGCATGTGCCAATAATTTTATAATAGCTCCTTCCAGGTCCCGAACATTGGATTTAAAATTGTGCGCAATGAATTCTATAATCTCAGGATCAATTTCAATTCCGTTATCCTGAGCTTTTCGCTCTAAAATAGCATATCGGGTTTCATATTCCGGCATTTGAAGATCAGCACTTAATCCCCAACCAAAACGGGAAATCAAACGCTCTTCAATATCCGGTACATCTTTAGGAGCACGGTCACTACTCAGAATAATTTGTTTCCCGTCCTGATGAAGTGCATTAAAAATATGGAAGAACTCTTCCTGAGTTTTCTCTTTTCCGCTGAAAAACTGAATATCATCTACAATCAATACATCAATATTTCGATAGAACATTGAGAATTCACTTGCTCTGTTGTTTCTGATGGCGTGAACAAACTCGTTGGTAAAAGATTCTGAAGAGATATAGAGAACAGATTTCTCATCTCCGAATTTTTGCTTGATCTTATTTCCAATGCTCTGGGCAAGATGTGTTTTTCCTAATCCGGTTGGACCATATATAAAGAGCGGATTGAACGAGTTACTTCCCGGGTTGTCGGCAATCGCCATTGCAGCAGATCGCGCTAAGCGGTTACAGTCACCTTCAATAAAACGATCGAAGACATAAGAGCTGTTTAGGTTGGAATCTACTTTTGTTTTTTTAATGCCCGGGATTACAAAAGGATTCTCAATTTTCTGAGGGTAATAATCCTGATAACCAGAGTTCATCTCCTGAGGCTGAACCGGTCCCATCGGACGTTGAGGTAAACGGATTGATCTGTTGTGTTCGAAGTGCTCAGATTTTTCCATCACAATTGAATATTCAAGCTTTCCTTCAGGTCCCATTACCTTTGCAAGAGTTGAGCGAAGCATACTATAATAATGTTCTTCTAACCACTCGTACCAGAATTGGCTCGGCACCTGAATTGTTAATGTATTATCTGCAAGACTAACCGGCTTAATGGGTTCGAACCATGACTTAAATTTTTGGTAACTAATATTGTCTTTAATAATCTCAAGGCAATTTTCCCATGCATCCTCAGCAGACATCGTCATCAACTCTAAAACTCCTACAATTTTATTCTTTCTACCCCAAAAGAAAGATCAGTTATCCACAGCCCAAAATTGCTGTTTTGTTTAAATTCTGTAATGAAAATGCCGAATTATTTGAATCAAGTCAAACATCCTTTTATATGGAACGGAAAAGTTATCCACATTAAATAAACACTCGTAAGTTATTGGTGCTCAGTAAAATAAAAAATAATCTTGTTTTTCAGCGATTCTAACTTGACACAACTTAACAATGCCATAACACACAATTAACCCGAAGACAAACCCTGTGAAAAAATTTGAAAATATTTTTCCACAAGTTATCCACATACTGAAAATTACTGATAAAAAGCGCTTCCAAGTCTAAAGTTTTGAAGGTAAAACTCACTCAATAATTATAAATCTTTGTTTACCGTTTAGATCTTTTTTGGATTTGGCATTCCATCCTTTTTTTAGAAAAATATTCAGCACTTCTTCAGCGTAATTCTCATGAATTTCAAAATACGCTCTTCCCCCTTTTTTAAGATTTGCTTTACACAATTTCTCCAGCGCTGAATACATTTTTTCTGTGTCTTCACAGAACAAAGCAAGGTGCGGTTCATGATTCACTACCTCAGAATCCAATTGGCTTGACTCGGAAGGTAAAATGTAAGGCGGGTTAGAGGCGATGACATCGAATTTTTCGGACCCATCCTCTAATTCAAATTCGAATAAACTTTGTTCAAAAAAATGAATTTCGACTTTATTCCTCTTCGCATTTTCTTCGGCAACTTTTAATGCCTCACTCGAAATATCGAACGCAGAAATATTCCATTCGTCTCGTTCTTTTTTTAATGAAACCGATATGCAACCTGATCCTGTCCCAATATCCAAAAGATTTATCGATTCATCATCATGCTCATCCAGAATGAGCTGTACTAATTGCTCCGTTTCCTGCCTTGGAATCAATACCGAAGAGTTGACTAAAAATTCCGAATTATAAAAACTCGTTTCACCGGTGATGTATTGAAGGGGCTCATGGTTTGATCTTCTCTTCACTAACGGACGAAGTTGATCTAATTCGTTCTGAGCTAAGGGGCGATCATATTTCAAATACAAGTCTAGCCTTTTTATATCTAACACATGAGCCAGCAACCATTCGATGCTTAAACGTGGTGTTTTTACTGATCTCTCTTCAAAATAAGATGTTGCCCACTCCAGCATAGAGAGGACCGTCCACTCATTGGTGGTTGCAGACATTAATCTTCGTCTTCTTCCTTAGGAACGTCAGAGATTTGCTCCTCCTGAACAGTAAGCCCGAAACGCTTTCCGAAATCAAGAATAAAATCAACTACGTTAGATTCTACATTACGCTCTTCCGACAATGAACTACCTCTGAAGCCCATTCTTCCGCCTGTCTTTTTCAGGACAATCTTATTATGCTTCGGTGTGTTTTCAAAAATACAAGTAAGGGTAACACTGGAATTGATCTGCTTTTCGTATTCCTCATACACAGCTACATAAAGTTTATCTTTATCACCTTCTTTGCTGTGTTCATAAATAAATTTTGGAGCGTATTCTTTGAACAACTTATCTGACATTTTGCGTAAAGTTGCTGCAGGTCCGAATACAAGAAATGTGGTATGTGAATTCATACTCAGTTTTTATCAATTAATAAATTTTGGGTGAAAATAACATGTTATAAGCTTAAGGCAATAAGAAAATCCATTATTTTTCGTTCAATTTATGTTAACTTACTTTTTACGCAAACATATTTCTCTATGAAAAAGTTATTTTTACTTAGTTTAGCGGCATTTGTGTTGATGACCAGCTCAAATATTTATGCACAGTTCGGTGAACCGGAAGTTCGGGAGCAACCTGTACCAAAAAACTTATTCGATGAAGGATACAAATCAGGCTTTGGTTTTATTTTTGGTGCTAACGATTTTGGTTTTGGTCTGGGAGGCCAATACCGCAAAGGAATTAATCGATATAACGAGGGTTTATTAACTTTTAAAATTGCCGGGATTCGAGACCCAAGAGAACAAACATTTATCGATTTTTTTGGTACTAAAACCACTCCCGATAAATTTAAGAGAGTAATTTCTATTCCTGTTACTCTGGGTATAAAGCACCGTTTTTTAGCTCGAGAGGTCTCTGACAATTTCAGGTTTTACGGAACAGTGAATGCAGGTCCTGTTTTCGCCTACACCTTCCCATATTTTGATGACAGAAACAATAACGGTTTCAGAGAAAACAGAAGTGATTTATACCGCGGAAACTTTGAGAGAACAAATGATATTTTTACTGGTTGGAGTGATGGAGAATGGGAATTAGGCTTAACCGGAACCGCGGAAATAGGTTTCGATTTCGGAAGCAATTTTGCAAATCTTCAAAGCTTCCAGTTTGGTTATAATTTTTATTACTTCGATCAGGGGCTGCAAATTTTAGAGCCTGCTCAACCTCGCTTTGATAATAGCGGTCAGCCTATATACCAAGGCAACGAATTACAAACTGAGCCCAATTATAAACCCAAAAAATATTTTGGCTCCGCTCAGCTTAGTTTTGTTTTTGGCTGGATGTGGGACTAACCGGAAACCAATTCATTAAACCATACTTCCGGGTTTGAGAGATCATCAATAATCAAATCCGGATTTGAGGATTTAAGCTCTTCTCTTCCAAACCTTCCGGTAGTTACAGCTACGCATTTCATTCCGGCGCTTTTTGCACATTCAACATCCCGCAAAGTATCTCCTATTATCAAAAATTTTGATGGGTCTGCTTCGTATCCAAATCTTTCCTCAACTTCCCGAATAGCAATAAGAGGTAATTGATTTCTGTCCTTATCAAACTCACCATAAGCTCCAAATTCGAAATCAAAATGTATATCGGCAACACTCAGTTTTGCTTTTGCAGCGCTTGGGTAATTTCCGGTCAGCAAGCCAATATGAGCTCCAACATCTTCAAAGTAAGCCAATGCTTCATCCACAAAGCCATGCCGAACAACATGCTCTGAAGTCATTTCACTTTCAGTTCGATTTAAATATTCCGACTTCATCTCTTTGTACAACTCTTCATCGTAGTCATGGTTCACTAAAAAAGAACTCAAAATATCGTGATCCGTTCTCCCTGAAAATCCCTCCTTTTCCATATTGGGATAGTTGATGTTCAAATCGTCAAGAATGCGGCGTATCAACGGACGATTAAAGCTTCTTTTTACAGTTAATAAAGTTCCGTCAATATCAAAAAGTATAATCCAGGGATGATTCATGTATGCTTATTTTTTCTAAAAATGAAATTTACAAAAGCTTAGCATAAAGCACTTTATGTAGATGTTAAATCGCAGTACCTTTAAGCACTCACAAACTAAACAATCGGAGTATTAATGAGTTTTATTGAAGACCTTGTAGCGCGACAAATTATTGATTCAAGAGGAAACCCCACAGTAGAAGTGGATGTTGTTCTTTCAAGCGGAATTGTAGGGCGCGCAGCGGTTCCATCGGGTGCATCAACCGGAGAATATGAAGCAGTAGAATTAAGAGATGGCGACAGTGATTACTTTCTTGGAAAAGGCGTTCAAAATGCTGTGAACAATGTGAATTCAACCATCAGAGAAGAATTGATGGGATTGCCTGTTTTTAATCAGGTAGCGCTTGATCAACTGCTATTGGATATTGACGGGACTGAAAATAAAGGTAAACTTGGAGCCAACGCAATTTTAGGGGTTTCGCTTGCCGCAGCTAAAGCAGCAGCAAATGAATTGGGAATGCCCTTGTGGAGATATGTTGGTGGCGTTAATTCCAAAGTGATGCCGGTTCCTATGATGAATATCATTAACGGAGGTTCACATGCCGATAACAGCGTTGATCTTCAGGAATTTATGGTAATGCCAGCCGGAGCAGATTCCTTTTCTCACGCTTTGCAGATGGGCGCAGAGATTTTTCACAACTTAAAGAAAGTACTTTCATCTAAAGGGTACAGCACTGCAGTTGGGGACGAAGGCGGATTTGCTCCAAACCTGAAATCGAATGAGGAAGCTATTGAAGTAATTCTTCAAGCCATTGAAAAGGCAGGGTACACACCTCAGGATGATATTTTAATCGCGCTTGATCCTGCTTCTTCTGAATTTTTCAACGAAGAAACCGGACTGTATGAATTTAAATGGAGCGACGGTTCTACTAAAGACACCGATGCCATGGTAGAATTCTGGTCAGGTTGGGTAGATAAGTATCCGATCATTTCTATTGAAGATGGAATGGCAGAAGACGATTGGGATGCCTGGAAGAAATTAACCCAAGCTGTTGGTGATAAAGTGCAGTTGGTTGGCGACGACCTTTTCGTAACCAATACTCAGCGACTTGCCAAAGGAATTCAGAATGATATTGCAAATTCAATCTTAATCAAGGTAAATCAAATCGGAACGCTTACCGAAACGCTGGACGCTATTGAGATGGCTCACAAAAACAGCTATACGGCAGTAATTTCCCATCGTTCCGGAGAAACGGAAGATGTAACCATCGCTGATCTTGCAGTGGCTACTAATGCCGGGCAAATTAAAACCGGATCTATGAGCAGAACTGATAGAATTGCCAAGTACAACCAGCTTCTTCGAATTGAGGAAGAACTGGGCGAAAGCGCCATTTATATGGGGCACGACACTTTTGGCATCTAATTGTCATCAATATTTAATTTCTGATTTATTTCTATGCGTTATTTCTTAACACTTGTTCTGTGCATTTCAACAACTTCATTGTTTGCACAGAACGATAGTATTTTCCCATCCCAAACCGGTGAAACACTTGTTAACAGTTTGCAAGCTAATTATTCGGTTACCAATCCATTGGGATATAACAGCGCAAGAGACGCAATGTATGGGAGTATTGACAACAAAAATGGTCAGATCATTGGTGTTTATACCGGGTTTACTATTACCGCGAATACACGTGGGGATGCTTTCGATAAGGGAATAAATACCGAACATACCTGGCCTCAGGGATTGTTTGACAGAGACGAACCAATGCGTGGAGATATACATCACTTGTTTCCAACCCGAATTCAAGCTAATAGCGCGAGAGAAAATTTCCCTTTTGCTGAGATTCCGGATAATCAAACCTCAAAATGGTTCCGGGATGATGATGAACAAACATCGGTCCCAACTTCAAATATTGATGAATACAGCGAATTGCTAAACGGTTCTTCATTCGAAGTCCGGGAAGATCACAAAGGAAATACAGCACGTGCTATTTTTTACTTTTGGGCTATTTATCAGGATGAGCCCGATGTTGCTGATGATGAATCATTCTTCAATGGCATGAAAGATGTACTGCTTGCCTGGCATGATGCTGATCCGGTGGATCAGGCCGAGGTAGACCGTAGTTTGGGAGCAGAAAGTGCTCAGGGCAACCGAAATCCTTTTGTGCACGATACAACTTTAGTTCGGAGGGCATTTTTCGGAGGGTCATCCAATCCTGATCCATCTATCGCAAATCCTTTATCCGGTGAAATAGTGAACATTCAAAGTGATTTGTTTACCGTTAATTATTCCGATGGAGGTGAACCCAAAAGTGTTCAATTTAATTTTGATTCCGGTCTCACAACCGAAGACCCGGAAGGCAATTCATTTACTTTTACCGATTATGATGAGATTGAAGAAGCAATCGTTGAATGGCAGGAAAATCAGTCCGTAACTTCCGGCAGAAAAGCCACTAAAGTCACCGTGGAAGTTTTCGGAGATACTACAAACTCTGATACAACTATAGTTGGCGGCGGATCATCAACTGCACTTATTATCTCGGGTGTTTTTGACGGAGATTTATCAGGTGGCACACCTAAAGGAGTTGAGTTATTTGCTACTGAAAATATCGAAGATTTAAGTGTTTTCGCTTTAGGATCTGCTAATAACGGTGGAGGAAGTGACGGCGTGGAGATAGTCCTGTCAGGATCGATTGCCGCTGAACAATATCTCTATGTAGCAACAGAAGAAACTAATTTTAATACTTTTTTCGGCTTCAATCCGGACTTGACAGACGACATGGCTGTAGCAATTAATGGTAATGATGCCATTGAATTGTTCTACGATTCTACCAAAGCATTTTCGGGTGGTGAAACTGTTGTGGATTTATTTGGAGAAATTTCCGGTTCTGATAATTCCTGGAATCACTCGGATGGCTGGGCTTACCGTGTTGACTTTACCGGACCGGATGGAAATACTTTCGTTGATGAAAACTGGACAATTGCTGCCGGAGCCTTCGATGGCGAAGCCACAAATTCATCAGCTTCAAATTCAATGCCGATTGGCACTTTTAAAGCAGAAATGGGGACAAGTCAAGAGAATTCAGATTTTGATATTCCGGCTTCTGCACAACTATTACAAAACTATCCGAACCCATTTAATCCAGAAACAGTAATTAGGTTTGAGTTAGAGAATGCACAAAATGTGCGACTTTCTGTTTTTGATCAGCTCGGACGTGAAGTTGCTGTTCTTGTTAATGGGAGAAAATCTCAGGGATTACATTCTGCAAACTTTAATGCATCTAATTTGAGTTCCGGACTGTATTTCTATCGTTTAGATTTTGAATCCGGTTCCTTCACCAAAAAAATGATGCTTATCAAATAAAGCATCTCCGTTTTTTGATTCTATAATTTGTACTATTGAAGTATGCGAAATACTTCTCTGGAGCTTTTACATTTCCGAAATCATGTGAAGTCTGCGATTGAATGGGCACCCCATTTAAACGTGATTACCGGTCCCAATGGCGCAGGAAAAACCAGCCTGATTGATGCGGTTCATTTTCTATGCATGTCCAGAAGTTTTGTATCTAATTCTGATCAATATGTCATCAACAATGACGAAACGTATTTTATGATCAAGGGACATTTTGAGGGACAAATACGTGCCGAGTTCGATGTTTCCTGTTCGTATTCCAGAGGCGACGGGAAAAAAATCTTTGTCAACGACTCTCCTTTAGACCGCCTTTCTGATCTGATTGGAATGGTTCCCGTAGTAGTACTTGCTCCCGATGACAAAAAACTAACGCTTGAAGGGCCTGTTGAACGAAGAACCTTTATCGATTCTTTTATTAGCCAAATTTCAAAAAAGTACCTTCGGGATTTGATCGATTACCAAAAAGTACGCCGACAGAGAAACACACTTCTTAAAGATTTTAACGGAAATGTGGAAGTACTTAAAAGTTTATTGGAACCCTGGGACAAGCAATTAGTTGAGATTGGATCAAGAATTGTGTCTACACGGTATCAGGTGCTTGAAAATTTTAAAAGCTACTTGGAGAGAGATTACATTTTGATTTCCGGAATGGATCTTACAGCAAATCTCGAATACCAAACCTTTTGCGAGCCATCATCTGATCCAAAAGAAATTGAACAGCAGTATGCTGAAATCCTCAAAGAAACGGTAGACAAAGAGATTGATCGTGAACAAACCCTGACCGGTCCGCATCGGGATGAAATCGTTTTTTATCTAGATGATTTTGAACTTCGACGATACGGGTCTCAGGGTCAGCACCGGCTTTTTGCGCTTTCACTCAAAATGGCGCAGCTGCATTATTATTCTGATGAGCTGGACGACCTTCCCATTCTAATGTTGGATGATGTTTTTGGCGATCTTGATCCCCGAAAAACGGAAATACTACTCCAATCGCTCCAACAACATGAAGGACAAATTTTCATTACCTCCGCAAATCCGGTACCTTTTGAGCAGTACGTCGATTTCGATGGAGTCCGAAATAAGTTCTTCAAAGTTACAGATGGAAAAATCAGTGAAGAAGCATGAGATTTGATCCGCCAAAATCTATAAAAGAGTCACTCAAAAATTATCTGGATAAGTTTCCTCATAAAAAGAAATTACGCCAGGGAATGGTTCTTTCTGCTTTTAAGGATGTAGTTGGTAAACGAATCGCTTCACAAATTTCCGACATTCATTTCGAATCTGATAAACTCATTATCAAAGTATCTAATCAGGTTTGGCGCCACGAAATTCACGCAAACAGATTCAGTATTGCCAAAAAACTAAACGCTAAAGTGAAAGCTCAGGTTGTGGGAGAAATCATTGTTCGCAGTTAGTTGAATTAAGCGGGTTTCAAATCTATATTCATCCATGGCAGAAAATCCTATACATAAGCTTAAAGATCAGGTTGTTGCTTTTTTTAAAAAAGGAGTAAAGCCGGGATCAGAAAATCCCGACGGAAGCGTCTTCACCAAAGAGAGCGTGCTGGTTTTTGTATTTGCCTACATTATCGCCATCAGTTTGTGGTTTGCAGTAAACCTGAATGGAATTTTCAATATCACTGTGGATATGCCAATTGAAGTTGGTGCCATTCCCGCTGACAGAGCCTTAACCGATGAATTACCCGAGACGGTGGAAGTGAGCCTCACAGGAACTGCGCTGCCTCTTATCGGTATTTATAACAATCCACCATCTATCCCGATTGATGTAGACGACGAAGAAGTGAATTTATTTAATCAGGTTCGCCAGCAAATGAATTCCTTTCAGGAAATTGAGGTATCTAAAGTAGAACCTATTCTGGTATCTGTAAACCTTGAGGAAAAGATATCTAAGAAAGTCCCGTTGGTTTTGAACTGGGATATAGAATTTATGGATCGTTATGATCTGATCGAAACTCCCGTTATAACTCCGGATTCAGTAACCTTAACCGGAGCAGCGTCTCAAATTAGCTCGGTGTCTGAGTGGGTTATAGAAGACACTTTAAAATTATCCGGAATTCGCGATGATATTGATGAAGACATTACTCTTAACAATTCGAATTCGCTGATTGATATCTCTTTGGAAGAAATCAACTTTTCTGCGGAAGTATCGGAGTTCACGGAAAATGAGGTGACGGTTTATATAAGAACAAGAAATCTTCCCCGCGGACAAAACATTACGTACAACCCTTCATCCATTACCATCAAGTACGATGTTCCTCTTGAGCAATTTGCCGAGATAACAAACCAGACTCCTTACGCTGTGTACGTGCCTTATCAAAAAATTGAGGAAGATGCTTCAGGTTTTGTAACTCCTGATATTGAATTGATTGCCACAGAGTACGCCTTAAAACTTCGAAGTTTCCAACCCAGAGCGGTTGCTTATTTTAGCGTGGTTGATCAATGAGTTATTAGTTGATAAGTGGATTAGGTTATAGGGGATAAGTGAGAGGAGAAAGGAGATTGCCTCTCTCTTAATCACTCATCATTTCCTCAAAAGGTTCAATTACTTCTTCAACCGATCGGGTTTCTTCAAAAAATTCCAGCACTCTAAGCATTACTTCGTCTACTAATACATCCGGGCAGGATGCGCCGGAAGTCAGTGCGACTTTTAAGGGCTTTTTATCTTTCGGAAGCCAATTGGTAGTAGTCAAAATCTCCTTTTTCCATTGATCAAAGTGCTGAATTTCTAATTCTGATTTGATCTCTCCTTTATCACGCACATGAAATGTCGGAAACTGATGCTCTAAAATTTCTACCAAATGCATGGTGTTCGATGAATTGTATCCACCCACAACTAATGCGATATCTGCATCTGTTTCTGCAAGCGCTAAAGTAGCCGATTGATTTTCATTAGTGGCATAACAGAGCGTATCTGATGTATCTGCAAAATGCTCAAGAATGTCTGATTCACCATAAAGCTTTACGGCAGCTTCTTTCAGGATATCCATCACTTCCTGCGTTTCGGTAGCAAGCATGGTTGTTTGATTAATCACCCCGAATCGTTTCAAGTGTTCATACGGGTCAAAATCAGGAGTAGATTTATGACCAAAATATTTTGTGAAATCAGAATCCGGTCTGTCACCGGTCATAATTTCAGCTAAAATTTTTGCTTCCTCAGGATTTAATAAAACCACCACTTCAGAATGTTCTGCACTTTGGGAAAACGTTGCCCGGGTTTCTTCATGCCGGTGTTTTCCATGAACAACTAAACTGTATTGCTTTTTTCCAAGTTGCTTCCCACGCTTCCACACTTTCTCAACAAACGGACAAGTAGTATTAAACTCGTAAGGATCTATTCCAACTTTCTGAAGCTCTTCCTGAATTTGAACGGTGGTACCAAATGCCGGCACAATAACAATATCTTCAGCTTTCAAAGATGAAATAGGGATTCGCTCTGTGCCGTCTGTGTCGAATAAAAACTGTACTCCACGTTTCAGTAAATCTTCATTTACGGTAGGATTGTGAATCATTTCACTGAGTAAATAAATATTCTTATCCGGATTTTCTGCCACTGCTCTGTAAGCGATATCGATAGCATTCTCTACTCCGTAGCAAAATCCAAAAAAACGGGGAATGTAAAACTGAACAGGGCCGAAATCTAAAGTGGTGGGTTCCAGATCCTTTTTCATAGGATCGGTTATTTTAGTCGCCTCTTTTACCTTTCGGATGATAGGCGACTTATACATTTCCGGTATATCGAACTTTTTACGTGCCAATTAACTATTCAGAATAATTTTTGAAATTTCTTTTAGAACAGATTGTGACTTTTTAGAATTCAGAACACCAATTTTATAAAGAATTATATTTCTTGAACAGGTGAAGATTTTATCAGGTCGAATATTACTCTTTTTATTCAAACCGCCGGATTTAAAGTTGCTCTGCTCTAACGAAACAGCAAAATCATTTTTTACTGATTTGCTCGTAATTTGGCAAAGTAATACATCTTCACCTTCGAAATCTCTAATTACAAACGCTGGTCGTCTTTTAGAACTTGAAAGGTCCGAAAATGGAAATGGTACAACTACGATATCACCGGCTATAAATCTGCCCATGCATCATTTTCTTCATCCTTTAACCAATCTTTAGCTAAAGATGGTTCACTTACAATCATATTTGAAAAACTATCCTGTTCTTGTTTTAGTAAAAAACGGATGTAGTTTAAGGCTTCTTCCGCTTTAGACTCGGAAAGTTTTTCAATTTCAGATTTAAGAATTTTTTTTGTGTTCATTGGATAAAAAGCTTAATTCTTCAGCTTAGACTCAATCAAAGCTTTAAACCCTGAATAAGATTGAGGAACACGATCTACTTTTTTCCCATCCATAAAAAAGGTTGGTGTAGAATTCACCCCTAACGAATTCCCTTCTCTTTTATCCGCCAGAACTATGCGGTTAAGTCTTGCCGAATTCAAGTCCTGCTTGAATTGATCCATATTCAACTTTAAACTCTGAGCATATCCTATGAAAATTGCTTCTGCATTTCCGCGACTCCATTGTTCCTGTCCGGTAAAAATCATGTCGTGCATTTCCTGAAACTTACCCTGGGCTTTTGCCGCCTCAGCTGCTCTTGCTGCTAATTCGGCATACTGATGTATTCTTAATGGAAAATGCTTATACGTTACTTCAATTCGCTCTCCAAACTCTTCTTTAGCCTGTTCCACAAAGCCAGCGTAGAATTTACAAGCCGGGCATTGATAATCGCTGAACTTTACGATTTTGAGCGTGGGCAGGTCCGGCATTTTTACATCCTGAGCGAATGTTCCTGCTGTTATCAGCAGCCCAAATACCAAAGTTAAAAATAATCCTCTTTTCATAGTGTTGTCTTTAATTCAATTTGATCACTTAACGAAGCTAATGCTTTTAAAATTTTATTTTTGCAAAATGACGTTTTAAGATACCGTCTATTTTTTGAATTATCACTTCAATTTGTTCTTCCGAGTTCAGCTTTCCTAACGACAATCTCACAAACTGCATTGCTTCCTCATCCGTTTTCCCCATCGCTTTCATGGTTTTATTTGGTTTATTAGAACCAACCTGACAGGCGCTACCCGTTGAAATTGCTAAACCTGCCTGAGAGCATTCCAGCATAAAAAACTGCCCTTCTATTCCCGGTATTCTTAAACCTATTATGTTAGGTAACCTATTCTTTGAATCTCCTTCAACAATAATTTCGAAATCTAATGATTGTAACCGCTCAACTAATTTAGACCTGAGCTCAGTGAGCCGCAAAAACTCTTCTGATCTTTCTGCATATAGTTTTTTTGCCGCAGTGGCAAATGCTGCGATCCCGGCAACATTCTGGGTACCGGCTTTTAATCCTTTTTCCTGACTGGTTCCTTCAATTTCCGGTGCGAAATCAATTCCTTTTCTCAGATAAAATGCACCCACACCTTTTGGTCCGTATATTTTATGTGAGGAAACCGAAAGAGCGTCGAACCAGTCTGCATTGATACCGATTTTACAAAAAGTCTGTACGCAATCGCTATGAAAAAGCACGTCATTTTCTCTGCATAGCTTTCCTATCGCTTCCACATTCTGAATAAATCCGGTTTCGGAATTAGCATGTTGAATAGAAACCAAAGCGGTTTTTTCGGTGATCTGATTTTTCAGATCATCCATATTTAATTTGCCGTTTGAATCCACTTTCACAGTAGAAATTTGATATTCCTTTTTGGACAAACTTTGTAGAAAATTGCTGACAGAAGAATGCTCAACCGGCGAAGTAATGATATGATTCTTTGAGCCATCAACTGCGCTGAGTAATGCTTTTATCGCCAACTGATTGGCTTCGGAACCCCCGCTTGTAAAAATCACTCCCTCTGTATTACACTCTAAAACCTTGGCAATAGTTCGCCTTGAAGCTTCCAGAAGTTGTCCGGCATCTGAACCTATATCATGTAAGCTGCTCGGATTACCATAGTAATGTTTCGCCACATTCACATACACTTCCAATGAAGCATCGCTTATCTGCGTTGTGGCTGCATGATCCAGATAAATCATAAATCGTTCTTTTTAAAGAAAAACCTTATCTTGTTCATCTTTGAAAATACCTAAAATCCAAGGCTTTTACAGCCATGATCTCCAATCATCTGAAAGAAATTATTAAATCTGCCTTAAAAGAAGACATCGGCATGGGCGATCTCACCTCAGAGTCCGTTTTTGATGCTGCTCACGTTTCTACGGGGACTTTTTTGGCTAAAGCTGATGGTGTCCTTGCGGGTTCTGAAGCTGCACAAATTGCTTATCAGGCGTTAGGTAATGAAGTAGAAATTGAATGGCTGAAAAATGATGGTGATTTGGTAGAATCCGGAGATTTATTAGCCAAAGTAAAAGGCTCAACACGCGCACTTCTGATGGCTGAACGTGTTATTCTGAATATCATTCAGCATTTATCCGGAATCGCCACTTCCGCTAAAAACGTAACAAGCCTTCTTGACGACTCTTCTATTATTATTACCGATACCCGAAAAACGCTTCCGGGATTGAGAGCACTTCAAAAATATGCAGTTATTTGCGGAGGCGGCAAAAATCATCGCTTCAGATTGGATGATGGTGTTATGATCAAAGATAATCATATAAAAGCAGCAGGAAGTATTTCAAAAGCGATTGAGCTTGTTAGATCGAAAGTTGGTCACATGGTTAAGATTGAAGTAGAAACGGAAAATAGAGATCAGGTGTTGGAAGCTGTACAGTACGGGGCAGATGTAATCATGCTGGATAACAGAAGTCCCGAAGAAGTAAAAGAATTGGTAAGCTTAATTCCCGATGGAATCATTACGGAAGTTTCAGGAGGAATTACTCCCGAAAATATTGCTTCATATAAAGGATGCGGAGCTGATGTAATTTCGTTAGGTTGGTTAACGCATTCAGTAAAAGCATTAGATATAAGTTTTAATTTGAACTAATTGATATAGCCGCTAAACCACCAAAACACAAAATTAATATTTTTAGTGTTTTAGTGCTTCCGTGGCTAATTTACCCTTATGGATGTTTTAGACATTTTAGAAGTTGAATCAGAAGTATCTTTACCCAAACGATACAGCGAGCTTTCCGCAGAGGAAATGGAAGCCCGTGTTCTGGAAATTAAAGCCAAGTTTGGTGATCGTTTATTTATGCCCGGTCACCATTATCAGAAAGATGAGGTGATCAAATTTTCTGATGCGCGAGGAGATTCATTAAAGCTCGCTCGTATTTGTGCCACCATGGATGAAGCGGAATTTATCGTTTTCTGCGGAGTTCATTTTATGGCAGAAACAGCGGATATGCTAACCCGTCCTGATCAAAAAGTAATACTTCCTGATTTACGCGCAGGATGCTCCATGGCAGATATGGCGGATATTGACCAAACCGAAAAAGGCTGGAAAAAAATGCAGGGGATTTGGGGAGACACCATTCTTCCTCTTACTTATGTGAATTCAACTGCAGCCATTAAAGGATTTGTAGGCAGAAACGGTGGAGCTTGTGTTACTTCAGGAAATGCTAAGAAAATGTTGGAATGGGCGTTTACTCAGAAAGAGCGAATTCTCTTTTTACCGGATCAGCACCTTGGTAGAAATACCGCTTACGATCTGGGAATTAAGCTCGAAGAAATGGCGGTGTATGCACCGCTCACAAATTCATTTGAGTATGAAGGTGAATGGGAAGATGTGAAAGTTATTCTGTGGAAAGGTCATTGCTCCGTTCATGAAAAATTTAATATCAAGCATGTTGAGCATCTTCGAAAAGAAGATCCTGACGTAAATATTATTGTGCATCCTGAATGCACATTTGATGTGGTACAAGCAGCAGATTATGCAGGTTCCACTAATTACATTATCAATACCTTAAATGAGGCACCTGCCGGAAGCAAGTGGGCGATTGGTACCGAAATGAATCTGGTGAATCGAATCATTGATGAACACCCCGATAAAGAAATCGTTTCTCTGAACCCATTTATGTGCCCATGTCTTACCATGAACCGAATTGATCTACCTCATCTTTTATGGAGTTTGGAAAAGCTTGAACAAGGAGAAGTGGTAAATCACATTACTGTTCCGGAAGAGGTTACTAAATATGCGGTTCTTTCTTTGGAGAGGATGCTGGAGTTGAGTTGAAAAAAGCTTTAGCTGTTATTCCTTTTTTAGCTTGCGCTTTTTTTGGATACTTCTTTTTATTTGGGCTACCGGAAGTTTTTAAAAGGTTTTTAGCTTTCTTTGAAGCTGGATTAACCTATAAAACATCCGCAGAATTTTTAATCGCATTTGTGATTAATATCGTTTTAGGATTGTTTGCTTTATTCTTTTTCCGTTTAGGAAAAAAACTTTTCAAATCTTAACAATCCCTTATTAGAAGCCGTGAACGATTCTTTTGTCTCTGGAGTTATGACGACAACAAATAATTTAATATTAAACTAATATTCATCATGACTTACTTAGAAAAGATAACGGACATCTACAATCAAATCGGACAAGGAAAAGCTATGGATGCTTTCGAACAATATTATCACACCGATTGTGATATGGTATTAGAAGATGGAAATGTAGTTTCCGGCAAAGAGAAAAACCGAGAACGTGAAATCGAGTTTTTCTCCAGTGTGGAAGAATTCCATGGTTTAGAAGTGGTTTCAATCACATCTAACGAAGAAAATGCTACAACTGCTGCTGAATGCGTAATGGACGTCACCTTTAAAGGTGGTGACAGAATGCAAATTGAGCAGGTTGCTACTCAAAAATGGGATGGAGATCACATTACCAAAGAAAGGTTTTACGGTACCCAGCAAGGGTAATACTGATTAAATTCATTTCAAGCCTTCAGCTTTAATTAGCTAAAGGCTTTTTTTATTTATACGAATTCCATTCCTTCCGGAATGAAATATTTATTGCCTGTATTACTATTTTTTTGTTCTTGTTCACAACAAGCTAAACAGGATGTTGAAAGCAAACTTTCATCCGAAATTGAATTGGTTGTATTAGGCATTGCTCAGGACGCCGGATTCCCCCAGGCAGGTTGTGAAAAAGAAAACTGCACTTTGTATTGGGATGGAAATGTAGAAAAACGTCACGCTACATCATTGGGGCTTATCGATCATTCTACAGGAAACTACTGGATATTTGAAGCCACTCCTGATTTCAAATATCAACTTCATGAAGTTCAGAAACTGTCGGGTAATTCTGATACTCCAAACGGTATATTTTTGACTCACGCTCACATGGGACATTACACCGGATTGATTCACCTTGGCAGAGAAGCAATTGGTGCAGAAAAAGTTCCCGTGTATGCCATGCCCAAAATGAAATCTTATCTGGAAACTAACGGTTCTTGGAGTCAATTGGTAAGTCTGGAAAATATTTTAATTAATGAGTTAAAAGCTGATTCATCTATCTCTTTATCTGACAAGCTCAGAGTAACTCCTTTTCTGGTTCCGCATCGGGATGAATATTCGGAAACCGTTGGTTACAAGATCGAAACTGAAAATAAGTCTGCACTTTTTATCCCTGATATAAATAAATGGGGAATCTGGAATCGCTCTATTGTAGAAGAAATTGCCAAAGTGGATTATGCTTTTTTAGACGCTACTTTTTATGATGCGGATGAACTTCCCGGCAGGGATATGAGTGAAATTCCTCATCCGTTTGTGGAAGAAAGCATCGAGCTTTTTAAAGATCTCCCCAAATCTGAAAAAGCGAAGGTTCACTTCATACATTTTAACCATACCAACCCTTTGATTCTGGATTCTCCGGAAAGAGTAAAAGTTGAGAAACTTGGGTTTAAGGTAGCATCTGAAGGAATGGCAATTAATTTAGAGAACTGAGTATGAACAACCTCAAAAATATATCCCCTGTTTTACCCGCTAATGATATCAAAGCCGAAATAGAATTCTTTGAAAAGCTGGGGTTCAAAAATATTTATGATTCCCTTCAGTATTCTGACAAACTGGATTATGCAGTGATGTACAGAGACGGCCAAAACATTCATATTCAGTTCCAGTTTGAGAAAGATATGCCCTCAAAAAATGCAGCTCAGCAAATCAAGATCTGGGTTCATGATTTAGATTCATTACAAAAAGAATTTGAAGCCAATGGTTTCGAAATAAACCGAAGGGATGATACTCCCTGGCAAACCAATGAGTTCGGATTCTACAGCCCTAATCATAATGCAGTTATCTTCGTTTTCGATTTAGCAGATTGATCACTTCTTTTGATTTTGCATTCACAAAAATTTAATCGATTATTTCAGTGACTTTGAACAAAGCCACTTTTTATGCGATTAATCTTCACTTTTATCCTTTTTGTTTGCACTTCCACATCAACCGTTCTTGCTCAGAATTACTTCCCCGGTAAATGGGGCGATTGGGAAAAGAAAAAGCCATCAGAAGTTGGAATGAATGATGCTTTGATTGATTCTGCCGTTCAGTTTGCCCAGCGAAATGAAAGTGATAATCCACGAAGTATGGAAGAAAACCATTACGGTACTTTTGGTCGCGAGCCGTTTGGTTATGGAATTGGCCCTTTTAAAGATCGTGGTCCTCAAACAGGAATCATTGTTAAAGATGGATATATCATTGCTGAATGGGGAGATCCTTTCAGAGTGGACATGACACACAGCGTTTCCAAAAGTTTTCTTACCTACACCGTTGGGCTGGCTTATGATATGGGACTGATCAAAGATGTGAATGATAAAGTCGAACCTTACATGGCTCCGATTTTACCGATGAACTGGGATGATAACGAAAATAAAGCCGATCAATATAAATCGCCAAAAGTGATGGAGCCTTTTAAAAGCGAACATAATTCTAAAATTACCTGGGATCATTTACTCCGACAAACCAGCGATTGGGAAGGAACGCTCTGGGGAAAACCAGACTGGGCAGACCGACCAAGTCGCGACCGTTCTGAATGGGGAAAAGTAAGAAACGAACCCGGAACCGTTTATGAATACAACGATGTGCGCGTGAATTTGCTTGCTCTTGCAGCGCTGAATGTCTTAAGAGAACCACTTCCTAAGGTTTTAAAAACACATATTATGGATAAAATCGGAGCTTCGCCTACCTGGAGATGGCAAGGTTATGAAAATTCCTGGGTTGTTATTGACGGGCAGCAAATGCAATCGGTGAGTGGTGGTGGACACTGGGGAGGTGGGATGTTCATTTCAGCAAGAGATCAGGCGCGATTTGGGTTATTGACTTTGAACAACGGCAATTGGAACGGAGAACAATTGGTTTCCGAAGAATGGAATATGATGGCTCAAACTCCGGGTTCGGTAAATGATGGTTATGGATTTATGAACTGGTTCTTAAATAAAGACAATGAGCGTTTTGAAAATGCGCCTGAATCTGTGTTTGTACATTTGGGCTCCGGTGTAAATATGGTGTATGTTGATTCTGAAAATGATTTAGTTATTGTGGCAAGATGGATAAAAAACTCAGCTCAGGAAGGAATTGTGAATAGGGTTTTGGAGGCGATTGAAGAATAGTTTTAACCGCAGAGGACGCATAGAGCGCAGGGCAAATTCAAAATAGAGTATCAATGCTAACAAAAAACAAAGTTCGTCATCGCGAGGAAGCCATATTGAATATTAAGCTCAATTTGGTATAGACGAAGCGATCTCCTTTTTGCAAATAAGGGTTTTTTAAGTAAGATTACTTCGTCGGATAATTTTTTATGCACTATCAAATTTATAAGCTCCTCGCAATGACGAGCTATTTTCAGAATAATTTTTAATCGAATTTTGAATAATAAAGCCCAAAACAAAACAGCAATCCTCATTGGAGCCACCGGATTGGTTGGCTCTCATCTTTTAAAACTTCTTTTGGAAAATGACCGCTATGATTCCGTAAAAGTTTTTCACCGAAGAACTACGGGTGTTGAACATCCAAAACTGGAAGAACACATTATAGATTTCGATCAACCTGAAGAATGGTCTGACTTGGTGAAAGGCGATCACCTTTTTTCGGCTTTGGGAACCACCATCAAAAAAGCGGGAAGTAAAGATGCTCAGTACAAAATAGATTTCACCTATCAATATGAGGTGGCAAAAGCGGCTTATAAAAATGGAGTTGGTTCTTACGCTTTGGTTTCATCATTGGGAGCAAGTACTGAATCCGGCTCTTTTTATCCCAGAATAAAAGGAGAACTGGATGAAGCCGTTCAAGAACTTGATTTCGAAAGAACCCTGATCCTAAGACCATCTTTTTTAGAAGGTGACAGAGAAGAATTCCGGTTAGGTGAAAAAATTGGAATTCCGGTCGCTAAAGTTCTTTGTAAGATTCCCGGATTACGAAAATATCATCCCATCAAAGCCAAAGATGTTGCCGAAGCAATGATTGAAGGATTACATCAGGACAACAATCAAATGATTTTCGAAGGGGGTGAAATTCATTCTTTGTTATGAGTCTTTTCCCGCACCCGGGAAGATTCGAGCGGTAAAAATCAAGAATTATATCGTTCCGGAAAGTTTTCGTCTTCATAATGTTCAGCAGCAAACTTTAGCTTATTACTAACCCTTGTCACCAAAACAGGTGGGTCTAACACCTTAACAGAATCTCCGAATGCCAGGATCTTGCTTTCCAATTCAAAATTGAGCTGAACGGTCAAAGTGATAATGATCCCGCCTTTTACTTTCTCTTCAAGCTCTTGTGAAGGATGAATAGGTTTTGTTAAAACGTACGGAGCATGATTATGCCCTACAAAAAGTCGCACTGTTCTTGGCTTCATATTCGGACTAACCGTTACCCCTACCACATCTTTATAATATTCTGCTGCGTTTAAATCTGTCTTTATATATTCTGTTTTATCAGATTTTTTTATTTCTACAATACGATCTAATGCCAGATTTATCGGGTGTTTTGGCTCTTTCTTTATGCCAATCACAAACCACCGATTATTGTATTCTTTCAAAAACTGAGGATGAAACTCAAACTCACCGGGCTGTCTTGCTCTGAAAGATTGATAAGTAACAGATAACACTTGTTCTTTATGAATCGCCTGATATAACTCATCCAAAAAGTGTAACCCTTTTAATCCTTCATTTTTTTCAAAATCTATAATGGATCTGGAATTGGTTTTATTGGTATAAACTTTGTCTTCCAGTCTTTTGATCATCTCATCCATATCTTCGAAATGAGAAAACCCTTTGAACTGCTTCAGAATCTGAACTACATCATTTAAAGTACCCATGTCCTGGTCCGTAAGCGGAATATTAGTAATCGAATATTCAGGATCAGTATAGGTGTAATACTTTTTTTCTTTTACCACGATGGGAGCATTATACCCCAACTTATCCGATCTCATGATTTGAATATCACTCTGAACTGTTCTCTTACTAACTCCTTTATCAATTCCTTCATATTCATATAAAGCTTCTGAGCATTCATGGATCAGGTCATCAAGTGTCCACAACCTTTGCCTGTTTCTCAAACATTTATCAATAGTTTTATAGCGAATTAAGGCGTTTCTGTTCGCAGGCATTTCATCTTTTTTAAAGAAATTAGAAAATTATTTCAACTACGCAAAAAGATTGCGCAGTTCTCTTTTATCATCCCAGTGTGGTTGAATATTCACCATCAAAGCAAACATAAAAAGGGAGAGCAATACGGCTCTCCCTTAATCAGACTAAAAGATTATGATTACAGGAAAAACAATTATCGAATTAGGATACAGACCCGGAAAGTGGTTTAAAGAAGCTATTCCACATGCCAATGAAAACAATTTGGAAGGCGAGGAATTGATTAAATATCTGGATTCCGTTTGTCCGCCACCTCCAATAGAACCGTTTAACGAGCCTGTTTCCTATCAGAAAAATATCGAGGCAGAAACTGAGCTTGAAGAAACAAATGTTTCCCAGGTTTTTGAAACTATGGATGAGCTCATGAAAACCCCAACCATTGTAAACGGAGCTGTGATGCCGGATGCTTGTCCGACAGGAGGAACGGGACAAATTCCGGTGGGGGGTGTAGCTGTGGCAAAAAATGCTATCCATCCGGCTATGCATTCTGCTGATGTTTGTTGCTCAGTTATGATGACTTCTTTTGGAAAAGTTGATCCTAAATCAGTTTTAGACGCAGCTCACAAGATCACACACTTTGGTGGTGGTGGCAGAGAAGATCTTTTCGATCTCCCATCAGAACTGGAAGAACAGATTATGGAAAACTATTTCCTGAATAACAAAAGATCTCTTCAATTGGCAAAAACGCATCTTGGCACACAAGGTGACGGCAATCACTTTCTGTATGTAGGCGTTTCCAAAGAATCCGGAGAAACTGTAATGGTTACACATCACGGAAGCAGAGGCTTTGGGGCAAACCTGTACAGAAAAGGAATGAAGGTAGCTGAACATTTCAGAAAAGAGCTTTCTCCAAATACTTTAAAAGCCAATGCGTGGATTCCTTTCTCTGAAGAAGAAGGGCAATCGTATTGGGAAGCTCTGCAAATTGTCAGAGAATGGACAAAACTAAATCATAATGTACTTCATCAGGCAACTGTGGAGGCATTGAATTCAGAGCCTGTACTTCGATTTTGGAACGAACATAATTTTGTTTTCAAAGATGAGGATCTGTTTTATCATGCAAAAGGAGCGACTCCTCTTTCTGATAAATTTGTTCCTGATTCTCATGACGGATTAAGACTTGTTCCTCTGAATATGAGTGAGCCGGTATTAGTTGTAAAGGGGGAAACTTCTGAAAACAACATTGGCTTTGCTCCTCATGGAGCCGGTCGTAATGTTAGTCGTACTCAGCATATTAAAAGCAAAGTAGGAAAAGGAATTCAGGAAATTTTTCTGGAGGAAACCAAAGGAATAGATGTCCGTTTCTTTTCCGGTCATATTGATATTTCTGAACTCCCAAGCGCATACAAAAATGCGGATGCTGTTCAGCGACAAATGAAAACCTTTGGTCTTGGAGAAGTAGTCGATGAGATTAAACCATACGGATGCATTATGGCGGGGGACTGGCAGATTGATGCTCCCTGGAGGAAAAGACGTCGTAAAAAAAGAGGAAGATAAAACGAACCCCGGTTGCTTAATTGTGACTGGGGTTTTTCTATGATTGTAATGCATCTCCAATTCTTATACTTTTGACTCCGAATCAAAATTTATTACATCATGAAAAAACTCCTCCCCCTATTCTTAATCTCTTTATTCACTTTTGATCTTGTCGCACAATCAGAGATCAAACAAAAAATTGATGCCCGTGCTTCAGAGCTTGAAGAGCAAGTCATTGAATGGCGACGATATTTTCATGAAAACCCGGAGCTTTCAAACAGAGAATTCAATACCGCAAAGAAAGTTGCTGCTCACTTGGAAAGTCTCGGTCTGGAAGTTCAAACAGAAATTGCGCATACCGGAGTGGTTGGCATTTTGAAAGGTGGAAAACCGGGTCCCGTGGTTGCTCTGCGCGCCGATATGGATGCTTTACCCGTTACGGAACGAACAGATGTACCATTCAAATCCACAGTAATTGGGGAATATCAGGGGAAAGAAGTTGGAGTGATGCACGCCTGTGGACACGATACTCACATCGCCATTTTAATGGGAGTTGCTCAAATCTTAACGGAGATGAAAGATGACCTGGAAGGAACCGTGAAGTTCATTTTTCAACCGGCAGAAGAAGGGGCGCCAAAAGGTGAAGAAGGTGGTGCAGAGTTGATGGTGAAAGAAGGAGTACTCAAAAATCCTGATGTGGATGCCATTTTTGGATTGCATATTTCTGATGACACTCCGGTTGGACAAATTGAATATCGCCCGAAAGGAATTATGGCAAGTGTAAACAGTTTTGATATCAAAGTTACCGGAAAGCAGGCTCATGGTTCAGCTCCATGGAGTGGTATTGACCCGATAGTAACTTCTGCTCAAATCATCAATAACATTCAAACCATTGTAAGTCGAAGCATGCCATTAACTCGTCAGGCTGCAGTTGTTACGGTTGGTGTGATCAACGGCGGAGTTCGGAATAACATCATCCCGGAAGAAGTAACCATGCAGGGAACTATTCGCGCACTGGATGAAGAAATGCGTCAGCTTATTTTCAAACGGCTCGAAACCGTGGTAAAGAATACCGCTCAAAGCAATGGAGCCATTGCTGAATTAACTATCAATAAAGGATATCCGATTACCTACAACGACCCTGAACTTACCACTCAAATGTTGCCTACGCTGGAAGAAACCGCCGGAAAAGAAAATGTGATTTTGATCAACGCCATTACCGGAGCAGAAGATTTTTCATTTTTCCAGAAAGAGGTTCCGGGACTTTATTTCTTTTTAGGTGGTAAAGCTCCCAACCGTGAAGCAGCGGGACATCACACTCCGGACTTCTATATTGATGAAAGCGGGTTAAAACTTGGTGTGGTTACTATGTCGAATTTAGTAATCGATTATTTTAGTCAGGCTAAAGGAAATTAGTTTTAATGAACCTAACTAAAATCTTTACCTGGTTCTTTTATTCTTTGGCGATCATCCTTGTCGGCTTCGGAGGAGTCTTTCTTTATGCCGCTCTTTTTGAAACCTTGCAAACTGATCCCTCCTACACTAAAGGGCTTGGGATTTCTTATTCAATAATCTGTTTTTTCTTTGGAGCGCTGGCCGCGGGCTCAGGCTATTTAGTTAAAAAGAAGATAGAGCAACTGGACAACTAAGCTAACCTACCACATGCTTACATATAGTTTAAAAGCATATATATCTAACTGAGACACTTCATCATATCCATAAGCAAAACTTAAACCATAACCATCTGCAGTAAAACCTATGCCTGCTTCGTACATCAGCCCTTCACGGGTATAACTATTCGTTTCTCCTGAAAATACATTCTCGTCTATGAACTCACCAAAAGAGTAACCTACTCTTGGAACAATAAATAGGGACGCATTATATTCTTTCAAAAGATTTAATCTGTAACCGATTTTGGCTCCATAAGCCAAATCATCTTCATCAGGATCACCTAAAATAAAATCAAATTCTAAATTCATATCGTCCTGAGTATATCCCAAGCCTACATACGTTGGGTAAGCATGTAAAGTCCCGGTTAATATGGGAGCTTGAGCTACTGCTTTTCCCTGACATAGAAAAACTAAAACTGTAATCGAAAAAAAGGTAAATGGAATTTTCATTTTTTTCGATTACATGTATCCTAAAATATCGAAGCCTATTTTAAAGGCTATGTATTCTGTCTCGAAAAGATCATCTACTCCGTAATCTACTGCTAAATTGATAGGTGCAAAATAAATACCTGCTGTTATTCCGTAGTTTAAACTGGTTTCACTTTGATCGCTACTGTTAAGATTGCTGTCAAAATTGGTGCGCTCTAAAAAATACCCGCCTAAATGAGGTCCGATATATACCGCGGTATCATAATCATCCATCAGGTAGAACATATAGCCAATACGCCCGCCTATCAAAAAATTCGAATCGCCTCCAAGATCAGGACTACCTATCATAAATGTTAAATCAGCATTATTTGCTGTAACACCGGTTATAAACATACTAAACTGTTCACTTTCCTGATAACCAACATTAATAGCTACTTCCTGTGCTTTTGTCAAAGGGCTTAAGACCAAAATTAATAGTGCTGAATAGATTGTTTTTTTCATTTCAGTAAATCCTTGAATTCAAAATTTCGCTTAATATAGCTTTTTGCACTAATCAATGTACTACCAATTCGGGTGGTATTTTTTATCCCTGAAATCATCATATTAGGCTATGGAAAAAAATACTGATAAGAAGAAAGAAGAAGCTAACGGCTGTGGTTGTCTGGGGGTTATAGTACTTATTGTTTCCATAGTGGGGATAGCTTACTGTTCCTTCGATAGCAGCGATTTTTATTTAATGCCGGGAGAAGCCAACCAATCCATGGCCGCCCTTCAAAAGACATTTGATAGTCTCGATCAGATATTGCCTGATTCTCTGATAATAACTGAGGAGCTTGATCCCAGAAACCATTATATGTCTGCGGAATCTTTTGGGAACCTTTTCTATGGATTAAATCCGGTGCTTGATGCTGCTGCCAAAGCGGACACCTCCCGTAAATATAAATTTCAATACATTGCACGAGTAGATCATGTGGATGCAAACGAATTTGTTATACGGGATTTCCTGGTGGATAGCATCTGGAGACACGAACCTTACCGCTCTGATTTCGAAAGCTTCTTTGACACCGATTAATTCGGAGAATTATCTGGTCAAATTACGATCTAAAAGTACTTCAAAATAAGTTAACCCAACCCCATTACGGTCACTCCACAATAACCGTGAAGTGAAGCTTTGAACCGTCCAGCTGTTCTAACCAATAAGCTCTTTCTGTGCTGTCTTTTACTCCTGCTCCGGGGCCATACATGTTCACCAAATATACTTTTGTTGAACCTGATTCTTTTCCTTCAATAATAGCTTTATGCCCTCTCCTGATCTCGGAATAACTTACTGAAACTATATTTGTATCCGCTACAAATAAACCCGGAGCATAGCCACCCCATATAATTCCACTTTTATGTTTCAGAATTTCTTTTTGTTCGCCTTGTTGTATTTCAATAACCTGATCAGACATTTCTAAGGAACTACAATCCTTAATCAAACATTTGGTGCCACCGCAACCTGAAAACAGAATGCCACTTATTAAAAATGCTAATACTGAAATCTTTCGTTTTATCATCCTATAAATATTACATTGAATTATAAATTTAATGACATAAAACTCAAATATGAAAAAGATACTGCTGCTATTTGGTTTTCTATGTGTAACCACCTCTACGTATTCTCAGGATTACACCCAATCAATCCAAAAAACTGATTCTTTAGTTCAGGCTTATTTTAATGAAAACTCCCTTCCGGGATTGAGTATTTCAATCTACAAAAATGATGCACTCGTATTTTCAAAAGGATATGGTTATGCCGATATCGAAAATGAAATCCCGGTAGATCCTGCCGCTACTAAATTCCGAATAGGAAGTGTATCCAAAACCTTAACAGCTACCGGATTAGGGCTTTTGATTCAGAATACAACGGTTTCAGCAGATGATGAAATCCAGAAATGGGTGCCTGATTTCCCGGACAAGAAATATCCAATTACCATCAAACAGGTTACGGGACATATTGCAGGAATTCGCCACTACCGGGGCAATGAATTTATGAGTACAAAAAAATATGAAACGGTAACTGAAGGCCTGTCTTTCTTTAAAGATGATTCCCTTTTGTTTGAACCGGGAACTAAATATCAATACTCCAGTTATGGGTGGAACCTGATTAGTGCTGTAATTGAAGGTGCTTCAGGTGAAGACTTTCTGCCCTATATGGAAAGTGAGGTTTTTGAACCTTTAGGAATGAATAACACTGTAGCAGACTGGGCAGATCAGGATATTCCAAACCGTACTAAATTCTATATCCGGAGAGCCGGAAAGAACACAGAAGCTCCTTATGTTGATAACAGCTACAAATGGGCCGGCGGTGGTTTTGTGGGGACAACTGAAGACCTGATTCTTTTTGGAGAAGCTCATTTTGAGTATGATTTTCTGGACGAAGAAACACAGAAACTAATGATGACCCCACAACAAACTTCGGATGGAGAAAGCACCAATTACGGAATGGGTTGGAGAGTCTGGACCCACGCAGGTAATAAATGGATTGGGCATTCGGGCGGATCGGTAGGTGGCAGTACCATGTTCCTTATGAACAAAGAGCACAAAATGATCATCGCATATACGATTAACAGATCAGGAGTAAGCTTTAACAACCTGCACTTCAAAATTTCTGACGTGTTTTTGAACTCTGATCAATGACCTTACAAGAAGTCAAACAAAAATATCCTCAGATAGAAAGTTTGTATTCAATAATAGAAAGCAAAAACATCGAACTGACTCCGCTTCCTAAAACCCCGAAGCTTTCCGCTATTTATTTCCGCGAGGTTGAATTTAAAAGCGATGGTTTTACCTCAACTATTTCACTTGATGATGAATATGACGATGCTGAATCTGGAAATCCGGCGCTTCTGCTTCAGCTGGTTATTTATGCCGTTGAAGAATATGAAGCCTGTGATGACTTTCTGGTTTGGTGTACCGCTTTCGGATTAAATGCTTCCGATCCTTTTATTCTGAATATGTACAAGAAACTTGGCGCAATCGTACCAAAGATTCGTGGTATTATCGGAACAAACATTAATGACATTTCTGATTATGATTGGGAATTGAATGCAGGTGCCGCACAAGCCTTGCGGGAGCTTGACAAATGATTTATCCAAAAAACTGGAAAGAATATGAGTTACTTGATCACGGGCAGGAACATAAACTCGAACGTTTCGGCGATGTAATTCTGGATCGCCCTGAACCTTCTGCCACCTGGGCAAAGTCGCTTTCGGAATCGGAATGGAAGAAAGCAGATGCTGTATTTTCAGAAGCCAATAATCAAAAAGGAAGCTGGGATAATTCTTTGCAGGATTGGAAAGTCTCTTATCCTTTTGGTGATTCAGCAATCAAATTTAAATTAAGTCAGGGGACGTTTAAACATCCCGGCATCTTCCCCGAGCAAGCTGAAAACTGGGAGTTCATAAAAAGAAAATGCTCCGAGTTTATTTCTGATGGAGTTCAGCCCAGAGTTTTAAATTTGTTTGCGTACACCGGCGGTGCAAGTTTGGCTGCTGATCTTTCAGGAGCGGAAGTGACGCATATCGATTCAGTGAAAAGTGTGGTTACATGGGCTCGCCAAAATGCGGAATTAAATAATATTGACTCCATTCGCTGGATAGTAGAAGACGCTCCCAAATTTGTGGAAAAAGAGATCAAACGAGGAAATACTTATCACGGAATTGTTATGGATCCTCCCATTTTCGGACTTGGACCAAAGGGCGGCCGCTGGAAGCTGAACAGGAACCTGCCCAAGCTTTTAGAGAATGCGATGAAGTTGCTCGATCCTGATCATCGCTTCTTTATTCTCAATACTTATTCACCTCAACTTCCTTTTAGGGAATTGAAATCTTTGGCAGAAAGTACGACAGGATTTCCTTCTATTTTTGAAGCAGATACGTTGGGATTGATGAGTACTTCCGGAAAAGAATTAGCTTTGGGGAACTTGGTGAGGTTTGGAACCTGATTTAAAATTAACTCTTCCGGAGTTACAAAAGACGAGATCAAAGATTTATCACATCATTCAACTCTGGAAGAGTTCTATCAAAGCTTACTAATTCTCTTCGAGCTGATCTTTCTTAGCTTTCATCTTCTCGATTTCTTTTTGCTTTAGCTCTTTAAGCTCCTCCTCAGTCATATTTGCTCTCATTTCTTGTGCATGATTTGGAGCAAGCTCATTATAAAGACCTTCTACTTTTCGTTTAACCTGACGATTGTCACCACTCAAATCAACAGCTATCTCAACAAATCGATTTCCATTTTCATCAACTGAGATTTTAGCCTTTCCCTGAGAACTGCTGTTCTCATGAAGAAATGAGTTAATTCTTTCAACAACCTGTTCATCGCTAAGCTCCTTTCCAACCTTTATATCAAGAGTGTGAAGTGCAGCTTCATAAAGAGGGCGCTCCACAGTTTCTTCTATTGGTAATACTTCTATAGAGTGAAAATCAAATTTAGAAGCCATCATATTCTTCTTCTCTTTTGCTGCTTCAATATTTGCATCAGGAAGAATAAGTACTACTTCTGCCATACTATGTGTAAAAGAATTTGTTGGTTCGTTGGCAATTTCAATTTCTTTTTCTTCATGCAGAACGGCGCTGGCGTTTAACTGCGTAAGTTTTACCGCAGCTGCATCAGCTAACTGCGCTTTCAAATCAACGGTTACTTCTGTTTCCAAATAACCTTTTATCATATAGCCAATTTCTTCTTCTTGCTGAACAGGTATAGAACAGGCAATAAAAATTAGAGCTGTTAATGTTAATGAGGCTGCAATCTTATATAATGTTTTCATTTTTCTTGGTTTTGATGTGTTCTGATCTAACCAATCACCCAAGTTCTCAAATGAAGTATCATGCTTCTTCTTTTTTAGCTGATCAAAAGCTTCCGGCAGGTTCATAATTTCACCCAATGGATTTAATTTCTTTGATAATCTTTGTGGTTTCATGGTAAAGATCTTTTGATTTCTGGTTGACAGAATGAAGTTTTCGAGTCGAAACTTTGTCTTCATTCGTTAGGTCTTCCATGAACTCCTTCAATTTTTTTCGGGACCGGCTTAACCGGGATTTTACAGCCGATTCACTTTTTTCGTTTTGAATAGCCGTGATCTCCGTAATCGAAAACCCACCTATTTCAAACAGTAATAATGCCACTCTTTCTTCTTTGCTAATCTGCGATAAGGCAGCTATCAACATTTGGTTATCCTCAAAGAATTCATCTTCAAAAACTTTAAAAGCAACTTCGCCTTCTTCAGAATTAAGCGACACAAACCTGCTCCAAAACGGCTTGCGAACCGAATTATAAAAACACCGGGTAATGATCGTGAAGAACCAACTTTTAAAGCTTGCTTTATCTCTTAAGGAATCGAAGTTCTCATAAGCTCTGAGTAATGCTTGTTGCATCACATCTTCGGCTTCTGCTTTCGATGATCCTGAGCATAAAGCTCTGCAATAATTAACTCCATCATCATAATGGGGTTTAAGTAAGTCAGTAAATTCGGAGTCAGCCACAGAATGTTTTTAGGAATTCATGGTTTGCGCGCATTCAATTATAAGACACATGAACTATACGAAAAGTCGCACAGTATTTTTTATCCATTAGAATTAAATTGATTGCTATATACCTTCATTCATGAGGTTTGATTTATGACTTGTAAAAATTGTGGGGAACATGTAGATGGGAATTATTGCTCTGAATGCGGACAAAAGTCTAAAGTAGCCAGGATTAATGCAAAGTATGTACTCAGTGAGATACCGGAAACCTTTTTTCAACTTAATCATGGGTTATTCTTCACTATTAAAGAATTGTCCTTAAGACCGGGCACAACGATTCGAAAGTATTTAAATGGAAAAAGGAAAAATTATATAAAACCCATCGCATATGTATTGCTGCTTTCAACCTTGTATGCATTATTAGCTAAACTTTCTTCAGGAGAAACATTTTTAGGGGAAATTGTACTTGGCATGGCAGAAGGAGGAACAAGCTCGGAATCGGAGCCCGTTCTTACATCCTTTTTAGAATGGATCGCTGACAATCATGCCTATTCCACAATCCTGTTTTTACCTCTCTTTTCACTGGCATCCTATATTGCATTTAAAAAGTACAACTATAATTTCTTTGAGCACTTTGTTCTGAACGCTTACTTAACCGGACAGCAAGCAATTATTTACTCTGTTTTTCTGCTTATTCAATATGTGGGAGATATAGAAGTCTATTATTTCCCGATGCTATCACTTTCCCTTTCCATAGGATTTGCTGTTTGGACTTTCATACAATTTTTTGAGTCAGCAAATAAAATTAATTCCCTCATCAGAATATTGATAACCTATCTCCTTTATTTTTTGATCATCATTTCCATTTTATTGATTGGCATGCTCGTTAATTCTTGGATAGGTTAAAAACTTGTATGATTGCCCCAAAAAAGACTGAACAAAAGATTCTCGGCATTTCTGAATTTCTAAAACTTCCCGGATTCCCGTCAATCTAAATTTGATGAAATTTTTACCGTAAGCATGAGCAATCCCAATTTTAAAGACATCTATGCACCGGTTGATGGATTTGTAATAAACGGAGGTTTTAAGATAGACCTCTAACTCTCAGGGTTACCAACCTTCCCGATAAATAATATTGCATCGGATTGTTTTTCCCGAAGAATCATGACATAAGATCTGTTAAAGTTGATGACAGGGTTTGTAGGTCCAGCTGAAGTTGTTTGTATCCCAACACTCGTAACCGCTGCAGCTTCTGTCCCTTTTTCATCCAGTTTCAGATAGGTTTTGTGTTTAACCTCAGAAATAAAAAGTCCTCCGGAACCATTTATGTTCGACAGATCTGCCATTTCTGTAAAAGCAGTTGGCATTCCCATATTAGAAAGACTTTCATTTAACTTCTCTTTGTATTTCAATTCCAACTTTGGCAAATAAATATCCACAGTATCTTCTTCATAAGAATCGTACCAGTTGTCTAAGTTGGCTAAGCTTAAGTCGTTTTCTATGAAAGTATCGAGCGGAGCAGTTTCGTCTTTAGGTCTGATAAGTGTCATTGAAAAAAGCCCATTCCCATAAGGCAAGTCAACCATTTGAATGTTTTCGTCCTGATAAAAATCGGTGGAAAGTTTTTGGGTCATCATCTCGACTTTCTTTATATCTCCGCTTTCTTTCACAAAATCTCTTTCTTTTGTTCTTTCGGGATCGAATTCATATACCCAATCTCCTTTAAAATAGACTGCATTTATTAAAAACATCACCGTTTCGCGGGAGATCCCATCGACAATTTTGTTGATCTTGCCATTTGTTTTTTCTTCAACCCAATTATTGATTATATCTTCAGACTTCGGGTCGGCAAAGTCTAACTCTGCTGATTCCGCATCAAAATAGTTAGTCAGATTTTTAGAAAACTCCTCTCTAACGGGAAACCCCTGATTACTCCAAACAGAATTAGCGATATCCATTTGAACTTTCGAGTCTACTGTAGTTAATAACTCAGTTAGTGATTTATAACCTTCATTAATTTCAGGCAATGACATATCACCAAGCTCAAGCGTACTTTGCATTTCGTCATACGTTTGCCCTTTGGCTCCGTTCAGAGTCATTCCCAAAGCCGTAGAAATACTTAAAGGAGAAATAAATACATTTTCTGACTTGCTGCCTATCGCCAATTCTTTGAACATTTTAATACTGAAAGAACGATCTGCTTTTACAATTGACTTTTCCGCCTTTGTAAGTTCACGGGGTAGTTCAGCTTTACCGGAATTAGTTATCGATTGGTTACATGCCAGTATTAGAATTGAAGAAAGAAACAGTAGCTTTAGAGAATTCATAGCAAATTGGATTGTTAATTATACACTTAAACATAATAAAATTACTTATCGTTTATTATGTGTTTCCTTGGATTTACTTTAACAGGCTATTATTAATATTTAACCTTCTCTTCATGCTTCATATAAATTTGTATTCGATTCTAAAAATTTGAAACAAATAATTAATTCCGTAGTATTAGTTTCAAATTTTTAGAATTGATACCCATGAAATTACTTACTCGGTCTGAAGAATATATTTTATTAGCGGTCTGGAAGCTTCAGGAAGATGCATACAGCATCCCCATTCAACAAAAGCTAACAGAGATTACAGATAAGGAATGGTCGTTGGGCGGAATATACATGCCTCTTGAGCGATTAGAAAAGCGAGGTTACCTCTCTTCTTCTTTATCTGATTCCACACCCGAACGTGGCGGGAGACAAAAACGAATCTATTCACTTACCAAAGATGGAAAGTCTGCATTACGTCATGTGTATGAAGTACAGCAAACGATTTGGAGTGGCGTTCCACAATTAATGTTCGGGTTGAGTTAGTGATGAAAGCAAGACCTCCAAAATTAGCTGAGAAGATTCTTTCCCAACTTCAGTATGATGATGTATGGAAAACCACGCTTGGAGATTTTCAGGAGTACTATCTCTACAAAGTAGAAAAAGAAGGGGTTAAAGCTGCGAATAGATGGTATTGGCAACAAGTTTTTAAATATGCGCCATCAAAAATTATACACAAACTTTATTGGGGAGCCGCTATGTTCAAAAATTATCTAACCGTTGCGTATCGTAATCTTTTTAAAAATAAAGGATACTCTTTTATAAATGTTTCGGGGTTAACAATTGGCTTAGCCAGTTTCCTGCTAATCGGAATATTCGTAGCGCACGAATTAAGTTATGATTCCCATCATAAAGATTCGGATCAGATTTACAGAATTGTTAGAAACGCTCCTAATGAACTCTATCTCGGGTCAACCTGGTTTGGAGTAAATCCAATGCCTCTATCAATTGGTTTAGCGCACGATTTTCCCGGAATAGAAGCTTCTACAGCTATTTCTGATATAAATGCTTTAATCAGCTATAATAACAATCCTTTCTTTGAGATGGGAATTGCAACAGATCAGGAATATTTCAAAGTGTTTTCTGATAGCTGGATATCCGGCGACCCTAAAACTGCGCTTTCTGACCCAAAGTCCATTCTTTTAACAGAATCGTTGGCAAAAAAATATTTCGGAAACACAAATCCTATTGGTCAGTCATTTTTAATCACACCAGATTACGAACAACCTTTACTAAGAACCGTTACCGGACTGGTAAAAGACAACCCAACAAACTCTCACCTTCAGTTTTCGTTTATCATTCCGCTTCATTCATTAGATGGATATGAGAGGCTAAGTACATTCTGGGGAAACAATGATATTTACTCGTACATAAAAACCGATCCAAAAGTAGATCTTTCAGAGCTTGAAGAACGAATAAGTTCTTATTCTGATAATTTCAAAAAACAGCTGTCCTATTTTTCAGAGAACCCTGAAAATCTACCTGACTTCAAATTACAACCAATAAGAGATATACATCTTAAATCTTCACATATAAATTTCAATCTGGGTAAAACAAGTGACATCAAATACATCTATATACTTTCGATAATTGCCCTGATCATCTTGTTGATTGGTTGCGTCAATTATATGAATCTTGCTACTGCGAGGTCTATGACAAGAGCTAAAGAAATAGGAGTTCGAAAAATGAATGGAGCTTTTCGATCAAACATCATGATGCAGTTTAGCTCCGAAGCTATTCTTTTTTCCTTCTTATCAATTCTGATCGCTTTCTTTATCGTTTTTTATTTCCTGGAACCCTTTACTACTTTATTGGATAGAACCATTAGCTCTGATGTTTTTCTGAACCCTCTTTTTGGCATGATTTTGATTTTTGTCGGTTTGGTTGTAGGAATTATTTCAGGTAGTTATCCGGCTTTTTATATGTCAGCATTAAAACCGGCCGGAATTTTCAAAAATGAAACCAAAGGCGGAAAGGGAAATAGAAAATTTAGAAACCTTCTGGTTATAGCACAGTTTACCATCACAAATATATTGATCATCTCTTCCATAGTAATTTTCCAACAGCTGAATTATATGGAAACCAAAGATTCAGGATTTAATAAGGACCAAATTCTCACTGTAAAGGTCATAGATCCAGAGCTGATGAATCAATATGATGTACTTGAATCATTACTGGAATCGAATTCTAATATTGCTGAAGTATCATCGGCGCGAAATCTCCCGTCTGAGATTCGAAGTCAAACCAGCGGTATTAGGTGGACAGGAAAGTCTGAAGATGAAGTTCTGAGAACATATCATGGTCAAGTCAATACTGATTATTTGGAGATGCTGGATATTAAGCTGCTTGCAGGCAGAACGTTTGAAAGAGGAAAAGACAGCTATACTTCCAACAGCTATATCGTTAATGAAACTATGGTGAAAAATATTGGATGGACTCCCGAAGAAGCCATTGGTAAGGATTTTACACTTTGGCGAAGAGATGGCACTATTATTGGGGTAGTGCAAGATTTTAATTTTTTATCCTATCATATGAAAGTTGCACCACTGTTATTACGCTACGAGGATATCTCAGGTCGCGGGTCGGTGCTTTTGAAAGTAAATACTGAAAATCTCTCTGAAACTATTGCTTATATAGAGGAACAATTCCTTAAACTATCACCAGATTACCCTTTTGAGTATTCTTTTTTAGATGATGAGTTTAATAATATGTACAGAACAGAACAAAGCTTAGGTAAAATATTCAATTACTTTACTATGCTTGCACTTTTCATTGCATTTATGGGATTATTCGGGTTAGCGGCATTTATGATGGAACAGCGTACCAAAGAAATTGGAATCAGAAAAGTATTAGGCGCTGACATTTTTCAGATTGTGAGGATGTTGAATAAAGACTTTCTGAAGTTAATTGGCTTGAGCTTCATCTTTTCTATCCCCATTGGATGGTTTTTATCTAATAGTTGGCTTGGAAGTTTTGCATATAAAATCTCTGTTGGACCAACAGTTTTTATTTCAACAGCTTTAATTTCTTTCAGCATTGCAATTATTACTGTAAGCTTCAAATCCATAAAAACAGCCAAAGCTAACCCTGTGGATAGCTTAAAATCAGAATAGCATAATTCAAATGTAAGCATTTACATAAGATTCTGTCTTTTGTGTTCATTATTATCAGTCTGATTAATAATTGATATACAGATATGAAAACAATTCACTCACTATTCCTGATTCTCCTATTCCTGATTCCAAACTCAATAGCTCAGGAAGTAAAAGTCATCGACCCTCCATTTTGGTGGGCTAATATGCCGGTAACCGAACTTCAGATTCAGTTATATGGTGAAGAGCTTGGGCATTATCGAGCTTCCGTTGACTATGAAGGTGTGGAAATTAAGCGTCAAATTGCTGTTGATTCTCCCAATTATCTGTTTATCTATTTTGATATTTCTGAAACGGCTAAACCGGGAGAGTTTACCATCACATTAACTCGCGACGAAGCCGAAATCTCCGTTCCCTATGAATTATTAGAAAGAGAACCATCCGAAGGACGCTATCAGGGATTTGATTCCCGTGATGTTATTTACCTGATGATGCCCGATCGTTTTGCGAATGGCAATCCTGATAATGATTCTATTGACGGCATGCTGGAATCTGCAGATCGCTCTAATCCTCAAAGAAGACAAGGAGGCGACATTCAGGGAGTAGTTGAAAACCTGGATTACATCAAAGATTTAGGAATCTCCGCCATTTGGTTTACTCCACTTTTCGAAAATGATATGAGTGTGAAGTATGGCGCTTATCATGGTTATGCCGCTACCGATTTATATAGAGTAGACCGCCGCTTTGGAAGTAATGAAGAATACAAAGCCATGATCGAGACCGTTCATGATAATGGCATGAAAGTAATCATGGACATGATTCACAATCACATTGGCGATAATCATTGGTGGATGAAAGATTTGCCAACCAAAGATTGGGTTCACGATTTTGAAAAAATGGGTCAGACGAATTTCCGTGGTTCTGCTGCTTCCGATCCTTATGCTTCAGATTTTGACGCTAAAAAATTGGTGGATGGATGGTTTGTTCCGGAAATGCCGGATTTGAATCAGGACAATAAGCTGCTCACGGATTATCTCATCCAAAATACGCTGTGGTGGATTGAGTACACCGGCGTGGATGGAATCCGAATGGACACCTATGTTTATCCCGACAAAGATTATATGGCTCGCTGGTCAAAAGAAGTGCTTGAGGCGTATCCCGAATTCAATATTGTTGGAGAAGCATGGGTAAATACCGTGCCGGGGATGGCTTATTGGCAAGATGATGTTCACGGAAAAGATTATGGCTATGACTCCGACTTGCCAAGTCTCACTGATTTCCAGTTCGCATTTGCATCTCGCAGAGCTTTTACAGAAGATTTTGGCTGGGAACAGGGTTTGAGCCAGCTGTATTATATGCTTTCACAGGATTTCCTGTATTCTGATCCGATGAAAAACGTGACTTTTCTGGACAATCATGATATGTCTCGTTTCTTTGAACACATCGGAAAGAAAGAAGCTGAATTCAAAATGGCGTTGGCTTGGCTGATGACTACCCGTGGAATTCCTCAAATTTATTATGGCACCGAGTTAATGATGCAGCACGAAAATCGTGGTGGTGATGATGAAGTTTGGCGACAAACTATGCCCGGCGGTTTCCCAAATGATGAACGTTCTGTTTTTACCGAGTCAGGCAGAACAGACAAGGAAAATGAAATTTATAATTACACTCAAAAGTTAATCACCTGGCGCAATTCTTCACCTGCCATACATTCCGGTGAGTTGGTTCATTTCATCCCAAATGATGACATCTACATTTACTTCAGAGTTCATGAAGAACAAACGGTGATGGTGATCATGAATAATAATACCGAAGATAAAGTAATCGACAGAAATCGCCTGGCGGAAATTCTGGATCACTTTGAAACCGGTGAAAGTGTGATGAATACAAAAGTGATTGATGTTACCAAAGACTTTTCGGCAGACGCAAAAACCACAAGTATTTTTGAGCTGAAGAATTAGTAAAAAGGAAAACGAATTTAATACCCTATCTTGATAACATTGAATTAACTTTTGCTTAGATTCGTTATTTAGTAGGTTACACAACAATTTTAATGAATGATTTATCAATAACATGAAAAAATTTCTATCAATCACTTTAGCATTAGCCTTAATCAGCTTAAGTGGATTTGCGCAGATTTCTCTCACTTATGACTTAACTGAGGGTCTTCAATACGATAATAGTTTGGTACTTGATCAAACTATTTCTCAAACCATAATGGGTCAAACTCAGGATGTTGAGCAAGGACAGGGATATGGATTTTTATACACCGTCAAGGATGTAAATTCAGATGGTTCGTATTTAATTAACGTTGCCTACACAAGTGTAATGGTTAATCAGCCCATGGCTGGAATGGTGTACGATTCTGAAAAAGACGGAGAACCTTCAAATCCGGTAACCAAGGCAATAGCTGCTTCTGTTGGAACTTCGTTTAATATGAAAATGCACCCAAATGGCAAAATATTAAATGTATCCGGCATGGAAGCCATGCTTGACTCTATGGTTGATAAAATGGGCATTTCCGACAGCGCTCAGGCAGCGCAATTCAAAACGCAAATGAGTTCACAGTTTAATGATGAGTCTATGGTTGCTCAAATGAAGCGCTCTATTATTGAATTCCCTGAAAATGAATTAGGTAAAGGAGATACCTGGACAAATAATGAATCTGTATCTGCTCCATTTCCAATGAACATCCAAACTACTTACGAATTGGTAGATTACGATGAAACTACAATAACCCTCAATGCTTCATCAGATGTTTATACTGAAGATGGAGGAGAATTGAATATGGGAGGAGCTACCATGACACCGGATTTGTCAGGAGTTCAATCAGGAACAATTACTTTAGACAGAAAAACAGGTTTGGTAATTTCTGCTGAAAACGAACAGCTAATTTCGGGCACCATGTATATGACTGCTCCTCAGGAATTAGATATACCTATGGAAATAATGGGAACGATTAAGGTTGAAGGGAAAGTCAAAAACTAACTTTTTCCCTCAAATTTGAATTTCATCAAATCAATTTGATTGGAATTCTTTTCATCAACTGTTTTAACAGTGTCAAAGTGCTTGAAACCGATTTTTTCAAGCACTTTTTTTATGCCTGTATTTTCTGAATCAATAAAACCCAAAATCTTTTCGAGCTTCATTTCATTAATTCCGAACTGCATTGCCCTCTCTAAAGCTTCGGAGCCGAATCCTTTACCCCAAAAATCCTTCAGTAACCAACAACCAATCTCCGCCGAATTTTCTTCTCTATCCCAATCGTTAAATCCAACTGCGCCAATAAACTCTCCGGACTCTGTTGTACTCAGCTTCCACCAGATTCCTTTTTCTTTTGTAATCAGATTTTGATACCACTCCATCTGCTCTTGAGTATCTTCCATAGTTTCGAAATGAACACCGTAAAACTTTGTGATCTCAGGGTTTGACAATCCTTTATGGATTAGTTCTATGTCACCATAATTAATTTCAAAAAAAAGCAATCTTTTACTTTTCATAGACAAGTTTTACAAAGCATTTATTTATGATATGTGTAAAGTGGAACCCGATATATAATTATGATCAAACTTAAAACGGCAGGGCCTGTTCTCGCTTCGTTGAATATCCCAAAATCTGTTCAGTTTTACGAAGACAAATTAGGTTTTAAAAGATCGTTCTGCGACAACGGTTATGGAATTGTAGTCCGGGATAAAATTCCTATTCATTTCTGGCACTGCAATGATAAAATTTTTCCTGAAAATACCAGCTGTTATATTTATTTAGATTCAGGTGTGGATGAGCTCTTTGAAGAATATGAGCCTCATGGAATAATTCATCCAAATTCTAAGTTGGAAAATCATCCCTGGGGAATGAGAGAATTTGCCATTCTGGACAATTTCGGAAACCTAATCCGGTTTGGTCAGGAAATCTGAGCCTGATTCATAACCTGCAAATCATCTAATTGATGTTGAAGAATTACAGATGATTCCAAATCCATTTCTTTCCGAATTTGTTGATTCCTCTCAGGACCTAAAGCATAGAATATTTTTAACTGCTCCAATTCATTATTGAAATAATTTCCGGTAAACCGATCAGCAAATATTCTTTCGTTGACTAATTGTTCAAAATTTTGAATTAACTGATCCGATTCTCCACTTAGTAACTCACATGCTAATTGTAGATCTTCTTCAGTTAATGAACTATGAAACCTCATTGGAACCAATCGGCTTAGTAATTGCGCCGGCAAAAAATATACACTTTTGATATGCTCCGTTTTCAGATATTGCAGTTTTAACAAAGCTCCAAGTCCTTTTCTTACTCTTCCATGTCCTTTAAAGCACCCGAATGTCCCCTGATAATCTTCAAGAACACGCATCGAAAGTCTGAACTCGTGCTCATTACCTCGTCTTTTTAGAGAAATGAAATAATAAGTTTCAGGTTTTTTATTGGCATGATTGTACGGGGGTCTCAGCGATCTTATAAGCAGATTCTCCAATAAAATAGCATCCATTTCAGTTTTGCAGATTTCAAACCCGATTCGGTGTACATGCGCAATCAAACTTTGAACTTTCCTGGATTTGGAATAGCGGTATGAAGTAATCCTTTTAAATAAATCTTTAGCTTTTCCAACATACAGAACTTCGTCTTTTTTTCCGTACATCGTATAAACGCCGGGCTCGTGTGGCGGTTTTTCTACCATAGCAGCATTCACTCGCCGCTTTTGAGTTTCCGATATCGGTTGAAAAAGATCTAAGTTCATTTCTTATCAATTATGAGCAATTTCACTGCTTGAGATTAGTGCCTAAAAATCTATATTTCAAGGAGAATTAAAAAGAGAATACCATGATTGCTAATAAAACACTTGAGACTTTTTTCGAGGAAAATTTTAAGAATACCACTCTTCCGTATCTGCTTTATAAAGACAAACAACTACTCAAAGAGAAGGATTATAAAGGCTTTGCAAAAGAGCAGATTAAGAAGACAAGAAATCTATTTTTATCTGTAATGTTCGCTCTTTTTTATGGAATATATTACTCAGTAACGAGCTTTATCGAATATGGAGATACCGGAGAAACTTTTCCGCTTATTATAGGAATCACGGCTATGATTTTTATGGTAGCCGCAATATTTCTTTCCACCAAAGAATACTACACCATCAAAAGTTCTATGGAGTTTTTCCTAAAGCTACTTGAAGAAAATGAGAAAGAAACCCAATCAGTGGAAACTATTTGATATCAAAATCGACTGAATAAACCGTATTTCCCCAGATTAATTTCAGCACTCCACCGTTTCCATTTTCCTCCACAGTAATTGTAAATGCTTCGGTAGATTCCGGCTTGGTTTCTACATTCATTGGCACTCTGCCTAAATCCCTTTCCTGATCGTAGGTTCTACCATTTTGTCCGGTTTGTTTGTTGATGATTAACGTGCCACCATCTGGTTCCGGAATTGTAAACAGCGTGTATTCACCGGCAGGCACATTCAGGCCTCCGATGGTTAAATCAGATGAAGTTGAAAAGTGAGTAGCTCGGTTTGCGCCTGTTCTCCATCTTTGACCGTAAGAAACAATCCCGCCAAATAAATCTCTTCCTCTGCGAAGCGGCGATCCATAAGAAACATTAAAAGCCGTGTTACCAACTATAAATTCTTGCTCTACAGCACCCGATAAACTTCCGAATGGATTCCCTTGCTCGTCTGACTTCACAAAACGAGCTGCAATTTTATCTATATCTACATTATCCACTCGTTTTACTGTAAGTTTGCGAGTAGTTTGGGATGCATCCAACATTTTAATATTCCCTTTACTATCAACATTAACGCCCATTACACCCCGCGAAGGATGCCTTATCGTCATAGAGTCAGGTCGAATTTTTGCTATGATAAAGTTTCCGGTTCTACTCCCCGATAAAAGCTTTTGATCAATTGAATCTGCAGAAGTATTCATTGCATTATTAAAAGCAACCTCAAACGGCCAGTGTACCATATCGATGAACGGTAGCGTACCTTCTTGATATTTTGAGGTGATTGTCCTCATCGTTCCGTCATTAGTCAGTACTTGCATTTTAAGACTGTCAGCATTGCGTTCATAGCTTCTAACTAATTCCTTATCTCCGTCAAAACCTGCTTCATTATTATGTCTGAAATAGCTGAGATTTTCTACACCCCCGTCTTGCCCCACTTCAAGGTTGTATGAAGTCAGTGTTGTTCTTGGGCTGCGCAAAATTACCTTAGCATATAAGGTAGAATCCGTCTTAGTAAATTTTTCTATAGCCAGTGTGTCGTTTCCTAAAAGAGTAACAAAGCCGGCAGTATTTTCTGAATTTGATGAGTCGCAGTTTATCAGCAAGGTGGATAAACCTAAAAAAAGAATAGAGAAATATTTCATGATGTTCAGTTTAGAATCTTTTCGAGTTCTGATGCCTCTACAGGTTTTCTTATAAAATCTGCAACTTTCTCATCCCATTCAACCCGATATAATTCCTGATTTTTATTGTTAATTCTGGAACTGATTACAAAAACTTCAATCTCTTTACCAACATCTGCTCTGATCGAATCGAACTCGCTTAAAAAATCCCACCCGTTCATTTCAGGCATATCAATATCAAGCAAAATCAAATCGGGTAATTCTTTTCCTGATTCGATCATATTCTTTATTCCGTCGAGTGCCTCCCGACCATTTTCAAAGGTTTTAAGCGTGTGATCAGGACGAATGGATTTCAATAGTTTTTTAACACCAAACGTATACACTTTATCGTCATCAATTATACAAATACTCTTCAATTTACTCATGCCAGTTTTATTTTAAATGTTGTTCCCTTTCCGGGCTCGCTTTCAACTTTAATTGAGCCGCCCATCGACTCAATCTGATTTTTAGTTATAAATAACCCAATACCTTTAGAGTTTTCATTCCCGTGAAATGTATTGTACATACCAAACAGCTTATCACCATGCTTTTCCATATCGATTCCTAATCCGTTATCGGCAACTTCCAGATAAGCTGATTCGCCTTCTTCATAAATTTTTATACGAACCTTCGGTTTTTTGTCCGGATCCCGATATTTGATTGCATTCGAAACCATATTCAGCATAATACTCTCTAAATAAGCCGGATTGTACTTTATAATTAAATCTTCATCTACATCTTCAATGAATTTCACATTGTGATTAAGTATATCGGATACCAAAATTTCTTTTACTTTTTTAAGCATCTCAGCAGGTTTTAGCTCCTTCAGATCTTTTTCTGTTTTGTACTGCTGATCTATTATCTCATTTAAATCTTCGATGGATACATTCAGTCTTTCTGAAGCCGTTTTCAGATAACCCATCAATTCTTCTTTTTCTTCCTCCGACTCTTCAATGTCAAACAAGGAAATCAGCATCGAAATGTTTCCGGCATGATTCCGAAGGTTATGCGATACGATATGTGCAAAATTCAGTAGGCGTTTATTTTGTTCACCAACAATATCAAGCGTTTCATCCAGCTCCTGCTCACGCTGTTTCCTTTCGGTGATATCTGTTATCACAGCCAAAACCGCAACTTCATCCGAACCTTCCTGCTGGAAGGGCACTTTAATCGTTTGGTGATAAACTTCGTTTCCGGAATTATCCTTAGAACGTATTTCAGGAATAAATACGGGTTCTTTTGTGCTCGCTACTTTTACATCCGTGGCATGATATCCGCAAGCTAACTGCTCCGGCACCCCAAGGTCAACATCCTTTTTTCCTACTATTTCATCCCGAGTTACTCCAAAAAACTCGCAAGCTGCTTTATTTGCCATCTTATATCTGCCATCAACTCCTTTTACAAAAATAAGGTTAGGCACTGTATTTAATACTGCTTCGAACTGTTCTCGAAGTCTTTCATTCTGCTCGGCAATGGATTTCTCTCTGGTGATATCTGATAAAAAACCGGATGACAATACTGATCCGTCATCCTGAAGTTCGGGTTTTGCTTTTCCACGAACCCATCGCAATCCTTGCTCAGGAAGTACTACACGATATTCACAATTCCATTCCTGCTGCGTTTTTACCGACCAGCTTATCGATTCCATTACCCGTTTTAAATCATCTTTATGAACCCTGGAAAGCAATGGTCTTATTCCGTTTTTTAAATCCTCAGGCTCTAATTCCAAGACTTTTTTAATGCCATCACTTACAAAAGGAAAAGTAACATTGTCTTTTCTATCCACTTTGTGGAGATACAAAAATCCGGGAGCATGACTCGAGAGTTCTGAAAACAACTCGTCTCTTTGCTTTAATTTCTTCTGTGCTTTCTTTTCCGGAGTAATATCTCTGATATATCCGTAGCCTATCAGGGTCCTATCATTTTTTTTCTCGAGCGTAGCATTACCGCGTAGCCATCGTCTTCCTTTCTCAGGGAGATTTACCCGATAATCACATTTCCATTCATCTAACGTTTCAGCAGAATGCTTCAGTGATTCAACGAAATGCTCTATATCATCCTTATGAATTCTCGAACGAATTGCTGATACATCATTCTTAACATCTTCCGGTGAAAGCTCGTATATCTCCCGAATTCCTTCGCTTGCAAAAGGAAAATATGATTCTCCGCCCTTTTCAAATTTATATTGATAGAAGAAACCCGGCACTCTTTCAGAAAGTTGATGAAACATCTCGTCGCTCTTTTTCAACTTTTCTTCTGCAAGCTTTAGCTTTGTGATATCTCTCGTAATTCCATAAGTGCCGATTAACACTCCATTATCATCATACAAAGGCATTTTACTGGTTGATGTCCATGCAACTTTTCCACCTTTAAATACTTCTTTCTCAATTTGGTCGTAAATCGGTTCTTCTGTACGAATTATCTGCTGCTCGTCTTCATAGGCCGGCTGAGCATGATCCTTTTCAAAGAAGTCGAAATCTGTTTTACCAACAATTTCAGATGGTTCATCTACCCCAAATTTCCGGGCACAAGCTTTATTTACTTTCAGAAACCTGCTGTGCAAATCTTTAAAAAAGACGCTCTCTTTGATGTTGTCCATCAAGCGCATGAAAAAGAGCGCTTCCTGATTTAACGATAGTGAAAAATCAGGGTTGGAATAATCTCTTTCTGCATAGCCGGATACTAAAGTGGGCTCGCCGGATTTGTTTCTCTCAACTACTTCTCCCAGCCATTCGATAACGATCTCATCTTCTTCACCTTGGTGCGATGTTCTTACGTAAAAAGGAACTTCAGAATCAGAAAAGTCAAACTCTGAAAACCTCTTTAGAACTTTATCATGAATCCCCTCACAAATTTCAGAGCTTCCAGCACCAAAGATTTCACTAAAACTCTCTCCAAAAGAAAGCTCTTTGGTATCAGGTTTCCATAACCAAGAAGACCTTTTAATTTCTCTTCTATGTGGGGCAACGTCTTGCACTATTTTTCGAGGTCTTCTAACATTTTTAAACGGGTTGCTTCAAATTCATCTCCCGGTTTCCATGCCTGAAGCTTATCATCATTGAGAGCTTTAAACCCAGCTTTAAAAAATAATCGGGTATCCATAACCGCTCCTTTTAAGTCCCAGTACTCGTTAATTTCATCATTTACAGAATGATAATTTGCAGCAGAAACGCTGTCTACAGTTTCAGCATATCCTTCCGGTTTATTTAAAAAATCATTTCCGGGATTCGGGAAAATGGCAGGAATCCCAACTTTCGCCATGTTAAAGTGATCAGAGCGATAGAAAATTCCCTGTTCGGGATTTGGATCCGGCTCAACCGTTCTTCCCATTTCTTCAGCAACCTCTACTACTATATCAGACAGAGTTGTGCGCCCGTAACCAATAATTACCAGATCATTGGTAGCGCCGTATACATTCATTCCATCGAGGTTTATGTTTGCAGTAACTTCCCCGGGATGCACGGTAGGGTTTTCTCCCCAATATTGAGATCCAAGTAATCCGACTTCTTCAGCACCAACCAAAACTGCCAATACACTTCTTTTCATTTCAGGCTGAATAGACTTGTATGCTCTCATCGATTCCAAAACTGCACTTACTCCTGCAGCATTATCTTCAGCGCCGTTGTTGATTTCATCTCCATCAATGGGCTGTGTAATTCCCAAGTGATCGTAATGCGCAGTTAAAACTAAATACTCATCTTTTAATTCGGGATCACTTCCTTCAATAACTCCCAACACATTTCTTGATTGGATATCTCTGTACTCAGCATCTACGGAAACAGAAAGAGCAGTGTTTTCGAGTTCAACGGGTTCAAAATCAGGACTGTCAGCAGCATCCAACATTTCATCGATATCAAGTCCTGCAAGATCGAATAACTGCTTTCCGGCGTCGTACGTAATCCAACCATTCATTTCTGTAGCACCCATGTCAGCACCTTCTTCGCCCTTTACATAAAAACGCTCTCTGCTCCATCCGTTTGATACAACTCCCCATCCATAGCCGGCAGTTGGAGTGGTGTGAATGATGATTGCTCCCAAAGCACCCATTTCTTTGGCTTTTTCATATTTATAAGTGTAGCGGCCGTAGTACAATCTCGTTTTTCCGCCAAAAAGATTGGGATCATATTCAGGATCATTATTCTTAATCACGATAATTTTCCCTTCTACATCGGTTCCTTTAAAATCGTCCCAGTTTTCTTCCGGAGCCTGTATTCCATACCCCACATAAACCAGTTCAGCATTTCTGATATCAACTTCTTCACTTTGATTAGCTGGCCAGACCACAAAATCATCAAAGTATGCAAACTCAGCTACCGTACTGTTTCTAAGCGTTCTCCGTACTTTCATAGAATGATTAATTGTTTTTTGACCCAACAGCGGAAACGACTGAACATAACTTCCGTCTTCGGCTCCGGGTTCAGCGCCAATCTCTTTCAATTGATTCACTAAATAATCGACTGATTTATCTTCGCCTTCCGTGCCTGTGGCTCTGCCCAGGTATTCATCCGAAGAAAGTGTTTCGATGTGGCTCATCATATTATCGAGCGTTATTTCTCCCGCTGCATTGTCCACCTTTGATGGTGTGCAGGAAATCCCAAAAATTAGTACGAATATGGGTACAAAAAATCTTTTCATCGTTTTTATTTCGTTGATTTGAATTATCTGCAACGAGTATAACTACTTTTCGACACTTTTAGGAATTTTGTAAGCTCATAATGACTTCAATTTTTCAAAATCCTGTTAAATTTTTTCTACATTGACTTATGACATCTTTCCAAAACAAAAAAGTATTAGTTACCGGAGCAGCCAGTGGTATTGGTTTTCTGATGAGCAAAATGGCTCTCGAACGTGGAGCTTCTCACTTGGCAATGTGGGATATTAATGAAGAAAGCTTGAAAAATGCTTCTCTGAAACTGATTGAAATGGGATTTTCAGTATCAACCGATGTGGTGGATGTAATGGATAAAATGAGCGTTGCAAAAGCAGCCAGTCAAGTCCTCGAACAACAAGAAGGAATTGATATCCTGATAAATAATGCCGGGATAATTGTGGGGGGCTCTTTTGATGAACACAGCTATAATGATATCGAAAATACAATAGGAGTTAATTCACTCGGCTTGATGTTTGTGGCGCGCGCATTTTTGCCTGCGATGATTGATCAGAAGTTTGGAAGAATTGTAAACATTGCTTCTGCGGCGGGTTTGTCTCCAAATCCCGGAATGACGGTTTATGCCGGTAGTAAATGGGCTGCTGTGGGGTGGTCAGATTCTCTACGACTCGAGCTGGAAAGAAATCATCCGTACGTAAAAGTCTTAACAGTGATGCCAAGCTACATCAAAACCGGAATGTTTGATGGCGTAAAAGCTCCTTTTTTAATTCCTCTTCTCGATCCGGAAAAGATTTCATCAAAAATTCTGAATGCAGTTGAAAAAGAGAAATTCTATCTCAAAGAACCTTTCATGATTAAACTCAGTACTTTTGTAAGGGGAATTCTGCCCGGCAGAATCTATGATTTTGTAGCAGGTAAAATATTCAAAGTGTATAGTTCAATGGATACGTTTAAAGGAAGAAAAGATGATTGATTTACAAGCTCATTTAGACGCTCAGAAAAATTTCTTCCTTTCAGGAAAAACGAAAGAAATTGAGTTCCGCATCAAGCAACTTAAAAAGTTAAGATCGTTGCTGAAGGATCATGAACAGAAATTGATTGATGCTGTTCATGCAGATTTTAAGAAATCCGCTTTCGAAACTTATGCTACCGAAATAGGATTGGTAATTACCGACATCAATTTTGCGATTAAAAATGTAGAGTCGTGGTCAAAGCCAGATACAGTTTCCTCTTCGTTGGTCAATTTTCCTTCCAAGAATTTTATCATAACCGAGCCGTATGGATGCGCACTTGTAATAGCTCCGTGGAATTACCCGATCTTATTGGCGCTGCAACCTTTAGTGGGAGCCATTGCTGCCGGAAATACAGCTATTCTGAAACCTTCGGAACTCACACCTCATACTTCAGGTGTAATCGAAGAACTCATTTCTAAAGAGTTTGACGAACAATTTCTTAAAGTGATTTTAGGTGGAGTTGAAGAATCTTCTGCTTTGGTAAAAATGGATTTCGACTACATTTTCTTTACCGGAAGCACTCGAGTCGGTAAAATTATCATGAAACATGCCGCCGAAAAACTCACTCCTTTAACTTTGGAATTAGGCGGAAAAAGCCCTTGTATCATCGACAATACAGCAAATCTGGAAACATCCGCAAAGCGAATTGCATGGGGTAAGTTTGTTAATGCAGGACAAACTTGTGTTGCCCCCGATTATCTGATGGTTGAGAAATCGGTAAAACAAGAGTTTTTAGGATTTTTGGACAATGCCATCAAAGAACTATATGGAAAAGATCCGGAGCAAAGTCCTGATTATCCGCGAATTATTAGCAAAAACCATTTTGATAGACTATCTGCCTTTTTAGATGAAGGTACTTTGGTAACCGGGGGGCAATCGAATGTTGATGATCTATATATTGCTCCAACTATTCTGAGTGACATCAATTGGGATAATCAAGTGATGCAGGATGAAATTTTTGGGCCAATTCTTCCCGTACTTGAATTCGAAAAGTTTGAAGAAGTTATTTCTACTGTTAATTCCAGACCAAGACCTTTGGCATTATACGTTTTTACTGCTGATCAACAGTTTGAAAACCAAATTCTGAATTCGATTTCTTTTGGAGGTGGTGCGGTCAATGACACCATTGCACAATTAGGGAATCACCATCTGAGTTTTGGGGGAGTTGGCGCCAGCGGATTTGGCTCTTATCATGGCAAAGCCAGCTTCGACTGTTTTTCGCATAAAAAGAGCGTAATGAAAAAACCGTTCTGGCCGGATGTCCCGATTCGCTATGCGCCCTATGATGACATTAAACTCGGCTTAGTTAAGAAAGTTTTGAAGTAGAGATATAGAACGTTTAATTATGGCTGCACCATATCATTTATCTTTTGCTTGTTTAGATTGTAGAAAGTCTTTCAAAAGACCTGTTGATCCAAAACATGAAGTACCAAATGAGCTTCCATGCCCTAATTGTGGAGAAACTGCATTAAATTTAGGGCGTCATTTTAAAGCGCCAAAAAGGTCAGATCTAAAACAATGGAAAAAATTAAATTTCTTGCAGATCATGGTTTTAGATTTCAAAAAATTAGATTTGGTTCTGGACATCATGACACAGTTCCTTATCCTAAAACAATTGAAGACGCAAAAGAATTTGTTATAAAGTATAGAGCGTTTGCTAAAGATTTTGATAAGTAGTTGGCAAAAATCCTATCCTCTATCCCTCATAAGTAAAATAGTAAACCATGTCCAACACCTTCAAAGCATTCCAGGTAACCGAAAATAACGATCAATCCTTCTCATCCGAAGTAAAACAAATCCCATTTTCGGAGTTGCCTGATAATGAGGTGCTAATCAAAGTTCATTTCTCTTCCCTGAATTATAAAGACGCACTTTCTGCTTCGGGGAATAAAGGAGTTACCAAATCCTATCCTTTTGTTCCCGGAATTGATGCTTCCGGTGAAATTGTTGAAGACCGGTCGGGTACTTTTCAGAAGGGAGCAAAAGTGGTTGTTACCGGATACGACCTCGGAATGAATACGTTCGGTGGGTTTGGAGAATACATCCGGGTTCCAGCTGATTGGGTAGTTCCATTACCTGAAAATATCAGCCTTCAAAAAGCTATGATTATCGGAACGGCAGGTTATACCGCCGCCTATGGTGTAAAGCGACTCCAACGAGAGCTTATTGAACCGGGAGATGAAGTCTTGGTAACCGGAGCAACCGGTGGAGTTGGCAGCTACGCAGTTTTCTTATTATCTCAACTTGGTTACTCCGTAATTGCAGGGACAGGAAAAACAGACCGAAAAGACTTTTTGAAAGAACTTGGTGCAAAATCTGTTATTCATCGGGATGAAATCTATCCTGAGAAAAAATCACTTTTAAATTCAGGTCGGTTTACCGGAGTAATTGACACTGTTGGTGGAAAAATGCTCGAAGCCATTATTCCGCAAATGAAACCTGACGGTGCCATCGCTTGCTGCGGAAATATTTTGGGGCACGATCTGAACACCAATATTTATCCATTTATCCTGCGGGGAGTGAGTTTATTAGGAATCGATTCCGGCATTACCAAAATGCCATTTCGCCTTAAAATTTGGGAAATGCTGAATGGCATTGAAAAAGAATATCCCGAATCCGGATGGAAAACGGTTTCTTTGGAAAATCTTCAAACTGAAATAGATTTAATTCTTGAAGGACAGCAAGTAGGCAGAGTGGTTGTTAAACATGATCACGGGGCATCATAAAGAAACTTAGTGACTTTTCACTCGTACTTTTGAAAGCTTGATACCATTTACACACTGATTTTATTACATTTATATTGTTTACGAGTGTTAGATTGAACTAATCTACACGTAAATCAGGTTGTAAAGGTGTATCTTAAGAAAGTTTTGAGCAATTACTTTCCGAGGGAAGTTAGCTATGCAAAATGATAAACTCTTATTGACGAAAAATACCGGCAAGGCAGCTTTGTTTGGAGCATGCTTGTCATTTGTTTTTTTATCCGGCTGTTTTTCAGGCAATTCAGAAAAGCAAGAATCCCCGAAGCCTTCCGAAAACTTAGCTACTATTACTGAACCAGTTTACAGAGATTTTGCTGAAATAAAACGCTCCGGTGTTTTAAGAATGATTACCAGTTACAGCTCGAGCACCTATTTTCTACATCGTGGTATTCAGGCGGGATTTGAATATGAAATGATTCGAAAGTTTGCCAAGGATAATGATCTGGCTTTAGAGGTAGTGATCGTTGGTGAAAATGAAAACCCGTACGATATGCTGAATTCAGGAGTTGGAGATATAATTGCTGCCAGCTATACAGTAACTGAGGAGCGCAAAGAAGTGGTAAAATTTACCCGCCCTTATAACATGGTTGATCAGTTGGTAATTTTATCTGATGACCTTGAAGTAGAACCCGAAAGCATAACAGAGCTGAGCGGAATTCCCATTTCAGTTCGCAGAAACAGTTCATACTACGTAAAGTTAAAGGAACTTCAGAATGAAGGTTTTGATATTACTATAAATCTTGTTCCTGACGATATGGATACCGAGGCGTTACTTTTTCAGGTTGCCAATGGAACATATTCAGCAACGGTAGCTGATGATAACTTCTACGACGCCAGTAATAAGTATATGTCCGGATTGGTGAAAGGACCCATCATTGCTGAGAATGATACCATTGCCTGGGCTATTCGTAAAAATGCTCCGGATTTGGAGAGCAAATTAAACAGATTTCTTTATAAACATTTTCGCTTTAATGAACAGGGAATACCAAAGCGATCTACTTTCCTGAATGTACTTCGGAAGAAATACTTTAAAGGAAGTACTCCTGTTGCTGAATATTTTAGCCCTGAAGTAGAGATGGAAAAATTTGGAGGAATTTCTCCTTATGACAGCCTGCTTCAGGTGGTAGCTGATGAATATAATTTGGACTGGGTTATGCTGACTTCCGTTGCAGCTCAGGAATCTAAATTTGATCCAAACTCTGAAAGCTGGGCAGGGGCTGTTGGAATTATGCAGGTGCTTCCGCGTTTTTCGGAAATCCCGCTCGATTCTTTATTTATTCCCGAAGTGAATATTCGCGAAGGCGCCCGGATTTTAAGTGAGCAAATGGAGCATTATTCTTATATGGATTCAGTTTCACAATGGCAGTTTGCGTTAGCCACGTACAACGCTGGACCGGGACATGTTGCCGATGCGCGCCGTTTAGCCATCGACTTTAATGACGACCCAAATGAATGGGAAAGTGTATCTAAAGCTTTGCTGAGACTTATGCAGCGTAAATATTACCAGAGAGCTCGTTACGGTTTTTGTCGCGGGATTGAGACGGTTCGTTATGTGAATGAGATCACCAATCGTTCTAATACTTACGAAGCTATTCTGGCATTAAACCAACGTGGGAATGGTGGGTTTCCGGGAGTTATTGGGTTGAAGACGATTAATTAACTTCTTTTTTGTTAAACAATTAGCACTACAATAAAGCAGTGAGTGTAATTCCAAGTCATCGCCCGGCGAATGCAGGCGATCTGGATTTTGCTTTTGATTGAAGAGTATCATCTTTGGTTCCAATTTTTTTATAGTCACCCAAAGGAATGACCCAATTGGTTTAGATTTGGACGTTAATATTGAATTCAGGTCAATATTTTATCTACTTCTTTCTGAGATTTTCACGAATTTTTCTATGAACTTCTTCAGCTGGTATTGCTTTAGTTTTCCCTGATATTAATTCTTTCTTACGTCTCTCAATTTCCTTCATCCAAGCTTGTTCTATTTCGTAATCGATTTCGCCGTGAATGCTCAGCCATAATTTATCTGCAAGTCGTGCTTTATCTTCTTTATCAAGGTTTAATGCAGAAACTTCAATCTCTTTTTTATCGGTAATCATGACAATTGAGTTTATTTAATTACAATCTATCGAAAAACGACCATTTCTGGTAATTAATTATTGGATTCTTCTATTTGGGAATGTGAAGCAGGAGCTTCTTCATGGATTTCCCAATCAGGAGTTTGGGAAAGAGGTTAAATCAACAAGAGAATGATGGGTTTAACGAAGAATTGAGCTAAGACTATTAATTAAATAAATGAACTTGCAGATACTCTATTATAAGTATCAAAGAACTAATCAAGCCTAGTCCAACTATAACCCAACAAAATAATCCTAAGAGCCTTATTGCTAACTTGGAAGTAGACTCTTTCTTAGCTGTATTTGGCAATGTTTGCTTTGAAATCCAGTCTAAACCCTGCTTAAATAAAAATGCTGAGATTGTAGTTGTTAGACTCACTATCAAACCCATCAATAGATTTTCGTTAAAGAAATCCAGTATCATTTTTAGATATAAATTTTAAATACTATCCATCAACCCTCAACACAATAATCGTAATATCATCGTACTGAATATTATTTGAAAATGCATTGATATCATCAATAATGGCCTGCTGAATTTCTTCAGAGCTTTTATCTCTTACTTTTTTAATGCACTCTTTCAAACGTTCTGTTCCATATTCTTCGGTTTGGTCAGGACTCATCGCTTCTGTTACACCGTCCGTAAAAAACACGATCAAGTCTCCGGGGTTAAGATCAATTTCAGCCGCCTCGTAAGGCATCATCGTTCCCATCGCGCCGAGAATAACGCCACCTACTTCCAGTAATTCCGGTTCTTCCGAATCTTTTCGAAACAAAAATGGTGGATCGTGCCCCGCATTCACATATTTGAACTTTGTGCTGTGCTCGTGAATTTTTGCCCAGAAAAACGTGATGAATTTATCGGAAGGAGTATTGTTGTAAATAATATCATTGATACTCCCGGAAGCTTCATCCAGCGTTACATCAATTGGAGCTAATGCGTGCAACATGGATTGCAAGTTTGCCATCAACAGAGAAGCAGGCACTCCTTTACCGGTTACGTCAGCAATTGCAAGCAAATGACCGTCATCAGGCGTTTCTATAAAATCGAAATAATCGCCACCCACTTGTCGGGATGAAATATTAATGGCTGCCAAATCAAGATTTTCAATTTCAGGTAATGGATCAGGTAATAATCCCCGCTGAATATTTTTAGCAAGATTCAGTTCCTCTTCCATTCGTCGCTTTTCCAAGCGTTCTTCCAAGAGCATCGTTTTCTGGATGTTCAGCAAAGCTAAATTCCCAAGTGATTGCAGAAAGTTTACTTCTTCAGGACCGTATTCCTGTTTATTTCCGCGAAGCCCAACCCCAACAACACCCACTTTTTCATTCTGAAATTTGAGTCCGATCACTAATCGGATATTGTTATCGTTCAGAAAATTACAATCTGAATCTTCATTGATATGGGCAACATCATCCAGTTCAAAAAGCTGATCTAACTCTTCTTCATCCGGTTCATCGCTAATTCCACTTATGGATACAATTTCTTTTTTGCCATCCACTTCCAGCGCAAAGAAAAAAGTGCGAATCAGCATCTGACCGAGCATTGCAAATTTAAAAATACGAGCGATTTCTTCCCGATCCACCATCAGGTTGAAATCCTTACTGAGATCAAGAAGCGTATTCAGATCATGTACTTTACGATCCAATCTTCTGTTGATGTGTCGCATTTCTTTAAACATGCGGGAGTTTGCGATTGCAACGGAAGAAATGATCGTAAGACTTTCAATAAACTCAACTTCACGATCAGTGATGGGCTGTTTATTTCCCTTCGGTCCAAGGCATAAAAATCCGATGTGATGATTGGTGGTCTTGAGATTAAAAAGTACGCTTTCTTTCTCGATACCAATCTCTTCAAACAGATCTGCAAATTCATCTCCGGTAAGCACCGAAGTTTCCAGGTTTTGTTCTGAAAAAGAAATCGCCTTTTCATCACCTTCCTGCATCCAGCCACGCCCTTTAGCCCGTGAGGCATAATATCGATTTTCGCCCGGCTTAAAAATCAAGATCATTCCTTTAGTCACCAGCAGTTTTCCCATGGTGATTAGCAGAAGGTTGTTTAGGACGAAATCAGGATCCTGAGATTCAATCAGCAATCGACTGGTTTCAAGAAGAGTACGAAGCTCAAACCGGCTGTGGCGTTCGTCGAGATTGGCGGAAGAACTCACAGCTTACAGGTGTTTGATCATTCTGATTTCGTTGGTATGCCCGTGGCGATTGTATTGTACATTATCCATTAACTTTCGGATCAGATAAACACCCATTCCGCCACGTTGTTTATTTTTGATCCTTGCTCTCAGATCAGGTTCGCTGTACGTTCCCGGATCAAAACTCTCGCCTTCATCTTTGATGGAAATCCAGAGCTGAGAGCCATCATGCCCCAGTTCTATATCTACAGGTTTTGCCGGAATATTTTTGTAAGCATGCTTGATGATATTGGTGTATGCCTCATCAACGGCTAAGCGGATATTTCCGATCTCTTTTTCAGAAAGTCCAAGTTTTTCGGCGTGGTCAGCCACAAAGTCGCGCACTTTTGCCAGTTGAGACGTAGAAGCCTCAACAGAAATGGAGTGTATGTTATTCGACTTTGCCACTTTTATGTTAGTTTTCGAATCCTGTTATAGCCTCTTTCTCATCATCATGAATATCGTAGAGTGTTGGGAATCCGAGAAGATCAAATACATTGTAAACGCGTTCATTCATATTGGTGAGTTTGATATCGCCACCCATTCCACGCACATCCTCTATATAAGCCATGAAAACGCCTAATCCTGCACTGGCTATGTAATCAAGACCTTCACAATTCACAATAATGCGAATCTCATTCTGGTCGATCAGAGATTTAAGAGAATTTTCGAGCTGAGATGCGGTATGAGCATCAAGTTCGCCACTAATATCAAGAACACGAATGTTTGCAACTTCTCGTATAGATATACCAAAGTTTTTCATTTTCGTGGGTTTTAAAAGTTAATGAGCTTTATGTACATGCCAATAATAGGGTAAACTTGAGAATATGAAAAATTAAACAAGTATGGCGGTTACGTATTTTTTTGGGGAAGGTTTCAAAAAAATAGCCCCGAACATTTATCTAATGTGCGGGGCTGACTATTCATCAAGAGAGACGCTACTTGAGCGTGCTGTAATTACGTAAATGGTTGGGAGATATACAACTAAAATTCAAAATTGTATTTTATCTCACTTTGGAGACCCAATATCCTGAATTTATTTCTTTTGCAAGCTCTTCCCCAAGCTTTGCAGCATCTTCCTTGGTATCAAAATATCCTACACGAACCCGAAACCAAATGTCACCGTATTCCTCTTCTCCTATTTTTACGGTATAAGCATTGGGGTAATTTCTATCAGACCATTTCTGAATAAATCCGTTCGCTTTTTCTTCTGACCGGAAGGCTCCGACCTGCACAGCATATTGTCCATTTTCAGCAAATTCATAACCTTCTGAACTGCTTTCCATTTCTTCTTCCTGCATTTCCTCACTTGTTGTAGTATCAGCAGTACTTTCAGTCTCAGCTTCGGCCAGTTGTTCCGCAACTTCCTGCTGCTGAGCTTTCATTAATGAATCCATGCGGGCTTGCTCTCTGGCTCTGCGCTCTTCTTCGCTTTCGCCACAAGCTTGCAAAAGTCCAAATCCAAGGGCAACAAAAAGTAATTTAACTCCAATATTTTTCATGACGTAGTTATTTTAATTTCGATGATATATTCTCTATACAAATAACATACGTTTTAACCGCTTGTTTCACAAATATTAGCTTCAAAATATGTCCATAGTTGCACAGAAAGCCTTATCTTATTCAGAATGAATCTACATTGCGACTTTATTGTTATCCGCATCGATGAATACACCTATTGTAGAAATAAAAAAACTTAGTAAGTCTTTCAATCAGCAGGACCTTGTAGTAAATGAGGTAAGTTTTGAAGTGAAAGAAAATGAAATCTTTGCATTGCTCGGACCAAGTGGCTGTGGGAAAACTACCACACTTCGTTTAATCGCAGGTTTTGAGTATGCAAATTCCGGTTCTATTTCTATACAGGGAAGAACGGTAGAAGAAAATAAAACGCATGTTGCTCCTCAGGAAAGAGATATTGGTTTTGTATTTCAGGATTATGCCCTTTTTCCACATATGACAGCGATTCAAAATGTTGCTTTCAGTCTCCGGAATCTTCCCAAAAACAGGCGCGAAGTTTATGCTGAAGAAGTGCTTTGCAGAACAGGAATGGAAAAGTACAAAGATCGTTCACCTGATGAGCTTTCCGGCGGACAACAGCAACGTGTAGCTTTAGCCCGGGCAATAGCTCCTAAGCCAAAATTAGTTTTGATGGACGAGCCTTTCTCAGGTTTAGATGCCATGCTTCGTGATACCACCCGAAAAGAAGTTCGTGCTATCCTCAAAAAATCCGGCATGAGCGCTATTCTTGTTACTCATGATCAGGAAGAGGCCCTCTCTTTTGCTGATAAAGTAGCTGTTATGAATAATGGACGCATCGAACAAATTGGTACTCCTGAAGAAGTTTATTATAAACCTAAAACTCAGTTTGTAGCCCAGTTTTTGGGGCGAACCAACCTTTTCAGGGCGTATGCTGATGGCGGAGCAAAAGTTGACACACAATTCGGTCAGGTCAAGCTGAACAGAAATGCAGATGGATTAATTTTGTGCTCCATCCGTCCCGAACACCTTGGCATTTCCAAAGCTGCTAATGGAGAAGAATGCGGAACCATTCTGGGCAGAGAGTTTCGGGGACATGACATCACTTATCACGTACTATTTCGTGGAGATCGTTATATCGTCCACACAGATAACAGAGAGGTTTTTTCTGTGGATGATAAAGTTGTGATGAAACCTTTAGAGAGCGCAGTCGTTTTAGAACAAAAGAAAGTAACCAACTAACATTATGGGATTATTCGATTTTCTTATCTACTTATTAATTGCTGCAATTTGTGGCGGAATTGGGCAAAGTATTGGAGGGTTCAAAATTGGCAGCGGAGGTTGTTTGATTTCTGCCGGTGTTGGATTTTTGGGCGCTATTCTCGGAAAGTGGTTAGCCGTTGAGCTCGAACTTCCATTATTCTGGACGTTAAATATCGGCGGAAGTTCATTTCCTGTAATCTGGTCTATTATCGGTGCTGCATTATTAACTGGTATTTTAGGTGCTGTATTGAAAGGCAGAGAAAAGTAATTTTCTAAGAACTTAGAACTTGCCCAGATCTAAATGAGAGAGTCTTCCTCCCTCGGGGGAGGAAATAAAGTTGGGCGTCAGACATCTTTTCTAAAATATTCTCTGAAACTTTAAGTTTCATTATTAGTATTGGGTTACGATAAATTCAGAGGGTATGCTAAAACAAATTTCTACTTTTCTTTTCTTACTAATTCTCACTACTTCGGTGAGTGCTCAAACAAAAATTACAGGTAAAGTTGCCGATGCCAAAACAGGCGAAGGATTGCCGGCAGCTCACGTCATCATCGAGGGGACTTATACCGGGACCATTGCCAACGAAGACGGCGAATATAGTCTCATTATAAAATCGTTTCCCGCCACTATCACCGTAAGGTATATCGGGTTTGAGACCCAAAGCAAAACTTTGCAAAACGGGGATCAGGAATATGTCGATTTCTTGTTGAATGAATCTGTAGCCGAAATGGAAGAACTGGTGGTAACCACTGAAGACCCAGCCATTCGGATTATGAAGGAAGTTATTGCACGCAAAAAAATCTGGAGGGCTAAGCTTAATACGTATAAGGCTGAAGCTTATTCCAGACAACGTCTCCTCAATGATACTTCAATAGTTTCTATCTCAGAAAGTGTATCCGAAGTATTTTGGGATAAAGAAAAAGGTCCAAAAGAGGTGTTGAAATCCCGGCGACAAACTGCAAATATCGAAGGAGCAGATAATTTTGCCGGTGTAAGTTATCTGCCCAATTTCTACGATGACGAACTTGAGATAGCCGGGTTTGATGTTGTTGGAATAACTGATGAAAGAGCACTCAAATACTACAATTTTGATTTAGTCAACTTTACCAGTATTGACGGAAAAATAGTTTTTGAAATAGAAGTTGAACCTAAACGAAAACTTCAGCCGCTTTTTGAAGGTACTATCTTTGTTCTGGATGAAGATTTTGCACTTCTGTCAGTAAAACTAAAGCCAAATAACGTAATCGTATTCCCTCCACCTGTTCAGGATTTCAATCTATATTATGAGCAGCAGTTCAGCAATTTCGGGAGTGATTTCTGGCTTCCGGTGGATGTAAGAATTGATGGTTTGGTAGAAGTTGGAATTGTTGGTTTACGTTTTCCTCCAATTGGTTTTCATCAGGTTTCCAAAATCAATAATTATCAGGTAAATGTGGAATTACCCGATTCTTTGTACAAGAATCGATTCCAGATGAGCATAGACTCAACTACTATCAACAAACCGGATTCCATTTTTGCTAATACCATCGAACCTGTTCCATTGTCTTATGTTGAAGAAGAAGCTTATTCATCTTTAGACAGTAATGCCACACTTGAAAAAGCTTTTCAACCCAAGGGATTTCTTACGCGGTTTATCGATATGGACAGCGATAGCGATGAAGGTGGTTCGACTGTAAGTTCAGGTTCCGGAGGGGGAAGCAGTGGCAGTTCTTCAACAAGAAAGCAGAGTTCGTTTAGAAATTTCATTTCAGATTTGTCTCCAACCGGGCATTTTAACCGTGTAGATGTATTCAATATCGGAGTAAAGCATGAACGAAGATATTTAAACCGGAGACTTGCCTCTGAAGTAGGTCTGGGATACAGCTTTGGATATGAAGCGCCAACTTACGATGCTCAGTTAAGCTGGTGGCCATTAAAAAAATCCAGAAGATTTGTTGTTTCTGCAAAATACTTTGCCGATACAAGAACAAGCTATAATTCTGATATTTATGGAATGACCTTAACCAGTATGTCTCCTCTGCTGGGTTACGATGATTATTTTAATTACTACCGAAATTCCGGCTTTCAATTGGGTTCGGGGTATCGTCCGCCAAACCGCCGATATACTTACCGATTATATTATAACTATGAAGAACACAGAACTATAAATTTCAAAACAAGTTATGATCTGTTTGGAAGGGATAATCTTCAAAGACTGAACCCACCTATTGAAGATGGAACTTTAAGTGCTCTTAGATTTCAAATTACCCGTGGCGATCTTGATAACAATTTTGGAGTTATTGAATTGAACGGCGTCAATCTTAGTGTGGAACAATCATCAAAGGCATTAGGCAGCGACTGGGATTACACCCGCTTCAAAATCAACGTATTCAAGCGACTCAATACCTTTTATAAAAAACGATTTTTCCCTAACGCATTAGATATTCGTCTTAATGCCGGAACTTATCTCGGAGATTTGCCTGTCCAGAAAAACGGAGCTTTGGATGCTGCGTTCGGTTACTTCACTCCTTTTGGAGCATTTAAATCCAAAAAATATATCCCGTATCAGGGTGCAAGTTATGTCGGTTTACACGCAGAACACAACTTCAGAAGCATTCCATTTGAAATGTTAGGCTGGAGAGACGCCCCTAAAACAGGGTTGTCAGTTATTGCTTTCGGAGGAGTTGGTAAAGTTTGGAACCCTTCATCGAAAGTAGGTCAGTTCGGGATTTTGTCATCCGAAGAATTTCACCTTGAAGTAGGTGGTTCTATAAGTAATATCTTTAATCTGTTCAGAATTGATCTTGCTTTCCGAATTGATGATCCCGGTTTTTATCCGGGCATCAGTGTAGCAAGACTGTTTTAATTTGGAGAGTTAAAACAAAGTATCGCCTTCAGACTAAACTCGTTTATAAATTTTGACAGCTAACCTATACAAAGATCCTGAATAAGTTCAGGTTAACCCAAATAAAAAAGGCAGACTGAAAAATCAGCCTGCCTTAAAAGAATCTTAAAAAAGATTATTTATTCGGAGAATACTTCAGAGTGCTTTTTGGATGCGACTCTGCTCTTCTGTTTTCTTCGCAACCTTGCTCTTCTGTTTCGTCCATACAAGCAACCGGAGCTTTACCTAATCCGCGAGACTCAATTCTGTCAGCAGAAATTCCATTATTTGTATAGAAATCAACTACAGATTTAGCTCTTCTTAAGCTCAATCGTAAGTTGTACTGATCTCCACCAACGTGGTCAGTGTAAGCATCAACTCTTACATTAAACGCAGGAGCGTTTTTAAGAAGCTCAACATTATCAGCTAATTTTTGCGCAGCTTCGTCAGAAAGATCTGAACGGTCAAAAGCAAAATTTACAGTGTTGAATGCGTTCATGTCAATGTAAACTGGATCTGAACCATCCATAGGGTTTGTACCCATTTCAAGCTCCTGGCCATCAGAAAAACCGTCGCCGTCAGAATCAGGATTGTTTGGATCAGTTCCATGAGTATTAATCTCATCTACATCAGAAACACCGTCACCGTCAGCATCACCATTGGCATCGTTTGGATCTGTATTATAGCGGTTTACTTCATCACCATCACTTAGTCCGTCACCATCAGTGTCTGCTTTGGTAGGATCTGTGTTATAGGAGTTCAGTTCTTCGTAGTCGTTTAGCCCGTCGCCATCAGTATCTGCTTCTAATGGATTTGTTCCATGAATAAGTACTTCATCACCATCAATAAGACGGTCTCCATCGGTATCATCATCCAATGGATCTGTATCGTGCTCATACATTTCAGAATAATCTTTCAGGCTATCTGCATCAGTATCAATTGAGCGTAAAGTTTCTTCATCTAAAGATTGAAGATATTCTAAGGTTCTATCAGCAGGGGGTAATAATTCCTGAGATCCTGAGCACGCTAATACTGTAACAAACAGCAATGCTGAGGATAGAATTAATGTTAGTCGTGAGTTTTTCATCGTAGTTGGTTTCGTGTTTTATTTGATTTTTTATGTTATAAATTCAGTTTAAAACGCTTTTCGTCCTAATTTCTTGTCACACAGTAGATTTTAAAAGTAAGAAAAAATAGAGTTCTTTAAAATGTAGTATAATTTGTCTCAAAAATAATTATTTTTTGTGCCTTAAGGGGCTATAGCTCAGCTGGCTAGAGCGTCGCGCTGGCAGCGCGAAGGTCCAGGGTTCGAATCCCTGTAGCTCCACTTCCTTTCTATATAGCTTATTTTCTTTCATATAAGTTCCTTTTCAATTATTAGAAAACTTCTATTTAGGATCAAAAAAATGGATTCTTTGCCCACTTTTAGTATTATTAGCTAATAATTAACAAGGGATGGATTTATGAGTAAAGTAAAATTTCTTACTATTTTTAGTATTGCACTCTTTTTGCTGGGTTTTGTTCCCAACAAAAAAGTGCATGCACAAAGTGATATTTTAAGTCTCGATATTGAAGTTTTTGATGTTCTTGCAAATTCTCAGCTTCTTGGTTTAACAAATTTAGGATTAAACTCAGACGGAACGGGCGCTACTCTCCTCTCAATGACACTTCGTAACCTCACTTCAGAGGTTCAGGAAAATCTTTTTTTGGATATTGATGTCTCTGCTTCAAAAGTTGGCGTATTACTTGATATTGTTAGTAAGCCAACTTCCTCTTTTTCTTTAGCTCCTAATCAATCTGTGTATGCAACCAATAATAACTTAACAGATAGTAGAATTCCCGGGATTCAGGAATCTGTATCTTTTGATATTGAACTTACGCCGGAAGGAGACTCTTTCTTTGAAAGTCTTGACGGCTCAACAACTCTTCCAGCTGATACTTACACTATTACTATTACTATTTTTCAACAGGATAATGTGAATGGAAGAGTAGATTTAGTTTCGGAAACGGCAGAAATTGGGGGTGGCCTCCCTTTCACTGAAGAAGTAGATATATTTCTAAGAACACCCGGTGACGTAATTGATGCAAATGCTGAAATTACCAATCCTTTCCCGCAATTCAGTTGGGAGGGAGAACAAAGCATCGAGTATCGGTTGATTGTTGTGAAATCAAGCGCCAGTGACAGCCCCGAGTCTTTGCTTGAAAGCGCTCGAAGTACTGCACCTGTTTCTCAGGGTGGCTCCTTGCTTCAAAACGAAAATCTTGACGTTAAGATAGTTGGCGAAAGTTTTCAATATCCGGCGTCGGGTGCGCAACCTCTACAGCCGGGTCAGTTGTATTATTGGCAACTAAGTACCACAATCCAAAATGGTAACACTCAGGAAGAGCGAACTTCAGAAATTTGGAGCTTTAAGCTTTCTGAACCGGAAACAGCCGATGCACCCATTGTATTAACTGAAGAAACTAAAGAAGCGATCACTACATTAGTAGGAAACGGCACTTTTGAAAATCTTGTAAGTTCCGGATTCACCGTTCAAAGCTTTCAGATCGATGGTGTAACTTACTCCGGTAATCAGGCTTCTATTATTCTCGCAGAAATAATGCGCAAGATTGAGAATGGTGATATTGTATTGGCAGGAGGGAATTAAAATGTTAGTTAAAAAAGCTTCTTCATTATTTATTCTTGCTCTGTCATTTTTAGTTATTGTAGGTGCTGTACATACAGAATTAATTAAAAACGATCGCCCTCTTGCAATAGTTAAGCGATTTAAACCTAATGTTGATATAGAGAACAGCCAGGCAGATCGCTCAAAACGTTTAGACTTAAACGAAGACAAAGGCGAACAACTTTTTGATGGCGATACCCTGAGAACAGATAGCGAAGGCTATGCCTTAGTTTTGTTCATGGATAAAAGTATCGCTAAAGTAAAACCGCAGTCTTTATTAATAGTTCGGGGAGAAACTGAACTTTCTTCTAAGCGATCGAACACTCGTATTGATTTAAGTCTGGGTGAAATATTTTTAAATGTAGAACCACAGGGTAATAATGACTTTGAAGTTTCCACTTCCAGATCTTTGGCTTCTGTGAAAGGAACTGAATTTGGAAGTACTTCTGAAGGATATGTTTGGGTTAAAGAAGGGCAGGTTGATGTAACTGCTTTACAATCCGGAGAAACCGTTTCATTATTTGAGAAAATGTATGCTCAGGTTAACGAGCAGGGTAATGAAATTGATTCCGGTACGCTTTCAGATGAAGATATTACTGATTTAGATGAGGGTTATGACGAACTCGATGAAGAAATGATCAAAAAACAGATCAAATTCCGGTTTCGTGATGCCAACGGACAAATCAGGGAAGTAACCATTGATTACTACGAAAAAGGGAATTAATCTGAATTAAATTTTTCGTGGGTAAAAGGAGTAATATGCTAAGTTGGGTACTTAGAGCTGCATTTGTATGCTTATGCAGTTTTTTTATGTTTATTATCAGTGCGCAAGCACAACAATTTAATGTTCAGCATCAACAACCTACTACTGTTGTGCGTGGCGAACTCACTTCTTTAGAGTTTCTGGTACCCGGGGTTACCCAAAATGATGTACAGGAAGCTATTTTATTCTATCGGTATGATGAAGCGCTCGGATACGAACAATCAGAGCTGAACTTCCAAAGCGGAATTTTCGATATCGGTTTACAAGTTGATGATGAAGACGCTTCCACTTTAGAATATTACTTTCAATTGACTCTAAGAAACGGACAGGAAATACTTTTTCCTGAAAACGATCCTTCTGATGCTCCGGTCAGAGTAGAAATTGTTGATTCTGAAAACGTTTCTAATCAACCAAGAAACTCAGGTATTGATTATACCATTCTTTCTCCGGAGCCCGGAGATGCTATCGCGCCTAACGATGTAGTAATTGCAATTGCCTTATTCTACGATATTAATGAATTGGAAGAAGGAGAGTTCAGGCTTTTTATTGACGATCGTGATGTTACTGAATTAGCGGACACCAGTGATTATTTTATTTCATACGTACCCAAGGGTTTGCAAAACGGAACGCATACAATCCGGTTGAATTACTTGACCTCATCACAAACTTATCTTGTTGAACAATGGGATTTTGATGTCGTTGATCCATCCAGAGCTCGAACTGATGATTTTGTAACCGGAAACAGAAACAGGCCGATAGGAAATATTGAGCTTGGGGCGAGAAGTCAAAATATCGCCGGGAATTCTAACGATGCCTACACAGCCCGTACAAATATCTCCGGAAGTTATGGAGCTCTTCGTTACTCTTTAAATGGATTTTTTACTTCTCAGGAATCAAACCGTTTACAACCACAAAACAGATTTGGTGCAAACATAAGAGTTGGAAATTGGTTAAGGCTTAACGCCGGTCACGTATATCCGAATTTAAGTCGACTTACAATAGACGGTCGAAGAATATACGGACTGAACTCAGAACTACGTCTCTTAAAAGAAAGCTTCAATATTCAGTTTTTGTACGGTGAAATAAATCGAAAAGTAAACAACCTTTATCAAGGTGTTACCAGAAATGAAATTGATGATGGCGCCGGGAACGTTGTGGATACAACGTACACGCTTAATTATGAAAATCTCGGTAAAGGAACATTTACTCGCAAAATTACCGGCGGTAGAGTTGCTTTTGGAAATGAAAGAAAGTTTCAGTTGGGTATTCATGCAATGAAAGTCGAAGATGACACAACTTCCATATTCAACATTCGGGATTATAACACACTGCTTGATGCTTCGCCGACTCTGTATAGTAATTTAACTTTAGAAGACCGCCAGAAATTATCAGATAACCCTGATCTTCTCACAATACAGAACGGAAGTGTTCAGGCAAGAGGAAACTTTGTTGCCGGGGCTGACTTAAGAATGGGACTTGCGAGTAACCGAATTCAATTAAGAAGTGAAACCGTAGTCAGCGCTTTGAATAACAATATTTATGGGGGGTCATTAACCGTTCAACGTGCCGACGATCTTGGATTCGATATTGAACAACAGGATGCTGATTTACTTGAAAGTATTTCTCGACTCATTATCATAAATGAGAATATGAATGTTCTTCCCATAAGGGTTAAAGATTTTAGTTCCGACAGCGCTGAAGCCGAAGTCTTTTTTCCGACAAGTCTCATAGGATCTAATTCCGAGCTATCTATTAATTATCCTGCAAACAATTTTAAACTACAATACAGATGGGTGGGACCTAACTTTAATTCGTTGGCTAATTCTACTATCAGAAAAGACATTGCCGGGTTTACTGCTACCGATCGGTTCAGGCTTCTCCAAAACAGAGTATATGTTACGCTTGGTTTCGAAACGCTCGAAGACAATGTTACCGGAAATAAAGATGCTACTACTCAATCAAATACCTACCGAACTAATATAAGTTGGTATCCGGTATCAAGAGATTTACCAAGAGTGAGTGCAGGGTTTCGTTTCCGAACAAGAGACAATAGTGTAAACAGGTTCAATCCAAACTTAGCGCCCAATTTAGAAAATGCTTCTGTTCAGAATTTTGTGATTTCCGGCGCTGATACACTTTTAACTCCTACTCCTAAAGAAAACACAACGCTAAATCTAAGTGGATCTATTACTCAACAGTTTGAGTGGATGGATATCATTCACGATGCTTCACTGAGTATTAATAATCTGAATACAACCGATGAGGTTTTCGCATTTGGTGATGTTCAAAGTTCGGCAGTTTCCTTCAACTTAAGCAGTCGTTTCAACACTCTTGATTTAAGAACACAATTGGGTATTACTATCAACAATACGGAAACCGGAAACGGGCAAACTGATATCCGGATATTCGGTATGTATGCGGGAGGCAGCTATTTCTTATTAGATCGTAAATTGAACCTGAATGGTCGCTTGGCAATTACCAGTAATACGTCAACTACAAGAAATCTTATTGTGGAACCCAGCGTGGATGGTGATAACGATCCTTCAAACGATTACTTTGTGCTTTCTGATACCCGGAACACCTCTGATTTTGGTACTTTTGTTATTCAGGCCGGAGCTCAATATGATATAAATAATTATCACTCATTTATTTTTGACGCTAATTTTACTAATGTAACAGGCGCCGGAAATTCAAATGATAGTATCGTTTCGCTCAGATATTTGTTCAACTTTTAAATGAATGTCACAAAAAAAAGCCCGTAAAAAACCTTTTGGTGCTTACCTCGCAATTGCGGGCATTTCATTCTTAGTTGCCACCTTACTTTCTAATATCCCAACATTCAGAGCTGTAGAGTTAGACTTCAGAGATTTGCTTTTCGAAATTCGAGGTCCGGTTTCCGTGGAAGACTCTCCTATAGTCCTGGTAGCAATGAGTGATGATTCTGATTACGACATTCCTCAAAAATATCCCTGGCCTACCAATGTGTATGCTAAGGTTATCGAAAACCTTAATAAAGCAGGGGCTGAGCTTATTGTTTTTGATGTGATTTTCGACCAGCCCGACCAGTATGATCTCAGAAACGATACCTTGTTTGCGGAAGCCATAAAAAAATATGGGAATGTAATTCTCGCGGGTGATTTCAGAGAAGAAAGTATTGAGTTCAGCAAAACCCAAATCCCCTTATTCCCCCAGAGAATACTTCTTGAGAACAACGATATTCCCGTAGCTTTGGTGGATATTAATCCTAACATTGACGGAGCAATTCGCACTTATTCTTTTGGCACCCACTACAACGACTCCACCTATTACAAGCTTGGGATTGAAGCTTTAATTCAGTATCAGGATTTACCAAGAGATTCAGTTGATGACGTGCAAGATAATCGCTCTCCTGTATTCAGGCTTGGTGATTATGACATTCAAAAAGATGCCATAAACTCTTTTATCATTAATTATTATGGAGAAGAAGGACATTTTCCTGTTTATGACCTTTCAAAGGTAATTGACGATACTTCTTACACTACCGTTTTTGAGCAGGAGGCAGGGTTTCCGGTCGATGCTTTTGATGACCCTGAACTTGAAATGGGACTTTTGTATGACAATGTCTTCAAAGATAAAATTGTAATCATTGGTTCAACAATGCCGGTTTTGCGGGATTTCTATAAGACCCCATTATTGAAAACCGAACAAAATTCTTTGGGCGAAAGTGAAGAGTTACTTCGTCCCGGTTATGAAATTCATGCACACGCCATTCAAACCATTTTAGACGGGAATTATATTACACGGCAAAAAGCTACTACCGTTTTAATAACTATGGCTTTGCTCTCGCTGCTCATAGTTTTCACAAATCGAAAATTTGGTCCGATTTGGGGTTCAGCACTTACAGTTTCAACCGGCGGATTATATGTATTTATTGTAATTCAGGCATTTCTTTCAGCCAACCTTTTTATGAATCTCACTTCGATTCTGCTTGTGATCATCTTCTCACAAATCGGGTCTATTGGCTACCAATATTTTGTAGAACAGAAAGAAAAGCGCCGAATTCAGGGAATGTTCTCATCTTATGTTTCACCAAAATTAGTAAATCAGATGGTGGAATCGGGAACAGATCCGGAATTAGGTGGTGAAGAAGTTCACATTACAGCCTTTTTTAGTGACATCGAATCTTTTTCTACTTTCTCTGAGCAGATGTCGCCTGAGCAACTCGTTACCCTGATCAATGAATATCTGACTGCAATGACAGATATCCTCACCGATAATGGCGGAACACTTGATAAGTATATTGGCGATGCCATTGTTGCTTTCTTCGGAGCTCCACAACCTTTCAATGATCATGCTTTGAGAGCATGTATTTCATCCCAATTAATGCAGAAAAAACTGGACGAGCTTCGACAAAAATGGCAAAAAGATGGCTGGCCAGATATTGTTGCCAACATGAAAAACCGGATGGGAATGAATACCGGAACTATGATTACCGGAAATATGGGTTCAGAAAACCGGTTCAACTACACCATGATGGGGGATAATGTTAATCTTGCTGCACGATGTGAAAGTGGAGCCAAAGCGTTCGGCGTATATACAATGATTACCGAAGCTACAAAAGCTGAAGCCGAGCAATTCGGGAATGATTGTGTATTCAGATATCTGGATAAAATTGTGGTGAAAGGCAGAACCCAACCGGTTAAGATGTATGAAGTTGCTGATTTGCGTTCAGAAGCCGAGCAAAGTCTTTTTGACTGCATCGGATATTACGAACAAGGAATGGAGCACTACTTATCTCAAAATTGGGAAGAGGCAATTACTTTCTTTGAGAAGTCGAAACCTCTTGAGGTACATCCAAATAACCCATCCAAAATAATGCTTGCTCGTTGCCGTGATATGAAACTTGATCCTCCCGAAAAAGATTGGGACGGCGTTTTTGTTATGAAGAGTAAATAGTATTTAGACTTTAGATGTTAGTACTTAGAAAGAGCGTTTTCTAAGTACTAAATACTCAATACTAAAAATCTAAATACTATTTACTCTTCTCCAATAAAACTGTTATCTTTGTCGCCCTTTGGGACAAGTCCTGCACAGCCAGCTCCCTTTGAACTCCGTCAGGGCAGGAATGCAGCAGCGGTAATTAGGTCGTAGCGGCGTGATGCAGATCGCTTGTCCCTTTTTTTATTTTGACAAGCTCCTCTCAATAGCATCCGCAATTTGATTTGCATGCACTCTCGAATTCTCGATAAACAATCGACTTGTATCCAATCCTCCGCAAACAACACCGGCTACATAAACTCCTGACCTTTTTGTCTCCAGACTATCTTCTTCATACACCGGCATACACTTGTCATCATCTGTTAGCTCTATCTGAAATTTTTCCATCAGATCGTAATTCGGATGATAACCCGTCATAGCCAGCACAAAATCATTTTCAATCACTTTTTCACCATCCGGAGTATCCAAAACCACTTCTTTTTCGCGAATCTCTTTTACTTCTGTATTGAAATATCCGGTGATCTCATCATTTTTAATTCGGTTTTCTATATCCGGTTTTACCCAATACTTAACCGATGGTTTGATAGTATCGTATTTTACTGCAACACTTACATCAGCATTTGCGCGGTAACATTCCAAAGCTGCATCTACTGCAGAATTTCCTCCGCCTACTACTAAGACTTTTTGCCATGCATATGGATGTGGTTCGTCATAGTAATGTTTAACTTTTGGAAGCTCTTCTCCGGGAACGCCCATCATATTAGCACTACCATAAAATCCGGTAGCAACCACTACTTTCTCTGCTTTGTATTCATCTTTATCTGTTTTCACAGTAAAATTACCGTCTTTACCCTCAAGAGCTTCTACTTTTTCATATAAATGGATCGGTAATTCAAAACTTTCTGCCACTCGTCGATAGTATTCAAGCGCTTCGCTGCGGGTTGGTTTTGGTCCGTGCGATATAAAAGGAACATCTCCAATCTCAAGCCGGTCTGATGTGGAGAAAAAAGTCATATTGGTGGGGTAGTGAAATAAAGAATTCACTAAACACCCTTTCTCAATAATTTTAAAAGGAATTCCTTTTCTTTTTAATTCTATTCCTGTTGCAAGTCCAATCGGACCCGCTCCTATGATGATTACCATTACTTAACTCTTTTAAGTTGAATTTTAAGATACGAATCGTTCTTCGTACTTAATCATTCTAAATATTGATGTCAGGAATTGAGCCACTTTATAATTGTACGATTTAACCAGCCTCTTTTCTTACTGATGAAGCCCACATGTCCTCCTTTTTCTGTGAAAAGTGTTCGAATATTCTTGTTCTTTTCGATGGCATTAAAATCAGCGTATTCCAATGGACACAATGAATCCTGCTTTGAATGAATAATGAGCAAGGGCTTCTTAACCTCTGAATAAAATCGATTGGATGAGCATTTTTGGTAATAATCGTCTGCACCTTCGAATCCATGAACGGGAGCTGTAACCTGATCATCAAACTCGTACACTGAAGATCCTCTATAAACCGGGAAATCAGGATACTGTTCTTTCTTAGCTTTAGCTTTTTCTTCCAGAGTTTTCAAAAACCGATGCTGATACACCTTGTTAAATCCCTGGTTCATTCGGATTGATCCTTTTCCCAAATCATAGGGAGGGGAAACAGCTGCCGCCTTTTTAACCGGATGATTTTCCCCCAACTCACCAAGAGATTTGATCAAAGCATTTCCGCCCAATGAAAAACCTACGGCATATATTTCCCGATTTGAAAACTGTTTTTCTATCCAGCTAAAAAGCGTTTTGTAATCTTCGGTTTCCCCGGAATGGTACATTCGCCTCCGGCGATTTAGCTTTTCGCCACATCCCCGAAAGTTCAAAGCTACCGATGAATATCCGGCTTCTTTCAGATCATATATCAGATTCTGGATGTAATGGCGCCGAGAACATCCTTCCAGGCCATGAAAAAGAGCTACAACCGGATTTTCATTTTCAAGATCGATGACTTCTACCTCAAGAAAATCGTCATCCGGCGTTGAGATGGCAAAGTATTCGGTGTCGGGGTTTTTAATTTGAGAGAATGAAGCAAATACGGTTTGCGAGTGAACTTCAGGCGCCCACCAAACAGGCTTGAATGACTCGAATTCTATGTCATCAATTTCTCTCAATGATCAAAATCAGGCAGCGTCTTCTACGTCTTCCATCTTTACTCCAACTAACCGGCTTACTCCCGTTTCGGGCATCGTAACTCCGTACATCATTTCTGCTTTACTCATCGTTTTTTTGTTGTGCGTAATAATGATGAACTGCGTGTCTTTACTGAAATTTTTAATCATGTTTGCAAAACGTTCGATGTTCGCATCATCGAGCGGAGCATCTACCTCATCCAGCACACAAAATGGTGAAGGCTTTACGAGATAAATGGCGAAAAGAAGTGCAATTGCCGTCAATGTTTTCTCTCCCCCTGAAAGTTGAGAAATTCCGGACGGCCTCTTGCCACGAGGCTGTGCTAAAATCTCAATTTTTGCTTCCAGCGGATCTTCAACATCCTGCTCAATTAATAGGTCACAAGTATCATCCTCAAAAAACAGTGTTTTGAAAACTTTTTTGAAATTGACCCTGATTTCTTCAAAAGTTGTATTGAATCGCTCAGTAGCCGTTTCATTGATCTCATCAATCGTTTCCAGAAGTTGAGTTTCTGCTTTAGTCAGATCGTCAATCTGTTCCTCGTAGAAATCAAGACGTTCTTTTTCTTCCTGATATTCCTCAATGGCAAGTGCATTCACTTCCCCGATATTATTGAGCTTTTGTCGCAGCCAACCAACCCGCTGCTTAACCTCATCTGTGGTCATATCTTCAGGCATTTCCTGCTCAATTTGCTTCATCAGGATGCCGTATGCTTCCCAGATATGATCGGATAATGCCTGACTCTGCATTTCCATCTTCTCCTTAGCCATAGCTAAGTGGTGAACCAGTTCCATGTTCACTTCCTTTTTACGGCGAACTTCTTTCAGTTCTTTTTCAAACTCATTGATTTTACCCCGCTGAATACTCGCTGCTTCTTCCGCTTTTTTGAGCTCTTCATCTGCCTCAACTTTTAATTCCTGATTTTCAGCAAGTTCTTTTTCGAGCGACTCGATCTGTTGCTTGTACTCTTCAATACGCTGCTTACTTTCTTCTGAAGATTTCGTGCGATTTTCTATTCTCGACTGTACACTTTCAATACCCGTTTCTGCCCTTCGCACATCCCGCTCATGATTCTCAACTTTATTCTTCAAATCCTGATGTTTTAGCTGAGCATCATTGTATCGATTTTGAGCAATACTTCTGTCTTCTTCGAGCGATTCAAGCAGTTCTTTTTTCTCGGATTGCTTCTCATCAAGCTCCAGCATTTTAGCCTGAAGTTCTTTCTGCTTTGGCTGGATAGAATCAAGTTCTTCCTGAGCTGTGCCTTCATTCGATTTCAGGCTGTCTTTCCGATTAACTAATTCGCCGATGTTCTTTTGGTATACCTGAATTTTGGAACTCAAGCTATGCTGTTGTTGCTCCAACCTCCGAACTTCCTGCTCCTTTTCTTTCAGGGACTGGCTTAGCGAACCAATATCCAACTTGTCATGCTTTTCTTTAATTTGAGCTAAATAATCTGAAAGCTTGTCAATTTCTTTGAGCGCATTCTTCTTTTCTTTTTCAAGCCGTTCAATCTTGTCTTTTAGACCAACTCTAATTCCGGTATTCTTACTTTTGCTTCCGCTTTTAAAGAATCGGTTTTTGTTAATTACTTCCCCTTCGTAAGTCACCCCGATGGCATTAGTTTTTTTCAAAGCTTTGTACGCATCTTTGACTGTATCGAAGACCAATACATTGCCCAACAGCAATTGTTTCAATGCTGAATATTGAGGTTTTGTCTTTACGTGATCGTAGAGTCCGCCTTCTTTAACTTCATATTTGGCGGAGAGTTTGTCCAGAGGTATAAATGTAGCTTTCCCTTGATTGGCCTTTTTTAGAACCTCAGCGGCTTCCTGCGCTTCTTCAAGAGTTGGAAGAATAACGAAATTCAGCGCCCCGCCAAGAACCGACTCTAAAGCCACAGCGTGTTTTTCATCCGTATTGAAAACTTCGGCAACGGTTGTCATCTCTTTGAAATCGAAGCGATGATTTTCAAGTAAGTATTTTACACTTCTTGGAAAAGCTTCATTAGAATTTGCCAAATCCTCAAGCAACCGAACTTCATTCAGTAAAGAAGAATGGTTGCTGTGAAGCGATCTCAGTTCGTCTTTAATTTCATTCTGTTTCTCTGCAAAACCCTCTCTTTTATCCCGGGCCGTTTCAAGCTCTTTTTCCAGATCGTCTCTTTCTTCAGTCAGGGAATCCAGTTTCTGATCAATGATTTTTTGCTCGCCGTTCAGGTTATCAATCTCGTCGTTCAGATCAACGATTTCGTCATCGATTCTCTCAAGATCTCCTTCGGTATTTTCTAGTCTTGACTCAATTTTGATTCTCTTTGTTTGAAGCTGATTCAACTCATTATTAGCACCGCTTAACTGAACTTCAATTTCGTACAATTCATGCCGTTCCCGATTGTACTGCTGCTGAATCTGTGAGTACTGCTTTTTAGACTCTTCAAGTATATTTTCTGACTTTTCCAGGTCCTCATCAAATGACTCCAACTTGCTTCTGCTGTTCGCAAGCAAATCCATTAGTTCTTTAAGATCGATCTCGCCTTGTTCAATGTCTTTGGCGTACTCTTTAATCACCTTTTCTTCATTCTGAATTTTCTCTTTGGTGATTCTGAGTGAAGTATCGGCTTCACGAATTGCATTATGCAGCTGACTAACTCTTCGCTGCGCTTCTGCCTGTTGCTTTTCTTTTTCTAAAAGCTGCTCTCTTGCTTTTTCTTCAGCTTGTTCAAATTCCTCGTTCGCTGCGGTAATTTCCTTTTTCTCTTTCTCTGCATTATTAATTCGCTCCTGAAGTGGTTCAAGTTCTTCTTTTATTTTGTTGAACTCATGAAGCGTATATCCCTTATCTAAAGCCTCTAATTCTGTTTTGTATTTTTTCGCTTTTTCTGCTTTTTCTGCCTGAATTTCAAGAGAACGTGTTTTCTTCCGAAGTTCGATCAATAAATCATCAACGCGCTGTAAATCTTTTCTGGTTTCATCCAGCTTTCGCAACGTTCGTTTTCGTTGATCTTTATATCGGGTAACACCGGCAGCTTCTTCAAACAACCTTCGGCGATCATTATTCTTATCATTAAGAATTTCTTCCACCATTTTGAGCTCGATCACAGAATACGCATCGGAACCCATTCCGGTATCCATGAAAAGCTCCATAATATCTTTTAGACGACAGGAGGTATTATTGATAAGGTATTCGCTATCGCCGGAACGGTATAAGCGTCGGGTAATGGTAACTTCGCTGTATTCGATGGGAAGGATGCCTTTATCATTCACAAAAGTCAGAGAAACCTCTGCCATTCCCAGAGCTTTCTTTTTTGAAGTCCCGTTAAAAATCACATTGCTCATTGCTGAAGAGCGAAGCAAAGAAGGGCGCTGTTCACCTAAAACCCATCGAAGTGCATCCACAATGTTAGACTTACCACACCCATTCGGACCTACAATTGAAGTTATTCCACTATCAAAACCTACTTTGGTTTTGTGAGCAAAACTTTTAAACCCCTGTAATTCTAATTCAGATATATACATGTACTACCAAGATCCAATATTCAAATAACAATAATTCAAATTCTATCTGGATTTAACTACTTAAAGTTTCTTGTTTGGATTTTCAAATTTATGGTGTGGTTAACTAAACGGTAGTTATTTCGTCTTCTTTTTTAGTCAAAAGGTCATCTACATTCTGAATATTCTGATCGGTAACCTTTTGCACATTTTCTTCCGCTTCATATTTGGCATCTTCCGGCAGCGAATCAGCTTCAACTGCTTTTTTAATTTCGTCGTTAGCATCTCTTCGGGTATTTCTGATACTGATTCTGGCTTGCTCCGCTTTTTCCCGGGCTACTTTTACCAACTCGTTTCTTCTTTCTTCTGTTAAAATTGGAAGGGGAATGCGAATAAAATCTCCGTCATTCATTGGATTCAATCCTAATCCTGCGGCCATAATAGCTTTTTCAATGTCCTGCAAAGTTGACTTATCATAAGGAGAAACCATCAACATCCTTGGTTCAGGAACCGTAATATTGGCCAATTGCTGAAGAGGGGTTTGCGAACCGTAGTATTCTACTTTTACTCCCTCAACTAATGATGGATTTGCTTTTCCTGCCCGAATATGAGAAAATTCTTTTTTCAGATAAGAGTAAGACTCTTCCATTTTAAGATCTGCTTCGTCTACAATGTCTTGTAATTCCTGTGGAATCATAACGGTTTACTTTAAGTGATTGATTAGCCGTTCAGTTAACTTTGCGAAGTTACTAAAACTCAGAGTTATTTATTAATAAAAAAAGCCTTCCTGAGATCAATCGAAGAAGGCTTGGGGTACAAAAATGAAAATTGTTTATAAATAGTTTACTACTGTAGTTACTGATCCTTTATAGTTACCATTCAAATTCTTATCAGCAATGCTTTCCCCTTTTATCGACAGTTTATGTATACCTTTTAAATAATTGGATGTTTGAGTGCTGTCGGTTTTAATTTTAACCAGTTCTCCTTTTTGGTTTTCTAAAACAAGATGGGGATCTGTTGAAATTGTTACATCTGAATTAGGTGCAGAAGTGATAATAATGTCATTTGCTTCTTTTTCTGAGACAACATTACTTAGTACGATATTAGTTGGCACTTCTGCTTTAACGCCTTGTATTACTTTTACTTTAACCTGCATCACTGCTGTTGATTGCGATAAACCCGAAACAGTTAAAGCTGCTAAAAAAGTTAATATTAAGGTTGTTTTTTTCATGTCGATAATCCCACTTACTGAGATTATCGACAAACATTAGAAAATTTTAATATTAATTTTTATTTATTTTTTAAACCCCAAAAAACCTCTTCCAATATAGCTTAAATGCTCTTTTTCTTAGTTTTTTTATTTCTTCTTCACTGATTTTTGTTTTATTAAAGTCAATTTTAAGAGCTTCAAAAATCTTTTCCGGTTCCCTAACACCTAAATGTTTTATGAAAGTGAAAAAACCCGTTCTTGAATAAGACTTCCGGTTTTCGTTCAGCACATCCATTATAGTGTTCCATTTTTCGGGAGAAAGAGAATATTCCATACCCAAGCCGATTGCATCAGACTTTTCTCCACTATTCAGGCAAACCTCCAATAAATATTCCAATTTTTCTGGCAAAGGTTCCGGTCGCAATAATTTGGGACCTTTTTTTGCAGATTGTCTATAAGGGAAAAAACTCTTCCACATCTCTCCTGATTGCGGATCATGATAAAATACTTCATAGGTTTGATCATTCTTGCGAAGTGGAATCATCTCATTAATTCTCTCTATCTGTTTTTGATATCTTAATACATACATTTTTACACAAATCTTTTAGTACTTATAATTCTTAATGAAGAATAAGTTCCTATAAGAACTCTGAGCTGCGATGCTGTTACATTATTTTTGAAGTTTGCATGAACTAACCCTTATCTTAATATTTCAAATTCGGGATGTGGCGTAGTCCGGTAGCGCACTCGGCTGGGGGCCGAGGGGTCGCAGGTTCAAATCCTGTCATCCCGACTTATTTTTTTACCATGCCTTTCTTTGCTTACATGATTAAATCTAATTCTATCAATAAGCATTACTATGGTCACACCTCAGATTTGGATCAGCGGCTTATTAGTCACAATTCTTCTCAAAATAAATTCACTCGTGGTAAAGGTCCTTGGGAATTGATTGGTTATTTCGAGACTCAGACCAAAGCGGAAGCGATTAACATCGAACTAAAGCACAAGAATTTGAAAAGTCCCAAACGAGCTTATTCATGGTTAAAGAAAAATGGAGTAGTCAAGTAGCGCACCCCGACAATTCTGTCGGTAGGGTCGCAGGTTCTTACGAAGTAATCCCGGTGGGTAAATCCTGTCATCCCGACTTATTTTTCTGATTAGATATTTGAGGTATTAACTTTCCCATGTTTTTTCATATATCTTCTTTTCCAAAAAGAGATGAGTGGCGCCCCAACTATACCGGGCAATATCCAGGCGAGCCAAGAATATTCAAGGTGGGATAAGTGTGTATTTGACATTTGTACTGCGAAGGCAGTTACTGCAGCTATATAAGCGCCGCAAAATGCGCTCATATGATGGTAAAACCACCAAAGCTTATCGTCTATCTCTTTCAGTAAAAATATCCTCATATCCTGTCCTGCGTTAAGGCTCGTAAGAGGCCCAAAAAAGAATAGTAGAATGGTAAGCGGATCAAAACTTCCAATTTCTATATATCGTGTTGTGCCGGCATATATAAACGAAAGCCCCGCAATAAAAGTGATGATAGCCCCTGACCAATCAATCCACGTTTGCTCTCCCGGCTTCTTACGATGCAAAACTCTATATCCGGTAAAGCAAAGGTAAAAGCTTAATACCGCTATAATCAGTAGAAAAAAGTTAAACCGGACAAACGAGATTATTCCAAGTGCTGTGATAAATATCCCGAACATACTCCAGAAAAAAAGCTTGCCTGTTTGTCTGTGTAGCTTACCTCCTTTTTTGCTGATCATAGGGATAATTCCCGAAATCAAACAAACTGTACCAAACGCAATATGAGAATAGATTAGAATATTAGACAACATCGCAAATTCATTGATTGAAGTTTCAAATCAATGATAAAAGCGTTTAATCTGACTCAAAAAAAGTTGGGAAACTCAGCTGAAATCAGGGACAGAATTCTGATTATTTGTGACGAATTACTATGAGATGGGATGAATGAAATGAACTTATTCCTTTTTCGCCCAGCTTTGCACTTCTTCTATATAGGATCTTGAAACCGGAATTTCGCCGGCATTATCTTTAAGGAGAAGGGAGTAACCTTGTTGATTTCCCTGAATCTGTTCCACTTTCTCCATATTTATGATAAAACTTCGGTGGCAACGTACCATAAAGCTAAACGCAGAAAACTTTTCTGCTAATTTCTTCATAGTCAATCGAATCTCCATTGTATTTTGATTATCGAAATGAAAAACCAAATAGTTTTTTTGAGATTCTACATACAAAAGTGATTCAAGATTGATATTTCTGGAATCTGATTGGTTGATTTTCAATGTCCATCTTTTGGGAATGTATTCTTCCAAGTGATCAGCAATCGGTTTGATCTTCTGTATTTTAGTTTCGAGCTTTTTATTTTTTTCCAGTAGATGAACTCCAACTGTTGGTAAAATTCCAATCACTATGGTGATTAAAACTAATCCGGCAAACCCGTTCCACGAAAATTCAGCTCCCTCGATATACAGGACGAATAAATAATTGCATACTGCAATCGATAAAATGACAAATACAGTAAATAGAACAGAGCGTACATTAATTCTGTCTTCAGAAGCTTTAGGCTGAAGGAAGGGGATATAGTATTCCAATGTAAGATTTACTATAAAAATGGTTGCAGAAATCAACCCAAAACAAAAACTCAATCCTAATAATTGAAATAGAGATAGCTCCTGATTCCCTGACAAAAACAATAACACCCCAAGCCACACCGCACTCAGAACTAATGCGATTGAAGTTTTTTTAGAAAACAGATGGATGAAGATATTCATAGCTTCTCTAAGCCATCATTTTTTTGTCTGACAAAGCTCAACCAACACTCCATGATTATCCTTTGGGTGAACAAATGCCACTAATTTATTGTCAGCCCCATCTTTTGGTTGTTCGTTTAAAACATGAAATCCTTCGTTTCTCAGGCGGTCTAACTCGGCATGTATATCATCCACTTCAAATGCTACATGGTGAATTCCTTCTCCCTTTTTTTCAATGTATTTATTGATGACTGAATCAGAAGCTGTTCCCCCTAACAACTCTACTTTTGATTCACCGGTATTGAAAAAGGCTGTTTCTACTTTTTCACTTTCCACAACTTCGCGCTTTTCACATTTCCGATTGAGGATTTTTTCGTACGTCTTGACTGCTTCTTCGAGATCTTTTACCGCAATTCCTATATGATCAATATGCATAGCTCAATTTTTATTTTGATGGAAAGTAGGTAATCAGCATTTTAATTTCGACAGAAATAAATGAAAAGCACAGTCAATGAAACATCACTCCATAAAATCTTCAAACAAATATCCTTTCTGGTTAAAATCCTCTGTTACACTGATCGGGCTTTCATTACTTTTCGTAATTTTAAGCTATGGTAAATTCATTTTGATGCCTCTGGCATTCGCAGCATTCCTGTCTATGTTGCTGAGTCCTGTTGTTAACAAACTCGAATCATGGAAATTGGGAAGGGCGCTCAGCATCATCGTAACATTATTGTTAGTAGTAGTCTTTTTTGCGGGAATATTCTCTTTGATTACTGCTCAATTTGTGCAGTTCTCAGAACGAATTCCGGAAGTTACCGAGAGACTCAAAACTGTTACAGCGGATGGTATAGATTTTCTGGAGGAAACCGTTGGGATTTCAGAAGAACAACGTTCAAACTATTTACAACAAGGGCTCACCAATCTGATTGACAGGAGTGGTCAATATTTAGGGTCTGTAGTTAGCGCAACCACCAGTGCATTCACGCTAATGTCGCTATTGCCCATTTTTATTTTCTTTATGCTGTACTATAAAGAAATGTATCAAACATTCTTCAGGAAATTATTTGAACGCCGGGAAGGAAATTCGATGATTGATGGCGTATTGGATAACGTGCAGGAAGTAACTCAGAATTATTTGGTGGGAATGCTTACTGTAATTGGTATTCTTGCCGTGCTAAATACAACCGGTTTATTTTTAATAGGATTGGATCACGCCGTTTTCTTTGGAGTATTTGCCTCTTTGCTTGCAGTTATTCCTTATATCGGGATTATAATCGGTGCTTTGCCTCCATTATTATTCGCTTTCCTTTTGGGAGACTCACTAATCACCCCACTTCTTGTGATTGCTGTTTTTGCAACCGTTCAGTTTTTAGAGGGGAATTTTATCACTCCAAGAATCGTAGGTTCAAAAGTATCTATCAACCCATTTATGGCGATGCTGGCGTTAATTATTGGTGGTGAACTTTGGGGTATTTCAGGAATGATTTTATTTGTTCCGTTGATTGGGATTCTTCGGGTAATATTCGAGCAGATTGATGAGTTAAAACCCTACGGGTATGTGCTTGGCAACCGAATTGAATATTAAAAGAGTTATTCTTTCGTTACCTTTAGCATCTAAATTTTAATCGATTTCAATTTTGTTAAAAAGAGCATCAAGAGCAGCATTAGCTTTTATTCTGATTTCATTGTTCGTTTCAGAATTAAGTTTTGCACAATCCTCCTTAGTTCCTTCTTATCATCCGGTTTATGAATGGCTCTATTTGCAAAGAGTAAAAGGCAATTTACCCTTTTATGATTATGAATCTTTACCGCTGAACAGGAAAGATATTTTAGGGCATCTTAAAAAGCTTAACGAGGATCAAGATTATCAAACCGGGAAAGAAGCGCAAACCCTAAGAAGTTTTTTACGAGAGTTTAATCCAGAGCATTTGAAAGAAAATACGCCACACTCTCTGATTACCTATGATTCTAAATTAAGTTTTGATAGGTTTAAAGATTGGATTTGGAGTGATTATGAAAAGCATATGTATTCTTATGCTGACTCATCAGGATTCTTAGTATTGGATCATGGCTTTGGCAGAAGAACTATGTTTGTAAAAGATGGATCAGAAAACAGAAGCGCTCCGTATATCATAAATCAACACTGGCGAACATACGGTAATTATAAAAACTTTATTGGATACCACATTGAACATATCCGTGCAGTGCCTGTAGGTGATCAACGTATTTTTGAATACGATGGGTTTTATAGTTATAACTGGAAATTCAGGAGAGACCTTGCAAACAACAACTATCATTATGAAGCTTATCTAACAGGAACCCATTCCCTTTTTGAAGCCTCAATTGGTCGTGGCAATCTAAAAGAAGGAGTAGGTCTAACAGAAAACCTTACTTTTTCGAGATCGTCCATCCCATTTGATTGGGTTAAATTTAATGTTGGTAAGAAAAAAGTCAGATACTCATTTACTCATGGTACGCTTAGTTGGCCTGCTATTAATTCTACCCTGCCCGGAGATTCTACTATTAGCACCCGGACATCTCCTCGCAGATGGTTAGCATATCATAAAATTACAGTACAGCCGTCTTCCAGAATTACTTTTGCAGCCTATGAAATGATTAACTATGCAAATCGAGGAACCGAAATAGCATATATAAACCCTGTAAACCGGTATGCTTTTGCAGAATGGGAGCTTCAGGATCAGGATAATGGCTGGTTTGGAGCATACCTAATTGTCCGACCTTTTAATTTCTTCGAAGCGTACACAGAATTACTTATAGATGATTTAGGGCACAGAAATGATATTATCAAAAAGAAAAGATTTCCCGCCACAAGCCGTTTTGCAAGAAGATACGGATTGAGTTTAGCCGCTACACCTGGGATTCAATTTTGGTCAGAATATACCCGGATTGATCCTTTTACTTATTCGCACCCAAGAGATTTAAATGCGCATACTGACAAAGGAATTGGCCTTGGAAGCCAAATTGGTCCTAATGCGGACCGATTGGAAGGTGGGATTAAGCTGTGGGGCGTAGGAAGAACCTTTCTGACTTTAAGCTACTCCTATAACCGCCAAGGGTTAGATGAATTTGATGAAAACGGGAATAGAATATTTTTAGCGGGAGCAAGTCCAAATGATGGAAGAGACTTGCCGATTGAAAGATCTAATCTATTCCTTGATGGAGATTTACATGAATGGCATCGGTTTTTGGTGCAAGGAAGCTTTGAACCTAAAAGAGGATATATATTTGAAGTAAATTTTGATTTAAGAAAAATGATCAAGGGAAATCAACTTGATGACCTCTCTATTTTTTGGGCAGATTTTACTTTCGGGTTCTAATCCTCTTCGAAATAATCGTTAATTCCAGTAGTATTAGTTTCAATCCATTGAAGAAATTCCGGGATTGGTCGGTCGGGAATAATTACGGAATCCTGCTTACTTAACGCTTCAAAATAAGTTGAATAGTTTACTCCATACTTTGAAAGATTTGGGAACTGGGTAGTATCTCTCGGGTTTACCGGATGGTAAATGTTATCGTATGAATGAGCGATAATTGTTTTAATATCCGAACGATCAGGAGCAAAAAGAATACTCATTAATGGCGTATCCCAATCATTGTGAAACCCATTCGAAATTCCATAGTTATTATTAAGATCTAACAGATCTGTATCCTGAGCTAATACCAACCCATTGGGACTTTCAGCAATTGTTTTCTGAAAAACATCAATGTACCCGTTCCACTTAGCGGTTGCCATTATTCCCCAGTAGACCTGAATAACTCCCAAAATCAAAACGAATATTTTGGCATTGTTTTGCCAAGTTTTAGATAGTTCTATTTTCTTGTTCACGATGAAAAACAAAGGAACTACCAATAAAACGGACAGGTATATATTAATTGACCTCACTTGTTGGTGAGTTTCCGGAGCCATTGCTTCCGCCCAAAAAATCGGGCTTATCACCGACAGCCCACCCAGCAAAATCAACATAGCTTTAGATACCTTCCCAAAAATTTCGGTGTCTCTTGAACGAGATTTGAAAGCTCTGTAAAGTAATATTCCAACTCCAATCAAGCCGAATAGTAATGGAAAAGATGGATAGCCTTCTTCATCTACAAAAAGAAAGAGACCTAAAATAAAGGTGATGAAACTGGTTTTATCCTGAGGGTCTAATACTGATAAAAAAGAAAGAAAAGCTCCGGCAAGAAAATAAATTCCTAATACAACATATGCCCACGCAAGAATATTCTTCCGGTCTTCAAATTTGGTGAATCTCCAAAAGCTTAAAAATGCTAAAACCGGCCCTAATATCATCATTCCCTGATAAATTCTAAGCGTGCACCAACTGATGAAAATGATAAACAGCAAGCTCTTCCAAGAAGACCTGAATAATAATTGAATAACAACTACCCAGTAAATTGCCGTTAACAATCGTCCTGGGGTGATAGGGAAAAATTCCGTTTGCATGTAAATTCCAAACATCCACATTAACGGGAAAAGAATGTATATCTTTTTGTCTTTAGGTAAGCTGTAAAAGCAACCAATAAGCGATAAAATACCAAAACTGAAATACCAGCCGGTATGAATTCGAGCCAGCGTAGGGATATCAGTAATGCCAGATTTTATGGCTGTGATTAACGGAAAATGTTGTACGTAATAGGCAAACTGCCTGTCCCAATGCCAGTGTACTGGTTTTACCACTTCTAAAATATGGGCAAAGTAAATGGTGCCATCAGGATAAAAAATTCGCATTGAGAAAGCGGCATAACACACATAAATACCCAGTCCGGCTGTGAGAACCCAAAATATTTTCTCGATGGATAATGATTTTAAAGTTTGACTATTTACCATTTTAGTTTTTTTTCGAAAGCGAATTGTTTGGTGTAAAAATTGAACAAAAAGAACAGGCCGGATACCCCAATCTTCATAATTATTGGATGATCAAAGAAAAAGGGAATCATATACAAGTAATGAACTAATGCTCCTGCAAGTACTAAAGAGATTAGTGAAAAACTAATGGACCAAATAAATGATGAGGTTAATGTTCTTTCCTTAGAAAAAATAAAATTTCTTTGAAGAATAAAATTAGTGAGCATTCCACAGCTTTGTGCTATAACCTGTATCCAGCCGGCAGAGGTGCTTGATACCGTATTCAACAAAAGAAAAAACACACCGTAGTCTACTCCGGTAGAAATGATTGAACCCGCTCCAAATTTAAGTTTTGGATAGAGGTATTGATTGAAGACAGATTTTAATTTCAATTTTTAGTCAATTTCATGTGAATTAATCCAGTCTTTCCAGTTCTTTTTTTGCGCGGTCTTTGAAAAGTTGATCGTTATGAAGCTGGTTTTCCAGAGTCAATATATATTCAAAATGTTCTCTTGCCGCTTCTTTGTTTTTCATTTTAAGATGTGTAAGAGCAATCCAATAGTGGTGAACAGGAAAGTCTTCAAGTTCACCTGCTTGGCTAAAATAATCTAATGCTTCTTCATAGGATGCTTTGGGAGCCGTTCCAAAAAAAAGCCTCGCAAAAAAGCGCGTAAATCCTCCAAACTGAGAAACTTCATAATGCCATCTGCCAAGAATGTGTAAAGTGCGGCCATTTGGATTTATTTCTAAAGCCTTTTCTGCATATATCCTGACACTGTCTGCTAATTGTACCTTTTCCTTTAAGCCCTGAAGGCTTGCTAACCCTCCAAATGCCAAAGACTTCCTTTCATATCCATATCCATTATTTGGATCAATTTCTATTGCTTTACCTGAAAGATTAAGAGCTTTTGTAAAATAACCTATCTTTTGTTCATCCGTCACTTTATTGCGATCTGCATAGGATTGATCTGCCAATTCCAGATAACTAAATGAAAGCCTGCTATAAGCAATGCTGCTGTCGGCACAATGACCTTCAATTGCATTTTCTAAAATAGTGATTTCAAGCATTCGCTCTTTATCAGCACGAGCTTGTTCTGCTTCATCAAGGTAATCCTGACAATTAAGTGCCTGCAAGATCTGAGTTGGTTGCTGGGGTGCAAAAAATAAGTGTATATATAAAAAAAGCTGTAGAAATATCATTAGTTTAAAACTACACAATGTTCCATCTAATTGACAAGATTTTGTCGGATATCTATAAATTTATTTTGTGTTTTGTAACGGTTGTTTCTTGTATTAATTCTGCTTCTGCGCAAAATGCAGACAGTGTCAAATATGGCGCTTTTCCGGGGCTTTCTTACAACTCTGATGACGGTATCAATATTTATTTCGAACTTCAACGCTTCGTATATAACGATGAAGTTTTACCGTTTAAAAGTTTCGGCAAATATTGGTTTAATTACAGCGGAATAGGGGCTTATACATTTTCAGCTTATCGGGATCAGGTAAGAACATTTGGGACAAAAAAACGCTCTGCTTTTGATGTACACATTTCTCAAAACTATGGAAATTACTTCCCGGGTTATACAGTGGATGGCGGTTTCTCCAAAGAACGTTTCGATACTACTTCCTTTTATCAGTTCAATAGTTTTTTGTTAAATGTTGGAGTCGCAACCAGAGTACCTATCTCGGCTGTTTCCGGAATTAAAAGAACGGATATAAAAGTAGGAATACGTGTTGTACATGAAAAACCGTTTGATCTTGAACCCAATTCATTTATGTCTACCAATAAACCTAAAGGGTGGGATGGTTCTACTTATACTTTTCTGGAATTAGGATATTTAAAAGAAAACAGAGATAATGAATTTCGCTCCAAGGACGGAACTTTGGTAGGAGTAAACTTTAAAACCTCAGTTCCATTATTAAGTAGTTCTTTGGTTGGTCAGGTGTTCAGTGAATTCCGTGCTTTCAAGCAATTGACCAAAGTTGAAAAGCTTCCCGAAGTTGTTTTTGCTCAACGATTTCTTCTAAATCAAACTATTGGTGAAATTCCTTATTGGTTTGCCCCCTCATTAGGAGGTGCCAATTCTGCACGTGGATATATTTACCGAAGATTTGTAGGGCAAGGATTATTGCAAAGTAATACTGAAATACGAACCTGGTTGTTTAAACTTCCTTGGTTGGAATCACAATTCGGAGTTAGTGCTTTTACAGATAACGGGATGGTATATGATGCTGCTTTCAACGATTACCAAACAGCCTCAACGATTGGTTTTGGTGGATTCATGTCCGTTTTTAATCGGGATTTTATTCTGAAGTATGAGATGGGCTTTTCTAAGGAAGGAGTAGGTGTTTACTTAGGATCCGGTTTCTCCTTCTGAAATAACATTATTCATAATCAATATTATAACCATCCCCCATCCAGTGTATTTTTTTAGTAAAGAGAAATGATAATGGAAGGTAAGTAAGAATAAAAAATCTGCCAATCGTCATGAATGGATAATAAATGGTATGCTTTTTTAGATCTAACTTATATTTCTGAACAATTAAAATTAACAAAAATGCAGCCTCTTGAATTACAGTTAAGATCAGGTAGACCGGCCATGAGAAAACCCATCCATACAAAGGAAAAGTAGCAGCTGTAAATCCCCACCAAAACGAAGCATAAAGAATAAACTTGTAATCGGAGCCATTGTCAATTCCACCTCTAAACCATCGCCTCAATTGGCTTAAATAATGTTTAAAGCTTGGCACCTGTTTTAATGTAATGGTAGTTTCCGGGCTTACAGGAGTAATAACTTTTTTTCCCGCCTCTGTAACCATATTTAGCAAAGCCAAATCTTCCGCTATATTAAATTCTACATTTTCTAATCCGCCTGCTTCATCATAAATATCTTTTCGGATGGCCATATTAGGTCCCACACAAGCAAACGGAACTCCCCAGCCGGACATCCCTAAATTAAAAGTCTGAACAAATGCCCAGGTGATCCTTTCCAGCTTACCTTGAAAACCCGTTGGCTTTACCACTATAGCTCCTCCGGTCATTCCTGTTTGCTCATCAATGGAGCTTAAGGTATGAAGTAACCATTGCGGATGTACTTCGCCATCTGCATCGGTGATAAAAACCCAATCCCCTGTGGCATGCTTCATTCCCCAGGCTATGCCTCTCGCTTTAGCCTCTAAATGGGTATCCGGCATATCTTCGGTATGTAGAGCAAGTACATGATCATTTTCTAAAGCATAAGTATTAACAAGCTCCTTAGTTCCGTCTTCTGACCGATCATTTACCAATATGATTTGAAGTAATTCCTTGGGATACTCAAGATTAAGCAACGATTCTATACATGAAGGAAAGTCTTTCTCTTCGTTTCGTGCGCTTACCAAAACAGTAACCTTTAATGATGGCGAGGCAATTTTTTTTGTTTTACTGTTTAAAATAAAACCCAGAGACAGCAACATCAGTACTACAGGAAAAAGAAGAAATAATCCCCAAATAACCTGCACAACCCAACTTGCTTGAGAAATATCTATCAATGCCTGATCAAAAAATTGAAGAATTTCTAACAGCATAGGTTACACTTTTCTTACAGATTGAATAAATAGCAATCCAAAACCTAATGTAAGTAATGTATGGAATGGAATGAAAGCTATACTTAACACTTGTAGATCAATAAACAATGCAATCAGAAAGTAAATGGCAAGAACCCCTTCGAGCCAGGAAGTTAAAGGTATTTCGCTCGGAGAGTATATTTTATTTTTCCAGGACTCGTCTCCCTCTTCAGCATTGTATTTTGAGGTTCTGTGGAAAAAGGACTTTTTACTAAAAAAACCATCAAACAATGAAAAAACCATAAATAATGGAAATGCAATTAGCACAATTAAAAACGGCATAAAGGTTTTCCAGACTTCTGCCAGTTTTTCTTTGGCACTGTCGAAATATCTTTCAAATACTATCCAGGCAAACAAAGGAGCTATCAGAATATTTAACAGAGCTAAAGACTGATAGGTGAAAAAAGAGTTTAATTCTGCACTTTCTCTTAGTAAGAAAATAAGAGGCACGCTTAACAAAGCTATTAGTAAAATACCTACATGTATAAATACATTGAGCAAATCAAAGATTGCGTGAGTTTTGACCATAAAAGGCAAATCGGCTCTAAGAAGATTTCCTAAATGTTTCTTAATGACCTGACCTCGACCTTTGGTCCAACGATATTGCTGAATTTTAAAATCGATCATATTTACAGGAAGTTCCGCCGGTGCTTCAATCTCATTGTCGTAGGCAATCTTCCATCCCTTTAGCTGAGCTCTTAAACAAAGGTCATAATCTTCAGAAAGTGTTTCCCCCGACCAGTCTCCGGCATCATCTATAGTTTCTTTTCTCCAAAGTCCACCACTGCCATTGAACCTCAGAAAATAACCGGCAATAGAGCGCGCCTGTTGTTCAATCATGAAAAATCCGTCATGGAGTAACGATTGCACGCGAGTTAAAAAACTGTGATCTCTGTTTAAATGTCCCCAGCGAGTTTGCACCACACCAACTTCCTCGTCCTGAAAGTATCCAACTGTTTTGTATAGAAAATCCGGATTAGGCCTGAAGTCTGCATCAAAAATTGCGATGAATTCTCCTTTAGCAACCTGCGTACCTTCATGCAAAGCTCCGGCTTTAAATCCATCTCTGTTTTCTCTGTGTATAACAACTACATCAATTCCCTGATCTTGCCAATACTTTGCTCTCTTTTCCGAAATTTCCAGAGTTTTGTCTGTCGAATCATCTAAAACCTGAATTTCGAGTTTGTCTTTGGGATAATCCAATTTTGCGCAAGCATCAATAACATGCTCAGCTACATACATCTCGTTGAACATCGGTATTTGAACCGTTACATACGGCCACTCACCATCTTCATATACCGGAGCTTTTACTTTATACGACTTTCTGTTTTTAAGTAAGATGTAGAGCAGATGGAATTGACCGAAACTGTACAGAACAATTATTACCGGGCCAATCGTATAAAAAATCGTTATTAAATATTGAGCAACTTCATTCTTTACTAATTCCTGAAGAAATGAAATAATTTCGGACATTAATTCCCTTGATGTAGCTTCCCTATTTCGGATTTTAATTCGGCGTAAAACATACGCCTATATTTACTCTTTTAACAGCCAAATTTGAATAATAATTAAATTCTAAGGTTAAATTTTCGCTTAACTCCTATTTAGATTTCAAAGAGCATTTTATGTTTTTTCCCAACTTATAAAGATCTAAGAAACAGGTCATTACCGAAGCATTCTTTTAAAATCTAAATTAACCTTCCCGCTAATGTAAACGCTCATGTTATAATATTGTCCATTCGTATCATAAGCCTCTGTGCTGTTTAGCAGGTTTCTGAGTGTAAATTTTAGTTCCAGCACTCTGTTCATAAACCACATCTTAGAAGAAAGATTTAACAGTGAAATAGATTTGCTTTTGGCGGGAGGCCAACCGTTTATTTGTTCTAAGTTCTCGTATTCATAGAAAGTTCGGGCAGGAATGTATTTATAGAATAACTCCATCATAAAATTTTCATCAGGAGAGTATTGAATTCTTTCCGAAAAAGTAATTGATGGAATGCTTTTATGATGATCTCTGAAAGTGTCATTTCCATAAACCAACATATTTACTGAAAGCATGGTTTTCAGTTGCAGTTTTTTCGAGATCCCTGAGGTTAAATAAGTATGAATCCCTGCGAGACCTTCGTTCTTTGAATCTGTATATGATAAATCAGTATCAAATTGCAGCGAATTATTATCAGGAGTGTAGCTTATAAACTCGTTAGGAAGTTTCCAATAATGTCGAAATAATAGAAATCCATTAAACCGATGAATTGAGGTTTTAAAATCAGATATCCATTTTATTTGAGAATATGTCTTTCTAAAATCAGAATTGTTCTTAACCTGATGAGAGGTCGGCTGAAGATTGGAAAAGCCAATACCTCGATTGAAAAAAGCATAATTATAAAAAGCTTTCCCAACATTATAGTTAGCTGATGAAAGCTGAAGGGATGAAAAACCTGAAACAGATTTTTCTAAAAGAACAGACTGAACATCATTCCCAATAGAGGCGCTCACTTGTAGTCCGCTATTGAACTTACTACTTAATTTTATCGAGTAAGAATGATGATTAAAAGACGATTTTGTTAGTTCATCTTCCACCGAATAAAAGTCATTGCTTAGAGCAATTGATACCGGAATTGATTTGAAAGGCACATCAAAAACGGAGGTCTGCGAAATATTTTTCTCTGATAACGCTAAAACTGCAGGACTTTCATAATCAAGCGTATCACTTGTTGCTTTAGAAAAATTAATTTCGGTACCTCTATACATTCCTTTGCCGGAGGTATTATTAAGACCTGCCGAGACTTGGTATTGATCTAAAGAGTAGGGCGCTTCAATTCCGGAGAGTCGATGCCATTCGTAAAATTGGTCGGATTTATAGGCAGCAGCTAAAAGACTAATCTCATAATTATCTCGAGTATAAGATTGTAGCCAAAGTATATTTTGTTGATGATTTCTCTGTGCGTCAAATTTACTTCCTTGTTCAGGTGGCTTGGTTCTGTTAAAAAGTGTGGGTTCTATATTCTGATTATATCCTAACTGGTTCGTTCTGGAATACAGCTCCCAGGTTAAGAAAACGGAGCTTCTATATCGTCCGCTGCTGAAACCAGTACCAACGTTTGTGGGGAAGTTTATAAATTCTACATTGGGAGTATTTCCAAACATTCCGGGATCATTAATCTGATTGAGCCGTCCTACCTCTGCGGAAATAAAATTATCTGTCTTATTTGTGAAAATATTTATTTGATGAGATGGTAAAGAACCTGTTGCAATTTCTAATTCATTAAAATTGATTACCACAGAATCTATATCTGAAAAACTTAGATTTGGAAGTGTCACAAAGTCATTGTTTAACCAATTCGAAGTGTAAAAAGAACCGTCGATATTTATTGAGAAAGAATGACTGGTTCCGAACTCATACCCCGGATTATAAGCCTCATAAGAACCGAAATCGTACGTTCTGAATGGTATATTCGCATTGCTGAAAATCCATTCTTCTAAATTGTACCACATCGTATTCGTTTCATCAGGATACAAAACTAAGCTTTGACCGAGAACAGAAACCGGACTAAAATAACTCAATAAGATTATGAAAGAAATGAAGCTTAGTCGTTTCATTAATCAATAATGTGTTGAATCTTTTCCGGCAAATGTAGTCTAAATCTCATACCACCACCTAAAAAATAAATGTGCTGTCGTTCATAAAAATAAATTTTACGGTATTCTAAACTTGCATAGAAAAGTGCATACCTGGTTTGGAATCCGGGCTCTAAAATCCCTCCAAAAAAAAGCTCTCGCTCAATACTATCTGATGTTACATCAGGTACATCCTGAGCTATTTCCTGAATTCCAAAATTTGCCCCCAAATCAACGTAGAGAAAACGGTTCAAACCAAACCGATGAACTAAACCAAGTGCGTAATTCTTTGTATTAAAACCTACAGGTGCATTTGGTCGATCTTCATATTTTATTAAATCAAAATAGGCGCGCAGGTGCCCCACATAAAATGGCGTTGAAATAGAAAAGGAAAGCTTGTTTTCGGCATACCATATCTCGGAATAGTTTTTATCCTGAATAGTAGAATTGCTGATAGAAGTTCCAACTTCAATGGAAGAAAAAGGTTGAGCTATCAATGCTCCTGATTGATAAAATAGGGATACAAAAAATAATAGAGCTACAACTTTCACCGCCTCTCCACTACCTCGTCTCAAAAAAAGCTTTCACTTCTTCCTCACTTTTTGTGTTCAACACCCTTTCTTTTTCATATTTCCCTTTTCGGGCGATGCGAACTCCGTAAGTCATTAAATCAATTCCATCGATAGTATGAGCATCAGGATTTATGGAGGTCATCATTCCCACTTCTTTGGCTATATTTCCGAATTTCCAGTCCAGATCTAAGCGTCGGGGATTGGCATTAATTTCGATCGCCGTATTGTGTTTAGCAGCTAAAGTTACCAACTCATTCAGGTCGATTTTACTTTCTTCTCGTTTCAGCAGTAATCGCCCGGTTGGGTGACCAATCATTCTGGTGTATGGATTTTTAATCGCATTTCGGAATCGCTCCATCATTTTATCTTCCGGCATTTCCAAAGATTGATGGACACTGGCAATCACAAAATCGAATCCCTCAAGAATATCATCTTCGTAATCCAGACTTCCGTCCGCCAGAATATCAGATTCAATTCCTTTAAAGATCACAAAGTTTTTACCTTCGGATTTAAACTCCTCGTTCAACTTATCTATTTCATCCCATTGCTGCTTTACTTCATCAGGCTTTAATCCTCCGGCATATGCAGCAGTTTGAGAATGGTCTGTAATTCCTAAATATTCGTATCCTCGCTCCATACAGGCTTCCGCCATTTCTTTAACAGAGAATTTCCCGTCACTCCACGTACTGTGTGCATGAATTACTCCCCGAATATCATCTTCCGTGACCAAGTCCAGCGTTTTATGTTTTTCAAAGATTTCAAATTCGCCACGATCTTCTCTTAATTCAGGTGGTACAAAGTTTAAGTCCAACATTTTATAAATATCAGCTTCGCTCTCAAACTCCTGTGGAGCATCCCAATTTGTTTCCCCATCTTCTTTCAGCTTATAAAGCCCGTATTCATTCAGGCTCATTCCTCTACTTCTGGCTCTGGATCGCATCTCTACGTTATGCTCTTTGCTTCCGGTAAAGTACATTAGCGCTGCTGCAAAATTTTCAGGTTTAACGATTCTCAAATCAACCTGACGACCATCTGTGGTTCTCACCGAACTTTTTGTTTCACCTTTCCCAAGTATTTCTGTTACCCGATCATGGTTAGTGAAAACTTCAAACAGATTCTCAATATGTTCTTCTTTCGCACCAATCAGAATATCAATATCCCCAATGGTTTCTTTGGAGCGACGAAGCGAGCCGGCTACTTCGATTTTTTCAACGCCTTTCAAATCTTTTAGACTGGCAAAAATGTCATCTGCAATTTTCTGAGCTTCGTCCAGCCTGCAGCGCTCGTCATATTGCTCCATCCACTCGATAGATTTTTTGATCTTTTCTGCGGATTTACCTCCAAGACCCGGAAGCTTGGCTAACTCCCCGTTATCTATGATTCCTTTAAGCTCGTCAATTTCTGTTATCCCAAAAGTCTCGTGAATCTTGAGGATATTCTTTGGGCCTAATCCGGAAATTTCTGTCCATTTAAGCAATCCGGGAGGTATTTTTTCGCGAAAAGATTCGAGTACCGGCATAGTCCCGGTTTTAGCGTATGCGTAAATATCCTCGGCAATAGATTTACCAATCCCTTTGATATCCGTCAGATTTTCATTCTTAATATATTCGTTGATATCCTCACTTAACCCCTCTATGGTTAAGGAAGCCTTATCAAAAGCGATGGCTTTAAAACGATTTTCTCCGGCAAGCTGCATCAGCTTATATACTTCACGAAGTTTAGAGGCTACATCCTGATTACTTGGCATAAAAATGTGGTTTACGCCACAAAATCTCAAAAGCACAAAAAACAAATAACCATTCGTGTTTTCGTGCTTCCGTGGCAATAATTGTTAATTCAGTAAAACTTATTGAAAGGATTTGTTCATTGCTAAACTAAACTGTAAAATCCCTTCATGAAAAATGTAATCAATCTTTTTGTTTTAACATTCATTCTTTTTGCTGCCGGGTGTACTCCCACGGAGCAGGAAAAGACAGAGTATAAAGCTGATGTTCAAGCCGTTTTAAATGACTGGCATAATGCGGCAGCCGAAGCTGATTTTGATCGATACTTCGGTTATTTCACAGATTCTACATCTATTTTTATGGGAACCGATGCTACCGAACGTTGGAATGTGAAAGAGTTCAAGGAATTTAGCCAACCTTATTTTGACAGGGGCCGAGCGTGGAATTTCACTCCTGTAAAACGTTTCGTCTATATTTCATCTGATGGAAATACAGCCTGGTTTGATGAAGAGCTTTCAACTCCAAACTTGGGACCAAGCCGAGGAACCGGTGTTTTGGTTTTAGTGAATAATGAATGGAAAATCGTTCATTATAACCTAACTGTTCCTATCCCTAATGCTATTATGGGTGATGTAAAAAACATGATTGAAGAAGAACTCAACAAAGAAAATTCAAAATGAAGAATTTAAAATTAAGAATTAGAGATGCTCAAATTCTTAATTTTAAATTTTGAATTCTTAATTAACTATACATGTATCGAAGTATAAAGTCATTAGTATTGCTGTTACTTTTTTCAACAGCAACCATTGCGCAATTACAATCCCCTGCTGAATTCCTCGGTTATGAACTTGGTGAACAATGGACGCCACATCATAAAGTTCATGCATATTTCAATTATGTAGCTGAAAACTCAGATATGGTTGAGCTTCAGAATTACGGACAAACTTATGAGGGAAGAGAGTTGGTGTACGTACTGGTTTCTTCATCTCAGAACATCCAAAATAAGGAACAAATTCAGTCCGATAATCTGAAGAGAGTTGGTTTTGAATCAGGCGAACCATCGGCCAATAAAATTCCCATTGTGTGGCTTAGTTATAACGTACACGGAAACGAAACTTCTTCCAGCGAAGCCGCTTTAAATACAATTTATACTTTGATAACTGAAAAAGTTGATTGGTTGAATGATGTAATGGTAATTATGGATCCCATGGTTAATCCGGATGGTCGTGATCGTTATGTGTACTGGAATAAATCGGTAACAGGTTCCGAATTTAATCCAAATCCTGAAAGTCGTGAGCATTTCGAGCCGTGGCCGGGAGGCAGAACCAACCATTACTATTTTGATTTGAACCGTGATTGGGCATGGCAAACACAAGTAGAATCTCAGCAAAGAATCCGCGAATACTTAAAATGGATGCCTCATGTTCACGTTGATTTTCATGAGCAGGGTTACAACTCTCCTTATTATTTTGCGCCGGCTGCTGAGCCATTTCATACTGCAATTACTGACTGGCAACGCGAGTACCAAACAATGATTGGTAAAAATCACACCAAGTATTTTGACGAAAACAATTGGCTGTATTTTACTAAAGAGATTTTTGACCTGTTTTATCCAAGCTACGGCGATACCTGGCCAACATTTAACGGTGCAATTGGAATGACATATGAACAGGCGGGTCATAGTCGCGCAGGACTTGGAATAAAAACAGCGGAAGGAGATACGCTTACGTTATTAGATCGACTTACTCATCATTCTGTAACAGGTTTATCTACCGTTGAAATTACTGCGCAGAATAAAGAACGAGTAGTTGATGAATTCGCTGAATATTTTGGAGATACCCGCCAAAATGGATCCGGTGAATACAAAACGTTTGTGGTAAAGAAATCCAGCAATCCGGATAAAGTTGCGAGCTTGCTTCAGTATCTAATTCAGCAAAATATTGAGTTTGGAGTTGCTTCGTCCGATTCAAGAACAGAAGGATATGATTTTGAAACCGGAGAAACAGGACGGGTAAATATCGAAGCAGGAGATTATGTAATTGATACCTATCAACCGCAGGGAACTTTGGTTCGCGTCCTTTTTGAGCCCAAGCCAGAATTAGTGGACTCGCTCACTTATGACATCACCGCCTGGGAAGCTCATTATTCATTTGGAGTAGATGGATATGCGGTCAAAGGAAGAATCAGCAAAGAAGATGTCTCTAATACTACCACTTCTGATGTATCAGCTACTATTGACCGCCCTTACGCTTATCTGGCGAAGTGGAATTCATTGGATGATTTAAAATTTTTAGCCGCATTACTTAAAAAAGGAGTTAATTCCCGTTATGCGGAGGAGCCATTTGAAATCAATGACAAAAATTTTGATCGTGGCACATTGATTATCACCCGTAACGGAAATGAAAAATGGGCCTCAGATTTTGATGATGTGGTTAAAACAACAGCCGATCGATTTGGAAGAACTCTTGTACCTGTTGCCACCGGATTTGTCAGCAAAGGAAAAGACTTCGGCTCATCATCAGTGCCATTTATTACCGCGCCAAAAGTTGGATTGATTGCAGGAGACGGAACCAGCTCAAACATGGTAGGACACACCTGGCACTTTTTCGATCAACAAATCAATTATCCGGTAAATCTAATTAATATGGATGATCTGGGTTATATCGACTGGCACGAATACGACGTAATGATAATGCCATCCGGCAGTTACGGTGATGTTTTTAACGATGACGGCTTATCTGATTTAAAAAATTGGATTAGAGGTGGTGGTACACTAATCGCAATGTCAGGAGCAAATGGATTTTTATCCGGGCGAGATGGATTCAACCTTACAAGAAAATCATCTTCAGATGATGACTCAGCTGAAGAAGACCCTAACGATAAACTCAGAAAATACGGCGAGTCTTCCAGAGCTTTTGCTTCTCGCTTAAATGCAGGTTCTGTTTTTGAGCTCACTATGGATAATACCCATCCTTTAGCATTTGGTTATGATGAAGAATATATGTCTCTGAAACTTGGTTCTTCCGGCTATGAATATTTAGAAAACGGATGGAATGTAGGAGTCGCCAAATCAGGAGCATTACGAAGTGGATTTGTGGGATCCGAGGCTAAGAAATCTTTAGAAAACACGCTTTCATTCGGCGTTCAGAATATGGGCAGTGGAAAAGTTGTTTACATGATTGATAATCCATTGTATCGGGGATTTTGGCACAATGGTAAATTACTCTTTGGAAATGCTGTGTTTTTAGATTGATTTAAAATCTGTTACTCAAGAATCTGAGAGCTTAAAATTCGTCTCGATTGGGTAGTACATTTTCACTGTGTCACCGCTACAAATTGCGGGGCTAAATTCAGCAAACTGTATTACCCTTTTTGATTCTTTAATCAAAGATTCATATCTGCCTTTGATAAGTTCTATTTCTTCAATTTCCCCTTCTTTATCAATCAGTAGTTGATGTTTCACGACTTCCTGATGACCTGCGCGAACTGCTGAACTTGGATATTGAAGCCGTTTTTGACCTGTCCTAATTATTTCAGCAGGTTTTTTAGGTTCTTCACATTTCGAAAACATCATTTTCAAACCACTATCCAAAACAACTAAGTCAGATTCATAAGTTTTGGATTTAATAGGGTTGGTCTTTGTGTTAATAGATTCTTTAGATCCTGAACAACCAACTAACGAGACGAGTGTTATGAAAACTAAATATTTCATTCTTATTTCTTATTTAGCTAACTCTGCTTCGCTGGCGATGTATCCAAATGCCGCCCAGTTTCCGCCGTCATACACACCCCGCCAGATTGATTTTGCACGCTCTGTTCTCCCGTTGATATAATGCCAATTCCCTAATCCATACCCGATGGTTGCATTTGTTAACTCATCCGAATTTTGATTAAGAAGCATTTCTTCCGTGAAGTCACCTTTAAATACCAGCAGTAATTTGTGGTAACTATCATTTTCTATGATGTCCATCTCTTTATCAATAGGCTCGATAATCTTTCCGGCAAATTCATCCTGACCATTTCTTCTCAGGCTCATATAATACCAATAAACTGCTGCCGTGAGCATATCATCATTGTTGCTGGCGTTAATGCATTCTTCATAAGCTTTCTGAGCTTTTTCGTAATCTCCCTCCAGATAATAAGCCAGCCCTAAGTGGTACCAGATATTTGTATGCAGTGTGCTGGTTGGTTTATTCAATGCGTTTGGCAGTCCATCCTGTTCAACAATATCCTCTTTTCCTCTGATGAGATCAGCTGCTTTTTCAAAGTCCTCAATAGCTAAATCAAATGCACGAAGGGTAATGTATCGGTGTCCCCGGTGCCTATACAGTTCAGGGTTTTCCGAATCTTGCTTAATTCTCTTAGAAAGCAAATCAACCGCTCTTTTGTAAAAACCGTTATACCCCAAATAACGTGCTTCCCAGATTACAGCATCAGATTCACGCTGCTCTGACCGTGCTAATAAAACAAGAGAATCAATACGCTCTGCCAAAGCTTGTGGAAGCATAGAACTGTTGGTTCTTAAACTATCACCCAACAAAGAAATAGTTTCTACTCCTTCAGGAAGGGATTTGAAGGCGGGCTCTTTTTCAGAGCAGCTTACAATTAACAGAATGGACGCAATAAGGATTATTGTCTTCATATCGGTAAATTTTTATTTCCGATAAAGTAGCAATATGAAAACACTTTTAAAGGATGATTTCTATAATCCTTAAACTTAAATTTCCACCTCGTAGAAAATCGGTGTGTTTTTCTCGAAATCGTATAATGTCAGGCGGCGCAGATTATAATACCCCGTCCAATATGTTCGTAGCGCCTGAATATATGATCGTCTGGCTGCATCCTTTTCATTTTGAGCAATATTAAGATCCGTGATATCATTCTTTCCAATCAAGTAACGATTCTTGGCTACATTGTATCGGCGCTCTGCAATATTATCGGAGGTAGCAGCAAGATCAACCTGACCTTTAAGCAGGGCAAACTCTCTCACGGTACTTCTTACACTTAATTCAAATTGTAACTTCCTGTACTCGATACTGTTTGCAGTCGCCAACTGTTGATTTCGTGCTGCTTTTATTTCCGCTACATTTTTTCCCCAGTTAAAAATCGGAATCTGAAAACCTAAAGTAAAAAACTGTCTCTCATCAGGATTTTCATAGAGATTATCAAAATCAGGAGAAATTTTATTCAACCCGTAGCTTGCCTGAAGTGTAGCAGAAAATCCGCTACCTTTTTTTGCTGCATCATATTGTTGGTCTGCCTGAATTTCATCTAATCTGAATTGAAGAGATGTACTGTTATTTTCCCTTGCAAGCATTTGAGCTTTTTCAACATCTACATTCAGCTGATTCGGTTCAGAAGGGGCCACAATTTCCAAAACTACATTGTCCGGCATTCCGAGCAATGCTTTAAAGTTTTCAGTAACCCTTTGATAATTCAATTTCGCATTAGTCAAGGATGTTTCTGCATTTCTGTAAACCAATTCACTTTGCAGTAAATCATTTTCAGCGATACTTCCTACTTCAAATCTACCTTTAGAAATATTATAAATGGAATCGTTTACCGTAACATTGAATTCGGCAATTTCTACATTAATCCTGGAAATCAGCACATCAAAAAAGCTTTGCGTAACAGTGAATGCCAAATCTTCCATGTCTTCTACAAACTGCTTTTGTGCAATTTTATAGCGAAGCGGTTCCGTACGGTTCCTCCATTTTAGTGCATTAAATTGGAACAGAGGTTGCCTCAAAGTTATCACCAGCGGAGTGCTTTGCCACTGATATTGTTCTTCCCCCCTGAAAATCCCCAACCTTCCCAAACCTGATGTAAGTGAAACCTGACCTCCGGTCGGGAGAATAGACTGGTTGATTGACACATCAAGGTTTGCATCCGATTGATTAAAATCCCTGAACACAATTCCGTTTTCTGTAGGTATTGATTGACTTCCAAGCAAATAATTTGGCACGTCTCCATTTGCTACCAAACTCGGCAACAAATCAGCCCGAAACGATTTGTATCTCCATTTTGAAGCAACTAACTCGAACTGTGCCGCCCTGGCAATCGGACTGTTTTCCTGAGCAATGCGGATGCTTTCTTCTAATGTAAGTGTTCTTGTATTCTGAGCATCAACTGAAGTGAAACTCAATCCTAAAATCAGAAAAGAAAGAAGAAATAACTTGTTATTCATGTCTTAAAGCGTGTACTGGGTCTTGTTGTGCGGCTCTCTTGGCTGGGAAGAACCCGAAAACTACTCCGATTAAAAGAGCTACACCGAATGAAATAAATATTGAAACAGGAGTAACTATAGTAGCGATATCGGCGGTGGCTTCAATGGCCACACTAAAAAACATCCCAAGAATAATACCGACTACGCCCCCGGTTATACTGATAGTCAAAGCTTCGGTCAAAAATTGTAATTCGATATCCTTTTTCTGAGCACCAACCGCCATTCTCACTCCGATTTCCCGATAGCGCTCAACTACAGATGCGAGCATAATATTCATAATTCCAATTCCGCCAACCAACAAAGAAATTGAGGCTATTGACGATAAAACTATGTTAAAAATTCTTTTGGTTCTCTGTTCCTGCTGGAGCAATTGTTCAGGCACTATTATTTCAAAATCGACCACATCGTTATGGCGTCTTTTCAACATCCGCGATAAAACTTCTGCAATGCTCACGCTGTATTTAGTATCGCTTACGCGAACAATCAGTTTATCCAATTGATTGTAATTTCCATCACCACCTTGTCCGGAACTACTTGAACTAACCATCATCCCACCACCAAAAAATACAGTTGATCGGCTGCCTCCAAGATCCTTCTTGGTAACTAATGCTCTATTTTTAAAACGTAGCAAAACAGTAGTCGCCGGAGAAAAAATATCAAGGTTATAATTTCTGATACCCAGACTTTCGATATTTTCTGTACTAAGCTCTCTTTTCTTTAGAACTCCAACCACGGTAAGCCAAAGATGACCTACTTTTATCTTCTTACCAATGGGGTCTTCTCCTGCAAAAAATTTGGATCGAACATCATATCCGATCACACAAACCGGTGCTGAGTTTTCTATTTGTTGATCAGAAAAATTAGATCCATTTATTACTTCAAAATTATTGATATGGAAGTAGTCATCATTTACGCCAACCAACTTTCCGGTTCGCATCCTCGCATTTCTGATGAAGTTCGTTTCATAGACTATTTCCGGACTTACAAATTCTATTTCCGGTAAAACAGATTGAATGCTTTCAAGATCTTCAAGAGTTAAACCGGGTGAGAACTTCTTACTTTCTTCCTGCCCGGAGTTTTCATCTACATCGCCTTCTTCCTGCTCAATAACCGGTTGAATGATTACATTATTTGTTCCCAGCAACTGCATCTGAGCCAGAACTTCCTGCTGAGCTCCGGTTCCAATTGCAAGCATTGCGATTACAGATCCAACCCCAAAAATAATTCCGAGAGAGGTTAAAAAAGCGCGGAGTTTATTTCTGCGAATTGCCTCAATGGCAATGTCGAAATTGTATAGTAGTTTTTGCAGCAATTTAAACCCGGTTAATTATTGGATGTGATGTCTTCCTGAAGAAGTCGTTTTCGAATCCCGGTTGTATCCTCCGGAAGTGATAAATACAATCGATCCTCAAGGTCTAACCCGCGATGAACAACCGCTTCGTTTTCATTGATAAGCCCAAGATCAACTTGTTGCATAACCGGCTTAAGACCATCTTTTACGAATACAAAGCTCAGTGAATCCTGAGCATGAATAGTCTCTAACGGTATTGATAATGCATTATCTAATTTATCCACCATAATGTTGTTGCTGGTGGTCATCGCCGGGCGGAGTAAACTGTCCGTTCCTGAAATTTCTATTACCACTTCATATACTTTTGAATCAGAATTAGGTCTTTGTTCGCCAATATTTGCAACACTGGTCACCGTGCCGTCAAGCATTTTTCCCTGAACAGCATCTAAACCTACTACCACTTTCTGACCTTCCTTTACTTTCTGAATGTCAATCTCATTCACATAGGTTAAAGATTCCATTACAGTGAAATCTGGGAGCTCAGCTACAATTGGGTTCCATGCACTCACTTCCTCTCCAACAGTAATTTTATTCCCGTTCCAACTTCTTTTGTAAATCAGCATTCCTTTATCGGGAGCGTACACAGTAAACTCTCCCATCAGGCCGCGGATTTTATTCAGCTCATTCTGTTTTTTGGAAAGCTCTGCTTCGATCTCACTTATTTTTGCTTCCGCTTGCTTAACCTTTGTTTGGTAATTTTTCTTTTCCTGAGCTAAAGTTCTTCTTGCTTTATCAAGATCGATTTCTGCCTGTCGTTGAACAGCCGGTGATTCGTACTGAGATTGATCCACCGCAATCTGCCTTTCTTCTAATGCATACTCCAAATTGATGAGATTATCTCTTGCTTGTGAGAGCGTGAGCGTACTGTCTAATTGAGCCTGAGTTACCTGTGATTGCGCCTGTTGAACTTCCAGTTGAGCATCCTGCATCTTTGCTAAAATCTGTGAACGATCTAACTCCGCAACAAAGTCTCCTTTTTCTACAATAGTCCCTTCAGGAATCAAACGCTGAATTTTCATATTGTTGATTCTGAAATCTCTAACTCCCTGGGGACCACGGATTTCAGTTGAGTTCTTTGCTCTTAACTCCCCGGTACTTGTAACTTCAACTATAAACTCTCCCTGACGAGGAGAGGTATAAAGTTCTGTTGTTTCATCTCCCTCTCCGCCTAACACAACCCAGGCAGCCACAAGAGCTATAACTAAACCAATTGGTAACAATAATTTCTTTGCCATAAAAATGATATTAATTCACCCAAACATACTAATTTTTTAGTAGGACGAGAACGGGCAATCAAAAGTTTTACAAAGAAATGTAAAACTTGTTTTTTTACTGAAGAGAATTGTCCAGCATTCCTGATTCTAAATCATAGGAAGTGGCGTATTCCGTTTCGTCGATGATTTTTTTGGGATCGTTATTTTCATCTACGATAACAACTTTTGGCTTATGAGATTTGGCCTCTTCAGGAGTCATTTCTGCGTAACTGATAACGATAATTCGGTCATCAACCTGAGTTAATCGGGCAGCAGCGCCGTTCATACAGCATATTCTGCTCCCTCGCTCTCCGGGAATCGTATAGGTTTCAAGACGTGAACCGTTCGTAATATTTACAACCTGCACTTTTTCATAGGGAAGCAGATTTGCTGCCTCCAAAAGTTCTTCGTCAATGGTGATGCTACCTTCGTACATCAGGTTAGCTTCGGTAACCACCATTTGGTGCAATTTCGATTTAAACATGGTTATTTGCATTGCTTATAACCTCAGGCTTCAAAAATTAAATTGTCGATCAGTCGGGTTTTTCCTAAATATGCTGCAATTGCCAACACATACTCATTTCCGGATTTCAACTGACTAACAGGTTGTAGTGTCTCTAATGAATACACATTAAGATAATCATTTTTAAATCCTTTTGCTTCCAACTCATCCTGCTGGTGTTCTATCAACAAGCCCGGTTCAGTTACCCCGTTTTTAATTTGCTGCTCAACGTATTTCATCGCCCGATACAAGCTTGGGGCAATTGTCCGTTCCTCATCGCTCAAATAAACATTTCTACTACTTAATGCTAACCCATCTTCAGCCCGTCCAACAGGAGCCATTAATACTTCTACATCATGATTAAATTCTTCCGCCATCTTTTCAATGATCCGGAATTGCTGGTAATCTTTTTGACCGAAAATAGCTATATCCGGCTTTATAATATTGAACAATTTATTTACTACCAAAACGATTCCCTGAAAGTATCCCGGGCGACTTCCGCCATCTAAATGAACATTTAGTTCTTCAATTTCGATGCTAAAATACTTTCTCTCTGAACCATACATTATCTCATCATCCGGCATAAAGACCACATCCACATTTTCCTGATCACATAGTTTTAGGTCTGCTTCTATTGTTCGGGGATAAGTTCCGAAATCTTCGTGTGGCGCAAACTGCTCAGGGTTTACATAAATAGAAACAACAACTGCATCCGCATGTTGATGAGCCATTTTTACCAGAGATAGATGTCCACCATGCAAAGCGCCCATAGTTGGAACAAAAGCCACTTTCTTTCCCTGAGATTTCAGCTCAGTTACTTGGTCTCGAATTTCTGATATTGTTTTTGCTGTTCTCATATCCATATAAAAAGAGACGCCAATTGGCGTCTCTGTAAAGTTATTATAACTGTCATTTCGAGCGAAAGCGAGAAATCTAACCGTTTAGCAGAAGTTAGATTTCTCTTCCGGCTTTAGCCGTTATCGAAATGACAAGAGCTTAAACCGAACGATCCATATCAAAGTCCTGAAGAATCTGTTTGATTCTGTTCAGGAATGCACCACCATGAGCGCCGTCAATAATTCGGTGATCATAGCTCATTGAGAGATACATCATATGTCGGATTGCAATCACATCGCCGTCATTGGTTTCAAGAACTACCGGACGTTTTTCAATGGCTCCCGTTCCGATAATTGCAACCTGCGGCTGGTTAATAATCGGGGTCCCCATGATGTTTCCTACGCTTCCGTAATTAGTTAGCGTGATCGTTCCACCTACAAGATCATCCGGACTTAGTTGTTTGTTGCGAGCTTTTACAGCAACATCATTCACGGATTCAGCAAGCCCAACCAAATTCTTTTGCTGTGCCTTTTTGATCACAGGAACAATCAATCCACCCTGACCACCTTCGCCAAGTGCTACTGCAAGTCCAAAATTGATGTCTTTCTTAACATGAATTTCATCACCATTCACCGAACTGTTTATCAATGGGAATTCCAACATCGCTTTGATGATAGCTTCTACAAATAGCGGAGTAAACGTAAGCTTATGTCCTGTTTTTTTCTGGAACTCAACTTTATTGGCATTTCTCCATTTAACCATGTTGGTTACATCCACTTCGGCAAAAGTAGTTACATGCGCTGAAGTCTGAACTGATTTCACCATATGATCTGCAATCATCTTACGCATGCGATCCATTTTGATGATTTCAACATCACCGGAAGGTGATTCAATATTCAATTGGCCTGCAGAAATAGAATCTCCACTTGATGAAGAACTACTCGGTTTGCTTAAGCTGCTTCCTGAAGAAGTTGATTTTGCAGGAGCGGAAACCTTGCCGTTTTTCTTGTCTTCAACATATCCGAGAATATCTTTCTTGGAAACTCTTCCGCCTTGTCCTGAGCCTTCAATACTTTCGAGCTCTTCCTGGCTTATTCCTTCTTCTTTTGCGATGGATCTAACAAGCGGAGAAAAGAATCTTCCGTCACTACCCATCCTTTGAGGTTCGCTTCCTCCGGAAGATTGAGAAGGTGAACCGCCTCCATTTTGCATCAGCTGATCAGGAGTAGAAGCAGCTACTTCTTCTTTAGACATTGTAGCTTTTTCTTCTTTCTTCTCACTTCCCGAATCTGATTTAGGCTTTGAACTGCTTGATCCGGATGATTTACCCGTTGAAATAATTGCGATAGTTTGACCAACCTCGATGGTTTCGTCATCTTCAGCTAAAATTTCAACTAACGTTCCGGCAGCAGGGGATGGCACTTCACTATCTACTTTATCCGTGGAGATTTCCAACAGAGTTTCATCTTCTTCAACCTCATCACCTACAGATTTATTCCAACCGATCACCGTAGCCTCAACAACCGACTCGCCCATTTGTGGCATTACCACTTCGATACGCTCGCCTTCACCATCTCCACCAGCAGATTCCGAACTTTCTTCTTCAGTGTCCGAAGTCTCCTGAGTAGAATCACCTTCTTCCTGAGTTTCTTCGGCCGATTCTTCTTTGGTTTTCGGCTCAGATTTTCCGGCATCGCCTGCAGCATCAGCATCTGTTTCAATAATTGCGATCGGCTTACCCACCTCAATGGTATCGCCTTCTTCAACTAAAATTTCTACTAAGGTTCCGGCTTCCGGTGAAGGAACTTCGCTATCCACTTTGTCCGTAGCAATTTCGAGAAGGGTTTCGTCCACTTCAACAGTATCACCAACAGATTTGCTCCATTCGATTACTGTTCCTTCCATTACTGATTCGCCCATCTGGGGCATTACCACTTCTACCTTAGCCATAAAAATCTTTGATTTGATGCCGTATTGGCGTTTTTAGCTGTTTAATAAAGGACTGCAAAGTTCTGCATTATTCTAATTAGTTCAAAATGCAGATAGTTCCCTTTTAATTATTTAAAAAGCGCTTTTTTAGAGACTATTTTAAAGCTTGATCCAAATCCTCAATCAAATCATCCACGTGTTCTAATCCAACACTAAGGCGAATCAGATTTTCAGGAGATTTCGAGTTTTCACCTTCACTTGATCTTCTGTGCTCCCAGGTACTTTCAATTCCTCCAAGGCTCGTAGCTCTTGTAATCAATTTAGTAGAAGCCACGGCTTTTAGGGATTCCTTTTCATCTCCGTCATAAAACATGGAAATCATTCCACCAAAACCCTGCATTTGTATCCGAGCTATTTCATGTCCGGGGTGAGATTCCAATCCGGGATAATACACTTCCTTAATTTTTGGATGTTCTTTCAAGAACTCCGCTATTTTCATTGCATTTTCATTATGTGCTCTCATTCTGTATGGGAAACTTCGGATGCTTCTGCATAACAACCAACAATCTCTTGGAGAAGGAACGGCTCCTTGTGATTGCTGAATCATCCTCACTCTCTGAAAAAAGTCATCGCCCGCCGCTGAAATAATTGCTCCTCCCAAAATGTCGCTGTGACCTGCTAAATATTTAGTGGTTGAATGCATTACCAGGTCAGCACCAAAACTTATTGGGTTCATATTTAACGGAGTTGGCCATGTATTATCCACACACACTTTTGCATGAATGGTTTTTGCATAAGCACAAACTTTTTCTACATCCGTAATTTTCATTAACGGGTTAGACGGCGTTTCAACGAATATGAGTGAGGTGTTACTTTTTGTTGCTGATTCGATCTCGTCCAAATCGGACATGTCGATAAATGAAAACTCCAATCCCCATTCCGATCCAAAATTCTGGAGTACTTTTCTGGTTCCGTGATAGACATCATCCGGCGCGAGAATATGACTTCCTTTTTCCACCGATTGGATAACGGCTGATATCGCAGCCATCCCTGATGAAAATGCTGCACATTCTTCTCCGCCTTCCAGCTGCTTTAATACCGACTCCAGCTGTAATCGATTCGGGTTTGAATGGCGAGTGTATAGGAAATCTTCTTCCTGATGACCTTTCTCAGAATGTTCAAAATTCGTGGATACTTCGATAGGAGGAACAACCGATTTAGAACCCGATTGATGAGCTAAAGATCCGTGAATGGCTATGGTTTCGATGTTTTGTTGGTGGGATTTCAATCCAATGTAAACTCTAAAAGATTCAAATTTTTAATTCTACTAAAACCTTTATCAGCAGTTACTAACGGAAAGTCAGTTAGTAGGGAAGATGCTGCTACAAAAGCATCTGGAATTCTGACTTTTGATTCTCTCCTTAATTCGATTACAAATTCTTTAATTTTTTCCGAATAAGGAATTTGTATAGAATCATTTATAAACGATTTGATTAAACCAAGTTCTCGGGATCGGATATTTGGGTGAGAAAGAAGTTCAATTTCAACAATAAAAGGAATATGAATAGTTGTATTGTCAAGTAAGCTTTCAAGCTGTTCGTTACCAGCTAAAACATGAAGCACGATATTAGAATCAACGATCAGGTTCATCCCATTCGCTTCTAACTTTCTTTTGATACTTCAAAGGATCGAAATTGAGCTTTAACTTTCCTGCATACTTAGAAATGTTCATTTTTTTTCCTGTATCGGAAAGTTTAAGGCTTTTTTTTACTTCCTTAATATCATCGTTATTATTTATAAAAATGGTCATGGGTTTGAGGCTGTTTGAGAATAATATAACAAACTCCTTCTAAATTTCTCTTATTGCCCAGATCCGCTTCAACACCGGAGGATGCGAATAATTCAAAAATACGTAAAAGGGATGAGGAGTAAGATTGGATAAATTATCCTTAGAAAGCTTTTTCAAAGTCGCGATCATATCATTCGGTTTTCCTGTTGTTGTAGCAGCAAATTCATCTGCTTCATATTCATGCTTTCTGGAAACGATCTGCATAAATATTGACAAAATCATATCAATGGGAGCATACAGCATTCCGAAGAAAATCAGCCCGGCATACACCGCCATGTTTTCCATATAAAACGCATCGAATAAACCTTCAGCTTGCAAGAAGATCGATAAAACAAAAAGCATTACTCCGGTTTGAACCACACTCGTAATCATGCCTTTCAGAATATGTTTCTTTTTGTAATGTCCAATTTCGTGTGCCAGCACCGCTACTAATTCATCGTTGGTATGATTTTCTATCAATGTATCGTACAAAGCGATTCGCTTATTTTTCCCAAAGCCTGTAAAGAAAGCGTTTGATTTACTTGAACGTTTTGAACCATCAATTACAAATACTTCCTGAAGTGGAAAATCCACTTTATCTGCGTAATTCTCGATGGATTCTTTTAGATCCCCTTCTTCGAGTGGTGTGAATTTATTGAATAACGGCATAATCCAGGTTGGAGCGACATATTGCATGATCAATGAAAACGCTGTGATTGCTCCCCAGGCATATAGCCAGGCCAGACTTCCTGTGAACATAAAGAATGCCAGAATCCCTGCAAGCAGCGGACCACCAATCAGAACTCCCAATCCGAGTCCTTTAACAAGATCTAAAACAAAAGTTTTTGGAGTGGTTTTATTGAAATCAAAGCGCTCTTCGATTATAAATGTTGAATAAATGCTGAATGGAAGTGAAATAATAGTCTTCGCAACGATCAGAATCCCAATATAAATCAATCCCGTTACTAACTCCCCGAATCCCCAGGCTCTCACAATTTGATCCAGCCAATTGAACCCACTAGAAAACCAGAATCCTAATAAAAGCAATAAATCGAAGGTTCCCGTTATGAACCCAAATCTGGTTCTTACTTTGGTGTACTGCTGAGATTTAGCATAGGTGTCTTCATCATATACTCCTTCAAATTCCTCGGGAAGTTCTTTTGATAGTGATTTCAGATTCAGATAATTAGAGACTAAATCGAGAATAAAATCGATAGCAAGGGTAATTAAAATTATTATGCCGTAAATATTCATATATCATCTTTAAAGTAAGATGAAAAATAAGAAATCTATTTAGATAACTTTTATTTATCTCAAAAAACGAACTCTATCTTCAGCAATAACCTTCTATCCAGGCAATAGATTCTTTCAAATAGTTTAACATTAAACTATTCTATATTTTTGAGTAGTAAATTAAACAGGAGTTGTTATGAAACATCAAAAAGGAATTCATCACATTAGCGTACTTGCAGGAAATCCTGCTCGAAACCATGATTTCTATGTGAACAAACTCGGCATGAGAATGGTAAAAAAATCCGTGAATCAGGACGATCCTTCCACCTATCATTTATTTTACGGAAATGAGGCCGCAGAGCCTGGTTCAAGTCTTACATTTTTTCCATGGCCAAGAGCGCACAAAGGAGAACCGGGTACCGGTGAGGCCGTGAATGTAGCTTTTCGTGTTCCGGCAGATTCGAAAGAATTCTGGAAAAGTCGTCTGGCTGAATTTAATCTGGATCCATCCGAAAGTTTTGATTTATTCGGAGAAGAAGCGGTTCGGTTTAATGATCCTGACGGGCTTGAATTGGATTTAGTATTCACCGGTAATCCCAAAGAGAAAGTTAGTAACTACGAAAGCTCCGTTCCTCATGAGTACAATATTCAAAGCTTTTGGGGAAGCCGACTTAGAGTGGAAAATCCTGAGGCAACAGCGCAAATTCTATCTGATATTTTCGGATTCGAAGAGAAAGAATCTTCAGATAATCTCACTCGATATTCAACCGCAGCTGATGTTGCGCAGAACGTATTTATTGAAGCATCAGATGAAAAACAAGGCAAAGGAGGAAGAGGCATTGTCCATCATGTGGCTTTCCGCGCGGAGAATGAAGACAATCTGAAAGAAATGCGAGAACATGTTCTGGAAAAAGGATTGCAACCTACGCAGGTTATCGATCGCCATTGGTTTAAATCTGTGTATTTCAAAGAGCCGAATGGTATTCTGTTCGAAATTGCAACCGATGACCCCGGTTACGCGGTAGATGAGGAATTCGAACATCTCGGAGAAACGCTGATTCTGCCGCCATGGTTAGAGCCTCGCAGAAAATTGATCGAAAATACCTTACCTGAACTGGAGATTTAATTATGAGCAATCATCCACATCAAAACCAGAAAGTGGTACAATCGGGTGCTGCCTTAGAAGACGCAACGCATGTTATGATCATGATTCATGGCCGTGGAGCAAGTGCAGAAAGCATTGTAGGTTTATCACAGGAATTCGACGATCAGGGAAAAATTACATATTTAGCACCACAAGCTAATGGATTTACATGGTATCCGTATTCGTTTATGGCTCCACAAAATCAAAATCAGCCGGGAATTAATTCCGGATTACAAGCAATTCAGGATATAATTAATAGTGTTTCAGAGCATAGAATTTCAACTGATCGAATATTCATCCTCGGATTTTCTCAGGGAGCTTGTCTGGCTTCGGAATTCATGGCTAAACATCCACAAAAGTATGCAGGATTATTTGCTCTTAGTGGCGGTTTGATTGGCGATGAAATTCATGCCGAGTCTTTTTCAGGAGATCTTAAGCAAACCCCGGTATTCTTTGGTTGCAGCGATATTGATCCGCATATTCCAAAAGAAAGAGTACATGAAAGCGAGCAGATTTTTGAAAAGTTAAATGCCGATGTCACCAAGAAACTTTACGAAGGCATGGGACACATGGTAAATGAAGATGAGATTAAAGAAATCCAGAGAATTTTGAATTCTAAATTATGAATGACGAATAAATTCATTACAATTCAGCATTAATAATTCTTCCGAAGGAATGCCTTCGGCAAACATTCATAATTCAATAAGATGGTAATTCTCTGGCTCGGTCTCGCTTACATCCTGGGGATGGTTTTGAAGCAACTAAAACTTCCGCCACTTATTGGTTATTTGGCAGCCGGAATCACTCTTTCTTTTTTTGGAGTTACGGATGAAAACGGATTACTTCATGAAATTGGTCATTACGGAGTAATTTTTCTTCTCTTTACTGTTGGACTCCATCTTAGAATTAAAAACATTATCCGCCCCGAAGTTTTTGGAGCCGGAAGTATTCACTTAATAATTTGTACCGCAATTTTCTTCGGAATTTCTGTCGCTTTCGGATATTCACCAATCGAAGGATTGATCATAGGAGTGCTTTTAGGTTTTTCGAGTACAGTTTTAGCTGCAAAATCGCTGGAAGCCCGTGGCGAATTAAATGCCTTTCACGCTCGTGTAGCCATCGGTATTTTAATATTGCAGGATTTAGTAGCTATTACTGTATTAGCACTTACAGGTGGTGGCGCACCTTCTGTCTGGAGTTTTGGCTTGCTCGCATTACCTCTCATTCGTCCATTGCTCTTTAAGTTATTAACCGCCAGTGGACATGAAGATCTTCAACTTTTATACGGATTAATTTTAGCCATTGGTGGTGCTTATTTATTTGAATTCTTAGGGCTTTCCTCAGAATTAGGAGCCTTGGTTGCCGGCGCACTGCTTTCGGGAACTCATGAATCAGACGAGCTTTCTGAAAAACTGTGGGGAATTAAAGAAGCATTTTTAGTTGGATTTTTTCTCGAGGTCGGACTTCAGGGTCTCCCTGAAATGAAAGACTTATTATTCTCAGGAGTTCTCTTTGCTGTACTTCCAATCAAAGCTGTATTGTTCTTCTTTTTGCTGATTTTATTCAAACTGAGATCCAGGAACTCATTTATGGTAACCGTCACGCTCAGTTCATTCAGTGAATTTACATTAATTGCTGGTATGGTAGCTGCTTCGGCTGGATTTATTCCTCAGTCTTTAATTATCGTTTTCGCATTATTGACGGCCGCGTCGTATGTCATTAATGCTCCTCTGGCTTCACGCTCCAACGAGTTGTGGCGAAAATTTGAGGGGAAACTTATCCCATTTGAAAGAGATGTAAAACACCCGGGACAGCAAGTAGTAAGCTTAGGTGGAGCAGAATATTTAGTGGTAGGAATGGGGCAGGCAGGCGCTGCTGCTTACGATTTTCTAAAAGAAAAAGAATACAGAGTAACCGGAATGGATTCCGATCCTGCTCAAATTGAATATAACCTCGGCAAAAAGAGAAGAGTTGTTTATGGAGATGCTCAGGATGCCGAACTATGGGAAAATATCGATCTCGAAGATATTAAAGCCATTATGCTTGCAATGCCTTATGCTGATACTAAACTTCAGGCTACAAAAATGCTTCGGGAAAATGGTTTTACTGAAGACATTTATGCGTTAACAATGCGGGATGAAGAACATCAGGCGCTCAAGGAAGCCGGTGCCAATGCCGTGTGTTTACCACTGATTCAGGCCGGAAGAAAACTTGCTGAAATCAGTATAAGCGATCAAATTGATGGTTCGATGTCCTTGGATTTTCATATGAAAGAATCAAATTCCAGCAATTAAATTTTGTTGCAAAATTATATCTGTGAAGAATCCGCTTTCCTCTCTAACCCCAAATATTGATAGGCTTTTGTAGTTGCAACTCTTCCTTTTGGCGTTCTTTGAAGAAATCCTTCTTTAATTAAATACGGTTCATAAACCTCTTCGATAGTTCCTTTATCTTCACCGACCGCCACTCCCAGTGTTCCCAACCCAACCGGTCCTCCGGCATAGTTTTCAATAATGGCTCTAAGCATTCTTATATCCATTTCATCCAAACCATTTGCATCCACATCCAGAGCATTGAGTGCTTTATCAGCGATTTTCTTATCAATTTCTGTAAGGTTTTCCACCTGTGCAAAATCACGTGTTCGGCGCAGTAATTTATTTACGATTCTTGGTGTGCCCCGGCTTCTCCGCGCAATTTCAAAAGCTCCTTTATCGGTAATCCCGAAATTCATGATGCCTGATGTTCTCAAAGCTATATTTTGAAGCAGTTCCACCTCGTAATAATCCAGTCTCATATCGATACCAAAACGGGCGCGCAATGGCGCTGTAAGCATCCCTTTTCGGGTGGTTGCCCCAACAAGAGTAAACCGGTTTAACTCAATTTGAATACTCCGTGCATTTGGGCCGGAATCAATAACTATATCCAGCTTAAAATCTTCCATCGCCGAATACAAATATTCTTCAATAACAGGATTAAGCCGATGAATCTCATCAATGAATAAAACATCACCGTCTTCCAGATTGGTTAGCATTCCTGCCAAATCTCCCGGTTTTTCGAGAACTGGTCCTGTAGTGGGGCGAATATTCACCCCCATTTCCTGTGCAATAATGTGAGAAAGTGTGGTTTTACCCAAACCGGGAGGGCCGGAAAGTATAACATGATCAAGTGCATCTCCCCGTTGTTTTGCAGCTTTGATAAAAACTTCCAGATTTGAAATTGCTTTGCTTTGCCCAATGAATTCATCCAAGGATGAAGGTCGCACGGAGTTTTCGAAAGCTTCTTCTTTAATATCAGGATTTAAATGTGGGTTATGCACGTGTATTGGTTGTATAAGTTTACACTAACTTTAAAGAATTATACTTAGTTTATCATCGAAATGCGCATTGAATTTTGGAAGATATAATGAAGAATAATTCTTTTTCGCCGGATGAACTTGATTACGACCCGATAGAGTCTCAGAAAAAAAGGCGTGGAAAAAAACTGGCAAATCTTAAAAAGAATGAAATCCTTAAAGAAAAGGGCCTTCACAAAGATCTGAGCTCCAGCAGTTTAAAAATTTATGGATCCGATTATTTCTTCAATTACGAGCTAAGCTGGTTAAAATTCAATGAACGGGTACTTGCTGAGGCGTTAAATCCTAAGACCAAGCTTTTAGAAAGAGTTAAATTTATTGGTATCACTTGCTCCAATCTCGATGAGTTTTTTCAAAAAAGGGTAGGAGGTTTGAAACGTCAGCAAATGGCGGGTGTTAAATCACTCTCCATTGACGGAATGTCTGTTTCTGATCAGTTGAAAGCTATTCGTCAGGAAGTGCTCAAAATGATAGAAACCTACAGGAATTGCTTTTTTAATGATTTGGTGCCCGCTCTTGCAGAGAAAGGAATCTGCATTAAAGAATATTCTGAGCTTACCGATTATCAAAGAAAGGTGAGTGACCGGTTTTTTCAGAAGCAGATTTATCCAATAGTTACTCCCCTTGCAGTAGATGAATCGCACCCGTTCCCCTTTATTTCAAACCAAAGTTTGTCTTTTGCGATTGAGCTTCAAAACCCCAAAACCAAGGAAAAATCTTTTGCCCGGTTGAAAGTGCCCGCCAACCGTCCCCGGCTTATTCAGGTTCACCGAAGAGGTAACAAAGTGATCCTCGTTCCCATTGAAGATCTTATCCGTTCTAAAATGGAACAGTTTTTTCCAGGCATGAAAGTGCTTTCTGCTCATATGTTTCGTGTTACCAGAAACGCTTCTTTAGAGCGGCAAGAAGAAGAAGCGGATGATCTGCTTGAAGTTATTGAGGACGAACTGCGTGAGCGAAAGTTTTCTGAGATTGTTCGTCTTGAGTTAGAAAAAGCGATGCCTAAGCACATCAAGAAATATTTGATTAAAAACCTGAACATCAACTGGAATGATGTGTACGAAATGGAAGGCACAATCGGACTTGCTGATGCCATGCAAATCTCAATGCTTTCGGGATATCCCAGACTTAAAGGCCGTTCCTGGAACCCTGTAATTCATCCTGCATTAAGGCATGAAATGGATGAAGAAACACCGAGTATTTTTAAGGTGATCAGAGACAGAGAATTTATGGTGCATCATCCGTACCACAGCTTTGCTCTTTCTACTCAACGTTTTATTGAGGAAGCTGCAAATGACCCGAATGTTCTGGCAATCAAACAAACCTTGTACAGAACTTCTAAAGATTCTCCATTAATGCACTCTCTAATGCATGCTGCTGAAGAAGGAAAGCAGGTTGCTGTGTTAGTGGAAATTAAAGCCCGTTTTGATGAAGAAAGAAATATTACCTGGGCGCAAAAGTTGGAAAATTGCGGCGTTCATGTCGCCTATGGAATTCCTGGATTAAAAATTCACACCAAGCTTACAATGGTTGTTCGGGAAGAAGCAGATGGGTTGAGAACATACTGCCATATCGGAACGGGAAATTATCATCCCGATACTGCTCAGCTGTATGAGGATCTTGGATTTTTCACCTGTAATGATGTGATCTCTTCTGATGTAACGGACATTTTTAATTTGCTTACCGGTTTTGCGCCCGAACAAACTTTCGAAAAGTTGATGGTGGCCCCAAAACACCTCCGACCTCAAATGACTAAGCTTATTGAGTTTGAAACAGAAGAAGCCAAAAATAGTCGCCCGGCAAGGATAATTGCTAAAATGAATAGTTTGGAAGATCCTTTAATCATTCAAAAACTGTATGAGGCATCAGCAGCCGGTGTTCAGATTGATTTAATTGTGCGAGGAGTTTGTCGCTTGATCCCACAAAAGAAAGAATTAAGCGAAAATATTCGGGTTCATTCTGTAATTGGGCGTTTTTTGGAGCACTCTCGTATTTATTATTTCCAGCATGCTAATGAGCATCTTTATTCTATCGGGTCTGCGGATTGGATGCATCGTAATCTGGATGCCCGGGTTGAAGCCATAACCCCGATTGAAGCTCCAAAGCTTAAAAAATATCTTCAGTTTATGCTAAGCGTTTATCTGAGAGATAATATGCAAAGATGGATGTTGACCGAATCGGGTGACTATCAAAAAGTTGAAAAGCAAAAGGGTGAAAAGAAAGTGGCCACCCATAAAGTACTGATGAGGCACGTGAAAGATAATGCCTTGCCTATTCCTTTAGTGGATTAGTTTTCCAGTTTTTCGGCTTCCTGTTCGATATCAATTTCGCCTAAATCGTAGCTGAGCTTTCTGTATAAAAGAAAAGCCGGCTTTCTGAAAACACCATCTCTGTTGTAAGCTTCACCTATAGCCTCAAGCGCTTTTTCTTTTTCGCCGATATTGATATAAGCATTTCCGAGATACCAGTATGCTTTCTCGGAAATCATTCGGTTATCCTGCGCCCGGTTTGCTGCTTCTTCAAAGCTTGAAACAGCTTCCTCGTACATTCCCTCATTGTACTGGATGATGCCCGAGTTTAAATATGCTTTTGAAGCGTACGGTTCTTGCTCGTAGTTTTGAATGACTTCGTTAAAAATTTCCAGCGCTTTTTCTTCATTTCCGGAAGAAAGTGCTGCAAAACCAAGATTAAGAAGTGAATCTGCGCTGCTTATTACCACATCTTTAGCTCGAATTCCGTCAGCCGTTTCAATTTGGTCATTAGGAATATTCATGACTATGAAATCTTCGAGTTCTGTTGGAGTTTCCACTCTGAATAATTGAACTAAAGCAACCAGAATTACTGCTGCAGCTGCCGAGGCATGCCATACCCAGTTTGGTAATTTGTGAATTTTGGAAGGTTTTCCGGATTTCTTAACTGCCCGCTCTCTCAGTATTTCTTTAACCTCTAACTCTAACTCCAAATCGCTCAGTAAGTCCGGGTTTTTTGCAAACTCTTCCCATAAGGACTCTATTTCCTGTTCGCTTAAATTTCCTTTAACGTATTGGTCAATTTTTTTGTAAATGTCTTCTTCTCTTGAACTATTATCCATAATTACTCCTGTTTAAAAAGTAATGTATCTCTGATACATTAAGCCACGTGACAAGTAAGACCCTTTCGACCACCATTCCTTACACTATTTATTAATTTTTTTTTCGAAGCACTCTTTAAGTACTTGTATGATACGATGTTTTTTTGTCCACGCATTGTTTACGCTTATTCCAAAGTGATCAGCAACTATGGAACTGTCTGCCGCAGGGTTATTAAACCAGTAGCTTATATAGTTCAGCTGCTTCGGTTTCAACAGTGATATACAAGTTTCCAAGATGGATTTTCTTTCTTTGCTTAATAGGTTTTTCAACTGATCTCCCTGCTCTGAATAATGATCCGGTATTTCTTCGTAATTTTTCTCCTTTTGCTTTCTTTGCTCTTTCAGATAATTATTTTTCGCAGTTTTGAACAAGTAATGAATGATTGAATCAGGATTATCCAACTCATTATTTTTGATCTTTTCAATGGAGAGCATAATTGCATTTTGAGCTGAATCCTTTGCATCCTCAAGAGAAGCACCAAGCCTTACCAGCAAAAACTTTACAAGCACTTTAGAAATAACTTCAGAAAGACTGTCCATTGCCTTTCTGTCATCTTCTAAAACAGCTGTCACAAACTTTGAATAATCCATACTTTATCACACAATATCCTGAGCCTTAAAATAAGCGAGTTTTTCAAAAAGAAAATGAAGAATTTTACCCATTATACAATTAGATTAAATACATGTATCGTGTTCAACTAAACAATTTTGAAGGTCCCTTAGATCTGCTCCTTTTCTTTATCAAGAGAGATGAACTGGATATTTATGACATTCCTATTTCTTACATCACCCAGCAGTATCTGGAATACATCAATTTGATGGAAGAACTTGATCTGGATGTGGCCAGCGAATTTATTTTGATGGCGAGTATGTTGATGTCTATCAAAGCAAAAATGATGCTGCCCCGTGAAGAAGAGGATGGCGATGAAATTGATGAAACAGATCCAAGATATGAATTAGTACAGCGGCTTCTCGAATACAAAAGATATAAAGAGATGGCGGTTAAAATGTCTGATCTTGATGAGGAAACCCGCAAAAGATACATGCGTGGTTATCCCGAAGCAGATGATGTGGAACAGCAAGCATCCGGTGAAGCGTTGAAAGATGTTACTCTGTTCGATCTTATTTCTGCTTTCCGAAAAGTACTCACGGATATTGAGAGAAAACGGGTAGTTCACAAAGTGAATCGGGTTGAAGCAACTATGGAGGAACAAACCGAATTTGTTCTGAAAACTCTTACCGAAAGAGGGCGTCAAAATTTCCGAAGCCTTTGCAAAAACTTAACAAACCGGGTCGTCGTTGTCGTTACCTTTCTTGCAATATTAGAAATGATAAAAGAGCAACAAATTAATTTATTTATCGAAGAAGACCCCACCGACTTTTACATTGACCTGAAGCCGGTAGATGAAATTATAAGTGCTTAAACTTCCAAAAATGAAAAATATATTCTATTTACTAATTGTAGCTTTATTTATAAGCTGCAGTAGTTCAAAAGAAACTTCTACACTTCCTTCCGCAGATATTGGCGACTTTGATGAAACTATTACTATAGAAGGATTAAAAAATGACCTTACTGTTATTGCGAGTGATGAATTTGAAGGCCGGCAAACCGGTGAAGAAGGAATTGAGAAAGCAACCGAATATATAACTCAGAGATATGCAGAACTTGGACTTGAACCGGTTGGTGATAACGGAACCTACGAACAATTCTATGATCTGAATGCCCCTTCTATTGAGTCTTATTCATATTTAGTAACTGATGCTGAAGGAAATTATATCAGCGAAACCTCTTTAAACAAGCAAGAAACCGGAGACTTCGTTACCATTTTTGGCGGAAATGATGATGTTTCAGGTCAAATTGTATTCGCCGGATTGGGTATGAGCAATGGAGACGATATCAATCATTTGCCTGACGTAGTAGCAGATAAGTGGTTAATGGTGCTTTTTGATAGGCAAAAAACAAATCAACGAGCTCTTCAAAGCGTGTTAAGTTCCGGTGCAGCAGGTGTAATTTTGATTATGGATTATCAAGATCCATCCGGATTTTCCACAAGTGCCGGTCAGGTTCAATCCAGATTAGGAAGTACGGGCAGAATGTCGCTTGCTTATCTGCAAAACGGAACCTCCCGAAGCACTGCATGGAACAGAATTCATCCGGAACTTGCCGCTAAAATCCTTGATGTGGATGGCGCTTCGGGTTTAACTGATTTAGTTTCTTCCATATCTCAAAACCCTGCTTCTTTTACCCCGAAACAGCTCGATTTCAACTTGTCTCATGATGTTTCTGTAAATGAAAATACCGTTAAAGCTTCTAATATTGTCGCATATCTGGAAGGAAGCGATCCCGTTCTCAAAAATGAAGTGGTAGTTCTTAGCGCTCATCATGATCATGTGGGAATAGGCAGACCTGATTCAACTGGAGATACAATTTACAACGGCGCTGATGATGACGGAAGCGGAACCGTAGCTTTGTTACATACTGCTCAGGCGATGAAAGCCGCAAAAGAAGCGGGCGCCGGTCCAAAACGTAGCGTGTTGTTTCTGCATGTTTCAGGAGAGGAGATGGGATTACTGGGATCAAGATATTATTCAGATCACCCAATTTTTCCGATCGAAAATACTATTGCTAATATTAATATTGATATGATAGGGCGCGTGGATAAAGAACATCAGGAAAATAAAGATTACATCTATGTGATTGGAGGAGAGATTATTTCTTCGGGTATTGACAGCGTATTGAGAGTGGCAAATCAACAAACCGTAAATCTTGACTTAAGCGATCGCTATAACGATCTGAATGATCCGAACCAGTTTTACAGAAGAAGTGATCACTGGAATTTTGGACGATTAGGGGTTCCGTTTATCTTTTTCTTTAATGGTGTTCATGCTGACTACCACAGGCCTTCAGATTCAGTGGATAAAATTGAATGGGAACAGTTGGTTAAAAGAACTCAGCTTGTTTATATGACTACTGCTTTACTCGCAAATTCTGATGAACGACCGCTGGTTGATAATCAGGAGTTTATAGAAAAGACTCAGGTCGAAGCAAGAAACTAAATTCTACTTTCCGATAAGAACGAAAGACGCCCAATTCACCGGGTGATTATAATAGGGGTGCTCAATCATTGCGAGTTTAGCATCCCTTAATGCTTGTTCTTTGTAACCAAACATAGGCGCCTCGTAAAGATTCATCCATATCATTGCTTTGCTCCACAATCCAATTTCCTGCTCTTCGTATTCGTTTAACTTTTTATAGAAATCGGCCATCATCAATGCCGTGCTTTTATCGTAAACACTCCATAAGCTGACTATCACAGAAGATGCCCCCGCCTTCAAAAATGCCCGCTGAAGACCAAGCAAGCCTTCTCCCACCACATTTCTGCCATATCCTGTATTACATGCGCTGAGCACAACCAAATTAGCATTTATATTTAGTAAACTTATTTCTGCACTATTAAGTAATCCATCTTCTCCAAATAAGCCCTCCAGGTCGTTTCGTTTTGATAGAATAAGACCGCTTTGTGATGGATCATCTTCATTTACAGTTCCATGGGTTGCAAAGTGCAGGTACTTGTAGTTTTCTAAGTCGAGTTGCTTGATGCCGGCCTCAGAAACATCATCATTTTTTAACAGAGTAACTCTTTCAAATTTTGTAGCGATAGAATCCACTTCCATCAGCGTAGATGGTAAAGAAGCAAAACTTTGCTGAGATCTGAGTTCATCAGCCGAATTTCCTTCCTGAAATCCTGATCCGGCTACCGCCAATAATTCCTGGTCATTTTCCCGGTGTGGCTCAGGAATATATTTGAAAAGAGATACCGACGGAAGGTATTTAATCTTGTATTCCTCTATAGCAAATTTACCGGAAGGGGACGTCAAAGCTTCAAAAGGTAAATAATTCAACGAAACGTCAGGAATCAATACCAGATTTTCGATTTCAGGATAGTTCGCTTTTATAGGTTCAATCAGAAGATTATAGAGAGGGTCAGAATATTTTTTTATCGAATCTAACGGCGAAGAAGTTTGGATGGCTTCTCTCAACCCGTTTACAAGCTTGCTTAGATGTCGGCGCGAATATCTGACATTTGGTATTTCTTTAATTATCGCTTTTTCTTCTTTTTTTGTGATTATGAGCGTCAGCAACACATTGTTAAAAGTGGCAAACTCAATAACAGCCGATTCCTTATCCAATAGATTTTTTGTTTCCTGCAGACTTATAATTTCAGGAGAGGCCAATCTGTTGAACTCGGGGTTATTCTTAAAGGCTTCGTTAATGGTTAACTGATACTCAAGTTTAGCATCATTAATCTGGTTTTTTAGCTCTGTCCTTTGTTTCTCATCATCTGTAGATTCAAACTCTCTGTAAAGCCTATCTATTTCTTTGGATTTACTGAGGATATCCAGCGATGTTGCTTCGTCAACAAATTTATCTAAAGAGGTGGAGCCCGCTATCTGGTCTAACAAAGATCTTGATTTCCCCTTTTCAAGAATCTCGAAAGCTTTTTCAAAATCGTTGTTCAGTTCAATATGCCAGCTTGCTACTTTAAAAAAGAAGGTAGCATAAGAACGAAAAATCTCTGACTGCAAATAATCTCCGGAAATATTTCCTCTTAACCATTCAATTTCTTCAAATGCCTCATCCGCAACTATAAAAGCACTGTCTGAACCCGCTCTGTAATAAGCCGTCGATAAATTTGTAAGGGCATAAACCAAATTTTGACCACGAACTGATCTGTTATTTTCATAAGATTTTTTATAGTGAACAAGTGCTTTTTCGTGATCTCCTTTTAGTGTGTAATTTCTTGCCAGTACAAGATGGGCAGCTGCTTTCAAATCTTTAGTCTCGTAATTTTCAACTAAATCCACAGCCTTTTTGCCGTACCTGATACCTACTTCAGGTTCATTTTTATCAATGCTGAGGTCAGCCAAAAACTCATTCATTTTGACCATCCAAAACATTTCCTCTCTTTCTTCGAAAATTTCAAGAGCCTCCAGGTAAAGCTCTTCTGCGGGTTTTAAATCCCCCATTCCATGATGAACTAAGGCAATATTTGAAATAGTGACAGCATTGGGTCTGAGTCCCGCTCTTTTTCTTGCTTCCCTACTTCTGTTATAGTACTCAAGAGCTCTAATTCCATCATTCAGGAAAGAATACACGGCTCCTATATCATTATAAACTCGGGCTTCTAATGCGCCGGTGCCAATGTGTTCTAACAATCCTTCCTGTTCATTATAATATTTTAGTGCAGTTCTGTAATCACCGGTCTTTTTATAGAATTCGGCTATAAATGTGTACAAATAAGATAGAGCATACTTGTTATCATAATCCTTAGCCGTGTTCATCGCTTTTAAGAAAACTGCTTCTGCTTCTGAGGTATTGCCTAAATAATATTGACTTGTCCCGATTTCTGTTTGTGCTAATATCAGATAGTAATTTTTATCAAAATTTTCGAATACAGTCGCTGCATTTTTCAACAATCTTAATGCTTCGTTTGTTTTTCCTATGTTTCGTCTTGATCTTCCATGCCCATATTGTAGCTGTGCAATCCTGAATTTCTCTCCGGATTCGGAAGCCAGCTTTAACCCTTTTTCAAAAATCTCATCGCTTTCTTTGTACAAACTCCTGTTGTACATAATTTGACCTTCAACAAAATCCACATATGCCTGTAACTCGTTTGTCAGAGATTGTTCTTTATTTTCTCTTATGTCATCTATGATATTCTGAGCTTCTTTAAGATCATTTTTATATATCAATATTGAAGCGATCCCCAACCGGGCAATTGTAACAGATTTATCCTGTGGACTATCACCATTATTTGAAAGGAAATATTGATACCCCTCCAGGGCCTCATCTATGTTGCCTCTTTGATATAAAATATCTGCCTGAGATAAAGTCGGATCCTCAACTTCAAGACCGTATTGCCCAAATACTGTTGTACAGTAAAATATAGCTATGACCAAAAATAGATATCTCAAAACACCGCAGAATAGATTTGAATTAAATGGATATTAACAACCATAATTGTTAAAGTACTTATTACTAAAGTTTTAACAAACAGATAATACGTTATGGTTACTAAAAATACATCTTGGATAAATAATAAATTAAATCATGATGGCGGTGATGGAAATGGAGGATCTGGCGGATCGGGAGGCGGCTCTAAGCCCGGAGGTGGAGGAGGAGATGAGGTTTAATTAATATTGCTGCTAATAAACACCGGCTTCGGCCGGTTTTTTTATTCCCCGAAAAGTGCATTAACAAAATTTTCCCGATCGAATACCTGAAGGTCTTCAATCTTTTCTCCAAGCCCGATGTATTTCACAGGCACTTCAAGTTCATTAGATATTCCAATAACTATTCCTCCCTTCGCAGTTCCGTCCAGCTTGGTGAGGGCGAGCCCGGTAATATCTACAGTTTCTGTAAAAGCTTTAGCTTGCTGCATTGCGTTTTGTCCCGTGGAAGCATCTAAAACCAGAATGACTTCATGAGGGGCTCCATCAACTACTTTCCCCATCACTCTTTTGATCTTAGCAAGCTCATCCATCAACGCTTTTTTGTTGTGAAGTCTACCGGCAGTATCAACCAGTACAATATCGGAACCACGAGCTTTTGCTGATGAAACTGTGTCAAAAGCTACTGATGCGGGATCTGCGTCCTGACCTTGTTGAACAATCGGGACATCGGCTCTTTCACTCCAGATAATTAATTGATCAACAGCCGCTGCTCTGAACGTATCAGCCGCTCCGAGTAAAACATTTTTTCCTGCTTTTTTATACAAATTTGCCAGCTTGCCGATTGTTGTTGTTTTACCAACTCCATTTACGCCTACCACCAAAACTACATGTGGTTTAATCGGAAAATCAGCATCAAACTCTGCGGGTTTATCTGAATCATTTTCCTTTAACAAATCTACAATCTCTTCGCGCAGTAAAGCCTGAAGCTCTGCCTGATTCATAAACTTGTCTTTGGCAACACGGGCTTCAATTCTCTTGATAATTTCGAGAGTGGTAGCTACTCCAACATCAGAAGTAATGAGTATTTCTTCGAGTTCATCCAGCGTTTCATCATCTACCTGATCTTTACCTACAAAGGCTCTTCCTAATTTGTTAAGAATTCCTTCACGGCTTTTCTCAACCCCTTTATCGAGCGTCTCTTTTTTCTTTAAACCAAGTTTGTCTAATAATCCCATTGATCAGTTAAATTTTGCTCCCTGCATGATTTTGCGGTAGCGATTAAAATAGTCAAAAAATGAATACACCATGATGGCAGTAGTCAAATATAACAACCAATTATGAACCTGAGTTGCATCCCTGAAAAAGAAAACTGCAATCCAATAAAGCGCCAATGCATTTACCGCTATTTTACCGGACATGATAGACATTGCTACTTTGCCATATCTCACTTTAATAAAAGAAGATCCGATCATAATCAGAGAATCACGAATAACATTCAGTATTAAAAACCAAAGTGGAACCCAGCCCAGCCATACTGTGTAAATAAACAAAGCCGCCGCACAAAGCTTATCTGAAATTGGATCGATCATTTTTCCAACTTCAGAAATTGTGTTTGTTTTCCGCGCTACAAGCCCATCCAGATAATCAGAAATACCACCGTATAAAATCAATGCAATTATCGTAGTGTTGAACTGGTAGTCGTTTTGAATGTGAAGATAAATAATGGGAGCAGCTACAATAAATCGGGAAAAAGAAATCCAATTAGAAATCGTAAAAATTCTTCCCGATACCTGAACCTGTTTGCCGTCTATGTTAATCTTTTTATCCAAAAGCTGTAATTGTTGATTGTTCAAAGGTACGTTCAATCAATGGATAAAGCCAAGTAGTTTAAAAGGGATAATTGTTACGAAATACACCTTAAAATTAAGGTTGTTTTTTAAACCAGTTCTTAGCTTCCTGTACTGTCTTGAACTGCCTTGCATTGATCCCAAGGTTTACAGCCAATGTCTCTCCGAATTTATTATGTTTGAAATGCTCTTCAATCAGGTCTACAAAAGCGATGGATTTGCCCACAAAGCCCAAATTAAAAGATGCCTGAATAATTTGATACATCTCAAGTACCGTGCTTGGGTTCTCTTTGATATTCTCAACTACTAATAATTTAGTATGACCTGCTTCTTCAACCGCATTGGCAATTCTTTTCCAAATTTCATTAGACAATTGAATACTATCTCTTTGCGCCTCATAATACGCATATAGGTAATCGCCCCTGTCTTCCGTTTCTATTTTATAGTTCTTCATTTTCTATCTTTACTCCTGAACTCAGTATATAAGAATCATAGAAAATTACAAATCCACATTATGAGCCAAACTAATCTTATTGAAAAAACCAAAAGCTCAAAAGAGGTTTTCAAAGGGAAACTGCTACATGTTTTTTATGATGAAGCCGAACTTCCCGATGGTTCCATTTCTTCACGCGAATGGATAAAGCATCCCGGAGCTTGCGCCGTTGTACCCATTTTTGAAAACGGAGATGTAATGTTGATCGATCAGTTTCGATATCCCGCTAAGAAACTATTTCTGGAAGTTCCTGCTGGCAAAATTGATTCCGGCGAGCATCCGGATAAAACTGCAGAAAGGGAACTGCTTGAAGAAACGGGGTTATCCGCAAAGAAACTTGAGCACATTGGTCACTTGTATCCTGCAATAGGTTATGCAGATGAAATCATCCATATTTATGTAGCTACCGGGTTAACTGAGACTGATGAAAATACCGACGACGATGAGTTTGTAATCAAAAGAAGAATCCCCTTTTCCGAAGCGGTTGAAATGGTCCACTCCGGCGAAATAGATGATGCGAAAACTATTACTTGTTTATTGCGAGCAGAGAGATTTTTGAGAAGAACTAAATAATATTTTAGCTATCCAAGTTATAGCTCGTACTAACTTTATGACAGAGATTATGTTATCCATTCCAGGATATAAACTATAGCCTTTACAACAAGAATCTCTCAATAATAGAAATCCAGATTCCCTGCATTCGCGTGGGAATGACGCATCATTATGACCAAAACTGTCGTCAAGTTATTACGGTCTACAAGAATGACATGATACTTTTAACATGCCAAAGAGTAGCTTCTCCTCTTTGAGAAATTGGAAATTCAATATTCGTTATTGAATATTCGATATTCTCACAGCATCCCTTCCTGTTTCGCTAAATCATACAAGCTTTGGTGTAAATTCTCCCGATCCAGCTCCTTTCTGCGAATCAATTCATCAATCTCTGTTTCATTCAGCATGATGATACAACCGGCATTTATTAACGCCTGATCAAAATTTCGGGGATCGGCTAATCTTAGCTTTTCCAAATCAATACCATCAGGGCTTACAACCCGGTCAACTAAGATGGTGAACTTGTCTTCTTTTTCTTCCCCGAAGCTTAGTTCTTCGAGGCCTGTTTTTTCAAATGGAATCATGGGTATCTAAAAAGTCTCGTGCTTTTACTATTTCAACTATTTCTTCGGTTTCGGCATCAATTTTCTGAACCTGAAACAAACTTATAATTGCCTGTTCATTCAATGTCTGTACCACATCCTGGATAGTTTCACAATGTTCTGTTTCACTTACAAGATCGTTAATTCCCTGAACAATGTATTTATACTTTTTCGCCCTTGTTGGTTTCTGTTCCGGCGAAGATTCAGCTTCTTCAAAATAATCCCTGATTGATTGTTCGGTGACAAACCAACTAACCCCCAGTTTTCTTCCTTTCAAACGACCCTCTCTGAGATAAGCTCGCAGTGTCATTTTCGAAATTCCAAGCATCTCATGCAGATCGTCAACCGAATAAAGTGTAAGTGAACCAATTTTGCGAGGCATTTTCTTTATTTTAATTATTATATTATAAGGTATTACTATGCTATTAAACTACATAAATATAATATTACTTACTATTAGTTATACATTATAAATTAGATTTGGTTGAGGCCCCTTCGCCGCCGTATATTGGTCACAGTTGATTCAAAAACAGCCCCGCAAAAAAATTGCAGGGCTTTTTTATGCCCTTCAATCACTATTCTTTTTACCCTGTATCAGGTTCACTATCTTCAGGTATGAAATTCAGAGTACTGTTATTCTCGCTCATTTTTTTATCCTGTTCTACTTCCAAAGTTTACTACAATTCTGAAGCAGAAAACTGGCGCAAAGCACCATCTCCGGAAGAAGAGCTTATTTATGAAATATTTCTGATTGGTGATGCCGGTTCTGCATCTTTAGAAAAACAAGAACCCAATCTTAAAATTCTTCAGGCGCAGTTGGAGCGAAGTTCTGAAAACAGTGCCATCGTCTTTCTGGGCGATAATATTTATCTGAACGGACTCCCCGACTCCACCCATCCTCGCCGCAAGTTTTATGAAGGAAGAATCATAGAACAAATGAAAATCCTTGAAAATTATCCGGGGCGGATCTTTTTTATTCCGGGCAATCATGATTGGGATAGTGGAGGAAAAGATGGGTTAGCTGCCATCAACAGACAAGAAAAATTTGTTGAAGAATATTTAGATCGGGGAAATACTTTTTTGCCTGACGATGGCTTTCCCGGCCCGGTGGATATTGAACTCATGGATGACGACGAACATCCCTTGCTCAGAGATGATATTCGTTTAGTAATTCTGGACACACAATGGTGGCTGCATAAACATGAAAAGCCTTACGGAGATACGGGAGAGTATGAATTATTCGATGGTGGCGATTTTCTGAATGAGCTTGAAGATATCCTCCTCAAAAGGGAGAAAGATTTTTTAGTGGTTGCAGCGCACCATCCCTTAGTTACAAACGGTCCGCATGGTGGATATCTTCCTCCTTCTACTCACTTAAAACCTCCTGTTTTTGGGACATTGTATGCGCTTTACCGAAGGGTGTTTGGACTGGAACAAGATGTAAATCACTACAAGTACAGAAATATGGCGGACACTTTTCGTTCGCTTTGGGGAAGCAAAGATCATTTGATTTATGCTTCCGGTCATTCTCATAATCTCCAGTATTTCAGGGAAGAAGGAAAGAGACTTACTCGCCATTATGTGGTAACCGGTGCCGGCACCAAAGAAAATTATGTTGCCGATGGAAGAGGCGCGGAATTCAACTATAAAGGCGAAGGGTTTACCAAGCTACGTTTTTACGGCGATGGTTCGGTATGGCTGGAAGCCTGGACCTATGATGAAAACGAAGAAGAGATATTGTTGTATCGAACTCAAATGAAACCTCCTTACGGAGATCCAGTTCAGACCGAAGAAGAAATTCCAAATATCGATTATTCAGACAGTACCAAAGTGATAGCTGCCAATCCGGATTATGACGGAAAAGCATTTCTTTTTGAATCTCTGCTTGGATCCCACAACAGAAAATATTGGTCGGTAGAATCTGAGTTTCCTTATTTCGATGTCAGTGAAGTTGAAGGAGGATTAATTCCTGTTCGAATGGGAGGTAAAGGTCAAACCAACACGCTTCATCTGGAAGATTCTGTGGGAAATGAATTTGTGCTTCGTTCCGTGGATAAACAAGCAGGAAAAATCTGGGACGAAAACCTTAAAAAAACATTAGCATTGGATGTAGCGCAGGATCAGTTTTCCATTTTAAATCCTTATGGCGCTTTGATTATTCCAACATTAGCTAATGCCATTAATGTCTATCATACTAATCCGAAGATTTATTATGTGCCCAACGATCCTAAACTTGGATTGTATGCTGATCAGATTGGAGGACAGTTAGCACTTTTTGAAGAAAAACCAGACAACGATATGAGTCATGTTGCAAGTGTTGGTCGCTCAGAAGAAGTGATGGCTTATCGTGATATGATTCGGGAAGTAGATGGCGATATAGATCACCGTGTGGATCAGGAAATGTTTGCCCGTGCTCGTTTACTGGATATGATCATTGGTGATTGGGATAGGCACAGCGATCAATGGAGATGGGCAAGCTTTGAACCGGATGATGAGCAGGGAAAAATATATCGCCCAATTCCCCGCGACCGAGATGTTGCTTTTATGTACATGAATGGATTGATACCAAGTTTTTTAAAAATCAGCGGTTCATTCTTTCAGTATCAAAGTTTCGGTGATTCATACGGCTATTTAAAGGGAATAAATTATAACTCGCTGGACCAAACTCGCCGTTTTACCAATCAATTGACACATCAGGATTGGATGCGAATAGCAAAATTTATTCAGGATAATCTAACTGATGAAATAATTGAAAAAGCAGTTAAGAATTATCCACCTGAAGTTTTCGAGAAGTTTGGGCAAGAAACTATTGGTCACCTTAAAGCAAGAAGAGATAACCTTATTAAAGTAACAGATAATTACTTCGATATGATAAATCGAGTGGTATCTGTTCCTGCAAGTAATAAGCGCGAGCGATTTGTGGTGGAAACTATTGATGAAGACAGCACCCGGGTCAGGGTTTATAAACTTTCAGGTAAGGGAAAGCTCAGAGAAAAATATTTTGATCGTACTTTTTCTGATAAAGAAACGGATGAACTCAGATTATTTGGCATGAGCGGTGACGATGAGTTTTTCATCGGTGGAGATGTCGATAACAACATTCGAATTCTGGTGGTTGGAGGTCCCGGAGATGACCTCTATGACACCTCAGAATTGAATAAAAAAACTTCCAGAGATTTAGAGATTTTTGATACAGAAAAGGGAAATGAATATATCACTGATAAAAAAGTTCACAAACATTTAACTACGGACCCGACTGTCAACAGATACAACTACGAAAACGACTTTAAATGGAATCGCGTATTTCCTGGCTATTATTTCGAGTATAATTCTTTTGATGGATTATTCATTGGTGGCGGACCAAAAATAGTCCGCTACGGTTTTCGAAGAATTCCGGCAGTGGAACACTATCTTCGTTTTAACTATGCACCCAGAACAGGAGCTTCTAATCTGAAGTATGATGGAACTTGGTATAGGCGAATAAATCGTATGAACCTGAATGCCTCGGGGGAAATTCTGTTTCCAAAAAGTTTTCGAAACTTCTTTGGTCTTGGAAATGAAACTACTTTGCTTGATCGCGGAAACAATTATTACAGAGCTCGTTTAACGAGATATTCCGGAGAGCTTAGCTTATCCAGAAATATAAATGATGTATTTGATTTTGAGTTTGGAAACAGACTTACCGTTACTGAAGTTGAAAATGACAGTACAGATTCCAATGTAATTACCAATCCGGGCTCGGGAATCAGTGCAAGTACTTTTAAAGACCAGTGGTTCAATACAGCTTTTGGAGCTTTTACAATTACTGATGTAGACAGCGAACTCAACCCAAAACAGGGATACAAGTTTTCTTTTCGTACAGATCTGAATGTTGGGATCAGAAATACGACTCAAACTTTTTCTCGTCTGGAGTCTGATTTCAGAATCTTTTATCCTCTTCGGTTTAGTCCTCAAATTGTGATTGCCAATCGTACGGGTGGCGCTCATAATTTTGGTCCGTTTCCTTTTTATGAATCAAACACAATAGGGGGAACTCAGAACCTCAGAGGATTTAACGGGCGCCGTTTTTCAGGAAGAAGCAGTTTTTATAACAACACCGAAATCCGAATAGAGCTGTTTGACTTCTACCGGTATTTGCTTGGCGGTCGCTTGGGCGTAACTGCATTTTTCGATACCGGACGGGTGTGGGCGGATAGCGAAAGTTCAGATACCTGGCACAAAGGCTATGGTGGCGGAATTTGGTTTAATGCTTTTGACTCATTTCTTCTAAACTCTTCTATAGGTTCTTCCGTAGAGGGTGAATTCATAGAAATAAAAGCCGGATTTTTCTTCTGAAAAGAGTAAAGTCTGGCACCATTATTGATTACATTTCAAGAAGCTCAAATCGTACCCCACATCATGCCTAAAAAAAACAAAAGTCACCGTTCGCTCGCTGCAATTATGTTTGCAGATATGGTGGGTTATACCCGATTGATGCAGGAGGATGAAGCAAAAGCTAAATTACTCAGAGACAGACAGAGGAATGTGGTAGATAAATGCATCGCTCAACATAGCGGAAGAGTAATGCAATATTACGGCGACGGCACACTCAGTATGTTTTCAAGTGCCATAAAAGCAGTGGAAGCGGCAAAAGAAATTCAGACCAGATTAAAAAAAGACCCCAAAGTTCCTTTGCGAATCGGAATTCACTTAGGTGACGTGGTTCATGATGATGAAGGCGTTTTTGGTGATGCTGTTAATATTGCGGCAAGAGTTCAATCTTTGGGGGTTGCCGGATGTGTGATGATTTCAGGGAAGGTGTTTGAGGAAATCAAAAATCACCCTGGCATCAAAGTAGAAGCTTTTGGTGAGCATGAGCTCAAAAATGTATTCAATCCCGTGGCTATTTTTGCTTTGGCAAATGATGGACTCGACATTCCCGAACAAAATCATGTGCAGGAAATTACAGGCACAAATCGCAACAGTGTTGCAGTGCTTCCTTTTGCAAATTTCAGCGCCAATAAAGAAAATGAATATTTTAGCGATGGCATTACGGAGGAGATTATAAACGCCCTGGTTCACTTAGATACGTTACAAATTCCCTCAAGAACTTCCGTATTTGCGTACAAGAATACGCAAAAAGATATCCGTGAAATTGCCCGTGAGCTGAATGTGGCTACCGTTTTAGAAGGAAGTGTGCGTCAGGCAGGAAATAAAATTCGGGTTACAGCTCAGCTCATTAATGCTGATGATGGATTCCATATTTGGTCGGATAATTTTGATGGAGACATGACCGATATCTTCCGGGTTCAGGACGAAATTTCTCAACGAATTGTGGAGAAACTTGAAGATAATTTCGAGTTCAACACAGAAGGCAAACTGTACGAAGCTTCAACCGACAGTATTGTCGCCTATAATCATTATTTACAGGGATTATATTACTGGAATAAGCGTACACCTGAAGCGGTTCAAAAAGCAATTAAGAGTTACAAAAAAGCCATTGACCAATGCATAACTTATACAAAAGCTTATTCCGGCCTGGCAAATTGTTATTCATTTCTTGGAGCCATCGGGCATCTTCAGGGAAAAGAAGCATTCCCTAAGGCGGAAGAATATGCTGTTAAAGCCATAGAACTGAATGATATTCGTGGCGACTCATTTGTGGCGCTCGGTTTTGTTGATCTGTTTTACCACTGGGATTTTGATCGGGCTGAAGCCAACTTCAGAAAAGCGATCACTCTGGAACCCAATAACGAAGAAGCTCGCTACGGACTGAGTCTTTACTATAGAGTTGTGGGCAATCTGGATAAAATGTACCACCACTCAAAAGCTGCTGTTAAAATAGCTCCTGTTTCGCTTCCGGCTCTTCTTCAGCATGCTTATTCGAACTGGCTGCTTGGCAAATATGAAAGCGCTATGAAACTTTTTGACCAGATTCTGGAACTGGACCCGCTCTTCAGATCAGCGCTCGAAGGTAAGGCTTTGGTTTATATTTCATTGGAAGACTACGACAAAGCTCTGAAATACATCAAAAAATATCTGAAGCTTGTTAATTCTAACTATGTGGGCGGAACTCAATTGGGATACATTGCTGCGCTGCAAGGTGATAAAGAAGAGGCGATGAAAAATCTCGAAATCATAAAAAAACGAGCACAGGATAACCCAAATTTAAACCTGAGCTTGGATTTTGCTGTAGTTTATGCGGCACTTGGGATGAGTGATGAAGCGTTCGAATACGTCAACAGGGCAATAGATGAAAAGCTTGGCTCCGTTCTTTTTCTGAAAACGATGCATCCTTTAAGTGCTCTTCATGAGGATAAACGATTTGAAGAGATTTTAAAGAGAATTGGGCTGGAAAGTTAGACTTCTTCTGAGTGTTCTCCCTGTATTTTTCTATATTCAGCCATTCTTTAATTATCTAAATTACAAAGATGTCCAGCGACTCTGATTCAAAGAAAAAATTAGGTTCCCGTAAACGTGGTGTTTCGGATATGTTCCGAACCTCGTATCGCACTCATGTGGAACTCAGCGGTATTGCGGATAATAAGTCGAATATCATGATCAGTATCAATGGTATTATTATTTCCATTGTTATTGCGTCTATTTCTCCTAAAATTGATTCTAATCCCTGGCTTTTGCTCCCAACTACTGTTCTGTTGATTACCTGCCTTGCTTCCATGATTTATGCAGTGCTTTCTGCCCGACCACGAGTAAGTAAAGAAAAAGTTACGCTGGAAGATGTTCGAAATAACAGAGCTAATATTTTATTCTTCGGTAATTTCTACACACTAACCCGCGCCGATTATGTGGAGGGAATGGAAGAGCTGATGCAGGATAGCGAACGGCTGTACGATAATATGGCCAGAGATCTTCATGGGCTTGGAACCGTTTTGGCAAAAAAGTATAAACTACTGCGTATCGCCTACAATATTTTTATGATCGGACTGGTACTTTCGGTAGCCAGTTTCATTTTTGTGTTTATTCAGATTTCTCTGTGATTTTTGATTGCCACGGAAGCACTAAATCACAAAAAAGTTAATTTCCTTCTGATCCGTTCAATCAATCTTCATCTGGTTCGCCGGAAAACGCTCTTGAAATCCGTTGGTTCATTAGCCGTTTGTAGTTCTCGTATTCATACCGGCTTACCGTAAACTCAGATTTAAACTCTCCGTCGAAGCAGTGAACATTTAATTTATTCTCTTTTTCTGACTCAGTAATGGTTACCTGAACTTTTCCGAGCTTATAGGATTCTATTTCTTGGGGCATAATTTTTTCAAAATCTGACTTATTTTCACGAAGAAAGGTATTAATTTATAGCGTTAAATTATGATGTCATGAAAAAAAGAACGTTTATTTTAGCTGGAATCATTGGTTTTCTGGGAGTATTTATATATTTCTCCCTTCAAAACGTAAAACCGCAGGTTATTGAAAACTCACCGGACTGGGTTTCACTTGAAGCAGCTCAGCAGCAGGCAATCGAATCAGATAAACTTATTCTTGTGGATGTTTATGAAGTAGGCTGCAAATACTGCCGCGCCATGGAAAGGGAAGTTTATCCTGATACAACAGTGCGGGTAGTTATTGATCAGGGCTATATCCCTGTTAAGCTGAACGGGAACTCTGAAGAGCTAATTAGTTTTAATGGAGAAGAAATGGAAGCTCGCCAATTTGCTCAAAGTAAAGGCGCTTTTGCTTTTCCTACCGTTTTGGTATTAACTCCTCAGGGAGACGTCGTTAAAAAAAGAACCGGATTTATGAACATCGATGAACTGCGACAATTTTTATATCGACCGCAATCCTAATTTTCAATTAACTCAACTACTATGAATACATTAATTAAATACAGCGCAAGCTTTCTTTCTCTGATTCTTGTAATTGTTGCTTGCTCCGATAAGCCCAACAGTAATGGAACAAATAATGAAGGAGATAATCCCACTCAGGCTGTTAGTTATAGTCCTGAATTATTTTTTGACGGAGTGAGTATTCCGTGGGGAATGACCTGGCTTCCGAATGGAGATATGTTAGTTACCAGTAGATCAGGAGACTTGTATCGTGTAAACAGCGATGGTGAGTTGGTTGCTGAAATCTCCGGAGTACCTGAAGTTTATGCGAGGGGACAAGGTGGATTGTTGGATATTGAGACTCATCCTGATTACGCAAATAACGGCTGGATTTATATAACCTATTCTTCTCCTGAAGGCGGAAACGGAGCAAATACGGCACTTATGCGAGCTAAGCTTGAGAATAATGCGCTTGTTGATTCTGAAGTTCTGTACAAAGCAACTCCAAATACCAGTCGGGGACAGCATTACGGCAGCCGCATCGCTTTTGACGGAAACGGGCATGTTTATTTTTCAATTGGTGATCGTGGTAACCGCGACGCACTTCCTCAGGATATTACTACTGATGGAGGAAAAATTTATCGTTTAAATGACGATGGTTCTGTTCCTTCTGATAATCCTTTTGTTGGAGAAGAGGGAATTGATGCGATGTATTCTTACGGACACCGGAACCCTCAGGGAATGGCTACTCATCCTGAAACCGGAGAAATCTGGGCGCATGAGCACGGACCGAGAGGTGGAGATGAGTTAAATCACATACGCGCAGGAAAAAATTACGGATGGCCGGTAATCAGCTACGGTATTAATTACAACGGTACTTCTTTTACGGATGAAACGGAAAGAGAGGGTATGGAACAACCTCAAACCTATTGGGATCCTTCTATTGCTCCATCGGGTTTAGCATTCGTTACAAGTGATATGTATCCAAACTGGAAAGGAAAAGCATTGGTCGGCTCTCTGAAATTCAACTATCTGGTTTTAATTGAACTGGACGGGACTGAGGTGACAAGCCGAACAGAAGTTTTAGAAGATATCGGCAGAGTTCGTAGCGTTGAGCAAGCTCCTGACGGATACATTTATGTAGGAGTTGACGGCGCCGGTGTTTATAAAATTATGCCTGATAATTGATGAACTTTTAAGTTCAATGATTTTGAACGCCTTTCATCTTGGAAGGCGTTTTTTTATTGATTGCTTTCTTTCTCTCTTTCTGAAATTTCAATTTCGTCTGTGCCTTCATATTCATCAGCTTCAGGAATCGAAATAGCAGGCTTAGCCAGGGTTCCGGCTTTTCTTCGGCGTTCCAATATTTGTTGCAGGCGATCTACTAAATCTACAAGTTTATCTTTTCTTTTTTGCTTTCGCCGCTTCATAAAACGGGAATACAGAAAGGACCCAAAGCCGAAAATACCCGCCATAATAATGCCAACCTCTTCTTCACTTTCCATGGCTCCAAAAACAGATGCGCCAAAAAACATTATAGCGGCAAATATTCCCACCAGCATTGGAAAGTAAAACTTATTAAAGGTCTTCAGGCTTTGGCGGGCTTGAATTTTAATCGCCTGTCCGGTTTGTTCCATCGTTACTTCAGGAGAATTATGAGTGGCTATAAATCTCGAAAAACCATCCGGCATCGCCTTCCATATAGTTTTACCTTTTCGGTGTTTAATTTCTCCCCGATTATTGAAATGATATTCAATCTGAGCTTTTAGCTCTTTGGCTGTTTCAGGATCTATTTGACCGTTCGCAAAGCCAACTACTTTCGCCTCACTCAATCCGCCATCTAAAATGAAGGGTTCTTCAACCGGAATTCCCTGATGCTCAATCAATGCTTCTGCTACAAATGCTCGTTTTAGCTTGAGCGAATCTGTTATTTCGAAGAGATCGGGATATTCACTTTCAAGTTTTGACTCTGATTTATAAGAGGGGCTTCCATAAAATTTTTGAAAGAGTGTTGCCCTGCGTACAATTTTGTTGATTTCTTCTTCCCGTAACTTGCCCATATTCATCCTGTTAGTTCATTTTTGCCTGCGCCGTTTTTATCAGTTTGACGATTTCCTCTTTCGAAATATTTTCTTTGTTGTTGCAATAAGACTGGTACTCTATTTCTCTTTATTATTGATAAGTCTTACTCCTCTTTTAAAAGTGATGTAATACCAGAACCACTCCGCAAAAACTCTGAATCTATTTCTAAACCCGATTAAGAAGAAAATATGCACGAAACCCCACATCAACCATGCAATAAAACCAGACATTTTTAATCCCTTAATATCCGCAATTGCTTTTGCTCTGCCTATCGTTGCCATTGACCCCTTATCAAGATATTTAAACTCAGGTCTTTGCTCTTCTCTTGCTTCCTTTTTTAATAACTTCCCTAAAAACTTTCCTTGCTGAATGGCTACAGGTGCTATTCCAGGCAGCTCCTTTCCTTTTTCATCTTCAAAATAAGCCGCGTCTCCAACTATGAATATATCTTTGTCTGATGAAATGGATAGGTCGGCGTTCACCTTTACTCTTCCGATGCGATCTGTTTCCTCTTCTAATTTTTGTACCAAAGGCGAAGCGGAAACACCCGCTGCCCATATAATATTTGGAGTTTCAATAAAGCGATCTTTGAGCTGAACGCCATTTTCTTTGATTTCCTGCACAGGAGAATTCAGTAAAATATTAACTCCCATTTTTTCTAAAGATTCATGTGCTTTTTCAGGTAATGGATCATCAAAACCATTCAGAATTGTTTCTGTGGCTTCAACTAAATATATCTGTGTTTCTCCTTTTTTAAAATTTCGATAATCGCGCATCATATTTCGCTTTGCGATTTCTGCAATTGCTCCTGCCATTTCCACCCCTGTCGGACCACCTCCAATCACAACATAGGTTAGGAATGGTTTTCGTTTCTCTGGATTATTTATTCTTTCTGCTTCTTCAAGTGAAAGAAGAATTTGCTCTCTTATATCGAGGGCATTCGATAAGGTTTTTAATCCGGGCGCATGTTGCTTCCAACTTTCATTTCCGAAATAATTATAACTGGCGCCAACTGCAACTATCAGGTAATCGTAAGAAATTTCATCTCCTTCGGAGAGTATCAACTTCTTTTGTTCTTTGTGGATATCTACAACTTCACCAAGAACGACATTGATATTATCGCTTTTGGTAAATAGTGCCCGTATTGGAACTGCAATATCCCCCGGAGACAAGGCTGCCGTAGCTACCTGATAAAGCAGTGGCTGAAATAAGTGGTGATTTGACTTATCAACAATGGTGACTTTGAAGCTTGAATTTTTAAGCTCTTTTGCAGCGTTTACACCTGCAAAACCCCCACCAATAATTACAGCATGCTTAGATTTCACTCGGCTTTACCTGAGTTTTATGTTAGTTCATTTTTGCCTGCGCTGTTTCTATCAGTTTGGCGATTTCCTCTTTCGAAATATTTTCTTTGTTGTTGCAGTATTGACACACGATTTCCTGAGATTCCCCTTTCATTTCTTTCAGGTCTTCGAAATTCAGCATCGAAAGAGCATTTATAAAACGTTCTTTACTACATCGGCAAAAGAAATCTACCAGTTGCCTTGAAAGTTCTTTTACTTTGATGGGAGATAGCACCTTTTCCATCACTTCGTCGATATACTGACCGTCCTCAAAAAACTTATGCACAGGAGGAAATGAACTCAATCTTTCCTGTAACATATCAATCTGACCGTCAGGAGCATCCGGCAGTTTCTGGATCATAAGACCGCCTGCCTGAGTAACTTCTCCGTTTTCATCAACGCCTACGTCTATAATCAGCCCGGAAAGTATTTGTTCGGATTGAGCGAGATAATGAGCCACATCTGATGTCACATCTCCTTTTACCAACTGAATGGTACTGGTTCTTGGCTCTGCTTCATTATAAAGTGTCTTCGAAAAAGTAAGTAGACCAAGCCCGAGACCATCCCCGAAAGAAGTTTCTGAGTCCGAGTAATCAAGTTCAGCTGATGGGTTTCCTACATATCCGCGAACCTCTCCAAGACTATTTGCTTCTGCAACCAAAAACCCGATCGGACCATCGCCTTCCATCCGCATTCTGATGCGCTCTTCTCCCTTTAATTCGGATGCCAATAACATTGTGGCTGTGAGAGCTCTTCCCAGAATCACTGTATTCAGTAAAGATAAATTGTGCCTTTCTTTTGCTGATTTTACTACATCAGAAGTTTTTACTACTGAAATCTTAAAATTTCCGTCTTCAGTAATTCCCTTTATTAGTCGGTCTTTAAATTCGTACTCTTTTCTATCCATGAATGAACTGCTTTTTTGATTCGGTAAAAGATAAGGATTTAAGCCGCTTTATTTGATTGCTATTATGATTTTGGATGATAGGCATGGATTATAGAGCGCTTTGCAGTAACCATAGATATTTGTTAAAAAACTTGTTCGAAAAGCATTCATTAGTTAAATCCAGATTCCTTCCATAGGAATGCCTTCGGCAATGCATTCGTCCAACCCTCCAAAGTAATGCCTGCAAGCAAAAGTGCTTTTCGGAACGCAGGCTTGTACGGCAGACAAACGAGGGAAGAACTTATCAAACTTAACTAAAGCCATCAATCTTACCTACTTGATAATGACTTTATTCAGAGTTTCAGATACAAAAAAAGGGTAATTCGTGAATTACCCTTTCAAAATCAATGCTTATGTACTTTAAAGCTTATCGCCTGCTAGTCATGTACATTTCGCCCATCCTTCCGGAAAAATGTCCTTTTGAGGAATAGATTTTCTTTGTTTTCCTAACCTGGTCAATACGCTGCTCAGCCAGCTCATTAGAAGCAATATGAGAAGGAATATCATGCTCTTCAGAATGGTTTAGAATATCAAGAATAGTATCGTAAATCTTACCTGCTTTTTGCATGCATCGCTCTTCATTGTACCCTTCCAGTTCTCCGGCTACATTGATCAAACCGCCGGCATTAATTACATAATCAGGGGCATAAATAATACCTTTGTCCATCAACTCCTGACCATGTTGATCTTCAACGTCCAGAACATTATTTGCACCACCGGCTATGATATCACACTTGAATTGACCCATGGTGTCGTCGTTGATAACGCCTCCCAGAGCACAAGGAGTGAAAATGTCTACATCTAATCCATAAATTTCATCAGGCTTTACGAATTCTCCACCTACTTCTGCTACCAGCTTTTTCGCTTTCTCTTCGTAAATATCGGTTATAAATAATTTGGCTCCTTCTTTAGAGGCGTATCGGGCAAAAGTAGAAGCAACGTTACCGGCTCCCTGTAAAGCGATTCGTTTTCCTTCTAAAGAGTCACTTCCGTACGCTTTTTGTGCACAAGCCTTCACGCCCATATACACGCCGAATGCCGTTACCGGAGATGGATTGCCGCTGCCGCCCATCGCTTTAGGAATACCTGTTACAAATTTAGTTTCGGAATAAACCCATTCCATATCCTGTTCAGACATGCCAACATCTTCAGCTGTGATATACCGGCCGCTTAATCCGTCCACGAAACGACCAAAAGCTCTGAATAAATGCTCGGTTTTATCGGTATGAGGATCTCCTATAATTACTGCTTTTCCTCCCCCTAAATTCAATCCCGAAATTGATGCTTTATAAGTCATTCCACGAGAAAGCCTCAACACGTCTTTAAGCGCCGCCGCTTCGCTTTCATAATTCCACATACGGGTTCCACCCAATGCAGGACCTAAAGTTGTATCGTGAATTGCAATAATCGCTCTTAATCCCGAATCCGGATCTGAGCATATTACTATCTGCTCATGCTCATTTTGTTGTAAAGCGTTGAAGATCTCGAAATTGGGATCAGGTTTGTTCTCTTTCATTGGATTCTTTAGGGTTACTTCCTTCATTATTTTTAATTTACTGTAACAATTTATTTATTTTGGATGGAACCGCTTCCAAAAGCTCCGTATTAATTACGGAATTTTCAAATTTCTGATCTCTTTTTTACGATTGGAAACAGGACGGTTAATATAAGCAAAAGCAGCGAGCCATATGAGATTTTATCCTCAAATATATCCCGCTCCGCCTAATTTAAATTTGTAACGAATTAAGTATTTATCATCTGATATTGTATTTTATAGCTATCAGATTTTAAAATTTGTTGGCTTTCCGGTTTGATCGCCTGTTCGCCTTTATGTATAAAAAAATAAATAAAGTAAACCATGTCATTCCGCTGGGTATACGCTCAGCCGGGCTCAGACTCTTTTGCCGATTCTTTGGTGAAGAAGCTTGGAGTTCCGGCGAAAATAGCCGAATTATTGGCTATCCGCGGTATAGAAACATATGATGATGCAAAACTCTTTTTCAGACCAACTATAGACAGAATTCACGATCCGTTCCTTATGAAGGATATGGATCAGGCTGCAGACCGATTGGCACTTGCCATCAGAAACAGTGATAAAGTACTCGTTTATGGTGATTACGATGTGGACGGAACCACTGCAACTTCCTGTCTTTACATTTTCCTGAAAGAGTTTGGTGTAGATGTGGATTATTATATCCCGCATCGTTTTAAAGAAGGATACGGAATTAATCCTGACGGTATCCGCTATGCAGAAGAAACAGGGTGTGATCTCATTGTATCTGTAGATTGCGGAATAACTGCCATCAATGAAGCAATTGTTGCCAAAGAAAAAGGGATTGACCTTATCATTTGCGATCATCATACCGTGGGCGATGAAATTCCGGATGCTCTTGCGGTTCTCGATCCTAAACGTCCGGATTGTACATATCCTTTTGATGGGCTTTCGGGTGCAGGAGTTGGATTTAAACTGATTCAGGCTACGACTTCCCGTCTTGGATTACCGAAATCTGTTCCATATCAGTTTCTTGATTTAATTGCTATTTCTATCGCCTCTGATATTGTGCCAATTATCGATGAAAACCGAATTCTCATGAAAGAAGGTTTGCAGCTGATTCGGAAAAAGCCGCGCCATGGAATTAAGGCTTTGCTGGATCTAATCCGAATGCCTAAAGAAGATATTAACACTACTAAAATTGTGTTTTCGGTTGGCCCAAGAATTAATGCCGCCGGAAGAATGGGCGATGCAACCACCGCTGTTAAATTAATGATCTCGGAAAGTGAAGCTAAGGGGAAGGCTTTGGCACACGAACTTGAGGCTGTAAACATGAAGCGCCGGGATACCGACAGCAAAACCATGGAAGAAGCTCTGTCAATCATTGATGAAGATCTGGATATGGATCAGGCTTCAATCATGGTTCTTTATAAAGAAGACTGGCATTTGGGAGTAATCGGAATTGTCGCTTCGCGACTTGTAGATTTATACCACCGCCCGGCGATTATGCTGAGCAATGTAGATGGCGTGATAAAAGGATCCGGAAGAAGCATTCGCGGATTCAACATTTACAACGCCATGAAGAAATGCGAAGATCTGCTCGAACAATTTGGGGGGCACGAATTTGCCGCAGGACTTACCATCAAAGAAGGAAAGTTGACGGAATTTAAGCGCCGAATGGGAGAGATCGCTTATTTAGGATTATCTGATTCGACTTTTGAGCCGGAACTTAACATTGATACCATTCTTGAACTTGAAGATATTGATATGAAATTCTGGAAACTGCTTCATCAGTTCGAACCTTTTGGGCCTAACAACCTCCGTCCGATTTTTGTAAGCAAAGATGTTGAGGCTGTTGGAGTGCCTACCATTGTTGGAAACGGGCATTTAAAAATGAAAGTCCGCCAGGGCGATTCAGGTGTTTTTGATGCCATAGGATTTAACATGCACGAATATCTACCATTTGTGCGATCCGGCACTTTTGATATGGCTTATGTGGTGGAAGAAAATCACTGGAATGGCAGAAGAACTCTTCAGATTCGTATTAAGGATATACACCAGAATTGATTCGCGAACATGGCATGAAACGAAGCCTTGTCATCTCCCCGCGAATGCAGGAGATCTGGATTTATTTTGATGTTGAGGAGCTTTTTAATCTGAAGGTTTTTAGTATGATACACTAAACTCTTACCGTCTCAGCAAATGAATTTCAAATTGTATTAAACAGATACGCTTGAGTTTTTTTAAAATATCCGATTCAAAAAACCAATTTTCTATTGCTGTTAGATAATAATCCTGATATCTTTGTCGCCCTTCAAGCTAATTAGCTTGAAATCTCTATCGGGACTGTAGCTCAGTTGGTAGAGCAACGGACTGAAAATCCGTGTGTCGGCGGTTCAATTCCGCCCGGTCCCACTTTAAAGCCTTCACGCTAAGCGTGAGGGCTTTTTTGTTTGTGCAAATTTTGTATGTTCTGCCATGCTCCAAATCATAGAAATAACTACCGACCACAAACCGAGAACCCGCCAAACGCTGAATGCCATTTTAACTTTGGCTACTGCGATACTCACCCTCATTTTTCCTGACTTTCTGTATTTGATTGCAGGAGGTTATTTAGTAGCTCTTGGTATTCTGTTCTTTACATTCAAAATGCCTTCTGTGGTATCGGCGATTCCGCTGGTGGCAGGAATTTTAGTCTTCATATTTCCTGAATTGATCCCAATTACATTCGGGATATTCTTAGCGATCTTCGGGCTGATTCTTTTCTTCTCGTTTTCCCTTTCTATCCTTGGAGTGATAACCTTCGGAATTGGAATTGGGATTTACTTTAACCCGGATTCCGTTGCTTATTTTATTGCAGCTTTTATGTTGTTGTACTCAGTGAATAATCTGGTTTCGTTGGTGCAGAATCGGGATAAATAGATAATGTAAAGTAGAAAGTTGGTATGCGTCAGAGCGAGACGTTCAGGCGAGGAAGTTTTTTGGTGAGAGATAATAAAGAGCAATAGTTTAGATTTTAATGCCCTAATCTGTGAAGGTGGAAGCAGAGCTTCCATTGGCGTTCCTAAGCAGGAGCTTAGGAACGAGTCAAATCTACACTGATCAGTCACTCAGAACAAGACCTGTGAAGCGGAGCGTAACTGTCGAAGTGAAGAGTCTGCCCAATCAAGAATCAATCAAAAGGTGATTTGTGCAGTTCCATCGGGAGTACCCTCTGGATGACTTTTAGAACTTATTAATAATCGGATCCAATCAAGCTCATCAATATCCAGCAGCCTGTCCATCAACTCGGGATTCTGAAGCGCCGTAATAAACGCCCGTTTCGAGATCACGCATGATAGCCTGGAAACGACCAAAGAAACTGTGACCAATTTGAACCCTGTGTCCCATTGCCTCTAAGTCACGAACTACCTGATAATCAATGGAAGATTCAATGCTGACCATGCCAACATCTTCGAGCTTGTTGTTTAATCCATCCGTAGGTTGGGTAGAACCGGAATGTTCCCACCGCAAAGCATCTCCCGCCTGTTGCATGTTCATTCCAAAGTCGATCACGTTAGTAATCAAGCTCACATGTCCCATCGGTTGATATGCTCCGCCCATGTTTCCAAGTGTCATAAACGGTTCGCCGTCTTTCATAACAAATCCCGGAATGATCGTGTGGAATGGCCTTTTACCCGGTTCATATACGTTTGGATGTTTTGGATCGAGTGAAAAAAGCTCCCCCCGATTTTGGAAACTAAATCCGGTTCCCGGAACTACAAATCCGGTACCCATCCCCCGAAAATTACTTTGGATGAGCGAAACCATATTCCCGTCTTTATCTGCTGTTGTCAGATAAATGGTGTCACCGTCTTCCAACACATCAACACCCGTTGTGAGATCTCTGCGTGCTCTCTCCCCAATCAATTTCCGCCGTTCTTCCGCATATTCCTTGGATAATAGTTTATCGTAAGGGATATCGTAGAAATCGGAATCGGTATAATGTTTTGCACGATCTTCAAAAGCGAGTTTTTTCGCTTCGATAAACAAATGATAGGTTTCAGCAGTAGCAAACCCCGTTTCCTGCAGGTCGAATCCTTCCAGAATGTTTAACATCTGAAGAACAGCTGTTCCCTGTACATTTCCACCAACCTGATATACATCGTATCCCCGATAGTTTACGGTTTGAGGTTCTACCCACGTGGAAGTGTGCTTATCAAAATCTTCGTAGCGGAGATAGCCGCCATTTTCTTTCATCCAGGCGTCTATTTTTTCGGTTATTTCTCCCCGGTAAAATGCGTCTTTTCCTTCAGTAGCAAGTAACCTGAATGTGTTTCCCAAATCCGGATTTTTAAAAATTTCTCCTTTGTTTGGCCCTCGGCCATCAAAAGTAAAGGTTTCTTTGAATGCGCCGGGCTGTCGGCTTAAAAAACGGGCACTTCGTCTCCAGCTTGCTGAAATGGCTTCACTCACCGGAAATCCGTTTTCAGCATACCAAATAGGTTCAGCTAAAATATCTTCCATGGACGCTGAACCAAACCGTTCATGCATTTCAAACCAGCCATCTATTGCACCGGGAACCGATACAGAAAGCAAATCATAAGCCGGAATATCGTCTTCTCCCTTTTGTTCCAGAATTTCCATCAACTCATCATAAGACAAACCAAGAGGCGAACGCCCACTCGCATTCAAAGCGTACAATTGCTGGCTTTCTTCGTGCCATATTATCGCGAAAAGATCACCGCCAATTCCATTTCCCGTGGGTTCCATAAGTCCCATAGCTGCATTTGCTGCGATTGCTGCGTCTATTGCATTGCCGCCGTTCTTCAGGACTTGTAAACCAACTTGTGTTGCCAATGGCTGACTTGTTGCAACCATTCCGCGTTGAGCAATAACCTCTGAACGGGTTGAAATCATATTCCCGGATTCCCGATCGATTTGAGCGGTTGCTGTTTCAGGAACTGTCAAAATAAAGAAGAAAATAAGGAGGGTAAAATGTGATATGGATCTTTTCATAAATATAAATGCTTGTTGTTACAGAAATCTGCTACAGGTTGAAATTGAAGAGCAGACAAAATTAAAAATCTATTTTTGTGCTTACATAATTGTTGTGAACCATTAACTGAATGACCTCTCCTTCATCATTGCGAATAAATTTTAGGCTTTCACCATCTTCTCCGTTGTCACGAATTCGTACAAAGTGATCTTTCTCTACCCGCTTATATGTAGCAAGACCATCGGCGGGATTATTTGAAGGTAAACCAATCGAAACCAGCTTATCTCCCCAGCTTCCATAATACGAATGCCAGCCCATGCCGTTGCCCCTGTACACTCCTATGTATTCTTGCAGCTCATCAATATAATCGGCCTCTTCATCTTTTGAAATCGAAGCTGCTTTGGAAAGTAATCCGTGAATTCCTCTTACATATTTTCCTGCATTTGCATTGCTTGAATTTACAAATGCGGAATATGCCATTTTAGATTCCGGAATAAGTGCCAGGGATGTTTTATAACCGGGACAATGTCCTCCATGACCAACCCATTTCTTTCCATCAGGCCCTTTATAAACGGAAAAGCCCAATCCCCAGGTAGTGCCGAAATCACTGTCCATCCAATGGATGTTATGCATGTTTTTGAGAGTGGAAGGATGAAGGATTTCTTCTTCCTCTGCGTCATAAAGGCGAAACTGCCACGCTGCAAATTTAGCAAGATCCTTTACTGTAGAGCTGAAACCCGCAGCCGGAGCAACGCCGTTTGCATCAAAAAAGGGAACCGATGGTTGTTCGCCATCCATGTTTTCCATGGCATGACCTATGGCTAACTGGGACCCCCATAATTCTTCCGGCATATCTGTGCGTGTATCATCCAATCTGAGAGGATTTAGAATATGCTCGTTTACATAGTCATCGTAAGGCTGTCCCGAAACTTCTTCTACCACAAAACCGAGTAGTGCCATCGCAAGGTTGCTGTACTGAAAATAGGTGGCTGACGGGTATAATGTTTCCTGATCGCTTAACTTCTCCATAATCTGTTCTCTGGTGGGAAAAGGAATTTCATTTTCCGTCCAGTGAGACCATGCATTTTCCCGCGGAAGCCCTGATGAATGAGTAAGAAGACTTCGAATGGTAATTGGTCCGCTCAATTCATATTGCTGAGGAAGATCATATTCCGGAAGTACATCCCGGATTTTATCGTCCAGTCTAAGCTTACCCTCTTCATATAAATTCATAATGGAAATAGAAGTAAACAACTTTGATATTGAGCACACACTACAAATTGTATTGGGCTTCATTGGTAATCCCTTCTCGGGATTCGCTTCTCCATAGGCTCCTTCCCAAATTACCTTCTGATCTTCGACAGCAATAGCGCTGATTCCGGGAAGCTCGTCATATCTTTGCATCGCTTTAAGCCATACTTCCACTAAGGCAATCGCTTCGCTATAATCAGTCGATTTATCTTTTTCCTCTTCCTGAGCAATTACCTGTGTGGTTAACATTGCTATAAGTATCAGAATACATACTTTTTTCATATTCCCATTTTTTGTTCGTGATTCTATGGATTGAATTGAATGAAATTTGAGCTGAATAGCAAGAATGCAGATGCTCCGCTTTTTTGACAATATTTTTAATACTAAAAAGCGTACCATAAATCATGTCGTTTCTATTATTTCAAACCAACCAGCCGTCTATAGAAATCTTTGACGTGCTCATTATGGAGCCGGTCGTTACCCTTACCGATTTACTGGTGACCGGGGTTTGCATATTCGCTTATGTAAGACTGAAAAAGCTTGATCGCCCCGGACGATCACAGATGTTCTTCCGAATGTATTTTCTGATCATGGCGCTCGCTACTGCTTTAGGAGGAATTACCGGTCACGCTTTTCAATACACTCTCGGTTTGGAGTGGAAGCTCCCCGGATGGCTTATAAGTATGTTGGCAATTTCTGCATTGGAGCGTGGAATGATTGCGTTTTTAACGCCTATCGTTTCTGATGGCGTTCGGAAATTTCTTGAGGTGGCAAATGTTGTAGAACTTCTCGCTTTTGCCATTCTTTCGTTTGTCACACTAAATTTTCTTTATGTGAAAATTCATTCAGCTTACGGGCTAGGAGCAGTTGTGTTTCCTTTGTGCTTCTATGCTTTCTGGAAAACGGGAAATGAAGGGGCGCGCATTATCTGTCTATCGGTTCTTTTTACTTCGCTTGCTGCGTTCTTCTATCTGTCAAAAATAGGGATTAGTAAATGGTTCAATCATTTAGACATTAGCCATACCATTATGGCTATCGGAGCTTATTTCTTTTATCGCGGAGCATTGAAAATGGGTGAGCTTTCACGCATTAATGTTCGGGAAAAGGATATCTCATTTGGAGAGGCCTGGAAAAAACTTTTCTCGGGAGCCGGGTAGTTACATTTTTTCACACCCGTTAAAAAACATCAAAAAATGGGTGGCTTGTTGTTTTAAGTTGCTACAAAGTTGTTCTTAAAGTGTGGAAAATAACTAACAATCCCATGAACAAGTCTTTAATAATAGCATTCATCACAATTGCTTTTACATTAGCATTCGTGATGTACCAGAATCAGGAAAACCAACCGGAGAATTCTGTAACGGGTGAGGCGATTGCATTTACAAATGTGAATGTAATTCCCATGAACTCCGATCAAATACTCGAAAACCAAACGGTGGTTGTAAAGGGTCGAACTATTTCTTTGGTTACGCCTGCTGATAATGTCTCGCTCGGAAACGATGTTCAAAAGATTGATGGAACCGGTAAGTATTTAATCCCCGGACTTGCTGAAATGCACGGACATGTTCCACCGACCGATCCTCCTGCTAACGCTCCTCGATATATGAATATGGAGTATGTTGAAAACACTTTATTTTTATACACTGCCGCAGGTATTACAACGGTACGAGGCATGCTGGGCTGGCCAAACCAGCTGGAGTTAAAAGAGAAAGTAAAAAGCGGAAAGCTTATCGGTCCCAATCTTTATTTAGCCGGACCAAGTTTTAACGGCAACTCCATCGGCTCTGTAGAAGAAGCCCGACAAAAAGTGATTGAGCAAGAAGAAGCCGGTTGGGATCTTTTGAAAATTCATCCCGGCTTAACCCTGGAAGAGTACAACGCAATGGCAACCACAGCTAACGAAGTTGGTATAACTTTTGGCGGGCACGTTCCTTCTGATGTTGGGTTAATTCATGCGATAGAAATGGGACAGGAAACCATCGATCATATAGACGGCTATGTTGCTTACCTGAATTCTTTTGAAGAAGCTGAGCGTGAGCAAAAAATGCAGGAAATCATTGAAATCACCAAGGAAAACAATGTGTGGATTGTTCCTACTCAGGCGCTGTGGGAAACCATTCTTGGCTCCGCTGATTATGATGCAATGAAGAAATATGATGAGCTCAAATATATCCCCAAAAACCTTGTGTCAGGTTATAATTCCTGGGCAGAAAGAAAATTGAGTAGTCCTAACACCAATGTCGAAGAGGCCAAAGAACATGCTGCACTTCGCACAAAATTACTTGCTGAAATGAATAAGCACGGTGTTAAAATATTGATGGGAACTGATGCCCCTCAATTATACAGCGTGCCCGGATTTTCCATTCACCGGGAGCTTCAGCATATGAAGGAAGCGGGCATGAGTCCGTATGAAATTTTGGTTACGGGTACGGTCAATGTTGGTGAGTATTTTGCTGATAAAAACTCTGAAGCTTTTGGTACCATTGAAAATGGTATGCGCGCTGATCTGATTTTGGTTAACAGCAACCCCCTTGAGGACATCACTTATTTGAAAGATCACTCGGGAGTTATGGTCGCCGGATCATGGATGAGCAAATCTGACATAGATACCCGCCTCGCAAAAATCGAGAAGAGCTATAAAAAGGAAAAATAAGTTCCTTACTCTCTTCTCTGCATGGTTAAAAATCAATTACTTCATCCACTGCATCTTTAACTGTATTTTCAAGCTTATCCATTAAACCGGATTGAACAGCTTTGGAAATAGCGTTTCTGATGACGGGCTCTAAAATCTGTTGTAAAGCATCTTGTATTGTGTCCGATCCTGACGCTCCGATATCATTTAATACCAACCTGTCTAATGTGGCCTCTATATTTCTTTCTTTTTCCAGCTCCGATGATATTACTATTGTTCCCTCTTCAAGCACAAACTCCCGGATGATAATTGGTTTAGAGTCTTCATCAGAATCTCCGCTTATATTGCTACTTAATGCCCGGAGATTAATCTCTGCCCCTTGCTGCTCAACAAAGATCTTCGGGCTTCCCACATAAATTCGGTCAATTTCTATAGCCTCCTTCGTTAACCCTGACAAGCTCAGCCCAATTTCTATTTCGTTAAACGATATTGCCGGCTCATCAGAAAATCCTTCCGGGTTATACACTTTGAAACCATCCATGCTTCCCGTTCCGCCAAAAATTGAAATGTCGACATCATCAACTTCTACTTCTATTTGAAGCAGCTCGCTTCCGGAATCCTCAATTGCGCTCTCTACTATTCCATCAACCGTTAGTGTGAATCCCAAAAAAATAGCGGCTAAAATTACTGCGATTATTCCTGTAACTTTTAATCCTTTCATGTTGTTAATTGTTTGCGATTCAATTATTTAAAGTTTATATCGGTAAAATAGTTTCATTTTCTAAGTAACGATCCCATGTCAATTACTTTCAAAACCTATATAGATTCTAAAACCTCTCCTAAAATGACCGTTGCTGTTGTTCCTTCTGAAATCGTTGAAAAATTAGGCGGACTTGAAGGCAGATGGATGTGTTCTGTGAATGGAAATAGTGAATTCCACTGTGGGCTGGTTGCCTACGGAGAAGGGCGCGGTTACATCAGTATTAATAAAAAAAGGATGAAGAAGTTTGGGATTTCTTTTGGGGAAGAAGTAGAAATCATGCTAAGGGAAGATACTTCAAAGTATGGAATGGAAATTTCCGAAGAGCTTGAAGCACTTTTGGAACAGGACGTTGAAGGCGCTGAATTATTCGAAGCCCTTTCTGATGGCAAAAAGCGATATATCATTCATTATGTGTCCTCAGTTAAGAGCTCTCAATTGAGAATTGACCGGGCCATAATGCTGATCAATAACCTGAAAACCATGGGAGAGAAATTTGACTTCAGGCATTTACTCGGTATGGAGCCAAGAAACGATTAGTTCATTTTATTTCTCCGGTGGAGGCTTCGACCTTACAATGGTAAGGTATTTTGTCCACGGTCCTATTTCTTCTGTATAATTCTTAGCTAATACTCTTGCTATCTGTGCGATATGCCCCTGATCGTGCACAACCCAAGCCGACAACATGGTTTTCAGGCTAATCTCTCCAAATTCAGGATGCAATCCTTTTTTATTAAGATCCTTCTCAGCGAGGTTGAAAGATTTAAGCTCTTCAAGATTTTTTGCCCTTCGCTCCTTAAAAAGCGATAACAACTCTTCGATGCTTTTGTCAGAATACAACCGATCCTGAGCAAATCGGTCGTAAGGCTCAAATTCTTTCTTTGTGCCAAAAGCGAGAATTATTTTGGTTCTCATCAGCCAATCCGCTTCCTCCCCATAAACGAGATGCCCTACAATCTGATTTGGGCTCCAACTATTTCCGCCTTCGTTATTTTGGAGCCAAACATCAGGAAGACCCCAAAGTTGCGCTTTTACAATTTCCGGGGTTCTTTCCAGGAAAGTAATTGCTTCTTTGAGGTCGAATGCAATTCCCACTTAGTTCGCCGTGCTTCCGCTGATGGTATGCCCAAAAAAGATCGCGTTAGCAAACAACTTGTTTGTTCCGTACCAAAATGCTCTGAAGTTTGGATTATCAGTCATTGTAATAACTTTTCCACCACCGTATCTGCTGATAATTACAGCAGCCGTGTTAGAAACCTTTTCAAGATTTTCATCCGAAATGTATCCACTTGCAAGAGGATTTTCAGTGTAAACTACCGGATTTGAGTACGGATTTTTACCCTTTTGTAAAAACTGTGTAGTATTTCTGAAGACCGTCAGATTCTCGCTGTTGAATCCATATCCTATCGGGTGAGTAAGATCTACTTTAGTGTGGAAGATAGTTCCCCCGATAAATCCGGCCCCTGAATCTCTGCTTTGCATATTATAAGGGCGCAATTCCGTTTCCGCATCTTCATCAGCTTCTTCGTTTTCCACAAAATCAAAATTGGCCAATCCGTTTTGTTTCGCCCACCTTATTCCGTAACGATAGGTTATCAACGTACCTCCATTCCGAACCCACCTTTTAATTTCGTCAACAGTGTTACTTGAGAAATCGCCGTAGCCATAACCTGACATTATAAGCACATTATATCTGTCGAGTTCTGAACCTCTCAGATCGCCCTGCTCGATAATACTGAGCGGCATGTGGTAGCGTTGATCAAACAAGTGCCACACTTCTCCAACCTCATAACCGCTGGTACCACTGCCACCAATCATTGCTACTTTTGGCTCAATCAGGTTCTCGAAGTTGTTACTTCCAAGATCCATTCCTTGTGGTGTTAAACCTGTGGAAACAGCATACACTTTCAAACCATTTTCTTTGGCTATTTCTTTGATCAGTTTATGAGTTTTTTGCTGATCATCCTGCACTCCCATTGGTACTAAAATGGTTCCGTAATCGAATTCTTTTGTTCCTGTACTAATTACAGATGTAAACGGTTGAGACGCCACCTTTGCTCTAACCCCGTTTCTAAGCAATTTGTAGGTCGCTTTTGGAGCGTAGTATTCATCCCATTCAAATACATATGCATAGTTGCTTTCCCCTCCAACAACCTCTCCGGTATTGTTCCAAGTTCCATCAAACAGCTCTCCCTGAATGTTCGAATTGAATTGGCGGTTGCTTAGCTCGGCAAAAGGTAAGTTAAAAGAATAGGGCAATGTCCAAGTGGAAACATCGTAAAAAAGGCTGTCTTCAAATTCTGTTCTTCGCTCAAAAACAGCGGATATCAACTTGTATTGTTGCTGATTGGCAGGGACCACATATGCTTTTCCAGCTTTGAAGTTTTCTCCATTAGCAGTTAGGTCTTCTTTTAGCTCGTATAACTTAATCTGATGACGATTTAATAATTCTGCTAAATGAAAAGTTCTCGCCTGATCTGCTTCCTGTCCAAAAACATAAGCTTTGATTGAAGCATCAGCTGCCTCGCGTGCTGTTTCTTTGAAAAACTCTCTTTGATAACCAAGCAATTCTTCCCGAAGCTGCTGAGCTGACTTTATCGTTGAAAGCGAGGTAATAAACTGATTCTTAATAGTGAAAGGAAACTTTATTACCCCGTGGATACTTTCCTGAGCATGTCCACGAGAACTTGCCTGTTCAAATAAAATACCGATCGCACCATTTGCATCCGGGTAGGTAGAGCCTTTTCCGTAATAGAAATCGTCAAAACTTTCCTCAGAATAGTAAAGCGATTGTATTTCATCTAAAGCTTCAGCATGATATTCCGCAATACTTGCCGTCAACAGTTGATTTCTTTCCGGAGTAAGCGGATGAGTTCTGGACGGGATTCCCGGTTGAAAAAAGTATGTAGCATTGGTTCCCATTTCATGAACATCCGTAAGAATATTTGGTTTCCATTCATGAAATTTTGCAACTCTTCCCTGACTTTCAGGGTGCTGAACCAACAACCAATCCCTGTTCAAATCAAACCAATAGTGGTTGGTTCTGCCGCCCGGCCAAACTTCGTTAAATTCTCTGCTATTTGGATCGGTTACTAATTTATTCAGACTTTTATGTTGATTCGCCCACTGAGCAAATCTGCTTAAGCCGTCCGGGTTTAAAGTTGGATCGACAAGAATCACTGTATTTTTTAGAACATCATTTATTTCTTTGCCTTGTGCTGCTGCAAAATGATAAACGGTTAACAGTGCCGCATTCGCTCCGCTGGACTCGTTTCCATGTACGCTATAACCCAAATTTACTACCACCGGCATTTTTGAGATGTCCAATTCATCGGATGAAGACGCATCTGATAACTGAACATGTTCTCTTTTAATACGATCTATATTTCGATGATTTTCCGGTGAAGTGATTGTTAGCAGCAATAATGGTCTGTTTTCATATGACCGAGCATATTCAGAAATAGTCACCCGGTCTGAAGCTTCTGCAACAGCATACATGTAATTCACTAATTGATCATGCCTTACATGCCACTCACCGACTTCGCTTCCTAATACCGATTTAGGAGTGGGTATTTTGGAATCATAAGAAACTCCTTCCGGCAAATAGTAATCGAGAGTAACCTGTGAAAAAACTGTAGTTGAAAAGAGTAGGATAAACGATGTAATTAGAGCTTTTTTCATAGCGGCAGTTAGTTGTCAATTAATAGCCTTAATAGTAATTGGCTGAATTGAAAAATGCTGAAAAAGCTCTCAAATAAAAAAACGCAATAAATGCGATCAAGCATCAATTGCGTTAGTTAACCCACTTTCGCGGGCTGGACATCTTGTGGTTATAGTATATTCTCCCTTAAATCCCTGACTAAACATCGCCATAATATGATATACATAATGTGCATATTAGTCATTGAACCGTACGGGTTAGTCAAACCTAACCTTGAATGAGTAAAAGCAATTCTTCTTTTTTATCGGAAGAGACAGGGATTTCGGCTTCATCGGTCATAATTAACATCCCTCCATCCGATTTCCTGTACTTCTCTATGTGATTCAAATTGATCAGATAGCTTTTATGAACTCTGTAAAATGTATTTTCGGGCAATTGAGCGGAGATAAATTTTAGTGTTTTGCTAACCAGTTTCATGTTTCCATCCACCGTATAAATTTCTGTGTAGTTGTTGCTGGCTTTGGCATACATTATCTCCTCATGCTTTACCAGCTCTATATCTTCTGTGGTTGAAATGGCTAATTTATTAGATATCCCTTTTTCTACAGACGGCAATTTTGCTTCATATAATTTATCCACCACCTTTCCGAGTTCTTCCTCATCAATTGGCTTTAACAAATAAGCCTCAGGTTTAAAATCTATTGCCTCGATAGCGTGACGGGCATGCGCCGTTGTAAATACAATTTTGGTGTCTTTCGGTTCTATAACTTTCAACAATTCGAACCCATTCAGTCCCGGCATTTCAATATCTATAAACATCACATCCGGTTTAATGGATTTTAAATTTTCCACACACTCCACGCTGTTATCGCACTCAAAAAGAACATCGACTTTATCTGAAAATGATTCTTCAAGATCATATTTAAGTGTTTCAATGCAGTGTAATTCGTCGTCAACAATAGCGGCTTTTAACTTCATGTGTGTACTCTTTGAATTTTTGGGATGGTTATTCTTACCTCTGTTCCTGCCGGTGATCGGTCTTCGTTATACAAATCGATAATAGACACCTTCTTCTCAGCGGCATCTAATTCTTTTTCTTCAAGCATTTCAATACGCTGAGTGGTAAGGTCGATAGCCATTGATTTTGTTTCTTTCGGAACTCCCGTCTTATTTCTGCTGGATTCTTCTCTTCCAATTCCGTTATCTCTGACTATAATTTTAAGTCTGGTTCCTTCATCCTTCACTAATAAATGAATTCTTTTCTTTCCTTCTTTTTGCATCAATCCATGCCAAATAGCATTCTCAAGAAACGGCTGTACTATCAATGGGGGAACCATCAGCTCGTCCTGTTCTATACTTTCTTCCGCATCTATTTCAAAACCAAACTCATCTCTGAAACGAAGTTGTTCTATCTGCACATATAAATCCAAAACCTGTAGCTCCTGTTTCAGGGTTATATATTCTTCGGATGAGTATTCTAAAATCTGTCGGATTAACCTCGAGAACTTCGATAAGTATCCGGATGCCTCTTTAGTCTCATTCTTAAGCATGTACGATCGAATGGAATTCAGAGAATTGAATATAAAATGAGGATTCATCTGAGTTTGAAGTGCTCTCATTTTTGTTTTTTCCATTTCTTTCGTGAGAACCGCCCTTTGGTCTTCACGGCGTTTCATCAACAAGCCAAGTCCCATCGCAAAGATGAAAATCTCTATCAGTACCCCGATCATAAAGTACTGTACGTCTCCCAATACCAATGCTGTAACACTTCCTGAAAGTAACATTGCGGAACCAGCCATTATAAAAAGTCCTCTTCTATCTTTGAGATTAATCATTATATAAATATTAAACACGATCGCAAAAACGATCATCATCAATCTCTCAGTAGTTACAATGTAATATAACCATGTGCTAAGCGGGTCGATAAGGATGTTGATAATCACAAGCCCAACAAATCCCAGTAAAATCCATTCTATTACTTTCGCAACTTTATTGAACAATGGATATAAATTCTCAGCATCTATAAACTTTCGTACAAATCTTGTGTACCAAAAATTCAGCATTATTTGAGTAACCTCATTCCACATGTGGTTGAATATTGGATATGGTCCGAATAAAATTGTGGATTGAAGAGGATACATTTTCACGCCTAAATACATCAGCAAAAACATCAGGTACGCACCATATAACAGATACAACCGATCTTTGTAAATGAAGTAGATTCCAAATGTATATACTAACAGAAAGGCGATTCCACCGAGAAAGAAAACAGCTCGGAAGTTGTATTCTGCACGGTCTATAAAGTAACCCACCGACTGCAATCCGAAATCTTCTTCAGGAATAACCTCAATTTGATTTGTTAATAAAGCCCCCTGAAAGTAATTCTCGCTTAATTCAACATAGATATATTTTCCATTGATCAGGTTTGACTTTTCAAAGACATGGTATCGCCAGTTTACTGTTTCAAATTCGAATCTGACGGGATCATATCGACTGGATTCAGACTTAAACAACGAATCATTTCTGTTTAAATAGAGATTGTCTTTAGCATACCCTCCGTTTCTCAGAATCCAGCTTTCTCCCGCCTCCATATCGACAACGCTCATATCTGCTTTAATCCAGTATGTGATGCCCCTTTCCATCCACTTACTTTCCTCTAAACTGTCAAACTTCTGCTGATATTCATCAGACATTACCTCATAGATCGATAAATCCCCTTTCGCCGTCTCAAAGTATTCGAATGGAATTACTTTAAATGGAGGTGGGTCGAGAGCATTAAGCGTTTTGTCGTCTACCTGTCTGGCACAACCCAAAACCACAAAAAGTGCTATTAAAAATCCTGTATGTGCTCTTTTATACATTTCTGCATTTTACGATTTACAGATGGAAAGAAAAATTCGTACTCTCACAAAGTTTAACCTTTCACTAACTCAAATTATGGATACAGAAAGTTCTTCTCGATTTTCTACTTTAAAGTATGCATTAGGTCCCGGATTAATAATGGCCGCTGCCGCTGTCGGGGTTTCTCATTTGGTACAATCCACCCGCGCGGGGGCAGATTATGGTTTTGCGTTGGTCTGGGCAGTAATTCTGGCAAATATTTTCAAGTACCCCTTTCTCGAATTTGGTCCAAGATACGCTATTGCAACTCAGGAAAGCTTAATTGATGGATACAAAAAACTTGGAGGGTGGGCTTTTTGGATTTTTGTAATCTTTACTGTTGGCACAATGTTTACTGTTCAAGCTGCAGTAACTATCGTGACAGCCAGTTTGGCTGCGGAACTAACCGGGCTTGTTCTCTCCCCTCTAATTTGGAGCGTTATCATCCTCGGTATCTGTATTCTTATTCTTATTGCAGGTCAATATTCTGCTTTAGACGGGGCAATTAAAGTAATTATGGTTGTTTTAACGGTATCTACTTTAGTGGCAATTGTAGTGGCTTTACTAAACGATTCCTGGGCTTCCCAGACCCCATCACCGGATATCTGGAATGTGGCCGGTGTTTCTTTTTTGATTGCATTGATGGGATGGATGCCCATCCCGATTGACGGTTCTGCGTGGCACTCAATCTGGTCGCTTGAAAGAATCAAACAAACAGGCAAATGTCCATCTTTAAAAGATTGTCTGATCGATTTCAACATTGGTTACATTGGTGCGGGCATATTAGCACTGGGTTTTTTAACGCTCGGTGCCCTTGTAATGTTTGGAAGTGGAACCGACTTTGCTTCCAGCGGTGGAGCTTTTGCAAAGCAATTGGTCAGCATTTATACCACTTCTTTAGGGAGCTGGGCTTATATAATCATTATTATTTGCGCATTTACAGCAATGTTCAGCACAACTCTCACTGTTACTGATGCCTATCCCAGAGTTAGTAAACAGATCTTCAAGAATATTTCTTCAACAGCAAAAAACAATATTGCCGGTAACTACAAAGTGTTAATTGTAATCATATCTCTTCTTTCTTTAGTAGTCTTGTACTTTGCGGGAGATAATTTCACCTTTATGGTAGATTTGGCAACCACTCTTTCCTTTTTAACCGCTCCGGTTCTTGCTTTTATAAATTACAGATTGGTAATGTCTAAGCATTTTCCTGATGAACACCGCCCGCCAACCTGGCTTCGTATTTTAAGCTGGTCGGGAATCATCTTTTTGTCTGGTTTTGCCTTATTATATGCATACTGGATAATCAGTTTTTAAAGTTAACCTGAATTTTTTTGAAGTATCTATTTCCTGTTCGTGAGCCTTTTAACGCCTATTCACATTTTATAGGCGCTATTGGCTCTTTAATCTTTCTTTCTTTTTTAATCTCCAATTCTCTGAATGATCCGGGCTGGTCAAGGCTTTCATTGATTGCTTACGGGGTTACCGTATTTCTCATGTTTGCCTCAAGCGCCGTTTATCATGCTATCAATGTTTCTTTTGAGAATGAAGAGCGGTTTCGCATGATCGATCATATGATGATATATCTGGTAATTGCAGGAACTTACACTCCTATTTGTGCCATTGTTTTGGATGGTGGCTGGAGAATAGGAATGTTGATCGGGATATGGAGCTTTGCTCTAATCGGAATTTTAAAGAAAGTGTTCTGGATGTCCGCCCCAAGATGGTTTTCCACCGTTTTGTATCTGCTGATGGGATGGATTTCGGTCATTATTTTTCCAAAACTATGGAACCAACTTCCGGAATGGTTCTCGTACTGGATAGGCATCGGTGGCTTATTCTACACCGTTGGCGCTATTATCTATATCACTAAAAAACCTGATCCTTATCCCGGCAAATTTGGATTCCATGAAATATGGCATTTGTTTGTTTTAGGTGGAGCTTTTTCTCATTTTTGGGCTATTTACGAATATCTTCCCGGTTATATAATTTCCTGATATGAACTTTACTTCCCGTTTTTCATTATTACTTTTTGCGCTAGTAATTTTCACAATTCCAGCGCACGGGCAGTTTGAAAATTTTCAATCCTTTTATTTTACTCAAAACCGTCCGGCTGGATTAGATTGGAAACAGCTTAAAACTCCACATTTCAGAGTTATTTTCCCGGCTTCAGAAGATTCTTTGGCTTACCGGACTGCAAAAATCTTAGAGAGCCAATACCCGATTACTGCAGAACTTTCTGGAGGAGATTTAAAAAATTTCCCTTTTATCATCACCAACTATAATGATCTCTCAAACGGTTTTGTAACTTCTTCCAACTTTCGTTCGGAAATTGATCTGGCGCCTTTTAAAGGTAAAAGCTTGAACCCTGCTTCGGGTGACTGGTTAGAAACCGTAGTTCCTCATGAGCTGCTTCATGCAAACCATGGAAATGTGCATGTTCCCTGGTCTATACCATCTGTTTATGGAATTTTTTCTCCGGATTTCAGAAGGGCATTTAACTTTTTTCCTCCTGTTGGTGTCCATGAAGGTCTGGCCGTTCACCATGAAACCGAAAATGTAACAGAAGGAGGAGGGCGGGCAGATTATACCTACTTCAACAATCAATATAATGCGAAGTTAAGCTCTGCAGACCCATGGAGCGCCGGACAAACTTTTCAGGTTTCGGGTTATACCAATCCATTAAACAGGCATTATATTTCCGGAACAACTTTTACCCGTTGGCTGCACAAAAATTATGGCGATGATGTTTCTCAAAAAGCTATCCGGTACCACCATAAGTTTTTCTTTTTAGGTTATGGATTTGCCCTTAAACACGTAACGGGAAAATGGCCGGATGAACTTTATGATGAATATCTTACCGATCAAAAAGAAGATGAAGCTAAGCGAAAAGAACTCATAGGTGAAACCACTTCCGATAAGCATCAGCTTATACATTCCCCTTACAATGGAGTGCTTCAGCATAAACCAATCTGGACATCTCGGAATGAGCTGGTTTTCTACAGTTTCCATTACAATGCTCCAAGAGGATTTTTCAACTACAATCTTTCTTCTGAGAAAACAGAAAGGGTGGCAGAAGTTTTTACCGTAAGTGATTACAACATAGATTATGACCCCGCCACTAACTCTATTCTTTTCTCGGAATATGATGCCGATTTATTATACCCGTCCACTTTTAAAACGGAGTTAAAAAGAATCGATTTAGATACCGGTATACAGTTCGAAATATCAGAAGAAGATCGATTATACAGCCCGACTTTATCGGGGAATCGGGTTATTGCTCTGAGAACCGATGGCGCAGGAGCTGAAGTTGTTTCTGTAGATGGCAACGGAATAAAAACGGTTCTTGCCTCATTTAACGATGCGTATCCAGTTGCAATTAAAGCCAACCAAAGTTCCCCCGATCAATTAGCTTTGATTATTAATCAACGGGGAGTTCAAGCTTTATGGATAACAACTCCGCAGACTATTGCTCAAGATATAAAAGAAGCTCCACGTGTTGCTTTCGAAAATGGCTCTATTGTGGATCTGGATTGGCATCCTACAGAACAAAAATTATTGTTTACGGCGGATATGTATCCCGCGATGAACATCTATGAGCTCAATCTTTCAAATGGAGATATTCTTCAAAAAACCAACTCTTTGTATAATGCTTTTGAAGCTTCTTATTCCCCGGACGCTTCATCAATTGCTTATGTGGTTCAAAAGCCTGATCAGCAACAAAGAATTGCCATCTTATCAGAAGGTGATTTTTACAATAAAAGGGTAGAACGCGATCTCCTTCTGTCCGGAGATGAACTTCAGCAAAAGCTGAACCGTCCTTTATTAGGCTCTGATATGGATACTCAAGCTAAAAATTGGGTTGTAGAAGACTATAGTTCAGATCTGAGTTGGTTGAAACCGAGAGTTGTGCTTCCGGTTTTGAGACAAAATTCAGGCGCCGATCAATTCGGAGTAAATTTACAAAGCGTGGATGCGCTTTCCAGCCAAAGCTACAATGCCGAAATTACAGGTATTCAAAGTCGGCTTTGGTATGACATTTCCTATACGAATAAAACCTTTTGGCCGGGATTCAGACTTCGGGCTTACAGCGATCCGTCATTCTTTGTATTAGGTGATGGAAACGGAAATAATATTTCTGTGATGCAACAGGAAAGGGGGTTCGAACTCGGCATTCCGATGAGTTTTACCTTCAATGGAACAACAAGGGGTAAATCCTTCTTTTTTGAGCCTCGTCTATCAGCCGAACAATTTCGGTATTATGATTTAACGCCCGATCCTCTTTCCGATTTTGAAACTCAATACAAAGCTGGTTTCTTCTCGCAATTGAGTTGGAACATTTTGTCTCAGAGAAGGGACATTCAGCCCACACACGGTGTTTCCGTTTTTGGTTTTGTTGATAAAGCGCTTAATGATCCCGATGTATTACTAACGCTGCCTACAGGCGCTCAGGGCTCGCTTTCTTTGCCAAACAGATGGGCTGCTTACTACGGCATTATTGGATATGTAGCTCCGCTTAAACGGCTGAATCAATCCATGAGAGTAGACTTTCAGTTTTTGAACCAAAGCGAGCGCTTACTCTACAGTCGATCTACCATTATTCCGGATAGTTTTACTGATAACGCATTTGCTCCCAGTTCTGGGCAGGATCCGTTTAACAATCTCGGCCGTTTCAGTACTAAATATACCATTCCTGTTTTTTATCCTGATGATGGGGGAATGCTGGTTCCTGCTTATTTGAGGTCTGTATACATTTCTCTTTTTTCACATACCATTGCCGATCTTGAGAAAGATAACTTTCAGGGATTGTTGGACGGAAGTCGTAGCGTATTTGGGGGCGGACTTCATTTTCAGTTCGATTTTTCCAATATTAACTTCGATTTTGGATTCGGTTTCTCATTTGAACCCACCCGAAACAACAGCAAATTTGTGTACGGTACTTTTTAATGAATTCGGCTAAATCATTTTTCTCTTTTCTTTTTCTGTCTGTATTGAGCTCTATTCTTTTAGTGAGCTGTGGTCCCAAAAAACCGGATTCCCCTCAGGATGCTCCCATCGGAAACCGCAAAAGTCCTATTGCAATTGCATCTGTTAAATATGAACAGGCTTATGTGAAGGTGGTTTACGGTCAGCCATACAGGCGCGGGCGCACGATTTTTGGTGAGTGGGAGCCTTACGGAGAAGTATGGAGGACAGGCGCTAACGAGGCAACCGAAATTACAATCACAGAACCTGTTTTAATGAATATGGAAGTAATCGACCCCGGAACATATTCTCTTTTTACCATTCCTGAAGAAGACTCCTGGACTATAATTTTGAACAATGGGTTAGGGCAATGGGGTGCTTTCGATTACACTGAGGCTTTGGATGCATATAGATTCGAAGTTCCTGTACAAAAACTGGACGATCCCGTGGAGGCGTTCACCATCGAATTCAGTGATTTACAAGGATCTGCAACCACCATGACCTTATCTTGGGATGTGGTGAAAGTTGAGATACCCGTTCGTTTTTATTGAATCAATAAGTATATAGCATGGAAGAAAGTTTAAAAGAAAAAACAGGGAAGAGCCTTTCTGAGTGGATCAAGATCGTAAAAGCTCAGAATCTGGAAAAGCATGGACAAATGATATCCTTTCTCAAGTCTGAACACGGATTCACACATGGTTTTGCAAATTTTGTTGCTTTAAAAACAAGAGAAGCTGATGCTGCCTCATTTAGTGAAGAGGAACTAATAGACACTCAGTATTCAAAAGGCAAAGAACATTTGCGCCCCATTTTGGATAAAATACTAAATGTAGTTAATGCTTTTGGTGATGATGTTGAGGTAGCACCGAAAAAGGCGAACGTAAGTTTAAGAAGAAACCGGCAGTTTGCTTTGGTTCAGCCTTCTACGAAAACAAGAATCGATTTAGGGCTTAAGCTTAATGATGCGGAGCTTACTGAAAGACTTGAAAACTCCGGTCCCTTTGGCTCTATGTGTACCAATCGTGTTCGTATCACCGAAGTTTCAGACATTGATGATGAATTAATCAGCTGGCTTAAAACTGCTTACGAACAGGCGGGTTAAAATTTTTATGTTTCTTCTGGAAGATTTCTTTTTAAATTTTTTAATTCAGTCAAAAGCAAAGATTTAACCTTAATCGAAAATTATAAAATGCGTTTTTACTTTCTCTTTCTCCTTTTTTTAACTGTTTCTTTTTCCGTGACAGCTCAAAAAAACTATTTGTCCGGTAACTGGTTAACCTATTCAACTCCGTACCATACCGACAGTCCAACAGGAAAAATCTTTGTAAATACTGTGGGCACTGCAAGATGGGATCACTCCGGCCCTTATTTTTTAAATAGGCTGGAGCAAAATAATTCTGGCTGCACCTATGATGAAGAGAGTTTAAATAATTATTCTTCGTTTACTCTTTCTTTAGTTACAGAATGTGCAAGTTCAGATACATTAAACACCTTCAATTTAACTGCTATTGGGATTGGTTCTCCCTTTTATATGTTTGGTTACTCCACACATGTTAAATCGCTTAAGAATAATTCTGATATTGATTTAAACTGCTTTTATAACAAAAAATGTTACGGGAACAGGTTTGAAAGTTACCTGAGAAAAGAATCAGAACGCACTGTTAAAGAGGACGATATTTTCGTTGGTTCATCGTCGTACGATTATATAAAAATTGAAGAAATTCGGTTCACAAAAACTTCAACAGAAGTTCTTCTTTTATTTAAAAAACGCTCACAGGATTATGGAGGGACTCTGCACTTTCCCGGAGCTGATTTTGCTTATTTTCTCAGAGATTTAAGAGGCAATAGATATGATCTGATTTCTCAGTTTGGCTGGGACGGACCTGATAAGGGTAATTATGGCTCAACCCAAATTCCCAAGGATACAGAGAAACATGTAATTTTATTTTTTGATCCGGTCGATTCTCCTTCTTCCGTAAATAACCTTAGCCTGATTGAGGGACAGTGTGAAAATAACTGCTGGAATTTCTATGATATTCGGCTCAAGGATTAAAAAAAGGTGCTGTTTCTTAAATAGTGCAGTAAGCGCTTAGTACTAATTCTCAACTAATTTCAGCAGGTTTTCAGGAACATCTATATCCATTCTCAATACCTGAGAGGCATGAGTTTTTCCCTGTGCGTCCAGTTTTAAAGAAACGGTTCCGCCTCCACCAAGACTTTCATTCAGAATAAAATTCAGCGCTCCTATGTTTGGCAGCTCATAACGCTCAACTTCTCCCTTGCATACATACTTCATATGCTCTTTTACTTTTTCTGATGTTAGCTCTTTTTCGAGAAAAGGATAAATGTCAGGGTGGCGGGCAATGATTCCTACGTTAGAGCCATTTCCTTTATCTCCGCTGCGTCCGTGAGCAATTTTGAGAAGTTTTACTGTAGGCATTCTTTTTTATTTTAAGGTACGAAAATAGACAATTAATACAGAAACGAATCAATCGGTTTCAATAATAACGTTTTCAAAACCTTCGTAAGGAGGTTCATCATTCCTCCAGTAAAAAAGCACAATATTGTTCCCCTCTTCGTAACCAAAAATTTCTTCCTGATTGATAACTCTTATATCGTCGGGTAACAATCTGTTTTCTTCGGTCGATACTGGTACCCAGTCAATCACCGCCAAAACATCCTGATCAAAAACTGCATAATAAACAGATTCAGAAAATCCGTTTTCGATAATAAGAGATTCTTCCTCCCAGCGGTAAGCCACCATTCCATTTTCATTCTGAAATCCGGTGCATGACAAAAACAACAAACTAAGTCCGATTGCTACTAATCTTCTCATTATCTTCAGGCTCTGTATTCAAATAAAGTTAATAATAATCCTTTGTATTCCTCTGATTTTTTAATCACTCTTGTGCAGTCAAAGATGCCCTTCGGCAAATACAAAGATTGGTATATAACAGATATTCCGGTTCATTATTTGGAGTGGTTTAAAAGAAAAGGATTTCCCCCGGGAAAATTAGGACAGGAACTTTCTACTATGTATGAGATCAAAACCAATGGTTTGGATGAAATTCTTGTGCCATTGAAAAGAAAATACCGGAAGTAAAATTTTTTGAATCTTCATGTAACATATTTTTTACACTACGTAAAGAATTTTTGACTATCAACAAATAATACTTTTATGTCAAAACAAGAAATTCTTTCGTGGACATCATTGGGTGTCTCTGTATCCATCCTCGTTTATTATGTATTAATCGTTTTCGGTTGGCCGGAAGGAATCCCTGATTTTTCTTCACGGGTTGTTAAGGTTTTCTTCAATGTCTTCTGGATTGCTGTAATCATTGAAATCATTGTGGAGATCAGTGAAGGGAAAAAGAAAGTACAAAAAGATGAGCGGGACTTTATCATTGAGGCTAAAGGGCTAAAGGTTGGTTATTCAATCCTTGTAATTACCGTTATAACTGCTCTTTTCCACATTTTCTTTACTAAAATATTTTCTGATATCGGTTCAGATGCTCCTTTATATCTGGAAAGCTTTTTCATTTTCCACTTTTTGTTTATTGCATTGCATTTAGCAAGTATTTCAAAGCGAGCGATTATGATTTACAATTATCGTAAGGAATATTGATATGCCGGACGAAATAATTCACAATCAAATTCGGAAACTCCGGTTTCTGAATGGTGAAATGACCCAACAGGAACTTGCGGACAGAGTAGATGTAACCCGGCAAACGATCAATGCTATTGAGGCTTCCAAGTATTCTCCTTCTTTAACATTGGCCTTTCGGATTGCTAATATTTTCGATAAAAAAATAGATGAGGTTTTTTGGATGAGTGGGGATTGAGTCTAATTATGAAAACGATCTTTATTCCAATTCTGAGGATTTCTCTTGATGTATTCTCTTATTCAAATCAAAGAGTTTTCATTTCTGATGATGTGATCATAAAATCTGCTATGCCATCCAAATCCGGGATTACATTTCCTTCTGATCTCAAAAGTACATCTGCCTTTATACCATCGCATAATTTTTCCAAGATTTCCATTGCTGAGCATGGGATTTTTTGATCCTGTGATTCCTCCTTTACGGGCGCTATCCTCTCCAGTACGGACGCGATTAATCGCGTCCGTACTGGAGATTGCTTGCTCAGATTTAGAGGAAAGATTAATCGCGTCCGTACTGGCGGGGCTTCGCTCAGGTATAGATAATAGATCAATTGATTTCTCTCCAAAATTATTTTTAAAATTTGAAGATTCATCCAAAAGCTGAATAATTCCATGAATATGATTTGGCATCAAAATAAATTCATCTAATCGGGCATTTGGAAATTGCTTCGGAATAAGGCTCCAAATTTCAACTGCTAATTTTCCAACTTCTGATGGGTACATTTCTTCGTCAACAATTTTCCCAAAAAGGTGCCTTTTTTGATGTGTACAAATGGTAACGAAATAAAAACCTGGATTTTCATAGTTCCATCCTTTTAATCGAATAGACTTTCTTACCGGTAAATTATTCAAGTTTTGCTTTTTCATATTTTGTAAGACCGTTTCAAAGCCCATTCCTTACAAAACTAAAACTCTTCAGTTACTAATCTTCTGCTTTCCTCCAACGAATCTGCAATTACTTCAAATTTAATTCTCCCCAGAATTTTCTCGTCTTCAGTAGTTACATCTACTTTCCAGTCTCCGGGTTTTAGATTGTTCTTGTACGTATATCCCCGATAACCGCCGTCTCTTCCTCCTGTAATCTCAAATTTTATTTCATCAGTGGTTTCCCATTCTTCCGTGTTGCGGTTTTTCCATTGCCAATGATGATTAACTTCTTTCTTTAACTCCGCCGGAGCAAAAATAGATGTGAAAATATATATGGGCTCTCCTTTATTTCTATACATCGTTTTTTTGAAATCCGGTATCAATCCTTCCGGTTGGTATGTAACTGCGTAACTGCCATTTTGCTTTTCAACATTATAAGCTACAATTCCTTCTTCCAGCGCCAGCGGTACCGGAGGAATCAGGTTAAAGAAATAAAACCCATTGATAACCGCGTAGATAACCAATATCAGGTTTACCAGCTTGGCTTTGTTGATTTCATTTTGGGTTGACGGACTTTTCTTATAAATAAAAGTGATTAAAAACAGAGTGCTGCTGATGCTTATTCCCCCGGAAACAACAAATACAAATGTGTTCATCGCATTTACTAAAACAGGAATGAAAAAAGTGAAGAACGTAAAATTCACAAAGAAGTAAGTCCCGAACTGAAGGTACTTATTTGATATTCTTTTCTTCAGAAGCTCATTGGCAAAAAGTAAGATCACTAAAATCACGAAGAAGGAAACAGTTTTTGTAAACGAAACACTTCTTGAAAAAAAGATCACATAAGCACTGCACAAACCGCCTATAAAAAATTGAATGGCAAGAGGAAAGTAATCTTCAAATCGTTCTAAAAAAGTCCCCTTCCATTTATCATCATCTGTAAGATTATAAAGATATAAACTTCCGCTAAGCGATATCAGATACACACAAAGTATTACCCGGTCGTAAAGCCTGTCAATACTCCCTAATGTCAGCGAGTCCCACAAAAAACCAAGCACAAAAAATACAACCGGTGCTGATTTTTTATGCTTCCTGATAAATGCCCGAAATCTTGTGATTTTTACCATACGTTGCCGATGAAAATAGGATATCACAAGCTAATATTTTGTTAATTATGTGTAAGAGTTTTGCTTATTTGGTGTTGTTTGTTTTCATTTCCGATACATCCTTAATAAATCTGTAAGCTTATGCCTGCAATACATATAAGTCGATCTAAAGAAATAGAAGCCCCTGTTCATGAGGTGTATTCTAAGTTGAATGATTTTAATCATTGGGTAAAATGGAGTCCATGGTTGATTATGGAGCCTGAAGCAAACGTAACCGTTTCTGATGATGCCAAATATTACGAATGGAATGGCGAAAAAGTGGGCGAAGGAAATATGAGCGTTACCGGAGAACAAGAAAATAATTGGATAGAATATGACCTCAATTTTTTGAAGCCATGGAAATCGGAAGCCAAAGTAAAATTTGAGCTTTCTGAGTCGGGAGAACATACCGAGGTTACTTGGAGCATGGATAGCAAGCTTCCTTTTTTCATGTTTTGGATGAAGAAAATGATGGAAGGGTTTGTAGGCATGGATTATGAGCGTGGTTTAACCATGTTGAAAGATTATATCGAGAAGGAGGAAATTGAATCCACGCTTGAGCCGCAGGGCGAATCCATTTTCCCGGAGTCAAAATATATCGGTGTAGAAACCACTTGCGGCTTTGATGAATTAGGCGAAGCAATGATGGCGGACTTTGGAAAGCTGGAAGAATTCATGCAAAAACACGAAGATATTGCAAATCAGCAAGCGTACAGCATTTATCATAAATGGCAAATTACAAAAGGCACTGCAACTTATACTGCCGCTGTAGGAGTTTCTGAATTCCCGAAAGATATACCCTCTGATTTTGTTCAGGGTACTATCCCGGAAACCAAAGTGTATACCATGAGACATATCGGGTCTTATGATCATTTAGGAAACGCCTGGGCTACTATGATGAATTTATCCAGAAGTAAAGAGTTCAAGCAAAAGCGCGGAATTCACCCTTTCGAGCATTACATAAGCGACCCTAAATCAACGGAGCCAAAGGATACCATTACCGATGTAGTTTTTCCGATTAAATAGTATGGTTATTGGTTACATTCTTTTTCCATAGATAACCGGACTTTTAAACATGAAGTTGAAAACCGATAAGAACCAACTTCTTCTTATCACTTTAATCTGCTCTTTTTTCGGTAGTATGATCATTTCTTATCCTTTATGGATTAATGATCGTTTATTTCCTGTGTTACCAATTTTTGAATTCACGGTTACCAATGGTTGGATCCATACATCTGTAATCTGCCTTTTGTTTATTTCAGGCATTTTTTCCGTTTTCAGAACTTCTCTGGCAAAGCATTCTCTTTTTGCTTTTCTGATTATACTTTTGCTTTTATGTATTCAGGATATGAATCGTTGGCAACCCTGGGTATATATCTACTTTATTCTGCTTTCTCTGATATGTCTGTCGAAGTACAGCATTATTTCTGATAAACGAACCCTCCAACTATTTCAAATTGCTTTTATAGGCATTTATTTTTGGTCAGGGATGCATAAATTTAATGCCGGTTTTGCAGAAAATGTTTTACCTCAGCTTTTTCCATTTGCAATTGATGTTGGCCTTTTTGCTTACTTCATCCCTTTAATCGAAACTTGTTTAGCTCTCGGTCTTGTATTTAGGAAAACAAGAAGAGTAAGTGTCTTTCTAATTGCAGTAATGCACATCATTATCGTAATTACTGCTTTATTCGGTCCGTGGTTTTATGATCTTGTTATTATTCCCTGGAATATTGGAATGGCTGTAATTTTATTCATCATCTTTCGGGATCGAAATGATTCATCTTATTTTAAAGATTTCTCTGTTTCTAAGGCTTTAATCGTGTGTATTTTCCTCGTCCTTCCGGCTACAAATTTTATTGGATTTTGGGACTCTTATCCTTCATTCAGCCTTTTTTCAGGAAAAACCACCCGCGCTTATTTATACGTTTCTGATTCTTTTAAAGCCAACTTTCAACCATCAACCTTAAAACGTGTTGATGAGTTAAACAGAATTTATATTCAAAAATATGCTTACTCCGAGCTGAATGTTCCTTTTTATCCTGAAGAGGAAAACTATCTTCATTTATTCAAAATACATTGTGAAAAGGTTGAGAACGATCTTTCCCTTGTCTTAGAAATCGAATCGATACCTGAATTATTTTCAAACACCTGGGAAAGCAAAAGCTTTTTCTGCGATGAAATTAATCAGCCTCAGCAATAAGTATTATTTTTCTTCTCGATTCTTAGAATTTAGCCTTATTCTTCTCCCCGAAATTCTCCTATAAATTGAACCGCTTTTTTCATTTATTGGTAACTGATAAAATAATCTCTGCATGAAGTTTTTCACATCCCAGATATCTTATTTCATTTCTAATAAGAATACGAAGGTCAACATTTCCCGACTTTTGAAGTTTCTGGGTATTCTTTTAGTTCTAATTACCATTTACGGTATCCTGTTTCACATCATTATGGAGATGGAAGGTCAGGAACACAGCTGGATGACCGGCTTTTACTGGACCTTGGTAACAATGAGTACGCTGGGATTTGGTGATATCACTTTCACTTCTGATTTGGGAAGGCTTTTCTCCATGTTGGTTCTGGGCTCAGGAATTTTAGTCCTGCTGATCATGCTACCTTTTACTTTTATCGAGTTCTTTTACGCTCCCTGGATGGAGGCGCAGTCCCGTGCACGTGCCCCTAAAGAACTTCCGCCGGAAACAAAAAATCACGTGGTCATTACAAGTTTTGACCCGATCACAAAAGTGTTGATTGAAAAACTTACTCAGTATCAAAAAGAATATGTTCTACTTGTGCCGGATCTGGCGGAAGCTTTGGATTTATACGATCAGGGATATCGGGTTATGGTTGGTATGCCCGATGATCCCGAAACTTACAGAAAGCTTCGTATTCAACAGGCAGCACTGGTTGTTACTAATGGAACAGATATGTTCAATGCAAATGTGGCTCACACTGTGAGGGAAAATAACGAAGATATTAAAATTGTCTCGACCGCAAACTCACACGATTCCATAGACATCCTGAAACTCGCAGGATGTGATCATGTGTTGCATATGGGAAATTTATTGGGCCGTGCTTTATCTCGGAGAATTCTGGGGCAGGATGCACGTATTCATACCGTTGGTCGACTTGGGAATATAGTTATCGGTGAAGCTACCGCTTATGAAACGCCTCTGGTTGGTAAAACTTTACGGGAAACCCAGCTGAGGGAAAAAATGGGAATCAACATTGTTGGAATTTGGGAACGTGGTCAATTTTTAGGTTCTCATCCTGACACAACCATTCATGACCATAGCGTGATTATGATGGCCGGTTCTGTAGATCAGCTCAGAGCTTATGATGAGCTCTTCGGTATCTACGGAATAAGTGAAGAACCTGTAATTATTATTGGTGGTGGACGCGTTGGAAGAGCGGCTGCTTATCATTTGAAACGTAGAAATATCAAATTTAAAATTATTGATAAGAATCCCGATCGGATTTTGAATGACCGCAATTTTATTCTTGGCGATGCAAACGATCTGGATACTCTTAAAAAAGCCGGAATAGATACCGCACATAGTATAATCATCAGTACAAATCAGGATGATATAAATATTTATCTGACCATTTACTGCCGACACCTTCGTCCTAATATTCATATTGTTGCACGTTCTACTCTGGAAAGAAATGTGCGTTCGCTACATCGTGCCGGTGCCGATTTTGTGATGTCTTATGCTACGATGGGAGCCAACGCCATCTTCAATATTTATGAAGAAAATGACATCATCATGATTGCGGAAGGATTGAATGTATTCAGCTTAAAAACGCCTTTAAAAATTGCCGGAAAAACTCTCATAGAAGCAGATATTCGTCACACTACCGGATGTAGTTTGATTGCCTATTCAAAAGATGGTGAACAAATAATTAATCCGGATCCAACCAAACCCATTCCCGAAAACGGCGATCTGATTTTAATTGGCGAAACCGAAGCCGAGGAAAAGTTCATCAAGATGTATGGTGATGGGTAGCGGTTGAATAATAAAGATCCTGAAAGATTCTTTTAGATAGAAAAAATGAAAATTGATCTTTGTTCAAAATTATTTTTACGAATTAGTCTCTTTGTAAATATTTTATTTTTAGCGGATGTGCTTATAATTTTTCTAGGGTTTTGGTTCATCCTAATTAACAATGTTATTCCTAATACAAATCATTTTTTTATAATTCTTAGCTTAGGATTAATCTTTTGTTTGTGTGAGCTATATTCTTATTTGGTATTTAAGTCATTCAATTACAAGAGAGATTCATTAATTAACAGTTCAATAATAATTTATAAAATGCACAAAATATTCTGCGATGGATAGGCATTGAATAATAAATATTGAAAACCAACAAACTTCTAATGTTAAAGTAAAAGCTTTTCTTGATTCGGGATGTTCCTAATCTTTCCTCTGTCATTTCGAGAGAAACGAGAAATCTAAAGATAGTTTAAAAAGAAAGAACTTAGATTTCTCCCCACGGTCGAAATGACAAAGATCTTAATCTTTAACTACCCTTCCTACTTCAAAAACTTCCTCGCCTAATTCTTTGGCTTTGGAAATCACAGCTTCTTTTTGATCTTCAGAAACCACACAAACTAATCCGATTCCAAGATTAAAGGTTGCCTGCATATCTTCTTCCGGAACATTGCCGATTTTCTGGATCAATTTATACACAGCCGGACGTTCCCATTCATCCCAATTTACATCCAATTTTAATCCTTCAGGTAAAATACGTTTTGTATTTCCTACCAATCCACCACCGGTGATATGAGAAAATCCGTTTACTCCATCCATAACTTTTAATTCAGAAATAATCGGTAAATACGATCGGTGTACCTTCAGTAATTCTTCAGCTACCGTACATCCCAACTCTTCCACATGATCATTAACATCATACTCACTGAATAATACTTTTCTTGCCAGCGAATATCCGTTGGTGTGTAATCCCGAACTTTTAAATCCAAGCAGTGCATCGCCTTCCTGAATGGTTGCTCCGTTTATGACTTTGTCCTCATCCACAATTCCAACAATGGTTCCGGCCAGATCAAATTCTCCTTCGCTGTAAATATCCGGCATTTCGGCCGTCTCTCCGCCAATCAACGCCACACCGTTTTCTTTACAGGCAGTAGCAAATCCTTTGATTACTTCGTACCCAATATTCTGCTCCAATTTTCCGGTAGAAAAATAATCCAGAAAGAACAAAGGTTGAGCTCCGCAAACCGCAATATCATTAATGCAATGATTTACCAGATCCTGTCCAACGGTATCATATTTTCCGGCTTTAAAAGCAACAATCAGCTTGGTTCCAACTCCATCCACTGAACTAACAAACACCGGATTTTTAAAACTTCCCAAATCCGGTTTAAAGAAACCTCCAAATCCACCAATGTTAGATAACACTGCAGAACTGTGCGTTTCTTTCACCATTCCTTTGATGGAATTAACCAGTTCCTCACCGGCTTTAATATCAACTCCGGAATCTTTGTAAGTAAATTTCTTCTTTGTCATTTTGAATGAGAGTTAGAATAAGCTTTTAATTTTGTATAGGAGCTTCCCCTCCTTGGAGGGGATTGAGGGGAGGGTAATTTCCTGGAATGTTCTAAATTTCATTTCCCTTCCTTAACCAGATTTATGTGAGCTAAATGATGTTCTCCATGCCAGGCATACATAGCAAGTGCATTGATCAAGGTATAATCGATCTTTGATTCGGGATGATGAAAAGTTCGCTTCCAATCTTCGTCGGAAATGGTTGATAAAATCGCAATCCATTTTATATGAACAGCTTCCAGAAATTTCATCCCGGTTTCAACATCCATTAAATCATAATCTCCAAGAGCAGTCCAACCGTTCTCATCGTACGGACGAATGGTTGGATTATCTTCTGTAAGTGCCAATTTGAATCGAATCAAAGAATTCAGATGACTGTCTCCCAGATGATGCAAAACCTGAAAAGGAGTCCAGCCATTTTCCCGGTAAGGAGTTTGTAGTTGTTCTTCAGATAAAGACTCAATGGATTTTCTGATCTTTGAAGGAAGTGTACGAATGGATTCTATAAAACCAGAAGCTTCATCCGGATGATGATCTGCATCGTAATCAAAATTTCCTATGGGATATCTTCTGTCCATTATCTGATTGAATTTCTTTCATCAAATATACGGGGAAACAAAAATATTTTTTGATCCCTTTTTCCAAATCTTATCCACAGTATAAGAGACAAATAAAATGAGATTTAAAAATTTTATATATAGTTATAGGGAGTGTGGATTTGTGGATAACAAAGTTTTGATTCTTTTCTACATTACTTGACAAAACTATGTGGAAAGAATTGTGTATAAAATGAGTATAAAAATCAGTGATTTAGATAGGTTCGAAAATAATTCTCCACAACCGAACATAGATTACACCTGTTATGAGCAGTTACTGAATCAACACCAAAAGTTATTCTTTTCGAATGTGGAAATAGCTTTTATTTTGTGGAACATTGTTGATAAAAACAGGGCATTTTAGTTATCCAGTTTTTGTTAGTGAGTAATCCACACAGTAATCCACATATAAACATTTATGAAAGTAGTTGTTCAGCGCGTAAAATCTGCATCGGTAACAGTTGGTAAAGAAATAACAGGAGCTATTGAACATGGACTTTTACTGCTTGTTGGAATTCATCAGGATGATACCAAAGAACAGATGAAGTGGATGTGCGATAAGATTCTGAAGTTGAGGATCTTTGAAGACGATGATGAGAAAATGAATCTTTCTGTTTCTGATGTCGGCGGAGGAATTTTAGTGGTTTCACAATTTACCTTGTATGGTGATGCCCGAAAAGGAACCCGACCAAGTTTCATTGAAGCTGCTCGTCCTGAAAAAGCAGAACCTATGTATGAGGATATGATTAAATACTTTAAAGAACATTCAGAACTGGATATACAAACCGGAAAATTCGGAGCAATGATGGATGTGGAATTGGTGAATGATGGTCCCGTTACTTTAGTCCTGGAGAAATAGTTTGGCTGTTATTTTCATTTTTATCGATGGAGTTGGTATTGGGGAGAAATCAGAAACCAATCCGTTTTACACTAAACGGTACGAGAGTTTTGAAATTCTTTCGGGAGGTAATTTCTTTGATGTTGAATATTCGGTCAATAAAAAAGATCAGTTATTTAAAACAATTGATGCCAATCTGGAAGTTGAAGGATTGCCACAAAGCGGAACCGGTCAAACCACATTGTTTTCCGGGGTAAATGCTTCTAAAAAAATAGGTAAACACTTCGGGCCCTTTCCTCACTCAGGAATTAAACCTTTGCTGAAGAAAGAAAGCGTTTTTCATTCGGTGCTTGAATCAGGAAAAAAGCCATATTTTATGAATGCGTATCCTCCGATATTTTTCGAGCATGCAAAAAAGAGAAACCGATGGAGTTGCACCACACTAATGACTAAAAGTGCCGGTTTAAGATTGAATTCCACGGAAGATGTATTACAAGAAAAAGCACTTACCGCAGAAATTGTTCAAAATGCCTGGAGAGAAAAACTGGAAATCGACATTCCAAAAATTGATGCTACAGAAGCTGCCCGAAGATTGCTAAATGTTTCTTCTGAATACGATCTGGTTTTATATGAATATTACTTAACAGATAAAGCGGGTCATAATAAAAATCATGAAGATGCTGAACGGGTATTAAAACCACTGGACGAATTTTTGATGAAAATTATCCGTGACAAAAGAGAAGAAGATACGTTGGTGATAACCAGTGATCACGGAAACCTGGAAAATCTTTCCGTTAAAACACATACCAGAAATCCGGTTCCTCTTTTTGTATTGGGAGAGAATATTAGTCAATTTGATGGAGTGAAAAGTTTGGTTGATGTGAAAGAAAAAATTATTAAATGTATATAAGAAAAGTATGGATCTGATATCTGGCTCAATTGGAGCAATTTTAGCATTAATTGGAAAAGAGTTAATAGAGATTTATAAGAGTAAAAGAGACTTCAAAAGATCTATTCAAAAAGAAATGTTCTTGAAAAAGTTAGATTCTTCAACCGAAGGAATAGCATTCTTAAATTCTTTTATTTCAGTTATATCACAAATTCAATATGCATATAAAGTGATGTCGGAAGAGGAAGAATTTAATTCAGATTTTTTTCTTAGAACAATCATTGAAAAAGAAAAAGAGTTACTAAAGCTCCACGAGAAATCAAGAGAAAGGTTTTTTTCTATCAATTTATTTTATGAAATAGAAAATGAGGAACTTTGGACAGAAGAAGATGAAATAGAATATCTAAAAGGAATATCAGAATTTTTATCTCTGATAGATATAACAGTAGATATGCAGGAAAGAGTAAATGAATATTATGATGAAGGAGATATAGGAAAAGGGGATAGAAAAGCAATTGAGATACAAGAAACAATGATCCCTAAATTTAAAGATATATTTCAAAGATTAAGTGAAATATTAGAAAAGAATAAAAAGGCAGTAACTGAGATAAGAAAAATTATAAGAGAAGATTTTAAAAAGTATAAATATTAATGAATTTGATAAGGAATAATAAAATACGTTTCAGATAAATTAAATAATGAAATCAGAGAAAAAGAAAGTTCATTTAGTTCTTGGTTCGGGAGGTGCCAGAGGCGTTGCTCACATCGGAGTGATTGAAGCGCTTGAAGAACATGGCTACGAAATTATTGAAGTCATAGGATGCTCCATGGGTGCAGTGGTTGGGGGAATGTATTGCGCAGGACAACTTCAGGATTACAAAGAATGGTTATTCACATTAACCAAAAAAGGAGTGTTTGATTTATTGGATTTCACTCTTACTTCGGTTGGATTTGTGAAAGGGGAAAAACTATTCAGCAAACATATGGAAGTTGCCGGTGAACAAAACATCGAAGATTTTGAAATTCCCTTTACCGCAGTTGCCACAGATATGAAAAGTCATGAGGAAGTGTATTTCAGAGAAGGAGATTTGTTTAAAGCATTACGTGCTTCCGTTTCAATTCCCGGAATATTTACTCCTGTTGTTTATGGGGAAAAGGTTCTTGTCGACGGAGGAGTTCTGAACCCACTTCCCATAAATTTGGTTGACAGAAAAGAAGATGCGATTGTAATAGCGGTTGATATTAACTCGAGAAGAGGGATTGATAAATTATTAAAGAAGAATAAAAAGGAAGAAGAAAGAAAAAGTTACTGGTTCGAAAATATACTTCCTGATTCCGTCAAAGAGCTTACTAAGGCAACGGAAAAAAAAGAAGAGAAGTTTTCGTTATTTGACTTAATGGAAAGTACATTCAGTTTTACTCAAGACAGACTTACCTCGCTAATGATAGAACATCACAAACCGGATATGATAATAGAAATATCCAGATTTACATGTGATACTTTTGAATTCCATAAATCCCGACAGTTAGTAGAGATTGGCAAAAGAGCTTTTGAAAATTGTATGAAATCCTGAAAGTTCTTTTCTCCCAATAATTTGGGATTGGATGCCGCATTTACTTAATTACTTTAAATAAATAGGGATGATTATGATTAATGTGGAATATAGAAAACATGATGAAGAGGAGATATTGGAAGCGGTGGTATCCGGGGAATTAGATTTTGAATCTGCAATATCGTTGAGCGCAGAAGCAAGATCCAAGGCAAAAAAAATGGATTATATGTTGCTGAAAGATCTTAAAGGGGTAACTCTTGAAGAAAACATTTTAGACGCGCTACATTTTTTTGATAAGGATAAAAATGCGAAGTTGGAGATAAAAAATAAATCAGTGGTTGCTGCTCTCATCGTAAAGGTAGAAAATAAATCCTTCTGGGATTTTTGGGAAACGGTAGCAAGTAACAACGGAATGATATCCAGGGTTTTCTTAACAAGAGAAAAAGCTTTAGAATGGTTAAAATCCGAAGGATTAAAAAAGAAGAAACAAAAAGAAAACAGTGAGTAAAAAGTATATTCTGTCGATCGATCAGGGAACCACAAGTTCCCGTGCCATTCTTTTTGATTACAATGGAAGGATAAAGAAAATTGCTCAGCAGGAATTTCGACAGATTTTTCCTGATGATGGCTGGGTAGAACACGATGCCGATGAAATATGGGAGACTCAGGCAAAAGTCATTGAAGAGGTTATTGATTCTTTAGATGCCGGCGAACAAATAGCAGCCATCGGAATTACCAACCAAAGAGAAACAACGGTTGTTTGGGATCGAAAAACGGGAAAGCCTATCCATAATGCCATCGTCTGGCAAGACCGAAGAACATCTGATTATTGCGATCAACTCAAAGAAGAAGGTTGGTCTGAAAAGGTTAAAGAGAAAACAGGATTAGTTATCGATAGCTATTTTTCGGGGACCAAATTAAAATGGATACTGGAGAATGTGGATGGAGCTGGTGAAAAAGCAGATGACGGTGAACTTGCTTTCGGAACTATCGACAGCTGGTTGGTTTGGAATTTAACAGGAGGAAAACAGCATATTACAGATGTTACAAATGCCTCCAGAACGATGCTTTTCAACATAAAAGAACAGGATTGGGATAACGAGTTACTGGAATTAATGAAGATCCCAAAATCAGTTTTGCCCGAAGTAAAAAGCAGCAGCGAAGTGTATTGCGAAACGAGTTGTGATCTTTTTGATTCTCAAATTCCGATTTCAGGAATAGCAGGCGATCAACATGCGGCGCTTTTTGGACAAATGTGTCTGAAGCCCGGAATGTTGAAAAACACCTATGGAACGGGTTCATTCATCATGTTCAATACAGGAAAAGAACCGGTTAGATCAGAAAATAATTTATTGACAACCATCGCCTGGAAAATCGGAGATGAAATAACGTACGCATTGGAAGGCTCTATTTTTATCGCCGGCGCAGTGGTTCAATGGTTACGGGATGGTTTGGGAATAATAAATTCTTCATCAGAAATAGAGGAATTAGCATTAACCGAAGAAGATAACGGAGGCGTTTATTTTGTTCCTGCATTTGCAGGACTTGGAGCTCCACATTGGGATCAAAAAGCTCGGGGTTCTATTCACGGATTAACAAGAGGAGCAACGAAAGGACATTTAGCTCGTGCAGCTCTGGAAGGAATTGGTTTTCAGGTCGCAGATGTGATTAAAGCAATGGAAGCAGATTCCGGAATTGATATCAAAGAACTTCGGGTTGATGGAGGAGCTTCTGTAAATAAAACCCTCATGCAGTTTCAATCTGATATTTTAGATATACCGATCATTCGTCCTGAAGTGACAGAAACAACAGCTTTGGGGGCAGCCTATCTTGCAGGACTTGCCGTTGGATTCTGGGAAAGCACCGATGAACTTCAAAAAAAATGGAAAGAAGACGCAAGCTTTGAACCGGATATGGATGCACCGAAATTTGAAGAATTGACTAATAAATGGAAGGAAGCGGTTGAGAGGAGTAAAGAGTGGGTTAGATAGCAATAATTTTTGACCCCATCTGTCTTCCCCTTATCAAGGGGAAGGACTCGTTGTTTATAAATGGAAATAAATTACTTAAAAAGTCCTCCTCTTGTAGCAGGAGGAGACAGAGGAGGTAAAAACCCATGAGTATAAAAAACCCAAGAAATACCTTAGAACAGAGACGTCAACTCAGACGTGACCAAACAGAAGCAGAGCATACTTTCTGGGAAGCTGTCAGAAATAAACAAATATTAGGATTGAGATTTAGAAGACAATATGGAGTTGGGATTTATATTTTAGACTTTTATATACCAAACAAAAGGTTAGCAATTGAAATAGATGGGAAAATCCATTTGAAAAGCGAAGTACGAATTAAAGATAAAAATAGAGATGCGTTTCTAAATGAAAATGGAATAAAAGTGATAAGGTTTACAAACGAAGAAATTGAGAACAATTTAGAAAGCTCCATTTTAAAATTAAAAGATATCTTGAGTAAGGACTAAGCCCCTCCTTGCGAAGGAGGGGTTGGGGAGGTCGAAACCCGGAAATGGAATTATTAACCATGAACAGACAATCATCACTTAAAGAATTAAAATCTCACCAAGACTATTGGGATATTCTCATAATTGGAGGAGGAGCCACGGGTTTAGGCAGTGCGGTTGATGCAGCAAATCGAGGCTACAAAACGTTGCTTCTGGATATGCACGATTTTGCTAAAGGGACATCAAGTAGAAGCACAAAACTTATTCACGGAGGAGTTAGATATCTGCAGCAAGGCGATGTTTCTCTGGTAATTGAAGCACTTCAGGAACGGGGGTTGCTGATCAAAAATGCTCCTCATTTGGTTTCTCACCAATCATTCATTGTGCCGAGTTACAAATGGTGGAATGGACCCTTCTACGGAGTTGGATTAAAAGTATACGATGCTTTGGCGGGAAAACTTGGAATTAAAAAATCAAAGAACCTCTCGAAAGAAGAAACGCTAAAAAAAATTCCAACGCTTGAACCGGAAGGTCTTTCAGGCGGAGTAATTTACTATGATGGTCAGTTCGATGATGCGCGCCTTGCTATAAATTTGGCTCAAACAGCAGTTGATGAAGGAGGAACCCTTCTGAACTATATGAAAGTAACCGATCTCATCAAGAATGGAATGGGTTATATCGAAGGAGTTAAAGCGAGAGATCTGCTGAACGGTGAAGATTTTGAGATTAATGCGCGTGTGGTCGTAAATGCTACAGGCATTTTCTCTGATTCTATTATGGAAATGGATGACTATGAACATCAACCAATAATTCAATGCGCTCAGGGCATACATTTAGTTTTAGATAAAGAATTTCTTCCGGGTGATACGGCTATCATGGTTCCGCATACCGATGATGGGAGAGTTCTCTTTGCTGTTCCCTGGCATGGGAAAGCAATTGTTGGAACCACAGACACGCCTATCAAAAAGCCAACACTTGAGCCCGTTGCTCTCGAAGAAGAAATAGAATTTATTTTGAAACACGCCAAAGAATATCTCACAAAAGATCCACAAAGATCAGACGTAAAAAGTGTGTTTGCAGGGTTAAGACCATTGGTAAAACCCAAGGATGCTAAATCTACTTCTGAAATTTCCAGGAGCCATCATTTGCAGGTTTCCAGATCGGGGTTGGTAACTATTGCAGGAGGAAAATGGACTACTTATAGAAATATGGCGGAGGATACTATCGACAAATCCATAGCGGTGGCAGGTCTTGAATTCAATAAATGTAAAACCAGAAATTTGAGAATACACGGATGGCTAAAAAATGTGGACAGAAATGATCCGCTTCACGTTTATGGATCAGATACGGTAGCACTTAAAAGCCTGATATCAGAAAATGAAAAATACAGTGAGAAAATACATCCCGATCTTCCATATGTAAAAGGCGAAGTTGTTTGGGCATTAAGAAATGAGCTCGCCGTAACTATTGATGACATTTTAGCCAGAAGAACAAGGGCGTTGTTGTTAGATGCAAAAGCAGCCATTGAAGCGGCTCCGGTAGTAGCTCAAATAATTGCCGAAGAATTCGGATATGACAAAGCCTGGCAGGAACAGGAAGTTAAAGAATTTGTGGATACGGCTAAGAATTATATCCTTGGATAATGGAAAAGGATTATCAAAAAATACTCGAAGAGATAAGCTCAGAGATTTCCGGGAAGAAATTGGGAGGAAAAGTAGCGGATTATATTCCTGAGCTTGCAGTTGTTGATCCGGATAAATTTGGTATACACCTTTCTTCAGTTAATGGCGGGAATTATAATATTGGAGATAGCGAAGAAAAGTTTTCTATCCAAAGTATCAGTAAAGTATTTGCGCTGACAATGGCATATCCCAGGCTGGGAGAAAAACTATGGAAAAAAGTAGGAGTGGAACCGTCCGGAAATCCGTTTAATTCTTTGGTTCAGCTCGAATATGAACGGGGAATACCCCGGAATCCGCTAATAAATGCGGGAGCCCTGGTAGTTTGTGATGTGTTGATTACAAATCTGGATAAACCAAAAAAAGAATTTTTAGATTTTGTGCGGATGCTCTCGGGTAATGATTCTATCAGTTTCAATGAAAGAGTAGCAGAGTCTGAAAAACAATCAGGCTACAGGAATGTGGCACTTGCAAGCCTGATCAAATCTTTTGGAAACATCGACAATCGTGTAGAAGAGGTTCTGGACTTTTATTTTTATATGTGCTCGATTGAAATGAGCTGTAAAGAATTAGCTCAAACATTTCTGTTGTACGCCAATCATGGAAAGCATTTTATATCTGAGAAAAAGATACTTTCCGGATCTCAGTCCAAAAGACTAAGCGCGGTGATGTTAACCTGCGGGTTTTATGATCAGGCCGGAGAGTTTACCTTCAAAGTTGGGCTGCCGGGTAAAAGTGGAGTTGGTGGAGGAATTGTAGCCGTATTTCCGGAGCATTACAGTATTGCGATATGGAGCCCTAAGTTGAATGAAGCCGGTAATTCAGTGTTGGGGATGGAAGTGTTGGAAAGGCTTACAACAAAAACAGGGTTATCAATATTTTAAGGGTATTAGAAACCCAAAAATATTTAGATCTTGAAGTAGATTTTCTTCTCACAAGACCAATGTGGTGACTTAAGCAGTTTTTGGAATGGTCTGACTTTCGTAAGGGTAATTCATGAATTACCCTTACGAAATCCGGGATATTTCAAATCGCAGAGATGGTCTCAAAAAAATAGTCCAAGTGGGACACTTGAACTATTTTTGATAAAACTTTGTGCTTTAAAGGATCAATCTAATGCAGAAGAAATTCTACTAAAAATTTCTTCTATAGAACCAATGCCGTCTATTTCTTTTACCACACCTTTTGCTTCATAATGCTCCTGAACGGGCTTGGTTTCATTATGATATACATCTAAACGGGTTTTTATTTTTTCTTCCGTATCATCAGCACGACCCTGTCCGCGAGAAAGAATTCTTGAAATCAATTCATCCTCAGGAACGGTTAAAACCACAAAAGCATCAATAGCTTTATTCTGATTCTCAGCAATTCTGTCGAAGGCTTCTGCCTGAGGCACCGTTCTTGGGAAACCATCCAGGATAAAACCATCATCATATTTTGAATCTTTTAGTTCGTCGGCAACAAGGTCCACAACCGTTTCGTCAGGAACCAGTTTTCCCGAATCAAGAATGGCTTTTACTTTAACTCCGAGCGGAGTTTCATTTTTAATTGCCGCACGGAAAATATCCCCTGTTGAAAGATGAGGGATAGAATATTTGTCCTGTAATAATTTAGCTTGTGTACCTTTGCCTGCCCCGGGAGGTCCGAAAAGAATGATATTCATCAAAAAGAAAATTTAAGTTAACAAGAAGAATGAACCCCGATTTTCAAAAACTGGGGTAGTCGAAAACATCACTTTAAAAGTGAATTACTTCTTTTCTTTGTTATCTCGTTCTTTAATTCTTGCTGCTTTACCAGTCAGGTCTCTCAAGTAGAACAACTTAGAACGTCTTACTTTACCTTTTTTCTTAACATCAATTTTAGCGATAAAAGGAGAGTAAAGAGGGAAAATACGCTCAACACCAACGTTACTACTGATTTTGCGAACCGTGAACGTTTTGTTTGCGCCGCTTCCACGCTCATTAATTACAACACCTTCGTATTGCTGAATTCTTTCCTTTTCACCTTCACGAACACGATAGTGAACATTCACGGTATCGCCCGCAGTAAATGCAGGGATGTCATCATTTACAATCGTTTGTTCTACAAGTTTTAGCTTATCCATGTTTCTAAATATTTGCTGACGAATCAGCTGTTAATAATCTTCTTTAAATTTTTTGTACAAATCTGGTCTTCGTTCTTTGGTTTTTTTCAGAGATTCTTTGTGCTTCCATTCCAGAATTTTTTTATGATCTCCGGATCTTAAAACCTCGGGCGCTTCCATTTTTCTGAAGGAAGCCGGTCTGGTATAAATGGGAGATTCAAGCAATCCATCCTGAAAAGAATCATTCAGTGCGCTCCCCGCATCACCAATTACATTTGGGATTAACCGGATAACAGCATCTGCAATCACCATGGCCGGAAGTTCACCGCCTGAAAGCACATAATCACCAATTGTATATTCTTTGGTAATTAATGCATCTCTTACTCGCTGATCTACGCCTTTATAATGCCCGCATAAAATCATCACATTTTTTTTAAGCGATAATTTATTGGCTTCAGCTTGATCGAATTGTTCTCCATCAGGAGCAGTAAAAATGATTTCATCATAATTACGCTCAGAAGTTAGCTTTTCAATACAACTGAAAATAGGCTGTGGAGTTAACACCATTCCGGGTTCTCCACCATAAGGATAGTCATCGATTTTCTTATGCTTGTCTTCAGTATAGTCCCGAAGATCATGCACATAAATTTCGACCAATCTTTTTTCTTTAGCTCGTTGAACAATGCTGTTTTCCAAAGGACCGGAAAGTAAATCCGGAACGGCAGAAATAAGATCAATTCTCATAACAAATCCTCCAGTTCACTCAGGTTTTGGCAAAACAGTTGTTCTTCTTCGTCTTTCACCTCAACAACATAACGATCTACAAAAGGAACCATAAAAGAACCTTTTTCGGATGAAATATTAAGCACTGATTGCGCAGGACTTTCAAGAATATCCATCACAATGCCAAGATGTTCATCGTTTTCATTATACACGTCGTAATGAAGTACAGAAGAAGTTTCACTTTCAGAGTCCAGAAAGGGAAGAGCATTTTCTGTTTCCAAAAATACAGCTTTTCCTTTCAACGCTTCTGCTGCTGTTCGATCAGCGATAGTTTCAAATTGTACAAAGAACGAAAATTCATTTCTTTTTTCCTCAACCCGATAATCAACAATTCGGGCGGGAAAGTAATCTCCTCGATCATTCAGCATATACACCAATGTTAACTCATTTATGATTTCAGGATCTGTAAATTCGAACTGAATTTTCAGCTCTCCCTTAAGACCATGAGAACGCTCAATGCGTCCGATTTCAGTAAATGGCGATGTATTGGCTTCCTGATTCATAGGAGCCGTAGTTTCTTAGTCTTCAGACTGTTTATCTTCCCAGGCAGCCATAACGGTCTTGCGCGACTCATCATCAGCAATAAAGCCTTTAAGAGCGTCAAGATCAGTATTTTTAATATGATCAATCGCTTCTTTTGCAGTCATGTCAGATGAAGTTTGAGTAGCTTCAGCAGCTTCTTCTGCAGGAGCCTCTTCTTCGGCTGTATCTGTCTCAACTTCAGCTTCCGCTTCTTCTGAAGTATCTTCTTCCTCAGATTCCTGTTCAGCATCATCAGCTTTTGCTTCGGCTTCTTCCTCCTCATCTTCAGAAGAATCATCATCAGTAGCCTCGGCTTCTTCCGTTGCAGGCTCTTCGGTTACTTCAGCAACATTCTCTTCTACCTTTTCAGCAGCTTCTTTCGCTTCAACTTCAGGAGTTTCCTCGGTTGTAGCCTCTTCTGCTTCAGCTGTTGCTTCTTCAGTGTCCGGAGCCTCCGGAGCAGGATCGCCTTCTGTTGAAGATTCAGCTTCTAATTCAGCAGCTGCTTTAGCGGCTTTCTTTTCTACCTGATTTTTAAATTCCTTTTCTTCAGCAGCAAGAACATCTTTATGCTTGTTCTTTCTTGAAGTTTCTTTGTCTTCTTTGGATTCTCTGTAAGATCTCCACTCTTCAAGAGCAGCTTCAATTTCTTCTTCACTTTTTCCCCACATCATAAGGTGACGCTTATAAAGTACGCCTTCATTTCTGAGGATTTTTCTTACAGTATCGGATGGCTGAGCGCCGGTATCTAACCAGTAAAGAATGCGGTCTTCATTTAAAACCACTTCTTTTTTCTCGGTTACGTTGTCATAACGGCCAACTTGTTCAATGATGCGACCATCACGAGCATTTCGGCTGTCTGCAACTACTAAATGAAAGATAGGGCGCTTTTTTCGGCCTTTTCTTTGAAGTCTGATTCTAAGCAATGTTTGTTCTCCAGTGAGTTTGTATAAATTAAATTATCTGCCAATCGGCAAATTCTTAAGTCCTTGAAGAGCTCTGCCCATTTTTCCCATTTTGGACATGGTCTTCATCATTTTTTTCATCTGATCGAACTGTTTGATGAGATCGTTGATCTCTCGAACAGAAGTGCCGGATCCTGCAGCTATTCTTCTTCGGCGTGTACCGTTCAGAATTTCCGGGTTCCGACGCTCTTCCGGCGTCATTGAATAGATAATAGCTTCAATAGGTTTGAAGGCGTCTTCATCGACTTCATTATTTTCCAATGCTTTGCTGGCGCCGGGGATCATAGAAACAAGATCGGAGAAATCTCCCATCTTCTTGATCTTTTGAATTTGTTCAAGAAAGTCTTCCAGATCGAACTTATCAGAGCTTATACGCTTCTGAAGTCGCTGGGCTTCCTTTTCATCAAATTCCTTTTGTGCTTTTTCAACAAGCGAAACCACATCTCCCATTCCGAGAATACGCTGAGCCATTCGGTCGGGATAAAAAGGAGAAAGAGCATCCAGCTTTTCACCGGTGCTCACAAATTTGATTGGTTTATCTACAACAGTTTTTATCGATAGTGCTGCACCACCACGGGTGTCACCATCCAGTTTTGTAAGAACAACACCGTTGTAATCAATTCGCTCATTAAATTCTTTTGCTGTGTTAACCGCGTCCTGTCCGGTCATCGAATCAACAACAAACAAAATTTCATGAGGGTTAACTGCATTTTTGATTTCAGCAACCTCATTCATCATATCCTCGTCCACGTGCAATCTACCGGCCGTATCGATAATTACGGTATCCATTGCTAAACTTTTTGCCATTGCAACTGCTTCTTTAGCAACGCGAACGGCATCCTGTTGTTCAATAGAATACACCGGAACATCAATTTGTTCGGCAAGTGTCTTAAGCTGATTTACGGCAGCAGGGCGATAAACATCGGCGGCAGCAAGAAGCGGATTCCTTTTATGCTCCTGCTTAAGATAACGGGCTAACTTTCCTGTAAAAGTAGTTTTACCCGATCCCTGTAAACCGGCTATAAGAATTACGGTGGGAGGAGTGTGCGCTGTGGCTATTTCTGATCGTTCTCCACCAAAAGTTTCAACGAGTTCGTCGAACACAATTTTGGTGAATTGTTGTCCCGGATTTACGGAACTCAGAACATCAGAGCCAAGTGCTTTTTCCTGAATTTCTTTAGTGAACTGGCGGGCAACCTCATAGTTTACATCGGCATCCAGTAAAGCACGGCGTATTTCACGTATGGTTTCAGCGATGTTGACATCGGTGATACGTGCTTCGCCTTTCAGATTCTGAAACGCTTTATCTAATTTTGATGATAAACTATCGAACATTGTTGATTAATGAACAGGATTACTCGCTTAGTTCAGAGCCGATAAAAATACGAGTTTATTTATGGGTTATCAACAATAATGTGGATAAAGTTTCTGGGAATATTGAGTATCGAACAGAGGAATATTGATTTATGAAGTTTAAACTTCTAAATCGGTAAAAAAATCATTCAAAATCCGAACCCGGCGTATTTTTAAAATCAGGCTCCCTCCAGTTTTGATAGCTGTTTTTTAAGAGGAAGAGAAAAATTATCCAATTAATCGCAGCGAGAAGGTAAATGAATATAGCCGCATTGGTATTTGAAATGGTCGTGTAATTGTACAGGAAAGGAATCAGCACAAAAATCAAAAAAGAGATTATCCAGCCGAACTTTTTAAGTCTGAAAAGTAACCATAAAACATAAGGTGTAGAAAAAGCAGCAATCAGAACCCATGATCTTGCGGTTCCATCCATATTCAGATAAGCCAATGTTGGGGTCTTTGATGAAAAATCTACACTCATCAACTTGTCAAGCTTATCTAAATAACGATTTCTTTTGAACTTTAGAGACATGACTGACTAATAATAGTGAATCGGAGACTTAAGTGTAAAACAGATTGGTTTTGAGGGTTGTGCAGATTCTTCGCTTCGCTCTGGATGACATCATTTCAAAGTTCGTCGGTTCCTCTGTTCATCGGTTCGATGTTCAATATTCTTTTCCTCTATCATTTTAACTCAATAATGTTGATTTTCACGTATTAGAAAACTCAAAAGAAATTAGATTACAATGAGCAACGGCTACGGATTATTAAAAGGAAAGAAAGGAATTATTTTTGGAGCGCTTGACGATCGCAGTATTGCTTGGAGGGTTGCTTTGGCTTGCAAAAGAGAAGGAGCGGATTTTGTACTTTCAAATGCTCCCATCGCATTAAGGCTTGGAACGCTGGATGCACTTTCTGAAGAAACAGACGCTCCGGTAATTGCCTGCGATGCAACTAATGACGACGACATCACATCATTGATGGAACAGGTAAAAGAGAAGTTCGGGGGAGTTGATTTTATTCTTCACGCCATCGGGATGTCCCCGAACATCCGAAAGAAAAAAGAATACACAGACCTGAATTACAATTGGTATCAGCAGTCACTGGATATTTCTGCTATTTCTCTACACCGCGTGTTACATCATGCAGAAAAAGTGGGTGTGCTGAATGATGGAGGAAGTGTTATCGCATTATCTTATATAGGAGCACAACGAATTTTCAGCAAATATTCAGATATGAACGATGCTAAGGCTTTGTTGGAATCAATAGCCAGAAATTATGGAAGCCGGTTGGCACATCGTGGAATTCGGGTGAATACCATTTCTCAGGCACCGACCAAAACTTCTGCGGGATCAGGAATTAAAGGTTTTGACGGGATGTACACATTTGCAGAAAAACTGGCTCCACTTGGAAATCCGGATGCAGATGAATGTGCCGATTATTGCGTAGCGATGTTTTCAGATCTGACCCGAAAAGTGACGATGCAGAACTTGTTCCATGATGGTGGTTTCGTAACCAACGGAATTTCTGAAGAGATGATCGATGATTTGGCAAAGATGTATTCGGAAGATGAAGATTGATTAATAGGTAGCCAAAAAATTAGCGGGTCATCCTGAACTTGTTTCAGGATCTTTGCAAAGAAGAGGAATTGAGTTTTATCTCTTTACTCTAAACGAAGGCGACGATTAACGACAGGAATTAATCCCCTATAAGACAGGATATATTGATAGAAAAAAGAGTGAGACTTTAACTTTTTAGAAAATTAAATCAACACTAAAAGACCTTACTTAAGATCCTGAAACAAGCTCAGGATGACCTAATTAGGATAGACCATAAACAAATAAATCACTAATGCCTGAAATAATCCTCGGAATAGATCCCGGCTCCCGCTTTACAGGATATGCTGTGCTTACCGAGGAAAACGGCAAACTCAAAGCTCTTCGGTGTGATGTATTGAAGATGGCACACATGGATGATCACTCTGATCGCCTTAAATATATTTTTGATCAGGTTTCGGGAATTATAAAATCAAACAACCCAACAGCTTGTGCGGTCGAAACCCCCATTTATGGAGTAGATCCTCAGGCTATGTTGAAACTGGGCAGAGCTCAGGCAGCCGCAATTCTGGCAATTAAAAATTGTGATCTTCCGGTTTTTGAATACTTTCCTAAAGTGGTTAAAAAAGCAATCACAGGAAACGGAAATGCCAGCAAAGAGCAAGTAGCTTTTATGCTGAGTAAAATGGTTAAGCTTCCGGATGAGAAATTGAAAAACGATGCAACGGATGCTTTAGCAGTTGCGTGGTGTCATTATATGAAAGGAAAAGGGTTGCCCGGAACCAAGAAAAAGAAAACGCATCAGAATAATAAAAAATCAGACTGGGCAAGCTTTGTAGCTGACAATCCGGACCGGGTGAAGGGATTATGATTACATTTTTAAAAGGTTATATAGAAGAACTCGAAGAAAGTATTGCTCATATGGATGTGAATGGGGTTGGGTATGGAGTAGAAATTTCTTCTCAAACTCGTACTCATTTAAAGGAAGGAACGGAAGTAAAGCTTCTTACCTATCATCACATAACAGACAGTGACCAGCGGTTGTTTGGTTTTTACGAAAAAAACGAGAAAGAACTTTTTGAAAAGTTGATCACTGTAAAAGGGGTTGGACCAAAACTGGGAATCACCATTGTTTCAGGGCTTCCTGCCGATAATTTGATCCGGGCGATTTCTACAAAAGATGCAGCGGCTCTTTCTCAGGTTCCGGGAATAGGAAAGAAAACCGCCGAAAGAATAATTCTGGAGTTGAAGGATAAAATAGGAGAAGTAAGTTCCGCCGGAATTTCTGCTCCTTCAGGAGGTCAGGGCATTACAGAAGAGGTTGTTTCTGCCTTAGAATCACTCGGTTTTAAAAAGAAAGAAGCCGGCGAAGCCGCTCAAAAAGCCTTCCAGGATGACGAAGTTAAAACCGCTCCTGCTGCAATCAAAAAGGCACTGAGTTACCTGAACAAGTAATTCAAAATTATGAATTCATAATTCTTAATTAATTCAGGTAACAATTTCTTCATTTTCTATTAACAAGATACATTAGTACCATTGTTTTGAGTTTTATAACGAAATAAAGTTATCGTGGCAAAACAAACCATTCTTGTAGTTGACGACGAAAAAGATTTGCTTGACCTGATCGAGTACAATCTCAAAAAGGAAGGCTTTGATGTTCTCAAAGCAGAAAACGGAGAGGAAGGCATTGCCGTAGCAAGAGAACACAATCCGGATTTGATGCTCCTCGATATTATGATGCCCAAAATGGACGGCATGGAAGCGGTCGAAGAAATCCGAAAAGATGATGAGCTAAAAAACATTCCTATCATTTTTCTCACAGCGAGAAGTGATGAAAAAACCGAAGTGGAAGGACTGAATAAAGGAGGGGATGATTACATCACTAAACCCATCAGCACCACAAAGTTAATTTCGAGAATTAAAGCAGTTCTGAGACGATTTGATGACAAAGAAGAGTTCACCAACCGGTTAGAAGTTCACGATTTACTAATAGATAAGGATCGGTATATTGTAACTCAGAAAGAGGAGGAGTTTCATCTTCCGAGAAAAGAATTCGAGCTGTTATTCTATCTTGCAAGCAGAAAAGGAAAAGTTCTCGACCGGCAAACTTTGTTAAACCGAGTTTGGGGAGATAATATTTATGTAGTGGACAGAACGGTTGATGTTCACGTCAGAAAAATAAGAGAGAAACTGGGAGATCATTATATAGAAACTGTAAAAGGAGTGGGATATCGTTTTAAAGAATGACCGCAAAAATAAAAAAACGGTTTCCTTTATTTAAGCTCGGGCTTAGAATTGCTATCTATTCCGCAGTAATTTCAGCCGGTCTGTCATTTCTTGCTTTTTATTTCTTTTCAGGATTATCGCTTACCAATGTTATAATTACTACGGGAATTGTTGCTCTTGGGGTATTCATTGTTTCTTATGTATCGAATTACGCTCTTGAATACAGAAGACTGGAAGTGCTTGAGCAGATTTCAAAAAATATTTCCAAAAAACGATTCGAAGAATACGAAGATATTACAACTCAGTATAATGACGAGATTGACTATCTGGTAAAACATCTTGTGAAATCAAGCCGAACAATTGAAAGAGAGATTCAGCGACTGAACCGAATAGAGAATTACCGGAAAGAATTTATCGGAGATATATCCCATGAGCTGAAGACGCCCATTTTTGCAATTCAGGGGTTTGTTGAAACGCTGTTGAATGGTGCGCTGGAAGATGAAGAGGTAAATCGGGCTTTTTTAAAAAAGACGATGCGAAATGTTAACCGGTTAATTTATCTGACAAAGGATTTGATGGAAATATCAAAGCTTGAAACCGGTGAGCTTAAGTCTGATATAGAAGTCTTTAATTTGCAGGAAGTAATTTACGATGTGGTTGAGAGCCTTCAGCATAAAGCCGAGAAAGATAATGTTCGTATAGTTTTGAATGACTTCAATAAAAATCTTCAGGTTAAAGCGGATAAAAACCAGATCAAACAAGTGCTCATAAATCTGATTGAAAACGGAGTTAAGTATAACATTCCGGGTGGCAAAGTAGAGATTAGTGTATCTGATTATACTAAGGATAAAAACAGAATAGTATTAACAGTTTCAGATACAGGAATAGGAATTGATGAAGCGGATTTGCCAAGAGTAACGGAGCGGTTTTTCCGGGTTGATAAATCAAGATCGAGAGAGCGGGGCGGAACGGGTCTGGGGCTTGCCATTGTAAAACATATCATGGAAGCACATGGAGAACAGCTGTATTTCGAAAGCGCAGTCAACGAAGGCTCTACTTTTAAGTTTACCCTTAGAAAAGTAGATAACCAGCCACAGATCTTTTGATAAATTTCTATCTTACATCACAAACGTGAGCTTTCTTTTATAATGGAAAAGAAAAACAAAGCCTGTCGTTGCGAGGAGTTTAATAGTACCTACTTGATAGAATCTTAAGCCGACGAAGCAATCTCTCCGATTGCGCTCATGTTATGTGTGAGGAGATTGCTTCGTCGAGTAAGTTGTTATAACCCTATCAAAATATATAAACTCCTCGCAATGACGAGCTTTAACCTTAATCTCACTTAAATATTAAATTCAAGAATTTAGCAGATGGTTTACGCAGTAATTATGGCCGGTGGGTCTGGAACAAGATTTTGGCCAAAGAGCACCAAAAAACATCCTAAGCAGTTCCATAAACTGTTTGGAAACGGCACAATGATCCAAAATACGGCGGAGCGAATTAAAGAGATCATTCCTCAGGAAAGAATTCTTGTAGTTACCAATGATGATTATGTGGATATCGTCAAAGAACAACTTCCAAAAGTTCCTGATACTAATATTGTTGGGGAGCCGGTTGCTAAAAATACAGCGCCGTGTGTTGCTATTGCCGCAGAGCTTTTGTTGAAAAAAGATCCGGAAGCGGTGATGGTTGTGTTACCTGCAGATCACCATATCACCGAGCCGGAAAAATTCCGGAATATTCTTTCATCTGCAGTATCAAAGGCAGAAAAGGGAGAAGGGTTGGTGACGATTGGGATTAAACCGGATCGACCTGAAACAGGTTTTGGATACATTCATGCAGACCAAAGCGAAGCGGAAGAAATCAAGGGAAATACAGTTGAGAATGTTCACGGGTTTAAGGAAAAGCCCGATTTAGATACCGCTCAACAATTTTTAGAATCGGGCGATTATTATTGGAACAGTGGAATGTTCGTTTGGCGTGCAGATACTGTATTAAAGGAATTCGAGACTCAGCTTCCGGAAATGTTTAATCTCATAAAGGCTTCCGGTCAGGATTTATATACCGATTTACATGGCGCAGCAATTAATGAGTTTTATTATGATTGCGAATCAGTGTCTGTAGATTATGGAATTATGGAGGGCGCAGAGAAAGTATTTGTGGTTCCGGGAGAGTTTGGTTGGAATGATGTAGGAAGCTGGACGGCTGTTTATGATCTTAGCGATAAAAATAACTCAGGAAACTCCATTCAGGCAGTTAACGTAACTTTTGCAGGAGCTGAAAATAATCTTGTGGTATCTGATTCGGGTAAAATGATTTCTTTGGTCGGTATAGATAATGCAGCCGTAGTTGAAACAGAAGATGCTATTTTGGTTTGTGATTTGAATCAGGCCCAGGGAGTGAAAGAAATTGTGGAACAACTTAAGCAGAACGAAGACCTGAGTAAGTTTTTGTAATCACACATCAACAACTTGTTGATCGTAAGCTAATTGAATATGATCAGGCAGCCTTTCGTTGCTGGATTGATGGTCTACATAGCTGTTCATGTGAATCAGAAAGCCTCTCGGGATGTTTAATTCTTCGATAACTTGCACAGCCTCCGGAATGGTTAGATGTGTTGGATGTTTTGGCTCCCACCTTAATCCGCTAAGTACCAAAACGTTAGAACCCTTTATTAGTTCTTTGGTTTGCTCAGGAATTTCTTTCACATCTGTCAGGTAACTAAGCTTATTAATCCTGAATCCGAGAATATCCATTTTACCGTGCCTGCATGGAAGAGGCGTAATACTTAAATCATCATGTTCTTCGCGGCCTTTAATTTCCTGAAGATCGAGAGAGGTCGAACCGGCATATTTTTCGGGACCAAATAAGTAGTCGAATCTTTTTTTAATAGACTCTATGCATTGTGCGGAGGAGTGTAAAGGAATAGAAGATTTTTGCACATAATTATAAGCCCTTAAATCATCGATTCCGCTTATGTGATCCATGTGCTCATGGGTTATCAAAACACGATCAATCCTCTCAATCCCCGCTTTAATACTTTGAATTCTGAACTCAGGACCGGGGTCAATCAACAAAGAGGATTTATCTGTCTGGATCCAGGCGGAGCAACGGGTTCTGAAATTTCGTGGGTCTTTTTTTATACGATCCAATCCAAATCCGCCCGCAACAGGAACGCCCATTGATGTGCCCGTACCAAGGAAAGTAAATTTCATTATTCGAAATTCAGTTCTTCATTTGAATGGTGAGGAGAAACAGAAAGCCTTTCCCACATTTCCACAAGCTCTTTTTTTACGGCTGGTTTTATATAAACGTCACTCAAATCTATTTCAGCAAGAATTCTCGCAATGGTTCCAACTTGAGCTTCCGTAGGCTTGTTTTTATTTACGATTACTAACCGATCGCCCCGAACCACACAGTCATTTCCGCGGAAAGAACCTCTTTCCTTTCGTAAAGTAAAACCTCGCTGTTCTAATAGCTGTTCAAGTTCAAGAAGTAGTTTTTCAGGTTTCACAAAGATATACCCAAAGTGATTAAGTGTTGTTGAAGGTCGTAGTCAAATTCTTCTCCATCAATATCATAAGAAGAATACTTAAAATCATACCCTAAACTTACAGACCGACCATAAAAAACATTTAGAAAATTTAAGCGAGCAGAAGAAGTAATCCCTTTATTAGTTCCTCCAAAAAGACCGCCGTCAGAATTACTGAAACCATAATAAGGGGTTCCTTCAACACCAAAAGAGATTTTTTCTGCTGGCTTAAGATTTAAAAATAGTCCAGAGCCAATCCCCAATGTGGACTGTCCGAAGTTTCTGTCCCTTTCCTGACTTTGAACATTCACCAGGCTCGTAAAGATATTAATAGGAACTCCGAATTGAACAGCTCGCTTTCTGATAAAAGAAAAGCGGTTGTTGTAATCAATAGATAAATTGAAATAACGAATATTATCAGACCCGGTAATTCGATCTATCAAACTCATAGAACCACTTAGAACAGGAGATTCAATTCCGATTATAAATCCAGCATTCTGAAATTCAAGAGTTTGTTGCCTCGACAATACAAAAGGATCTCCCTCATACATAAAATCCACGGAAGCGTAACCTGACCGAACAAAAGTAGATGAAGCTCGACGGTTTTCATCAGAGTCTCCACCAACGGAAAACATTTGAGCCTGAACATCGAGCGAGAGAATTAAAAAACTTAGTAAAAGAAAAATCGATTTCATGGAACTGAACATAATTAAATATACATTTAAATAATAAACTGAAACAAAGCTATAACCAATGAAACTGACTTTAATTATATCCATGATTTTTTTTGCGGGAACAATGATTTCTGAGAAGGACTCGATTTACGATTTTAAAATGGACAACATCGACGGAGAAATGACCGAACTCGCTAAGTTTAAAGGAAAAACCATTCTGATTGTTAATGTTGCTTCAAAGTGCGGATACACTCCCCAATACGAGGGCTTACAGGCTCTTTACGACGAATACAAAGATGAAGGACTCGTAATTCTTGGATTCCCGGCGAACAACTTTAAAGGCCAAGAGCCCGGTACAGATGAAGAAATAAAACAATTTTGCACCGTGAGATATGGAGTTGAATTTCCGATGTTTTCAAAAGTATCTGTAGTTGGAAAAGATCAGCACGAACTTTTTAAATATCTGACCTCATTAGATAACCCTGATTTTAAGGGAGATATTAAATGGAATTTTGAGAAGTTCTTGATCTCCAAAGACGGCGATTTGATGAGAAGATTCAGAAGTAATGTGAAGCCACAAAGCGAAGAACTTGTAAGCGCAATAAAGAAAGATTTAAAATCCTGAATTTATTTTAAAAAATGGTTGACATATTTTTTAAATCAACCGTATATTTAATGCTCTCAAAAAGGTCCGGTAGTTCAGTTGGTTAGAACGCCTGCCTGTCACGCAGGAGGTCGAGGGTTCGAGTCCCTTCCGGATCGCAAACCCCTTACATGATTTATGTGAGGGGTTTTTCTTTTTAAACAATTTGGTTTAATTATATCATGTCTTCAATTTACCCTTCATACGATGTGATTGTTGTTGGCGCCGGTCACGCAGGAAGTGAAGCCGCAGGCGCAGCGGCACAGCTTGGAGCTAAAACTTTACTTATCACAATGAACCTCGAGGCAATCGCAAAGATGTCATGTAACCCCGCTATGGGCGGAATTGCCAAAGGGCAGTTGGTTAGAGAAATTGATGCATTAGGGGGGCTTTCGGGTATCGTTAGCGATAAGTCGGGTGTTCAGTTTAAGATGCTGAACAAAAGTAAAGGACCTGCAATGTGGAGTCCGCGGTGCCAGAGTGATAGAATGATGTATGCTCAGATAATGCGAGAAATGCTTGAAGAAAGAGAAAATTTATTCTTGCGCCAGGACAATGTTGTAGATTTAATTGTTTCGGAAGATAAAAAGGTTGAAGGGGTAGTTACTCAAACCGGACAAAAATTTTATTCTAAGTCTGTGGTTCTTACAAGCGGCACGTTTCTTAACGGGCTGATTCACATTGGAGATAGTAATTACGGTGGAGGAAGGTCTGGAGAAAGAGCGTCAGTAGGGATTTCAGCAGCGTTAGAAAACAGTGGCTTTCAGGTAGGTCGATTAAAAACAGGAACTCCGCCACGTGTTGATGGTCGTTCAGTGGATTATTCAAAACTGGAGGTTCAGGAGGGCGATGAAAACCCAACTCCGTTTTCATTTATGACGGAAACACTTCCAAAACAAGAGGATCAACTTACTTGCTGGATTGGTTATACAAATGATGCTGTTCATGAAGTGTTGAAAACCGGATTTGATCGTAGCCCGATGTTTAATGGGCGAATAAAATCAACGGGTCCAAGATATTGTCCAAGCATTGAAGATAAGATTAATCGATTTGCTGACCGGGATCGGCATCAGTTATTTTTAGAGCCTGAGGGCTGGAATACTTACGAAATGTATTTAAACGGATTTTCAACTTCACTTCCCGAAGATGTTCAATACGAGGCACTGAAAACAATTCCTGGCTTTGAAGAAGTTGTAATGCTTCGTCCGGGCTACGCCATCGAGTATGATTACTTTCCTCCGCACCAAATTAAAAGAACGCTTGAAACGAAAATTGTAGACGGGCTTTATTTTGCAGGACAAATTAACGGAACTACAGGTTATGAAGAAGCTGCTTGTCAGGGGTTAATGGCGGGAATTAACGCGGCCTTGAAAGTTCAGAATAAAGAACCGTTAATTCTGAAAAGGTCTGAAGCATATATAGGAGTGCTTATTGACGATCTTATCAACAAAGGCACGGAAGAGCCTTATCGAATGTTTACTTCGCGAGCGGAGCATAGAATTTTGCTTCGTCAGGACAATGCGGATCTTCGTCTTACTGAAATAGGATATAAAGTCGGTCTGGCTTCTGAGGATCGTTATAAAAAAGTTCAACAGAAGAAAAAGGAGCTTAACGAGCTGCTCGATCTTCTTTCTGATCAAACAGTAAGACCAGAGGTGCTTAACGAGAAACTTAAAGAGTTAGGAACAACGGGTTTAAGTCAACCCGTAAAAGCGGACACAGTGATTTCAAGACCACAGGTTTCCTTAACTGACATGCTAGAAGCAGATGACGAACTTGCGAATGAAGTGGGAAAAATCACCTCAAGCAAAGAGGTTTTAGAACAGGCAGAGATACAAATTAAATACTCCGGCTATATTCAGAAAGAATTCGAAATGGTGGAGGAGTTAGCCTCAAAAGAAAACACACCTATACCGGAGTCTCTGGACTACTCGAAAATAAAAAGCTTATCCTCAGAAGGGTTACAAAAAATGTCCAAAATTAGACCCGAAACCATAGGGCAAGCGAGTAGAATAAGCGGAGTTTCTGCAAGTGATGTTTCGGTGCTCATGGTTTACCTGAAAGGGTAGGTTTCACGTGAAACAATCAATACGAAATATCACAGAAGAGGAAATCAAAAATGTGGATTTGCTCTATAGAAAGAATATTCAGAAGCTGCGAAATTATGCGGATCTGTTGCTGTGGTGGAATGAAAAAGTGAATCTTGTAAGCAGAGATGTTTCACGTGAAACTATAGAAGAGCACATTAGGCATAGTTTGTTTGTATCGGTTACTGAGGGTTATAAAAAAGCGAGCCAATTTGTAGATACCGGTACAGGTGGGGGGCTTCCCGGGATTCCATTGGCATTGATTTCATTAGACAAGATCTTTGTGCTAAATGATATTGTTAGTAAAAAAGTATTTGCAGTAAATGATATGATAAAAAAGCTCGGGTTAGCTGAGCGCGCAAGGGGAGAGATAAAAGATATTCAGCAACTAAATATTGAAGAGGGCTCTGTATTAATATCTAAACATGCCTTTAAAGCAGGCGATCTTTATCAAAAGGTTGAGAACGAAGATTGGGAAAGTATTATAATGCTTAAAGGGGTAGAAGAAGCGCGGCTTGAGATAGAGAAAATTCAGGGCGAAATTGAGGTAAATATTATAAACCTGGATTGTGATAATCTTGGTGGATTCTACGAGGGAAAGGGAATTGTCGAAATAAAGAGGGTTTTATGAAAAGCTCCGAAAGAAGGCTTAAGCTCATTATGATGCTGCAGGAGCCTGGAAACAAAAAAACAGTACAGGAATACGCCGATTATTTTGGGGTTAGCAAAAGGACTATATTCAGGGATTTCAACGCTTTATCAGAGATAAATGTCCCGGTAACCTGGGATAAATACAGTGGTTATGGGGTCGTTCCCGGTTATAAAATTCCACCGCTCATGTTTACTTCTCAAGAGTTAGCTACCATAATAGTGGGGCTTAATTTTGTTAAATCTCAGGTTGATGAACAGCTTGTTGAGGATGCAAAAGGCGTGGAAGTAAAGATTCAAAACGTTCTTCCGGATGAGCTCAAGGATTTCATGGTTTCATTGAGAGATAAGACTGTTGTAGATCCTTATTTGAAATTCGGGGGAGAAAAAAAGAAAGGCGGAAGTTGGTACTCAATAAGTAGTGCAATATCCCAAAGCCAGAGAATAGAATTTTTCTACAATCCTAAGAATGGAAAAAGCCAAACAAGAAAAGTTGACCCGTATTTATTGGTATTTTATCAGGACCACTGGAATGTAATAGGGTTTTCTCATTTAAGGGGCGAGTTCAGGAATTTTATCCTTGACCGGATGGTAAACGTAAAAATATTAAACGAAAAATTTTCAGAAAAGAGCAAAACCTCAGTAGAGCAACTTATTTTCCGTTCTGAGGAGGGAGCGCAAAAAATCGAGGTATTAGTCGAAGAGGGCGGATATAAGCGGTTTAAAGCGAATTTACCGACTAAGAAATTTAAGGAAGGCCCGGTTTCTGATAAAAAAATTAAAGTGAGCTTTGAAATAGATAATTTAGATTTTATAAATCAGTGGTTGCTTCAATTCGGGGATTCTGTAAAAGTTCAGGCTCCGAAAGAGTTGATCGAAAAAAGAAAATCGCTTTTGAAAAAAATGTTAGAAGCTTAAGCACTCAAGTCTTTATAAATAAAAAAGGCTCTCAATCTGAGAGCCTTTTTTGTGAAAAGGATTTTTAAGAGAAGAAGTGAAAGTTAAACTTCATCGTCTTCTTCATTGGCAACCCGGGTAACCGCGGCAATCGCACCATCGTCATCAAGCCTCATGATGCGAACACCCTGAGTATTTCTTCCCATGGTTCGAATTCCTGAACATCCCATTCTGATAACTTTACCTCTTTCAGTAATGATCATTAAATCATCCTGATCGGTTACTTCCTTAAGGGCGATAAGGTTTCCGGTTTTTCCGGTTACTTTCAATGTAATCACACCTTTACCGCCTCTTGATTGTTCACGGTAATCGTCAACCAGTGATCGTTTTCCGTAACCATTCTCCGAAATGGCAAGAACAGTCGCTTCATGCGTATTCTTGATGACTACCATATCCACGATCTCATCATTTTTGCCGAGAGTCATACCTTTAACACCAGAGGTATTTCTTCCCATTTCTCTGGCGTCAGATTCGTGGAACCTGATAGCCCGACCATTTTTATTGGCAAGAATAATATTGCTGTCCCCGTCTGTGAGTTCTGCAGCAAGCAAAGAATCGCCGTCTTTAATATTAATGGCAATGATACCATCTCTTCTTGGCCGGCTGTACTCTTCGAGCGAGGTCTTTTTAATCTGACCTTCACGGGTTGCCATGATAATAGAGTGGGTATTTATGTACTCTTCATCATCAAGGGTTTTTACCGGAACAAATGCTTTGATATGATCGTCTTTGTCAATCTCAATAAGGTTGATAATAGCGCGACCTCTTGCAAGGCGTCCTCCTTCCGGAATTTCGTAAACTTTCAGCCAGTAACATTGTCCTTTTTCAGTAAAGAAAAGAATATAATTATGATTGGTGGCCACGAATAAATGTTCTACCCACTCATCATCACGGGTTGTGGTTCCTTTCATGCCTTTTCCGCCTCTTCTTTGACGACGATACCCACTTACCGGCATTCTTTTTATGAAGCCTTTATTGGAGATAGTAACCACGACATCTTCGTCGGCGATCATATCTTCAATATTAAAGTCTTCAGCAGAATGAACAACCTGAGTTCTTCTTTCATCACCATAGCGATCTTTTAAATCGGCAAGCTCTTCTTTGATGATAGAGTTCTGAATTTCACGGTCAGAAAGAATTTCTCTGAACCGATCAATTTTATCTACAATCTCAGTGTACTCGGTATCGATTTTATCACGCTCAAGACCGGTAAGCTTCTGAAGTCGCATTTCCAGAATAGCTTTGGCCTGAATATCAGTAAGCGCAAATTTCTTACGAAGCTCTACATTCGCTTCCTGAGGATTACTTGCTGCCCGAATCGTTTTAATAACTTCATCAAGATTATCGAGAGCAATCTTTAATCCTTCAAGAATGTGAGCTCTTGCCTCGGCCTGATCTAAATCATAAATGGTGCGGCGGATTACAACATCAATTCTGTGCTCTACATAATGATGTATTAATTCCTTGAGCCCCATAACTTTAGGGCGCCCTTTAACGAGGGCAAGATTTATAACTCCAAAGGTGGTTTGCATCTGCGTGTACTTATACAATTGGTTAAGTACAACACCCGCATTAGCTGTTCGCTTAAGAATTATAACGATACGCATTCCCTCTCTGTCAGACTCATCACGAACCTCAGAGATTTCCGTAATCTTTTCGTTGTTTACCAGGTCAGCAATTTTTTGAATAAGCGTGCTTTTGTTAACCTGATACGGAATCTCAGTAATAACGATTTGTTCTCGCCCACCACGAAGCTCTTCTGTGTTAGCGCGAGCGCGTAAAGTAATTTTACCGCGACCGGTTTCGTAAGCTTCTTTTACTCCCTCGTATCCGTAAATAATTCCGGCGGTTGGGAAGTCAGGAGCGGTGATGTGTTGCATCAGCTCCTTGGTCTCAATTTCTTCGTTATCGATATACGCCGTTATCCCGTCAATTACTTCTGCAAGATTGTGCGGAGCCATATTCGTAGCCATTCCCACAGCAATACCTGAAGAACCGTTAATTAATAGGTTTGGAAGAGCACCCGGCATAACCGTTGGTTCTTCCAGCGTATCATCAAAGTTCGGCTGATAATCTACCGTTTCTTTATTCAGATCTGTGAGAAGCTCTTCAGCAATTCTATCCATACGAACTTCTGTATAACGCATCGCAGCCGCAGAATCGCCATCAATGGAACCGAAGTTACCCTGACCATCAACTAAAGGATACCTCAAAGAAAAATCCTGAACCATTCTTACAATGGTATCATAAACTGCGGAATCACCATGCGGGTGATACTTACCTAAAACCTCACCAACAATACGAGCACTTTTTTTGTACCCGCGATTGTGTAGCATTCCCAAATCACTCATTCCATAAAGCGCACGCCGGTGCACAGGCTTTAATCCATCTCTTACATCCGGAAGTGCTCTGGAAACAATAACCGACATCGAATAATCGATGTAGGATGATTCCATTTCATCTTCTATAGTAATTGGTATAATTTTTTCTCTGGCCATAATTAGTTATGTCTGTAAATGTCTTTTGTAATTTCTGAAATGTGATTAAACGTCAACTTTTGCGTACTTGGCATTTCTTTCGATGAATTCCCTTCTTGGTTCAACATCGCCTCCCATTAGAGTTGAAAACATGCGGTCTGCAGCAGCAGCACTTTCTACTGTAACTTGTTGAAGCGTACGTGTTTCCGGATCCATTGTAGTTTCCCAAAGCTGCTCAGGGTTCATCTCACCGAGACCCTTATATCGTGAAACATCAAATTTGCGACGTCCTTTTTTCAGCTCTTTAACCATTTTGTCACGAGTATCATCATCCCAGGCGTAATCGATATTTTTTCCTGCAGTGATTCTGTATAAAGGAGGGGTTGCAATGTAGAGGAATCCATTATCTACGATTGGGCGCATATAACGGAAAAAGAAAGTAAGCAGAAGTGTACGAATGTGCGATCCGTCCACATCGGCATCTGTCATAATGATGATTTTGTGATATCTGAGTTTTTCAACTTCAAAATCTTCATCGCCATGACCAACTCCGGTTCCAAGCGCTGTAATCATCGCCTGAATTTCTTTGTTTTCCAGAATTTTATTGATCTTTGCTTTTTCAACATTCAGGATTTTTCCTCTCAAGGGAAGAATTGCCTGAAAACTTCTGTTACGACCCATTTTTGCAGAACCGCCCGCAGAGTCACCCTCCACAAGGTATACTTCTGAATGCTCCGGATCTTTGATGGAACAGTCGGCAAGTTTACCAGGAAGTCCGCCACCACTCATTACACTTTTGCGCTGAACAAGTTGACGAGCTTTTCTTGCCGCTTCTCTTGCTTCCGCGGCTAAAACAACCTTCTCAATAATCTTTTTAGCGGTTTTCGGATTTCTTTCAAGGTATTCGTTAAGCTGATCGTAAACAGTAATTTCTACGGCGCTTTGAACCTCTGAATTACCGAGCTTAGTCTTGGTTTGACCTTCAAATTGAGGCTCAGCAACTTTTACACTAAGTACAGCTGTAATTCCTTCCCGGAAGTCTTCTCCCGAAATAGAAATCTTACTTTTCGACTTTATGATATTATTCTTTTCTGCATAACTCTTTAGCGATCTTGTAAGAGCTCGTCTGAATCCTGAAACGTGAGAACCTCCTTCACGGGTATTAATATTGTTCACATAAGAATGAACATTCTCGGCGTATGAGCTATTGTATTGCATCGCCAGTTCAACGGGGACACCCTCAACTTCTCCTTCAATATAGATTGGCTTATCCATGTGAGACTCACGGTTCTCATCTAAGTAAGAAACAAAATCACTTACTCCGCCTTCAAAATGGTAAACTTCTTTTCCGAGCTCTTCATCTTCTTCTCTTTCATCAATTAGCTCGATGGTAACTTGCGGATTCAGGAAAGCAAGCTCACGCATCCTGTCAGCAATAATATTGAATTTAAATTCTGTGGTTTGAGTGAACACGGTTGGGTCCGGAAGAAACCGAATAATAGTACCGGTTTTATCTGTTTTTCCATCTGTTGTGAGTTGCTGAGTGGTAATACCTTTTTCAAAGCCCATTTTGTGGATTTTACCATCCCGATGGATTTCCGCTTCAAAAGTAGAAGAAAGTGCGTTTACACAGCTAACACCAACCCCGTGTAATCCACCGGAGACTTTATAAGTGTCTTTATCAAACTTACCACCGGCATGAAGTTTGGTTAATACAACTTCTACGGCAGGAATACCAAGTTTTTCATGTGTATCAACAGGAATACCACGACCATTATCTTCGATGGTCATTGAGCCGTCACTATTAATTTGTACTACAATATGATCGCAATGCCCGGCAAGTGCCTCGTCAATAGAGTTGTCAACAACTTCATTGATCAGGTGATGGAGACCTCGCTGCCCCGTATCACCAATATACATTGCAGGTCTCTTTCTAACTGCCTCAAGACCTTCTAAAACCTGAATATTGGAAGCCTTGTAATCAGCAGATTTCTTTTTTGCCATAAATTAGGGTGGATAGCTTGTTTAGATGTGTTATTTGACAAACGAAAATAGGGCATAAACAGTCAAAATCAAAAAAAGTGGATAGTTATATCAAAAAAATATGAGATAAATTGACTGGGCTTAAATTTAACGAGTTTCAGCAGCGGTAAAATTGTGGATAAGTTGACAAAATTGTGAATAATTCAAATTTCAGAGAAAAAGTGCGTGATTTTCGTTGATGTTTGAAAATAATACCTCTATCTTTGGTGTCTATTTCTCAATGAAAAACGAATTTATTAACAATGTCGCGAAGAGACGATATTTCCGGAAAAAAAGCGATGAACGGTTACCGTTCCTCTAAGTCTAATAACAAGACTAAGCACCGCTTTAATTTGAATTTACAAAAACGACGATTTTATATCCCAGAAGAGGATAAGTGGATTACACTAAAGGTGTCTGCAAAAACTCTGCGTACTATCAATAAAAAAGGTATTACTCAGGTGTTGAAAGATGCGCGTCGTAAAGGAACCCTGTTAAAAGAGGTATAATCGATGGCAAAAGGAAACAGAGTTCAGGTGATTTTGGAGTGCACTGAAAAGCCAGGATCTTCAAGATACGTGACTACGAAAAACAGACGTACACAAACTGAACGATTAGAATTGAAAAAGTATAATCCAGTACTGCGCAAGCATACAGTACATAAAGAAATTAAATAACTGAGACATGGCTAAGAAACAAACATTCGGTTCAGATGCATTGGCAGCCAAGGCGGCTCAACGTCGTATGGCGAAGGTGATTATTTCTACCAAAAATGATAAGGGTAAATATTTCTACCGCGAAGCTATGGTAGATCAGGATGAGGTTAAAGACTTTATTCAGAAAAACAGAGCGTAATTGCCTGAAAGAATATTAAAAGGTTACGCAAGTAGATTGTGTAACCTTTTTTTTTGCTTAAATTTGAGGAGATTTAACTATGAGTATTAAAGAACAAATTCTGAATGACCTGAAAACGGCAATGAAGGCTAAAGACAAAGATCGGCTTCAGGTGTTAAGGTCGCTGAAAGCAAAGTTGTTAGAAAAAGAAATCGAAGAAAGATCGGGCGGAAAATCGAATCTTTCGGAAGATCAATACGTCTCAGTATTGATGAAGGCAGCAAAACAACGAAAAGAGTCAATATCTCAGTTCGAGCAGGGCGGAAGAGAAGATCTTGCTGAAATCGAAAAGAAGGAACTGGAAATCATCGAAGAATATCTTCCAAAAATGATGAGTGAAGATGAGATACGGGAAGTAGTATCTAAAAAAATCAGCGATATTGGCGCGTCCGGTCCTCAGGATATGGGAAAAGTTATGGGACCGATTATGGGAATGCTTAAAGGTAAAGCTGATGGCGGTTTGGTCAGCAAAGTTGTTAAAGAAGAGCTCAATAACTGATGAATACCATTGACATAATCATTGCGGTGCCAATTCTTTACTTTGGTTATAAAGGCGCTGTTAATGGTATTGTCAAAGAGATACTGAACATTGTTGGTTTAACATTAGCCGTTTTTCTCACCTTCAATTATATGGACGCTTTTGGCGAGATTATTTCTCCGTTTTTTGAAGACACCCCTGAATACATTCCTTTTGCTTCAGGATTAATTCTGTTTCTGGGAACACTGATTATTGTGGCAGTAATTGCCGTTTTAACTAAAAAGTTTTTAGAAGCTGTTAAGTTGGGTTTTGTAAACAGAACAGCCGGTGCATTATTCGGAGGATTAAAAGCCGGTATTTTTGTAAGTGCAGTTTTGCTACTTCTTTCGGGATTTAAGTTGCCTGCTGAAGAAACAAGAAGTGATTCCTTATTATACGATTACGTAATTCAGATAGGACCGCTTGCTTACGAAACTATCGCATTTATTTATCCCGGCGCAGAGGGCTTTACTGAAACCATTCAGGAAAATATCAGCAAATATAATCCGGCAGAAGACCTGCCAATCTTAAATAATTAAATAATACAATGTCGTTTTTACCTGTTGAAGAACAGTTAGCTATTATTAAAAGAGGGGCGGTTGAAATAGTCCCTGAAGATGAGCTTGTACAAAAGCTTAAAAAATCCAGAAAAGAGAATAAACCGCTTAAAGTGAAGCTCGGAGTTGACCCAACCCGACCTGATTTACATTTAGGTCACTCGGTTATTCTAAGGAAAATGAGACAGTTTCAGGATTTGGGACATGAAGTAATTCTGATCATCGGTGGATTTACTGCCATGATTGGAGACCCCACCGGTCAGAATAAAACCCGGCCGCCGTTGATGAAAGAAGAGGTAAATGAAAATGCGCAAACTTATATCGATCAGGCAAAGAAAATTCTGGACGAGGACAAACTTACCTTAACCAATAATAATGACTGGCTGGGATCCATGGATTTTATGGATGTGGTAAAGTTATCATCAAAGCTGACAGTAGCCCGAATGATTGAGCGGGATGATTTTTCGAAGAGATTCGAGAATAACGAAGCGATTTCTCTGCACGAATTTTTATATCCGCTGGCACAAGGTCAGGATTCCGTATATCTGAAATCAGATATCGAACTTGGAGGCACCGATCAGAAATTTAATTTGTTGGTGGGACGTCAGCTTCAGAAAGACGACGGTCAGGATCAACAGGTATGTTTGATGATGCCGTTATTAGTTGGTACTGATGGTTCTGCAAAAATGTCGAAATCTTATGATAACTACATTGGTATAGATGAAGACCCTAACGATATGTACGGCAAAACGTTATCCGTGCCGGATGAATTGATTTACACATACTTTGAATTGGTAACCGATGTGCCGACAGATGAACTTCCGGCGATTAAAGAAAAAGCTGAATCTGATCCAAGAAATGCGAAGCATGATCTCGCTTACACTATAGTAAGAATGTATCACGGAGAAAAGGCTGCCGCTGCTGCAAAAAACCATTTCGAACAAACGGTAATCAACAAAGAAGTTCCTGATGATGCACCGGTTTTTGAATTCAGTTCAGGGGAATCTCACAGGCTTTTAGATTTGATCAATGAAACAGGTTTTACTTCCAGCAATGGTGAGACCAAACGGATGATGAAGCAGGGCGGTGTAAGTCTGGACGACGAAAAAATTACAGATTTAGCTCTTGAAATTACTCTTGCTTCGGGTGAAGAACGCACTCTTAAAGTCGGAAAAAGAAATTTCGGAATTCTGAAGGGCAAATAATTGGTCAAAATCAGTTCGTATAATGTAAACGGTATCAGGGCCGCCCATCGGAAAGGTTTTTGCGACTGGATAAAAAGCTCTTCACCGGATATAATTTGTATTCAGGAATTAAGAGCATCTGAAGAACAAATTCCGAAAGAGATATCAGAGCTAAAATATCATCAATATCATCATATAGCTGAGAAAAAAGGCTATTCCGGGGTTAGTATTTTTTCTAAAGAAAAACCCATTCAAATTTTTGAGGGAATAGGCAGCGATTGGATTGACAGAGAAGGGAGGGTTCTTGTAGCAGAGTTCGAAAAGTTTTATGTATGCTCAGTGTATGCACCAAGTGGAACCACCGGAGATATTCGTCAGGATATGAAGTACAAATTTCTTGATGACTTTTACTTATTCGGAAAAGAATATCTCAAACGAGATAAAGGAATTATTTTCTGTGGGGATTTCAATATTTGTCATAAGGAAATAGACATCCACAATCCAAGCAGACAACATAACACTTCGGGATTTCTGGCTGAGGAAAGAAAGTGGATTACAGATTTTCTCAGCTTGGGATTTGAAGATGTGTTCCGAAATCTGCACAAAGATGAACCCGATTTGTACAGCTGGTGGAGTTATAGGGCGGCATCTAAAGAAAGAAATAAGGGCTGGAGAATAGATTATCATTTTGCCACTAAAGAACTTAATGAAAAAGTAGTTCAGGCAGAGATAGAAATGGAATGGGATTTGTCTGATCACGCCCCTGTCTCAGTAACATACGATATTTGACTAATTACTTCTTTTTCTGACAGGGATTCCATAAATTAGTCACACGTTAAATAATTTAATGCGCACTTATGCCAACCCACTTTAAAGGATCAGAAGAGCAGGTTTCTACTCTAAATGCTTTTATCAAGCTGATGAGAGCTACCGAAAGTTTAAATCAACGTCTCTGCCGTCACCTTGCTGAGGAGGATTTAACAATAAGTCAATTTGGAGTATTGGAAGCATTACTTCACCTTGGTCCTCAGAACCAGAAAGAACTTGGGGAAAAGCTTCTTAAGAGCGGTGGAAACATCACCATGGTTATTGATAATCTCGAAAAAAGTGGGTTGGTTTCCAGAAAGAAAGACAAAAACGACAGAAGGGCGCTGATAATTAGCCTTACGGTTCAGGGAAAAAGCTTTATAGAAGACTTTTTTCCTAAACACCTTCAACGAATAAGCGAAGAGTTTTCAGTGCTATCGGATAAGGAGAAAAAGACGCTTGGAGAAATCTGTAAAAAGATTGGAATGAAAAAGGGTTCGGAATAGTTTATCAGGCAAGATATTAAAACTCCATAAATCCCTCAGGGAGTAAACCTGGAATAAGGTTTGCTCCCTTTTTTGTATCACTGATTTTTTCTGGATGAAAATTCAGTTACGAAAAGTGTTAGATAAATAGTTGAGATCATCAATTAAAGATAGATGACAGTGTAAAAAAGCAGTCAGTAAATCCTGTCTTCAATTATGACTAGCGTTGATCTTATATTTCTTCTTCCAGCTGTGCAATTTGATCTCTGATTCTTGCGGCTTCTTCAAACTCCATATTTTTGGCGGCATTTAACATAGTGGCTCTCAGGTGTTTGATAAGCTCGTCCTTGTTTTCGAAAGTAACTTCATTCATTGCCGGGCTGGCTTTGTATTGAATTCCATCATCTGCAACTTTGATAGATTCCAGATAATCCTGTTCTGCTGCCGCTTCTGCTTCTTTGCTAAAGTCCACGTTTCGGTTGGAAATCAATGAAGGATCTACCAAAGGTTTCAACTCTTTTTTGACTGTTTCCGGAGTGATACCATGCTTTTCATTGTATTCCTGCTGGATTTTTCGACGACGCTCTGTTTCATCCAGTACTTTTTGCATGCTGTCGGTAATTTTATCGGCATACATAATGGCCATTCCATCAACATTACGTGCGGCGCGTCCAACAATCTGAAACAAGGATGTTTCAGAGCGCAGAAAACCTTCCTTATCTGCATCCATGATGGCAACTAAGCTCAGCTCCGGAATATCAATTCCCTCACGAAGTAAATTGATACCAACCAATACATCATAATCTCCACGGCGATATTTGTACAACACCTCGATGCGTTCCAAAGCATCTAACTCACTGTGCATGTAGGCCGCAGAAACACCCACATTTTTCAGATACTCACTTAATTCTTCACTTAACCGCTTGGTAAGAGTGATAACAAGAACGCGCTCTTTCTTTTCAACTCTTTTGCGGATTTCTTCCATCAGGTCATCAACCTGATTGGTCAGAGGCCGGACTTCTAATTTAGGTTCCATCAATCCGGTTGGGCGGATGATTTGTTCCGTATAAACACCGCCGCTTTTTTCCAGTTCGTAATCTCCGGGAGTCGCACTTACAAAGATCACCTGATTCACTAATTCTTCCCATTCATCAAAAGTAAGCGGACGATTATCCAAAGCGGAAGGAAGTCGAAAACCGTGATCAACCAGCTGTACTTTTCTGGATCGATCACCGCCATACATCGCAGAGATCTGCGGAATGGTCTGGTGACTTTCATCCACCACGGTAACAAAATCATCCGGGAAGTAATCCAGCAAACAAAAAGGTCTTTCTCCCGGTTTTCTTGCACTCAGATAACGGGAATAATTCTCAATTCCTGAGCAATAACCAATTTCCTGGATCATCTCGATATCAAAGAGTGTACGCTGCTCGAGGCGTTTGGCTTCCAGAAACTTTTCCTCGTCAATCAGCACTTTGGTTCGCCATTGTAATTCTTCGCGAATTTGTTCAATAGATTGTTCAAGTCGCGACTTTGTAGTCACATAATGTGAAGCCGGATAAATCTTAAATTCGTTTACCGTTTCTTTTACATCACCGGTATCCACATCAAAAAGCTGGAGCGATTCGATCTCATGTCCCCATTGAGAAATTCTCAGACCTTCATCCGAATAAGCGGGATAAACATCAATCACATCGCCCCGAACCCTAAAAGTACCGCGGCGGAATTCATTGTCATTTCTGGTGTAATGAAGATCTACCATATCGTACAACAGCGTATTGCGGGGAATTTCCATGCCGGTTTCTAATGAAACAATCAGTTTGGCATACTCAGATGGTGAACCAATACCATAAATACAGCTCACCGAAGAAACAATAACCACATCCCGACGACCGGAAAGCAATGAACTGGTTGCACGAAGACGAAGACGCTGAATCTCATCATTAATTGAAAGGTCCTTTTCGATGTACTTATCCTGAGTGGAAATGTATGCTTCCGGCTGGTAGTAATCGTAGTAAGAAATAAAAAACTCTACACGGTTATCCGGAAAGAAATCAGAAAGCTCACGATAAAGCTGCGCCGCAAGCGTTTTGTTATGGCTCATGACCAAGGTCGGACGTTGCACGTTTTCCAAAACACTTGCCACCGTTCTTGTTTTACCCGAACCGGTAATTCCGAGCAAAGTCTGAAAACGGTCGCCTGCATTTATTCCTTCGGTTAGTTCCTTAATAGCATTGGGTTGATCTCCGGCAGGACTAAATGGGGACTGTAAGTTAAATTCTGACATCTGAATTTCTTAAAAGTGAGCAACATGAAAGGTACGGAAAATTCAGGTGGTTTCGTTCCGGGGTTTTGAAAAGTTTTCTGAATAGTGGTATTAACCTCTTCCGTCTACTCCTTCACAAAGAGCAGAACTCGTTGATAAGATCGTGAGCAACTTCTAAAATATCTATCAATAAAAGACCACCACAACTGCTATATTCAAAGAAAAGTTATACGAAAGAACAGAATGTCTCATAACCATAAAGAACTCGCAGGTTCGCGGAAGCGAATCGATGAGATCGATGAACAAATTTTAGATTTGCTTTCAGAAAGAGCGGAAGTAGTAAATGCTGTTATTAAAACAAAGGTAGAAAATCAGCTGCCTGTTTTTGTGCCGGAACGAGAGGATGAAAAGTCGGAATCGTTTAAAAAGATGGCAGCAAAAAAAGGTATAGATCCGGAATGGGCCGAAGATTTTCTGCGGATGATAATGACTTCATCCAGAGAGAAACAATCACAGGATAAATTCCCGACAGCAACTCAGGAGCCAAAGCATATTTTGTATATCGGCGGTGAAGGAGGAATGGGAAGGCTCTACAAAAAAATAACGGAGCAAACCGGACATCATGCATATTCTATCGATAAATCGAATTGGTATGAGCTGGAAGAATTAGCTCCGAAACTGGATATGGTTATCGTGACGGTCCCGATCGAAGTGACCGAACAAGTGATTGAGCGATTACAGGGAAGACTGTCGGATAAAACTATTCTCGCAGATTTTACAAGTAACAAATCAGCACCAATAAATAAAATGCTGGAAGCTCATGACGGGCCGGTAGTTGGCTTACACCCGATGCACGGACCGGATGTTGAAAACCTCTCCAAGCAATTGATGGTGGTTTGTCCGGCAAGGGAATCCGAAAAAGCGGACTGGTTTACCGAGCAGTGCAGGCTGTGGGGAATGCGGGTTATAGAAGCCGATCAGGAAAAGCACGATCACGTGATGCATATGGTGCAGGGGCTAAGACATTTCGTAGCGTTACTTCACGGATCTTTTATGGAAGAATACGATCTTCGACCGGCGGATATGTTGGAATATTCCAGTCCGATTTACCGCGCAGAAATGATGATGACCGGACGGATTTTTGCCCAGGATGCTGAATTGTATGCAGATATCGTTTTTGCCAATGAAGAACGGCGTGAATTACTGATGAAATTCTTTGAACATCATCAAAAACTGGCGGAATTAGTCAAAGCAAACGACCGAACCGGATTTATCAGAGAGTTTGAAGGCGTTACTGACTTTTTCGGAAAATTTGCGACTCAAGCACTGAATGAATCGGGTTATTTGATAAACAGGTTGGCGGATAGGTTTGCATGACTAATAACAGGTCATCCTTGTAGATGTCTGTAATTTATTGACAGCTTTTGTAAAAGAAGATAAGTCATTCCCACGCGAATGCAGGGAATCTGGATTTATAGTGAAGCTAATGTCTTATCTTTAAAGAGAAATAATTCAATAAAAGCTTTTAAAAATGAAATCTCCCAGGCGGTAGAATTTCACCCCATAAATCTTTCATTTCAGGATTTACTGATCGTATCAGATTTAGTTTCCAATCTTTGTTCCATCTCTTTATTTGTTTCTCTCTTCGAATAGCTTCATACATATTTTGGTGAATCTCATAATACATTAAAAATTGAGTTCGAAACTTTGTGGAAAAATCAGAACCTTGACTTTTCTTATGATTGAATGTTCTGTTTAATAAATCACTGGAAACACCTGTATATAAAACTGTTCTTTTTGAATTGGATAATATGTAAACATAGCCTTCTTTCACGACTAAGTAAGACTACTTCAGACTACATTCCTTACAAAAAAATATTACAAAGAGAATACTCATCAATTAACAGCTATTTCCAGATCTCCTGCATTCGCGTGGAGATGACTGTACTCTTTATGCAATTTGTAGCCATATTTGAATTACTTCGATGTTATTAAAAATAACTTAAACTATGTTGTCAACGAATTACAAAACTTCTGTAATCCTGAGGAAACTTCCGAAGGAACTGCACAACTTGGTTCAGGATTCAATATTTTCAGGGCAAAATTTCAAAACCTGAATATTAAATGTTCCCCAACAAACTCTGGATCTACGATCACGATGAACCATTAACCCGTTACTCTTTAGGGCAGGAAGGGGAAAATCCTTTGGTTTGTTTTGGAGTTAATCCCAGTACGGCAAAGCCGGAAGATCTTGACCCAACAGTAGCATCAGTCGCTCGTTTTGCTGTGGAGAAAAACTACGATGGCTGGCTGATGTTCAATCTGTATCCGCAGCGGGCCACGAATCCGGATAAAATGCATAAGCATTTTAAAAAGCCGATTCATGATAAAAATATAGCAGCTATTTCCGATCTGATGAACAGTTACAACAAGCCACTGGATGTTTGGTGCGCCTGGGGAACGCTGATCGAGAAACGACCTTATTTATCCCGTTGCATGAAGAATATTTTTGAAGTGTTGGATTCAACTAACAGCCGGTACTTTACTCGCGGAAGAATTTCCAAAGCCGGACATCCGCATCATCCATTATATCTCAGAAAAGATTCGGCTATGGATGAGTTTGATCTGGAGAAGTATGTGGATTCTGTCATTGGTTGATATGAAGCCGATCCGATTTCCATAATTTCATCCCATTCACGAGCGCAGCGAAGTGATCTCCTGGTCATTGGTAGAGCGGGGAGATTGCCTGTCTGCCGACAAAGGCAGGCTTCGTCATCCCGAGTTTCGGATTCCTTGCAAATGGATACCAATAAAAGATTTCATTTGAAATCCATATTCATACTATTTAGTGCCTGTTCTTCAGATCCAAAACTATCAGTGTATAAGAAATGGTGATGATCACCGGACCCGGCGCCCGCTGGCTGATCGCCCCGTAGGAAGAGTTGGTGGTGGTGGATTAGACTTTTGCCTTAACTAAGTCAGTAAGTGTTACAGAAAAAGGTAGAGCGGATTGGGGCCCGGGCACATAGGAGTCAAGCTGAGTTACATCCCAAGTTTTTTCTTTTAATTCATCGAATTCTAACTCTTCTATTTCGTATACCAGATAATATTCTTGAGTAGGTTCAGTTGGGTATCCTTTATCAATCAAATCCTTTTTTGATAAAACCGTAGGACCTTTTTTCTTTATCGAAATCAAACGACTAGTTTTTGTTTCATTATGAGTCCGAAGCAATAATAACCTTGCTTCTGCTTCACCTCTTTTTAAATTTAGCAAGTTATTATTATCACTCACTCTGGTATTGTAAAGCCCTTTATCCAGAATCCATTTCAAATGTTCAATACTTTTATAAAAACCAACAAGCACAAAAGTCTCATCAGGTATTAAGTCTCTGTTTTCACCTATGGGTTCAGGTAAAGGTTCATTGACTATATTGTTATCGTTTTTTGATTTAAACGTCTTATATGTCTGATAGGAATATTTCTCTCGTTGAGAAGTTCGATCCAGAAAGTGTTTAATCACATCTTCTAAGAATGATTTTATTTCGGCGCTGCCATCGTCATTCTTATTTGGCCTCATAGTAAATGCGCCAAGACCGGGTACTATTTCATGGAATCCTCGCCAGGGTGTTCCTGAATCTTTTCCCGGATATAAAATGTAAGCGCCCGCAGTTCGTCGAATTGCATCTCTATAAGAATGCATCTTTAATAGATCGGCTCTTTTGTACGTTCCTTTATTCTGATCTTCATTCTCTTTATCTAGATCTTCATCTTGTTGCCCAAACAGTTCTGAAAGATTTTTAACCTTATACTTAGCATCCAGATGAATGTGAGTAATGAGCTCTTGTTCTTCAGCTTCTTCCTCCGGCATATCAGGCCAAATGGTTAGGGTGTAATCAGGTCTCATTGGCTGAGTCCAACTTCCTTCTGAGGGATAACCCCCCGTATTTTTGAATGTTCTGTTAAAAGAGAATTTTATTTTGAGATCTCTGTTTTCAGATTTGAACTTGCCAACTATATCAGATTGCTTCCCTTGTTTAAGTTTCAGACCAAGTTTGTCATTAGTCTCCTCAATAAACTCTTCTGGCGTTAGTCCGGGAATATCAAATAATTCATTTAGCAAGTCAGAAAGTTTAAAGAACAACCAGTATTCATAAAGTGTAGCAACATCTTTTTTGCCTCCCTCATAAACATCTTCGCCGCCTTTCCATGTTAATCGCGCGGCAAGATTAAGGGTTAGCCAAACTCTGAGTATTTCCCGGTAACCTTCTTTACGCTGAAGAACAGGGCTATTTAAAGGTAAAGTGGCAGGGCGACTGATTTCCTGAAAAATTGAGTGGTTTAAAGTTTCTTCTAATTTCTCTTCTAAAAATTGTGATTCTCTATGAAGGCGGGTTTTTCTATCAGATTTTGATTTAAAGTCACCGCATAAATTTTTGAATGTTTCTAAGGCGTACTTAACAAACCGGTTTTCAGCAGTATCTAATGTTTCAGACTTGGAATGAGTTTGTATTTTTTCAGGTATAGAACACACGTGTTTATGCAACGGATGGCCTTCAGGAACCGGAACCCGGTTTGGGCTGGATGCTAACTGGCGAATAACTTTTTTATCAAATCTTCTGACAGAACGGATGTCCTTCTTTTCCTCAGTTTGTTTCCATGAAGTGACCGGATTCGTAGTAATTCTGTGAATAGCCGTCCAAAACTCTTCGGAATCTAAAACTGATTTCAGGAAAGCGAATCGCTGATAAAGAGTTCTCTGGTCGTTGTCGTGATCAATATCAAAAGGCTGATTAACTGGTGAAGTATACTGCATCAAAAGATCAGTGCACTTTTCAGTGATCTCCTCAAGCATAAACTGATACTCTTCACGATACTCAGTTTTTATAGACCTTACTTCCAGATCTACCGAACCACAGAGTTCGTTTTCTATATTTAAAATTTCCAGCCTTAAGGTGCCTACGTAAATACTTGGCGAAAGCCTTCCATTAGATGGGTTTTTCTTTGAAGGACTTAGAATTTTACTAAGATGTTTATCCGAATTCCTGAAAGAATAACCAGGACTAAGCTGGTATTCATAGTAAAAACCCTCTGTAATCTGGAGAGGAGCTTCCATATGACTTTCGGCGTCTGCTTCACTAATTTTTTTTAAAGCATCTGGGTTATCGGCTAAAACTTCAAGCTCAATTGAGTTGCCATCATCCAGTTCAATTGATATGATCTCGGATAAGCTCATTATTAAGCTTCTGCAAAACTGGTAAACCCATTATCTAATAATCCCTTATGCATGCGAACTATTTTCTCAAAAGAAACAGGGTACCTGGCCTTATCGCGAACTTCGTATGTGATATCTTTATGATTTTTGAAAAGGTCCTCGCAGTTATTTTCTAATTCAGGGTGACAAAGATCTCCCAATCTAAAAAGAACTTTTTCAAGTTTACGGCGCGAACCATGTAATTTAGGAAGTAACTTCTGTGAAATTGCTGCGTCCATAATCTCATTAAAACCCCAATCTTCAGCGAGCTGCTCTGCAAGACCTGCAAAGCGGGCGATTTCATTGGCTGTTCGGTACCCAAATTCAGCGCCGACTTCTGTAAGACTGTCAAAGAGCTTCAACAGCTCATCAGAAAGGATATTCTTGTCTGAAAATTCTTTAGCAGGATTAGTAGCTATTCTTACAAAATCCTGAGCTATCCCTGAGCCCTGGCCTTCCAGTTCAGATAAATTGACATCAGACGGATTTTCTAAAAAGCTTTCGATTTCATTTTTATTGACTCTGAACTCAATGACATTGGCTCGATCAAGTACTTTAGGGCTGAACATGTAGGTAGTTTCGTCAATATTAACTGTGCCAATAATGAAGAGGTTTCTTGGAATTGTTAACGCGGAAGGTACCCGATACTCATCAACTTTCCAGTCCTTATTTCCCGAGTGTAGTTTGATCTCTTTTTCTGACTCAATGGCACTTAAAAAATCTGCAAAATACCTCTCCACATGACTCAGATTCATCTCGTCAAGAATTAAAAAATATGGTCGCTCCGGATCTTTTTTAGCCCTCAAGATGAGCTGAAGTACCCCTGATTCGGGTAAAACATATGATTCTGATTCAAGAGCATTTGGATAACCAAGTAGAGGTTCTCGATTAGTCCAATCGGCACCGACGGGGACTAGATTTACCTGGCGTTCATCTTCACAAATCCATTCAGCAAAAGCTTGTGCTAATTTTGTTTTACCGGATCCTGATAATCCTGTTAGTATTAGAAAAGATTTGGTAGATATTGATGATACAAATCTAATTACTAATTGTTTACTATAGATCAATCTACATTTATTAAGATCGCTGTAAAGTGTATTAATATTCATTTCGACCCTTTTTGTAATGACATCTGATGTTGTATAAGGAAGGCCTTCTTTTGAGATTTGTTTGTACTCTTGATTGATGATTCTAATTAAATCTGTAGGGCATTCGGTAAGGTATGCTCCTTGGCGAAGGTTCAAATATTTAGTGTAAAATACATCGTGCTTTTCACTAAGGTTTAATAGTAGACTTTTATACTTTTCATTAAGGATTTTATCTCGATTGATTGGAGAGATTTTTTTGAAGCCTTTTAAATCTATTAGGTAGGCCTCTCCTTCCCAGTCTGTACCCTCTAGGCCCTGACCTTCTTTATATTCATCAGAAGCTATTGACAAGCCCGTAATGGCTTCATTATCGGTAAGATGAATTATCAAATCTCCAGGTTTGACGTGGCGCATGTTGCTGTAAATATCAGCCCCATTTTTAGCGGCTTTAGGAGACCATAGTTTTTTTCCCAATCGATAATTACCACTTTCCCTGTCAGCTCTACCCTTGACTAACGTTTTTTCGATCCAAGCATTATTGACATTGGGATCAAATTTATAATTGGGCCCATTGAAAGTTTCCATAAATATTTTGTTTCTATAATTCGTATCAAAAACAGCTTTTTCAAAAGATGAATTATTAAACTTTAAATAACTTGATTTCGAGGATCGTTCTAACTCAGAATGACAAGCAGTCTTAATTTTATTCAGGGCATAAGAAACATCTTTTGATGAATTCGTTTTATTCCAATAAGCAACTAAGGAACCCTCAAATTTAGATACTTCAACTGTACTAGGTGTGGCAGTATTATCAGGGGTTATGTACCCCCAAGATTTATCGCTAGTATTTTGTAAAACTAAACAATACCTCTGTCCAATTGTAAATGCTAATCTTTTATGATCTCTTCTGACGCTAAAAACAACCCTTGGGTCATTCTTTTGTATGCTTAATTCATTTACAATTATATTTAAATATTCAAAATACATTTTTGCATCTTCGAAGCTAAACGAAGCAAGTTTTTCTTTTAAAACAGTTTCTAAATCAGATACCATATTCTTATTTAAGACTTTAAAACCATGTTCTTCTAAAATGGAAAACGCCTTTTGAGTATTGTTATTAAAATCAGAAAGGGTTAGCTCAGCCCCTCCGGCCAATTTGTTAGCTTCAGATAAAACTAAGATTGGAGGAAAACACTCTTCTTCAAAAACTAAATCATACGTTGTTGATTCTCGACCATTTCTTATTTCAGGATTTTCTTTAATTCCTGAAATTGCTCTTAAAATTGTACCTCTATCTATCTTTTTTAGCTCTTCCATAAATTCATTATTTATTATAACCTATTTAACTTTTTAAACCACCAAAACCACCTTCCCAATATTCCTCCGTTCCTCAATATAGCGATGAGCTTCGGCGGTTTCTTCGAGAGGAAAGGTTTTGTCTACCCGTGGACGAACCCAGCCGTCTTCCACGCCTTTCAGAATGTTATTCATCCATAGATCGGCTTTTTCGGGCTCATGCCAGAGCTTTCCCAGATTAACACCATACACGCCCCGGTTTTTTTCAAGCATAGATAACGGTTTAAAAGTCGGCATTTTGATCACGGTTTTAATGAGCTCCAGCTTGGCTTTCAATCCGCCGGTTTCGTTTACGCTTGCGGTAGAGATTCCAAACATTCCCAATCGTCCGGTAGCCCGGAGTGCTCTATAAGACTTTTTCCATTCATCACCACCTAAAGGGTCGGTGATGAGTTCCACGCCTCGTTTATCCGTGAGTTTCATCAGTTCTTCAAACCAGTCTTTATTGCGGTAATCGATAGCGTGATCCAGCCCACGTTCTTTCAGAAAATCATGTTTCCGTTCACTGGCGGTTCCGAACGTTTTAGCGCCAATATGTTTGGCAATATCAAGTTGTGCCAACCCAACTCCGCCACCGGCATTGTGAATAAGTACCGATTCCTCTTTTTTCAATCCGCCCATTGCAACCAGCAACATCCAGGCGGTCAGATAAGTGACGGGGATTGAAGCCGCTTCTTCGAAAGAGAGAGATGCGGGCTTTTCATACACCTGATTTTGTTTGAGCACTACTTGTTCGGCCTGACCTTTGAACCGGCACAGACCGATCACTTCTTTTCCAATCCAGCTTTTATCGATATCAGATCCAACTTCTGCTACAATTCCGGAAACTTCGTATCCCATAACGCACGGAGTTTTAGGTCCGTCCGGGTATTGTCCTTTGCGAGCCAGGATATCAGCAAAATTTAGCCCGGCCGCTTTTACCTCAATTAAAAATTCGTCTGCTTTTGGTTTCAGATCGGAGACTTCCTGAATTTGCAGGACGTCATATCCTCCGGTTTTGGTATAAACGAGTTGGCGCATGGTGTTGGGTTGTTTTATTGGAGTGTAGGTAGTTTTAAGGAGAGGAGAAAGTTTAATTAAACAAGAGTGAGTTCTTGCTAAGATTTAAGTTTGATCCTGTTACAGATCCCGGATCAAGTCCGGGATTGTAGATGTTAGCTAATTCGTTGACGGCCTTATTGAAGGCAAGAATAGGGTCTTCCTTGTAGATGTCAGGTAATTCGTTAACAAAACAGTTTCAGTTTTTATTAATAACATCGAAGTAATTCAAATATGGGTACAAATTGCATAGAGAGTACAGTCATCTCCACGCGAATGCAGGAGATCTGGATGTAGCTGTTAATTGATGAGTATTCTCTTTGTAATATTTTTTTGTAAGGAATGTAGTCTGAAGTAGTCTTACTTAGTCGTGAAAGAAGGCTATGTTTACATATTATCCAATTCAAAAAGAACAGTTTTATATACAGGTGTTTCCAGTGATTTATTAAACAGAACATTCAATCATAAGAAAAGTCAAGGTTCTGATTTTTCCACAAAGTTTCGAACTCAATTTTTAATGTATTATGAGATTCACCAAAATATGTATGAAGCTATTCGAAGAGAGAAACAAATAAAGAGATGGAACAAAGATTGGAAACTAAATCTGATACGATCAGTAAATCCTGAAATGAAAGATTTATGGGGTGAAATTCTACCGCCTGGGAGATTTCATTTTTAAAAGCTTTTATTGAATTATTTCTCTTTAAAGATAAGACATTAGCTTCACTATAAATCCAGATTCCCTGCATTCGCGTGGGAATGACGTATCATCTTCTAAAAAACTTTCAACAAATTGCATGAGATCTACAGGGGTGCAGGACCTCCCTAACAAAGCTCCGTGTCAAATAAATGGAGAAGAACACATTCAAATCACTGCAAAAATTGCGGTAAGGTGTTTATTAAGAATAACCCGAATAATCAGGATCATGAACTAATTTGTAATTAAGCAGCAAAGAACCGCTCTTGTTAGTGTAAAAGCGCAAGAAAGGATTTGTTATTCAATTATTAGAAGTTTCTGATATGTCAGATATGATTTCAAAATGGGCGTTAAAAAGTGTAAACTAACAAGGATTTAGTAAAGGAGAATGGGACAACAACAAGTTCTTATAGTTTTATTAGTGACATTGATTGTGGGTATTGCCACCATATTAGCCATAAATACGATGTCAACCACGCTACAGCAGAGTAATATTGATGCGGTACGGGTGGATCTTGCGGTAATTGCGGCACAAATGCAGACCTATTACCAAAAACCGGGAGCTCTGGGCGGTGGGAGCAAATCTTTTTCAGGAGTTACTTTCAATAAAATTGTTTTTCAGGCAGACACGATCAATGCTTCAGGATTAATAGCTCAGAATGATAACGGGATTTACAGCATAGAATCCGTAGCTCCGAATTTGGTAGTGGTACTTGCTCAGCCTTCATCTGGAGATGAAATGACCCTCGAAAGTGTTACCAATACAGAAATTACACAGAGAGCAGAAGTTACAGTGTCAGCCGTAGATATGCGTTACGAAGTAGAATAAGGAATGCTGTTTACTTAGAACGGCAGGTCATCGTCCATATCATTAAACTCTTCGGTATCAATAGTGAAACCTTCTGCACTTGGCGGTGGCGGAGTATTATCCTGCTGATTTGAGCCGGATCCCTGAACTACTTTCCAGGCTTTTACATCGGTATACCAGTTTCCTTTGTATTCACGGCTTTGGATATCCACAGACACAGTTACGTCTAAACCTTCCTCCACAGCCTGGGTATCAATATTGTCTCCCCATTGAGTGATACAAACCTTCTTTGGATATTTGCCGGGAACCTCTAAAATAAAATCCCGCTTTCTCCAGGGACCATTTTTTCCCTCACCGCTTTGCTCTTGTAAAACCTGTACAACTTTGCCCTGTAATTGAATATCCATTTAGAAATTGTATTTATCTGAAAACCAAAAATACCAATAATAACAGGTAAGAGAAAATTATTGAATTCGTGCATTTGAGGCACTACCGGAAATTATTTCCTTTTTGAAATAAATCTCAAAACCACATCCGTTTCCATTGGTAACGCTAAGCTTAGCACCAACCTGATTGCTCAGGTTTTTAATTAATGTCATTCCCAAAGAATTGCTTTCTGTATAATTTTTCGGAAGACCAACCCCGTTATCTTTGATTGCTATTCTAACCATATCATCATCTTCTTTTTTTATTTTGATGATGACCTCGCCATCTCTGGAATCAGGAAAAGCATGTTTAAAACAGTTCGTGATAACCTCGTTCGTGAACAAAGCCGCCGGAATAGCCTGATTTATGTTTAATGAGATGTCATCAAAATCTTCAATAATTTTTATCCGGGTACTTTCCTTGTACAGTGAGTTGGCAACATTTTCTATGAGGTCTGAAAGGTATTCTCCGAACGGAATTTCAGAAAAGGAATCGGACTGATAGAGCTTTTCATGAATCATCGCAATGGTTTTGATACGAAGCTGACTTTCCTTTAACAAACTCTGAGCAATTTTATCGTCGGTTTTAAACTTTTGGAGCTCCATCAAACCCGAAACAACAGCCATGTTATTTTTTACACGGTGATGGATTTCGGCCAGCAACACATTTTTCTCGTGAACTGAAGCTTCTAATTTGTTCTGAGCAATGACGATATCAGTTATGTCCATAACAGAAGCCATTATGGCATCTTTCCCTTTAATTGTTACCGTGCTTCCATAAATATCCAGATACACAATATGCCCTTCTTTATGATACATTCTGCATTGATAGTGTACATGATCGATGTTGCCTTTTTTCCGGTCTTCAACCGATTTTTTTACACTCTCAATATCATCCGCATGGGTTAATCGAAAGAGATCGTCAGCAGTGTTGATCTCATCTTTTGAATACCCGATTATTTCCAAATAACGTGGATTTATGTATATAACCAATCCATCCTGAACAAGAACGAGCCCGGTAAAAGATTTTTCGGTTAGCGTACGGAAGCGCTCTTCCTGTTCTTCCAGTTCAATTTGTGTATTAACCTGATCTGTAACTTCAAGGGCGGTTCCAAAAAGTAAACGATCGGAATCTACCTCGATAATTGAGGAATAAAAGTGAATGAAAATTTGCTCACCGGTTTTTTTGTAAGCACGATACAGGTTGTCCGCTTTATCAATTTCACCGGACATTAGCTTAGTTATATTGCCGAAAAGTTTTTCACGGTCTTCTTTGTGAATAAATTCCGGATCAATTTTTTCGCCAATAAACTCGAGAGGCTCGGCACCGAAAATGGAAGAGTACTTTGAGTTCACATAAATGTATTCATCTCCGGAAAGTATATAAATACCAACAGGAGATTGTTCCGTTAGCTTTCTGAAGCGTTCTTCCGAGTAGTGCAGCGCGTGTTGAGTGCGAACGGTATCAGTGACATCCCGAAAAGTTCCCTGCACCACAGTTCCATCAACCGGATGTTCAACTACTTTGGTTGTGGCACTTAGCCAGCGATGAGTTCCATTTCTATGGTTAATTTTTATGGGCGCATTGTCATCTACGCCGGATTCAATTCTGGAGCTAAAACGCGCATAAAGCTCTTTGAGGCTTTCTTCCGGAAAGAAAGGTGCGTACTTAATATCTATTACTTCTTCGGGTTTGTAGCCGGTTATTTGTTCCACATTCGGGCTTATGTACATGAAAACAGCTTCTTCATCCATCTGAAACACACAATCATGAATGTTCTCTACCAGATTTTTATAGTCCTTTTTTGTTGCTTCCAGTTTTTTTGCAGTTTCCTGGCGCTCCTTGAATTCTTTAACCCATAAACCGGTACGACGTTTCACCTCTCTTTTGAGCATATAAAGCCATAAAATTACTGAAACGGCTAAAAGCACAATACCAAGCAGAATATATTTCAGTGTGGGGATTAACTGCTCAATCAGGCTTTCTTCGGAGGTGATTAAAAACCCATCCAAATCCAGGTCTTCCGGAACCAGACCTGCTCCAGCATAAAAATTGGTGATTCTGTCCCAACGTTCGGGATTCATATATCCATAAGGAACCAGAGTCGGAATATATAATTCCCACATTCTGTCTGATTCGATGGTCAAAAGTTCTTTACTGTAAGTCACCTCATTGTTGGTAGGTAGCGAAAGGATATAATCAATAATCTCATTCGGGTTTTCGCGGGCATAATCCCAACCTTTTTTAGAGGCCTCTCTGAATCGGGAAACGATATCAGGAGAGCTTTTCAGGAAGGAGGAATTGGTAAAAAGAAGATCGCCGTAGAAATCAACATTGTACATTTTCGGGAAGAAAGTGTTCAGGTTTACTCCCTGTTGCTCAAAATAGGGGTAATCAATGGTGTAGTACATATGCATGGCATCTATACTATCATTGGCGATGAAATTATTAAATGAATAGTTGGACAGAAAAGTAGTTTGTGTAGTATCAATACCTTCTGCCTGGAGCAGTGCATGGAATTCTGTTCTTGGAAACCCGGAACCGGCAACCACAGTTGCTTCGGAAAGCTCTTTAAGTGAATTGATATCAGATTGAGCTTTTACTGCAAAAACGCTGGGTGATTGTTGGAATGTAGCGTCCAGTGCTACAAGTCCTTTTCCATTACCGTAATGAATCAAAATTTCCGTGTCACTCACTCCAAAATCGGCAGCTCCGGAAGAAACCTGCTCAACGGCACTGATATTCGGAGAGCCTTCTGCAATGTTTACTTCAAGCCCCGCTTCCTCATAAAACCCTTTTAAATCGGCGGCATAATATCCGGCAAATTGAAAAGCGTGATACCATTTTAGTTGAAGAGTTACCTCATTCAGGCGCTTATTATCCGGTTCTTTATCCTGAGCATATAACGTGGTTGCCCAAAGAAAAAAAAAGCTCAAAATAAATATACAAGAAAGCTTTCTCATGGAATGGTATTTAGGAAAGTAACCGCATAATAACAGAGAATATATATCAGCCAAACCAGATTAGGAATTAAAATTATTCCGGCAGAAGACTGTTTTTTGAAAAACTTCCAGGATGTAACAGAAAAAGTAGCAGCGATTATCAAACTGTGTACTAAAAAACCTAACGGCACAGTCAGCACAAACAAAAGAAAAGTAGCAACTACCGATGCAATCAAATGATAGACATACCAGGTTATGGGACCGCCTAAAATTACGGTTCCCATTTTGCGCCAAATCATCCAGGCAGATAATCCTTTAATCAGGTAAAAAGTAAACCAAATGTAAGCAATGTTAACGGGCGGGAACCACCAATCGGAAGGAAAAGGAACCGAACGGAGGGTGTGAGTAAGAAAAAAATAGGTTACACCAAGCGAAACAATAAAGCCTGACAAAAAGGTGATGCCTGTCCAGCCAAATAGCCCCGATACTTTTCTTATTTGCTTTCTGTGTACCATAATTTTAGTTATAGCTACAATAATGCAAAAAAGAGTAGTAAAAGCGAATAAAGCAGTAAAAAATTAATTCAAGCTAATTTGCAGATTCGATGGTTAGCTGTATAATAGGAGGGAATTATTTTTAAATGGTGTGGGACGTTTAATCTTAGCAATACTAATAGCTTTTTTGGTATCCGATGTTTGGGGGCAACCGGTTTTTAAAAAGACCAGATATGCTCTTGAAGATGGATTGTCTCATAACACGGTTATGAATATGACCATGGACTCCAGAGGATTTCTATGGATTGCCACCATGGATGGATTAAACCGATTTGATGGTCTGGAAATAAAGGAATACAGACCTGTTTCATCAGATTCGAACTCTATATCAGATAATTTTATTCATGGGATTCATGAGCATGAGAACGGAAATCTCTGGATAAGCACAAGAGACGGAGGACTGAATGTTTTTGATCCTGTAACAGAGAAGTTTGCTCTATTCAGTTCGGGAATAAATAACAGCGCCAATTTTCCTGATCGCCAGATAAGCATGCTTTGGAAAGATAGTAAGGAATATTATTGGTTGAGCTTTTTTAGCAGCAGTTTGGGGATATTAGACTCCTCAAATACTTATCACAAAGCCAACATTGTAGATCTTAATACCGGAGAAGCTAAAACTTCGTCAAATTCCATTATTGAGTTTAATGACGGCTCCATGCTGATGAGTTCTTTTAACGGAATGTACTATCTGTCGGTTGAGGAAGTAGAACGGTTCAGGAACAATCTTACCGGCGATGAAGAGCTTAAAGCACGGGCAGTGCCGTTTTCTGCATCAGATCCTTTTCCAAACTCATCAAACATGAGAGTCGATTCAAATGGTGATCTGTGGTTAAATCTGGTGTCCTCAGGATTACAAAAAATGAATAGACGATTTGTTCCGAACTTCTTAAAAGAAAGTATAGCCTCAGGCGTATCCGGTAATTCAGCAAAAAGCTTAGTTGTGGAGCGTGATGGATATTTAATCTCAGGCTATACCGGAAACCAGCTTCTTTTTGTAAACCTTGAAACCGGTGAACAAACACTTGAAGTCTTTGATCGCGGGAATGAGCTTAACAGCGCAACTTATATTTATGAAGATCTCAACGCAGAACTTTGGGCGCATACCTGGGGAAGCGGGTTTTATAAATTAGAGCAGCAAACCGGAATAGAGCTGATCAACAATGCTGTACGACCGGGCACATTTGAAACGAATTTTATGCTGGGCTTTGAGCAGGATAAATCAGGTTTTTGGATTGGTACTTCCGCAGGAGTGTATTTTTATGATGAGAAATCTGATGAGATAATTCCTCTTAATGAACGGCTCGGAAACCAGAAGGTGTATGGGGTTTGGGCTATGCAAAGAGATGACTTAGGACTTTGGATAGTGGCCAATGAAAAGGGATTGGTTTTTTTATCTGATGAAGAGCTTTCGAAGGAAAGGGGAATTAAAGAGCAAAGATTTACGGCAGAAAACAGTTTTATACTCAGCAAAAATCTTCATGCCATACTCAGAGATTCAAGAGGGTGGCTTTGGTTGGGATATGAGGGAGAGGGAATTCAGATTCTGAAAAACCCGGAAGAAATTATTAAAGGAGAGATTCCGGAGATTGAAACATTAAAGAACTCAGGAGCGGGTGAAGGAACAGGATTTTTGTCAAACAACATCAGAAGATTTTATGAAGATCATGACAATGATATGTGGGTTGCAACCAATGATGCAGGATTTGTAAGGATCAAAATTCAGGAGGCAAGCATCGGGCAAACTCAAAACTTCAACCACAATCCCAATGACGAAAACTCCATACCATATAATGACGGAAGAAGTATATATCAGCAAAATGACAGTACGTATTGGTTTGCTACTTATGGCGGAGGAATTGCCAGGTGGAATGTAAATCAAAATCAGTTTCAAAGATTTACTACTGAGTCGGGCTTGCCAAACAACAGCACATATAGTGTGGTTGCAGGATTGAACAACAGATATATCTGGACAAGTACAAACTCCGGCCTGGCTCGCTTAGATACAGAAACAAATCAATTTGAGACCTTTACTGAAACCGACGGTTTACAGAATAATGAATTTAATACCGGCGCATTTTTATCGCTTGATGCCGGCAGATTATTGTTTGGGGGGATAAATGGATTGAATATCATTTCCCCGGAGAAACTGGAATCGAATCCAAATCCGCCTTCTGTATTTATTACCCGGGTTGAACTTTTTGATGAGGAGTTAGAAACGGATACCGCAGCGATATTTAAGAAAAGCATTAGGTTGCCGTATAATCAGAATTTTTTATCGTTCCGTTTTGCCGCTCTCGATTTTGAAAATCCGAAACAAAATGAGTTCGCCTATAAAATGGAAGGCGTTGATCAGGATTGGGTGTATTCCGGCAACCGTAATTTTGCGGGGTATCCGAATCTACAGCCGGGCGAATATATGTTTAAAGTTAAAGCCTCAAACAATGACGGAGCCTGGAATGAGGAAGGTGCATCGATAGCAATAACTATAACACCTCCCTGGTGGAATACAGTGTGGTTCAGATCCCTATCAGTTGTGATTTTTATTGGTGGATTGATTTATTCAGTTCGATACTTTTCACAGCGAAAGTTGCGGGAGCGGATACGCAAAATGGAAGTGGAAAATAAACTACGAAATGAACGCGAACGAATTTCCAGAGATTTGCACGATCACGTTGGATCGCAGCTTGCAAATATAATGTCGGGCTTGTCTTTGGTAGACAAGTACAATCAGGTGGATAACAAGGAAAAGTCCTCTTCACTGATGAATTCGCTTCGGGGCGACGCAGAAGTTACTATCAAGCAACTGCGGGAAACAATTTGGGCATTGAATCAGAATTCACTTACACTGGAGCAATTCAAAGATCACCTTCAAAGTTATTTCAATAACCAAACCTCGTTTAAAGAAAACCTGAATATTCAATATCAGGTGACAGATTCAGAACAAACAAAACTTTCATCTACACAAGCACTTAATATTTTCAGGATAATTCAGGAAGCATCTCAGAACACACTGAAATATGCCGGAGCAGAAAATTTGTTTATTTCTTTCAAACGAAAGAATGGATCTTTGAAAGTTGTTGTGAAGGATGACGGGAGCTTCAAAGGAAATCAAAGTTCATTCAACGGAGGGTACGGCTTTGGAAATATGAAGAAACGAGCCGAAGAGCTTAACGGAGAAATCGAAGTAAAAACAGGCGAAGGAACGGCAATTATGGTTAACATTCCGGTTTAAAAAATACCAAATTCGGGCGATGGACTGATTTGAATATTGATCGGATATTATTCTTAAAAACAGAATGGGCGATAACACGATAAATAAAATTAAAGTCTCAATAGTTGAAGATCACGACATTTTCAGAAAGAGACTAACGGAGCTTTTGGGTTTTTACGAAGATTTGGAACTTATCTTTTCAGCAGATTCTGCGGAATTATGTCTGAAATTTATAGAGGAAGCAGAAGAAGAGAGAATTCCTGATGTAATTTTGATGGATATTGAGCTTCCGGGTATTTCAGGAATTGAAGCTACTTTTCAAATCAAGGAAAAACTCCCGGATATCGACATCATAATGTTTACGGTTTTTGAGGATGATGATCGTCTGTTCGAATCTATTCAGGTCGGAGCAACAGGATATTTATTAAAAGACACTCCGATCGATGACGTGGTATCCTCACTAAAAGAAGTAAGAAAAGGAGGTTCCCCCATTACCCCGGTTATTGCCAGAAAATTAATGGGGATGGTTTCGCGCCCGGAAAAAGAAAAGAATGCAGAAACAGAAGTTGTACCCTTTGATTTAACCCCTGCAGAGCTTCGGATTTTGGAACAGGTTATTGATGGAAAAACAAATAAACAGATTGCCGAAGAAGTATTCTTAAGTCCCTGGACGGTAAAAACACATGTCAAGAATATCTACAAGAAAATGCATGTTAATTCGAGAGCTGCTGCTGTAAAGCTGGCGATAAAGAGAGATATAGTTTGAAGAGGTAAGCCTACTATTCAAATCTTAATTAATACGAGTTAATAGTTAAAATTTATACTGTTAGCACTGCAAAAACGAAGCAGCGGTCATCTCCACGCGAATGCAGGAGATCTGGATATAACTGTTAATTGATAAGCGTTAAGTGTGCCTTAACTTACTTTATCGAACTAAATTTGCTACATAAGAGAGTTCATTTCTAAAAAAGTTCAATCAAAAACTCCAACCTCAAATAAACCAATTGGCGCCACTTTAAATCCAGATTCCCTGCATACGCCGGGGAATGACCACTCATCTTTGAAAAAAAGCCAGTGTATTACCAAAACTTTATCGCTTCTTCACGAAAGAAAACCATCATTTTCATATTCAAAAGATCAGGTTTATAACACTGATTAACGTTTTTTAACCAAGAATACCCCGTTTGGGTGATTTATCATCTGTACTGAATTGGCGAATTTTGATACGTGACAAACTAAGAGTGTGTCACATCCAATTGTAAATAACAGGTACAAGATGAAAAAAATAACGTTACTAATTGTCGGGCTGTTACTTTCTACAGCAACATTATATGCACAAGAATCAGAGATCCAGAAGAGGATTGATTCGTATTACCTGAGTCCTGCCCATCAGGCATTTATATATCAGGTTTCTCCACAAACAAAAATGCTTGATCTACAAGTTTTACATGCCGGGGTAGAAGAAAAGGCAACTTTTCTAAACAACTTCGAAAGATTAAAAGCCAAAAATGCATTTGTAAATAACCCGGATACTACCTGGCGGTTTGAAGAACATAGAACCCCAACAGACTCAATGTATCGCCCGGCTTCTTACGGTCAGCTTTGGTATGAGGGAGATGTGGCGTCAGGTAATTATTTATTCAGCAATGAATCGTATAAGTGGCACCCGGACAGCATGAGTTTATTTCCGGATCGGTTTAATTACAGTAATGTAAAAGAGTCTGATAATGATTCTTCTGAAGTACTTTATTACAGAAACTTTGAAATGATGCCCTATTACGGGGTCAGAACTGCTTTTATTCACGAGCCATCAGAAGGAGCTGACTTCGAAAGTTTTTCTGAGCAATTTGACCCTGTAAATGGATGGTACAAATATGCACACGATTTGAGTTATCGTAACGAAATGGGCTGGGATACTTTAAGAGTCAGTGAAAGATATGATGCGGAAACGATGGAATATTACCCTGAGTCCGAGCAAAGAAATATTGCAAACGAGAACTATGAATTAAGTTCTTACAAATCATTTAATTTTGATGGATCAATCGGATTTTGGAACTATAATTACAGAAAACTTGGAGAAGGGGGCCGGTATATTTATCAGGTTTCCAAACAATGGAACAGCAATAAAGAAGAGTTAGAAGGCAGAGACAGCGTTCATTTCGTTTACGAGAATAATCAAATTGAAGGTCGGCAGTATGAGTGGCGTGATTCAGTATGGACAATAATTGGACTGTATAAAACCTTTCAGAACGCTGATAATGAAGTGTTAGCAGATTCAATTGTTCGTTACAGTGTGTATCCTGATAGCGTTGACGAAAGCGGAAACCCTGTAATAGACGAAGCTATTCAAAGAACGGAATTCGATTACGACGCAGCGGGTAATCAAACAGAAATAAGAATATATCGTCTTGATGAAGGCGATCTTGTTTTGCAATCCAGAGGTGTTTCTGTGTACGAACTTTTCGGAGAAGTGTACCAGTTAGTACTTCGCGAATCTTACAACAGAGATTTTACCACTGACCAAATATATAAATCGGGAATATTTGAAAGATTCTACGATAAAGAAGGAAACGGGACAGGAGATCGCAGTTTTAATTTAAATGTAGCCGGAGACACAACCTTTGGGAGTGGCAACGATTATTTAACACTTGAAGATGGTACCACCGTTTTTCTAACTCTTCGTTACGATACAAATATTAAAGAATTAGTACCACAATATTACAGAGCCTATCCAAGATCCTTTTTCGGAGAGGGCGGTTATCTGAATCAAAGCACTTACGTTGATTTGGTTGCAGGTGGTGGAACAAGAAGCATTAACGTTGGAGGGAATTATCCCGGCGTGTTTAACGATGGTCCAATACCGATATCAATTGGTGATACGGTCTCGTTCTTTGTTAGTGCCAGAAATATGGACTTATCAATTCCTGAGGTGGCGCTTTCGGATATGCCTGCAACTGCTACTTTCGATTCCGAAACCAGAAAGTTCTGGTGGGTAGTGGACGAGGAAAATCCGGATCCAATGGTGTATACAGCAACCAATAAAAACGGTAGTTCAGAGGTAACGGTTTATTTTGCCAATGTTGAATCGGGTAATGACGGAGGCCCGGTTAGCAATGAGGACGAAAACTTCAATCCACAGCAGTTTACGCTTTCACAAAACTATCCGAATCCTTTTAACCCAAGCACAAACATCAGCTTCAATTTGCCTCAGGCATCAGAAGTAAATTTAAAAGTGTATAACATGCTTGGGCAGGAAGTAGCAACGCTGGTTAATGATAGGTTAGCTGCAGGGGCACAGACGGTTACTTTTGATGCTTCTAATCTGGCGAGCGGAATGTATATTTATCGAATTCAGGCTTCGGGGTATGTCAAAACCAAAAAGATGATGTTGATCAAGTAAGTAAGCAAACTTTTTTGGGGATTTATGAAGGGAATGGGTTAACGCTTATTCCCTTTTTTTATATGAAATAATGTTGTTTGAACATAAGTTTCTTATAATACTGTTGGAGATAAATTAAATAAGATTATGAAAAGGTATCTAATTGTTTTAATAGCCCTACTTGGCATTAACAATGTTATAAAAGGACAAAATCAGAATGTGTATCAAATAAATACTATTTCTGAGCAAAGTAATTTTAAAACAAATAATAGAGATCAGGTTTTGTATGATTTAAATACAAAATTATTTGAGGAAGATGTTATTAAAAAAGGTTCCTTAATAAAGGTTTCAGTCCCAAGAGGAAATGAAGTTCTTCAAATAACAAGAGTTACCGAATTCATAAAAGGCATTAAGTCTTACAGGGGAGAGTCTGAAGCAGGAAAGATTTTTAGTTTTACTTATCACAATGGGTATATAAACGGAATATTTCATGAATCGCATTCTGAAACCGTTTTCTTTAGGGTCAATAAAAAACTAAAAAAAGGATATTTGTCAACACATCAAGAAGAGGAGTTAAATTGCCTCCTTGAGCTGAGTGACAGTTCATACATCGGAAATGTACATACGCTTGAGTCATTTTCGGAAAAGAAGAAAGAGCAACAAGGGGGTATTTTCAGCAACAATGAGCTATCAGAAAATACCACTATAGATGTTTTGGTAGCCTACACCAAGAATGCTAAAAGCTGGGCGTTTTTAAATAGCGATTATGGTGATATAGAGGCAGAAATAGCTCAGGCTTTTAATTTGTCACAAACAGCTCTTGATAACAGTAATATCCCGGTTACCTTAAGAGTGGTTTATCTGCATGAAGTCGATTATAATGAATTGTTTGACGGGAAGTCTTCGGGAGAGCGCCTCAGACTAATGACAGCCAGTCCAAATTTCAATCCATTTGGTATTGAAGACGGTGAGATGGACGAACTGCATACGTTAAGGGATTTATATGGAGCAGATTTGGTTACTCTGATGGCTCAGGTTGACGATACGGGAGGTATTGCTTGGAGACTTTCAAATAGATATGGTTCTCCAACTTTTGGTTTTTCTTTAAACCGAGTACAACAGATAACAAGCGGATACACTCTTGTACATGAACTCGGTCATAACATGGGAAATTCGCATTCAAGAACACAAACAGTTCAGCAGGCAACTATTTTGGGGGGTGTATTTCAGGAATCTGTTGGCTATCAGGATTACATTCAGGGGATTCATACTATTATGGCATATTCTGCAGAAGGGTTAGATCAGGTACCGGTGTTTTCAAGCCCTGATATTAACTTTCAAAATTCAGTAGCGGGAAAAGATGAACCAACTGATATTACTGATGCTGCGTTAAGCATAAAAAAAATTAAAAATGTTATTGCATCATATCGTAAAACTAAGACATCAGCCCCGATACCGGAAATAAACAGCAATTCTATTACTGTGGATCTGAATAGGGAAGAAGTTTTTGAAGTTCCGCTCAAAATTCAGAATTCAGGGGAGTCGAACCTTGATTATTCGGTAGATTTTATACCAACGGATAAGACTATTCCGGATGCTCAAAAAGTGATCTTAAGTGATTCTCTTTTGGCTGATACTTTATTATATACAGGCTTTGAAGAAGGTGATGATTTTAGCACTTTTAATTATACAGCTGCAAACTTTTGGAGAATTTTTGCTTCAGAAAACACCTCATTTTCAATTAGTAACGATTCTGCAAAAAAGGGAAGTAACCACCTACGGTTGCAAGGAGATGATATCGGAACGCCTAAATTTCTATATGCGCCATATTTAGGAGCGCTCACTTACGGGTCTTATAAGGTTTCATTTTACATTTCAGTACCTGATCTACCCAATATATCTGAAGATCAATTCAGCTTTGCAATCTATGATGGAAAAACAATTGCCATAAGTTCGGGCCTAATCATTGATGGCGGAGAGTTCTTTATTCGAACACTGAACGAGTCTGGTAATGAGCAATATTTAAATACAAATATTAGTCCCAATTTTGGTTCATATGATAAAATTGAAATAGTGTATGATGGCAGCCTTTCGGAAATACAGTATTTAATTAATGGGGTTGAAGTCGATCGAGTTGATTTCCAGGAGTCTGGCAATACTCCTTCTGAAATGATTGTAGTGCATTCGAACAATTTTCCAGAAAATTATATAGATATAGATGAATATTCTGTAGTCAAATTTGGAAATCCATATAATTGGTTGTTGGTTGATAAACCCTATGGATCGGTGAAGCCTGGAGAATCCGAGAACATTTCATTAAGCTTTAATACGAAAGATGTAAGCTCCGATACTTACTTTGGACAAATGATCATCACTACCAATAATGAGGGGGATAATAGTTTTGAAATACCCATTCAGCTTAATGTTAGCAATATAGTTTCTAACGAAGACGAAAACTTCAATCCACAGCAGTTTACGCTTTCACAAAACTATCCGAATCCTTTCAACCCAACCACAAACATCAGCTTCAACTTGCCTCAGGCATCAGAAGTAAATTTAAAAGTGTATAACATGCTTGGGCAGGAAGTTGCCACGTTGGTTAATGAAAGGTTAGCTGCCGGGGCACAGACAGTTACTTTTGATGCTTCCAACCTGGCGAGCGGAATGTATATTTATCGAATTCAGGCTTCGGGGTATGTCAAAACCAAAAAGATGATGTTGATCAAGTAGAAGCAAACTTTTTGGGGGATTTATGAAGGGAATAGGTTAACGCTTATTCCCTTTTTATTTGTCGCCCATCCGGCTGAATTTTAATGCTGAAATCATCCAGTTTGGTAAGTTCTTTTTTGGATCTCGTTTGGTCATATCAACAAACCAACCAAATTTTTTCATGATGGGGACTTTGTGCGTTTCCACAAATTCGATCAGTGTACCGTCGGGATCTTCGATATACGTAAACCGTCCGGCAGCTTCACCCATATCAAAGCTTTCGGCACTGTCAACGGTAAACGGAAAACCTTTGGCAACGCATTCTCTTTTTAAAGCATCCATACCTTGCACATCAAAACAGAGATGAATAAATCCTAAATCACCCCAGAACCGATCTTCAAAAATCCTATTCGGCTCACGACCAAACACTTCAACGAGTTCGATTTCTGTTGGTCCGAACAGCTTGCTGAATCCACCGGTTCTTGGCTGAGAATGTCTTAGTAACACTCTTCGGTATTTTCTTTTACCCGAAGGCAGTCCTTCAAAATCTTCAAAGATGTCAGTTTGATCGTAAACAACTTCATCATAACCCAGAATATCAGAGTAGAGCGTTCTCGCTTTTTCAACATCAGTAGTTCCGATTATGACTCCCGAAACTCCACCTGTTAATCTCTTTTCCTTGGTTTTAAACCACCCAAGCCCTTTCACAACGTTAAAAATGTTGCCATTCAGATCTTCCACAAAAAAGTTAAGGTCGCCATCCGGATTCTTTTTCAGAGAGGTTAGAACATTTAAACCCGCCGCATTGAATTGCTCGTAAGACTTGGCGACATCGTAGGATTTTATTTTCACACAGTTAATACCAAGATCTCCAATCTGCACTTCGAATCTTGGAGGTTGAGGTTTTCGGGAAGTGTATTGCCATATTTCAAATCCGCCTCCACCACGCATACTCATGGTTAAAATTGCAGTTCGGTCGTGGGGTTTTCCTCCGGTATAGGGAAGCATCAAATCAGCAGTCCCGGAATCTTCAAATACTTTTATATCCATTCCAAAGTGCTTTCTATACCACTCTGTTGCTTCATAAACGTCAGGATTTCCTATTCCAACTTGTTGGATTCCCGCAATTACTTTTTCCATAAAGGTGTGCCGACCGATTTTATAAGTTGAGCAAAAACTGTTTGAATTCTTCTGAATGATAATTAGCCATTCCTCGCCGTTCAAGAACAATATTACCTTCCGGAGAAATTACATAAGTAGTGGGTACCACCGTAGAATTGTATGATCCGGGCTTTCTGCCATTTAAAAAATAAACGGGTATCGTATAATCTTTGCGATCAATATAATTCGTTGCTTTCTGATGATCTTCATCCAAAGAAACCATTACAAACCGGATATTTTTTTCTTCCGACAATTCATCATACAATGATTGTATGTTAGGCATTTCAGCAATACAAGGAGGGCACCAGGTAGCCCAAAAATTCAGAAAGATAGTTTCACCTTTAAAATCTGCAAGCGAAGAATTCTTGCCATCGAAGGTTAAGAGCGGAAGATTATAATTGGCAGATTTTTGATCAGATTGTACAACTTCGGTATCAGGATTCATTAAGCCTGTCCACAAAAGTACACGTTGCAGATTTCCAATGACAGGTACGTGTAATCCTGTGAAATACAAGAATCCAATCACCGAAAGGATTAACCCCCATTCGATGAGCTCTCGCTTAAAACCTTTTTTCTGTTTTGGTGTTTCCTGATTCATAGAAGTAAAAAAGCCCTGCCGGGATTGGCAAGGCTTAAAGGTATTAATAAAATGCGTTTTCTACTTGTAAGAAAGATTGAGTTCAACCCGACGATTTTTCAGTCTTCCCTCAGCGGTATTGTTTGAAGTTAACGGACGGGTTTCCCCATAACCAATTGCGGTTACACGATCTGCACTAATGCCGCCTTGTACTAAATAAGATTTAACAGCTTCAGCGCGAAGGCGGGATAATTCCAGATTATAATCGTTATCGCCCCGGCTGTCGGTATGCCCTTCGATGCTTAACCTTAAATCTTGATCCTCTTCCATAATTTTCACCAATTCATCTAAATCATCCAATGAAGTTGGGTCGATATTGGCGGAGTTTGTAGCGAACAAAAGATTTTGGAAAATGATATCCATTTTTCTTTTAACCTCTGCATCAATCTCCGGGCAACCTTTATTAGGCCTTATTCCCTGCAAAGTAGGACAGTCGTCTTCTTTATCAATGATGCCGTCTCCGTCACTATCGGGGCATCCTCCAAATTCAGTAGTTCCTGCAAAAGCGGGGCAGAGGTCAACCGAATTTTTGATTCCGTCACCATCGTCATCAGGGCAGCCATCAGTTGCCGTAGTTCCTTTTACTTCAGGGCATAAATCATCGCCATCCGGAATTTTATCGCCATCTTTATCTGCACATCCTCTGAACTCAGCTAAACCTGCTGTGTTCGGGCAGGCGTCTTCAAAGTCAGCAATGCTATCTCCATCCGAGTCAGGGCAGCCTCTGTTTTGTGCATCGCCGGCATTATCAGGGCAAAGATCTTCAGAATTTATAATTCCATCACCATCATTATCAGGACATCCATTTGTTGCTTTTGATCCAGCTTCTGTGGGGCAGGCATCTACATTATCTTTTATGCCATCATTGTCAGCGTCTTTTGGTCCCGAAAGACGGAACTTCAACCCCAACGAAGCAACAAAAAAGTCATCGTGATTTTGGCTGTCGATTCCTGTAACTCCGTCTATGTAATCATTGAAAGTGCGATTATAACTTCCTTTGAGTTCAAGTGAAGCGCCTTCAGATAAAGGAATGTCGAAGCCTGCTATAATTGGAATCGAGAAAGTAATGTTGTCATCAATATTCTCATCTTCTCCGAAGAAGTATGTTGCTCCGGCACCGGTTCCAATATATGGTTGAATAACGGCCTCTTCTTTGAATATTGAGCCGTTTGCAGTTTTGAAAAGAACATTAAAGTTATTGTTGAGAAAGTTTTTTTTGAAGCGATTTGCCCCATAGTCATCGTCTAAAACCCCGTAGGTGAGGTCATAATTAAAGTCGAATGAGCTGCTCAGATATCGATGAATCCCCAATGTGGCTGAGATATCATTAAGAACATCGAAAGATGCCATTTCATTAGTAAAATCACCGTCATATTGATGATTTCCAATAGCTAAAGACATCCAGGTTTTATTCTGATTGTTTTGAGCGGCAGCTCCGGAAGACCCGATTCCGAATATAAATAATAGTATAAGTATCCTTATGTTCATACCATTGAAGTTAGTTTATTTTTTGTTTCTAACCACTTTCAACCCGTTAAGTTCCAAAAATGAGCAGGATACTTTGGTTTCTGATCTGTGATCAAAGGAAAGAGGCAATCTCTTCAAGAGGCTTTTTCTTAATATCAGGGACTTTAATTCCTTCAACCGGATAACCAACAACAAGCAATAAAAAGGCTTTTTCATTGTCGGGTCGGTTCATGACTTCGTTCATAAAACCCATCGGACTTGGAGTATGAGTTAAAGTAGCCAAGCCCGCATTATGTAAGGCAGTAATAAGCATTCCCGTTGCGATTCCTACCGATTCCTTTACATAGTAATTTTTTTCCCTGTTTCCTTCTTCATCCAGCGCATAACTTTCCGCGAAAATGCCGATCAGGTACGGCGCCTTTTCCAAAAAAGGTTTGTGTTCATCCGTTTCAAATTTCTCTAAATCATCCAGCCAGTCCTGAGGTGCACGCCGGTGATAAAATTCATGTTCTTCATTTTCGGCAGCCTCGCGCATTTTCTTCTTTATATCAGCGCTTTCAACTACGGCGAAATGCCACGGTTGTTTGTTGGCGCCATTTGGGGCAGTTCCGGCGGCAAGAATACATTTTTCAATAATTTCTTTTGGAACCGGGCGATCTGAAAAGTCCCGAACGGTTCTTCTACGGGATAAATCGTTATAAAAATCTTCCGCCCTTTGTTTCATTTCCTCTACAGGATATTCCCGGTATTCGGAGTGCGGCACAAAATTGGATGAATTCATTATTTATTTGATCTCGATTAATTTTTTGGAAGTTATGGAAAGAAGCTTGCAAAAGTGTAACAAAGAAATCACTTAACCACACTACCTTTAGCCAACCACCAAGGCTTTACTTCTACAACTAAACGACCGGCTTTTACGGCAGGGTCTTGCTTTGCTAATTTTTCAGCTTCTTCTTTAGTTGGAACTGCATACAAGGAAAAACCCTTGATTTCACCCTTGCCATCTGTTGGACCATTTAAAACAATGATGCCCTTTTTGTAGAGATCAGCCAAGTATGCCAAATGTTCCTGCTGAATTTTTGATGCCTCTTCCTGATCCTGCCCTCTTGTAGGTCCTTCTTTCAGAAATACAATAAAATACTTCTGCATGGTATAATCGGTTCCTTCCCAATTATAGTTGAAAGTTTCAGGCTGAGATGTTTCAGTAGAATCCTGCCCAAAAACCGGTCCGGAAAAAAATAGAGCAAGAATTAAAAAGAAAAGCGTTTTCATTTCATTGAGTTGGTTATTTAAAGTCGGAAAGTACAAAATTGTACCATGCTTTCAACTCATTAAGGCGTTCCGAATATCTTGCACGAAGAGCGAGTTGTTCGATTTCGTCAATCAGGCTTTTTGAAACCTGAAATTCATGATTGTAAACCAAATGAATGATCAGCCCTTCATAAATATCAAACCAATGGGCATTTAACTTGGATTGCGTGATGATTCTGGCATAATCAGTAATTAGGTTATTATCTGCATTCAGCTCAATTGCTTTAGAGATCAACAGCATTTGAGCAGGTGTGTTGAGTGCATCATATTGATCAGGTGTCGGCAGCTCATCATTGTACCGTGCTGATAAGAAGTTATGCCAATTCAAAGAATCAGTCCTTAATTCATAGGAGAATTTAAAATTGCGAGCTTTACTTGACTCTATTTCAGGTTTAAGACTATCTATAAACGATCTGGCTTTATCAAAATCCATATTCAGAAAAAGAGCATCCGCTTTCAGGATTTCGAGTGTTAACAAAGAATCACTTTCATCAAATGAAGAAATAGCTTTACGATATTTTCCATGAAGTAATTGTTGACGAAGCCAGTCTCTTTTCACCAGTTTGTTTGTAGGATTAAGGGCATATAATTCATCAATAGTTTGAAAGGCTGCCGTAGAATCATTCACTGATTGATGCCTGTTGTATTCGTCCCAAAGGCCAAACTCTCTATTGAAACTATGCGGACAGGTTTTATCAAAGAGTGAACGACGACTGAAAATAAACTCAGAAATATTTCTATCTACGGAGTCAACTGCGGTCGTGTCTAAATGATCTTGCCATTCATCTACTAATACATCAAATGAAACCGGATAAGCTGAATCAAAATCTCCATCAGGGTAAGCTTTTTTGAAATACTCTACGGGATAATTTTGAATCAGGTGTTCAATAAAGGAACCGGCTGTAGTGTAGCTGATGGCAGCGGCGCTGGAATAGAATCCGGAAAAAGACAGCGCATTTTTCATTTGCTCCGCATCTGGAAACTCTTGTTCTGCAGCAATAATTTGATCAAGCGTAGATTCTGAAGATGCATCTTTTGCAATAGCCTCGGCAATACCTTCAATCAAGCCAATACTTGAACTTCCATTGTACAACCAATTCCCAAACTGTTTACTGATCACATGAACCAATTCATGCTGAAGAACGCCGTCTAATTGTTGTTTTGCAATGTGAAGTTGATCCTGCTCTAACCAGATGGGAACATAGCTGGTAAATTTCGCTCCAACCAGCTTTTTTTTCTGCCATGCATTGGCGTAGATATAACTTTCAATAGTTGTCTGTTCGGGCCAATCTATTTCCAATTCCCGAACGATTTTATCAAAATAAAACTCATGTCTAAGCGCCCAGAATTCCGCTTCTTCCTGGGAAAAATTGTTAGGGTCGAAGTAGAGGTCAAAGTGCTCAGTTTGAATATTAATGCTCAATCTCTCTTTTAAAACGTCTCTTGGAGTGATTAAACCTGCCTCATCCAGATTTAAATAGCAAAACATTAAACTAATTAATGTGAAAGTAAATAGAGTTTTATTCTGAGGGGTTTTTGACCAGTCGGGCATAATCCAAAGCAATAGTGTCCATAAAATGGTGATGGTTCTGAAGAAAATAAGACTTCCGGAAATGGTAAGAGATTCATCATAAATGGGACCCGGCCACATTCCCCAAACATGATTGAAAAAGTACACTTGTGGAAGAGTGAAAAACTCGATCATCCAGAAAATTGCCCCAACAAAAATTAAAGTAAGTGTGGTAATTGAAGCAGCACGGCTTATTTCAAATTTTCTGAACAATCTACCGATTGAAGTTCCGAAAAAAGCACTTGGAATCGGCAGCAAAATCCAGAAAGCAAATCCATCGAAAGTCATACAACCCGAAAATAGTGTATAAATAAAAGGAGCTAAGCCTATCAGAAAAACAGAACCAAGATTCTTTAATGTTTCCCCGAAATGATTTGATTCAATTTTAGTGGCTCTTAAACCACACCAAAAAGCAGCAATGATGGATGAAATGAATGCTGATTCGAAATGAAAATCCCGGACTAAAGGAAAGAACAGAAAGATAATCCCGAGAAGCAGGGGGAAAGTTATATGTGGATAAAGCTTCTTCAATTGCCCAAAGAGATTTTAAGTCCGGCAGCCCAGTAGACCCAATACATCAGAACGAATTGAAGCGGAAGACGAAGTAAAGTAAGCCAGCTGTACAAAGAATTAAGCCCGTTTTTTTGCCAGGCTTTAACGAACATATCAATGTTTGCCGGAAAAACTGCAACCAGTAAAAGGATTAAACCCCAACCGGCAAGTACTCTTGTTTCAGGAATTAAAATCCCGATACCACCAAGGATTTCAGCCACACCGCTCCAGAAAACCATAGCTTTGTGAGCGGGTATATAATTAGGCATGATTTTCAGAAAGAAATCAGGATTTATGAAATGGTATAAACCAATTCCGATAAATAAGACTCCGATTATTATGCTGTGAGTTGAAGGATTAATGGCCGCTGATTTATTTCCGTTTTCGGATAATACGGATAAGAAAAAGTTCTCGCTGTAACTTTTCGTGATTTTTAGAGTCTAACCGTTGCATCATGAAACATTGAATACTCTGGTGCGTAGTTCGAAAAAGTTAACGGAGAAAAATTATGAGTAAAGCAAACAGGTTTAAATTAAAATTTGCAGTGTCATTCACTTTTGTTTTTGTGTTGATGCTGACGGCAGTGAAAATGGGTTGGGCGCAATCATCAGGGGATGCCTATCAGGTTGAAACCTTCCCGGTAGAAAACGGAGTTCGAATTGATGTTGAAACCAGCGGTGGAAGTATTGATGTAATTGGAAAAAGAACAGACGAAGTTGTAGTAGAAATGTATGTTCGGAAAAGAGGTGATTACTACCGAGCAGGAGAAGCAGATTTAGAAGATTGGGATATAACTATATCCGAAAGCGGCAATGAAGTGACAGCGCATGCTAAAAGAAAAAAGCGAAGAAACTGGAATTGGGGAAAAAATAACTATTCGATTTCATTTGTTGTCTACGCACCAGTGAATTCATTAAGCGATGTGAGAACTTCAGGAGGGAGCATCGAACTTTCAAATCTCGAAGGCAAACAACAGGGCAGAACTTCGGGCGGAAGCGTGAGAGCTGAAGACATCAAGGGAGACGTTACTTTGAGAACGTCAGGCGGCAGCATTTCTTTAAACGAAATTCAGGGCTCGGTTGAAGCTCGAACAAGCGGTGGCAGAATTGTTGCTGAGAACATTGCCGGAGATTTGGATGTGCGAACCTCAGGCGGAAGCATCACTATGGAAGGTGTTGAAGGGGATGTGGAAGCAAGCACGAGCGGCGGATCCATCAGAGCAGAAATTCTTACCCCGAAAGATTATATAGATCTGAGAACATCAGGCGGTAGTATTACGATTGAAGTGCCTGAAGGAATTGGTTATGATTTAGACTTGGATGGAAATCGTGTAAGAGCTGATTTAAAGAATTTTTCGGGAGAGTATGAAAAAGATGAAATCAGAGGAACCTTAAACGGGGGCGGAACCCGAGTGAAGGCAAGAACCTCCGGTGGCTCGGTTCGATTTAATTACCGATAAGAAATTACACTCCTATATTGTTAGTTATAAAAGGTGAAGGTTGAGAGCTTTCACCTTTTTTATTTATCATAACTCTGACAGGGTTTTGAACCCTGTCAGAGTTATAAAGAGGAGTCAATTTTTATAAATCTTACCGCCTTTCATTACGAAAGACACTTCTTTCAAAGCGCTGATATTTTCCAAAGGGTTTTCATCCACAGCAATGATATCCGCAAACTTTCCTTTTTCTATAGAGCCAACCTGACTTTCCATTCCGATTAGTTCAGCGGCATTTAAGGTCGCTGATTTGATCGCCTGTGACTCGCTCATTCCGTAATCAACCATGATTTCAAACTCCCGGGCATTTTCACCATGCTTGCTTACACCTGAATCTGTTCCAAAAGCAATTTTTACGCCTCCATCCAGCGCTCGTTTAAAAGAAGCTTCAACCACAGGTACTACCGTATTTATTTTATCAACTATTGCAGGAGGAATCTGATCATTCACCAAAACTTCATCCCGAACTGAAACTCCGGCAAGCAAAGTAGGAACTAACCAGGAATCGTTTTCAAGAAATAGCTCTACGGATTCATCATCCAGATAGGAGCCATGATCGATAGAATGAACACCGGCCCTGAGTGCAGCATTGATTCCGTCAGCAGCGTGGGCGTGAGCAGCTACTTTTCTACCCAAGCTTTCTGCCGCCTCAACAATGGATTTCATTTCTTCGTCTGTGAGTTGTTGGCTCAATCCTGCAGCAGTATTACTCAGAACACCACCTGTTGCCGTAATTTTTATTACACCGGCGCCTTGTTTTACCCGAGCGCGTACTGCTCGGCGACAATCATCTGCGCCATCACAAATACCCGGATTATCATCAAGTTCTAAAATGTCGGGTCGATAACCGTGAGAATCTCCATGCCCGCCGGTAGCAGAAATGGCTCCGCCGGAATACACAATTCTTGGCCCCGGAATTAATCTTTTATCAACGGCTCTTCGAATGGCGCCAATTAAAGCGGCGTCAGCACCAAGGTTACGAACAGTAGTAAAACCCGCCATTAACGTTCTTTCCACATAAGGCAACGCTTTGAAAGCCAAATCCTGATCATTTTGAGTAGTCCATTCATGTGGATTTGCATCCGGATCTCGTTCACCGGTCAAATGGGTGTGCATATCCAACAGTCCGGGTAGTACAAACTTGTCTTTCAGATCTAAAACTTCGGCATTTTTGAAGTTTAATTCCTCGGCACTCAAATAACCCGAACGAACATCATTAATCATTCCATTTTTAATAATAATAGTTTGATTGTTGACAGGATTTTCGCCCGGAATGGCAAGCAATGTTCCGGCGTGGATAATGGTGATTTTGTCCTGAGCTTGAATAGAGAATGCAACAAGAAAGAGAAGTAGGAAAGTGAATAAGATTTTTTTCATGAGATAGAATTGTGTGAATTTGAATGAATGTAGAGAAAGAATGTGAAATTGAAAAAAGAAGTACAGGGATCATTAGTAAACTGGTTTTCAAATGTAACCCACAGTTCTCCCTAAGGGCAATTCATGAATTATCCTTACGGTTTAGTGTATAGCTAAACGACTTGAAACAAATCCTTCGGCAAATGAAATCTCTTCCCCAAAACTTTTGTTGAGCTTCACATCAGAACAAAGCGAATAAAGCATTATATTAAAGGTTCGATTTTAAACAGAACACTGCATGAGTAACAATCAAACAGCAACAGCCGAAGCTAAAGAAGAGGCGCTCGAACGACCCATCATCGTTAAGGGAGCCAGAACTCACAATCTAAAAAATGTAGATGTAGAAATTCCAAGAAATAAGCTTTCGGTTATAACGGGAGTGTCCGGGTCCGGGAAGTCTTCGTTAGCTTTTGATACTATTTATGCAGAAGGTCAGCGCCGATATGTAGAAAGTCTTTCGAGTTACGCCCGTCAGTTTTTGGAACGCATGGACAAGCCTGATGTGGATTTTATGCAAGGGATCTCACCGGCAATGGCCATTCAGCAGAAAACGACTTCCAACAATCCGAGATCAACCGTTGGAACTACCACAGAAATTTATGATTACGTTCGGTTACTTTTTGCCCGAATCGGTAAAACCATCTCTCCGGTTTCAGGTAAACAGGTGAAAAAGGATACTCCGAAAACAGTCATCAAAGAGCTGTTCGATACGCAAGAAGAAAACACGAAATTTTATGTGCTTTTTCCGGTTCCGGAACACGATAAAAAGAAGCTCACCGAAGAGCTTAAAGTCCTCAAAGAAAAAGGATTTATCAGACTACTGAAGCTTGAGGGTGAAAGCATTTCTGATCTCACCGATAAAGAATTCGACGAGAAAAAAATCACAAGAGAGGACTACCGGGTACTTGTAGATCGGTTAGCTCTGAAAGATGATGAAGCCACCATCACAAGAATCGCAGGTTCTTTGGAAACCGCCTTCCAAAATGGAAGCGGACGCTTATCCATTAAAATAAGAGATGGTGAAGAGTTAAAGTTCAGCGAACGTTTTGAGATGGACGGGATCGAATTTACCGAGCCAACTCCGCAGATGTTTTCATTCAATAATCCATTCGGCGCTTGTCCGAAATGCGAAGGATTTGGTAGGGTCGCAGGGATTGATGAAGATTTAGTAATTCCCGATCCTGAGAAAACAATTCGGGACGGAGCTATCGCCCCTTTTACAACACAGAAATTTAGTACGCATTTACGGGATTTAGTTAAAGTTGCCTCCAAGGAAAAGTTTTCTATCGATACGCCCTACTCCGAGCTTCCCAAAGAAGTAAAAAATATCATATGGAAGGGGAAGGATGAGTATATCGGGATTTGGGATTTCTTTGATATGATCAAAGATCAGTCTTACAAAGTGCATATGAGAGTTTTGTATTCTCGCTATCGTGGATACAGCCGATGTCCTGAATGTGATGGATACAGGGTTCGTAAAGATTCTCAATATGTGAAAGTTGGAGGAATGCACTCGGGCGAAGTGTCGGAGCTAACCATCGGTCACGCAAAAGATTATTTCGATGGATTGGAATTGACCGAGTTTGAGGAAGGAGTAGCCGGACAGATTTTATATGAAATCCAGAAACGACTTAAATATCTGAATGAAGTTGGACTGGATTATTTGACTCTTGATCGACTTGCAAATACACTCAGTGGCGGAGAGTCGCAGCGTATCAGTTTAGCAAATGCGCTCGGAAGTTCGTTGATTGGAAGTATGTATGTGTTGGACGAACCGACCATTGGTTTGCACCCCCGGGATAACGATCGCTTGATCAAAATCTTAGAATCGTTACGAGATATCGGAAATACCGTACTTGTGGTGGAACACGACCCCGAAATGATGAAAGCCGCTGATAACGTCATTGACATCGGACCATTTGCCGGAGTTCATGGAGGAGAAATAGTATTTGAAGGTGAATTTGATAAACTACTGAAGTCCGATACGCTCACAGGAAAATTTCTGAGTGGCAGAAAAGAAATTGAAATTCCGAAAAAGCGTAGAAAAGGAAACGGCAGGACCATTTCTTTAGAAGGAGCGAGCGAACACAACCTGAAAAATATAGACGTTGAGTTTCCGCTCGGAAAAATGGTGGTCGTAACCGGAGTTTCCGGTTCAGGGAAATCCACGTTGGTGCACGATACGTTGTACGCAGGAATGCAGAAGCATATTGGCTCTTACAATCAGAAGGTCGGACGATTTAAAGATTTATCCGGAATGGCGAATGTTCACAATCTGGAAATGGTAGATCAGAGTCCGATTGGTCGTTCTTCCCGTTCCAATCCTGCAACATACACCAAAGCCTTTGATGGGATTCGGGATTTGTTTGCGAATACTCGTCAGTCAAAAATTATGGGTTATACTCCGGGACACTTTTCCTTCAACGTACCCGGCGGAAGATGTGAAAACTGTCAGGGTGAAGGCGTCCAGAAAATCGAAATGCAGTTTATGGCTGATATTGAGCTTACTTGCGAAGTTTGCAACGGCGCTCGATTCAGAAAAGATGTATTAGCAGTAAAATATCGTGGAAAGAGCATTCATGACGTGCTTGAAATGCCGGTTTCTGAAGCCATCGAGTTTTTTGTAGATGAAAACTCCATCACCAATAAATTACAACCATTGGAAGATGTTGGCTTGGGATATTTGAATCTGGGTCAGAGTGCGACTACGCTTTCGGGCGGGGAAGCACAACGGGTTAAGCTGGCGAGATTCCTCTCCAAGCAAAGCTCGGAACACACCATTTACTTCTTTGATGAACCCACGACCGGACTGCATTTTGAAGATGTCGCAAAATTGTTAGATGCGTTCAATGAGCTGGTGAATTCGGGTCACTCGGTAATTATCATCGAGCATAATCTGGATGTAATTAAGAGCGCCGACTGGATCATAGATGTAGGACCCGAGGGTGGTTTTGGTGGAGGTCAGATAGTTGCCGAAGGCACTCCTGAAGATGTCGCAAAAGTAAAAGAGAGTTATACCGGGCAGTATTTAAAGGAGTATTTGTAACATTATAATGTTTTGTTATTCTTATAGTTAAATTTGGTCAATAAATTGACTTGAGCTATCAACTATAAATTACCACAATGATTAAGAAAACAATTTGCAGATTTTCTACTTTGGCAGTATTAATGATAAGTTTTTCCAGCATTTCCCATGCTCAGTTACTTCCTGAATTTGGAATCAAGGGTGGGGTTAATTTCGCTACGTTAAATAATCTTGATGGTGTAGAAACCAAAACTGGAATTTTAGGTGGTGTTTACACAAAAATTAAAATTCCAGCAACTCCTGTTTCAGTCCAACCTGAAGTGTTATATGCTCAGTATGGTGCAAATGATGGAAATGGCGATCTTTTCATAACTCTGAATTACATACAAGTTCCTGTACTTCTGAAATTCGGATTCGAACTTCCGGCAGCCCCTTTTAAGCCAAATGTATTTTTCGGTCCTTATGCATCTTTTAAAACAAAAGCAGAACTGGAGAATTCTACATCTGTAGGAGGTCAAAATTTTGGAGATAATGTTAAAGATCAGGATTACGGAGTTGTTGTTGGAGCAGGTGTAGATGTGAGCAAATTCAGAATAGATCTACGCTATACTGCCGGTCTTGTAGATATTTTCGAGGAGGGAGCAGACGGAGAAAAAAACGGTGCATTAGCTTTAACTGTAGGAGTAGGATTCTAAATCCAGCAAAAATCCCTATTATCAGGCAGCTTCATAAAAGAAGCTGCTTTTTTTATGCGAATTATTTTACTCACCTTATTATGCGTGTTTCTGCTGAGTTATTCTTCGATAGCTCAAAACAATAGGTTTGGGATTAAAACCGGAATTGCCATCTCCAATATAACCGGGCAGGAATCTGAAATTGAAAACATCAGCATCGACTGGGGAGGAAGGTCATCCTTACAAACGGGTGTATTTTATAATATCAGAATACCCGAAACAATCCTTTCCTTTCAAATGGAAATGGATTATAAAATCACGGGTACTTCTTTTTCTATTGCTGATGTTGACCCAAGTTTTGATCAAGCAATAAGAGCCAATTATAATTTTGAATACCTCGGTTTTTCCTTATTACCAAGAATCGATTTATTTCCAGATAAAAAACTGAATCCTAATTTTATGTTTGGTTTATTAGCGGAATACCGAATCAACTCTGATTTTTTTTATTCATCCAGTTCCCAAAGTGACAGCACATTTACCCGAAATGATTTTTTTGGCGGGGAAATCAATCACTTGACTAATAAATTTTTATTTGGGTATGCAATGGCAGGTGGAGTTGAAATAAATATGAAACCGGTAATTATTACTATTGAAGCAAGATATTCCGCGCTAATAACTCCCATTTTTAAAGAAAGTGTTGAGGACCTTCCTTTAAACCCAAATACCTTTCTTTTAAAATTCATGGAGGATTCCCGAAGTCAGTACGCAAGTATTTTGGCAGGATTCAACTTTTATTTTTGATTAGTTACCGCTGATAGTGTAAACTTCCGTTATTCATCTAAGAGCAGCATGTTTACCCGACTTCTAACTTTAAACTGGAAAATTTTTCTCTCCAACCTGAACCGATTTCAGCTTTTGCTGTTAATTGGGTATATCATGTTTTTGGGGATAATGACGGTAAACCTGATTGGTACAGCTGTGGTTGTAATTTTGCTGGACACCGATCCATGGATGAGAATGCAAATTCCCTGGCTAACCCCCGAGCTGTATACTTTTCTTCTTTTAGTTTTTGCAAACACCTATTGGGTAATGCACTTCTCTTTTACCAATCTCAGGTTGTTGAACATCGCAGAAAACAGAAAGTTACTTGGGTTTGGATTTACTAAGAAAAAGCTTGCCCGGTATTTGATGATTATTGGTTTTTGCCATCCGGTAAATCTCATCTACAACTTTACCTGGGTGGTGTTTTTAATGATTCAGGTTTCCCATTTTTATCAGGTGCTGGTAGGACTTGCCGCTATTGTTTTTAATTATGTGTTGATCTACTCCATTAAACACCGATTCATAAAGATAGTTGAGCGAAGATTTATTGCTGTAGTTGTAGGATTTTTATTTCTGATATTCGGTCTTTTTCAGGCAGTAGCATTGTTCTCGGAAAATTCTAAGGAAGTGTTTGCTGAAATTATCCCAAGAGTAGAAACGCTGAATAACTTTTTATCGTGGATGCCTGGCGGACTGATGCAGCAAACAGTTACAGATAGCTATGGATGGTTAAATGGAACAATCATTTTAGGGTTTCTATCTGTGTTAATCGGGTTGATTTTGATCGACCATTTCAAAAAAACGATTGAAGGATTAGTTAATCCTACCATCAAAAAAGTGGAGCAGAGAACCAGCAAATTGTGGGCATTTTTGAAGCGTGTAATGGGAAAAAATGCCGGAAAGTATTATTACTATGTAATGATTCATCCCTACAACAAATTGCAGTTATTAACTTTGGCAGTGGTTCCGGTGGTATATGTTCCAATTTTGCTTCAGGTCAAATACGAAGCAGCTCAAACTATTTTAATTCCCACTATTCTTGCAGGAATTCCGGTAGCTCTTTTGGCGATGGGAATGGCAAACATGTACGGATATGAAAACAGAGAATTACTGATGCACCTCCAATTTCCGATAAAGCTGGAACAACAACTGAAAGAACGATTTTTGGGAGTTATAATTCTGCCGCTGTTAGTTTTCTACGTAATCACGGTATTTGAATTGTTGCTGATCCCTCAAATTGTTGGAGTATATAAAGTTTTTGTGGCAAACACGTTCTTCTTCATGTGCTTCATGATTTTATTTATCTGGAGTTCATACTACCAATATCAGAAAGCAACCTATTCTTCGTTCAGTTACAAGCATCCCATCATACCCCAAAAAGTTACCTTTGTAATTTCATTTGTAATCTTTTCGATGGGCTATCTCATTTTTGTCCCATTAGATAATTTAGAGTGGTACAGAATTACCATTATGAGCGTGGTTATTGTGATAATTGCAGTTTACCTTTGGGGACATATGAATTTGCTTGTTCGCTTGTTCAAGAGGCAAATTTTAACCCGACTTTGGACTGAATAACTAATCAATAAAATATTTCATGTTTCCGATTCATCTCGATCTTGGTTTTACCCAAATCTATTTTTACGAAGGAATTTACTTCCTCATCTCCATTGTACTTGGTATTTGGTGGGCAAAAGTTCGGGTAGAAAAATACGGTGGCAAAACGGAAAAATTTGAAGGACTGATTGTCTGGTCGATTGTGGGTTCATTAATCGGAGCCAGAGTGTCCCATTATGTATTCTGGCAGTCGGATGCTTTTTTTGCTGATCCAACCATTTTGTTCAGTCCAACCGGAGCCGGAAACAGTATTACCGGTGGATTATTGGGAGGAATGTTGGGCGGATATTTCTATGTAAAACGGAATAATATGAACTACTGGAAATATTTTTCGTTGCTTTCTCCGGGAGTTTTGTTGGGGCAGGCTGTTGGTAGAGTTGGGTGCTTTCTGAACGGAGATGCTTACGGAACACCAACCGATTCATTTTTAGGAGTTCAATTTCCAAGATACGGATTAGATGTCCCCGCATTTGAAACTAACTATCGCTTATCAAGCCCGGCATGGAGATCAACGGAAGGCTTGGCAGGACAAACAGAAACACTTAGTGCGCCGGTTCATCCAACGCAGTTGTATGAAATGTTTGGCGATGTGATTTTGATACTGATTGTGCTTTGGGTGTTCAAAAAAATCTGGGATACTGATAAAACTTCCCCGCTTATATTTTTTATTCACACTGGTGGATATGCGTTACTTCGTTGGGGATTGGAATACATTCGAGCAGACAGCGAAGGTGTAACAATGTTTGGAATGAGTAATCTTCAAATAGCGCTCTTGCTATATGGAATTTTCACCATTGGCTATGCGGCTCGTTATTTCATGAAAAGAAAAGCTAATAAATCTGCAGGATGAGTGAAGCAATTTCCATTAAAGGGCTGATCAAAAGCTACGATGATAACATCGTGCTGAAAGAATTGGAGCTGAGCATTCCGAAAGGCTCTATTTTTGGGTTGATTGGTCCAAACGGCGCAGGAAAAAGTACGTTGATTGGCGTATTGACCGGATTACTTTCTTTTGATGACGGATACATCACCATAAACGAACTTCCTTTTGTAGATGAAAATGAAGAAGCCATCAAGCGGGATATTGCTTCTGTTTTGCAGCCACCGTTGTTGTTTGAGCAGTTCACCAGTATAGAGTTCATTGAATACGTTTGTGACATTTACGATATCGAAAAGAAAGGATTGGTTGAAAAAGCGTATTCGTTGATGGACTTTTTCGAAATCAAAGATTTTGCTAAGACTAAGATTCATAAGCTTTCTTCAGGAAGCAGAAAAAAGCTCGCTTTTGTTACCGCGGTCTTAACCGAACCCAAAGTGTTGTTACTGGATGAACCCTTCGAAGCCGTGGATGTAATCTCCATCGACCGAATGAAAACCATTCTCCGAAAGCTGAAAGAGAAAGGCGTAACGATGATCATCACCAGCCATATTCTGGAAGTAGTGGAAAATCTGTGTGATGATATTGCCATCCTGCATCATGGAAGTATTATTGCCTATTTGGATTCAGTGAGTCGGGAAAGCCTGAAAGAGCATTCAACACTTCATCAGATTTTTTCAGAGTACGTGAAAGTAGAGTCGAAAGACGATATAGTGGATTGGTTATAATTAGTATTTAGATATGAGATGTTAGATTTTAGACTATTCTTTATTAAGGCTAATCAATCATGTATGTTTTAGATAAGGATACTTCAAAGCCAAATAGGTCATCTCCACGCGAATGCAGGAGATCTGGATCGCTTTAGAGTTGATATACTTTATTTAAGAAAACCATAGTTTTTCAATGCAAACCATTCAAGACACATTCTCCCAATTCTTTGATCAGATCATAAACTCTGCTCCGGCAATTATTGGCGGAATTATAGCTTTAGCAGTTTTTATCACTTTGGGTTTTTTAGCCGGTCGCGGATTAAAAAAACTGATTGGAACCAGAGCAACTTCTCTAAAAAAGCTTCGGTTAATTATTCGTCTTACCCGCTGGACGTTCTATCTGATTGGAATCATAATTGCTCTTCATATCATGGGCTTAACCAAAGCTGCTTCAGGAGTTTTGGCTGCCGGTGGTATTTTAACAGTAGTTTTGGGTTTTGCTTTTCGCGAAATTGGTGAAAACCTGCTGGCGGGTTTATTTATGTCGTTCAGCCGCTCTTTTGAAGTAGGCGATCTTATTGAAAGTAACGGAATTCTCGGAGTAGTAAAGCAAATCAACATTCGGGATGTGCACGTACGAACGGGAGACGGAATCGATATTTTTATTCCAAGCGCCATCATTTTTAAAAATCCGCTTAACAATTATACAAGAGATGGGTTACGAAGACCCACATTCAGAATCGGAATTGATTACCGAGATAACGTGAAGGATGCCAGAGATCTACTGCTTGAAACTACAAAATCTGTAGAGGGAGTTATTTCAGAACCAACACCACAAGTAATTCTCACTGACTTTTTGGATAACTATGTTCAGATTGAAGTTCAGTTTTGGATTAACACATTTTCTAAACATTCAAATCTTGGGGCAATTAAAACCGAGGTGATGAATGCCTGCCATACCGCGCTTGTGGAAAACGGATTTACCTTCAGCTCAGAAGTGAGTACCGCAGTTGAGATGTTAAATAAAGATTCTTAATCAGGAATTTAGTTTATTTAATCAGATTTCAATCAAATTTTACACTCATGAAAAAGTTTAGTCTTTTTGTATCAATTATTTTTTTTGGTTCATCTTTAATTGTGGCTCAAGGTGGTCCGGACGGATCGAAGTCACAGGGCGAAAATCTGAAAGTTCCTGAAGGATGGGAATGGCGGTTTGACCGAGTTAGCGCAGAAGAAGTAAATGTAGGTGCTGATGCGGAATCAGCCGATATTTTTTTCGTAAACATGACTCCCGGTTGGCATATAACTACAGGACCTGCCGGAATCTATTATCATGAAGAGAATATGGCCGAAGGTGACTTCACACTTAGCTCTACTATCTATTTGTTCGATACTAAGGGAAGAAACCGGGAAGCATTTGGGTTGTTTATCGGTGGAGAGAATCTGGATGGAGAAGATCAGAGTTATACATACTTCCTGATAAGAAACACAGGAGAGTTTTTGATTAAAAGAAGAATGGGAGAGGAAACCTCAGTCGTACAGTCATGGACAAAAACCGACGCCATGAATATGTTTACAGATGAAACAGAGTCATCTGCTCAAAACGATTTTGAGATAAAAGTACGCGGTGATGAAGTCACGTTTTCTTTGAACGGAGAACTTCTTAGCAGCTTCGAAAAGGGTGATATTGCCACAGAAGGAGTGTATGGATTCAGAGTTAATCACGCTATTAATTTGCATATTTCAAGCCTTGTTCTTGATTCAGAATAGCATCTTTATGCTACTTGGTGATGAGATGATAAGTGAATAATATTGGATTGTTTAAAATTTAATACGTCAAAATGAAATCACTATCACTACTTATTCTTTGTGGAATAATTTTAAGCTCATGCTCACTTTTTAATAATGAGGATGATGGTTATGAGCAGGCTTTAGAAAAATGGGAAAACCAAAAATTTCCTCATTATGAATTTAGTTATCAGATGTCTTGTTTTTGCCCTAAGGTTACACCGGCTATTGTAGTTGTAAGTTCTGACTCTGTGTATCAAATACTTGATCCTGATACAAGAGACTCGCTCATGATCGAAACCGGAGAAGGCACCTTTGAATACGCTGGTGATTTATATCCAACGTTTTACCGTACTATTGATGGTTTATTTGGGATCATAAAAGAAGCCAGACAGGAAGCCTATAAATTTAATGCGGATTATGATTCAGAGTTTGGCTATCCAGTGAATATAGGCATCGACTATTACAAAGATGCTGTTGATGATGAAATTGGATATACTATATCAAATTATTTTGCATATCGGATTACTACTCATGACTAAACCCCAAGCTCACTTTTAATTGCCTCCAGCTTTTCTTTCTCAGCAGAAGAAATATTTCCATCACAAGCAGCAATTGTCTCTAAAAGATTATAGGTGAGTTTTTTGCCGTCATCAGAAAAATTATGATTAATGTAGTCAACGGCTTCATTAGCCATTTGCTTTACATTTTCAGTGCTCATTGATGCAATTTGATTTATGGTCTTATTGTACGTTTCCATATCGTACTTCATATTTGCAAGAATGCGTTTCACAGCTTCTTTCTCGGCATAAGAAATTGATCCGTCAGAGCTTTCAATCCAAAAAATCAGTGTATCAATAGCAGTTTCGTCGGTAAGTGCAAATTGGCTCATAATGGTATTTTAAAATTCGTTAGAGAGTAACGTACATATTTTTTCGAGAAGTTTCGTCTTTTCTTCAGAAATGGAATCCTTCTTGTTGGAATCCACATCAAGCTGAGCAACAAACTCATTATCCTTCATTACAGGAACAACAATCTCAGACTGAACATGATGGCTGCATGAAATGTAATTGTCCTCCGCAGAAACATCCTGAGAAACAAACGTTTCGTGACTCACCGCTACCTGACCGCAAATTCCTTTTCCGAACGGAATAGTTGTGTGCTCAGTTGGTTCCCCAACAAATGGACCCAGCTTTAATTGATGTTCAACATCGGGATCTACCATATAAAACCCCACCCAATCAAAGTCAGGAACTTCATCTTCAAGCACTTCGCAAATGCGGAACAGCTTTTCATTTCTGGTTATTGGTTCCGAGAGAATATCTTTAACTCTTGGTAATATTTCTTCTTCGAGGGAAACGGATTCTGTGGTTGTCATATGAACATCTTAATTGTAAGTGTCTGAACATATAATTTAGGACGGAAAAAAGCATTTTTTAAAGCTTAAAAATTGCTAAAAAGCTCCTTATCTTTGATCCGTTATGGAAGAATTTTTCAAAGAGATTATCCCGTTTTCAACTGAAGTTATGAGCGCCGGCGCGTTAATGATCGCCAGTTTCACGTCTCTGTTTTCGGTAGTAAATCCGCTTTCTGCAATGCCGGTATTTTTATCGCTTACGGATGGAGATACAGAGAAAAACATTAAGCGCACAGCAACAAAGACAAGCATCTATATGTTTGCTTTGCTGATTATTTTCTTGCTGATCGGAACCTATATTCTAAGCTTTTTCGGAATTTCTTTGCCGGGAATTCGAATTGCTGGTGGATTAATCATTATGCGGGCAGGCTTTTCAATGCTGAATCCCGAAAGCTCAGGCAAAAAACTTTCTGATGAAGATAAAGAAGCAGCTATGGATAAAAGCGATGTGAGTTTTAGTCCTTTAGCCATGCCACTTTTAGCCGGACCGGGAAGTATTGCGGTGGTCATTGGTTTTGGCTCTCAGGCTACGGGAATTACGGATTATATTATCAACGGAGTTGCCGTTCTGTTGACTGCTTTTATTTGCTGGGGAATTTTGAGAGTAGCTCCCTGGCTGAATAAACTCATTGGAAAAACCGGAATGACCGTGGTTACACGTCTGATGGGTTTTATTGCGCTTTCGATTGGCGTTCAGTTTATCATTAATGGCATTGCTAAGTTTTATGGAATTGGGTGATTCCTAATTACTTTCAGCTTCTCGGATAAAATTTAGGTCATCCCTGTAGATGTTAGGTAATTCGTTGACGGTTTTATTGGAAGCAAGAGTAGGGTCATTCTGAATTTATTTCAGGATCTTATGAAATGGCTACTAATCTGACTTTATTTAGAATTTTTATTTGAAGCTCAAACCGATCCTCTAATTTGAAATTGCAAAATTTAAGAGCCAATAACTGCTAATTTTTCATCAAGTATTCTCACCTCGTATTTACTCGAAGCTGTTCCTATCTCTCCATCTAAGTGGATGTGATGGTGATGATCAATTCTGATGGAAGCCGCACTCGTTTTATAGATATGAAAGAATCGATTTGAAAGAGAGATATTTAAGCTTAGAAAAAGAAAAGCGATCATCAGTCTAATGCGGGAATAAGCAGGCACAATCACAAGTTCGAGTATCCCGTCTGCGTTGTCTGAACTTGGAGAGATTTTATATTTTCCTCCTTCTGTATGTCCGTTGGCAACAGCAACCATCCAGATATATCCTTCATAAGTGAAGGCTTTTCCGGCTTGAATTTCACAGCGCGCCTGCTTAGCTGTTAAAAAAGCCTTAAATCCGGAAACTAAATATTTAACAGATCCTTTAAATTTGGACTTGGCAGCCAAATAGTTTGTCAATCCATCAAATCCAATTCCGGATGTATTTATAAAAATGTCATCATTCAAAACAGGGATATCAACTTGGCTGATATTTCTTTTTAGAATGATATTCAGGTAGTAGGAAAGCTCTTTGCCGGGAGCGATTCCTAAAGCTTTCACAAAATCATTGCCGCTTCCGATGGGAATCACTCCCATCAAGCAATCTCTTCCGTACAAGGCACGAGCGACGCTTTGCATGGTTCCATCTCCGCCACAAGCAATAATACAATCTGAATTCAGAAGGGCTTCTTGTACCAATTGATGAATTTGGGAAGGATTATCAGCATACAAAATATTAGGATTACCTAAAGCCTCGTTCAGAGCGCTTGTCCTTTCCTGAATGAAGTTTTTTGCTCTGCCGGAATTAGCCCTGGAATTAACTATTAAAGTGTATTTGATCAAGATTCGAATCTGTTATTTATAGGAATATAATCTTTAATAACATTATTGAGATTTCTAAGTTAACTTCAACCGTCAATTTTCTAAATAAATCACAGCACTCTGGAAACTATAGATTTTATTTTAGCCGAATTTTCTTCCTTCATGTGGGGAACTCCACTTGTGGTATTATTAGTAGGTGGGGGACTTTTCTTCCTCATTTACTCCCGGTTTATTCCCTACCGATATTTCTTTCACTCCATTCAGATTCTTCGCGGAAAGTATGACGACCCGGACGATCCGGGAGATATCAGTCACTTTGAAGCATTAGCGAGTGCGCTTGCAGCCACAGTTGGCTTAGGAAACATTTCTGGTGTTGCAGTGGCCATTGCTGTTGGAGGTCCGGGTGCGGTTTTCTGGATGTGGATTAGCGCCATTGTAGGAATGGCAACCAAGTTCTTTACCTGTACGCTTTCCATCATGTATCGTGGAAAAGATACCGAAGGAAATATTCAGGGCGGAACCATGTATATGATTATGGAAGGCCTTGGGAAAAAGTGGAAACCGCTGGCTGTACTTTTTGCTGTAGCAGGATTGTTCGGACCCTTACCCATTTTTCAGGCAAATCAGGTTACTCAAATTGTTCGTGATTTTGTGTTAGTACCAAATGGAGTGACCGATGCTGCAAACCATTTTACCAGTGACTTAATCAGCGGTTTGGTGATTTTAGCCATTGTTTCTTTGGTGATTTTCGGAGGAATTAAGCGAATTGGAAAAGTAGCTTCCAAAATGGTTCCTGCTATGGTAGTGATTTATGTATCCTGTGTATTGGTCATTATTGGAATTAATATTGACATGTTAGGAAGTACTATTTCACTGATATTTACGGATGCATTTACCGCAAATTCAGCAATGGGTGGTGCACTTGGCGCTTTGATTGTTACGGGAGTCCGAAGAGCTGCATTTTCGAACGAGGCAGGAATTGGTACAGCCACCCTTGCTCACGGAGCAGCAAAAACCAAAGAGCCGGTTCGTGAAGGTTTAGTAGCCATGATGGGTCCATTTATTGATACGCTGGTGGTTTGTACGATGACGGCACTCGCAATTCTTGTTACAGGCGTTTGGCAATCAGGAGATGACAACGGAATTACGTTAACGGCTTCTGCATTTGAAGCGGCTATTGGTCCGTTTGGCGTTTACTTGCTGATTTTCTGTGTGATGATATTCGGATTCAGCTCTTTATTCACTTATTCCTATTACAGTACAAAATGTCTTGGGTTTTTAATTGGTGCGGATAAGCAGAAGTACTTCAATTATTTCTATGCGATGGCCATAATTTTTGGATCAGTAGCAACTATAGATGCTGTACTAAACTTCACAGACGGAATGTTTGCACTGATGGCAATTCCAACGATGACGGTAGCCATATTGCTTTCGCCTAAAGTTATGGAGGCAGCAAAAGACTACTTCGGCAGAATGGAAAAGAAAGAGATTCTTTAGTTTTCAAAAAAATTAAAGGAGTCGGGATCGATCTTTGGATATCCATACTCTCTTAGATGATCAATTCTTTCTTTAATACTTTCCCAGCCTTTATAACCTAATATAATTGCTTGTTTGAGTTCTATTTCAGCTTCATCATATTTCTTTAACATAGCTAAAGCTAATGCCAAACTAGCATATGTAATTTGAATCGATGGATCTAATTCTTTTGCTTTAAAAAGACTCTTAACTGCTTTTTGCGGTTCATTTTTAAAAATATGAATTGCGCCTAAATTAGTGTGAGTTTCAGCATAATCTGGGTTTAAGGCGATACTTTTCTTGTAACATGCTTCAGCATCATTAAAATTTCCTTTTAATCGATATGTTACTCCAAGGTTTGTCCACGCTTTATAATAGTCCGATTTAATTTTTATTGATCTTTTATGAGCTTTTACTGCTTTATCAAATAGCCCTAAATTAGTATAGGAATTACCTAATGCAGTATAAATTTCATGTTTTTCAAAATCTTTAAATCCCTTTTTTAAAGCTGTTTTAAACTCTCTAATAGCCCTCTGAAAATTACCAGCCTTAAAATCATCCATACCTTTGTGGGCATGGCTGTCACCATTAAGAAAAAACATTTATAAGACACCTGTTTTTAATTATAAATACAGTCAAAAAAGCAGTTACTTTCATTTCATTAATTAATCCAGTTGAAAAGTAATGATTCCTACCAAAATTGTTTTGAAAATGAAAAATAAAGAAATTTTGTGATAGACCTCAATAAACTCAAAGGCACCAAAGAATTTCAGGGAAAACACTGGCAATATTTTCGTCCGCATGAGTACGAAGCACTTCCCGAAGAACATAAAGATCAGATTCTTTATTTAGATAAGGATTCTGCAAAATACGTGTACGAGACAGCCGGAAACTACGATGTTACCTGCGGAGATGACGACTGGGGAAACAAACCCTTCAGCGGGGGATGCTACAGAAAAGTAACAAAGTTAAACCGATGGAAAGATGAGGGGACGCTTAAAAAATGGTTATATGAACGTGGAGTTGCATTTCAGTCAGAAGCATTAGTTTTGCCGGTTTTTTCTACGGCAGAAGGAACAGTACTACAAATTACCTGGAAAATATTTGTTAAGTACGCAGAGATATTCTTTGGCTTTGATAATGTGGTAATTCTGGATCCAAAACTTCATTGGTGCTTGTACTATCATCATGATGATATAATCCATTTTGCAGAAGGAAGAGATTTTAATCATTAGGCCTAGAATCTGTAAAAAGCTTTTGCGCGAATTTTAAATTCCGTCAAAAAGCAGTTTCTTTCATTTTCGTTATTAATCTAACTGCAAAATATGAAGCGCTTCTTATCTCTTTTTCTAATCCCAGTATTCCTGATTACGCTATTGAGCGAAGTAAATGCTCAAACACCAACCATTAAAGACAAAACCAAAGGTCTTAAAGTTACAGAAGGTTATTTCGATTATTACTTCGATGAAGAAAGCGGAAAGCTTTGGTTGAAAGTGGATAAGCTGAACGAAGAATTTCTTCATGCGAATTATCTTGCAGCAGGTGTTGGCTCTAACGACATTGGTTTAGATCGCAGCCAGCAAGGTGGACAGCGAGTGGTTTATTTTGAAAAAAGAGGTTCGAAATTATTTCTAATTCAGCCGAACCTCGACTACGTGGCTAAATCAGATAATGAACTGGAAAAGAAATCGGTTCGGGAAGCCTTTGCTTCATCTGTGATGCACTCATTCAAAATCGAAGCGGAAGAAGACGGAAGCTACTTGATTGATCTGACCTCTTTACTAATCAGCGATTCACACGGAATTTCAAGCCGACTTCGCAGAATGGGCGAAGGTTCGTACAATCTGGATAAAAGCCGATCGGCAGTGTACGCAGAGGGAACCTTCAACTTTCCTAAAAATTCAGAATTTGAGGCAATGCTTACATTTTCAGGAAGTCCGACCGGAAGATACCTGAGAACGGTGGTACCTGATCCTTCATCAATTACTGTAAGAACACATCATTCTTTTGTAGAGCTTCCTGATGATAATTACACTCCGAGAGAATACGATCCGCGCGGAGGATTTTATGCTACTTCATATCAGGATTATGCCACCCCGATTGATGAACCGCTAACCAAAAGATTTATAAATCGTCATCGACTGGAAAAGAAAAATCCCGGCGCGGCGGTAAGTGAAGCTGTGGAGCCAATCGTTTATTATTTAGATAACGGAACTCCAGAGCCTGTCCGATCTGCATTGCTCGATGGGGCCCGATGGTGGAATCAGGCGTTCGAAGCTGCAGGCTATAAAGATGCTTTTCAAGTTAAGGTGCTTCCCGATGATGCACATCCGCTGGACATCAGATACAACGTAATTAATTGGGTGCATCGCTCAACACGCGGATGGTCGTACGGAGGGTCGGTTGTGGATCCGAGAACCGGAGAAATCATCAAAGGAAATGTGCTGTTGGGATCGCTAAGAGTTCGTCAGGATTATATGATCGCACAGGGATTGTTAGCTCCGTTTGAAGAAGGCGCTGAAGAAGATCCAAGAATGATGGAAATGGCGCTGGCAAGAATTCGTCAGCTTTCGGCGCATGAAATTGGTCACACGTTAGGAATATTTCACAATTTCGCAGCCAGTGTAAACGGCAGAGAATCGGTGATGGATTATCCGCATCCAAAAGTGGATATAGAAAATGGAGAGTTGGATTTAAGCGATGCTTACGATGTTGGAATTGGAGATTGGGATATCGTAACCATTAAGTTTGGCTATCAGGATTTCCCAAATGGTATCAACGAAAAAGAAGCACTGAATAAAATTCTGGAAGAAGCTCATTTAGACGGATTGAAATATATTTCTGACAGTGATGCTCGTCCGCAGGGAGGTGCTCATCCAACCGGACATTTATGGGATTACGGAACAGATCCGGCTTCTCAGCTTTCGCATATTTTAGAAGTTCGCAAAATAGCGTTGGACAATTTCGGCAAAGCAAATATTCCCGCAGGAACTTCTATGTCTGAACTGGAAGATGTATTGGTGCCGATCTATTTGTTTCATCGTTATCAATTGGAAGGAACGGTAAAGCTGATTGGAGGTTTTGATTATTACTACAAATTGAAAGGCGACAATCAACCCGATCCGCAAATTGTAGACGAAGAAACACAACGAAAAGCATTGGCAGAAATGATGATGGCTATTGATCCCGAAGTGCTTGCTGTTCCTGAAAATCTGTTAGATCTAATACCAACAAGACCGGCAGGAATTTCTTCAAGCAGAGAGTTATTCAGAGGAAATACAGGACCAACATTAGATGCTTTAGGAATTGCAGAAACAGCAGCTAATCTCCCAATTAGTTTGATACTAGATCCTCAAAGAGCAAACCGATTAGTAGAATACGGCGCCCGGGACAATAATCTAACATTGGGCGAAACGTTGGACATTTTGCTGGATAACAGTTGGGAAAAGAAAGTAAGCGAAGACTATTTAGGAGCAATTCAGTATGTAGTTAATCATCTGGTTGTTACAAATATGATTAAGTTGCATGCTTCCTCTCAGGCGAATCCGATCACCAAGGCTATTGTGATGAAGAAACTGATTAAAGTTCAGGAAATGCTTGAAGATCGTGAGGATGCTGTTGCCATTCAGTCAGCGGCTTTAATAGAAGCTTATCTGGACGATCCGGAAGAGTTTGAAGCTCCTTCAACATTGTCGGCGCCTCCGGGTTCACCAATTGGCTCAGGGCCGATGTTGTACTGTGATTTTTGAAGATTAGATTTTAGTATCAAGTAGTTAGTATTGAGTAGGTGTTCTCAATACTAACTACTAACACCTCAAATCTAAAATATGAAAATAATCCCGCCGGAAATATTACTTGAAGGATATGCGCAGGGAATTTTTCCTATGGCAGACTCAAGAGAAGATCAGGAGGTGAACTGGTATTCGGCGAATCAACGGGGCATCATTCCTCTTGATGAATTTCGGGTTTCTTCTAATGTGGAAAGAATTATCCGATCGGGAAGATATTCGGCAGAGGTAAATAGCCGATTTAGGGAGGTTATAAAAGAATGTGCAAATCGGGAAAGCACCTGGATAAATGATCTGATTATCAACTCATATGATATTTTAAATCAGGCAGACCATGCTCACAGTGTGGAAATCTATGATAGTGAAAACCAACTTGTGGGCGGATTATACGGAGTGAGTTTGGGCAAAGCATTCTTTGGAGAAAGAATGTTCAAAAAAGAAAAAGAAGCGGATAAAGTGGCGCTTTATTACTGTCACAAAATACTGAAAGAGAACGGTTTTAAACTTTGGGATACTCAGTTTTATACAGATCATCTGAGTCAGTTTGGTTGTAAAGAAATTGAAGCAAATGAGTATCAGGAATTCCTTAGCGAAGCGTTGACAGGAAGCGCAAGTTTTACGTTAAAATTGTAGAGACGCAAAACCTTACGCCTCTACTTTTTTGATTAATCAATATTCAGTAATTACAACCTGATCTAACGCCTGCTCTCTCGAAAGGCTTCCTCGATCCAGTTGCTCGAGAACAGATTTTTTAACCTGGACATCTATTCGTTCAGGAATGTCATCATATCTCCCACGAACATTAACAGTCGTAAGGATATACTGATCAGATTTAACCGAACTAACAGTGCGACCGTAATCAATCAGATACTCCTTCAGGTTCGACTTCAGGCTTGAATAAGCAGCTTGTACTTTCTGACGATACTCTTGCTGTTCTTTTTCTAACTCTTCATCATTTGAATCAGAACTTCTTTGAGTGGTGACATATGAACCATCTACCCGAATTCCGGAAATCGTTCTTGCAGTTCCAAAGAACCTGTTATTGGTACGATAGCTGACATCCAGATTAAAGATGGCACCAAAATTATCCAGCATTAAATAATCGGCATTTCCACTCAACCGGAACGTCTCGACACCCTGTTCTTTCAGTGCAGTTTCGAAAATATTACCCATGACCTTTAGATCCAGATATTCTTTTTCCTTAGAGGATGCAAGATTAACACGCTGCTTGAATGAGGATTCATTTATTTTTCCTGCACGATAATCGTCCAGGTCTTTTTTAGAAACAGATCCTGAAATTACCGGTAATGCATCTTTATTATCCCTTCTTACGGTTCCGCTTGGAGTTCGGTAAACCAATCTGCTGAATTGCGAAGAATTATTTGCACCATAAATCACCATTACGTTTTCATCAGGTTTTAGTTGACCAATTGTGGAGGCATAATCTTTCAGGAACTCTACAATTCTTTCTTTAACGTTCTCCTCGTTTACTTTGGGAGCCTCATCATTACCGGAAGAAGATGATTGATAGCTGTAATAAAAAGAACGACCGGATTGGTTCTGGTTTTCTGAAGAACTGAAAACTACCAATCCTGAACCGGTGCTTACATTGAAGATTACGCCAAAGCCGGGTAGATATGTTCCTCTGACATTATCGCTCAAAAACCCGGGCGCAACAAGAGTTGTAGTTGAGCTTTTACCACTCGAATTATACGATTTAAACATCTCTCCCAAAATGTTTTCCATGATTTTAATGTCACGGTTCATTCGATTGGCGTCAAAGCTTTGAGCCCAGGCATCTGCATTCAACATAAAAGCGAATGCGAATAATAATAGATACGATTTTAGATATTTCATGATATTTCCTTGTTTAATTTCCATAACTAACAGTTTGTATTATTTCGCCTAATACCTGTTCGTTTTGTTGAAAACGCGTAAACGTGTTTTCTTTAAGATCTTCAAGTCCGGAGCTTATCAACTGCAGATCGTTGGTTCGTTGATTTTCCAGATAAGTAGCAAAGCTGGCAAAAGTAGCTTCCAGCTGTTCATTTTGGCGAGCCTGAGCATCTGCCACAACCTGCTCAACCAAAGCCACATTATCCCGCTGAATTTGTTGCACGATTTGCTCAACCTGATCAGCAGTAAAATTCTTTTCAACAGCAGGAGCTTCCCCGAAGCCTAACTGAACACCGGCATCTGTATAGGTAAGATTTAGTCCGGTAATGGCGCCTGTCACGACAAAGACAAAGGCTAAAACGGCTATACCAAATCCTGTTTGCGCAAAAATATTCTGCGGTATTAAAGCATCTACAAGTCGATTCCAGAAGCTTTCTTTTTCAAAAGATGCCGGTTCCATAATAACTAGTTGTTCCGCCGGATCCTGAACGGGTAAATGCTCCAATACAGACCGGGTTTCCGTCAACTCTTCAAATTCTTGTTTCAGATCATCATGTTTGGCTATAAAACTGAGTAGCTCTTTTTCCTTAGCTTCGTTCAGTTCGCCATACATGTAATCCATGATTAGCAATCGGGCTTCTTCCTTATTCATAATTAAAAACCTCTTTATTGATATTCCATGAATCAAAAGTCTTTTTAAGTGCTTTTAATCCATAATACATTCTTGATTTAACCGTGTTTTCCGGTTCGTCTAATATTTCAGCGATTTCGGGGAAAGTAAGTCCTTCATATTCCTTCATAATCACCACTACTCTCTGTTCATTCGGTAACTGAAGCAGTGCTTTGTGCAACAACACTAAACCTTCATTTCTGAGAAGTTTAGAATCTGCTGCAGAAGCAGTTTCGCTTTGCGGAGCTACTTTCAATGCCTCATAAGAAGTCGCTCGTTTTCTTCCGGCGCGTTTCAGCTCGTCCAGGCAAAGGTTGTTCGCAATTCGATACAGCCAGGAACTGAATTTGTTAGCATCATCAAGAGTATCCAGTTTTTGATACGCTTTGATGAACGTTTTCTGAGTGATTTCAGCGGCATCGTCGCTGCTTGCAAAATATCGGTAAGCAAAATGATGAATCTTATTTTGCCAACGATCAACCAGCTTGTTAAATGCCTGATGATTTCCTCCCAGAAAATCCTGTACTAATCGTGCATCTTCCATTTTATCGTTTTGCAATTACCTGTCCCGAAGTTGTTTCGGTTATATGACGAGCGTGGGTCTAATATAGTTTTAGGTAAAGTTATTTTTTTTGGAAAGTGAACTACGAACTAAACTTTCTCTAAACTCCATTTCCAACTGTTCATAATAATGATCTTCACTCAGATTCAGATTTGAAAGAGAAATCCCCAAAAGACGAACCTGTCGATTTCCAACATCCGTAGCCTCTAATAGCTGTCGAGCAACCGTTGAAATCTGATATTTATCGTTGGTGTAATTTGGAAGTGACTGACTTCGGGTAATAGTATCAAAGTTTTTGTAGCGAACTTTTAAAGTTACCGTTTTTCCCTTTGCATTAATTTTCTGCATTCCTTCAGAAATAGATTCTGCCAATTCATCTAAAAAGGTGGTAATCCAATTCAAATCTCCTTTGTCATCAGAAAATGTGCGCTCTTTACCGTATGACTTTCGAATGCGATGAGGCTTCACTTCCCGGTCATCAATCCCTCTGCAAATCCGGTAATAATATCTTCCTGATTTCCCGAATGCTTTTACCAAATCAATCTCAGTCCACGCTTTTAAATCAGCTCCGGTTTTAATTCCCAAAGAATGCATTTTCTTCTGAGTGGCTTTTCCAACACCATAGAACTTCTTTATATCCAATTCTTCAAGAAATTCAGGGGCTTCTTCCGGGGTGATTAATGTTAACCCATTTGGCTTGTTATAATCGGAAGCGACTTTAGCGATAAACTTGCAATATGAAACTCCGGCAGAGGCCGTAAGTTGAGTCTTTTCCTGAATTCTTTCTAAGATTTCTTTTGCGATGAGTGTTGCGGATTTCATCCCTTTGTAATTTTCCGTTACGTCCAGAAAAGCTTCGTCCAAAGAAAGGGGCTCTACCAGATCGGTGTATTCAAAAAAGATTTCCCGGATTTGCTGAGACGCTTCTTTATAAGCTTCAAATCTTCCACGTACAAAAATTCCGTGTGGACAAAGTCGTGCCGCCTGCGAACAAGGCATTGCAGAATGCACTCCGAATTTGCGAGCTTCATAGCTTGCTGTTGAAACTACTCCGCGACCGTTTGGTGAACCACCCACGATGACCGCTTTTCCTCGCAACGCCGGATTATCCCGTTGCTCAACAGCAGCGAAAAAAGCGTCCATGTCAATATGGATAATCTTGCGGATATGTTGCTCTTCAGTCATTACATATATTATACATGTTTTTTGATTGAGAAGGTAGCTTTGATTATTTGAAAGTGACGATCTTAAAACCCGTAAGGGCAATTCATGAATTGCCCTTACGGGTTTAGCTGGAAAGAAATAGGTTCCGACGCAGAGCGTGCGGAACCAGAACAATGTTATAGAATAACAGCTTTAGTAAGAAGTAAAGTATGCCTCTGCTTGCTGTAATGTCTCAAAGGTTTTGGGTAGGTTTTTTCCTTCAGGAACCAATTTTTCGAGCACAAATAACTCATGCTTATCAAATCCTGTTAACACAAAATCTATACCTCCATTTGCAATAAATTTATCTCTAAGAATAAATATCTCGCTACCCATACCTAAACTACCTAATTCTTTGAAACCTGAACCATCAACAATACAGTATTTTGATTTTTTGAAATCAGTACGTTCTGGAATTGATTCAGTAAAATTACCCCACATTTCTTCAAACAGATATCTTTCGGGGAGAGTTATTACTAAAATATCTCCACTTAATTTGAGGTCAAGTTTCAAATCTATTCATATTAGGATTAAATGTAAGAACACATAACGTCAGAACCAGAATCTTAAACCTTAAGTCTTATATCTTAATACTAACCTATCCTTCAGCCTGAATCTCTTCTGCTACTTTCTGCACTTCATCCAACACACGAAGTAAATTTCCGCTCCAGATCATTTCGATTTCTTCTTCGGTGTAACCTCTTTTAACCAATTCGATAGTTACATTCAGTGTTTCAGAAGCATCCATCCAGCCCCGGATTCCACCTCCACCATCAAAGTCAGAGCTGATTCCAACATGTTCGATTCCAATTAAATCGACCATGTAATCAATATGATCCACAAAGTCGCCTACATCTACAGACGGAGCTTTATCGGCTGTTTCCTGCTCAATTCTTGGACGAGCCTTTTCCTGCATTTCTCTGTATAAAGCAAAATAATCGCTTCTTGTTTCCGTACTCATCTGCCTGATAGAATCTCTCGAGACCATACTAAAACCCATTTCTTCAGCTACTTCCTGCTCAATTTTGGCGGCAGCTTCACGATAAGCTGCATGCTTTGCTGAATTCAAATAACTACGAAAAGCTACAGTCTGAACCACTCCTCCGTTTTCTTTCACCATCATTAATTCTTCATCACTGAGGTTTCGGCTAACAGATGGATCTAAAGCCCGGGCAGAGGAATGAGAGGCGATAACAGGAGCCTTAGACAGTCTCATAGTTTCCATATTGGCTTTCTTAGAAGGATGAGAAAGATCTATCATAATTCCCCATTTATTCATCTCAGCAACAACCAGCCTTCCAAATTCGCTGAGACCTTCATGCAACCAAACAGAATCACGCTCTCCTGTATTTGAATCGCTTAATTGATTATGTCCGTTATGGGAAAGTGACATGTATCTCGCTCCGCGATCATAAAATTCCTTTACCCGCTCCAGTTTCATTCCAACAGGATATCCGTTTTCAACGCCAATCATGGCTACTTTTTTACCTTCGGCATGAATTCTTCGCACATCATCAGAAGTAAGTGCCAGTTCAATCTGATCGGGAGCAATTTCTTTGGTTAGACGATGAATAGCTTTGAATTTAGCATCGGCATTTTCATAGGCGGCATCAAATCCTTCCTGAGTAAGTTCTCCTTGTCCCGTATATACAATCAGGAATACAACATCTAATCCTCCTTCTTCAAGTTTAGGCAAATCAACCTGAGTATCGAGGTTCATTGTGTAATTCTTTTCTTCTGTAAAATTAGAAACATTTATATCCACATGAGTGTCCAGCGTAATTACATTTTCATGGATTTTTTCTGCTTTGGCATAAACTTCCGGATCTATATCCGGCTTTTCGGCACAGTTCAAGATGAGCAGTGAGAAAGTTAATAATGTGAGCAAAGAGCGTTTCATATTTATTGATTTTTTTAAACTTGCGCAGAATACAATACCGAAAAACGGAACTGATAAATCTGAAATTTGTTAAAGTGTATAGAAATAATCATAACAAAACCGTTGAATTATGGCAATTTTTGGATTTTTAACACTCGGCTCACTAATTGGTTGGTTGAGTCATACATTCTCGGGTGAACACGGCATTAAACTTATACCAAGTATTATTATTGGAGCTTTGGCAGCACTAATAGGTGGTTCAGTAGTAAACATTTTCGATCTTTGGGGATCGGGTTTCTTTGCTTGCATTACTTCGACAGGTATTTTGTTTACCATTAACACTTTCAGAAAAAAAGATCCTATTTTCGTTGAACCTGAAGATCAGGGAACAAATTAAGTGATTTCGGTATAAGCATTCACAAACGTCCATCCTTAATGTGAATGCTTATTATTAATGAATCGTAAAGACCGGAATATTCATCTTTTTTTATTTCTTTTCCTTATTGCTGTCGGACTGTATATGACACTCTCCGCAAGTTGGGGACTATTAACCAGCGCTCAGCAAAATCTTTTTAATGTAGTAAATCAGGACATACCTGCATTTGCCCTGATTGCTCAACTATTAACCGGTATTGTTAGTCTTTTCTCAGGATTTATATTATGGTTGAGAACAAGCTGGGCTTATAGTTTTACTTTGTTCACTTCCGGTTTATTGATGGCATTCAATCTCACCAATCTGGGTAAAGCCATTCATGAAAACCCTACCGAAGCAATCATCATGTCCGTAATTCTGATTGTTGTTTTACAAAGCCTCCCCTTTCTTATTAGGCAGAATCAAAGATAGCAGATGTAACATGAATTCATCATCTCCGTGTAAAACCACATGGAGAATATTTCAGAAAAAGATATTGCATGGTTAACTCAATCGAAGGAGGAATTTGATTACACTTCGATTTCAAGAGAGGAAAAAAAGACCACCTCTTCAAAAAATACATCTCTGAAAAGTAAGCTGATAAAAATCTCTTTATGGATTTTACTCATCGCAGCCCTAAGCATTATCCCTTTCTTCGTTCTCATCAAAACTTCATTATTTCTCACTGTTGAACAAGGATTAAATCCATGGGTTGCTTTGGTTGGTGGAATCGGAACCTGCATGCTTCTGTTGTTGGTTTACGTGATTCTGACTTTCAGAAAAGTCGAAAACAAAAAGCTGATGCTAAAATTTGGTTTCGGAGGTGTAGGCATTCTTGTGGGGGGATTTTGTTTGTATGGCCTTCTGTATCTTTCAAGCGTAAACGCTAAAACTGAATCGGTGCGGGAAGTGTATCGATCTTTACATCCGGTGCTGAGAGTGTCGGTTGCAACTCTTACACTCGCTGATAATGATTTGGTTATAACAGATATCAAAAGAACAGCTGAAGACTATGCAAGTATGGGATTGCCCGTCAATCAAAGTTCGCTTCATTTTGCCCAGGAAGATGGATTTGTACATGCTATTGATCTGAGAACCAAAGGGCATTCTGAATTTCGAAACTTTATGATTCGTAATTCATTCCGGCTCCTTGGTTTTAAAACTATTCGCCATGTAGGGACTGCCGATCACCTGCATATTTCAATGCCCGATTCTTAACAACTAAAAAAGGGCTTTTCCTTGTATATCTGTTAGAATATTGCGACCATTCGAGCAACCAAGACAGCACTAAAAAATTGCATCTATGTCGCATTATAAATTTTACGAGCAGGTAAACAAAAATTTTGATAAAGCTGCCCGATACACACGTTTCGACAAAGGAATATTAGCACAGATAAAAATCTGTAATACCATTTACCATGTAACATTTCCCATCAGACGCGATGATGGAAGTATCGAAGTAATTGAAGGATGGCGGGTTGAGCACAGTCACCATAAAACACCAACGAAAGGTGGTATCCGCTACAGTCATAAAGTGGATGAAGATGAAACAATGGCACTTGCGGCATTAATGAGTTATAAATGTGCAATTGTGGATGTTCCGTTTGGAGGCGCTAAAGGTGGCGTAAAAATCAGCACCAGAGAGTATTCAGTTACAGAACTGGAAAGAATTACCCGACGATATACTTACGAGCTCATTAAAAAAGGATTTATTGGCGCCGGTGTAGATGTTCCTGCTCCCGATTACGGTACCGGAGCTCGCGAAATGGGATGGATTTTAGATACCTATCGCCAGATGAATGAAGATCTGAATGCTGAAGGATGTGTAACCGGTAAACCAATTCAACAAGGCGGTATTCGCGGAAGAACAGAAGCAACCGGGCGAGGTGTATTTTTTGGTATTCGGGAAGCTTGTAAGATTAAAAAAGATATGAATGATCTTGGGCTTTCAACCGGAGTTGACGGTAAAACCTTCGTGGTTCAGGGTTTAGGAAATGTAGGATACCACGCCTCAAAATATATGACTGAAGCAGGAGCCAAACTGGTCGGTGTTGCAGAAATGGAAGGAGGAATTCATGATCCCGATGGAATAGATCTGGAGAAATTGATGGAATTTAGAAGTGAGACCGGAAGCATTATTGGGTTCGGAAACACTAAGAAGCTTCCAAATAATATCGATGCGCTTGAACTTGAATGTGACATTCTGATTCCTGCAGCACTTGAGAGTCAGATCACCGGAGAAAATGCTGCAAGAATCAAAGCAAAAATTATCGCAGAAGCGGCAAACGGTCCAACCACCGCTGATGCACACGAAATGCTGAAAGACAGAGGCGCACTTATTATTCCGGATGCTTATCTGAACGCCGGCGGTGTGGTTGTTTCCTATTTCGAATGGCTGAAGAATATTCAACATGTTCGCTACGGAAGAATGAACAAGCGTTTCGATGAAGAAAGCCTGACCCGAATTGTTCAGGAAATAGAAAAAATTTCCGGGAAAAAGTTTTCTGAAAATGAAATGGACCGATTAGCTCACGGAGCTTCAGAATATGACCTTGTTGATTCAGGCTTGGAAGAAACTATGATTACGGCTTACCAACAATTAACCGAACTCAGAGAAGAGCACAATCTTGAAGATATGAGAACGGCTTCGTTTATCAGTGCAATCAACAAGATTGGAATTATGTACGAACAGATGGGAATTTTCCCGTAATTGGTTAAAGATAAACGGTTATTTGTAATGCGTTACTTTCAACCAATAACAAATAACAGTTAGCCGTATGACAGAGTCTCAGGTTTTTGAATTATCTGTCAATCAACATGCTATCTATGCTTTCGTAGGCTATTTGGCATTGATAATTGGGATTGGATTTTATTCAGCTCGCTTTTCTTCTTCGGGGATCAGCGAGTTTTTTATTGGAGGAAGAAAAACCAATAAACTGGTTATTGCTCTTTCAGCAGTTGTATCAGGTAGAAGTGCCTGGTTATTGCTCGGGGTCACCGGTTTGGTTTACACCCGTGGGTTGTCCGCCATCTGGGCAGTAGTTGGATATACGGTCGTTGAACTCATCCTCTTTCTCACCTACGCCAAAAAACTACGTGAATTTACCGAAGAACATGACTGCATAACCGTTCCTGACTTTTTTGCTGAACGTTTCGGGGATAAAAACGGGAGCCTGAGATCTCTGTTGGTTTTCGTATTTCTGATTTTTATGGTCAGCTATGTCTCCGCTCAATTCGTTGCCGGAGGAAAGGCTTTTTCATCCAGTTTTGGAATAGAACAAAGTTCAGGAGTTTTACTTTCTGCGGGAATCATCTTGCTTTACACCATTCTCGGTGGATTTATGGCGGTGAGTTTAACTGATACTTTTCAGGCATTTTTTATGATTTTTGCTCTGGTAGCTCTCCCGATTATAGCTATTCAGGATTTTGGAGGCTGGAGCATAATGATCAATCAGCTTTCATTTCAGGATGTTGCTTTGATAGATCCTTTTGCTCTTTCCATTGGCGCCGGAATTGGTTTTTTAGGGATTGGGTTGGGATCGCCCGGGAACCCGCATATTTTGGCTCGCTATATGGCGATTGATGATCCAAAAAATCTGAAATTTGCTGCATATATCGGAACATTCTGGAATGTAGTAATGGCCGGCGGTGCCGTTTTAATTGGATTGATCGGGAGGGCTTATTTCACCGAAGTTTCAGAAATTCCGGGAGCTGATCCCGAAAACTTATATCCTTTTCTTGCGCAAATCCACTTACACCCGGTTTTATTCGGAGTGGTGATCGCTTCTATTTTTGCAGCAATAATGTCTACGGCAGATTCACAGTTATTAGTAGCCGCATCCAGCCTTGTTCGCGATTGGGGGCAAAAAATCCTTATAAAGGATGAAGAAATTCCACAAAAACAATTAGTGCTTTACAGCAGATTGGCGGTTTTTGGTTTGGTAGTAGTCGCTCTTCTCTTTGGATTAATAGCTGAGGAATTAGTGTACTGGCTGGTGCTTTTTGCCTGGGCGGGACTGGGCGCTGCTCTTGGTCCCACATCTATTCTTGCTCTTTATTGGAAAGGAACCACCAAGCAAGGCGTTATGGCGGGAATTATCACCGGAACCGGAGTTACTATTATTTGGTACTTTGTTCCGGTTTTGAAATCAGCGATGTATGAATTGGTTCCTGCTTTTATACTGGGAGGATTGGTCACGATAATAGTAAGCAAACTAACATCCAGATAATAAATATTATGGCTTCATTGATTAGATGTTTTGCTCTCTTACTTCTGGTAAACACGATTGCTCAAGCTCAAGATCTTCCGTGTTTTAAAAGGTTTTCTGATGAAGAAGCTGATTACAAAACTGAAAAAGTCAGCTTCAGTCATGATGATGTATTGATATCAGGAACTTTGTATTCACCGAAAGAAGAAGGTGAATATCCTGCCATGATAGTTATGCCCGGAGGAGGTAACAATGTAACCGCATTAAGAGATGTGCCTGTATACTTGGGCAAAAGGGCGGCTGTTTGCGGCATCGTAACTCTCATATATGATAAGAGGGGTACTGGTAATTCAGAAGGAAATTATAATGAATCTGATTTTAATGATTTTCTTGATGATGCGAGTTCAGGAGTTAGACTTTTATCAGCTTTGAAATATGTGGATAAATCAAAAATTGGCGCTGTTGGTTTCAGTCAGGGAGCGCGGTTAGTGGCAAATTTAGCTGTTCGAAATCAATCCATTTCATTCATCGCAGGAGTTTCGGGACCCATTTATCCTGTAGGATTAACAAGATATTATGCATTCAAAAATTCATTAGAGAATTCTCAAATCGATGACTCTTTAGTTACTCAGGTTCTTCCATATTGGGAGCAGCATTTTAAACTACTCGAAGCACAAAACACAGCTGATCTGGTTGCTTTCGATAATTCCATAGACAGTGCATCAGGAAAATTACCGCGCAATCTTTTACCTCCTGAATATTCTGATATTGGATGGATGCCGATCTACAACTCCATGGGCATCGATTTTATAAGCGAGTTAAAAAACCTCCATGTTCCCTGGTTAAGTATTTATGGAGAAAATGATCGGATTGTATCGGTTAATGAAAGCATACAAAATATAAAAGAACAGATGCGTATCTCCGGAAACACTAACTACTCCATCCGAGTGATTCCAAATAGCAATCATTCTCTTTACAATGAGGAAGAATCTAAGAATTACCCCTTTGAAGCAGAGATCATCAAATGGATTTTATCTCTGAATGAAAATTGAATTTCTACTATAGTTTCTGACCAGGGTTTGAACTTAATCCACCACCTCTCACCGTCGCTCCCAACACCAGACCCGCGCTTACCAACACCAAGTTCTTCACGATATATTGTCCTTCAAGCGTAAGGCCGAAAGGAAATTGAGTCCACACCACATCGGGCAAAAGAAAAACAGGAAGAACGGTACCGGGCATTTGCAGAAATAAAAGCAACAGAGTTACTCTCATGAATTTTCCTGAAATCAATCCGATTCCAATTAGCACCTCCCATGCAGCAAGAATTGGAATAAAGAGTTCCGGATCAGCAAAGAAAACGGTATTGCGAACTAATTCTTCTGCCGGACTTAATCCCGGAAAAAACTTTAATGCCCCGAACCAAAGAAAGATGGTTCCGAGTCCAATTCGAAGTGAGTTGATTCCATGTTCAGCCATCCAATGAGTGATGGCAAGGTCGATTTTATCGAAATATCTCTCAAACATAATGAAGCATTTTGTTTGGAGAAATATATACCTGAAGTGTGAAGATAGGATGAAGTTTAAATCCAGGGCCAACGAATGATTAGGCTTCCATTTTCAAACTCCACCTTAATCCTTTTAATCTCCTCTCCTTCATCAAAGATAAAGTCAGGTTTATTTGCTATGTATACTAACTCCATATTCTCTTTATCAAACTCTACCTTACTATTAGCTTCTTTGTCCCTTTTATCAAATAATAAAGTTTTAAAAATGGGAAACGAATAATAGTGTTCCTCAAGATACTCAGTACTGCTGTAAATCAACGCTACAGAGTCAGAAGGAAAACTGATATAATCTAAATCCCAATTTGCATGATCCGTAGTAACAATCTCCCTTTTCCATTTAAAGCTCATGAAATTATCCAACGTTAATTCCTTATTTTCATGATTATTTACAGCTTTAAAAGCATATCTGATCTCATCTGGTAGAGTTGTTTTATGCTCCATGAATTTACCCCAAAAATATTCGCAATAGCTATGATAAGCGCCAAAAGAAATCGCTAATACTAATATCGATATAGATAGTATTTCAGTAAACTTCCTCATTAAAAAATTAAAAAGTGTTCAATATTTTAATTTAAACCTTCATTCTTGGCAGATGAAGATCCAGTTTAATGGCTGCAATTCTTATTCCAATAATAGAAGCGGTGGTAATTACATAATTCAGTTCCTGTGGAACAGATAAAATCAGACATATATAAAAAATCAACGCTCCAGCGAGGCAAGCAGTTGCATAAATTTCTTTTCTGAAAATAAGCGGAACTTCACGACAAAGAATATCCCGAATAATCCCACCAACTACGGCTGAAGTCATTCCCATAATTCCGGCTATAAACGGATTCAACCCAAAAGCCAGCGCCTTTTCCATTCCGCTTATCGTAAACATCGCAATCCCGATAGTATCAAAAAGAAAAAGTGGTTTTTTAATATCGTTTAGATGATTTCGAATCAAATAAGTAAATGGAATGGCAGACAAGATTACGATAGGATATGTAATGTCAGCAATCCACGTAATTGGATGAGCATCCAGTAAAATATCTCTTATCGTTCCTCCGCCAATCGCAGTAGCAAAACCAATAACAGCAGCTCCGAAAATATCCAGATCTTTTCGTGCTGCCATTCTGATTCCTGAGATGGCAAATACAAAAGTACCTATGAGATCAAGGATACTAATAAAATCCATATACCTTATTTTAAAGCTCTAAAAGAGGTGGGAATTAATTTGAAACACTATGGTCAGATTCAAAATTATCTGCCATTTCTTTGAAATATATCTCGCCCGTAATTTTATGCAATAAGTTCAATTGGTTTATGTGGACTCCATGATAAAACTCTTTTTGAGATCGGTCATTGAGGTCATAAAAACTAATACCACCCGGGTTTCGATAATTTTCGATGTAATTTTCAATCGTGGTTATAGAAGCTCTTAGCAGATGTAAAGCTTCTTCTTTTTCGGTTGCCAGATAGTAATCATAGATACCAAAGGTGGCATAAATAAACCCATTTAACACATGCACCAATTCCGGTACCGGATATTCTTCTATCCAGAAATATTGTTCTTCATCTATATATGAAACCCATTCTTCCTCCTCATTCTCACTTTTCAAAAGTTTTAATGATTCGAAAGTACTATCTGCCCAGGCTAAATATTTAGAATCATCCGTAACATTGTACAATCTTGTGAATAGAGTTAAAAGCCTACCCTGAGCCATTCCCGAATACCAAGGTCCCGGCAAAGGGTTGTCAGAATAGGAATAGTTAAAATTATAAGGGAAAAGAAACTTGTCGTTGTACTCTTTTGAATTTAAAACCAATCGATTTGCAATTCTCTCAGCCAAATCCAAATAATAGCCTCTTCCAGTCCTTATCTTTCCATCCACGAAAGCTATTCCCAAAGAAGAAGTATAAACCGGATGGTAATAGAGAGTCCCTCCATACGAAATCATCGGTACTGAATCCTGATCAAAATGATCCATACTTGTTGATCGCACATAATCATAAACGTAAGGCATCTCTTCGTAAGGAAGTGTGTTGATGGTATATTCCTTTACATTGACATCGGATAAATCTAATGTATCGTCTTCAATCGAAGTGCCGCACGACCAAATAAACATTGGGATGACCAACCATAAAACTTTGCTGTTACTCATAACTGAAAAGTGAGATTCGTATCTGAAGTTATAAACTAACTTATGAATAATTCCTAAAAGGTCGTACTAAGAAATTATTTTGCAGCGTTTTGGCATATCTCTACGTATTGGTAATAAACGAACATTCATAATCTTGAAATTACATGTTTAGATCAAAGACTTATTTTTTGCCGCTTATTATTGCCGTACTGTTTATAGCCTGTTCCACACAAAATACTTTTGATGACGCTTATCCGAAATCAAGTTTGGGAATTCATATTGGAACTGTTCAGGGTATGTATGAATCCATCCAAAACTCAGATTTTACTTTTACAGAAATCAATTACAACCTTTTAGGTTTGAGTGAGGATGTCGGTAACAATCAGCCTGTATTAAATATTGATGTAGAACATGCCGGTGGCGAAGGTGGATGCCCCACTCACAAGTTTTTTATTCAATGGGATAATACTTTCGAACTTAATAACGATGGCGGACAAAAAGCTACATTAGGATTAGCCGGGTTTTTAGTGAACTCTGAAATTACCTGTGAAGCTTTAGTAAGAGAAACTCTTGAGTATGACCTGAACAATATTTTTGGGGAACAGCTGGAAGATGTTGATCAAATAAATGTTATCAATTTATCATCTTCTGCACAAGACTCTTTGATAAGAGCTCAGTAACTTGATAAAAAGCTTACTTTAATTAAGTTTCGTTGACAATTGTGCAAAGAGCGATCTAAAATAACCTTCCATAATGACTGAGCATGGTCATGGTTCAGAATCTGATGAAGAACTAATTCAGCTTTGTAAGAAAAAAAACAATACTGATGCAAAGAAAAAGCTCTATAAAAAGTATTACAGTTATTCGTTCAGTATTGCCCTGCGATATGGCTTAACAAAAGAATCTGCAGCAGAAATTGTGAATGATAGTTTCATGAAAGCTTTCAGCAACATACAGACATTTGAAACCGGCCGTTCTTTCAAAAGCTGGTTTAGAAAAATTATTATCAATACGGCAATAGACCATAGCCGGAAAGAGAAAAAGCACATTGAAAGAGTTCCGCTGGGGGAAGTTTCACTACCCGGCAATTACGAAAATATTATCTCAAAGCTTACAGTGCAGGATATCCTCAGCCTGCTGAAATACTTGCCGGAAAACCAACGGTTAGTATTTAATCTATACGAAATTGAAAACTTTTCTCATAAAGAAATCGGTGAAAAGCTCGCAATAACTACCTCTACTTCCAGATCTTATTTAACCAGAGCAAAAACGAATCTGAGAGAGCTATTCGCCTTAAAATTTGGAGAGCGGAATGAGTAAAGATTTTGATAAACTTTTAGCGGATAAAATTTCTGATTCATTCTCTACCGCTGAGTTTGAATTCAGTGAAGATCACTGGAATGCATTTTTAGTAAAGGAAAAGCCCCGGTTCATTGGTATTGGATTTCTATCTGCCAATTATTTAAAAATAGCAGCTGTATTTTTAGTTCTGTTTGGCTCGATTTTCCTTTTTCAAAATCTTCCGTTTAATAATCAAGCAAGAGTTAGTACTGATCAATATTCAGCAATTGAGCAACCTGAAGACAGGCTGAATAATAATCAAACTCCCCAAAATCCGGGCGATCAACAAGCAGAAATTTTACCTTCGGTGCCTGAGCAACAGGAAGAGGAAGAAGATGTTACACAGACGAATGAGTTAATATCTTTGGTTGCTGAAGAAGATTCCTCTGAAATTATTGAGGAGTATAATTCCATCCAATACATTGAAGCTGTTGAGATTGCGCCGTTATCTCTTTCAGAGAATACGGAAACATCATTACTTGATATCAGCAGAAAAGATCTTGAAGTAGGATATCGACTAATTCATTATCCCTACGAGTTCATTACTAATAAAAGTAACCCCCCAAATCCTTCAGGTATCCAAGTTCACTTCTCCACGTTAACTACATATAGTAACGCAGAAACTAACCCTGCTTTGTCCTATTCCGGAGGCGTTAATTCTGAGATTTCACTATCTCAAAGGATTGGCTTAACCGGAGGATTAACTTTAGCAAGGCATGATTTTGAGCTTAGTGACAATGGAGTTGAAATTACCACTGAGAGCGAATTAAATGAAACAGGCGTACAAACCGCCGCAAACTTACTTACACTCGACATACCTCTTAATCTTAGGCTTTATACATCGAATCGTAACACTTACGTTTCTGCAGGACTCTCTTCATTTATGTATCTCAGAGAAGAGTTTGTAACCTCATTTACTCAGGTTACCGAATTAACCATAGAAGAAAATGGAGAACAGACTGTATTTCGCACCGTTGAGAAAACTCAAAATACACGAAGAGAAGCTGCTTTTTCCACTTTTGATTTTGCTCAGACTTTGAACTTCTCCTTTGGCTTTAACAGGAGGCTAAGTAATACTACCGGATTAATTATAGAGCCCTATCTCAAAATTCCTCTTTCGCCCCTTACTTCCGAAAATGAAAAATTCGGATCTGCGGGAATACAGCTTCGTATTAACTTTCTGAGATAATTAAGGTCGAAATTTAATATCCACTTTTTGGGTTGAGCCAACTTCCTCTGCACGAACAGACAACTGATGCTGCATTTGTTGTGTGGACTTGATCAAAGCTTTTGCTGCAGGAGCCGAATCGTCAGCGAGAACAATAGGAAGCCCGTTATCTCCCGCCTCACGAACAGGTTGCTCCAGAGGAATTTCACCCAATACCGGAACATTTAATTCCTCAGCTAAATGTTTAGCACCGCCTTCTCCAAAAATATGATATTTCTTTTCCGGCATATCCGGCGGAATGAAATACGACATGTTTTCAATTACACCAAGAACCGGAACATTCACTTTCTTGAACATGGCAACTCCTTTGCGAACATCATTAAGAGCCACCGTTTGTGGAGTGGAAACAATCACTGCTCCGGATAATGGAACGGTTTGAACAATGGTAAGCTGGATGTCTCCCGTTCCCGGAGGTAAATCCATAATGAGATAATCTAATTCACCCCATTCCACTTCGGTCATAAATTGTTTGATAGCGCTGGTTGCCATCGGTCCCCGCCAAACCATCGCCTGATTGACATCCACCAGGAAACCCATCGAAACCATTTTGATTCCGTGTCGCTCGATAGGGACTAATTTCTTCTGCGTGGTGATGTTCGGCTTTTCAAACACATTGAACATGGTCGGAATACTTGGACCGTAAATATCGGTATCCATCAAGCCTACAGAATGACCCGCTTTTGCAAGTGCAGAAGCAATGTTTACAGCAACAGTAGATTTTCCAACGCCGCCTTTACCGGAAGCAACCGCGATAATATTCTTTACGCCTTTCAGGATCTGCTCCTGTTGTTGAGGAGCTTGTTGCTGTGGTTCGGGTTTGTCTTTTCTTTTGGAGACATTGATCCCAACCTGAATATCGACTATGGCATCTTTGTCGATGAAATTATGAATGGCTTCTTCACACTTTCGTTGGATTTGCTGAGCTAAAGCATCATTTTTTTCAGGCATTTCAAGTGTAAACGAAATGTATTTATCCTGAACCAGAACGTCATGGATCATATCCAGTGAAACGAGATCGTCTTTTTCTTCAGGATGGAGAACGTGAGCAAGTGCGGTCTTAATTTGCTCTTTATTGATAGACATTAAATAATCTTTTTCTTTGCTGATTTAATTCAGTTATTTCAAACAAAGATAAGAAGAATTGAATTCAGTATTGGGAAGGAAAGGAGATTAAGAGAGAGGTGAGAGGAGAAGTCTTTTTTAGAAATTTTTGGAAGTAGTAGTTTAAGATTATATTCATTTTGGATAAGGAATTAAGACGGTTTCGGTTATACCTTGAATCTACAAAAAACAACTTAATGACGAATATTGGTATAGATAAAAGAGTCTTAATGTTATTTATTAAGGCTTCTGCATTATTTATTGTATTTCTGATATTCGGTGTAGCAGGAGCTGTGATCTTGAATTTATCGGAGACTGATTATGATAATGTCAATTGGCTTTGGGATAGTTTAATAATAATCACCTTATTTACTGCTTTATATTCTTTCATTTCTAATTTCATAAATACAAAAGCGGTATTGTTGATTTCAATTCCAGTCAGCTATTTAGTTACGTCGTCTTTTTTAGTTTTTGGTGACTCAGGATTAGGATACGGTATTGAGGCTTTTTATACACTGGCTTTTCTTTTGAACCCAATATTTGATTTATTCTATGACCTCTTTACTTCATTAGAGCTTGAAAATCGAAGAGCAGCTCATAACATCATAATTACATTTGGGGCATCTTTCTATTTATTTTTTGTATATGGCACAACAGAATTATTTTTTTCTTCAGAAATATTTAAGAATGCTCTTAAACAGATTAATTGATTTCTTAATCCCTTCCCTTATTCTAAAATTCATTACCTTTGACGAAAATATAAACTGACGGAAATTAACTACAGATGCCAAAGAAAACGCCATTCCATTCTATTCATGAAAAAATTGGTGGAAAACTTGTAGACTTTGCCGGATTTGAATTACCGGTGCAATACCAAGGAATTAAAACCGAGCATGAAGCGGTACGGAATAACGTAGGCGTTTTCGATGTATCTCACATGGGTGAGTTTTTTATTCACGGTCCCGAAGCACTGGATTTAGTTCAGAAAATTTCGGTGAATGATGCTTCTAAACTGGTTCCGGGTAAAGCGCAATATTCCTGCATGTGCTACGAAGATGGAGGAATTGTAGACGACTTGATCGTGTACAAATTGTACGATGAAAATCAGTTCATGCTGGTGGTTAATGGTGCAAACGTCCAGAAAGATCTGGATTGGGTAAACAGCCAAAATACCTTTGATGCTGAAGTGATCGATAATTCAGACGATACGTGTTTGTTGGCCGTTCAGGGACCAAAATCTGCAGACACCCTTCAGAAACTTACCGATCTGGATTTATCCTCCATTGAATATTACAGTTACAAAATGGGTAATCTCGGTGAGTTTGAGAATATTGTTTTCTCAGCTACAGGCTATACCGGAGAAAAAGGATTTGAAATCTATTTTGATAAAAATACTTCCGACCCCGAAAAGATCTGGAATCTGATCTTTGAAGCCGGAGAAGAATTCGGCATCGAGCCTTGCGGTTTGGGGGCAAGAGATGCTCTGCGACTGGAAATGGGTTTTGCATTGTATGGAAATGACATCACCAAAGACACCCATCCTCTGGAAGCAAGATTAGGCTGGATTACAAAATTAGACAAAGAGGATTTTGTTGGCAAAGAAGCGCTTCAGAAAAAGAAAGAAGAAGGAAACACACGCCAATTGGTTGGGTTTGTAATGGGCGATGAGCGAAATATTCCACGTCAGGGTTACGAAATTCAAAATGAAAATGGGGAAGCAATCGGAGAAGTTACCAGCGGAACAATGTCTCTCACTTTGGGTAAAGGAATTGGAATGGGTTACGTGAAAAAGGAATTTGCAGCTGAAGGTACTGAAATTCAGATCGCAATTCGTAAAAGAACCGGGCAGGCTACCGTTCAACGACCTCCATTCATCAAGAAATAAAGAGAGACAAAGAAAGAAAATACAGATGGCAAGATTAGATTATATGGACGTTTATTTCTCTGTTCAATCCTTTCAGGAAGAGGATTTACGGGGAAAGTCTGCGGTGATCATTGACGTACTTCGTGCGGCTTCATCAATGGTGACCGCGATCAGCAACGGCGCAAGAAAAATTATTCCGGTTGGGGACATGGAGGCAGCAGTAAAAATTGCTCAGACTATGGAAGCGAATGATTATTTGCTTTGCGGCGAACAGAACGGGCAAAAAATTGAGGGGTTTCATTTAGGAAATTCCCCGTTGGAATACACTCCTGAAGTAGTTTCAGATAAGACGTTGATCATCAACACCACCAACGGAACCAAGGCGATTAAAAAAGCAGCGCTTGCTAACCGAATGTATGTGGGTTGTTTTTTAAATCAGCAGAGCATTTTAAAAGCTCTTGAAGATCATGACGATGATGTGGTGTTGGTTTGTTCCGGCTGGCAAGGAAAACTTTCTCTGGAAGACACTCTTTTTGCCGGATCGATTATTGATAGTTTGTGTGAAGGAAAGCTTCCGGACAATGTAAAAGATGGCGTTCAGGTGGCTCATAGTTTGTACAAAAGTCACAAGAAAAATATACAGAAAGCCATTCAGAACAGTGATCACGCCATTCGTTTGAAAGAACTTGTTCCTGACGGCGATATTCCTTTTGTTTGTGAGACAGATAAATTCGATGTTCTTCCCGGAATGAAGGACGGAATTTTAACCAATTTAAATGGCTAAAAAGAAGCTAAATACAGCCGGTAACTCCAAAGCCGGAATTGATGAAAACCGAAAAGTAGAAATCATAGGCGTAATTATAATCGCTATCGCCATTCTGCTTGGTTTGAGCATCGTTTCTTACACCCCCGAAGATTACCAATATGCAAAACAATTGGAGTTTTTGGATGTATTTAACAAAGATGCTACTTCTCGCTTAGTGCAAAACTGGCTGGGGCCGGTTGGAGCATATCTCTCCCATTTTGTGGTTCATCAAATGTTTGGCTACACCAGTTTTATTTTGGCGATTCTCATCTTTTTTCAGGGATGGCACATTTTTCGCCGGCGCGACTATAAAGAGTTAGGATGGATTACCATTCTTGGAATCTGGAGCATGATTTTGTTTTCCACATTGTTGGGATGGTTGAACACTAATGCAGATTTTCCCGCAGATTCCGTTTGGAGCGGTGGCGCGGGAGTTGCCATTTCAAGAGTGCTTCAGAACTTTACCAGCAGCGTTGGCTCCATCATTATTTTATCGGTGCTTGCGGTAATCACCCTGTTATTACTTTGGGATCGTGATCTACAAAAATCCATTGATAATTTAAAGCTCTGGATCGAAAATATTCAGGAAAAGCTGGAAGATGCTCGAGTTGCTCGTGCAGAACGTAAAGAAATTAAAGCTCAGGAAAGAGAAGAGCGCCTGGCTAAGCGCCGAGAAGAAAGAGAAGCGGCTAAAGAAGAAAAAGAAGAAGCCAAAGCGGAGAAAAGAGCTAAATCAGCGGAAAAGAAATCTTCTAAAAAAGGTGACCCTTCGCCTGAGGCTTCGGACACCGAGGAAGAAGCACCAAAACCGAGTATTGATGATATTGTTGCAAAATCGCACGAAGAAGATTTGGAACGAATCGAAAAAGAAAAGAAAGCTTCGGAAGGAATTGACAACCGCCAGCGAGCCTCCATAAAAAAGAATAAGCTTGAAGAAAAGGAAGTCATCGATGAAGAAGGTGATGATCTGGAAGTTTCAGTATTTAAAGGAGAAGGCGATGAAGAAGCAGGAGCTCGTGATCTTGACAAAGTAAATCGGGACAAGGCGAAAGATATTCCTGAGATCAGATACAAATTTCCAACCATTGATTTGCTGGATGCGCCATCAGGAAATAGTAATGAAGTAGATCTTGAGGAAATCAAAGAAAAGAAGCGCATCATTCTTGATAAGCTGAAACGCCATAGAATCGAGATTTTAGGAATTAATGCAATTGTTGGTCCAACGGTAACGCTTTATGAATTGGAGCCGGCTCCCGATGTGAAAATCAGCAAGATCGACAGTTACTCTAACGACCTTAAAATGGCAATGGCGGTAAGAGGGCTTCGAATGTTAACACCAATTCCCGGAAAATCAGCCGTAGGAATTGAGGTTCCGAACAGTAGTCGTGAGATGGTGTATATCAAGCAGGTGCTGAACACCAAGAAGTTTGTGGAAACAGACATGACGCTTCCGGTGGCATTCGGTAAAACTATCGAGAACGAAGTCTTCATGATTGATCTGACCAAAATGCCTCACTTGCTGATGGCCGGGGCAACAGGTTCAGGTAAGTCGGTTGGAATTAACACAATTATTACCTGTTTGCTTTACAAGTGCGACCCGGAAAATCTGAAATTTGTGATGATCGATCCGAAGAAGATCGAATTGGCATTGTATCGAAATATTCAGAATCATTTTCTCGCAATGTTACCGGATGCGGATGAACCGATTGTCACCGATACAACTAAAGCTTTGGATACACTGAATAGTGTTTGTAAGGAAATGGACGATCGTTATGATCTCCTAAAAATGGCACTGGTTCGGGATATCAAAGCGTATAACGAAAAATTTAAGAACGGTGAGTTGGATGAAGATTTAGGACACAGACACTTGCCGTACATCGTAGTAATTATTGATGAGCTTGCCGATTTGATGATGACCGCCGGAAAACAAATTGAAGAACCGATCGCCCGTTTGGCTCAGCTGGCAAGAGCGATTGGAATTCACTTGGTAGTTGCCACTCAGCGGCCATCGGTAAACGTAATTACAGGTACCATAAAAGCAAACTTCCCGGCACGAATTGCTTATCAAGTAGCCTCTAAAGTAGATTCCCGAACGATTTTAGATCAGGGAGGAGCCGATCAGTTAGTGGGAGCAGGAGATATGTTATTCACAAACGGCGCGGGAATGACTCGTCTTCAAAACGCTTTCGTTTCTACGGAAGAAGTTGAAAAAATAAACTCATTCATCGGTTCTCAAGCAGGATACAAAGAACCTTTCCATCTGCCAATTATAAAAGATGACAATGTTGAAATTCCCGATCCGTTAGACGATATAGATGAAATGTTTCAGGCGGCGGCAAAAGTGGTAGTGTTGCATCAGCAGGGATCGGTTTCATTGCTTCAAAGAAAATTAAAAATCGGCTACAACAGAGCCGGAAGAATTATAGATCAATTATTTAATGCAGGAATTGTCGGACCATATCAAGGGAGCACAGCCAGAGATGTACTTGTTCAGGAAGAAGAAGAACTTCAGGAGATTTTTGATGGACTTGAAAACCTATAGTCTGACTTTTCTATTATTTATTATCAGCGGGGTATCTTTGCAGGCACAAACTCCGGTTTTTGATAAACTGAAATCAAATTTTGATCAGGAAAAGGTTTTTGTGGCAGATTTCAGCCATCTGTACGAAGATTCTTACACTTTGGAAACGGTTGAAAGTGAAGGCAAAATCTGGGTTTCCTCGAACAAGTATCGATTGGATAGCGAAAATCAGTTGTTAATTGTAGACGGAGAAACTTCAAAGGTATATGATGAAAACCGAAACAGGGTAATTATCAGCGATTATTTGGAAGAAGACGATGATTTTGCTCCGTCCAGAATGTTAAATGGTGTGGACTCAACCTATTCCGTAAAAGAAGAAAAACTGAGGAACGGAAGAACAAAAATCACTATGACTACCGAGGATGATTTTGCATTGTATCTGACGGTTGAAATCGAAGTCAATAGAAATACAGTCCCTGTTAAAATCACAGCATATGATTTTTCGGACAACGTGATCACCACAACCTTCAGCAACGGTTCTTTTCTTCCAAAAAATGAAGAATTGTTTGTATTGCGTTACCCTCAGGATGCTGAAATAGTTGATACCAGGTACTGATCTTGAAAACTGCTCTTAAAGTAACAGCCGGTGTTTTAATTGCTGCTTTCTTTTTATGGATTGCTTTCCGTGAAGTAGATATAGATCAGGTGATTGAAGCTTCTAAATCCATGAGTTATGGATGGATTTTTCCATTTGTACTCGCAACTTTGACTGCTCACTTTATCCGTGCAGAACGGTGGCGATTACTTTTCAGCGACAAAGAAAAAACGCCGCATCGAAATACGTTATTTACCGGAGTGATGGTTGGTTATTTATCCAACATTCCGTTTGCACGTTTGGGAGAGGTAACCCGTCCGGTTTATGTGGCGAGACAGGTTGATGAAAGCAACAGTAAACTTATTGGTACCATTGTTCTGGAGCGAATCATCGATATGCTGAGTATGCTTTTACTGATGGCATTCGTAGTCATATTTATGATTTCCGACCCGGAGATTCTGAATAATTTATTCGGAATTGATATCACAGATTCTGAGGTGCTTTTCTCATTTGTTATCACACTCGCAAAATATCTCGGAATTGCTGTGGTTGCTTTCGGATTAGTTTATTTTGTGCTTCGCTCATTGAGTCAAAAAGTGCCTCTGATTCAGGCCGGATTTGTCAAGTTCAAAGAAATCAGCAAAACATTTGTTGATGGAGTGCTGGCGGTTAAAGATTTAAAAAACTGGCCGCTCTTCATTCTCTATACCGCGCTAATTTGGGTGTGCTACATCGGTATGACCTACATCCCATTCTGGATGTTTGATCTCCACACCGTATATGAGCTTTCTTATGCGGATGCTTTAGTATTAACGATGGTTTCTGCTGTTGGGATTATAATTCCAACTCCGGGCGGTGTTGGAACGTATCACCTTTTTATAACCAAGAGTTTATTTCTGTTATATGCTGTTCCGGAAGCTATTGGTTTGGCGTATGGAACAATTACGCATGCTTCTACTTTAGCGGTGGTAATTATCAGTACCCCGATTTTATTAGCGATTGATAAATTTGTGGTTTTGAAGCAGGAAGCCAAAATAAAGGGAACAACCGACGGTTAATTTGGTACATCTTTTCACTTTAAGTGGGTTAACCTTGCCTGAAATTTTTAGTACATTCTTAAAACTTCTTTTTTGATGATGAAAAGAACCTCATTTGCCCTTTTTATTCTTTCATTTTTATTTGCAATTCCTTCCTATGCACAGGATGGAAATGCCCAAAATTCACTGCTTCCGGAAATAGATCCGCAGGATATTGAAATCCGAAGTGAGTTCAGGGCTCGATTCCCGGGAATTCGTCGCCAGCCTATTCTTGGATTTAATCCAAAGCCGAGAGTATTTCGGATTGATCCTAACAGAACTCCTTTTATGGAATCGGACAGGGATGCAGTTGCAAGTATTGCTTTGACCAGATTAGACCGACCTGAACCTCCGCAAAAAAGTATTTTAGAAAATCCATCCAGAACTAATGCGTATATAAAAGCCGGTTTTGGAAACTTTATAACACCGGACCTTCAGGCTTATGCACTAAGAAAGCTCAATGAGCAGTCGGTGGCATCACTTAATCTGGATTATTCCAGTTCAGATGGACATTTAGACAATCAGGATTCAGGATTTCGGTTTTTAAATCTGGACGGAGTGTATGGAACAAAGTTAAATTCGGGTTCTAAATTTTCAATAAGAGCCGGGGCTTTTAGTGATATGAACCATTTGTTTGAGCTTCCAAATGTTCCGGGAGATAATTCGGGAACAGCAGAGAAGGATTATATGGGAGTTTCAGTAGGAATAATCCTCGAGAACAACAAAAACTCTTTCGAAGGATGGGAGGCTTATCTGAATGGATTAGCTGTTGGAATTGATTTAATGGCGCCAAATGCAGCTTTAAGAGGAAAACAATCCGAACAATTACTTCATGCAGGATTTGAAAAAACCTGGGCAGGTGCTGATATATACGATGTGCTTTCAGTGAATGGAGACGTTAAGGTGGGAAACTATTCAGTTACAAATTCAGAAGATACTCAATGGATTTATGCCGATGCGACTTTCGGTTACAGTTCACTATTCAATTACGAAACAGAACTGGAGTTGGAAGGAGGTTTGGCGTATGTGAATGACGGTAACAACTCGAAGCCACTATTTATAGCGGATGCAAAGCTGAACCATACCATGAAAGAAGGTTTCAACTTGTTGGGCTCGATTTATACCCGAGCTGAAATGGAATCTATCTGGAACAGGCATCAAACCAATCGTTTTTTAAGCACTTCATCAAATACTCAATATCAATACATTTTTGGTGTTGACGGAGGTCTGGAATATCAGTTGGGTTCAACTACAAAGTTGTTTACTGAAATTTCTTTTCAGGCGATCAGTAATTACGGGTTTTATGGAAGATCAACACAGACGTTTGGTGCAAATACAGAGAGAACATTCTATGAACTGAATTATGCGAATGCTTCCAAATTCAGGTTGGAACTTGGAGTGGCACAACAATTTATTAGTGATAAGCTATGGTTCGATGGAACTATATACGCTCAAAGACCGGAACTAAAAAACGGGAATGATATTCCTTTTGAAGAAAGAGTAGGAGCAAATGCTTCTTTTCACGCCAAGCCAACCGATAAAATTTCTTTTAATACCTGGGCGCAGTTTGCCGGAGAGCGCTCAGCATTTGATCCCAATACAGAAGCACTTAGCGGTTTTGTTTTGCTGAATGCCGGAGCAGATTATCAAATCAATGAAAAATTTGGGGTTTATATCAAAGTGTTGAATATTCTGGGAGAAAAATATGAAATCTGGGATGGATACGAAGAAAGACCATTTCAGGTATTTGGAGGAATTAAACTAACGCTATAGTCATGACAAAAGATTTTTTAAAAGCATTTGGGCTTACAATTCGTGATCAGGTTATCATGAAAAACTCAGTTGAAGTAAAAGGACTGGGAACTTTCAGCGCTGAGCATACCAGTCAAACGCAAAAGAAAAAGGCGGATGGCACAATGGTAATGATGCCACCGAAAGACAGCATAGAATTCAAAGCGGATATGGAGGGTTGATATGCTGATAGATCATGAAAAATTTGTTGCTCTGGTTGTAGAAAATTCAGGAATCGAAGAGGAAAAGGTCCGGGGATATGTTGAGGAGTTGATAGCCGAAATTAAGTCTGCTTTTGAAGAGGGGGAAGGTTACGAAATAGATGGATTCGGTATTTTCAGTAAGTTAGGAAACAATGTTTTATTTATTCCATCCGATGAATTAGAAACAGAGATAAACTATAAGTATGTGGGCATGGAGCCTATCGAAATGGAGCCTTCAGAGGTCGATATCGAAGAGCCTGTCTCAGAAACTACTCCCGATGATGAAAAAGAAAATCCGATTCAGGGAATATTAGATGGGGGCATAGAAGAAGACGCTGAAGAGGATAGATATGCCGATGTTGAAGATCCTTTTGCGGAACTGTTTAATGAGTCTGAGGAAGAAGATCAAGACACAGAAAGTGAAACCTCAGAACCGGAAGACCAGGAAGATTCACTGGAAGAAGATGAGGAAGAAATTGTTGAAGATATTTTAAGTGATCAGGAAGGTGAAGGCCCGGCAGAAGAAGCTGTTATTGAGGAATCCATAGAAGCAGATGTAGAAGAGACAGAAGAAGAGGAATCATCTCAGGATGAGCTCAATGATATTTTTGGAGAAAGTGAAGAAGAAAGCTCTGATGAAGAGGAATCTGAAGAAGAACCTGCTCCGGGTCCCGGTAGTTGGGGTGTAGATGCCCATAAAGAAGAAAATCAGGAAGACGCTTTTGCAGGTTTATTCGGGGATTCTGAGGACGGTGACGGCGAAGAACTTGTTACCGAAGAAGATCTTTTTGGTGAGGAAGAAGCCACCGAAGAATCAGAGGTGAATGAACCAGTAGAAGAAGACGAAGAAGAGATTGACTTTTCTGCTTTGGAAGGAGAATCTGAGGAAGAAGATTTTGACGATGACCCCTTCGCAGAGTTAGACGAAGAGCCTGAAGCCGAAGATGATTTTATCCCGGTGGTTACTAACGTTTCTTCAGAAAAACAGGAAAACAAAGAAGAAGAACAGGCTCAGGAAGAAGAGGAATCTGATTCGGATAAAAAATCAAAATCTAAAACTCCGGGAAGCCCAAGAGATAAAAGAAAGGGAGCGCCTGTACTCTTGTACATGATTTTAGCTCTGCTTTTATTAGGAGGCTCGGGTTATTTACTCGCATACTTTGGAGTAATAAACATTCAGGGGATAACTCCGGCGGGTACCAATCAGCAGATTGCACAAAACACTCCGCCACCTACTAATCAGGTTCCCCCACAGGAGCAGGCAGCTACACAAACAGACGAGCAGCCGAACCAATCCGAAGAACAAAATACACCTTCAATGCCTGAAACAACAGGAAACGAAGCGGCTACTTCACCCTCAGATCAGGCTAATGAAGGACAACCTCAGGACGAAGAAACAGCGTCAGATGACAATCAGCCAACTCAGGATGAACAGCCGGGAGATATTGTGCCTCCAAGAGCGGATGAGAAATGGCCCGATTCAGAAGAGAGAATTATTTCTCCGATCTCATCAGGAAATGAAGGCGGAGCAGAAACCTACGGCTTAACGGGAACAGTAACCGAAGCGGGGAACAATGGTTATACCATTGTACTATACACATTAAGTCAAAAATCCGGTGCAGATGCACAACAGGAAAAACTTTCGGAAGCAGGTTACCGAGTAATAATCAAACAAAAACCTTCAGAAACCTACGGCGTTTTATACCGGGTAAGTATTGGTCAGTTTGAATCGCTTTCTGCCGCAGCAATTGCTGCAGAGAAAGTCGATGCTGAGATTTTAGGAAATTATATCATCACAAAAATTTAAATATCACCACATTTATGACACTCTCTTTTTTATTCTTGCAGGACACTACAGCTGTTGCTGATTCTCTTGCACAAGCTCTTGAAGGAGATACAATCACTCTGTTCGACCTTATTATTGAAGGCGGATTTTTAATGATCCCCATATTTCTTCTTTTCATGTTATCCGTTTATGTAATCGTAGAGCGATGGATGGCATTGAACAGGTCACAAACTGATACCAACCGTTTTTTAAATTCGGTTGAAGGACTGCTGAAATCCGGAAAACAATCGGATGCAATGGCTTACTGTGATGATTTTGATAAACCGTTAGCAAGAATTATTAAAGCCGGAATAAAACGACTTGGTCGCCCGATCCGTGATATTGAAGATGCTATCGACAATGCCGGGAAAAAAGAGATTTTCTTTCTTGAAAAAAGGATGAACTGGCTGGCAACAGTAGCCGGTGTAGCTCCGCTTCTTGGATTTACGGGAACAGTAACAGGAATGATTGAGGCTTTTATGGATATTCAATCTTTACAGGGAAATGTTAATCCGAGCGAGCTTGCCGGGGGAATTTGGGAAGCTTTAATCACTACCGCGGCAGGATTAATGGTTGGATTGATTGCTTATGGATTTTATAACTTCCTGCTTGGTAAGATCAATCGATCCATTTTTGAGCTTGAAAATGCATCGGCAGATTTCATGGATTTACTACAATCTCCCGCACCTAAAAAGCAATCCTGATTATGCCAAGAGATTTCAGAAAAGGAGATAAAAAGTTAGAGCCGCTTTCGCTGTTTTCGCAGTCGTCATTGACGGATATCGTACTTTTGTTACTGATTTTTTTCCTGCTGACTTCATCTTTTGTTACTAATTTTGGTATCAAGGTAAATATTCCTAAAGCGGAGTCGGGGTCAACCAGTCAAAATCAGTTTATCTCAGTGGCAATTACAAAGGATGGCGAATTTTATGTGGATGGTGATCTCACAGCAAGAGGTTCTCTGGCTTTGAAGATTCGCGAAGTACGCAATAATAAACAAAGTGAAACGATTATATTACGGGCCGACAAGGATGCAAAAGTAGATGATGCAGTACGTGTTATGAACATTGGCACGGCATTAGAACTAAAGCTGGTGATGGCGACGGAACAAAGTTCACTCTGACCTGTTATGGATAAAAACGGATTCAATAAAGATGATAGTGTAGCACTAACGGTAACGTTAAGTGTAAGTATCGTTATGGTGCTTTTTTCTTTGTGGTATACGCTGGATGTAAACCAAAATTACCGCGCATCTTTTATTGAAGTAGAATTTGGGGAATTTCAGTCGGGCACGTTGGCAGAGTTTTCAGAAGTTCAGGAAGAGCAAGTCGCTAAAAGGCCCAATCCATCAGAAGTAAAAACGGAAGAACCGGTAGAGGAAACTCCACAGCCTGAGGAACAGCCTGAAAATCCCACCGAGGAAATTACCAAGCCTGTAGATTTGCCTGATGAGGTAGAAGAAGTTCAGGAAGAAAAGGTTGAAACCCCGGAAACAGAAGTTATAGATCCAACCAAAGAAACTGCTGAAGAAGTAGAGGAAGAAATTGAAATCCCGCCTCAGGCTAAGGAAGATTTAGAAACGCAGGAAGGAGCCGAAGAAAGCGGTGATATTGAAGGAAACAGAGGCGAAACAGATGTGGATGCAGGAACCGGAGCTGATGATGAAAAGTCAGCACCTTATGAATTGAAATGGGAAGGCGACTTGGAACGTGATCCAATGGTCCAGCCACTTCCTGAAAATACAGCCAATACAGAAGGAGTAATTTCTGTACGCTTTCAGGTAAAACCAGACGGCTCTGTGGGGCTCATCATTCCTCTAAAGAAAATGAATCCTGAATTAGAAAAGGAAGTCAAGAGAACTCTTAGAAGCTGGAAATTTTCAAAACTACCAAGCGGTGTTCCGCAGCAAGCACAATGGGGAACCATTACTTTCCGCTTTGTATTTGGATAAGGAGACACATGAAAAGAATTGATTCGTATTTAGCGCTGATTTTAGTTGGTGCATTACTTTTTATAACAGGATGTGGAAACTCAGTAGAGGAAGAGTTTTTTGAGGTCAATGATTGGATCAGAACATCCATGCAGGAAAATTACCTATGGAATGAAAATGTTCCTGCTAACACTGATGGGTCAATACTACCTAACGCATACTTTGGAAGCATGCTAAATGATGATGATATATTCTCATATATAACTGAGTTCGCAAGCGGGTTTACAATTACAGAAGAATTGAATATATCGAGCGGAGTTTCTCCAACCTTTATAAGATTTACAGGCTCTTCATTTGTATTCGCAGTTATTGAATTTGTCTATCCGGGAAGCCCCGCCGATTCCGCAGGGCTGAAACGTGGAGATATTATTCTAAATGTTAATGGAAGTATTTTAAACACTTCTAACTTTATTCGGTTATTTTTTAGGACCGAAGGCATTGTAACCTATTCTCTTGGTGAATATGATCCAAATTTAAATGTAATTAATGAGACATCGGAAACCGTAAGAGTTCGTCAACAAGTTTTAGATTTGAACCCATTGATAGAGTCAAAAGTATTTCAGGATGAAAATACAAACATTGATACAGGGTATATTTTTTTTGGTGAGTTCAATGATGGGAATAATGACAGATATATTGATAGCGTTGATGCTGCTTTTAACTTCCTTAAATCAGAAAATATTGAAGAACTTATTATTGATTTAAGGTATAGCCGGGGTGGTAGCTTTAAAGCTGTCGCGAATGTGGCGAATGCAATAGTACCTACAGAAAATGCAGAGAATAATGATATTTTTGTAAATTTTTTGTACAACGAAATTATACGTCAAAGTATAATTAATGAGGAAGGGAATAATTCAGATAGTCTACTTATTAAATTTTCTCCTCATTCAGAGAATTTGAATTTACAGAGGGTTTACTTTTTAACATCAAGTCAAACAAGCTCATCTGCAGAGATGCTGATAAAAGGTCTATCGCCATATTTGAATGTAATTATAATAGGAGAAGAAACAGCCGGTGAACAATTCGGTTCGAAAGTGATATATGGAGAGAACGCAAACCCAAAAAACGAATTCTTGATTGCACCTGTTTTTCAGCAAGCTGTATCCTCAATTGATGACGGGTCCTTTTCAACGCCTGTTAACCCCGATATCATTTTTAATGAAAACTTACTCACTGTTTTTCAGGTCGGTGATGATAACGACCCGTTCATAAGAGCTGCTCTACAAGATATTAATGGTTTCAGTTCAAATGATAAATTTAGAAATCATTCTGATTTTACATATGAAATTCTCAGAAACGAAATGTTTAAACAAACGGGAAGGCTTTGGTTTAATTAAGTTAAATCACTTCACAACTTTTTACGCAAAACCTTAATTCGTAGTTATACATTCAGGAAGTAATACTAACTAACTGAATCTAACTACTATGAATGCATCCAAGCTCTTCCGGATAGCAACTTTTCTTTTTTGCTTTACAATTTTTGTAACTGATGTTTCTACTGCTCAGATATTTGGGCATGGTGAAGAAACTAATAATCCAAAATATCAAAAAGAGTTATTTAAAGAACTCAAATACAGAAATATAGGTCCGTACAGAGGCGGACGTTCTGTAGCCGTTTCCGGACACGATTCCCAACCTTATACATTCTACACAGGTTTCACCGGAGGCGGTGTGTACAAAACTACTGATGGTGGTAGCAGTTGGATCAATATCTCAGACGGATATTTTAAAACAGGTTCAGTAGGAGCAATTTCAGTTGCACCATCCGACCCAAATGTGATTTATGTTGGAATGGGAGAAACCGATATTCGCGGAAATATGAGCGCCGGCGATGGAATGTATAAGTCAACTGATGCAGGGAAAACCTGGAAGCATATTGGTTTAGCTCAAAGTCAGTTTATCGGAGATATCGAAGTTCATCCGGATAATGCGGAAGTACTTTGGGTTGCGGCAATGGGACAATTATTCGGAACAGAAGGAAATGAACAGCGAGGAATTTTCAAATCTACCGACGGCGGTGAAACATGGGAAAAAGTATTGTACCGGGATGATAAAACGGGAGCTGTTGATATAGCGGTTGATCCAAATAACCCAAGAATCTTGTTTGCAGGATTGTGGGAAGCGTACAGAAATCCCTGGGAAATGAGTAGTGGAGGAGAAAACGGAGGCTTATTCAAAAGTAAAGATGGTGGCGAAACGTGGGAAGACATTTCGAAGTCGCCCGGCTTACCAAAAGGACTATTAGGTAAAATTGGCGTGGCAGTTTCTCCTGCAAACTCAAACAGAGTATGGGCTATGATCGAAAATGAGAATGGAGGATTGTTTCGGTCAGAAAATGGAGGAGATACCTGGAGAAGGGTGAACAAAGAGCGAAGCCTTCGCCAAAGAGCCTGGTATTACACAAAAGTGGTAGCCGATCCCAAAAATGAGAACGGCGTGTATGTGTTAAATGTAGGTTTTTATAAATCTACCGATGGTGGAAGTTCATTCAGCAGAATTGGAACTCCACACGGAGACCATCACGATTTATGGATTGCACCAAGTAATCCGCAAAGAATGGTTATCGCTGATGATGGCGGTGGACAGGTTACTTACAATGGCGGAGAAGGCTGGTCATCGTATTATACCTCAGCTACGGCGCAAATCTATCAGGTGGCAACTGATAATCAGTTTCCTTACATGGTGTACGGAGCGCAGCAGGATAACAGCACGTTTGCTATCAAAAACAGAACTAACGGTTTCGGGATAGATGAAAGTGATTGGTGGCCGGTTGCTGGTGGTGAAAGTGGATATATTGCACCTGATCCTGAGAATCCTGATGTGACGTATGGAGGGAGCTATGGCGGATACCTGAATAAGTATGATAAGAGTCTGGACTTAAGCGACCGAATTGACGTGTGGCCGGATAATCCGATGGGAGCCGGAGCCGAAGATTTGAAGTATCGTTTCCAGTGGACATTTCCGATCATAATTTCTCCTCATGATCCGAATGTTTTATACGCTACTTCACAGCATGTGCATCGATCTACTGATGAAGGAATGAGTTGGGAAGTGATTAGTGGCGATCTCACCCGAAATGACAAAGAAAAGCAGAAAGAATCTGGCGGTCCCATCACAAAAGATGATACTTCGGTAGAATATTACAACACGATTTTCACCTTTGAAGAATCACCAATCGAACCCGGTTTATTATGGGCAGGTTCTGATGATGGGTTGATTCACATCAGCAGAGATAATGGCGAATCCTGGGAAAACGTAACGCCCAAAGGTTTACCGGAAAGCATGATCAGTATTCTGGATCCATCTCATCATGATGCCGGTACTGCTTATTTTGCAGCAACCCGATACAAGTTCAATGATTTTCAGCCGATGATTTACAAAACTACCAATTATGGTAAAAGCTGGAAGAAAATTACCAACGGTATTCCAGAAATGGATTTCACGCGAGCTGTTCGGGAGGACCCAAACAAAGCCGGATTATTGTATGCCGGAACAGAAACCGGAATGTATGTTTCTTTTGATGCCGGAGAAAACTGGCAGGATTTACAGCTGAATTTACCTGCAGTGCCCATTACAGATTTGGATGTACATAAACGGGATAAAGATTTAATTGTAGCAACTCAGGGACGCTCTTTCTGGATTTTGGATGATCTACCTGTACTACATCAAATGAGTGATCAGATTGCGAAAGCAGAAAATCATTTGTTTGAGCCGGAACGAACTTATTTATTCGGTGGACCAAGTTTTAGCAGACCGGGTTCAACAGTAGGGCAAAATCCTGAGCGCGGAGCGGTAATTTTTTATACGCTGAGCGATGATGTGGAAGAAGAAATCAAATTGGAATTCATAGATCCGGATGGAAATACGATTCGGACGTACTCCAGCGCCAAAGATCAAAGAGGGCGTCCGGTTAAGGAATCTCCGATGTTTTATGAAGAGGAAGGTCAGACTCGTCCAAGTGTGGTTTCCAAAAACAAAGGGCTCAATAAGTTTGTCTGGGGATTAGATTATCCTCGTGTAACCGATATCAATGGAACACAAATTCTTTGGGCAGGAAATACTTCCGGCCCCACAGCCATTCCGGGAACATATACGGTAAAAATGCATATTGGGGATGATATGATCGCTGAAGAATCATTTGAAGTGGTAAAAGACCCACGTCTGACTTCCGTTTCTCAGGAAGATTTTGTGGCACAATTTGAGCTGGTTAAAACCATTAAAGCCAAACTGGATACTACGCATAAAACCATCAACAGAATCAGAGAAGTTCGAAAGGAAGTGAACGAGATGGTTGCTGAAGCTAAGGATAACGAAGAGCTTCAGGAAAAGGCAAAGACGATGAAAGAAGCGTTATCTGAAATTGAAAATGCATTGGTTCAAACTAAAGCAGAAGCTTTCCAGGATGTGTTGAACTTCAAGATTAAGCTGAATAATAAACTGGCGGCACTGGCAAGTACCGTAGCTACAGGATACGGACGACCAACCGAACAGCAATATGCGGTCTACGAAGATTTAGCGGCTCAGGTTGATGTTCAACTCGAACGCTTCCAATCCGTTTTAGATGGTGAATACGAAACCATCATTCAGGAAGTAGAAGGAATGAGCGGGAAGATTCAGAATTAATTTTCGGGATTAGTTATTTGTTAATGGTTAATCGTTATTGGTTTAGCGGTTAGCCATTTTTATTTCCGATAATGAAATCCTGATAGTCATGGCAAAAACAAAATCCTGCCAATCAAGTAAATCTTTTAACAATCCTGGTCATATTACGGGTTGAAAATATACTGTTGAAAGATATTGATGGTTTTAGGCTTTTTGGAGCAGGAGCTCCAGTGTGGCTTTCCCAAGCAGAGCTTAGGAAATAGAAAAAGGTTTGAATAAATTGGAATGAGGGCTCTTAAATTGAGCTGGCGCAGGCGAATAAATCTCTATTACAACTCAATCCATTTTGGGATTATTTGCTTGAGATCTTCAGCATCTTTTTTTGAGGTTCTGATAAAAGCACCATTCGGACGATATCCCTCCAGTAAATCCAGAACACTTTTACTGTAAATTTTTTTTACCCTCAGGTTTTCAACTGCATTTATGTTGATTACTACCCTGATATACTTACCTGAATGTCGATGTTGTCCAATTGCAATTACGTTTACGCAGGTACCACCATATGATCCAACTAAATGCAATTTCGCTCCAGCTTTAAACTTTCTTAAACCCGATTTCTTTTCTTTTCCTCCGGGACCATATGGAACTTCTTGTTTAACATTAGCTACTACGCACCATTTTTCAGTGGTATTATTTGAATTTTCTGAAATTTGAAAATCGTCCGGAAGCTCACCTGGTTCAATTTCCCTCCATTGTTCATTAATCAATAATTCCAGATGTTTTGTTTTTAGAAACTTCTTACCAAATATTTTAAATGCATGATCTTCAATAATTTTAAATTTAGTGGCGCTATGAATTCTTTCAATGAAGTATTCTATATCTTTTTGAAGGCATAGACGAACATTGTTCTTATTTATTTCGCCTGAAATAAACCAATCCGCCCAATCTGACCACACTTCTTCATTAGCATCTGTTGAGTAGAGAGATACAAACCATTCATTCACCTCATCGGGAATTGTAATTTTAAACAGATATTGATCAAACTTTGGAATTAAGACTTCCCAGTTTGAATCGTTTCTTTTTAATGTGAGATGAGATTTAGATCTAAGAGCCTCTATAAAATTATTCTCGCTCATCTTCTCCATTTTCATCCCCTTTCACCAACGCATTCCTGAAATTAATATCCCTCTGCGGAAATGGAATTTCGATATCGTATTCTTTGAACTTTCTCACTATTGCCTGATTTAGTTCATTCAAAACCGCATAATGCTCCTTCACATTGCCAACCCAAACCAGCAGTTTCATATCCCAGGCAGAATCTCCAAAAGAACGTAAATGCACGTCGTGTTTCGGACGCTTTAACACGGAGTTACTTTCTTCTGCTACTTCATTCAATGCTTTTAAAACCAGATCTAAATCCGAGCCGTATGCTACACCCACATCCACAACTAAACGATAGGTCGGGTCGCCGTAGGAGTAGTTAACCACATCTTTAGAAATGAATTCCGAATTCGGCACGATCACTGAAATGTTGTTGATAGAACGAACGGTGGTAGATCGAATATTAATTTCCTGCACATCACCTTCAATTCCGTTTACCAAAACACGATCTCCAATACTAATCGGTCGCTCGAAAAGCACAATCAAACCCGAAATAAAATTGGAAGTGATATTCTGTAAGCCGAAACCAATACCGACAGAAAGAAAACCAAAAATAACCGCAAGTCCTGTCAGATCAATCCCTACAAACTGAAAGGAAATGAGTACACCAATAATAATGATTACAAACTGAACCATCCGGGCAAGTGTAAAACGAAGTCCGGAATCTTTGATGAAGCGCGGGAGAACTTTCTTGTTAAGCATCCGTTTTACAAAACCTCCCAAAAAGGAAAATCCCACCAAGAACAGAATAAAAATGATAATGGAAAGCAGGGTAACCGGCGTTTCCTGAAGTTTGAATAGCGTGGTGTTTAGGAGATCGCCCATGTAATCAAAAAGTTCTCCGGCGGTAAATCCCTCAAGTTCAGGTAAGGTTTGTGTTGAATCGACTTGCATAAAATTCTGTTAGTTGGCAGAAAATAAAGCAATCCACTTAAAATCACACTTTAATTAATAGTGGGGAATTGTGAATGTAGCTAAGTTATTAAAATGAATAATTCGTCATTGCGAGGAGCATATGGATTTGATGGGATCTGGAAGTTTATTCGACGAAGCAATGTCCCTGATTACACTCATGCCTTTCACAAAGAGATTGCTTCATCGGGACTTTGCCTCTTTTTATAAATGTAGTAGCCTCCTCGCAATGACAGGCCTTTTTTTTGCTTGCAAGGGAACCTCTTTAATCCGGTTTTGAACCTCTTCGATCATCTTTCTTTGAAGATCTCGACCGAATCATATTCTGAACAAGAGAATCCAGTTTCTGCAACTGTTCGGGAGTGCAAATGGCTCGGATATCCGTAAAATACTGATAGGTGTCCAGCTCCATTTCGGCTACCAATACACCGATTTCATTAGTCAAAGAATCTGCTACAACCGAAGATTCTTGATCAGATCGTGACAACTGAAAAACCTTTTTTCTCATTTCATCGACCTGTTTTTGAAGCTCCTTTTTCTCGGCGCGATGCTCTTTTCGCAATTCTTCATATTGTTGAGTCTGATCATCAGTAAATCCAAGCCTTTTCGAAAGGAATGCAGATCTGCGGTCATTATCTCCGTGACGGTGGTCTCCGCGTTTCATTTGGTGGGTAGTTATTAGCCCGATAAGAATCAGGTTCAAAATCACCAATACAGAGATTGCAGTGACCGTAAATTTTTTATTTTCGAAAAACCCCATAATCACTCCAGTGAAGTTAATAAGGTGTAATCAGGAAAGTACTCATCGGAATATTCCTGAGCCGTTTGCGGAACATCAGTTTCCGTTTCGTCATCATTGCTGAAAATCAGAATAACTGAAATGTTGAGTATCAACAAAAGAAAAAGAGCCGCATACTTTTGTAGAGTACTCAAGGAAAGTACACGAGCTTTTGCATCAGCTTTTCCTGCTTCAATAGCATCCAGTTGGCTATTTAATCGATCTTCAAAGCCTGAGCTTGTGGAAATTATATTCGGGCTCTCCGCAAGCTCCATAAGCTTGTCAAGGTGTTTCGATATGTCTTTATGGTTTTTCATGATTTCTTTGCTATTAATTTAGGCGACAGATTGTTCAGAAACTTGCTGTCCACTCAGAAAAATTGTTCATATCTGTTTTCCATGATTTTTCTGAGGTTTTGTTTACTTCGATGGACGAGCGATTCAATGGAAGACAAACTCTTATCCATGATATCTGCAATTTTCTTGTAGCTTACTCCGTCTTGTTGGCTGAGCACAAATGCGGTTCTTTGTGTATCGGGTAATTCGTTCAAACAGCTTTCGATAAAAATGCGTTGCTGTTTTTGCTTGAGTTTTTCTTCCGGATCAGGTTGATCAGAAGCAGTTAATTTCATTTCTAAATCACCACTTTCTCCCTGAACTCTTTTTTCAAAAAAAGCAGCTCTCTTCACAGCTTTTCGTCTTTTTAGTTCGTCCAGCGATTTGGAAATGGCGATTCTATACATCCAGGTGAAAAGGGAAGATTCCTCTTTGAAGTTCTGAATGGTCTTGTACACTTCTATAAAAACTTCCTGCGTCAGGTCTTCTGCTTCATCGGCATTTTTAATGTATCCATAACAGACATTCAGGATAGAGTCTTTGTATTCAGCAACCAGCTTATCAAAAGCGGTTCTGTCTCCGTTTTTTAACTCTTGTATGAATTTGTGCTCGTCCACCAATGCAATTTAACAGTTAGACGAGAAAACAAAGGATTTCTTTTGGAGGGAATTTTAAAAAAAGTAGAGACGCAACATCTTGCGTCTCTACGGTAGTGTAAATTATTTTTTCTTCAGTTTAACCGGTTCAGCCCGCCAGATTTCATCCGCATAATCCATAATGGTACGATCGCTGGAGAACTTCCCGATGTTTGCCACATTCAGAATTGCCTTTCGGTTCCATTCACTTTGATTGCGATAGGCTTCTTCCACTTCTTCCTGCTTTTTAACATAAGCGGCGTAATCAGCAAGAACCATGAAGTAATCACCTTTATGAAGCAAAGCATCAATCACAGGCTCAAAAAGCGTAGGATCTTCGGGGCTAAAAAATCCGGTTCTGATCTGATCGATCACTTTCTTCAGCTCGTAATTGTTGTTATAGTAATCCCACGGATTGTAACCCTGCTCCCGAAGCTCTTCCACTTCTTCAACGGTCAGTCCAAAAATGAAAATGTTATCATCACCAACTTCTTCTTTGATTTCTACATTGGCGCCATCCAAAGTTCCGATGGTTAAGGCTCCGTTCAAGGCAAACTTCATATTTCCGGTTCCGGAAGCTTCCATTCCTGCAGTTGAAATTTGCTCCGAAAGTTCGGCAGCCGGAATCATCATTTCGGCAAGAGTAACCCGATAGTTTTCAAGGAAAATACACTTCAGTTTATCCTTTACATCAGGATCGTTGTTTACAATTTCACCTATGCTGTTGATCAACTTAATGTGCAACTTTGCCATCGCATAACCCGGAGCGGCTTTTCCACCAAAAATTACCGTTCGTGGAACAACATCTAAATCCGGATTTTCTTTGATACGATTGTACAGCGTGATTACATGCATTGCCGCCATCAGCTGACGCTTATACTCATGAATCCGCTTAATCTGAATGTCAAACATCGAATTTGGATCAACATCAGTTCCATGGTTTTCTTTGATGTAATCAGCCAGCTGTTTTTTCTTATCCAGCTTAATTTTGGCAAACTTCTTCTGGAAGGTTTTCTTTTTAGCTGATGGAGCCAGCTTTTTAAGTTCGTCCAGTTTTGTGATCCACTTATCGCCAATTTCTCCGGTAATCAATTCGGATAGTTCAGGATTACACTGTTTCAACCATCTTCTTGGAGTAATTCCGTTGGTTTTATTGGTAAACTTTCCTTCGTAAAGCTCATCAAAATCTTTAAACATGGTTTCCTTAACCAGTCGAGAATGTAAGGCAGCAACGCCATTCACTTTTCGGGAGCCCACGATTCCCAAATGAGCCATATGAACTACCGGATTATCTCCTTCTCCAACAATGCTCATTCGGCGCATCCGATCGGTATCATTCCCAAAGTTTGCTTTGATTTTATCCATGAATCTTCGGTTGATTTCATGAATAATATTCAGATGACGAGGTAATAGATTTCTTATCAAAGAAACCGGCCATTTTTCCAGAGCTTCAGGAAGCAGCGTGTGATTAGTGTACGCCATCGTTTCTGTAGTGATATCCCATGCCTTTTCCCACGGCATATGCGCTTCATCCAACAACACACGCATCAATTCCGGAATCGCCAAATTTGGATGCGTATCATTACACTGGATAGCCACTTTTTCCGGGAACTTGGTCCAATCTGTGGTTCCGTTTTTAAAACGACGAATAATATCCTGCATAGAAGCTGAAACAAGGAAATATTCCTGCTTCAATCTCAATTCCTGTCCCACGAATACTTTGTCATTCGGATAAAGTACGCGGGTAATATTCTGTTCAAGCTGGTTGTCTTTTACTGCATCGATGTATTGTCCCTGATTAAAACTTTTGAGGTCGAGTGCGGCATCTGATTCGGCTTTCCACAGTCTCAGGTTATTTACAATACCATTGTCGTATCCTGGAATAGGTGTGTCGTAGGCAACCGCCTGAACTTTCCGGGTGTTTTCCCAGGTATAATGGAGTCCCTCTTTGTCCGACTGAATCATTCCCTGATTTCCGTAAAATTCTACCGGATATTGAACTTTTGGTCGAACGATATCCCAAGGGTTTCCATAGCGTAACCAAAGATCAGGCTTTTCGATCTGGAAACCGTTTTCCATAGTTTGATAAAAAATTCCGTAATCGTAGCGAAGTCCGTAACCAATGGCAGGAATTCCGAGCGTGGCCATGGAATCCAGAAAACAAGCTGCTAATCTTCCAAGACCACCATTACCAAGTCCTGCATCCCATTCTGCATCTCTGATTTCATCGTAATTCAATCCAACTTCTTCCAGAGCATCTGCAACTTCCTGCTGTACATCTAAGTTTACCACCATATTGTCGAGCAAACGTCCAATTAGATATTCCATCGACAAATAGTAAACCCGCTTTGCACCTGATTCATGATAATGCTGCTGCGTAGTTAGCCACCTTTCATTCAGGCGATCCATCAGCGTTAACACTACACTTCTGTAATTATCCCAGTTGGTTTTTGAGAATTCGTCTTTTGCCAACGTATGACGAAGGTGCATTTTAATATCTTCCCGGAGAGAATCTTTGTCCATCCCCGAGCGTAAATCCAATTTCTTAGTAGTCTTCTTTTTAGCCATTTAAGCTTCAGTTATTAATTGCTTTATATCAATCAGTTAATTTCTTGTATATCCCTAAATCGGGCTCAAAATTTGGTCTCGTTAAATTTGCTGAAAAACCAAGATTATGAAACGACTCATATGCGTGAATTGCAACAAAATCCTGCTCAAAAATTCCAAAAACACTGGAACCGCTTCCGCTCATTGAGGCATACGAAGCTCCAAATTCATAACATTGATCTTTAAAATTTCCAACAATGTTCAATCGGGGAAAAACAGAAGCTTCCAGATCATTAATTACCAGATATTGCCACTCTTCCACAGGCTCTTCTGTTAATACCTTTTTAAGAGAAAATTCTGGTTCAGGATTTGGCTCAACAAATTGGTACGCTTCAGGAGTACTGCTGCTTTCTCCGGGAAAAATGGTGACAATCCATGAGTCCGGCTGAATGTCGACAGATTCAATTTCAGTTCCGGTTCCTGTGGCAAACCCGGGCTTCCCTTTGATAAAGAACGGAACATCTGCTCCAAGCTTTTTTCCTAATTCCATCAAGTCGACTTCTGAAAGTCCGAGGTTGGCGATCTTGTTAATCATTCTAAGAGTTGTAGCCGCGTTACTGCTTCCGCCTCCAAGTCCTGCTCCTGCCGGAATATTCTTTTCTACTTTGATGTGGAACTGATCTTTTAATCCTGCTTTCTTTTCTAAAAGCTGAACAGCCTTTACTATAAGATTGGAATCGTCCACTGGGATGCTTTCGTCGCTCATCGTGAGACTGTTACGGCTTGCAGGAGTTACTTCAAAACGATCGGACCACTCGATAAAACAAAATCCGGTTTCAATGTTATGATATCCCGAATCCAGTCGTTCAAGAACATTTAATCCAAGATTAATTTTTGCGTATGAATTGGAAATCCAGAGTTCCTTCATTTATTCAGTATCAAAGTTACAAAGTATTAAAGCTACGCTTTTAGTAACAAAGTTTGGAAACCCAGACTTGTTACTAAATATAGCACAAAGTGCTAATGTTACTTTGTCACTTTATCACTTTCCTCCTCCAAAAATTTGTCTTTGTTATTCATCATAAATTCAAAAGCTGCATCGTGATTATTCGGAATGTCTCCATTCAGAATAGCTTCTTTGATCGAATCTTTAATATCGCCGATTGTTTTGCTGGGTTTTAAGTCCAGTGCTTTCATAATTTCTTCACCGGATACAGGATTTTTCCAGTTTCGAATTCGGTCTTTTTCTTCAACCTCTTTGATCTTTTTTTCAACCCGGTTAAAGTTTTCCTGAAACCGTTCTACCTTGTTTTCATTTTTACTGGTGATGTCCGCCCGGCAAAGCGTCATCAGGTCATCAATATCATCTCCGGCTTCATAAATTAATCGGCGAACGGCGCTGTCGCTCACTTCATCAGAAACCAAAGCAATAGGGCGCAGATGAAGTCTCACTAATTTGCGAACGTATCGCATGCGTTCATCCAGCGGCAATCCAAGCTGTCGAAAAATTCCTTTAGTCCACTTTGCCCCCAAGGCATCGTGCCCGTGAAAAGTCCAGCCCGCCTGCTCATCAAAGCGTTGAGTTGGTGGTTTTGCTATATCATGCATGATGGCAGCCCAGCGAAGCCAAAGATCGCCTCCGTATTCCGCAACGTTATCCAATACCTGCAAGGTGTGCCAGAAATTATCTTTATGAGTCTGACCGTTTTTCTCCTGAACCCCCTGAAGTTTTTCCATCTGTGGAAAAAACTCTTTCAATAATCCGGTATGAAAAAGATGCGCAAAACCCACAGAAGGTTTATCAGCCATGACAATCTTATTGAGCTCCGTAATGATTCGCTCTTTCGAAATTATCTCCAATCTTGGAGCCATCTTACAAATGGCGTCATATGTTTTTTGCTCGATCCTGAATTGCAGCTGAGTGGCAAAACGAATTGCACGAAGCATTCTTAACGGATCGTCATCGAAGGTTTGCTCTGGATCAATCGGGGTTCGAATCAATTCATCTTTTAAATCCTGAATGCCTCCGAAAGGATCATTTAGTGTTCCGTAATCATTTTTGTTCAAGCTCCAGGATAATGCATTGATTGTTAAGTCTCTGCGAAGTTGATCGTCTTTCAGGGTTCCGTCTTCAACGATGGGTTTTCGGGAATTTTTGCGATAGCTTTCCTTTCTGGCGCCCACAAATTCGAGTTCTAACTCATCGGTTTTAACCATCGCCGTTCCAAACTGCTTGAAAACGGAAAGATGAGAACCGGGAATGAGTTTCTGCACTTCTTCAGCCAAAGAAATTCCGGAGCCAAGCGTAACAAAGTCGAGGTCAGGTTCTGTTTGTTGTAGCCGATTTAAATAATAGTCGCGAACATATCCGCCTACAACATAAACCGGCTGATTGACAGTTGCAGCGGCATTGCTTATGATTTGAAATACGGAAGTATGAGAAGCAGGTATTTTATGCGGAAAATCCATCGGCAAAAGATACCAATCTTAAGGGATGCTTTCAGCGTTTGTTAGATAAAAATTTAAGTAAGGGTAAATAAAAACATCATAGATATGGAATTTCCAACCAACTGGCTGATAGCTACGAATGGAAGTAAATATGCAAGCGAAGCAGTAAAACATGCGGGATTATTATCAGCGCAGCTTAACAACAAACCATCGGTGACAATTTTAGTGGTGGCAGACAAAAAAGAAAGTGAAGACACTGCCAAGGGAATTGTGGAGATGGCTAAGTTTTTATTTGAACAGCAGAGCGGCCCTGAAGTAGATCCTGATTTGAGGGTTGAAGTTGGTGATCCCGGTAAAACCATTGTAAAAACTGCTAAGGAAATAGATTGCGACCATATCTTAATCGGAGGAGCGGATTTTAAATGGGATGTAAATGATGGCAAGCCCGGAGGAATCAGTAATTATATTATTGATAAGTTTAATGGTGTGGTTACCATTGTGAAATAATCTTCTGATTAATATGTTAATTGATTAAATTATAACATTGTTATAACAAAATTCTTGATAATGGAAACAAAAGTCAGAAAAGTGGGAAATAGTTTGGGGGTAACACTCCCAAAGAATGTTGTTGAAGAGTTACATCTAAAAGATGGAGATACATTATCAATCAAAACAGAAGAAGGTAGTTTAAAACTCGATCCCGTTGATACAGAATTTGAGGAGTGGGCGGAAGCATACCGAAGTGCTAATATGGACTATAAAGATGTGCTTAAAGAATTGGCAAAGTGATCAGATTCCTGACCAAAGAAACTATTATTGAATTTCATGATGATCAGGTAAAACTGTACGGCGGTTCGCCGGGAGTAAGAAGTCATGAATTATCAGAGTCTGCCTTAGCTCAACCTAAAGCGAGTTTTGGAGGAGAGTATGTTCACGAAACTATTTTCGATATGGCTGCTGCTTATGGATATCATATTTGCCAGAACCATCCATTTTTTGATGGAAACAAGAGAACAGCCTTAATTGCGATTTATACTTTTTTGCATGTAAATGGGTTTAGATTAATAGCAGATAAAAAGTCTTTGTATGCTACTATTGTAGAATTGGCAAGTGGTAAACTTGAAAAGAAAGAGCTGGCTTTGTATTTAAAAACTAATTCGAAAGAAATCGAAAAATAACATGGTACGGTTTATACTACTTGCATTAAGCGCCCTATTTATCTCTTGCGATGCATTGAATCTTGGGGAAGGAAATTTGAATGCTGATCTGGACCTTAAATCAAATGAAATCAAAAAAATAAGTGATATTGATGCTGCTTTTACAGTTAGAAACGGCACAAATAAAGCAAAAGAGTATAACTTTAACTCAGGTTGCCAAGTCTCATTTTTGATTTCTCAGAATGGAAATAAAAAGTTTAGAGCTGAAGAAAAGTTAATTTGTACAAGAGCATTGACAGAGTTTGAATTGGAACCTGAAGATACTAAAACCCTGGAACTGCCCACTTTTTTCGATATCAATCTTGAACCTGGTAACTATACCATCAAAGCCTATCTGATTGGTTACGAAGATGAAGTTTTTGCCAAAGAAACTTTTAAAGTGAAATAGATATTATGTTATCTAATTATAAAATAGCCTAGTCGATTTCTCGAAGCTCAAATAACAATTCATTTCCAGCTCTGGATATCGAATTGGCAACCGCATCAGAATAAGTTTCAACATACCATGAACCTGATTTGGAATTATAAGCGCTAGTCATCTTGGATACTTCATCATTAGTTAACGGTTTCATCTTCCATAAAAAAGAAACAAGGGTACTCAGTTCATACTGATTGATAAGTTGAGATCGTGCTTCTTCACTGATCGGTTCAGAGCGTAAATTTTCATACCCAAATAAACTAAAAATATCATTGATAACATCTGAAGTAGCTGTTTGAATATCATAGAAAAAACTACCTGCATTATTAGCCTTCACAAAGTCATAAAAAATAATTGATCGATTTCTTGGAGGAGGATTGGTTCGTATGGAACTAACGTACTCTTCAATAGTTTTTTCTGGTTGGTAATTATCAGTTTTATATGATAGTTCTATAAACCATTCGCTAAATAACCATTGGAATAAAGAATCAGTGGTTTCAGTTTTTGATTCAGAAATAATGTAATCCTCGATGTAGGAGTATAATCTTTTACTACTATAGTGTTTATTTACTAAAGGAGTTAATCTTCTAACTAAGGAGTCTGGTAAAGAAGACTGTAATTTTGCTAAAATATCCTGATCCTGATTCAAAATTATACTAAAGATTTTGCTGGTGGCAATAATGTCTTTAGTTGAATAATTACCCCTAAGTTTTTCAAGTTTATCAAAATCAAAGGAAAACTCATTTGTGATATTATCACTTCTAAGTATTGAATAAGATTGATCCTTTGTTTCTGATTGAAACCTCATCATTTGAAAGAGAGTCACACCATCATTCCAATAGTATGCTTTAAGATAAGGTCTTACATAAAATGAGTCTGGTTTTCCAAAATCTTTTGCATAGCTTTTAATTTCTTTATCAAAATCATAGGATTGATCATAAATAAATAGCTGATTTTTCACTATGTCTTTAACCGAACTTGTTTTTACAAACATAGATTCAACTCCAGGGAATGACATTGGGACCCTGTAAGTATTTTTGTTTATCGAATCACCATAAACTGATAATAAGTCTGTTTGTTTATCTAAGAAGAGAGTGTCACCGGAGGCAAGAACAGTATATCTGAATATTGACTCATCGGTATTAACTTTCGAAATACTTTTTGAAGAACTACACGAAAGAAAAATCAGATACAAAAAAATAAAGCATACTTGAGGCTTCATTTAATCAATCTCCAAACTCGAATGATCCCCAACATCTACTTTCCCGTTCACATTTTTGAGAGATGTATGAGCACCAATGGTTGAGCCCGAAGTTTCCACATCCTCCAGAGAAGCATCGTTTCTGATAATGGTGTTTTCGATAGTAGAGTTTCTTATAGAAGTGCCAGACTCTATACTCACCTTTGGACCAATCACTGAGTTTTCAATTGTAACATCATCAGCAATAAAAACCGGTTCATTGATTGTACAACCCGGGAAACGATCATGATCAAAACTTGGATTTTCCTTAGCAACAATTTCTCCGGTGGTTTCTAACCAGGCAGGAAGTGTACCGCAGTCCAGCCATTCATCTACCGTTGCAATTTTAAACACACTGCCTTCATTAATCATATTATCGAGTGCAGCTGTTAAGAAATATTCTCCGCCCGGACCTTTAAGATCTTCATCAATTACACGGTTAACTTGTCTTTTTAATTCTTCACCGTCTTTGAAATAATACACACCAATAATGGCGAGATCAGAAATGAATTCCTGCGGTTTTTCCACAAAACCAGTGATGGTTTCACCTTCATGCACAGCTACACCAAATCGTGAGGGATCGTCCACTTTTTTCAACCAGATTACGCTATCGGCATCTCCGAGATCAAACTTTTCTTCGCTATCGAAAAGTGTATCAGCAAACGCAACAATAACTTCGCCTTCTAAATCTTCGTTAGCACAAGCAACAGCATGAGCGGTTCCCAAAGCCGGAAACTGAACGCGAAAAGTTGCTTTTGCATTGTGCCGATCACTCATTGCAGAAAGCTGATCTTTTATATCCTGACCAAAATCAGGTCCGAGAATGTAAACGATCTCAGTAATTTCTCTATCCAAAGTTCGAATAAAAGTTTCTACCAATCGCTCCACAATCATAGTGCCGGCAACAGGAAGCAGCGGCTTTGGAACAGTGTGAGAATGTGGGCGAACGCGGGTACCACGACCCGCCATTGGGATAATTAATTTCATATATTTGTCTCCGATTCGAAACTTTGGTTCTAAACTGCGGTGAATATACGAGCCATCTTCCTCAAATTCGAGGCGATGCGAATTAAACCTTCAAACATCACATTTTAAAATTTACGACTTGAGCTGGTATCTGACTTTCCTGAATTTCTTTTCCATTGTTTTCTGTGTGCTCATGTTCAGATATCACTGGTATCGAACCCGTTTTTTTCTGCAAACTTTTCAACAGGTTGGGTACAAGCAAAACGAATACTGGCAATGGCTTAGGGAGCACTGGGACGAAAAGGTAATTCCGCCCCATCTTGGGTTTCTAAATCTGTTTTTACTCACAGCTGTAGCTATAGAATGGTATTTAGGAGCAATTTTCACCACAACCGCATTGGCTGTTTTCTTTTTTGGCGTTGGCGTTTTTTGGATGGGGTCAGTTAAAAATTATAATCCTGAAAAAGTTAAAAAGCCTTTGGTGGTAACCAGCCGGGTTCAACGATTATTGGTTCCGGTTATAATTTTAGGAGTGCTTTTCCCATTGTTTTTTACTTATGGAGCTTACACCGGGAGATGGATATTCTGGGGAATTCCGTTTAGCAATTTTAGTCCCGATTTACTTTGGTTTGATATAATTCTTTTGGCTTTTGGTTGGATTTTCAGCGCAATTCTGATTCCGTTTTGGGTGTTAATTGCCGGAGGAATTACGAAACCCATCGAGAAAAATATTCAGGAAGGTTTTAAAAACCGGGCGCGGAAGAAGCTGGCTTCCATGCCTCATCTAAAAGTGATAGCGATTACCGGGAGCTATGGTAAAACCAGTACCAAGTTCATGGTGAAAGATCTGTTGAAAGAACGATTCAGCGTATGCTTTACGCCCGGTAGTTACAACACCCCGATGGGAATTTGCAAGGTCATCAACAACGATCTGGAATCTCACCATCAGATTTTGATTCTGGAAATGGGTGCGCGCTATGCCGGTAATATTCAGGAGTTGTGTGATATTGCTCAGCCGGATATTTCTATTGTTACCAACGTTGGTTTTGCCCATCTGGAAACTTTTGGTTCACAGGATGTAATCGCCAAAGAAAAAGGAACCATAGTAGACAATTTGCCAGATGGTGGAGTGGCGATATTGAATGCGGATGATAAACGAGTTGCAAAAATGGGAGCAAGCCGCTCTGATATTTTCCGAATTATGGTCGGATTAAATGCCGGGGAAATTCAGAGCTCTGATATTTCCTACAATACTGAAGGCTCGGCTTTCAAGATCAGCATTGAGGACGAAGTATTTGATTTCCAGACAAAATTACTGGGTGCGCATAATGTTCAAAATCTGTTGTTGGCGGTAGGTGCAGCTCATCATTTTGGGATTCGCCCAAAGACCATGCAATTGGGAGCTAAGAATATTGAACCGGTTGAGCACAGATTGGAGCTAAAAAAAGCAGGTGAATTTTTCATTATTGATGACGCTTTCAACTCCAATCCTGTAGGGGCCAAAAATGCTGTCGAGATTTTATCTCAATTTGATTCCGGAAAGCGAATAATTATTACACCCGGAATGGTAGAATTAGGGGAGATTGAGGAAGAAGAAAACCAGAAATTCGGAACTTCAATCGGTAATGCTAATTTAGATCACATCATTCTGGTGGGAGAAGAACGTGCCAAAGCAATTTTGAGAGGAATTTCCATGATCGAAGGTCAGGATGAAAAAGTGAAAGTGGTGGGCTCGCTATTCGAAGCCAATGATTTCCTGAAAACCATTATCGCCCCGGGAGATGTGGTTCTGTATGAGAATGATTTGCCGGATGTTTATGGGTAAACAATAACGTACAATATCGTGAGAAATAAATATAAAGAATACGAAATTGTTGAAGTAGCAATCCCAAATAACGCAGTTCCGGAAGCAGAAGTTGGAGATATAGGAACCATTCTCATGGTTCTTGAGTCAGACAAAAAAGAAGTTGCATATGAAGTTGAGTCTGTCCAAAAAGACGGATATAGCAAATGGGTAGGAACATTCCAAGAAAAGCATCTTAAACCAAGAGAATGAAATCACTCATACCTAACCGCATCCGCAGGCTGAATATCTGCTGCGCGACTTGCAGGAAACCAGCTCGCTGCAAGGCACAGAAATAAGCTTCCGCTTAAAATCAGAATTACATCCATTGCCTGTATTTGTACCGGGTAGGCATCGATTAAAAAAGCCGAAGAAAGTTTAATCAAAGAAAATTTAACCTGAAGCCAGCAGAGTAATAATCCCAGCGCTCCTCCAATTCCGCAGCCAATCAAGCCGATATAAAATCCCTGCTTTCTGAAGATAGATTTAATGGCCGCTTTGGAATATCCCATCGAAATCAGAATTCCAATATCCCTTCTTTTTTGAATCACAATCATGGTAAGCGACCCAATAATATTCAGCACTGCAACCAAAATAATAATCATCAACACGGCATAAGCGCCCCACTTTTCCAGATACATTACGTCATAGAGCGGCTTTTGCAGGTCGTACCAGCTTGATACTTTATAATTACTTCCAAGATTTTCCTGCAAGTCATCTTTAATGGAGAGTGCAGCATCACTATCCGAAGTGTTTATATCGATGCCTGAGATTGCATTTCTTGCATTGAATAATCTTTGGGCTGCTTTAATATCGATAAAAATCTGAGCACCGCCGCCAATTTGCTCCAGATTGTAAGACCCTCGAATCTCAAACCGGTATAATCTTGGAGCGGTAATTTGTGTAAGCGTTCTTCTCATGGCTGAAGCACTCAAGAGAGCTACTTCATCTCCCAATTCCAGATCAAGCTCATTTCTTAAAACTTCATTTATCACCAATCCCGGTCGACGATTTCTTACACTTACGTCAAATACCCCGGAAGTAATACTTTTTTCAATTTGGATGAGATCAAGAAAATCTTCGCTTTCCACACCGCGAATTTCAACCACTTTATTCTCATCATTATTAGTTAACAATGCTTTTCCTTCCACATAAGGAGAGAATAGCGTTATTTCCGGGTAAGAGTTTATAGCGTTGATCAATTCTTCATTTTGGCGGAATGTACTCTCTCCTGAAGCTTCGATTCTTAAGTCGGGATCATAAGAAAGCAAATATCCCTGCACTACGCTGAAAAACCCATTGAAAACGGAAAGCACAACAATCAACAAAGCTGTGCCAATAGTAACGCCAATTATGCTGATAAATGTAAGTGTTGATATCAGAGAGATATGTTTTTTAGAGAAAAGATATCTGCGTGCAATGTTTCCGGTAAAATTCATGATTGAAAATAGAAAATGATCCCCTGATAAGCATGGTATAAATTCAAAAGATTTATGGGATTTTTGCTATCTTCTTGCCCGTTTTAACTATGGAGTTTAATGAGTTCGATTTTAAATAAAAGTGCAATAGCTGCAATTTCTGAAGGGACACACGGAGATCCGTTTTCAGTGTTAGGGTTGCACGAGGTTTCTGAGAAGGGGAAAACGAAGTTAGTAATAAGAACTTTTCGTCCCGAGGCTAAAAAAGTAACTGCGCATTATGGGAAGAAACAAAAGCTGGAGCTCAATAAAATTTCCGATGAGGGGCTCTTTGAGGCGGAAGTTCCCAGAAGAAAAAAGAGATTCGTTTATACGCTAAAAATCACTCCATACGAAGGAAAAGCTTTCGAAATAACTGATGCCTATAACTTCGGTTCACTGATCGATGAGTTTGACCTACAGCTTTGGGGAGAAGGAAATCATCAAAAAGCGTATGAATTTATGGGAGCGCACACCCAAACAATCGGAGGTGTGAAGGGAACTCATTTCGTGGTTTCAGCTCCAAGCGCAAACCGGGTTAGCGTAGTCGGTTCATTCAATAACTGGGATGGAAGAGTTCATCCGATGCGAAAGTTTCATGATCAGGGAATCTGGGAGGTTTTTATTCCGCATGTAGCTCCCGGAGATTTATATAAATACGAAATTAAAAGTCCGGTACAAGACGCTCCTTTATTAAAAGCCGATCCGTATGCATTCCAAGCCGAATTAAGACCGAGTACTTCTTCAGTTGTATCAGATATTGAAGGCTTCAAATGGTCGGATGAAAAATGGATGAAATCAAGAGAAGAGCGGCAAGCTCAGGATAAACCAATTTCCATTTACGAAGTTCACGCAGGTTCCTGGAAGAGAAATGTTGAGGATCATCAGAGTTTTTTGAGTTACAGAGAGTTGGCAAAAGAACTGGTTCCTTATCTCAAAGAGATGGGATTTACTCATGTAGAGTTGTTGCCGATTGCAGAACACCCGTACGACCCTTCATGGGGATATCAGATTACCGGATATTATGCTCCAACCAGCCGATTTGGTTCGCCTGAAGATTTTATGTTTTTCGTTGATGAATGCCACAAAGCAGGAATTGGTGTAATTCTGGACTGGGTTCCTGCTCATTTTGCGAAAGATGATCACGGACTTCGGCGTTTTGACGGAACGGGATTGTATGAGCATGAAGATCCACGCCAAGGTGAGCACACCGATTGGGGAACGTGCATTTTTAATTATGGGAGAACCGAAGTTCAGAATTTTTTAGTCTCGAATGCAGTGTACTGGTGCGATAAATTTCATATTGATGGTTTACGAGTTGATGCCGTGGCTTCAATGCTGTATCTGGATTATTCACGGAAAGAAGGTGAATGGGTTCCCAATAAATATGGTGGTCGGGAAAACATTGAAGCGATCAATTTTCTGAGAAAGTTTAATGATGTGGTTCATATTCTTTTTCCAGGAGTAATAACGTTTGCAGAAGAATCAACTTCCTGGGGAGGAGTTTCTCGCCCAACAGGAACCGGTGGTCTTGGCTTTGATTACAAATGGAACATGGGTTGGATGAATGATACTCTGGCTTATATCGAGAAAGATCCTATTCATCGGAAATATCATCAGGATCAACTTACTTTCTCATTGATATATGCTTTTTCTGAACACTTCATGCTCCCCTTCTCTCATGATGAAGTTGTGCATATGAAGAAGTCTATGCTTTCCAAAATGCCGGGAGATGACTGGCAGAAGTTCGCTAACCTGAGATTGCTTTATGCTTATATGTACACTCACCCCGGAAAGAATCTGTTGTTTATGGGGCAGGAATTCGGGCAATGGTCGGAATGGAATCATGCTAATTCTTTAGACTGGCATTTACTCGAGTGGGATAAACATAAAGGACTTCAGCAACTTGTAAAAGACCTCAACAAAGTTCAGAAACAGCAAACGGCTTTACATGAGGTTGATTCAGATTGGCGAGGCTTTGAGTGGATTGATGTAAGCGATGCAGACAATAGTCTCATTTCTTATATTCGTCGAGGCAAAAACGCCGATGATTTTCTTGTGATCGTTTTAAACTTTACCCCAACTGTTCATCATGGTTATCAAATTGGTGTTCCGAAAGATGGAGAATATGAAGTGGTAATGAATACGGATTCTGAATATTACGGCGGTAGCAATGCCGGCGATTCTGTAATTCATGGGAAGTGGGGAGATTGGCACAATCAGCCGGCTTATATAAATATTACTATTCCGCCGCTTGCCGCATTAATTATAAAACCAAAAGGATCTTAAACATGAGATTTCCACGCTCAAGTGGTACACTTGTTCATCCAACATCTTTTCCCGGAAAATATGGAATTGGAGACTTTGGAAATGAAGCGAGAACATTTATAGATTTTCTCGAAGAAACCGGACAAACTATTTGGCAAATCCTCCCTTTGACACCAACAGGTTACGGAAATTCACCTTACGCGAGCTATTCTGCTTTTGCGGGAAATACCTACCTGATTTCTCCGGACGTTTTAATTAAAAAGGGATTGCTAAGCAGAGCTGAGGCAAAAAAGGCCGAACTCCCATCGGGTGTAAAAGTAGATTATGAACAAGCTTTTGAAAATAAAGATGAACTATTCAAAACTGCTTATAGTCGGTTTTTAGATGGCAGATCAGAAGCAGATAAAAAAGCGCTGACTTCATTCAAGAGAAAACACAAATTCTGGGTAAGTGATTATGGATTATTTCGAGCATGTGGTTTAGACAGAGGCATGCAACCATGGAATACATGGGAGTCGGATCTGGCTCAGCGGAAGCCAGAAGCCTTAAAAGCTGCTAAGAAAAAATACAAGAAGGAAATTGATTATCAGGTCTGGCTGCAGTTTGAGTTTTACAATCAGTGGATGGATTTGAAGGAATATGCCAATCAAAAGAACGTTCGCGTTATAGGTGATATTCCAATTTTTGTGGATCATAACAGCTCGGATGTTTGGGCGAACCCGCAATATTTTGAAGTGGATAAAAAAGGAAACCGGAAGTTAGTAGCCGGGGTCCCACCTGATTATTTCAGTAAAACAGGACAACTTTGGGGAAATCCATTATATAAATGGAAAGCTTTGGAAAAAGACGGATTTTCGTGGTGGATTGAGCGATTCAAGCACATGTTCAATATTTGCGATGCTATTAGGGTGGATCACTTCAGAGGTTTTGATGAATACTGGGAAGTAAAAGCTTCAGAAAAAACAGCTGAGAATGGTCGATGGGTTAAATGCCCCGGTGAGAAGTTATTCGATACTATTCTCGAAAAGTGCGGAGAGCTTCCTATACTTGCAGAAGATTTAGGTTTTGTGACGGAAGGAGTAGAGAAGCTTCGCGACAAATACAACTTTCCGGGAATGAAGATTATTCAATTCGCTTTTGATTCGGACTCCACTAACAGTTTTTTGCCTCACAATTACCCGCAAAATTGTGTTGCTTATTCCGGAACCCATGATAATGATACCAGCATTGGTTGGTACAAATCAGCGCCGGAAGTAGAAAAGCACAGAGCAAGAGTATATACTCGGTCAAGTGGGGATGAAATACACTGGGAATTTATTCGGCTTGCCATGTATTCTGTGGCAGATCAGGCAATTCTTCCGCTTCAGGACTTTATGGGGTTAGACGAAGCACATCGAACGAATATCCCGGGAACATCTTCCGAAAACTGGTTATGGAGGTATACTGAAGAAATGCTTTCCAACGTGGATGGTTCCAGAATCAAAGAGTTAGTGGAAAATACCAACAGATAACTCATTTAAAGCAATTCTTTAATCCCATTGCAATAATGAGTATATTTAGGGCTTTGAATTTTATGATGAAATGGCATTTAAATTAGAAAATTTACCCAAACGCACTTTAAAACCACGTAACAATGGAATGACTTTTGTCTTAGACAAGGGTTACAGTGTACGGCAGGTTGAAGATTTATGCGAGGTTTGTTCGGATTCAATTGATGTAGTAAAGTTAGGTTGGGGTACTGCTTTAGTAACTCAAAATCTGGAAGCTAAAATAGAAGCATATACCAATGCCGGAATTCCGGTGTATTTTGGTGGTACGTTATTTGAAGCTTACTTATTAAGAGGTCAACTAAATGATTATATCAAGCTGCTTAACAAGCACAATATTGACACGCTGGAAGTTTCCAATGGTACCATTTGGCTTTCTGATGAGAAAAAGCAACGAATAATCAGGGAGCTCAGTCAGGATTTTACGGTTTATTCTGAAGTTGGAAGTAAGAACCCCAACGAAGTAATTCCCCCATATAAGTGGGTTCGTGTAATTCAACAAGAACTTGAAGCAGGCTCTGAAAAAGTTATTTGTGAAGCTCGTGAAAGCGGAACTGTAGGTGTGTTCAGACCTAACGGAGAAATCCGTTCTGGTCTTATCGAAGAGATTACCGACCAGGTTCCCGCTGAGAAACTGATTTTTGAAGCGCCTCAGAAAGTTCAGCAAGTTTGGTTCGTTAAGAAATATGGAAGCAATGTGAATTTGGGGAACATCCCTCCCAACGAGGTGATTTCACTTGAAACAATAAGACAAGGCCTGAGGGGAGACACCCTGATGGATTTTGTGTCCATCGAAGATCCTGCATTTCAGGAAATGATGAGAGATAACTCAATTTCAAACAAAGAGAAATAGACTATTTATGAAGATTTTATACGCTGCTGCAGAAATTTCACCATTCGCAAGAATGACATATACCGCAGATTTACTTCGGTTTTTACCGGCATCGCTGCAAGACAAAGGATTTGAAATCAGAATTCTTTTACCGAAGTACGGAACTATCAATGATCGTAGAAACCGACTTCATGAAGTTATTCGTCTTTCCGGTATTGAAGTAGAAGTTGGTGAGGATGTGGAGAGCATGAAGATTAAAGTAGCCAGCATTCCAAATGCCAAACTACAGGTGTATTTCCTTGATAACAATACTTACTTCAAAAGAAAAGGATTGTTTAAAAATCCAAAAACAGACGACTTTTACGAAGACAATGCAGAAAGATTGGCCTTCTACAATAAAGGGGTGTTAGAAACAGTTATGAAACTCGGCTGGCAACCCGATATAATTCATTGTCACGATTGGCCTGCTGGTTTGATTCCGTTACTGGTGAAAACTAAATACAAAGATGTGGATATTTTTAAGAATACTCAGATCATTTATAACCTTCACCATCCGGAAAACGAAGGACAGGCTGATACCGCAAAAATTTTAGAATTACTTGGGTTACCGGACGATATAGACATCAATAAACTTACTGATAACGGAAAAGTTGATTTATTGCGTTTAGGATTACAGTTCTGTGATCACGTAGTAACAGGAAACTATCTCAAAGATGAGTTTGATTCAACATTTGAAGAGCTTGGAGTTAAGCCTCATCAAATTCAGGGATCGCCTGAGGATGTATCAGATAAGTTTGCAGAATACTATAACAAAATAGCTAAGTAAAATTATTACAAGTTTAATGCAAAAACGCATTTTTAAAGCCGCTTATACCTGGCGGCTTATTTTATCTCTGTTAATCGTAGCAACATTAGTTGCTTGTGAGGATGGTAATACTGTTGGCGGGGGTATAATTGATACGCCCGAAATTTCAGTAGATACTATCTTTGTTGATGATTTTCAATATCTAAATTCAATTCCATATAGCGGTAATACGGGGCAGGCACCCGTAGGTTCCTATGAAGATCCGCTTTTCGGAAGGTTCAACAATATCAGTTACTTGAACCCGGAACTTATAGAAAAAACCGCTCCTTTAAACTTAAGCTCAATATTCCGTTTTGTACTTCATGTAAATAATGACCTTACATATGGTGATACTACTGAAAGTTTAAACGTAGATATATTTCAAATAGATGAGTTTTGGAGACCTTCTGAAATCCGTTATAACGATGAATTGTCTCTTGATGAGACAGATGTAATAGGTTCTTTTACTTATAATCAGCAGGATAGTTTAGAGATAGAACTCTCCGACTCTTTATTAGTTGATTATTTAGAGTACTATAATGGAGTTGACACACTAAGAGATTCTCTTTATAGCTACAATTTTTTCGGAATTGCGTTAGTACCAGAAAACAATTCAAAAAAAATTATCTATCCAGATTTTCAAAACTCAAGATTATATTCAATTCGTGAAAGTAGCGGAGATACAATTAGCATACCTCTAAAGTCATCTGGTTTTTTTCTCGATACCGACAGAATTGGAGCAAGTGTCCCAAACAGAATCTATTTGTCAAGCAACCTTGAAAATTATGTTAAGCTAAATTTTAAAGAAATCGCATCTACTATAGGGAGTAAAAATATTTTAGAGGCTCAATTAATTTTTTATGAAGATACGGAACAGTTAAGAAGTAGTATTAATCAAGAACCCGGTCATCAAAGACAAAGCCCAAATTTTTTAGATTTAAAATCAATTAATGCCAACATAGAGGCTTACGATCTACAATTTAAAGCATCAGAGTTTATAGCTCGACGAGACTCGGTCGATAATTCTTTCAGTTTTGACATAACGAACCATCTGAATAATTACATATTTAATGACGCCGAATCTCAGGATCTCTATTTAAATATTAATCCAAGTGGAGGGAGGTTGCTAACAACCATTTTGTTTGATTCTTCTTCCTCAAACAAGTTCAGACCTAAAATTGTGATTAAGGTTGCAGAATGACAAAACTTAAAATCATATTTATAGTTTTTACTTCTATATTATTGAATACCATAAATATAGAATGTTCAAAATCTCAGAATAGTGAAAATAAATCTGGAACCCTGTATTCTTTTTATGGAATAGGTATGCCCTTGGTTCATAACTCTGCACAAGAAAAGGCATTAGGAGTTCCTGGGATTTCTTTTAACGACCTAAGAACTGGTGGTATAAATAACCCAGCTTTTTGGAGCTTTGGGTCGTATACAAGAATTTCCGCAAATTTTGACTTTGCTAATTACGAAGTTAGCGACTTTTCAGGTTCTTCAACAAATTCTTTATTTAGCTTTGGAAGCTTTCAAGCCGTTTTTCCGATATCAAAGAACAAGTTAGGGCTTTCGGTATCTCTATATCCTGAAACAAGAATAAGCTATAATACCAATTTCGATGATTCCTTTAATTTTGGGGGAACAGAATTGCAATATTCATCCAATAGAACAGGGACTGGTGGAGCTACAAAGTTTGAAGTTGGATTAGGCTACAAAGTTTTTGAATGGCTATCCATTGGTTATGCACCATCTTACACTTTTCTGACAGAAGAAGAAAAAAGAAGCATAAGTTTTTTAGAGGATAGTTTTACTGAGAATATTCAGACAATTCGAACTAATGGAAATGCGATATCACACAAGATTGGAGCGCTTTTTGTCAAAGAAAATCTTTTTAGAGGTAACGATATTATTCAGATTGGAATTACTACCGGTTTGCAAACAGATATTGATGCTAAACGCAAAAGAGAAACTTTACTTCAAATAAATTCGGTTGAAGAAAAGGTTCAGATTGGCGAAATAATAAATGGAAAAGTATCATTGCCATTTAAATATGGGGTTGGACTTACTTATTTTTCAGGGCCTAAATTTAATTTATCTGTAGAATATTTGAATGAAAATTGGGGGGCATCTGAATACGGTTTTTCAGGTGAGCAAGAAAGTTTTTTGAAAGATAGACAGTTTTTTGGTTTTGGAGCTCAGTTTCACCCATATAAGTCAAGGTCAGATAAGTTTTTATCGAACTTTAAATACAGCGCAGGTATTTCTTACGATACGGGGCATTTAGAAATACAGAATGAAGAAATAAATACGCTTTGGTTTTCGGCCGGATTAGGACTTATATCACCAAATTTACGCTCTGCTTCCTCTTTCGATTTGAGTTTACAGTACGGGATAAGGGGAACAAACAATCAAAACTTAGTAAAGGAGAACATATTCAGCATAAACCTAACAGTGAATCTGACTGAATTAATGTTTTTACAAAGAAAGCTTAATTAATTTTAAGGTAATATTCTTATTATTAAGTCTGTTTAATAGATATCTGTTAATAATTACGAAGAATGATGAAAAGCTTAACACTAATAATTGGGTTTTTATTTGCGAGTTCAGCCATGCTAACTGCACAAGCAGAGTGTACTGTTGAACCTCCACAAGGTTTAAAACCAATAGCCGCATTTTCCATATTTCAATCTAACTATAAGAATAAAGAATACGATCTGGCATTAAAGTTTGGTCGCTGGATTTTATGTTCAAAACCAGAGACTATTGAAGATTATCCAAGCTTTAGCTTATCACGACAATTAGATAAGTTCACAGTTATATATTCACAAATTGCAGCGAACCAGACCGACCCGTCAATTAAATCAACTTATTTGGATTCTGCCATAATGGTTTATGAAGATAAGTTAGAACTATTCAACGGAGATAAAGAAGAGGTATATAAAACCCGCCAACAGATGGGGAGATTTTATCTCGAGAATACTTCCAATTTGAGTAATGCGGTTACTAAAGCTTATGAGCAGTTTGAAGAAATGTTCAAGCTGAACCCAGAAAAAACAACCAAGACGGCACGAGGATATTATGTAGATAATCTTCTTAAGAATTACATAAATAAAGGGGAAACTCAAAAAGCTCAAGCAATGATAGATGAAGCTTCAAAATATGCTACAGGCGATATTGCTGTAATGCTTGAAGGTCATCAGAAAGATTTATTTGAAACTCCTGAAGATGTCATTGCTTATTACAATCCAATATTGGAAGAGAAGCCTGATGATATGGAAGCCTTAACAGCATTAGAAAGAGCTTACGAAGAGTTGGATAACAGAGAAGAATTAGGAAAAATCCGCAAAAAGCTTCACGAAGTTAACCCAACATTTGAAAGCGCGAAATCGCTGGCAGAAACTGAAAGTAGTAACGCTAATTACGATCAGGCGATAAAATACTACAAGGAAGCTTTATCTAAAGCAAAATCGAAAGAAAATAAGAAGCAGATGAATCTTAGAATATCTAATTCTTATTTGAACAAAGGCGAGATTAAAACGGCAAATCAGTTTGCTGATGCTGCCATAAAAGTAGATCCAAATTTTGGACAAGCTTATATCAACAAGGCAAGAGTATATGCAACGGCTGTTGAGCAGTGTACAGAAGACCGCAAACTTGAAGCTAAAGACAGAATGGTTTATTGGTTAGTTATCGACTATTACAATATGGCTAAGGCTAAAGATCCTTCTGTAGCAAATACTGTGAACTCTCAGTTGCCAAATTACCAGCGGGTTACACCAACAGGTGAAGATAAGTTTTTAAGATTGGACAACCTGCAGGATGGAGATAAAGTTAAAATTGATGGTTCTGTTGCACCTTGCTACAGCTGGATAAACAAAACCACGACTGTACGATAATTTGCTATCAGGCAAAACATTCTTATCTTCTGTTAAATAATTTATCACGGTGACCAGTTCTGGTCACCGTTTTTTTACCGCTCTCCTTTATCAATTCAAAAAATCGTTGAACAACCAACTCATTGTAAAGGAGACTAATTCATTATTTATTTATGGGACGAAATCGGAAAGGCTACAAAAACCGAAAAAACAAAAATCGTAATAACAATAGAAAAAAAGGCGGTAACGTCTTTATTCCAAAGTTTTATTGGAAAGAAAATCAGGGAGTAGCCGGGCGTTACGCAGGTGTACTCGAAATCAACGAAAAGAACTGGGGTTTTATCCGAAAGCTGGATTATGAATTTACATACAGCCCGCAAGATCCTTTTTTGAAGCCGGATGAAGTAAAAGCATTGGATTTGCGTCCCGGTTTGATTTTGGAAGGAGAATTTGAAGAAGATAAAAGAGGAAATAAGCATGTTTGCTCTGTAGATCGAATCAATAGAAAAGAAGTAGAAGGTTGGACTCGCTCAAGCCGTTTCGAACGTCAGGTTCCAATTATGCCTGTGGATTGGATTCGATTAGGTGAGCAATCAGACAATGTGGAAATGCGGGTTATTGATTTGGTTTCTCCCATTGGAAAGGGACAAAGAGCGTTAATTGTAGCACCCCCAAGAACAGGTAAAACAGTGATGCTGAAGCAAATTGCTAAGAGTATCACCGAAAACCATGACGATATTCATTTAAGTGTTTTGCTTGTAGATGAGCGTCCTGAAGAAGTTACCGATTTTATTCGTTCTACTGATGCAGAAGTTTTCGCTTCCTCAAACGACAAAAAAACACAAAGCCATATCAGAATAACAGAAATGGCTCTTGGCTATGCCAAAAGAAAAGCAGAAATGGGTGAAGATTCAGTTTTGTTAATTGATTCCCTGACGAGGTTAGGAAGAGCTTATAATGCCGTTCAAACCAACAGTGGACGAACACTTTCCGGCGGATTAGACATACGTGCGTTAGAAGTGCCTAAAAAGATTTTTGGTTCTGCTCGTAAAATCGAAGGCGGTGGTTCATTAACAATCATTGCTACCTGTCTTATCGAAACAAATTCCCGAATGGACGACCTTATCTTTGAAGAATTCAAAGGAACAGGAAACATGGAACTTGTATTGGATCGCGAGCTTGCTAATGACAGAATTTATCCTGCGATAAATATTACTGCTTCCGGAACCCGGAATGAAGAAAAATTCATTACGGATTCGTTGGAAGAACGAAATATGGTTCGCCGATACTTGCTAAAGAAATCGCCGAAAGAATCTATGTTGGGACTGCTTAAGGTGCTAAAAAACACTGAAAGCAATCAGGAGTTGTTAAATCAAATTGCTGCCTCAGCCTGATCTTTATCAGGCTACAGGCATGGTAGGATCTATTTCCTTACTCCAGGAAGTAATTCCGCCCTTAAGATTATACACGTTAGAAAAGCCCTCTTTTTCGAGAAGTTCTACGGCTTTACCGCTTCTTCCTCCTGATCGGCACATAACAACTACTTCGGAATCTTTGTGATTTTCGATTTCATCCATTCTGGAAGGAAGTTCTCCAAGTGGAATATGCTCGCCATCGAGATTAGAAACCTGATATTCAAAATCTTCTCTAACGTCAAGTAGGAAGAAATCAGCTTTGGTTTCTTTTTTTGCTTTTAATTCGTCAACGGTTATTTCTTTCATTTGTATAAATAATTAATCGTTTTTATATCGGTCTAATTTAAATTGTTCACCCAAATACAATTTTCTGGCATCCTCATTTTCTGCAAGAACATCTGCCGTGCCTTCCATTAAAATATTTCCTTCAAACATAAGATAGGCACGATCGGTGATGGCCAAAGTTTCATGCACGTTGTGATCTGTAATCAAGATTCCAATGTTTTGTTCTGTAAGTTGAGCAACAATTTCCTGAATATCTTCTACAGCAATGGGATCAACTCCGGCAAAAGGCTCATCAAGCAGGATGAATTTTGGTTCAGTTACTAATGCTCTTGCAATCTCCGTACGTCGGCGCTCTCCTCCGGAAAGTGAATATCCTTTGCTATTTACTACTTTTTGGAGCCCGAATTCTTCAATCAGTTTATCAACCCGTTCTTTGATTTCAGATTTAGGCATCGAGAAAAACTGCAGAATGGATTCCAAATTTTGTCGAACCGTCAGATTGCGAAAAACGCTGGCTTCCTGAGCTAAATATCCAACTCCCATTCTTGCGCGCTTGTACATCGGTTTTCGGGTAATGTTGGTATCGTTCAAAAAAATCTTTCCCGAATTGGGTTTTACCAAACCAACCATCATGTAGAAAGTGGTTGTTTTTCCTGCACCATTTGGACCAAGCAGCCCAACAATCTCACCCTGACGAACATTTATAGAAACTTCATTAACTACCGTTCTTTTACGGTATTTTTTTACCAGCTTTTCACTGTGCAAAATAAGATCAGATGAAATTTGTTCGCTCATGATTCAGTAAGGTACTAAATCTCAGGCAACAGACAAGGAATTCAGAATAGAATCGAAAATTAGCTTTCCATCGTCAGATCCAAGTAACTTTTCCATGGCTCGTTCAGGATGTGGCATCATACCAAGCACATTTCTTCCATCATTGGTAATTCCGGCAATATGTTCTCTGGAACCATTGAAGTTAGCTTCTTCGGTTAGATTTCCATTCGCATCAGAATACCGGAACAGAATCTGATCTTTGTCCTGAAGTGACTTCAATCCTGTATCATCGATATGGTAATTCCCTTCGCCATGTGATACGGGAATATCAAAAACCTGTCCTTTTTGAAGGGTATTAGTAAACAGAGAATCAGTGGTTTCACAACGTATAAATACGTTCTTGCAAACAAACCGAAGATCCTGATTGTGCATCATGGCACCGGGAATAAGACCTGCTTCCAATAAAATCTGAAATCCGTTGCAGATTCCTAAAACCGGACCGCCTTTTTCAGCAAATTTCACCACTTCCTGCATAATGGGAGAAAAGCGGGCAATTGCTCCAGAGCGCAGATAGTCGCCATAAGAAAATCCTCCGGGTACAATTAAAAAGTCGATGCCTGAAAGGTCGGTATCTTTATGCCAGAGAAATTTTACTTCGCTGTTCATGATGTGTTTCATAGCATGATATGCATCATGATCGCAATTAGATCCGGGAAAAACGATTACGCCAAAAGTTGCCAAATTAACCTCTTATTTCGGTTACCAGTTGAATTTCTTTTAAAACTCCTTCCATCTTTAAACAATCCAAAAACTCACCTTCATGAATGATCGCTTTGCCGTTGTTATGAACCTGAAAGGTCAAATCCTGAGCTTCCGATCGGCTACAGCCTTTAGCTTTTATAATTTGCTCAATCACTTCATCAAAGGTGTGGATGTCATCATCGAATAAGAACAAGCGCCAGGGAGTTTCAATTTTTTCATCGGTCTGTTCTTCTGTTTTAGTCAGTTCTTCCACATCAGCTAAAAGAATTTCTTTTTCGCTATGAAGAACCGGTTCAGTCATTAATCTTCGAAAGTTATTTCGAAATCTTCCATTACTTCATTTGCCAGTAATTTGGTGCAAGCTGCTTCTACGATTTCGTTAGCTGCATCTTTGGATTCTGCATCTACATCCAGCTCAATGAATTTACCGATTCGAACTTGTTGAACATCATTAAGTCCCAGATTTTGAAGAGCGTGGTGCGCTGCTTTTCCTTTGGGATCAAGGATGGAAGGGCGTAAAGTTACGTTTACTTTTGCTTTGTACATGTGAAGTAATTTTGGGTGAACCCAAATTTAAGGTTTATGTTGGTTAGCTGCTAAATTTGAAAGTATGATTTCTTTGAGTTCTTCCGGATTATTTTCATCCGCGTCTAACCATTGGACGAAATCCCATCTTCGAAACCAGGTAAGCTGACGCTTTGCATATCTTCGGGATTGTGTTTTGATCTTTCTGACAGCTTCATCAAGTTCCATTTCATCGTTCAAAACAGCAATCATTTCCCTATAACCAACAGCATTTAAAGATTGGCATTCCGGGGAATATCCCAATCCAAGCACTTGCTTTGTTTCTTCGATAAGCCCGTTTTCAATCATCAAGTCTACGCGTCTATTGATGCGATCATAAAGTACTTGGCGATCTCTTTGTAGTCCAAACACAATAGTATTTTCGGGAAGCTCAAAATCTTCGTTGGAATGAAAAGAGCTGAAAGGTTTTCCGGTTTGCATCCACACATCGAGCGCGCGAATAATTCGCTGACGATTCATTCCATCCATTTTTTTAGCGCAATCGGGATCAACTTCTTGAAGTTTTTTATACAGTGTTTCTAACCCTGATTCATCAATTTGATCTTCCAGCTGTTGGATGTTTCCTTTATTAGCCGAAGGAATTTCATCCACCGGACGGATTAAACTTTGCAAATGAAGCGTACTTCCACCCACGTACAACACATGATCGTGTTTTTTGAGAATTTCTTTTTCCCATTGCTTAGCACGATTGGCAAAATCCTGAACAGAATCAGAATCATCCACTTCCAGATTGGAGATATTGTAATGCGTAACTCGCACTAATTCTTCTTTTGATGGCTTGGCTGTTCCGATATCCAGATACTTAAAGCATTGTCTTGAATCCACAGAAATGATTGGGATTCCAAATTCTTCAGCAAGCAGAAGAGATAATTCTGTTTTACCGACAGCTGTAGGTCCGAGAAGGATTATTCGCAAAAGTTTTAACTTTTTGAAGAAGGTAATGAATTAAAGACTGTCATTCAGAGCGGGTTAAGAGCAATAAAAATCTAATGGATAAATGAACCAGCGATAAATCTGCTCAACGAGAATGTGGCTTATTAATAGTTGTGCAGACTCTTTGCTACGTTCACTTCCGCTTTGCTACAGTGACCTTACTCTGAGAGACTTAGTTATTTTTCAGAAACCGATATCGCAAAGAAATACGATGCGTATATCCCAAATTACTGGAAGTTCCTGCGAAGCTCGCAAAGCCGTAGTCCAGATTAAAATTCATGAAGTTTAATCCAAGTCCGAGCGTGGGGGAAACGGAAAATCCGCCTTCTGGATCGGTAATAAAATCGGTAACTCCGGTACGGAAGCTTATTACATCTTTGTAAGTTAACTCTGTCCCAACATGAGGCTCAATACTCATCGGACCAACATTCATGTAATAAGCCTGGCGGTTTTCGAATAGCAGATCGGTATCCACAGCGGCTATTAAATTGAAATCAGAGAAGTTAAACGTTTTAGCGGCCCCTAATTTTATGGAGGGTAGCACATATTCATTTTCTCCGCTTGGAATGGAGTCATTAAAAGTATCCTGAAAACCTTCAAACTCAGATTCATCCACATCCCACATCTTTTGCATGGTGGTTACATCCCGAATGGAAGCGCCGAAATCAGCAAAATCAGTAGAAAGCTGAACACCAACATCAAGACTGTATCCCCAGGCTTCCGCAAAAGGTCCGAGACGATGGTTTATAATTTTGGCCGAAACTCCGTAAGAAAGAAAATCATTTTTTTGTTTGGCGAAAGAAAAGAAAAGGGCTAAATCTGAAGCGCTGAATCGGGTAATAAAATCTTCGGGATTCTCTCGTGGAGCATTTCGATCCGCATCCCAGGCGTTTAAGGTGTTCGCAATATTATCCACGCCCTGACGGAAAAAACTAATGGAAAACACAGCATCTTTAGACTGAAGTGGTAGAGCAACGGCTCCATAATCGTAGCCGACAATTCCATCAAATCGTTCAGAATGCATATAAATACCCTGAATTTCATTCACAGAAGATAACCCGGCTACATTCCAGTATCCGGCGGTTACATCCGAAGAAATTGCAGCATGAGCGGAACCCATTCCAAGTGCACGAGCCCCGGCACCGGTACTCAGAAAATCGGAACCATATTTAGCCAATGATTGAGCTTGTAAAACGGAGCATCCGAAAAGAAAAATAAGAAGCGCTGAGAGCAGCTTTTTCATGTAAATCTGTAAATAAAAACTTAGGGTTTACAGTAGCGCTTTAACGGAATATGGAAAAACTTATTTGATGATATTTAAACGTCTTCTGATGTTGCAGAGAGAGCCAGTATTTCTTAGTATAAGCACACGTTTCCGAAAGGGCAAGAACAGGTTAAAAAATTGTCCTGAATAACTTAAAATACGATTTCATGAAATTTTCTGTATCAAGTAACGAACTCAATAAAGGGCTTTCTGCCGTGATCGGAGCAGTGCCTTCAAAGGCTACTTTGCCCATTCTCGAAACCATTCTTTTTGAAAGTGAAGATGGTAAGCTCAAACTTTCGGCAACCGATCTTGAAATCGCTATTGTTGAATACATAGATGCGGATATCGAAGAAGACGGAGCTGTTGCTATTCCTGCACGACGTTTATTGGAAACTCTGCGTCAGCTGCCTAATATTACAGTTTTCTTCACAGTGGATGAGCGCAAGAACATCAATTTCAGAACGGATAAAGGTTCTTATAAGCTGGTTGGGGATGATGCCGACGAATTCCCGGAAATCCCAACGTTGGATGGTGGCGTTGAAATCAGCACTTCTGCAGAGCATTTAAATAATGCGATTGACAAAACTTTATTTGCTGTTTCAAGCGATGATTTACGTCCGGCAATGATGGGAGTTTATTTCAAAATCGGAACGGATCAAAGTACATTCGTGGCAACTGATGGATACAGATTGGTTGAGTACGTCAATAAAGAGATTAAAGGTAGTGCGGAAACTGAATTCATCGTTCCTGATAAAGCGCTGAGTTTGGTTCAGAAAAATACCGGAGGTGATGATTGCGAGGTTACGGTAACGAATGATCATGCCCGATTTAAAAGCGAAAATACCATTGTAATTACCCGTTTGATCAATGAGCAGTATCCGAACTACGATTCAGTAATTCCGAGAGACAACAACAAGTTTTTGACGATTTCTAAAGACCAGATGCTATCTACCGTTCGTCGTGTTGCCATTTTCTCAAGCTCAACAACACGTCAAATCCGGTTGGAATTAGCTACTGATAAACTGACCATCAGAGCGGAAGATTTGGATATGAGCAGCGAGGCAAAAGAGACCATAGCTTGCGAATATTCAAACGATGAGTTGGAAATTGGGTTCAATGCGAAATATCTGGGAGATGTATTGAGTAACATTGATGATGAAGACGTAAGCTTTGAATTCTCATCACCAAACAGAGCAGGAATTGTTCGTCCGTCAGAAAAAAGCGATCACGAAGAAATACTGATGGTGGTAATGCCCGTTATGCTGAATAACTACTCTTAATGAGCCAAATAATTACACTTACTTCTGATTTTGGTCTTCAGGATCAATATGTAAGTGCCATGAAAGCGGTGATGTTGGGCATTACACCCGATGTTCGCTTAATTGACATTTCTCATGATATTCCTGCTCAGGATATTATGGCAGGAGCATGGGTAATTCGAAATTCCGCATTTCTTTTCCCAAAAAACACGGTGCATTTGGTAGTAGTTGATCCCGGAGTAGGCACGGACCGTAATCCTATCGCCCTGAAAATCGAAGATCAATACTTTGTAGGTCCCGATAACGGCATTTTCTCTCTGTTTTATGATGCATTTGATTACGAAGCTGTAAAACTAAACAAAGAAAAATTTTGGAGAGAAGAGCGTTCAAGAACATTCCACGGGCGGGATATTTTTGCCCCGGTAGCTGCTCATCTTTCCAACGGAACTTCATTAAAAGAAGTGGGCGATCAGGTAAGCGAATTAGTGACTTATCACTGGGCAGTTCCAATCGGTGATAAAGACGGTTTGCAAGGCTGGGTAGTCCATATTGATCGCTTCGGAAACCTGATCACCAACATTTCGGAAAATTTAATTGAAGATGTAATCGGGCGAAGAAAAGTCCGGATTTACGTTGGCAATACGATGATTGATCATTTGGTAAATACGTTTGGTGATGTTGAAGACGGCGATCCGGCTGCTTTTATCGGAAGTTCAGGGATGTTGGAAATTGGCATCAACAAAGGAAATGCCGCAAAGCTTTTAAGTGTTGACAAAGGCGCACAGGTTTCGCTTGTGTTGCAGAAATGAGTACGTAACACCTCACTTTCATATTCGTAGGGTGAAACGGAACTAAATCAAACGATACGTTATGAGCTTTGAATTTAAATCTCCTGAAAACGAACGAGCCGCTATTCAGGTGCCGGAAGAAATTGCTAATCTCAGCACGCCATTCAATGGTACACTCTCTTCTCAGGATGGAGATGAATACGAAGTAAAAAATAATATCATCGATATTTTAGGTGGGCAACCTGAGTTCTCAAGTTTAGCATCTTACACCAATCACTGGAAACTTACCGCAACTATTTATGAAGAAATTTGGCGGAAAAGATCGCTTTCTTTGCTGACCGGAGAAGATTTCCCCATCGAAAAAGAACATGAGTTATTGATCGAATGGACAACTCCGGAGAAAGGCGGTTTGTATCTAGATTTAGGATGTTCAACAGCACTGTACGGGCGAGCGCTGAAGGCGGCTCAAAAAGAAGCGAAAATTGTAGCGCTGGATTTCTCCAAAGAAATGTTAGAAGAAGCCAGATTGAAAGCAGAAGCCGATGAAACTGGTATGTACTTAGTTCGTGCCGATGGAAAAGAACTACCTTTCTTTAGCAAGACGTTTGATGGAATTGTAATGGGCGGAACGCTGAATGAACTCACTGAAGAACTGAAAGTACTGTATGAAGCCCGAAGAGTGTTAAAAGAAGATGGAGTATTTTTTGTAATGCATCTCATCAAAGCGGATGCGTGGTACGGGCGTTTACTGCAGGAGTCGATGGGAATTGGAGGAATTAAATTCTGGACCAAAAATGAAAGCAATAAGCTATTCAATCAGGCCGGATTTAAAGTAGATCAACAGATTACCAGAGGGATTGTTTGTTTTAGTAAGTTGATTGCTAATTAATTTGGCAACTTAAACAAAACTGGCAGACTCATTCTTGTACAAGTCGGAGTTCCACGTTGTGTTCCCGGTTTAAATTCAGCCGTGTTTACTAATCGCAGAGCTTCTTCGTCGCAGCCGCCACCAATTCCTTTAATTACTCTGGCACTGTCAACGTTGCCTAACTTATCAACTACAAATTGAACAGTTACTCTGCCTTCTATTCCTGCTCTTATAGCAACTTCCGGGTATTCTAATCGTTGCTGAAGCCCTGCTTGCCCGCCAATTAACTCAGGCATTTGTTCTACTACTACGAAGACGCCATCACAAATCGAAAGATCTACTTCATTCTCTTCGGTTGTAGACTTGCAAGCTGTAAAAGCAATGAGTAATGGAATTAAATAAAAAGAATAACATTTCATATTACATCTCCTCCGGAGCTGTAATCCCAAGAATTGTTAGACCATTTCTGAGCACTTGTGAAGTTGCTTTACAAAGTTCAATTCTTGCTTGGGCAATTTCTGATTCAACGCCGATGATTCTGCAGTCATGGTAAAATCCGGTGAATGCTGAGGCTACATCGTTGAGGAAATTAATCAAGCGATGAGGCTCTCGTGCTTCGGCAGCGCTTTCAATCATTTCCGGGAATCGAAGCAATGTTTTTATTAGTGCTTCTTCTTTTTCATGAGTTAGATTTGAGAGATCAGCATCCGAATCAAAAGAATATTCTTCCACAGCTTTTCTCAAAATACTTGCGATGCGTGCGTGTGCGTATTGAAGATAAAACACCGGATTCTTATCACCGGCTTCTTTGGCTTGCGCTATATCGAATTCTAAATGTGTGTTTGGTGAACGCATCAAAAAGAAGAAACGGGTCACGTCTGAACCAACTTCATCCATGAGTTCATCAAGCGTAACAAAGTTAGCTTTTCGGGTACTCATTTTGAATGGTTGACCATCTTTAACAATAGTCACAAACTGATAGATGACTACATCTACTTTTTCTTTGTCATAGCCAAGAGCTGAAATTCCGGAAAGCACATCAGGATAAGTGGCAATGTGATCAGCACCGAAAACATCGAGACACAAATCATAACCACGATCTAATTTATTGGCGTGATAGGCGATATCCGGCAGGCGATAGGTTGGCTCACCAGTGCTTTTGATCAAAACCGTATCATTCTCTTTTCCAAATTCTGTGGTTTTAAACCACACTGCTCCGTCTTTATCATAAACCAAACCAAGTTCTCGAAGTTTCGCAACCGTTTTGTTGATGGAGCCATCCGAATACAAGCTGTGCTCATTAAAGAATGAATCCATTTTGATGTTCATTCTTTCCAGTGTATTGCTGATGTCCGCAAAAATTGCTTCCTCGGCTTTTTCTTTGAACGGTTTCCAGTCTTCGGAATCCAAAGACAAGGAGTCATTTTCAGTTGCTAACTCCTTTGCAATATCTTTTATGTATTCGCCTTCATATCCACCTTCAGGAAAATTAGATTCTTTTTCTAAAACTTCAGCATAACGGGCTTGTACACTTTGTCCCAAAACCCGCATTTGTCGCCCGGCATCGTTGAAGTAATATTCCCGATCCACTTTCGCTCCGGTCCATTCCAGCAATCTTGCTACGGTATCGCCGAGAACGGCATTTCGTCCGTGTCCAACCGTTAGCGGTCCGGTTGGATTTGCGCTTACAAACTCCACAAGAACTTTCTTTCCTTTCTGGGATTCAGTTTTTCCAAATTCAGCGCCGGAATCTAAAACGGACTGTAGTTCATCGAACAGATAATCATCAGCAAAACGAAAGTTGATAAAACCCGGTCCTGCGATTTCAATAGAAGAGATTTTTTTAGAATCATACTCTAAACCATCCACAATTTGCTGAGCGATAGCTCTCGGATTATTGCGCAAAGGCTTAGCTAACATCATTGCCACATTCGTGGAAGCATCGCCATGACTGGCTATTTTCGGAGCTTCTGTCTGAATTTCCGGCAGTTCATCGAGATCAAATTGTTTCAGTGCATCAGCGATTATTCGCTTCAGATAGTCGTTCATTTTAGAAAGTGGTTCTGAGTTTAATTCCTAAGATAAGGTTGTATCAATTAAGAATTAAGAATTATTCAATGATCAATGGTTCTTTATAATTGATTTGGAAGAAGTGATTTTAATTTTGCCAAGGATTGCCAGAATTTCTTCAATTTCACTTAATAGTGATTCAACCATTTTTGATTCTAAAACGTCAGCATCACGAAGTAACCTTAACCAATATTTAGTTTCTCTTGCTTCTTTATAGGAAATGGAGATTTTATGAATAAAATCCTTTTTAGATTCTGCTCCGATCGCTTCTTCAGTATTAGCACCAACTGAAGTCCCACTTTTGAGAATCTGTCGAGCTATATCATATTGATTTGTAGAATCGCACAAATACTTATGTAGTTTCACAATTCTGACTGCGAATTGATAGGTTTTATTTAAAATGACATTCTCTTTCATAGCTTCCACATTGTTAATTGATCATTGAATAATTCTTAATTGAGCTCGCCTTGCGAGCGTAGAGATACAAAATCATACCCGGCAATAATAATGTGATCATCAACCGGGATACCGAGCAGTTTTCCGGATTCTTTGATGCGTTTAGTTAATTGAATATCAGCTGCAGAAGCTTTTGCATTTCCTGAAGGGTGATTATGGACGAGTATAATGGAATCGGCCTGATTCAGAATGGCATGGCGCATAACCTCAGCCGGTTCAACAATGGTGGCGTTGCTACCGCCTTGGCTTACTTTCTGAAATCCGGTAAGAACTCTTCGGTGATTTAAAAATCCAACCAGAAAAGTTTCTTTTGAAAGGTGACGAAGTTTTGGTCCGAAAAAAGCAGCTGCTTTATCGGGAGTATCAATCTGAATTTCTTCTCCCAATCCGGCCACCTGAATTCTTCGGGCGAGCTCGAAAGCAGCTTCCAGAGTAATAGCTTTTACTTTGGCAATTCCGGGAATCACACGAAGTTCGTTCCACTCTTTTCTGACGAGCGAGTGCAATCCATTGAAATGATCGAGCAATGCCCTGGAAGTTTCAATGACATTCATTTTCTTGGTTCCGGTGCGCAATAGAATCGCGAGAAGTTCTGCATCAGAAAGAGAATCGGCGCCGTACTTCATGAGCTTCTCTCTGGGTTGCTCATCGGGGCGCATGTCTTTTACGGTACGGTTCAGGAAGTCATCTGCAGAGAAAGTTTCGGTATTTGTTGAGTCCATGGTTTTACTTTTTTGCTTAAGTAAGACCGATTGAGTAGGGATTCCTTACAAAAAAATATTTTACGAGCCAATTCATACCCCTCCTGTATTTCCTCCCCCGAGGTAGGAAGACTCGTTTGTATAGATATGAACTAATAAATTATTTTGGAGCTTTTGGATTATTCCGAATGGTATTGAAATGAGAGAAGAATTATACAGCTCACCTATTAACTAAGCAAAAACCCTCACTTCAACATTCGATATTCTTCTGTTCAATATTCGTTATTCAATTAATTGCCGCTTCCCATTAACGGTTCATTAAAAGCACGAATGCTGGAGTTGGGTAATCCGTCCGGATAATTTTCTTTGACCATATCTATGGTTTCGATCACAATTTCCAGATGTTTTTCTTTGGAGTTTTGGTAGAAAGATTGAGCAGCTCCCGAAAGTTTCGGTTTTCCGTGTAACGGTTTATCGCTCACGCAAAGTAGCGTTGCATGCGGAACACGATAACGAAATCCGTTAGTGGCAACAGTAGCCGATTCCATGTCCACAGCTAAGCTTCGACTTTGATGAATTTTTTCTACGGTGTGTTGTTTCGAAAACTCCCAATTTCTGTTGGCGGTAGTAAATACAGTTCCGATTCGATGGTTCAATCCGTGATTATCGAGCGCTTGTTTCAGATATAAGTTTAGCAGATAATTAGGAATTACAGGAATTCCGATAGGAAATAAATCATCCAGTAAACGATCATCACGCATGTAGCTGTTGGCAAGAACAAAGTCACCGATTTCCTGGTGGTTTCTCAGCCCGCCGCAGTGACCAACCATCATCATGGCATCGGGACGAAGTACAGAAATATGATCGGTGATTGTTTTCGCATTGGATGGCCCCACGCCAATATTAACCAACGTGATCCCTTTGTTATCATCCAGCTTATAATGATAAGCCGGCATTTGAACTCCGTCGCGTGAAGGTTTTATACAATCAGGATATTTTTTGAGGAACACCTCTACGTGCATATCATAGTTGGTGAACAGAATATATCGCTGGAAATCACAGGCATCGGTTCCGGTATAATGTTCCAGCCGTGCGACTGAAATGTCGGTGCGTTCAGGGCTAAACAGAAACAGTTTTTTCTTGGTGATATCCCAATCGCTTTCATCGGCGTGATCTAATAATTTAGGATCGTTAAGTGGAATAACCTCCCGTGAAGGTTCAATTTTTATATCAGCTTCTTTAGAAAGCAATCTGGTTATTTCGCGCTCTAAATACCATCTCAATGCCTTGGGTTGGGCAATTTCGCCTTTAATAACAGGGTTGTGTTCCGACCAGGCTCTTTCAACAAACATCTTTGGGTATTTTCCGGATGCGTAGATTTTTTCCATCAGGTCGCAGGCTTTTTCCGTAGCTTTGCGAATCTCTTCGGAGGTTGAAAAATCTGAATGTGTTAAAAAAAGCGAATCTGCCATGAGCAAAAAACCGTTTAAATATTCTATAGAACCTTGGGTTACAATTGGTAACCGGTTGGAATATACAACGAATATCTTCAAGGTTTTAAAAAGGGATATGAAGATCGAATCAGAAGATCATTCTGCAACTTTCTCGATTGTGGAAGCTCCGGATTGGATTAATGTAATTGCGCTTACTCCTGATGAAGAAATTGTGTTAGTTGAACAATACCGGTACGGAATTGAAGAACCTACGCTTGAACTTCCGGGAGGAATGGTTGATGAGGGAGAGCATCCGCAGACTACGTCCATCAGAGAGTTAAAAGAGGAAACAGGATATGAAGGGAGTGAAGTGATCAATCTTGGAAAAGTAAGTTCGAATCCTGCAATACTTACAAATTACACGTATACATATTTGATCAAAAACTGTAGGAAAGTGTCGGATCAAAAGTTAGATGGAAATGAGCGAATTAATGTACATGTGATACCGCTTCAGGATTTTTTGGATTTAGTAGCGGATGGGCAGGTTCATCATTCATTGGTGGTGGCTGCGATGGCGAAGTATCTTCTTTTTAGGAGATAGGAGATAGGAGATAGGAGATAGGAGATAGGAGATAGGAGATAGGAGATAGGAGATAGGAAAGTTTTAAAATTAAAATCTTTCGATTTAGTCAGTGAAATCTATGAAATCAGAAAAGTCAATGATCAAAAAACACCACTATAAAACAAAGCTCGAATGGGCAGGAAATTCAGGCAAAGGGACTTCTGATTATACATCGTATGAAAGAAGTTATTCCATAATAATCGATGGGAAGGCTCAAATTCAAGGCTCTTCTGATCCCGCTTTTCGGGGGGATGCTTCCAAACATAATCCGGAGGAATTATTTCTGGCTTCTATTTCTTCCTGCCATATGTTGTGGTATTTGCATTTATGTTCGGTGAATGATGTGGTGGTTGTTGATTACAAAGATGAAGCTAAAGGAGTAATGGAAGAAGAGAAGAATGGATCAGGCAGATTTACAAAAGTCACTCTTAATCCAAAAGTCATTGTAGCAGAGAAGGAAATGATTTCGAAAGCAAAATCACTTCATCGAAAAGCCAATGAAATGTGCTTTATTGCGAACTCATGTAATTTTGAGATTGAGCATGAGGTTGAAATTTCTATTCAGAAAGATTCTTAAAATCCTGAATTACGCCCAGTAAGACAGGAATGAGAAAACTGAACGAAAACCCCGAATAATTCCGTTTATCTCACTCGAACAATTCATCAAACAAACAAACTAATGATAGAGACGGGAAAGAAAATAAATACAGATTTTGAACTTAAAGTAGTTCACGATGGAGAAGAGAAGGAAGTTAAATTTGTTGATTTGCTTGATCAAAAGACCATTGTTTCTGTATATATGAAGAACAACACTTCGAGCTGTGATCGACAAACATTGGATCTTGCCGAACATTCAGAATGGTTCACAGAAAACGGATTCAATTTGATTGCTATTAGTAAAGACGGAACCCGATCGCATAAAAATTATGCGGACAAACAGGGCATTAATTACACTCTTGCTTCTGATCCTGATTACAAATTTGCCGAAGCCACAGATTCCATCGTAGAGAAAAAGATGTACGGTAAAACTTTTTCAGGACCTTCAAGATCGGCTTTTGTAATTGATACGGATGGTACTATCTTGGCTTCCATTGAAAAAATTGATACAAAAGCACACGCAGAAGAGTTGAAAGCTCTTGTAGAAAGCCTGTAAACCAATAGAAAGAGTATGAAAAGTCTGGTAATTGTAGAGTCACCCACAAAGACGAAAACCATCAGCAAATATTTGCCGAAGGGTTACGAAGTTGATTCTTCGATGGGTCACATTCGTGATTTACCATCTTCCGCAAAATTGATCCCGGCTAAATATAAAAAAGAAAGCTGGGCTACACTGGGAGTAAATCCTGATGATCGATATTTTGCGATTTATGTGACTCCACCGGACAAGAAGAAAGTGATCAAACGCCTGAAGGATAAACTTAAAGATGCCGATGAGCTGATTTTAGCAACGGATGAAGATCGTGAAGGCGAAGCAATTTCCTGGCATTTACTGGAAGTACTAAAGCCAAAAGTTCCGGTAAAGAGGATGGCATTTCGGGAGATTACGAAAGAGGCTGTATTAAATGCTCTGGAAAATACCCGAGATATCGACATGCAATTAGTGCATGCACAGGAAACCCGCCGAATTTTAGATCGACTCGCAGGTTACACGGTTTCTCCTTTGTTGTGGAAGAAAATTTCTCCGGGTTTATCTGCAGGACGTGTACAATCTGTGGCCGTAGAAATGTTGGTGGAACGTGAGCGTGAGCGTATGAAATTCAGAAGCGGAACATATTATGATCTGTCCGCAGTTCTTCAGAAATCCGGCGAGAATGATGAGTTCAATGCGGATCTGACTCACCTGAATGAAAAGAGACTTGCCAGCGGTAAAGATTTTGATGAAAATACCGGAAAGCTGAAAAAGCCGGATTCTGTCGTTCTTCTGGATGAGGAAAAATCAGCTGATCTTGTAGAGCAGTTGAAAGATGCGAATTGGGAAGTCACCAATGTTGATGTAAAAACTCAAAAGCGAAATCCGTCACCACCATTTATTACTTCTACTCTTCAGCAGGAAGCAAACCGAAAGTTCAATTTTTCTGCAAGAGATACAATGAGCGTTGCTCAGAAATTGTATGAAAAAGGTTTTATTACCTACATGAGAACGGATTCTACGAATCTTTCATCGCAAGCAATTAATGCGGCGAGAGAAGGAATCGTGGATCAATATGGAGAAGATTATCTTTTTGAAAGAGTTCGGACGTATACAAAAAAAGGTAAGTCTGCGCAGGAAGCACACGAAGCGATTCGTCCTTCAGGTTCAAAATTTGTGATTCCTGAAAAATCAGGATTAAAAGATCGTGAGTTGAAATTATATGATCTGATCTGGAAGCGAACCATTGCTACTCAGATGGCGGAAGCAGAACTGGAATTTACGAACGTCACCATCACCGCAAAGAATAACGGTACAAGTGCTGATTTCAGGGCAGGTGGAAAAAAGATTTTATTCCCCGGCTTCTTCAGAGCATATGTAGAAGGAAGTGATGATCCGGAATCAGCATTAGATTCTCAGGAGCGTTTCTTACCCGAAATGAAAGTTGGAGATGCCACCGATCTTCAGGATTTAAATTTCAATTCCCACGAAACCAAACCTCCGGCTCGATATACGGAAGCAACGTTGGTGAAAGAATTAGAGAAAAGAGGAATTGGTCGTCCGAGTACGTATGCAACGGTGATTAGTACAATTCAGGATCGCGGCTATGCCAAGAACGAAAGCAAAATGCTTATCCCAACATATACAGCGTTTGCCGTGACTTCTTTGCTCGAAGAAAACTTCCCTGATTTGGTAGACAGCGAGTTTACTTCCAACCTAGAAGATAAACTTGATGAAGTAGCTCAGGGAAAACAAGATCCGGTGGAATATCTTGACGATTATTACAAAGGTGAAGACGGTCTTAAAGCAAAAGTAGATCGGCAGGAAGATAAAATTGACGCTCAGAAAGCGAAGTTACTTGATCTTCCGTTAGAAGGACTCGAAGGAATTCAGGTTGCCGTAGGTCGCTATGGACCTTATGCAAAAGTAAAAAAGGGAGATGAAGAAATTTCTACATCACTTCCACAGGATTTAAATCCAAGCGACATCACAGCAGAAAAACTGGAAGAGTTGATCAAGCTATCGGAAGAAGAAGATAAGCCGATCGGAACCCATCCGGATACAGGATTGCCTGTATTTTTACTTTCGGGAAGATACGGTCCATACGTACAAATGGGAGAAGTGACCGAAGAAAACAAAAAGCCGAAACGCGTTTCATTGTTGAAAGGAATGAGTACTGAAGATGTGGACCTTGATTTGGCATTGAAGCTGTTGGAGCTTCCGAGAACTTTGGGAGAGCATCCGGAAGATGGCAAGGTAGTGAAAGCAGGTGTTGGTCGTTATGGTCCGTTTGTGGTTCATGATGGAAAATTCAAATCGATCCCGAAAGATGACAGTGTTCTGGAAATTGAACTTGATCGAGCCGTGGAATTATTGAAGCAAAAAAATCAATCTCGACGCGGCTCTTCAGAAATCAGCGATTTGGGTAAACACCCCGAAACAGACAAGCCAATCAAAGTATTGAGTGGTCGATATGGACCTTACATCAAACACGGGAAGAAAAACATTGGCTTACCAAAAGGTACGGAACCGGAGAAGTTTACACTGGATGATGCGGTAAAGTTGATCGCTGAGAAAAGCTGAATCAATATCCAATAGCCAACAAGGAATAATGAATTTCCAATGGGGAAAGCTAGTCTTGTTATCGAATTTAATGAATCAGACTTATTTCTGATATTTGAATCTGGTAGCAAGTATGAAATGTCTTGGCGAGATATCCATTCAGTTACAGTTTTCAAATGAGACATAGTTACCTATGATGAAATATGCATGGAATTAGAAACGGCTGATCGTACATATGAAGTAAATGAAGAATTTGAAGGGTGGGAACTATTCGTTAAAAAAATACCTCACTATCTTGATGGTTGTGAACCTTACGATGATTGGTTTCAAAAAATTATTCATCCACCAATGACCACAAATTCGATTCAAATATTTTCAAAAAAGACTTAAGAAAGCATTTCTCCAGAAGTATTTAGTAACGAAATGAGGTGAGAAAATACTAAATTTTAGTGTTTCTGTGATTTCGTGGCAATAGTTGGTAAAGCTTATTTAATTTCAGCATATTTAGAGCTGATTAATTCGGATAACCAAAAAAGTGATGCATAAGCGAACTGACTTTTACTTTAAGTATCCGCCGAATATCCAGGAACTGGATTTGGCTACGATGGTGAATTTATTTCGCACCCGTGGTGAACCTCGAAAAGCAGGTCCGGGCGAGCATTTTGCCTGCGCTGTTACTCATCATTTGCTTCGGGAAGGCAAACATTGGTTCGGTTTGTATTATTCACAAAAAACGTGGGATAACCTGCTAACCAAAGGCAGTGAAGGATTTCCGCTCACCGAAGCTGAGCTGAATGTGTTGGGTCGTTTGTACATGGCTCAGGATGAATCTCCGCACCGGGAAATCATCGAAAAAAGCGCAGGTGTCACAGAAAAACTCGCTTATCTCATTGTCAATGACCTTCGTTCATTTGGTTTTATTCTGGAAGATGACGGAGGATTTTTAACCATCACTCCACGAGGAGAAAAAGCACTGCACGGGATTGCACGTCGAATTTACGAAAAGCGTTTTATGCCGGAGATGCTCAATAATTACGAGATCAAAGATGATGATCCTACCATAGAGCGAGCACAGAAAAAAGATCAGGAACAACGAAGTTTGTTTTAATTAGTAAAGCGAGAGGTATTTCCATTCCAGTTTGGGATTAGGTCATGCCGAATTTAGTTCGGCATCTTTGTGAGGTTTTCAAATGACTTAATGATTAAATTGATGATCAAAGCTTAATTCATAAGATCCTGAAATAAATTCAGGATGACTTGTTGTTATATAAACAGCTTAATTTACTCTTTATAATTCCTTACAGCTTCAGCAACCCGTCCCGGAACCCGTTCATCAAATGGGCTTGGGATAATTTTTTCTTCGGATAAATCTTCCACACTATCTGCAATTGCTTTTGCAACGGCTATAAACATTCCGGTGGAGAGATTATTGGTTCGTACATCTAAAGCACCTCGGAACAAGCCCGGAAATGCGAGCACATTATTAATTTGATTGGCAAAATCAGAGCGACCGGTTGCTACTATTCCCGCTCCGGCTTCTTTTGCTTCGTCCGGCATAATTTCCGGGGTTGGATTTGCCATCGCGAAAATGATGGGATCTTCAGTCATGGTTTTAACCATTTCTTTTGACAGTACGCCTGGAGCAGAAACTCCGATAAACACATCAGAATTTTTTACTGCATCTTCTAACGAACCTTCAACCTGAGATTTATTGGTAAGTTTTGCCATTTTCTTTTTGGTGTCATTCAAATCATTTCTGCCTTTATGAATGATTCCGCGGCTGTCACACATAATTACTTCTTTGACACCAGCCTCAAACAATAATTTAACGATGGCTACTCCGGCTGCTCCTGCCCCATTAATTACTACCTTAAGATCCTTAAGCTTTCTGCCGGTGAGCTTGCAGGCATTGAACATTCCGGCTAAAGTTACAATCGCTGTTCCATGTTGATCATCATGAAAAACCGGAATGGTAAGTTCTTTTTTGAGTCGCTCTTCAATTTCAAAACAACGAGGTGCTGAAATATCTTCGAGATTAATTCCTCCAAAAGTGGGAGCAATTTGTTTTACGGCGGTGATGATTTCTTCCGTATTCTGCGTGTCTAATACGATAGGAACTGCGTCAACATCAGCGAATTTCTTAAAAAGAACGGCTTTTCCTTCCATCACAGGGAGCGCAGCTTCAGGACCTATATTTCCTAATCCAAGAACTGCAGAACCATCACTTACCACCGCAACCAAATTACTTTTGGCTGTATAATCATATGCTTTAGAAACATCTTCCGAGATTTCTTTGCAAGGCTCAGCTACGCCCGGTGTGTATGCTATGCTGAGATCGTCTTTGGTTTCTAAAGGCATTTTAGGCTCAATGGAAATTTTGCCTTTGGCCTTTTTATGTGCTTCTATGGAAAGTTTAGCGTAATCTTTGTTCGCCATTTTGTGCAGTTAGTTTATAAAAAAAGGCATCAAACTCTCGCCTGATGCCTGAATATCTAAATATAATTTACTTCTTAATCATTCCCGCAACGTCAAAAGAGTTGTTGCTCTTGTCAACGTCTGCCAGTCTTTGGCTTGGATCAATAGATACGGTTTTGATGGAAGAAGCCGGCTTTGAAATCTCAAAAGTATATGTTGGATTTACCCACGGCCAGTCTTCTAATGTTGTACGCTTAATATCGTTTTCTGCAGGTTTTTCTCCACGCATAATTCGCAGTGGAATGTAGAACATTTCAGAGGTTCCGTCTTCGTATTCAACCAGAATATCCATCGGCATTGGAATGAGCCCGATTCTCTCAAGCTCGATAACGGTTTTGTCATTATCTCCAACCAATGCGCGTATACCATAATCAACAGTTTTTACCGATTGAACGAAATATTCATGATACCAGTCCAGAATCATCCCTGATTCTTTTTCCATTACTCGAAGAAAATCATAAGAGGTTGGGTGTTTCAACTTCCATTGATCATAATAGCTAAGCATTCCTTTTCGAAATGTTTCTTCGCCGATGATGTAACTTAACTGACCCAGATAAACTGCACCTTTGGAGTAAGATGCTATTCCATAAGCGCGGTTTGTTTTGTAATGATCTGCGTGTGTAGTTAACGGCTCTTCGGCATCCGTTCCTGCAATGCTGTAATAACTATTGTAAGATCCGGCATAAGGAAAACGAGTTTCTCTGTCGAAGATGTGCGCCATCGTTTCAGCGGAAGCAAATACAGTAAACCCTTCATCGATCCAAGGATAAAGTGCTTCATTAGTCGCTAAAACTCCCTGAAACCAGCTGTGATAAAATTCATGAACGGTTACACCAACTAAGCTTCCGAGCGATCTTCCACCGGTGATTAGTGTTCCCATTGGATATTCCATTCCTCCATCACCACCTTGAACAGTAGAAAACTGCGGATAAGGATATTTACCAAAGTGTTTATTAGCGTATTCAAATCCTTTGATCGTTAATTCAGGCAATCGCTCCCAATATTGCTTAAAAGCTTCATTTTCCTCCGGTGTGGCTTCCTGATCTACCGTTTCCTGATAGAAGAAGTGTAGCTTGGGTCCGTTTGGAACCTGAGCTGTTGTGTGAATAAAATCAGGATCAGCGCCCCAGAAAAAGTCAATTACGTTTTCAGCAATAAAGTGATAAGTAATTTTACTATTGGGATTTCGACGATTCAGCTTTACGCCTTCGTCTTCGTATCCGTGACCAATCTCATTGGGATTCTGAAGCACTCCGGTTCCGCCAATCACGTAATCGGCATCAATAGTAATTTTTACATCGAAATCGCCGAAAATTCCATGAAATTCACGTCCTACGTATGGATTGGGATGCCAGCCCATATAATCGTACTCAGCCATTTTTGGATACCACTGACTCATCGAAAATTCAACACCTTCCGCATTATTCCATCCCGAACGACGAATTTGCAAAGGAACCTGAGCATCCCATTCCATTTCAAATGTTGAAGTTGCTCCCGGTTGAATAGGTTTGTCTAATTCGACCACGAGAATAGTTCCATCGTGAACAAACTCCACATCTTTACCGTCTTGCTTGAGAGACCGGACTTTTTGATATCCGATTTCATCTTCAGAAAGTTTAGAAATACGATCCCGGACTCTTCTGTCAGGATCTTCGATAGTTCTTGAACGAACATCCATCATGCTTCCCGGTTGAAAAGCATTGAAATACAAATGATAGTATACCCTGTTCAATACATCGGGAGAATTATTGGTGTATTCAATGGTTTGAGTTCCGGAATATTGATGATTTTCAGTGTCCACATCAATTTCCATGGTGTAGTTTGCTTCCTGCTGCCAATATGTTCGCTGAGCAGAAAGATTGATTGAAAAAAGCCCTAAAAGAAGGAATAAAGTAATTTTCTTCATGTTTCTGATTTATTTGACCACAGAGATCACAGAGTGAATTGTGGAATTGATTTTAAAAACTTTGAATAAAGGAACCGACAAATTCCCAAAAACACCAATTCATTTACAAATTTTGTTTTTTTAACCGCAGAGACGCAAAGAACGCAGAGAAAAATTTTCTTGCTACTAATCTGTCTTACGAAACTCCGTGCCCTCTGTGGTTCAACCTAAAAGCTATTTCTACTGGCGAAGGCCCGGCTCAATGTAGCTTCGTCAATAAACTCAAGTTCAGTTCCCATTGGAATTCCGTAAGCAATTCGGGTGACTTCGATTTCATACGGTATTAGTAACTTGTTTATGTAGTAAGATGTAGCTTCCCCCTCAGCATCGGGATTGAGGGCAAGAATAACTTCGTTGATCGGCTCATCGCTACCTACTCTTTGTAGCAATTCTTTGATGCGGAGATTGTCCGGACCTATGTTATCCATTGGGGAAATCACACCGCCAAGCACATGATAACGACCTCTGAATTCGTTGGTTTTTTCGATGATATACACATCATTGAATTCTTCGACTACGCAAATGGTACCGTTTTCACGTTTGGGATTTTCGCATATCGAACATGGATCGGAATCACTCACATTTCCACATACATTACATCGGGTAACTTTGTTTTTGAGATCGATGATGGCATTGGCGAGTCTTAGCGCATATTCATCATTTTGTTTTAGAAGATGAATGGCAATTCGCTGAGCGGATTTTCGACCGGTTCCCGGAAGTTTGGCTAATTGTTCAATAGCCCGTTCTAAATACTCTGAGGTTATCTGCAATGTAATTTTGAATTATAAATTATGAATGTTGAAAGAAAGCTAATTCAACATTCATAATTCAAAATTAATAATTGTTATAGTCCAAATTTAGACAGGTCCATTCCGGGAATTCCGCCGCCGGGCATCATGCCTTTGTATGCTTCCTGCATCTGAGCTTTGGCAGCTTCATCTGCTTGTTCTAATGCTTTATTTACACCTGCGACTACCAAATCCTCCAGCATTTCTTTGTCATTTGGATCGATTACATCTTCATCGAACTTAATAGACAGAACCTGACGAAGTCCGTTGGCAGTAACTTTCACCATTCCGCCACCGGCTTCGGCTTCAACTATAACTTCAGCCAATTTCGCCTGACTTTCCTGCATTTTGGATTGCATTTCCTGAATCTTGCCGAACATATCGGCCATGTTAAAATCACTCATAATTAATATTGGTTTTCTTGTGCCACTAAATCACAAAAGATTATTTCTATTTGTTCAAATTCTAAAATTTACTTCTTTCAATTTGAGCCACTAAAACTCAAAAAACTATATAAGTGATGTAAGAATTAAATAACGCTAAGTTGAAAAATTCTTACATCACGAATCATCAATCGAAAATCACTTCAATATTCCAACTCTGCGCCAAATCGTTCAACCAATTGTCGAACTACCGGGTCTTTCTGTTGAATCTCCCGGAATCGTTCATATGGATTTCTGGCAGAAGTCGGTTTACCTTTTCGTTCGCTTACTTCGATATTTAAACGAAGCGTAACACCAATACATTCCTGCAATTTTCCTGCCAACTCCTTGGCTTGTTCATCCAGCATTTTCTTAGCCAGCGCATTGTCACATTCTATACATAACTCACTACCTTTTAACTTAGTAGGTTGAGCTCTCTCCACCTGCATTTTTAGAATTGAAGTGACTGAGCCATTGAGAACATTCAAAAAATCCGGCCAGGCCTGTTGAACATCTTCAATACTGACTGATTTTACAGGTTTCGAATCAACATTTTGAATTAAAGTCTTTACTTCAGCTTCTGCTGGCTCAGGTGTTTGTGTAACCTTCTTAGTTTTAGTAGCCAACGCAGGCGGACCTAAATCAAACTCATCTACTTCAGTGTTGTTTGCTTCAAATTCGGGTTCAGTTGATTTCTGTGATTCAATCTCGGCTTCAGTTTGGATTTCTTCTTCAGAATTTTCTGCTTCTGGTGAAACCATCTCCTGATCTGATGGTGAATTACTTTTTTCAGAAGATAGTTTTTCTGCCGAATTAGTTTCAGGTTCGCTTTCAGTAGCTTTTTCAGCTGTAGATTCAACTACTCTGAGATTCCCGGAGTTTTTTTTTACTTCTTCAAGATCAGCCAACAGCTTAGCCAGGTTTTCAGAGCGCTCCATGTGGATCAGTTTGAGTAGTGTAATTTCAAACTGAATTCTTGGTTGATTGGCGTCTTTGATTTTGATCTGAGCTTCCGAAACCATGTGAAGCATGCGCATTAAATCATCACGGGAAAAGTCAGAAGCCGATTCTTTGTACTTCGCTTTTGTTTCTTCGGATGCTTCCACCAAATACAGCTTCTCGCTGTGATGGGCGATATATAAATTTCGTAAGTGTTCCGTCAGCCCGATCAGAAATTCCTGAATGTCATATCCTTCTTCCAGAAGTGTGTTGATCAATTCCAGCCCTTCATCAGCATTGTGGATTTTCACGCATTCCATAAACTGGAATAGACGATCAGTGCCAACCACATTAAGTGCTTGCAGCAATTCATTATGTGTGATGGTATCACCGCAAAAAGCAATCGCCTGATCCATTAGTCCGAGGGCATCACGAAGTGCGCCGTCTGCTTTTTTAGCAATCACATGAAGCGATTCTTCGTCAATGGAGATATTTTCATCAACTGAAATTTTTCTCAAACGATGAACGATTTCTTCCACTGAAATCCGCTTAAAATCGAATCTTTGAACACGAGATAAAATAGTAGGCAGAACTTTGTGGGGCTCCGTAGTCGCAAAAATGAAAATGGCGTGCTCAGGCGGTTCTTCCAGCGTTTTCAAAAGGGCATTGAATGCCGCTTTCGAAAGCATATGAACCTCATCCACGATAAAAACCTTAAAGCGACCATTTTGGGGAGGAATCCGAACGCTTTCCCGTAAATGATGCACATCATCCACTTTGTTGTTGGAAGCCGCATCCATCTCAACCACATTCAATGTTTGATTGAGAGATTCGCCATCAACACTGTTATCAATTTCGTTGATGGTCCGGGCAAGAACACGCGCCATAGTGGTTTTTCCAACTCCACGCGGACCACAAAACATGTAGGCATGAGAAAGCCGATTTTGTTTGATGGCATTCATTAACGTACTGCTTACGTGATCCTGAGAAACGATATCCTCAAAATTTTGCGGGCGATATTTTCTGGTAAGTGCGCGGTACGTTTCAGCCATTCATCAAATCAGTTTTGCTAACAATGGGAATGTACAAAATGATGAGGTTGGATAGTAATTTTTGAATTAAAATCTGTAATCAATTCAGCAATAATCGCACTTTACCGTTATACTTTACGTTAGGTATAGCAATGAAAAAAATACTCAACATAACATCTTTATTATTCCTTGGGTTTTCAGTGAGCGTTTTTGCTCAAACCCAAAGCCAGGAGCAAGTTACAGGAACTCAATTGTATGTTCAGGGGCTGGAAGCTTTTGAGCAAAAAGAATATGAACGCTCCGCTGAGTTACTCCTTCAGGCCAAAGAACAGTTAGGAGAGAAAGCAGGTCTTCAATTTGCACTTTCTGACACCTACTTTGCAATGGAAGATCTCCCAAATGCAGCACTTTATGGAAAGCAGGCTGTTTCACTTTCCCCAAAGAATAAATGGTACCGTTTTAAGCTTGCTCAAATTTACCGAAGTGCCGGGGAAAATAATGCGACAATCAACGAATTGAACGAGTTACTTCGGTTACATCCAAATGATTTCGATGCATTGTTTATGCTGGCGGATACTCATCGGGATTATGGAGAGTTTATAAAAAGTAATCAGGTGCTGGATAAGGCGCTTAAGCTGACGGGACCCGAGCCGTCCATTTTTCTTTTGAAGTTCAGAAATTTTGAAGCAATGGGTGTTCGTGATTCTGCTATTGCCCAGCTCGAGAATCTCAGAGAAGTCGATCCTGATAATCTGAACACGCTGAATCTTCTGAGTGAATACTATGCCCGGTCAGGTAAAGAAGGCGACGCAAAAAATGTATTGAACGAAGCACTTGGCAGGAATGCCCGTGATCCTCAGTCCTTGATGAATCTTGCAGGAATTTATATAGATGAACAGAAGTGGGACAGTGCCGGTGTTTTGATACGAACTTTTTTAGAGGATAAAATTATTCCCGCTGAAGAAAAGCTGGCTGTTGCTCAGTTTCTGTATTCCAAACAGCAGGAAAGCCCGCTTAATGAAGAGCTAAAATTGGAAACCACTCTTTCGCTGGAAGCTTACGCAAATTCCTCCCCGGAATACGGACCTGCATTTACCTTAGCCGGACAATATTACGCGCAAAACAATCAGCCCGAAAAAGCTTTGAAAAAGCTTGAAAAGGGAAATGAGCTGCTTCCTCAGGATGATATTGCCTGGCGATTACGTCTTCAGCTTTTATTGAGCCAAAATAAAACAAAGGAAGCTATTGAAGTAGGCAAAACCGCAGATGAAAATGTACCCGAAGATGCTTTCATTCAATTTTTTATCGGATCGGCATATTTATTGGAAGACAACAATGAAGAAGCCGTAAGGTGGATACAACGAGCATCACGTGCTCCGGCAAGAAAACCTTTTAAATCGGTTGTTTTCGGCGCGCTTGGTGATGCCAACAGCAATCTCGGGAATACAGAAGAGGCCGACAGAGCTTATGAACTTGCATTGAGATACGATCCTGAAAATCATAATGCGATGAATAATTATGCATATAACCTTTCTTTGAGAGGAGAGAAGTTGGAGAAGGCTCAGGAGTTAGCCGAAAAAGCAATGGAACTTGATGCGGATAATGCTGCATATTTGGATACCATGGGATGGATATTTTATAAAATGGGCGAATATGAAAAAGCCCGACGATTCATAAAAGCTTCCATTGATTTGGATGACACCGGTGCATCTGCAGAAGTGCTGGAACATTTAGGCGATGTGTATAATAAACTTGGTAATCAGGAAGAGGCAAAGAAATGGTGGAAGAGAGCATTCGATAAAGATTCTTCACTCGAACATCTGGAAGAAAAAATTCAATAATTGAAAAATTACAGTCTTACATATCTGATTTCAGTTTTTGTGCTGATTGTGATGGCTTGCGCCCCATCAGCAGAAATTACAAAGCCTGAAACCGGTGATTTTTATCCTGTAGAGATTCCACTTTCCGAAGTAATTGCTAAAATTCCGAATTATAGCGGAGAGCTTACATCGGCAAAAGGAAAGGGCAGAGCTATTGTAAGTGAGCCGGGAAACAGCGATCGAATTACCATAGATTTTGAAACGGATACTGCTTTAAGCGTGCTTACTTTCAAAAACCGAATTGGTATAAACGGCGGAAGTATGTTAGTTGATGAAGACTCTATTTTGATCTACAATAAGATTGACAAATATGCCCAAAAAGTTTCCGTGAATGACGGCAGAATGACCACCTTGAATGAGTTGGCATCCGTTAATCTTTTAGATTTGATGAATTTTAAGATTGTAGAAGAAGATGTGGAGCGAATTCTTCAGTCAGAAACTCAATATGTACTGGGATTTTATAATAAAGGGGTAGCTTATATCAGCAAAAAAGATGGAACAGTTCAATATGTTGAGCAGGCAAGAGATTCGGGATTACCTTACTCTGTTTTGGAATACGAAAGTTATGGTGAAATTGAAGACTTCAAATTACCACGAAAAATCACCATATTAAGTGCTGATAAGCAATCGAAGGTAGTTTTTCAGGTACGTTCGTTAGAAATTAATCCTGAGAAATTAAATTTAACCATTGATATCCCGAAAGAAATAAACATCGAGCGGTTATGAAATCAAGAGTAACTATATTTTTTATCCTTTTTGGATTGTGTGCAATATCGGTGAATGCACAAACTTATGAAGAGAAAAGGAAAGACATTCTCGAAAAACAAAATAACACCCGGGCAGAGATTAATGTGTTAGATGCCCGTATAAAATCTTACCAAAAGAGAGTAGCCGAGGCTGAAGAACAGTTCAACAAGTCATACCGGAAATACGAAAACCTGAACAGTCTGATAGCACTTCAGGATGATAAAATTGGGAATCTTTCTACTGAACAAAAGCAAATTGAGGAAGAAATTGCGCTAACCGAAGCCGAGATAGAAGCCCGCCAACAAGAGTTGAAAGTATTAATAGATAATTACAAAAAGATTCTGCTGTTTGCTTACAAAAACGGCAGATCCAGTAATCTTGAAATGTTGCTTACTTCAAGCTCTATGAACGAGATGGTGGTACGGGCAAAATATCTCAAGAAGTTTGAAGAGCAAAAAGCGAAGCAAGCGGAGCAAATCAAAAGAAGAAGAAATGAATTAGACCAGATTCAGATTGATCTGAGGCAAAGTCTGAATCGAAATCAGGTTGTGTTGGATGAAATCCGAAATGAAAAGGAAGTACTGAATAATCAACGCTCTCAACAAAAGCAGACAGTAGAGACTATCCGAAGTGAACGATCTGATCTTGTAGCCCAGCTAACTCAAAGCAGGGAGCAGAAAGAAGCATTACAAAATGCATTCACAAATTTGATTGCTGAAGCCGAACGCATTCAGGAACTTGAAAATGAGCGTCTTGTTAAATTGGCAAGAGCGCGTGAAATTGCGGATGAAAATCTTAGAAACCGCGAGGTAGCAAAATATTCAAAGTCATTAGTACGTGATGCCGCCGTAACTAATGAAATGTTGCTGGATAACGAAAGAGTATTTGTTCAATCAAAAGGGGTGCTGCCCTGGCCGGTAAACAGCAAAACGGTTTCCAAGCAGTTTGGAAGAACACGGAATCCAATTTACGGGACGGTTACCGAATATTTGGGTATTAACATTGTTGCAGAGCCTGCGTCTCAGGTTTCTGTAGTTTCGGATGGATATGTTTCGCAGATATCACCAATCAGTGGATTTGGAGATGTGGTATTTGTAAAGCACGGTGGTTATTACACAGCGTATGGAAACCTGAGTCGAATTGATGTGCAAAAAAATCAGGTTTTAAATGCCGGAGACAGAATTGGTCTTTCAGGAATTGCACAATCTCCACTGGGTGAAAATGTGCTTTTTGTTGTTCGCCATAAGGATTATCAAAATCCACTTGACTGGTTGATTAATTGATCTTTTGATATCCAAATTTTGTAATTCAAGGCTCAGTTTGTTAACAAACATGATGAGTCATTCCCCGGCCTGCCCGCCTTCCATAGTACATATACGGCGGACAGGCCGTGATATGAACAGTTGGTAAAAAGGGAATAAGCCGCAATACATCAATAGACATTTCGCCGAGAATTCTTTACTCTTAAATAACAAGTATCAATAAAAACTAACTAACTGCTTTGGATAATCTTCCCCGACTGATTTTTTACTTATCAGGTCTGCTCATTGTTTCTTCAGGATTTACACTTCTCACAACCGATTTACTTCCATTAGTGAATAATGGCACCCTTATGGGAACAGTTGTGTTTTTTCTTTTTGGTTTGATTTACATGGGTATGGTTTCTTCCTCAAGCCGCAGATTCATGAGGAGATTACAGGGCGCGAGTAATGCTCCATACATATTTGCCATTTTTGTTTTTATCCCTCCTGCTTTTTGGGTCAGCATTTATGAAGGTGGAACAGCAACATCTCCAACAGTTTATATTCCTATGCTTTTAGTTGCTTGCGGAACCGGAGCTTTTTTCGGACATCGTTTGGGTTTAAAAGCGCAGGTAAAGTTTCAGGAAAATTTGAAAGCCTACCTCGAACAAGACCGAAGATTACATGAAGAGGCAGGAAACAACGAAGATCAATCAAACGAAAAAAACCAGTCATCATGAAATCAATTCGCTTCTTATTTCTTGGATTAATTATTGCGGTTTTTGGTGCATTTGATGTTGCCATTGCTCAAACAGTATCACCGGATACACTACATGCCATTGGCAAAGCTCCATCAGCTGATAACATAGAACAGGATATTAAAACACTGGTTGGATTCGGAACCAGGCATACACTTTCTGATACTGTTTCGGATACAAGAGGAATAGGCGCAGCCCGGCGCTGGATAAAAAGAGAATTCGAAAACATTTCGGAAGAATGTGGAGGATGTCTGGAAGTTTTTTATGTAAGTGATGTGATTTCCGGAGAGCGAAGGATTCCTGAGCCTGTTAACGTAGTGAATGTAGTTGCCATCCAGAGGGGGACAGCTGACCCAAATCGTTTTGTTATGATGAGCGGTGATATCGATTCCAGAGTTTCTGATGCATTGGACGGCGTTTCTGATGCTCCCGGAGCGAACGATAACGCATCCGGAATGGCTGGTGCTATTGAAGCCGCAAGAGTGCTCACCAAATATGAATTTCCAAGCTCTATCATGTATGTGGGGCTTTCCGGAGAGGAACAAGGTCTGTTCGGTGGACAGATTTTAGCTGATTACGCTCTTGAAAAAGGTTGGAGAATAAAGGCAGTTCTCAACAATGATATGATTGGAAATATCAAAGGAATTAATGGTGTGATAAACAACACCACGGCCAGAGTTTTCTCAGAAGGAACAAGAGCCGTTGAAACCGAGCGTGAAGCCAGAATCCGAAGATTTACCGGCGGTGAAGTTGATTCGCCATCCAGAAATGTAGCTCGCTATGTAGATAAAATGGCAGATAAATACATTCAGAATTTAGATGTGATGATGATATATCGTTTAGACAGATTTGGTCGTGGCGGACATCATCGTCCATTTAATGCTGTGGGAATTCCCGGTGTGCGGATTATGGAAACCAATGAGAACTACATTATGCAGCATCAGGATTTGAGGACGGAAAATGGAATCAAATACGGCGATACTATTGACGGCGTAGATTTCGATTATGCTGCAAAACTAACCGGATTGAATGTAGTTACCATGGCAGGAATGGCTTGGGCTCCAAATCCTCCTGTCAATGTACAAATTCAGGGAGCGGTTCGACCAAGTACTACGCTAAAATGGGATGCACTTGATGAAGATCAAAATCCGCAATTAGCCGGATACAAAATCTACTGGAGATTGACCGATTCCAATCAATGGGAAAAGAGTGTATTCGTTTCTAAAGATAAAACCGAGCATACTCTCGAAAACGTAGTAATTGATAACTATCTGTTTGGCGTGGCTTCAGTTTCTAACGAAGGATTTGAAAGCCCTGTGGTATTTCCGGGAGCAGCTGGTTCGTTCGGGGAGTAAGATGAATGAGTTAAAAATTATCTCAAAAAGAAAAGAACTAATTGTAAGATATTTAATATCGGTAATTATTTTTGGTGTGCTATTTGAGTATATAATTTTTGATAGTTTTAATGACTTTTCACCTATAGATGTTTTACCGATTGGGGCTTTTATATATTGTATTTGGGTAGTGTTTAAAAGAGCATTTGTTGACCTAAGTAGAAAACATCTATTAATCCTAAATGATGAAGGATTAGTTGATTATTCTTATGGATTAGGTTTTATCCCTTGGAATAACATTGCTTCAGTAGAAAGAATCGAAGTTGTAAGGGTATTTAATTACGAACTTTTAAAACTCACATTAAAGGATCCCGGGAAATATTTTGAAGGTAAATGGAAATGGGGAAAATGGTTATTGAAGATAGGATATAAGTCAAAATCAAAAAATGTAGGTTTCTGGATAAATACATGGAAATTAAAATTAGACAGAGATGAGATTTTAAATGAGATTGAAATAAGAATTAAAAGTTATTCTTAATTTTATATTCAATTATTCCTAATTAAAAAACTAATCCACCAATAACTCACTCTTCACTTCAATGCGAATTTTCTTACCGGTTACTTCCCGCAGCAGATGAGATTTTCGTTCAGCTCCCCAAATTTCTAATTGTGGATCGGCTTGAACCTGAATATGGAAAACGAGTTCGTCATCTTTTACATCCAGATATAATTCCTGCACATTTTGGTAATGACTTCGATCTAAACCGTCAGCAACGCGCAGAATACCGGATAGTTTTTTTATTCTTTTTCGAATAGCAGGTTTCAATTTCCAGTATTCGCCGTGACGTTTTTTTGGAGTAGATCTTCGATGATATCTTGCCACATTCGCAATTATCTCAATCTCATCTTCCCGAAAGCCCTTCAGTTTTGCATGGCGAATAATATACAGCGCATGTTTATGATGTTTGGAATGAGAGATATAGTATCCGATATCATGCAGGAGACTGGCGTACTCAAGCAATTCCCGATCTTCATACGGAAGTTCAAGATCATCCTGAAGCGTATCAAAAATGTTGAGTGCCATTTTTGCCACATGGGTGGAGTGCTCTTCATGCCAGTTACATTTTCTTAAAAGCTCATACACACTTCTTCGGCGTGGATCTGCCATTTCTCCTGTCCAGGGCAAACCGATCATGTCTTTTTTCAGGTATCGAATAATAATCCCTTCACGAAGAGCCTGAGTAGAGATTTTCACTTTTTCGATCCCGAATTTCCGAATCAGAAAATTAAGTAGCACAACTCCGGTGTTGATGAAATCAATTCGCTTTGTATCCAATCCTGATACTTTTTTGCGTTGCTTTCTGTCCAGCTTGATGAAATCGTTATAAAATGAATGGAAATCCTGCGCTGAATATTCCATTTCATTCAGAGTAACATCTACGGGCAATTCTTTACGTGCAGCAATCATTGCAGCAATGTTCTGCATGGTTCCTGATGAACCGATAATTGTTTTAGTTGGTGTTTCTGAAATAGCCTCAGCAAGTTTATCGGTTTGCTCCTCGTAATAATGTTCAAGCTTAGCGATGTCTTCTTTGGTAATAGGATCTTCCGGCTTAAACATATCCGACATTCTGGAAACGCCAATTTTACGGCTGTTCACATAGTGAAAGTCTTTGTTGTTACCTAAAATAAACTCAACACTTCCACCGCCAATATCTACCATTAAAACCGGTTTCTCAGAAAGTTTTACGCCGTGTTGAACCGCATAGCCAATAAGTTCGGCTTCCATATAGCCGGGAATGGCGTTAATCTTGATGTCATAGCGATCAATACTTTCCTGTATAAATTCACCGCCGTTTTCTGCTTCCCGAATGGCGCTGGTAGCATAGGCGAGGATTTTTTCGACATTATGACTGTCGCAAAGTACCTTGATATTTTTCAACGTTTTCAAGCCACGATTGAAAGCCCCTTCCGATAGCTTTTTACCCAACCCTCCTTTAGCGAGTTGAACCATTTCTTTAAAATCATCGACCTTACGAAAACTGCCATCAGAATAAATATCTACAATAATGGCATGGAAGGAATTGGTACCTAAATCAATAGCTCCGATTCGTTTTATGGGAACAATTGCGTTTACTTCTTTTCCGCTGATGATCAAAATAACCTCTTAGTTGTTTGTCCAATCATAACCAAAAGCTGGGAGAGTTGATAGAAATTATTGCTCAGGTAAAATTAATTGGTCATCTCGCGGCGCATGCCCGAGATCTGTGATTGATTTGAGGTATCTACGTTTTATTTGATATCCAGATCCCCTGCATTCGCCGGGGGATGACACTTTCAACCTTCGGAAAGTAATTCATCAACAAAAAAGTTATAGGAATTGGACTGAATAACCTATACCTTTGACTTCAATTCAAAAAATGACTCACAGTCATAATATACATAAATGGGAATAGCTGAACGAAAAGAAAGAGAAAAAGAGCGTAAACGCTCAACCATGCTGGAAGCAGCTGAGGCGCTGATTCTTGAAAAAGGGTTAGACAATCTGAATATGGATGAAGTAGCGGATCGAGCCGAAGTGAGTAAAGGCTCTCTGTACCAATACTTTAATAACAAAACGGATCTCGTTTTAGGCATTTGTGATAAAGCTACAGCTATGTTAAATGCTGAATTTCAGAAGGTGCTCTCTTTAGACCTGCCGGGGATAAAACTGGTTAACAAAATGGGCGCAACGTTTATGAATTTTGTTAGTGAGCATCCCGAGTATTTCCGAGCTATGCGGTTTCAGGAAAGCCTGAAAGAAAATGACGTAAATCTCGAAAGCCAATATCTAAATAGCTGTAAGGAGCATTCCAAATCAACCTTTACATGCATGGTAAGAGCTATACAAATTGGTATGCAAGATGGAACCATTAAGCCCGAATACGATCCAAAGCAGTTAGCTGCGTTGCTTATGTCAACCTCTCATGGGATGGTGACCTTGATTTATCGTCACCAGAATATTAAGCATTTTAATTTACTGGAAGTGTTGGGTGTAGATGCGGATTCTTTGCTTGAAAGTTATATGAAATTAGTGGGTTGCGGCATGGCAACAGAAAAAGGAATGGAAGTTGATGACTCTGAGTCATTTTTTGAAACAAATGGAAAAGGCTAACGTAATCAGCGACGGATTTTAATGACACATCTAAATAAAAGAATAATGGGTAAAAAGATAAGCCTGATTCTGGCTTTCTCAATTTGGGTATTTGGGAGTTCTGTAATCAATGCTCAACAATCTGAATCGGTAATCACGTTAGAGCAAGCCATTGAAATGGCGTTGGCAAATAATCCTCAAATTAACAGAGCGTTGCTTGCCATTGATGATGCAGATGAGCTGGTTAAAATAGCATACTCAGAAGTCTATCCTGATATTACCTCTTCGTTGAACTATACCAGAAATATTGAAATACCGGTGCAATTTTTACCGGCAGAGATTTTTGGTGGTCAGGCCGGAACTTTGATTCCTGTTCAATTTGGAACGGATAACAATTGGCAGGGAGGTTTTACAGTAAGTCAGAATTTATTCAGGGGGGAAGCTTTAGTAGCAATTAAAAGCTCTTCGGTATATCAACGGGTTCAGGAAGAAGCTTACAGATCAACCAGTCAGCAGGTTATCACACAAACAAGAATTGCATACTATGCAGTGCTTGCTGCTCAGGAACAATTGAGATTAGCTAATGCTCAAATCAGAAGGTTGGAAACTAATCTTAAAGAAAACGAAGCGAGAGCTAAAGCAGGTATTGTAGACGATTATGCTGTGCTACAGCTAAAGGTGCAACTGAGTAACCAAAAGCCACAACAAATTGAAGCTAAATATGCTGTAGATCAGGCTTACAGAAACCTGAAAGTTGCTATAGGAGTGCCGATCAGTTTTCAATTTAATGTGCAGGGCAACCTGAATGAATTTGATATTCTTGCAGGGTCAGCAGATGAAAATGTGAACGCTCAACTAAAAAAAATCGACAAAATGAATCCCTATAATTTCGGGGCATCTAATGTCGATTCTGCTACTATTAGTGAAAACAGAGGAGATATAAGAGTTGCGGAAGCTCAGCTTCGCCTGAAAGAAAAAGAGATTTTGGCAGTTAAAAGCAGGTTTCTACCCACACTTTCTGCTACATATAACTTGCAATGGTCTGCAGCGGAACCTGATGAACCTACCTTTTTTGAGAACAGCAATCGCTTCCAAACGTTAGGAATTAATTTAAGCTTGCCGATTTTCAGAGGCTTGTCAAGAATGGCTGAATTAGATCGCCAGCAAATTCAATACAAAGATATCGAAGAGCAAAAGCGAATGGCGATTCTGATGGCACAGAATGAAGTGGCGAGCGCATCCGAAGAATTAGATAAAATTTACGAAACAGCTTCTGCTCGTCAGCAAGCGCTCGATCAGGCTAATACAGGGTATGAACGGGCAAAAAAGAGATTCGATAACGGACTCGGTTCACAATTAGAATTAACCGAAGCAGAAATTCAGGTTCGTGAAGCCGAAGTAAACTATGCAATCATGGTATTCAATTACCTCACTGCAAAAGCAAATTATGATCTGGCTACCGGCATGGTGCCATTTGTAGACACAAACAACTAAACGAAATTAACTAACTATCAAACACAGAATAATGAAAGCTCAACACTATATAACTGTTTTATTTGCCGGAGCCTTGTTAATGGGTTGTGGAGGAGAAACTCAGGAAGCCGAAACTCCTGAAGATTTAGTGAAAACGGTAAATGTGACAACGAAAACAATGTCGCCATCAGATTTTGCAACCTTTGTAAGAGTGGTAGGCACTGTAGAAACTTCTAACGATATCATGATTTCTGCTGAAGTGAGCGGAAAAGTGATTTCCTACGAAGTGGAAGAAGGCGATAAAGTTCGCAAGGGACAAACAATCGTTAAAATTGATGATGCTAAACTTAAGCAGGAAAAAGCCCGGTTAGAAGCAATGACATCTCAGGCTAAAGAAACTTTTGAGCGCCTTAAAAAAGTATATGAAGAAGACGGAATTGGTTCTGAACTCGATTACCTGAATGCAAAGTATAACTACGAACAAACGAAATCAGCGCTTGAATCTATTAAAGTAGATTTGGAGAATACCAGCATTAAAGCACCTTTCAATGGTGAAGTTGAAATGAAGATGCTACAGGAGGGCGAAATGGCGAGCCCGGGAATGCCGGTTGTAAGATTGATCGGTTCAGACGCTTTTAAAGTTGTTGCCGGAGTTCCCGCAAGATATTCTGAAGCTATTGATGCCGGTGACGTTGTTGATGTATGGTTTGATACTCAGGTGCGCGATACGCTTCAATCAAAAATCACTTTTGTTGGAAGTAGTATAAACCCTCAAAACAGAACATTTCGCATCGAAACAACTCTTCCTGAAGGCAGAAAATACAAAGTGGACATGATTGCAAATCTGAAACTTCGAACGGCAGAGCGAACCGGAGTTTTGGTAATGAGCGAAGAATTTGTGTACTCAAAAAATAACAAGTATGTGGTTTATGTACTTGACGAGAACGATAAAGGGCAGGCAGTAGCCAGAGAACGCGAGGTTGAATTAGGACTTTCTTATCAGACAGATATTGTTGTGGAAAGTGGTCTCTCTGAGGGAGATCAATTGATCACCTTGGGGTCAGCTTTTCTGGACAACGGAATGCGTGTTACGGTAAAAGAAGACGTAAGCACTGAATTAGCATCTAACTAAAAAATTTCAAATCGGAAACTATTATGAGTACCGATAACAAAAGTAAAAATAACGGAGTGAACAGGGCATCACTCCCTGATGAAGATAACAGAAAGGAATTCAAGCTTACTTCATTCTCCATCGACAACCGCATAAGCGTTCTTGTACTGTTGTTTTTGATCGCTGTGATGGGAATCGTTTCCTATCTCACAATTCCGAAAGAAAGCTTTCCAAGTATTAATGTGCCCAACATATTTGTGGTAACTATTTATCCGGGAGTATCGCCGGAGGATATGGAAAGTTTGGTTACCCGAAAACTGGAAGATGAACTAAGTAATATTTCTGATGTCAAAACTATGACATCAACTTCGTCTGAAGGTTATTCGAACATCAATCTGGAATTTGATCCAAGTGTTGATATTGAGGATGCACTACAAAAAGTGCGCGAAAAAGTAGATTTGGCAAAGCCGGAGTTACCGGAAGATGCCGAAGATCCGGTGGTTCAGGAAATCAATTTTGCGGAATTCCCGATTATGAATGTGAACCTTTCCGGGGAATATGATGAAGTGGTTCTGAAAGAAATCGCGGAAGATCTTCAGGATAAAATTGAAGCAATTCCTTCTGTGTTGGGTGTTGATTTAACCGGTGGACTTGAGCGTGAAGTTCAGGTGGATGTGGATCTCGCTAAGATGAAGTATTACAACATCACTTTCGGTAATATCATCGGAGCTATTTCCAACGAAAATGTGACAATTCCCGGTGGAGATATCTCAGTTGGAACTAAGAAGTTTTTGCTTCGTGTTCCGGGACAATACGAAGACACTAAGCTTCTCGAAGACATAGTAATAAAAGGAGAAAACCAAAGCCCGATTTATGTGCGGGATGTGGCAGATGTTACTTTCGGATTTAAAGAACGGGAAACCTATTCTGAATTGGGAGGCGCTCCGGTAATTACGTTGGGCGTTAAGAAAAGAACCGGTGAAAACATTCTTGACACGGCCAATGAAGCCAAAGCTATTCTGGACGAAGAACTTCCAAATTTACCACCAACAACAACTTATTCTATTACCAACGATCAAAGTATAGACGTGGTGAATATGGTGAGTAATCTGGAAAACAATATTATTTCCGGGTTGATTTTGGTAGTCGGTGTTCTGCTGTTTTTTCTTGGAGTGAGAAACTCTTCTTTTGTGGGGATTTCCATTCCATTGTCCATGTTTTTGTCGTTCATTATTTTGGGGGCTGTAGGAATAACCATGAATATGGTGGTGCTTTTCTCACTGATTCTCTCATTGGGAATGTTGGTGGATAATGCCATTGTAGTAGTGGAAAATATCTATCGCTATCTGGAAGAAGGCTATGATAATTTTGCTGCTGCTAAAAAAGGAACCGGCGAAGTAGCTATACCAATTATTGCAGGAACATCTACAACAATTGCTGCTTTTGCACCGATGGTTTTCTGGCCCGGAATTGTAGGGCAGTTTATGAGCTACCTTCCAAAAACATTGATTATTACACTGGCAAGTTCATTGGTAGTTGGTTTGGTAATCAATCCGGTGATTTGTGCATTATTTATGAAAGTGGAAGGACAGGAAGGCAAAGCAAAGCTCACCAAGAAAGGAAAGAGAATTTTGTATGGAGTGCTTGGCTTCTTTTTGCTGATTTTCCTTGCTTCAAGCTTTATTACCTGGACAATGCTGATTGTACTGGGCGTTATTCTTTGGGCGATCAATAAATTTGCTTTGGAACCGGTAGGAAGATGGTGGCAAAGAGAGGGTTTAAACAATTTGATTGATAAATATGAGGGTTCGTTGGTTTGGGCATTGAACCATAAACTTGCAACGCTTGGAATTTCATTCATAGTTCTATTTATGAGTGTTGCTGTATTGATTGCTTTTAATCCGGGAACCGAATTTTTCCCTGAAGATATCCCTCCAAGAGATGTATATGTGCAGGTTGAAACTCCGATCGGTTCAGATGTGGCTTATACAAAAACCATCGTGGATGAAGTTCGGGACAGAGTGAAAAATCTTCCTAATTATGTGGATGTAAACAGTGTATTAGCCACTTCGGGTGCAAGTATAACTGCAGATCCCGGTTCAAGTGGTGGTGGAAATACTCCGAATAAAGGAACTGTTGCTTTGAATTTTGTGGATTTTCAGGAGCGGCAAGGCGATGTATTTGAAGCCATGGAATTTCTGAGAAATCACATGAGTGAGCACATTGTCGGGGCAAAAATTACCGTGGAGCAACCACCAAATGGACCGCCGACCGGTAAGCCAATTAATCTGGAAATTTCAGGTTCGGATATGGACCAGCTGGGTTCAATTTCAGACGATGTTTTAAAAATCCTGGAAGAAGATTCCGTATTCGCCAAAATGGATGGACTGGAATCAAACCTTCCCGAACCCCGACCGGAAATTCGTGTTGATGTTGATCGCGAAAAAGCAGCGCTCTATGAACTTTCAACCAATATGATCGGGATGACCATTCGTCAGGCGATTAATGGAGTTGAAGCTTCTAAATTCCGTGATGGTAAAAACGAGTACGATATTATAGTTCGCTTGAATGATGAATATCGGGATGACCTCAGTACGCTGGGAGATCTTACAATTCCACACGAAGGCAATCAGATTCCACTTTCTGAAGTGGCGACCTGGGAGGTAAAAGATGGTCTTGGCGGAATTAATCACAAAGATTCTGAGCGTGTAATTACTATTAACGCAGATGTACGAGCCGGATATCAGGCGAATGCAGTTTTAGCACAAGTTCAGAATGTGCTTTCAGATTATCTGGGAGATTTACCTGCAGGGTATTCTCACAGCTGGACAGGTCAGCAGCAGGAACAGGATGAATCTTTCGAATTCCTTGGAATTGCATTTTTGATCGCCCTATTCCTGATTTCATTTATTCTGGTATCGCAGTTCAACTCGGTAGCAAAACCTATTATCATTTTGAGTTCGGTAATTATGTCGATGGCAGGAGTATTCTACGGATTGGTGACTTTCCAAATGGCATTCGGATTGATGGCGTTCTTAGGGATTATTTCTCTTGCAGGAATCGTAGTAAATAACGCTATTGTACTCATCGACTATGTAGATATTTTGCGGACTCGTGATGGTTTGAATTTGAGAGACGCACTGGTTCAGGGAGGAAAAGTTCGTTTCCGTCCGGTGGTTCTAACAGCGATAACAACTACACTTGGATTGGTTCCATTAGCGATTGGATTCAACTTCGACTTCATTGTATTGGTCAGCGATCCGTTATTGTTTTTCAGTGATTTGAGCTCTTATATGTACATGGGTGGTGAGCAAGCCGCCTGGTGGGGACCAATGGCAATTGCCGTAATCGTAGGATTACTTTTTGCGACTCTGCTTACTCTGATTTTGGTTCCGGTACTCTACAGCTTGATTGAAAGAAGTAGAAGAGGACTAAACAAAGTAATGTTCGGAAAAGAAGAGCCGGGTATAATCAAAGACCAGAGTTCTTTAAATGGAAATGGCGAAAGCAAACAAGCCGAGCCTGCAACGGTTTAGGCAAAGAAACAAAAGTGTATTTAGAAGCCCGATTCTGATTTAGGATCGGGCTTTTTTGTTATGGAAATATAATTCGTCATCCTGAACTTGTTTCCCAACCTATCGCAAGCGTCCGCTTGTGAAAAATTAGATGGACATTTATTCGATGAACTAATCCTAAAGCACTTCAGAATTGGTATTCAGTGCTTTTAATGCTTCTCTCTTGTACGTTCTGCCGATGGGAATTTGTACATCCGGTAATTCAATCTCATTGTTCGACCAGCTTTCGATCATGTTCATATTTATGATAAAGGAACGATGAACCCGAAGAAAAGAGGGAGTCGGTAATCGCTCTTCCATATACGAAAGTGTTTGATGAGTGATCACTTCTTTCTTTTTTGTTTTTATGAAGACATAATCGCGGCGACTTTCGACATATACAATGTCCTGCAAGCAGACTTTCACATTTTTCTTGTCCACCGGAACAAAAACATAAGATAAATTTGAAGAAGGCCCTGAAGCGTCAGGGTGGATTTCTGTTTTACCCGATTTCAGATCCATTACTTTATAAACGGCTTTCAGAAAGCGCTCGAATGAAATCGGCTTAAGCAAATAATCCACAACATCCAGTTCAAAACCTTCGAGCGCATATTCACGATAAGCAGTGGTAAAAACTACTTTTGGAGGATTTTTCAGCATTCGCAAAAACTCAATGCCTGTAAGGCGCGGCATTTGAATGTCGAGAAAAAGTATATCGACTTCTTCTTCCCGAAGCGCTTGAAAAGCTTTTACGGCATTTTGGAATGTAGCTTTCACTTCCAACTCATCAATTTTTGAGACGTGCGATTCAATGACCTCAATGGCGAGTGGTTCATCATCTATGACAAAACAAGAGAGCTTCAAACCTCATCAATATTTAGCAGTTCATCCATTTCAATTTTCAGAGTAACGCTGTACTCTTCATCCGTATCGTGAATGTTAAGTTCATACGCATCCTCATATAAAAGTTCCAGGCGACGCTTCACATTCTTTAACCCAATTCCTTTTTGATACTCAAACTCAGCTTTTTCTTCAGGATCGTATCCATTGCTGTTTCTCACAGTAAGGTGAAGTTTTTGGTCTTCAACTTTGATGTTTATATCAACCCATACTTTGTCGATAGACTCACTGGTGCCATGTTTAAATGCATTTTCCACAAAAGGCAAAAGCAACATAGGTGGGATTTGCGAACCTATTATTTCACCTTCTACTTCGTAATTAATAGTCAAACGATCATCATATCGAAGTTTTTCCAGCGAAATATAATTCTCGATCAGGTCCAGTTCTTTCTGAAGAGAAACCGTTCTTGAGTTGCATTCATACAACATAAAACTCAGCAAATCAGAAAGCTTGAGAACTACCTCCGGAGAGTTTTCTGACTTTTTCAGAGTAAGCGCATACAAATTATTGAGTGTGTTAAACAAAAAGTGGGGATGAATCTGTCCTTTCAAAAAATTTAGCTCGGCTTCCAGCTTCTGCTGCTGCAGCTCTTTGGATTTACTCTCCTCGCTATAAAAATGCTTGGTGATTTTTATGAACGCTCCAAGGGCTACTGCAGGATAAATACTAAGTACATTCTTTATACTTTTTGGGATATTAAAAGGACTGCCTGCCATAAACTCGTAAGCATAAATGGGATAAAACACATAATAATCCAGAAAACGTTGAATAAAGCCTGCGAGGAGAATAATTAAAACCGTCATCAAAGTTGCAGCTACATATTTCTTTTTTAAGAAATACCTTGGAATGATGAAATACATTGTGAAATAAGTAGCTGCAATTTTTATAGGCAGGTACGCCATCGCCCAGAAAAACTCTGCTCCGTAATCATCTTCAAAGTAGCCATAGATGCCTGTGTATATGGCGATATAGCACATCCAGAAAAGAACGTGCCAGCCAATACGGTTCCACCTCGATTGATATTTTTCAATGATATTTAACATAAGCAAACCAAAAGGTACGTATTCAAACTCAGGAAATTGTTGGAAAAATCCTTACTTCTGCGAACAACAACTTGTTGATGATAAACAACAGCTTCACCTCGGCGAACACGAGTAATCCCCTGTTTTGTGCAGAATATCCAATCTGAATGGTAGTGCATCTAAGCTTCTCATTATTAATAATAGCTATTGGTATCTCTGAGCAACGAAAAATTCGAAGCCATGAAATACCTACTTACATTTATCGCCTCAATTGCTATTTCCTTTAGCATGAAAGCTCAAGAGCAACCTGTTTACGAAATATTTGAGCTTGAAGCTCCTAAAATCACTCAAAAAATAAATATTGACGGAGTTTTAAACGAAGCTCAATGGCAACAAGCCACCATCACTTCAGAGTTTTTAAACAAAGCCCCGATTGATACCGGGCTTGCTGTAAATCAAACGCAGGTTTGGATGATGTACGATGAAGAATTCATCTATGTAGGAGCCATTAATTATCAGAAAAAAGAAGATTTAGTGATTAAAACGCTCAAAAGAGATAATTCATCGTATCACTGGGATAGCGATGGATTCAGCGTGGTGATTGATCCTTTAAACAAACAAACCAATGGGTTTTTATTTGGAGTAAATGCAGCCGGAGCCCGTGTAGACGGAATGGTGAGCATCGAAAATTCCCGAACCCGACCGGATTTCAACTGGGATAACGTGTGGCACAGCTCCGTGAAAGTTCATGATGATTTTTGGGTAGCGGAATTTGCCATCCCGTTCAAGTCGCTTAATTTCGATAGCAATGTTACAGAGTGGGGAATCAATTTTGTAAGAAATGATATGAAGCGAAATGAATATTCCACCTGGAGTCATGTTCCGTTAGGGTTTCCGGGAATAGATATTGGCTATTTAGGATCTGTAAAATTTGAGGAGGTTCCTAAAAGGCAAAAGGGCGGAGCAATAATTCAGCCTTATGTGCTTGGCTCAACAAACAAAAATTATGTAGCCGATACCAAGTTCCAAAACGACATAGAAGTTGGGCTGGATGCTAAAATTCCAATCGGAGAAAATTTGAAAATGGATCTTACGCTGAATCCCGATTTCTCTACGGTGGATGTGGATCAACAGGTGACCAATCTTTCGCGGTTCAGTATTTTCTTTCCGGAAAAGAGGGCATTCTTTTTAGAAAACAGCGATCTGTTTTCCAGTTTCGGAACATGGGGATTGAAGCCGTTTTTCTCGAGAAGAATAGGACTTAATAATGGAGAGATTGTTCCGATTTTATTTGGTGCGAGAGTTACCGGAAACCTAAGCGAGGATTTAAGAGTCGGGGTTTTAAATACTCATACAAGATCAGTCAGCAATTTATCAGCAAATAATTATACAGTGGCTTCGGTTCAGCAGAATATTGTTGGGCGAACCAATGTAAAAGCGTTGTTTACCAATCGCTCAGCATTCGATGAAGCTTCGCCAACCGGAGATGATTATAACCGGACACTTGGCGGTGAGTTTAACTTCACATCGCAAAATGGATATTGGAACGGGAATGTGAGATATCATTGGTCACAAACAGAAGACAAACTGAGTGATGCCGGATTTGCTGGAGCTACTCTCATGTACGGTGACGGCGACAAGTTTTTCGGAGTAACGGCAGATCGTGTTGGAGATAATTTTATTAATGAACTTGGATTTTCAAGTCGGTTATTTCAGTATGACGCTCAGCGAGACAGTCTGGTACGAGTCGGATATAACTTCCTGAATCCATGGGCAGGATTTACCATTCGCCCGGAAGCAGATTGGATTCTCAGCCAGACATTTTCAGCCTGGATGGTAGCTTCAACCAGAACAAACGGTGATTTTATTGATCGGGTGCTGTCAGCAAATTACGAACTAAATACAAAAAACTGGGGAGGGTTCAACATTTCCGCAAGAAACAATAAAGTAGCTCTGTTATTTCCAACCAACCTGATTGGGGGAAACGAATTACTTCCGGCACAAACCTATTCTTTCAACAGTGTTGCTATAGATTATTATTCTGATACCAGAGGAGTGTTGAGTGGAAGCGTAAACGGCTCTTTCGGAGAATTTTATAACGGAACCAGAACTCAATTTGGAGGCTCATTAAATTTCAGAACTCAGCCCTGGGGAAATTTTGGAGTTCGTTATGTGGGAAATATTGTCAAACTTCCTGATAATTATGGCGAAGCAACATTGCATCTGGTGGGACCTCAAACGGAAATAAGTTTTTCGAATAACCTAAGCTGGACGAGCTTTCTGCAGTACAACACTCAGGCAGAAAATTTCAATATTAACAGTCGTATTCAGTGGAGGTTTGCATCCATGTCAGATTTGTTTATTGTGTATAATGATAACTACAACACAGAAAATTTTGGAGTTAAGAACCGCGGAGTGGTTCTGAAAATGAACTACTGGTTTAATTGATAAAAACGACCAAGGACGAAAGACTAATAAGTAATCTGTCGTTATTCACCGGTCGTTCATCATATTCAGATTAAAACTAAATATTTAGAAACATGAAAAAATTACTCGGTTTTTTGATTTTATCACTCACAGCAACCATAACCACCTATTCACAACCAAGATTAGTAGGCGGTCCCTGCGAAGGCTGTGAAGCCGTGTTAGAATTTGAAGATCGGAGTAAACTTTCTTCGGTGGATACACTCCCGGATTTTGAAACGGAAGGAACCAAGATTAAAATTTCAGGAACGGTATATAAACCGGATGGCAAAACTCCGGCACCGAATGTGATTTTATATCTTCACCAAACCAATGATGAAGGGGTATATCCTACTAAAGGTGATGAAACAGGTTGGGGTAAAAGGCATGGTTACATTAGAACCTGGCTAAAAACAGATGAGAAAGGTCAATATACTTTCTATACTCAAAAGCCACATTTTTACGGTCGTGCACCGGCGCACATTCATTTAACTATTCTCGAGCCGAATGGTAAATATTATTACGCTCAGGATTTCTTGTTTGAAGGTGATCAGAACCTGACAAGTCGCCAAAAGAATAATAAAACTCCAAGAGCGGGAACTTTAGGAATCTTATCACTCAAAGAAGTGGATGGAATTTTGTCCGCAGAGCGTGATTTGATCTTAGGAAAGCATGTACCGGGGTATTAGTAAATAGAATTAAGTAGATGCCTTTTGATGTCTTTATACTCTCATGGAACTTAGTATAATTACCACTTTGATTAGACTTAATTGATTTTTCTGTAGATGAAAACCCTTTTACTTTGGTTGCGCTTCTAGAGGTTAAATTAAAATCGTTCACAGAATCCACCACCTGTTAGACATCCAATTATCTGTAATTATTTTTTATACTGCTTATCCATTCTATAAATAACTTGTAGATGGAAAAAACAGCAAAAAGTTAGTACTATTTTTATTCTTGGAAGTTGATAAAATAGAATGTCCTGAGAAATTTTTTGGTGTTATGTATAAATATCACAAACAAAGATTATAAGCATCGCTCAAACTTTGAAATAATCTCCTTACCTTTTGCGCACTCTGCAACCGAAAGAACCTTATAGATCAAGATATACATGAAAAACTTATTTACCTCAGAATCAGTCTCTGAAGGACATCCGGACAAAGTATCAGATCAAATTTCTGATGCCATTTTAGATGCGATGCTGGATCAGGATCCCGAATCAAGAGTGGCGGTTGAAACACTGGTAACTACCGGTTTAGCGGTAGTTTCAGGAGAAGTTACTACCGATGCTTATGTTGATGTGCAGGAAGTTGTAAGGGAAGTAATTAAAGAAATCGGTTACACCAAAGCCAGTTACAGATTCGATTCTGAAAGTTGCGGAGTACTTTCCACCATTCATACTCAAAGCCCGGATATTGCTCAGGGTGTAGACAGAGATGGCGCGGGAGATCAGGGAATGATGTTTGGTTATGCCACCAATCAAACGCCTGAGCTGATGCCAATGCCACTTCAGTTTTCGCACAGCTTGCTAAAGGAGTTAGCGCATATTCGTAAAGAAACCGATGCAATGCCTTACTTGGGTCCCGATAGTAAAAGTCAGGTTACTATTGAATATGATGAAAACAATCAGCCTAAAAGAATTCATACCGTCGTTCTTTCTACACAGCATGATGAAGGCGTAGAACAGAGCCTGATTCATGAAGACATCAAAAATAACCTGATTAAAAAGGTGATACCCGCGGAGTTATTGGATGATGAAACTATTTATCATGTAAATCCCACGGGGAAGTTTGTAATCGGAGGTCCGCATGGTGATACCGGATTAACGGGGCGTAAAATTATTGTAGATACTTACGGAGGATTCGGCGCTCACGGCGGCGGAGCGTTTTCGGGAAAAGATCCTTCCAAAGTAGACCGAAGTGCCGCTTATGCAGCAAGACACATCGCTAAAAATCTGGTAGCAGCGGAATTAGCTGATGAATGTTTAGTACAGTTGGCTTATGCCATTGGGGTTCCGGAACCGGTTTCCATAAATGTGAACAGTTACGGAACAGGAAAAAAGAGCGATATCGAACTTGCAGCGTTAGTCGAAAAAACCTTTGATTGCACCCCGAAAGGAATCATTGATCGGTTTGATTTAAAGCGTCCAATCTATAAATCTACAGCAGCGTATGGACATTTTGGAAGGGAAGAGTTTCCGTGGGAGAAACTAGATTTTGTGGATAGTTTAAGTTAGACCAGATACATATTTTATACTTTTAATGAATCGGAAGACGGATTTTTAGCCTAATTGTACTTAGCAAAAAACAGGTATGTTGTTTTCATTGATATGAAGCATTCTGAATAAGTAAAAGATAATCAGACAGTATTTATAAGACGCTAAATAAACCAAGTTTTGACCCTTTCATCGGAAATAGACACCCTAATAAAGAATACACAAGGTCGAACGACACGTGATTCTAATGAATCTGTTTTAGAGGAGCTTGGGTCACTGGGTATCTCTCCAAAAACTCAGTTCGGCAGCTTTTTTTCTGTGTATGTAGCTAATAATCTTAACTCCCCTGTTTCTTCGGATGAATTGTTGGACTTATGTTCGCCAACTCCACAAATTCGAGATACTACTGTTTGGTTACGTGATTTAGATGCTGATTTTTATAAGGATTTTATTACTCTCACATCTTTTGAAAGCGAAGCCGGGTACCTATACAACATTAAAACAGGAGAAGTGGTAGATCACTCTTGGCCCGATGTAATCGATAAAACTTGGGATTCTTTTAACGAGTTCATCTATTGGTATCTTACTGGTAACAAAGGAACAGAATGACAAATCATGTATTTCTAATCTTTAAGCATTGAAAAGAGATTTAAATGGCTGTAGGAATCAAAGTAAATAATATCACGGATGAAATTGGAACCGCCGATTTTTTCCATGCTTTTTTTAGTACAGTAAGTGTTAATCTTGAAACAAATGGATGGGGAAGCAAATATCCAACAGTAATGAATAAACTTTATCAGGGGGGACTAACCTCAAAAGAAGCTGTTGTTGCTTTAAAAGAATTGAAAGAGATCCAATATTCACTCATTTCATTTAAACCTGAAAAGGTTATTTGGGATATAGAAAACCCGAGAAAAAAACCACCTTGGGGATCAAAAATATCTTCTGAAATTAAGAGTTTAGCAGATTATTTTGTGACATCAACCGGAAGAGATTTAATTGATACACTTGTTGAAGCTTTGGAAGATTCTATAAAATCTGAAAAGCCAGTTGAAATTGTACAGTATTAATTTCTAAAGTTGTATTAGTATAAACAACATCATTTAGCTTCATTAAGTTATGAAAATATTAATATGGCTTCTTGGTGGTATTGTTCTTGGTTCAATTTACACTGGTTTTGCAAGAAAGCAGGGAAAGTACCAGTTCAGGATTTTTGAGTATGGATTAATAATAGCTACTCTGATCTATGTTGGTTTCGCTCTCTTTCATGGTTCAGGATTCTGGACAGCGATCGAGATATCAGGTGTATTACTCTATTCTTTGTTAGTTATTCTTTCCCGAAAAAAATCCTACTTATGGATTGGGGCAGGTTGGCTTACACATATTTTTTGGGATCTTGGAATTCATTTATTTGGTCCTGCTCAAAATCTTGCTCCAAACTGGTATGCTTGATTTTCCCTTTCTTTTGATATAATTATAGCCGGATATATTTTCTATTACCTAAAATCTTCCACAAAAAAAGAAAGTATTTGAACTTCCCAAAGCTGACATTGCCACAAGAAATTCCTGAACGCTTTGTATCCGGTTGGAATAATAAAGACGTTGACGAAATGATGTCTGCTTTCACAGAAGATGCTGAATTCATAAATGTTGTTGGTTTGTGGTGGCATAATGTTGAAGAGATTCAGAAAGCACACGATTATGGTTTAAAAGTAATTTTTAAAGACTCTGAACTTAAAATCCAAAAAATAACGATCAAAGAGCTTACTTCAGATGTTTCTATTGTCCATTCCAAAATGAGGTTGAAAAATCAGACGGGAAAAGGAAATGTAGAGCAACCTAAGCTGAGGCAAAATATATTCACGTTTGTGGTTCAGAGATTTAATCATGAATGGAAGTGTGTAGCAGCGCATAATACAGATATAGTACCCGGAGCGGAAACTAACATTATCAACAGTGATGGGGAAATGAAATCGATAAGCTATCGATCTTGATCAGGAACGCATAAGTTTATAAGCAGGCGTTTGAATAAATTTCTCGGGATTATAAGTCTTAGGTTTTTCACCCGATTCAGCATCATAAAACGAATACCTGCCTGTATTCAGATTAAAAGAAAATTCATTTTTTCCATCAAACATGATGTAAGCTGTAGCTGAATTCCGTTCAAATTTATAATCACTGATCGCCTTTGTGTGCTTCTTTACAGAAGATGTCTGAAGTTTTTTGATCAGATCATCTCTTTGGTTGGTATACAATGCAATCTTGTATTTGTCGTGTGTGAGAAGGAAAGCGTTATAATCATCTGATTTGAATTCATATAATTCTAAACTATCCAAAGGAAAGCGCTGATTATCTGCAATAAATGAATTAGAAGAAAGGCGTGCGTTCTTTTTGATTTCTTTACGATTAAGTCCTTTCAACATTGAAGACCCCACCACCACAAGCATTATAAGAAATAAAGTAGTTTCAAAAGCATGAGTTTCCCAAAAATCTACGATGTTTATAAGTATAAATACCGAAGCAATTCCACCCACTATCATGAAAAAGCCAACACAGCCTCTTAGAAAGTACTGTTTATTGGTATGTTTGAATTCATAAGTCATGCCGAAGTATCAGGTTTTATTTTTTTAAAATCGACTGCCCGATCAGGCGTTTGTTGCCCACGAAGGTAATTTGTTCAGAGATTTTAGCGAGAGGTTGATGTCAAGATCTTCAATTTCCAAAGCAGCATTTACCAATCTTATACCCGACTTCTGAGCTTGTTTGCTGCTTTTATCGCCCTTAATTCCGTAAATAGGATCATCAATAATCGGATATCCCCACTTTTCAAGATGTAAACGAATTTGATGAGTTCTGCCTGTTACCGGATTACATTTAACAATGGTCGATTCACGCTTTCTGTTTATCACAGTAAAATGAGTAACAGCAGGTTTGGCCTTGGATAGATCGGGGTTGGTTTCAAACACAAAACCGGTTTTTCTTCTGATTGGAGAATCGATGGTGATCCCGGATTCTTCAGGGACTCCGGATACTTCTGCAAAATAAGTCTTATTAACTTTTCCGAATTGAAAAGCTTCCATAGCTCGTTTTGCGAAGGACTTATTTTTTGCAAACAAAACTATCCCGGATGTTACAGCATCTAACCGATGAACAATTTTCAAATCCTGTTGCCCCAAATCTTCGAGAACAGAGGTCAGCGTATTTTTAAAATATCGACCTCCCGGATGCATAGGCAATGGAGCTGGCTTATAAACAGCTAACCAATCGTCTGTTTGTTTAAGAAGCTGTACTTCATCAGGAACGGAAGGCTCTATCACTTTGGGGTTATGATGAAAAATCTGATCTGTTTTGGAAAGTTTGAAATCGGGTAAAACAGAATCCTCGTTAATACCGACTTTTCCATCCAGAATTCTCTGTTTCCACTCGCTCATTGGTCGGAAAGGAAAGCGTATACTCATCATTTCCAGCAGAGATTTTCCGACAAACTCGTCCTGAACTTTGAATCGGTGTGTAATAGGATAAGGTAAAACTATCCGGACTTTACGACTGTTCGGCAGGTTGTTTTGACTCATGTCTGTTTTTGAAGTCATCGCCGAAATAGTTGTACCATTTTCTGAACGGACGAAATGCATTTTCAGGATCAAAAGGTCGCTTGTATTCGCTTTCTTTACATTCCTCGCTGCAGCAACCTTCCATAATTTTCGCACCTTCCTCAGAGCAAACAAATAGTTTATTGCATTCCATATTTGCACAGTTGATGTAAGTGTCAGCCGGCTTACCGGTAATTTCGCAACGTGCGATCGGCTCCAGATCTTTAGGATTTACTGGCACGACCAAGCGGTCATCAAATACAAAACACTTTCCTTTAAAATGCTCACCACCTTCTTCTTTGGCATATTTTAAAATACCGCCATGCAACTGATTTACATCATCCCAGCCCTGATCTTTCATCAACACAGAGAATTTTTCGCAACGAATTCCTCCGGTGCAGTACATCAGCACCTTTTTATCTTTTGAGATATTTGCCTCTTCCAGCCATTGAGGGAAGTCATAGAAATTTTCCAGATCCGGTTTAAGCGCTCCTTCAAAATGTCCGATCTTAGATTCATAGTTATTGCGGACATCTATCATCACATAATCTTCTCCCGACTCCATCACTTTTCGCCATTCAGTTGGGGAAAGATGATTACCGCCATTCGCCGGATCTACGTCTTCCATATGCAATGACACAATTTCGTCTCTGGTTTTGCAGATCAGTTTAGAGAATGGGATATCGTCGGTCTCATCGGTCTTAAACTCCGTGTTTTCGAATCCCGGAATTGAAGTAAGGTAGTCTTTGTATTGCTGCATTTGTTCTTTGGTTCCTGCAGCAGTCCCGTTAATTCCCTCTGCGGAAATATAAATTCTTCCTTTGATCCCAAGCTCTTTGCAAAACTTTTTGTGTTGCTTGGCAAACTGGTCCGGATTTTCAATCGAATTAAAGTAATAATAGAGAATAACTTCGTACATAATTCAGGTGCAATTCCCGATTAAAATATTATCTTTGTTTATCTGTTTTGTAATGTGTAAAGTTACAAAAATTCTAAGTTATAATTGATCCTGAGGGTAATATGAGAAAGGAGTTTTGTTTAGCTGTGTTGGCTGTGGCAATTTGTTCTGCTTCGGCTTTTTCTCAACAGCAAGATCGGTCATTCAGCCAGATAATTTCTGAAGAACACGACGGACGTATTTCGGTACAGCAGGCCTATGATGAAATGATTCAAAAAATGAATTCTGCTCATTTGCTTAAATGCACAACACCGGTTCATATGTTTGCTCATAAGCATCATGAAAAACTCGGAAATGCAAGCTTGCATAAAAGAGAAAGAAATAAGAGCTCAGAAACAGTTGCTACATATATCAGTCCTTCCGGAAAGTTTTCTATTGAGTACTCAACCACAGGAAGCGATGCCGTTCCTTCAGCAGATATGAATGAAAACGACGTTCCCGATTATGTGGAACACACTGGGATAGCAGCCGATTCTTCTTATAACTTGATGGTAAATATTCTTGGTTATGCCGATCCAATACCTGAAGGCTCCGTGTATGAGCTATTTTATGAAGACATGAATTTCTATGGATTTGCTGAGACCTATAGTAATCCCGGCGGACCGGGAACCAGAATTGGAATCGAAAATGATTTTGTTGGGTTTCCCGACAACGACGATCCTGATGGCGATCAACTTGGAGCGTTAAGAGCTACGGTTGCTCATGAATTCAAACATGCTATACAGTTCGCTCAAAATAATTTCAGTGGAGATTCAGACCATTGGGCGGAAATGGATGCTACTCTTTATGAAGAAGTAGTGTATGATGAGGTCAATGATTATTACAATTATTTAGGAGGATTTTCAGATGTTTTCGGAGGTCCCGGCACCACAGTAATCCCCGGTTCTTATGAGGATATCACCTGGGCGTTATTTTTTCATGAAAAGTACGGAGCAGATTTTTGGCCCGAAATGTGGGCAAGAATTGAAAACAGTCAGGGTTCAAAACCACTGTTGACAGCCATTGAGGAAGAACTCAATGAAAGAGGACTCGATTATACTAAAGCACTGCAGGAATTGTATGCCTGGCATTTTACTTCCGGCAATTACTACACAAATTTCACATTTGGATTCGATGAAGGCTCTTTTTATCCAACTCCAAATGCTCAAAACACCTACAACGAAATCTCAGATCAATTTTCAAGTGATATCACTCTTGGGCGCTTTGCCGCATGGTTTGGAAGAATCAATCCACCCAACGGAGCAAGTGGTGACGCTTCCTTTCTGATGGATGCTGATTCTGCCGGATTGAGTTTTGCAGTAGTTGGTCAGTTTGAAGGCGGAGATATAGAATTTGAATTCGCTGAAGAAGAATCAGGCTTTTGGGTTGTTAATGAAGGTTGGAAATGGGAAGACTTACTCCGGGTTGGAATGATCGTTGTAAATGAAAGGGAATCTGCATCCGGAAGATTCAGAGTTCGAATTTCCGATTCATATCCAACCTCTACACAAGTAGATGATGAACTTCCTACAGAAGTTTCTTTACACCAAAATTATCCAAACCCGTTTAACCCAACTACCAATATTCCTGTAAGTGTAGATAAATCTCAAAAAGTTAAAGTAGATATTTACGACATGACGGGAAGATTCATACAAACAGTTTTTGACGGAAATCTTAATGCCGGAAATTATTCATTGCCTGTAAATATGGAGCAATATGCATCGGGAATTTATCTCTATCGTCTGCAAACCAACGATCAGGTATTAGTCCGCCGAATGACGCTAGTGAAATAGCTCAGCGGTAGAGATTACTGCAATTGGAAACACGGCGCTATTTTTTTGCTGGTAAAATCTTCCCTTCCACCACACCAAAACCAATAGTAAAGTCATCGTTTTTTGCATAGCCGGTCATAATTACGTTATCTCCGTCTTTAAGGAACTTTCTCTCATCGCCGTTTGGTAATTGGATAGGTTTCGTGCCTTTCCAGCTAAGCTCCAGCATGCTTCCGTAAGAATGTTCATCTTTGCCACTGATGGTTCCCGAGGCGTAAAGATCTCCCGGCTTAACATTACATCCTGTGATTGTTTGATGAGCCAACTGTTGATGCATATTCCAATACATGTATTTGTAATTGGAATGGCAAAGTTCAAAAGGTTCTTCCAGTTTTTCATTTTCCAGAAAAACATCTAGATTGATATCGAATGTTGTTCGGGGATTGCTCTGTTTTAAATATGAGAGCACTTCCACATCCTGTTCGGGCATTTCAATTCGGAAAGGCTCAAGAGCATCCAGCGTAACAATCCATGGAGAAATACTGGTAGCCCAGTTCTTGGCAAGAAAAGGTCCTAACGGTTGATATTCCCACTTCTGAATATCGCGGGCACTCCAGTCATTAACTAAGACCAGTCCGAAAATATGATCTTCAGCATTATCAATAGAAATGGGTTCACCAAGCTCATTTCCCGGACCCGTTAAAAACCCTACTTCCAATTCGAAATCAAGAAGTTTGCTTTCGCTGAATACCGGAGTATCAGAATCTGCCGGAATAGTTTGGCCCTGAGGGCGGGGTAAATCAGTTCCGCTGATAACTACAGAACTCGTCCGTCCATGATACCCCACAGGAAGATGTTTCCAGTTTGGCATCAATGCATTTTCGGGATCACGGAACATAGAGCCCACGTTAAATGCGTGTTGCTCAGAAGAATAAAAGTCTGTGTAATCGCCTATTTCCACGGGCATAACCATTTCTACTTCTTCCATGGGGATAAAAACGCGAGCTCTTAATAAATCATCATCACGTAACGTGGGATTATCTTCTTTAAGCAAATTAGTGAGAGTTTCCCGGGCCTCTTTCCAGGCGGACTTTCCAAGGCTCATAAAGTAATTCAGTGTTGAATCCTGAAAAACGAATTGATCAGACAATAAAGGTCCGTCAAACAATCCTGCTTCATCTAACACAAAAAGATCAATCACATAATCTCCAATGGCGGAACAAAGATGGGTTTCTCCATCTTCAGTCATAAAAGCACCGTACGGCAAATTTTGAATTGGGAAATGAGATTCTTCGTCAACGGAGATAAAGGACTTCATAAAATAGGTTTAGGTTAAGAGTTTAAGTTCTATTAAGTCTTCAACAGGCTCTTCAAAACTGCAGCTTCCGTAAGATAACAGATTTGTGGCTCTCAATTTTTTTATATCTGATGTAGACGCTGTTTTATCCTTCCAGCTAAAAGCGGAATCAGAAAACGAAAAGGAAGCAGGATTTTCTTCTTCAATAATTAACCGGACTTCATCTTTTGAAAGCTCATTGGCATAACAGAGAAAGCCGGCTCCAAATACATTGATAAACCCATGCATTTTAGTGTTTACGGAATCATTAAAGTGACGAATGGGATGATGCAGCCCGGCAGTAAACTTCATTGGCACATTCTCTGATCTTGCTTTTGAAATTGAAAGGGCAAGATAGTTTGTATCAGGAAATTGAAATGCTTCTACGCCACCACAGCGAATTTTAAACCCTGAAAAAGAATAGTCTGATGAACCTGCATTTTTGATTTCGGAATTATGCTCTTTGATAGCTTTCACTACTTTGTTTATAACATCTTCATCAAATTCAAAGCCGGGAATCTCGAAAAAAATTTCCCGTGGTAAAATGCTGCTATCACTCATTTTGTTTACCGCAAAATCAATACAGCACTTAAAATCTTCTGTCTCAGAATCCGATAAAGACTCATCAGGAAATTTGATCTCAAGTGACGGAACCTGAGCCTTGCCATTGGTTGCTTTCACAATTTTGGTGGCTTGAACAGACACTTTTTCCACCACTTTTTGAAATTCATCCAACGAATTTGAAGGGGCTGCTACGACAGATATCGGAAAATCCTGAATCTGATTTCCATGTTTATTAATCAAACCGGCTAAATCTTCCAACAAGTTCTGTCCGGCAACAAATCTGGAAAGCATCCATTGGTGCGGAGAGTTCCCATGTTTTAAATACTTGGCAAATGCCTCTTCAAGATTGAGGTTGGCAGGAGGATATAAACCTGCATAATCAATGATGCCCTCTAAAAAATGTCGTGTGCTTTTAGTCAAAACCGGATTTTTGAGTTAAGGAATTATACCAAAATTATTACCAAGCTTTAAGCTGAATCCGCAAAAAACGCCATATAATCAGAAAAAAAGGGAATGATTTGACAAATTCACGGTTTTATTGCTAATTGAAGTAACTAACTACGAATTTATGAATAAGTCGGAAACAATTACGGCACTAAGTGAGCAGCTTGATCTCACAAAAAAAGAGACCGAAGAACTTTACGATTCTTTGGTAGAAAAACTAACTCATCAACTTGCCGAAGGATCAGGTTTTAGTATTCCTGAATTCGGAAGTTTTGGCTCTGAAGTACGGGATGAATACAAATCATATAATCCCCACTATAAGCAAATGATGATGTTGCCAAAGAAAAAAGTAGTTAGGTTTTCACAAAGCTCTGCATTGAAAGATGAATTTAATGAGGCGGAGCTATGAGCGATAAAATTACCTTCTCTGATTTAGTAAAAGCATTTGCCGAAACGCATGATATCACCCAAACAAAAGCTGAACAATTTATACGGCAGGTTTTTGAATATGTAGTTGATGATTTGGAAGCAGATGGAAAAGCGTCTATAACCAATTTTGGAAGCTTTGAGTTAAAAGAAGTAGCCGAGCGAACGGGTGTTAATCCCCAAACAGGCGAGGAAATCATAATTCCTACTCACAATAAAGTTTCTTTTCGCCCATACAAAGCTCTGGAAAAAACCGTTAATGCGGAGTTTGCACATCTGGAATCCAGATTGATTGAAGAGACATCTGATGAAAAAACAAAAGCAGCAGTTCCGCCATTGGAGGCGCCTGATGAAGTGGATGATGATGAAGATTTTGACGATCCATTTGGGTTGGATAACTCAGGTGGTCAGGATGCAGAAGACTTAGCTGAGCCCGATGAGGAAGAAGAACCCATAGCCATTCGAACTTCAGAGGAAATAGAAGATGATGACGATGAAGAGGAAACCGCGTCTCCTCCACCAATTTACCGGGCAAAAGACAGAAATCAGGGCAGTTCTGCATCTGCATGGATCTGGATTGTATTAATTTTAATAGTAGCAGTAGCGGGCATTTGGTTCTTTTTTCTTAGAGATAGCGATACGGTTACCTCCGAAAATCAGGTGGCGGATAACGCTCCTGCTCAGGTTGAAGAAACTCAACAGCCGGCTGTCGAACCCGAGGAAGAAACACCTGAACAAGAGGAAGCTCAGCCTGAGCCAACTGAGGAAGAACCGGAAGCGCCAACACAGGATGAAGTAAATGAAGCGCCTAAGAAGCCGGCATTTTCAACGTATATTATCGAGAAAGACGAATGGATGTGGGATATTTCCAGAGAGGTTTATGGTGAGTCGTATTTATGGCCGCTTATTTTCGAGGCGAATAAAAAAGTGACGGATAACCCAAACCTGGTTGAGCCTTCAAATACATTGATGATTCCCGGCTTGGAGGGAACGGCTAAAAATCTCACGAAAGAGGATTATGCGAAATTGGCATCGGCCACTAAAATGGTTTCGGAAGCGTATGCTAATGCGGGCAATCAATCCCGGGCAGATGAGTATCTGAGATTTTCTAAGAAATACGAGCGGAATAGTCGGGAATGATATAAAAGAATGAAAGGTCATTCCCGGGCCTGTCCGCCGTATAAAACTTTGGAAGGCGGGCGAATGCGTGGAACTTGGATTTTCAGTGAGGTCAATGTTCTAATTTTAAGGACAAACCTCTCGATGAGAACTTTTTAAAAATTGTAGCAAAGATAATATTCATCAATTAATAGCTCTATCCAGATCTCCTGCATTCGCGTGGAGATGACTATATTCTTATGGGTCATCCGGACTCGTTTTGAGATATTTGTGAGATTTAATCCAAAATGTTCTTGTTCAAGGTTATAACAAGGCTCACTTTATAAGAAGGGTAAAGGTTAGCTTACCCTAAACTAATCAAATCCAAGGTAATTGCATCTGCAAGTTTTAAGCCTTCGGAGTTCAACGCGATTCGATTGTCAAACCTAATCAACCCTTCTTCGGACTTCCTGTTCAGATAAGCAATTTGTTTTGGTGACAGCGAATAATTGTAACGCTCCTTCAATTCTTTGAGCGTTATTCCTTGTTTAGTTCGCAAACTCAGCATGATGCGTTCTTCTGCTAAGTCGTTCAGCAAAAGCTTTTCTTTGTCGGCATCATCAGTAGTGCCTGATAGATAAGATTTCAAATCTTTGGGATTTTCCCACCGCTCAGCAAAATCATTTTCTTTATTCCACCAAAAAGAGTGCGCGCCCGGGCCCAATCCCAGATAGTTTTTATGCGTCCAGTAATTTGAATTGTGAACGGCCTCACTTCCGGGTTTGGCAAAATTGCTGACTTCATACCGGAAGATTCCCGCATCTTTCAGCATTGATTCCACCAGATCGAAATGTCTGGAAACCTCTTCATCTTCAGGCTCGGTAATTCGCCCTAAATCCAGTTGTTTTCCAAGTCGGGTTCCATGTTCAATAGTTAAGGAATAAGCCGAAATATGCGGTGGATTAAATTCAAGTAATGTATTTACATCCTTCTCTAACATTGATAAGGATTGTCCCGGATTTCCATAAATCAGATCGGCTGTAAATACATTCATTTCTGACTCTTTCAGCAATCGAAGACATTTATGAGATTCTTCAGCTGTATGCGCCCGATTCATAAATTTCAGCAAATCAGGATCGAAAGTCTGCACGCCCATACTCACCCGATTAATTCCTGCTTTTTTCAAATCAGCGAGATAATTCGCTGTTACATCATCCGGATTCAATTCAACAGTCGCCTCTTTCAGCTCTGTTTTAAAAACGCTGCTGATTTCGTTCAAAATTGTATCAATTTGGGAAGCTTTAATCAAAGAAGGAGTTCCGCCACCGAAATAGATAGTTTCAACAGGTTCTTTAGAAAAAAAGGAGCTTTTATAAGATTTAATATCCTCAATCATTTGCTGAACAAACCCATCTCTTTGCTCTTCTTTTGATTTGGTGACGAAATAAAAATCACAATACGAACAGGCTTGCTTACAAAATGGTATGTGAATATAAATTCCGCTCATCAATTTGCAATTAGTCAATGATCAATTAAGAATGTCCATTGATCATTGAAACATTCTTAATTGTCAGCCCTTGGGCTGATAGAATGGATTTTCATCATACTTATCTTTCTGCTGATAAGCGCGGATGTATTTCACGTAATTAGCGGCATATTTCGGGATTGATTTAATTTCGTCATCGGTAAGTTTCCGAACCGCTTTTGCAGGCGAGCCCATGTACATGTATCCGCTTTCTAAGGTTTTTCCCGGAGGAACCAAACTTCCGGCAGCCACAATCACGTCCGGCTCAATAACAACTTCATCCAGAATGGTAGCGTTTATTCCAACGAGAACTCGATCTTTTATAGTGCATCCGTGAACAACAGCTCCGTGACCAATAGTAACCTGATTTCCTATTTTAGTGGGGCCGGTTTGATTCATCACATGAATACAAACATTGTCCTGAACATTACTCTGATCGCCAATTTCAATAAAATTCACATCCCCACGGATAGTAACATTAAACCACACGCTGGATTCTTTGCCCAGTTTCACATCGCCGATAATGTCTGCGCTTGGAGCTACAAAAACCGATTCATCGTATTGAGGAGTGCGTTTCAGAAATTCATAAATCATAGGAATTCGCCTTTAATCAGTAAATAAGGAATTACAATTAACAACAGGGCTAAGATATAAAGAAAAAGAATACCCATTGTTTTAAGAATTGCTTTCCACCAAGGCTGTTCGAATACTTTTTTCAGATACACAACAAGATAAATCATAAACAGAGACCGTTCTATGATCTGGACTGCTGCTACTATATAATAAAGCGCAGAGCCTTCTGAGCCTCCAAAGAAAGTGTATGACCATGATGCCACAACAGAAAAACATAACAACAAAAACCAGACAGAATGGATGTGCAGTGCAAAGATCAGATATTCCACATAAAATCCACCTCGTTTTCGATGAAACCATTTGACAATGAGCCCAAAAACCGGAACCAAAACAAACATGCTCAATTGGAGAATTTTGGCAAAACCTGAATCTCCCTGGCCCGTATCCAGATTGACCAAAAAAACCTGAGTACTTCCGGTGATGATAGCCAGAAAGAAATACAGCACACTTATAGAAACGTAAATTCGAAGCGGGGGAAGGTACGTAGCCCGATGACCGGCAATATAATCCTTAGTGATTTTACCGGGCTTGATGAAAAGATCTTTAAGCGTTTTAAACACCCGATTATCGATGTTGAAAAGCGTTTCTACCGTGTCTTCCAGATAAATGCGGAGCGGAAGTTTTGTAGGCTGAAATTTCTGGCCACAATTAGGGCAGTAATTTCCGCTAACGTGTTCTCCGCAATTCAGGCATGTATTTTCTTGAGATGAATCGAAGTTCATCAGGGAAGGTATTCAAAATGTATAAAGGAAGGAACTGCTAATTGCATTGCTTAATGAAAGCGCTTACATTGGTTGTGCTTTCGGGATACATGGCACTAAACTACTATGAAATCAATTTATAATACTTACTCAAACGTTTGGCAATTTAGATTAATCGTATTTTCAACACTATACCTACTGCTATTCTCAGTAGGCTTGTATGCTCAAGTTGTTAGCCCCGACCCTGCTTTTCCGTCAATTGATAATAGCATAACCATTTTTTTTGATGCATCTGAAGGTGATAAGGGATTGTTAGACCACGGCGGAGACGTATACATACATACAGGATTGATAACAGATAAAAGTGATCCTGATAATCCTTCCGACCCTATAAGCAACCCCGGAGACTGGAAATATATAAAAACTGATTTTGGACAGAATACTGCATCTACCAAAATGACGAAACTGGAATCCAACCTGTATTCTATTACAATCACAGATATCGTTGATTATTACGGAGTGATTCCTTCTGATGAAGTACTAAAAATAGCAATGGTATTTCGGAGTTCAGATAGTGAAAAAATCGCTAAAGATGAAGACGGTTCAGATCTTTTTATTGAAATTTTCGGCGATGGCACTTACGTCAAATTTAATACACCTTCAACGGAATCTGTTTTTTTAGAACAAAATTCTACTATTGATATCCAGGTATTAGGAGCTTCTCTTGGATCAGAACTACAATCAATTGAGCTGCAGGAAAATGGTGCTCAGCTTGCTCAAACATCTAATGATACCCTGAATTTTGAACTGCTGGCTGACGAGACCGGTAGAAAAGAGCTTCTTGCCATTGCCACCGGGTCAACAGGCGTAAAAGATAGTGCTTCGGTTTTTTATTTAGTTCCCGACGAAATAAATGATGCTCCCCACCCGGCAGGAGTAACTCAGGGAATCAAATATTATGAGAGTGATCCGACCCGTGTCACTCTTTCTTTATTAGCTCCGTTTAAAGATCTGGTATATGTGATTGGTGAATTCAACGATTGGGAATTATTGCCGGAGTATCAAATGAACAGGGAAGTTGTGTCTTTTGACGAGGTTTATTGGTGGGTAGATATTACAGGACTGGAGCCTGGTAAAAAGTATTCATTTCAGTATTTGGTAGACAACGAAATCAGAATTGCTGACCCTTATGCTGAAGAAGTACTTCACCCTGATGATAGTTTTATTTCAGAAGAAACCTATCCTGATTTAAAAACCTATCCTTATGGAAAAACTTCCGAATATGTATCTGTCATTGAAACAGATAAGGAAGAATTTCTTTGGACAGATGAGGATTGGTCCGCTCCTCCAAAAGAGAATCTGGTAATTTATGAATTATTAGTCCGCGATTTTTCAGATAAGCATGACTTCCAAACGGTAATTGATTCTTTGGATTATCTTGAAAGCCTGGGAATTAATGCCATAGAACTAATGCCTGTTAATGAATTTGAAGGAAATAACAGCTGGGGATATAACCCTTCTTTTTACTTTGCTGTTGACCGCTATTATGGTCCCCCAGAGGATCTGAAAAAACTGGTGAATGAGGCTCATAATCGTGGAATTGCAGTAATTTTAGATGCTGTTTATAATCATTCTTTCGGGCAATCTCCTATGGTTCGTCTTTACAACGAAGGGAACTACGGAAAGCCGACTTCTGAAAACATCTGGTTTAATACCGATGCACGACATCCGTTTAATGTAGGTTACGATTTCGATCATAGCACGCGTTTCACGCAACAATTTATTGACAGTGTTAACAGTTTCTGGGTTCAGGAATTTCACATTGACGGATTCCGGTATGACCTTAGCAAGGGGTTCACTCAGAATTTTACTTCGGATGTGGGAGCATGGAATCAATACGATCAAAGCCGGGTGGATTTGCTCAACCGTATGAAGTTTGTGCTCCATCAGAAATATCCCGAAACCTATTTAATTCTGGAGCATCTTGGTAACAATGATGAAGAAAAAGTACTGGCGGACAGTGGCTTTATGCTTTGGGGAATTATGCACGACCAATACAAAGATGCGGCACTGGGGTTTGATGGAGATCTGACCAATGTATCTCACAAAACAAGGGGTTGGGATAATCCGCATTTAGTGGGTTATATGGAAAGTCATGATGAGGAGCGAATTATGCACGAACTGGAAAGTTTCGGAAATGCATTCGCAGGGTATGATGTCAAAAAAACATCTACGGCGCTGAATCGAATCAAGTTAGCAAATGCGTTTTTACTGACGGTACCAGGACCAAAAATGTACTGGCAATTTGGAGAGTACGGATACGATATCAGCATAAATTTTAACGGAAGAACAGGAGAAAAGCCTATTCTTTGGAATTATTTAAACGAAGCCGACCGATTCAGGCTGTATCAGACCACGGCTGAGCTATCCAAATTAAAAACCACCCATCCTTCTTTTGCTACTAACGATTTTGAGATTGATCTCGGAGGAAAACAAAAACGCATTCTACTGAAAGCCGCTACAGATGTTCAGGTACTTGGAAACTTCGATGTAATCAGTGCAGATGTATGGCCATACGGACACAACTCAGGATCGGGTAAATGGTGGTACGATTATTTTAGCGGTGATTCTCTTTTCATCAACGAAGGCTCTTTATCTCCAATAAATATGCAGCCCGGAGAATTCAGAATGTACTCGACTACACCTATGGGATCTCCACCTCCGGGAATACTAAATGAAAATGCAGCTCAAATTTCGTTCGAAAATGAAACACTTACTTTCAACGAAATATCAGGAGTGGGTAACAACCCTCCGTTTGAAAAAAAATTTACTGTAACTAATTCAGGAACTGCTGTTTTAACAATCACAGATATTACTAATTTCAGTTCGGTGTTTTCAGCGAGCCCGGTCAGCGCCTCCGTACAACCCGGCAATTCGCTTGACTTAACCGTCACTTTTAATCCCCCGGCACTTGGCAATTATGATGACACCTTTACCATTGAAACGTCATCCATCGGGAATAAATCTTTTTCAGTAACCGGTAATTACGCTGATGGATTGCCCGCGGTCCCTTCTTTACAAACCCCCGGAGATGCAGCTACTAACGTGCAATTAAATACGACTTTTACCTGGGCAGAAATATCTGATGCGGATTCCTATGAAATCGAAATTAAGAAAGTGCAATCAGAAACGATCATCGATTCTGAAGCAGGATTAACAGACAACCGATTCACCTCTTCCAACGTAGAAACAGACACTGAATATTCATGGAAAGTACGGAGTGCGAATGAATTCGGAAACAGCCCCTGGTCGCAGGAATTTACATTTACAACCATACCCTCAGTTCCGGCTCAAATTAATTTAGTTTCTCCTGAATCTGAAGCAACTGAAGTTTCAACAAGCCCGATTTTTTTCTGGGAAGCGGAAGATCAGGCAACCTCTTATGAAATCCAGGTTTCTACGGACGAAACTTTTACAGTAATTGCTGCAACGGAATCAGGTATTGAAGAAGCATCAGTACAGATTACCGGAATTGATGCTAATACGTCGTACTTTTGGAGAGTTAGGGGAGTTAATACAACGGGAAATGGCCCTTGGTCAGTGATTCAGTTTTTTAGCACAAGCGCAATTGCCACCCCGAACTTGGTCTCGCCGGCTAACAAATCCGTAAATATCGCTCTTGATTCACTGATGATTTGGAGAAGTGCCGAAAGCGCAGAATCCTACACTATTCAGGTCGCAAAAAAACGGGATTTCAAAATCAGAGCTCAGGAATCCGGATTAACGGACACTACTTTTACTCCTGATTTTCTGGAAAAAAATACAGAATACTTTTGGAGAGTCCGTTCGGAAGCCAGCGAATTCAACAGCGGATGGAGCGAAATCAGATCATTTCTGACACCATTTGAAAAACCGGGAAAGCCCGATTTGCTGAGCCCCGAAAGCGGTGAAAAGGAAATTTCGGATGAATTTATTTTGGACTGGAGCTCTGTTGATCTGGCGTTGAGCTACCAGCTTCAAATTTCTTCGGAAGAACATTTTAGCGATGTTGATTTTGACTCCACCGGGATAGCAGAATCAAAAGTTATGTTAAAGAATATACTCGACAGAAATACAACCTATTTCTGGAGGGTTAAAGGGCTCAATCCAACAGAAACCGGTGATTGGTCAGATACGCTTTCATTTACAACCTTGCCAGAAAAACCAGCTCCAACAACTTTAATAAATCCCGCAGATAGTTTGCTGGAAGCTCCAACAGAAATCACCTTTAAATGGGAAAAAGGTTCGGAGGCAGAAAGTTATAGACTTCAGGTTTCTACAACGCTGAATTTTACTGAAAAGTTAGATAGTGTTTTAACCGACACGTTTTTTGTAATGCAGGATTTAGAATTTAATCAAACATATTATTGGCGAGTTAAAACCACCGGAAGCGGAGGAACCGGGGATTGGTCAGAGGTAAGACTTTTTAAAACTATAATATCACTTCCTGATATACCATCAGCAGTAAGCCCACTTAATGATGATGTAGTTGATCCAACAGTAAACCGCTTTATTTGGGCAAAATCAGCAAGAGTGTCAACTTATCAGTTTCAGCTTAGTACTTCGGCTTCGTTTGAGGAGCTGGTCAAAGACTCATCCGATATTGTTAAACAAGAGGTAAAAGACATAAGCCTGAATGGAAATGCTGATTATTTCTGGAGAGTTCGGGCAAAAAACAGAGCCGGTTTCAGTGAATGGAGCCCCGTTCAGAAAATTAGTACCAATGTTTTAACAAGTATAGAATCAGAAACGCTGCCGGAGGAATATTCACTGAAGCAAAACTACCCAAATCCATTTAACCCAAGCACCACTATCAGGTACGCCCTGCCGAAAGCCGGAAAAGTAACGATAGATGTGTTCAACATGATTGGACAGAAAGTAGCCACCATAATCAATGAAAAACAGAAGGCGGGATATCATTCAGTAGAATTTGATGCCTCAGCACTTGCAAGCGGAATGTACATTTATCGGATAAGCGCCGGATCTTTCAGTGAGGTTAAAAAACTAACGCTTATCAAATAATGAGAATCATGAAGAAAATAACATCAGGTCTTTTTTTTATTGCGTTAGCTTTAATTACCACTACTGGAAATGCTCAAATCTTTCAACCCGAAGGGGTTAATATTCCGGGTTCCTGGAATGGATTTACCAATTCCAATGACGAAGGGGTAATGGGCAATTTCAGAACCAGTTATCGTGCGCTTGGAGGCGGTCAATACATCACCACGCTCAACATTCAGGCAACCGGAGGCGATGCCAGCGGCGGAACTTACACTATGCTTTTTACCAGTGGACCTGATGCCAATACTTTTGCCAATAAATGGGCAGACGCTACACTAAATATTGATGGATTTACTTCCCTGACCTATAATTCGGGTGCGGATAATTCCATCACCGTTCAGGATGGATTCTTTTACACATTTCTTTTTAAAGACAATGGCTATGCCGCATCTGAAGCTGTAGTTCTAAAAACGTCTTCAACACCCGTTGAAATTACAAATGTTACCGGAATTCCGGATACAAGCGTTACCGAAAATGCCGGAGTTACAATATCTGTTCAGCTTTCCGACGTTAAATCTTCAGAAGAAAAAATCTTCATCCGATATTCAACAGATGGGTTTGCTACAAGCAGTGCCGTTGAAGTGACCAATTTTGCGGGTACAACCTCTGGATCAGCTACTATTCCGGGACAACCAAAAAACTCAAAAGTTAATTTTTATGTACTGTCAACAACGTTGGATGAAACAAATTGGAACAACAAAATTGATTTAGCCACACTTAATTTTAATAATAACAGTGGTGAAAATTACTCCTATTTTTATGAAGCAAATATTCTGCCGGTACATCAATCTACGGGGGTGGATTTAACCCCCGATTTCAGATGGTTTTCTTTGGATGGAGCTACCGGGTATGATTTTCAACTTTCTGAAACAGACGATTTCGCTACAACGGTAGTCAACGAAACCAATCTGACCGACACCACTTATTCGGTAAGTACCGATTTATCCATCAACACCACATATTATTGGCGATTTAAAGATGCATCCGGCTCAACCTGGTCAGATACCTATTCATTTACTACTGAAAGTGCTGTTACTTTTGCGAATCTGCAGTTCCCTGCTGAACAGGTGATTGATGAAGGCTCTGACTTTACAGCTTTTGGACAGGTAACTGTTCCGGGAAGAACAAGTGAGTCCGGCGCTGATGACAGTATAAAAGTTTGGCTCGGGCTCAACACAGAAAACACCGATCCGTCAACCTGGGCAGAAGGCACTTGGAAGATTGCAGACTATAACGAAGACAAAGTTTCAACGGATGAATATTCTGCTCAGTCCGGAAGCAGTTTATCGCCTGGAAAATATTATTTCACATTCAGGTATCAATATAAAGATCAGGATTTGGTATACGGTGGTACAGACAGCTTTTGGAATGGTACTACGAGCATTTCGGGGCAGCTTGAAGTGCTTGAAGTTCCGGAATTAGTTTCTCCGGTAAATAATGCGACGGGAGTTGCTTTGGAGGCTGTACTCGATTGGAATTCGAATGATACGGCCATTCAGGGGTTTCAGGTTCAGGTAGATGATGAGGCTACATTCGGCAGCCCTGTGCTTGATGAAAGCGGACTTTCTAATGCTTCTACGGAGTATACTATTTCAACAGGAGTTCTCGAAAATGCTACGAAGTACTTTTGGAGAGTCAGAGCAGAATACGATACAACAGCAAGTGGTTGGTCAGAAACGCTTGCGTTTACTACTGAAGTCGGGGCACCGGGCACATCTATGACTTTAGTTCCTATTGACGGATCATCAGAAGTATCTACCATGCCGGATTTTAAATGGAACACTGCAGTAAACGCCAATGAATATGAGTTGCAGATTTCAACAGTCAATGACTTCAGTTCGATCTCGCTAACAAAATCATCAATCACAGATACAACGATTACTTTAGAAAATTCTGAAATACTTGATGCGGCTACCAACTATTATTGGAGAGTGAGGGCGGTAAACGGGAGCGGAAACGGGGCATGGTCTGATACGTCTTCATTTAAGACAGAAATAAAGGTTCCGGAACTGCTCAGCCCGGCAGAAGATGCAACCAATGTAAATACGGAACCTAAGTTAGTTTGGAGATCGATATCAGGGGTAATAACGTATCAAATTCAAATCGCAGAGTCTTCTTCGTTTGCTTCCACATTAACAGACAGTAATTCCGTTACAGATACGCTTATCATCGCTCCAAAACTGGAAAATAGTACGGATTATTATTGGCGAGTTCGGGCAAATTACAGTGCAGATACCAGCGCATGGTCAACTTCAAGATTATTCACCACTAAAAGTCCCGCTCCTTTACCTCCGCAATTACTTAACCCCGAAAATGAAGCTCTGGATATTGCACTTGAACCACAATTGAGTTGGACCTCAGTATCAGATGCAGATTTTTATGAGCTCCAACTTTCCGGCGATGAAAGTTTTACTTCCGAAATAATTATTGATAGCACAAATATTACTAATGAAAGTATTATGAGCCCGGCCTTACTTCGGGATAAAGAATATTTCTGGAGGGTGCGATCGGTTAATAACTCAACGGGAACCGGGAGTTGGTCAGGAATAAACAGCTTTACTACCATTCCGGAAATCCCCGAAAACTTTACAGCTATCGCCCCGGTAAATAACGCTGTGAATCAGCCTGACCCGGTGATGTTTGTTTGGAACAAATCTGAAGGCGCCTCCTCTTACCGCTTTCAGTTTGCAGAAACCTCTGAGTTTATTTTTAAATCAGATACTTTAGTTGCAGATACTTCTATTCAGATTTCGGGATTAGAATCGGATCAAACTTATTTCTGGCGGGTAAGAGCTGAAAACAGCGCAGGCAATTCTGAGTGGACAACGGTATTGAAGTTTACCACCGGGATCAGCGGATTTGAAGGTCCAAAATTATTATTGCCGGAAAATGATGCTATCAATCAGCCGGCCGAAATAGATTTCAGTTGGGATACATTGAGCGGGGCAACATTCTACAGAATTCAAATTTCAGAAAGTCAGGTATTTTCTGCTTTTCATGAGGATTCTTCCGGTATTACGAACACGAGTGTAAATTTTTCAGGATTTGAGAAGCAAAAAACATACTACTGGCGGGTAAGTGCTGAAACTGACAACGGCATGAGTGATTGGTCTTCGGTGTACTCTTTTTCAACGGAGCCACAAGATGCTTCGGTGCCTGTATTGGTATCTCCTTTAAACGGCGCTGATTCGTTGGAGACAAGTGTGCAATTCAGTTGGAATGAAGTGGGGAATGCAGATTCGTATGAGATCAGAGTTTCAAAAACCAGCGATTTTTTAATTTCAACTGATAGCGCAGGAATTTCTGATACTTTGATCACGCTGAAAAATTTTAGTTTCGATCAGCAATATTTTTGGCAAGTGAGAGCTGTGAACGGCAGCGGAAAAAGTAGCTGGAGTTCCTTATTCAGCTTTAAAACAAAAAGTCAGCTTCCGGGAATTCCCGAGTTAATTAATCCTGAGCCGGAATCCGAGGTGTCGATACCTGTTCGGCTTGGCTGGAACAGTGCAGATCGGGCGGTCAGTTATCACGTTCAGGTTTACCGAACCGATGTATTCTCAGAAATGCTCGTTGATTCGTCCGGAGTTAAAGCTAACGCTCTTTCAGTAAATAACCTGGCGGAGAATGTTTCATATTCCTGGCGAGTCAGGGGTGAAAATGGCGCCGGTTTCGGGGAATGGTCAGAGGAAGCAATATTTACAACCGTTGTTTTAACTTCTTCTGAGCGAGAAGGAATACCGGAAGAATTTGCTTTACATCAGAACTATCCGAATCCATTCAATCCCTCCACTACAATCAGTTATGATTTGAAGCATTCAGGTAAAATAACCTTAACAGTATTTGATATCTCTGGCCGATTGGTGCAGGAAATTGTAAATGGAAATAAGCCTGCGGGAAAGCATACCATTCAGTTTAATGCGTCCGATTTAGCAAGCGGAATTTATTTTGTACGACTTGAAACAATCGGTTTCGTTGATGTTATTAAAATGACACTTATTAAATAGCCCATCATTCTTGTCGATTTTGGGTAATTCGGTGATGACATGAGTCAATTTTCTAAGGGTCAAGACAATTAAAGGGGATTGTTATGTACAGGACAATAGATATAAAATCAGGGACATCTCCCGGGGAATGACTCATCATCTTTATCTAAGATTATCACCGAATTACCTAACATCTAAAACCCTGCACCTGCCTACTTTAAATCTGCTTCACAGGCACAAAACCAGATGCAGGTCTCTCTAACAATGCCCGGCTCAGAATTTCTTAATAGCGCCTAAATTCATAAAAAAATTGGAAGTACTTAAAAAAATAGAATTGTTATTTTGAATTTGATTTATTAAAATGAAAGCGCTTTCATTTTTTGGCTATTCACACCAAATGAGGGGTTAACAACTAACACATACGTTTTTAATATGATGAAAAAAGGTACAAGATTAATTATAGCAACGGTCTTTTCTGTTTTCTTAGGGACAGGATTGGCTTTGGGACAGGTTACTTACAATGGTAATGGAAATTCAGGTTTTGGAGGACCAATTGGGGGATCAACGTTATCTTTTACAAACAATGGAACTACGGTGACAGGAACTCTGACGAAAGGAGGAGGAGATTTTAATGATACTTTTGTTATTTATATTTCAAATGGAAGTTCAGGGCGAAGTTCGATAGGTACGGCTGTTAATGATAGACAGGATGCAAACCGTTCTGCTATTTCATATATAGAAGCTTCGAAAAGTAAAACATTAACATTTCCAAGCGGCTTTGAAGCAACTCATGCTATTGCAATAAACACTACATTTGGTGGGCTTTGGTCTATTCCCAATTCTGGATCAATAGGGAATAATGGACTTACTTTTGTTACTGGATTAGGAGGAGATAGCAAACCGTCTTCTGCTTCAGATGCAAGTTTTACATTCAGTTTTGATTTAAGTGATATTGGTCTTGATGACAATGGAGCTAATGGATTCAAATTTGTTGCTATTTATTTGAACCCATTCGGAGGAACAGATAGCCATGGCTTTGTTTCTAATGAAGGTTATGGTTCCGGTTTTTCTGGAAGTAATGTAGGTCAAGAAAATTTCACATTTTCAAGCTTTGAAAGCTACGCATCAGCATATATTTCTGGGGATGCAGGTTGGCGCTTGCTTTCTCTTCCAAAGACTGGAGGAACTGTTGAAGATATTTCTGATGACTCTCCGGTGCAGGGTGTAACAGGAGGAGATGATACAGGAGCCGAAGCAAACTTCATTATTTATGATTCTGACGCAACTTTTGAACAACCAACTAATGTATCTACAGCTTGGGGTGATGGATTAGGGTTTGGTTTATATTTCTTCGACAATACGACCAATGGGAGCTCTGAATTACCGGTAACATTAGATGCTTCCGGTTCAGAACCCTCTTCAGACGTTGATGTTACTTTAAATCCGGCTGCAAGTGGATACACCCTTGTTGGAAACCCTTTTGCTTCGAATTACAATACTAATTCTATAACAGCAACATCTTCCAATATTTCAAATACCATTGCCTTTTGGAATGATGGAACAAGTTCTTATTCAACACAAGACCGAACAGATCCTTATATCATAGCTCCATGGCAAGGGTTTTGGGTTCAAACGGTAAGTGCTTCTGCAACCACACTTACTTTTCCAACTTCAGGAAAAACTTCTACGTCAACTTCCGGCACTTTCTTTTCGAAGCAGAATGCAAATAAAGGAGATATTAAATTCACTTTTAGTTCCGAAAACTCTTTTGATGAGGCTTTGCGACTAAGTTTTAGGGAAAATGCTACTACGGGTTATGATAAAGATGACTTTGGAAAGTTAATTCCTCTTACTTCCAACTACGCCACGATGGCTTTCAAAAGTAATGACCTTCTAAAATCTGTTGAGTCTTTACCTTGGAATTTGGAAGAAGAAATCAATCTGGCTTTAGAAGAACAATTAGTGGGCGTGAGTGGTGAATTTACTTTGGATTGGAAAGGCATAGAGTCTATTCCTGCGGACTGGAATTTGACTTTCCACGATTATGAAACCGGTTCTCAAATTGACATGAGAGCTATAGGTCAGTACGTGTTCACCGCCGAAGCTTCTTCTTCACAAAAGGTGAATCCATTAACAATATTAGATGGCCCTGCTGCGGTTACCCAAAAGAGTAAATCAACCGGTAACAGATTTGGAATTACAATTACACCAAGCACATCTGTATCCAACGAACCAACGGATACTCCGATTACATTTGGTTTAGAGCAAAACTATCCGAATCCGTTTAACCCAAGCACGACCATTAAGTACTCAGTGGGAGAAGCCGGTCCGGTGACCATTACGGTTTATAACGTGATGGGACAAAAAGTAGCCGAACTGTTAAACACCATAAGAAGTGCGGGTGAGTATCAGGTAACCTGGAACGCGGATAATCAGGCAAGTGGAATTTACTACTACCGCTTAACGGCTCCGGGACAAGTAATCACCAGACAAATGACACTTATTAAGTAATTATAAATTATTGATTATGAATGTTGAATGAGTCTGAATCAATTCAACATTCATAATTCAAAATTCAACATTTTTAGGATTATGAAAACGACACTGACTTTTATTCTCGCACTAACTATAGTTTTAATCTTATCAGCATTAGCCGTTGCTCAACCGGGTCTTCCCGGAGCTCCGTCACAGGCGCCTATTGATGGCGGACTTGGACTGCTTGCCGCAGCCGGAGGAGCGTATGCTTATAAAAAGTTAAGAGACAGAAGAGCTGAGTAAAGAGAAACCAACTATTTAAACAATATGCCTCAATTTTTTTTGAGGCATATTTTTTTCTTCTTATTCGGACCAGGATTCTCGGATTTTCTGGATATAATCCGATTCAAATAATTGTTTAAAATATTTTAGATGGCAGGGTAAGATTCAAAGCTCATAAGTTAATCCTGCCATCCATGAATCACAATTAGCGCAAGCGTCCGCTTGTGCATGATTCATTCCCTAATTATAAATGCACTTTTAATAGTTATAACTTATTATCTGTTTAAAAGTAGCTGAGTGTCTTCGATCGCATCATCACATTTTCCTCAATACGTTTTTCGGGATCATCATAAAAAGCTTTGGAATCCGGTTCTGAAAAAAACTTATACTGATCTTCCTGAAGAGAGAGTCAGACTTCAAGTATTGGATTATTTGATTTATGAAGCCGGTTTTCCTTCGTCTCGCATTTCGTTTGAAAGTCCGGTGGATCTGCCCAAGGATAAATCAGCATCCCGAACAGATGTAATTTGCTACGACAAAGATTTTAAACCGTTGCTGCTGATTGAATGCAAAGCTCCCGAGATCAGAATAACTGAAAAAACGGCATTGCAGATCGGGAGATATAATACAGAAGTCGGGGCTCCATTTTTATTAATCACGAATGGAATAAATGATTTCTGGTTTGAAATTGACCCTGAAAAAAACATCAAGTCTTCAAATATACCGGACTTTCTGAAACCAAAGCTCACTCTTCAAAAAGATCTGCAGTATTGGAGTCAAAGGTCATTTATCGGAAAAAAATCTCATCCTGATATCAGAAAATGGCTGATTGAAAATTGTGAGCAGCTTTATGATGAGAGTAGTCAAAAAGGTGTTTCATACTTGAAATTTGAAGGCAGCCCGGAGGAGTTTTATATGCCGGGTTTCTACAGGGTTTTCAGCGATGAAGAAGAGTACAAACTCGCTTTAGCTTTTAATGCAACGCCCTTCGGAGCGACACGATTGAATGGTGTTCTCAACAAAAAAGGCGAAAACATAGCATTGTGCTCAGTTGCCCTTGACTTAGCGGCTAAAGGAGAGAGTGTAAACATGAATATTCAATCCGGGAAGGGCTCAAAAACTGCTGATATAAAAAAAGTGACAGGATTCAATTTTGAAAATCCTGTCACAATATTAATTCCTAAGCTGATGGATTACTTAATCCGTACTGTCGATTAATTTGAGGCGCTCTGAACGTTCATTTCTTTCTGATCAGCATCAATTTCTCCCTTTTGGGCGTCAATGCTATGCATTGCATAAGGAATGGCTTCTAATCGTTCTTTCTGAATTTTGTTTCCGGTTACAATACAGATTCCATAATTACCGGTCTCTATACGATCTAAAGCAACTTTTATTTGCTCCAGCTTGTCTTTCTGCTTTTCGATGATTGTATACTTAGTCTCTCTAAGTTCCTCTTCCGATCCAAGATCACCCTGATGGTGTGCTGAAGAAGAAGTGTTGTCATCAAGATTGCCTTCAAGTTCAGAAACTGAATCTTCTAACTCATCGATTTTGCTTTCTGCCTCTTCCTGTTCTTTCAGCAATTTTTTTTTAAAATGCTCAAGTTCGTCTTCTGTTAAATATGTATTGTTGATTGAGGTTTCTGTATTAGACATAATATTTTTTCTATTCGTATTCATCATTTTCAACAGGATTTAGGATATCTCCATTTCATTAATCTTAATCCGGATATATATTAACCTCAAAACCTCAACTTTTTGAATATGGCTGGATATTCCGGAACCCCTCTACTTAAAAAACTTGGCATAAAACCAGGCTATGTTATCCTTGTTGAGAATGAGCCCGATAATTACTTTGAGCTATTAGATGATCTGCCGAAAGAAATCAGATTTGTAGATTCAAATGTTGAAAACGAATCCATAGATTTTATTCATTTATTTTGCAGAACTGAAGAGGAGCTTCACACTCTTTTCCCTCCTTTAAAAATAAAGATGAAAAAGGATGGAATGATTTGGGTTTCATGGATTAAAAAATCATCTAAGAATTTTGAAGCCACTTTTCCCGAAAGTGAAGTACGATCTCTGGGATTAATGATGGGATTAGTAGATGTGAAAGTTTGTGCCGTTGATGAAGACTGGAGCGGATTGAAATTTATGTATCGAAAAGAAGATCGATAGTGTATGAAAGCAATAACCTTTGAAGGAATTAAAAAAGTAAAAGTCGCTGAAGTCCCTGATCCTGAGATTCTGGAGCCGACAGATGCCATTGTAAAAGTAGATTTAGCAGCAATCTGTGGATCGGATATGCATGTCTATCACGGAAGAGAATCAGGAATTGATAAAGGCACAATTATGGGGCACGAGTTTTGTGGAACCATTTTCAAGCCAGGACCTTCTGTTTCGAAATTTAAAACAGGTGAAAGAGTATTATCTCCTTTCACGGTAAATTGCGGAAATTGCCTTTTTTGCGACATTGGATTGACGGCAAGATGCGTGAAAAGTGCGCTGTATGGCTGGGTTGAAAACGGCAAAGGATTACAAGGAGTTCATGCGGAATATGTTCGTGTACCTATGGCAGATTCTACTCTTGTTCCACTTCCGGATGATATTTCTTCAGAACAAGCGGTGTTGCTGTCTGATATTGCATCAACCGGATACTTTGGAGCTGAGCAGGCAGAAATTACTGAAAGTACAAAAAACTGCTTGGTGATCGGGTGCGGACCCGTTGGAATCATGGCGGTAGACGCGGCTAAACACCTCGGGGCAAAAAATATTTTTGCCATGGATCAATATGAGTTCAGATTAAATAAAGCTAAAGAATCGGGAGCTATACCTGTGAATTTTATGAACTCTGATGAAATCGAAAGTATAAAACGAGAAACGAACGGCATTGGTTTTGATACTGTCATCGAAGCTGTTGGGTCCGCAAGTTCTATGAAGATGGCTTTTGAGATGTTGCGTCCCGGCGGGATTTTATCAACCGTAGGAGTGCAGGCATATGAGAACTTCTCTTTTACACCACCGGACATTTACGACAAGAATTTGATATTAAAAGCCGGACGGTGTTCATCCAGAACCTATTCAGAGAAACTGATACCTGTTGTTCAAAGAGGCGAGTTTCATTTAGAAGATGTAATAACTCATACATTTAATTTAGAAGAAGGGGAAAAAGCTTACCGGTTTTTTGATGAAGAAAAGGATAGATGCTTGAAGGTTTTATTGGAGCCTTAACATAATTTTTATTTCTTTCTTAAGGAATCTCCTAATTAACCATTTGGCTATGTCTGGATTACAGGTCTTTGCAATATTTATTTCAATAGGAGGAATCTATGCGATAGGGCATCCTTTTCTTATGAAAAAGAAAATAAAAGAAAGCGAATCTTGGCCTGAAGCCGAAGCAACAATTTTAAAATCTAAACTTAGAAAGAAAAATCAAGGTAAGGTCAAGTACGCTAGTATAAAGTTCAAATTTTCGATTCAAGGAAAAGAATATATCAGTAAGAAAATATTAATTGGTGGAGAAGTGAACACCTCAAGTAGTAAAAGAGCAATAGAAAGAGTTGAAAAATATTCGGTAGGCTCAACACATATTGTTTTCTATAATCCCAAGAATCCAAAAGAAGCCTATCTGGAAAGAGGCCAAGAAGGTGTCTGGTTTTCTGTGATAATGGGTTTGACCTTTACAATAATAGGAGTTGGAATACTCACAGGGTTATTTAGTTCTTAACGAAGCTTAGTAGTTTTGAAAGCGATACCCAGACCTTAACTCAATTCTTAATAGACCCAATCATCGCCGTTGCTTCTACAAAATCGAGTTGCTCCACTCTGTACATCAAAGCCGGCTCTTCTCCTTCTTTGGCTTTTAGGGTAACTGTTTTATATGGAGTGCTCATTATTCGGTAGGCAACATCTCTGAACTCTCCCATAATAGTTTTCGCAATTTGCTCATTCACAGAATAATCAAACCGGATAAGGTATCGGTTGGTCTCCGCCGCTTTTGATTTCAGTTCTTTGATTTGTTCTTCGCTGTATCCTCTTTCCTTAAGCATTTGTTCCAATCTCAGCTCACTTGTCTTATCTACCATTGTGTGCATGGTCATAATTTTTGAATGATTGTTGAGTGCTGCCAGACTTTTTTCTGATGGCTGATTGATAATACTGATAACCAGAGGTTCTATTTCCATGTCTAAAACCGGAATCTCAAGCTCCTGAAATACTTTCTCAATAAAACCCGGAGAAACAGTATCCGCCAGATAGGCTACAAAACGACCTTCCACAAAGTTATAACCACTTTGAGCCTGATCTACTGAACTGTCATCAATAATCTGTGCAGAACCTGAAAATGATATCATCAATAAAAGAGGAAGTATTAAGAGCTTTTTCATATCGAAAACGATTTAGTTCAGTAAATCAACATTAGAATAGGTAAAAAAGTGCAGTAAATCTTATTTTTAGTAGAATTTTAGATACAGGAAAACCATGTCAACAGCGGCAACAGCCGATTCTCCCATCGCAAAAGAAGCGCAAAGACGGAGAACTTTCGCTATTATATCTCACCCGGATGCGGGTAAAACCACACTTACAGAAAAACTGCTGCTTTATGGTGGGGCAATCCACGAGGCGGGATCGGTTCGTGCCAGAAAAGCATCACATCATGCAGCTTCTGACTGGATGGCCATTGAAAAGGAACGTGGAATCTCGGTGACCTCTTCTGTGATGCGGTTTGAGAAAGACAACATCAAGTACAACCTGCTGGATACTCCGGGACACAAAGATTTTTCTGAAGACACACTGAGAACTCTCGTAGCTGCCGATTGCGGTTTGATGGTGATTGACGTGGCAAAAGGCGTTGAGGAACAAACCGAGAAATTATTCGAAGTATGTAAGCTTCGTGAAGTTCCGGTTATCACATTTGTAAACAAGTGCGACCGCCCCGGTATGGATCCGTTGGAAGTGCTCAGCAATGTAGAATCTAAACTGGGAATTGAAGCTGTTCCGGCAAGCTGGCCAATGGGCTACGGACAGAAATTTCAGGGGATTTATGATGTGCTCGGTAAAAAAGTACACGTCTATCAAAAAGCAGATCACGGGACTAAGAAAGCAATTACTGAAGAGCTTGATATTGAAGATGCGCTTGCTCAAAGTAATCTTTCGGATGCAGAAAAAGAGGCTTTCAGAGAAGAAATAATGCTGATTGAAGACATGTATCCGAACATGGATAAAGAGGCGTACAATATCGGAAAAGTAACCCCGGTTTTCTTTGGTTCAGCATTGAACAACTTTGGTCTGGATGTGTTTCTGAACTATTTCCATAAACTGGCTCCTTCTCCACAAGGTTATGAAAAATCAGAAGGCGGAGAACGATTGATCGATGAACCTTTTTCCGGATTTATTTTTAAGATGCAGGCGAATATGAATCCCGGACACAGAGATTGCGCCGCTTTTATTCGGGTGGCTTCAGGAAAATTCCAACGTGGGCAAAATGTGACGATTTCTCACACCGGCAAGAAAATAAAATTAGCTACTCCACATACGTTAATGGGGGATGAACGTCAGCTAATGGAAGAAGCTTATCCCGGAGATATTGTTTCAATTTTTAATCCTGGTGATTTCAGAATCGGAACCACTATTTTTGAGAAAAATGATGTTCGTTTTGATGTGATTCCACTGTTTACACCGGAGCATTTCCAGAAGGTGGCCACTAAAGATCCGTTCAAAAGAAAGCAACTCAGGGAAGGTTTAAAGCAGCTATCTGAAGAAGGAGTGGTTCATGTTTTTGAAGTGCCGAACGGGGTTGGAAATGAACTACTGCTTGGAACTGTGGGTGTGCTCCAGTTCGAAGTGGTTGAACACCGGATGTTAGAAGAATACGGAGTGGAATTGGTGAAAACAGCCGTTTCTTATTACTGCGCAAGATGGCTTCCTAACGATAAGCAGGATGTAATCGAAAAGCTGGAAGCAAGTTACTCCACACACGTAACCAAAGACATGGAAAAAAATCCGATTGTGTTATTTGATTCCATGTATGCGCTTAATCAGGCGGAAGAGAAAGTGGGCGCAGAGAATCTGTTTAAGTTTAAGCAAGGCTGAGGCAATAGCCAACATCCAATTTCCAATCTTCAATGACCATTGGCTTGGAAATACCTAATTCGGGCGATTTATCAGATTAGCAGATGTGTTTAGTTTTCGATCGAACTAACGCATTAGCTATGAAATCTATTCGATCTATAACCGGGTTATTTATTCTGTCTTTTTTATTCATTTCCTGTAATCAGGATGATTCCTGTTCAACAAATGCTAATCTGAATGGAGACTGTTTCAATTTGGATGCCACGTTGAATACTCAAACCATCAACAGGAATTCTTCATATACCCGCGAAAATATTTCTCTGATTTACCAATTTCCCCCAAGCGGACCTCAGGAAAGAGTCAGGTTTGTAATCCGCTCCGATGATAGTTCACAAAGTACTTTTAGAAATGACACCTTGTTTTTTGATACAGGCATCACTTATTCTGATACGGGAAGTTGTACTTTTAACGGAGATCTTTCTGCCGGAGGGATTCCCTGCGTTTACAAATACACCTTCAGTAAAGTTGACAGAGAAAACAATCTGGTATCAGGAGAAATAGAATTGAGCTATTCCAACGATTTTGGTTCCGATGAATTCGAAGGAACTTTCGAAGACGTAGAAATTAAAGGCGAAGAGCTTTAATTAGGAATAAGTAAATAGGGTAATTAGGAATAATAGGACGACATCAACTATTCCTAATTCCCATATTCTCTATTCCTTCACTTTCCTCCATTCGCTTGTAAATCTTCGATACATTGTGCGTCTAACTCAGGTACATTACCACCCATAAGATTGCTTGTAAAATCAGTAGTACGAACGGCAAAATACATCAGACAACTATCCACATCACAGTGCGCACCGTTTTGCTCGTCCTGATGATCCTGAACCATGGAAGTTCCGTTATTTACCAGACCAAGTATATGTCCAAACTCATGCTGTAGAACAGTGGTTTCAACGGTTTCTCTGCTTGGTTGATTAAATCCGCCTGAGTTTTCTTCAATAGTTCCTCCAAGTAAAGCCATAGATGTGTTGAAGTATGCAAATCCAAGAACATTTTGTTGTTCAAATTCTCCGTCAAGAACAATGAAATACGCAGCAAGAGAATTGCCGGAGGTGTAAGTATTACGATGTTCTTCCTCTACATCAAAAGCTTGTTGAGCAGAGTAAGGAGAATTTCCGGGCGAAGGAATTTCATCATCCAGCGACACAGATACGTTTGTTTTATTGAGGCGTGTCTGTAAAAAATTTCTGAGATTATTCAGCGCTTCCTGAGTTGGCTGAAAACCTTCCACATAATCAACCTCAATAGTAAGAGTTGTGTAATTGTCTGATGAAAGAAAATCGTTTGCTGAGCTTCCGGGACTTTCGGTGTGAGAAAATTCAGCTCCATCACCGCCACCGTTACTTCCTCCCGAATTGCTGCATCCGAAAACGGTAACAGCAGAAATAATTAAAAGCCCGAAAAATAATTTAGAAGTCTTCATGTATAGTTAAATGAGCAATTACGTTTTTTGTTCCGATTACCTGTATAACTAATTTGTAAAGATCATCATTTCGGCTTTAAAAGCCTTTAAAAAGTCCATAGTTTTGGGTTCATAAGAAAATTAACTCATCAAAGAACTTTTGGTCACAAAAACGAAAGTCAAAGAGAAAGTAGAAATTATTAAAGCGGATTTGAATAATCCCAAACATGCGGCGGATATTGTAAATATTGTAGATCTGTTTGCAAAAGATCCTATGGGTCAGGACGAACCGCTCAGCGAGGAAGTTCGGGTTGATATGATTGCTGAAATGAAGAAAATACCCACTACAATGACTTATATGGCGTATATGGGAGAAAAAGCGTTGGGAATTGTCACCTGCTTTATTGGCTATTCAACTTTTACAGCGAGCAAAACTTTCAAGATTCATGACGTTGCGGTACATCCCGATGCAAGAGGAATGGGAGTAGGCACAAAGCTGCTTGATACCGTTCATGAAGAGGCCGAAAAAATGGGCTGTTCAAAAATTACGCTCGAAGTTCGCGAAGATAATCCCGCACAAGGCTTGTACGAAAGAGAGGGTTTTGAATATGGAAACCCAAAGTGGTGGTTTATGACGAAGGAGTTGGATTAGTTACACAAAGGCTAGCCCTGCGGTCAATTATTGACTGAAAACCTTTTGAACCTGTTTCCCAGTACAAATGATATAGAGCCTAAGTTTATGGCAATGAACTAATGGGTTTTTCAACAATTTGATCTTCGATTCTTTCATATTGAGTGGTTTTAACGGGCACAACAGGTCTGGGAGCTTTTACTGAAGGATCTATTTCCTTAAGCTCTCTGTATAATTTTACTCGTCGCCAATAAATATTAAGGTATTTGACTAAATCAGAATCAGTTTTAGTTTCTAAATAAGTAGCTTCCTTTTCATCAAACTCTTTCGTTAACTTTGAATATTGTAGTCTGAGTTTAAAAGTGTTTGCTTCCGAAAGCCAATCAGAAAGTGGCTGAGGCAAAGGAGGAATCGGTGGTTGAATCTGTTTTTTGTAATTCTGATAAAGTTCTTTTCTGAGAGATAACCATTTTGAACGTTCGTTTTTAAGTACTAAGTATGCATATTTAGCTTGCTTAAAATCCTCTTTAGAGAGCAGCCTTTTATATTCATTGATAGATTTCTCATATCTGATTTTAGCATTATTTGTTGCTGTCTCAATATGCTTTTCTGTTACCGGGATCTTTTTATTTTTGGTGTATATTTCTTGATTGACTATGGTATTTGATTCACCAAAGGTTGTGAATAAAACCGGTTCTTTATTGGTGGAACCCAATGAATTTCCAAAGAAATACATCTCGCTTACTGCTCCACTCGAATCAGGTGCTTGTATAAGTATTGTTGAGATTTCAGAATTATACTTAAGAATATTTATTCCATAGAGGTCATTGTCCGGGCTAAACATGGCAATAGAAACGGTATCTCCGCTGTAATGAGATCTCGTTATTGAAAACTTAATTTGGTTAGTATGCTGTACTCGGTTTAATAATCTGCCATTTTCAATTTCTGATCGGGAAATTATCTTATCGGGGTCTTCGGCATCGTAAAAAATCAACATTCCGGAAAATAAATTACCATCTTTATCATAGTAGTTCCTTAGCCCGGGATTTAATGTATTTTCAATTTCTTCGACCTTATTCAGTACAAGATTGTTGGAAAGTGATCGATCCCATTTAAACGCTATATACTTTTCGCCATCAATGGTATATACCATATCATCTGAAGGAGCTTTGGTACAGAAAACAAAGATCACAGAAAGCACCAAAGGAAATAAAAGTACTTTCTTAGTAATTACTTTTGATCTCGTATACTTTTTTACCATCACTTTAAAGCGTTTCTTTGTAAGCGAATAGTTGAGGCTGCTGGATAAGCTTGTTTGGGAAGAAGGAAAAATAGAGTTAATCAGAAGCTGTTGATAGGAAAAAGAATCCTGAGTTTTCTTTATTACAGATTCATCTGCAAGAAATTCATGATTTATTTGAATAGCCTTTTTGTAGAAATAAAAAACAGGATTGAACCAGAAAACAATTTTGAGTAACTCGATCAGCAATACATCTAAAGAATGTTTTTGTCTTGCATGAGTGAACTCGTGATCTAAAATTTGATCACTTAACTCTCCGGATTCATACTGCGATTTGTTTATATAAATAGTATTTAAAAAAGTATGAGGAACAATGGTTTCAGAAACCAACGCTAAAGTTGCAGAGCCATAAACAGTTAAAGAGCTTTCCTTTCTGGTATTGTAGAATTTGAAAAGCCCAAAGACCATTCTCAGTAGTAAAACATATACAACAACTGCATATACTATTATTATAACAGGTATAAGAGAAAAGCCGGATGAACTTTCTCTTTCCTTTTGAATGTTTTGGGTCGTCATTTCCGCAGGAAGCTTTTCTGTTTTAGATACTTCAGCAGTTTGTTTATTAGGTGTTTCGATTTTTTCAGTTATAGAAGCGTTAGTCTTTTGCGGACTAAAAATAACCTCCTCGACTATTTCAGAAGATGAAGTTGAAAGATTTGTTATTGCTTCCGAGGAAGTTTCAAATGATTCGGCAAGCACCAGAACTTTATTATCAGGATGTGTAACTACATTCAGTTCAAAGCTTATGAAAGGTATCGAAAGACCAAGAACCAAAGCCCCCAACAAAAAGAAACGGTTGAACTGGTGCATTTTCTCTCTTTCCAGAAACAGATAATAAATTCCTAAAAGCAGAATCAGGCATAAGGTCGATTTAATGATAAAGGCAATCATGACTTTTTCTTTTGAATTTCCCGGTCAATAATGGACTTCAGTTCTTCAAGCTCCTTTTTAGATAAATCAGTCTCAGAGGTGAAAAAGGAGGCAAACTGTGAAGTGGAATTGTTAAAAAACTTTTTGATCAACCCATTTACATGCTTTGAGAAGTAGTCAGATTTTTTCACTAACGGGTAATACTCCCTGGATCTGCCCAACTGATTATAACCCACAAATCCTTTCTCCTGCATTCGTTTTATTAATGTGGCGGCCGTTGTGGGGGCAGGTCTTTCTTTTTCGGGATACGATTCAAGCAGATCTTTCATGAATGCTTTTTTCAGCTTCCATAAATACTGCATAAGCTCTTCTTCAGACGGAGATAATTGCATTGCTCTACAAGTTTAGAATTGTTTCTACAAATGTAGAACAAAAAATTATAAAAGCAAAGAATTTAAAATCAGTACTTAAAAAAGAGGTTTAGATAAGCAAAAACCGGAAATTAATCGGTTTCTCCAACATAAGGCTTAGCATCTTCTGCCAGCGCCAGCACCGCTTGTTGATATAAAGAGCTTGGATTATATCGAAGAACAGCGCCTGCCACACTTCCGGTTACTTCATGGAAATGTTTCAGATAATTAGCTACGGAATAGATATTGTTTTCCATGTTGTAAAGTTCTGTTCCCACAAACCATCTGTTCAGTGAATAGGGAATAAACTGAGCGTAACTCATAGCTCCGGCATAGCTGGATTTAAGAGATAAAATATCCACTTCATTTCTTTGTGCCCATTCTATGAGTTCTTCAAGCTGAGCAAGCGCAAAATCGGATCGGTAATCAGCGGCAATCATGGAAACGTAGGCATTAAACGGATTATGAATTCCTTTGTGTACTCCGAAATCCGACTCCACGGCTAAAATTCCCACTATAACTTCTTTAGGAATACCATACTCTTTTTCTGCCTTAGCAAGCGCTGTTTTATACTTTTCTACAAATTTCGGAATGCCACGTTTCTTGCCATCGTAGCCAATAATCTTTTTGTAGTCATCCAGAGATTCCAGCTTTTTCTCCGCAGAACGGGTAAACTTTTTCTTTATGCGAGGCATTAACTCAAATCGTGAATCCTCGAAATAAGGCTTGATATCAACTCCTTTTTTCTCGAAGTGAGCAATCAGCTTTTCTTTATAATCATCGTCTGTATTAGTATGAGCCGCTGACTGAACAGAAAGCCCGAAAGTTATCAAAAGAACAAATGTGGTAATTCTCTTAAAGTACGCCATGATATTTATTGCACCTGTATTGACCGTTTGCTGTAGTATAATAAAACTGATGCGAACTGGAAATAGTGTTTTGTGAAAGGTTGTTTAAGAAACAATCATATTTTGGCTGTACTCGAACTTCAATTCAAAATCCCTTATCTTAAAAATCTTGGCAAAAATGCTATTTGCCACGGAAACACGGAGGCACAAAAATGTGTTTTCTTTCGTGATTTTGTGCTTTATGCCGAAGTCGTTCCTTCGGAAGCGGCAAAATCATCTGAACTTGAAATTATTATCAAAAGGAAATCATGGCTAAAGAATTTGACGTTTGCGTAATCGGGTCAGGCCCGGGAGGATATGTAGCAGCAATCCGCGCATCACAACTGGGTTTTAAAACGGCAATTGTTGAAAAAAGACATTTGGGTGGAGTTTGTTTAAATATCGGATGTATTCCGACTAAAGCACTGTTACGCTCAGCTGAAGTTTTAGAATCCATCCAACACGCCGATGATTATGGTATTTCTGTAAAAGATGTGAAGGCTGATTTTGACGGTATGGTGAAACGAAGCCGTAATGTTGCCAACAAAATGAGCAAAGGCGTTCAGTTCCTGATGAAGGCAAATAAGATCGAAGTATTCATGGGAACCGGAGTTTTCAAATCTAAAGATGAACTTGCGGTTAATGATGATAAAGGGAAAGAAACCGATTCCATTAAAGCTAAGAATTTCATTATTGCTACTGGCGCGCGACCTCGTCAGCTGCCAAACTTAGAAATTGACGGCAAATTGATTATCGATTCTGAGAAGGCAATGACCATGGAGAAGCAACCTAAGAAAATGGTAATTATGGGAGCCGGCGCTATTGGTGTTGAGTTCGCTTACTTCTACCACACGTTAGGAACGGAAGTAACCATTGTTGAACTTCAGAAAACATTGGTTCCTGTAGAAGATCAGGATGTTGGAAAAGAGCTTGGTAAAATTTACAAGAAAAAAGGAATGAACTTGCTTCTTGAAAGCACGGTAGAAAAAGTTGAGAAGAAAGGTTCAGGGGTAAAAGTCACCGTTAACACCAAGAAAGGAAAAGAAGAAATTGAAGCTGATGTGGTTCTCTCAGCTGTTGGCGTTACCGGAAATGTTGAAGACATGGGTCTCGACAAAATTGGCGTAAAAGTAGAAAAAGGAGCCATTCAGGTTGATAAATCAAATTACTCAACCGGAGTAGATGGTATTTACGCTATCGGTGATATCATTGGAGCTCCTTGGTTAGCACACAAAGCTTCTCACGAAGCAGTTGTTCTTGCTGAGCAATTAGCCGGTCAAAATCCAAAGCCAATCAATTACGAAAATATTCCGGGCTGTACGTACTGTGAGCCTCAGGTTGCCTCTGTTGGTTTGACTGAAGCTGCGGCCAAAGAAGAAGGCTACGATGTGAAAGTTGGAAAATTCCCTCTTTCTGCAAGCGGAAAAGCAACGGCACTTGGACACGAGGAAGGTTTTGTAAAAGTTGTGTTCGATGCTAAATACGGCGAATGGTTAGGTTGCCACATGATCGGATTTGGCGTTACCGAAATGATCGCAGAAGCAGTCGTTGCCCGTGATCTGGAAACTACCGGACATGAAATTATCAGCGCAGTTCACCCACACCCAACGCTATCAGAGGCGGTGATGGAAGCAGTAGCTGAAGCATATAACGAAGGTGTCCACTTGGGAACTCCAGTAAAAAAGTAATTTCTATAAGTCCCCTCTTGAGAGGGGATTTAGGGGTGTGTCAAATGTGGCATTAAGTAATTCAATGGCTCCTTTTTGGAGCCTTTTTTGTCTATGAAAAAACCCATCGAACTTTACGATCTCGGTCTTCAATCCTACCAGCCAACGTGGGATTTACAGCACAAGATTCAGCAACGAATTATTGATGAGAAAAAACTGGATCGAATTGGGGAGTTTGAAGGAATTCGTAAAAACGATGCGCTGCTTTTTGTAGAACACCCACATGTATATACGCTGGGAAAAAGCGGAGATGAAAATAATCTACTTAAATCTCTGGTAGAGCTAAAAGAAATAGAAGCTGAATTCGTGAACACAAATCGGGGCGGAGATATTACGTACCACGGTCCGGGGCAAATTGTAGGCTACCCGATTTTAGATCTTGATCGCCACTTCACAGACATTCATAAATACCTTCGGTTTTTGGAAGAAGTAATAATCAAAGTATGTGCCGATTATGGTTTTGAAGCAGGCCGAATTGATGGACTTACCGGCGTCTGGATTGGTGACCAGAAAATATGTGCAATGGGAATCCGATGCTCCCGGTGGGTTACTATGCATGGTTTCGCTTTAAATGTGAATACCAATCTGGAATACTTTAATCACATTGTGCCTTGTGGTATTCAGGATAAGGAAGTCACCAGCTTGCAGGAGCTGCTCGGAAGGAAAATGGACATGAATGAGGTGAAAGAAAAGATTGTTAATCACTTCGCTGAACAGTTTGAATCAACTATAAAACCAAGCGGCTCACTCAAAGAAGTAGAGCAGAATTTTTTGTAACTTTGCGCTTCTTGATTTGTCATTTCACTCGAAATGACAGAGATAATTTTTTAGAATATCATGATCAAAGAACTCAACGTAGTAGAAAAGAAATCCACACAACGAAGACCTGAATGGCTTCGAGTGAAACTTCCTTCGGGCGGAAAGTTCAAGGAAGTGCTGGATACCATCAATGAAAATAAATTAAACACGGTATGTTCTGAGGCACGTTGTCCGAATATGGGAGAGTGCTGGGGAGCAGGAACCGCTACGTTTATGTTGCTTGGCGATGTTTGCACCCGTTCATGTGCTTTTTGTGCGATTAAAACCGGACGTCCCCCTGCTGAACTGGACTGGGAAGAGCCGGCAAGAGTTGCGGATGCTGCCGCAAAAATGAAACTCAAGCACGTTGTTTTAACTTCCATCAACAGAGATGACAGAAAAGATGGCGGCGCTCCGATATTTGCCGCTACTCATACAGCGCTTCGTGAGGCTATTCCCGGAGTTACTATCGAGTCTTTGATTCCTGATTTTCGCGGTGTTTGGGATGCGCTGCAAATCGTAATCGATACTCCGCCGGATGTATTGAGTCATAATTTAGAAACGGTACCTCGTAAATATTTGAGAGTTCGTCCGCAGGCAAAATACGAGCGTTCTTTGGAATTACTACTTCGTGTTAAAGAAGCTGGAATCCGGTCTAAAACCGGAATTATGGTTGGACTTGGCGAAACCCGGGAAGAAGTGATCGAGCTAATGCAGGATTGTGTAGATCATAAAGTAGATGTGTTAACTATTGGTCAGTACATGCAGCCTACCAAAATGCACCACCCCGTAAAAGATTGGGTACATCCGGATCAGTTTGCTGAATACAAAGAGATCGGGGAAAATCTTGGAATCGGGCATGTGGAAAGCGGACCACTTGTGAGATCATCATATCACGCCGAACGCCACGTTTAGTTTTTTTCTTTGCTGTCAGGTAGTATCTTAGTTCAATAACTAACAACTATGCTTGCAACTTTAACCGTATTAGCGATCAGTTACATTTTGGGGTCAATTCCATCGGCAATTTGGGTGGGAAAGATTTTCAAAGGAATTGATATTCGTCAACATGGAAGCGGAAACGCCGGTACTACCAATACTTTTCGGGTTTTAGGTTGGCCATCAGGAGTCACTGTTTTTGCGCTGGATTTCATGAAAGGTTTTGCCGCTTCTTACTGGGTAAGTGGTTTAGCCTGGGGAATGTTCGCCGGACCACTGTCACCTCCCAACTGGGAAGTAGATGCTTTTCTAAAAATCAGTTGTGGATTTTTTGCAGTAATCGGTCATTTGTATCCGATATTTGCCAATTTTAAAGGAGGGAAAGGAGCTGCAACCGCCTGTGGAATGCTTTTCGGAATTGAGCCAATTTCAATTTCTATATCTGCGATAATATTTATACTCACTATTCTTATTACAAGATATGTTTCGCTTGCTTCTATTTTAGGGTCATTCTTTTATCCGATTAGTTTACTTATTCTCCGATATCATTTTGGTTTAGAAAAAATCGTGGATGGCAGCATTCTTATCTTCAGTATATTGGTAGCAACGGGAATTATAGTGAAGCATAAATCGAATATTCAGCGGTTGCTCAATGGAACTGAGAGTAAAGTTGGCAGCTCAAAGAACAAGTCCCAAGACGAGAAAAAACCTGAACCGGAAGAAGCAGAAGTATGAGAAATGTAACAATCATTGGTGCAGGAAGTTTTGGGACAGCCTTAGCTACTGTTCTTGATACCGCCGGAAATAACGTACAAATCTGGGCAAGAGAAGTCGAAGTTGTTGACAGCATCAATACAAAACACAAGAATCCGTCCTATTTATCCGAAGTTGAACTTCCGGAATCGATTAAGGCATACAATGATTTAGAGCATTGTCTTAGGGATCAGGATATGGTGCTATTTGCTACACCTTCGCACACGCTGCGTGAAGTAGCTGCTAAAATAAAGCCCTGTCTGGATGGTCATGAAATTTTAGTTACCGTATCAAAAGGGATTGAAAACGATACTTTCAAAACCATGTCTCAGGTTTTAGTAGAGGTTATGGAGGGTGTAACTTATGAAGATAATGTAGGCGTTTTATACGGACCGAGTCATGCTGAAGAAGTTTCCCATTTGAAACCAACAACTGTGGTGGCCGCCGCTTATTCCACCCGAACAGCGCGCTTAATTCAGGAGACATTTATGACGCCAATGTTCAGAGTGTATCTGAATAATGATATTATGGGTGTCGAGATTGGCGGATCGGTTAAAAATATTATGGCTATTGCCGCCGGTATTATTGACAGTGCTGAACTTGGAGACAACGCAAAAGCGGCGCTTATTACACGTGGACTCCATGAGATGAAACGTATGGGTGTGATGATGGGCGCTTATGCCGAAACTTTTTCCGGGCTTACGGGCATGGGAGATTTAATTGTTACCTGTACATCAAAACATAGCCGGAACAGATACGTTGGATCACAGGTAGGTTTGGGAAAAAACCTGGACGAAATTATTGAGAGTATGAATATGGTGGCTGAAGGAATCAAAACGACGAAATCAGTATATGATTGGGCAAGCAGAAACAATGTTGATATGCCGATTACAGCAGCTATTTATCGCGTTTTGTTTGAGAATGAAAATCCTAAAGACGCTTTACATACGTTGATGACGAGAGATCCAAAAGACGAGATTTCCATCTGATTAATTTATCATCTGCAAAAGTTTTCCGTCATGGAAAAAGAATACGAATTATATCTGCAGAATTCGGACGCAGTACAAGTATCCGATATGAGCACTCAGGATTTAAAAAACCTGATAGCAACCGGAGAGAGTTCTTTTCTTGAGTTCAAGCACAAAGTTGCATCCCCTGAGAAAATCGCCAAAGAAATGGTGGCATTTGCAAACACCAAAGGAGGCAGAATTCTAATTGGTGTTGAAGATAACGGTGAAATTTGCGGCATCGAGAGTTATTACGAAGAAGAGTTCTGGCTGAAACAAGCCGCTGAAGATGTTTGTGTTCCCGAAGTGGATATTAGCATAGAAATGGTGCATACCGGGAAAAAAGATGTTTTGATTGTGAAAGTTCCTGAGGCAGAAATAAAGCCTATAGCAGTAAAAGGAAAGAAAAAAAGATCAGTATATGTTCGTCAGGATGATGAAAATATTTTAGCGACAGATGACAGAATTGAGATTCTCAGAAATAAAACTTCAGATGAGGGAGTAACGTTTGAATACGGAGAAAGAGAGCAAAAATTATTTCGATTCCTGAAGGAATACGGAGACATAACCATCGAGCGGTTTTCGATTTTGTCTAATATAACCACGTTCAGGGCGGAACGTATTTTAGTTAATATGACAAGTGCCGGCGTTTTAGATATGTTTGAACGAAAAGGTGTAGTTCATTATACATTTTCGCAGAAAAATTCGTAATTTTGACTTGTTCTAAATAAGGAAAAACATGACAGATCAAGACGAAAATTTAGACGACATTATTGCTTCTCTCATCGATGTAGATGAAGAAGAAACTGCCGAAAAAGATAATTCTCCGGTTCTCACCGAAAAAACTGAATTGACCGGAGAGCCTGTTACCCTCACTGAAAGAGCTGCGAATCAAGTCAGAGAGATTATAAAAAGAGAAGACCTTGGAAGTGATCTTTTTCTTCGGGTTGCTGTGGAAGGCGGAGGTTGCTCAGGGCTAAGCTATAAACTTGGATTAGACTATAAAACCGAAGAAGATAATATATTCGAAAATCATGGAGTGGAAGTGATTGTTGCTCCAAAACATTTGATGTATCTGGAAGGAATTGAAATCGACTACCCTGATGGATTAGATGCCCGTGGTTTTACTTTCGATAACCCGAATTCTGTTGAAGATTGCGGGTGCGGGACCAGTTTCGCTATTTAAAAACCTTTAGCTAAATTTTTTTGTAAGGAATTAGCTTTTCAACGGTCTTACTATGTGTGATAAGAAGATCGTCATATAAAATTCCATTTGGACAATACCCGTCAGTTCGGATAGCATTTCTTTTTATTCTTGGAATTATTTGTGGAAAATATTCCGAACTGAATTATGGTAATTCACTTCTGATTTTTCTTAGTGTTTTCGTTGTATACCTGATCTCAGATTGGTTTTCAGGAAGAAGAATATCCGTTGTATGGTCAAGAGTTTCCACAACACTATCTATATTGATCGTAATCTTTGCGGGGTTTACTATCTACAAGGTAAATGCAAACAGGCAAATCACGGAAATAGAAAAGCTGTTGCAAGTCTCCGAATGGGATCAGGTTGAAGTGACGGGTATAGCACAAAACATTTCTTCTACATCAACCGGGAAAACAAGATTGAATATCAAAGTATCTGAAACCAGTTTGGAAAACTTGCCAAACATTGAGGATGAATATCTTGCAAGAGTTCTTTGGGAGGAAGATTTTGGAGTCTCTTTGGGTGACCAAGTGCAGTTCTCAGGTACAAATATTCCAATCTCAGAACCAAGAAATCCATCGGTATTTAATTACAGAGAATTTCTGAATCAGCAGGATATTTTCGTGCAAATCAGGGCGGATTCGGTAATCCAAATTGCTGAAAATGAAGAGGTGTTTAGTTGGGTCTCTGTCAGAGAAAAGGCGCTAAATCTCATTGATAAGAATTTTGATAAAGAAACCGCTCCCATTGCCAAAGCGCTACTATTAGGATACAAAAATGAATTAGAAGGTGAACGCAAGCAGGCGTTTGCAAGAGCGGGCTTATCACATATCATGGCTGTTTCGGGTTTGCATGTCGGGCTGATAGTAGCTCCGTTCTGGTTAATTATTCCCTATTTCTGGACACGAAAACATGGCACTTTGTTGGGGATGATATCATTAGGAATAATCCTGTGGTTTTACGGGGGAGTAACCGGATTTTCTACTCCTGTGCTCCGGGCTTCTTTGATGGCAATACTCCTCACCTTCGGAAAGCTCTATTCTAAAAACAGTGATTCCATAAACCTGATGGCTTTCGCTGCACTGATCATTTTACTGATTGACCCTGCACAACTATTCGAAATCGGATTTCAATTATCTTTCTCCGCTGTGTTGATTATACTTCTTGTTATTCCTGTCATCCAATCCAAAATTCCATATTGGATTCGGATAAAGTGGTATGGAACGCCTATCATGGTAATTATTATTTCATTGGTTGTTCAGTTAGGCTTGTATCCTCTTCAGGCGTATTATTTCGGAGAGGTTTCCATCATCAGCCCAATTGCAAATGCGCTGTTTGTTCCCTTTCTCGGAATAGTGGTCCCGTTGTCTTTGGTTGGAATTCTGGCAGCATCGATTTTACCTGTTTTGGGATATGTATTAAACTACCCATCCCTACTTTTTTTAAACCTGCTTAATGATTTTGTGAATATTTCGGCGTCATTTTCATGGGCATGGATGAAAGTTGAAAAACCCAATGAGTTACTGTTCATATTCTGGACTTTTCTCGTATTTACTATTGGCGCATGGCGTAATCCTCAGATAAAATGGAAGCTGCTGGCCTGCACCATGTTCTTTTTATTTGCCATTCAGGTTCAACAAATTTACCAGAGAATTAAACCGCAAAATCTTCAGGTGCTTGTATTTGATGTAGGACAAGGAGATGCTTCATTAATCCAAACACCGAATGGTAAGAACATATTAATTGATGCCGGAATATGGAGTCCGGGTTCAAATTCGGGAGAACAAGTCCTGCTTCCGTACTTCAAAGCAAACAACATCCAAAAACTTGATGCTGTATTTCTTTCTCATCCACATGCAGATCATATCGGAGGAATTCTGTCTTTAATCAACGAAATAGAAATCGATACCATATATAATTCAGGATTTCAGTACGATTCCGGACTACATAAGAACTATTTAAAATCAGCAGAGGAAAAAGAAATTCCTGTTAAATCTTTACACGCCGGAGATGAGGTTAAAATTGATCCATCTGTTTTACTAATGGTTTTGGGGCCTCAAGATGGAATAGTTAACTCTGATCCCAATCAACAATCGTTGGTATTGAATTTGGTGTATGGGGAATCAGAATTTTTGTTTACAGGTGATGCAGGAGAAGATCAGGAAAGAAGATTGGTAGAGAATTACGGCGATTTATTAGATACAGATTTTTTGAAAGTGGGACATCACGGAAGTAAAACAAGCTCCGAGTTATTTTTTCTGGAAGAAGTCACTCCGGAAATTTCTGTGGTTTCGGTTGGAGAAAGAAACAGGTTTCGACACCCGCATAAGGAAGCAGTTGTAAGGCTTGAGTCAACCAATTCTGTAATTTATTACACAGGCCGGAACAAAGCGCTATTATTTGAAAGTGATGGCAGAATTATATCAAAAATTGAATGGTATTAATTCAAATCAACTCGCTGAGCACCTGATATTTTTTTCGAGGCTTTATTCTGAGCATAGACAATAACTGAAGAATTTTTTGTGATTAAGTTCTCAGGGAGGTTTAAAACCTGTGTTCCATTTTTTTCAGAAGGAATTGTTTTAAAGGCTCTAACCACGTTATCGTGATAAAGTGTTTTCCCTCCGTTTTCTCCATGCCCGATTTCTCTGACAATGCCTCTTTCCACAAGCGCAAAATTCAGTTCAGTTTCTTTGTAGTTACCTTTTAGAACAAAATTTACGGTAACCATGTCCATATCTCTGTTGAAAGCAGTGGTTAAAACTATTTCAGTTTTTGGTGAAGTCTGTAACGCCTCTTTTATTTTTGAGTAAGCTGTTTTTGACTCCGAACCCACAAATTCCTGAGTTCCATTTACTACCATTTGGGGCGTGTAAACAGTATTAGATTCGAATGCTCCGGCATAATCCTGCTGCCTGTTTGTGTACTTTTTGTCACTGAAAGCATCCTTCCAACCCAATCGGTCCCAATAATCAACATGGAAAGCAAGAGCATAGATCCTTTGGTTATTACTTCGCGATTCAGAAACTATTTCACTCAGCAAGCGGTCAGCCGGAGGACAACTATAGCAACCTTCAGAAGTAAAAAGCTCTACAACGGCGAATGGTTCAGCATTCATTGCCGGTTCTTTACTTTGTAAGTTTCCAAAATTCAAATAAATGTAGGAGAGTGTTCCAAGAATTAAGACTATGTATTTCATAACGGTAATGTTGTTTTCTTCCAATCAAAAAAAACTCAGAATAAATGGAATCACAGAAGTGTAAAATCAATAGGCGCTTATGCATGAGTTTAATCAACTAATACCGTATTTTATGGAACTAATATTCATTTACAAGCTACACTGATACATAATTTAATGGACGAAAAGGAACGCCCGAGCTTTGAAGAAGCTTTAAACAAGCTGGAAGACATTGTTTCAAAACTGGAAGAAGAGTCTGTTAGTTTGGAGAAATCCATTGATCTGTACGAGGAAGGCGTTAAACTTTCCAAGTTCTGCTCAGAAATCCTGAACAAGGCTGAGTTACGTATTGAAGAAGTGAATGAAAATGATAGTTAAATAACAAACTATGGAAAGGCAACAACCCAAACCCGGTGAACTGTTAGCAAAAATTGACAGCCCCGAAGATTTAAGAGCGCTTAAACCCGAGCAGCTTCAGGATGTATGTGATGAATTGCGGGATTTTATTATTGATATGGTATCGGTGTATGGCGGGCATTTTGGTGCAAGTTTAGGCGTAGTCGAACTTACCACTGCCATTCATTATGTGTACAATACTCCAAAAGACCGTTTGGTTTGGGATGTGGGTCATCAGGCTTACGGGCACAAAATTTTAACGGGACGAAGAGATCAATTCCATACCAACAGAGTGTATGGCGGCTTGTCTGGGTTTCCAAAAAGAACCGAAAGTGAGTATGATACTTTTGGGGTAGGCCATTCGAGCACTTCAATTTCTGCAGCTTTGGGAATGGCTGTAGCAAACGATTTGGATGAAGGTGATCGAAAAGTAGTTGCAGTAATTGGTGATGGCGCCATGACCGCCGGTTTAGCTTTTGAAGCACTGAATAATGCCGGGGCAATGAACAGCGATATCCTGGTAATTTTAAACGACAACTGCATGTCAATCGATCCGAATGTTGGAGCGCTTAAAGAATATCTGACTGACATCACTACCAGCAAGACGTTCAACAAAATGCGGGATGAGATTTACGATATTCTCGGGCATTTTAAAGGAGCGGGCGAGAAAATGCGTAAAGTAGCTTCTCGTCTTGAAAATGCAGTGACCGCTGCAATCACTCCGGGATCATTATTTCGCGCATTAGGTTTTAAATATTATGGTCCGATTGATGGACACGATGTGGATGGACTTCGAAAAACGTTGGAAGATTTAAAAACGGTAAAAGGGCCAAAATTACTTCATGCGGTTACTGTAAAAGGAAAAGGATTTGCGCCTGCCGAACGTGAGCAAACCAAGTGGCATGCATCCAGCAGTCCTTTTGATAAGATTACCGGAAAGGCATTAGACCCAAAACCTAAATCGAAAGGAGCTCCGAAATATCAGGATGTGTTTGGAGAAGCTTTGGTTGAACTGGCTGCAAAAGACGAAAGAATTGTGAGCATGACCCCGGCAATGCCGAGTGGCTCCAGCTTGTGGCCAATGATGAATACCTTTCCGGACAGAGCTTTTGATGTAGGAATTGCTGAACAGCATGCCGTGACTTTTGCAGCCGGATTAGCAACGGAAGGCAAAAAAGCATTTTGCGCCATTTACTCATCGTTTCTACAAAGAGGATACGATCAGTTAGTACATGATGTAGCCATTCAGAAACTACCGGTGGTTTTTTGTATCGATCGAGCAGGAATCGCAGGGGCTGATGGACCGACGCACCACGGCGCTTACGATACGGCGTACATGAGAACAGTGCCGAACATGGTAATTTCTTCTCCGCTTAATGAGCAGGATTTACGCGATATGATGTACACGGCTTCAACTTTTGAAGACGCTTCCTGGGCAATCCGTTATCCAAGAGGAAAAGCTACAGGAATGAAAGTTCGTGAAGGTTTTCAGGAAATTGAAATTGGAAAAGGAACTGAGCTGCGTGAAGGGGAACATATTGCGGTGCTAAGTTTTGGTCCGATTGGAAAGTATGCTATTACTGCCGCCGATGATTTATCGGAAGAAGGAATTCATATCGGACATTATGATATGCGATTTGCTAAGCCCATTGATGAAGAACTGATTGATGAAATATGCTTAAAATACGATCACATTATCACGCTGGAAGATGGTTCCAGATTGGGTGGTTTTGGAAGCGCAGTTGCTGAATATTTAGGTGAAAAAGAAAACCGACCAACCCTTAAAATCATGGGAATCCCTGACGAGGTAATCGAGCATGGAACTCAGGAAGAGTTGCATGACGAGATAGGAATTGGAGTTCAGGGAATAAAAGAAACGGTTTTATCTATACTCGAAAAGGTGTAAATTGGAATAAATTCAATCAATTACACCTGTTATGGATAAGAGAGTTATAGGATTGTTTCTTTTTTTAAGTATTGGAGTATTATTCAGTTCATGTAATCTCACCTCAAATGATGAACCGGATCCTTTAGAAGTTACATTTGAGTTTTTTGATATGTTCGGTGATGATAAGCTTGTTGTAAGACCGGACAATGTGATGATAAATGGAGAGGATCTTAGTTTTGATGATTTTTTAGGAGGGTTTTCTGTTAAACTTAAACCGGGAACCTATCCTGTTACCGTAGAAAATACAGATCATATCACTTTAGACACTACGGTAACTATTGTTGATTCTACTACTTTTTATCCTTTGGAATTGCAATCAAAAACGATAACCTATTTTGATCCTGAGGTTGGTGAAAAATGGGTTTTTGACTATAGAGATTTCGTGTCTTACCCAAATCATGATAAGATTGAAACTTTAGGAGTAATGACATGGGAAATAATAGAAAAAAATATACAACCTGATACAAGTGAACCCATTTTTACAGTTAGAAATCACCTCGATGCAAAAAAAAGAAGAGAGAGCTTTGAAGGTGTCCCAATCGATAGTTCGTATATCGATAATTTCAGTTCCTTCACTATCACTTTAAGAAATAATGGCAATATCGCCTTTTCTACCACTAAATACGTGTGGAATCTGACTGCGGTATCAGCTACTTATATTGATGATGATTATTTTGAATCACCGGTCCGGCAGACATATCCTTTATCCAGAATAAATACTGAAGATCAAGTTATTCGGTTTGAATATGGAGAGTTTTTAAATAATTCGAGAATAGCTCCAGGTGTAGGATTTACAAACTATTCAAGATCTATACTCGGAAATACCAAGTTTTCGACATCAATAAGTTTAATTTCACATTCAAAATAAGCTATTTAGTTGTATTCCCTTTCTGATTTCGATTACCACCTTCCTGAAAAGTTAATCGCACAATCTCCGGCAAACCCAAGAGATCATGCCCGGTTATTGATTTATGATAGAAAATCGGGTGCAATCGCGGACGATTACTTCTATAATGTTGGCAACTTTCTTCCTTCCAACACAACGCTTGTAGTAAATAACAGTAAAGTTGAAAAATGTCGGTTGTTATTTGATGAAGGTAAAAAAGAGCTTTTTGTTACTTCCGTTTCCAATAATAATACGATTGAAGCTTTAGTTCGCCCCGGGAAAAAATTCAAATTAGATAGAGAAGTTAAACTTGCTGAGGGGGTTTCTGGTAAGGTAACTCATATCGCCGATGACGGATTGAGAACCATTGTCTTAAGCTGCGATTTAGATGATTCCAAATTGGAGCCTTTTAAGTACACTCCATTTCCTCCATACATAGAACAGAACGAATCATTGGCGGACGAATACCAAACCGTGTATGCAAAAGATTTGGGAAGTAAAGCTGCACCTACTGCGGGACTCCATTTTACTGATAAACTTCTCGAAAAGCTTAAATCACAGGGAATAAAGAAATCTGAAGTTACCCTACACGTTGGATTAGGAACCTTCGCTCCGGTAAAAACAGAAGATATCAGCGAGCATAACATGCATTCGGAATGGTACCGGTTGGATTCAAAAACGGCAAAAGAGCTTAACCAATCGGATCATATTACAGCAGTTGGAACTACGAGTGTGCGGGTTCTTGAATCCATTGCAAATTCACAAAACAAAATCACTCCTCAATCCGGAGATACAGAAATATTTATTACTCCCGGATATAAATTTAATGCAGTGGATGCTTTAATTACGAATTTTCACCTTCCGAAAAGTACATTGTTAATGTTGGTTGCAGCTTTAACAGGATTTGAAGAAATGCACCGAATTTACAAACATGCAATCGCCGAAGAATATAGATTTTACTCCTTCGGCGATGCAATGTTGATTGTTTAAGAAAGCTACTTACTTAAATTTTTTGAACGTCCAGCCAAGACTGGTAGTAACATAGAATCCTTCCAGTGGGCGTTGTCCCACTTCTAACCGATAAAGAAGATTTCCAAAAAAACCGATTTTACGATCGAAGTTTTGTTCTTTGGTCATTGGCTTTAATTGCCAGGTCATGCCGGCTCTCCATCCTAATGTTTCTTCCAGAGTCTGAGTGTTGCCATTAGCGGTAACATCTACTGAAGTGGGAAGGATTAAAATATCTGCAAATGGGCGAAAGTTTCTTGCATAAGCAAACTCATAACCATCGCTATCAAGCACATGCATAAACAGCTTTCGGGTGTACCCTATTCCGGCATAAATTCCCTTGTGAAAGATGTTGGTTTTCTCAAAGAAGGTGAAGTTCTCTTCGTATTCAAAAGCGCTGTTTCTAAGGTATATTCCTGCTCTGGCATTCAGTTCAGAAGTTATATCGCCAGGAAGCTTAACGGTTGTGTACGTATTTACATCATACCCTTCTAAATAGTTTCTCTCATAACTAAAGGCAAGAAGAACCGGAACCGTGGTATTTTTAGTATTTGATGAAATAACGTATTCAGCTCCTGTATTAAAAAGAAAAGGAAGACCTTCTTTCTCGAGAGAAAACAGGGAATAGAGTAAATAACTTTCCGCTCTGAGTTTGTCAGTAACGGGATATAGTGCTTCTCCACCAACACTTAGCACAGATGCGCCTGAAGTATTTCCAAAGCCGGCATCAACCCCAAAATAATGAATGGCTGCATATCCGGTTTGCACTTCAGAAGGATCAGAATATGTTTGTTGATAGGTTAGCTGAGCCTGAACAGCACTCACGGTAAAACCTAAAATTATAGTCAGTAAAGTTGATTTGTATTTCATAGCAGTAAAATTAGTTCAATTCCAAACTATGAACTGAATTCCGCGGAATAAATCACCCGAAATAGGTATTCTTAAAATGAACAATCGGGATGATTTAGAGTGCAAGGATTGCTATATTTGCCATCCGTTAAAATGCGCCCGTAGCTCAACTGGATAGAGTATCAGATTTCGGCTCTGAGGGTTGGGGGTTCGAATCCTCCCGGGCGTACCTGTAAGCCATGTAAGTCATTGATTTGCATGGCTTTTTGCTTTTAGGGGTATAATATAGGTATAACTATATCTAAAACTCTATTTCGATAGAAGCCTCATCAAGAAGTTTCAATCGAATCTCATTACTTTTGATTTTTTTCTCACCGCTTTTTACATCCGTGTGAGCCTGATTGTCTAAAAGGGGTGCGTGTTCTACTAATAAGGTTTCTTCTCTTAAAAAACCTACATTCAAACTTACAATCATATTTTTTTCTGGTTCTCTCGCTCTCTGTTTTAATATCTCGGGATCGGAATATTTATCCCAATCAGTAGACATGCTTTTTTCATTACCTTCTCCTCTTTCTCTAAAAGCATGAGGCATTATTTCTGATGCACCATTATCATAAATCTGAACTTGGCTTTCATGAATTCGATAGTAGAGCCTGTCTTCGTCTGGAATAATTTCAACACCAAACATAAATCAAGAACAATCTAAGAGAGTAAGTATCAAACCTTTATGAGTTTCTAAGGAGATATCACAACTTCCTTTGATAGATGTGTTTTTTCTGTCATCTCCATAAAAAGTAATCACATTACTATCTTCTTGTATGTTTACTAGCAAACGATAGCTTTCTGAGTTCCATAACACATCAATCGACCCATTCTCACTTGGAAAAATAGAAGGAGTTTTAACAATTTCACCAAAAATGTCATATGCAGCATTAAAGTAGGTGACTAAGAATTTAACAACCGAAATCCATGTTTCATCTTTAAATCCCTTTGAACCTTCCTCATCCCAATTCTCTTCCAAACGTAAGATGCTTTTGGATCTATTGATAGATTCAAAGAGATCGTTAAAAACAGGATTTAAGCTATCAATTACTTTATTCTCTATTTTTATATCTAGTCTTTCTGGTTTATAAAAATGATTAACGGCTACAGTTCTGCCAGAAGAAGCATCAATAACTGCCGGTTTATGTTGAAACTTTAAAGCTCCTTTATTGATAGATGAATCATAAACCGCTTCTTGTATAGTTTCTTCACTTTTAGCACCTTGCATCCAGCTGTAAAAAAGATTTTCACTATGAGAATCTTTAATATATCCTCTTGTCTTTTCTCTCAAAAACTTTTCTGATTGGTATTTGTCATTTATATATGATAAAGCCATAATAAGTTTTAATTATATCTCGAATATTTTTTTATTGTCTTTTGAAAAACAATTACGAAGAGCCTTTTCTTTTTTTTCAGCTCTAATTAATTCATTTTTTAACTTACTTAGGTCTGCTAAATCAAGAGTAAAATATTTTGTATTTACATGACCATTTTCAAAGTAATCCAATTTTAGTTTATGAAAAATCATTCCTCCTTGTAATTCACTCTCGAAACTCCCACCAAAAATGGGTCTATAATCAGTAAATATTTTACTAGTCTGAAATAGAGATTCATTTTCAGAGCTTAATAAAGAAGCTTTACATTTTAGATAAAAAAGTGTGTCTTTGTTTGTTAAAACGAAACGAAGCTTTTCAAACAATGTTTCATCAAAACTTATTTCTCTTCCGCGTAACGTTTTAGAAATATCATCTAATAAAGTATCTGTTTCTATGTCACCAGCTTCAATTACTGCGATAAGGTTTAGAAAAAGATTAAAAACTTGCTTTAAATCTTCTTTATTGGTTTCTAATTCATTTGAAGCCTCGTTTAAAAAGTCATAAGAAGAAATGCGTCCTGAAATTTTTCCAGAATTATAAATAATGTATTCAAGCTTTTCTTGAGGAATATCGTTTAAGAGTTCAAAAGCGGCATTAAAATCAAATGGCAATTGAAATTCAGGCATAAATATTTTTTAAATTAATTGTACGGCTTAACTGATACAAATAATACAAATAAAACTTAACTAATAGTCTATATAATAAAATATTTCATAAATTTCGCATTCTTTTTGTTTAGCTCGATAAAGATCAGCGAAGTATGGGACTATTAACAAGCCCGAGAGAGCCTCTTCCAAGCTCAGACGCTTAAAAGTGAAATTGAGAATTGAAATAGATGAGTATAGATTTTCAGTTGTTTTTACAAGCATAAAAGGGAGTGCAGATAACTACACTCCCTTTTTGTATGAATAAAGCTGTCTTATTGAATGTTCTTTAATGCACCTTTTCCAATTTTACACAGCCGTGATACTTTTTTGTAACGCCTTTCTTATCTCTTTCTCTTGTTAATGCGGCTTTAAGTTTCTTAAAAACCGCAAAATTTAGACGATAACAAGAATAAACATACATTAATTTTTACTTATCAAAGTTAGATATTTGAAAAAAACCATCTATTAAGCTTTTTGATTCGTATAATTATCCACAAATAATTCACAGTTATGAATGACTTTACGGACGTATTTTATGTTATGGTAGCAATGGTAATTTTTTCCATGCTTACAGTTAACACTGCGCGAAGTTTTATAAGTAGTTCAGATACTGTAATCCGGTCTGATGTGGAATACAGAGCTATTATTCGGGCTCAGGACGAAATAGATCAGGTAAAGCTGATTGGTCGTGAAGATGAGGACAGACTTAATCCAAACGATGCCGACTATATATTTGAAAACTATCCAATCACTGTTAGTGAGACTTTTGGTTTGAGTGATGAATACAGCGACACTTACGAGATTGATGCGAGCTCTGAATATATAGATGAAGGAGATATTCACGTAAAAAGGTATTTGATTACGGTCAATTTGACTAACACTTACCTCGATCCTGAAATCAATGTAACACTAACTTATATTAAATCTTTTTCGAGATGAATTTTGGGTTGTTACTTACATATGTGGTTGGAGGTTTACTGATGTTGTCGGTGTTGATATACAGCAATTCTTTATTTAACTCCAGTGCAGAAACATCTACAAGCGTGGTTACACAGTCAAAACTGGATAATATTGTAGACATTTTTCAAAACGATTTAACAAGAATCGGGTATAACGTTGCAAACCCTGATATCACACCGGTTTTTATTACGGCAGATGATAGTGTTCTTGAGTTCAGAGGAGATATATTTGAAGACAGTTCAGACGATTTTGATGTAGTTAAGTGGGAAATTTTAAGCACTGCTGATACAACCACAACAAATCCAAACGATAGAATTTTAAGAAGAACTTGGAATAATACTCCATCTAATCCTTTGGCAGAAGAAGTTTTTGAGTATTCAGCAACTTATCTGCATTTCGATTACTTCGATATTGAAGGCAATGCTCCGGCAAATGTTGATAGTATCCGGCAAGTTGAAGTACAGTTAATGGTAGAATCAGACGAACCATTTGCTAAATCAAGAATAGGGTCGGATGATATTTATTACAAAACTACGTGGAAGCGAAGAATTGTGATTACAAATTTGGTTTTTTCAGGATCCAATTTTTAAGAAAACAAAGGAAGATCTATGGGAAGAGGAATGCTTATTATAGTTAGTGGCCTGGTGATAATTACCGGGATGGTTCAGGTATCGAACAATCAGCGGATTAGTATATTACCTGAACGTTCCGGAGATGTTTTAAGTGAAATGCAGGCGCGTAATTCTGCAAACAGTATTGTAAGAACTGCAATTGAAAAGATAAGGAATGATAATTCCTGGGAAGGTGAATTAAGCGGTGACTACTTGCCCGGCAATGTATCCCTGAAAACGTATGATCAGGATAACATCAGTCTTCTTCAGGCAAAAGATTCTCTGTATACTGTAGGCGAAGGTGGCTGGGATTCATATAAATTAATTCTTTTTGCTGAAGCTGTTTATGATAGTGTAAAAGTGATTTCTGAAGTATTGATGAGAAGAGATTCATTTTCAAAATACTCTTACTTCTCTGATGCGGAACAAACCTCAGCCGGTACTAATATCTATTTTTATGATAATGATGAGTTAAGCGGACCTGTACACACGAATGGAACGTTTAAAATGTCAGGTACGCCAACTTTTTATGGCCACCTTTCAAGCCCGAATATGTGGAGAGGTTACGACGGGACTGTAGGTGGCGGAGCTTCACCGGATTTTCAGGGAACAACAGATTTTACTGCGAAAACCAGAGAATTACCTGATAATACCAAAATTAATGCTCTGAAAAACACAGCTGCTTCTGAGGGATTAACATTCAGCAACATGTCTTATCTCATTATGAAAGCAGATGGTAGTATCGATGCTTATGAATATACTTCTGCTTCAGGATGGTCATCCGTTACAAATTATCCGCGTGAAGATCATAATGGTATTGTATCATCAAGTGAAAAGATTTTCTTAGAAGGGATTGTTGATGGAGGAATTACTATTCATTCCGAGGATGAAGTTGAGTTATACGGAGATATAGAATATGAAGTAGATCCGATAACAGATCCTGATACAGATGACCTTTTAGGTGTTGTAAGTGAAGGAGATATTATAATAGATCAAAATGCTCATTCAAGATCAGGATCACAAGACTTAACACTCCATGGCTCTTTTATGGCTTTGGGAGATTCATTCCGAGTAGAAAATCATGTTTCCGGATCTTTCAGAGGAGATTTAAATTTATTAGGCGGAATTATTCAAAAAACCAGAGGGCCCGTAGGTACATTCAGTCGCTATGGCTTAACCGGTTTTTCAAAGAAATACGATTACGATGTACGATTAGGAAGCAACATACCTCCTCATTTTCCGAGAGAAAGTGAGTTTTCAATTGTAGCGTGGAAAGAAAGAGTTGCTGAAATCGATTAAGAATTTAATTACAAACAAATAATAAAAATCACAAAACCATGAAAAAACTAATACTCTCATTAGCTTTAGTATTTTGTTTTGCGGCTTATGCACAAGCGCAAACAAAAGTACATTTTAACTTAGACATGAAATATGCTCTCCAAAATGGCTTATTCTCTCCACTAACAGAGGATGTAATGCTTAAAGGAAATATTTCCCCATTAGGAGAAAGTGCATTTCAGTGGGTAGAATTAAAGGACACTGCGCCTGTTGACAGTATTTATACTGCTGTTATTGAGTTTCCGGCTATCTATGATGATCAATTGTTAGAGTATAATTTTATAATCAAAAGAATACTCACCAATGAGCATGAAGACAGAAAAAGAGAGCTTACGCTTAGCGGAACGGAAGAGGATTTACCAGACATCAAGTTTAATTCTTACGACTGGTAATATTTAACCTCTTAAAAGTTTAAGAAATTTTTCTCTAAAAGCATTCCCAATGGGGATGCTTTTTTTGTTTTATTAAGGATTAATCAATCTGAGTATTAAAACGATCTCTCAGTTCCTGAATATAAATTCCTATATCATTTCGAAGCTCATATAATCTGGAGTGAAATTCACCATAGCTTTTACGGTCAAAGAAGTCGCTCTTTTTAAGTCGCTGCAGATTTTCTAAAGACTGGTTGGCAAAGTTCAGTGCTTTTTTTGTGTATGCAATATTTCCGCCTAAAAACTCTTGTTCAAACCCGAAAGAATATCCCCCTGCAAGTTTTGCAGCTATTTTAAGGCTATCGCCCACAAACTCGAGAAATAACTTGTTCTGGTGTTTTTCATCTACAGACTCTGCCCATTTAAGAATGTCGACAGCAAAGAAACGCGCATCGCGAAATAAATTCAGATTGTCTAAAGAACCGTTATCAGACAGGGCGAAATCTTCACTCAGAGTTTTCCATTCTTCACCTGCGTCAAAATCATCTTCGTCTTCATCGAGATCTGAAAACTCATCGTACTCGTCAAAACCGAAAAGAAAATCTTCATCATCAAAATCATCTTCGTCTTCCCAATCATCCTCATCTTCAGGGAAGTAAGCTTCGTCCATCAAAAGCTCTTCTTCAACATAAGCTTCAAAGGCGTCGTCTTCACTCAGGCTCTCTTTTAGCAAAGTAATCCAGCGGGGAACATTACCCTTCATATCCGATTCTATGAACTTTCTGAGCTGTTCACTTTTTTTCTCTACTTCGTTAAGATGTGCTTCCCATTGAAATTCATTCCAGAGTTCGCCATCAAATCCATTCATACTCATACTTTGTTAGAACACAATTTCAGTTTTAAATAGAAAAGAAATTTTTAACTCTCTTGCAAGAGTTCGTGGATAAGTAACGCATTTTGTGGATAAAAATTGGCTTACAGCTTTTCAAGCACTTTAATAATGACCTGTGTCATTTTTGGCTCCGCCTGAGCTGCGGCCGCAAAAATTTCTTCAAGCACTACCGGTTTCAGATTGTCGGGGAAGCATTCATCGGTTATAACGGATATACCCAAAACATCCATTCCCATATGAACGGCAGCAATTACTTCAGGAACGGTACTCATGCCTACTACGTCTGCCCCAAGCTGACGCATGTAGCGATATTCTGCTTTAGTTTCCAGCATGGGTCCTGAAATGGCCAGATAAACACCCTGATGCATCTTGATTTCGTTTTCGAGCGCTACATTTTCAGCAATTTCTCTCAATCTGCTGGTGTAGGGATCACTCATATCCGGGAATCGGGGACCAAGCTCATCATCATTCGGGCCAATTAACGGATTATCTCCCAAAAAGTTGATATGATCGGTAATGAGCATGATATCACCGGCTTCAAAATTAGGATTCATTCCTCCGCAGGCATTGCTAACAAACAAACTTTGAGCTCCAAGTGCTTTAGCTACCCGAACAGGAAAAGCAATTTGCTGCATGGTGTAGCCTTCGTAATAATGAAAGCGCCCTTGCATTGCTACTACGCTTTTTCCACCAAGCTCGCCAAAGATAAGTCTGCCCGCATGGCTTTCTACAGTAGATACCGGAAAGTGAGGGATATCAGAATAATCTATTGTATTTTCTACAGCAATTTCTTCCCCAAGTTGTCCAAGACCGGTTCCTAAAATGAGTAAGTAATCTGGTTCAAAAGCGGTTTTAGATCGGATAAATTCTAAAGCTTCATCGCGTTTAGCTCTGAATTCTTCAACAGTGTCAAATTTCATGAAATAAAATAATTAATCGATTTCGTCTAAAATGTCATCAAGTCGTTCAGTGCCGGGAGTCAAAACGTCATCAAGGTCGTTGCTTTCTTCTTCCTCAGAATCCTCGGTATTTTCATCGGTCTCTTCGTCTAATTGAAAGCGTGAAGTAACTTCTTCAACATCGGCTTTAGAAATAGTGACGTCTTCTTCCTGAGGCGGTAAGTTAAAAATTCCCATTTCGTCTTTACCAAACTTTTCCAAAGAGTCTTTCGAATTGTCGAGATAAGCACCCATTCCGGCAATAATTTCTTCTCTTTTTTCGAGCAAGCGCTGGATATTTTGTCTGATTTGTTGTCGTTGCTGATTGGCTTCTTTAATAATCATTTCAGCATGCATCTCAGCTTTGTCGATTTTATTCTGCGCTTCGTTTTTTGCAGTATCTAACTTTTGGGCTACAGATTCCTTGGTGGTTTGAAGCGTTTCGTGAAGTGCTTCTTCTACCCTCTCGTAATGTCTTACGCGATCATTGAGCTTTTCAATCTGGTCTTCAAGCTCTTTGTTTTTGTTAAGCAGATGTTCCACTTCATTAGAAACCAAAGTCAAAAAAGAGTGAACGTCAGCAACATCATATCCGCGCAACGTTTTTTCAAATTGCTGTTGTTTGATTTCAAGTGGAGTTAGTTTCATGACACGAATAACTTGATTTTATTTAATAATAATAAAATAACACTTATTCGTTTAACATGTTCCTGAGATTAGAATCTTTGTCCGGATCTTCTTTTTCAGGATTGCGGATTTCTTGTTCTTCAATCTCAATTTCTCCGGAATTAGGTTCCTGAACCAGGATTTTTTCTTCCTCTAAATCTGCCACTATTGATTCCAGATTTGTAATACGGCGCTCTGTATTCTTTTTAAAGTCACCAAGCGCTTTAAAGAATTGAGGGTTAATATCTTGTTGCGGACTGCCGCTTTTTCTATTGATCCAGGATTTAATCAGGCTGAAAAGGCCTCCAAAAACAATAGCAACAATAGCCGTGCCGGCTACAATGCCTAATATTGCTAATACAAATTCTTCATCAGTCATAACGGAACCTTAATTTTGAACTTTCTTACGAGATGATTCACCTTCGTTGTCCGAATAGTAATCATCTTTTATCTCGATATCATCTAAAGGAACACTTTTTTCTCTGTTTTTTTTAGATGCCGACATTTCACTTTCCAGTTTTTCGATTCGGGATTTCAGATTATGGATAATCTTTCGAAGCTCATGAACTTCTTTAGATCCCGCCATCCTTTTCTCCTCCGCTTTCAGCTCCTGCTTTCTGTACTCAACCAGTAAACCACCGCCTACAGCTATAATTGCGATAATTGCCCACCAAGGTAATCCGAATAACATAATGCCCTTATTTAATTTGAAATTCTTTGCATGCTACGCAAACTGTTAATCATAGTTTCGGGCACCGAAAATGTCACTTCCTACCCGAATCATTGTGGCTCCTTCTTCTATGGCTACTTCCATATCATTACTCATACCCATAGAAATATGATCCATTTTTAAACTGCCTTCATTTAATTCTTCGTGTTCATCAAAGAGATTCTTCAGCAATCTGAACTCGCTACGAACATCTTCCGGGTCATCAGTAAATGTGGCCATTCCCATTAATCCTCGTACTGTTACATTTTTAAACCCGGTGGACTGTGTGAGTAAGTTTTTCAATTCATCCGGCTCAACACCGCCTTTTTGTTTTTCTCCACTGATGTTAACCTGAATCAAAGCATTAATGTGATTGCCTTCTGCTCTTTTTTCAAACTCCTTCAGATATTTTAATTTTTCTATTGAGTGAACCCATTGAATTTTATCTGCGATTAATTTGATCTTATTCGTCTGAAGGTTGCCCACCATATGCCATGAAATGCCTTCTGAAGTAGCATTCTCAATTTTTTCTTCGAGTTCCTGCATTCGGTTTTCACCAAATTCAATTTGCCCACATTTCATAGCTTGCTCTATGTATGAAAGGGGTTTTGTTTTACTTACAGCAACCAGCTTAACCGTCGAAGGATCGCGATCAACGCGCTCGCAAGCCTTATGAATTCTGCTTTTTACTTGTTCAAGATTTTCGCAAATATCGGAAATATCCATTGAAATAATGTTTCTGTATTAATTTAACATAAATAACAGGGTAAATGGCTTTTATCATTCATAAATAACCCTTATTTTTGGAAGCTCAAAGAAAGCTTAAATCAACTATTTCTTGAAAGAACTGATTTTCTACTTTTCAATTGTCCCTTTGTCGGGCAAAGTTATCCCAAACATATCAAAAGGTAAAAGATAAATGGGAACTAAGATCCGACAGATATCGACCTTTCTAAATCAATGGGCTCCCCCCGGAACAAAAATGGATTACGATAACGTCGGACTTCTTGTAGGAGACCCCGACTCCAACGTATCCAAAGTTATTACTTGTTTAGATGTTACTGAAGAAGTTGTAGCAGAAGCAATCCAAAATGATTGTGAATTAATTGTTGCGCATCATCCTTTGATTTTCAACAAAATCGGAAGCATTAATCCGACGGATGAAAGGGGAAAAATCATTTATAAGCTGATTAAGAATGATATCGGCTTAATTGTAGCTCATACCAATCTGGACGCAGCCTTAGACGGAGTTTCATTCGTTTTGGCTAATATGTTAGGTCTGGATGACCTGAGTTTCCTGACAAAGAATTATTCAATCAGCAAGAAAATTAGTTTGGTCAGCGCTGTTGAGAACAGCGATTCAATGGTGCAGCTTCTAAATTATTATTCTGCTGAGGATGTTCATCATTACGAAGTGGAGAGTAGAGAAAAAAACCTCAGATGTTTCGAGGCAACAATTGATAAACATCATTTGCCGTCCCTGAAAAAAGGGCTCAAAAAAGAAGGTTTATTAAAAGAGGGAGCTCTTCAGGTGACAGATCTCACGTCCACATCCAACAATTTTGGGATGGGAGTATTAGGAGAATATCCTGAGGGAGGTCTCGGACAAAACGAATTTCTGCATTTGGTGTCACAAGCATTAAATGTGAATGCCATTCGGTTTTCCGGAGCCGTTGAAAAAATTAAAAAAGTAGCTGTATGTGGTGGCGCCGGAGTTTTTCTGAAAGATAAAGCCATCAAGAGTGGTGCAGATGCATTTGTAACTGCAGATATTAAATACCACGATTACTTCACTGAACAAGAGAATTTCCTGTTAGTAGATGTAGGTCACTATGAAAGCGAATTTCCTGTAGCAGAGGCGTTAAGAAAAGAGCTTTCTGAAGCTTTTGACGACATCTCTGTTTCGGTAACCAATGTTGTTACCAATCCGATGCAGACCTACGTATCGGAATCAAAACCGCAATCCTTACAAACAAGCTGAAAAAGCAATCCATGAAAGAAGCACTTCAACAATTAGCAAATTTACAATACATAGACAGCCGCATTGACGAGCTGAAGCAGTTGAGAGGCGATCTTCCCGAAGAGATTCTTGATATTGAAACTGATATCGCCCGTAAAGAGGCTTTGCTTTCTAAGTTAGAGCAAGAAGAAAAAGACCTGATGGTTGAATATGATAATCTGAAGCTTGATTTATCCAGCGCTGAAGAAAAGATCAGCAAGTATGAAGATCAGCAGTTATCTGTTCGAAATAACCGGGAGTATGATGCTCTTACTAAAGAAATCGAAGCTCAAAAGAAGGTGATTGAAACCTCGGAAAAGAGATTAGAAGAAATCGAAAAAAGACAGGAGGAAATAGGTCCTGAGCTGGAAGATGCTAAAGAGCAACTGGAAGCTGCGCAAAATGAATTAGAAGAAAAAAGCAGCAGTCTTGATACTGTAACGAAGTCAACGGAAGAGGAAGAAGAAGCTTTACTCAAGAAAAGAGAGGAAGTTGAAAAAGAAGTTGATAAAAGATACCTGAGAAATTATAACCGCCTAAGAGACGGGTTGAATAACGGAATAGCTGTAGTGGCTATGGACAGAGGCGCAGCATTGGGCATGGCGTTGCCTCCGCAAACTCAGGTTGAAGTTCGAAGAATGAATAAAATTATCATTGATGAAAACAGCGGAAGAATCGTTGTGGATCAATCATTCTTTGACAAAGCAAAAGAAGAATTAACAATCTGATACAAACTCACTGTGATCAGCACAAGATTTAAAGAAGGGGAGCCGATAGCTTCCCTTTTTTATTTTGAAGAACTTTGAGTTTGGTCGTAGGATTTCTTCCAGGCGATTAAACCCATAACTGCAAGTATAGTAAATACCAAAAACTGGAAGCTTGTCAGTACTAATCCCTTATAAAAATAAAGCGGGATTGAAATAAGGTCGGTAATAATCCAGGCAACCCAGTTTTCTAATTTTTTTCTCGCCATTAACCACATTCCTGTTATCGCAAAAGCAGTAGTTGTGGCATCCCAGAAAGGAACGTCACTGTCTGTGAAGTTGATCAAAACGTACGAGAGTATTCCAAAACTACTGGTAAGTATTATCAGCGAGTATACATGTTCAATGGCAGAATTGACGGTAACCGGAACTTGTTCTTTTGCACCGTCTGTATTTGTCCAATAATACCAGCCGTACACACTCATCACAAAGTAGTATGCATTTACCCCCATATCAGCATAAAGCTTGAATTGAATGGTGATATACATATAGATAAGCACGCTCACGATTCCGGTAGGATAAACCAGAATATTCTCTCTCATGGAAAAGATTACGCTGGCAATTCCACAGGTAACGGCAATCCATTCGAGCAAGGAAGTGTTGATGACACCTGTAATTATTCCGTCAAGAATTGCTTCCACTATCTACTCTTCAACACTCTTGAGAGGTTCAGTTTGTGAATCGGGATTAAATAGCTGGAAAGCAGTTCATCTTTATGAATGCCCATCAAACCTGTTCCTCGGAAGTCAACAACACATACTTTTTCTTCAAGCTGAACAACTTCGCCAATTCCGTAATATTCCGGACTTGGGCCATAGTAAACCAAATCACCTTTTTTCAGATCGTTCTTAGCCCGTAAGTGATAAGGCAATATCACGGGTAATAAATCTAAACGATATGAAAGCCGGCGCTTTTTAGCTGATGACATAGTTAAATTTAAACACTTTAAGAACGATCTGAAATTAAAATCGTGCGTTTGGTCTCTCCTGAATGTTTAATTTCCACACTAACCGAATCTTCAGGAATAAGTCCGTCAATTTTTGAAGGCCATTCGATCAAAGTAACGCCATCCCCAAATAAATATTCCTCGATGCCTATTTCAAGCGCTTCTTGTTCGGATTTCAACCGATAACAGTCAAAATGATATACAGGAATCTTCCCTTCGTATTCATGGATTAATGTAAAAGTAGGGGAACTGACTTCCTGTTCAGAAATCCCGAAAAATGAAGCCACACCTTTCACAAAATGGGTTTTACCGGCACCAAGATCTCCTTCCAAACGAACTATAGATCCTGCCTGTAACTGTTCTGCAAGTTTTTTGCCCGCTTCAATAGTCTCAAGAACGGAAGTGGTTTTGAATTCCATGAACCTATTTCGGTTTCATTGTTGCAACGGGCAAAATCATTTCCTCCATAGAAGCACCTCCGTGCTGGAAAGTATCCTTATAACGATTTTGGTATTTGTGATAATTGGTTGGATACACAAAATAGTAATCCTCTTTTGCGATGATATAATTATTTACACCCGTAACTGCGGGAAGTTTAAAATTTTCCGGATTGTCCATGAAAAATACCGCATTTCTTTCATCAGCTTTCAGGTTTCTTCCATACTTATAACGCAAATTTTTTGCGGTGTCTTTATCACCAAATACTTTTGTATCTCGAAGTGCCCGAACCGATCCATGATCAGTGGTTACAACTACAGTAACATCTTCTTCAGAAAGTGTTTTGAACATCTGTAAAAGGTTGGAGTGCAAAAACCACGCTTCAGTTATAGAACGAAAAGCGGATTCATCAGGCGCTAATTCTTTGATTACATCCGAATCAGACCGCGAATGAACGAGCGTGTCCACAAAATTATAGACGAAAGCAGAGAGTTTCGATTGAGTATAATTCTGCATTTTATCAGCTACCCTTTTTCCTTCTTCTGCATTCAGAATTTTCTCATATTTGAAATTAATATCGATGCCTTCGCGCACCAACTGCCGGCGTAAAAGCTCTTCTTCATGACGATTCAGAGAAGTCTCATCCTGACCTTGTTTCCATAACTCAGGATAAAGTCTTTCAATGTCTGATGGATATAATCCCGCAAAAATAGCGTTTCTGGAGTAAGGAGTAGCAGTCGGTAAAATTGAGTAATAAAAATCAGTATCAATGTTGTAGTAATTTGAAAGAACTGCTTCGAAAGTAAGCCATTGATCATACCGCATACAGTCTATGATGAAGAACATAACTTTTTCATCTTTTTGAAGTCTCGGCGCCACATAATTCGAAATAATTGACGGGGACAGCAAAGGAGTACCTTCCTCAGAATCCAGCCAGCTTTGATATTCGTTTTCCACAAACCGACCAAACTCTTTATTTGCTTCCTGCAGCTGATCTTCAAGGACGTGGATGAGATTTTCATCACCGGATTCCAGATCCATTTTCCACTTAGAAAGTTCTTTGTAAATATCGATCCATTCTTTCCATCCCGTTTTCGGGTGAATTCTTGAGGATAGTTCGCCAAACTGTTTCAAATAGGTTTGGGCAGATTTTTCGTTTTGTAACCTGCTGCGCTCCAGAATTCTTTTTGTGGTGAGTAAAATCTGATTCGGATTAACAGGTTTGATCAAATAATCAGAAATTTTTCCTCCGATGGCATCCTCCATGATTGATTCTTCCTCACTCTTGGTAATCATTACAACAGGAAGTAGCGGATGAGAAGTCTTTATTTGCTCGAGTGTTTCAATGCCATCCATGCCGGGCATTTGTTCATCCAGAAAAACAATATCAAAAGACTTTTCCCGGATGATGGCTACTGCATCTTCGCCATTGGTAACAGGTTCAATACTAAATCCCCTTTTTTCGAGAAAAATAATGTGCGATTTCAATTGGTCGATTTGGTCATCAACCCATAAAATGTCTGGCATAATTTGTGTGTTTTACTCTAACGTGATAAACGGCTTTATTGCTTCTAATCGTTTCTTTCCGATTCCTTTGATATTTAACAGTTCTTCTGCAGAATTAAATTCGCCGTTTTTTTGGCGGTAATCAATAATACGTTGGGCATAAGTTGCTCCGATGCCTTTCAAGCTTTGAAGTTCTTCCATTCCGGCGGTGTTAATATTTACTGTAACTGTTGAGCTTGTTATTTGTTCTGTTTCATCAGGGGATTGATTGTCCGGGTTTGGACTGTATTTTTGAAGTTCTTGCTCCTGCTTCAATTTAAGTGCAGCACTTTTTCTTTCGAATTCAGCTCTCAGCTCTTTGTAGTTTTCCTGAGAGCTCGCTTGTTTTTGTTTCAGGAAGAAAGAGCCGGACCAAAGAAGCACCACCAATACGAGTAAAGACGAAATCACCAGTCTTTCAGAGCGGGTAATCTGGAGTTTTTCAATCCAGAAAAAGAAATCTCTTTTAAAATTTTTCATTATTGAAGCTTTTCTGAAATAAGGGAACAAATTTTATACAAGTCAACTTGTTTTCAATATGCTTAAGTGAGATGTTCAGATATGAGTGAGACACAAAATTTTGATTACGAAGGACAGCAGATTTCTTACCATAAAATCGGAGAAGGGAAACCTCTTGTGATTTTACATGGATGGGGCAGCAGTAAAAGAGTGATGATGCCGGTTGCCAAATCGTTGAGCCATCTCAGAACGTGTTATGTATTAGACCTTCCGGGTTTTGGCGATTCCCCGGAACCATCAGAACCCTGGGGAATAGATGAGTATACAGATGCCGTTGAATCCTTTCTTAAAAGCCTTGAGGAAGACCGAATTGATTTGTTGGTGCATTCATTTGGAGGGAGAATTACACTGAAACTTTGCGCAAGAGAAGCAGGAAAAAGGCTCGTAGACAAAGTGCTAATCACAGGCGGAGCCGGTATGAAGCCAAAAAGATCTTTAAAGTTTTACTTCAAAAAATATCTGGCAAAAGCTCTGAAAGCTCCCTTTTCAATTTTACCGACCAAACCGCGGGAGAAAGCGCTGGAAAAATTAAGAGCAACAGATTTATGGAAAAGTTTAGGCTCAAGCGATTACAGTAAATTATCAGGAGTGATGAGAGGAACTTTTGTGAAATCCGTGACCGAACATTTAGAATCCTGTTTACCAAAAATTGACCATGAAATTCTTTTGCTGTGGGGAAGAAAAGACGAATCCACACCTGTTTATCAAGCTGAAAGAATGGAAAAGGGATTAAAAAACTCCGCATTGGTTATCATAGAAGATGCAGGACATTACGCTTTCCTGGATAAACCAAAACAATTTGCATCTATAAGCGAAGCTTTTTTAAAAGGTTGAGAAAAATCCAATCTGAGGAAGAAATTTTTTCGTATTTAATATTAAGAAGTTCTAATATTAGGTCGATAAGTTAATTGTAGAAGGACAAAAAACCTCAGGACTATGAAAAAAGTAATTTTACTCGAAGACGATACATTATTGGCAATTGTGCAGAAAAAGATGCTCAAAACTCTTGGTTATGATGTTATTGAGACGTCCGCTTCAGGTGAAGAAGGTTTGCAGAAAATAAACTCCCTTAAACCCGACATAGTTGTAAGCGATCAGAATTTGATTGGCGAAATGAAAGGTTTAGATGTTGTGAAAGCAATGAGAGATAGCAGTAACAATACTCCTGTATTGATTTTATCGGGAGATACTACTTATGAACATCTTCAAAAAGCATCTGATTATGAAAATGTTCAACCGTTAGCAAAACCGGTTAAGGTTAGTGATCTGAAAGAAAGAATGGAGCAGGTAGCTCAGTTAGTTAACTGATTTTTGGGATCTTCTTTTCCAGGTAAGTCCAATTCCTACTAAAATTATTGCCATTGCTATCATAGACTGAATTAAAGGCAATTCATCAAACAGTAAGTAAGCGAGTATTGATGCTAAAATTGGTTCCGCAAGTATCAAAGTAGATAGCAAAGTAGCTGAAATATATTTGACTGCATAGTTCAGTGAGCCGTGCCCAAAAATTTGAGGTCCAATGGCCAAAGCCAATCCTACTAACAATACAGTTTTATCCAGTTCTAAAGTCAGCCCATCAGAAAATATCATAAATAACAGGCAAGTAACGGCAGCATAACTATATACCGGGAAAACGTACTCAATCCAGTTTCTTTTTTGTCTGATTTTTCTACCAATGAGGAAGTAAAGAGCGAAAATAAAAGCAGCAAGAATTGCCAGTCCATTTCCCAATGCAGGATTTGGGAAACTGTTTTCCACGTCGAAATCAAAATAGCCCAGCATCAAAGTTCCCGCAAACGAAATGGAAACACCAATCCAAACTAACGGACGAAAAGAGGTTTTCATGAAGAACTTTTCGGCAAGGATAAGAATCACGGGGTGCATGCATACTAAAACAGAGGCCGAAGCGACTGAGGTGTAGTAGATTGATGAAATCCATGCGATGAAATGAAAGCCCAGAGAGATTCCTGCAACAGCAACTAATAAGTGCTCTTTTTTAGAAACTTCTACGGTGTTTTTATTAGTCTTCTTATTTCTGAAATAGACGGGAAGTAAAATGAACGAGGCAATGACTGTTCTGATGGCAGCCACTAAATACGGGGAGTAATCAGCTGCCAATCGAACGAGTATGGGCGCTAAACTGAAAGAGGTGAGCCCTATAAAAAGAGCTCCGTACACTTTTAACGGAGAAAACTCATCTGAACTATTAGCAGAGGTCATCTGATGCGATCGATGGATTTAACTAAATCGAGATCTTTCTTTACGAACCGTATTGCAAGCCCTTGAAAAAGTAAAGCCAGAATAATTAAACCTGTTCCCAAAGCTTCGTCCCACAGGTAGGTTCCGATCCCGCCCAAAGATAAAAGTACACCTGCTCCAAACCCCAGTCCTGCGAGTTGAGGAATCATCGTAATCTTGATCCATTTTATGTGATCTTTTCGATTGTTGTATCTGAAAATCGAAAAAACGCAAAGCAGCATGGCGAGCAGAATGGTGGATGCAAACCCATAACCAATCCATAGTTGCGGATCCTGCATAGCTTTATCATAAACCGGATTGAAATAGACAGCGAGATTAGAAAGTGCTGCGAGAGCTAAAAAAATAGTTTGCGGACGTTGAATCAATGTTCTGGGAATTAGATGAAACTTTGAGAACAAAGATAGCAATCCCATAAGCTATAATCATAATTAGCTTAGGGATTGCTTAAGATTTTAAGTGAATCAGATGGCTACTTTTGCAGCAGATGAGAATACATACTCTTTGATGGCCTCGAAAGCCTCAAGAGTTTTTTCAATATGCTCATCGTTATGTGCAGCAGTCGGTATCAATCGAATTAACACAGTACCTTTTGGCACTACCGGATAGGCTACACCACTCACAAATACGCCATGCTCTTCTCTAAGCTTGTGCATGATGTCTTGGCAAAGATCAGTGCTTCCCTGGGTAAGAACCGGCGTTACCGGGCTTTCTGACGGAAGCACAGTGTATCCAATCTCCTGCAGACCTTCGCGTAGTTTCAGTGTGTTTTTCCAAAGCTTTTCTCTCCACTGCGGATTCTCTTTTATAAGCTTGAGTCGCTCTCTTGCAGTTACCACAATAGGCATTGGAAGTGACTTGGCAAAAATCTGACTTCTTACATTAGCTTTTAAAAACTCAATCACTCTTTCTTCAGACGAGACAAATGCCCCGATAAGCGCAAAAGCCTTCGCAAAAGTACCAAAGTATATATCAATTCCATCCTGACAGCCAAGCTGTGTGCCGGTACCTGAACCGTCTTCTCCAAGAGTACCCAAACCGTGAGCATCGTCTACTAACAGGCGGAAAGGAACTTCCTTTTTGAGTTCAATGATTTCATTCAGAATTCCAAGGTCACCGGTCATTCCGAAGACACCTTCGGTTACTACAAGAATGGATGAGTTATCTTTCTTTTTGGATGCAGCTCTGAAAAGTTGCTTTTTAAAACTTTCAATGTCGTTATGCTTAAAAACTGACTTGTCGGCCATAGAAAGCTGCTTTCCATCAACGATACAAGCGTGACTCAGTTCATCATAAATAAGAAAATCGTTACGATCAGTAAGTGCATGAATGACACTCATAATTCCCTGATAGCCGAAGTTTAACAGCTGGGCTGCGGGTTTATGAGAAAACTCAGCAAGCTCTTTTTCTAAAAGTTCATGTTCGGTGGTATTTCCCGTCATTAATCGGGCACCCATCGGTGAGCTCAAGGTATGATCAGCAGCAGCTTTTGCATCAACTTTTTTAATCTCTTCATTGCTGCCTACTCCTAAATAATCGTTTATACTCCAAACGATCATGTCTTTGCCGTTGAATTTCATTTCCGGCCCGAGAGGTCCTTCTAATTTTGGAAAAGTGTAGTATCCGTAGCCTTCTGATGTGAAAGGTCCTAAAGGGCTTGGTCTCCCTTCAAGCTTGTCAAATAAATCCATAAAAAAATTTAAAGTGGAAATATGTTAGTTCAGTATTTGTAAATCGTATTCTGATTGTAAAAAACGGAAAAAAGGTACGGAAAATAGTGCCTAACTCAAAAGAAACAGCACATAAGTAACATTAGATTACGCTTGTGATTAGTTAATTCCCTAAGCATCAATTTTTTAGGTGTTAATCAAGATTGGGCTGAAGAACAAATAACCCACGGGTAATATCACTCATGATTATAATTCCGCTATCAAAGTATGGATAATTACTCCATGTTCCCTCAAATACCTGATTGGGTGATGCATAAAAGCGAGGCTCGGAATCAAAAAATCCGGCCAGACTCAGATCGGCATTTGCGATATCATCCATTTTAAGGATTCGTAACCCAGAGATATAGTTGGAGGCGTACACATAATCCCCTTTTACATATAAATTATGATCGATTGATTCTGTGTTGTGCTCATAGAAATCGATAAACTGAGGATTGTCTAAATCCGTAACATCAAAAATATATGTTTTTGTGGATCTTCCGAGATTAGCTTCATCTAATTCATCATTCATAAGAAAGTATTGATGATCCTCAGTAAGCCATCCCTGATGGGCATAGGACATATTGGGATTGGTTGCAAAACCCAAAGTTATAACGCTGTCTTTATCAGTTGCATCAGCGATTACAAAAGATCGCTCGGCGGCATTAAAGCAGATTTCCTGCCCGGCGTAATCAGAATCAGGACCATCGTAAATTACGCATTGTGCATCATGAATGTAAGGAGAGTCGGATCTTCTTCTCGGCGGTGTGGTATCATCATAACAACCTGTAAAAGTAGGATTTTTTGGGTCATTAAGATCCAGAATATGTAAACCTCCACCGTCACAAGTATCGGCATTGGTTGCTCCAACAGCATAACCAAATCCCGTTTCTTCATTGATTACCACATTGTGAGAATTTAGTAATCCTGTATATAAGCCATCCTGACTAAAATTGAGGAAACCTCCATCGTAACTTCTTAATTGTGTGAGATCAAAAACCTGAATTCCGTGGCGTTGGGCATCGCTCCCAATGTATAAATGATTGTTAAAAACTTTGTGATCCCGCCATGTTGATCCCTCAGTAATTGATTTCGATTCTTCTGTATTTCCGATACCGATAGCACAAGCTTCATAATTCGGATCCTGAAGTACTGTGGTTTTTGCAGGAATGTTACTCTCGTTCAACTTTCCGATTACGATAGGATTGTTTGGATCAGTTACATCAACGAAAGAAACACCGTTTGTCAAACCTACTAAGGCATACTCTTTATCGGTTTGTGGATCTGTCCAGCCCCAAATGTCATTTAGCCGAACGGTAGGAGTGTCTGCTGTATCCAATCCTTCAAGCTCCTGAGGTGTAACAATAGAGAGCAAATCTACATTTTCGCATGGATATTGTCCATCAGCTAAGCCATCTTCACAAGCAAAAGTGGGTTCATCAACCGGGGGTTCGATTTCATCTCCGGGCTCTGTTGAATTAGTTTCACACGCAATAAATAAAACAGAAGCTAAGATGCAGTAAAAAGAAAATCTCATGGTATATCAATAAATTATTCTCTAAGTAATTTAACATGAAAACACTAACCTAACTAATCAATTTCGATTATATTGGAACGAATAGCGTTAGAATTCATTACAATTATATGTTTTTGATCTTAAAATATATTTCAAAACTTCTGAAAGCTCTTTCTTCAGAAGCATCTCCCAACCAATTAGCCGGTGGATTTATACTTGGAATGATTATTGGCTTAACACCAATAATATCCATCCATAATCTGCTGATTGTAATTCTGATTATCGTTTTAAAAGTGAATATAGGAATGGCGATTTTAGCTTTTCTTCTGTTCAGTGGTATAGCTTATCTCGCTGATCCGTTATTTCACAGTTTTGGTATTTGGCTCCTTGAATTGGAGGGCATGCAGCAAACCTGGACCAATATGTATAACAATGAACTTTGGGCAATAACCAAATTCTACAACACGGTTGTGATAGGAAGTTTTGTTTCCGCATTGGTTTTAAGCGTCCCGATGTTCCCTGTTACCAAAGTTTTGATAAAACTATACAGAAAACATATTCACGACAAAGTAATGAAGACAAAACTGGTAAAAGCATTGAAGGGGACTAAGTTGTATTCGGTTTATCAAACATATTCAAGAGTGAGAGGTTGATATGAGAATCAAAGGTTTAATATTTGTAGCGGTAGTAGGAATTTTAGGGTTTTTGATTAGCTGGATCAGTATCGACCCAATTGTAGAATCCGAAATAGAATACCAGGCGAGTATTGCTAATGGCGCACTTGTGGAAATAGAAGGTTTCGACATTGATATTATTGACCTGAAAGTTAGATGGGATCGCCTTCAGGTTGCCAATCCCGAAAACACAATGACCAACACTTTTGAAACCGGCGAGATGGAACTGGATTTCCTTTTTTGGCCTACCTGGTGGGAACGGGTGATCGTTGAGGACATCATTTTCAAAGATTTCAAAATGGATACCGAAAGGGAAACTGACGGTTACTTCGAAATTACTGAAGAAGAAAAGAAGGCCGAACAAAGTTTTGTTGCTCAGGTAATCGGCGATGTGACATCAGAGATTTCCAGAAATGCACAGATGGAATTCACAAACATCAAAACTAATATTAATGTGGATAGTTTGATGTCCAAGTTGGACTTGAAGGCTCCTGACAAGATTGATTCTCTGAGGAATGGATTATCCCAAAATTACCAGAAGTGGGATAGCACGTTTACCAATACGGACATCAAAAAAGAAATAGCCGGCATTGAGAAAACGATAAACTCTTTAGATGTCAAGAATATTAAAGATCCAAAGAAGGCGATTGAGGCTATCAAAAACGTACAGAAGCTTGCAGAACAAGTTGATTCGTTGAAGAAAAGAGCGGAAACTTTGAAAAATGAGTTTCAGGAAGATTTCGGGAGCACAAAATTCAGCGTGGGAAAAGTTGACAACTGGATTAAAAATGATTTTGAAAGAGCGATGGCAATGGCCAAACTCCCAACCATTGATCCCGGCAATATTGCCCAGTCTTTATTTGGTCCCAATTTAGTAGCTGACTATGCAGGTTATCTGGAATACGTTGCTATTGCCAGAGAATATGGCAGCAGATTTGTTGGTGGAGAGGATCAGGAAAAAATTGAACGCTACGAAGGCAAAGATTATAAATTCAGCGACAAATATGAATGGCCCCGTTTGTGGATACAGAACATAGATTTATCAGGAGAAACAAAAACAGATATACAGCTTGCGGGTCAGATTACCAATATCAGCAGCGATCAAAAGAAAACCAAGGAGCCAATCAAGTTTGATATAGGTGGAAAAGACGCTGCCAACAGGGCGATGACTTTGACCGGAGAGTTAAATTACTTGGGTGAGGATCCGGTGGAGGAAATCAATTTCAGCTATAATGGATTTAGCATTGCTGGTACCCGATTATCTCCTTCTGAATTACTGCCCTATCCATTGAACGAAGGTATGGGTGAAGTTTCGGCTTCGGTTTCTATTATAGATAAAAGATTCGACAGTGAGATAAACTACTCTGCGAAAGGACTGGATTTTGATTTCGGAGAAAATCCATCTCAGGACAGAATTCAGCGTTTGATCAGAGATGCGGTTTCAGGAGCAGATCAAATCGACGTAACTGCTTTGGTTGACAATCTGGACGGACCGCTTAATGTGAAAGTTCGTTCTAATATTGATGATCTATTTGTGAGCGCTTTGAAAAGTACGGTCAGTAAAGAAGTGGATCGTGCACGACAAAGAATTGAAAACCGGGTTGAAGCAGAAATCGGCAACCGTAAAGAGCAACTATTAGCTTTCAAAAATGAGAAAGAAGCTGAGATTAGAGCTGAATATGAAAAGCTGCTGAAACAGGTGAACGATGAAATCAAAAAAGTAGAAGAGAAGAAAAAAGAACTCGAAAAGAAAAAGAAAGAATTAGAAGATTCGCTTAAAGATAAGGTGTTGGATAAGATTGGGTTTTAGAAAAAAAGAGCCGGTATCACCGGCTCTTTTAAAGATAGCTTTAGATTGCTATTTATTTACTAAGTAACATTTTTTGTGTTTTTATTTGTGACCCTGTCACCAAACGGTACACATAGATTCCCGACGCAAGGTTAGATGCATCGAATTGAACTTCATACATGCCTGCCGATTTGAAATCGTTTACCAGAGAAGCCACTTCTTGCCCAAGCATATTATAAACCCTTAAATCAACCTGACCTGATTCAATAGTAGTATATTGAATAGTCGTTGTTGGGTTGAATGGGTTCGGATAGTTCAATAATGTTACAGCATCCGAGAGCTCGGTAATCTCTTCGGAGTTCTCAGGTAATGCTTTGGAAGATACAGCTCCATCACTTTGAGTATTAGGATCACCATTACCGGAGGCTGTGATCCAGTCGCTGAAACTGTCAGTATCAGCAAACAGATCAGACCTAACTATAGAAGATCCGGTGGATGCCGAAGGAGCCGAGGAACTTCCCCAACCTGTTGGTATGCCCGAAGACGCGCCTCCTTCCCAGGCAACAGCATCAATCAAAGCACCGGAGTCATCTTTTAACAGCAAAGCGTCTCCACCGTTATTTAGGGAAGGAATAGATCCCCATTTATCAGGATTCCTTCCGTAAAGCTTCTTAAAACCTTTTCGATCTGAAGCAACGGTGTAGAATGTTCCGGGATCTAAGTTTGCGCTTCCGGGGAATGAGTAACTGGAGCCTGTTCCATTATTATCTACAACCGTCCAGTTTCCAATGTTAATGGTTGTGTTGCCTGAATTGAACAACTCAATCCATTCCTCTTTGGAGTCTGTGCCGGGTGTGTCATAGAAGACTTCACTTATTACTATTCCTCCAGTTGCGACAGGAACGATATCAGCGGTAGTTGCATCTACTCCGGTAGCTCCATCATCATCAGTAACGGTAAGTGAAACCGTGAAAGTACCATCAGCCTGATAGGTATGACTTGGATTAGCTGAAGTGCTGGTGTTTCCATCACCAAAGTCCCATAAGTAAGAGGCGATAGTTCCGTCACTGTCGCTTGAACCAGAGCTGCTGAATGTAACAGCTGTTCCAACAGTTCCTGAGTATGTACCATTAGCATTAGCTATTGGTGCTGAGTTAGGTGGTGTTTGTGTTTCCGGATTTCCATTTGACCCAGCTGTACTCCAGTCAGAAAAGGAATCAGTATCTGTTGAAGAAACAGTTCTTACAATAGAGCTACCTGTTGGTGCAGAAGGATCGGAAGAACTTCCCCAACCTGTAGGTAGTCCTGCGGATGCTCCGCCTTCCCAAGCCACAGCATCAATTAATTGACTTGAACTGTTTTTAAGAAGTAAAGCATCTCCGGTATTATTCAATGCAGGTACTGAACCGTATAGGTCAGCATCGTATGAATAGAGGGCGGTAAATCCGGCACTGTTTGCAGCTACTGTTAAATATGTGCCCGGTTCAATAGTTGTATTGGTAGGGAAAGTATATACACTTCCTGTTCCATTGTTGTCGGTTACTGTCCAGTTATCTAAACTGATTGAATTACCGGTTGAGTTATATATCTCAACCCATTCCTCGTCAGAATCTGTCCCGGGCGTATCATAAAATATTTCGCTAAACAAGACACCTGCGCCAGCAACATCTGTTACGGTTACGCTTGCTGTGGCAATGTCGGTAGCGCCTGCATCATCAGTGACCGTAAGTTCAGCAGTATATGAGCCTGCCTGAACATAAGTATGACTTGGGTTAGCCGAAGTGCTCGTATTTCCATCACCAAAATTCCAGCTGTATGAAGTAATGGTTCCATCACTATCGGAAGAACCCGCGCTGCTGAAAGTAATTGCAAAGCCGGTATTACCTGAATATGGTCCGTTTGCAACGGCAACCGGAGGCGTGTTAGCAGGTTGAGTTTGTGGATTTCCATTAGCTCCCGCTGTGCTCCAATCAGAGAAAGAGTCTGTGTCGGTTGTTGAAACCGTTCTGATTATGGTGCTTCCGGTTGGTGCAGAAGGATCAGAAGAACTTCCCCAGCCTGAAGGTAGCCCTGATGAAGCTCCGCCCTCCCATGCAACGGCATCTATTAAAGATGAAGTATTATCGGAGAGCAACAGAGCATCTCCTGTGTTATTCAGAGCTGGAAGTGAACCGTAAATGTCAGCATCAAAACTGTAAAGAGCATTAAAGCCGGCTTGATTTGTTGCGATGGTTAAATAAGTTCCGGATTGAATAGTTGTTCCTGAAGGAAGAGTAATGGAAGATCCGGTTCCATTATTATCAGTGATTGTCCAACCTGAAAGGTCAACGGTATTCGATGTTCCATTATAAAGTTCTACCCACTCTTCATCAGAATCAGTGCCCGGAGTGTCATAAAATATTTCACTGAAAACGACACCAGCTCCGGAACCAGAGCCTGTACTTATTGTTATGTTTGCAAAATCTGTATTTGTAGCACCTCCATTATCTGTAACAGTGAGGCTGGCTGAATAAGATCCATCTGCTGCATAAGTATGACTTGGGTTAGCGGAAGTACTTGTATTTCCATCGCCAAAATTCCAGCTATATGAAGCAATGCTTCCATCCGGATCTGTTGAACCGGCAGAGCTAAACGAAACTGGTCCGGTAGTAGATCCCGAGTATGGGCCATTTGCTTCAGCAATTGGCGAAGTATTTCCTCCTGTTCCACTATCAAGGCTAACAAAGTCTGCATAAACAGGTAAATGATCAGATGCGTCATGCAGTGCCTGAGCTACCGCCTGACTAACTGCTGAATTGGGACCATCCAGCAAAGAGGTATCAAAGTGATTTCCATCATTCCCGAAGGCAGTGTAAGTCCCCGGTATCATATCAACTTTTGAATTATCATTTATACCAAAAGAAGTAAGGATAAAATCGAAGCGATCGTCCAGACCACCGTGAGCACCGCCACCAAACTGAGTGGTTCTTGGGCTTTGAGTATGAACACTTGCAAAAGCAGCGTTAACATGCCAGTCTCCAACCCCTCCGGAGGATGCAAGAGGATCTTCAGCCCGCCCGTCATTGTCTGACTCATTTGCAATAAACTTTTGATAAGCCGGTTCATTGCTGTCGTACAAATTGAAGTCTCCAACAATTACAAACTCCGTACCTGCAGGAAGGTTATTGAGATGATTTCTCAAAACAGTTACTTCATCCAATCGCCGTTGCTCGTTTGTAGAGCCTGAGCTCGCTTTAAGATGGGCGCTGTAGAATCGTATTTCATTTGATCCTATCTGCATTACGTATTCAGAAATTTCACGTAAAGTCGTAGGTATTTCTGATTGTGAAGTAAGAGTTCCGATTGAAGTTCGATAAAAAAGCATGTTATCGGTATCAACTCCGTTTATGAAGTTTGCTCTGGCATACTGAGTACCATTAGCATTCAATGCTGATAAAATCAGATCAGCTCCGGCTGCATCCACGATTTCCTGCATAAGCAGAATATCCGGATTTGAAGCTTCTAATACAGTTTGGAAGTCGGCTTGGCGGTCAGTGTCGGTGCCGTCAAGTTTCAATCCGTTATAAGTCATAACGCGGAAGTTTACATCCTGCGCAATTAAGCTTGAAGAGAAAAGAAGAATGCCGAATGTAAGTAATAGAGCAGTCTTCTTCAGTGAAGTAGCGAGTAATCGCATTTCGCCTCCTGTGTTAGTTATCGGTAGTGATATTAAGGCGACCTGAAGTGGTGACAGCCAATTAGGGTTGGCGGGTGGATGCTCTTTGCCCCAAATTGCAAAGATTACACAAGCGGGTCATGAAATTATATCTCGACTGAAATGTAAAATCAAGTTAAGTTATCCACAGAAAAATGTGGATTACCATGTTAAGCCCTTAAAAAGAATGCACTTTTGGTTTGTCGGGGAAATATTAAAATCTAACCCCTATCCCGGCATTCAATTCAATTCTCTCAAAACCTTGCTGAGCACCCGGTTCCGTTTCAAGAGAGTAGCCTGCAATTGCTTCAGTAGCAAAGAAGAACTTCTGCGTGATTGGAAAGTCGAAACTGATGCCCAAATCCCAAAAGGTATTTATATAGTTTCTCGAATTCGTAGTTATGGGTCTTGCGCCGTTAGGAAGGATACCAATAGTAACCGTTTCTTTGGTAATTACACGAGTTAGCCCTGTAAAAACATGGACAGGTATATTTGCCTGAGTTGGCACAAAATTAATCTTTAATCCGGCATCCCATCCTGAGTATTCGCTTGAAATACAATCTGAGCAGTGCGAGAGCTTAAATCCATCTGCTATGTAAGTGGAAAAATCTACTGATAAAGAAATCAGCATATTTTCATTAACCTGAACTAAGTCTCGAGTAAAATTACCTGATATAGAAGTTGCAGGTTGAGCTTGGGTATTATGAGTGCTGATACCACCCATTTCCAGCGAAAAAGAATGTTTGGGCTGGGCAGCTAAAGAAGCACAAACTACTGACAGAAATAAGACAAGTGATAGATATTTCATAGCCTTTGTAAACTACTTAAAATATTTCTCTTTCTCCCAGTTGATTGGGTTTGATATTATGCTCAGTTTTGTGATATAGTTACAAATTGGCCCATCATCGCTGTAGATTCCTCGTAATTCGATGACGAGCGCGGGTTTTTTGAAAATTATCTCAAACTTATGTTAGGAAAAATCACCGCTCCGAATCTGCCAAATACTCATGGACGTATTTAATACTCATGGCACCTTCTCCAACGGCAGAGGCGACCCGGTTCATGGCTCCGGCGCGTACATCACCTGCAGCAAAAATTCCCGGAGCACAGGATTCCAGCAGATAAGGCTGGCGCTCTAATTTCCAGACTTTGGAGTATTCATCGTATTTCTGAAGATCCCGACCGGTTTCAATAAAGCCCCGATTGTTTTTTATCACATTGTTGTGAATCCAATCGGTATAAGGCTTTGCTCCTATAAAAATGAATAATCCATCCGCATCTACTTCATATTCCGATTCGTCTTCATTGTTGAGCAATTTAAGATTTTGCAAATGTCCGTTTCCTGTAGCTTCAACCACTTCACGATTTCCAAGCACTTCAATGTTTTCTGTGTTATCGATCTGATCAATCAGATAAGAAGACATACTTGAAATCAGCGAATCTTTTCGAATAGTAATGAATACATTTTTCGCAAAAGTTGATAAATACATAGCTGCTTGCCCCGCAGAATTTCCACCACCGACAATGTACACCTGTTTGTCCTTGAAAGCGTGAGCTTCCGTCATGGCTGCACCGTAATAAATTCCTGCGCCTGTAAAATCAGAAATACCTTTACTTTCTAATTTTCTATAATTAACACCGGTGGTAACCACAACGGCTTTGGCATTCACGGAACTTCCATCCGACATAGTTACTGTCTTATACTGATCTTCAAACTTGATATCAGTTACTTCCATTGGGGATAAAAATTCCACACCAAACCGTTGCGCTTGTGTAATGGCTCTGCGTGCTAAATCGGAGCCGCTTAAACCCTTCGGAAAACCAAGATAATTTTCAATTCTGGAACTGGTTCCGGCTTGTCCACCTGGGGCTCTTTTTTCGATAAGTAATGTTTTTAAGCCTTCTGAACCTCCATAAACCGCAGCAGCCAATCCTGCCGGACCTGCACCAATAATTACCACATCATAAATGTTCTCAGAGGCATTCGGACTTTTTCCAAGTTTGTCAGCAATCTGAATCGGAGAAGGTTCTTTTATATGACTTCCATCCTCAAAAATAATGGCCGGAAGCTCTGCATGTTCAATTTCAAATTCAGACAATACTTCTTCTGATTTATCACTTTCCTCAACATCTATCCAGCGATAGGGAATCAGGTTGCCTGCCAAATAATCTTTTATCGCATGAGATTTTGGTGAATATTGATAGCCGATGAGTTTTATTCCTGTAAACTCAGGGCGGAAATTAGCATGCCATTCATCCAGTAAATCGTCTAAAACCGGATAGAGTTTTTCTGATGGAGGGTCCCAGGGTTTCAGCAAATAATAATCGAGTTGAACTTCATTAATTGCACGGATTGCAGCATCTGTATCGGAATAAGCGGTCAGTAAAACTCGTTTTGAATCAGGGAAAACCTTTCGTGCTTTCTCCAAAAAATCTACACCGATCATTTCGGGCATGCGTTGATCGGATAGGAAAAGAGCTACTGTTTCACCTTGCTTTTTTAGCTCGGGCAAACTCTCCAAAGCTTCGTTAGGAGATTGCGTGCTCATGATACGATACTCTTTTCGGTACTGAGATCTTAGATCACGGGTAACCGCTCTCAATACCTGAGCGTCATCATCAATTGCAAAAATTATAGGTTTGTTCATAAAAAATTATAAATGCTGAATTTTGGATTTTGAATTACTTCATTCATAATCCAAAATTTAAAATTAATAATTCAGTTCAATGGAAAACAGAATTCAAATTCCGTAAATCCGGGTCGTGATTCAACGTTGATATCTCCGCCGTGTTTGTCAACGATTTTTCGAACCACATCCAATCCCAGACCGGTTCCTTCTCCGACTTCTTTAGTAGTAAAAAACGGATCAAAAATTTTAGACACAATGTCTTCGGGAATACCACTTCCATTATCCTGAAAATACAAATACAGGTTACCGCTTTTTGACTCAGCTTTTACAACGATTTCACCAGATTCGTCCACAGCATCAATGGCATTATCTAAGATATTAGTCCAAACCTGATTAAGCTCGCTCACGAATCCGTAAAATTCAGGAAGATCAGATGGAATCTGAAGATCAATGCTCACATTCTTTTGTTTTGATTTATGATTGAGCATCGTGATGGTGCTCTTCAATCCCTTCTTAAGATCGATAGCTTCTTTGTCTGTTCCACGATCCATGTGCGAATAGGTTTTTACCGATGAAACCAAATCTGAAATTCTTCGGGCAGAATCTTCAATCTCTTCCACCATTTTTTCAGTAGTCAACACATCTTCCACCCAGCCTAAAACTGCTGGCAAATACTCAGTATCCACGTGAGAAGCCACAAACTCTAAATCATCGATATTGAAACAGAATTCCGCAAAAGTTTCTGCGTATTCAAAGCCCAATTCTACACCGTGCTCTTCCATCCAGTCCGTAAGGTCATCTTCAAGAGCGGTTCGTTCCATTAATGATTGCTGATTGGAAGTTCCTTTTCCCGCTTTTCTAAAAACAAGCTCGTTTACCGCATCAACCTGTTCATTAGTCAGCTTGATGTTCATTACCGCTTTGAATTTATCAGGATTTTGAGACAAGCGGTTTTTCAATTCCGTGGCTCCCCGAACCATCGCTGATGCAGGATTATTCAATTCATGTGCAAGTCCCGCAGAAAGTTTCCCCAATGCTACCAACTTCTCATTTTGCTGTTGCTGAGAAGTAAAATTTCGAATTCGATCGGATAAACTGTGAACCAATGCTTCAATCAACTCATAACGCTTCGTGATTTCGACGAATAGATCTTCATGTGTTTCCAAAATAGTAGTGTCTTCTACTACTACAAGATGAGCAAGCGTGGATTGCATTCGGGAAAACGGAAGCCGACCGGAGATATCGCCTGTTTCAAAGTCTCCGATATTTGCAAAAGAATTACCCTGTGGCAGCCGAATTCTTATCCTACCGTCAAGTATGATGAACATTTTGTCAACTTCTGATCCCGGTTCGATGATTTTTTCGTCTGGCATGTAAGTGCATATTTTGGAATTCTCAACCAGCCAGATTAGTTGATCTTCGGGAACAGATTCAAACTGAGGAAAACTTTTTAGCGCCTTAACGGCGAATTCGTTCATGGTATTTTTCATAGCATTTCATTGTCTATGTAGCAGTATCTCCAGTCTTCACCGGGCTCTACCGATCGGATTATGGGATGATCGTTTCTCATGTAATGTTTGCGAGCGTGCTTGTTTTTGGAGGAATCACAACAGCCGACATAACCACATGTCATACACATTCTGAGGTGAACCCAACTGTCACCTTGTTTTACACAAGTTTCGCACTCATGCCCGGTTGGTTCGGTAATTTCAATCATATTTTCGTGTTCGCAAGACATATCAACCTCCGTTTATAAACTCTTTAAGCTCGCTGAAATCTAACTCTCCATTATATTTTTCACCATTAAGAAAAAAAGTAGGAGTATCATCTACACCATTTTTAACTCCGCTTCTGTAATCTAACTGAACCCAACCTTTGAACTCATTCGTTTCCAGATCCACCGTAAACTTTCGCATATCTAAACTGAGTTTCTCAGCGAATTCATCCAACTTTTCACGACTCAGATTTTTGTTGTTCAGAAAAAGTAAATCATGCATTTCCCAAAACTTTCCCTGATCGCCGGCACATAAAGCAGCTTCAGCACAAATTTGTGCATGAGGGTGTTTTTTGGTTATAGGAAAGTGACGAAAGATGAATTGCAGATTTTCATTTTCCTTTAAAATTTTTTGAAGAAAACGATATCCCAATCGGCTGTATGGACATTCATAGTCTCCGTACTCAATCAGAATATTAGATGAATCAAGGTTTCCTTTTGGGAATTCTTCGGAACGGATATTTAAGCTGTAGTCGGGCATGGGTCAATTTTGTATTACTTTCGATTTCCCCTCCTTCATCAAAATAAAATTCTCATCCTTTTTGGCGGCTTCAAAATCATTCAAAGGATCGTCTTCACCATCATCAGCTAAAGGGAAGGTGCCATAATGCATCCCAATGCTTAATTCAGCACCGACTTCTTTATGAATTTGCAGAGCCTGAGCAGGATCAATATGAACCGGACTCATAAACCATCTTGGGATATAAGCTCCGATTGGAATCAATGCCGTTTTGATAGGGGCGTAATCTTCGCCGATTTTTTTGAAGAAATTATTATAGCCTGTATCTCCTGCAAAATAGATATTTCCGCTTTGGGACTCGATAACAAAACCTGCCCAAAGCGTTTTGTCCCGATCAAACATACCACGACTGGAAAAGTGCTGAGCTTCTACAGCTGAAATCAAAACCTGATTACTTACGGGATGACTTTCCCACCAATCCAAAGAAACTGTTTTTGTTATTCCCTTTTGATTGAGATACAAATCAACACCAAGAGGGGTGATGAATAACGGATCAAACATCTCATGAACTCTTTTCAAAGTTGCAATATCCAAATGATCGTAATGATTATGACTGATCAGAACGATATCAAGATCAGGAAGGTCTTCGAAACGAATTCCCGGTGGACGCATTCGCTTTGGTCCAGCAAAGCTGACAGGCGATACTCTTTTGCTGTACACGGGATCGGTAATGATATTTAAGCTGTCGGTTTGAATCAAAAAAGTAGAATGGTTTATATAGGTAATAACCTGAGTAGAATCAGAAATTCTGGAAGCAGGCTTTTCTCCGAATTTCACATCATCGGCTCTTTTTTCAGTCCATTCACCGGGTTTTCTGGTGAATAACCATTTTATCAATTCACGTGAGGTTTTCTCTTCATAACCGGTTCTGTTATAAAATTTGGAGCCGTTAAAGTTTTCCGTTTCTGCTCCGGAATATCCCGGTGCAGAAACGGAATAGCCGATTCCTACCACAAGAATTATAATCGCTGCAAGAATGATAAATATGACAGCCGCTATTTTCATTTATCGGAATTGGGAACTATTTCAAAACGGGCAAAAATCTTTGCTTCAAATTCCAGCTCTTGAAAATTTAAATCTAAACTATTGTTAGCAAGATTAACAGAAGAAATGCTGCCCGTAAGAGCTCTTCTCACGACAATACTTGTGCTTCTGAAATAAGAACTATTACTTATTATATTTTGAAGGTCTTCAGATATCAGTTTGATATCACCGACACTTTGATTGCTGTCCTTCAAAAGGCTCTCAGCTTTAAGACGTGCATTTTTTAATGCATTATGAAGTAGTTCGATTTCGAGTGCTTCTTTCTTAGAATAATCAAGTCTTGTAATTCTCGCATTGTAAATTTCAAGTTCTTGAAGTATTTGAAAAAGTTTACTTACTTCTTCATTATCCTTGAGCTCTAACTCGTATTCCTTTCGATTTATTTTCTTGTCTCTTCTGAGCCATCTTTCATATAAGTCTGAAGAGACATCTAAAACATATAGGTTGTTTTTTTTCAAGAGCCCATCTTCTTCCAGTTTCCCGATAAGAAGATTCTCTGTCAATTCTACACTATTATCCAGTTCAGAATCATCCAGAATCAGTTTTATAAAAATCTGATCAGGAATTACCAATTTTTTTGTTTCACCAATGACTTCAATATAAGGTGTGTTATCCTGTGCATTTGCATTCAAAAACAGAGCAATTGATAATAAAAGAAGAGCAGTAAGGTTTTTCATCTCATTAATTCCTCAATCTCATCCACTTCCTTTGGAACATCCGTCATATTTTCAATTCCATCTTCGGTAATCACGATATCATCTTCAATACGAACACCACCGAAATCAAGTAGCGATTCCACTTTATCACTATTTAGGAATTGGTTTTTCTCGGGGTCTTCCAATGCAGGTTTCAAAACAGCCGGCACGAAGTAAATTCCCGGCTCGATAGTGACCACCATGCCCGGCTGCAGCTCTCTTCGGGCGCGCAGGAATTTTATTCCGGGTCGATCAATTCGGTCCACCCCTTTAGGATAACCGCCCACATCATGAGTGTCCAATCCTAAAAAGTGTCCCAATCCATGCGGGAAAAACAGAGCAAAAATATTCTCTTCCATCATGTCGTCTACATTGCCTTTAACGATACCGAGATCTTTCAAACCTTCCATCATGGTTTTTGAAGCAAGCAGATGTAAATCTTCCATCTTTTCTCCGGGCTTCATGGTTTCGAGTACTTTGTCCATTCCGGTCAGTACCGAATTATAGATTCCTTTTTGGATGTCAGTGTATTTACCATTTGCAGGGAACGTACGGGTGTAATCAGAAGCATAACCATTACACTCAAATCCGGAATCCATTAGGAAAAGATCACCGTCTTTAATCTTACTATTATTGACCACGTAGTGAAGAATAGCTCCATTTTTCCCTGAAGCGAAAATTCCATTGTATGCATCCTGAAGTAATCCGTTTTCAATCTGTACTTTGTTGAAAATGGCTTTCATTTCATACTCATACATCCCGGGTTTAATATTCTTCATTACTTCAATGTAAGCCAGATCATTTACTCTGCAAGCTTCCCGCATCTGATCTAACTCCCAATCAGTCTTCAACACACGGCAATACGTAAGAGCATCAATGAGAGCTTCTGTTTCTACATTAAAATCCCGATTCAGATCTTCTAAAAATTCGGCCTGATCATCATTCAGGCAATAAATAGTTTCAGGAGAAAGCTTATTTAGTACAGATAAAATTTCGTTCTGATAATGCAGATGATCAGGCTGATACTCTTCCATATACTGATCTTTGGTTTTCACATAACCGTGCCAAACAGCGTATTGGGCATCACGCTCAGGTACAAACAAGTGATATTCTTCTTTGTCCAGATCTAAAATGAGTGCACAATCAGGTTCATTGACACCGGTGAGATACCAAAAGTTAGATTCCTGCCGGAATGGGAACTCATAATCGGTATTGTAGCGATACATGGTTTCTTTCCCCTGAATAAAAACCACGCCTTTTTGATTGTCATCAAATAATGAAAAAAGCTTTTCTCTGTGTTGTTGTCTCATTTTAAATATCTACTAATTTTGAATTTCATTCATACAACTCTACAGTCGATAAAAGTCTTTTCAGATCTTCGACTTTTTCGAGTTGCTCTTTGCGTTCATAACTATGGATCAGATTTCGAATCACACGGATCAGAATATCCATATCCGAAGCCATTTGAAAGTATTCGGGTTTTGGCTCGATGTTGTTTTTCTTCAGGAAGAAATAACATTGATCGTACGTAACTACCGCTCCGTCGTCATACGGATCAACTAAAAACTCTTCCCGATCGCCAATAAAAGTCAGCATAAAATGAATAGGCATATTCACTCCAAAAACGGGTAGATCGAGTCGCCTTGCAATAAACATGACGATCATACTTAATGATATCGGTAAGCCCTTTCTTCTTTCAATTACTGTATCAAGAAAGCAGTTTTCAGGATTATGATAATCGTTTTGGTCGCCCGCAAACCGAAGGTCTTCGAATACAAACTTAAAAAGCTGTTTTGCCTTTTTACGCTCATCAAGTTTGTAGCGAATTCCGGGGCTTATCATTTCTGAAAAATGATCTAATTTTTGGCGATAGTGTTTGGTGTCAATGGTTGGATTATTAAACCGTGAAAGCAGAAAAATAATGCTTTCAAGATCCTTTCGGTTTTTAATTCCATTTTCAAGCAGATCAATAAAATCAGATTCCAGCCCATCAAAAGTGAGGGTATGAATTAAATCGCTGATTTTAGATTTTTCATCGCCCGGATTCAGGTCAGTACGGTATTGATCCAACAGGGGAACGATATTCTCGCCAAGTTCAACGAACCTTTTATTCACAGACTCCTGAACAAAAGGATCTGGATCATCCATTAAGCTTAAAAGAGATTTTATTTCTGATTTCGAAATCATAATTAAAGGTATCGCTCATTCTCCAACATCCAAAATTATTCAGGCATTCAGAAATAATGAAAATATGGACAGAATTGTTCATAAGTAGATAGAACATTTTTGCCCTCAATAATAAGACTCCTTCTGTCTTTCCCCTTAATCAAGGGGAAGGACTCGTTGTTATAAATTGTTGTAGATGCGATTTCTATGGAAGGTCATTATACCTTTGAGTTACTCTGCTGTTGCAGGATGGAGGAGCTACTCAGAAATGAACAATATGGCAAGGAATTAGGGAGGTCAGAAGAGTGAACTAAAAAACTCCCTGCGTTCTTTGCGTCTTTGCGGTTAATCTTTCTTCAGTAATAAAATCCATTACAAAATGGGCGCTTGAACCTGTATATTTGAAGGCAATTTTAAAAGGAATTCTATGAACATAAATGTTTCTTCAGAGATCGGATATTTAAATGGGGTGATTGTCCACACTCCGGGAAAAGAGGTTTCTTTGGTAAACCCCGAATTGAAAGATGAACTTCTTTTCGATGACATCATATTTGAGGATGACGCACGTGAGGAACATCTGGATATGCTGAAAGTTTTTAAAGCAGCTATGCCGGCTGATGGTCAGGTGTTAGAAGTTGTAGATTTGTTTCTGGAAGTAATTCAAAAAGAGGAAGCACGTCAGTTTTTTGTAGAACAGCTGATTAAAGAATTTCCTGAAGACAATCTCTACGTAATCGAGAAAGACCTCATAAATTTAACACCCGAAGAGTTGGTTTCTTTTAGCGTGAACGGAACACTACCAAGTGGTAGTAAATTCTCATTGTTACCATCTCCGAATTTGCTGTTTACCAGAGACCTCGCAGCGGTTGTTGGGGATTCGATCTTGATTTCAAGAGCGGCTACTAAAACGCGACTGCGTGAGTCGCTGATCATGGAAACCATCGTTAAATTTCATCCGCTTTTTGATGCTGTTCGGGATAACGCCATTCGGATTTCAGGTGCACAATCAATTGAAGGTGGAGACGTACTGGTAGAATCAAAAGAATTAGTATTGATTGGAATGAGTGAACGTACTTCATTCACAGGCTTGATGAAAGCGGCAGACGGATTGTTGTCATCGGGAGTAAAAACAGTGCTTGCAGTAGATATTCCCAAACAAAGAGCATCTATGCATTTGGATACCATTTTCACTTTTGCCAGTAACAATGAGTGTATAGCATTTCCTCCGGCAATTATGGAGCAACAGGATAATGTGGTTGCGCTTCAGCAAGTAAACGGCGCTGTTCAGGCAGAATCCAGACCATCACTTCAATCCGCTCTAAATGAATTCTCTAAAAAGGATTACACATTTATTAAATGTGGAGGGGAGAAAAGAACCAATCAGTTTCGCGAACAATGGACGGACGGCGCCAACGTTTTTGCACTGGCTCCCGGCGTAATCGTTGGATATGAGCGAAATACAAACACTTTCAATACGCTCGTGGATCATGGCTATTCGTACATGAATCAGTTTGAGTTTATTGAGGAATATGAAGGAAAAGGATTGGATTTGAATCAAGACAATAAAATTGCCGTAAGTTTTCAGGGACATGAACTCTGTCGTGGACGTGGTGGAGCCCGTTGTATGACCATGCCGATATCAAGAGCAGCAATTTAAAAGAGATTATTATTGAATAATAAAGAACCAAATTCTTCTGTAGAGTCTCATTTCGAGATTCTTGACTGGAAAGAGGAACCAAAAAATAAACCGGATACCAAGACTATTCTTAAGCATCTGGGATTATTCATCCTGACATTTATTTCTGTGTCGGTATTGGGTTCTTTGTTTGTTGGTTATGGTGAGGGGGTCACAATGTTGGGGCCCGTTGCGCTCCCTGGACAGGAAGATTTGTTACGGGGAGTTTTATTCGCCACACTGTTGCTTTCTTTTCTGACCTTTCATGAATTCGGGCATTATTTCGCAGCAGTTTATCACAACATAAAAGTGTCTTTGCCTTATTACATCCCGCTGCCGGTTGGAATTGGAACACTTGGCGCGGTAATCCGAATTAAAGAGAAAATCCATCAGACTAAAAAACTCTTTGATGTTGGTGTTGCAGGTCCAATTGCAGGATTTGTGGTTTCTTTAGCTGTTTTGCTGATCGGATTTGCCACACTTCCTGAACCATCTCATGTTCAGAATTTTGCAGGGCATGAAGAATTGAAGGCTTATGTAGCTGAAACAGGAGAATTTCCGGATGAAATACTTTCTGAAGATTCAGGATTGGTTATCATTTTTGGAAATACGCTGTTGTATGACGCATTGGCCTCCATGTTTGATAATGTTCCTCCGTTGTGGGAAATGTACCATTATCCTTGGTTGCTGGCTGGTTGGTTTGGATTGTTTTTTACAGCGCTGAATTTAATGCCGGTCGGTCAGTTAGATGGCGGACACATTCTATACTCTCTGATTGGCTATCAAAAACATAAAGTAGTTGCCCGACTGTTTTACAGTTTCATAACCATTCTTGCAGGGATTGAGCTGGTTCCTTTTTTCCATGAATTATTAGGAAAATACGACACCTCATTCGGGGCACTTGCGTGGTTAATTTGGGCGATCATATTGTTTTCAGTAATGCAGATTGCATTTCATAAAGAGTCGAAATGGGTGAACATGTTGTTTCCGGTTTCGCTCTTACTTTCAGGTCTGTATTTATATTTTGGTCCTGAAACGCCGGGGCAGCCTTCAATGATATGGGGCGTATGGACATTATTTGTGACTTTTGTAGTAAAAGTAGAGCATCCACCGGTTACATTTTATAAACCACTTTCTACCGGAAGAAAAGTGATAGGCTGGCTAAGTATGCTTATATTTATACTCTGTATCAGTTTGAATCCAATATTTACATTATAAAATCCATGAAGAAAATTTTAATCCTGTTATTGGCTGTGGGAATTGCAGCTTGTGGAGAAACAAAAAAAGAGCCGAATACGGCACAATCTCTATCTGAAAAAGTAGATTACTTTTTAGAGAATGATCAGTACACAGATGCGCTTACGTTACTTGAAGGTCAGGATGAAACCGAAGAAGTTTTGACACTGAGAGAAAAAACGCATTTGAACTACGGACTGTTTCTCGAGTACAGAGATTCTGATGTCACCAACATGCGTGATAAAATGAACGGCGCTCTGGGGCAGTACATCAAAGTTCTGAAAATCAATCCTGATAATGAAAAAGCAATCAGCGAGATTGAACAGATTTTGGGAATTTATTCCTCATTTCCCGATCGCAGCCCGGAACCTGAAATTGTCGAAGAACTCCGGGAATTAGGCTTCGAAGTTTAATCTAAAGTAAAGAGCAGTCATCCTGAGGATACTTCCGAAGGATCTTGTAGAGTATCCGACAAGATTCTTCGCTATCTCCTGCTTTAGCTGAAACAGCTACTTGCAGGTATGCTCAGAATGACAAAAAACAAACCATGAGCAACAACAACACACCAACCATACAAAATCGTAAAGCCCGCCACGATTACAACGTGGAAGAAACCTACGAGGCAGGTTTGGTACTTAAAGGCACCGAGGTGAAATCACTCCGCGAGGGAAAAGCTTCTTTTTCGGATTCGTTTGCGTTTTTGCACAATGGGGAAGTGTTTTTGAGAGATATGTATATCAAACCGTATGAGCACGGTTCGTATTACAATCACGATCCCAGACGCCAGCGAAAGTTGTTACTCAGTAAAAAACAAATTCGGGAACTGGACAAATTTGTTCAGCAAAAAGGGTACACGTTGGTTCCGTTAAAACTCTACTTCAAACGCGGATATGCTAAAGTATTGATCGGAGTGGCAAAAGGTAAAAAGAGCTTCGACAAGAGAGATTCCATTAAAGAAAAAGACCTGAAGCGCCAGTTAGACCGTAATGTAAAAGGGACGTATAAGGTTAATTTGTAAAGCTTTTACCCAACTTGGGTCATCCTGAACTTGTTTCAGGATCTTAAGACCTGCCTCTGATTTGTTTTAGAATGCAATCACTGTTGATTAGCCTTCCAAAAATTCCGAAATAAATTCGGAATGACCCAAATTTGCTCAAGCAAACTCATTTTATCAATGTAAACTTTTTTGTCAAAGTTTGACCGTTAGTTTCAAGTCGATAAAAATAAGTACCACTTGCCAAGTTGCTTCCATCAAAATTAATAGAGTGAGTTCCTGAAGTAAGGATGTTGTTCTGAAGTATAGCTACTTCCTGACCAATCATATTAAACACAGATAGCTTTGCTTTACCCGGCTTTGAAATCTCAAAAGAAAAAGTTGTTGTTGGATTGAAAGGGTTGGGATAATTTTGATTTAAAACTGTTTTCAATGGCTTATCTAAAGTTTCTTCTTCGTTAGAAACATTTATCCGGGCGTTACCTTTTCGGTAAAGAACAGTGTTATAAATACCTCTTACCCAAATGTGGGCATCATTATTTTCATCCAATACATAAGATAAATCCTCATAAGAAACTTTAGTACGTGTTTCTTCCAATCTTTTATCATACACGCCCAAATCACTGTTTATTCGTTGTATTTTTCCAGATTCCGTAGGAAGAAAAAGATTATAACTCCCATCATAATAAGGGCCTATTATTTCCATATCCTCATCAGCATTTCCTGATGTTGTTTTCCAGGTATCGCCGCCATCTTTTGAATATGCTAAGGTTTTAGAACCGATATTCAACCAAATCAAATTGTTTCTGGAGCGAACTAAAGGTTCTGGATATAAACTTTCAAATGAGTAGTCATATAAAACTTCCCATGTTTCCCCTTGATCAGATGAAGTAAAAAGCTTTTTGTCAGAAACACCGAAAATCTGGCTATTTGTAATTGATAAGCTTTCAAAATAACCGGGTACGTTTTTCTGTGCCCATGTTTCGCCACCATTTGTTGTAACAGCTAAATTTCCACAGCTAAGATCAGGGCAATTCACATTAGCATATATGATTCCAAAGTTTTTCTCAAAAAGAATGTGAGTATCATAAAATTGTTCCTCCGATTCGAAAAAAGGAAGTTCAGTCCAGGTTTTTCCCGAATCATTAGTTTTGGCTACAGAATGTTTGCCAATGACCCATCCTTCTGAGTCGTTAGTAAATAAAAGTTCTCTGGGGTTAAATGGAAAAGTATTATCAGACTTCCAGGAATAGCCTCCGTTTTCGGTTAAAAATGGAGTTCCATAACTGTAAATCCAACCTGTACTTGGATTTTTAAAATGAATTTTTGTGCCATGAATTCTTTGAAACTGTTTTCCAAAGATCCATTCTTCGGAGTTTTCAGAGACTTTTAAAAACAAATCTCGGATAGGAGCTAAGTTTTTATCTGTGATACTGTAGCCTGTATTAAAATTACTGGTTGGCACTTCAAGAATTTTCCAATTAACTCCATAATCAATTGATACTAAAACTTGACGATGTGATTTTATGTATATTTTATTTTTACCGAAAACAGTTAATGAATGTGGTACCCTTTCAGTTTGAGGTAAGCTAATTTCTTCCCAGGTTGCTCCTAAATTTTGAGTAATGAAAAATTTTCCGGAATCTGTAAGGGCATACCCAGTGGACTTATCAACCATTTTAAATTGTGAGATCTCATTATCTATATCGATGAAAACGGAATCCCAGCTTTGACCTCGATCATCAGAAGTAAGTAAATAATTCAGGGAGTCAGATTTTCCGAGTTGGTCATATCGGTATTGTTTGAAAAAAAGAACTGCCACACTCGAATCGGAAGTTTGTTGCATAGTTTTTGGGTAAGCAATGTGATCATAGTAAAAGAGATCACCACCGTCTATAAACTTTTCGGGAACGCTGTAAACATTTTCCCAATCACTAAAAACTGAGGTTACTTTATAAATTCCTGATTGATCAGCTTTTAAAAAATCTGAAGAAGAAAATGTTACTACAGATGTGGCAAGATGCATATCCAAATCATCTTGTTTCCATGTTTTTCCTCCATCCGTCGTAAATGTAAAACAAGAACCTATATAAGCGTATGCAAATCCAATTTTATCATCTATAAATTGAATATTTGAAAATCTTGAAACTCCATCAGAATAAGCTAAATCCCAAGTTTTACCACCATCATAAGTTTTAAAAATAGAACCAGCTTCATTAACAAAAAAGCCAGATGAATCTGAAATAAAAGTGATATCAGTTATTTTATCCTCAGGAAGGTTTGGGTATCTGAGCTCCCATTGAGAATAAGCATTCAATGTGAATAAGAAAGAGAGTATGAAGATTATAAAATATTTAGATATACTTTTCATACTCTTTAAGTAAGAAAATTCTCATTCAAAAACCAAAACCCCGCCCTTTCGGACGGGGTTTTCATGTAATATCAAAAGGAAAGTCTGTAAGCCGGATTCTGTTCCTCCTGAATTTAATCAGGATTCAGTGATCATTTATCTGATGCGTTCCACCCGATGGCGTGGCGACAAGCGGCGCATACCATCTTACATGAACTTGCACCCCGCGAGGTTTACCGTGCCCCCGATCTCACGATGCGAGGCGGTGAGCTCTTACCTCACCTTTTCACCCTTACCTCCAACGCATGGCGTTGGAAATTCCAATGTTCAAATACCAAGTTACAATGGTTGAACTGATATTTGAGGTTTGTTATTTGGAAGTTTCCAGCGCATTGCGCTGGAGGCGGTTTGTTTTCTGTTGCACTGTCTGTCCTGATGCCGTCACCAACATCAGACCTCTGCTTCGCCCGAAGGATCGCAGAGCGCGGTACTTGTTGGAGTCCGGACTTTCCTCCTAACCTGCGCCAAGGCTTCGGTTAGCAGGCCAGCCCAAAACCATTAATTCTGAACAAGAGCCTGCTTAACGAAACCTTGGTGAAGTTAAGCGATCACCCGACTTTCCAGTTTAAAAATACGCTTTTGAGCAGGATTTAAAAAAGAGCCAAAATTACATTTTCGATCCTACACCCACAAAAACACCCAACTTCCCCGAACTAAACTCAACTTTAACAGGAGATGAATTAACTAAATTGGAAGTTCCTTCTTGTACTCCGGGTTCAAGCTTTGAATCGGTTAACGGATATAAAACTCCCGATGAAGTAAAGCCTTCGATATGTCCGGATACAGGGAAAAATGAGATAACGGTATCATCAGGGTAGTCTGCTTCCCATCCGGATTCTACTAAAAAAGTTTGGCCGTAATCATCTTCGAAAACCAAAGATTCAAACCGGCCATTATACTCAACCAAACTTCCCAGGTTCTTTTGTTGATGATCAATTCTTTTGCCAAACGCTCCTAAGACCGTACAAGTTTTTGCCCCCTTATCGAGTGCATAATCTAAAGCCTTATCCAGATCGGTACTGTTTTGATCTTCTATTTCCAGCACGTTTATATTTTCATGATTGGTGTATTTGAAACTGTCCAGATCACCTAAAACAATATCAGGAGTAAAACCATAGCCGATAAATACGTGTCCGCCACCATCTGCTCCTATTTGCAGATCAGCCTTTTCAATATTTTCTTCAAGAAGTTTTTTAGTGGGCGGAGTTCCGCTGCAAATAATAAGTGCGTGCATGTTCTTTTTAAATCAAAACTCGACAAAATTCAACCCAAAAAGAAATGGAATTGTACTAAGAACCACCTATTTTTGCGATCAAAAAGGGAATTAATGTTCGAAAAGCTAATACCGGAATTATTATCACATAAAAAAATTGGGGTGTTTTCTCATGTACGACCTGACGGGGATTGTCTCGGGTCGCAAGTGGCTTTGTGTTTGTGGTTGGAAGAAAACGGGATTGAATCCTCAGCTTTTAATGAAGATGATGTAAATAAGAATCTCCAATGGCTTACTGATTTCAAACAGATTCAAAAACCGAATTTTGATGAATTAGACAGTTTTGATGCTTTTGTTTTTGTAGATGGAAACGCTCTTCATCGGTTTGGAGAAACAGCTGAGAAAATTCAGGAATTGGGAAAACCGTTGTATATGATCGATCATCATCCACAACCCGACGAGATATTTAAAGAATATGTTTCTGATGTAAGTGCTTCTTCAACTTGCGAATTGGTGTTTAGACTTTTTGAAGAACATGATATCAATCAAATAAAAGAAGCTTCAGCTAAAGCGATGTATGTAGGTTTAGTCACCGATACCGGATCATTTCAGTTCGATTCAGTAAGTCCGGATACGATGAGAGCGGCATCAGAATTGTTAAAAAGAGGAGAGTTTACCCCTGATGAAGTGGCAAAAAAGCTGTATTCATCCCGTCCCATGAAACAGATAAAGCTTCTGGGGATGGCTTTGGAGACAATTTCTTTGCATGAAAACAAACAAATTGCCACTATGTACGTTACTCAGGCGATGTTCCGGAAAACGGGAACATCCAATGAAGATACTGAAGGATTTGTGGCGTATCCGTTAAGCATAGAAGGCGTAAAAGCCTGCGTTTTCCTTCGGGAAGATGAAGAAAGAATCAAGCTTAGCTTAAGATCACAAAGCGAAATTGATGTGAATAAATGGGCAAGAGAACTTGACGGTGGCGGCCATAAAAAAGCAGCCGGTGCCTGGTTTAAAGGCTCACTCGAAGACGCTATTCCTGAAGTACTTTCAATTGGACGAAAACAATGGAATTAAATATTAAGGGATGAAGAAAAACGTTACTATTCTAATCTTTTTTTGTGTTTTGGCAGGTTGTTTCAAGAGCGAAACAACCGAACCGGTTCCCACCATTGCTCCGCTGAAATATGAAAATTCATCGGCAAAATTATCCAATGATAAAAGTACGGATGAAGTTGATGAAGCAGATAATCAATCAAGTGCAGAAGCAATTTCTGAAAGCCGGAGTAATGCAATCACAAGAGCAGTAGAAAAAGCGAGCCCGGCAATCGTAAGTATTACCGTTACCGAGGTTGAGCGAGGTTACAATCGGGTAATGGATCCATTCTTTTCGCGGTTTTTCCAGATGCCTCGAGAGCGTGAGGTTAGAAGTATAGGTTCCGGGTTTATCATCAGTGAGGATGGTATGATAGTGACTAATGAGCACGTTGCAGGAAAAAGTACACGTAAAATCGTGGTGGCATTATCAACAGGAGAAGAATACGAAGCAGAACTATTAGGATCGGATGAATTGGCGGATTTATCACTATTAAAAATCAAGAATCCGGATAAAAAAATGCCATTTGTGGAATTCAGCGATTCAGAAACAGCCATGGTTGGTGAGTGGGCCATTGCAATGGGAAATCCGTTTGGTTTGTTTGATGACGGACAGGCTTCAGTTACTGTTGGTGTTGTAAGTGCTACTAAAAGAGATTTTCGACCCGACCCGAACGACCCGAGAGTCTATATTGATATGATACAAACGGATGCATCCATCAATCGGGGAAATTCGGGTGGACCGCTTGTCAACAGTGATGGAGAAGTTATAGGAGTGAACACCTTTATTTTTACCGGAGGAACCAGTGGGGGCTTTGTAGGTCTTGGTTTTGCGATACCGGCTAATCGGGTAAAAAAGATTATTCAACAATTAGAAGAATCCGGTGAAGTAGCGCTCGATTTTGATCCGGGCATGGAATTTACCAGAATGACCTCACAGATTGTTTATCAGTATAATGTACCTTCTATTCATGGACTTTTTGTGACCAGCGTAAACAAAAACGGTCCGGCGTATGAGTCAGGGGTAATGCCCGGGGATATCATTACAAAAATTGGAGGAGAACGTGTAAGCAGCGAGATGCACGCATGGGCTTTAATGCGGGAGTTTGAAGAAGGCGAAAAAATGCCGATAATATTAGTAAGAGGTAACGGGCAGTACGAAGCCGTGCTCACATTGCGGAAACGAGTAAAAGGAAAATGAGTGAATCCACTCAGTATATCATTTTAGTAGTTGATGATGAGAAAGCATCTCATATCATCATTAAAAATCTTCTGGGAAAGAAGTATGAGCTCATCCATGCCAAAGATCCGCAGCAGGCAATAAATATATTAGCCGAAAAACGAATAGATCTGATTCTGAGTGATATACATATGCCCGGGATGACGGGCTTAGAGTTTTTGGAAGCGATTAAAAAAGACAGGGAGAAAAAAGAAATCCCGATTTTATTGATGACCAGCTTGCCAACGGTTGAAAAAGAGCAAAAGGCCATGGATTTGGGAGCCAAGGATTTTATTAAAAAAGAGCTGTTTCATATGAACCCCTCTGAAGTAGTTGAAAGGGTGGAAATGAAACTGGTTACTAATATTAAAGTACCTGATCTCTCCAAAAAATTAGCTGCAAACCAAAAAGAAATTGTTCAGGATATGATGGTTCGTATGGAGACGATGGATTTTCTGAATGTATCGCAGGAGTTTTGTCATCAGATTGGAAAATTGTTTGAACTGGATCACCTCTCCATGTGGATGTTATCAAAAGATAAGCCAAATTTGTTGGTTACAGTGGGTTCTAAAGTACCCGTGGATTATGAGCCTGCTGATTTATACACGGAGTTGGTTTTTCGTCGAATGATGAAAAACAGAAAACCGTACTTTACCAATAATATTTTCAATAGTAAGCTCGGCGTTTTCATTGAAGGATCGAGGGAAGAAGAGCTTCCGGCAGAAATAGGCGTGCCGATGTTTGCGATCACCGAATCTGATCTGATCAAGAACCAAATGAAGATTCCTGAGAGTTCTAAAATTTTTGGGTATATCCTTATGAAACGAAGTCAGGTTTTTTCGACCAAAGAATACGCCGTTCTCTCCAAGCTTATTATTCGTTGCAGCTCTATGATTTGGAGATTATACAAGCAGATGTAGTTTAGTCACTGCACAGTCCGCTGTGTTCATGCCCGCCAACAAAAAAAGGCTCGCAAAATTCCCCATAACAATCTGTCGAGTAAGAGTTGTGATTAACAGAGGATAGCCACCTGTGTTCTTCTTCCGTGTTGATAACCCAAACGTTAGTTTCAATACCATAACTTTTCATTCTTGAAATATAATCAGGATCAGATTTTATGATATCGAAATGAGGGCGAACTAATCCTGCCCCGATAAATTTTGGAGTTAAATCGCTTGCAAGAATTGTATTAAATAACCAATTATCTGTAGGATGGGGATGTCTTAAAAAAGCAGTTACAATTTTAGGGTCATATTTTCTGATCTCGTATAATTTATCAGGCCAAAAAGATGCCACCCATACTTTTGAATACAGATTATTCTCAGATAAATATTGACTAAGCTGTTTAGCAAAATCTACGGCATCAACATCCTGTTTTATATCTAACTCAACCATTAAATTAAGTTCTTTCGCTTTCGATAAAGCTTCGTTCATGGTTGGCACTTTAAAACCAGTCGAGTCTGTTTTTATATCTACACTAAGCAGGTTTATTTGTGAGAATGAAAATTCAGAAAGCCTTCCGGAACCATTCGTTGTTCTGTCTATAGTGCAATCGTGCATTAAAACATATTCATTATCTGAAGTAACACCCACATCAATTTCGACGGCTTCAGCTCCTTTTTGAGCTGCGGTCTCAATGGCAATAATTGTATTTTCCGGAGTTGTTGAACTGTATCCCCGATGAGAAATAGCAAGATTTTTTATTGAGTCTATTTGGGGAGAAGGAGGAAGTTTAAATATTTGAAATGCTGCAAAGAGCGCAATCATCAAAACTCCGGCTGACAGAAGAATTTTTTTCATTTACTGTACTTTAGTTGCAATTGTATCATTATGGCCTATCAAAAACTTCCGAAGATATAATCCGATAATTGATCTGGATTCAAATCCGGCTTTCTTAGCCGCAGCTTCAAATTTTTCATCGCTTAAATCGGGATCGGTTGCGAAATCTACCATGTTTTTATAAAAGCCAAGTGTGAAATTATCTACATCACTACCGAACTTGGTTACGAAAATTACATTTCCTGCACGATTGGTTTCTTTGTAATAGATGTTTTCCATTGCACGTTGCTCCAATAACTCGTCATGCAGACCGTGCACAGCATTAAACATTTCGATGTGATACAGGCCTGCATCTTTATCCTGTTCTTTCAGGTTATTCCAGCTTGCATCAGACTCAACCAGAAAGTCATGTTGGAAATCCACCAATTGGCTGTAGTCCGTCATTTCCGGTTTATCAAAAGGCTTGAGGAGCATCAAATCCCAATGATCTCCCTGACTGTGGCGCATAATCATCATTTCACCATTCAGATCGCTTTTCTCTGTTTTTGCCTGTTCAATCAGTTCTCCGAGGTTTCCGGGAGCTGCTCGTAATAAAGTAACCTGATAATCGTGCTGGGCGCTTAGTGAATTACTTAACAGTAAAAACAAAGAGGCAACTAAGAATCCTGATAAAAGCTTTTTCATATTTTGAGGTCTTTTTTAGTGATAAATTTTTCTACACGGTCAATGTGGTTTTTGTGAATCCAAAGCTCTGCGAAAGGCTCAATTTCCTGATTCATTTTTTTATAACGATTCGGGGAAGATAAACCAGAATTTTTTTTGAGGGTTTGAATGAAATCCCGGTCATTTTTTATGAGAGGTTTTGTCCAGTCTAATACTTCTTGTTCAGTTGAGATAGAGTTCAAAAATCCTTCAGAAATCATTTCTTCCGCAGATTTTACTTTTGCTTTTCCTTGCCATTCCAATGCCTTCGAACGACCAACTCTTTCAATTAACCGGGTAAGACCGCCCCAGCCGGGAGTCAGATAAAAACGACCTTGTGTAAAGCCGAATTTGCAATGCGGAGCTGAAAGAATAAAATCAAAAGCCATCATGGTTTCTATGCCTCCGCCATAAGCATCTCCATTTACAAAAGCCACATTCCAGCAGGGCAGGTGTTCAATTCGTTTAAATAATACCTGCATTCTTTCAGAAACTTTAATGGCATCATCTTTTTCGGTGATGGTATGAAATTCTTTGAGATCTCCGCCGGCTATAAAACTTTTATCACCAGCTCCTGAAAAGATGAAAACCCGAACATTCTCATTCGATTCAATTTCAGATACCAAATTTTCAAACTGCTTGATAACCTGAAAGTTAATTGCGTTTCTTGCTTCAGGACGATCTATTCTTGCCCAAAGAATGTATTCATTTATGATTTCAGTGGTAATCAATAAAGTCCGATTTATTTTAGTTCGCTTTTCGATTCATCAACCAGCCAATTAAGGTAAGCTTCATTTCCTTCATCTTCTGTAATGTTGATACTGATTACGCAGGGGCAGTCATACGTATGATTCTGATTGACGTATTCGGTTATCTCCTGAACTTTAGAAACATGTGTTTTCAAGATCAGAATGGCTTCGTTGTCTTCCTGTAGTTTGCCCTCCCAGCGATAAATGGAAGTCATTTTAGGAATAATATTGGCGCAAGCTGCAAGTTTGGTTCCAACAATCTTTTTCCCAAGTGTTTTAGCTTGTTTCTCAGATTCTGTTGTAATGTAGATTAAGCGCAGGTTTTTATGCATAGTTTTGGAACATCATTAAAGCAGATCAAAAAGCCAAATTAAAAACTAAAGAAACATGAAAAAGGTATAGAATTTTTAGTTTGTAAAGTTGGAATTTCTACCTAATAACCCCTATCTTTGAAAGCTCTGAACTATGCGAGAGTGGTGGAATTGGTAGACACGCTAGATTTAGGATCTAGTGCCTTAACCGGCGTGGGGGTTCGAGTCCCCCCTCTCGTACTTTCCTACCCAAAAAATAATACCTGTTCAGGCAATTAAAATTGCAGATAAAAGCGGAGAAATAGTGAACATTTCTGTTAAAGAATTAACAAACGTAGATAAAGAGTTAACGCTTACAGCTAAGCGTGAAGACCTTCAGGACACATTCGACAAAGCCTATAAAAAATACCGAAGCCAGATTGCGCTTCCGGGATTCCGTCCGGGAAAAGTGCCTATGGGAATGGTAAAAAAGCGTTTTGGTAAAGAAATCGAATACGAAGAAATCAACAATTACGTACAGAAAGTATTTGAAAAGGATGTAGTACCCGAATATAATCCTATTGGCGAAACCGAAATGGTTGATATGACCTGGGAGAATGATGAGTTAGAAGTAATCTTCAAAATTGGAACCAAGCCTGAAGTTGATCTTAAAGATTTGACCAAGATCAAAGTGAATAAAATGGTTCACGACGTTACAGACGAAGAGGTTTCCGAAGAGATTGAAAGAACTTTAGAAAGAGAAGGAAACTGGGAAGAAGTTGATACCAAAATCACCAAAGATCATAAACTGATTGTAGATGTCATTTCTCTGGATGAGGATGGAAATCCTGTAGAAGGAGAAGAAGACAAAGATCAGGCAATTGATTTACGGCAGGATGGAGCAAAAGACTTTCTGAAATCACTGAAAGGTAAAAAAGTTGGTGATGTAGTAGATATGGAGCTCGGTGAAGATGACGAAACAGATCGTTTCAGAATTACCATCAAGAAAGTACAGGAACTACACAAGGCTGAGCTGACTGATGAATTCATCAAGAAGAACAGCAATGGTGAAGCTGAGAACGAAGATGAGTTCAAGAGCTACATCAAAAGCCAGATGCAAAAATACTACGACCAAACTTCTGAAGATTTGTTCAAAAATGAAGTTGTGGAAGAATTAGTGGACGCTCATGATGTGGACGTACCGGAAGTTTTTCTGGAGCAGGTGCTTAATTCCTATGTAGAACAACAAAAGCAACAGCAAGGCGGACAGCTTCCGGAAGACTTTGATGAAGTTGTTTACAAAGAACAGATGAGAGAGCGCGGAATGAGAGAAGCGCAGTGGTATTTCATCAGTCAAAAACTTCAAGAAACATTTGAAGATATCGAAATAAAACCCGAAGATATCGATGAGTTTATTTCGATTGAAGCAGCTCGTTATGGTACTTCACCTGACCAGTTAAAACAATACTATGCGCAAAATCCTAATTTGCTTGAGCAATTAAGGAGCAGTATTCGCGAGAACAAAGTATTTGAAAAGCTGGAAGATGAAGTTAAGATTAACGAGCTTAGCAAAGATAAGTACAGAGAGCTTCAGGAGAAGAAATCTAAAAAGTAAAAATTCTGAGTAACGGCTATGTTTTATAATTCATTGACATCACATCCAATTACATCAAATACAGGTTCAAGAGAACCTATCGAGAGCAATCTTGTGCCTATGGTAGTTGAAACTACCAGCAGAGGCGAGCGCGCTTACGATATTTATTCCCGTCTACTTAAAGACAGAATTGTAATTCTTGGGAGCGCTGTAAATGACGCCGTTGCAAGTTCTTTGGTTGCTCAAATGTTGTTTCTGGAATCAGAAGATCCGGAGAAGGATATTAATTTCTACATCAACAGTCCCGGCGGTTCCGTATCTGCAGGATTAGCCATTTATGACACCATGCAACACATCAAATGTGATGTAGCTACAACCTGTATGGGAATGGCGGCAAGTATGGGCGCAGTACTTCTTACAGCTGGAGCAGCAGGTAAAAGAAGTTGTCTTCCTCATTCAAGAGTAATGATCCATCAGCCTTTGGGTGGAGTTCAGGGACAGGCAAGTGATATTGAAATCGAGGCTAAAGAAATTATCAGGGTTAAGAAGGAATTAAGCCAGATCATTGCAGATCATTGTGGTAAGTCCTTAGATGATATCATGAATGATTCGGATCGTAACAACTGGATGTCTGCCGAAGAAGCCAAAAAATATGGTTTGGTGGATAATGTGGTTGCTCGTCCAAAATCTGCGAAATAACTTTTTTTTGATTAGATTTACGGCATTATGAGCGATAAAAAGGAAAATAATGATATCGTAAATTGCTCTTTTTGTGGCCGGTCAAGCCTGGAAGTTAACAGTATGGTTGCCGGTCCCGGAGTTTATGTTTGCGATCGTTGTGTTGAAGATGCTTCCAGTATTATTAAAAGTGATCTCGCGTCGTTAGCTCGCAGAAGAGATAAGCCTCTCAAATCGCTGTTAAAGCCGGTAGAAGTAAAAGCCAAGCTGGATGAGTATGTAATCGGGCAGGAACAAGCTAAGAAGACGCTTTCTGTGGCTGTGTACAATCATTACAAGCGTATCAATCACGATATGAAAGAGATTGATGACACCCAGATTGAGAAAAGTAATATAGTACTTCTTGGACCAACGGGAAGTGGTAAAACGCTATTGGCCCGTACTCTTGCAAAAATTATTGACGTTCCATTCACTATTGCAGATGCTACTGTTCTTACAGAAGCAGGTTATGTTGGAGAGGATGTAGAAAGTATTTTAAGCAACTTGCTGCAGGCAGCTGATTACGATGTGGATCGGGCAAAACAAGGAATTGTTTACATCGATGAAGTAGATAAAGTAGCCCGAAAAAGTGATAATCCTTCAATTACCCGTGACGTAAGCGGTGAAGGTGTTCAGCAAGCGTTACTTAAAATTCTGGAAGGTACTGTTGCGAATATTCCGCCAAAAGGAGGGAGAAAGCACCCTGAACAAAGTTTTATCCAATTAGATACATCGAATATTCTGTTTATATGCGGTGGTGCTTTTGCAGGACTTGAAGATATAATTTCCCGACGCATGTCAACGGGATCTTTGGGATTTCACAATGCAGACAGTGTGAAATTTGACAAAAATCAGCCGGATATTTTCACTCATGTGGAACCGGAAGATTTACAAAGCTTTGGTTTGATTCCGGAATTGATAGGTCGTTTGCCTATGATTTGTGGATTACATGAGTTATCTGATGATGCGATGCTCGATATTCTTCAAAATCCCAAAAATGCTTTGTGCAAGCAGTATAAAAAACTGTTTAAAATGGAAGGTGTAGAGTTAGAGTTTGAAGAAGAAGCACTCAAAGCTATCGTAAAGAAGGCTAAAGCAAGGAAAACAGGTGCTCGCGGATTGCGCTCCATTATGGAAGATTCAATGATGGATATTATGTTTACGCTTCCTTCAATGAAGGATATAAGCAGATGTGTGATAACAGCGGAGACTATTGAGAAAAAAGCTCCTCCTGTGTATGAAAAGCAAAAAGCATCCGCCTAATTTGAAGCCCCTAAACGGGGCTTTTTCATTTCTAAAAGATTCATACCTTCGGGAAGCGGAGATTATACTATGAAGCTTTTTGTCCCATCAAATCGAATTAAAATAATACTGGTTCTGCTGCTCGTTTTTTTAGGAGCAGGCTCGGTAATCTATAATCAGTATTTAGTAAGTAAAATACTTGAACAGGAGAGGTCTACCGTAGAGCTTTGGGCCAAAGGAGTAGAGTTTAATAGTCTGCCGGTAAATGAACAGGCTGGCACTAAGTTACTTATGGCAGCGCAAATGCTGGAACAGATTCCCGAGGTTCCCGACAGTGTAATAGAACTGATTTATGAGGCTGAAAACACGAAAACGTCGATCGATTTTGTGACGGAAGAAATAATTTTAGACACCTCAAGATTTCGTATTCCCACTATTGTAGTAGATTCAGAAGGGCAAATCATACATAGAAAAAATGTTGATCTTTCAAGGCTGGAAACAGCTGAGAAGAGAGAACGTTTGGTTCGCGAGTATCGAAGTTTAAATCCGGGCATCAGGATTGTACTTGGTGATGAAGTTAAGCAGCTGGAACAGTTTGTGTACTACGGAGAAAGTCCAACAGTACAACTTCTGCGGTATTTTCCTTTTATTCAGATATTGTTGTTAGCGCTGTTACTTGGTATCGGGTACACCTCATACCGAAGTATTACAAGATCTGAGCAATCAAATTTGTGGGTTGGGATGGCAAAAGAAGCAGCTCATCAGTTAGGAACACCCATTTCGAGCTTATACGGTTGGCTTCAATTGATGAAAGATGAATACCGTTATGATGAAACGGCTACAAACATTACCAATGAAATTGAAAAGGACGTTCAGCGGCTTGCAGGCGTAGCAGAGCGTTTTGGAAAAATTGGATCTGAACCGGAATTAAAACTCATGAATATTGAGCCAATTTTAGATCAGGTTATGGTTTATATGGAAAGAAGATTGCCAAGACTTGGGAAGGCGGTGGTTGTTCATCGCGATCTTCAAGCCAAAGGTTTGGTAAAGATTAATCCAGATCTTTTTCAATGGGCGATAGAAAATCTTGTGAAAAATGCGATGGATTCTTTGCCTTCGACTCAAAAAGATTCGTTTATCAGGGTTTCTTCATCTATAGAAGGAGATGAAATTTTGATTGATGTAGAAGATTCTGGTTCAGGAATTGATATAAAGCACGTGAGAAATGTTTTTCGTCCCGGGTTCAGTACGAAAAAAAGAGGATGGGGTCTTGGATTGAGCCTGACCAGAAGAATTATTGAAGATTATCACAAGGGCTCTGTGTATGTACTCAGATCTGAATTGAATGAAGGAACTACAATGAGAGTAACTTTGGAACTTCAGGAGGGTAACGAAAAACTGAATCCTATGGTTGATCAGTCGCCGGTATAACCACGTTTTTTTGCGTAGTCGATAAGTTCTGTTTTAAGCAAATTTCTTCCACGATGTAGTCGCGAGCGTATTGTACCAATTGGTACATCGAGCATATTGGCAATTTCTTCGTAAGTATATCCGTCCACATCACAAAGTATAACCACAGTCCGAAAATCTTCAGGAAGCTGCGCTAAAGCAATAGACATCTCATCATCCATCAGTTCCCGGTACATCAAATCTTCTAAATCGGATGTATCCGTTCTTTCTGCCCGAACGGATTCGTAATATGTGGATACTTCATCATAATCAACTTGATGGGGTCGTTTCGAAGTTTTACGATAGTTGTTGATGAATGAATTTTTTAGAATACGGAATAACCAGGCTTTAGCATTTGTTCCGTTTTCAAAACTATCAAAAAAGCGAAATGCTTTTACAATGGTATCCTGAACAAGATCTTCAGCATCGTTTGGTTCTGTTGTTAATCGAAGAGCAAAATTGTACAACACATCCAAATGAGGGATTATCTCACGGTTAAATTCTTCTTGTTTCTTTGTTTTATCCCTCACAGAGTCCTTTTTTGTATTTAAGCCAATGTAATTGGCAGACTGCACTAATCCAAAAAATAGCGAAGCCTTTTCAAGATTTAATCTTAAGCTAATGTACTAAACCGCAAGGACTTTGTTAAATAGATAACAGCTATAACCCGGTTATATAACTTTAGATGATAAATAACACCATCAGGTCATAAAGTGCATGTGTCCATGCGGCTACTCCAAACCCTCTCCAAACATAAATGCCATTTAGTAAAAGCCCGAAAATAAATCTGTAGGTAAAAGATGAGATTGTAAAAGCATCGCCCATACTGCCTACATAGTGAACGAGACTGAATAGAAATGCTGAAAAAACGATGGCTGCTGTTGTTGCAGCCCAGTTTTTATCGTTAAATATTTTTTTGAATATCAAAATAAACAGGGAAACCAAGATTACCCGGAAAAACAGTTCTTCATATAAACCGGCACCTAATGAGAGGGCAAATTTTTGGAGACCTGTTAAACCGGAAACAGGATCGTTAGCTGCAAATGCAAAAATCGAATTAATAAAGAAAGAAGCAATTATAGTAGTTATTACTGCATAAACAGCAGATTCAAGCAGCATCATTGGAAAAAACTTGAATCGTAGTCGGCGCAACTGCTCACGTTCTTTGTAGAGAATGAACATGCCAAATAGAGCTACAACCAAAAGAGTGATCGAGACAGTATTTGTTCCAAAGTAAGAAAAGAGTGTTTTAAACCACGAATCAACGCTAATACGAACCATGTTATCCGCATTGGGTTGAGAGATAAGAATCAGCAGTTCGTACGCAAGGAATAAGGGAAGACTGATTAAAAAACTGTAGAGCAGATTTTTTGTATCAGAAAAATAAGTTTTTAAGCCGGCTGACTGTTCCATCAACTTTCACCTGTATAAATTGTTACATCCTGATTTTTTTCAGGAACCATACCCAATATTCGGTAGGCGGTGTGTGAAAGTTTCAAGCCGGAGTTCGTGATACGATCGTTAACCCTAACGTAAATACCTTTTCCATTTTCGGAATTTTCTACAAAGATGATCGATCCTATTGAAATGTTAGAGTGAGCAGCAGTCAGTTTATCGGGGTTATAAAGCTCGCCGTTCGTAGTAGCTTTTCCGATTTCATCATCGGCATAAACCAAAGCTGAAACAGAACCAAGATCTTGTAAATCTGCTTTTTCTAAATAAGGGTTTTCGAACGATCTTGACGGAGGCAAAAGAACAGTGATATTTTTTGCTAAGTTTAAATTATCAATGTTAATCTGTGGGTTTAAAGCTTTTAATTCAGCTCTGGTCATCTCGAACCGGTCCAAAATAGATTCCAGGTTATCCGAACTTGTAAGAGTATAAAGTGCAAATTTTCCCTGAGGAGAAGATTCATTTGAAAACTCAGAAACTACAGGAGCAACACTGACTGATTTTACGGCAAGTCTTTGGCCAATTCTAAGATTGTCACTGGTTAGGTTATTGAGTTCTTTCAATTCCTGAATGGTCATGTCGTTATCTCTGGCAATCTTATACAGTGTGTCGCCGCTTTTCACGAGATAATAAGTATTGGAAGCAGTTTCCTGCGCATTAATCAAAGTAGAGTTGTCTTCGGGTACGGCTACAGAATCAGATTGAGCTTCAGCTTCCTCTTGTACATAGTAGATTAATTCTTGTCCAATTTCCAGATTGTTACCTGTAACATTATTCCATTCTTTTAACTCAGCAACGGTAACATCAAGTGCTTTTGATATGCTGTAGAAAGTATCTCCCTGTTTAACGGTATATATTTTCTCTTGTTGAGCATTGGCAACATCAACTATCGCTACAGCGAATAAAATTATGGCAAATGCTTTATAGATATAATTCAGTAAGTTTCTCATGATTTCTAACCTAATTCCATTTCTAAATTAATTAAAGCACTTTGAAGTTCTGACTTTGCGTGGGTGTCAGATAACTTTTCTGCAACTTCAATTCCCTGATTATAGCTCTCAATCGCAAAATTGTTCTCTCCAAGTTCCTCATAGAGTTTGCCAAGATGGTAATAAACGCCTACATAATCCGGTTCAGTTTCTCTGATATTCCTGAACAGAGCTAAAGCTTTATTGGTATTTCCTGTTTTCAGTAATTCCAAGGCTAATGCAAACTTCAAAAAGGAATCTTTGGGATTTTCTTTAATCTGATTAGCTAAAGTTGAAATTCTGGAACTCAAAACTCAGGTATTTTTATATCGTTCTTTAATTTCATCGACGGAATCTCCACCAAACTTTTCCAAAAAAGCATTGGCAATGACCGGGGCTATAACACTCTCGGCTACCACAACTGCTCGTGGAAGAGCACACACATCCGAGCGTTCGTACCGTGTTTCAGTTTCTTTCAATGAGTGCATATCCACAGTGCTCAAAGGATTTAACATAGTAGGAATGGGTTTCATTGCCCCACGAATAATAATTGGCATTCCGGTGCTCATTCCACCTTCAATGCCGCCCATTCTATTCGTACTTCTGCTGAATCCTGAGCCATCATGAGTAATTTCATCATGGACTTTTTGCCCGTCTCGTTTTGCAGCTTCAAAACCCAAACCTACCTCAACACCTTTCATGGCCTGAGTACCCATTATTGCCTGTGCAATTTTTCCGTCCAGCTTTTTGTCCCAATGAGTAAAGCTTCCCAAACCAACAGGTACTCCGGTAACAATGATCTCATAAATTCCACCAAGTGAAGAACCCGCTTTACGCTGAATTTTAATTTCTTCTCTCATTTGCTGTGAAAGTGAATCGTCCAGACAACGAACATCTGATTCATCGGCCGTTTGAAAAACGTTTTCAGCGCCATTTTTAAATAATGGATCAGCAATTTCCCGTACTGAATCCCAATTTTTGTAGCCTACTTTTCCAATCTGAATTACATGCCCGCCAATTTCAATTCCAAAGTGCTTCAGGAATTGTCTTGCTACTCCGCAGCAAGCAACTCGCATGGCTGTTTCTCTTGCGCTGGAACGTTCAATTACGGGTCGAATATCATCAAACCGATATTTTTGCGCTCCAACCAAATCAGCGTGTCCCGGTCTTGGCAACGTGATTTTCTCAATGCCCTCGGCTTCAGTTTCCTTATTCATCACGGTCGGCCAACCTGCATCATCTTTTTCAAAAGCACGATTTGGCATCGTCATCGCTATGGGACCACCCATAGTTTTTCCAAAACGAATGCCGGAGCTAAAAGTGGCACGATCTTTTTCAAAAGCCATTCGTCCACCTCTTCCGTAGCCTTTTTGTCTTCTGGCAAGATGTAAAGCAATTTCATCTTCTGTAATAGGTAAGCCGGCGGGAACACCTTCAACAATACCGGTTAGTGCAGGTCCGTGAGATTCTCCCGCAGTTAAATATCTGATCATGAATTATTAATTTCGAGATTTCTTGACCGTTCAGAAAGAGGTCTTTTATCATTGCAAACTTCTGTTCTGAATTCATCAATTTGTTGTAAATCGCCTATTAAAATAAGGGAATCTCCAGTATTAATCTGCGTAGAACTATCGGGATTGAATACAATTCTTCCGTCCTTAGGTATGATGGCAATAATGAGGACCCCATGCTCATTCCGAATATTTATTTCCTCAAGTGATTTACCAGCAAGCGGTGATTCTTCCATAATTAACACCTCGTCGAAAGCATGATCGTGCGTCATGTTTTCTGTGATGGAATTCACAAATAAATCTACATTGGGGCGAAGAATTACATTAGCCATTCGGTCAGCGCCTATTTCGTACGGAGAAATCACTTTATCGGCTCCAGCCCGAAGCACCCGGTTTCTGTTGGCATTTTCATTAGTTCGAACAAGAATAAACAGATCAGGATTTAAATCTCTGGCAAGAAGAGTGGTAAACACATTATCCTGATCGCTGGCAAGTGTACAAATTAAAGCACGGGCTTTTTTAATGCCCGCCTCAATCAATACATCTTCATCTTCAGCATCACCTTCCACGAATGTCAGGTCTTTTTCTTTTAAACGCTCAACACTTGATTCCCGGTTTTCAACTATAACCAGTGGTAATCCTGCATCATGTAGAACTTCTGCAATGCGATTACCAATACGTCCATATCCGCAAATGATATAATGATTTTCCATTTTCTCAAGTTTTTTGATCATTGCTCTTTTATAAAATAGTTCGCCTTCAAAAATCAACTGAGTGGTTTGTGAAGCGATGTAAGAAATAACGCCGATTCCTACTACAAAAATCAGCATGGTAAAAACTCTTCCTTCATTAGAAAGGGTATGGAGTTCTGTAAATCCAATAGTAGAAATAGTAATGAAGGTCATGTATAAGCCTTCAAAAAAGGTCATCTGTTCTATGAAATGATATCCCAGAGAACCCACCGTAAAAATAATCAGCATAATAAGTGTAGCGCTGAGAATATTTTTAAAGCCCGGGTTTTCTACAAAGTACTTGAACGAATTCATGAGTCAGAGAGAAGTTTTAATACTAAACTGAACCACACCACCCGTTTCGCTATACGAATTTCTGCTGATATCGATGATTAATGACTTGACTGCAAATCCGACTCCAAATCCCACTCCGGCAAAGTCAAAGTTTTCTTTAGTTCTGTTTAATTCATGGAGGTATCTGTTGTACCCGAGGCGGACATGAAAAGTCTCGCTAAAGTCAAAAGTTCCTCCAAGAACCACATGACGAAATGCATTATCGAAAAATGAAGGAGTTTCATCTTCTCCTATAATTCTCATATCCCAGTCATTCAATCTGCGGAGTGTCAAACTAACCTCGGCGGGAAAACCTTCCGGTTTTTTTGCAATGCCAACAGAAACATCGAGAGGCATAGGCTCACGAACATCAGCATAAGTGGAAAGTTGTGTTCCAAGATTTCGAACAGCGGCACCGAAACTAAAATGCGTCTCAGGATTCTTAAAATAAATTCCCCCGGTTACTGCTATAGCACTCGATTTATATTGTTCATAGGAAGAGTGAATCAAGTCGAGGCTGATTCCACCGCTCCAAAGAGGTGCCAGTTTGGTTGCATAAGCGCCGGTTAAGGCAATGTCCAAAGCATTGAAGTCGCCGAGTTCATTGCCGTTTTCGTCAAGAGTTTTAAAATCACCATAGCCCAAAAAACGAATTCCTACTCCAACCTGATTATTTTCGTTGATGCGGAACGCTCCGGTGGTAACTCCCATTTTGGAATCGGCAAGATAATTGACAAAGGTAGCGGAAACCTGACCGTTTTCAGCGCCAAAAAGATAAGCGGGATTTATGTGAAGAGATGAATAATCTCCATCAAATAATCCGGTGTGGTTTCCTCCCAAAGCCGATGAAGCAGCATTAGGAGTTCCGTCTAAAAAACGAAAAATAGTAGTATTATCTGATTGCCCGTTTACAGATAATGCTGCAAGTAAAAACAGGCTGAAAAGAAGTAGAGTTTTTGTTTCCTTTAAAATCAAAATGACAATTCGCTAAAATGTTTTGTAATATAATCAATTGAATAAGCAAAGCCCGAATATGGTTCTCGATAATTATAAATTCATACTTGCCGGATGGACGCAATAAAACAGTTTGGTCAATATGCGCTGCTCTTGTATCAGGCATTACGTTCGGTGACAGAATTTAGTACCTATCGAAATAATCTATTCAATGAATTTATCAAGATCGGGTACCAATCCATTCCGATTATTATGTTGGTTGGGGTTTTTACCGGTGCTGTTCTTACGCTGCAAACCGCGTATCAGTTAGATACAGATTTATACCCTGCGTATATAGTTGGATCTATTGTGGCTCAATCGATAATAATTGAGCTTGCAGCTGTAATAAGTGGTTTGGTTTTAGCCGGGAAAGTTGGAGCCAGAATTTCTACGGAGTTAGGTACTATGCGTGTAAGCGAGCAGATTGATGCTCTCGAATCAATGGGTTTCAATTCCGTTGCGTTTTTGGTGCTCCCAAGAATTTTTGCGGGCCTTCTGATGTTTCCTGTTTTGTATATCATAGCTTCTACTTTGGGAATAATCGGAGGAATTATTGCCGGAGCTGTAGATGGGATTTTACCAGCCGCAGAATTCATGAAAGGAGGTAGGGCTTTTTTCTTTCCTGAAGATGTGGTTTTCGGTGTATTGAAATCAGTGGTTTTCGGATTTGTGATTACTTCGATTTCATGTTTTAAAGGATATTTTGCGTATGGAGGAGCAGAAGGGGTTGGGAATGCAACTACTCAGGCTACGGTTCTAAGTTGTATCTATATTCTGCTTTCTGATTTTGTATTAGCTGCATTGCTGTTATAATTATGATAGAAATAAAAAATCTTACTAAAAGTTTTGGTGATAATCTGATTTGGCAGGATGTTTCTTTTCAAATAGAAGACGGAGAGACATTAGCAGTTATCGGTAAATCAGGTTGCGGAAAATCAGTTTTACTAAAGCATTTGAATGCTCTGTTATATCCGGATTCCGGTGAGGTTGTAATTGACGGTCAGTGTGTTTTTGATTTGAATTACTCAGAATTGCGCTTAATGCGCCAAAGATTTGGAATCCTTTTTCAGGGAGGGGCGTTGTTTGATTCTATCAACACCTTTGAAAATATTGCTTTTCCCCTGCGTTATTTTACGGATTATTCTGAGGAAAAAATCAAAAAGGAAGTCCAGGAAGCTTTAGACATGGTTAACCTCAGTGATGCAGGTCCAAAAGCTACTTCGGAATTGTCGGGGGGGATGAGAAAAAGAGTTGGATTGGCAAGAGCTATTATCTTAAAGCCTGATTATCTTTTGTATGATGAACCAACCTCCGGATTGGATCCGCAAACTTCCGAAGAAATAAACGAATTAATTGTAAATATGGCGGATAGCTTCGATCTTACTTCGATTGTTATTACGCATGATATGCATAGTGTATTGACCATTGCCGAAAAAGTAGCTTTCTTAGATTCACAAAAGCTAAGCTGGTTTGGTACCATAGATGAAATGAAAAAGAGTGAACATCCACCGCTGGTTGAATTTACCACAGCCAGTGAATATAAAATTAAGGCAGAGTTTTGAGTAGTTTTAAAATTGAAATGAGTAATGAGCTGAAGATCGGTTTAACCGTTGTTGCAGCACTTATTATCGCCTTTATTGGCTTCAGAATTATGAAAGATGAGCCTTTATTCAGGCAGTCTAAATTTTTGTACACAAAATTTGACCGCGTAGATGCACTTCTTCCGGGAAATACGGTACAGATTAAAGGGTATAAAATCGGATCAGTTAAGAGAATGCAATTCTCCCCTGAAACAGACAGTACCAGAGTAACCTTGGGAATAACAGCAGATTTTCAAATTCCTAAAGGATCAAAAGCAGTTTTAAAAGAACCGGGACCATTAGGATCTGTTACTATCGAGATAATTAAATCCGAAAGCTCGGAATTTTTGGAATGGGGCTCCTCTATCGAGGGTGAAATTGATGATGGAATTTTCGGGAGCATTGCCGAGAAGGGGGAATCAATAGCTGTGGAACTGGAAGCTTCTTTAAAGGACTTGAATTCATTGATGAGTAAAATGGACTCTTCCATGTATTCAAACAATCGTGACCCAATTAAAAAAACACTGGATAGTTTTGCCAAAACCGGGGAGGATGTTCAGCAGCTTATCGCTAAACGAAAGGGGGAAATCGACTCGATGATTGTGAGCATGAAGAATGTAGCTCAGAATTTCGATGACATCAGCACTGAAAATAAAGCTGAAGTGGATTCCATGTTAACCAATTTGAATAAAGCTTCTGCAGAATTAGAAACGCTGAGTAAAAACCTGAACAAAACCAGCACATCGCTCAATAGTCTTCTTACAAAAATGAATGAAGGCGAAGGTACAATGGGCAAGCTGATGAATGATGAGTCGCTCTACACGAATTTGGATAGTTTATCTTTCAATCTAAACGAGCTTGTCAAAAACATTCAGAAAGATCCACGGAAGTATCTGAAGCATATGCGACTGGTTGAAGTCTTTTAACGAAGAATTAAGTCTTAAGGCTTTCTATTCCCTTCATATTACGTTATATTTGCAAGCTATTTTGGTTGCCCGTTCGGCGCTATATAATTCGAATTTAAATTTATAAAAGAACAGTTTTAGAGGATACCTGATATGGGTTTAATGGAAAGGATGAGAAATGGTACTAAGTATATTGTAATTATACTTATTGTATCGTTTGGATTGATTTGGGTACTTGCCGATGTTGACTTTTTTGGAGCGATGCAATCAGGACCAAATGAGTTGGGATCAGTCAACGGCGAAGATATCTCATTGGATGAATACAATCAGAGAGTACAGTACTATAACAATTTATACGTTCAACAAACCGGAAGCAGCATGACTCCCGAAGTCACTGCTATTTATGAACAGCAGGTTTGGGATGAATTAGTAAACTCTCGACTGATAGAACAGAAGATGGATGATCTTGGAATCACTGTTACAGATCAGGAAGTTCGTGATATGGTGTATGGAGATAATCCTGATCCGATAATTGTTCAGAACTTTAGTCGTGAAGATGGTACTATCGATCGGGCAGCCGTAGAAAGAGTGCTTACTAATCCTGATTTCTCACAACAGGCAATTGCATTGGATCTTCAGTTAAGACAAAAGCGACGTCAGGAAAAGCTAACAAATTATATTTCAGCGGGAGCTAAAGTGTCGTCAGAGCAGATTGAAGAAGCGTTTATCAGGCAAAATACTTATGCAGATGTTTCTTATATCAGATTCCCTTTTGGAGAAGTTGAAGATAGTGAAATTACCGTTACCGATGATGACCTGCGTGAGTACTATAACGAAAATAAGGATCAGTACAAGCGAGAAGAAAACTACAGAGCAAGTGTGGTAAAATTCAGCATTCTGCCTACCGCTGAAGATACAGCTACAATTTTTGAAGAAGTTGAAGAACTGAGAAGTGATTTTGCAAATGCTGAAAATGATTCCTTGTTTTTGAATCGCCAACAATCCTCAACAGCTTACTCAGCTACTTTTGTGGATAAGGACGAAGTTCGGGAAGAATATCAGAGAGTTCTGGATATAGAAGAAGGAGAAGTTACAGAGCCATTCCTGAATTCAGGTCAGGTAAGCATCATCAAAAATGTAGAAGAAAACTCAAACGAAATTAAGTTCGTTGTTTTTTCCCGACTTTTAGAAGCACTCCCGGGTACCATCCGTGATGCAGATGACGCAGCTCGTGATTTTCAGGTATATGCTGATGAAGATACAGATTTTGAAACAGAGGCTGAGCGTGCCGAAAAGGAAATCCAATCAATCGTTGCGACGAAAGGTAATGCATTTATATCCGGTTTAGGCAACAGCCAGCAGGTGCTTACTTTCCTTGAAAGAGCTGAAGAAGGTGATATTTCAAGAGTAATTGAATTAGGAACTGATTTCGTAGTAGTAAGATTAGACGAAAAGAACGAAGAAGGTTTCCGCGCTTTTGAAGATGTTAATAATCAGATCAGGACTTTTGTTCGATTAGATAAAAAGAAGGAGGTTGCAGCACAGAAAGCAAAGGATCTACTTGCTGCAAACGGAAGTCTTGAAGCGCTTGCAAATGCCACCGAAAAAGAAATACAAAGTGCCGATGGATTGAACATGGATTCTCAGGTATTATCAGGAGCAGGTCGTGAGCCAAAAGTTATCGGTGCAATTTTTGAGCTTGAGGAAGGTGAAACTTCAGGAGTAATCGAAGGAAGTAGCGCTGTTTTTATTGTAAGAGTAGATTCAAAGCAACCTGCTGATTTGCAAAACTTAGATCAGATCACCCGTGATCAGATTCGTACACGTTTAGAGTCAGAAATTCAGCAACGATTTGGAGCAATCTGGCTCGAGAAGCTCAAAGAAGAGGCAGAGATAATTGACAATCGCGGAAGATTGTTGAGAAGCTAAACTTACCAGTTTCATAAATTTTTAAAGGCGTAAAGATATTCTTTACGCCTTTTTTGTTATTTCGATTTTTCACCATGCCGTTTGGTATGTAACTTCCACTATGGACAATTCTGATAATCATAAAGAAAAATGGATGAATGAGGCGATTCAACTTGCCCGAAAAGGGAAAGGAATGGTTTCCCCAAATCCATTGGTAGGTTGTGTAATTGTTTCGGAGAAAGGTGAGAAAATTGGAGAAGGGTATCATAAAAAATTTGGTGAGGCTCATGCCGAAGTAAATGCAGTGAACTCGGTTAAAGACCAATCGTTGCTTACCAATGCAACGGTTTTTGTAACGCTTGAACCTTGCTCCCATACCGGAAAAACGCCTCCTTGCGCTGATATGCTTTCTAATTTACCATTAAAGAAGGTGATTGTTGCTATGAAAGATCCCAATCCAAAAGTAAATGGGTCGGGAATCAGAATTCTTAAAAATGCAGGCTTTGATGTTGAAGTTGGCATTCTTGAAGACGAGGCAAAACAATTGAATGAGTTTTTCATTCATTTTCAGGAATTTGGCAGGCCGTTTATCACACTAAAAATAGCGCAAACATTAGATGGTTTTACCGCTGCGGCCGATGGAGATTCCCAATGGATTTCCGGAAAGCAGTCCAGGAAAAAAGTACACCAATGGCGTTCTGAATACGACGCAGTTTTGGTAGGCAGAACTACAGCCATGGCAGATAATCCATCGCTTACCGTTCGACATATTTCGGGAAGGCAACCAAAGAGAATTGTTATTGACGGACCTTTTGAGTTGCCAAGAAATTTGAATTTATTTTCAGATAAATATGAAGACAAAACTATAATTGTAACCTGGAATAAGGAAGCTTCTAAAGAAGCCGCAGATCCCATGTTGAAGGTGCTTTCTCAAAACTATTTTCGAGGTGAGATTATTCAAACCCCTAAAGCAGATGGACATACTGATTTGCGATCAATGTTCAGTGAACTGGGAAATCGTGGAATAAATTCTGTGCTGGTTGAAGGGGGGCAACAGTTATCCTCCGCACTTATTCGGGAAGGCTTGGTTGATAAGCTACATGTTTTTGTGGCTCCGAAACTATTGGGTTCAGGCACTCGTTCTGTTTTAAATATTGGAATAAATCGTATGAGTGAAATAGCTGAATTGAAAGAAGTGGAATGGGCAAAGGTCGGGGAAGATTTACTTTTTACAGGTTATTTTTAATAAATCAGGCATTCTGAGGCTACTTACAAAAAATCTTGTTGGTATATTGGCTGCATGCGTTTAAAGTGCCATTAAGAATTTTATAGATAGAATATGTTCACAGGAATAATACAAGAAGTTGGAAAAGTAGAATCAGCAAAAAGTCTGAACGGCGGAGGAATGGAGTTTAAGATTTCATGTAGTTTTGCGGGAACTTGCCATGAAGATGAAAGCATATCTATCAACGGAGCTTGCCATACAGTAACAGCTTTCGATGAAAAAACTTTTACCGTTCAGAGTGTGGAAGAAACTCTTCGAAAAACTTCGATGGGTCATCTTCAAAATGGAAGTGATGTAAATCTGGAACGATCATTGACGCTACAAAAAGGAATAGAAGGGCATTTAGTACAGGGGCATGTGGATACAATCGGGACTATCAAATCCATAGAAAAAGAAGAAACCGGTTGGCTAATTACCATAGAATATCCTGAAGAATTTGCCAATATGATTGTTGGACGAGGCAGTATCACAATGGAAGGAATCAGTCTCACTGTAGCTCGGGAAGAATCAAACCAATTCACCGTCGCTATTATTCCTTACACCTGGGAGCATACCAATCTGAAATCGAAAAAAGAAGGCGATATCCTGAATCTTGAATTCGATGTGATTGGGAAATATGTGGTAAAGTATCTGGCTTCTATCGGTAAAGATTCGATTTAATACCCACGATATCCTCTACCCGTCGGTGTAGAACTTCTTTCCAGATTTTTCAGGATCGGTAACTTCTGGAATAAACTCTGAACCTGAGCACTGTTTAATGTCAAGCGGAAGAAATAATACTGGTTTTCACCAAACGGATTAATTTGAAATGTAAGATCCCAACATTCAAGGTTTCGGGTTAACCCAAACTGAGAAGGAGTCAATTCTTTCCGGATAAAATCATATCCGATTCGGGTATTAAACCTCCATTTTGGAGTAAGCCGGAAAGAAATATTATCAGCGTTAAGAGTTGCCGATTTATCAGGGCTTTGCCCAAATCTGTATCTCCAGCGATAATCGAACTTCAACGAAAAACTCCATGGGGAATTAAATGGAGCAACGGGCTCATCATTAAAATGTGGATCTATTGGGGAAAAGCGTGTCTGATCATAGGGATCGTAAACCTGTCTGTAAATCGGAGTGTATACTTCAACTCCACGCCCGCCACCTCTGAACGAAGTACTTGCACTGATATTAAAGTTTTGAAGCTGAGCAATTTTACCTCCATCGGTAATTAAATATTTATTAATCTCTCTTCCGTTAGCATCAACTTCATATAAAGAAAAGTTTGCCCCTGCCTGAATACTAATTCCATTTATTGCGTTCGAGGAAAGCCGCGTAGATATATCACTGAACTTTAAACTGTCTGCTGCAAAATTATAAGATGCATTAGCAGAAAGGTTATCAATCAATTTTAGTGCTCTTTCGCTAACCTCACCGGTAGTATCGCGACTCACTATTTTGGTTTCAAATACATTCCGTATTCCAAAGCTGATGGCTTGCTGTTCTCCGGCTCCCGGACCTCCAACAATACCGTTTCCGAAAATTGAATATTGTCGTGTATTTCCAAGTGTATCGGTTTGTACTGTTCGGTAAAAGCCCCATTGTTCATCGCTAAAATCGGGGCGATAGCTGTAAGAAAGAGTGGGGCGTACGGTATGTCGGAAACCTTCAAATCTTCCAATTTTGCGATTCGAAATTCCATAAAAAGTTGTGGAAAAAGAAAGCCCTACATTAAAATCTCTTCCGGCTTCAAAACCGCGAACTCTGTCCGTTTCCACCCGGTTAGAATCAGCGTTAAAGGTCTGGCGAATAGTAGATGGGTACCAATATTCATTAAAACTTGCGCTGGCTGATAAATTTAAAAACGGATTTGGAAGTAATTGTCCCAGCGATAAACTTGCCGTTTGCCTGAATCCATAACGGAAATGATCATCGTCACCTGTTGCTTCTCGATATTGTGAGGGATCAAAGAGAGCATCGATAAACCCAATTTCAGCTGAATCAGCATCTATGGGATCATAGTCAAAACGTGAATTGAAAGAGTTGTTATATCGTACTGAAAAGCTTTCGTACCATTTTTGCTCATTACCGGACACTTCAGATTTAAAAGGAGTTAATGCCTTAAGACTGAAAGTACTGTTAGGTCCTGTTAGCGTGGTAGAATTATTTGCGAAATTTTGAGAGAGTTGAGAATTGATACTGAAGTTGAAAGTATTCTCCGGATGATTGTACCTGTAAGCTAATTTAGAGTTAGAATTGGTTTCTGCTAAATCATCAATGTCATAAGAGTTTTGACGATAAAAATCTTTGGTTCTAAGATTTATTCCTGCATTAATGCTTGAATAAGGAGAAAAATCCTGATTATGGTTTATAGTTATAGAACGCTGCACAGTTGTTGTAAATCCGGGGTCTGTTTTCTCAAGCCCCCGGTCCTGAGAATAGCCCAGCTGTACATTCCCGCGAAAAGAATCTCTTTTACGATACTGCATATTAGAAGTAAGGAAAAAGGTGCCCGATGTATAAATGTCGGTACTAAGCTGCGCGGTAAAGTAATCGTTGAAATATTGAAACCATCCCAGGTTTTGTAATCCAATACCACGGCTTGACTGAGCTTCGAAAGCATAAGTAGGAGTAAGCAAACCGGAAGTTCTTTTTTCCAGATCGGAGGGCACATAGCCAAACGGAAAAACCAACGGGTACGGAATATCTAAAATAAAGAGGCGCGCATTAGTAAAGAAGACTTCTTCCTGATCAACTACTTTCATTTTTTTTGCCTTGATGTAGTAATACAAATAATCAGGGGGACAAGTGGAATAAATTCCATCTTCTATAAAAACCTCATCGGGGGTTACATTTTTAACTTTCGAACCAATCAAATAACCATCAGGAACCTGAATCCGTGCTTCCTCGAATTTTCCCTTTTGGGTTTTATAATTGAAGAGAATCCGTGTGCTCTTAATCTCATCAGATTCGCGTTTTAAAACAGGATAACTTAAAGTATCTGTAGCTGATTCCGCTTCAGCTTCAACCTGATTTTTCTCAATATCCATTTCAATTTTACCGGATGTTAACTGTCCGGCGGTATGCGAAACCTTAGCCTGACCATATAGGAATGCTTTTCTTCCATCCCTGAGGTTTACAACCAAAGAGTCGTTTGACTGGAATTCAACAGCATCTTTGACATTGCTTTTTTTTACTGCAGGACTACCCGAATTTTGTGCTGTGGGTGGAGCTGCTGAAACAGAATCTACGGTTTGAACCGAAGTGGAATCCTGAGCTAAGACAGAACTTTGCACAGACATAAAAAGTATGCACATGCATAAAAACCATTGTCCTGATTTTGCAAAATTCACAAAACACACCCGGTTATTTTTCTGTTAAGCAAAAGAATCGAAAGCGAGTCCGGCAGCGCCTAATAATGCACTGTCATTTCCAAGATCTTCGTAAACAAGTTCAACTCCTTCCTGAAATGGCAGCATCATATGCTTTTTAATAATTTCTCTTGCAGGATCAAAAAGCCAGTCTCCCGCTCGGGAAACGCCGCCGCTAAGTACATATTTTCTGATGTCTAATATATGCGTGTAATTGATGATTGCATAACCTAACCGCTCTCCACTTTTCCTCAGAATTTCGATAGCTAATTCGTTGCCTTCTTCTGCAGCTTGAGTGAGATCCACGGGCTCCAGTTTATCAAAATCTTTATGGAACTTAGCGTAAAGCGGATTATCGGGTTTTTGCATAATTAAGTCTGTGGCAAAACGGCTTAAAAACCTTTGCCCGAGATAGGCTTCAACAGTTCCTCTTGTCACACTATTTGATAAAGGTCCGTGGTAATCTAAAATTACATGACCGAGTTCACCTGCCATTCCCCGCGTTCCTTTATACAGCTTTTTATTGATAATGATACCACCTCCAACACCAGTGCCCAACGTAATTATAATAAAGCTGTCATATTTTTTGCCAACCCCGAAATGTAAAGATCCCAAACCGGCAATATTCGCATCATTCTCGACTCTGCAAGGTAAATCTGTTCTTTTCGTAATTTCATCTGCTACGTGTACTACACCCCAACCCGGAAGATTAGGAGGGTTTTTTATAATAGTTTGTTCAAGATTTACCATTCCGGGACAGCCCATGCCAACACCAACAACATTATGCCGTTTTGCTAAATCTTTAATCGTATTCCCAATCCGGTCTAATAGATGATCCCTGCCAAGGTCGGCATGTGTGGGTGTGGAGGACTGCTCTAAAATTCCTTTCTTCTTTTCTACAACAGCGGCTTTGATATTTGTGCCGCCTAAATCAACGGCGATGGCTTTTTTCATCAAAAAGGGAAGTGTTTATTGGTCAGGGCGACGAACTTTGTACACGGTTTCACCGGGTTTCCTCATGCCGTACTCTTCTCTGGCAATTTTTTCCAAAAGCTGAGCGTCGTTATTCAGGTGGTTGATCCGGTTTTCAAGATTCTCAGTAGATACGGAAAGTTGTTCTATTTTTTGTTTGAGATCTTTTTTCTGGCTGTATAATTCAAATCTTGTTAATAAGCTGTAGCTATCTACAAAGCCGAACCATATTAAAACAAATGCAGAGAGTAGAATAACCAAAACAGATTTTTTCCAGCGAATCGGATTTAAATACTCAGTTTTCATATGTCGCAGATTGATATTTTACAATGAGGTAATCGAAAATACGTTAATTTACCTATTAATGATAATGTAAAAGCCAGGCAGTGCAATTTAAAATTTTAATCCTTTTGGCCTCAATTTTTTTATTTACCGCTGTTCCTTTGTTTGGGCAAAGTGATCAGCCGAAGGAATGGATTAAGGTATATTTCAATATGCCGGCGGATACTTCTGTGATGCATGAAAATAATTTCGGGAACCACTCGGTAGATCTTATCTCAACGCTGGAAGACTTAATTGACTCAGCGAAGTACAGTGTCGACTTGAGTATTTATGATTTAGAAGAAGTCCGTATAGCAAATGCCTTGGTAGAAGCGAAGAAAAGAGGTGTTCAGGTAAGATTGATTACAGATAATCATAACAGAACCGATGCGGGAGTATTAGATGAATTGATTTGGGAAACACTCAGAGAAGGGGGAATCGTATCGCTTGATGATGACGGAGATATTTATAACACGGACGGATCAATAACAGATAATGATCTGGTTAATGATGGAGCAGATATGCACAATAAGTTTGCGATTATTGATGCTGTTTCTGACTCACCGGAAGATGATTACGTTTGGACAGGTTCGACCAACTTAACTTATACCGGAGCATACAATACAAACAACACAATTGTAATAAAAGACAGTGATGTAGCCGGAGTATATCTGGAAGAATTTAATCAGATGTGGGGATCAACCGGAGCAACTCCTGATCCATTCAATGCCCGCTTTCATAAAGACAAAGAAGATGTAAGTGAACATATTTTTGATGTGGGAGGAACAAAAATTGAAGTGTACTTCGCCCCGATAAACAGAGATGATAGCAAGCCCAGTGTTAGTGAAAGAATAGTTGAGGTGATAAATAATGAAACTCAATCAGACATTCGGTTTCAGGCATTTGCGATAACTCCCAATATTCCGATTAGCCGAGCTATTTGGGATAAAAGTGTGGACGCTTCAATCCAGTTGGAAGGGGTAATAGATCCGGGTTTCTTCAGCCGTTATCAAAATACCGGAGCAATTTGGGGAAGTCCTGAAGCTCAACTTGGTAATCGTATGATAGTTCCTGCTCGTGAAACCAGAAAACTTCATAGCAAACTGATAATAATTGATGTCAACGAGCCAACTCCTGAAGATGAAGCGGTAGTAATTGCCGGTTCTTACAACTTTTCTAATAATGCGGAAGAAAATAATGATGAAAATACGCTCATTATTTATTCTGATGAAATAGCCAATCAGTACTATCAAAGTTTGAAAGAAGTTATGAACCGGGCTCAGGGAAAAAGTTATGGTCCCGCTCCCAAAATCGATTCTGACAAATGGTATGATGTTTATGCAGTCAGGGATGGCTCCCAATTTGAAATAGAAATAGTGCCCGGGTTTGGATATCCGGTTAAGTTTCTCGGCGTGGAAGTTCCATCAATTTATGCTGGAGATGATTCAGCGTATTATTTCTCGGGAGCAGCGACTTCCTACTTACGGAATTTGTTGGAAGGCAGAAGAGTAAAAGTCAGCGATTACGATGGAAGTGAACCTTATGCTGCCTATAATAGATTTTTCGGATACGTAACTTTAGACAAAGAAGGAGAGAGTGTATCGCTAAATAAAGAACTGTTGATTAATGGTTTCGGTACTTACTCTGATGATTTCAGGCAGCATGAAGATTCTGTCACTAAGTTTAAAGAGTATCAGGAGATTGCTAAAAGTAATGAAAGGGCATTGTGGAAAAATCCTTCTAAAATCGGTTCCAAGGTTTTAAGGTCGAAGGAAATTTCAGGAAGCAGCGCCATTGAGGTAGTATATCCAATCAATATTAACACGGCTGATCAGGCGACACTTCAGCTTTTGCCCGGAATAGGAAAAACGTATGCTCAGAGAATTATCGAATACAGAAGCCGAAATAATGGGTTTTCCGAAGTGAGCGAGCTTATGAATATTAAAGGAATCGGAGAAAAAAGATTGGCAAAAATACGCCCTCTGATAACAACCGATTAAGCTGCCAGCACTACATCGGGCTTCTCTAATATTCCCTTCAGAGTTATTAAAAGCTTCCCGATAATTTGTGAAATTCTTGCTTCGCTAAGATCCAACGTATCAGCAATTTCCCGAAGATTGTATTCTTCGTAAAAATATAGAGACAGAATTAGTTGATCTCTTTCTTTTAACCGGCGAATAGCATTCTTTAATTGTTGAGAACTCTCTTCTTCCAATATCCGGGCGTCGGGTGACTCGTACATTTCATCTTCGATATGGTTCGATAATACCTTTTTTTCATCTGAATATTCCATATCAAGTGAAAGCGCTACTCGTTTTTGAACATAGCTGAGAAGTTGCTCATAATTTTCTGTCGACATTTCAAGAGCTTCGGCTACTTCATGATTAAAAGGGGTTCTGCCCAGTTTTTGCTGCAATTCAGCTATGGCATTTTGAGCAGCTCCATATCTTGATCGATTGGTTCTGGATAGTTCATCTAATGATCGTAAGTAATCTATGATACTTCCTCGGATTCGGTAATAAGCAAATGTATTGAACTTGACATCCTTGGTTGTATCGAAGTTATCTAAAGATTGAAGCAAGCCTGTAGCACCTATGTTGACCAAGTCATCTTTTTCGCAAAGTGGTGAATTCGGATGCTTAATTTTAGCAACTATGCTGTATATAAGAGGAAGAGCTTCTTCAATGATTCTTCCTTTTGTAAGATCAGTTGGATTTTTTTTGTACTCGAAAACTAAATCTTGTAAAGCCATGATGTGTACCATTCGTTTAATTTTGACCCACAAGTATTATATTAAAATTTTTTAATAATTAAAATTTTTTAATATTAATTTTAATTAAGTTTAGAATCCTGCTCTAATATGGCTTAAAGCGTATTTTCATATTTTGGGAATTGCACATTTAGAAGGGGTAACGGAATTAGTTTTAGTAATAGCTTGAGTTATTGAGCGTAAAGCCGATAAAATTTAAACAAGCCTAAGTCTGGGATTGATAAATTAGAAAAATACAGAAATGACTAACACGGACGTTAAGACTTCAATAGAAAAAAGGAACTTACAAGTGAAGCCAAAAGAAAAGATCACGAAAGAAAAGAAAGAGTTTCTGCTTGCCAATGAAGAAGTGCTGAATAAGATTGTGAAAAAGCTTAAGAAAGCTTTTGAAAACTTATAGAAAAATAAAACCCCTACCGAGATCAATCGAAAGGGGCTGGTCAAGAGAGATTCTTAAAATGTGATCCGGGAGGGACTCGAACCCTCGACCCACGGCTTAAAAGGCAGTTGCTCTACCAACTGAGCTACCGGATCTTCCATCGCTTGCGCGAAAGGTTCCAAAGATAAGAGTTTCTACACTCTATGACAATCAAAAATCCGGTTTTTTGTCAGTTATTAAGCTGGATCTTCTTTTCAATAATTTCCCAAATATCTTCCTCCACAGACTTTTCTGATTCTTCAATTAAACGCCCTGCTTCTTTTCCATTTATATAGACAACAAAAGTGGGGGTGCGTTTAATGTTATTCTTTTTAATAATGTCTTTTGGTCCCCTGCGGCGATATTCAATAGCGGTATATTTTGCGGCTATTTTATCGTTGTCTAAAACATTCATGAGTTTAAAGAATGCGGGTACTTCTCTTTTGCTGTCATGACACCAGGTTCCGAAAAAAACATCAATCAATACGGAGTCTGCTACCGAATTAAACTTAGCTATAATTTCGTCATCGGGTTCATAACGCTTGGCATACAAATCGAATATTTTGTATTCCCGTATTTGTTCCTCAGAAACCGGTCCGCTCAAATAGTCCTTGTCAGAGCTGTTATGTTTTTGAGCTACCAAATTAGGTGTAAGCAGAAGGCTTAAAATCAGCAGAAGTAAAAATCGAACCATAGTCAGCATTTATAATGTCATACTATTACCTTATTGAGTCTAAGCAAATGAAAGCATAACTAAAAGTATGGCAAGTATTTTTACAAAAATTGTGAATGGCGAAATTCCGTGCTATAAGATTGCTGAGAATGAAGACTATTTTTCATTCCTGGATATAAATCCCATAGCAGAGGGACACACTTTGGTAATTCCCAAAAGAGAAACGGATTATCTATTCGACCTTGAAGACGAAGTATTAAGTGGGTTATCGGTATTTTCGAAAAAAATAGCTAAGGCTATCGATGCATCTTTGGGAACGATAAGAACCGGTGTAATAGTAGAAGGTTTGGAAGTTCCTCATGCACATGTACATTTGGTGCCCATATATTTTGAAGGACAACCGGTAAGTTTAGGCAGGAAAACAGAAGTTAGTGAAAGCAGAATGAAAGAAATTGCAGAATTAATCAGCAATGCGGTAGAATTATGAAAATATTAGTGACTAATGGTCCCAATTTAAACCTTCTCGGTAAGCGAGATCAATCAGTGTATGGATCTAATACCTTATCAGATATAGAAGATTTAATTAAGAATAAGTTTCCGGATCACGAATTTCATTTTCACCAAAGTAATGTTGAAGGAGAGTTGATAAACCGATTGCAACAAGCAATGGAGGATGGTACAGAAGGATTGATTACGAATTTGGGAGCATTTACACATACATCGGTAGCATTAAGAGATGCCTTGGAACCAATGCAAATTCCTAAAGTAGAAGTGCATATTTCTAATATCCATGCAAGAGAGGAATTCAGAGAAAAATCATTAACCGGAGCAGTAATGAATGGAATAATAACAGGGTTCGGAGTGGAGAGCTATTTACTTGGTGTGCATGCTCTGGAATATTTAATTAACAAATAGTTGAGACAGCTAAGAGAACTTTTTTCTGATACTCTGATTTATGGGGTGAGCCACGTTTTTACAAGGTTCATGAATTATTTGCTGGTTCCATTTTACACAGGAGTTTTTAAACCGGGAGAGTATGGAGTTATAAGCTTGATTTATGTGGTAGTAGCATTCCTGAATGTTGTTTTTACCTACGGAATGGAATCAAGTTACTTTAGATACGCAAAGGATAGAGAAAAGTCGAAAGATATATTTAAAACTATTCAGCTGGCTCTTGTAGGCACTTCTATTGTATTAGCAATTATTGTGTGGTTTCTCAATCCATTGATCAATCCAATAATCGGATTAGTAGAACCATTTCCTCTTTTAACATTGATGCTGGGGATATTGATTTTCGACACTATTCAGGTAATTCCTTTTGCTGAGTTGAGACTAAAAGGTAAACCGTGGCATTTTGCATTGCTTAAAATGCTTGGTGTGTTTATTAATCTTGGACTGAACTTGTATCTGGTATTAGAGCTTCATCTTAATATTGAGGCAGTGCTAATAAGTAATATTATAGCTTCTTTCGTAACTGCTTTATTAGTCTGGATTATCACTTTTGATATGATGAAGGGCTCCTGGGATTACGAGTTTTTGAAAAAAGCACTTCGGTTTGGTTTACCTTTTGTGCCAGCAGGGATCGGGTATGTAATAAATGAAATGATCGATCGAATTTTTCTGAAGAGGATGGATATTGATACTATTAATGTTTTGTACGGAGTAAACTCATCTGGACTAAGTTATTCCGGCGAGGACATTGTAGGAATCTATTCGGCAGCCTATAAATTGGCGGTGATCATGTTGTTGTTTGTTACTGTCTATAAATTTGCTTGGCAGCCTTTTTTTATGAAAAAATCAGATGATGAAGAGGCCCCGCTAATTTTCTCCGAGGCATTTAGATATTTTAATTTAGGTGCAGCGCTTATATTTATTTTCTTTTCGTTATTTGTATCACAAATTGTCCAAATAGAAATCCCTTTTACTGATGCTACTCTAATTGGGAGGGAATACTGGATGGGATTAAATGTAGTCTCACCTCTTTTATTAGCTTACTGGTTTCAGGGATGGTATATCAATTTTTCGGCGGGGATATTTATTGGTGAGAAAACCAAAGTACTTGCTTATATCACACTGATAGGTTCCGCAATTACCGTAGCAGGTAACCTTATTTTTGTACCTTATTTTGGGATGTTGGCTTCCGCTTATACAACATTGGTAAGCTATGCGGCTATGGCGATGATCATTTATTATCATTCAAAGAAAGCTTTGGATGTTCCGTACAAATTATGGCAGGGATTTTTTGTAATAGCTTTGGCTCAGTTTAGCCTGGCATTAAAACCACTATCAATCAATATTTTTAATTCAGAATTGATTGGCCCAGGAGTTTTATTTGTGATAGCAATTAGTATTCTTGCACTGCTTACAAGAAAGAATTTTTTCCTCCCTGCTGATTAGATTTTTAACATTTCGTTTAAATTAGATTGATTAACATCTGCTATGAAAAAATTTTGTCTATTTACCGTTTTGATTTTGACAGGAATACCTGTCATCGCCCAAACTCCGGATACTACAATGACTTTCGAGGAATACGATCCTGAGTCAACGTTGGTTGTTCCCGGCGAAGAGGTAACAAGTGCAAAATTCAAATTTATTGATGTGCACAGCCATTTATGGAGAATGGCAACAATGGATCTGAATCAAACGGTTGAAGAAATGGATTCGCTGAATATGGGTGCTATTGTGAATCTGAGTGGTCGTTCAGGAGAAAGACTTAAGGCAATGGTAGATGCCGCTAATAAAACTGCTCCCGGTCGGTTTGTAGTTTTTGCAAATATTGATTTCAGAGGAATGGATGATCCTGATTGGACTGAAAATGCAGTTAATCAGCTTCAGGAAGATTATGATAATGGAGCCAGGGGAGTAAAGATTTTCAAAAATCTTGGGCTTACAGCAACAGATGATAACGGTGAAAGAATACAAACTGATGATCCAAGAATCGATCCGGTTTGGGCAAAAGCGGGTGAGTTAGGAATTCCTGTTTTAATACACACCGGAGAGCCCGCTGTTTTCTGGGCACCTATTGATGAAAAAAATGAGCGCTGGTTAGAAATGAAAAATTTCCCAAACCGTCACCGCGGAGATTCCACAAAATATCCAAGTTGGGAAGTAGTGATGCAGGAGCAATGGAATGTCTTTCGAAAACATCCCAATACCACATTTATAAATGCCCATTTTGGTTGGATGGCAAACGACCTTGAACGATTAGGGAAGCATTTAGAAGAATTCCCAAATGTATACACAGAAACAGCAGCTATCATTGCTGAATTGGGTAGACAACCGGATTTTGCGAGAGAGTTTTTTATAAAATATCAGGATAGACTTTTATTCGGGAAAGACACCTACAGACCCAAAGAATTTCATACCTATTTTCGGGTTTTGGAAAGTGATGACGAGTATTTTGATTATTTCAGAAAAAGACACGCTTTTTGGAAAATGTATGGATTGAATCTTCCCGATGAAGTGTTGAAAAAAGTGTATTACAAAAATGCCTTGAAAATTATCCCGGGCATTGACAAAAGTTTATTTCCAGATAACTAACTAAAACCAAAAAAATAGATCCATGAAAACATTATTAAAATTAGGAGCAATGGCAGTGTTTGCAGTGCTTCTTACATCAGAACTAACAGTAGCGCAAGAGCGGGGCAAAGGAGACCGCCCAAGCCCGAATGCTGCGGTATCTCAGGATATTGGAAGCACGACTGTTTCTGTTACTTACGGTCGTCCCGGTCTTAAAGGTCGTTCACTCGCATCTCTTGCTAAACCTGATCAGGTGTGGAGAACAGGGGCCAATGAAGCTACAGCAATTACCTTTTCCGATGATGTTATGTTCGGAGGAAAAGAAGTAAAAGCAGGAACATATTCACTGTACACCATTCCGGGAGACGACTGGACTTTTATTATTAATGAAAAGCTAAGCTGGGGAACTCAGTATGATAAATCCATGGATGTGGTAAGAGTGGAAGCTGCAGTAACAAAGAAAGATGCGCCAATGATGGAGCGTTTTACTATTTACTTTGATACGCTTTCAGATAAAAAAGCACATCTCAACCTGCATTGGGGATCAACTATGGCAGCAATTCCTATTACCATTGAGTAATAGTTTCTAAAATTTTGCTACTTTAAGGAGCCTTTTAAAGGCTCCTTTTTTTATGGAATAACTTATATGAATTATATTTGCACCTTCTTTACAACAGTATTATTGCTAACTGTGAATTTATCGGCTCAGTCAGGATCAAAGTGGGTTTTTGATGATTCTGTGTTGCCTGAAGTCAGAATTACAATTAATCAGGAATATCTGGATGAGATTTTAGCTCCTGAAAATCAGCAAAGTTATCAGGAATTTCCGGCAACTTTTAGTATTAATAAAGATGGAGAGATAGAAACAGTAGACAGTGTTGGTTTCAGGTTGAGGGGAAATACTTCGAGAGCATCAGAGAAAAAGTCGTTCAAAATTTCATTTAATACCTTTGTTCAGGGGCGTGAATATCGTGGATTAGATAAAATGAATATTAATGGTGAGCATAATGATCCAACAGTTATGCGTGCAAAAATAAGTTGGGATATTTTTGAAGAGATGGGAGTTACTGCTTCAAGGGCGAATCACGTAGCTTTTTATATCAATGATGTTTTTTACGGGCTGTACCTGAATGTAGAGCATATTGATGACGAAATGATTAAAAAAGAATTTGAGCATGATGACGGGAACCTCTTCAAGTGTTTATATCCTGCTGATCTAACTTTCCGTGGTCCCAATGCTGATGACTACAGCGACTATGAACAATTCGGCAGAAGGCCGTATGATCTGACTACCAATGAAGAAGAAAATGACTATTCAGGGTTTGCAGCATTAGTAGATTTCTTAGAAAATGCTTCAGCTAATGAATATCAGGAACAGATTTTTGATTATCTGGATGTGCATTCGACGTTGAAATGGATGGCAATAGATGTGCTGACCGGCAATTGGGATAATTATTGGTACAACAAGAACAATTACTATTTATACGAAAATCCGGCAACCGGAAAATTTACAGTAGTTCCTTACGATTACGATAATACTTTGGGAATTGATTTTATAGGAAGAGACTGGACAAGCAGGGATTTGTATAACTGGGGAAAAACGAACGAAGCAAGACCCTTAGCAAATAGGTTGATTGAAGTACAGAAATTTAAAGACTGGTACAGCTATTATATAAATGAAGCCATAGAGAAAGTTTTCAATGAAGATTCATTATTTCCGGAAATTGACAGGCTTAAACTTATGGTTCAATCTTCGGCAGAAGCAGATACTTTCAGAATTAAAGACTGGCCGGATTTGAACTTTGAAAATTATGATCTGAATTTTACTCAGCAGTTAGGCGGACATGTAAAGCATGGTTTAAAGCCATTTATAACGGATCGAAAAGCTTCGGCGCTTAATCAGCTTCAGCTAAATAATATCTATCCAATCATCCATAACTCATCTTCAAAACTATTACAGGATAAGGGCAAGAAAATGATAGTTGTGGAGTCACTGGTTGAAGATCAGGATACGGATGTAGTTACGGCGAAACTGGATATTCTTGAAATATTAAATCCGTTTGAGTTAAAAGATGATGGTTTAGGTTTCGACCGCGAAGCAGGAGATGGAATTTACACGGGCTCTCAGGATATAGGTTCTTATTCAAGTGATTTTAAATACTATGTTTCAGCGCAGGATTCGGAAGGTCAAACAAGTCGTTATCCGCATAACCCTGCTAAACAACTTTCGCAGGAAAACAGCGAATCTGTTGAAACACTGGTCATAAACGAATTTATGGCGAGTAACAGCAATACCATTCAGGATGAATCGGGTTCGTTTCCGGATTGGGTTGAGATTTATAACACAACCGATGCTCCTATTTCAATGAATGGCTATTTCCTTACAGACGATCTGAATGAAAGAGATAAATGGGCGTTCCCTGATACAACCATTCCCGGAAAAGGATTTTTGTTAATCTGGACCGATAACGATGAGGAAGAAGGTCCGCTTCATGCTTCTTTCAATCTTAGAAAAGCCGGAGAAGATGTGGGACTTTTTCGTCAGGATGGGCAAAATTTTGTTGCCGTAAATACGCTGACTTATGGAGAACAAACAACGGACGTATCTTACGGAAGAGAAACAGATGGAAGTTCAGCTTTTGTATTTATTAATGAACCAACGCCCGGAGCTTCAAATGGGATGACGATTTCTAACGAAGATGAAATAACGATCCCGGGAGGAGTTGCGCTTTTTCAAAATTATCCAAATCCTTTTAATCCAAGCACAACAATTGCCTTTTCTTTGGATAGACCTGAGCGGGTGAATTTACAGATATTCTCTATGACCGGACAGTTAGTAGAAACTATAGCCGATAAATTTTATGCTTCCGGCTCGCATTCAGTTCCGGTTAACGCAGAGCATTTGGCAAGCGGAATGTACTTTTACAGATTAAAAACCCGAGATGTGGTTCTTACAAAAAAATTTACGTTAATTAAATAGTCTGAATCTCAGCCTATGAAATCGTTTAAAATAGAAATCACCGAAATTACAAAAGGTCCTCAAGAACTTGATCTTCAGTTACCTATTAATGCTGAGGCGATAAAAGAGCTACCGGGAAAAGATCGCCCTGATTATGTATTAGCAAAGCTTGAGACTCCGATTACATGGGTTAATAAAGAAAAGAATATCAGTAAAGAAATTGAGCTTGTGGTTCTTTGCGCCAAGTTTAAAGGGCAAAAAGTAGAAGCGGGAATGAAAGATCTTACAGTGGCGATCGCTTATGTGATTGACAATTCCATCGAAAAAGACGTGATGCTGAACTTCAAAAAGTGCAAATATATTGCTGTAGGAATTGCTTCTTCTTCGAGTAAATGGAACATATTTGGTTAGTGTTCTGCTAAAGCAGCACTCACTTCCAGATAAAAATCCTCATACTGATTCACAATGACATCCTGATTGTATTTTTCTGCATTTAGGCGTGCATTTTTACTCATTCTTTCGTGCAGTTCCGGATTGGTAAGAATCTCAACCGCATTCTTCGCCATACAATCGATGTCATCCAGATCACACAAATAACCGGTTTCTCCCTGAATATTCACTTCCGGCAGTCCACCGATATTTGAGCTGATAACAGGAACAGAGCAACTCATTGCTTCCAGAGCAGCTAAACCAAAAGTTTCAGAACCTGAAGGAATCAAAAATAAATCTGCAATAGAAAGAACCTCTTCAACCTGATCCAGTTTTCCTAAAAAGCGTACGTGCTCACAAATTCCAAGATCACGGCATTGCTGTTCGGTTCGTTGTCGGTCGGGTCCATCACCCACTAATAGTAATTTTGCTTCAATTCCGTGTTTCAAAATCCGGTCAAAAACAGAAACTACTTCGGGTACACGTTTTACTTTTCGGAAATTAGAAACGTGAACAACTACTTTTTCTCCGTCGGGACAAATAGCTTTTTTGAAGTGGCTTTTATTCGACTTTTGAAATCTTTCCAGATCGATGAAGTTCGGGATTACTTTTATATCCGTGGTAATATCAAAACGGGATTCTGTTTCCTCCTTCAAATATTTAGATACTGCGGTAACGCCGTCACTTTTGTTGATTGAAAATTCTACAACATGCTTATAGCTGGGATCACTACCAACCAATGTGATATCAGTTCCGTGCAATGTAGTTACTACAGGAACATCAATTCCCTTTTCCGCCATAATTTGTTTTGCCAGATAAGCGCTTGTTGCATGAGGAAGAGCATAATGTACGTGCAGCAAATCAAGATTTTCATATTCAATCAGGTTTACCATCTGCGAAGCCAATGCCAATGCGTATGGCGGATATTCAAACAGAGGATATGCGTTAATGGCTACTTCATGATAGAAAATATTGGAATCTAAAGTCTCAAGTCGGGCAGGTTTGGAATAACTTAATACATGAATTTTATGCCCTTTTCCTCCTAATACTTTTGCAAGTTCGGTGGCAACAACACCACTTCCGCCAAATGTAGGGTAACAAACAATTCCAATATTCATAAACTGTGTCTCTTGGTTAAAACAAGGTAGCCATTCTGATTCATTAACTGAACTTTCAACACAACCTTTAACAGTTTGGTTCATAAAAAATTTTACAATGCCTTAGTTCAATTATGTATATTTATGGTCCGAAATAAGCATTAATCGTATTCATCAAATATTATGGCAGGACATTCGAAATGGGCGAACATTCGCCACAAAAAAGCCAAGGAAGACGCTAAGCGTTCTAAGGTTTTTACCAAAGTCATAAAGGAACTTACCGTAGCAGCACGGGAAGGAGGCGGAGATCCCACCGGAAATCCACGACTTTCTTTAGCTATCGATAATGCAAAGGCTGTAAATCTCCCGAAAGATAATATGGAACGCGCCATTAAGCGTGGCACGGGCGAGCTCGATGACAATGTAACGTATGAAGAAACTACATTTGAGGGCTATGGTCCGGGTGGAATTGCTTATTTCGTGGAAGTTACCACGGATAACAATACAAGATCGGTGGCGGACATTCGTCATATCTTTACCAAGCATGGCGGAAATATGGGCACCAATGGCTCGGTAGCGTTTATGTTTGAGCAAAAGGGGATGATCAGAGTACATGCAGAAGGAAAAGATGAAGAAGAATTTATGTTAGAAGCTATTGATGCAGGAGCTGAAGACATGAATCAGGAGGAAGATTTTTTCATTGTATATACATCGAGGGAAGATCTGTTTAATGTGAGAAAAGCATTGGAAGAAGGAGGGCACGATATCGAATCCGCTGAATTGATTCGCGAAGCGACAACCGAAACCAAAGTAGATCCTGATACAGCATTATCCAATTTGAAGATGATGGAAATGTTTGAAGAAAATGATGATGTAACCAACGTTTTCACCAATATGATGATGGATGAAGAAACTCTGGAGGTCGCCGAACAGTTATAATTCTTAATGAAATTTCTTGCTTACATAACGCTTCTTTTTACTTTCCTGATTTCGAATGAAGGAAGAAAAGCAAACACTGCATACAATGAAGGAAATTATGCATTAGCTGATTCACTGTACCGTTTAGCTATCGAGCAGGAGCCCGAGAATGGGAAGCTTCATTTTAATCTCGGAAATGCGTTGGCGAAACAAGGAAAAACCGAAGAGGCTATTGAATCATTTATGAATGCAATTGAATTCGCAGAGAACGATGATGAGCGCGCATTGGCTGATTATAACATCGGAACTATTCTTGCTGAAAAAGAAGAGTGGAAACCGGCGGCGCACCATTTCAGAAAGTCATTGAGAAATCAACCTGTTGATACAGATGCAAAGCATAATTACGAATTAGCGGCTTTGAAATCGCAGGAAGAAGAACAGCAAAATCAGGATCAGCAGAATGAAAATCAGCCACCCGATCCTCCAACAGAATATGCCAAGGCGATGAAAAAAAGAGCAGAACAATTAGTGGCTGAACAGCGTTACAATGATGCTTATAATTTAATGCAACAAGCGTTACAAGTTGATCAAACCGTTCAGAATTACAATGATTTTATAGAACGGATTAATAATGTTAAAACAATAGACAACTGAGAATTATGAAAAAAGCATTTCTATTATTTCTGTTTGTTTTTGTAGCAGTACAAGTTTCGGCTCAGGATGCAGAATCGTATTTCCACCGTGGCGCAAACTCCTATATAAATTCTCAATTACAGGATGCCATCAGCATTGTTGAAGAAGGACTCTTTCAACATCCGAATGATCCAAAGCTGAACGCACTGAAGCAAAAGCTGGAAGAGGAGCAAGAAAAACAGCAACAGCAACAACAGAATCAGCAGAACCAAAACCAAGAGCAGGAACAACAAGAGCAGGAACAGGAAAATCAAGAGCAAAATCAGGATCAGCAAAACGAAGAACAGGAAGAGAATCAGGAGCAGGAGCAAGAACAGGATCAGGGAGAAGGAGCTGAGGAAAATCAGCCCAAACCTGAAGAGGGACAACAAGTAGAACCAAAGGAAATCAGCAAAGAAGACGCTGAGAAGATTTTGCAGGCATTAGCTCAGAAAGAAAAGGAATTGCTCAAAAATTTTAAAAAGAAGAAAACCAAAGACAGTTCTACACATGAGAAAGACTGGTAGAAAGGAATCGTTTTTTGTTTTTCTATTATTCACTTTTGCTTTTTCTGTATCAGGATTTGCTCAGGATGTGACCGTTACGGCAACGCTGAGCGAAACCAATATTTTTGAAGGAGAATCAGTTCAACTTGAAATAGCTGTATCCGGTTCTTCATTAAATTCTCTGGAGCGACCGGAAATACCAAACATTCCCGGATTAAGATATTTACCCAATCGGACATTTTCGGGAAGTAATTATACCTATATAAACGGAAAGCCCTCTCTCACCCAAACGTTTGGATTTCAGTTTATAGCACAGAATCCCGGAAGCTATACTATTCCTGCAATAAAAGTTGGAGCAAACGGAAAAGAGTTTTCTACAGAATCTATATCCTTTAAAGTACTTGATCCGAAAACTATTGACAGCGGGGAAGCCGTGCGGTCCCCTGATATTTATGTGAGATTGGAGCCTTCCACTGATAACCCGGTAATTGGTGAGCAGGTAGTGGTTGATGTAGTGCTTTACTTTAAAAACGATGTAGATGTATCTAATTACAACACGGTTCCCGGGTGGAAAGCGGAAGGTTTTTGGAAAGAAGAATTAAATAATCCGTCACAAGCAAGAACAACTTCTACCATCATTAATGGGATCAGATACAAAAGAGCCCAACTCTTACAATACGCTTTATTCCCTACCAAAGCAGGTGAGCTTACGCTGAGCCCCTATTCGATTACGGTTAGAATAAGAAATAACAGAAGAACCAGCCGTGACCCCTTTAATTTTGGATTTGGACAGGAGAATAAAGAATTGAAAACGCTCCCGGTAACTATCAACGTGGAAAGACCCATCGAACCTGAAAATGCTGAGTTCATTGGTGCAGTTGGTGATTTTGAAATTACACGAAGAATTGAACCGGAATCAGCTTATGTTGGTGAAAGTGTGGAAATAATAACAGAGATTTCCGGTGCAGGTAATGTCCCTCTGTTAAATAAACCCGAATACGAATTTCCGGAATCTTTAGAGCTTTACAATCCGCAGGAAAATTCAACCATTACGAGAAACAACCGGATCATAGCCGGAACCAAAAAATTTACTGACATAGTAATCGCCAGAAATGAAGGTGCATATTCTATTCCTGAAAAAAAAATAGCACTCTACAATCCAAAGACGGATGAATTTGAATATGTTATGCTTCCGGAAATAAGCTTCGAAGCTGAAATCGATCCTAACGCTACCGTTACTTCATTGGAAGATATGCGCCTTGATGTATCACCGGTTATAGGTTTAGCAAATTGGAAAGCAGAAAAAGAAACTTCATTAACATCCCGAAATTCGCTTTGGGCAATGATCTTTGTTCCCTTTCTGCTGTTTATCGGAGCTTACGGATATAAGAATTATTACGATAAACTGAACAACGATTCAGGTTTTGCACGTTCGACCAAAGCAAAAGACAAAGCTTTTGATGTGTTGAAAGAAGCCGAGTCATCCACCGGAATAAAAGAGGGGTACAACCTGATCCAAAAAGCATTGATCGGTTTTATTGTAGATAAGTTGAATCTGCCCGAAGCCGGATTATCTTCCCAAAAACTGATTGAAGAAATTAAATCGAAAGGAGCGGCTTCGGAAACGGTATCAGAATTAAAGCGAATTTTAGATAAGTGTGAAACTATCGCTTATGCACCAAATGTGACTCAGGAAGGGCTGGATTCAGACATCGAAAAATCAAAAGAACTGATTAAAAAATTGGGGAAACTTCTGTGAGGTTTTTACTGATACTGATTTTTGGAATTTTTATTTCGGGAAGCGGGATAGCCCAAAATTCTGCACAGGTAGAATTCGATGCTGCCAACGATTTACTGGAACAAGGAAATTATCGCGAAGCACTAAAACAGTACCGGGCAATCGAAAAAAATGGAACGGTTTCCGGTCCGCTATATCTGAATATGGGAATAGCTACTGTTCAAATTGACTCTCTGGGGCTCGCAAAATATTACTTCCTCCATGCAAAGGAATTCGAAAGTGTGCAGCAAGATGCAGAGCAAGCCTTAGAATTTGTGAATTCACAATTCAGCCGGCAATCCGCAATGTTGCCCAAGCTTCCCTGGGACAGGGCAGTCGATATACTTAAAAGAACTCCGGGAACATTTGGTTTATTTGTGATCGGATATATTTTTCTCTGCATCTCTCTTGTATTAATTGCGGCTAAATGGTTCAACATTTTGGAACTGCCTAAACATAAAAATCTGATTATTACAGGCTTTACAATTTCGGTAATAATTATCGGCTTATCTTTTTATGTGGATTACGTTGATCAGCGTTATGACGAGGCCGTACTGATCAAAGAAGAATCTTCCGTTTCGGAAACTCCCTCAGAATCTGCTACTTTAGTGAGCATGGCGTATGAGGGATATGATCTCACCATTGATCACGAAAAAAGCGCAGAGCAGTCGGGTTGGTATTACATACGTCTCGGAAACGGGCAGTTCGGCTGGATAAAAGAAGCCGGCATCAAAATTTTATAAATAAAAGAAATTATGAGTACATCACAGGATTACATCGACAATAATATTGAAAAATTTCAGGAAGAATTATTTGATCTGCTTCGCATCCCCAGCGTAAGTACAGATTCATCTAAAAAAGATGCGATCAAAGAAGCGGCAAACTTTCTGTTGAATCAGTTTAAGTCCTTCGATCTCGATAAAGTCGAACTTTTCAAGACTCCGGGAAATCCGATCGTGTATGCCGAGCATTGTCCGCATGATGACAAACCAACGGTGTTGGTGTATGGACATTATGATGTTCAGCCTTCCGATCCTGATGAGCTGTGGGACTCACCCGCTTTTGAGCCGGTAGTAAAAGATGGAAATGTGTATGCTCGTGGCGCCAGTGATGACAAAGGTCAGGCTTATACTCATGTGAAAGCGATTGAATCTTTTGTGAAAACCGGTCAGGAGATTCCGGTAAATGTGAAATTTATTCTGGAAGGAGAAGAAGAAATCGGTTCTCCGAATTTGGTTCCGTTTATCAATGAGCATAAAGAAATGCTGGAATGTGATATGGTATTGATTTCGGACACTGCCATGTTTGGAAAAGATCAGCCTTCTATTACATACGGACTTCGCGGACTGGCATACATGGAAGTGGAAGTGGTTGGACCAAATCGTGATTTACACTCCGGAGTGTACGGCGGTGCGGTTGAAAATCCGTTGAATGTATTATGTGAAATGATTGCGAAGTTGAAAGATGAAGATGGCTTTATTCAGATTTCCGGGTTTTATGACAAAGTGAAACCATTGAGCGAAGCTGATCGCAAAGCTTCGGCAGAGCTTCCCTTTGATGAAGAAGCGTATAAAAAGTCACTGGATATTGATGCGGTTCATGGAGAAAAAGGATATACAACTTTGGAAAGAGCTTCATCGCGACCAACATTAGATGTTAATGGAATCTGGGGTGGATATACCGGTGAAGGAGCGAAGACGGTGCTACCTTCCAAAGCGAATGCAAAAATTAGCATGCGATTGGTCCCGGATCAGGAACCAAAAGAAATTGCGAAATTATTCACTGATTATTTTGAGTCACTGGCCCCCGATACGGTAAAAGTGAAAGTAACCGAGCATCACGGAGGACATCCATCCATCACTGACCTTTCATTTTATGGATTGAAAGCAGCCGCACAAGCTTTTGAAGATATTTATGATAAAGAAGTGCTGTTTTCCAGAGAAGGTGGTTCCATTCCGATTGTAGCGGATTTCAAAAAAGTGCTGGGAGTTGAATCCATTTTGATGGGCTTCGGAAATACCAGTGATGCTATTCACTCGCCGAACGAAAAATTCTCTCTGAAAGATTTTCATCGTGGGATTAAAACCTCTGCGCGATTTATGGAAATACTTGCTGAGGCTGAATAAAGCTCGCCGTTGTAACTTTTCCAAAGTTGAAGGTGCCACTAATCTGAATATGGTATAGATATAACTTTGGAAAAGTAAATTAGGGGGCTTTTCTTATTCGGAAAGGTGACTGGAAGCAGAAGCTTCCCAAGTGCATTTCGCAGCAGAGCTCCGAAATGAGATTATAGAGAATGTCAAACTACCAAACGTCAAGAAATTTCTTATTAGCTAAAGTCGTTTTTTTCAATTGAAACTTACCATTTCCTTCATCATAATTGCCATAAAGGCGATTCTTTCTATATAACAGCATTTTATTTTTATAAAATTCTTCGAAAAATACATCTACGGTTATATCAATTTTTCTTGCAAAAGGTTGTTCAATTTTAATTTTTTCTTCGAGGCCAATTGCTAAAATTAGTAGAGAATCAATCGATTCCTGATAGGTTCGGACTTTTCCAAGTTCATTAGCAATCTTAACACTATCGTCATTATCTATCCGAATCATTACTCCATCTAAGAGATGCCCATCGAAATCCGCTACTGTAATTTGGATAAACCCGGCAGAAGAATCAGGTAGTTTTGATTCATATTCAACTATTGGTTTTCGTGGCTGCACATGACTATTCAAGATAATTGTGTCTGAATTAACTCTATAATAGCCTTCATTAATAGAACAACAACCACCTATATGATAACTTGTGACAGATTTAAAAGTTGAGTCTGATTCAAAATAAATCTGTTGACAGTGACTATGTTCGCAGTTTTCATATAAACCAGGTTGAAAAACAGATATACAACCAGTTATCAAACCAAATAATAAAGGTAATATAATAAAAATTAATAGCTTCATTAGAAGGTTCTAAAAATATGTGAATTAGGTACTTTTCTTGTTCGGAAAGGTGCCGGGAAGAAGGAACTTCCCGAACTATGTTTCGCAGCTGAGCTACGAAAAGAGGTTAAAATTAAAGACCCGAACCGCACTCGAGTCCGCTTGAATCGCTTGTTATGTGCAAAGTAATTATTCCGGTTTCGCATTTCTCGTTGCATAAAAATGACCTTCAGGTAGTGGGTACTCCTTTCCATCTTTTAAACGAATAGTTGGAGGTTCAGTACTATATTTCCAACTTCCTTCAAAACCAATTCTATTCAGAGATTCTACTGACATAATTAATCCTGATTGTGATCTAATACTACAAACTATTCCATCTGGAAACTGCTTGGCTGAAATCATTCTATCTGGAGATAAGTCTAAAGTTAGTTGTTCGGATTTATGTACTGTTAATTGAAGTGTATCAATATATGCTTTGCTACTATTGCTATAAACTAAGTTGTTAGAATTTAGAACTAATACTCCATTTATTGGGTAAGCATTGCAGCTTTCAAGAGGCGAAGTTGAATCTATTTTCTCTATATCGAACGATCCTTTTCTGATTAATCCATTATCAGGACCACCAACTTCAGTAAGTACAACATCGAACTCACCTTCGAGTAATTCCAAGCCCAAATGAACAAAATCTTCTTTATCTATTTCATTGTCAGAATAGTTAGCAATTGGCGGTTTGTAGTTAATACATCCAAAATTGAAAAAAAGGATAGCTAATAATGGAAAATAGAATAGTGTTCTCTTCATTGTAAACAGCTAACATAATGTTATACAGACAAGGATGTTCCCTGTCTAGTCGTATAAAATCTTTACTATGTTGGCAAGATAGCAAAAGGTCGAACTAAAACAAGTAGTAAGGGGTGGAACTTGGTAACCAAGACTATCATGTCATATAGAGGATACTCCGAAGGATCTTGTAGATTAATTTTCCCATCTGACTTTTGTGCCTGTGCGGAGCCGCTTCGGCATAGGCTGGCTCAGAATGACATGGATGAAATACCTCAAAAAATAAATCCCTCCCACCTGTTGCATTAAAGTTTTCAATGTCCCATTTTAGAACCATGCAAATTTCTCTTGCACATAGAATTGATCGACGTACTCTTCGGCGCATTCCGCGGCGGCGGTAACGCATTTGGTGTATCGTTTTTATAACGATCCCGTCTCATCCACCTTTTACAATCAATTCTAACTTTCCCAACCGGGATTTCTTTTACACAACATGTCAGTTTCAATTTTTTTCGGTACTTCAACACACAGCATTTATGCTAAAGAGATTTGTGCGCTTATAGAAGAAGCTGCAAATCAACGCGGAACGGGTATTGCGAAGCGTGATCCAAAGTACATCAAAACAAAATTCGAGAACGAAAATGCTGTCATCGCTTTGGACGGTAAAAAACTGGCGGGCTTCTGCTACATCGAGATTTGGGAAAGTAAAAAGTACGTGGCGAATTCAGGATTGATCGTTCATCCGGATTACAGAGGGTTGGGACTCGCAAAGAAGATCAAAGCAACAGCGTTCGAGCTGTCCAGAAAGAAATATCCGTATTCGAAATTGTTTGGAATTACTACAAGTCTGCCGGTAATGAAGATCAATTCGGATTTGGGATACAAACCGGTGACATTTTCCGAACTCACTCAGGATGATACATTCTGGAGTGGATGCCAGAGCTGTCCGAATTATGATATCCTGACCAGAAATAACCGAAAGAACTGCCTGTGCACGGGAATGTTGTACGATCCTGAACATCCCAATAATAAACCAAAAGAAGAACGTGAAGCGAATATCAATAAATTTTATCGCTGGGTACGATTGAAGACGGTAGCGTTTCAAAAGTTATTTAAACCATTAAAGATATTTTTATGAAATCCTTTCTACAAACAAAGACTGTCATTGCGAAGGATTCAGCGACTGAAAGGAGTAAATCCTGTGGCAATCTCTATGAATCAAATTCGGATCCTTTTAATGGAGATTGCTTCGTCGGTGACTTGAATAAACCTGATTTAAAACTAATACTCCTCGCAATGACGAGTGAGAATTTAAAATCGTATCAATCATGAAAAAAGTAGTTTTAGCATTCAGTGGTGGATTAGACACAAGTTATTGTGCTATTCATCTGGCAAAGGAAAAAGGCTATGAAGTTTTTACTGCTGCGGTAAATACCGGTGGTTTTGATGAAGCTGAACAAAAAGACTTGGCACAGAAAGCGGCGGGTTTGGGTATCGAACATCATGTGTGTATAGATGTTGAGCAGGAATTCTACGAAAAAGGAATTAAGTATCTGTTGTTCGGAAATGTGTTGAAAAATCATACGTATCCTCTATCCGTAAGTGCAGAGCGTGTTTTCCAAGCGGTAGCTATTGCCGAATATGCAAAGAAGATTGGAGCGGATGCCATTGCTCACGGAAGTACCGGAGCCGGAAATGATCAGGTCCGTTTTGATCTCATTTTCAATGTGCTCGCTCCCGAAATGGAGATCATTACTCCGATCAGAGACATGAAACTGAGTCGTGAAGAAGAGGTGGAATTTCTCAAGTCTAACGGAGTTGAAAAAGAATGGGCGAAAGCAAAATATTCCATCAACAAAGGATTATGGGGAACCAGTGTGGGCGGAGCTGAGACGTTGACTTCTCATCAGACTTTACCAAAGGAGGCGTGGCCAACAGAGATAGGAGAAAGGAAAGAGGAGAGGGTTGAGATTGAGTTTGAGAATGGGGAGCCGGTTTCTATTGATGGAGAGAAATTAAATCCTGTTGGCGCCATTAAGAAACTGCAGGAAATTGCAGAGCCTTATGGGGTTGGACGTGATATTCATGTAGGCGACACCATTATAGGAATAAAAGGCAGAGTTGGTTTTGAGGCAGCAGCTCCGATGATTTTGATTAAAGCACATCAACTGTTGGAAAAGCATGTGCTTGGAAAATGGCAGTTGTATTGGAAAGATCAATTGGGTGAATGGTATGGAATGCTGATGCATGAAGGTCAATTTCTGGATCCGGTAATGAGGAATATCGAAGCGTTTCTGGAAAACTCCCAGCAGAAAGTAACCGGAAAGGTATTTGTGCAATTAAAACCTGAGAAGTTTGAGCTGATCGGAATTGAATCTGAATATGATCTGATGCAATCAAAACATGGTCAGTACGGAGAAATGAATCAGGGTTGGAGTGGAGACGATGTGAAAGGCTTTACTAAAATTCTGGCGAACGCCACACTCATTCAACAATCGGTACAAAGCAATGATTAAAGTCGGGATAATTGGTGCAGCAGGTTACACCGCCGGAGAATTAATCAGGATTCTGATCAATCACCCGGAAGCGGAGATTGTTTCGGTGGTAAGTAAAAGTCATACTGGAAAAAAAGTGTACGAAGCTCACTCTGATGTGATTGGAGAAACGGAGTTGGTATTTGACAAATCTCTGAATGCTGAGATTGACGTTGTATTTTTATGCTCCGGTCATGGGAAATCAAAAGGAATTATAGAATCAGGGTCGATTCCTGAAAAAGTGAAAATTATTGACCTAAGCTCGGATTTCAGATTACAAAACAGTGATTATAATTTTATTTACGGATTACCGGAATTGAATAGAGAATCCATCAAAAAGGGAGACAGAATAGCTAATCCTGGATGTTTTGCGACTTGTATTCAATTGTGCTTGTTACCGCTTGCAAAACAGAATTTGATTCAGGATGATGTACATGTTTCTGCAATCACAGGAAGTACGGGGGCAGGACAAAATCCATCGGCTACTACGCATTTTAGTTGGAGAAGCAATAATGCTTCCGTGTACAAAGCATTTACACATCAGCATTTGGGAGAGATCAAACAAAGCATCAATCAGTTGCATAACGGCTTTGACGAATCCATAAACTTTATTCCATTCAGAGGAGCTTTTACAAGAGGAATTTTAGCAGCTTGTTATCTGAAAACAGATCTGCGTTTGGAAGAAGCTCAGAAACTCTATGAAGAATATTATGCAGATCATCCGTTCGTATTTATCTCAGAATCTTCGGTAGATGTAAAACAAGCAGTGAACTCAAACAAAGCAATTATTCATCTTCAAAAAGAAGACGACCAATTATTGATTACAGGAGTAATTGATAATTTGGTAAAAGGAGCTTCCGGTCAGGCGGTGCAGAATATGAATCTGATGTTTGGTTTGGATGAAATCACCGGATTACAATTAAAAGGGAGTGCGTTCTGATGAAGATGTTTCCCGTTTATCCTTTATTTGATGTAGAGCCTATAAAGGCAGAAGGTAACTATGTTTTCACTGAAGACGGAACCAAGTATCTGGATCTCTACGGTGGGCATGCGGTGATTTCGGTCGGACATGCACATCCACATTATGTAAAAAGAGTGACCGAACAATTAAAACAGATTGGGTTTTATTCAAACTCTGTTCCCATCAGCATTCAAAAAGAATTAGCAGAAAAACTGGGAAGACTTTCTGGATATCCGGATTGGAATCTTTTTTTGTGTAATTCCGGAGCTGAGGCCAACGAAAATGCACTGAAAGTAGCTTCGGCTTATAATCAGCGAAAGAAGATTCTGGTATTTGAAAAAGGATTTCATGGCAGAACTTCACTGGCCGTAGCAGCCACAGATAATCCGAATATTTTATTTCCGGTTAATGAAGGAGCTGAGATCGTTAGATTGAAACTGGAAGATTTTGAAGCAGTCGAATCAGCTTTGAAAAAAGAAGACATCTGTGCTGTTTTGATTGAAGGAATTCAGGGAGTGGGGGGAATCAATATCCCAAGCAGTGATTTTTTAAAGCACATCAGGCAATGGTGCGATAAAACAAATACGGTGCTGATACTCGATGAAATTCAATCCGGATTTGGAAGAAGCGGGAAGTTTTTTGCTCATCAGCATAGCGGAATTGAGCCTGATATAATCAGCATGGCAAAAGGAATGGGAAACGGATTTCCGGTGGGTGGAATTATCACTCACCCAAAATTCGAAGCTACATTTGGAATGCTGGGAACAACTTTTGGCGGGAATCACCTTGCTTGTGCAGCCGCACTTTCTGTTCTAGAAGTTTTAGAAAGCGAGAATTTGATTGATCATGCTCATAACATTGGGAATTATTTGATGGATGAGTTAAAAACTCTTCCGAAAGTTAAAGAAGTACGGGGTAAAGGATTGATGATTGGAGTAGAGTTTGATTTCCAAATCGCAGAAACGAGAAAAGAATTGTTATACACTCACTACATCTTCACAGGTTCTTCATCCAATAAAAACACGCTTAGAATTTTACCACCTCTTAGAATCGGAAAGCGGGAATTAACAATTTTCTTGAAAGCACTAAAAGAGATATTAACATGAAACAATTTTTCTCCATAGATGATGTATCAGAGCTTTCCGATTTATTGAAGGAAGGTATAGAAGTGAAGAATAATCCTTTTTCAGATAAAGGGAGTATTCGAAATAAGTCGATCTGTTTGTTGTTTCTGAATCCAAGCTTAAGAACCAGATTGAGTTCTCAAAGAGCAGCTCAAAATCTGGAAGTGGATGTCACTGTTTTTGATGTGGGAGTTGGAGGATGGCAGCTTGAGTTTTCTGATGGAGCTGTGATGAATGGCGACAAAGCGGAACATATCAAAGAAGCAGCAGCAGTAATCGGGACGTACTTTGATGTGGTAGCGATACGGGCTTTCGCAAAACTTGAAGATCGTGATGAAGATCATGCGGAACAGGTTTTGAGTCAGTTCATTAAACACTGTCCGGCTCCGATTATAAATCTGGAGTCTTCCACACGACATCCTTTACAGGCATTTGCTGATCTGATCACCATCGAAACACACAAGAAAGTGGAGAAACCCAAAGTAGTGTTGACCTGGGCGCCACATCCGAAAGCACTTCCCCAGGCAGTAGCAAATTCGTTTTCACTGTGGACACAAAAAGCAGGATATGATTTGACAATAACGCACCCTGAAGGTTATGAACTGGCACCGCAGTTTGCCGATAATGCAAAGATAGAATATGATCAGAACAAGGCATTTGAAGATGCTGATTTTGTGTATGCAAAGAACTGGAGCAGTTATTCAGAGTATGGAAAGATACTTTCAACCAATGAAAACTGGATGGTAGATAAAGCAAAGATGAAGCTAACCAGTCAGGCCAAGTTCATGCATTGTTTACCGGTTCGTAGAAATGTGGTGGTAAGCGATTCTGTTATTGACAGCAATGATTCTTTGGTGATCGAACAGGCGGGAAACAGAATCGTTTCTGCGCAAACCGTATTTAAAAAATTACTGAAATGAGCACAATTAAAGTCATAAAAATCGGCGGTAAAGTTATCGATGATGAATCGAATTTAGATCAGTTTCTTAGAGACTTTGCAGCTATTGAAGGAGAGAAAATCCTGGTTAACGGTGGTGGAAAAATAGCTTCTGATGTTGCAGAAAAGTTGGGCATCGAGACAAAAATGATGGAAGGGCGGCGCATCACAAATACTGAAATGCTGGATGTTGTCACGATGGTTTATGGCGGTTTGGTCAATAAAAAGATAGTTGCAAAGTTACAGGCTTTGAACTGCAATGCCTGCGGATTGACAGGTGCCGATCTGAATGCAATCCGCTCAAAAAAAAGATCAGCAAATCCGGTGGATTTTGGCTTTGTTGGAGATATTGAAACTGTGGATGCTACAATTCTAAGGGGATTATTGAATGAAGGAATAACTCCGGTAATAGCTCCACTAACTCATGATGGGAATGGGCAGTTGCTAAACACCAATGCGGATAATATTGCGGGTTTTGTAGCTACAGAATTAGCAAAAAATGAAGATGTAGAACTGGATCTATGTTTTGATATGGAAGCGGTGATGAATGATGGAAAAGTGATTACGGAAATGAATTTGTTATTATATCGTCATCTGGAAGGAAACGGAATTATAAAAGATGGAATGATCCCAAAACTGGATCTGGGTTTTAAAGCATTAAATGCAGGAGCAACGAAAGTTCGGATTGTGGGTTTTGATGTGTTTAAGGATGAAGATAAAGGAACGAGATTGGTTAAATGAAAGGATATTAGTGGATAAGTAGATATGTTGATAGGTGAGAACCCTTATCTACTTATCACCCTATCAACTAAAACTATATGATGGAAGAATTAACAGAAAAAGGAATCGAATTTTTAAGAAGGCTCATCGCCATTCAATCCTACAGTGGAGAAGAAGATAGGACTGCGGATCTGATCGAGGAATATTTAAAAGAACATGGTTTTCATCCGCAAAGAAAAAAGAATAATGTGTGGGCATGGGCTGGTGAGAAAGATGAAACTAAACCAACACTACTGCTGAATTCTCATCATGATACGGTTAAGGCGACTTCAAAATGGACAAAAAACCCGTTTGAGCCGATCATTGAAGAAGGAAAGCTATTTGGCTTGGGAAGTAACGATGCAGGCGGTCCGTTGGTGAGTTTGTTACATACATTCATTTATCTTTCAAATACCGAACAGGATTATAATGTATGCTTTTTGGCTTCTGCTGAAGAAGAAACTTCAGGAAAACAAGGCGTTCCGATTGCATTGGAAGATTTGGGAAAGATAGATCTCGGAGTGGTTGGCGAGCCGACATCCATGCGAATGGCAATTGCAGAGCGAGGCTTGATTGTGTTGGATTGTGTGACACATGGAAAAAGTGGTCATGCAGCCAGAGGCGAAGGAGAAAATGCTTTGTATAAAGCGATGAAAGATATCGAATGGTTCAGAAATTACGAGTTTGATAAGGTTTCTGAAGTGCTTGGAAAAGTAAATACGACCGTCACCCAAATTGAAGCCGGTTCCCAACATAATGTTGTTCCGGATGAGTGCCGATTTGTTGTGGATGTTCGCCCGAATGAATTTTATTCTAACGAAGAGATCGTCGAGGAGATAAGAAGAAATATTGACTGTGAAGTGACTCCAAGATCTCTGAATCTGAATGCCTCGAGCATTGATGGAGATCATCCAGTTGTACAAAAAGGAAAACAATTAGGAATAGATACCTATGGCTCTCAGACGATGTCAGATCAGGTTCATATGCCGTTTCCATGTATTAAAATGGGTCCTGGAGATACGCACCGATCTCACACAGCGGACGAATTTATTTATCTTAAAGAAATCGAGGAAGGAATCGAACTGTACATAAAATTATTGGATCAACTTGAAATTAAAAAAATGAAAGTCCCCTCTTGAGAGGGGATTTAGGGGTGTGTCAAATATGGCTCATTCTTAAATATGAGGAAAAGTAATGGCTAAAAAACTCTGGGAAAAGGGAATAGAAACGGATTCATTCATTGAACAATTTACAATTGGTAAAGACCGTGAATTAGATCTTCAATTAGCAAAACACGATGTTCGCGGAACCATCGCTCATATCACCATGCTGGAATCGGTAAGGTTATTGGAAAAGTCTGAATTGGATGTTTTGGTTAAAGAATTGAATCGAATTCAGGATGAAGTGATAGCCAAAGGGGACTTTAAAATCGAGGAAGGTGTAGAAGATGTTCATTCCCAAATCGAATTAATGCTCACTGAAAAGTTAGGTGAAGTTGGTAAAAAAATTCATTCGGGAAGATCACGAAACGATCAGGTTTTGGTTGATATTCGATTATTTCTGAGAGAACAATTGAATGAAATAAAATCACTCACTAAAGATTTGTTTGATGTACTGATTGAGCAGGCTGACACAAATAAAGAAATTTTGATGCCGGGCTATACGCATACTCAAGCGGCAATGCCAAGCAGTTTCGGCATGTGGTTTTCCGCCTATGCCGAAAGCTTAGTAGATGATGTGGTAATTCTGAACGGAGCATATAAAGTAGTAAACAGAAATCCGTTGGGTTCGGCAGCAGGTTATGGCTCAAGCTTTCCTTTGAACCGTCAGATGACTTCTGATCTGTTAGGCTTCGAAAGTATGGTGTACAATTCAGTATATGCTCAAATGGGGCGAGGAAAAACAGAGCAAATAGTCGCATCAGCAATGGCAAATTTAGCATCCACACTTAATAAGCTCGCGGCGGATATTTGCCTGTATAACAGTCAGAATTTTCAGTTTTTGAAGCTGCCTGATGAATTAACCACAGGTTCAAGCATCATGCCTCACAAAAAAAATCCGGATGTATTTGAGTTATTACGTGCTAAAACCAATGTACTGATGTCACTTCCGAATCAGATCATGATGAGTTTAAGTAATCTTACTTCAGGTTATCACAGAGATTTTCAGCTATTGAAAGAACTTTTATTCCCGGCAATCAAAGAATTAAAAGATTGTCTGAAGATCACCGCGTATTCCGTATCAAAAATTGATCCGGTTGAGGATATTTTGAAGGATCCAAAGTACAAACTCATTTTTTCGGTAGAAGCAGTCAACGCTTTAGTAGTTGAGGGAGTGCCTTTCCGTGAAGCCTATCAGCAAGTGGCAAAGCAAATAGAAGAAGGGAGTTTTGAACCTCCCAAAAAACTAAATCATATCCACGAAGGAAGTATTGGCAATTTGATGCTGGATGAGATCAAAGAAAGGATGGATGGAATAGTGAATACCAAGTAATGAAAAACGAATTCTGAATTAGATTCGGGAAAGGAGAGTTGTTAAGTAGCAATTTGGATCAGGATTTTTGGGATTTAGGAATTACCGGAATTGTTTTTATTATATAAAAATCCTGTGAATCAAGAGAATCCAAACCAGTCATGATAAATGGTGGAGGAATGAATAAGTATCTGAATGAATTTGGTGATTAGGAACAAAAATCAAGAGCTTCTACTCTATTCAACCGGAAGTACAAGAACCGGGGTTGTTGAAATTTTTCCAACCTGATTTACCTCTGCATTATCCAGGAATCGTTGAAAGATTCCCTTTTTGTTATTCCCAAGAACTACAATCGAGGGCTTTTCCGTTTCCTCATATTCTTCTACAGAGTCTGATAAATCGGTATTATTGCTTGAGCGGATAAGTAATTTGTCAGTTTTCAGAGTTTTTTCGGCAATATGACTGAATCCATGGAACAGCGACTCAGACTTTAAATCAGACAGATCATTAATGTGAAGAATTTCAAGATGAGAATTCCAATCTTCAGAAAACTTGAACGTGGTTTTTAAAAGTTCTATGTCTTGATCATGGTACTCAGTGACAAAAACCATTTTTTCAAAATCTTTGAAATCAGCTTCCTCAGGAATTACTAACACAGGAGTATTAGTCTCTGTGATTAAGGCAGAGGCTGTACTTCCGAATAGAATTTTTTTGAGTCCGGTAGTCCCCTTCGTTGCCATTACGATAAGATCAGTATCTAAATCCGATGAGATATTCATTATCTGAGATACAACTTTTCCCGAAACCACTTTGTAATCGATATTTACATCCGAGTATTTCGAATTATTTCGAAATGAGTCGGTTAATTCCTGAAAAATCTCTTCCGCATTTTCGATTAATATTTTGAGGTGCTCATTTGCTCTCAATGAAAAGTCGTAAGGCTTTTCCAATACCAAAAGAAATGTAACGTCTGCCTTATATTTCAAAGCCATTTCCATAGCAAAGGGATATGCTTTTGCTGCGTTATCAGAAAAATCTGTTGGAATGAGTATGTGTTGTATTGATTTCATAATGATTCATTTGCTTCATTATATATACATAATAGATATTAATAGAACGTTAAGAATTGATTAGAGTCGGGTAGAAAGAATATTGAATATCGAGAAATGAATAATGAATTGGTTAAAACATAAATTTAATCCTGCGAATCAAGAGAATCCTAACCAATCCTGGTAAATGGTGGAGAAATAAATAAGTATCTAAATGAATCAGGTGATTAAGAAATAGAAAGCAGAGCTTCCAAACGAGATTAACCGATTTTTTTGTTCATCCGTCTTCTCGCTATAAGTTGTAAAATTGAGTGCAATTGCGCCGTAATTAGTTTTAAAACCTACATAAATTCTATATAATGAAAAGCTTTTAATAAACTATTATCCAAGCTTATTGACTATAAATTGATTTTTAACATTTCTATTAATTTCACTTAGTGGAAGTGCATTACACTACAAATAAAGCTAAATCTTATGAAACGCATATCACTTTTAAGTTTACTAATAATGTTGTTGACTCCTTTGTCAATGATTCAAGCTCAAACCACCCCAGACGGATCTTTGGAAGCCCTACAAGGTTTTGCCCGTGCAGTTGATGTTTCCGACGGAAGAGTTTTTGTGGGCGAGCCTTCTAATTTTCATCAGCCCGGTGCTGTTTACATTTTTGGTAAAAAGGATAATAACTGGGATCAAATGAGTCGCTTGATGGCCACGGACGGTGTTATAGGTGATAATTTTGGTGCTGCTCTGTCTGCAGATGGAAGTCGTGTTTTGGTGGGTGCGCCAAGTGCAAATGACAGGATTGGAGCTGCATATATATTTGAACGTGCTCGCAATGGCAGCTGGTCGCAGGTAGCTAATTTAAAATTAGGTGAAGGCAAAGCAGCAGCCGGCTTAGGTTCGAGTGTAACCTTGATGGGCAATAAAGCATTTGTAGGTGCTCCAAGGTATGCAGACGGGAAAGGTTCTGTGTTCGTCTATGAACGTGCTCGTTCAGGAAAATGGTCGCTGCAAAGCAGTATTATGAATCCTGATACTTCTACAACCAGCTTTGGTTCATCAATAGCTGTTGATGGAGATCGTCTCGTAGTAAGCGCTCCAAACCGTGAAGGTGGAACTGTGTTTGTCATGAACAATATGAATGGGGAGTGGACGATGGCTACCACTTTGAATAGTAATCAAGCACAGGATCAAAGTCGTTTCGGTTCTGCACTGGCTATTCAGGGAGATCGAATTTTAGTTAGCGCGCCTCGTAACAATAATGCGATGGGAACTGTTTTTGTGTATGAAGATGTAGATGGAGAATGGACTTCTTCAGGAATGTTGACAGCATTTGATGTTGAACGACGTTTTCAATTTGGTGCCTCAATTACGTTTGCAGAAGATGCAGTTTGGATAGGTGCTCCGGGAGCCAATGGCGCAAGCGGTACTATTTATCAGTTTATGATGGATGAAAACGGCGCGTGGTCAGGCTCTGCTAAATTGCCTGTTGGCGAGCAAAAAGCTGGTGACGCTTTTTCAAGTACAATGGCACTTGAAGGCAATGTCGCTGTAGTTGGATTGACCGGTGCCGACTATGGTGCGGGTTCAGCAGTTATCATGGAAAAGAATGGTTCAGGAGACTGGATGACTTCTAAAATGATTATCGGTGAAGAATCAGCAGTATTGGAAGCGGTAACAGGTCGGCGAGTACAATGTGAAGGATTAAAAGCTGAACAATTTGGTTGTAAAAATGTAGACTTGATCTCCTTCCTTCCTATTAGTGATATTGGTGGTGGACGAGGTGTTCGTGTCAATGATATCTGGGGCTGGACTGACCCTGAAACGGGTACAGAATATGCACTGATCGGAAGAAACGAAGGTACTTCTTTTGTAGATCTTTCAGATCCGGGTAATCCTGTGTACGTGGGTAATTTGCCTATGACAGAAGGCGCTCGCGCAAATGTGTGGAGAGATATTAAAGTGTATAAAAATCATGCGTATATAGTAGCTGATGGTGCCGGAGAGCATGGAATGCAAATTCTGGATTTAACACAACTTCGTGAATTTGACGGAGAGCCTCTTCAACTGGAAGCAACCGCTATGTATCGCGACATCAATAGTGCACATAACGTCGTAATTAACGAAGAAACTGGGTACGCCTATATAGTAGGGGCCAGTGGTGGAGGAGTTACCTGTGGTGGCGGACTTCACATGTTGAATATACAAGACCCCGCGAATCCTGAGTTTGCAGGCTGTTTTGCCGATCCTTCAACAGGAAGAAGTGGAACGGGATACTCTCACGACGCTCAATGTGTTGTGTACAATGGTCCTGATGAAGAGCATCAGGGAAGTGAAATTTGCTTCGGCGCAAATGAAACCGCTGTAAGTATTGCTGATGTAACCGACAAAGAAAATCCTGTTGCTTTATCTACTGCTACATATCCTGATTACGGTTATGTTCACCAAGGTTGGTTAACAGAAGATCATAGATACTTCTTCCAAAATGATGAGCTTGATGAATTAATGGGTACCGTAGAGCGTACTCGAACCATGGTTTGGGATGTAACTGATTTAGACGATCCACAGCTATTGAGAGAGTTTTACGTAGAAATTCCATCATCTGATCATAACCTTTATATCAAAGACGATAAAATGTATCAGTCTAATTATGTAAGTGGTCTTCAGGTGATTGATGTTTCTGATCCTGCAAATCCTGTAAAAGTAGGCGAGTTTGATACCGACCCATTCTCTAAAGATGCACCAGGCTTTGCCGGCACGTGGAGTAACTATCCGTTCTTCAAGAGTGGATTGGTTATTATGAGTAGTGGGCGTGAAGGTTTGTTCGTGTTGGATACCAAACCAAAGGCAATCAGCCAGTAATTCTCCCGTTTTAAAGGCAGTTCAGCTTATTCTAAAGTTGGGCTGCTTTTTTATATTTTATAAGTAAGAAAATTCCAATCATGCGTAAATTTTTAAGCTCTTGCTTAGGGCTGATGCTCATTTTTTCAACCAGTTATGTAGTTGCTCAAGTAGCTAACCCCCAATACATTTACGTTTGTAACCAAGGCTCAGCCAGTGTAAGTGTGATTGATAATAATACACACGAGATTGCAACCGTCGTCGATTTACAAGAACTGGGTTATAGTGTTAATGCAAAGCCACATCATGCAATTGCTGAGGCAGATGGATCACACTGGTATGTAACACTGATTGGAGAAAACAGAGTCCTTAAATTCAACCGAGAAAATGAGCTGGTTGATCAAATCGAAATGGAAGTTCCCGGTTTGATGACCATGGATCCAAATAATGATATGCTGTACGTTGGTCGCTCTATGAGTGCAGTAAATCCGCCTCAAAGTTTTGGAATAATTGATCGAAAAAATATGAACCTACAGAAGGAAATGGATCTGTTTTTTACCCGACCACATGCAATTATGAAATTACCGGGGAACGATCGGATTTTTGTGGGGAGCTTGTCTTCTAATCAGTTCTTATCAGTGAATACCAAAGAAGACGATTCGGAACTGACTAATCTTGAAGGCATGAATCACATGCTTGTAAATTTTGCAATTTCTCCGGACAAAAAAACTATGGTTGGTACCGGTCAAATGACCAACAAGTTACTGATATTTGATATAACCAATTCTGCCTCTCCGATTTTAGAAGAGACTATTGATGTAAATGGAGCCCCATGGCATCCGGTTTTTTCGCCAGACGGAAAGTATGCTTATTTCGCAAATAAAGGTGCTAACACGGTAACAATTATAGATATGAAAAAGCGAGAAATAGATACCCTGATCGAAGGCGATGGACTTAGCCAACCACACGGCGCTGTTTTATCTGCTGATGGTAAATTTTTATATGTGAGTAACAACAATAGAAACGGAGGTTATCTGCCTGAAGGTGTAACCGCAGAAGATGCTCCGGGAACGGTTGTAATTATCGATACGGAGAGCAAAGAAATCATCAAAGTACTTGAAGTAGGCAAAAATGCCACCGGAATAGGAACGAATGTGCAGTAGCCGATTTCATAGTCTAATTACGCTGAAGTATGTTTTTTTCGGAGCTTTATTCATTGCCGTTTTTAGTGCTTGTACGGCTAAAAAAGAACTCGCTTCCGCCCAATTCACAGATAATTTTCAGCAGCAGATAGATCCATTTCCGGTTTTTGATGAAGACGGCAACAAGATCCAATTTCCTTTTTTGGGTGGGTTGAACACACCGCGTCCACAATTCGTAGATATTGATAATGACGGTGATGCGGATCTTTTTCTGCAAGAGTATTCTTCAGAATTAATGTTTTTTGAAAACAGGGAATCCGGCGAAAAATCTTCTTTGACGTGGATCACAAACACCTATAAAGATTTAAATATAGGTGAATGGTTCCGGTTTGTGGATATGGATCAGGATGGCGATCAGGATCTGCTTACAGAGCAACCTTACAGCTACATTCGTTATTACAGAAATGAAGGCACAGCTGAAATGGCAAACTATGTATTGGTTGCAGATTCCCTTCGCGATATCAATGGTACCCCCATTTTTTCTGATCGGCAGAATATTCCTAACGTAACAGATATTGATTGTGATGGGATGCCGGATCTTTTTATTGGAAGTTTGGATGGTACTTTATCGCGATATGAATCTCAAGGACGTGATGAAAATGGAACACCACGTTTTAAACTTATCACCAAACGTTTTCAGGATATTGAGATCGTGAAACAGTTTGGGACGTTACACGGAGCAAACACGATGGCCTTTATGGATATCGATAGCGATGGCGACCAAGATATTTTTTGGGGAGATTTCTTCGAGCCCAGTATTTTATTGTTGGAGAATACAGGTAGTTGCAGTAATCCACAATTTTTAGGAGAACCACGTGCATTTCCCCCAAATAATCCTGTAATGACCAGTGGTTACAACGTACCTGGTTTAGTTGATTGGGAAGGAGATGGCGATATGGATTTATTTCTGGGCGTACTCGGCGGGGCTTATAACACCAACGAAACTACGGCAGATAACTTCTATTTCTTTGAGCAGCAGAATAATCGCTTTGAGTTACAAACCGAACAATTTTTACCCATGATTGATACCGGAGATGAAAGTATTCTTAGCAGCGGTGATTTAGATGGGGATGGTGACCTCGATATGCTGGTTTCCAATAAAATCGCCCCCGATAATCGGAGATCTTCAGTTGTTTACCAATTCGAGAATCGTGGCGATAGCCAAAACCCTGAGTTTTATTTAACAGGCAGTCTTGAATTACCAAATGCGTACCATTATGCTCCTTCTTTAGGTGACTTGGATGGAGATGGTAAAGCTGATTTGTTGCTTGGAAACTGGAAAGGAGGAATGGATTTCTATAGAAATAGCGATTCCGGTTTTGAGCTAATTAAGGAAAAAGCAGCTGATTTACCGCGTGGAAGTAACGCGGTTCCAAAACTAATTGATATAGATGCTGATGGAGATCTGGATATAATTGCAGGTCAATCGGGTGGAGGCATAGAGTTTTTTCGAAATGAGGGTACAAGCAAAGCACCTGAATTTATTTCGATACCAGACGCTTTCCCAAATGTGGAAAGTTCACAGCGTAGTGCTCCTGCATTTTACGATATAGATGCTGATGGAGATTTAGATCTTTTTTTAGGTACCAAAATCGATGGTTATCTTTTCTTTAGGAATACTGGAACAGCTTCTGAGCCTGTATTTAATAAAGAAGATTTTCCTTTTACAATCCGCACTACACAATTAGGAAGCCCACATTTCGCCGATCTTGATGGCGACGGTACACCCGAATTTTTGAGTGGTACTCGTGGCGGTGGCGTTCTTTTTTATAAACGCTGATCGTGTTTAAGATCATCAGCTCCGTTGGATAGAATATTGAATATCGAATAATGAATATTCAATATTGAAGGGACTTTAATTATTTAAAGTCATGCTGAACTACCTCCTCTAAATCATTCTTAAACCTCAGAAAGTACATGTAAGCAGCAATCCAATACACTACTGAATAAAAACTGATCAGAAACTGATTAATATTATATAGCAGGATCATTTCAAGATTATCAGAAACTATGAGAACTATGATCGAAACCAGAATAGCTACTACAAGAGGAATTGAAAGCACAACCAGAGTTTTATACATCAATAAGCCATTTCCTTTCATCATTTTGAAAGAGAAACTTTTTTCAAGTGCACGTTTAACAGGTAAGTTTTCAAAAATTACAAAGAAAGGGGCCAGTAGAAGTTTGGCTGAAATAAATACTCCTAACACAAGAATAATTGCATGTCCAATTTGGGATAAAGTGAAATACAAAACTAAAATAAGAATGCCGTTTTGGTAGTTCTTTATGAAGCGTTCTTTAAAAATATCAGGATCGAAAGAATTCTCATTGAAGAGCATATCAATCATCAGTATAAAACCATAGATAATTACAGCAGAAGGAAGTGTCCGAAGGAAAAACTCAATTAAGTAAATACCCATGATCCCGATACCTGGAAAAGCTTTTTGAATGAGCATCTTCAGTAGAGTCAGAATTGCAAAGATCTGAAATGGAATAAAAATCAGAAGTTTTTTGTGGAGAAAGATAAACCCGAAAACGGAGATTGCATCTTTTTTAATACGTTCTTTTTTATTCAAAGAGAGTCAGATCTTATTGGTTTGTAGTTAAACATAAACTACTTGAAAATTTTGGCGTATTTATTGGTGCAATTTATACACACTTTATCATTCTTTTTATAATAAATAGTATCGTATTTTTTACACGAGACACAAGGTACCGAACTGTAAATATCATGATTCACCGGTTTCAAAAAAAATATATGAAAAAAAGTCATCGGTAAAAGTATGGCAGAAAGTGGAAAAAAATACGAGTAAAATTCAGAACCAAAACTGAATGCAAAATCAAATTGGAAAACTAATGGAATAACGATGGGTCCTAAAATCCACGGGCTTAAAATAAACGGGACAAAACCCTCAACTAATCTCCCAAAATTAGAACAAGACTTAGTTTTTGAGAAAAAAAGCTTAATTCTTTTGGTAAAGTTAAACGTTTCCTGTTTACAATAAGGACATACTTTACGAGAACTAAGAATTTCCATAGTTAAAGTCTATTCTTTCAGGGCTTACTAAAACAAATTCCTTTTAATGTTATCACATCTTTATTGATATTACAATCCGTGACGGTATCGAACCAGTATTTGAAATCATGAGCAGGTGACTTGCCGGTTATTTTTTCAAGTAATTCCCGAACCAGATAATCTCCGAACACTAACTCAGTCAGTTCTTTGCTTTCCAGTACCTGGCCTATTTCAGGGTATCCCGCTTTTCCTAATTCATCCTGAGGTTCGTCATACATCGCATCCTCTTCTTTCGACTCTTTTCTCCATTGATTGTATTCTTTTTTCATGAGTTCTATGATCGTTGATTTAGGAACTTCTAACTCAAAATCATGATGCTTCATGTTCTCTTTAGAAGAACTCAAACTCATTGGCGGAACTACGAAGCTATCGGGATCGATTAATTCACCTTCGATGAAGATTTTAATATTGTTCAATGCTAAGAGCTTTTAAGGATTTGTGAATAAATATGAACAAGGATAAAGAAATCCTGTAAATCAAGAAAACCCCAACAAAATCTTGGTCGTACGGTGGGTAGGAAATAAGTATGTAGGTAAACTTGAAGGTTATTACTGGAAGTGGATCTTCCCATTTTCATTTCTCAGCGGAGCTACGAAACGAGGTTGAACTAGGTTAGCTTTTCATGCTTGATTAAGCCGACTTCTGATCTCAGATAATAACTGGTGTCTTTGAATATTTAAATTAGTTGTATTAATCCAATATCCAGTATGAGTACTATTTCTGCCAAACTTGAGAAGCTTTTTTGAGATAGATACATTTGAGTTCAAATACTCACCTTCATCAATTAATTCCAGCTCAATCATTGCAAATGACTGATCTATACCTAAAATATTTCTGTCATAATCATATATTTTTGCACTTTTGATGTTCGCCCAGGGGATAAATCCAAGTCCATAAGTTCTATCATAAATTCCATCTTCATTCATGATAATTAATGATTTATGGAAATATAGTTTAGAGGCTAAAAGAATAATTTTCCTGCCTCCAAAAAAACCGACAAAAATAAGGCAAAATAAAAATGTAAAAATCCTTGTCTCATCCTCAGATAAGATAAGGGGTAAAGATAATGCAAATGCTAATCCAGCTATCCCAATGATTAAATCTTTTTTAAAAGAATCAGGATCTCCTGAAATTTTAATTTCTTCCATTCCTTTCTTCCACTAATTACAACTGCAAATCCATCGTAATTTCTTCCCCATCTCTCAAAACCGTAATCGTCGTCAACTGACCTTTTTTGAGTTTATTTAGCGCGCCCATATAACCATAAATATCTTCCAGCTCTTCTCCGCCCAGACCGATAATAATATCGCCACCTTGTACTCCGGCTTGTTCAGCGGCACGTCCATTCGTTACACCTGTTATTTTCATTCCTCTTCCGTCGTAACCGTAATCAGGGAGAACGCCTAAGGTTGGTCCTTCCAAGCTCATAGATTGACGTTGTTCCCCCGGAGCTTCAATAAATTCCATATCCGCTTTGGTGAGTCCGTCCAGTTGTACAACAACACGAACTAAATGATGAAGCGCCAAAGCAGTTCCGTTAAAATTAACGTATTCAGTATCGTCAGAAGGTCGGTGGTAATCAGCGTGCGTATCCGTGAAATAATGCAGCACCGGAATATTTTTATAATAAAAACTGGTGTGGTCGCTGGCTCCGGTTCCGTCTTCAACCAAATTCAAATCCAATCCTCCGGTATTTGCTGAGTCCGCAATAACTTCCCATTTATCCGCAGTGCCGATTCCGAAAATCAGGAGCTTTTTATCAGTCATTCGTCCGATCATATCCATATTGATCATGGCGATGGCATTATCCAAATCCACAGTAGGATTGTCAGCATAATGAGCGGAGCCAAGTAATCCCATTTCTTCTCCTGAGAATCCGATGAACAAAAGATCTTTCTCCGGGCGATTTTCGGCAAAATATTGAGCTAACTCTAACACACCTGCAGTTCCTGAAGCGTTATCATCAGCACCGTTATGAATTCTCGGTTCATCTGAACTGCTCAACGAACCAAATTCCCCATATCCCAAATGATCGTAGTGTGCCCCAATTATAATTACATCATCGGAATCGGCAGTTCCTTGTAATAGCCCAACCACATTTTTAGATAATCTTTTTTCCCCTTCTTCCATGTCACCCTGAGAAGCATGAGGATTTCTCAACACGGCGGTATTAATGGTGAATTCCTGGAAATACGTTTCATTATCTCCGGCAGGTTCAAGTCCAAAATCCCTGAAATGATCGGCAATATAATTTGCAGCAAGAGCTTCGTTGGCGGTTCCTGCTTCACGTCCTTTAAGAGAATCGCTTGCCAGAAATGTGATATGTGTTTCAATATCGAGCGGAGTAACATCCTTGGAAAGATAGCTTTCGCTTTGCGAGCAGGCTGTTATTAGTAGAAAGGAGATAAGTAGATAAGGGGAAAATTTCTTTTTCATTTTGAAAACCCATTTATGAATTAGGAATCGAATCTAAAAGGTAAAAGAAATTTTTAAGATTTAACGAATTAGTTCTTAATTTTGAAGCGCAGTTAATCTGCAAAAGGTTAGGGGTGTCCCGACCTGTCCGCCGTACAAAACTTTGGAAGGCGTGCAGTTTTCGGGGCTGAGATTATACCCTAATACCTGATCCGGGTAATGCCGGCGGAGGAAAACCTGTTCGCTTATCTAATTTCAGATGCGCTTGTTTCGCCTCCTCTTTTTAAATCAATAATCAGCCCCGAAAGCATTCGGGACAACTCAAAAAGAGGAACTATGTTTAATTTTCTTAGAAAATCGCTGATGGTGGCGATTCAAATCACCATGTTTTCAACCTTTGCAATAGCTCAAGTGCAAATTTCCGGTAAAGTGTTGGATGCCGAGACCAATGAACCACTTGCAGGCGCCAGTGTGTTTGTTGATGGATCAACTATCGGAACTTCAACCAATCAAAATGGAGAGTTCACGCTCGAGCTTCCGCAAAAAACAGGATTGATTACAATCAGTTTTGTGGGTTATCAAACCAAAGAAGTAAATCCTGATGTACAAAACGAAATGATCATTTATTTAACGCCCTCACTTTCCATGGAGGAACTGATCATTAAAGGAGTACGGGCGGAACCAAATGATCCGGTGGCTCAGTCAACCATTCAAAAAGCTGAACTGGAAAAAACATACAAAGGAGAACATCCTGTATTTTTCCTGGAAGAATTGACTCCTTCTGTGGTTTCATCATCGGAATCAGGGACAAATTTATCGAATTACGGAAGTATGCGATTGAGGGGAATTAGTCAGGAGCGTATCAATTTCACGCTGAACGGAGTGCCTTTGAATGATATGATTGATCACGGAGTGTTTTTCTCGAATTTCTCTGATATTGCCAATAGTTTTGAAAGTGTGCAGGTGCAGCGCGGAGTGGGAACAAGCAGTAATGGAGCGGCTTCGTATGCGGGTTCTGTAAATTTTGAATCCGTAAATCTGGAAGGCAGAGAACAGGGAGCCGAAATTGGTTTAGGAGTTGGCTCTTTCGGCACGTACCGGATGAATGGGAATATTTCATCCGGAATGATAAACGACAGATGGGCTTTCTTCGGAAATTACAGTCGAATTTATTCTGATGGATACCGATATAATACTTCGGCCAATTCTTCCTCATTTTTCTTTTCTGCCGGTTATTTTGGGGATAAAAACCTTTTTAAAGTGAATATTTTTGATGCCGGTTCAAAAAATGGATTGGGATATTCTCCGGTTTTATTGAGCGATTTAGAAGCCGATCCCCGAACCAATTATCTGAATGAAAACGACAAAGATGATTTTGGTCAGCGGTTTGTTCAGTTGCAACACACTCATCTTTTTAATGAGAACTGGAAATCAACTTCTTCATTGTATTACGGCGGAGCTTCGGGGGATTTCTTATTCACATACGAAGACGGCGGGTTACAGCAAATCAATTTTCCACTACGGAATGATCATTATGGACTGATTACAAACATCTTTTACGAGAGCGAAAATTTAGACGTTAGTTCCGGAATTCATGTCTATCAATTTGACCGAACCAACGAAGAGTCATTCGCCCCTGATTTCGAAAATCCGTATTACTTCGAAACTTCGGATAAGAAAGAAATCAGCTGGTTTTCCAAATCTGAAAGAAGTTTTGGCGATTTTTCGGTATTCAGCGAACTTCAGATCCGCTATCTGAAACTGAGTATTCAGCCGGATTATAATTTTATTGGAATTGCGCCCGAAGGTGATATCGAGAAAGATTGGACGTTTGTAAATCCTAAGATTGGATTCAGTTACGAAATCAACGAAAATCTTAATGCCTATGCGTCTTACGGAAGAGCCGGTCGTGAACCAACCAAGATTGATATTTTCGGGGGCTTTAATTTGAATTCCGGCAATTATGCTCAGGCGAGAGCGAATACTTTCGACCCTGAGTATGTGAATGATTACGAAGCAGGCATCAGGTTTAACTCTCAAAGCGCTTCTGTAGGTGCAAACCTGTTTTTCATGGATTTCAAAGACGAAATTGCCCCCATAGGAGAATTGCTACCGTTTGGAGTTCAGAAAAGAGATAACATTCCGAATAGTTATCGAACAGGTATTGAGTTAGATTGGAACTTGCTCCCAACAGAATTCGAGATAGTAGGTTTTCAAGGAACGCTTACCTACATGAAAAGCGAAATTGAAGAGTTTGAAGACCAAACGGATAATACCGTTTACAGAAACAAAACTCCGATTTTAAGTCCCGAGTGGATCATAAATGGACGAACAAATTTCTTTATTACTGAAGAGTTCACGATCTCAATTATCGAAAAATATGTAAGCGAATCTTTTCTGGAGTTAACAAATGATCCATCGCTAACAACGCCTTCATATTTTAAGACAGATATTTCGGTTCGATACGAAACAAATCGTTTTCAAATAAGACTGGAGTTCAATAATGTTTTCGACAAAGAATACTACACCAACGGCGCTCCGGTAGATGTGGATTTTGATGGAACCGTGGATGGACCGGGATATCAGGTTAATGCACCAAGAAATGTATTTGGTTCAGTTGTTGTGAAGTTTTAGATGCAGATTAGTTAGTTTTTGTAAACTGTTAAACAATCAAGATCTCTGAATTAGGTCATCCTGCTTTATTGTTCATAAACAGCTAACAAACAAAAGCCCAACTCATTGAGTCGGGCTTTTTGTTTCAAATGCTTTGATTAGAAGATCTCGCATCAGGTGCGAGATGACTAATGAATTATGCCATCACTTTAGCAACTTCAGCGGCAGCCTCTTTAAGCAACACGGCAGAAATCACATTCAGATCAGAATTGTCGATAATCTCTTTTGCTTCTTTGGCATTGGTTCCCTGAAGTCGAACAATGATAGGTACTCCTTCTACTTTTTCAGCGATTTCAGGATCTTTAACGGCTTCGATAACACCGTTCGCTACTCGATCGCAACGTACGATTCCACCGAAAATGTTGATCAGAATAGCTTTCACATTTTGATCTTCTAAAATAATTCGGAAACCATTTTTTACGGTTTCAACATTGGCTCCACCACCTACATCAAGGAAATTCGCAGGCTCACCACCGGAAAGCTTAATAATATCCATGGTTGCCATTGCAAGTCCGGCACCATTTACCATACAGCCAACATTTCCATCCAGCTTGATGTAATTCAAATCATACTTTGAAGCTTCCAGTTCTGCGGGATCTTCTTCGGCTTCGTCTTTAAGTTCTGCCAAATCAGGATGGCGGTATAGTGCATTTCCGTCAAAAGTAACTTTTGCATCAAGTGCGTAAATCTCATCATCAGGAGTTACGATCAATGGATTGATTTCGAACATATCCGAATCTGTTTCTTCATAAGCTTTGTAAAGCGCCATGATAAACTTAATGCATGACTTCAGTGCTTTGCCTTCCAGTCCAAGAGCAAAAGCAATTCGGCGCGCCTGATTTACCTGAAGACTCATTCCCGGCTCAATCCACTCTTTGATAATTTTTTCAGGAGTTTCTTCGGCAACTTTTTCGATTTCAACTCCACCTTCGGTTGAAGCCATAATCACATTTTTACTTTTGGCACGATCTAACAAAACACCGACATAGAATTCCTGCTTGATGTCCACGCCATCCGTTACATAAATGGTTTGTACTAACTGTCCTTCCTCTCCGGTTTGAACGGTAACAAGAACGTCGCCCAACAAAGATTCAGCAGCTTCTTTTACTTCATCAATTGTTTTGCAGAGAATTACCCCTTTAGCGTTATTCTTTTTAGTGCGTCCTTTTCCACGTCCACCGGCATGAATCTGAGCTTTCACAACAAAAAGAGAAGCTCCGTTTTCTTTCATTTCCTTAGCTGCGTCAACAGCTCCTTCAACAGTAGTAGCGGCAATTCCGTCAGGAACAGCAACGCCATATTCTTTTAAAATTTCTTTAGCCTGATACTCGTGGATTTTCATGTGTGAAGGATAGTTTTAATGATTAATCTTAATTCAGACTCCAAAAATAGGGAGAATAGCTGCGAAAGGAAAGAAAGCCGGGTACGTCATTACCTGTTTTCACAAAAGTTTGTGATTTGGGGCGAATGTAGCGTAAATTTGGAGAAATTTAATCGACAGATCAGATCCCTTGCAGAAAGCACAGATCATGACAGAGGAAGACTTAAATCGCACGTATCAGCGGTTTGCTCATCAATTCCTTGAATCTTATGATAACCCCGAACGACTTGCTGTTATCGGCATGCAAACACGTGGCGTGCATATAGGTCGAAGAATTACAGAAGTAATTAAAGAAGAGTTTGATACGGAAGTTGATTTCGGAGTTTTGGATGTCACTTTTTATCGGGATGATTTTCGCAGCAAACTAAAAATGCCTCAGGTTCAGGTTACCGAAATTCCTTTTGATTTGTACGACCGAGATGTGGTTTTAGTGGATGATGTACTTTACACAGGGAGAACAGTACGTTCAGCATTGGATGCATTGATGGCTTACGGGCGACCAAGAAAAATTCAGTTTTGCTGCATGGTGGATCGGGGTCACAGAGAATTGCCGATATCTGCAGATTTTACCGGATTGTATGTGCCAACTCATGAAAATGAAGAGATACGTGTAAAAGTTCAAGAACTGGATGGAGAAGACGCTGTGTATTTGGTAAATGTAGAGGAGGAAAAAGAAGCGTGAGCATTGATTTAGAATCATACGATTTCAAACAGAAGCATTTGTTAGGTCTTGCCGATTACTCTGCTGATGACATTCTTTACGTTTTGGAGCAGGCAAAATATTTTCGGGAAATTTTAGATCGCCCGGTTCCTAAAGTTCCCACACTCCGTGATAAAACTATCGTGAATCTTTTTTACGAAAACAGCACACGAACCCGGCTTTCTTTTGAGTTGGCGCAAAAAAGAATGGGTGCTGATGTAGTCAATTTCTCAGCGAGCAATTCATCCGCTAAAAAGGGAGAATCGCTGAAGGATACTATCCGTAATATCAGTTCTATGAAAATTGATATGGTGGTGGTAAGGCACGAAAGTCCGGGAGTGCCGCATTTTCTTACACAATGTGTGGATGCGGCAATACTAAATGCGGGAGATGGAGCACATGAACATCCAACTCAGGCGTTGCTGGATATGTTTACCATGCAGCAAATCCATCCCGAGTTAAAAGGAAAGAAAATTGCCATTATTGGAGATATTTCTCACAGCCGAGTAGTACGTTCGAATATCGTCGGATTAACTAAGTTAGGAGCCGAAGTAGTAATTTGCGGTCCCAAAACATTGATGCCGGTTTTTGTAACTGATTTGGGGGTTACGGTTTCTCATAATCTGGATGAAACGCTGGAGTGGTGCGATATTGCTATGGCGTTGAGAATTCAACTGGAAAGGCAGGATGAAGGAACCGAGTTATTTCCTTCACTCCGGGAATATCACGAACGCTTCGGTATCAAACTCGAACATTTGGAAAAGTATCCGGATTTTAAAATTATGCATCCCGGACCGATAAACAGGGGAGTAGAAATGGAAAGCGAAGTCGCGGATAGTGATCGGGCTGTTATTTTGGATCAGGTAACCAATGGGGTTGCTGTTAGAATGGCAGTGTTGTATTTGCTTAGTGGCGGGAATAGAGTTTAACGGGAATAAGATCATACATTCAGATAAGAAAAATAGTTCGAAACCGTCTGTAACCGTTGCCATTCCGGCATTAAACGAAGAAGACTATATCGCCGATGTACTTGATGTATTTATTGAAAACAAATACGAGAATATTGTTCAGATTTTTGTGGCGGACGGGGGAAGCAAAGACAGAACAAGAGAGATAGTCAGTGAATATGCTTCTCAGGATTCAAGAGTACAATTGATTGATAATCCTGATAAATACCAATCTTTTGCCTTAAACAGGATACTTGAAGTAGCGGAAGGTGAGCTTTTTTTAAGAGCTGATGCACATTGTATTTATGATTCGGATTATGTGATAGAAAGTGTGAAAGCTATAAAAAAGTCAAAAGCTTTGAACGTTGGAGGTACTCAGCGGTATATTGCTAAGAATTTAGTTCAATCAGGAATTGCTATATCGTCTAAAAACTTTTTTGGTAACGGTGGGGCAAAATATATGGACGAGACTTTTGAAGGTTATGCAGATACTGTTTTCCTTGGGTGTTTTGAAACTAACGCTTTGAAAGAAATAGGCAGCTTTTCAGAAATTAATATTACTAATGAAGATGCAGAGATTAATCTCAGACTTAGGAAAGTTCTGAATGGAAAAATTTATGTTAGCCCCAAAATAAAAACATGGTATTATCCCCGTTCCAATCTTTTTAGTCTGTTTAAACAATATTTCAGATATGGTCGAGGACGACAGATAACAAATAAAAAACACGAAGGTGATATTCCCTATCGAAGTAAAGCTCCTTTTTTCTTTCTAACACTGATGTTTTTTTATGGCATTTTAGATTTAGTGATTCTTTCACAGGAACTTGGTTTTATCTATGTGAGTACAGCTATTTTAGTTCTTGTTTTAGTCGAAAGTTTCAGGTTCAGTAAAGAAAAGAAAAACTATTTTGATGAAGAAATATGGAAGGGAAAAGAGAAAAATAAACCAAGTATTTCAAGCATTGGTTTTTTTTGTTTCACGAGTCTATTAATTATTAATCTTGCTCACTTTCTGGGGTACAGTTGGCAATTGATTAAAAACACATTTAGAAAACAAAACCATTGGTAATTTTAGTTGGAATTAAAATAATATTGTGACTATCGGATTAAAGAAGAAAATATTGTCAGTAGTCGGTGCAAGACCACAATTCATAAAACTTTCACCTTTAAGTAAAATATTATCTCAGGATTTTAAAGAAGTAATTGTTCATACAGGTCAACATTATGATGAAAACATGTCAGATCTTTTTTTCAAAGAGCTTGATATAACCCCCCCTGATTATAATTTAGATATAGGGTCTTGGTCTCATGGCAGTCAAACTGGTAAAATGATGATCAAACTGGAAGAGATAGTACTAAATGAAAAGCCGGATTTAGTGATTGTGTATGGTGATACGAATTCTACTTTAGCGGGATCTTTAATAACATCAAAACTCAATATAGAGACTGTACATATAGAAGCAGGTTTGAGAAGTTTTAATAAATCAATGCCTGAAGAAGTGAACCGAATTATTTCAGATCATGTAAGTAATTTTTTATTTGTTCCTACCCTCAAGGCGAAAGAAAATTTGAGCAGAGAGGGAATAAAAGATAGAGTATATGTTACGGGAGATATCATGGTTGATAGTGTACTATCTAACAAAAAAAGGGCAGTTCAACGATCAGGTATTTTGAAAGATTTAGAACTTGAAGGCTCAGAATTTTATTTATGTACTTTACATCGACCTTACAACGTGGATAATCCTGATATCCTGAAGTCCATAATAAACCAACTGGGGACTTTACAAAAGAAAATAGTTTTTCCGGTACACCCCAGAACTAAGCAACAGATTGACAATATTGGACTACAAATTCCTGATAATTTTGTTATTACTAATCCGCTTGGATATTTGGATTTCATTTGTCTTCAGAATAATTCTTCTAAAATCATAACAGATTCAGGGGGAATTCAAAAAGAAGCCTATATACTGAAAATTCCATGTATTACATTAAGAACAGAAACTGAATGGGTTGAAACTGTAGAAATTGGATGGAATAAATTGATTAAACCAGAATCGAAGGATATAGCCGAACAAATTGAAAACTTCAGCCCACCTGGTATTCATAATAATTTGTATGGATATAATGTAGCTGAAAAAATGGGAAAAATTATTAAAGAAGAAATACTGAACGAAGGATGAAAATTGTTCAGCTGACCTCTGTACATTACGTATTTGATACCAGAATATTTCATAAAATATCTAAGTCTTTAGTAAAGGCAGGATATAGTGTTGACTTAATTGCTCAGCATCAAAAAAATGAAATTGTAGATGGTGTAAAAATTATAGCTCTTCCAACTGCAAAAAAGAAGTCAGACCGCCCATTAAAGGTTATCCCAAGTCTTTTTAAAAAAGCTATTCAATATCCACCAAATACGGTGTTTCATTTTCATGACCCGGAGCTCATTCCCATTGGATTGCTATTGAAATGGTTCGGCTATACAGTAATTTACGATATACATGAAGATGTCCCGGATGATATTTTAGATAAAGATTGGATTCCGCTATGGTATAAAAAGTGGTTAATTCAGTTAATAAAATTTTTTGAAAAATTATGCGCCCTAAAATTAGACTATCTAATTACCGTAACTAAAGGTATTCAAAGAAAGCTTTATGGAGAGACATTACTAATTCAAAATTTTCCTCTCTTAGATGAGATGAAGCATGAAAATACTGTATCCCAAAAAGAGGATAGTATTTTTTATGTTGGCAATATTACACAAGTGCGGGGTATCTCAGAAATGCTCAAAGCAGTGGAGCTTGTAAATGAACATAGGAAACTGAAGTTTATAATTGGAGGAGATTTTTCTGATTCGCAGATCGAAGAAAAGGCTAATGAGGAAAAAGGATGGAAATATGTTGATTATCATTCATGGTTATCCAGAGAAGAAATCGCAATAAAAGCGGAAGAATCCATAGCAGGGCTTGTGATATTTTATCCAATAAAAAGTCATATCAATGCACAACCAAACAAGCTTTTTGAGTATATGATGCATGGGCTCCCGGTTATTGCTTCAGATTTTCCACTTTGGAAAGAAATTGTTGAAGGGAATAATTGTGGTATTTTAGTAGATCCGAAATCACCAAAAGAAATAGCAAGTGCTATAGATTGGATTTTAGGACATCCCGAGGAAGCGAGAAAAATGGGAGAAAATGGCAGGAAAGCAGTACTTGAAAAATATAATTGGGCGAATGAAGAGGAAAAATTGCTTAAATTATACGATCAGTTCAAAACCGAGAACAATTAAAATTTGATGGATGAGTAAAAAGTCTGACTTAGATTTACTGGAGTTTGGAACTATTCTGGCGAAAAGAAAAAAAATTATTATTTCTATAGTTTTTATTTGTACCGTAATCGGGTTTGCTTTAGCATTTATTCTTCCCAAATCTTACACTTCAGAAGTTTCCTTTATAGTAACTGATGGCAATTCTATAAATATACCGAGTGCAGGAATTTTGAGTGGTCTGGCCAACTTATCATCGGGGGGATCCAATGTTACTGCAGATCAGGTTCTTGTATTAATCAGAAATAAAGAAATACAGGATCAGGTGATCGATGAGTTTAACTTCCGAGAAGTATTAAATACTAATATCCCTGAAGCACTGAGAAGAAAACTGAATAATCGAATAATTATTGAAGAAAAAAGAGAAGGTGGATTAGGTTTTAATACCATTATTGCGATTACTTTAAAATATACAGATGGAGAACCTGAAAGGGCTTATAATCTTTTGAATTTTTATTACGATCAGGTTGACAAAAAAGTGCAGGAGATCAATCGAAAGAATGTTGAAGACGGGTTTTTTCTTTTAAGAAATCGATTAGAACAGAACGAGGAAGAATTGCGTGAAGCTGAGGATAGTTTAGTAGCTTTCCAGACAAAATATGGGATACTCGAAGTAGAAGAAACTGCAAAAGCTCAAATTCAGGGTATTGCTGAAATAAGAACTCAGATTGTAGCTCTGGAAGTAGAAATTGCCTATTTGAAAGAAATTCTTGGTGCAAACAGTTCCAAGATCAATGATCTTCAAATCCAGAAACAAGAACTCCAGAACAAATACGACGAATTAGTTACGGGGAATAACGAAGTCGGAGAAAATACAGATATCTTCCAGTCCGTGCAGCAGATGCCGGGGTTGTTTTTAGAATACTTGCGGAGGTACAGGGATGTAGTTGTACAAGAAGAGATTTACAAAGTTCTTTATCCGCAGTACGAACAGCAAAAGCTGAACTACGAAGAAGTTACATCAGGTCTACAAATTATTGATCCTGCCATGTTGCCCACATACAAATCAGGTCCCAAAAGAGCATATATCATTATTGCCGCGTTTTTATTTGGTAGTGTTATTGCCTTGCTAATAGCATTACTTACAGAATGGAAATCGAATCTGAAAGCAAATAATCCTGATGAGTATTCAAGAGTTCAGGAACTGGGCAAAGCCTTAAAAAGCTGGAAATGATTTCCGTAGGGAAAACTTTTAATGGAGCACTTATCGTAGCTCCAATGCTTGTAGGGGCAGCGCTTTCAAGTATTTTCTATTTAGCAGAAGGTTCAGCCATTCCGCTAACACTTTTTCAGCTGGCCCTATTAACAGGAGTATTTTTATTCACCTTACGATTTTTGAATGAGAAGTCATTCAAAGTTTCTGCATATGGATTAGAAACGGAATACTTAGTTTTTTTAGCGATCATTTTCTTTTCGCTGCTTTATAGTCCTGAAAGAGGACAAGGGCTATTTTTTGCAGTGCGGTTTATTGTTCTTCTGTTTACTACATACATAATTTACAATGCTGTTACAGACTTTCGTGAATTAAAGATTGTATGCGGCATTTTTATTGGTATCTCGATAGTAATAGCCTTAGCAAATATTTATCAGGTTTACGTTAATCCGGATATTGCAGCTTTCAATTTTGTAAACGAAGGAAAGAAAATTATGAGATCTGCCGGTACAGAAACAGATCCTAATGTTTATGGAAGTAATTTTTTTGTACCGATATTGATTTTAGTAGCCTACATAGGTGAGGCAAAAACGTTTAAAAAAAGAATATCTCTTTTCGTATTGGTAGGTATTATGCTTGCCGCAGTATTGCTAAGCTATTCAAGAAGTGCCTGGGTGTCTCTGTTTGTAGGTGGATGTTTCATAATTTGGTATCAGCGAAAATACAGCGTACTAATATACGGACTCGTTGCCTTCGTTTTGGTTCTTTTCGTAAGTGACACTATCCAAAATATTGTTACCAGTGTATTCACAAGATTGGTAGATATCTTTGCGGGAACCGAAGATGATTCCTCAAGATTCAGAATTATTTTAGCACAAACGGCTATCATAATGTGGTTAGATAGCTATACCTTTGGAATTGGTTATCAGGGATTTTCAACAGTATTTAAGCAGTATCATCCACCTCAGACAATGGCAGGCGTTTATGAACCACACAATGAATACTATGCGGTATTAGCAGAATTAGGCTTAATCGGTTTTGTAGTTTTTATGTGGATTCTCTTCAAAATGATTAAGAGAGGATGGAGTATGTTAAACGAATTTCGTGACAACCATCAAAGCTATGCACTACCATTAGGAATTTTTGCAGCTTTCCTTTCCTACCTAACATTTTTTCAGTTCTTGGGAGGGATGCAAACTCATACTATTTTTATGATGACAGTAGCTTTGATGTTCACTGCTGCAAAATTTTCAGGTATCTCCAATGTAATGAGTAAGCAAAAGATAACGGAGTAACAAGATGCTGTATTGAGAATTTGCTTCTTCCATCTGACGGATCACCCATCTGTTGGATACTGATTCAAGTCAAATTCTCTGAAATGGTCAGACGGACTGGAGCCGTCAGACCGTGACCAATTAACAAATATTCAATTCTAATCTGTGGCATCTGTTTTGCCTATGTTCAAACTTTGTAATGTCATTTCATAGTTTGAAATTAGTTTTTCAACAAACGCTTGTTTCCCAAAATGAGATTCAATGGCAAAATGCAGATTCTCGGCAGAGTATTCCTCAAATGAATTAGCCATTGTTGAAATTGATGTATGAAGTTCTTCCGGTGAATCTGTAATAATTCCGGTTCCTAACTCCGTTACCATTTTGTTACCTCCGACATTTGTACAAACAAGCGGAAGACCGCAGGAGGCAGCTTCTAAAATAGAAACATTAAATCCTTCGCGGCGGCTTGGCAATACATAAAAATCGGCTCCCTGATAATATTTTATGAGGTCTTCGGGCTTAAGCGCACCTAAAAAAAGAACATTTTGTAATAAAGGTTGTTTAAGTCTGCTTACAATTTTTTCGGAATAAGGTGTTCCGTCAGCTTTACCTATGATGTGGAATTTAAGCTGACCGAAAGATCCTGTCTCAATGGCATCAAGTAATAGATCAACACCTTTTTCTTCTCTTAAATTTGCTACTGTTAATACATGAGTTTTGGAGCTTTCCCAATTTAGTTCAGAGCGGATTTGTTGCTTCTTTTCATAATCAGCAGGTTTATATTTATCGGTATCAACAAGGTTATAGATGATATCTGATTTTTCTGACAACCAGGGATATTCGTCTTCCATATCCTTCTGAAGCTTTGGACCGGAATACAAAACACGATTTACGGCTTTAAGAGAATCTTCAGCAATTTCATCAAGCAATGGGCGATTATAATTTTGATACCAATCGCTGCCATGAACAGTTAGCAAAGTTTTATGTCCAAGTTTATTCAGATGCGGAATAGCCATCCCGTCCGGATACAGCCAGTGTAAATGGACTAAATCATAATCTTTCTTTATGAGGTAATGGTGAAGCTTTTCAGATAAAGAAGACTGAATAAGTTTAGGAAAACGTTTTCGGGGAAAAGACAGATAGTTCACTCTGAATTTATTCTCAGATGAATTGGCTAACTCACTGTGATTGTCTTCCCATCTTTTGGTAAAAGGAATGGAATATGGAGTAGGAACGTATAAATCCACTTCAATTCCAGGGACATCTGACAGTAACTCAAATTGATCCTGAATAAACTTTCCTTGATAAGGATGAGCTTTTGTTGGATATAAATGACTGACTAACGCAATTTTCATCCCCGAAGATAGAAATCTAATTGATAAGAAAAGAGACGATAGAAATAAGCTGGTAATTTATAGTCTAAAGCCTTCTTACCGCTACATATGTTGTGATTATACCGGTAATAGTTGTAATACCAGTCATAATTAGTTGAATACGCTGATTTTTGAGTTGTTGACGCTGGATTTCATATTGTCTTTTGGCATTTAGCTCTTCTACCGGCTCACGATCCACAAAAATTCTATCCCCGGAACTCAACTCTGTTTCTCCCACTTTGAACCAGGTTGCATTACCCGCTTTCAGGATAAAGACCCGTTCCCGGTCGGCTGAAAGTGCAAATCCACCAGCCTGTTGGATATATTGGGTGACAGTTTTATTTGGAGAAAATCCAAAATATCCAGGATTGTTTACCTGACCAAAAATGAAAATAGTTTCTTCATCTCTTGGAACATATAAACGGTCCCCATCAAAAATTCTGAGACTTTGCAGCTGTGAATTGTCATTTAAGTCAATAAACACCTGATTTTTTGACAAATTTGTTTCGGCATCGAGATACTCAAGCCCCTGAACAACCTGATCAGATGTTCTCTTCATCAAATCAGCATTAAACTGATTTGGAATTTCATTCTTCAGAGAACCACTTCTTACTAAATAGGCTGCAGCCGGTAAAGCTTCAGTAGTAAGTCCGCCTGCAGTTTCAAGCAATTCGAGAGCCGTGGTCTCACCGCTTCTGACAGGAAAATTCCCTGGAATATTTACTTCTCCGTAAACCCAGGCTGATGCCGAAGCATCAAAGTCGTCACCAAACGGAGCCACTACTCTATCATTCGGGCGTAACTGAAAAGTGTCCCACTCTTCAGGGCTTAACACCAATTGCTCAATTCCTGTAACTCCTCTTCGGTACACAAATAGTTTAGAGGTGTCGGCGACTTCTTCAAATCCACCTCCGAATTCTAAAACCAAAGCAGGGGTGTCGCCTTTTTTATATTCGAATTCAAAATCGGCTTTTACAGCACCTGAGATACTTACTTTTGGTGTTTCTCTGTTTAGTCGATTGATGGAAATCAGATCGCCATCACGGATAAAAGGATTGCTTGAAAGGTCTCCGGTTCTGAAATACTTGATCAGGTCAGCATCTGTTTCTGAGCCATTTGCACGATATATTTTTATAGAGCGGAATGAAAAATTGCTGTTGCCTAAAAACTCACTTGAGTTAGGTGTTATTTTGGTAATGTCTCTGTCACCCGATGTAATTGAAGAAAAAATTGCCTGATCAATTCGGGAATTTGGAGAAGAAATATATTTACCGGGGTGAGGGACATTCCCTGTGATATGATAAATTACAGGTCGTGGGTTGTCCACGCTTATGGTTATCGAAGGATCTTTTACCTGACCTTTTAAAACTTCTTCCAGTTTTTCCTCAGCTTCAACGATGGTTAGACCGCTAACTTTTACTGCGCCAATAAGAGGAATGATGATATCTCCCTGCGGATTAACTACAACACCACGTAAAAAAAGTGGTTGAACAGATTCTACTTTCACCGAAAGAAGATCATTAGAACCCAATACGTAGGTAGTTTGATCAATGGTTCCTTCCAGTGTAATTAAACGTGCAGCAAGTTGAAGACCGATGGGATCGTTATAATAGATTCCGCTTAGATTTTCAGAAAGCTCAAGATTAATTCCATCATTTTCACGGTTATCACTTCCTCTCTGAGCGATGCTGTCAGAATAGGTAAAAGACAACAGAATGATCAGAAAAGTGATAAATTTGGCTTTTGGAAAGTTTTTGTTCATTAAATATTAACCTTTCTTTTTTGGATTTGGGTACCGAGCCATAACAATTCCCGCAATAACGGAAAGCGCCCCAATATATTGAAATAGTGTGAGTTCTTCATCCAAAATCATCACTCCGAAAAATAAACCTAAAACGGGAACCAGATTTTGATAAGTAGCAGTTCGGACAGCGCCTATCTTTACAATTCCGTTATTCCAGACCAGATAAGCAACTCCGACAGAAAGCAATCCACTGTAAACTAATCCTCCATATGCTTTTAAGGAAATGGAAGTAAAGTCAGTTTCCATCAAAGAAGGAATGCCAATTAATCCCAAGCAGATAAATCCGATCATCGCCATAAAAGCAGAGAACTGGGTAGAATTATAAAACTTGAGATATCTTTTTGATAAGATTGTGTAAATAGCCCATACAATTGCAGATAGTATAGTGATGATATCGCCAAGAAAAGTATCAGATTCAAAAGAGAGTTCATTATCCCCGCCCACTACAATCATGCTAACTCCGGCAAATGCAAAAAGAACGCCTATCGATTTTAACAGAGTCAGTTTTTCTTCGGTAAAAAATTGGGATAGTAAAGCTACCCAAATAGGAATGGTGCCCAACATCACGGAAGCGTTTGCAGCTTTGGTAAAATTAAGTCCGAGTATAAACAGAACCTGATACAACAGGTTTCCAATAATTCCGATGCCGATTAAAGCCCAAAGATGTTCTCTTTTAACTTTTAAAGAAAATCCTTTTTTATACGCTACAAACCACAGTAAACCAAAGGCAAGTACATAGCGGATGGCATTAAAGCTAAACGGATCAAATTCTAAGAGAGCGACCTTTACTACACTGAAATTGAGTGCCCAAACTGTAGCAATACCAATAAGGGTTATGTCTGTAAAATATTTTCGGAGCAAAGCTGAAATTTGATGAGGCAGATGATACGGGTTTTGGTACAAAAAATTGCGATCGTTTGTATACTCGAAACCTCCGTTTCAACCCGTAAGGGCAATTCATGAATTGCCCTTACGGGTTGCATTATATAGAGGGTGCTACATTTTGTATTTCTTAACGGAATTAGGGTGTTTTTTTAATAATCTAACACTATCTTTGCAATCCTTTCAAAAGCTCACGTGGCGGAATTGGTAGACGCGCACGCTTGAGGGGCGTGTGACCTAACGGTCGTGATGGTTCGACTCCATTCGTGAGCACTTTTTAAATCAAAGATATTGTTTACGGTTTACGCCATATCGAGTATATCCCGAAAGTATCGTTATGGGGGAATGTCTTCCCAACTTAAGATTAGATTATCAGGGTATAATAGAGGCAGAACATGACCATGAAATGGTAAGCGCTATCTCTTAAGCCCTTACTAAAGAATTTGACAACCCACAAATGCAGGTACGGAGCCTCTTTGATCACTTTTAAAACCTGATGATAGATTAGATGTAACAATTTGAATGAGAGACACTCTTTATTAGAAATACATCTAACCATATGTAAATGAAAAAAATAGTTTCAGGATTTCTTTATTAATTGTACTGATCTTAGGGCTGAGCTGCTCGACATCTGTTGAAGAGATTGATACAAATGACGAACTGATATTTGAGAGAATAAAAGAATCCGAAAAATTAAAGCAAAATTTTAAAAAAGGCTCTAAGTTTTACTGCACAGTAAGTACTTTAGCAAAAGAATCTCATCGCTTTCCATATATTTATGAATCTTTTTACATAGATGTGCCAAAGAAATATGTTAAAGGCAAAGAAGTAAAAGTTTTTGAGAGGACATTCACATCTGAAGAAGTTAAAGATTTTTCCCGGGTAGCTTCTTATAAAGGGGAAGAAAATGTGGTTAGGGTTGCGAGGTGTATGATACCGGACAATGAAGAGATTTTTGAAAAAGTACAAGACTGGCTTTCTAAATATGGAGAAGACAGTTGGTTACATCAGGTAATAAATGATCAAAAGAAAAAATCAAGTGGAGATTGGGAATTTGTTTGTACCGGATATGGCTCTTTTTTGATTAGAGTATGGACACCTGAACACGGATGGGAATGGGCTACAACCTGGGGATGTGTTTCCGGGTATTGGAGTTATGTGCCGGAAGAAGATACTCCTGGCGAAGGGGGCGGAGATACGGGAGGAAACGGGCCATTTCCCCCATGCGATGATCCGACAATGCCTTGTGAGGACGATGGAGGCCCGGTAGATCCTGAAATTTGTAAACCTTACGAATGGTTTAACTCAGAGGGTGAGTGTGAAAATATATTCCCGGATCAACCTTGTCTTGGTGATCCTATAAAAAACCCAGATGTAACGAAATCAAATGGGTGGAATAAAGAAGGCGGTACCTTTGGCTTCACAAGAGATCAGGGAACCAGATTTCATGACGGAATTGATATTTCCTCGCCATTAAACAGCAACTTGTTTGCTGCAAATGCGGGGGAAGTTACAGCGGTTGTAGATTCCTTGTCACCAGGAGAATTTAAGCGTGATTCATATGGAAACTACATTGAGATTAAATCTATAATAGACGGTAATGAAGTGTATATGCGGTATGCACATTTGAATGGAGTGAATGTGTCTTTAGGTGATCAAATCTATGCCGGTGAGAAAATTGGTATCACTGGTGATACAGGTAATGCTCAGTCAACAGAGGAGATTACGGTATTACCTCATGTACATGTGAAAGCTGAATTAGGAGCATCACGTAATAAAGTGAATCCGAACCAGTATATGGCAACAAAATTTAATAATGACGGTACCGTTAACCAAAACGAAAGCACTTGTAATTAAACAATCATGAAAACAACTATACTTTTTTTTCTTGTTTTATTTTATACCAATTTACTCTTTGGTCAAAATGGGCCTGTATATGACAATATTCCTGATCGATCCGTAATTAAGATTGAGCAGGTAAGCAGTGGAGAATTTGTCAAGTATGGAAATAGCTCTGCACAAGTAGTCAATAAATTTGATGCGCCTGTTAGCATTTCAAATGAGTATTGGGAAATGTCGGAAGTGACTGCAACTAAATATGACTATGGTAATGGTCTTACAGTTTATTTTGTCGATGACAAATTAGAAGTCTTTACACTTACATCAAGCGTGTACCAACTAAATATAGGTCAGCATATTCTTAAAATAGGAAATCATAAAAATACGCTTCAAGCGTTTCCAATTTCTTATAATAATTTCAAAAATGGGGCGACGGCTATAACAATGGACTCGGGAGATCATGATTTCCTTTTAATCAGAACAGAAAATAACTTAATTACTTTTATTGATCACAGAACATTTTAAGTCAATGTTTATTAAAGGAATTATTACATTTTGTATTGCAGTTTTTTTAGCTTCAGAAAAAGCATCTGCTCAAACCGAACCTGTATATGATAATATTCCTGTTCGATCAGTAATTAAGATTGAGCAGATAAGTAGCGGAGAATTTATTCAGTATGGAAATAGCCCTGCACAAGTAGTTAATAAATTTGATGTGCCTACTGATATTACTACCGTTTACTGGGAAATGGACGAAGTGACAGCAACTAAATATCATTACGATGGTATTATTTTAGATTTTGTTGAAGACAAATTGGTCGGACTAAAATTTACCTCCGATAAATTTCAGTTAAAAATAGATCAACATACTATTAGAATTGGAAATCATAAGAATACACTTCAGGTATTTCCAATTTCTTACAGCAATTTCAAAAATGGAGGGACAGCTATAACAATGGATTCGGGAGATCACGATTTCTTTTTGATCGATACGGAAAATAATTTAATTACTTTTATTGATCACCGAACATTCTGATAATAAATACCTCTGATTATTCTTGTGCTTCACACTTGGCAATCCTACTTTCGATAAACTTCTTATCAAATATGTTTTCTGTAGAATCCAAAGCAACTCTGTAGTAAGAAAGTGCAAGATCAGTTTTATCGGACCTGAATAAAATATCTGCTTTGGCGGCATAAAATAAAGATTTGAGAGGCTTTTTGACCTCATCTTCGATCTTAACCAGTTCTTTCAATCCTGAATTTAAATCTCTGGTGTGACTAAGGGCAATAGCATAATTTATTTGCACTACACTATTTGGCAGAATTTGATGAAGTTTTTCATAGCAATAAGCAATTGATTCCCAATCGGTTTCTTTAAAAGAGTCGGCCATGCAATGCAAAGATGCAATGGTGGCTTCCAGATGATATTTTGAAAGTGCATCAGTGTCTCTGGATTTTTTCAAGAAAAAAGCCCCTGCTTCTATGAGATCTTTATCCCATTTACTTCTGTCCTGAAACTGGAGATCAACCATAGAACCGCGATCATCCGTTCGGGAAGGAAATCTGGAAAGTGAAAAGTAGATTAATGCAATTAAGGCAAAAGTTTTAGGCTGATGCTTTCCTTCAATTTCAGAAATTAAAACAGCCAATCGGGAAGACTCGAAGCATAAATCTTCATTGACTAAATTATCTCCCAGCGTTTGTTTATATCCCTCATTGAAAATCAGATAAATAATAGTTTGAACCGTTTCCATCCGCTCCTCAATGTCAGATTCAGTCAGATCAGAACTAAAATCAGGTTGATGAGCCTGAAGCGTTTTCTTTGTTCTGTAGATCGCTTTTTTAACGGCCTGAGGAGTGCTCAAGAGTGCAGAAGCAATCTCTTTATCACTAAAACCCGAAAGAATCTTTAGCGTGAGCATAATTTGCTCTTTGGGTTTTAAGGCAGGATTGCCACAAGTGAGCAACGCTTTTAACTGGCTGTCTTTAATTCTCTCTTCTAAGAAAATCTCATCGACTTTGTCCTCGATCTTTTCAGCGGCGAAAACTTCATTAAGGCGAGCACGATTACTTCTTTTCTTCAGTTCATTGATGAGTTTGTTCTTTGCTACCTGCATCAACCACGCTTCAGGATTTTCGGGAGCTCCTTTTGCTCTCCAGGTTTTCATTGCAGTAAGGAAGGTTTCCTGAATGATATCTTCAATTAAAGCAGAATTGCCAAACCCAAATAAACCGGCTAAAACTGAAAACATCTTCCCCGACTGCCGTCGAAAAAGATGTTCCATAGTATGGGTATCGGTATATGAGGAAGAATTTATCAATCCATTTGCATGACTTCACGGACTTCGATTCTTCCGCCATTTTTCAGTACAGGACAGCCTTTTGACAATTCTGTGGCTTCATCTAAAGATTCCGCTAAGAGAATATAGTACCCACCAACTATTTCCTTAGACTCAATGAAAGGACCATCGGTAACAATCGCATCTTTTCCTTTTACTGATTTCACATCCGGAAGTAATGCCTCGCCTGAATCATAACGATCTCCAAGTTCCTCGATCCATTTCATATGTTCAGCAATTTCATTTTCCATATCCTCAGCTGACATAGCTTCAAAAGCTTCTTCCTGATCAAACAAAATTAACATGTATTTATTCATAGTATTGAATTTGGTTATTGTTCAGCCATATAACAAGTGACACGATTTTTTGGAGACAAATTAATTTCTGGCTTTAAACCGAACCGCCATTCCACCGCCTCTCGCCATAGAAACTTTTAGCGTAGCGCTCGAATTTACAATTTGACCGTATTTAAGTAACAGATACGGTTTCGTTTCATAGTCAGCTCCGTGACCATCGGAATAAATAATGGCTTCATATTCTTTATTCGGATCAAGGAAATCCAGATCCACTACATATTCACGGGCATTTTCATCTGTCACTGCGCCTAAATACCAGTCATCGGAGTTGCGATCTTTTCGAACGATGGTAGCATGTTTCCCGATTTCTCCGGCTAACAATTGGGTGTATTCCCAATCTACAGGAACTTCTTTTATAAACTGAAATGGTACAGGATATTGCTCATAGTTGTGCATCAAATCAGCAGCCATATGAAGCGGACTGTAGATCACGACATACAAAGCGAGTTCGCCAGCAAGTGTAGAATGCACCCGGTTATTAGGGCGACCTTCTTCATTATCTTTCAACAATACATCCAACACACCCGGGGTGTAATCAAAAGGTCCCGAGAGCATTCGGGTAAATAAAATAGTTGGAACATGATTTGGCGGATTTCCTCCATCGCCACTCCAGGCGTTGTATTCCTGTCCGCGAGCACCTTCACGAGTCATCATGTTTGGCCAGGTTCGGCGGATTCCGGTGTCTTTTATGGGTTCGTGAACGTCGAGCATAATTTTATGCTCGGCAGCTTTTTCAACCACTTTTCGATAATGCCGAACCATATATTGTCCGTGATGCCACTGTCCGTTTGCAATCATATCGCCCACATACCCGGATTTTATAGTGTTTATTCCCAATTCTTCGTAGTAGGCAAAAGCCTCATCAATTTGATTCTCATAATTTTCTATTCCGGTAGAAGTCTCGTTGTGCATGATGATGTTGGTTCCTTTCGATTGCGCATATTCAGTAACTTCTTCCAAATCGTAATCGGGATACGATTCCATAAATTTGAACTGATCTGAATTTTCGATCCAGTTTCCATCCCAGGTGATATTCCAACCTTCTACAAGAACACCATCAAAGCCATGTTTTGCGGCAAAATCAATCCATTCCTTGGTGTATTCGGTGGTGGCTCCGTGCTTTTCACCTGAGTACCATGTTTTTCGATTCAGGTGCATATCCCACCAAATTCCCACATATTTACCGGGTTTTATCCAAGAAGTATCTTCAATTTTTGAAGGTTCGTTCAAATTCAGTTCGATGTAGTTGTTCACCAAACCATCGAGTGTTTCATTTACTTTGATGGTTCTCCACGGAGAGACGAAAGGAGTTTTCGCCCGAACTTTGTGATTGGTTCCGTCCATCCATGGAAATAACTTGGTTTGGAAGACATTGTTTCCGGTATTTTTTAGTGACATGGAGGAATAGTCGGTCAGTGCTGCTTCATGAAAACTCAGATACATTCCGCTTGAAGTTCTCATAGTAAGCGGAGTTGCCGCAGTATCAATCTCAGAAGATTTAGTAGCTTTATTGATATGCTCGTAACGATTTGGGATATAAGCTTGCAACCACCAAGCATCGTGATCATCAGCCAATACAAACTGAGTTTTCTCTTCCATGATCACAAACTCATTCATATGATCTTGCTCCGGCCAGTGGTATCTGAATCCAAGCCCGTCATCATATAAGCGAAAAATTACATTCATTCGCTTGCCGGATTTATGCTTTAGAAATACCGAAAGTTCAGTGTGAGTATCCTCAATTTCTTTTACTTCTCCCCAGGGTTGTGTCCATACACTCGATGAATCTCTTTTTTGATAGCCGATGATTTCAAAATTTTCGCCCAGATTTTCATCCTCTAAAACTACACCCAGATCAGAAGAAAGGATGACGAAGTCTGCCCCTTTGTTAAGTCTGTAAGTTGGAGTGCCATCTTTCAGTTCAAAAATAAGCTGTAATGTGCCCGAGGGAGAATCCACAAGTTGTACCGGAGAGGTTGCTTTTTTTGCCATTCGGTTAATTTTCGAGTTCATACATGACAGTGAAAACAAAAGCGGTATAAGAAGTAAAAAACCGGTTAATCTCTTCATTCGTAGTATTAATTGATTCAGGTTGAGTTTACAATCAAATAAAGTATAAGTGAATGAAATGAATTTTGGCACTTTATTTGTTAATCATTTGTGATAGTAAAGGGTTTAAAAATTCGTTTCTTGGATAAAAAGAACAAAACAACAAGATTATGTTTAAGAAATTAATATTTACAGGACTTTTTTTAAGCTTAACCTCATTAACATTTGCACAGGATAAAAAGATGGATAAGAAACTGGAGAAGGCCACATTCGGAGCAGGGTGCTTTTGGTGTGTGGAAGCTGTTTATGAATTAGTAGAAGGAGTAAAGCACGTTGAATCGGGTTATTCCGGCGGGCATGTTGATAATCCTTCCTATAAAGAAGTAGTAAATGGAGGAACCGGTCACGTGGAAGTGGCGAGAGTTCATTACGATCCCGATGTAATTTCTTACGAGCAGTTACTCGAGATTCACTGGCATTCTCATGATCCTACCACATTGAATAGGCAAGGAAATGATGTAGGTGAGCAATATCGGTCGGTGATTTATTATCACAATGAAGAACAAAGACAGATAGCGGAGAAATCGTTGAAGAAAACGGATGAGTCTGATCTTTGGGATGACCCGATTGTGACTACCATCGAGCCATTAAAGAATTACTATGTGGCTGAGAATTACCATCAGAATTATTTTGAAAACAATCCGAACGCAGGATACTGTGCTTACGTAATTGCTCCGAAAATCAAAAAATTCAAAAAGGATTTTAAGCATTTGCTGAAGGATTCAGCTTCGGAATAGATTGCAAAATGGCAGAATTAAAAGCTCTTTACTGAAAAGTGAGGGGCTTTTTTTTGTAAATAAAAAAAGCCCTCCGAAATCGAAGGGCTTTATAAGTGCAAGTAGTGAAGACCTTAGTCCTCGTTTGTTTACTTATTCATTAGTTTTTTAAAGTCGTTGAGTGTGCCACGCACAGCATCAGCCGACTGATGTAAAAGATCGCTTTCTTCTTCGGTTAATTCAACCTCAATTACTTCTTTTATTCCACCTTTTCCAAGCTTCACAGGAACACCAATGTAGAGGTCATCAATTCCGTACTGACCGTCAATATGTGCGCAAACCGGGAAAATTCGGTTTTGATCAAGTAAAATAGCTTCCACCATTTGAGCTGCTGCTGCTCCCGGCGCATACCAAGCTGATGTTCCCATCAGTCCTACGATTTCACCACCACCTTTTTTAGCACGATTTACGATTTCCTCTAATCTTTCATCAGAAATAAAATGAGTGATCGGCATTCCGCTCAACGTGGTGAATCTTGGCAGTGGAACCATGGTGTCGCCATGTCCACCCATCAGTAATGCCTGAATATCTTTTGGAGACACGTTCAATTCATCAGCGATAAACGCTCTGTATCTTGCGGTGTCAAGAATTCCAGCCATTCCCATTACTTTTTCGTAAGGAAGTCCGCTGGCATCTTTGGCAACCTGTACCATAACATCCAAAGGATTCGAAACCACAATGATTATGGTATCAGGAGAATATTTAACTAATTCCTTCGTAACGCTGCTTACGATATTTGCGTTAATTTCGAGCAAGTCATCACGGCTCATGCCCGGTCTTCTTGGAACACCGGCTGTAATCACACAAACATCAGAACCCTTGGTATCGGCATAATCAGTAGTTCCTTTTATACGCGTATCAAAAAGATGAACAGGAGAAGATTCCCATTGATCCAATGCACGACCTTTTGAAGGATAAAATGTTTTGTCACCGTCTTTCTTTTCCAAATCAACGGCTATTACTTCTTTGGCAAAATCACGCTGAGCAACGGTCAACGCTACAGTTGATCCTACGTTTCCACCTGCTCCAACTACTGTTACTTTCATTTTGTATTAGTTTGTGTTTAATGATTAAAAAATCGCTTCCAGAACAGCTTAAAATTATGAATTTTAAATGATGAATGTTGAATTAATTCCTCTCGGAAACTGATATTTCAACATTCAAAATTCATAATTATTCATCCTTAATTCTCCTCGAATCTTTCCCCCACATCAATTTATTTCGGAGTGTTTCAAAATAAGTGTGCCCTGGAAGACGAATGAGATTAAATGCCAAATCGGACACGGTGATTTCAACTTCCAGAGGAAGCGAATCTACTTTGCAGTTTACTCCGTCGTAAGAAAAGGAAACATCACTTTGCTGTTTATCAACTCTGATTTTTAAAACTCTGTCGGATCGAACTACTAACGGTCGGGTTGTAAGCGTATGTGGATTAATGGGCGTTACCAACATAACACCTGTTCCGGGAACAACAATCGGCCCGCCCGAAGATAAATTATAAGCGGTTGATCCGGTAGAAGAAGAAATGATTAATCCATCTGCCCAATAGGTGTTGATTAAACTTCCATCATATTCGGCACTGATGTTAATCATGGACGTTGAGTCTTTCCGCGTAAAAAGAAATTCATTCAAGGCATAAAACTCCTGATCATTATTCAGGTTTGCTTTCAGAAAATGCCGTTCATCAATCGTATAATTTCCACTTTTAACGGCTTGTAGTGCTTCTTCCAGTTCTTCCAATGGAGTATCGGTCATAAAACCAAGTCTACCGCCGTTCACTCCTAAAATTGGTTTCCCGGAATGTTTGGCAATTCGGGCAGTGTATAAAATGGTACCATCTCCACCGATGACGACAACCACATCACAATGATCAATAGCAGAAATATCATCTTTGGTTTTGGATATTACTTTAGGGTTGTGAGCGTCGGTTAGTTTGCAGGTTTCTTCAGAAATAAAAAGTGAAACCGAATGTTCCTCTGCCCAGGCAATCGTTTGGTTAAGAACTTCTTTAACTTCGAATTTATGTGGATTAGCTACAACCGCAAATTTCATAGTATTAATTCTGGTTTACGGTTGCCCCATCGAAAGAGATATTCCAGGGTGTTTCAGAGATAGTTATTCCATCTACATTCTTTTTGGATAAAATAAAGACAGGATAATCCCATTTTAGGACGGCTTCAGCATCAGGAAATATTCTTGTTGAAAATGAAACCAGATCAGTAACTGCATAAGACGAATTCAAAGTTACCGTTAATCCCTGAGCAGAGAATTGGTCAGCTATTTTATCGATTAAATATAATTCAGCTGGATTCTCAGTGTAAGCAAACTGAACTGAATTGTTTTCTAAATTGGCACTGGAATCGGATGGATTCAGTAATTTTACTTGTCCTAAAAACGGTTCAAAATTTGCGAAGTCAGGAGAACGGCTGCTTAGAAATTCTTTGAATGGAGAATTCTCAGATTCAGGATTGTAATATACTTTGATTGAGTTGAATACGCCCTGGTTTGTTAAGATGTACTTCTCTGAAAAAATCGGGTCGGTATTTCCTGAGCTGTCGGTAACCTGTAAAAGTGTTTTGGGGCTTGGTTCAATGATGGCATCAATTGATCCTTTTGCGAAATCCTGATAAATATCTGACTCCTTTTTCCCAAACGTAAGATCAATTCTGGTGGGTAAATCTAATTCGGTAAAATAATTGTCAAAAGAAGCGAGGATTAACACATTATCCTGTCTTTGCGCCAAATAGAATTCCCCGGTGCCAATAGGTCTGGAAATAGGCAGTTTATTTTGAGGAAGACTTTCTCTTGGATACACAGAGGCCCAGGGGTGTGCTAGTTTTTTTAGAAAATCAGGATCGGTTTTGGAAAGCCGGAATGTAATTGTGGAATCGGTATCCGAAGACATTCCCTCGATAGAAGTAATTACTCTGTTTCCGGGAATCTTTATATTGGTTTGTTCTGAATGAAAAGCGTTGAACCCAATTATATTTTTGAACATGCCGGCTGCGTTGTCAGGAACTTCTAACGATGCCATTCTTCGGAAATTCATCAGGATATCATCAGGAGTAACTTGTCTTCCTAAACCGCTTGTAAAGCGAACATCATTGTGGAAAAATATATTATCTCTCAAAGTGAATTTGTACGTCAAAGAATCACGGGTTATCGACCATTTTTTTGCAATCGCTCCAATTGGAGTTCCATTGTCATCAAGCTTTGTAAGGCCGTCATAAATCATGGCAACCACTCTAAGCTCGCTGCCGGAGTTTGCGAATAACGGATCCAGAGTTTGAATCTCACCTGATTCACCGATAGCAATTTTGCGAAAACTTTCTGTCTGACGATTTTCAATCGGTCGGTTATCAATAGGGTTTTCACTCGGCAACACGTCATTACTGTCATCTACGATGGTAACCTCTGTGCTTTTTCCACAACTAAAAAAAAATGCCAGCAGAACTAAGTATAGTGTATAATTCTTCATGTTAGTTTTTGATCCCTTTTAGTCCTTTAATGCCTTTAGCGGCTTTTTCATTCAGAAGGTTTGTATCGTAAGTGAGTACCCGACCGTTTTTTTGTTGATGATTGGTTAGTGCTATTTTAATGAGCTCTTCCATTAATCCGGAAAACGAGATTTCAGATTTCTCCCATAAATAGAAGGAGAAAGAACCCGGAATGGTATTGATCTCGTTGAAGTATACTTTTTCTGTTTCGGAATTAACCAGAAAGTCGAGCCTTGCCACACCGGATGCTCCAAATGTTTTGAAGATTTTCATCGAGAGCTCACGAATTTCTTCGGTTAGTTCGGGCGAAATATCAGCAGGAATAATCCGGTCAGCAGATGCCATTCCTTTATCAGCGCCATCGCCACTTTGATATTTATCCTGAAAAGATAAAGTCTCAGTCACTCCCAGCGGACGTTCACACACACTGGCTTTGCAATTTTCGGCCGTACCCAAAACAGAACAGTTAATTTCCATGAGTGGTTGAATGGCGTCTTCAATCAATAAGTGGGCATCGTAACGGAAAGCAATTTCAACAGCTTCAATCAACTCCTCCTGATTTTCCGTTCTGGAAACTCCGATACTACTTCCCAAACTGCAGGGTTTTACAATTAGTGGATAGCCGATCATTTCTGCTTCCTTCAAAATGGTTTCCTGATCTTTTTCCCAGTCACTTTCATAGAAATCCAGGCTGTCAGTCACAGGAATTTGGTTGGCTTCACAAAGTTGTTTGGCTTTAACTTTATCCATTCCGATGGAAGAAGCGAGCACATTACTTCCTGTATAAGGAACATTAAATGATTCACAAATCCCCTGAAATGATCCGTTTTCACCATCATTTCCATGAAAAGCACAGAGCACAGCGTACACCGGATATGATTTTGGTTTGGCGAAAAGTCCCGTCGCATCTTGTTGCTTCAGATGAGTTCGTCCGGCTTCATCTTTGATAAAAGCGCACGCAATGGAATCATTCTCCAATCTGCTGAGATCTTTATAATTTTCCAATTCCAATAGTGGTTCACCGGTAAGCCATTTTCCCGATTTGGTAATGTACAACGGAATTAAATTATACGTTGATTCCTTCAAGCTGGAAATAGCCTGAATAGCAGTTAATACTGAAACTTCGTGCTCAGGAGAAACACCCCCAAAGGCAACTATTAAATTATGATTGCTCATTGAATGTAATTTTTAGCTTAACAAAGATAGTTAGAATGATTGTTTTATATTTGAGTTAGTTGGTAAAGATTATTTTGTTCTTTGTAACATGATCATGCGATGTGTTCATTATCGCATTTTAAAAAATTTAAGAAAAAAAGTTCCGGAGACATTTATCAGAATATCGCTAATAATTCTTTTCATCATTATTTGTACAACATCCGGCTTTAGCCAGAGTAAGAAAACCCTTAGACTTTTTGTTCTTGAAAATGGTAAACAACCGATTGCGGGAGCTAATGTTTTGCTATTTATACCTGGTGAAGATGAATTTTCTGAATACTGCGTTACAAATACAGACGGTTTCTGTGAAATAAGAGGGCTGGAAAATCCAGTGTATAACTTTAAGGTGTCTTTCGTTGGTTTCAAAACCTTTGAAGAGCAGTTGACGCTGAATGATAATGCTATCGAAGTAGTCAGAATAGAGCTCGAAGCATCTCGGGAAGAACTTGATCAGGTGTATGTAATAGCTGAGAAAGAAATCACAACAGGACAGGTTGGTATCACCCGGATAAGTAGCGAAGAGATAAGCAGAGTGCCATCTATGAATATTGATGGAGATTTGATGGCATACATTCAAACAATACCCGGAGTAATTACCGTGGGAGATCAAGGTGGTGATTTGTATATAAGAGGTGGAACACCGGCTCAAAATTACGTTTTGATAGATAACATACCTATTGTGAAACCTTTCCATATTTCGAATTTATTTTCTGCATTTCCAGATCAAGCAATAAGTAACGTGGATGTTATGGCAGGAGGATTTGATAATGAGTTTATGGGTGGGAATTCAGCAGTAATAGATGCAACACTTAAAACAGGAGATTTTTTAGATTACTCTTCAAGTTCAAGTTTCAGTCCTTATATATCCGGAGTGTTCTTTGAAGGCCCAATTCGTGAATCATCATCATCTTTGATGATAAATGGTCGGTACTCAACCATTTCACAATTTTCAGGATATTTAGGTACACAACAACAGGATATGCAGTTTTATGATTTAATAGCCAGATACTCTTTGAAGGGAGATGGTTTTAATTGTAGCATTTCCGGGATATTCACCGGAGATAAAGGGAGAATAAGCACAAGAAGAGATAACTATTTGAATTGGTCTAATACGGGGATTGGTTTACGATGCTTTGGGTTTGCAGAAAGTTTCAACCACCCGTATGAAGTTTCTTTAGGTCGCTCAGTTTTTAATAATAGTGAAGGGGATAAATTTAATACTGATAGGAAGGGCAGGGTAGCTCAAACTTACCTGCGCTTAGATTTAGAAGAATTTCTGATAGATCAAAAAATCGAATATGGTTTTAACCTTATTTTGCAGGAATATTCTGCTACGGTCGACGAAAAATATACAAGCTTGGGTAAGTTAGATGTAAAAGTTCCCTTATTTCAGATTTATGCAAAGACTGAATTTAGTGTAACTAATTCTTTAAAAATTCTACCAAGTTTAGGTACTCAGCTTTCAACATTAACTAAAACCACTTTTGAGCCACGATTAAGACTTTTATGGAGACCAACCGGTACAAATAAATCAGAAGTTAGCTTCGCAACCGGTATTTATAATCAAATTATGGATGGAATAACTGATCAGAGAGATGCTGGTACAACATTTACAGTTTTTAGGCCAAACAAAATAGGAGAGCCTTCACCAAAATCATTTCATTTAATTGGAGGGCTCAAAAACAAGATATCTGAAAAATGGACTACAAACATAGAGGCTTATTATAAAAACAATGAAAATATCCCCGTTTCTAAATGGAATCCTCAAGCCAAATTAGAATTAGAAACTACTCGTGCAAATTCAACAGGCTTTGGTGCTGATTTCAGGATCAGCTATGAATCAGAAATTTTTTATGGGTATTTAGGATATGGATGGAGTCAAGTTGAATATAGCGCAGGTATAGATGATTTAGGTGCCTGGATTCAAGGAGAAATTTTAAAATATTCACCACCACATGACCAACGGCATAAATTTAACACTTTAGGCAATCTCAAATTGGGAGATTATACTCTGAGTGCAAATTGGGATTTTGGGTCCGGTTTGCCATACACTCAAGTTTTGGGTTTCGATCTGTTATTGGATATAAGAAATCGGGACATTATTGAAGGACCGGGGACAGCAAGGACCTTGTATTCAGAACCCTATGGAAAGCGACTACCTTACTATCACAGATTAGATATTTCTATGAAGCGTGGGTTTGATTTTTCTGATAGCTTCAAATTTGAAGCAGAAATAGGTGCTATTAACTTATACGATCGCAGCAATGTTTTTTACGTTGATTTAAACACGGTCGAACGAATTAACCAGACATCTTTTTTGCCATACTTTTCTGTAAAAGCATCTATTAAATAAATCCATATGCCAACAAATAAAACTAAAAATCGATCAATAATATCGACCTCATTGAAAACCTGTTGTTTGCTATTGGTTTTTATATTTAGCTGTGATAATTCTTTGACACCAATTATAGAAGGCAATAGTATTTATACTATTTATGGAATTTTGGATCTTGACAGGGAAATTAATTTTATCCGAATAAACGATATTAAAACCAGATCTGATTCTGAGGAAGAGTTAGAACTCGAAGTAAAAGCTTCTTTAAAAAATATTGATTCGTCTAACACTGAATTTTTGAAAGACAGTGTTATAGTTTTTGATGATAATATCATTACGCATAATTTTTACACCGAGGACTCTATTAAATTCGGAACTAACTATCAATTTACATTATCGGATAGCTCAGGTAAAAAAATAGACCTTTTCAATAAAACACCAGATGAAACAGCAACAAATGTTATGGGGGAAATGCGTCTTTGCTGCCAGTCTTTCTTTATTGAAATAGAAGGAATTGATAGGGAAGATGGAGAGTCAATCGAGTTTGAAGTAGGTTTTGAAAATAATGGTGTGAATGTCTGGGGAACAACGAGAAATCATACAGAAACCTATATAGAAGAAACCAATACTTTGAGACTACAATTTAGCCCTAATCAAATAATTAGTGATATAGCAGGGCCCGGGAACGGATTTTCATGTAGTAACTTAAGTAGCAATAAAATAAAATTCAGGTACACTCATTTCAGTAGTTTCGAAAATGGAGAAGGATTAACGGATAACTTTGGAAATATTATTCCGGGGAGTAGAATCATTATCTCTAAATATGAAAGAGATTTAGAGTTAGAAGTGGATACAGATAAGATAAGAAATGAAGCATTTTGTGGTGCTTGAAATGTACTTTTAGCATATCTTAATTTACTTAAAAATAATTTTGATAGATTCTGTAATGAACAAAGTGATTACAAATTTAAAAGAACTGGATTTTTCATACAAAGATCTGGACTCAATGCCGGCACCCAGAAAAGTACTTTTGGTAAAGCCAACACACTTTGATGTTGAGTATGTAATCAATCCGCACATGCAGGGAAATATCGGAGATATTGATAAAATTGCTGCTCAGGATGAATGGGATCATTTAAAAAATGGATACGAAGAATTAGGGTTATACACTCATATAATTGACGGAGAGCGTGGTTATCCGGATATGGTTTTTTGTGCCAATCAGAGTTTGCCCTTTATCGATGATGATGGGAATAAAAAAGTGCTGATGAGCATAATGCACGCTGATGAAAGAAAGGGAGAAGTGCCGTTCATTCAAAAAGTGTATGAAGAAAGCAGCTACGAAGTTCATTATTTAGATGAAAATAAGTTTACCGACTTTGAGGGGATGGGAGATGCCATTTGGCATTTTAAGAAAAAGCTGCTTTGGGGAGGATATGGTTTCCGTTCATCCAAAGAGGTTTATGAACACATCACGGAAAAATTCAGCATCCCGGTTATTATGTTAGAACTGGTGAGCGATAAATTCTACCATCTGGATACTTGCCTGTGTGTTTTAGATGAAAAAACGGCTTTAATCTATTCCAAGGCTTTTACTGATGAAGGATTAGAGTTAATCTACGCCATGTTTGAGAATGTAATTGAAGCTTCAAAGTACGAGGCCGAAGAACTTTTTGCCTGCAATGCCACTTCGCCGGATGGCAAGAATGTATTTATTCAGCAAGGTTGTACTGATGTAAATCAAAACCTGAGAGATCACGGATTCAAAGTACATGAATTCAGCACAGCCGAGTTTTTGAAAAGCGGCGGAAGTGTGTTTTGTATGAAAATGATGTTGTGGTGAGTTTAGTTGATTAGGAGATAAGTAGATAGGTAGAAAATATCCTTATCAACTTATTTACTTATCTACCTTAAATTTCCGTTTAGTTTCATTTTATCTGCACCATATCTACATTTGGAGTAAATGTTAAACTAACTACACCCATGAAAAAGCTCTTCCTCTTATCCTTCGCTCTGTTATTTGTATTCGGAGCGTGCGATCCTGAACTAACCCGTCTCAAACAACAAGCTGATAACATCACCATTATGCGTGACTACTTCGGAGTGCCACACGTTTACGGTAAAACTGACGCCGATGCCGTTTTTGGATTGATGTATGCACAGGCCGAGGATGATTTTCCAAGAATAGAACGAAATTATGTTTGGGCAATTGGCAGGCTTGCTGAAGTAGAAGGAGAAAGCGCATTGTACAGCGATCTTCGTGCTCGACTATTTATGACAAAAGAGGAAGCGATTGCCAATTACGAAAGTGCACCGGAATGGCTTAAAGAACTTTGCGATGCCTGGGCAGACGGACTGAATTATTATCTGGCTACTCATCCGGAAGTTGAACCAATGCTTCTTGAAAAATTCGAGCCGTGGATGCCAATGTATTTTAGCGAAGGATCTATTGGTGGAGATATTGAACGGGTTTCAACACGAAGAATTAAAGCTTTTTATGAAGACAGAGCTTCGCTTGCACTTAACGAATTCGGAAATGGATTAACAATTACCGATCCATACGAAGAGCCAAAAGGATCAAACGGAATTGCAATTTCAGGAGAGCTTACCGAATCAGGAAATGCGATGTTGCTTATCAATCCGCATACCTCGTTTTATTTCAGAGGCGAAGTTCATGCAGTTAGCGAAGAAGGATTGAATGCCTACGGCGCAGTTACATGGGGACAGTTTTTTATCTATCAGGGATTTAACGAAAACACCGGATGGATGCACACCTCCACCTATACCGATGTGATCGATGAATTCAAGCAAACCATTGAAGAGCGTGATGGAAAACTAATGTATAAGTACGGCGAAGAATGGAGGGAAGTCGAAACTGATTCTGTCACTTTGAAATATTCTGAAGATGGCGAAATGCTCGAGAAAAAATTCCCGATGTACCGAACGCATCATGGTCCAATTACTCACAAGGTAGACGATCAATGGGTGGCAACAGCGATGATGTGGGAACCGGTGAAAGCACTGGAGCAATCCTATACCCGAACCAAGAAAGCGAATCATACAGAGTTCAACGAAATGATGAAGATCAAAACGAACTCATCCAATAATACTGTTTTTGCTGATTCGGAAGGGAATATCGCTTATTATCACGGTAACTTTATTCCGATCAGAGATACTCAATTTGATTACACTCAGCCGGTAGATGGAAGCAATCCTGCAACCGATTGGCAGGGACTTCATCCGGTTGATGAAGCCATTACTTTGCTAAATCCGGGAAATGGCTGGATTCAAAATGCAAACTCGACTCCATTTACTGCCGCAGCGGAATTCAGCCCGAAGAAAGAAGACTATCCGGGTTATATGTCCCGTATTTCTGAGAATTTCAGAGGTGTTCATTCTATTGATCTGCTTTCAGAAGCAGAAAATCTGACATTGGACGGCTTGATTGAATTAGCCTATTCACCAAGAGTGCCGGGTTTTGAAAAACTGATTCCCGGACTCGTTCGGGCTTATCAACGGTCAGGAGACAAAATGGGAATTCCTGCAGAAGCTATAGAGATTTTAGACGATTGGAACTTTACTACGGATTCAACTTCTGTAGCTATGACACTCGCCCATTTCTACGGAATGAATTATCTGAGAAACGGAGAGCGTCCTGAAGGGCTCAGTTTTATGGAACGAGTTGATTATTACGGAACAGATTCTCCTTATAAAGAGCGTTTAGAGATTTTTAAACAAACGCTGGATCAACTTGAATCTGACTTCGGAACCTGGAATTTAAAATGGGGAGAAGTAAACCGGTTCCAACGTATTGACGGAAGCATCGCACCGAACTTTGATGATGACAAGCCAAGCTTGCCGGTTGGTTTTGCCTCCGGCAGATGGGGAGCGCTGGCTTCGTACGGCGCCAGAACCTATGACACCAAAAAGATCTACGGAACTTCCGGAAACAGCTTTGTTGCTGTGGTGGAATTCGGCGATAAAGTAAAAGCAAAAAGTATCCTCGCCGGTGGACAAAGTGGCGATCCTGATTCTCCTCACTTCTTCGATCAGGCGGAACCGTACATCAACGTAAACTTCAAAGACGTGGCCTATTACCGCGAAGACGTTGAAGCCCGAGCGGAAGAAACGTACAAGCCGGGGGAAAGGAAGAAATAGAATAACGAGTATTGAATTCAGAATAACGAATATCGAATGGGATTAAGCTCAATTCTAAGAAAGGATCATCCTGAGATGGGTTCGTAAGGATCAAACTTTGTCATTTCGACCGAAGGGAGAAATCTAAAGATAGACATTTATGGCAAAAGTTAGATTTCACAGTCGCTGTACTCCTTCGAAATGACAGAATAAAATGAGATTATGAAGCAGAGTTTCAATGCAGCATTCCTAACCAGAGGTTTATAACGAGCTTAAATGAGATTATGTCATGGTGTTCAATTTAGAATTCTAATGACTCCGCAAGAAACAATGATTATGTTCTATTTCTGATTTACTAATAACTATTCAGTTCCTTATATAAAGCATCATAACTCTTTCGATAAGTAATTGAAAACTTTATACCAGCGCTAATTTCTAAATATTTGTCAATTTTTCTAACACTTATTATTGAACTTAGATTATTAGAATATTTCTGAAATGTTTTAATACCTGTTTCAACTGTAGCATAGTAGGTAGTTAAACCATCATATATATTTGTATTCAGATGAACATATGATCTGATATTTGAAAAATATCTTTCTAATCCTCCTGAGAAGCCAAAAAGCTCTAAGTTTGTTGAATTATGAGAATAAGAAATTTTTTGAATTCCGAGATAGAAGCGTAAAGGTAAATCAAAATTCAAATCGGTGAACAATAAAGAACTCTCATCGATTTTGAATTTTTCCGAACTAACTCTCATAAAACCTAATTCAAAATTGGGAAGGTAATATGGATATCGGTGTTTAAATAAATAATCGACTCCTGTAGTAATCCGAGTGAAATTATAGTTTGAAGAGCTAGAGTATATTTTGAAATTAAGTGTAATTAAAGTACGATCATTAATATAAGGTGTACTGAAATGGAGATTCCCGCCAAAAGCTTTGTTTTGAAATTGATAACTAGGACCGAAAATGATTTTCTGGCTATCATAGAAATGTCGAGTAAAAATCAAATACGGTTTGAGTTTTATTGTATAAGAACCAGACGAATCAAATCGTATTTCTCGGGGAATAAACCAATCAAAATCGAACTTAAGCAAAGCAGGTTTGTCTGTTAGCTTTAAGCTGAATTTCCCATTTATATCAGTTTCGGCAATTAGAGTAGTGTCAGAGAAAATTTTAGTGTAAGGAAGAGCTTGTGTAGAATCATGCATATTAACGACAATCCCTTCAATTTTTAAAATATCTTGTGAAATAACAGCTGTACTAAATATTGAGCTGAATAGTATTAAGAATGTTGATTTCAAATAAGAACTTGGTGAGTTACAATCTATTGAAGAATCTATACAAATATTCTCTAACATTCTGAATTTTAATAACTAAAGAGAAAACAAAAAAGCCCCGTATCAAAATACGAGGCTTCAAAATCAGCGAAATCAAAAAATCAGTGATCAATCAGCGATCACTCTTCACCCAAAAACGGATACCTGTAATCCGTAGGAGGCACAAAAGTCTCTTTGATGGTTCTTGGAGAAACCCAACGCAACAAGTTGATCATAGATCCTGCTTTGTCATTAGTTCCTGAACCTCTTGCTCCACCAAATGGCTGTTGACCAACAACGGCGCCGGTCGGCTTGTCATTGATGTAGAAGTTACCTGCTGACTGCTCCAGTTTTTTAGTCGCTAACTCAATCATATATCTGTCCTGACTGAAAATAGAACCAGTCAACGCATATGGAGAAGTATTGTCCACCAACTCAAGCGTTTCCTCGAATTTGTCTTCGTCATACACATAAATAGTAATTACCGGTCCGAAAATCTCTTCGCACATAGTAGTGTATTTAGGATCTTTGGTGAGCAATACGGTTGGCTCCACAAAGTAGCCTTTCGACTTATCGTAGTTTCCACCTGCAATGATTTCCACTTCATCGCTGGCTTTTGCGTTGTCGATATAGTTGGCAATATTATCAAATGATTTCTCATCAATTACCGCATTGATGAAATTACTGAAGTCTTCTGTGCCGCCCATTTTGAAGGATTTGAGATCTTCAACTACGTAATTCTTCACATCCTCCCACAAGTTAGAAGGAATGTACGCTCTGGAAGCCGCTGAACATTTCTGTCCCTGATATTCAAAAGCTCCACGGGAAATAGCCGTAGCCACTTCTTTAGCTTTCGAAGATTTGTGAACCATAATGAAATCTTTTCCACCGGTTTCACCCACAATTCTCGGGTAAGACTTATATTTTTTGATGTTCTCTCCGATCGTTCTCCAGATATGCTGAAACACTCCGGTGCTTCCGGTAAAGTGAATTCCGCCAAAATCTTTATGAGAGAAAATGATATCACCAGCAGTTGGTCCGTCTACATAAATCAAATTAATCACTCCATCAGGAACTCCTGCTTCACGGAAAACTTCCATTAATACATTCGCAGAATAAATCTGAGTGAAAGCCGGTTTCCAAACAATGGTATTACCCATCATAGCAGCTGATGTTGGCAAGTTTCCGGCAATGGCAGTGAAGTTGAAAGGAGTGAGCGCAAACACAAATCCTTCCAGCGGACGTTGTTCCACACGGTTCCAAACGCCTTCCGAAGATTCCGGCTGTTGCTTGTAAATCTCAGTCATGTATTCCACATTGAATCGTAGGAAGTCAATGATCTCACAAGCCGAATCAATTTCTGCCTGAAACGCATTCTTCGACTGACCCAACATAGTAGCGGCATTCATTTTTGCGCGGTACGGTCCGGCAATCAATTCAGCAGCTTTAAGAAAAATACTGGCGCGGTGTTCCCAGCTCATATTTGCCCATTCTGCTTTTGCTTGAAGAGCAGCATCAATTGCTTGTTTCACATGAGAAGCATCGCCTTGATTAAAGTGACCCAAAATATGTTTATGATCGTGCGGAGGAGACATCGGTTTTTTGTTATCCGTGGTGACCAATTCACTTCCGATATACATTGGTACGTCGATTTCCTTCGAACGCATTTCCTTAATCATAGCCTGCAATTCAGCTTTTTCAGGAGAACCCGGTGCGTAACTTAAAATAGGTTCATTGATTGCAGGAGGGACATTAAAAAATCCGGTTGCCATAGCGATTATAATCTGTTTGAATATTCAAAATTTAACTTCAAATATACGGTTTCGTTCAGGCAATATGAAACCAGTCACAATTGTATACCGGCAAAAGTAAGTGCTGAAAAACAATCGCTGAATAAACTATTTTAGAATTGAAACACCATCAGTTTTTCGATCGAATTCAGCACTCTTTATTCCTCTAAAATCTAATACGGTAGGCGCGATATCAACTTGAGTACTTTCATGCTGGTGATTAAAACTGACGTTTGGATTATTTATGATTAGTATTGTATTACTAATATTCGGGTTGCTGTAATCTGAATGATATATGTCTTCCCCGCCATGATCGGAAGTAATTATAACCATCCAGTCTTCTCCATCTGCTCGTTTTCTTTCAATAACCCAAAAAATATCTTCTATATAGCTGTCAACTCTTGAAACTGTTTCTGCGTATTCTGTCACATCTGGACTGAACCCATAAACATGTCCAGCGGCATCAAGGTCATGAAAATATGTAAACATAAAATCTGGATTAATAGGTTTCTTATCTACCAGAATGTCAATTGTTTTTTTATAAATTTCTTTGTCAGCAAATAATGTTTCTTTCGGCGCATAATCAACTGAGCCGGGTGCAATATGTTCATTTATTGGTAACCAATTAACTAATGAAACTGTTTGAACACCGCACGAAGATTTTTCAGCATATTCAAAAAAATGAGGATAGTTGCTAAAGTTATGATTACTAAAATCATTTCTTTCAACTTGGTGCTTGTCAACTTGTACACCAGTAAGAATACTTGACCAATTAGGGCCACTCCAAGGAATATCTACAGCAAGATGTCTATTATTGTAATAGGTCGTTTTACTTTCTGAAAGGCTGAATAAAAAAGGGGATATATCAGGTTGTATAGCATCAGCTCTGAACCCATCAACTCCAATAATTAGCACTTTTCGATGGCTTTTTGTTAGATCAACATCAATTGATGGATCTATACAGTCTAATTTATTTTGAAGACATGAAAAAAAGAAAAAGCAAGAAACTATGATTATAAAAAAAGTGGATAATTTACTCATCAGATAGCCAAATAAATTTTTATATGAATAGAATAAATAAAATAATTCTATTTACATAAAGTTTATCAGCGTTTAGTTAAAGGGAAGAAATAAACTCCTCAGCAATATCCAAACGCTCCTGTAAAGTATCCTCACCCATTCTGTCCAGGTTACTCAACAGCATATTCATTCTGGCATTATCCTCCAGAAAATTACGGTGCACGTGCATGAATCTCCAGTAAAGCGCATCCCAGATTTCATTCCAGTCTGCTTTTCCGTAATTACTCATTTTCTTGATGTAATTACTGCTGCTGATGTAGGGTTTGGTGGCCATTAATCCACCATCGGCAAATTGACTCATTCCATACACATTCGGAACCATCACCCAATCGTAAGCATCAATGTACATTTCCATAAACCATTGATACACTTCATCCGGATCAAATTCACACAAGAGCATGAAATTTCCCAAAATCATCAATCGTTCTATATGATGATTATATCCGGTTTTAAGGAGTTTTTTGATGGTATCATCAACGGGTTCAATTCCTGTCGTCCCATTATAAAACGAATCCGGGATTTTCCGATCAAATCCCCAGAAATTTTCTGTTCGTTCCTGAGATCCTTTCTTTTCGTAAAGTCCACGCATGAATTCACGCCAACCAATTATTTGCCTAACAAAACCTTCCACAGAATTTATTCTGACATCGTTTTCTTCGGCATACTTCAAAGCTTCATCCACAACATATTGGGGAGTGAGTAAGCCCACATTCATCATCGGTGTGAGTACACTGTGATTCAGGATTCGTTTATCAGATAGAATGGCATCTTCATACGGACCAAATTCATCGAAGCGTTGTTCCAAAAACTGCTGCAGCCACTTCCTCGAGCTATCAAAGTCGGTAGGGTAGAGTTGGATTTCTACGAGTTCTCCGTAATTGTCCGAAAAGTTCTTGTCTACGTACTCGCGGGCTTCTTTATAGAATTCTGTTTCTTCCGGAAATTCAATATTCGGTGGAGTCTTTTTCTTCGGATATTTTTTTCGATTGTCTTTGTCGTAGGTCCAGTCACCACCAACCGGATTATCATCACCTTCAATTAAAATCCCACGTTTCTTTCGTTCATCTTTATAAAATGAAGTTTGAAAGAATTTTTTTTCCTTCGGACCAAACCAGTCCTGAAGATCGTCTCTGGTATTCAGGAATAGCTGATTCTCATGCTCTTCAATTTCAATATCGTGTTCATTACAGTATTCTGTAATCCTTTTTTCCAGCCAGTTATCCGTAGGATTTAGTAAACAAACCTTTTCCACTCCTTCATCAGCAAGAAAAGCGATCAATTCTCTGACATCAGATTTTCCATCCTGTGCTTCGATATACTCAACATTTCTGTCCTGTTCTTTCAGCCACGATTCATAAAACTTCATAGTAGCCCGATGAAAAGCAATTTTCTGTTTATGAAATTTATACTGATTGAAAAAAAGCTCTTCTTCGATCAGGTAAATGGGATGATCATTTTCCAGAATCGGACTTTCTTCAAAAAGCTGATGAGGGAATATTAGGTTTACTATTTTCATTATTTGATATTTGAAATTGAGATCGGAGAAAATCGTTGATATAGTTGAGGCTTCATACAAAAAGTATTCCTCCCTCGGGGGAGGAAACAAAGGTGGGGGTCGTTGATGCTCATTAATTACTTCTGTTCCTCCTACACCTTTCACTGCAATACTTCAGATTTTCCCAATCCTTTTCCCATTTCTTTCGCCAGGAAAAAGGTCGATCACAAACCGGACAGACCTTCTCAGGAAGATTAACTTTCTTATGCGCCATCGAACAGATCCTTTGGGCGTTTTAGTTCTTTCTTGGCCTTATTCCAAAACTTGAAAAAGGATTGATAATACCCTTTAACTGAAAACATCCAGTCTCTGGGATCTTCATGTCCGGAATAATTATTTAATGGATGTTCTTTGAAATAGATGTCTTCTTCATTTAGTGAGAACTCATTTTTAAGATCATCGAACTCACCTACATAAGTCTGAAGATTTGAGATGTTTTCACCAAGACCTAATACGAACTGAATAGAACTTTCAGACACAGGATACTTTTCAAAGACGGAAGGTTCAAGCAATAGAATCCTATTCGCATCTTCATCTTTTCTCCATTCCGGATCCATGTTATAGAAATTATAGATCAGTGTGGGTTTATCAGTTTTGATATCAATCTCATCTGATTCAGGAAGTGGAGTTTGTAATTCAGGATCCTTTAAATCCTTCAGAACTTTAGGGATTTCCATAGAATCAAAAGCCTCATAGGGTACATCCAGAAATGTGCCTTTCTGATCGGTATAGCAATATTTATTGATGTTATTTTGATTGGCGACATAGGTTTTATTGCTGTTTGCTCCGGCAACCCATTGCCAGCTTAATGCGTTGCTTGCCCAGTCTCCATCTTTCAGGTGATAGTACATCCATTGCGCAGGAACCTTCCAGTGACTTCCACCAATAGAACAACAAATTGCCGCAATATACATGCGAACATGATTGTGTAGGTATCCGGTTTCATAAAATTCTTCAATCGCATTATCTATGGCTTCGATTCCGGTATTCGCTTCTACAACCACTTTCGGCATTTGGTGATTGCCAACATCTGGCTGAGGTCTTCGGAGATCAGAATTTATTTCATCTCCCTTTTCAATCCAGATCAATTGCCAGTAATCGCGCCAGGCTAATTCCTGCAACCACTTTTTGATATCATCCGGATCAAAACCACGATCCAGCGTTCGTTTCATGACCTGCTTGGTGGAAATGACTCCTCGGGAAATATATGGGGATAACTTGCTTACATCCCCATCAATAAAATTTCGGGTTCTTCCATAATTGACGGGATCAACTTGGTCAATTTGTTTTAAAATCTCTTTATAATTCGTAGTAAACATGCTGATTTAACAGCGGTAGGTGAGAAATAATTTCGCTTTCGCTCTGTTACATTTACTTTTTATCAGATAAGGAAAGAAATTTAGAAGCCCTCTTCGAAACCGACTTTCTTTCATCCTTGCTCAACCTTTCCAGATGCGGAAGCAACCACTTTCTTAAATCTTCGTCTTCTTTCGACCATTGAAAAAGAGTTTCCATTGAAGCATTCAGAACAATCCAATCATTATGATTTGCCAAATTATTCTTGACAAGTTCAACAGCTTTTTCTTTTTGAGAATCTGATAAATCATCTTCAAGCAACAAAAAAAGCTGAGCCAGCGTCCATTGAGTGGAAGCCTGCTCTATTTGAGAAATTTCATTTATAAAGCGATCCAGATATGGAGTCAGTAATTCCGGTTGTTCTTTGCAAACTCGTTTCATGGCATTTGAAACACGAAGCCGAACTACTTCATCCTCACTAAAGTAGCAGTTAAATAACTCATCAAATTTTGACGAATCGGCTAAAACTTCCTCTACAATTTCAATCGTATTTCCAAGAGAATTCGGATGTCCACCGGTTAGTCGGTTTTCGAAATTCATAAGTGTATTCATTTTGTTTGTAACATTATGAAGCCCAATTACTTCTTTTATTAATTGTTTTAGATTACCTTAAGCAGTTATGCGTTTTAATTAATAGAAAATTGGGTTCGTAATGAGTTTTAAAAAATGGGTTTTTGCACTTCAATCAGCATTAATTTGCTTAATACTGAGCAGTATTTCAATTGCTCAAATCAATGAAGAAGATCCTTTTTTCAATAATTACACACTAGGCGCAAATTCCGAAATTATAGTTCTTAATGGAGGGGGAGATACTACAACAGTCAAGATTTATGATGCTTTAGGTGATGTTTTAACAGCAGGAATTTCAGAAGTTAGTTCAACAGTAATCCGCGCTCCATGGGGAATTGAAGGGGACTCAGCGGATGTAAGCATTGACTTGGTAATCGGAGATTTCAACGGAGATGGAAAAGATGAATTTGTAGGAGCCTGGCCGGGACCGGATAGCACCGTCACTCTGTATTATTCAGAAGTAAACCCAACTACCTTCGAGCTCGAAAATGAAAATCCGGTTTCTGTTCAAAATTTAGGATTTTCTAAGCTTTTTCAAATTAACGAATTCGATATCAAGCCCATTATTCGGTTAGAAAAAATCCAGGCAGATAATGATCCCGAACCGGAATTTGTATTAGCGTATTGGGGATATGAAAATGAAGAGGGCGGACCGATTGAGATTCTGCTTTTCGATAACGGAGAATCAGCAAGTCCACAATTGGTTACCTCCATTTCATCAGAAAGTCTTACACCAAATATCGAAAATGCAGGAGGAAGTTTAAGAAGAAGCACAAAATTTGAGATTGCTGCCGGCGATTTTGACGGAGACGAAACGGAAGAACTCGTTTTATTAAGTGTGATTCCCGGAGCTACAGGAACAAGTAGCCCTAATTTGGGATGGAAGTTAGTAGCTACTACTTATGATATAACTAACAACGAACTTGAGAAAGTCACTACTATCAATTCATTACCGTTCGAAGAAAATGGTCAATCAAACGATCATATAATAAGAATGGCCTTGGAGGCCGGAGATTTTAACGGAGATCGGGTAGACGAATTGGTATTCGGGTTTGGAGAAAGCCCAAGCAACGTACAAAGTATGCGCACTGAAGTTTTTGTGTATAAAGTGGAATCGGATTTATCCGACGTGGTTGAAATAGATGATTTTTTTGTTGGAAGTAATTCCGGAAATAAAGGCTGGCCAATGTCCATTACAACAACGGATGTCAATTTTGATGGTAGTGAAGATATTTTGTTTGCTGCAAGAACAGGAGTTAGCACATATATACTGAATTCTGAGTCACAACTTCAATCCGTAGGTGGGGTTTCTTTATCCACAGACAGAGATCAAAGATTTCATCGGACAATAGCTATATCAGACCTTGATATAACAGAAAGTGATTCTTTGCGATTGGAATTAGTCACGCTGGATAATAACGGAGTTCGTGTTTGGCAAAATACTCCGGAAGATGATTTTGGCGATGAAGGAATCCAGTTTTCAACCGGTACAAATACCTTTGACGCAGAAATAGGATATACTGGAGTTGCAATAGCAGTTGGTGATTTTGATGATGATGCGGTTCGCTTAGGAGCTCCAACCGTGCAGACAGTAACAGATATTGTTCAGCCATTAATTATTCTGAATGCTCCTCCCATTCATTTTGATGTCTTTAATGGCGAAAACTTTGATGTAAACAAATGCTTTGATAGTAATCCGGATATCAGTTGTAATCACAGAGCAATTTATGAGAATGCATCAAGTCAGGAATTTGAAGTTTCAACTCAGATTTCGGCGGATTGGGGAGTTTCCGAGTCGATTGAAGCTGAGGGGGGAGTTGGAATTGGACCTGTAAAGGCATCCGTAAGCGGGAGTCTTTCCCGTGGGTATGGAGAAGGATTTAGCAGAGTACAAGGCAGTTCTCAGCAGGTTACCGTGAAGGTAACTTCCGATGCTATTGATGATGACCGGATTTATGCTACCATCTCAAACTATAATATCTACGAGTATCCGGTATTTGCTGATGGAGAACAGACAGGAAGTGTAATTGTAGTAAATCCAAAATTTATTGGCTTGGATGGTTTACAGAATACATGGTTTGGAAGCAAAAGTGGATTGGCAGGAGATTATATCAACAATCATGAAGTGGGAAATATTTTGTCCTATCCAAGTTCCGCTGAATTACCATCAGGAGCAACATTCTTCGGAAATGGAGGATTTGAAGGTGGCGGTGGAGATACCTGGGAGCTTTCGAATTCTTCCACTCAAACATGGGAATTGAGGTTCAGCTCGGAAAGCATCTCTCAGCGAACACAGGAATCTTTTCAAACGGTTGGGGCTTCAGCAAGTGTATCCGCCGGTGTTGAGTTTGGTCCTGTTCAGGCAGGTATTACGGCTACAATTTCCGGAACTTATTCAAGCAATCAGGTTTCCACTCATAAAACTACAGTACAACAGGAAAGTGCAGTTCAGGTAGAATTCGGACAGATTGATGGTGAAATTTTAGGAACTAAAACTTATACCGTTTCTCCATTTTTGTATTGGGGATCGAATGGAGCACTTATTTTAGATTATGCAGTAAATCCTGATGTAAGTTCCGGTGTACCATCCTGGTGGGAGGAGCAATATGGATCAAATCCTGACATGACGATGATTCTTCCGTGGAAATATGACCAGGAAAAAGGATTGGGAAGCACCAATCCTGAATTACAAAGCGAAGAGACTCGTGATATTTTGTTTTCAGTAGATAAACCACAACCCGGAGACACTATAAGTATCAAAGCCAGAATTCAGAATTTTAGTTTGACGAATAATGTCAACAGCACAAAAATCCGATTCTATTTAGGTGATCCAAGAGATGGTGGAGCGCTGATCGTGAATGAACAAGGACAAGGTGTAGTTGAAATCTCAGCTACAAATGCTCGGGAATCAAGAGTAGCTACTCTGGAAAACTGGGTGGTTCCGAATGATGTTGGTGGCGACACTTTTATCTACGTTAGTATTGATGAAGACAATGAAATTACAGAGGTGCATGAGGATAATAATATTGGCTGGAAATTACTCAATCCTGAATTACCCTCATCGGTATCTAATGAAGATGATCTGCAAATAGTAAAATCGTTTAAGCTGAATCAGAATTATCCGAATCCTTTTAATCCGACTACGAATATTTCTTACGAAATTGCTTCTGCTCAAAATGTAAAGCTAATCGTTTACGACATTACAGGAAGAAAAATCTCGGAATTGGTAAACAAAAGACAAGCAGCCGGCGCTTACACTGTAAATTTTGATGCAAGTAACTTGGCAAGTGGAGTGTACATTTACCGATTACAAGCTCAGGATTTTTCAACCAGTAAACGAATGGTGTTGATTAAGTAATATTCAAAATTTAGAATTCAATAATTCTTAATTCATTTCATTTATCAAATCCTGGGCAATAATACTCGACGAAAGCACTCCCGGTAATCCTGCTCCGGGATGAGTACCGGCACCAACAAAATACAGATCGTCAACATCTTCTGATTTATTATGAGGTCTGAACCAGGCAGACTGTGTCAATATCGGTTCTACTGAAAATGCAGAACCTTTGTGGCTGTTCAGTACTTCTTTGAAATGCAAAGGATCTATGTAATGCTCAGCCACCAGATTTTCCTGAAGATCAGGAAGATAATTTTCTTCAAGAAAGTTCATGATAGCATCCCGGTATTTCGGAGCGAACTCATTCCAGTCGGTTCCACTGTCTAAATGCGGAACAGGAGAAAGTACGTAAAACCCCTCATGACCTTCCGGGGCAATACTGGAATCTGTAATGGTTGGCATATGCAGATATAAAGAGAAATCATCTGCTACATGTTTTTTGTGGAAGATATCATCTAATAATCCTTTGTAGCGCTTACCAAGAATGATGTTGTGATGCGCCAATCCCGAATCCAGATACCGTTTTTTAGTTCCAAAATAGATCACGAATAGCGACATGCTGTACTTGGTACGATCCACTTTTCTATCGGTATATTTTTTACGGTGTTTCGGGTTAATCATGTTTTTGTAAGTAAACCCAACATCAGAATTAGCAACAACAATGTCAGCTTCCAGGATTTCGCCGTCTTTCAACCGGACACCTGTCGCTTTTCCATTTTTCACCAAAATTTCATCGACTTCGGTTTCAGTATGAATTTTTCCGCCTTGTTCGGTGATCAATTTTTCAAAGGCATTTACAATAGCTCCTGTTCCACCCATAGCATAATGAACTCCCCATTCCCGTTCCAGATAATGGATCATTGCGTAAATAGAAGTAGTATCAAATGGATTTCCGCCAACTAATAATGGATGGAATGAAAAACACTGTCGCAAAAAATCATCTTTGATAAACTGAGCGACATATTTGTACACTGTTTTGTACGATTGAAGTTTGATCAGATCAGGAGCAACCTTCAGCATATCGGTAAATTTCAGAAAAGGCTGGTCTGCCAGATCTACAAAACCTTTATCGAAAATTGCTTTGGTTGTACTCAGAAACTTCTCGTAACCGGCTACATCATCAGGATTTCTTTTCTCAATTTCTTTGATTGTAAATTCATGATCATTGTTATAATCAAACTTCTTTCCTTCGTGATCAAAAATTCGGTAGAAAGGATCGCAGGGAACAAACTCTACATAATCTTCCCGCTTTTTCCCGGCTGCTTCCCAGATGTCATCAAACATAAATGGAGCGGTGATTACGGTTGGCCCGCCATCGAATTTAAATCCGTTTTGTTCGTAAACATAGGCTCTTCCGCCAAGCTTATCTCTTTTTTCAAGAATAGTTACATCGTGCCCCGACGAAAGTAAACGTGAAGCTGCACCCAATCCGCCAAAGCCGCTTCCAATAACAATAATTTTTTTTCTCATGCTGATGAATACAATTTTTTATTCACCGGTAAAACCCAAAATGAATGAGAATAAATCCCGATAAATATTAATCGTTCTCGATTTGTTTTACGAACCCGTTAAAACCTTTTCGTTTTAAACTTCGCATTTCTTTTTCTGCTTTACTCCGATCTTTATAGATTCCGTAATAAATACGGTAAACAGTTCCGCCGTTTAAGGGTAGCGTCTCTACCCGACTCCCTTTGATTTTTTTTGCCTGAATTTGTGCAGGTTCCAAAGCATTATATGAACCGAGTTGCACAGTATATGTTGGAACTTTCAAGTCTGTAACTCTGGAATTTTTAAGATCACCTTTTACGAGATACAGGCGAACGTTTGCAGTTCCGGGACCAATCATGTCAACGGCTTCCGCAGCTCCTTTAGAAAGGTCAATGATTCGGTCTTTAGCGTACGGACCACGGTCATTAATGCGAACTCTGATTGACTTACCTGTATCCAGGTTTTCTACGATAACTTCGGTATTGAACGGCAGTGTCCGATGGGCTGCTGAAATTCCATTCATATCGAAAGTCTCCCCGTTTGCTGTTAATCGCCCATTAAAATTAGGACCATACCAGCTTGCAACGCCGGTTTCAATCAACTCTCCTTTTTTGGTTGGGAGATTAGCTGTAGATGAAATGCTTGCTTTATCGGAGGATCCTCCTGGCTTTGTACCTCGTTTTGTAACACCGCAAGAAGCTAGGAAAATGAGAAGTAAAAAACCTAACGCTAAATTTTTCAACATGGATAATGTAGATGATTTTTTTGGAAGATAACTAATTCAAAATCTTAAATACCACCCAATCGGGTAGTGAAAAAGTGAATCACAGAAATTAGGTTCTAACAAATTCTAATTAAAAACATCTTATGCGTTCCATAAAAGTAATTTTACTGATTAGTGGATTGTGGTGTCTGAATACATCAGAGGTTTTGGCTCAAGGGGGAATATTGCCTGCATCGGGATTTGCTACCAATGGCGAGATTTCTTTGTTGTTTTCGGCCGGAGAAACAATAGTTGGAGAATTTGGAAATGATGCGATTAACCTGGTGGTAGTGAGTATTCCCGATTTACCGGTTGTTCCCACTTCCAATGAAATTCCGGGTGACTTACCCAAAGAATTTGGCTTGAGTCAGAATTATCCAAATCCATTCAACCCATCCACAACCATTAATTATGCGGTGCCTAAGGCATCAGATATTTCTATAGATGTATATAACATTCTTGGAAAGAAAGTGACGTCTCTGGTAAATCAGAGAAAAACAGCCGGAAATCACACTATTCAATTTCAGGCTTCAAACCTTGCCAGCGGAGTCTATTTCTATGTGCTGAAAGCAGATGGCAAAGTGATCAAATCTCAAAAAATGTTATTAATAAAATAGTTCAATCCTCATGAAAACAATGTTACAAAAATCAATTTTTAGTATTGCTGTCGTGCTTTTAGCTTCAGCAAGTATATATGCCCAGGTACCACAGGGATTCAATTTTCAGGCAGTAGCAAGAGATGCCAATGGTGATATTCTTGCAAATACTCAATTAGGAGTTCAGATTTCACTTTTAGAAGGAAGTGAAGATGGAAACCCGCTCTATACAGAAACTCACTCCGTAACTACAAATCCATTAGGATTAATCCAGATTGTTATCGGTGAAGGAACGGCTGCCGAAGAGCAGGACTTTTCGAAGATTGACTTTGGAGCCGGGAATGTGTTCGTAAAGCTCGCTATAGACCCTGAAGGTGGAACCGAATATGCCGATTTAGGAACTACCCGTTTACTTTCGGTTCCTTATGCTATGGTTGCTCAAAAGGCAATTGAAGGTGGAGGAAGCTTAAACGGAACTGAAATAAATCTGAATACTACTGATGCGGATTCTTCTTTCATAATCAATTTAGAAGGGGATAAACAAGCAAAACCATTTCAGGTATTTAGTAAATCTACTTCCGACAATAGAGCTATTTATGGAGAGGCATTCAGTGAAGAGTCGAATGAGGGCGCCCAACGTGGAGTTTTAGGTTTTGCTAATGGATCTGGAACAGGAAGTCATATGGGAGTTTTCGGCGGGGCAGTTAATTTTGATGCCACAGGCAGTTCCCGCAGAGGAGTGTACGGGCAAGCTGCTTCCAAAGCAAAGTTTAATTATGGAGTTTTTGGAATTGCAGCAGGTGATGGAAACGGAGAAACAGAAACAAACCCTGAAGAAGGAGATTTTGGGTCGTTTAACTTAGGAGGATATTTCCAAGCCTATGGAAACTTGAACGGGAACACCGGAGCACAGGGAGTTTCCGCTGGTGAAAACGGAAACCTAAGGAACTTTGGTTTGATTGGTACTGCAAGAACAACGGCATCGGGGATCAACGTAGGTGTTAGAGGAGAAGCATTTAACTCAACCACCGAAAATATTGCATTTGGAGGTTCTGCATTCGGCTCAACAAAAAACATCGGTATGGTACTTGATGTGAATGGTGGTACATCAAATACGGGTATGATTGTTAATGCAGACACTGCTGCTATTCTGAATGGACATTCGATTATTAATGGTGATTTGACAGTAAATGGAACCATTAATGGAGGTAATTCAGAACCACAAAACTTCATCGATATTAAAAATTCGAGCGAGCTCACTGTTGCTTCCATGTATGCTGAAGGTGAGAACAATGAGCTTGGTGGTGGTTTATTTTTGTCCGGACCAAATTCCGCTAACCTGCGCTTTGGCGGGCAAACCTGGAATAATGCAGATTTGCCATATATGCAGCTATTTGGAACCACATCCGATGGTAATGGATTTTATAAGGACAACATTTTTGTAGGTGTAAATTCGAATGGCACTGATGAATCAGGAGCTATTTATTTGAAAAGAACGAATATCTCAACAACAGATTCAGAACAGACCGTAGAAATTGACGGTGGAGCCGGAAATATGGTTTTAGCCGGTAATGTAAATGCAGCGGGTGGATTTAGCTCAAATAACAGAGTTAATGTTCTTGGTAACTTAAATGACAGCGGAGCTGGAGGTATTGAAGTTCTTGATGCAAGCGGTGCACTAAGAATTTATGCCGATGGCGGTAATGGGACATTGTCAGTTAATCGAGCTTCAGATAACGGAGGTGTAGTAACTTTGAGCGAAGATGGTTCCGGAAATGGTCGTTTATCTATGGTGAACAGCAATAACAATGAAGCTTTAAATTTTGATGCCGGTTCAAACACATTTCAGTTCAAAGATGGCTCGGGAAATACCACTATAAATTTTGATGCCGCATTTGGTAATGCTGTGTTTAATGGAACGGTCACTGAATCATCTGATCTTCGCTTAAAAACCAATGTGACTACCTTAACAAGCGCCTTGGATAAAACTGTTGCACTGCGTGGTGTAAGTTACAACTGGAAGGATGCTGATAAATCACAGGATACTCAAATCGGTGTAATCGCCCAGGAAGTAGAAGAGATTTATCCTGAGTTTGTACGTACTGATGCTGAAGGGATGAAGTCTGTGAATTATTCACAAATGGTGGCAGTGCTAATCGAAGCTGTGAAAGAATTAAATGCAGAGATTGAAGAATTAAAATCTGACAATGCTACTCTTCAAGCCAAATTAGAAGTTCAGGAAAAACTTGAGCAACGTATGGCGAAAATTGAAGAGCTTTTGCAAATGCAATCGTATTCGATGGATGAAGAACATACAAAAACTAAAGATTGATGCAGGATAAGTATGCCGGTTACCGCAGAGGGAGTGGTGATGGGCATAGTTAGTGGTATATAGCAGTTATGGTAGCTTTTCTGCTATAGATAGTAAAACCCGCTTTGTTGAAAGACTTGGTGGGTTTTTTATGTGTATATCTTTTTCGCAGAATTTAAATCGTATCTTTCAAGAAAAATACATGGAATTATCTCTCACTTTAATAATAATTGGTATAAATGTATTGGTATCACTCGCCGGATTTTATGTTAACCCGAAAGTGATAGAGCTTGGAATGTTTATGCCATACCGGGTAGTAAGAAAAAATACCTGGTACGAGATAATTACCTCAGGGTTTGTGCATGCAAATTTTACACATTTGCTGTTCAATATGTTCACACTGTTCTTCTTTGGTCCGGTTTTAGAACAGATAATTGGACCGGGTCAATTTTTGCTTCTCTACTTCAGTGCATTGATAGCCTCATCAATCCCATCACTCCTGAAACATAAAGATAACCCGGAATATGCTACGCTCGGCGCATCAGGTGCAGTTGAAGCGGTACTTTTCGCTTTTATTTTACTCTTTCCGATGGAGCCGCTTTACCTGATGTTTATTCCAATCGGAATCCCTGCACTCTTATTCGGAGTAGCATTCATTGGATACAGTATTTATGCCAGTAAACAGGTGGGAAAAATTAATCACGAAGCGCATATTGCGGGAGCAGCTTGGGGAATTATATACATGCTGCTTTTTGTCCCCAACACAATCGATCATGTATTGACCATGCTTGGACTTATTTAGTAGTATTTAGATAATTAGTACAGAGTATTTAGTACTTAGAAAGAATTTTTTCTAAGTACTAAAATCTAACTACCAAATACTACTAGCCTATCCATTTTCAGCTCGAAATTTCTCCATAAAATTAACCAATGTTTGCACGCTGATTAATTCACAAGCATTATAAATGCTGGCGCGAATTCCCCCAACAGTTCTATATCCTTTTAAAGCAACCAAACCATTTTGTTCAGCTTCCCTTATAAACATCTCTTCTAACTTTTCGGATGGTAATCGAAAGGTAACATTCATCTTAGAACGGGAGTCTATTTCAGCAGTTCCGGTATAAAATTCATCTGTATCAATCGTATTATATAAAAGCTCTGCTTTTTTATTATTGATCTTTTCGAAGTGAGGTATTCCTCCTTTGTCTTCAATCCATTTCAATACTAAACCAATCAGATAAACAGTGAATGTGGCGGGAGTATGGAATAATTTTTTTGTATGCGTTCTGTAATCTAATAGAGTTGGTATGTTGGTTTTTTTAATACGGGCAAGAAACTCTTTCTTAATAATCACTACTGCTACGCCGGAAGGGCCAAGATTCTTTTGAGCTCCCGCATAAATCAATCCATATCTGTCAATATCGATTTTTCTTGATAGGAAATCAGAAGAAGCATCACAAACCAATGGGATACCGTTAGTCTCAGGCTCAGTGGGGAATTGTGTTCCGTAGATAGTATTGTTAGAAGTGAAATGAACATAGTTGGAATTATCGCTGAGTAACAATTCCTCGTTGGCAGGTACTCTGTTAAAGTTCGAAGATTCACTGCTGAAGGGAATGTGAATGTTGCCAAAGGATTTCGCTTCTTTGATGGCTTTTTGCGACCAGGCTCCTGTATTTATATAATCAGCAGTTTCACCTTCATTCAGAAAATTCATGGCAACCTGTAAAAACTGAAGACTTGCCCCTCCTTGAAGAAATACAATTTCAAAATCATCGCCCAAATTCAGGATTCTTTTTAGTCTCTCTTTGGCTTCTTCATTAACCTGAGTGTATTCGGTGCCACGATGGCTCATTTCCATTATAGATCTTCCGGTTCCTTCATAATCAAGAAGTTCTGCCTGGGCTTGTTCCAGCACTTCAGCAGGAAGAGCCGCCGGACCGGCGCTAAAGTTATGAACGCGTTTCATTTTGTATTAGGCTTAAATAATGTGAACCAATAATTTACCCCGTCAGGGTCGGTTGATAAAAATTAAAAAGTATGTACCAAAAAGCCGGATCGTAATTTAGGCTCAAACCAGGTTGACTTGGGTGGCATCAATAATCCGGCATCAGAAACGGCTTTCAGTTCCTCAGCAGATGTAGCAACCATGCTGATAGCAAGGTCGGCTTTACCCGAATCTACCAATTTTTCCAGTTCCTGAGTTCCCCTGATGCCTCCAACAAAAGAAATATTTTTATCAGTGCGTTGATCCGTGATATCCAGATACGGTTCTAATATAAATTCTGAAAGCCGGGCAACGTCGAGTGAAGCAGATGCATCATTTTTATTTGACTCCGGAAGTTCTAAAGAGTACCAATCTCCTGAATAATACATGCAAATTGTGCCCTTTTTCCCCGGAACCGGGTTTAGTGTATTCTCAACGTCGAAATTCTGTGTTAACCCGGAAAGGAAATCATCCGGAACAGAGTAAACCACTCGGTTGTATGGCAGGATGTTCATTTGCTGAAATGGGAAAAGTACAGCAGGAAAGTAATTGTATTCTTCATTTCCGGTGTGATCCGGATTTGAGGATTTCATTACGGAAGCAGCCCGGGATGCACTGGCACATCGATGGTGACCGTCAGCTATGTATAGATGACTGAGATTTGAAAACCTGTTTACAAGCTCGGAATGATCGTCAACTTTCCAGAGGGTGTGTTCTACATCAGCTAAAGTAAGCTCATACAGAGGTGTTTTTTCTTGAGTGATTTGATTAATCAACTCTGAAATATTTTCAGAATCTTCAAACGCCATCATTACCGGTTCGGGATGAGCTTGTTGAGTGATTAAATGTTTTGTTCGATCGTCTTCTTTATCCGGACGGGTAAGTTCGTGTTTTAAGATTATTTCATTGTCATAATCATCAACGCTTACACATCCAAAAATTCCAAACTGGTTAGTGTCTTTCCAGCTTAACTTATAGATATATATAGACTCTGTTTCTTCCTGTTGATAAAGCTCCGACTGCAAAAGATGACTGAGATTTTCTTTCCCTTTTACATAAACTTCATCCGAGTAAATATCAGTTTCTTCAGGTAAGTCAATTTCCGGTCGGATGACATGTAAGAAACTATTTGGTTTTCCTTCTGCCAATTCTCTGGCTTCGTCGGTATTTACTATATCATAAGGAACACTTACAATGTCTATAGCTTTTTCAGGAGCAGGCCTCCATGCTTTGAATGGTTTTAGAATTGCCATTGCTAAAAATCTTTAAATTTCACTTTATTTAAGTTAATCAAAAATGAACTTTATTTATCTTAAAAGCCCTTATTTTTAAGTAAACTTAAAATAATTGATAATGAATACAGAGAATCTAAATCCTGACCAACAAGATCAACTTTTATGCATGATGTTAATACAGCAGCATCAGCAAATTGCAATGATGGGACTCGGAAAATTAAAAAATCCGGCAACAGATAAGATAGAAAAAGATCTTTCATCAGCTAAGTATGCGATTGATACTCTGAACATGCTTGAAAAATATACGAAAGGCAATTTGCCACAAGAATTAAAAGGATTTTTGGATCAGACGCTTACAACTTTACGACTGAATTATGCGGATGAATCTAAAAACAAAGATAACGGTCAAGCCCCGAATGAATCATCTGAAAAGGATGAAAGTTAAAAAAATTGATGCTGCCGGCGGAGTTGTTTATCGGTTTGGATCAGTCGAGCCAGAAGTCCTCTTAATTTTCAGGAATGGTGTATGGGATATCCCGAAAGGTAAAAAAGAAAAAGGGGAAACAAACAGAGAGTGCGCCAGAAGAGAGGTAATGGAAGAGGTGAATGCAAGTGAGCTACCTGAAGTAACTGGCGAGTTAGTGACCACAAAACACTCATATACAGAAAAAAACAAGAAGATTTTAAAAACCACTTATTGGTATTCAATGCGATTTAATTCTGAACAGGATTTTAAACCACAAACCAAAGAGGGTATTTCTGAAGTAAAATGGGTGGCATTAAAATCATCATTAAAGATGGTAGGCTTTGATAATCTTAAAGATGTTTTGAAGGATTTTCAAAGAAAGCTTGAATCCTGACCATAAAAAAAGCCCAGCAAATTAATGCTGAGCTTTAAATTTTTTGTAGGAATTCTATCCTTAGTTACTGAGCTTAAATAAAATTGGTAAACTCATTTGAACCCGAACAGGACGTCCACGTTGCATACCGGGAGAAAACTTTGCGGTTTTAACTACCCTTAATGCTTCTTCATCACATCCACCGCCAATTCCGCGGATAACACGAGGATTCACCACATTACCATTTTCATCTACAATAAACTGAACAGTAACACGACCCTCAATACCGGCACGAATTGCAACTTGTGGATATTCAACACGCTTTTGCAGACCTGCTTGTCCACCTTTTAATTCCGGCATGTTTTCTACCACAACAAACACTTCTTCCTCTTCTTCATCTGGCGGAGGAGGAGGTGGTGGTAAATCCATTGGTCCATCCAAATCAAACTCGGCAATGTCGAGAATTTCATCCTCAATAATTTCGTCGTTTGGTACCTCAACCGGAACCGGAGGTCTTGGTGGAGGTGGCGGAGTTTCAATTTGTTTAGTCTGAATAGCTTCTTCCATAACCACTTCTTCCTGCTCATCAATTGGAGGAGGAGTTGGAGGAGGGCTATACAGATTTATGCGAACAGCAGCGATCATAAAGATCAATGTAATGATCAATCCCGCCTGGAGATAGACATTATACGAGCGCTTCAGATCAGCTTTATCGTCTTTTCTTCTGTTAATCATGGTTTAAATCTTTTTCTTGAGTCTTAAAGTAAAAGATATTTCACTTTGACTGCAAGTTATTTTTGTTGGATTCTGTAAAAAAAACGTGATTTTGCCTTCAATTATTTTGTAGCAATAACATAAATACTATCTATTTAGTTTGAAATAGACGGATTGCACCATTCTTACCTTAACTAAAGAGCCATTTTGAACACCGGGAGAAAACTTGACCAGCTTTATTACTCGAAGTACTTCTTCATCCAAAAGTGGGTGAATTGATCTTACAATTTTTGGATTAGTTACATTTCCTTCCTTGTCTACGATGAATTCAACCGCTACTCTACCTTCGGCATCTATGTTTTGAGCTAATTTGGGATAAACAATTTTCGAATAGAGAGCCTTTTGTCCTCCGATAATGGTAGGCATCACGGGCAGGAAATCAACAATTTCTTCTTCATCTTGAGCATCATCTGGTTTTGGAGGCATGATCATTTGATCAAACGAATCGGTGAACTCAAGAAAATCCGGTATTTCATCATCTATTACTTCATGATCAGGAGCGGCGGTGAATATCATTGGCTTTTGAGGAGCAGGTTTTTCAGGTGGAATTTCAGGAGGTACATCAATGGGTTCAATATCAACTATTATATCTACCACAATTGGTTCGTTTACTTCGCCCTTAATTTCAATATTAGTGGCAGCAATAAAGAAAAGAAGTGAAAGTATAATTCCGACCTGGCTGAGTATTAAATAGTTTTTTTTGGGATCAAACGAGCTTTTGATTTTCATAGAGCATGGATTTAATGAAGATTGCTCTAATAAAAAATCAAATTGATTCTACAGTCTAAATAGCATTTTCATGCAGGATTGTTATCCTTAAAGATAGCATCGAAAACTTTTGAAAGAATAAAAATAGCCAAAAGTGCTCCAAGTGCGTCGGCAATAAAATCGTAGGTTTCAGGTCTGCGGTTTGTAGGCATAACATACTGCAGAAACTCTATGAGCAATCCATAAAAACTTGCTAATAAAAAAACGATGATGAGATTTGGTCGTTTTTGCTTTTTCAGAGCTCTGTAAATCCCAAACAAAAAGGTCCAGACAGCAAACATAATGAAATGGCCGACCTTGTCATATTGCCAGATATCAAACTTTAATTTGATATTTCCTGAGGAAGGAAATAGAGTGGCAATTAAAATTGCTATGGTTGCCATCACAAAGAGGACACCCGGAAGCCAGGGATATTTTTTTATCAGTTTTTTGATGGGATCAAATCAGATCAATCGGTTCAAGGATATGATCGTCGTTATTTAAAATTTCAGATTTTCTTTTCCCTTCGAGCAATGCTTCTGCACAAGCTATAATCGGATTGCCGCAGTTTAGCCAATAAGCACTTATCTTTCCTGCCAACACATCGCCGTAACCAGCTCGTGAGAAAATACGAGTATCATATCCGGTTAAAAACGCTTCACCTTTTTTTGTTCCAATAATAGATGGGAAACCTTTAGAAAGTATGGTAACAGAATTCGATTTAGCAAAATTGGTGGATTGAATCAGCCGGTCAAATCCATCATCCACATTGCTGTTTAGCAACCGATTTAATTCTCCGGGATGAGGAGTTAGAATCCAATCTGCGGCAGTGGGTTTGCTGAATTGTGCTGACTCAGAAAGAGCAAAAATGGCATCTGCATCAATTATAACCTTGCCTTCAAATTCAGCAAGTATTTTTTGAGTGAATTCAACAGTTTCTTTATCCCTGCCTAATCCCGGACCGATTAAAAGAGTCCCGGGTTTCTCTTCCAGAATATTCAGAGCGCTTTCAATATGGTTCGATTTGAAGTGCGTGTCATCTTTTGTGCCAACAGGTTGTTTTACGATTTGAATAAGGTTTTTCTCGTAGATATCTAAAAGACCTTTGGGTGTAATAAGTACCACGGCTCCTACACCCGCGCTCCACGCACTTTTTGCAGTCAAAGTTGCTGCTCCGGTTAATCCTTGTGAACCTGCAATAATGTAAACCACTCCGCCATCGTACTTGTGTTCTCTTTGGGCTGATGCAGTTTGAGTTTTACCAACCCATTCTTCATCAATTAATACGGCTGCTTTTTCTCTGTATTGATTTGGAAATGGCAGCTCGCATAAAACTACTTCACCGGAATTTTCAAATCCATCGTTGAGATAAAATCCTGCCTTTAAAGCTCCGAAAGTAATGGTATATGATGCTTTGATAGCGGTTCCCATAATTCTGCCAGTATCGGCATGTAAACCAGTGGGGATGTCCATAGAAAAAACTGCTGTATTCGAAAGATTTATCTTTTCGATTATTTCATCATAAGGAGCACGGACATCTGAATCTAAACCGGTTCCCAACATTCCATCTACAATGAGGTCGTATCCATCAGGAGATGGAAATTCTTCTGCATCTAAAATGGTGATGTTGCCTTGAAGTTTTTTTAGCAGCTGTAAATTTTTTCCGGTATCAGGGCTGAGATTTTCTGTCCCGGAAATAAAACAGATATCACAATCATAATTTTTTTCTGAAAAGATTCTTGCTACAACCAATGCATCACCGGCATTATTTCCTTTTCCGCAAACAAAAAGAACTTTAGTGTTGGATATGGTTTTGGTGAGAATAAAATCCGCCGCTTTGGTTCCGGCTATTTCCATCAAAGTAAAACTGTCGATACCAAATTCTTTGATGGTTCGCTCATCCATGCGCCTGCATTGCTCAGCGGAGCTTAGGTAATATGGAAAAGGGATTTTCAACATATTTTATTTAAAATTTTGGGCACTACTGACCCGGCCTTTGTTTCCTCCCCCGAGGGAGGAAGACTCGTTGATCGGGTTAAGAATCTATCAAACACACTACAAGCTCTGTGTTCTCTGTGGTTTAAAATCAATAAGACCTTGCAAATAGCACTTTTTGTTTCGATGGCTTACCGGTTACCATGCATTTTCCTTCTGATTTATCACCGTGTAAAGGAATGCATCGGATGGTTGCTTTGGTTTCGTTTTTAATCTGTTCTTCTGTTTCGGCTGTGCCATCCCAATGTGCATACACAAACCCGCCCTTTTCTTCGATCACTTCTTTGAATTCGTCGTAAGAATCCACTTCGGATGTCATATCATTACGGCGCTTTTTTGCAGATTCGAATAAATCATTCTGAATGATATCTAATAAGTTCTTAGCCATATCGCCAATTCCATCACGGGATTCAATGGATTTACTTCTGGTGTCGCGACGGGCTAATTCAACATTATTGTTGGATACATCTCTTGGTCCAACCGCTATTCTGAGAGGAACTCCCTGAGCTTCATGCTCTGCAAATTTAAAGCCCGGTTTATAATTGTCGCGGTCATCGATTTTTGCCCGGACACCATTTTCTTTGAGTTCATCAAGAATAGAATTTCCATATTCAAGAACGGTTTCTCTTTCTTCATCGCTTCTGTAAATAGGAACAATCATTACCTGAACAGGAGCCAGTCGCGGAGGAATAACCAAACCCTGATCATCGGAATGCGTCATAATTAATCCACCGATTAATCGTGTAGAAACTCCCCAGCTTGTTGCCCAAACGTACTTATGATCACCATCGCTGTCCTGGAATTTCACATCAAAAGCTTTGGCGAAATTCTGTCCGAGAAAATGAGAGGTTCCGGCTTGCAGTGCTTTGCCGTCCTGCATCAATGCTTCAATGCAATAAGTATCAACTGCTCCGGCAAATCGTTCGCTGGCTGTTTTCACTCCGGTGATGACCGGCATCGCCATAAAATCTTCGGCAAACGTGCGATACACTTCCAGCATTTGCTCGGTCTCTTCAATAGCTTCTTCTTTGGTGGCATGAGCGGTGTGACCTTCCTGCCACAGAAATTCCATAGTTCTCAGGAAGAGGCGCGTTCTCATTTCCCAACGCACCACATTGGCCCATTGATTGACCAAAATCGGAAGATCTCTGTACGATTGGATCCAGTTTTTATACGTATCCCAAATGATGGTTTCTGAAGTAGGACGAACAATTAATTCCTCTTCCAGTGCAGATTCCGGATCAACTTCCACTCCGCCGTCCACAGATTTCAATCGGCTATGGGTGATCACGGCGCATTCTTTTGCAAAACCTTCCACATGCTGCGCTTCTTTCGATAGAAAAGATTTCGGGATGAACAGCGGGAAATAAGCATTTTGATGTCCGGTATCTTTGAACATTTGATCCAGCCCTTGTTGCATATTTTCCCACAACGCCATTCCTGTTGGACGAATGACCATACATCCGCGAACGGGAGAATGTTCAGCAAGTTTAGCTTCCCGAACTACATCCAGATACCATTGTGAATAATCTTCTTCTCTTTTGGTGATTTTCTGCGCCATTTTGCCAAAACCCTGACAGGGTTATTAAAGTAGAGTTCTAATTTAAGTTTGGTAGCTTAACCTGTCAGGGTTAAGCACGTTGGAAGGTAACAAACTTAGAAATAAGGATTAGCGGATTTCGGTGAAAAATTGTTTACGGTTGATGGTAGAAGTCCTTATATTTAGAGTTCTTTGATTTAATGATTGCCACAAAATCGCAGAAACACTAAAATTATAACTTTTTCGTGCTTTGGAGTTTTGGTGGCAAAAAGAAATGCCGTGGTAGCTCAGATGGTTAGAGCGCACGACTCATAATCGTGAGGTCGGCGGTTCAATTCCGCCCCACGGTACATAAAAGCAAAAGCCCGATTCAGAAATGAGTTGGGCTTTTTTAATTTCGACAGTTACAACAAATGGTTATAAACTTTGGAGTTTAGTGATCCAGTCATTTCAGCAATAAGGTTCTTCCAATCCCTAATTATTCTTCATTCTTTATTTTCTTCCTCATTCTGAATCATTTTTTGAACACATTTCCCTTTTCTAAGTTGTATAAATTTTTGATATGAGATGGGAGAATCCTTTCTAATGAGCTATTCAGCAACGAATCGAAAAGTTATTGATCCCCATTGTATTTGCTGCGGAACACCAGTAGGGAGATTTGTAAACCTCCAGTTTCTAAGAGTGCGCTTAATCTCTTTTTCAAGTTCTGAGTTGGTTTTTTCCAAAGGAATAATTAACCCAACAGTTCCACCGGGTTTTACCTGAAAACGTACAGAAATATTTCCTTCAAAATTATTAGTATTCTCAGGTAAAGTCTGAACCACGGGATCTCGGGGTATATTGCCTTCCCACTTTATTTCATATGGTGCTGTTTGAGAAGCTTCTGTACCAATGATATTTATCTTGTTAACATCCTGTCCAAACACTTCAGTTAGTATTTCTTCTATGTGCGAAAAATATGTTTTCAAGCTCTCTCCAAATTCAATTACGATGCCTTCAATACGTATTTTAGAGGAGCCAGAATTTTTCAATAAATAGTACTGTTCCCAATCAAGGTGTATATCTATAGCAGAAGAACTAGAGTGCTTCGTAACACTCGTCTTTAACATTTCACCCATATCCTCATTTGAGATTATACTGACAAAAACATTATCTCTAAAGTCATCAAATAATATTGGAAAAGACGATGCAAAAATTTCTTCGATGAAGTTTCGATCAGAAAGTCCAAAATAATCTGTGATTGACGATTCTTCTAAAATTATTCGGATAACAAACTCACCGCAAAGTTTTTCATCGCATTCTTTAGTACCACTAAAAACAGGCATTAGCCTGAATTTTTCTCCATTAAATGCTTGGTATGGAATATCGAATCCTTTAGACCGGATGGTTAATAAATCTGTAAAAGGATCGTAAAACGAAATGATGCTATCATAAACTGTGATCTCTGTCCCATCATCAAGAATGGAAGCTTCTTGAGCAATTGAGATACTTTTAAAAGACAAAAGTAGAATTAACGGAATAATTAGTGTGAATTTCTTTAACATAGAACCATCAATTGTTTAGAAGATTTAAATTAATAGAATTAAGATGTAATAAGAAAGCCTGATGAATTCCACTTCCCGTTTCTGAAACATAGTAACACGATTCAGAAATGAGTCGGGCTTTTTTATGTACCGCTAAATCACAAAAACACGAAAGGCAAAAAGTAATTTGTTTTTCTGCTTTATTGGTTTTTAAAAAAAAAAGCCGTCCACAACTCAATGCGGACGGCTAATATCATCTACAGACGGCTATTACCCCATTTGCAGTTTAAACATAACTGAATAGTCGCTTCCCCTCAATGGAGGTATTTACGTAATTTGTGTACGTGTTTTTATGTAGAATTTGATTGAGATCTCAAATGAAATAGCATTTAAGAACCAGTGAATGCCACATAGAAAATCCAGATTCCCTGCATTCGCGGGGGAATGACCTTTACAGGTTTAAGATATTATGTTAAAGGGATTCTTTTAAAGATAGAGCATAAAAAAAGCCCTCATGCAAAACATGAAGGCTTAGTTTCTTTAATTGAAGTCCTCAATCATTCAAGAACGTACACATCAACTGCGCTGAGTCCTTTAGGAGTTTCTTCAATTTTAAATTCTACAGATTCACCATCATTAATACCTTCGTTGAATCCAAGGTTTTCGATGTTGTTTCTGTGCATGAAAACATCTTTGCTTCCATTTTCCGGCTCGATGAAACCAAAACCTTTTTCAGTGTCGAACCATTTTACTTTACCGTATTCCATTATAAAAAATAAATATTGATCACATGTACAGACAAAATCTCGAATGAGATGTTTACTTTTTCGGCTGTGAAAATTAAAAATTGTGTTACAAACTATAGAAGGGAAAACAAATACTGTACTAAACGTTACTAAATGCCGATTCCTGACCTTTAACTTGTATACCTAAGGTCTCCTTTATTCTGTCCAATACCAAATGGGATTTCAGAATTCAGGAGGCAGAATTCAGTAATCAGGAGTCAGAACTCAGGATTCAGTGTTCAGGAGTTCGCATTCAGTAAAGGGAGTTCAAAAAAATGGAACTGTAAAGGGCTTATCTATGAGAAATCGCTACTTACCGAAATTATAAATGGAAAGTGGCAAGAATGGGTGTGTTAACAACTGCAACCAACCCCATTAATAATTATGAATTCGTAATTATTAATTCCCTACAGCGCATTGTTCGCCCTGGCAGCATTCCTGGGTGTTTATTCCGCAATGAGAGCATTGGCCGTGACCATGAACCCAGACTAATTCCGCTTCATGTCCACAGTAAATGCAACGTCTTTTTTCAGAATTAGCGTCAGAGGTGGATTCCGTGTTGGGTTTTCTCAGAATCATTATTTGGATGTTAACTCCTGATAGGCAGCATCAATATTGCGGCTGAGCGTAAGTGACCATCCCGGTGCTTTGAATACTTCGAATCCGGGAATTACATCCGCTTCAGCAATTTCTTCTTTTGATTTTCCCGCATCTATTCCTTTTTGTGTGAATTCGAGCAAGGCTTCCAGAAAATTACTTTTCAGGATTAAATCATCTTTATTTCCAGTGATACCATATTCTGAATTTCCGTGTCCGTAGATGTAGATGGTATCGCTTTCCAAATCATCTACAGTTTGTCGAAGCATTGTAATCCAGTTCGAGATATCAGCCCCTCCATTCATATCAATAAAAGGATAAGCTCTGTTGAACATCAAATCACCCATGTGCGCCACATTCGCTTTTTCAAAATACACTACAGAATCACCGCCCGTATGAGCAGGACCGTAGTATTTCAGATGAATGTTTTCATCGCCAACTTCCTGTTTCCAGTCTTTCGAATACGTCATATCTGCATAAACCTGAGCATCAACAGCTTCCTGTCCTCTTGCTTCCGCTGATTTTTTTTGGAGCTTGGGCACATTCTCATGAGCAACAATATGCTTCGCAAAATCTTTAAAAACGGGATTTCCTGCAGTGTGATCTCCATGATGATGGGTGTTAATCAGAAAATCCATCACATGGTCTGTTTTCTCTTTCAATCCATCCACACAGGTTTGGGCAGAGTTTGGAAATTGAGAATCCACAGCCACCAAAGAGTTTTTGGTTGCAAGCCATCCAATGGTTCCGCCACGTCCTACGAAAGTTCCAACATTACGGCGTAAAGTAGTGAAGGGAGTTTCTAAAAGATTAGCAAGTTTGTGAATGGGAAGCAGGGTGGAAGCTCCGATAAGTGAAGACCGGATCAGGAAATCTTTTCTGTTCATAAGAGGAATGATTGAGTTAATCTAAAGCGAGGTATCGACCTCTCCGGTGATTCACTGCAAGAATCAAATTCAGAAAAACCGACGCCAGTACAGAATAAACAATCGCCATCACATCTACCACAAAAATTGCAGTTACGATTATGATACAATCCACAATCATCTGAAAACGTCCGGCATTTACATCATGGAACTTCTGGAGATAAATGGAAACAATATTTAATCCACCCAAGCTTGCTTTATGACGGAATAACATCAATAATCCCGTACCGATAAGAAACCCGCCTAAAGCGGCACCGTAAATGGGTTCTATATCTCCGAATTCAAATACCAGAGGGACATAATCAGAACAGAAGGAAACCAGAAAAACGGTTATGAAAGTTTTCAGTGTAAAAACCCAGCCCAACTTCCAAAGGGCAAGCATGTAGAAGGGAATGTTTATTACAAAGAAAACTTCGCCAAATGAAAATCCGGTTGCGTATTGAGTAAGGAACGCAAATCCGGCGGTTCCGCCAATCAGAAAGTTTAATTCTGAAAACATTGCAATTCCAAATGAGAGCAAAACCGAAGCTACGGAAATGGCCAGAATATCTTCAGGAAGAGAATGTTCGCGGATATTCGGATCAATTCCTTCTTCTATAAGTTGTTCGGTAATTTTATCGTCTGGAGGCGCCATTACTCTTGAGTTTTTATGAACTCAAAGGTACGGCTTATTTAAGTTGGGATGTACCTTGCAGGATTAGTTTTGTGTTATGATTGAGATAGGATTTGTTGATGGTATGCGCCACTAAATCACAAAAAACACAAAAGTTGGTATTTGAAAGTTTGTTGCTTGTAATTTATCCCTTGTTTGGTCCTCCGGTTTCGGGTTTCCCCTCGGTTGGATTGTTGAAATACCTGATTGTTGGATAAGCCAGATCAATGTCCGGAGATTTATCAAATTCATCCATGGTTCTTTCCCAGATGGCTTGTGCTGCCCCTCTTCTTCTTCGCGGATCGGATAAATATCTAACAGAAAGCATCACTCCGCTATCTTTAACTGAGGTATAAACAATGGGAGTCAGGTATCGGTATTCAATTAAGTATGCTTTTGCGGCTCTTTTAATTTGTTCTTTGGCTCGTTCTATAAAATCCTGAGATTCGTCTTCAGCTATTTCTTCAAGAATTTTTTTCGCCTTTTTCCAATCGCTTTCAAAAGTTACCATCACGCCAAGTTCGTTCCATATAAATTCAAAATCAGCCGTATAATTTGCAAGATGTTCACTAAACACAATATGATTCGGAATGTGAATTACTCGTCCTGTACTTTGATCTGCATCCACCCAGTTTCCGATTTCAAGGATAGTAAATTTGAATGGGCGTATATCAATCACATCTCCTTTTGATTGCCCGAGTTCAATTCGGTCTCCGATGTCGAAAGGTTTCCTCCAAATGATAAATAGCCAACCTGCTATATCACTGACCGGGTCTTTGAGGGCAATGGCCAGGCCCGCAGACAATAATCCCAGATAGGTTGATAAGTTATCGAGTGCGCTGAACCAGATTTGGGTTATAAAAATTACCCCAAGAGAAACAGCAATGTAGGTTAGATTTTTTCGCCATTTATAAACAGTTTTCTTACTGTCTATTTTCTTGTTAATGATGCGAAGGGTGATCCCTCTCAAAATCCATAAAACCAAAACAAGAACAAGAGTTTTCAGGACTTGAGCGGTTATAACCGGTGAACTTTGAAAGAATTCAGCAATTTGATTAAATAAGTTTTCCATATCAGATAATAACGCAATCGAATGATTGTTTCACAGTTGGGATAATATGGAAAAATGAATATCTTTACTGTTCTGAAAAATTCAAGAATTCATCATGCTTTTTTATAACATTTTAGTAGCAATTATTACCATTATTTGTGCACTGTTAATTTTAGTAGTGCTTTTACAAAACGGTCAGGGATCAGGTTTATCCGGAATTAGCGGAGGCGGTGGAGCATTAGCAGGCAACTCAGGACTGGGAGCAAGAAGAACTGCAGATCTGCTTTCGAAAGCAACCGGAGTATTCGGAGGAGCATTTTTAGTACTTTGTGTGCTCGCAAATTTTGCAATTGACAGAGGCGGTCAAACTCCTAACCGTAGTGTTCTTCAGGATGGAGGAGCACCAGTAGAAGACTTAAATGCGCCTTCACAAACGCAATCAGCCGTGCCATTACAAAATAATGATGGTGGATCTTCGGATGGAGGGAGCGAAGACGATAACTGATTTCTAAATCAACCAAATTTGAAAGCCCGGCTCTGAAGAGTTCGGGCTTTTTTATTTACCAATACAAAATCTCGAAAAGATAGAATCGAGTACGTTTTCATTGGCGATCTCACCGGTAACCGTTACCAATTCATTAAATGTTGTACGCAGATCGATAGAAAGTGAATCTACTTTAAAGCTGACTGAACATGTTTATGGTTTTTGTTGGGGGAGTATATCTATGTTATTTAACTGTAAAAACTTTGGAATTATAAAAAGGAATTCCATCGTCAGTTATTCCTTGTATCTCTATTACATACTCAGATGGTACATCATTGGTCCAGAATACCGTTTCACTTTCATTATTCTCAAAATCCAGCAAAGGGTCCCAGTGTAAAGTAAACCTCGTATCCTTTTGTTCAAGATCGGAAGGAATATTTACTCCATACTTAGGGGTGTAGAAGGTCGCTTTTTCCTGAAATGCAGTTAAATATTCTGTCAAGGTTCCGGGTTTAGCAATTTCAAATGTTCCGGGTTCTCTCGTGGTAATCATAATGGCTCCCCCAGCGCCTTCTGACCCAAAAAGTGTAAGGTCGGAATTACTTCTGGCTACAGTTATGCTTTTTATTTCTGAGGAATTAAGGCTTAATAAAGATTGGTTATCAACTTGAACGCCATCAATGAATATCAGCGGAGGTAATTTTCCTGAACCAAAACTTCTAAATCCTGTTTCCACATATATGTTTCTTGTAGAGGCATTTGCAGTAACCCCAGGAATTTGATTTAGAATTATATCAACAGGCAAGCTCTTGAGATGGTCTTGTTCATCAAGATCAACTTGTGTACCTGTTCCTTGCAATTCAGAACCTAAAACCTGATCAACATAATTGTCACTCACTTTTTTTGCTTCTACAGTAATCTGATCAAACTCTCCACTCATCTCAAAGTCATATGTAGCAGAGTAATTTTCAGTATTATTTTCAGATCGTGAGGTAAGTTCAGACACTTTATTAGAAGATTTATTTATCAGGAATTGACTTACATCTTTTTGATATACTTCAGAGTATGAGGAAACAAAGTTTTCGTATTGTTCATCAAGCGAAATGTGAACTCTTGTGCCTTTATTTGGATGTTGAACTTTTAAGGTGATTAATTTTTCACCTTCAATATCAAGTCCCGAAAAAGAAAATCGTCCTTCATCATCAGAAATAGAAAATTTAGCTTTATCCATATCAACACCTGGAATCAGCATAACGCTCGCATTTTTTAAAGGTTTCCTTCCTATCACTCTTTTCACGGTGCCACTTACTGTGAATCCTTTTTCCGGGGATATATCCAAAATAACCTCATCAGTATTGGCTAAATAATTCATATCATATGTTCTCCAGCCTTGGCTTAGTAATAACAGATCTAAATATTTTTCAGATTCGGGAGTGTCTTGAAGGTAAAATGCCGGATTTTCAACTCTTCCTCTTACATTATTTTCGAAATATAGTTTGGTTTGCACATTTGATTTAAGAGGATTGTATCCGCCCAGGTTAGTATCGAATACGGTTACGCTCGCAGTAGCACTATCGGAATCGGAGTTAGTACCAATTTGAAAGTTTGTCTCAACTCTAGATCTAAAAGGAAAAGACTCATCATCAGTTTTAATACGGACAGCTATTTTGTCGCTTTCATTTTTATTAAAAACTAATCTTTCAGCAATGGGAGTGTCGGAGAGAAGTAGCGTAAAATGTATAACTCCCGTAGGGAAAGTTTCCTGTGTAACAGTCAGGGTAGATTTATGATCAGATAACTTTACAGGAGAAGCATAAAAAATTTCTCCTCTTACATGACCAAACAATAACAGATTTTCACTTGTCTGTAAATCTTTAGATTGTTGTATCTGAGCAATGATAAGATTATCCGATTTATTAATCGACAATCTATAGCCAGATTTTTTTGCTCTTGGGAGAGTGTATTTCTGGTTGTTTAGTACTGCATAGTACTCATCATTAGTTGACGGGGTTAACTTAAATATCCCCATACCGTCGTGTACTGATTTAAAAGAAGTGATTAATTCATCTTTTTGGTTATATACTTCTCCGCTTACTGAAACACCAAAGCCATCTGGATTTACAGCTTTAAAAGCAATTTGTGACTCAATACCAGAAATCAAATCACCGCCTTCAGGCATGAATTGTAAATCTATAGCTTGGTTTGCAGAGTTAGGTATTTCTGATGTACTTTCTCCGGAAGAAATAATTATAGATTTTTCAAAAGTGTAATTCGAGTCGAAATTTTTGGACCAAAGGGTATAGGCTTTAATTTTATAAGTCCCCTCGCTAAAATCGGTAAGAGGTATATATCCTTCAGACCTGCCATTTTCAATTTTTAGATTAATCCTTTTTTCAATTTCTCCACTGGGTGCAATTAGTTCTACGTATAGGACTTTGCTAATGTCAGATAAAAAATTCATGCCACCTGCAACTACATAAGCTGATAACCAAATTTGGTCGTTACGAGTATATAATTCTCGGTCTGTATGTATAAATATATTTTCTCTTGGTAATGAAGTTTGGTAAGTCTTAAAGTTCTGAACAAATTTGACAGATTCTTCCAAAGCTTGAGCTTGAGCTTGAGCTGAATATGTAAGAAGAAACAAAAATGAAACTGAAATCAGAGATCGCATAGAGCTATTAATTTAGAAAAACAATAATTTATATTGAATGTAATTAATTTAACAAACAGAAATTCTATCAATTTATTTTACTTCCCGATACAAAATCTCGAAAAGATAGAATCCAGAATATGTTCATTGGTGATTTCACCAGTAACAGTTCCTAATTCGTTCAATGCCGCTCGCAGATCAATAGAAAGGAAATCTCCGGTTAACCCCTGTGCCAAACCGTTTAAAGCGGCTTGAATATGTTCACGGGTTTTTTGGAGGGCATCTCTGTGTCGGGTGGAAGTAACCAATAAACTGGAAGCGTCGTAGTGTTTGTTTTCGAGCGCTCTGTTTTTAAGAAGTTCTTTTAATGAAGTGATATTATCGTTTTCAGTAGCAGATATTTTTAAATCGAATTCCGTTCGCCAGTCTTCTTTTTGCTCGATGTCTTCTTTGGTTCCAATCAAAATAAAAGGGGTATCAGCTGCCTTTTGTTGAAAGCCGGCAATTTCCTTACGCTCTTCATCATCGAACGCGAGAGATAGATCTTTCAGATAAATAACCAGATCCGCTTTTTCAAAAGCCTGCTGAGATCGCTTAACACCCTCTGCTTCCACAACGTCGGTAGTTTCCCGAAGTCCTGCGGTGTCGATGAGTTTGAAGAGTAATCCATCGTAGTTCCAATCGGCATCAATGGTATCTCGAGTTGTTCCGGCGATGTCAGTAACAATAGCGCGATCTGTTCCAACCAAGGTGTTAAGCAACGTAGATTTTCCGGCATTGGGTCTGCCGATTAACACCGTTTTAACCCCATCTTTTACCAGACGCCCGGTTTCATAAGTTTCAAGGAGTGTTTCCAATTCAGAATCCACATCTTCCAGCAATTGCTGGAGCTGTTCTTTGTTGGCGAACTCCACATCCTCTTCAATAAAGTCGAGCTCAAGCTCGATCATTGCCGTGGCATCAATAATCTGTTGACGGAATTTTCGGACATGATCTCCTAATTTTCCTTCCAGCTGCTGATGGGCTGCATCCACTGCTTTTATACTTTTCGCATGAATGATATCGGCTACCGCCTCTGCCTGATCAAGATCTAACTTACCGTTTAAAAATGCTCGCTGTGTAAACTCGCCTGCCTCAGCTGATTTTACTCCGGTGCTTAAAATTGTTTCCAACACTTTTTGAGTCACTAATACTCCGCCATGACATGAAATCTCTACTGTATCTTCTCCCGTATAAGATTTTGGAGATTTGAAAACGGAAACCAATACTTCATCTACCGGAAGGTTTTGCTGATCCATAATTCTTCCGAAGTGAACTGTATGAGAATTTTGCTGAGTAAGATCCTTCCCGGAAAAAACTTTATTTACCTGATCAAAAGCTTCTTTCCCGGATACTCGAATTACAGCAATTCCACCTTCTCCAACCGGAGTTGCTATAGCAGCGATAGGAGATTTCTGTGTGATTTCGGTCATCATCTTTTTATTATTGATGCGAAATATACACTTAATCATCTATTATGAATAATCGACTTTTATTACTAATTCCATTGATATTATTAACCTCTTCCTCTTTGACTGCACAACGAATTTCAGCGGATCGTCCCGGAGCAGGCTTTGGATCACATACAGTTTCTACCGGAACTTTTTATGTAGAATCAGGTGCATCGTTCAGTGAAGATTTTTCTGACGTAGGACAGCTTTATCTGCGAACGGGAATCGCTAATAATTTTGAGGTTCAGCTTAATGCGGGAACCGTTCTTTTTTCAGCCGGTAGAGATGCACGGATTGGTTCTCAGGCGGTTATTCTGAAATACAACTTGGGCACATTTTCTGATGAAAAATTTTCTTTAGGTATTCTTAGCAGAACAAACCTTCCTTTTCTGAATTCCGACTATGAATACTATTTCACACGTTTTAACCTGATTGGGGATTACACGATTAACAATACCTGGAGTTTAAATTCCAATTTTGGATATGGAGACTTTTTGAACGGAATCGAGAATGGTTCATTTAATTTTAATATCACTCCCGGTTTTACGGTTAACGAAAATACCAGTGCTTATTTTGGTTATGCGGTGGTTTTCGATGAAAATTTCAGCAGAGATTTAATCGAGGGAGGCGTTCAGTATTTTATAGATGATTCCTTTCAGTTGGATGGTGGATTAATTTATTCTGATGGAGATGACCTGGTTCTGACTTTGGGTATTGCCAAGAGGTTTTAGGAAAGAATCGGTCATCCTTGTAGATGTCATGTAATTCGTTGACAGTTTTTTAAAAGATGATATTTCATTCCCACGCAAATGCAGGGAATCTGGGGCTCTATTCTGAAATGCTCATTATTTTAACGTAGATAATCTCTATCCTGATTCGGAAAAAGGGAATGTTTTGTTCATTAACGCATCTTAGATTTAGAATTATATATGGACTCGTCTGGTAAATTCTCAAAATATAGATTTGGGTACAGATAGTATTAATCATTTTAAAGCTAAATCCAGATCTCCTGCATTCGCGTGGAGATGACTGTATTTTTTATGCAATTTGTACTCATATTTGAATTCCGTCGATGTTATTAATAAAAACTTGAATTTTTTGTTAACGAATTACCTGACAAAAAAAAGGCTTCTCTCCGGAAAGAAAGAAGCCTTTGATTTTAAAATTGATAACTGAGCTTAGTGCACGTTCCCCATCAGCTTTTTGATTGGTTTTGTAAGAAGTAGTAATAAAATTCCCGCTCCAACAGTAGTTATTACAATCAGCCAAAACAAATCGGGTAATAAATTGGGATCAGCTTGTATGGATTCCTGATCAAATTGACCTGCAATTCTTCCGGCAATTAAGTTTCCGAAAGCGATAGACATAAACCAGATTCCCATCATTTGTCCTACTAGTTTTTTAGGCGCTAATTTTGTTACGGCACTTAATCCTACCGGGCTCAAGCACAACTCACCTATAGTATGGAATAAGTAAGTCATGATTAACCAAGTTGGTAACACCTGAGAGCCTTCTACAACTATATAAGAAGCAAACATCATCACTAAAAACCCTAATCCAAGAAAGATTAAACCCAGAGCAAATTTAACCGGTGTGCTTGGTTCGAAACTGCGTTTAGCTAACCAAACCCATAGCCATCCAAAAACAGGTGCAAGCGTGATAATAAAAAATGCATTTACCGATTGTAACCAACTTGCCGGCATTTCCCATCCAAACATCATGCGGTCCGTGTATCGCTCAGCAAACAAGTTTAATGAAGAGCCTGCTTGCTCGAATCCTGACCAGAACATCGCCGAAAAGATAAACAGGCATGCAATCACGCCGATTTTTTTCTTTTGATCAGTTGTTAATTCTTCAGCGACAAAAACGTAGATGAAATATGCGATAACCAGTGCAAAAATTGTGATCCCGGAAGCATCAGCAATTGCTACCGGATCAATAGAGATAGTACCAGCTAAAGCAAGACCAACAAAGGCAAAGAAAATGATTCCAATAACCCATAACGATCTTTTTATTCTGGAATGTCTTTTTTGTTGTTTTTCAGGATCATCGAGTTGTTCAGGAAGTTTACCAACATCTCCTAAGTGGTGCTCTGTAAGTTTATATTGGATAAGTCCTAACACCATACCAATTCCGGCTAATCCAAATCCATAATGCCAGTTACTTCCTTCACCAAGCCAACCGGTAAGCAGAGGAGCAACAAAAGCTCCAATGTTGATACCCATATAAAAAATGGAAAACCCTGCGTCTCTTTTGGCGGGCTCATCGTCAGAATACAAACCTCCAACAATAGAACTGATATTTGGCTTTAAAAATCCTGTTCCGATAACGATTAATATAAGACCGAGGAAGAAGGTTTCATCAGAAGGGATAGCCATTGCAAAGTGCCCTGCTGCAATTATGATTCCTCCATACCAAATTGCATTTCTGAGTCCTAAAAATTTGTCAGCAAGCCAACCTCCGGGTAATGCCAGCAAATAAACAAACATCGTATATAAACCGTAAATCGCTGTAGCTGTTTTATCATCCAGCCCCATGCCGCCTGTATTAATGGCATCTACCATAAAGAGCACCAGAATCGCCCTCATTCCATAATAGCTGAATCGCTCCCAAAGTTCTGTAAAGAATAATGTTGAAAGTCCTCGGGGATGCCCGAAAAAAGTTTTTCCGTTGGTCGACATAAAAATCAGATTTATTAATAATTTGGTAAACTCCGTGATGATACCCAAACATGTACTTGAGTGCAAACAGAGAATCAATAATGAAACACAGCCCTGAATATTACGTGTACAGTCGAGAACACAACCCTTTTTTATGGAATTAGTATTTATAAGTTTAGGAGTAGTTTTAATAATAGTCGGGTTAGCCGGAGCTTTTTTCCCGGTAATTCCCGGTACACCGTTTAGCTATGCCGGGTTGTTAGTTGTTCATTTCAGTGGAGTTGTAGAATTCAGCACTTTCTTTTTAGTAGCCTGGGGAATAGTTGTTTTAGCTATTCAGTTTTTAGAGCATTTATTGCCTGCGTACACTACCAGGAAGTTTGGTGGCTCTGCATACGGAGTAACCGGAAGTACCATCGGTATGATTTTAGGGATGTTGTTCTTTCCGCCTTTAGGATTTTTTCTGGGCACGCTTCTCGGCGCATTTGTAGGAGAATTTATCTATAAACAGGATGTGAGTGTTGCACTTAAATCTGCGTGGGGCTCCTTTATTGGTTTTTTAACCGGAACCATGATTAAAGTTACGGTCGCTGCGATGATTGCTTTCTCATTTTTTAAGGCTATACTTTAAAATCCGAAAACTTTATTTAATAAGAACCATTTTCTTTGTAATACTTTGATTCCCGGCTCGAAGCTTATACAAATAAGTGCCACTCGAAAGATTGGTTCCGTCAAAGGAAACAGTATAATTCCCGGAAGATTGTCTTTGGTTTACCAAAGAAGTTACTTGCTTGCCATTGATATCAAACACATCTAATTGCACAAAACTACTTTCCTGTAAGCTGTATTGAATGGTCGTGCTTGGATTAAAAGGGTTGGGATAATTTTGTCGGAGTTCAAAAGAATAAGGAGTGTCATATTCTTCATTTGAAACAGCCAGTTCCAAAGGTATTTCATACGCGCCATTACCGTGAGAAGCCAACCGAAGTTTGCGGTTTGACTTCGAAATAATCAAATCCATTGCAAAAATTGCGTCTGGTAGATTACCTGAAATATTTTCCCAACTATTTCCTCCATCCAGAGATTGAAATACTCCTATTTCGTTTCCTACATAAAGATGATTCGGGAAGTCCGGATCTACAGTAACTGACCAAGTTGGAATATCTGGAAGACCAGTGCCTATATCAATCCAACTTGCACCTGAATCATTAGACTTAAACACATGTGAAGAACCGAACCCACCAAAAGTAATATAGATATTTTGGTCGTTGGTGGGATCCACTGCTATATCGGTTGGGAAACGATCGGGTAAACTACCTGTTATCTGAAACCAGCTATTGCCACCATTATTTGTTCTATACACATTTGCCCGGGTTTCTTTGGGGCTTGAAGTGGCGTACACAATATTTACATCCTGATGAGATGCGGCCATTGCTGACATGGCATTCCCGTCTAATACATTTCCATTATTGGTAATTTGCCATGAGATGCCATCATCTGTAGATTTTAGAATTTTTTCGCCTCCCATATATAACGTTTTATTGTCAGCAGGACTTATTATCAATGGAGTAATAAAATTTGTTTCTGAAGTTGGAAAAACATCAAATCCAGGATGTATCGATCTGTCTCCAAACTGAGATTGAGTAAACAGGTCATTAGAAAATACAGCCTGTCCATATTGAGCTGACAAATAAGCGATGTTATTATTGGATTGGTTAAGCGCTGTCCATGAACCATCACCGGCCCAACCTCGTCTCCAGTTAAGGCTCCCTTCATAAATAATACTGTTGTTATCCTGCAGTCCACCCAACATCAAATTTCCCTTTGTATCAGAGTTTGAAACGCCATTATAGAACTGAACCGTTTGGTAACCGGAATTACAGTTTTCCAAAGTGGCTCCTCCATCTGTAGTTCGGAACACTCCTCCATCATTAATAAAATAGATAACATCAGGATTTGTTGGGTGATAGATTATGTCGTGATGATCTGCCCAATTACTAAGAAATGGATATAAATTGGTCGGATCATTTTGACTGGGTGGGTCAGCAGGTTGAGACGATACAGCATTTAGGTTTTCTCCTCCGTTATCTGATCGAAACAAAACCTGAGGTTGCCCTGTCGCCCAAATTATCTGTGGGTTATCGGGATGAATGGCTACCGCATGAGAATACCATCCCTGAAACTTTGCATAGAAATCAGTATTTGTAAATTCTAAAGACCATGAATCGCCACCATTTTCGGTTCTCATTAACCAAGTTCTGTTGCCTTCTATTCCTTGCCCTGTTCCGGTATTTCCATTAGACCCGCCAATACTTGCCATAACTATATCTGGATCAGATTGTGACATATCTAACACTGCCTTTCCCTGAAATTGAGAAGGACCACCTGATGAAACTAAATCCATTTTTTCAAAAGTATCTCCGCCATTATTAGTTCGGTATATGCCGTGTCCTAAACTGCCCATACCTCCATTTGCAGTAAATACTATGTTAGTATCTAAAGGATTAATTACTATATCCGTTGTCATTTTTACATCATGGATTAAAGCCCATGTTTCCCCTCCGTTATAAGATCGATATGTCCCTTCTGTTGTCGCAGCCCATACACTTTTAGGACGTAGCGGATTGATTGTTATTTTTTGTATTGCGCGCCTTTGATCTAAGGTCCAATCAAGGCTTTTCTGCCAGGTTTCACCTCCATCAATACTCTTGAGAATGCCAATTCCGTAGCTTCCACGCGTAGTTCTGACAGGTCCAATGCCCGGCATATTCACCTCTGTTCCGTAAGATTCACCCGTGCCAATGTACATGATATCCGGATTTTGAGGATCAATTGCAATTGCGGCGACACCAAGAACCGGAAAGCCCGTACGTATATATTTCCAAGCATTTAATCCGGATCCGCCTACCGTACTTTTCCAAAGTCCACCACTGGCGGAACCAGCAAAAATGGTATCCGGGTTATTGGGATGAATAGCTAAGGCAAGAGTTCGTCCACCTATATTTATTGGCCCCATGGGTGACCAAATTCTTGCTTGATTAGATTTTGAGTGTTTTAACTTTCGGGACTCTTCAAAAGCTTGTACAAAGCCTGTGTTTGGCAGCTTATTTTGAGGGTAAGTTCTAACGCTACCAATATAATCGAATGAAAGCTTTGCACCGGTAGAAGGTCCATCTTTAATGGTTACTTTAAAACTACCTACATTTTGAAATCCAGGTGCAATAATCAAGGTAGCTGCAGAAAAAAGTAGTAATGCAGGTAAAAAATATCGGAAAGGCTTTTTAGGATTAGTCATGACATTAAGAAACAAACTGTTTGAAAAAAATGTGAAGATTAAAAAGTGCTTATTTGAATATAATTCTATTTACGATGTACTTACAAAGAGTAAGTTAGTTCTTATTTTTTGGGGAGTCTTTTTTTCGAAACTGCAATTTCATTGCATATGCGAAAATTGCAAAACACATCAGGGAGCCACTTCCAAACAGTATTCTTGCAATCGTTACATTTATAGAATCTGATAATAAGGGTGTTCCTCCTGAAAACTGAGCCGAATCACCAAAGAGAGCTATCCATCCACCAATTAAGGCAAAAGAAAGCACAAGTAAACCACCTAAAAAGTTATTAATCGGGGATTTTTCTCCGAGAAGAATCATAATTCCGGCTAAAGAAAAAACCAGTCCGCAAAGCCCGATCACCCACATAGGTGCGTGAACGGTGGACTCATCGATCGGAACAATGCCAAAAGAAATTCCGATAAACGGTAAACCAACCAGAAAAAAGATCCATCCAAAGATAACCTTTTGGCGCGGTGTTGGTTTACTGGGGTTCATGTTAAAATGAAACTATGTTTAAGTCGAAAGCGGATATTTTGTAGGAATCTAAGGCAATGAGCTTAATCCCTATACTTCTCAAACCATGCCAATATATGATCCACTTTTGTGATCAACTGACTTGGTCGGTTGGCGATAAAATGACTGGCACCGGGAATTTCAACCAGTGCAGTTTCTATTTCCCGAATTTTTAAAGCACCGTATAGTTGTTTTGCTTCTGAAAGAGGAGTTCGTAAATCTTCTGTGCCTACCATAACTAAGGTTGGAGTTTCGATATTTCCTACCAATGAAACAGGAGAATATTTCCAATAGGTTTCGAATTCCTCCCAAGGCTGACCCGGATAACGATATTCCGCATACCCAAAGTAATTGTCAGCGACTAAGGTTTTGCTGATCCAGTTCATAACAGGCTTAACTACAGCAGCAGATTCGAAACGATTATTTTTACCAATCATCCAGGCGGTCATAATTCCACCGGCGCTTCCTCCGGTAACAAATAAACTGTCTTCAGAAGTGATTCCGTCCTCGATCAGTTTATCAACTCCGTCCATGATATCGTGATAATCATCGCCCGGATAATCGTGATAAAGCAAGTTTCCGAATTCCTCGCCATAGCTGGTACTCCCTCTCATGTTAGGATAAAAAACTACATATCCAGCGGCTGCAAAAAGCTGAAGTTCGGGAGTAAATCTCGGGCCGTAGTTAGAAATAGGACCGCCATGAATTTCAACCAACAAAGGATAACTTCGATTTTCATCATAATTTGGTGGATAGATCAACCAACCTTGCAGGTCGATGCCATCAACGGAAGAGGTGTAGCGGTAATCTTCTACTTCACCTAAGGTTCTGTTTCCTAATAACGGCGTATTCAATGCAGTCAATGTTTGTACATTTTTGCCATTCATTTTGATGGCTAACTCAGCCGGATGTTTTGGAGAGGTCAGGTTCATCGCAAAGTCGCCTTTATTAGAAACGGAATAAGAACCGCCACCATAAGGTCTGCCTATAGCAGTTCCACCAATATTTTCAGCCTGGACTTTTACGCTACCTTTCAGGTTAGTTCCTGCCAATTTTGTGATTCCTTCGTCATCATATAAGAAATACAATCCGCTGTTATTAGCTTTCCATTGCAGCGAAGAGGGGCTTCGATCCAGACCGGTTTCTATCATTCTTTTATTTGATCCGTCGGCATTCATCAGATAAATATGTCTGATTTGATAGGTTTGAATTTTATCGTCATATCCCAAATAGGCAATCGTTTTTCCATCCGGAGAAATAGCGGGGCTGCCATCAGGTCCAAATCGATCTGTTAAAGCAGTAATTTCTTTGGTGGACAAATCAACAGAATAGATCTCCGAATTTCTGTACCCATCTACTTTATCATGATTTTCATTGCGGTTTGCTGAGAAATAAATATGTTCACTATCAGGCGACCAAAGCGGACTTCCATGATCAAACTCACCATGTGTAATTTGTTGAACGGCTCCGCCATCAGCAGAAACCGTAAAAATATGGCGATATCCCGGTGAAATATATCCGGCACCATCCTGCTCATAATTCAAACGAGTGGTAACACGAGGGGAGGCTGCCCATGTTGCTCCTTTAGGTTTTTTGGGAGATCTAACTAATACGGGATTACTTTCTTCGATTTTCATTGTGAATGCAAGATGTTTTCCATCCTTCGACCAGGCGATACCACCGGGACCACTTTCTAATTGAGTTATTCTGGCAGTGACTCCGTTTTCCAACCAGTGAATAAATATCTCAGCTCCGTGACCTTCCTCGGAACTGATAAATGCAATTTTTTCTCCATTTGATGACCAAACCGGGTTTCGCTCACCGGCTGTACGTCCTGTTAGTTTACGGTGACCGGAACCATCCGTATTGATAATCCAAAGGGAAGACGTTCGGCGATCGGTCATTTTATTAAATCCTCTTCGGTTGTACACGACCATTTCACCATCGGGCGAAATTTGCGGATTCTCAACCCACTGCAAATCAAAAACATCCATTGCCTGGAAAGGAGATTTTTCCTGAGCATTGGCAATCGGATTTAAACTTAGAATGATAGAGAAAAAGGCAATCAGTCCTGACGTGTAAGCTTTCATTGGTCTTGGATTTTAATAGTGAAAGTTGGAAGATATAAAAAGAGTTTAGAAATTATACTCAGACAAGGGTAAGCATCAATTTTTTAGTGCTTCAATATCCTCTTGCAGCATGGGTAAAATTTGTTCTATTTCTTCTTTTGTTTGCTGAAGTTGGTTGGTCTGGATTTCAAAAAGTCTTTGTTGAATGATTATAGTATTTGCGTATTCTATGTTGTTCACCAAAGCATCCGGTTCAATAGGATCGTAAAAATCCAAGGCATTATTATCAAAAGTGTCGATTTTGAATTCCACCCCAATTTGAATTTCAAACAATGAATTTGAAAGAGGATTCAGTGTTTCATCAAGATGATTAGCAATCATTTCTTCGATCTTCAAAATTTGTCGGAAATTACTCTCATATAATTGTACCAACTTATTTCTCAGTTCGTCATTACGGACTACCGTGCCAAGCGACCCTTGAAGTTGTGCATAACCTGAAGTGGCAGCCGTAAAGAAAAACCTGCGATGAATTACTGATATCTGATAAGAGAATCCATTGGCTAATTTCTTTTTTTTGAAACTTCGAATCACGGAATCTGCTGAATTACCGGATATTTCGAGTTTAGCCAGAAGGCCATCAATTTCTTCGGAAGTTTTTACCAGATCCGTTTGAATTTGGGTCAGGATTTTAAGTTCCTGTTTCCTTTGAATTCGGTCTTCATTCCAATTATCTATTTGAAAAGCAATTAAGATTCCAATCACCACCAGCAAAATTTCTCCGACAGCATAGAAGAAATATTTGCGAATATTTTCCTGTTCGATAAGTTTTTGGCGGATATTTCGGAAGAAGCGGAGCATTAGTTCGTAGCATTAAGAAGCCTTAGAAGCTCCTGAGTTTCTGTTTTTAAATCTTCTGTAATTTCTATGCCCACTTCATTAACAGCTTTCATGGTATTGAGGAAAGTATAGTACTTTCTGCGGGCATTTATCCAGTTTACATCCTCCCATATCTTATTTTGAACTTCAGAATTTAGCTCAAGTTGAAATTCAGGAAAGTAAAACGGAACCTCACTAATAAAATCCTCACTCAAATTATATTTCAGCTGAAGATTGTCATGGATCATAACCTGATAAACCTTTTGAAGTGAGTTCAGATCCATTAATTTAAGTTGAATGGCCTCATCCAGCAGGTCAACTCTCCCGGCGTTTTGCAGCGTTAGAAATGTATTGTTATTGAGATTGGCATTTTCAAATGTCTGAATGATATCCAGATTTTCTTTGATGAGATTATTAAAATCTAAGTTTGAAAATGATGGCTGAGATATCATTTCCTCCAAACTATCAATTTGTGCTAATTGAAATGACAGATCATCAATCTGAAACTCAAAATTTTCCATATCCAAAGTCAGGTCTTCTTTTAAGGCTTTCAGATAAGTTTTTGTAAGAGTTGATTCTTTTCTTTGTTCGTTCCAGTTGTTTACTTGCAGAGCAATGAGGATACCGATTACCACAAGCAAAATCTCACCAACAGCATATACCAAATATTTCCGGACCTTTTCCTGTTCAAGAAGCTTTTGGCGGATATTTCGGAAGAAACGGAACATTATCTTATTTAAAGGAATCCAAGTAAGAGTTACAGATTTCTATTACTTCTGCATTCATTTCTGAAAGCAACTTTAACTCTTGATTATAAGTCACCGCCCAGTTATTGATGATTCTACCTTTTAGTTCAAATACCTGAAACAGGTCCTCGAGAATTTCTTCGTCAACATTGTCATGATCTAAAAAGAGATCTCCATTTGCTTTTTCATAGACTAGACTTCGTGTTTCCCATCTGTTTTGAAGGTAATACTGGCTTGTATTGTGCTCCATTTCGTCATAAGCATTGTAAAGGGTCAACACTGAGTTTCTTACATTTTCATCTTTGATTAAAGATAATCCACCGGCATTTCGTACTTCTTCAAAGGCACTTTTGTTAGGAACAAAACTCTGAATGCCTGAAAACGAAGCCCGAAGAAAATGACTACCCAATGAATCCGGTTTTGGCGTTTCACGATTTAAGTAATCCAATATTATTTGTTTGGAAGCAACAGAATTATCAGAAAATAGTATTAATTCTTCCAATCGGTTTGAATCTGCTTTTAAATCATTGGTAAGCAGTTTTATATAGCTGCGCTCAATTTTGCGTTCTTTTCTGGTTTCATTCCAATTATTGATCTGAAGTGCTATCAAAATTCCAATCACTACTAATAATATCTCTCCCAACGCATACCAGAAGTATTTACGAATATTCCCATTTTCGAGTAGCTTTTGGCGGATATTTCGGAAGAACCTAAGCATTTAGTTTAGTTCAGTCTTGTAGTTAATTGATCGATCAAAATAGTATTATGCTCTAAAAATAAGGGTAATTGGTCTATTGCATTGATATGAAGAGTATTAAATATTTGAATTCGTGATTGGATATCATCATTCTTTAAAAAATCAAAATCATTTTCTTGAGAAGTTTCTCTGTTTCTTATCATATTCAAATTACGATGATATTTTGCCTCTAATTCCATTCCATAATCTTCAACAACACGATTCAAAACTTCGGTAGCCTGGCTAAAATAGTTGTGCGCATTTTGATAAGACCGCAAAGTCTCTTTCAGAGCGGGATCACTTACTTTTTCAAAAGGTTCGGGGTTGTTATTCATCAGAAATGAATCATGAACTACTCTGAAAAAGAAAGCTATGGAAGTATCTTTTGCGATTAACTGAATCGTATCTTGCCAGGCCGCAGGGCTCCGATATACCAGTCTTTGCAGGTCATTATTATTTTGAGTCAATACAACTAATCTGCTATTAAAAAAAGATGAATCTTGCCGTGCATCGTCCAACAATTGGTTCATAAATTGTATTTCTATCAATGCTTCTTTTCGCTCTTCATTCCAGTTATTGATTTGTAGGGCGATCAAAATTCCAATTACTACCAACAAAATCTCTCCCAAAGCATACCAGAAGTATTTACGGACATTCCTGTTTTCAAGGAGTTTCTGGCGGATATTTCGGAAGAATCTTAACACAGCTTATTCATTTTCCTGATTTTCATTTGTCTTAAATTTTTTCCAGCCAAAAAGTAATCTTACTCCCAGTCTGGCAAAAAGAATAATGGTTATTACCGTTATTATGGAAAATGTATCCACAAAGGGTTACCAATGTTTAAGATTATGTTGCCTATCCGGTAATCCCATCCCCGTCAATATCTTTGCCTACATGTTCTTCCAATACCTGAAGGGTTTTGAAAAGTAAATCCCGGGTATGCTTAAGTTCTTTTTCAAGTAGTTCAACCCGGTCTTCTATAGTATCAGCCTGCCTTTGTTGTTTAGCAAGCTCTTCTTGTTGTATTAAATCCCAGAATATTCCCATTTTTTATAATTTTGGATGTTGAATTATGAATATTGAATGGATGTCACTCTAAGTTTGCCTGCACGAAGCGTTTCGGCGAAGGGTGGCGAAAGCGAAGAAACTTAGCCAATATGCAGCAAGATCCTTCGGAAGTATCCTCAGGATGACTTTTTTAGAGAGAAGAGTAATTCTTAATTTTGAATTCATAATTTTTAATTCTCTTCCCATTCTTCTTTCCACTCGCCTTCTTCCTTCAGGAATTCTACAACATTAGTTCTCATCAAGGCTAAATCAGCATATATTTTTTCTTCAAATTCGGGGAATTTGTCAGATTCTTTCATTCGATAAAAGGGAATTTCTGAGGTGATGATTAGCGGATAATTTGCTTTGGAGTTTAGTTCAAAATAGAACTTTTCCATGGCAGCGACCGCTTCGTCATATTGTTCTGTGGCGATCTGGCACCAAAGTTTGGCATCCAGTTCATTATAAATTTCGATATGACCACTCTCTTCCATTTCAGCAAGCCGCTTATCTTTATAGTCGCAAATCCTATTTGCGATCATCTCCACCTCTTCAGTTTTACCCATTTTATCTGCTAATGTGAGATAAAAGATAGAAGCCGTTCTCTGATCATCATTGATGATCTCTTTACCTGGTTGATCCAAATAGTCAGGGAATCTTCTTTTCAGTAAATTTATTCCTTCCTGGTATTCTCCTCTTGAGTAGTGATAAGCGACAAGATCAATCACAAAGAATTCAATAGTTCGCTCACCATAGATTTCAGAAAGTTCCTCAACAATCTCTTTGGTACGATTAAAGTCTCCTTTGGTCTGGCTTGTTTTCAGAAGATTCCGACGACCTGAGTGATTTTCAGGATAGGTTTCTAAAATCTTTTTTCCGAAATACTCGGCAAGATCAAGCATGTTCAGATCCCGGGCGATATCGGATACCATCCACATAAAATCCATGTCGGTAGGATTATTCAAGTAGCCCTCATAGGCGAACTTGAACGCATTATCTAACTCTCCGTAAGGTACATCACGTAGGAGCCAAGCTTTAGAATAATAAGAACCGTTATAATCAGGAGTTCGCTTAATATTTCTGTTGACGATCACCATCGCTTCATCGTATCGATTCTCAACATTTACCAAATGACGAGCATACGAATTACTAATGTCCGGACTTAACGGATCAAGCTCGTAAGCTTTGAACAATTGTTCCCGGGATTCTTCTACTTTGTTATTTCTGGCAAGTGCTCCTCGGTATTCTATTCTGATGGAAGCGTCATTTGGGGCAAGTTCAACTGCTTTTTTGAGTATTTCTTCCCTTTTCTCAAATTCAAACTCGAATCCATAATAATCAGCTAATGCCTGATGGGCTTTCCCAAGGTCTTTGTCTAAAGAGATCGCCATTTCAGCATTTTCTCTCATCAGAATTTTAGTTTCATCCGCACTTATGTTTCCATTTTGATGTAGACTGTTATATGCCATAGCTAATCGCGCATAAGCTTCCGCAAAGGTCGGATCTAACCGAATGGCTTCTTTGTATTTCTGAATGGCATATTCCAGATCGTCCGGCTGATAAGTGATCTCACGCTGAGTAGCTTCGAGGAAAGCATTATAGGCTTCAATATCCATGGTGGGGCGATCTGCCAACTGTGCTTCGTCTTCCGGTAACAAACGAACTTTCAATTCTTCTAATACATGGAGAGAGATCTCTTCCTGAATATCAAAAATGTTGTTCACCGTAAATTCGCGATCATAGGTTTCGCTCCACATGTGGAAGCCATCTGAAACACGAATCAATTGAGCGGTAATTCTAAGTCGATTCCCGGATTTTCGAACACTGCCTTCCAGAATATTAGCTACACCAAGCTCACCACCGATCTCAGTTAAGTTTTCATTCTGTCCTTTGAACTTGAAAGAGGAAGTGCGACCTGCCACCTGCATTTCGTCTACTTTGGCGAGGGCATTTAGGAGTTCTTCTGAAAGTCCATCTGAGAAATATTCGTTTTCTTCATCACTGCTCATATTCACAAAGGGAAGCACGGCAATGGAAGCTGTTTGAATTTCAGCGGTTTGTGAAGCGTCTTCCAGAATAGAGGCTTTTGCAAAAAAGACCCGTTCCACTAATAAAAAAATCACCGCCATTGAAAGAACGGTTATTATGATCCCATTCAACTTTTTCCCCGTTCTGGAAGTAACTGACTCCGTGATATCAACTTCCTGAGATTTTTTAAGTCCTTCCGGGGTGAGCTCAAATGCCCACGCAAATATTAAAGAAAGTGGAAATCCAACAAGGACAAAAACTATTACAGCAGTGATCAGCCATTCAGGTAAATTTAAGAAAGGAAAAGTGGTAGCACAGATTTGGATAATCAGCCATCCTGCAATGGCGTAGGCAGTGGCGACGCGAAAAACATTCCGTCGTTTCAGTTCAGCAATAAGATTCCGAAAATCCATATACCCCACCCAAAATTTTAAATCATGTAAATAAACTAAAAAAATGGATGACTTGCTTGTTTAAAGCATTAGAATTGAGAGCTGCTTTTTAGTAAAGTTTTTAACGCAAAAAAAGCTCCGACGCAGAGCATCGGAGCGAGGAAGAGCCGTCATCCCCCGGCGAATGCAGGGGATCTGGATTAATGAAAAGGCTTTTAATAGGTAATCAGACTCCTGCCTTCGCCCGCCTTCCAAAGTGCGAGTACAGCGGACAGGCAGAAATGACTAAAAATATATTCAAAAGTCTATTAAATGGAATTTAATCAATACTTGTAACCTCAATTTGGAGTTCAGTATCGGGTCGCTCTTTTTCACCTTTTAAGTACTGATTGAACCAGCGCATCATTCTCAGGTTGAAATCATAACGTGCAGTTGCTTTACGGTTTCCGTGACCTTCGCCCGGATAAAGTACTAATCTGACCGGAGTCTCAGTTCTGGTTTTTATGTGGCGGTACAATTCGTAAGACTGCCCCGGATCAACCCGTGTATCTTCTTTTCCATGCATGATCAATAACGGAGTTTTTGCATTATCTACATGATAGATCGGGCTGCGCTCTAAATATCCCTGATAATCATCCCAGATTCTTTTTCGGGCATGCACGTGATACAATTCTTCCGGAATATCGCTGGTTCCCCATTTCGAAATGTTGTTGCTGATTCCAACTGACATCACTCCGGCAGCAAACCGATCACTGTATCGGGTGCTCATCCACGCAGTTGCATAACCGCCATAAGAACCTCCTGTAACACCAACTTTATCTTCGTCAACCAATCCGATTTCAATCAAATGATCCACGCCTTTCACGATGTCATCAAATTCAGCTCCGGCCAGATCACCCTGACTACTCATGGCAAATTCCAGTCCACGTCCGGTACTTCCTCTGTAATTTGGATAAAAAACAGCAAACCCCTGAGCGGTGGCAACTTGTCCAGCCATGGAATAAGTCGTCAGCCAGCCGTTATCGTAATGAGCTTCCGGTCCGCCATGGATTACATTTATTAATGGATAACGAGTTCCCTCTTCATAGCCGAGCGGATACATCAGCAATCCCTGAATTTCCATTCCGTCTTTGGTAGTGTAGGTGACCACTTCTTGTTTTCCGAGCTTTACATCTTCTAACCAGGAATTACTATTAGTCACTCTGGAAGCTGATTTCATATTTTTACTCATCATATACACTTCATCGGGATGAGCAGATGTTTCTGCATCCAGCAGTGTGGTTCCGTTTTCAGCCATCGCAAAAGCGTTGATGATTACATCTTCTGAATTATTGTGAATTTTCATTTCTCCGGTTTCAGCATTCACAGTTCCAAATTCAGATTGAACTCCTTTACTGGAAAGGAAATAAAGCTCGTTATCATTTTTCCATTTCAATTGATGGAACATTCCCGGGTAATCTTGCTGAAGAATTTCTGTTTCTCCGGATCGGGTATCCGCAATTTTAATTCTGCCTGCAATTGGGTCGTTGATAGTTGCAGCGGCTACCAATGCGAGCTTGCTTCCATCCGGACTCCAGGTGTAAGAGCCAAGTTTCCCTGTATGATCAACTTCTGCTAACACTTCTCTGGTGTGGTGATCAACTATCAGAATTTTTTGCTCCATGAAAGAATCATCTACTAAAGGAGTAGGCGCTACAGCCATGGCAATTTTAGATCGGTCCGGACTCCAAAGCGCAGAATAAACCGTTCCTTCAACGGGAATCCGATGTGGAGTATGACCTTCCTTTGCTACATTCTGAATGTACGCCCAGGTGTTGGTAAGGTTTTCTTCATAAATCTCGGGAGCGTAGGGCAGGGGAGAGTTGCTTTTCTTTTTTGGTTCTGCCGCTCTGAACACAATGTGATTTCCATCTGATGCCCATTCGTAACTTGAGATGGATTGTTCGAAATCGAATATCCGCACAAATGATTTTTCTTCTATTGAGTATTCGTGTAAATCCCCATTCGCCAAATATGTAAGTGTGTTTTTGACTGGTCTGAATGAAACCCCTCGAACATTTTTATCAGTAATAAGAGGAGTAGTTTTCTTCGAATTCACATCCATAATATAAAGATGAGTACGTGCTGCGATATTTTTCTTGAAAGGGTCAGCCGGTACAGAAAGTGTGTACGCAGCATTTTTGCCATCATCAGAAATGTAAACGCTGCCTACAGTTTTAATTTTTGCAAGCTGTTCAGGAGTTAAACCTGATTGTGCAAAAACAACTTCAGCTGAAAAGAAGAGCATCAACAAAAATGTTGCCCATAAAGATTTTTTTAGATTATTCATCTGATCAGATATTTTATTGTTAGTTTATTTTGTCACTCTATTAAATATAATAAATAGAAACACAGTTCATGAACTCTGAAGAAAAATCGAAATTACTTGAAATTATCAAGGAGCGGATAGATTCAGTTAAAAAAGAGATAGCTGAACTTCAGGAGTTTATAAAACCTATTCCATTAGACGCATCGATTGGCAGAGTTTCCAGAATGGATGCGATCAATAATAAAACAATTAATGAAGCCTCATTAAGAGAAAAGAAAAAGATTCTTCAAAGGTTGGAAAAGGCGATGGAAAATTCAGAATCAAAAGAATTCGGATTATGTATGAAGTGCGGAAATGAAATTCCCTTTGGCAGATTGGAGTATATGCCACATACTACGAGATGTGTAAGTTGTGTGGGGTAAAACAAATTTATCTAATACGAAAATTAAAGTTTTTGACAATGTGGTTTTAATTGATTACCAATAAAGTATTGAAATAAAATAATTTTGAAATAGTGGACGGTATAATAAACCTGTTAATAGTTCTACTAATTCTCAGTATGATCACTGAGAAAATCACTTTCTTTTTGCGAAAGAACGTACCTAGTGTAAGAAATAATGAAAGATTTAACTTTTGGCTTAAAGGTCCACCTACTGATGAAAACAAAGCTAAAGACGCAGCTCTTCTGAGTACCTTTGTTGGAATTCTTGTTTCTATTCTTACGAATGCAAGCTTGTTTGTTCTGCTTACTAAAGCTGGTGATGGTTTCTCTGATTACAATTTTAACCCAATAGGCTTTTGTAATAATTTTAGTGAAGCTCCCATTAATACTATATTTGGTACTTTTTTAACTGGCTTCTTTTTGAGTTTTGGTTCTAAATTTTTCCATGACTTATTAGATACTGTTCTTCAGGTAAAAAACTTAAAAAGAAAGCTGAATGAAAAAGAAACCTATGAAATTGAGAATATTCGCGAATTAGATGAGTGGCTTACTATTGGTGATGGAGAACTTGTTGCCAAGGCAATAGATCAAAACGAAGAAATAATAGATAAATGGGGGGCTTCTGGAGTGTCTATCGGCTCTCTTGAATATAAAGGTAAAACGTCAAAAGGAATAGTATTGGGTTTTGACGATTCACCCAGTCTTAAAATCCCAGAATCTATTAAAGCAACTCTTGATAGTGGCAGAACACTAAATGTTCCAATCAGAGTAATTTATAATCAAGGAGAAACAGGTATTTTAGCAGGTCCCGGAGGAATAGTTTATGCCGAGGGTCATCCGGGTATTAAAGGTACATTAACATGTTTAGTAAAAAATGAAGATGGCAAAACCAATTGGTTAACGTGTTGCCATAATCTTAATGGAGGGGCATCAAGGGTGCCTGATAATTACAAAGGGAAAGAGATTATGCATTCTGAAAATGCCCCATTGGGAGAGTGGGGATATGCAAAATTGAATTCCAGATATGATATCGCTTTGGTTGAAACTGATGAAACCTCAGAAAATATAGACAATAAAATCCCTTCAAGTTTTAACAGTATAAGTATGTACAAAGGTGATGAGATTCTCGATAAATCAGTTGAAATTTTTGGAATTACCTCAAAACATAAAAAAGGCATTGTTTTTTCAAGAAGGGCCACTAAAACAGTTAGATATGATGATGGAAATGAAATAAAGTTGGAAAACTTATTGGTGCTCACTAATCCTGAATCTAATAACAATCTACAGACAATTAGTAAACAAGGAGATTCCGGAGCTCCAGTATGGGATAAAGACAATAATTTGGTAGGAATGGTTGTCGCTGGTAATTCAAAATTCACCTATGTAATTCCAATGAAGTCAGTTTACTACTTACTAGATATTAAATTGATCTGATATGAAGAAAACCATAGCCTTTTTAATGCTACTTATGTGCTCAAATCTACTATTGGCACAAAATTATGTCGTTATGCTCCAGGAGTTAGAAGTCGCACGCATTGATACTCCTGGAGATTCCGTCGAAAGTTTCTCAAATGATAAACCAATTCTATTGCAGGTCAGAGTATCAGATAAAAGTTTCTCTGAAAAGGATACACTCCTATTTACTGTATCAAAGGACTCGAGGGAACTATTGGACACTTTACTATTAAGAGATTTCTTTGGTGATAACGACAGGTTGAATATTCAAATAAGTACATCCGGAGTAAAAATTGAGAAAGGTAGTTTTATTGAATTTACTGATGCCGCTCAACTTTCCCTTCCGTTTACCATTACTTTTAAACATAATAGAAGCGATAAGCTAATAACAAAAACCTTTAACCTTGTAACACCTAAGAAAAAAGAACCTGAAAATCGTACTAATAAATATACTTGTAGTTCATATTCAGCAACTGAAGATAAACTAACTATAAAACAACCTCTCTGTGATTCTATTATTCTTACTTCAGATACCACCAGTGAAGCAACTTATTTAAAAATTTTAAGTGAATATGATCTCTATTCTTTCAAAGAAAAAAGCCTCACAACTAAAAACGAGATTATTTTAAAATATAAGCGTGATTTTAATACAAAAAAAGATGACGATCAGACTAACGCTCAGAGTATTGTTAACACAGTCTTTACAACCCTTCTTGGTACAGGATTAACCGATAGCACCATTTTTAGAGGAATTGAGAATTTCATTGCAAACAGTGTAAAAAAAGAATTGGAAGTGGCATTTATTGACAGGTTTAGATCTGCCATTACTAATTCAAACGTTAAAAACGAATTTAAGATTCTTTTCCCTTCAACGTATAATACCTTGCTATACACAAACCCTTCGTTAGGTAGCGGTTATCTTAATTCTTTTCAACCTGCTTTTGATCGTGACTTAGCAAACATGATCGGGAATACTACTAATCTGTTATACTATAAATCGGATGATATTTTAAATCAGGAAAGCTCAACAGCAAAACAGGCTTATGCACTAAGCTTGATAGGGCTTGAAATGGTCCAAGATCTGCAAAAGAAACACTATATAGCAGATATGATTGAGAACACTGCTCAGTCTCAGGCACTTACTTTACTAAAAAACACCCCTACTTCTGAACCCATTATCAGTTCTGTCAACTTGCTGGCTTTACTATCAAAAAGTCTTAGAACCGGCTACGGAACTAAATGGCTTCCCATAGAAGACATTGAGACCCTTATTAGTAACAGAGAAGCCTTTGAGTTATTTATTGGCTTACTTCTCGAAGACGAACTTACCAATCAAATTACTATTAACGGAACGCCAATAAAGAAATGGCTTTTTGATACAACTATATACTATGGAAGTCCGGAGCAACGGCTTAAAATTTTTACCGATGAGCTACTTTTTACAGTGAACTTTATAAAGCAGGTTATTAGCAAGATAGAAGAGACTTCAGAAAGAATAAATAAAGAGAATGATGCAACTTCAAAGAAACAGATTTACATTGAATATTTAGCGCTTGGAATAGACATCGTAAAAAACGGAATTGAGTCTCATTCCAAACTTAGTAGATTAATTATCGATGATTTGATTACTGAGTCACTTCACTTTCAAGATCCCAGTAATATTTTCGAGTTTGCTAAAGCAGAGTTTGAAGAGCACCATGATAGAGAACTTCTCGATTCTCTGACTTTACTATTCAATACATATATAAATGATAACACTGGGTTTGCTTCTGAATTCAAAAGGATATTTGTAAATATTAATAATGATTCGAAAAACACCCTCGTATGTACCGCGCCGCAACAAAACCTGCTCATAATTGCAACAAATGAATTTACCGGTTTACCGGCAGTTGACAAAATCTATGGTAAAAATACGTTGGTGTAATCTTCCATTATCTCTACTGATTTGTAAACTCTGGTTTGAAGTTTAACCGGGTAAAGCTCCCCTTCTGTAACTCTTTGATTTGCACCTCTTATTTCAACCGGCAACATCGGATCTACTAATCCGGTCAGTAATAAATTGTATTCATAGGTCTGATTGAATCGTGAATAAGAAGCCTGAGAAGAAGCAATGGCTTTCCATATAGAATCTAATTGGTTGGTATCTGGGGCGTAGTGTCCCTTAAATCTTCCTGCAGCAACCGGAACAGATGGATTAGGAACAGAAATTCCATTTCGCTTGGTTGCCGGTGGATTATTTCCCTCAGCTGTAGCATCCGGATCAAATGGAATTTCAGGAACCAAAGATTTTTTAGATGTCAAAGTAGGAAACCCTGTAAGTGAGGCTACATAAGCTAAATTATCGGTAAAGTCTTTAACTGCGACTGAAAGATAAGATTGCTTAATTTTTCCTCTTGATGTCGGTTTTAACGGATTTTTTTCAATGATTTTGTGAGCATCCTGTAAGTCCATATCTACAACAGATCCTAAATTCCTAAAGCCATTTGCTACCTGTATCAACTCTTTTGAGGTATACCCGCCATTTTTTCCTTTTCTAAGATCCTGCATTACCGGATGACCAAGCTTCCAGGAATAACCGACATTCATAGTAAATGATCTGCAAATTTGCTTTATCCATTCAGTATTAGATATCAATTCGTCAGCGAAATATGGGTTTATTTGCAGTTCTCTGAATTGTACATTTCCACTCACACCGGTTCCCCAGTTTTCTGCCTCCCAATCGTGAGCAACTAAGACTCGATCGCTATCATAACCACAAATTTGATTGAAAATCACCTCACCAAAAATATCCACAATAGGCATACGGCCTAATTTGTCAGAATCCTGAAATGTATGAATATTATTTGTTGTGGCATCGCAAAGATCAAGAAGTTCGCTAATGTCATTTCGGTCCGAGTAGTTCATTCCATTAGCGAATGTAACCTCAATGGAATGCTTGGCTGCTGCCGAATCTCTGAGTTGTTCATCAAACCAGTTAAAATCAAAAAAGCCAAGGAATAGCTCAGTTCCACTTACTTCAATTAAAAGCCTGAATTCTCTTTCACTGCTCACAGAATTAAAAAGTGTGATCAGGTTATCATCATAATTGTTACGCAATTCTAAAGAAGTATAGTAGGTAAGAAATCCTTCTCCATAATCATTTGAAAATGAAAAATTGATAACGGGCTCTTTAAGAATAGGTAATTTTTTAGGTGCCCCGGGGTCAGCTCCAAGGTCCTGCTGAAGTTTAAAAACAGTAGAACCACCATTTTTATTTGGAACTGATATTTGATGCGTAGTATAAAACATCAGTCATTAAATTGAACGACCTGACTTGATCTGAATTCCCGTTGTTCTTCCTGGCTTGCTTCCAGATCTCTACCTTTTTGAACAAAAACGAAGTTTCTTGCTGATTCATCAAAACCTTCTCTGACAGCTTCACTTATTGCCGCAACTGATTCATTTTGTTGATTTGGTATATCGACTCTGAAATCTGCCGGTGATGGTAAATTATATAAATCAGGTTTAGGTATACCAACTAAACCGCCCAAATTAAACCCCTTGAGGTTCATCATCAATTTGTTAAATAACTGTGGGTTTTCATTGCTTAATTTAAGCCATCGATAATTAAGTCGTGTACTTTCACGATTTGTAACAAATTCTCCATCTTCTGCCTCAATTATGGTTCCTCCCTCACGGTGGCGCTTTCCTTTAATTAATCCACCATCTTCAAATTTGGGAACAACTCTATTGAATACACCTGCAGCTAATGCCGCAGCTCCAGATGCTGCAATTATATTCAATGGAAAAGGAACATTTTGAAGGGCTGATCTAACAGCCGCTGCGACACCAATAGATATTTCAGAGGCAATCTGGTCGCGGGCAGAATTATAAGCCGCTTTGGCAATATTTTTATAAGAAGTTTCTCCGGAAGCTGTGATCTGGTTAAATACAGATTTAGTATAATTCTCTAAGTCAGTAAGATTTCCTATTCGCTCTTTCTGTTGCTTTTTCTCCGTTTTACGTTGCTCATCCCAACCTTTTCTTTTCTCATCAAGAATACCTTGGAGTCTTAGAATCTCTTCTAAATGGCGCTCCCGGTCCGCCTCGGTTTTTGCCTCAATATAAGCCTGCTCTTCAGCTCTGATAGCATCTTTAACCGATTTTATGCTAAACAATCCTTCAATCTCGTTTGATTGACGAATATTCATCGCCTCCAGCATTTGCTGTAGCTCTGTCATAGCTTGAGCATGTTTTTCACGCTCGGCTTCTGAGGTCGCATTCAAATAGGCCTGCTCTCTTTCGCTGATAGCGGATTTTACCCCGGCAATTGAATCCAGATTTGTTTTTTCAGATTTATATCGATCCTGAATTGCTTGAATCTGACTTTGCAATTCTTTCATCCGGGCATTGTGATTATCCCGGGCTTGCTGATCCGTTGCTTGTTCAAACTGTTTCTTTTCCTGAGCATAAGCTTGCTGTAAGCCTGCCAGGCTCCGAAGATCTTCAATCTGTTCTTTTGTTCCGGAAGTCCCTGAATTTTCTGTATTGGATTCTGCCTGTGCTTCCTGAGCTTCTCTCACTTTTTCTATGAACTCATCAAAGGTCATCGTTCCTTCATCGATAGCAGTCATGTATTGCTCAAATCTGGTTTCATTACTGGCAATTTCCAGATTCAAACCTTCCAATCGCTTCGTGAGTTTTTTCACTGCTACGGCTTTTGCTGCAGCGCCGGGACCGAATGAAGAAGTCTCCGTTTCTTTGAGTTTTTCTAAATTTTCTTCCAGCGCATCACGCTGTTGTTTTAAGGCAAACGTATCGTCAAATAAGGCGGAAGCTCTCTTCTTTAAATGCTCAGTAGTTCCTTCATAAGCTTCCCGTAGTTCTTTTTGTTGATCAGCTGTTAACTTACCTTCCATGGCGGCATTTGCCAGCTCATTTCTCAGATCACGCATACTTCGAACCTGCGAATCAGTAGATGATTCTCCTAAATCTAATTCACTTCGAAGTTTTGAATGCGTATCCAACCACTGATTAATTACTCCAATTCCTCCGGAGAATTGCTCAATGAGACTTGCTACATTGTTTATCAATTTAACCATGACCCCGTTACTTTCCTGAAAGGCGGGGATTAGTGCTCCATCGATGGTTGCCTGCAAGCGATCAGTCGCGCCCTCAAAAGTGTTCATTCGAGTTTCAGCTTGCTGATAAGCAGTATTTGATCCTGTTACTTTTTCTGTCATTTCAGCAACAGCATCAGCTTCCCGGATAAGAATAGAGGCGGCGTTAAATGCCTCTTCACCGAAGATTTTCTTTAGAGCTGCAGCATCATCCAGAATTGGGTTTAGTTGTTTTAATGTTGCATTTACACCATTCGCTTTTATATCAATATTCTCAAGTCCATATTCAGCAAGATCTTCACCGGCAGTTTGTAATCTCAGGAAGATTGCTCTCAATGCGGTACCGGCGCGTTCACCTACCTGGCCATTGGCTGCGAGTACTTGAATAAGTGCATTCGTCTCTTCGATAGAAGCATTGGCTCCGGCAGCAGCAGATCCGGCGTTAACCAGGGCAGATCCTATTGCCGGCACCTCCGCAGCGCCAAACTTTGAACCGGCTGCCAAGGTATTGATTACGCGATCGCTTTCTTCAATGCTCAGGTTAAACTGATTAATTATAGATGCGGTGGTTGCAACAGAATCTTGTAGAGTAATTCCGGCCGCCTTGGAAAGAACTATGGCTTGCTCAGAAACCTTCTGCAGCTCTTGAAATCCTTCCTCGGTACCAAAATCTATTTTTTGCGCCAGCTGAGAAGCAACCAGTTTATTCGCTTCAATAATGTTGGCCGCTGAAGTACCATAAATTTTAGACAGCTCAATGGACCTTGAGCCCAATCGTTGTAATCGATCGCCGGTAATTCCTGTAATTGCTTCGAGATCAGCCAGCTTGTTCTCAAATTCTTTGCCCCTCTCTATGGTTCTTCTTAGAGTAGTATAAAAAATTGCTGATGCAGCTGCAGTAGAACCATACTTTTTTATTAACCCTTCGAGACTTTTTTGTGTTTTCTTATTTCCTTTCCGGAAATCAGTCTCTGCATCTTCTGCTTTTCTCCAGCCGATGACTGAGCCTTTTGAATCTACATCTACATAATATGTTACCGTTCGTTTTGACATTATTGAATAAGGCGGCTTATAAGTGCCTCAGCCACCTGAGCTGTTGTTCTGTGAAAAGTTAACCGTTCAATTTTTTCATCATCACCGGCAGCCAGATACAGAATGATTTTTTCAAATCCATCGAAAGAATTAACTGCAGCATTGTTCTTCCATTCGTTGAGATCTTCTTCATAATTGATCAACTGTATCTGCCGTTTGCTTAAACCTCCAGTATTTTGGCGAGGAGGTTTTGGCCGCCGTTGGATTGGTTCAAGAATTCTTCGAGCAAGCGCGAGGTCGGATTTCGCTTGCCCGCAAAATCCAAAAAAGCTTCATTTACCTCATTTTCCAATAAAGCATCAAACAGCTTTTCATCCAGTATTTTGATTTTTGCACTTTCGATATCAACTACTTCAATCAGTTTGGGAAAGCCTTCAAACAATACTTCAGCAAGTGCTGCATGTATGTAATATTCGTTGAACACATCATCTACTTCATAAATTGGCTTTTTTGAGGTAGTAATGATGGCTACTTTTTTCTCTTCTTCCGTGAGATATTTTTCCTGCTTTTTCGTCTTTTGATCGATTTTTACTTCAATAAAACCTACTGGTTCAAAATTAGCTTGCTCTGCCCAAATCGCTCGCTGTTCTTCGTCTTCAGATATACGCATACTACAGATCTCTGCCAGCTTTTTAATATTGCCCTTAGATGTTTTACGCAATCTATATTTTTCTTCCACTCCTGATCCTTGCGGAACAGATTCAAACGGGTAGTAAAATTTCCGATCGTCTTGTTGATTATTCTCGCTCATAATTATACTTGGTGTTGTATCCAGTCCGGATACTCGGTTAGTGGTTGTCTTGCCTTCATTTTTAGTGGAGTGGCCGGATTGTAGAAGCCGGCTCTTTTTGAAACTATTAATTTGTCCTTGGACTGATTGCTGGAAACCCGGTAATAAGTATCCAGATCCACAACATCATCACCGGTTACAACTCTGGGAAAAAAGTGCAGATCTCCATTATTGTTTAATCGGTTGGCCAGTGCTACAAAATCTGCATTTGGCTGGCTTAGAATTTCTGTGGAATTCGGTAATGTGTAATTTGAACTTTTATTAAGCTGTGATGAGAAATAATTAACTGTTACTTCCATCTCTAATTCGATCCAACGAAGTGCATCATCATGTTCGCCGTCTAAAAGCTGAGCATCTTCTATTACCGGGTCGAAATGATACTTCAACTCTCCGGCCTCAAATAGAATTAATTTTTCATCTTGAAAACCATTTGGATCACCAAAAGTGAAGCCTATAACTTTTATTTGTTCGTACAGAATCATTCATTACCCGGCAATGTATTTTGGAGATCCGTCTGTCCGGAGACTTAACTCATTATAACTTACCTCGCTATCTTCAGGTTTTCCAACCATTCTGCCACAATACACATCCGGAACTTTAGTTTTATAAAATCCGGTAATCGTTTCAATCGAATGGCTACTTGTACCAATGTTTGTAATAGTTTTGTCTGAAATCGAGATTGTGGAATTGAAAAAATCTGCTAATGAAAATCTTGTTAGTGTATTTTCATCCTGACTAATTATCTTGAACGAAAAATTTAAATCTATTCCAACAACAGGAAATACTAACGAAGATTTGATATATGTATAAGCATTTCCAGCAGCTGAGCAAAGAATTGTTTGAATGCCATTATCGAAATTAACACTATTTCCTGATGCAAAGACAAGATTGTCTGCAATTTCATCCCCATCATTATCAACAAACCCGGTTACTTTTTTACCGGCCACGTTAGTCTGATGCAACAAATTCACATTATTGTAAATCTGCATATTATAGCCACCCGCAAATGATAGTGAGGCACTCCAGCGCTCGTCTCCGGATCTGCGATCAGCTTCAGGAGCTCTCTTATAATTAATCAATGGAACACCTTCATACCATTGCACATTCTTATCACCGGCAACAACGGCATTTAGTGGAGTTTTATGTTCAACCCACTGCTCGATTTGAGCAACTCCAGTAGTATCTGTAGAACCAATATTAAACATAACATCCCAACCGGACTGAGATTTTGAAGAAGAAACTTCATTTAAGATCTCCTCAAAACCCAATCCTGAAATGTTATGATCGATGTCGTTAATTTGTACGCGATCTCCCGTTGCAGGATCGTACAGAGTACAAATTTTCCAACCTTGAATATGACTCGGATACCACATAATTAATCAATTACGATGTTAATGCTGCTAATACTTCGATAGGCTGAGTGTGGGCTAAATCCCATTTCAGAATCCAGTGCGAATCACCGTCTCGTCTATTAGCTGTGAAATCCGGAACAACACGAATAAAAGATGATTCGCGAGTCGCATAAATTGTACCATCGGTCATGACTAACGCTATGAACACTTTGGCACGTCCGGCACCAACTGCTAAAGCTTCGCAGTTATCGTAATCGGTAAATTCGGACACATGTAATTCCGGCTCCCATTCAGATCCCGACTGGCTTTTGGTTGTTGCCAGTTCATTCAGGATCTCTGCCGGTGCAAAGTTTCCGGAAGAGATTTTCGGTTCATCACCAATCTTTGTCCAGGAATCAACAGCCCCTGTAGTAGATCTGTGAACGGACGCAATACCATTTGTTCTTGAAGACATAATATTCCTCTATTTTTCTTTGAAAAAGCTGTTCTGAACGGATTCAGAAAGCTCTTGATATTCAGATTCTGTAATTTCCTGCCCCAGTTTAAACCGTTTGATGACAGGCTTTTCTTCGTCCCCGATGTTCACTTTAAGTGAACCTTTCTGCTCGGGATCAAATACATATAATTTTTTCTTAGCCATGTTCTTACTCATTTGTTGTTTCAGATTCTTCTTCTACATCTTCGATTAATTCAAATCGCTGGATGTTTTCCTCGATATAGTCTATCGATCGGTACGCATCATTCGGTCCATGCGGGTAATCCACATTCTCACTGGCGGTTATTACATCGCCAAATAAATCCTCAAATCGTTCGCCATTGATGGTAACTGTGTACCGGTCTAACTCTCCGGTATTTCCCGCTCCAAATATTTTCGGCTCTCTGTACACCTTTCCCGGATGTTCCAGCTCCCAGATTTTTTTAGGCGATAATACTCGATATTTTTGCCCGTGCTTTACCATCAATTATCACCAAAAAATGCAACTGCAAAATTGATTACGGATGGCGATCCTACAAATACGGCAACGGCTTCATACCCGAGTAATCCAAAAAATAGAAATGAAGAAATCAGCCTTACTTTCTTTCTTGTTTCCGGAGATAGCTCTGCAGAATCATTCAGCTGACCGTCATCCACCAGATCATGAATTTGGCCAATAGCCTCAACCGCTTTCCCCTGTACTGTATCAAGCTGAAGCTTTCTGGTTATTGCGTAGATCTTCTCCAGTTTTTCTCTTACCGAAGCATCTTTTGCGTTAGGAACCGGTGATACATCTGCGATTCCACGAATTGCTGCACCAATGAATTCTCTTTGCTTTCTAAACGGCAAAACTTTGTTAAGCTTCTTGCCTTCAGAATTTTTACCCAAAAATGTTCTTACGATCGGCCACTTTCTGAATGGTTTCATTTCTCATTTCCTCCTTTATCATTGGTTTCAATAATTTGTACGCGAGTTCTTAACTCACGTATAGCTTCCCACTGTTGTTGATCGGTCCTGGTAGATCCATTTAACTTGAAATCATTAAACTGATCCTTAGTAACCATGTCGGTTTGGATAGCCTTCAAAGCGTCTCTTAGATCCTGATTCGTGGATTGCTGGGATTCTTTGAATGGCAAAAACTGATCATCCTTAAAGTTTTCTATGGTCATCTCAACACCTTCTACAGCACTGATCAATTCTCCAATTTTTACTGCAATAGCGGTATCATCACGCAGCTCTTCACGGGTAGATTCCTGAGCTCTTGTCTCTATTTCCTGAGCTTCTCTCCAGTCACCCAATTGCGATCCTCCAAAAACACCACCGATTCCGGCAAGCGTGGTTAAAATAATAGTTAGCGTTTTAGTGCTCATTGTAATTTGATCGTTATTTTGGTTTTGATCGCTCATGCTGCAGAATTCCATTTTTGCATTTCTTCATGCTCTACTATTTCCAGGTCGCTTTCATCCGGAAGAAGCTCTAACAATTCATCCAGAGACGCTCGGCTCTTAACCACGTCTATAATGTGATCATTATTCACGTATCCGAATCGTTTTCCCGGAACTATACAGCCTTCGGTGTTGGTGTAAAGATTACCGGCATGAATTAAAATCATCGTTCTTCCATCCACATCTTTAATGTGAAAGTGCCATCCATATGCATCAGAGTATCGCTTAACCATTATGTACTTGCCCACAGGAATACAGCTGATGAACTGAAGATTAAAAAAGCTGCTGGGCTCAAGCGTTACCAGATCCAAAGCGCTTTTCCGATTTTTGTACACAGAGAAAATCCCATAGGTAGCATTTCCATTATCGCGGAGACGCATGAGTACCGATATATATGTATCGTTCTTATCCATATTTTTTAGTGCTGAACTTGCTTACAATAATTTCAGATACAATCACATTACAGCCAGGCATCTTTGCCGGGTATTGTTCATCAGAATCCAACTTCCATTCCGGAGATTTTAACAGCTCATTCAAAAACCGATCTGTTAATTCTTCTACTTTATCGTAGTCCGAATAATTGGTATCAGCATCATCCCCGGTAACAGCTTCCACATAAATATGATTGATGTACTGCCTGTCCTGGTCATACACTTTTGCTGAGCCATCTTTAACTTCATTTTTGCCTTCCGGAAGCATTCTTCCGCCGCAGTAAAACAGCGGATATTGATCGGCTTCCCTGAACTCTCTGGCAGTAGCTTTGTTAATTTCCTCAACTGCCTCAGCTGCTTGTAATATTTCGGCTACGTTACTTTGCATCAGGCTGCCGCCTTATCAATTACCGTTTCAAGTCGTCCGGCCAGTTTGTTGATATGAGATCTCATAGCGACAGCTAAAAAAGGTCTTGCCTTGGTTCCTTCTCTGGCTATTTTTCTGCGTACCAGGAAGGTTACCTTTTTCAATTCCTTTCCGGTCAAATTCAATTTTTTATGCACCCACTGACGAATTGGTTTTTCCGGAGCCCAGTGCGGTTTAGTGCCTTCATGCACATAAATGGCATGACCAACATTAGATCCAAATTGCAAACGGAAATCTGACTTAATTTTTTCAACTTCCGCTTGGATGCTTTTCATAATCTGGCCATCCACATTGATGTTCTTTTTCTCCAGATAATCCACAGCTGTTGCAACCAGATCCTGACCAAAATCATAGAGCTCTGCCTCGATCGCAGCTTCAATCTTTTTGCGATCACCAGGCATGTTGATATTTCCGCGCTTCTTAATCATGCTTCTGCAAAATTATCACTGGCCATTATGCTGAATCCGGAAGCGCTGAACGAATCCGGATATTGATCAAGTTCAGGAATCAATTGATCGATTAAATCGAACGCCTGCTTTTTGAGTTCTTCAGCATAGATGCGAAGCTCTCTGTAGCTCATCAATTCTTCGGAGTTTTCACCGGGAATTCCAATCACCTTGCTCAATCCTCCCAGCTCGCTAAATCTCATATTCAGCTGTGGTAATGAAAAAGCAAGAGCCAACAAACTTTCAGACTGCTTGGCAAGATCCTTTTCTTCAGAAGCATCTTCCAAACCGTCATACACGGAATCCGTAATCCAACCACGCAATTGTTTTTCTGCACGGTTGACGAAATTAACGGCTTTGTCAGCTATTTTTTGACGGACAAAACCGTATTGTTTGATGCTATCTGAATCAGCTAATGCCATTATTTTTTATTAGCAGTTCACTTTTTTTCTTCTTTAGAATCGGGTGCATCACCTTCCAAATTTGAAAGGCGCTCTAACACGCCATCAAGTTCCTGGCGAAGTGATGATACCTGAGATTCAAGATCTGCAATCTGCTGATCCTGAGCGGTATCTGCCTTCGATTTTGGCTGCTCTTTTTTAATGCCTTCCTCAAAAAAGCCCTGATGCTTTTTCGGGAGTGCTTTGTATTGCTCAGCATTAATAACGTCACCTTTAACGTGTCTGTAAGCTTCCTCACCAGATCCACCGGTTACGCTTTTCTTTTTTGTGAGCGTATATTTCTTTGCATTTGACATTGTTCTGCGATTGAATGAAAATTAAAATAGTGGCACCGGCAGGGTTCGAACCTGCGACCTCCGGGTTATGAGCCCGGCGAGCTACCACTGCTCTACGGTGCAATAATTGGGTTAAGTTCGCCTGTTTAACACAGTGGCTACTGTTCGTGCCGGCGCGCCCTGATTCTTTTTCAAATAAGCATCCCAGGTAATCGTATTTGAGGGATTGCCCGTCTGGCCATCCACATGTATTCTGAGATATACACTTCCTTGCAATTCTATAATGGAAGTAGTATTGATTATATGAAGCGTATCGTATGTAACCCCGGCAGTTAACTGATCATGAATAGCTGCGGATACTGAGCTCCAATCTTTGCGATTCTGACTAAATTCTGCAAACACATTAAGATCTTCGGTACCGGTAACATCCGGAACACTGAACTGAATAAGAGCAACCGATTGATTGGAATCTCCAATGTATAAAGCCTGAGAATAATGACTCGCAATGGAATCTCCATCAGCCGTCATATCTACAGTACCGGAATATTTAACGTAGGTAGCGCCTTCACTGGCGTTTACCGGAGTATCGTACGTTTGGCTGAATGCCTGAACGTTCACAAAAAGTGAAATAATGAGCATCAACAATAAAGCGTAAGGTGGTTTTTTGCGTAACATGATAGTATTTGTTTAATGATTAATTTGAATCCCCGGAGCCTGGCGAAGGACGACCGACCCCGGGGAGAGCTGACTCATCGGAGTTAAGCTTGTTCGCCAAGAGCTACTACTTGGCCAAAGACAAATCCAAAGTCGAAATCAGATACAATAGTGATTTCAATTCGTTGTGTACGAGGCTCTATTTTTCTCCACATTTGCATATCTCGTCCGAATCCAACAACAAAATTGCTGTAGTTTCCAGATAGCACCGTGTTACCAGGCATTCCAAACATCGGAACAATTTGCACACGCTTATGACGACTTACCGCATCAGGACCAAAAAGCACTTGATCTGCACCTGCAGTTTGTCGTTCAGAAACTTCATCCTCAAATTGATCAAGCACACTCATTGGCACAAAGTGACGGAGCATAGATCTGTCATCACGGTATTCATCAGGAATTGCCGTTAGCATTTTTGAAAGTTCAGAACCCGCACCTGAATACACCGGGTTTGCTGCAATGATTACATCATTCACATTGGCATCATTACGAGCAATTTTTAATAATCCATCTCGGAGTTTTAACAAGCGGTTTAGCTTAGTAGATCCGTCAAGCGCGGTATCACCGTTCATGATCAATCTTACAAGGTCTCGACCATAGGCTTTAGCTATTGCTGCATTAACCGCTTCTTCTCCACCTTGCTCACCTTCGAGATTTTTGCGTAACCAGTCAAAACTGATATCCACAGCAATCATAGCTTTTTTAGGCGTTAGAGTTAGCCGCGGCATACTTGGCTCGGATTTAGCATTTTCAGCCGGTTCAGAACCTTCTGCAGGCGCTTCCTGAATTACAGGATCTCCAAACTCAAGCCCATCAATGATTCGCTCTTTGATGATATTACGCTCGATGCGCATATGCTTAAGCGGCTCAGTCTGGTCAACCATAAGGTTTACAAAATCCGCAACTGCTTCAGCAGGTACTTGCCCACCGGAAGCTGTAGTGATACCAGCCTTTTGTACTAATTCAATTAATTGTTCGTCTGTATATTGCGACATGGTTCTAAATTTTTAATTAGCCTAAGAAGCTCAGCGGAGCTTTAGGATTTCTTTTTTCAATATCTTCGCCTTCATCATCATCCGTGGTCTGGCGAGAAGGAGCTGCTTTTTCAAGCGCTTCTACTTTTTTGGATAAATCATCTACCGTTTCTTTTTGCTCTTTCATAAAAGCATCCAGCTTTTCTTCCAGGCTTTTATTTTCGGACTTAGCAGTGTCTGCTATCTCTTCAGGATCATCAGAACCAACTTGGTTCTTCGTAGTATCTTCGGTACTCATAGTTTTATTACTTTTGGTTGTAGTATTTCCAAGATCAATCTTAGAGATGTAATCAGAGAACTGAGAAACAGCAGTGGTAATAGCCGCCTTCTTATCTGTGATTTCTGAATCGTTTAAAATTGCACTGAATTCTTCTTCGAGCGCCCAAACTGCCTGGCGCATTTCTTTAGCGGTTACCCTGGTCTTAAAATCTTTCTCGATATGCTCTTCCTGACCACCATTTGGTGTGAAGATTTTTCTCAGCTTTTCTGTAAACTTTGTCATAATTAATTCAATTGATTTTTCGAGAGAGTCAGGATCTTCGTCTTCAACTTCTTCTACCTGAGCTTTACCTGCTAATGAAATTCCTTTCAGGTCTCCGTTTTTAACCGCCTCCCAGGTATCCGGATCTGTAACTTTTATTACCACCGCCCAACCGCCTTCTTTTGCACCCGGGAATCGACTATCATTTTTATCGAGAATGAAGCTTTGCACTACCACGCCATCATCGGGCATATTATCGTGCTGAGTATCCACATTGTAGTTGCGCGCCTTAATCATAAAATTATGAGCCGTTTTTTCAATGGTATCTGCGGTCATCGCATCACCGTAGGTATCGGCTTCATCCGGCACGTACACAATTCCATAAACCAGCTGCTTTTCTTCGTCTACTTTTTCGATATCAACCTGAGCATTAAAATCAGGATCAACTTCAAGGGTAGACTTGTAAACAAACTCTCTGCGATTAGCTGCAGCATCTACCAGGCTGATGAACTGAACATCAACATTGGTTAAATAGCGCTTGATTTTTGAGTTTTTAGGCATCCTTGTGTGAATTGATTACACCAAGGATAATGAGGTGGGAACCCGGTAAACAGGTTAAGATCGATAACTAATGAAATTATTTGATGAGATCATCCAGAAAAGAAGTGCCGCCGGGGTTCACATGTTCATCAATATGTTGCATGGTTTCAGCCATTGCTTCGCGTTCTTTGCCTTCCAGCTCATTCAGTTTTTTGAGCTGTTCTTCGTGAAACTCTACAGCTTCTTCAAAAGAACGTTTTTCAGTTTTTTCAAACATGGACTTAAAATCGGTTTGCAATAAATGAATATACCACTTTTTATTCTTTTTTTCTGATTTCAGAATATCAAACGTAGTGCCCGGCCGAAACAGGTATTCATCTTCATTTGGATAGAAAGAAAGGTTACTGACTTTATGAGCCTTTCCTTCCATAACAAAAATTACATTGCGATGTTTAAATGGGGAGCTTATTGAGGAACTGTTGAATGATTTTAATCGATACTGTTTGGATGATAAAATATCATCGATCTGAGATTGATTGAGAGAAATTCCACGCAAAAAACTATTCTTGGTCCTTGGAATTTTTGAAAGTGATTTATCCAGAACATTCGCATAGGATTTTTGAAATGCACTCAGTTTTAAATCAGAGTATAAAGCGCGGTTCACATCATAATACAAGTCCCGGGTGTATGACCAAATAGCCACATTCTCATCAAATCGCAAACTGCGGTGAACCGGAGCATCTGTGCCAAGCTCGCGGTAGTCTTTATAGTTCTGTTTGTAATCAGCATTTTTATGAAGCTGCTTTACATTTTTCTCATACTTGATTTGTTCCTCAACGGCAGAGCTGCTCGCCTTCACCGTTCTTGACCTGCAATTGAAATGGTAGGGAGGCAAGCTCATTCCTGCAGGCAACGATTTAGAAGGCTTTGCGGCCAGTTTGTCCGGCTTCATCCAGGGCGCAATTTCTTTCACTTCCTCCGGAGTTTCAGCCGCTATCAGCTGATCACGTAATTCAACCGCCTTGCTTACCTTAATTACCCTATTGTGCATGTGCCGGCAAATTTCTGTGGTACGATGATCATTCACCGCCTTTACCTGCAGGTACTCAATACCGGCACGCACATATCGCTCTACATTTCCAAATTCACGCGAGCGCGTTACTACATGATTGGCAAAGCCCTGCCAGTATCGCCAGCTGTATGATTGGTATTTTTTTGCAAATTCATTTTCGAATAGCTTCCCGGCTTCAGCACGGTTAAATCCTTTTTCGATGATCCGGGTACCAAAATCAACCACTTTATCCTGCAGTTGATTATCGAAATAATGCTTCACCCAATACACATTGTGTTGCTGCAGAAAATTAATAGCCTGAGTATCAATAATATTAAAGGTAGGCTTTACGGCAACTGATCCGGTTAAACCGGCGGCATAGGTGTTGAGTATTATTTGCTCGATATCTGCAGCAACATCTCCTGCAAATTTATCGCCCAGGATTATTCGCAGTTCCGGAAGTAATCGATTAAGATCTGATTCCGTAAATAGATCTAACTGGCTACCCGGTGCATGGGAGAGTTTCCGGATTGCTTCATTGATCGCTTCTTGCTGCGCTTTATTCCAGCCCAACAACAAAACATCCTGTAATTCGGCAGCCAATCCGTCAAAAGGATCGTTCCGGATGAGCGCTTCCAGCTTCCGGATCTCCACAAGTAATTTTTGTTTAGTGAAGCTTGCCGCTTTTCGGATGGAATTAATCATCTAATTCAGGCTGGATGTTGAACACTTAATTCCATTGCTTCTTCAAAAGATTCAGTAATATCATATGTACCTTTTACCAGCGAAATAGAAATAAAATCCTTACCAGTTGATGTAGTTTCTAAATCCCAATAGTAGCCTTTCTGTCGACTGCACCTTAAATGAATGGTATAACCACGGTACATTCCATTTTCTATTTCTGTTACCGCCATAGCCTGTTTTTTAACTAAATCCAGTAAATAAATAGTGGATTTTATTCTTAAATATTCAAGAGATAAGGTTCCGTCTACTTTAACATCCTGCCACTTTAACTTTTCAGCCTCTATCATAATTTTTCTCCTTCATTTATAATTAGTCACGCAAAGCGCATATAATTTCGTTCGTAAGCCGTTCGTTTTCGATTTTAAGCCATCAAACCGCCTGTAACCTCCACTTAGTCCAGTTCCGCCTCTAATCTTTTTCTAAGCGAAATTACAGAATCCGTCAATTGATGCAGATCTTCAGTCTCTCTGGGAGCCTTGTTCATATACTCACGGGCTTCATCCACATCAAGAATAGCCTGATTATTTGTGAGCTTTGACAACGCATTAGCAAGCGACTCCAGATTGGTTACATCAAACTCGTTGAACTTGAGCTTCCATTTATGATCACCAAAGGCTTTGATCAATGTATTATTCAAAAATTCCTCAAAGCGAGATTGCTCCGGATCTATGATCGTACTTTTAAAAACGGTTAACTGACCTTCGTTTTCATTTCCACCGCCTAACTGCCCGGCATTGATGATTGACATTAACCTGGGCGGAATTCCGTGAGCGGCAATTACATTATCTCTGGAAATGGACCGGGTTCCTGATTTAGGATCACTTTTTTCTCCGAATGAAATCTCCAGCTTTTCAATGCGAATCTTTACATTAGGATCATCGCTCGATAAAATGATAGTACGACCGGCATTTTTGATCCCGTGAAAATTTTTACTCAGATAATCCTTCAGCGAAGTTTTGGCCGTTGGTGAAAGTTGTCCACCCTCAACCACAATGATGAACTTGGCCATCAGCTGATTCAGGAATAAATTAATGTTGTATTCCACCACAGATCGGTCCAGAATCATTTCGGCCAGGGAAGGGTACCACTCCGCAATTCCGTAATGTGATTGCTCCGGATCATACGCATAGAAATGTAAAATCTCATTTTTAATAGGATTGGTTGCCTGCTGCCCCCAAGCTCTGAACTCCTGCGTCTTTGCTTTCTGCAATTGCCAGTAACCGCGTTTCAGGCTTTTATCTCTGCGCATGGTTTTTGCCCGGGCGTGGTATATCTCAACCGGTTCTTGTTTGAGATTTCGCGGAACCTCCATAAACAAGTTGCCTACCGCCTGGTAATCAATTTGCGATCGGTAGCAGATCTCGGTAAAAGTTTCTGAAGGATGAGGATTTGGATTATCCAACAGCTGTTTGATTCTTCGATAGTCCTGATCTTCGGATTTATCCTCGTCCTCAGTAACCAGTTCCCAACCCAAACCGGCAACCATTACGGCTTTTAAATTACATGCTCGTTTGTGATATAGATTTTGCCCGTAGAATTTCAGCAGATCTTTAAATGGAATGCGAGGCTCGGTATAATTTCCACCGTATCGTTGTTCCGGAAGTTGCTGGCTGTCTTTCTCAACATCAATTTCCATTACGCTGCGGCGTATTTCCTCACCGGCATCCAGTTCTATAATTTCAGCTGATACTTGTGGTTTGTCACTCATCCTATTATCTCAACTTCTACGTTACTATTTCTGCCTTGCAGTACATAAATTTCTCCAACTGCCATTTCTGCTGAATCCAAAGCGTCATCTACATTGGTAGTAATGGAGCTGTCGAATTCAAGTGCATGATTTACGAATCGATCATTATCACCGGCTCCACGTACAATTCTAAAGGTTCCATTTTCTACCGGTCCCTGAAGTCGTAAAATTCTGCTGTTCTTGTTAACCTTATTTATGATCTGCTTTATTTTTGCAATAAAGCTGAATCCGGATTCTTCTGCCTTAGCCATTTCGCGAAATTTATCTTTTAGAAGAATCTGAAATCCATTTGCTTCAACAACTACTTTATGAGGGTTGAAACGCCGATTCAGCGAAAATCCCTGACGGCACATAGAATTTATAGTAGTTCTTCGAATCCAGGACCAGATCAAATCTATATGTTTATCATCGTCTGTTAATCCTAATACCGTCCAGGCTTTCGTATCATGGCCTTCTGTACTTCCAACACTGGGATCAAGCGCCATTACAATGTATTTGTATCTATCCGGCTCATCTATATACGTAAGCCAATTCTCCTGAAAATCATCATCCTCACTGGAAATGATCTTTAACAGATATTCCCGGTTATAAACTACAACACCGATATTCTTCTTGATATCATTCAGAACCTTTTTAGGGAATGATTTTGGATGTGTTGCTCTGCCGTCTTCAGTCTCTGATTTTATAGCAACAGTAAGTACCGCTTCATTTTTCTCCAGCAAATGAGCAAGATCATATCTGGCCAGCTTATTACAGATCACAATTAACTGCCATTCTTTTTTCAGATCCAATCCGGAAAACACATCCCCGGTTAAGGCATTGTACCGCTTATCAACCTGATCTTTATTCTTCACTGAATTCAGAGATTCAAGATCATCGCAGATGGCAATTTTTGCACGCCACTGCATGTGTTTTTGACCGCGTTTGAATGTACTCCAGGAATATGATTTAACCCTAACATTGCTGATGGTTACAAAATCATCTTCGCCCCATTCAGAACCTCTCATATCGCCAAAATCCTGCTTTATTCGTGCATTAGCTTCCAACTCAGCTTTAATAGGAAGCATCAGCAACTTCGCCTGTGTATCGGTATCTGAAATGACGGGAAGAAATCTTGTTTTTTTGAATAGCACACACTGCAGCGCATAGCCGGTTGCAATTAAGGTGGATTTTCCCACCCCACGAAAGCCGAGCACTTGAATAATTTTATTCCAATTTGTAAGTGCTCCTTCAATGTCATAATGACCCTGTTCAAAATCGTATTCGAAATAATCAGGAAGATAGGTTTTGCAAAAATACAGCAGATCTTTTGAAGCTTTTTTTCTCCGATTTTTCTTGGCTTCATCAGAATCATCCGTGAATGGCTTTACCTCCTGATGAATGCTTTTGATCAGCTCTTCATACTTCTTTTGATATTGCTTATCCGTAATAGTACGAGCCATGCTTAGGTCCCGTATTTATTGCGCTGCGAGGCGAAGAAGTCGGTAAGCGTTTCCTGAATTTCGCTGAATTTCTCCGGATGTTCAGCTCTCATAAACTGGATGAAATCTTCCATGATTTCTAACGTGTAGGCGAGCCGATCGAATTTACCGTCAATAGAATCTATTACCTTTTGAATTTTCCAGGTTCCATCTGCATCACCATCTTGTATTTTTTTGTCTCTAAGCTTTCTTAGCTTTTCTATTGTGGCATGGTTGGATTTCTTCCATTCTCTCTTTTTATTCTTCCAATCGTACTTATTGCGCCATTTGGAAACGGTAGGCTCGCTAACTCCTAAGATCTCGGCTATTTCTTTTCCGGTCTTATCTCTAAGAAACAGTTTAAACCCTTCGGGTTCCAGATGATCTAAATTGGATGACATGGTAAATAGCTAATTACAATACGGTGTGTAACAAGCTACCAACCAACAAAAACCTATAACAGGTTAAGAGTGGTGACTAAAAATCGATTTCAAGTATTATCAGTCTCAAGTAATCGGTATGCTCTTTCAAGTGCTTCCGAAAGTTCATTCATTGATTTAGAAGCTTTTTTAGCATAATCATTAATTATCAAGTAGGGAACCCTGAATTTTTGAATAAATAACCTATACTTTTTTTGACGGATATGATCATCCATCATTTTAAGTAAAAGGGGAAGTATTGAAAGCAGAAAGATGAGATAGATTGATGTCATGATTAAGCTATTTATAATTCGATAAAATTTTATTTGCATGATCCTTCCAGCGATTAGGATGCACTAACTTTAACCTTTTAGCAGCATATTCAGCTCTAATTCCAATATTTGATAAAGACATGAAAACGCCTATATAATCCTTAAGATTTGGGTCATATATTCTTACGATGTCGTATTTTAGTTCTATAATGGAAACATGTAAATCTTCAATGGTCAGAGAAGAAATTTTTTCTGCAGTAAACAGAATATCTATCAATTCATCTTCTGATTCAGCGAAATTATTTACAAAAAAATCAAAAGCACTTTTTATTTCATCTGAATCATTCACATATTTCTTATACTCTGGAGGTGCCTTTATTATTTCCATTGTCAACTCTTCTTTTCTCGTTTCTCATATAATATACCATAAACCGTTTGATCATCCAGATAGAATTTCTTGGCTACCTGTTCAACAGCAGGAGCAACTTTCATTCCGTCCTTAATGAGTTTCTTAATCTCATTTTTTATCTGCCGGTCTCTCAATATTAAATCTATATTCCAGTCCAGCCGTTTTACCGAACTTTCTATTCGGGAATATTCAGCATCGCTCAGCTGGTCCTTTAGTACCGGTACCAGGGTATCCTGTACCAATGTACTGTCCGGATCTTCTTTCGGAGGTTCCGGAGATCGCTCAACTTTTCGTGCATTCAGCTGAAAATCGAGTTGACTCACTGCTTCTTCGATGCCTCGTATTTCTGGTTAATAATTTGCTGTTTCCACCACGCGGTGATTTGTTCTTTGCTGTATCCGATCTTTCTTAATTTGGAATTCACATTCTCTACATGTTCATATATTCTACTCACCATCTTCATTGCCGGTACACCATGTACTTTTTATCCTTTTGAATATGGATATCAGCAAAATATTGGGGCTCTTTTATAGGCGCTTCTTTGCCATTATTAGTCATAAACACCGGGTGAGATTTATGATCTTTTTCAGGATCATTTTTTATCTCATTCCAAAAAAGAGCAATCACAATTACTATGAATGCGACAAAAAATCCCGCTATGAAAGCTCCGAATACAGTCAATGTTAGCCCTCTGCAGGTTCAGGAATTCTATCGATACCGGGATTTAATACCATTTCGAAATATTCTTCGTCAGTATTCTTGCTATCTGTTACAAATTCGTTTACATCGCCAGGCAACACCGAACTTATATCAAGCGGCAGTGCCTTGAATTCACCTTCCTCATTACGTATCTGCAATGTAGTTCTCAACTTTGTAGGTGTGCTGGTTTGCGCTTCATTTTTAAGCTCCATTCCTTTCACAAAATCCGGATCATCCTCTTTGAGATCATTCAACCGATTTAAAGCTTTTATGTCGTATTGCCCATTTTGTTTTTGAAAGGCTTTACGAACTGCCTCCGTAAGTGAATTTTCTCCCTGTTTTTCCAACCACTTGTCAAAATATTCGGAAGATTGTTTCATCAAATGATCATGAAAATCATATCTCAGTGTATAACCAACTACCACTTTTATATTTTTACCAAAATCATATTCTGTAAACCCACCTTTACTGTCACTTCTCACATCTCCCTTTTCTCGCAGAAGCTCATACATTTCAGGCCCACCTTTAAGAAGAAGAAATTTCAGATGTCGTAACGCAGAGTATATCTCAATCCATAGTTCAGCAATCTCCCTGACAAAATTATCTCTTATCAATAAATGATCCTTCACAACATCAACAGGAATATCTCTTCCTTGCGGATCTTTTAATTCATAGATTTTTTTTCGTTTTAAAACACCACGAATAGTTCCGGGAGTCTTAATTATTGAGTTCGTTGTTTTCTTTTTTGGCATGACTTTACCTGTTATTTTATGATTTAATTTCTAATTCCAATTGCCCTGCAGTCAGAGTGTATTCAGCTACGATGGTTTCTGAGCCATCCCGGCGGTTTACCTTTACATTCCGGGAATCTATCTCGTATCCATCTTCCCGCAAGTCATAAATTCTACCGCTTAATCTGGTGATCCCATACTTATCAATTGCTTCCAGGCTGGTAATGCGCCCGTGCTCTTTCAGATGTTCAAGTACCTGTTCGTTCTGGCTCATCACTTCACCTCCGTAACTTTCACGATCCGGTTTCCGCTGCGTGTTTTTGAATCGTAGATTATTTTGGATTCATTTTTTTCAATATCACTATCGCGTTTCCGAATCTCTGCCATCATTTGAAGCTGAGCTTCGAGAACCATTTCTGTGGGATAATCAAATGCACACAGACTGGCAATGGTTCTTTCCCAGGCAGGAATTCGATCAAGTTCGTTACCCGTCCAGTTTCGGTGCCATACTTCCCATACCTGCCTGGTATATTCACGACTGATTATTGCTTCATAGAACGAAACAAGATGTGGCCAGATCAATATCAAGGCTATACACACCACAAGGGCAATAGCTCCGTACTTCGAGAAATGAATGATCGCTTCCATAATTAACCTGTTTTTCGTTGATCGTTAGATCCAAATTGTTCCTGCTCCAATTTTTGAAGAGCAGCTTCCAGGTCGCTTTGTTTGTTTGAAGGTAGTCCGGTCTCTATTTCATGAATGGTGGTTTTGCCCACTTTACTGGAATCTGCAAGTTGCTGCAGGCTTAGTCCCAGAGCTTCCCGCCGTTCCCGCAGCGTGAGCTGAACTACTTCTTCATCTATTATTTTTTTATCCGCAGTTTTTGCCGTCTCCATTTTTTCGTTGACCAGGAATTCCATGTGCAAGGGCGACTTTGTTTTACGTGCAATACGCTCCCGGGCAATAGGACTGATTGCAGGACCATATACGGTTTCTAAATAGCTTATCCGTTCATCGTAACTCATCCAGTTGCTTTCTTCGCTTTGCAGATCAAGAATCAGCGTTCTCCAGAATACTTCTTTCCGATCGTCTAACTTTCCTTTCAATTTTTCCTGACCGATGTAAATCACAGAAAACAACGGCGAAAGTCCCATGTATTTTTTTTCATGCTCATCCTTTAGCGCCAGTAGCACGTTAGAATGCAATCGGTGCGCATTGTCGATGATCAGTACATTTTTATGTCCGGATCTCACTTTTTCACCTAAAATTCTACGGGTTTGTCGGCTGCGTGCTATGTTTGATCGGAACGGAGTTTCTCCTTCACCAAGATCATGCACAATAGCTTCCAGGATGTTACCGATTCTCAACCGCTCCAGATCGGCACTATCTACATAAATGATGTTGTATTCCTGTTCGCTGTCATTCGTCAGATCCTGAATGGCCATGTCTGCAACTGTTGACTTCCCGGAACCAAATTCACCAATAACTGCAGCAATTTGGTTTTCACTCACTGCATCAATGATATCTTGTATGTGCATCTCATGGAGATCTCCCCGGTACACACCTTTCTGCTCGATGCCAAAATGCCGTAATGTTCGTTTCTTCTGTATCATGATTTTCCTTCTTTTTTTAGTTGTGGAAATCTTTTTTCTATCCAATCTTTTGCTTCGGAATGGAGATCGAAATTCCCGATTAAATAATGTTGCACGATAAATCCGTTATGCATCAGATCAAGCGGTTTTCCTCTATATTGACCAAATGGTACTACCGGAATATCATCCACTTCATAAGCGCCTTCTTCTTCCATGTTCATTAACCGCGCAATATGATTTCGCCCGGATTTCAACTCCTGAGACTGTTCCCACTCATTCATTCTTGGAAAACCACTCATGATTGCTCCTTTTTAGATTCAATAAATTCTTCTTGTTCATGTGTGATTATCAATTGTAATTGATAGTTTTTCCCATAATATCTGATATCAGCAACAGGAACTTTTACCGTCTCAAAGATGTGAAATGGAGAAAGTTCATTTGAGCACTCATCTAATGAATCTTTTAATAATTCCGGTGTAACTTCACTTATTTTCATATTCCCAATTCTCCTATTCCTAATTAATAATTCACGCAGTTTGCGCTTGTTTTGTTAAATGCTCTTTTAATGATTCCACTGCATTCTTAATTCTGCTGCGATCCAATTCATAGTAATCAACCAACCGGCTATCGAAATGCGATGCTACATGTTCATAGCCGAGGTTTACACTCTTCAACTGTTGCCCTATCCATACTCGCGCCTGGTAGGTACTTTCAAAATGCGTAGCTTCCGGCTCAGGCTCTTGCTCAGCAAAAATAGAATCCGGGGTGTGAACTTCTTTCCTTGGTTGCAATTTCTTAGGTTTTGGCGCTTCAATAATCTCTCCGGTTTCCAGATCGTAAGGCTCTCCATCTTCATTAAGAGCAACTTCACCCGCCATGATGGAATCATACAATCCGTCTCCGGACTTAATCGAGTCTTTAAGCTTTTGCTGGTAGGTTTTCTTTGGCGATTTGCTGTAATCATTTTTGCTTCGATGCTCAAATTCAGTCAATTCAAAAGCAGAAGAAGCTTCATCTACCGCATAATCGGGTACATCTACAATTACTGCTTTGTAATCTCCACGCCAATTCAGCGATATTTTAACCTGTCGCCCGATCAGTTCCAGGCCATACCAGTATTGCGGAACTTTAAGCTTGCCCGTCTCCGGAGTTGAAACCGTTAATTCGTGGTTTACTTTACGGATGTACGTTTTTTCCATGAGCTCCATCACATCCACTTCCAACACCCGGGGGCGAGGCATTTGCGATAGCAAACTTTGCTGATAGATATCGCCCTTGGTTCCTGACCGGTACGGGTGATCTTCTTTCTGTTCAGCGATCATAGCTTCATGCAACAGCATGTTATATTCGCTCAGGTAGATCTGCGGATAATCTTCGCTCCATTCCAGCTCCCATTGCCAAATTGGTTTCCATCGGTTTTCTATAGAACCAATTCCAGTCTTTTCATACGGCTCACTTTGACGATATGTGAATTCAAGCGCATTGCTCAAATTCTTATACTCTTCGGTATTGAACATGGAGGCATTATCATGGGCAAGCTCCCAGGGCAAATGTCGCATCGGATGATCATCCTCCGCACGATTAAGCCAATATTTCATGTGTGCCGCCATAATCGCCGTGCTTTCTGCTTTTCCGGGAAACCCACGAACCAATCGTAACCGACTGTATTTATCCTGAAATTGCCAGAGAATAATTCGCTCCCGGGGATCATTCTGTCTATAGTTTAACGCCCGGCCACTGGCTTTCAGCAATACATCCGGTCCGTTTTCTGTAATCACATGTTTGAACGGGCGGAAAAATTTACTCGTAGATCCATCTGCCTGAACTTCCTGAAGAGCATAATCACATTCCCACCGTACCCGTGGTGTTTCTTCGCGGTACCGGAATTCCGTTCGGGCTATAAAATCAACGTGTGAGGCGCTTACTTCGCAGGAAATCACATCCTTTCCGTCGGCTTCACCTTCTATAATTCCTTTTCTAATCAGGCGACTCAGGCAACGCTCGGTAGCCATTTCCCGGGGATCATCGCTTCGTTGCTTACCACGCTCTTTCATTTCCATCACCAGTTTGGTGATCATTCGTTTGCGTGGGTCCTTTTCCCGAGGCGTATTTTTTAATCGACCTTCTTTGTCTCTGCGCACCCGGTGAAATTTTGATTTATTGATACCGAATTCCATATCCAGCCAGGAAAAGAAAGCCGATTTCTCCCCATGCGAAACGGTGTGATAATGCTCAATAAGTGCGTTCCAGTTAACTGAGCTCATTTATCCAATCTTTTTTACTTCAAATTGATCATCAGCTAAAGTTGGATCATCCACATGAATTAATTTGATCCCTTGACTTCCATCCATCTTACACCAGCCTTCAATTCCTTTATCAAAAGCGGATAAAACACCATATAAATTGTAGTTATTGCATATTACAAGCCAGTGTACCTTACTTGCTAATTGCTTTAGAAAAGCTTGTACGTAGTCACCATTATTATCTTCAAGTCTCTCATCAGATCCACTCCAAAAATCAACCATTTCTTTTATTGGAACCGTAGCTTTTTCAAGGTATAACTCAACAGTGCAGCTCCAATAAGTATCTTCGTGTTCTATTCTATAGGTATCCATATTCTTAATTCTTAATTGATTAATTATTAATTCCTAAGCGCTTTCTTAATTCTTATTCCTTCTGTACTTCGTATCATCTCCGGTGTTGCCCGGTTCAGCCAGTTATATATTTTTTGATTGCCGTTGGCCAGAATCTTTTGTTGCCCGATGATCACCTTGGTGGCCGCTTGCATGGTCAGCATCCATCGGGTACTGTTTCTGCGAATTTGGCGTTTTATAAATTTGTTCTCTGATTCTTCGTCCCAATCAAGCAGATCTGAAAGAGCTTCAATCTTTCGCACCTGCCCCATGTTCGCCCAGATCTTACCACGGCGAAGGGGAGGCATGGGCTCACCACGTTGCACGGCTTTAAGCCGATCGATCATGTCATTGGCTTCCGCATAGCTCAGCTCTTTGCAGGAACCGGCTCCGTAGAAATTCGATAGCAGATTTTCATACGGCTCCCGATCATCGCCCCACATAGCCCGGCGAATGGTGTGAATAGAAGTTATTTGCCACTTTACGATCGGTTTCATTGTCTCTTTTTTCTAATTGATTTTGCAACGCCACGAGGGTAAAATTTTTCAAAATGTTCTTTAGCTTTAGACCTCGATTCTGCTTCAACTTCAGTTTGTAATTTTGCCTTTGGAGACCAGTCAGGATGGTATTTAATTATATAGATCATAATTATTCAGCCTGAGCTTTTCGTTTGCTTTTTCCTTTTTCAGATCTATGATTTTCAACCAGGAATCTTAATGCCATTGCTCCGCTTTGAATAGCCTCAGCCTGCATTTTGAAATAAGGACCATTTTCATATTTTTCTTGAAGAGCTGCTTGTATAAGCTCTCCTGATTCCTCTGCCAATATCGCTGCTTGGTGTATATGATCCTGTGGATAATCAGGATGTTTTTCGATTGCAGAGTTTAATTCTGTAGCAATCAAAGTGAGATAGCCAAGAACATCAGGCGGTAGAGATGAAAGTGAATTTAAATTCAGTTTTTTAGCTTCTTCGCTACAAATATTCATTTTGCTTCCTCCAAATTCAATTCAACATCCTGCCTGTTAATTACTTCATGGAATACTATTTCATGACCTTTTCTTTCGAGCGCTATATGGTTTAAACAAACCTTAACTATTTCGTCCAAGGTGAATTTTAATTCATCATATTCTACAAATAGAACTGCCTGTTCGAGAGGGTGTGGGTAATAACCCATACGTTGTTGATATTGTGCTTTATAAAATCCCTCGACTTGCTTTTTTAGTAGTACTTTCAGAAGTAAGTTTTTCATCTCAAAACCTCTCCGCTATAAATACAAATCGGTTATCCTGCTCACTTACAATCACGGTTCTTTTTACACGAACTGTTTCGTACTCAAATTCATAATCATATATGAAGTGCGAAGTTGAATCGGTGGCAAAAGTAACCGGGTTGCCATGCTCATTCGAGATATACCCGTACAGCTCTGTCGTGTTTTGAAATTCATATCCTTCCGGCTGGGCGGCGCAAGCCAAACCCACAACCAAAAGTGCAATCAGTACATATTTTTTAATTTTCATTTTCTATTTCTCCTTTCTTAACTGAGTCATTATTATTGTTCTCCACCTTCAATCAAGCCCAGGCTAATTCCTATAGCCTCTGCATGAAATTCGGCGGCTCCTTTATTCTTGCCGGTTGTATCCAGCACGTGCTCTTTGCCATCAATGCTTGCAACCACTCCGTACCGGTAATCGGCTATATCATTGATCTTCACCAACCGGGCGCAGTACACCCGATCGGCAAGCGATAGATCAATAATGGTTCCGGATATGGTTACAAAATCGTTATTCAAAACTGAGACGCTTTTCTCATTTCCTTTACCATCTCAACTTTGGTTTTCGAGATGTCAATAATTTTCCCGGCGTGGTTAGCAATTTCTTTTGCCTGATCGATATAATTGGGATCTTCTTTCAGCTTGTTGATGTTTTGCATCAATACCTCTTCCAAACTGTTCAGCGTGTTGGAATTTTTGTGCATAGCAAGCGCATTTTCCTCGCCTGTTATCGTTAGTGATTGAGGCTCTCCTTGCACCGGAAGAAATTCATCCAGTGTATCGCCTAATCCTGCGATGTTCGTAATTACCGGATGCGATTGCGTTTGAATCCGCACTTCACCGTCTATCACGTTACATCCACGCACCTTTATAGTTCTGGCGCGGTACATAAATGTTTTCCCCACCATATCCTGGATGCGTTCCTTCTGTTGTTCTTCAATGCTCATGGTCTCCATGTCGTATTGCTCGTTTTAGTTTATAATTAGCCCTGGCAGCTTTAATCAGCTCTGGTTTATGCTGCAGGATGTGTTCTTTAAGTTCTTTATCATGTCCGGCAAGATGTGAGGCGACAAACGAATCTGTTAGATGAATGCTGGAATGGTTCCCGTTTTCCATCATCGTTTGCATTGATTTTTCCCAGTCTCTGTTGCGGTCGGCATGTTCTCGACGGGTAATAGCTTCCAGATTATCAAGGCTGCAATTCATCTGATTTCCATCTTTAAACACAATTATTTTTCCTTCCGGAATTTCCCCGTTGTGCTTTTCCCACAAGTACCGGTGATATTCCTGCCAATTGCTTTCAGAAATCCGTATCCACAAATATTGCATCCCGGACGAATCGGAACGAAGCGAAACAGCGCCGTCAAACTTAGCATTGTGAGGTTTATGCCCTTTTGGAAATTGAGTTTCTTTACATTTCTCTATAGCCTCCGGACTCATATAATCCTCTTGCTTCATGCCTTTATTGTAAGGGATGTCACCTTTTTTGAATCGGTGACCCAAACCAAGCTCTCCCAATCTATGCGCTAATTCCTGGCGCTGATTTTCCATGTACTCATCAGACTTATTAATACCTAATTTTTGCGCAGCATGATATAAACCTGAAATCGTTCTCCCGGGAAGCATTTCCAAAATCACTTCATTATCCGTATCTGAATAATGCTCAGCGACAATCGCCATTTCTTCGTCCGTCCAATAGTTTCGCTTTGTTATCCAACCATGTTTTTGACGAAGTGTTTTAATAGCTTTAGCTGATCTTCCAATATGATCACCTATTTCTTTGTCCGTCATATGTTCAAAGTTAGACTTCACAAATTCTAAGTCGGATTTGGTATAACTTTTGTTTTTGCCTTTGGTTCGCACGTAACCCATCTTAATCCCTCACTGGTTTTGGAAGCTCAATCTGAACCGCATTAGCGGCAAGTACTGCTAAATGCTCAGGGGTAATCTTCACAGTAGCATCCAGCACTTCATCAGCTATTTGGTCAAGCTCTTTGTTGGTTATATGTGAATCGTTAGGCTGATTCATTACTGGCCACCACCTGCAGGAAATACCCCTAAATTATCTTCTCTCAACGCTTTCAAACCACGGTCAATCAGCTTGTGCAAATCCCTCAATTCATCGCACAGCGCTTCATATTCGTCCGGTGGCAGATCGGTAATCTGGCTCAACGCCTGGTTAAGATCTAACGCCCGGTTCCTGGCTACGGCAATTCTGCTTTTATAAGCTTCGTACTCTTTACTCTTAGGACCGTACAAATCCTTATATTTCTTCCCGGTCTCAGAATCCTTTGTAGCTTGATCCGCTTTTTGTAATGCTTCATCTCTTTCCTCAGCCGTTTTATCTAATTCCTTTTCCAGATCCGCCTGGTATTCACGATGTGCATCCAGCTGCGCCTTAAATTCCTTCGCCGTAGAAGCATTGATTTCATCCAGATCAAGCTCAGTGCCATCATTCAATTTCACCACGCCTTGCGAAACTACTTCGCTGAAATCCGCATCTTCAATCTTTGTAAGATCGTACAGCTTCTTAACACCTAAACCGCTTAATTTTTGAGCATTTTCATTTTCCTCCAAAAGGTGAACCGGTTCACCTTTTCCAAAATCTTCCGGCAATACACCTGCAAATTTTCTACCTATTTTTAGATACTTCTTCGCAGAACTCTCACCGAAAGGGAGTGTTTCAAGTACATATTCTTTAAAGTTTGAATAGCCTAATCCTAAATACAACTTTTCATCGCTCATCCGCTTAAGAATCATAGCCGTCATCAGCGTAGCCATATCAACTCGCTGTTGTAAAGCTTGTGCTAAAGCACGGGTTTCGGCATCTATTTGTACAAACTCCTTCGTTTCCGAATCATAGACTGAGCCAAGCTGTTTCACTTTTTCTGATACAACATCCGTTGTTTCATTTTTAGTGAAACTTTCTTCCGGTTGCTGATCTTCAAGTGCTATTTTTTGAACCTGATTAAACCCGGAATGATCAATTTCATCTAAAACTTCTTTTGCCAGGTCCTCAGTTAACTCCGAGAATGGCTCATACACTTCAGTTACGTAGCCCGATATTGCCATTTGAATACCAGGAATAACACCATGCTCTTTTGCAATACCAATCAGGCGGTCAATACTATCAGACTTTGTAACTGTGTCACTTTGTACTTCTTCCGCTTTGTCACTTTTTTGCTTTTTAATTTCTTGTTTAACCATGTTTCTAATTCTTAATTGTTGAATTCTTAATTCTTGATTTCCTTCTAATCTTCTCCGGTTTATACCGGTAAATTCTGCCGTTCATATCCATCACCACTTTATACAGGTAGCCGTCATGTTCTTTTTCATAGAGCAGCCCATTGCGCTCATGCTCCACATAGTGGAAACCTTCTTGCTTTAAATCTGCCTCGGTACTGCTCAGGCTTTCTCGTAAATGGATTTGAATAGCCATGTTTATCCCTCCACCAATTCAAATTCCGCATCCGGTACCAACTCAATGCTTTGCGTGGTAAATGGAAACCCCCGATGCACAGGCTCAAGAGCCACAACGCTTAGATTTTTCATTCTTTTGAAGTGGGAGTGTACTGCCTGCCGGGTTACTCCAAACCGAAGGGCAATTTTTGCATCAGTTTCACCGCAGTTCTTGTAAAATTTCCATAGCAAATGTTCATCTTGGAAATCAAATAAAAACGCATCCGGAGAAATAGGCTTAGATTTAAGAATCCGGTCCACCTGTCGCCGACTGCATTCCAATCGTTCCGCTATACAGGTTACATGAAACCCGGTCTTAGCCATCATCACTACCGCTTCATGATTCACAGATCTATTCGGCATAACTAACTCCATCATTAATCTGAGAAATAAGAATTTCATTTCCACGATCATCCCAGGCACCACCCATAAACCCATCCATTCCCCAATATTCGGTAGGTCCATGACCAAACCACTTTCTGAAAGCTTCAATAACTACTTGTCTAATTCTGAAATCCGAAAAAATGTAATAGCCAGATGAAATGAATCTGGAATGATGCAATACATCTAAAGAGTAGATTCTCTTTCTATCCGGCTCAATGGAAAAGCAAGTCATTATAGTAGCTCGCGGTATTCCCAAATCTTCATTCTTAATTCTTAATTCGTCTTTCATAACTTCATCTCCGTTTGATGCAACTGATGCTTTTGTGCCCGGCGCCGGATGTTCTCAGAATCCCCAATATGCTTTCGCATCAGTTCGTCAATTTCGGTGAGCAGCTCTTCGGTAGGTTCATTCACAAACTTCATCAGCTTACTCATTAGCTGGTGGAATTCTTCTCCATATTGACTGATATCCATTTTGGGATCAGTTCCCTTTCGAATTCCCCGGGGCATTGGAATGGCTAAATGATTAGTCTGCTTAGCCATGTAATGCAGGATGTTATAATCGCCGGTTACATTCATCACCGGCACAGCCTTGCTCAGGGGCATATTACATTCATCGGTAATACTCGCCATTCGTGTTAGGTGATTGTACCCGGTGCCGGTGTTGGCGGCAATCTCATTTATGGAGAGATCTGAATGGTGAATCGTGTTAAACACGATTTCTTCAAGGGTTAAATGTGAGCTGTTTTTTTTACTCATTGCTGATTTTGATCTAAAATTTGTCCTTCATTTTTTAATTGCATCCATCAGCGCCAAGCCTTACAATTCATTAGAAGGCAGTCAGTTCGTAAAGAACCGGCCACCAACTGTGACAGGCAGGCAGCGCCCGCGTGGTTAACTTGCATTCGCAGTTGCGGAAACCTTTGATAAATTGATGATCAGTTTCTCAAAGTGAGCTACTGAGCTTGGAGTCAGGCTTTTCAATCTGTAGTTAATAGCAGATTGATCAACTCCTTCATGCTCGGCTATCTCAACCTGGTTAACCTGGTGATCAATCATCATTTGTCGTAACCGCTTCTCCTGGGCAGTCATAAATCTCTTTTCTCGCTTCGGTTTGTCCGATTTTTTTAAAGGCATAAGTGAACGGGTTTAAAATTTTGGTTGCGCTCTTTAATAATTTCTTTAATAAGTATAACTACATATTGCATTGATGTCAACAGAAATTCTACAAAATGTAGATTTAATTCTTGACAGAGTTAAATCACTTTATAATCTGCGTTCAGATGCTGAATTAGCTGGATTTCTGGGTAATAAGCCTGGAACTATTTCTGCCTGGAGATCAAGAAAAAGTATCGATTTGCCACTTGTTCTTGCGAAATGTAGAGAAGCGAATGCGCATTTTGTAGTTTTTGGGCTTGGTCCTAAATGGGCTGATTCTGATTTCCTCGTAAAAGAGCCAAAAGCAGAATATTCAACCGAGTTTAGTCAGGTTGAGTACTATCCTAAAGCATATGCAAGTGCTGGTCATGGATTAATTCCGGAAGAAAAAGAGCCGTTGTATCTAAGTTTCAGATCGTATTTCATTAAAAACACCTTGGGGACTTCAGCGAAAAACCTCAAAGTAATAAGAGTTAAAGGCGATAGTATGGAACCCATGATTTATTCTGAAGACGACATTTTAGTAGATACATCAAAATTAGCGCCCCGGTTTGGTCCGGCTTTTTTGATCAGGTTGGATGATGTGCTTCATTGTAAACTGATACAGACATTTGGAGATGAGCGCTGGAAAATCATGAGCAAAAATGATAGCTACGAATCATTTGATATAAACCCCAAAACTGATCCGGTTGAAATAATCGGTGAGGTCGTTTGGTGGGGAAGAAAATCACCATATATATAGAGGAGTAAAAATGAGAGTAATTCTTTTAATCGGAATTTTATTTGCACTGAATTTTACAGTCAACGCTCAAAACACCGTTGTAATTTCGGATAGCACAGAGATCAAGAAATCCGCCGATCCAAATTCTGAAACTTTGCTGATCCTGGAGAAGGGAACTTTGTTGCAAACCAAAGGACCAAGAATTAATAATTGGGTTTTAGTAGAACAAGGCTATGTCAATATCAATAATGTGCTCTTTTTAAAAAGCCAGATCACCTCAGATATCAAAGTAGTAGAAGATCAATCACTCGACAGTTACTCAAAAAAATTGCTTTCAAAAAATCCTGGCGATCTCACCACAGAAGAGCTTTACTATTTAATGTATCAGGAGCAAAAGAAAAATGAAAAATTGCGCCGCGATGTTGGAACTATCAAGAATGTGTATGTGATCACCGGAGTAGTTACGACAATATCAATAGCAGTAGGTTTGGCTAAACTCCTCACGTACTAAAACCCTCGAATATTCATAAAACTATTTTAAACGAGATTAAATAGAATTAGAAAAACTTTCGCCGAATTGAAATGTCCATAATATTGTCGTTTAAAGACTTAGTTTGTTACAATTATGATCACTGTTTGTTGTACCCCCCTTCAGTATTTATAAAGACTCTTCCCAATACTTTAAAATCTTACTTTGATTCGTTTATCAATTCAGAGGATGTTATGGGTTTGTTCGAAGAATACAAATGCGATTCATCTTGCATCAATCAAATTGATTCTATATACAAGAAAACGTTAGAAGATGTGGCTAAACTTTACAGCACTAGATTTGAAAAATGGAGGATATTTAATGGGCAGTCTAAAAAATATTACACAGAGTGGTTGCCAATCCTGAACGAAGTTATAAGTATTGCTAATAGTATTAATAATAAATCTTATACAACTTCAGTAATTAGTCTTATTAGTATTGCAGACGAGGTATTTAAAAGCTCTGATGATGAAGAGGTAAAATGGTTAAAGTCTTTATCAAGATATGGTCCCTTTTTAGCGGCGGTTTCAAATGCTCAAAGCGAACAAGATGTTGAAAAAATACTGGAAAATTTTGCAAGTCCTGTAAGAAGTTACCGCCTCAAAAGGTACAGTAAGTTTAGTATCGAGATTAATTCGTATTTGGGCTTAAGACTTTCAAATGAGCGAATGATTGGTGATTCAAAAAAGCCTAAATTTAATAGCGTTGCTTTCTCAACACCTATTGGAATTACTTTTAGTACTCATGGAGAAAAAGATTGGTCTTATTCACTATTTATCAGTGCGATTGATTTAGGCGCATTAACAAGTGTTCGTTTTGCCGATGATGAAATTGAAGAAACTCCTCCTGACGACACAAGTGAAGAAATGCCAGAAGAAAATGGAACTCCTGAATCCGGAGATATATCTACATTGCCCGAGCTAAACTTCCAGAATGTATTTGCACCCGGAGCGTATTTTGTTGTTGGGGTTGTCGATATGCCTGTTTCATTCTTTATTGGAGCACAATATGGGCCAACAATCAGAAATATAGAATTTGGCAGTTCGCCTACATCCAATGAATCGTTTTGGAGTCTTGGCTTTGGAGTGGCTGTTGATATTCCAATATTCCGATTATTTAGTAATTAAGTCTTAATTAAATAGACTCTCCATGCTACGATGACATTATCTGTCAACAAACAACAAGAAAGGTCGGGCAGCCTTTTCCAGAAAAATTTTAAAAGAAAAGAAATCGACTCAGAAGATTATTTTCGAAAACTAGTAGTGTACATTCATCAAAATCCGATTCATCATGGTTTTACAGATGATTTTCGAGCTTATTCATTTTCATCGTATATATCATTTTTAAATGATGAAAAATCTGATGTTCTTAACAAGAAGAAAGTCTTGGAGCTATTTGGAGGTATTGAGAATTTTAAAGCAGCACATTATGAAATGATATTAGGGAAAGAATTCTTACCTGATTAACAAATTAGTCTATAACTCTGACAGGGTTTTAAAACCTGTCAGAGTTATAAAAGGGAAAAAATGAAAATACTTGGAATAGATGTAGGCGGTTCAGGAATTAAGGGTGCAATTGTAGATACAGATCTCGGACAATTATTAACCGATCGGTATCGAATACCAACTCCTCAACCAGCTACTCCTGAAGCAGTAATAGACACAATCGTAAAGATCATTCAGCATTTTGATTGGGATGGCTTGGTTGGCTGTGGTTTTCCGGCTGCGATTGTTGATGAGATTGTCCGAACGGCATCAAATATCGACGATAGCTGGATTGGTGTGAATGCATCAGAAAAAATAGAGAAAGCCACAGGATGTTCCACAACTTTGGTAAACGATGTAGATGCAGCAGGATTTGCCGAAATGAAATTAGGTGCCGGTAAAAATCAAAAAGGCGTGATTTTTATGGCGGCATTCGGAACCGGTATTGGCACGGCACTCTTCAAAAATAATACACTGATTACAAACACGGAATTAGGGCATTTATTGATGAGCAACGGAGAAGTAGCAGAGCATTATGCGGCTAATTCAGTTCGGGAAAATAATGATCTTAGTTGGGAAGAATGGGGAAGCAGAGTGAATGAATATCTGCAGGAGGTCGAGCGACTTTTTTATCCCTCGCTCATAATAATCGGTGGAGGAGTGAGCTCAGACTTTAAAAAATTCAAAGACAATCTGAGGCTTAATACAAAAGTAGTTCCGGCTAAGAATAAAAATCACGCAGGAATAATTGGTGCGGCACTTGCTGCGGAGCTTAGTGAGAAGTAAAGTTTATTTAGGATTGTATTCTTAGATAAAGTGAGACATTTATTTTTCCATTTACATAATTAGTAATTAAATATAGAGGCGTTTAATTAATTATTTGCTGTCGCTTTTGAGCAAATCTGTAAATGAGTACAAATATATTAAATGTTTCTTCGGGACTAGAATAAGAACAAAATATGTAACGATCTCTCTCAACTTAATTGTTTCCAGTTTTGTTTTATTAGATATAAATATCTAAAGATTCTGGTATGACTGCGAGAACTAAATTTAAGGTCATAGAATTAACCACTTTATTATTGTTGGATAATTTTTTAGTTAGACGCTTCTAATCGGTTGTAACAAAAGTTTCCATAGCTGTAAAAGGTATTCCATTTTCTGTTAACCCTTGAACTACAACTCTGTAAGTTGAAGGTACATCGTTGGTCCAAAATCTGGTTTCATCGATGCCATAAGTGACATTTAGCAGAGGTGCCCAGTGAAGCGTAATACGTTGATCTTCCTGTTCGTAATTTTGTGGTAGATTTACACCATATCTGGGAGCGTAGAAAGCAATTGGTTCCTGATAAGTTTTGATATAATCAGTGATCACCCCTTTTGTTTTTTCAGGTATTAAACGATTATTTTGGCTTTTTACAACAATTGCTCCTCTTGCCCCTTCAGCACCTAAGATAGCAAGATCAACAGCGCTTCTTGCAACTGTAATAGATTTGATATCTGCACTGTTAAGAGAGAAAAGAGATGTACTATCTATTTGTTGACCATCTAAAAATATCAACGGAGGCAGTTTTTGCGAATTTATACTCCTAAAACCCGTTTCAATTGTAATAATTCTACCTAAGACAGAAACTCCTGGAAGTTGATTAATTACAATTTCCATTGGAAGGTCTCGTAGATATTTTTCTTCATCAAAATCTACTGTAGTACCTTTGCCTTGAAGGCTACTTAATACTCGGTCTAAATAGTTTTCTGATTTTCGGTCGGCAGTAACTGATATCTCTTCAAGCTCTCCGGACATTTGATAGTCATTATACTCTTGAAGAGCCATTTGAGTTTTTTGGGATCGGCTTTGAATCTGTATTTGGTGTTCATATATGGCCGGTGCAGCGACTATTTCTTTTCCGGATTTTGTTAAGCCTCCTTGAAATATTTTTTCATTTTCATTTTTTAGGTTTTCAAATTGTTCATCAAGAGCAACATAAACTCTATCACCCTTATCAGGATGCTCCGCTTTTACTGTTATTAATGCATCTCCACTACCTTTGATGGTATTAAATCCAAAGCGCCCTTCTTCGTCAGTAAGCGCAATTTTTGGGTTTCCCGAATCACCTTCTACTGTAAGTATAACACTTGCATTTTGTAATGGTTTTCTTCCAATTACTGTTTTTACAGTTCCGGTAATAGTGAATCCTTCTTCGGGGAGTGTTTCCAGCACTATTTCTTCCCTGGAAGCTAACTGCTTCATATCAAAAGCCTTCCAGCCTTGAGTCATAAGTAATAGATCCAAATGTCTTTGAACATGTTCCTGATCTGAAAAATAATACCCGGGGTTCTCTACATGTCCCTTTAACTCTGATTCCAAAAAGAACTGGCTAATAATAGAAGTTGAGTACGGATTGTAGGTGACAAAAGAATCATCAAACACTGATAAACTATAAGACCCGGAAAGGGAGGCTCCATTTTGAGAAACTAAGGTAGTTTTAATGTCAACAACGTCTCGAAGCCCTATCGCTTCTTTATTCAATGTAATTGAAGTTTCGACATTATCAACCTGATTTTTGTTGAATGCTAATCGCTCAGCCACAGGAAACCCTTGCTGATCGAGTAAAGTAAAATGAACAATACCGGTAGGAAAATTTTGCTTAGAAACTGCTATTGAACTTTGCCCATTCGTAAATTTAACTAATGAAGCGCTGTATACTTCGCCGCGAATATGCCCAAAAAGAAGAAAGGGTTTCTCGATATCAAGACCTTCGGATCTGATATCGAATTGAAAAGTATGGTGGTTCTGTTCCATAGACATTGAAATACCTTCATTCAAAGCTTTAGGTAATTGATATTTAACACCATCTACCTCTGCATAATATGTGTGTCCTGATCTCGGTGTTATCTCGAACGAACCCATTCCAAGATGCTCCGATTCGAAAGAAACGATCTGATCTCCATCCTGATCATATATAGTTCCAGCTACTCGTTTACCGAGTCCGTACGAACCTATAGCTTTAAAACCGACCCTGCTTTTTAATCCATTAATTAAATATCCACTTTCGGGCAAGAACTGAAGATCGATCAGTTCTGAGATCTCGTGATTGGTTTTTTCCTGATCGGTGAGTACGTCAATCGTTTTCGAAAATTTGTATGCCTCACCAAAGTTTTGGCTCCATAATGTGTAAGCCTTGATTTGATATTTACCCGACTTTGTGGATGCTCCATCAAAAGAGAGTACGCCTTGACCCCTCCCGTCTGTTAATTCTATGAATTCACGTGCGACCATTTCCCCTGTTGGGGAGATAAGCTCTACATAAAGTAGAGAGCTAAGGTTGGATAGAAAATTATAACCGCCTGATACCGTGTAAGCAGAGAACCAAATCTGATCTCCAAAGTAATACCAATCCCTATCTGTGTGTATATATACTCGTTCACGGGGTAAATTTGATTGAACAACTTTGAAATACTTTACAAAATCAACAGCTTCAGGATTATTCTGAGATTTAACAAGAGTTGTAGAGACTAAAAGCAGGGATAATAAACATATAATTTTATTGATCATAGAAAACAAAGCTTCGTTCTGGCGTCTTGAATGTGTGCCCTCCCACACAACCCAATGTTTGAACTTCGTAGGGAGAGGATTATCTTAAGAACCTGATTTCAAATAGAGCGAAAATTTAGGTTTGTCGTCTTCAATACTTGTGATCAGTAGAGGAGGAGTTTCAGTAATTGCTATTCTATTCTTATGAGCGAAAGTATAAACCTCTCCGAACATTTTCCATATCTCCTCAGGATTCGAACTCGATGAAACAATATAATTGCCTTTTTCTAATTCGATCATTTCAAAGTTTGAATCACTCAGGCTGCTGTCTGGTAATAGAAACCCATTGAAGGATGTTAGATCATCCACATTCGTAGTATCGGGATCTGAATAGTAGATCGATAGAGTTTCAAATTCTTCAAAAGATATACCTTGTCCGCTTAATCTTTCCTTAATTTTATCGAGATATTGCGACGTTTTATCGTAGGAACCGTTAACGGTTTCTCCGATGAATTTCTTCGTCTGAGTTATTGTAATTTCTTTAATGTCCATTATTTCCTCCTTTTATGACTCAAGGTTATTCTGTTTCAGCACAAATGAACTGATCAGGTTGATTATCGAACCTATTATAAGAACAGTTATAAACATCACAATTCCTTGAAACCAAGGGGTAAAAATAAATTCCGGCATACTTGCTGCTTGCTCTTGTAGCTGTTCTAAATCATTGATCGCATTGTTTACCTGCCATTCTTTGAATGATTCACCTTCAAACACAAAAAATAAAGCTCCATATAATGACATGATCAAAGATGCGATCAGCGAAACGCCAAAACCAATCTTAAAACTTTCCTTAAAAGAGATAATTCCCTCGTTATTATTATCTCGATAATGTTTTATACCTAATGGTATAGCAAGGAGCGATGCCGCTATAGTTAGATAGCCGACAACTTGAGATATGCCTATTTCAAAGTTGGGAGCTAAAAAGAACCAATTTAAAAGCCCGAAGATTATAGAAATGAGACCTGAAGCTAAACCGTATTTTATTTCAATTTTTTTCATAAACGTTTTGTTCTGTTAATGAAGACAAACAAAACTAACAGTTTATTCTGCTCAATGAATCCTACTAAAGTAGGATTTTCAGGATTAGGTAAAATTTCCTACTAAAGTACTATTTGAACTTTAAACGATCTTTAGATCTCTTCCAATTTTGACAGCTTCGGTTCTTCTCTTCGCATTTAATTTCGCAAGTATATTTGATACATGGCTTTTTACCGTGCTTTCTGAAATAAATAGCTTCTTACCAATTTCATCGTTAGAAAGCCCTTCTGCAATCAACTTGAGAACTTTATACTCGCTTTTGGTTAATCCTGATTTTTTGATATTCTTTTTTGATAATTGCTCAGTTGACTCATGAACTTGATCCGTATTCCCTAAAAAATGATATATCACGAATCCAACAACCACGAATAAAACCCCTGAGATTACTACAAAAATTTCACCTCCACTTTTATTATGCAATAATGAAATCTTACTTATTTGAAATAAAAAGAATAAGAGAATCGATATCCCGCCAAAAATAAGAATTGTTTGTTTCATGTCTTGAATGTATTCGAGTTCGAATAAGAAATAAAAAAATAAAAAAACAGATTACTCTATTCCATCTGAATTATCTGCTATGTATCATCCTGCATGAAAAATATTCTGCTTTTTCTTACCCCCACTTTAATCTGGGGATCAACCTGGTACGTAATCACCTTTCAGGTTGGGGATGTTGATGCGATGTATTCAGTCGCTTATCGTTTTGCAATTGCCGGAATTCTGATGCTGGGGGTATCAAAATTATGGGGATTAAAACTCAATTTTACCAAAAAAGAGCATGGGTATATTTTACTTCAGGGGCTACTGCTTTTTGGGTTTAATTACTGGTGTATGTACAGTTCTGAGCTCTATTTGACCAGCGGATTGGTTGGGTTACTGTTTTCACTGCTGGTTTTTATGAACATTCTGAACGGAAAACTTTTTTTAAAATCTCCGGTAGAAAAGAAAGTAATTATCGGCGGTTTGTTCGGACTGATTGGAACCGGGCTTATTTTCAGGCAGGATCTGGCTCAGTTTTCTTTTTCTGACGGGAAGATCATCGGGTTGATATTTGCAGTTGCCGGTACATACATTGCTTCTCTCGGAAATATCACTTCAGCGAGAAATCAGAAAGCGGGCATCCCGGTAATTTCTTCCAATGCTTATGGGATGACATACGGAGCAGTTGCCATGTTTTTGGTGGCTTTGTTAAGCGGAAAAGAAATAAGTTTTGAAACAAGTACTTCCTACGTTGCCTCTCTTTTTTATCTTGCGATATTCGGATCTGTAATCGCTTTTGGAGCATACCTTACTTTAATCGGCAATATCGGGGCAGGAAAAGCAGCTTATGTAGCAGTAATAGCTCCGGTAATTGCCTTGGTGATATCGACAATTTTCGAAGATTATCAATGGAAGTCGACAAGCTTAGCGGGAGCGGGACTTATTATCGCCGGAAATATTGTGGCATTAAGAACTAAAAAGATTAGCGAGAAAAGCTTCCCGAGAACAGAAGAGCTGGAAGTTCCGGTAGAGACTTTGGAAGAGAATCTGCCGGATAAGCTTGCTAATTAATCTGATTTTTTAACTAAGAAGCGTCATTCCCCGGCGAATGCAGGGAATCTGGATTTAACTATTTGAATGGTTTTTATTTTAAGAAGGAATATTTTGATGATGCTTTTTTTGTGACAGCACTTCACACCTTAAATAAAGGTTAGACATAGATGATATTGATCAACTAAGAGCAATATCCAGACCTCCTGCATACGCGTGGAGATGACCTTTACTTTTTTGACTAAAACCAAATTAAACTGATTTTATCATCTACGAAATCAGGCTCCCGTTACTCTATCAACCCACTAAAAATTGTCCCGGCAGTCTTCGCTGTTTGATTATTCACATCGAAATCGTGATTCAATTCACATATACCCGCGGATAACAGTTTCCCGGATTCTTTGACCAACTCAATCAGATTTAATGCGTGATTTAATTTGATTCCATTCCATGCCGGAGCGCTTACTCCGGGGGCAATGGCAGCTTCAAAAACATCCAGGCAAATGGTCAGATAGATAAAATCTCTGCTTCCAATAAAATTCTGAGCTTTTTTGAGGCTGGCTGATTCATCATTAAAAATTTCGGTATTCAGGCAGAATCTTGTTTCAAGTTCTTCAACCTGTTTGAATAACGACCTCGTATTGTTATCCTGATTTATTCCATACACGAAATATTTCATATCCAGATCAATTTGTTCGGCATAGTGATGAGCCTGAAGAAAAGGGGATCCCGAATGAGAAAAATCAGTGTAAGGACGAAGATCAAAATGAGCATCGATATTTAAAATGCCAAGTTTTGCTCTCGGATTTGTTTGTTGGAGATAAGAAGCAATTCCCTGAAAATGACCGTATGCTGTTTCATGTCCACCGCCAATAATTATGGGTGAATTTTCAGATTCCAGGATGTGATGCACAGCTTTGCCTAATTCCTGCTGAGCCTCCTCCATTTTATCGCCTTCAGGAGTGATATCCCCGGCATCGATAAATCCTGATTGGGCACCGTGCCAACTTAGCGATCCGATGTTATTCCTGAAATGCTGCGGACCTTTAGCTGCTCCAACTCTGCCTTTGTTTCTTTTTACTCCAATATCGCATGCAAAACCAAGCAGTACTTTTTGTCCGGTTTTATCCAGTTCATTCAAAGAAATACAGTTTACCACCTGATGATATCTGAATTGATCAAAATCAGTTTCAGAATCAGTCCGACCTGACCAATTATTTGAATCTCCTGGTGAATAAAGTTCAGATTCAAAATTCAAAATATTCCTCTCCAATTACTGATGCATCAGGTTGAAGCTGTCCCTGTTGATAAAAAATATCCCTGTAATCATTAGTCGGAAAACTGATGAATTTGGCTTTGCTATCTTTGCGGATGAATCCTGTTTCGATCCTTAATGCTTTTGCTGCCCGATAAGTAATTCCCGCCAGTGTTTCTGCGATGGTTAGTTTCTCTGAAGCACCCAAAATTGAAGCCTGAGTAAGCAGATCTCCCATCGGCGCAGAACCGGGATTCCAGTCGGTGGCAATAGCAACACATGCATTATGATCCAGAAGCCTTCTACAGGGAGTGAATTTCATCCCCAAACCGATTGAAGCTCCTGGAAGAGCCACAGCAACGGTTTCTGATTTTGAAAATAAAAGACAGGAGTTGTCATCGGTATGTTCCAGATGATCTGCAGAAACACAGCCTTCTTCGATGGCGAGTTCTGAACCTCCACTATGAAACTGGTCCACGTGCATAGTCAGATCGAAACCTTTCAGTTTTAATTTCTTGGCATAAACTTTAGCAACTTCGATATCAAAAGCTCCTTCTTCCACAAAAATATCGGCGCGGGATGTAAGATCTTCTTCCAGAATTACAGGAACGACTTCATTGATAAGAAACTCCAAATATCGCTCATGGGATCCATCAAAATCTTTTGGCTTGATGTGAGCTCCTAAAAAAGTCGGGATCAGTTCTGCGGATGTCTGCTCATTTGCTTTCTTAATAGCCCGAAGCATTTTGAGTTCATCATCCAGATTTAAACCATACCCAGATTTAATTTCAATTGTCGAAATTCCCCTTTTCAAATGCCGATCTACTCGTTGGAGAATTACTTTAACCAGTTCATCTTCAGAAGCTTTTCGGGTTTCAGTAACGGTATCAGAAATACCACCGCCAGCAGCAGCAATTTCCAGATAGGATTTGCCTGCAACACGTAATGCATAATCAATGATTCGGTTACCACCCCAACAAATATGAGTGTGGCAATCCACAAAAGAGGGCAGAACAACAGAGTCTTTTTTTGAATTCAGCTTATGATCAGCTTCAGTATGGATTTTTTTTAGCTCATCATATTCCCCAAAGTCGAGAATTTTTCCATTCTGAGTTACAATTCCCGCATCCGAAATAACTTCCAATTCTTCATCTAGTAACGGACCATGCAGAGCGAGTCCGTCCATGGGTAGCAGTTGAGAAAAGGGGCCGTACAAAATTTTAGACTTCATAATTTAGCCTTGTCATCCTGAGGCTTATGGAAAGGATCTGCAAAACACCTAACTGTGCAGATTCTTCGCTAAAGCTCAGAATGGCTACGTTTCAAATAATTATTTTATGTTTTTCGCCAACATCTGTAGCCAGTTCATAACCGGCATCATGATGACGATAAATTCCCATCGCAGGATCATTGTGCAATACTCTTTTAATGCAGTTTGCAGCTCTTTCAGTCCCATCTGCAAGAACTACCATTCCGGCATGCTGACTGAATCCCATTCCCACGCCACCACCGTGATGAAAACTGATCCAGGTTGCTCCGCCTGAAGCGTTACTCATTAAGTTCAGTAACGGCCAGTCACTTACAGCATCGGTTCCATCTTTCATTCCTTCTGTTTCCCGGTTCGGGGAAGCTACCGATCCGCAGTCCAGATGATCGCGACCTATAACAATAGGAGCTTTTACTTTTCCGGATTTCACGAGATCGTTAAATATCAATCCTGCTTTTTCACGTTCACCAAGCCCGAGCCAGCATATTCTGCATGGTAATCCCTGAAAAGCGATCTTTTCTTTTGCCTGATCCAGCCAATTTATCAAATGCTCATTTTCAGGAAATGCTTCTTTCAAAGCCTGATCGGTTACATAAATATCTTCAGGATCTCCAGAAAGTGCAGCCCAACGGAAAGGGCCTTTACCTTCACAGAAAAGTGGGCGGATATAAGCAGGAACAAATCCGGGGAAGTCGAATGCATTTTCGACGCCGCCTTTCTGAGCATAAGCTCTCAGATTGTTTCCATAATCAAAAGTGATAGCTCCACGATCCTGCAAAGTCAGCATATGACGGACATGACGAGCCATGCTTTCAATCGATTTTGACTCGTATTTCTTGGGATCTGATTTGCGAAGAGCAATTGCTTCTTCAAATGAAATTCCATGTGGTACATATCCATTGATTGGATCATGAGCAGAAGTCTGATCCGTCAGTACATCAGGGGTAATATTATCTTTAATAAGTTTTTCTAAAACATCTCCAATATCACCAACCAAACCAACAGAAAGATTTTCATTGTTTTCTTTTGCTTTCAGTACCCATTCAATAGCTTCATCATAAGAGTGAGTCATCTTATCGATGTAGCGTGTTTTGATCCTTTTTTCAATTCGTTTAGGATCGATATCAACCCCAAGAAAAGTCGCTCCTGCCATGGTAGCTGCAAGAGGTTGAGCGCCACCCATTCCTCCGATCCCACCTGTAACCAGAAGCTTGCCTCTCAAATCTCCCCCAAAATGCTTTCTTCCGCAGGCGGTGAAGGTTTCGTAGGTTCCCTGAAGAATTCCCTGCGTCCCGATATAGATCCATGAGCCGGCAGTCATTTGTCCGTACATCATCAATCCGCGCTCTTTCAAATCGTTAAAATGATCCCAGGTTGCCCATTCGGGAACAAGATTGCTATTTGCTATCAATACTCTTGGCGCTTCAGGATGAGAACGAATAACGCCGACCGGTTTTCCGGACTGAACCAACAGACTATGATCTTCGTCCAGATCGAGTAAACATTCTACAATTTTTTGAAGTGCTTCTTTGTTCCGGGCAGCTTGTCCGTTTCCTCCGTACACAATCAGATTTTCCGGATCTTCAGCTACTTCGTCATCTAAATTATTGAGTAGCATTCTAAGCGGAGCTTCAGTTTGCCAGGATTTTGCATTCAGCTTAGTTCCGACCGGAGATTTATAATTGGGATGACTGACGTATTTTTTAAGAAAGTCCGAAGAGTTCATGGTACGATCCGTTTAAATCAATATTATTATTGGCAGCTGCTTTTTCTGCCAGATTTGAAATTTGATGTGTTTGAATTAGTTGCTGAGCTTTTAGAATATCGTTTGCAAAAACCCGGTCTTCATCCGCATGGTCGATATGCTCACGCACGAGCTCATGACAGGCTTCCAGGATCGGTCCGGATTTCATTGGTTTTCTGAAATCGAAAGCCTGAGCGGCACTTACCAATTCCACAGCCAAAATTTTCTCCGTGTTTGCTATCACCTGATTCAGTTTTCTTGCGCTGATGGAACCCATGCTCACATGATCTTCCTGTCCAAGTGAAGTAGGAATACTATCCGCAGAAGCAGGAAAACATAGTGCTTTATTTTCGCTGACCAAAGCTGCTGATGTATATTGAGGAATCATAAAACCTGAATTCAATCCGATGTCGTTCATCAATAGTTTTGGTAATCCGGGATGATTTCCTTCCAAGAGAAGATAAGATCTACGATCAGAAATATTTCCCAGTTCATGCGTAGCTAAAGTCAAATAATCGCAGGGAAGAGCTAAAGGCTGTCCGTGAAAATTCCCTCCGCTGATGGCTTCTTTTTCTGATAGAATGATCGGGTTATCAGTCACAGAATTAATTTCAACATCTACCAATTCTTTACAATGAAGCCATGCATTTCGGCTTGCTCCGTGAACCTGAGGCATACACCGAATGGAATATGGATCCTGAACTCGTCCACAATCTGCATGAGATTCCACCATTTCAGAGTTTTCCAATAATGCGCGCAATCGGTGAGCTGTAAAAAGAGACCCGTTAAAAGGTCGAGCCTTGTGGAGTTGATCCTTAAAAGGAGCAGCGCTTCCCAAAACCCCTTCCAAACTCATAGCTCCAATTACATCAGAAGAGTTTAAACAATGATGTAAATTATAAACTCCCCAAACTGCATAAGCAGCAATGAACTGCGTTCCGTTAATCAGCGCTAATCCTTCTTTAGCTTTCAAATTCAGTGGCTCGATTCCGAGTTTCTGATAAAGATCAGAAGTTTGATGCCATTTGTTTTGATAGTGCACTTTTCCTAGTCCAATGAGCGGTAAAAATAAATGGGCAAGTGGGGCAAGATCACCCGATGCGCCTACCGATCCCTGCTCAGGAACTTCAGGAATAATGTCATTTTCGATAAAGAAAATAATCCGGTCTAAGGTTTCCTCTCTGATTCCCGATAAGCCAACGCTAAGGTTATGAGCTTTCAGAATCAACATGGTTTTGGCAATGTGTAGTGGAACCGGATCGCCAACGCCCACGCTGTGACTTCTTAAAATATTATCCTGAAGTCTTTCGGTGTTTTCTTTAGAAATGATAGTATTACATAGCGGTCCAAAACCGGTGTTTACTCCGTAAACTACTTCTCCGCTTTGAACTATTTTATTTACGTTTTGAGCACTTTTTTTAACCTTATTCCGAGCCTTTTCCTGGAGGCTAATTTCTGTTCTTCCTTCAGAAATATCTACTATTTGCTGAATAGTAAGTTTATCTGTGCCTAACCTGAATCCCATTTCTTTTAGCGGGAAAATAAATACAAAAGTGAAGGTTTAGAAATCTTTATTCATCGAAGTCTTTTTAGAGTTCTGATATTTCATTTCATTCAAAATAATTACGTGCCTATACCATGAATAAAGAACATCTATCATTTCAATGTTGCAACATCAAAGTTTAAACTTTAGTTTGGAAGCAGTTAATCAAAACAAAATCACATAAAATTATGAAACCACTTAATGTTCCAACTAAAGATCAAGTAAATGATGATGCAAAAGAGATTTTCGAAAACCTTGAAAATCAACTTGGTATGGTTCCTAACATCTATGCAACCATAGGTTATAATGGAAATGTTCTGAAAAGCTATATGGATTTCGACTCATCCATAGGTAAAACTTTCTCCATGAAAGAAAAAGAGACTATAAAACTTGCAGTATCAGAAGTAAACGGGTGCAATTACTGCTTAGCTGCACATACTGCTATTGCAAAGCAAAATGGTTTTTCGGATGAAGATACTTTAAAGCTCAGAGATGGAAGTATTGAAGATGAAAAGCTTAGAACATTAAGCAGAATTGCTACTGAAACTGCAAAAAACGCCGGTAAAATTTCAGAAGAAAGCAGAGATGCATTTTTCGATTTAGGTTACGAAGAGAAGGATCTTATTGATTTTCTCGCAGTAGTATTGAGCGTGACATTTACAAATATCGTACACAACGCCACGGAAATTCCTGTAGACTTTCCGGAAGCAAAAGAGCTTGAATTAGCAGAAGCCTAATTTAGATTTATCCGATGTTCAAACATCGGTAAAATAGTTATCTTGGTCGGGTTAGTTAATAACCCGACCTTTTTTATGGAGGAGAGTTTTGAGTGAGTTCGCAGAATCAGAAATTCAACAAATTTCATTTACAAACAAACAGCATAGACTGAGAGTAAATCTTTTGTTGACCTCGGGCTGGTTAAAAAACGAGATCAAAGATTTTTTAGATCAGTTCGAAATTACACAGCAGCAATTCAATATCCTTAGGATTTTGAGAGGAGCTGAGGGTGATCCGCTTTCCACCAACGAAATTTGCGAACGGATGATCGATAAAATGTCAGATACTTCCAGAATTGTTGATCGCCTTGTTGGCAAAGGATTAGTCACAAAAAAACCATGTCCCCACGATGGGAGGAAAGTGCAGGTTTTTATCAGTGGTGATGGAGAGTATATACTATCCACCATTGATACCAAGCTAAAAAATTTGGATGCAGTGTTCGATAATCTGAATCAGGAAGAGATCAAGGAATTGAACAGGTTGTTGGAGAAGCTGACGGCTGCAAGTAGTTAACTACAACCACTTCTTACATAAGGCGTTTCATACCATCCGAAAAGCCATATCCAATATCCAGTATAGTCAGTGCCAAAACCATAAATAGATTCAGCGGTAGAAACTTCTGAATAAAATGGGTATTTCCTGTTTATCCATACTGAAAAATGAAGTACATCCTCGACAAACAATGAGTCAATTTCCGATTTTTCAATAACATTCTCACTTCTTTTAACTTTTATAGAATCGATCAATGACTTTTGATATTTATCAGGGAAATCACCAAAATTACTAAGCCAAGGTGTTTTTTCATCTCCATAGTATGAAGGATGAACATGCAGTGAATCAATTATTTGATTTAAACAAAAGTGTGAAAAATGTGTTGATGCCTTCAAAAGAATTGAATTCCTTCCTATAAAAAGCCAAGTCACAAAGTTTATCAAAAGTATTGAAACAAAAGCTATTGAAAAATATTTGAGAAACTTTTTAAACACTAAAACCAACTGCAGCTTTCAAAAATTCTTGGATCCCTTTTTCCTGATTTTTTATTTCCAAAATTTCTGATAGAGATAAAGCCGCCCCATTTAATTTCTCAGGGAGCCATTTTCCATATTCTAAATCAGGAATGTTTGAATAATCTACTTTTTCTTCTTTTTTCCATTGGGTTACGTAGAAATAAGGTTCATCGATTAGAGAATCAGCCACAGCATAGCCTACACTGAAAGAACGAGTGGCTTCATTCTTTTCATCAAGCTCAAAAGGAACATATACTCCGTGATCAAAATGATGTGGCCAGGTTCGGGGCGGAGAAGCTTTAGGATGTTTAGAAAAAATATCTGCACAGAAATCATCTGCTTTGGTTCGATGATTTGCCAGTTCTTCCAATAATTCATTATCTATTTCAGGGAAAGGTTTATCCAGATCTGTCGGATGCTCAGGAATCTCGTAGTGCATTTCCAGCTCAAGAGGCTCTGTATCAATTTGTTTCAGTTGAAGTGCTTGCCTGAGCCAAAGAATTCCTTCTTTTTTTGTTTTTCCTGTCAAAGCAAGTGAAGCAAGTTCTATTCCTGTAGGTCCCGATACTTTCAAACTTAAGGAAGGAACATGAAGCCCCACTCTGGCACGATTATTTATCGAACCTCCATAAAATGTGCTCGTTTTGGAATCCCAACTCATATTAGTGTGGCTATCATCGTCTTTAGAGGGAAGAAGATACTTCCCTGCAGCTGCAATAAACTGAACCGCATGATGAAGCGTGAGCTGCGCCTCATTGAGTTTTTGGATTGGGAATTTATCTGAAAACATAGATTGGAATGGTTTTCTTCAATTAACTAAAAAATTCTATCAAAAAGTGATTTTATTAAAAATAAAAAAGCCCCCTGGACTATCAATCTCAGGAGGCTTCGGGGTACAAAATGAAATTAATTTAGTCGAATAGCTTTTTAACCCAACCAAATACTCCGCCGGAACGGTCCCCTTCACGTCCACCGGAAAGACCATCATAATTAGGTCTTGGTAATCCATGCTTTTTAGCGGATTTATTTTTCTTTTTAGAAGCTTTTTTCTTTCGGGATTTATCCTTGTAGGATTTCCCTTTTCCGGAGCTTTTCTTCTGCTTCTTCTCCTTCACTTCTTTTGGAAGCTTAATTTCTTCAGGAGCAAACCCTACTTCATCAGTAATTCTTTTAATGTCATCCCGATCCATTTTTGAAACCAATGACACCATTTGCCCTGCTTTACCTGATCCTACCAATTCAGCACGATACCGATATTCATCTACTTCATCAGGCACATCGTAATTAATTACCTGAGTTACTTTATCAAGATCAATTCTTCTGGCAGACATTCCACCAACCACCAGAATTTTCATATCTCCTGAAGTGAACTTCTGAAAGCGTTCATTATACGTGCTTTCATCGATCTGATCATCCACACTAACCACTCCCCAATTTTTCTTGAGAATGATTCGGAATAAGCGATCCGCTGTTCTTTTGGAAGCGGTGAAAATCACAATGTGGTCAATCTTGCTGTTATCAAGATGTGCCATCAACGTGGAGATTTTCATCCGGGGAGGAACATTTATATATCCCTGCTCAAGATTCTTCGAAATACTTGGTGAATCGTCTGATTCGCTTTTCTCTGGAAGGTCTTCCTTCAGAACTACAGAAACAGATAGGTCTTTAAGCTTCTCTTTCGGAGAGCGATCATTATCAGATGTTGAAGTATCTGCACCATTTTTATTCTCTTTGGCTTCCGGATTCAGATTCACTTCTACAGAAACATTTTCCAGCTTCGCTTTAACTTCTTTTTCCGAAGGAGGTGTAGATTCTGAAGAGTTTTCTGCTTTTTCTTCCGTGATTGGAGCTTCCTCTTCTTCGGGATTCAATACAACTTTCACCGAAGCTTTTTCCAGTTTTTTGTCCACTTCTTTCTGGTCAAGATCAGCAGGCTCAACCGCTTTTTTCTCCTCAATATTGGTGTCCTGAAAACCAATCAATTCGGGATTCTGAAGCGCTTCTTCAGCCAGTTGCTTGGTTGCGTTGTTCATGGAACCTGAAAAAATCAGAACCTGAGGCTGACTTTTTATGTGCGTGAAGATAGACTTCACCCTGCCAACCAGGCTAAAATTCTCCATATTGTGTGCTTCATCGATCACTACACATTCCAGATCGTTGAAGTCAATGCGGGTTTTTTCCAGTATGTCAACCAATCGCCCGGGATTTGCTACAATCACCGATGCGCCATCAATAACGGCTTGTTCTTGTTCATTTCTGTCGCCCTTCATAGAAAGTGAAGTGCTGCTGATTTGAGCATGATACCCCATCGCCCAAATCATTTCATCAATCGCTTTAGCTCGTTCTACAGATGGTGTTAAAATTAATATTCGCGTGCCTTGTGCCTCTCCGTTTGCTATCAACTTTTGCAATGCTGGGATCAAAAATGCTCCGTTATCCTCGTCTTCATTTTTTACAAGCAAATGCTTGCCTTCCAGTGCATGAGGAATAACTTCTTGCTGGAGAGGTGTAGGCTGTTCAATTCGTGTGTCGACCAGTCCGCTCATTAAATCCGGACTCAGGTCATATTGTTCAAAAGACAATGTGTCCACCTCTTAGTTTTGCGTTATCATTCAATTTTCAAAGATCAAATGCCCGACCACAGCCGGACAGCTTTCAATATACGAAATATGAAGGAGAGAATTGTGAATAATGATTAAATGTGTTTTGGAGAATTAGCCCTTTATGACCCTCTCCTTTTGCCATTGGCATCCCTCGGGAGTTTCCTCTCCCGGGAGAGGAAGACTCGTTGATCAGGATCGAGGTCTTTTTTCCTGAGTTTCTCCTCCTGGGAGGAGAACAAGAGGAGGATTTTACGGAATTAGTCTCAAGTTTAAATCCTGATCCAATTTAAAATTTGCCCTTGCAGAACTTTTTTGGGAAACTGAAGTAGGTAATAGTAACCCTATCTTTAATACTCTAATTTACTTACAGAATGAAATCAAGAAAGCCGTATCTGCTGCCCTTCGTATTATTACTATTTTTATTAATCGCCTGCTCTAAAGACAAACCCACTGAAAATTTATCGGAGCCGGAACAGTTTATTGATTACATCGAAGGCTATACACAGGGTGAAATAAGCGCTCACGGTGAAATTGCAGTAACGCTCACAAAATCACCGGAAAGCAAAAACCTCAGCAGTTCCTTTCTTTTCGATTTTGACCCAAAAGTAAAAGGCTATGCGGAGTTAGTGAATGACAATGTGGTTGTATTCAGACCAAATGATCCGCTTAAACAGAATCAGAATTACAAAGTAGATTTTCATTTAGGAAAACTATTAGACACCTCTGATGATCAACAGATTTTCAGTTTTGAAATCCAAACGGCTAAACAACAATTAGAGGTTGTTTTGGGGGAACTGGAATTAGTGAGTCCAACTTCTATGAAACTTTCAGGGGCCATTTATACATCCGATAAAGCATGGCAGAAAAATATTTCAAGAGTATTATCGGTTTCACAGAAAGAAAATAACGATCTGGAAATTATCTGGGCACAGAATTCATCAGGAAATTCTCATAATTTTGTGATCGAAGGAATCAGAAGAGATGATCAAAAGAGTCAGCTGAAAATAAGTTGGGACGGAACTCCAATCGGAACCAGTACAAAAGGCTCACAGAATATAGAGATATCAGAAAATTCAGTATTCGAACTCATCGCCACCAGAGTTTTCACGAATAACAATCCAAGAGTTGAGCTCACTTTTTCTGATCGATTGGATGCCACTCAAAATTTAGATGGGCTAATTCGAATTCAGGACATGAACTCACTGAATATCACTTTAAGCGATAATAAGCTGATTATCAATCCAAGAACAAGAAGATCGGGAGAGAAGACTTTGACGATCAGTTCTGGAATTCTGAATGAAGCAGGTAAAAGATTAGGAGCAGAAATCACTCGTCAGATTCAATTTAACCAACCAAAACCTGAGGTGCAGTTACTTGGAAGTGGCACCATAATCCCGAAATCTGAGAATCTGCTATTTCCCTTTAAAGCGGTCAGTTTGGGTGCGGTGGATGTAAGAGTAGTTCGCATATTTGAAAACAATATGGGCCAATTCCTTCAGGATAATCAGCTTTCCTCATCTAACCGATGGAATATAAATCGTGTGGGTCGGCAGGTTTTCGGAGCTGCAGTACCTCTATCAACACTTGGTACAGTCGAAGCAGGAAGCTGGAATAACTATGCACTGGATTTATCAAAGATCATTGATCCTGAACCGGGAGCATTGTATCAGGTGGAGATCGACTTCAGGAAACAACAAGCGGTGTACGAGTGCGGTGAAAGTGACGAAATAACCACTGCGGAAATAAATGATCGACGCTGGACGTATTCCGCAGAACAGGAAGCTGCTTATTGGAAAAATTACCAGAGCAATCGATATCCCCGCGGTTACGATTGGCGCGAAAGAGATAATCCCTGCCACGTAAGTTATTACTACAATCAAAGAAGTAAGTCCCGGAATGTGTTGGCCTCCGATCTTGGAATAATTGCCAAACAAGGTAAAAATGGAAAAGTAACCGTTTTTGTGTCCGACCTGACATCCACCGAACTCAAAAGTGGAGTAAATATCGACTTATTCGATTTTCAACAGCAGGTAATTACGAGTGGAACTACCAATCAGAATGGAAAAGTAGAGCTAGAGGCAGAAAGAAATCCATATTATTTAGTGGCGAGTTCAGGAGTTCAAAAAGGATATCTCCGACTGGACGATGGAACTTCACTTTCAGTAAGCGATTTCGATGTTTCGGGTGCAAATGTTCAGAAAGGTGTGAAGGGATTTTTATATGGAGAACGCGGAGTTTGGCGTCCCGGAGATACTTTATTTGTCTCTTTTATTCTGGAAGATGAAAATGACGTTCTCCCCGAAGGTCATCCAGTGAGTTTTGAACTCAGAAACCCTTCGGGACAAGTGGTGGACAGAGAAACGTTCACTTCTTCTCTCAACGGATTTTATGTATACGAAACCTCAACCGAAAGACAAGCTCCAACCGGAAACTGGAATCTGACTGCAAGAGTGGGAGGATTATCATTCAACAAAACCATCAAAATTGAGACGGTAAAACCAAATCGCTTAAAAATAGAAATGGATTTTGCAGAAGAAGTGGTTTCTGCTGAAAGTCGTCAACTTGATGCCACACTTTCTTCAAGGTGGTTGCACGGTGCAATTGCCCGAAATCTAAAAGCGGATGTGGAAATGAGTCTTTCAGGTTCGGAGCCGACATTCACCGAGTATCCAAATTTTTCTTTCTCCGATGAATCGGTTTCTTTTTCAGGATCACCTCAGAAAATATTTGATGGGAATCTTAATCGCGATGGAAATGCAGAAGTTGATCACACTTTTCAGAATTTGAAATCCGGACCGGGTCGAGTCCGAGTGAATCTGAAATCAAGAGTTTTTGAACCTTCCGGGAATTTCAGTGTGGGAAGTTCGACGACTTATTACTATCCATTTGAAACCTTGGTTGGATTACGAACCCCCAATACGGAAGGAAACAGATATTCAAATTGGTTGGCGAGAAATAAAGATCACAAATTTGAAGTGGTTTCATTAGATATAGAAGGTAATGAAGTCGGGAATCAGCAACTCGAATATGAAGTATATAACATCCGGTGGAGATGGTGGTGGGAGCGTAGTCGAGAAGACTTGAGTAATTATTTCGAACGCAGAAATGTTCGAAAAGTGAAGAGCGGAAGTGTTTCAACTGATGAAGAAGGTAAAGGCTCATTTACAATAAATATTTCCAATAATGACAGAGGCGGGCGATATCTGGTTCGAGTAGTTGATAAAAACGGTGGGCATTCATCCAGCCAGATCGTGTATTTCAGTTGGTATGGCGGAAGAGGGTCGGGAGTAAGTCCGGCGCGATTGAGCTTCAGTTCGGATAAAGAAACGTATGAAGTTGGGCAAGATGTGAAACTGAATATCCCAAGCAGTGAAGGAAGTAAAATTCTGGTGAGTCTGGAAACCGGATCTAAAATTCTGTCCACCAAATGGATTGATGGAAAATCAGGATCAACGGAATATACATTCGAATCTACGCCGGAAATGAGTCCGACGGTGTACGCTCATGTAATGCATGTTCAGGCTCATGGTCAAACTAAAAATGATCTGCCATTAAGAATGTACGGTGTAATTCCGATTTCCGTAGAAGATCCGGAGACAAAATTAGAACCTGTAGTAAAACTCCCTAATGAATTAAAACCTGAAACTGAAGCGACGATTGAAGTTTCTGAATCCAACAAAAAAGCCATGACTTACACGATTGCTGTGGTTGATGAAGGATTACTTGATCTCACCAATTTCAAAACTCCGGAAGCTCATGATTACTTTTATGCCAGAGAAGCGTTGGGCGTAAAAACCTGGGATATTTTTGGGGATGTTAGCGATGCCTACGCCGGAACTATCTCCAGAATTCTTTCCATCGGTGGTGATGGGGAATTGAAAGCCTCTGAAGATCCGTTAAACGAAGCCAATCGTTTTAAACCGATGGTAAGATTTTTAGGTCCGTTTTATCTCGAAAATGGAAAGACCAATCGACATCAGATCGCAGTTCCGAATTATGTGGGATCGGTTCGGACGATGGTGATCGCAGGACAAGACGGAGCATACGGAAAAGCCGAAACTACCACTCCGGTTCGTAAACCTTTGATGGTACTGGCAACGCTACCAAGAGTTCTCGGACCCGGAGAAATCGTCGATCTCCCGGTGAATGTTTTTGCAATGAAGGAATCTGTTAAAAACGTGCAGGTCAAAGTTGAGACTAACGATATTTTTGAAATCGTAGAAAGCTCGTCCACAACTTCAGTGAACTTTTCTGAGCCGGGAGACAAATTGGTCACTTTTAAGCTAAAAACCAAACCGGCCATCGGAGTTGGAAAAGTTCGAGTGGAAGTAACTTCAGGAAATGAATCCGCCTATCAAGAAATAGAAATAGCGGTTAGAAATCCGAATCAGCCTTTTGTAGATATCAAATCAGAGACCATAGAATCGGACAGCGATTGGGAAGTGATCTTTGAACCTCAGGGCATGGAAGGGACTAACGAAGCAATCCTGGAAATCTCAAGGATTACTCCGGTAGATTTTGGACGACGATTAAATTATTTGATTCGATATCCGCACGGATGCATTGAGCAGACTACTTCATCAGCATTTCCACAACTTTTTGTCGGTGATGTGATGGAATTGGATCAACAAAAGAAGGCAGATATTCAAAACAATATCAATGCAGCGATTAAGAGATTAGAAAAGTTTGTAACCAGCAGTGGTGGTTTATCATACTGGCCAGGACATGAAGACCCAAATGCCTGGGGAACCAATTATGGATATCATTTTTTATTGGAAGCGCATGTAAAAGGATACTACGTCTCATCCAATTTGATGAATCAGATCAATCGCTTCCAGCGTCAACGCGCAAGAACCTGGATTGATAATAATGAGTACCGAAGATCAGATCTGATTCAGGCGTATCGTTTATATACTCTGGCATTAGCAAATTCTGCAGATTTAGGATCTATGAACCGACTGCGTTCGCATGAAAATCTTTCGGCGCAGGCAAAATGGAGATTAGCTGCTGCATATGTTATTGCCGGTCAGCCGGAAGCTGCTGAAGATTTGGTAAGTTCGACCAGTATCGAAATTCCTGATTACCGGGAGTTATCCAGAAGTTATGGTTCGTCGCTAAGAGATCGGTCGATGATTCTGGAATCTTTGAGCCTGATGGATCGTCAGGGTGATGCCTCATTAATTGCCAGATCGGTTTCCGAAGAGTTGAGTTCACAGCGATGGCTAAGTACACAAACCACCGCTTACGGATTGATTGCCATTTCGAAATTTCTTCAGCAAAGTAACGCCTCAGGCGATATCGAAGCTTCTTTTACTTTGAATGGCAGACGTGAAGGAAAGATTGAATCCAGCGCTTTCATCACTCAGGTTGATTTAAAGATGAGTGAGATCAACAATAATACATTGGTTCTCAAAAATGAATCCGAAGGAACGTTGTTTGCACGTCTGATTCTGAAAGGAACGCCTTTATTAGGCGATGATATTACTAACTCAAATAGTTTAACTCAGAAAATTAAGTTCACAGATCTGGACGGAAATACCATCGATCCCAAAAACATTGAACAGGGAAGTGACTTAATAGCTGAAGTTACTATTGGTAATCCGGGATTAAGAGGCGGTTACGAAGAAATGGCGTTGAGTCAGATTTTTCCATCCGGATGGGAAATCCGAAACACCCGAATGGATGACGATTCTTTCAGCGAACCTACCGCAACTTTTGAGTATCAGGATATCAGGGATGACCGTATTTATACCTATTTCGATCTGCGGACTAATTCATCGAAAACGTTCAGAGTTCAATTAAATGCCAGCTACGCAGGTCGATTTTATCTGCCGTCTATAACAACCGTAGCAATGTACGATGAAACCATCAGCGCCCGAAATGCCGGAATGTGGGTTAATGTAAAACCAGTGGAATAACAGTGTGAATAATGAATATTCAATAATGAATTTTGAATGATGAAGTGGATTTGGAATAAAATTATGTGGCTGCAAGTTACCCTTCCCTCAATACCCTCTGGTGGAGGGGAAACTCGTAGTTCTGACTCGGATTCATACCAACGAGTTTCTCCTCTTGGGAGGAGAACAAGAGGAGGGTTTTTCCTGGTTGTAATTATAATCTCATCAACCCTCTACTACTTCTCCCTGCCAAACCCACTATTTGACCCATCTTATTCTACCGTTCTCGAAGATATAAAAGGAAACTTATTGGGAGCGAGAATTGCAGAGGATGAACAGTGGCGATTTCCGGTTTCGGAAGAAGTACCCGAGAAGTTCAGGGCTGCGATCATTGAGTTTGAGGATAAAAATTTTGAATCACATTTAGGCGTAGATCCAATTGCGATTATTCGTGCGCTCAAACAAAATTATGAAGCCGGCGAAGTAGTAAGCGGAGCCAGTACATTGAGCATGCAGGTCATCCGTTTGTCAAAAAATAATCCGGACAGAACGGTTTGGGAGAAGATAAAAGAAATGATTCAGGCTACTCGTCTGGAATGGTCATATTCGAAAGATGAAATACTGACTTTGTATGCCGCTCACGCTCCTTTTGGCGGAAATGTGGTAGGACTTGAAGCTGCCTCGTGGCGTTATTTTGGAAGAAATCCGCATCAATTGAGTTGGGCAGAAGCGGCAACACTGGCTGTGCTTCCAAACAGTCCGGCGCTGATTCATCCCGGAAGAAACAGAGATGCATTGGAAGCAAAAAGAGACCGACTGCTTAAAAGATTACAGAACGAAGGAATCATTGATTCGCTGACGTGCCAACTGGCAGTTCTGGAAAAAATTCCTGAGCAACCCAAGGATCTACCTAATCTCGCTCCGCATTTGCTCGCTGATTTGAGTTCTGATAAAAAATTCAGGCATGTCACAACTATCGATTTGAAAACTCAAAAGCTGGTAAACCGAATTGTGGAGGAACATCATCAAAAATTAAAAGCCAATGGTATTAACAATGCTGCCGTTTTAGTTCTGGATGTTCAATCTCAGGAAGTGATGGCATACACCGGAAATACGGTAGGGAATTCAAAGAAACACGGGCAAAACGTAAATGTGATCGAAGCTCCCCGAAGCACAGGAAGCATTTTAAAGCCGCTTTTGTATATGCTGAAATTGAATGAAGGCGAGATTCTTCCGAATTCTTTAGTTCAGGATATTCCGTCAAAATTCACTGATTATTCGCCGAAAAATTATACCCGAAGTTATGATGGTGCAGTTCCCGCTTCAGAAGCGTTATCCAGATCGCTCAATGTGCCGGCCGTGTATATGTTGCAGGAATTTGGAGTCCCGAAATTTCATCACTATTTAAATGAATTAGGGTTTTCAACGATCACGAAAAACCCTGAACATTATGGATTGTCTCTGATTTTAGGCGGAGCAGAAGCAACTCTCTGGGACGTAACGTCTGTGTACGGCTCATTGGCACATCAGCTAAATAATTACAACCCAAGTTCAGAAATAAAAAACGAATACGAGCTAATTTCATACTCAAAAGCCACCAACAAAAATCAGCGAAAATCAAACCAATCAAAGAAATCAGCGATCAGTGAGGGGAGTATTTTCAGCACATTTGAGGCCATGCTGGAAGTAAACCGCCCCGAAGAGGATGTGTATTGGAGACGATTTCAGCAAAGCAGAAAAATAGCCTGGAAAACAGGAACCAGCTATGGCTATAGAGACGGTTGGGCAGTTGGAGTTACTCCGGAATACGTGGTCGGAGTTTGGGTTGGAAATGCAGACGGAGAAGGTCGCCCGGACTTAACAGGTCTGAAAACAGCCGGACCTATTTTATTCGATGTGTTTGATGCTTTGCCCCAAACAAGCTGGTTCAATGAACCAATTTTTGAAATGGAGGAAATCAGTATTTGTGTAACAAGTGGTCACCGGGCAGGAAATAATTGTCCAGTCACTATCATACAAAAAGTCCCTAAAACCGGATTGAAAACGGAAGCGTGTCCGTATCATCATTTGGTGCATGTCAATCATCAGGAAACAGAACGAATAAACAGTAGCTGCGCTGAGCTTTCAGATTTGAAATCGGTTTCGTGGTTTGTGTTACCTCCGGTTCAGGAATGGTATTACAAAAAGAATCAAAGTGAATACAGAGATTTGCCTGAGTTAAGACCCGGATGCGGAGAAGAAAATCAATTGGCAATGAAATTGATCTATCCGTTTAACTCATCAGTGATATACGTACCCAAAGAACTGGATGGAAATATTGGGAAAACAGTTTTCGAAATTGCCCATCGAAATCAAAACTCGAAGGTTTATTGGCATTTAGACGAAGAGTTCATCGGCGAAACAGAAACATTCCATCAATTGGAATTATCTCCCGAACCAGGAAAACACACACTTACTTTGGTGGATGAAAAGGGGGAACGACTGGAGCATCGGTTTGAAATTGTGAAGACGAATTAAGAATTAGTAATTATAAATTTTGAATTATCAATTCCTTCAAATCCTTAAGCAAGCATGCCCTTCAGGTCTGCGGTGTAAATGCCCAGTAATTCTATTCTAATTCTCATACTGGTTTAAATAAGTAGAATCTGAAGCAAATATTTCAAACTCAAAATTTATTTCTTCTATAATCAAAGTAGAATCAATAGTAAATCCCGGAGTGTTGGATTTATCAATGACACAAAAAATAGAATCCTGAGTTTTCCATTTTATCTTTGGAGGAATTCTATTAATCATCAAAATATTTCCACTCAGAGGATAAGTAGCTGAAGAATCGATTACAGACATTTGAATAGTAGTATAACCTAAAGCCCCTGAATCATATTTGTAAAGCCCGATCTTCATTGTAGAATCAGGAGAAAAATATTCTTCAATTAAAATCTGTTTTTCGATTTGCCAGGTATCTTAATTCAGATTGTCAAAAGCTTTATCGATCAGGTATATCGAAACTCCAAACCATCCTAAAATCACGATAGGAACAGAAACAATAATGACTAAAAAAACTTTCTTTAACCGATCATCCATAATTCAAAATTAAGAATTCAAAATTCCTAATTCTCTAAAACTTATCTCCCTATCAACTATTCCCTTCCCGCTGTTCCAAACTGCATTTTATGCGAAACCAGCAAGCTCATCACCGCAAATGAAGTGAATAAGAAAAATCCGATTTGAAGATTGGACGCATTGGTTGTCATAATATCCACGTTCAAAGCGATATTCTCTAAATCGGTTAGCTGTTCTGAGATTATGCCTGTAAATCCGATATATGCCATAAAAATAGCTACAACCATCACATCCGCCATCGACCATTTTGCCGTTTTAAAAACCAAAAACTTAATAACTGGATTGTCTTTCAATTTCTGCGAATAAACGTATGCAACGGAACCGGCTAACTTAGAAACTGGGAAAAGTACGCTGAAGGAAAAGACTAAAATCCCCACAGCCATTACATCCACTTTTTTGTTGGTGATCATAACCCAAACCACTTCAAGTATACTTTTGCTTTTGAAGTACAGCACCTGATCGATAAATACAATTGATTCACCCAGCAACTCGAACTCCATTCTCGATATTCTGGCATCAATATTGATCATGGGAATTAAAACGCCCACGGCTAAAAGAATCCCACAAATAAGTGTCAGAACGGTAAATTCTATTTTTTGAAAGTCAGAAGAAAATGGAATCATAAACCCGAGCAAACCAATAAATCCAAAAAGTACTGCCGAATAAGGCGTTCTTTTTTTATTTAAATCGGAGACTTTTTCTTTTATGATATTGATTGCTTCTCTCTTCTGAGTGGCGTCGTGTTTTCCTAAAATCTCATCATATAAAGAGTAATCAATTTCTGAGAACGTGCTGTCTGAATACTCCTGCATTTTCTCAATCAGAAAGTCTTTGGCAAGCTCTTTGTTCTCGGGATCTTTAACGAAAATGATAATGCTTTCTGTAATTTCGGGAATCTTTTCTCTCATCAATCCAAAAACATCGGTCACCGAAGCAACGCCTCTTTTTAAAAATCCTCCGACGCTCCCTTTATTTTCTTCTTCAAAGCCTTCTTCAAGTTCAGCAATTGCTACTTCAAGAAACTCTTTGATTTTATCCCTGAGCTCCGTCTCTCTGGAATCAGATAAATCGAAATCATTTACTCTTTTGATGATAATTCTCGAGAGCTCTTCTGTCCATACATCCACATTAAACAGTCCATATTTAACTTTGGACAGCTCAATCAATTCTGTTTCCAGAACTCTCTTCTCAGATTCTATTCGGAAAATAAATATAGAAGAAGCCAGTATCCCTGCCAGGCAAAAAAATAGAAATGGAGTTCTGTATTTATGCAATGTACCACCGATAGTTTAATTCGGTAAATAGTAATCAAAGTGTGTGGTGGGTGCAAGTTTCAAGTATAACCGTTTGCTTCCCCTCGGATTAAGAATGAAAAATTAAAAAATTAAGAATTAGTTCTAATCCTTAATTTTTAATTAGAAGGGTTGTAAACTTCGCGGGTACCAAAGGTACTTTTTAACTGATTTTGTATATCTTAACCAAGGTGAATATCCGTCAATGATATTGTAATGTGTTACTACTATGAAACATGATGATGCAGAATGGCACTCTGGAGGAGACTTCCCCAAAGGTTCACCTCCAGAATATGGAGTGACACATATAGCTCTATTCTTGAAATGGTGTTTTTTAAAAGGGTGGGTTGGCGAGTCTCATAAAGATGAAAGAGAAGCAAAAGATTTACAACTCCTTTTAGAGGGCAAGTTATCTGCTACAGAATTTTTTTTAAAATACTGCGATGGAAAGTTAAATGATAATGATTTAAATGAAACCGGCAACAATTTCGCAAGAGAATATTATGGAGATGATGGTTTATACTTTGATGACTATATAAAATATTTTGGGGATTTAATGTATGTAGCCCCAGATAGTGATCATGATTTTAAAAAATATTCTGCAATTCTTGAATATCGTTACAAAACTGGTGTATTAACTAAAACAGAATGAAGTAACAGACAATACCGGTTGATTCTGGTAACATATAGCAAGCGTTTCAATCGGACTTGGACGCTGTCCGAATCGTTAGTTTGCCTAATTTGAAATTATGAGAATATTAATCTTACTCCTTTTTTTATTTACGTCTGAAAGAGTCACTGGTCAGAATGATTCTCTTTTTAACAAGACTATAAAGCATTTTGAGGAAACTCTCATTTGGGCAGGGCAAAAAATTGATGAAGAAAGCAGAGTAATTTCCAGAGATAGCTTATATCAAACAAAAGATTATAATGTTTCAATAAGTGACAATCCTATCTATTTCGAGATTGAGGAATTAGTTATACAAAATCCTTTTTTCAAAGATGATGTCTATTACGAAGATAGAGACAAAAACTATCCAGTTTCTTATTCAATTATTTTTAATGAAAAATTAATCTCACTATTCGGAAATGGTAACTTTGTAGTACATAGTCTGAATAATTACGTCCGAGATAAAGAATTCGAAAGAGAGTTAAATACAAGAAAGTTTAACTATCATTGGATAATCGATGGTAGACTTTATGCCAGAACTAAAAATCGGCTATTTAGTAGGTTATTGGTTTGGTCAGATGGCAAATGGGTTAAGTCTAAAAAGGGACTTCCTTTAAATAACAAACCTTTATTATTTGATAACGAACAATACATTGTCTTTAACGATTGTTTCGGTGAATGGGGAGGGACTATTTATTTTTTTGATAGAATTGCTAAGGACTTTTTCTTCACAGAGTCGACTTGTGCCAATACGGTTTTATATAATAAGCAAAGGTTTTCAGTGTTAGCTCACATGGGGCACATGATCGGTTCTTCTGAACTTAAAATAATTCCGGATCCTGAAAATTTATCTAAGGCAAATAAAAATGAAGTTTTTAGATCACAAGATGGTCACGCTTTAGGAATCAGCGCTCAAAATAGTGGGTATGAAAGAATATTTTATACATGGGGTGTTCAATTCTTTTCCTTCTTTGATCATAATAATAGATCTATTTACATAACTCATACGAATGAACGTTCATTTTTATCTGAAATAAGAGATTCAGAAATTCAAATAGTTCACCCTTTATTTGATGACGACTTTTATACTCATGATGCAATTACGAGAATATATGACAAATATAAGCTTGTCAATTTAAACTATTGGGGGAATGCGAAAGATAGAGAATATTCTGTGCTGGTTATTGATAATAACAGAATAGTTAGGTTAGAATGGAATAAGGATCACAATTGAAAAGAAGCACCGCAAATTTGACGGAATGGAAATGAAGCATTAACCTCTTTCCCAAGTTCCTGATTGAGAGAATAAACAGGAGCTCCTGCTCCGAATAGATATGTTTGAACTTTAGCTATTTCTTTGGGTTAAATCAGAATCGAGGCGCTGGCTTAAGGTTCCGAAATAAACCCGCCTTCCAAAGTCATGCCTGCAAGCAGAAGTGCTTTTCGGCATACAGGCTTGTACGGCGGTCAGGTTCGGAATGACCTAAGACTTGAATTTCATCGACTGCTTAACCGCCAACTGATCCATCCATGATCTGCAAAACATTATTATTCATCCGAAAGATTTGACAATATGTACGTAATAGCGTACGTTTATTGGGGGGATCAACCAATCACTTATTTGTCATGAAAACACTTACTGCTACTGAAGCGCGCAAAGATATTTATCGATTACTGGATGAAGCATCTGAAACACATCAGCCCATTCAAATTACCGGAAAGCGATCAAACGCTGTATTGGTCAGTGAAGAAGATTGGCGGGCAATTCAGGAAACACTTTATTTAAGTTCAATTCCCGGAATGCAAGAGTCTATTGTTGAAGGAATGAATACCTCTCTTGAAGAAACCGATGAAGAACTTGATTGGTGAGCACTTATAAACTCGTTTACACCAAACAAGCAAAAAAAGATGCCAAAAAAGCAGCTTCATCAGGACTAAAACCAAAGATACAGGACCTGTTGGAGATCATTCAGAAAAATCCTTTTGAAGAATATCCTCCTTATGAAAAGTTAGTTGGCAATTTAGAAGGGGCTTATTCCCGAAGAATCAATATTCAGCATCGTCTGGTGTATCAGGTCTATGAAAAAGAGAAAATAGTCAAAATCATCAGAATGTGGACTCATTATGATTAACCCAAAGAAGTTAAACAAGTATTTCAACCGTAAAGATTATAAAAGTGCCTGAGTATACCGGAGGTCCATACCGAAAAAGAACGTGGCTAAGAAGTTACTCACCAAATTTTCTGATTGATTTAGGATTTTTTGCAAAAGGAGAAGATTGTGAAAAAGCAGGTGGCAAGCACGAGTGGTATAACTTAGACGGTGAAAAAAGCGGTTGCTATCATTGTGAAGTGACGAGAAAAGATAAACTTTGGGAATAGATTTAGAATGAAGAATTAACTTCCATTCTTAATTTTTAATCTTTCATTTTAAATTTAGATGACTCCGCCACCGCCAACTGATCCACCCGTTCGTTCAACTCGATCCCCGAATGACCTTTTACTTTGATCCAGCTCACTTTATGAGGTTTCATCGCTGAGAGCATATCTTCCCAAAGCTCTTTATTCTCCACCGGTTTTTTATCAGCTTTGCGCCAGCCTCTTTTCTGCCAGCTTTCGATCCAGCCTTTGGTCATGGCATTGATGATCAGTGCACTGTCGCTGTGAATTTTTACGTGACAAGGTTTTTTAATGGCTTTCAATGCTTCAATTACGGCCTGCATCTCCATCCGGTTGTTGGTAGTATGTGCTTCTCCGCCTGAAAGCTCTTTTTCTTTGCCTTTCCAGATCAGAATAGCTCCCCAGCCACCGGGACCGGGATTTCCGCTGCAGGCTCCATCGGTATAAACAATTACTTCAGGAAGTGGAGACATATTTTTCTGTGATTGGATTTAACAATTTTTGTGTTTCACTCGCTTTGTGGGCTACATGTTCCTGCCAGTTTTCATGATCGCTACCGGCATAAATAATTCCACGGCTGGAATTAATCAGTGGAATTCCTTCGTGATTTTTAAGAGCAAGTGCGAGTTCATCCACAGATCCGCCCTGAGCACCAATTCCGGGAATCAATAACGAGGCTTTTTTATGAAGGTTCGTCACCGATGAAGACAGATTCGCCTGAGTAGCCCCGATCACCATTCCAAGGTGCACTTTCGATTCTGCTGATCTTGACGCCAGTTCCGAGGCAATAAACTGAGCCATCATATCAAATCCTTCAAAAGGCTTTTTCAGAAAGTCGGTGGCTCCGGGATTGGAAGTCAAAGCCAGTACATAAATTCCTTTTGAGTCATCGGAAGTAAAAGCGTCGAGCGTTTCAAATCCCATGAGAGGATTTAGGGTAATAGCATCCACATTAAACTGATTGAAGAATGCTTTTTTGTAATGCTCAGCCGTGGTTGAAATATCACCGCGTTTGGCATCTGCAATAACAATTTTTGATTTCGGGATGTAAGAAATCACTTCAGAAAAAACTTCCAGACCAGATGAGCCTAAAGCTTCAAAAAAAGCCAGATTGGGTTTAAAAGCTGCACAATGATCTTCCACTGAATCAATAACCCGTTTACAAAAATGAATCACTTGCTCTTCCGGAGAATTGAACATTTCCTTCACAGAAAGCGGTAGCTTACTGAGATTCGGATCCAATCCAACGCACAACACAGAGTCAGATTCAGAAACAGCAGATTGTAATTTTTCGGTAAACGTCATGAGCTAAAAATTTCAGCCTAAGATAACATTTCTGGGGAGGAATATGGGAAAATATAACCACAGAGGACACTGAGTTTAAAGAAGGGTCATCGCCGGGCGGATGCAGGCGATCTCGATTAATGTGCAAGTTGATGAACAACATCTTTGTCTCAATCTAATTTGAAATGGTTATCCTTAAAGTAGAGTAAGCTATTTATAAAGATTTAGATTCCCTGCATTCGTCCGCCTTCCAAAGTCATGCCTGCAACCAGAAGTGCTTTTCGGCACGCAGGATTGTACGGCGGGATGGCGTGGAGATAACTCTTGAATTTAATGTATTTGCTAACTGACAAATAAGGACAGAAAATTTTGAATAAACTCAACCATCTTTTAAATAATGTTCACGGATTAAATGAAGATGGTGTAATTCATGTCCGGCAATGATAAAAGCCAGAGCCCGAACCGAAAATTCAACTCCACTCGCAATTCCGGTTCTGTTAATCATCTCTTTCGTCATGCTCTGGAAAAGATGAATACTTGAAGTTCGAACAGCTAAATATTCGTTACATAAGTTCGCTACTGTTCTGGAATTGTAATTGGAGTCTTTCATCCATTCATTCTGATCCATTCCCGGAAGTTCTGCAGAATCACCACGACTAAATGACAATGCCCGGAATGCGAATACTCTTTCTGTTTCTATTAAGTGTCCAATCATTTGCTTAAGCGTCCATTTCCCTTTTGCATAGGGAGTTAGCGCTTTATCTCCACGAATGGCATTTGCCACAGTATAAAACTCATGCATCTGATTGTTAAGCGTCGAGATTATATTCTCTTTGGGAACAAGATCAATATATGTTGAATAATAATGAGCATACTCTGATGTCTCCGGATATTCATCATTCCAATTTTCCATAGTGCGATAGAATTAATTGGTTCAAAATAAAAAAACCCGATAGAATTAACATATCGGGTTTTGAAAATTTAAAAAATGAGGTAATTAGTTCATTTCAACCGAATCAACCGTTGAGCTTGATGATACATTTCCATCAACTTTAGTTTCATGAGCGTAGGAATAAGCTAATCCTTCTTTCACTTTCCACTCTGTGTAAGCCGTCATAGTTGTTACTTCCTTGCCCATCTGCGGATTAAAAACTGTTGTTTTCATGAAAGCAGGAAGCGATGTCTCAGGATCCAGATATAAAGTAACGGAGGAAGCAGATTTAACTTTCAAAGCTGCGTATTCTTCGCCGTTTATTTCTTCCATTCCAAGATATTCAGCTTCAAGTTCATCCGCATTAAGCGCAATATTGATGTAGCTGTTTTTAACTTCATTTACCATTGGCTCAACCATCTGGGCAGGTAATGGGCGTTCTTGTCCCATCATTACCATTTTACCTGCTCCATCAGCAACCGACATTTCTACATTGCCCTGAGGAGTTTGCAGCGAAGTATTCATGCTGTAGTCCACGTAAGAAATAGTAGTAGTATTCTTCATGGAAATTCCACCTTGATTTAGTGTTCCCGAAGTGGTCAATGATTCAAACTCAGTTCCCGGAGCGATGATAGCATCCGCCATTTTATTCAGCATGGCTTTACCTTGTGTTGCATCACCGGCAACTTCTTCTTTATCTGATTTTGGAGTCGGAATGGTGATATCAATATTATTTACGTTTCCATATTTCTCTAACTGGTCACCAACTTCATCAGCATTTCCAACTACAAGAATCTGAACTTTATCCGGATTCAAGTACTCTTTAGCTACTTCCTGAATATCATCTACGGTTACTTTTTTAAGTTCTTCTACGTATTTATCAAAAGCATCCTCACTCAGTCCGTTATATTGATTACTGATTCGCTGATTCAGAATTTTCTGCTTACTGTCATAACGGAAAACAAGAGAATTAAGGAAGCGATCCCGCGCATCTTCCAGTTCTTTTTTAGTAACCGGATTGGTTTGCATTTTTTCTACTTCGGCAATCATAGCATCAATAGCTTCCGCAGTGGTAGAACTTTTGGTCATTACGAATAATGAGAAAGTACCGGGATAGTTGATGTTGCTTCCATATCCACCGCCTACAGCATAAGCTAATCCAAGATCGGTACGCACAGTCTGGAATAAACGTCCTGCAAAGCCGCCGCCTAAAATCTGATTCATCATTTGGAGTTTGGCATAATCAGGATTTTCTCTCAGTCCACCAATATGCCCAACCAACACATAGCTTTGGTTTACATCCGGCTTGTCGATAAAGTTTACGGTTGATGGATAGCTGTAATCAACTTCAGGATATACCAGATTGTTTTTAGTTCCCGCAGGTAAGCTACCAAAAGCTTTCTCAAGCTTGGCTTTCATTTCTTTCTTATCGAAGTCTCCGATCACTCCGAAAGTCATGTTATTTCCAACAAAAGCTTCTTCATGAAATGCAACAATGTCATCTTTGGTTATGGCATCAATAGTTACGTACTCTGTCTGTCTGGTAAGCGGAGAATCTTCACCATAAATTAATTTCCGGAATTCACGGTTGGCTATAGATCCCTGATCATCATTCCGTCTGGAAATTCCACTTTTGCGTTGCGTTTTTGCGAGTTCAATTTTCTCTTCCGGAAAAAGTGGATTCTGAATAAGGTCCACAAAAACGGGCAGTAGTTCATCAATATCTTCCTTAAGAATATTCATGGAAGCACTGCCTGAACCTGTTCCAATAAAGGAACTCATAAAAGCAGCGTTGTCTTCCAGAAGTACATTCAATTTATCAGCAGGATAATTTTCTGAGCCACCTTCACGCATAACTTCTCCGGTGATGCTTGCAAGACCTTCTTTCCCATCAGGATCTTGTAGACTTCCGGTTCGTACGGTTGCACTGATTCTGATTAAAGGAAGTTCTTTATCCTCAACCAGATAAAAAGTAATCCCATTATCAAGTTTGAATTCCTCGACATTAGGTTTTTGGAACTCATTTAATTTGGGATATTTAATTTCATCATACCGCTTTTGTGCTGTTGCTGTAACAGCGAAAAGCATCAGTAGTGTAAATAAAATTGATCGTTTCATTACTAAATTCTTTGATTTTAAAAATTTCATATCAGGACCCCGCTACTACAGTTTTTCCTACAGTTCGGGTTTGTTTTATCAAATATTCATTGGCTACTCTCTGTAGGTCATCAAGAGTAACAGCATTATATCTCTCAAGCTGTAAGAAAACATCCCTCCAGTCACCTTTGGTCATGTGGGTGGAAGCAAAATTCAAGGCCAAACCTGTGTTATTAGCTAAACCACGGATAATACCGGCGCGTATATTAGTTCGAGCTCTGTCAAGCTCTTCCTGAGTGATTGAGCCATTCTTAACATTTTCAATTTCAGTGTAAATTTTTTGCTCCAGAGTATCCAGATCTACGTCCTGATTTGGGAGCGCAAATGTCAGAAACATAGAACCGAAACGGGTTCCCGGAAAACCATTAAAAGCACCAACCTGAAGTGCAAGAGGTTCTTCTTCAACTAATTTTTTATACAATACTGAAGTTCGACCATTAGAAATGATATTTCCAAGCAAACTTAATGCTTCAAAATCTTCGTGGGTATCAGAAACAGTATGATATCCGATTAACATAACCGGTTGAGCATTTCCCTCAATGGTAAATCTTCGTTCACCACGCTGTGTAGGTTCTACGGTAGTTACCGGCGGAGCAACTTTTCCTTTTCCACGGAAATCTCCGAAATATTGTTCGGCCAATTTCTTCATTCTCTTTGGATCAACATCACCTGCAATGGCAAAAGTGATGTTACTTGGTACATAATATTTTTCGTAGAAATCACGAGCATCTTCTATTGTAGTTGCTGTAATGTCCGAATCCCAACCTACCACCGGACGTCCATACGGATGAGCTGTATATGCCACAGCTAAAAACTCTTCTACAAGTCGACCAACCGGATTCGATTCCGTTCTCATCCGACGTTCTTCGCGAACTACTTCTTTCTCTACATAAAATTCGCGGTAGGTAGGATTTTTAAACCGGTCTGCTTCCAGATTAAACCAAAGCTCAGCTTTGTTCGAAGGAAGGCTGTAGAAGTAATTGGTAAGATCAGCTCCGGTAGAAGCATTTAATCCGGTACCACCATTATTCTGGATAATTTCTGAAAACTCATTATTAACAACATAAGTTTTTGCTTTCTCCTGAAGCTCTTCAAACTTCTCCCATTTTTCAGCAAGTGCAGCGGTGTCAGGATTGGTACTGAATTTCTCGTATAACCAATCCTGGTAAGATTCATCCATTTGGTCGATAACTTTCTTTTCTTCTTCCCAATCGGTAGTACCAATATATTTGGTTCCTTTAAATGCCATATGCTCAAAAATGTGAGCAATTCCAGTGTTACCGACAGGCTCATCTACACCACCAACATTTACGTGTGTATAAAAACTTGCTACAGGTGCTTCATGTCGTTCAATGATGATGAAATGAAGACCGTTATCAAGGGTAAACTCAGTAACTTTCTTTTCGAATTCTTCAAGATTTTGTGCTTTGGAATTTAAACTAAATGTCCCGGCAAGAATTGCCAAAAACACAAGAACCCGAAGATATTTAATAACTCTCATAGGATAGATTCATTAGTATTATAAGTTGTATTTAAAGATGTGTTAATTATTAACCATATCAAAGTTTTTTCGTCTAATTTGTGTTGTTAAAAGCATTAGATTAGTTGCGGTAACTTCTTATTTTGTCACATCTAATTTTCATTGAAAACGGTATATGTTTTTTGAACAAATTTTTGAAGAAAAACTGGCGCAATACGCATATTTAATTGGCTGCCAGAAATCAGGCGAAGCAATCATTATAGACCCGATGCGGGATATTGATAGGTATAAAAAAATCGCTCAAAAAAATAATCTCAAAATTGTAGCAGCAGCAGAGACTCATATTCACGCCGATTATCTGTCGGGACTCCGGGAATTAGCCGAAGAAGGCGTACAAGTTTTAGTTTCTGATGAAGGAGACAAAAACTGGAAATACGAATGGGTTATTGGAAGTAATTACGATCACCGGTTATTGAAGGATGGTCATGAGTTCAAGATTGGTAATATAAAATTCACTACGGTTTTCAGTCCCGGGCATACTCCTGAACACATCAGCTTTTTAGTAACCGATACTGCCGGAGCCGATGAACCGATGGGGATTTTGTCGGGAGACTTTGTATTTGTTGGTGATGTTGGTCGTCCAGATTTATTGGAAACCGCTGCAGGAGAAGTAGGGGCGATGGATGAATCAGCTAAAACGCTCTACAAGTCCATAGAAAAATTCAAAGAGCTGCCGGAATATTTACAGCTTTGGCCGGGACATGGAGCCGGAAGCGCCTGTGGAAAAGCTTTGGGTGCCGTGCCGGAATCTACCGTTGGGTATGAACAACGTTTTAATAGTTCGGTAAGAGCAGCCATCTCCGAAAAAGATTTTGTGGACTATATTCTGGAAGGTCAGCCCGAACCGCCATTGTATTTTGCCCGGATGAAACGAGATAACAAAAAGGGACCGAAAGTACTTGGCGAAATTCCAAATCCGGAAAGGATGAAAGTTCAAGCCATGATTGGCGCTGCAAGAACTTCGGATGCAGTAATTATCGACACTCGTAAAGATCGGATCGCTTTTATGAACGGGCATATTCAGGGATCGATTTATGCTCCATTCAATAAAACGTTCAACACTATTGCCGGATCGTATGTAAAAGAAAATCAGGATATCTATCTGATCATTGAAGAACAGAGTGTATCTGAAGCGGTTTTGGATTTAATTCGGATAGGTCTCGATAACGTAAAAGGCTACGCTACTCCGGAGGATGTAGAAGCACTTTCGAATAATAACGGTTCACTTTTCAGTACTGAGATTATTGATTTTGAAAAAGTGGATGAGTTGATGCTTGCCGGAGATTATTCCTTGTTGGATGTTAGAAAAAAGTCTGAATTCGGTGAAGGTCATCACGAATCGGCGATTAATATTGCTCATACCAGATTAGCAGATCGGTTAAATGAGGTTCCTCAGGATAAACCGGTATTGGTTCACTGTAAATCCGGTGCAAGAGCAGCGGCAGCTTCTGCTTTGTTAGAAAGAGAAGGATTTGTTGTGAAATATGTAAATGATGCAGTGGATCCGTGGCTTCAGGGAAAGGTATAAGTTGATAAGTAAATAGGGGAATTAGGATTAAATTTGAAGTTAATCGATGCTGTATGAGTAAGTTATTACTGATTTCTTTTTTATTAATGCTGCCGTTTAAATTATTTTCTCAAATCCAAATTGGGGATATAGAAATCGAATCATTAGAAGCTTTATTTGACGAAAATAATAGAAAGTTTTGGGATGAATTCGGTGTATTTAGTAAGGCTGAATCAGAAATTTGGATGACAGAACTTCCTTCAATGATGATTAATGTTGAATCAGATAAATCAATAGCATTAGTTTTCCAAAAAGATTTAAATCAGGATTCTTTAAGAACTTTCATAATAAATCAATTGAGTGAACAATTCGGTGACTTTAAGTTAAAAGAACTCCCAATGCCTTCACTTCCAAGTTTAGTGACTTATGAATGGCGAAAAGAAGAAAATAATATTGAATATTTTTTTTCTTTAAACAAAGATGATGAGACTGGAATACTGACTATTTTCTCCAAATGATTTAAGATCGAGAAGAACTTACTTGCCTATCTACTTATTCCCTTATCCACTAACTAACTCCTTGTACCGAAAACAATCCGCGGTGTGGTCATTCACCAAGCCACAAGCTTGCATATGAGCGTACATAATGGTGCTGCCTACAAACTTGAATCCACGCTTTTTTAAGTCTTTGCTGAGTGCATCCGATTCTTTAGTGGTAGCAGGAACTTCGCTCATCGTTTTCCAGGAATTGACAATAGGTTCACCATCCACAAAATCCCAGATATACTTGTCAAAAGAACCGAATTCATTCTGAACTTCAAGGAAATGCTGTGCATTAGTAACCGCCGAGCGAACTTTGAGTTTATTTCGAATAATGCCTTCAAATTGTAACAATTCCTGAATTTTGTCTTCATTAAATAGAGCTACTTTTTCAGGATCGAAATTGGCAAAGGCTTTTCGGTAGCCTTCACGTTTTTTGAGTACGGTCGACCAACTCAATCCTGCCTGAGCTCCTTCAAGAATCAAAAATTCAAAATGGATGTTATCATCATGTACAGGAACTCCCCATTCTTCATCATGGTAACGAATATATTCTTCAAATTGCCCTTCCGCCCATTCACATCTTTTTTTGGAACTCATATCACTGTTTTTGAAGTTTAAGCAATGACAAATTATTAGTTAACTTGTTGGAATCAAACTCACTCACAAATTTTATTTACACCCATGAATTGGAAACAAACCGTTCAGCAATTAGCAGATGAAAGCGGAATCAGCACGAATCTCGCCAGACAAATAGTATTACTTACCGAATTTTTAGAAGAACTTGCGGAAGAACAACAGGGAACTGAATTTGTAAAAAAATTGGGCAGCCTACCTCTTACTGCCAGAGCTGCATTAGACGGAGGAGATGACGAAGCAAAGAAAGAGGTTGAAAACTATGTTGCGTCTCTTGATCTGGAAGAAGCAAAAGAAGTTTTAAGAATGTACACCACATTCTTTCATCTGGTAAACTCACTTGAACAGCATGAGATTAGCCGAATAAACAGAGAAAGAGAGTTTAAGGAAACAGCCGAAAGTCCCCGAAATGAAAGTATTGCTGAGGCCGTCTATAAAATGAAATCAGTCGGATATTCGTATGAAGAGGCGTTGGAAGTGTTTCAGCAGATTGACATCCAACCAACGATTACGGCGCATCCAACCGAAGCTCGGCGGCGGAGTGTACTTACCAAGCAGCACGAAATCACAACCATGATCAATGAGCTTGGTAATGATTCTCTTACGCCTGACGAGTCCAAAATTCTACGAAAGGATATTGCCAATCAACTACGGTTACTTTTGTTGACTGATGAAGTACGGGCAGAACGTATGTCTGTGGAAGATGAAGTCGAAAACGGGATGTATTACTTTACTACTACCATTTGGGGAGCAATTCCAACGGTGTATCAGGATATTCGTTTGGCGATGGAAACGTATTATGGCAAATTTCCTATAATTCCGAATGTGTTAAAATATCGCTCATGGATTGGAAGCGATAGGGATGGAAATCCGAATGTAACTTCTTCGGTTACTTGGGATACCATTATCGAGCAACGCAGAACAGTACTTCAAAAATATTTGGAAGAGCTGAACCATCTGCGCCGATATCTGAGTATTTCTTATAAAGAGACTGATATTTCTGATGAATTAAGAGATTCTTTAAAGAAAGAAGAAAAGCAAAATCCACTTCCTGATGTATATGAGCGTAGATATCAGCGGGAACCTTATCGAAGAAAGATTACCCACATGATGCAGAAAATCAGGCATCAGGTGGAAATGTTGGACTTTGAAAAGCCGAAAATTTTAAAAGAAGCAGATAAGTATCGCACAGATGATTTTATGGCTGATCTTGAGCTAATCAAGCAAAGTCTTCTGGAAAATAATCTTGAAGGTTTGGCAGAACAAGGAAAGCTGCAAGATCTTATTGACAGGGCGTGTACATTTGGTTTTCATTTAACGGCACTTGATATCCGGCAGCACAGCAAACTGCATGAACAAACAGTTGAGGAGCTGTTCAAAAAAGCCGGAGTTGAGAATAAATACTCAAATCTATCCGAAAAAGATAAAATTGATCTACTCATACAGGAATTAAAAAATCCACGTCCATTAAGCCCATTTAAAAGTTCGAGGTCAGAGATAGCAGACAAAGTGATGTCAGTTTTTGAAGAGGTTAGAGATATGCTAGAGCTGGATGAAAATTCATTTGGGAGCTACATCATCAGTATGACGCATGGTGTGAGCGATATGCTCGAAGTGTTGATTATTGCCAAAGAAATTGGACTTTGGTCATTCATTAATAACCAAATAAAAACCAATCTGGACGTAGTGCCTCTTTTTGAAACCATCGAAGATCTTGAAGAGAGTAGCGGAATTATGGCAGAAATGTTTGAGGATGAATTATTTGCTCAGCAGATTGAAGCTCGTGGAAATTTTCAGGAAATCATGCTCGGTTACTCTGACAGTAATAAAGATGGCGGTTATTGGATGGCTAACTGGGCGTTGGATAAAGCTCAGTATGATTTAGGCACTGTTTGCCGAAAATACAATGTTGATTTCAGGTTATTTCATGGGCGCGGCGGCACAATTGGTCGAGGGGGAGGTCAGTCAAATAAGGCTATTATGGCAATGCCTCCGGTTAGCAACAATGGAAAAATCAGGTTTACTGAACAAGGAGAAGTGCTCTCGTTCAGATATTCATTGCCTGCAATTGCTCATAGACATCTGGAACAAATTGTAAATGCAATGGTTCAGGTTACCATGGCGCAGAAAAATGAACCCGGTTATTTAAATAGTGATGAGAAAGAACTCATGGAGAAGATTTCTGATATCAGCATGCAAAAATACCGTTCTTTAATCGATGATGACGAATTTTGGAACTGGTATTCATCGGTAACTCCGGTTGAACACATTGGGAAATTACCAATTGCTTCACGGCCGGTTTCCAGAGGTGGTTCAGGAGGAATGACTTTCGATAACTTGAGGGCTATTCCATGGGGATTTGCATGGACTCAGTTGCGCTACAACTCTCCTGGTTGGTTCGGAGTTGGTACAGGGCTTGGAGATTTATTAAAGGAAGCTCCATCAAATTCCGACATATTTAAAAAATGGTTTAAAGAATGGGTGTTCTTCAAAACAGTACTTAACAACAGCCAAAGGGAGTTGGCAAGAACGCATCTTTCTACTGCGGAAATCTATAATGATCAGGATTATAAATTCCATGAAACAATTTTGGATGAATATGAGAAAACTGCTAAAGCAATAAAGGAAATTGCGGGTGTAAAAAACTTTCTGGATCACAACCCTGTAATCCAAAAATCCATTAAATTCCGGAACCCTTTTACATTCCCATTAAATTTTATTCAGGTTGAGTTACTTAAGAGATGGGAAAACGCTTCTGAAGATGAAGAAAAGAACAAAATAACCGAAGTTTTGTTTTTAAATATCAATGGGATAGCTTCAGCTATGCAAAGTACCGGATAAATAAATTTACACTAATTGAACTTTACCTTAATCAAAAAGCTGTTATTTTGTAATTGATATGAATGACCTAATGACTTCCGTAGAAATTGACATACAAGTAAAAGAGAACAGTAGCATCCACGAAGTGGATTTTGACAATTTAGTGTTCGGTAGAAAATTTGCCGATCATATGTTCGAAATGCACTTTGAGAATGGTGACTGGGGTCAGCCCAAAATAAAGCCATACGGACCTATTCAGATCTCTCCGGCTTTAAATACTCTGCATTACGGTCAGGCTATTTTTGAAGGAATGAAGGCCTTTTATGCTGATGAAGATCAGGTTAATATTTTCAGGCCGGATGTGCATTTCGAAAGATTGAATAACTCTGCCCGGCGAATGGATGTACCGGAAACAGATTACGAGACTTTCATTACTGCATTGGAAGAATTAATCCGATTAGATCACAAATTTGTTCCAAAAGAGGATGGAACTGCACTATATATCCGTCCGTTTATTTTTGCTTCTGATGATCTTTTGGCTGCAAAATCATCTTCAAGATTCAGTTACTATATAATTACTTCTCCGGTGGGAGCATATTATGACGAAGGTTTTGATCCAGTTTCATTAACTACCACCGATGAATTTGTTCGAGCTGTAGAAGGCGGAACCGGTGAAGCCAAAACAGCCGGAAATTATGCGGCAAGTTTTTTGCCGGCACAAAAAGCCAAGAAGGCAGGTTACACGCAGGTTCTCTGGTTAGATGCTAAAGAGCATAAGTTTGTCGAAGAAGTGGGCACCATGAATATTCACTTTTTGATTGGTGACACTTTAATAACTCCGGCACTTACAGGGTCTATTTTGCCTGGAGTAACCAGAAGATCAGTAGTTACTTTAGCCGAAGAATGGGGATTGAATGTTGAGGAACGAAAAATTTCTATTGATGAAGTTTTCGAAGCCGCAGAAAATGGCTCTTTGAGGGAGGTGTTTGGCTCGGGTACAGCGGCAGTCATTTCTCCTGTTGGGAAAATTCATCATCAGGGTAAAGAAATTTCTATCGGAGATGGTAAAGTTGGTGATTTCTCTAAAAGACTGTTTGAAGAAATAACCGATATCCAATACGGAAGAAAGCCGGATGTTCATGGCTGGATTCATTCAGTTGAAATTTAGTGGAATTATCTTTCTATAAGATTCTTGCCGTTGGTGCCGGTGGATTTTTAGGAGCATCAGGGAGATTTATTATCTCGACATTTGTAGAAAGTAAAATTCCTGATTCAGGTTTTCCTTGGGGTACTTTTTTAGTAAATATGTTGGGATGCCTCCTGATTGGCTGCTTGATCGGATTTTTTGATCAGAAAAATTGGGGAGATCCAACCGTAAGATTATTTTTGTTTACGGGAATATTAGGAGGTTTTACTACCTTTTCAGCTTTTGCAAATGACTCCCTTTTGCTGTTCCAGAATCAACAAATCCTCTCAAGCTTACTGAATATAACAGGGCAGGTTTTTGTAGGCTTATTGTTAGTTTGGCTTGGATATCAGTCTGTAAAATGGATTAATTAATATCCTTTATTTCTGCTCACTTCAAAGTTTAGCTCCATTCCAGATAGTGCCCTTTTATAGTTGTCGAGAATGATTTCTGAAGCTTCATTTGCATCAGTAACTGCCGCAACATGAGGGGTGATCATGATATTGGGTCTGTTCCAGAAAAGATGATTTGCAGGCAAAGGTTCTTCTTCAAAAACATCTAACCAGGCACCCTGTAATACATTCGTATCCAGAGCATAAATTAAATCTTCTTCAACCAAATGCTTTCCTCTGCCTACGTTGATTACATAAGATGGATCTTCGAGCTTTTTAAATAATTCTAAATCTAAAATTCCTTTCGTGTTTTCGGTGAGCGGAAGCAAACAAACTACAATGTTTGAATTTTCGAGAAATTCATCGAGTTCTTGCTGATCATAACTTTTAACACCGTCTATATCTTTTTTCGAATTCGACCACCCGTTAACCCGATAGCCATTTTTTACTAATAACTTTGCTGAAGAGATTCCCATTTCTCCAAGCCCCATAATTCCTACTACAGAGTTCTTTTTAGGAATCAGACGGTGTTTCGACCAGTAAGCTTCTCTTTTCTGGTCGTTATATCGGCTAATATGATGTCGGTACGAGGAGACGGCGTTTAGTACATATTCTGCCATTTCATCTTTTAAAGAAGGAGTGACTAATCGGCATATTTTGACATCATCGAAAATAGAATCATCATTAAGCAGGTGATTTATTCCTGCCCCTAAAGATGAAACAACTTTAAGATTGGGGTAATCCTGAAAGACATTTTTAGGGTGATTCCAGGCTACTGCAAATGTTACTTTCTCTTTGTTTTTGATGCGGGGCCATATTTCCACTTCCAGATTGGAATCTAATGCGGTCAGGTTTTCGGATAATGTGGTTAAATCGCGATTAGGTGCGATAAGTAAAAGAGACATTGATGCTGTAGTTTATATGAGCATCAAATGTATGAAAACATAAAGAGAATTATAGTTCCCAAACTTTGGGATATTCCACAATTCCCGGGAATTTTGTGAGTCCGTTTGGAACCAGTTCAATTCCCATAAAGCTTTCTTTTTTTACATCGAAGGGAGGTTCTATTTCCCACGTAGTTGTTGGCTCAAAACCGAATCTGGGGTAATAGTCATGATGTCCGAGCAAAATAACAGAGCTGTATCCCAAGGAGGTGGCTCTGTCCAGTCCATGCATCATAAGCTGGGTGCCCACTCCCTTTTTTTGGAAGTTATTAGCCACAGCCATCGGTCCTAATGCCAGAGAAGTAGCACGGATATTATGAGATTTAATTTTTATCTCTGAAAATAGTGCATAGCCAACTAATTGCGTGCCAATCATAGCTGTTAATGCCAGATCAGGAACATAATGCTTGCTATCACGAATTCTACGTACCAACTTAGCTTCATAATCATCCTGAAACACATTCAATAGCAGGTTGTCTATCTTGTGGTATAACTCAGAATTTTCGCTATCTACTTTCACACTTATCATATTATCCCTCGTCCTGGAGGAATATATTTTCCTCAGGAATTAAATGTAGCAGACTTTTAGTGAATTCCAATTCTAAGTGAGTAGAAACAGTTCCGGCAAGAGTGAAAAAATAGTAATTCAAAGACTTATTAAAGATTTGAAAGCACCCAACTCTTAAACGTAGTTTGAAAATACTCGGAATATAATGCTGAATCTTGCTCAGATTCAGAAGCGCACATCCCAATATTTTTTAAATCATGGTTAGCTCCCGGAACTACAGATAACGTAAAATTATCAGGAATGCCATCGGGAAAAGTATCATTCAAACTACTCAATGCCCAACCGGGATAAACCATATGTCCATTTGAAGGGAACACAAAAAGAGAGGGAACGGTCAACATTTTTAATTCTTCAGAAGGATCAAATTCGGCTATTTCTTTTAACTGTCTCCATGCTTTCGTAAGAGGGAAAATGGAAACCCAATTTATATCAGATTGTGCTTTTTTAGTCGCCTTTTCGAACGCTTTTTCTCTGGTTTCTCCCTCACAGATAAACTCACTGTTATAGATATTGGTGAGTAAAAGTTCAGTATCAAAAACCGGACCCGAGATAGAAGCAATTGCTTTTACTTCGTCGCCATATAATGCCCCGACAACCTGAGCTACCCAGCCACCCTGACTATGTCCAATCACTCCAATTCTTGAAGGATCAACACTGTTCAGAGTTTTAAGATAATCGACAGCAGCTTTGGCATCGTCTGCTCGATCATAAATATTTGCACGCTGCCAACGACCTTCAGAATCACCCACTCCTCGCTTATCGAAATATAGAATACCGTAGCCCTCGTCCAGGAAAAGGGCTTCCAGATTTTGCTCAACAAAATCTTTGTAGATGGTTCGATGAGAAGAGTTAGCTCCCGATCCCACTAAGAAAACAATCATAGGAATACTATCCTGAGTCTGAGGAAGTAACAATTCCCCATGAATAGTGTATTTGCCGCTTTCAAAAGTGATGTTAGTTCTGAGAATTTCCTGAGAACTTCCTTCCAGAGAAAATCCGATTAAGAACAGAAAAATAGCCGAAAAATATTTCATCAAGTGATTTTTAAATCAACAACGTATCCGCTTAGGATAAAGCATTATTCCGAAATTAAAAATTTGGAAAAGTTTAATTTATTTAAATGACTGCAATACTTCTTTAATTTGAAGACTATGCCTTTTTGCATGAACCATGTTAAAGTGAATCCACTCCCTTCTGGTGAGGAATCCGAAAACGGGATGCTTGTATTTTTTACAAACTTCATCCAAATCCTGAGACTTAATTAATTCTGTAACTTTCTCACGGGATGATTTGAACTTATCGATTAGTTCGTCTTTATCTTTTTCATCGTTTGTAGGTAGTACTACACCGGAGGCTTTTACTTTTCTGTCTCTATTCAGAAAAATTGTTTCCATTTTTTGAATGAGTCTTTCCGAGTTTCTGTCAGAATCTTCATCAGTTTCTCCGTTAAAAAGGCGAACTGTTCCAAACTCAGATCGAATAATGTGCTCTACATTTTCTGCAGGAGACCAAGTCTCTTCATCCGGCTTGGAGTTCAGGTATTCATCGGGAATGCTTTTAATAAGCTCGATGAATTCTTTAGTATTTGCTCGAAATGCACGTAATAAATCTTCCATGATTCAATAAGTGTACGAAACTATCAGCAAAAAAAAGAACCTGAAAATTCAGGTTCTTGGCGATTCAAGATTAATTATTCGATTCAGGGAAAGGATCACTAAATTTCTCTTCCTCAGCTAATGTCTGATCAGTGAGTGTTTTCATAAAGGCAACTAAAGCAGCTTTTTCGTTTTCTGTAAGGTTTAATCTTCGGGGCTGATTTGAGTTTCTTTGTCTCAATCTATTATCCAAAGTGGCACTTGCCTGAACTCCTGAGTCATAATGCTCAACAACTTCTTCAAGCGTTTCGAATCTGCCATCGTGCATGTAAGGACCCGTGAGTTCAATATTTCTAAGTGAGCCTACCTTAAACTTTCCGTTATCATTTGCATTTCCTGTTACTGCTCCGAGTCCAAGGTCAGTGAGCACAGCGTCCAGTCCATTGTTCCGGGGAGCATCGCCAACAAATAAATCGGAAGTATGACAACGGGCACAATCTCCTCGTCCACTAAAAAAGATGTCCTTCCCAAGATTCTCGATATCTGTAAAGTTCGGGAAATCCTGTTCAGGATTATTTACCTGAACTCTGCCCTCATCATATTTAGATTGATAAGAAACGATGGATCTTACAAACTGAGAAAGAGCCAAAGAAACTCGCTCAGGCGTAACTGACTCATCGCCGTAAACCTGTTCAAATAAAACCGGGTAGTAAGGTTGTTCTTCAATTTTTTCAACCATTTCGGTGAGGGTAAGTCCCATCTCAACATCATCTTGTATCGGCATTAAAACCTGATCTTCGAGTGTCTCGGCGCGTTCATCCCAGAAGAAATGTCCGTTTTCGTAATGTTTAGCGTTAGAAATCCCCATAGAATTTCTTCCGGTTAAACCACCTTCAAACCCTATGCTGAATTGTTCCGGATCAGAAAATCCGGCAGACTGCAAGTGACAAGACGAACATGAAATAGTATTATTAGCTGAAAGAATTTTGTCGTAGAAAAGTACCCGACCTAAAGTCGCTCCCCAGTCTGTAACCGGATTGTTGTTTGGTGTATTGTCCTGTTCTGTATTTGGTTGGAGATTAAAGAAATCAGGGACATCAATGTCTGAATAATTGTGAGCTTCAACGGGAAGATTCAAATAATTGGAAAGATTTATAGTGTCTGTGATTTCTTCTTTGGTCTGATTTGTAAGTTCTTCACAGGAAAAAAGGAAAGTGAGGCTTAGAGCCAACAAGCAGGCGAACTGAGTTTTCATAACAACGTATTTTGAATTCTGATTGTACAGAATACACCTGAGATCAGGAGTACCCCCAGTTAACCCGCGAAGAATTTAGAAAAATTTTTCTATTTCCATTCTGTTTTTTTGAAGTGATTGATTTTCTTTTGGAGGAAAGGGATCACTTCGTCTGAAAACCATGAGTTTTTTTTCAGCCAGATATTATTTCGGGGAGAAGGATGAGGCATCGGTAGGAATTTGGGTAAAAACTCCTTGTGATTTTTTACAGTTTCGGTCAGTGTTTTGTATGTGTTATCAGGGAGATAATAGCTTTGTGCATAGGTACCGAACAGAAGAGTTAATTCAATTTCCGGCATTTGAGATAATAGCGGTTCATGCCAAAGCGGAGCACATTCAGGTCTGGGAGGTAGGTCGCCTGTTTTACCTTTTCCGGGATAGCAAAATCCCATGGGAATGAGCGCTACTTTCTTCGGATCATAAAAATCTTCATCGCTGATATTCATCCATTCCCGAAGTCTTTTTCCGCTGGGATCGTCCCAGGGAACTCCTGATTCATGAACTGCAGTTCCGGGGGCCTGACCAATAATCACAATTTTAGAATTCGGAGAAGCTGAAACAACAGGTCTTGGTCCCAAGGGAAGATGCTCTTCACAAACGGTACAAGCTTTTATTTCCTGAAGAAGTTTTTGCATGGAGGAATGTAAGTAAAAATGAACGGGTCATTCTGAGTATACTTATCTGTTTGTTATAATACCATGGGAGGAGGGCGAAGAATCTTCGAGGGTATCGATGAATTTAATGATTCCGAAACTTTCGAAATCTTTAGCTTTTAGCCTGCTTTTTATTCAATGCTTCAGCAACATTTTGCGGAACAAAAGAGGAAAGATCGCCGCCCCAATGCGCTACTTCTTTTACCAGCGAAGCAGAAATAAAGGTGAAATGCTCGTCGGGCATCAGAAAAACGGTATCCACTTCCGGAGCGAGGCGTTTATTGGTGAGCGCCATTCGGAATTCGTATTCGAAATCAGAAATCTGTCGCACACCACGAATTAATGTGTTTGCTTTTACTTTTTTGGCATGATTTACCAATAATCCCGTAAACTGATCCACTTCAATATTTTCTGCCCAGTCTTTTCCTTTTAAGCATTCTTTTATGAGTTCAACACGTTCATCGCCGGTAAAAATTGCACTTTTTCTATGGTTGACTGCGACCGTTACCAACACCTTGTCAAACAAATTGGTAGCACGTTCCAGAATGTCGAGATGACCAAAAGTAATTGGATCGAAAGAACCGGGATATAAAGCAATGTGTTTCATAGAAATTTATTTATCGGAATCTACCGGATGCTTTTCAAAAATACTAACCGTTGTTCTGCCGTACGCTTTACTGAAGAAATGATGAGAATGTTCTTCATAATTGTGGTATTTGTCATGTTCCAGAATAAACCAGCCATCTTCATTCAGCCAGTCATTATTCAGAATTTCTTCAATCATTTCATCCATGTATTCATACCAGTAAGGGGGATCACAGAAAATGAAATCGTAAGATTGAATACGGTTTTCCAAAAAACGCTGAACATCAGAAACTACTGTTCGGATATTTTTTTCAATCTCAAAATCAGCAGCTACTTTTTCAATCAATTTAATATTGTCCGGATTATTGTCAACAAAGGTAACTTGCTTTGCTCCGCGGGAAATGGCTTCAAATCCTAAATTTCCGGAGCCGCCAAAAAGATCGAGTATCACCGAATTGTCAAGATATTTATAGGCTACAATCTTGTTGAAAATACTTTCTTTGGTACGATCGGTAGTCGGGCGTACATCTAATCCTTTAGGAATTGAAAATCGGCGTCCTTTAAGCTTTCCGGTTATTATTCGCATTGGAATTATAAATTAGTGATTATGAATTTTAGATTAGCATTTAACCAATTCAAAATCCATAATTCAACATTTAAAATTGTCGTTAAAAATCGAGACTTAGAAGAATAGCCGGAAATGCTGCTGCTAAATCAAAACCGTACGTTTCTTCTTCAGCTTCAACACCTATTGTTTCTAATGAATTCAGATGAGTAATTTCAGAAGAGGTATCCCAGAAATTTTGCATAGCCTGCTCTGTTTCATGAGTATGATGCCCGAACAAGAAAATGTGTTCATAAATCCCGTTCATCCATGAAGAATGTTTAGCCTGTTGCAGCCAGTGATATGCCACATCGGTAATATCGTCGAAACGTAAGTAGGTGGCAGCCCGGAATTTGCCCAGTAAAAAAGAAGTAACCGTTAGAATATTTTTGTGGCAACCTATCATCAGAAATGAACCGCCGGGTTTTTGAAATGCAGACCATTTTCTCGCAATTTCGAAATCGCTGGCAAAATCAGTGATGGCTATTTTCTCGGTTAAATCGTTGAAACCCTGCATCACAACTTTTCGCCGTAGACACAAAAACTTGAAAGATGATTTACTTAGTCCGTGCCAGGTCGGTTCTACATCTTCACGGCTTACGCCCTTCATCAGAATAGAGAGATGATCCTCGCGCTCATCAGCATTGTCATAAACTACTTTCGGAAGAGCCGTCCAGCATTCATCGCCGGGATGAGTAAGCGCCCGCACCGATTGAATACTATGTTCCTCAAAAATTTTATCGAAAGTATTTTTTAGGAGCGGAAAGTAAGTCTCATGACGCGAAGTAATGGCGCTGTTTACATCAAAATTAAAATCAAATGAGCCGATACGAAAAAGGTGCTTGCTGTTTTGAGGATCATTTAGTGCATAAAAAAGACGATCCGCAAAAAAACAAACACCTAAATTGGAGGTGGATTCAGCCATTAATTCCAGTTGGGAGCATTTCTCATCGTGGTTCTGCTCAAGCTACCAATCGCATCTTCATAATCTTCACTTGGGTCTTCAAGTAAATATAAAGGAGGACGAGTGGTATCGTTAACGGAATAAATAAACCGCTGCTGATCTCTTGGCGAAATAATCAGTTGATTAACATCATAGCCCTCACCCTGATACGAAAGCACGCTGTCTGCCATGCTTACCATAATAGAATCTGTTTGAATAAATTGAACTACAGAATCAAGTCCACCTTCTTCAGGAGGGAATTTGCCGTTTCTTAATTCATACTGAATTAAAACATCTTTAATTGTAGTCATTCTGTCCCGAACCTGCTCAGTCATTGCTTCACGTTCAAGAACTTCCTGGTATGGAGTGATGAGGGAATCGTATAAAAACCATGACAATGCAAGGATAATTAATCCTAAAACGATGCTCAAAACTTTATTGCGCGTATCTATATTCATTGGGTGTTAGACTGAGTTAGTTGTGTAAATTTTTTAATCATTAAGATGCTAAAAATACATTTGCACCTTTATATATGCAACCTTCACAAAAAAGGTTAAAAGCTCACAACAATTCCTTAATATTTAACCCGCATAGGTAAATTATACTTAACGCCACATCAAAAAAAATTTGAACAAAAGAGTTCTACAACTGGCAATACCGAATATCATAAGCAATATTTCTGTGCCGCTATTGGGTGCAGTGGATACAGCTATCATCGGTCATTTGGAACATGTGTACTATCTGGGAGCCATTGCAGTAGGAAGTTTGATATTCGACTTTATTTTCTGGGGGTTCGGATTTTTGAGAATGGGAACTACCGGATTGGTGGCTCAGGCTTACGGAGCTGAAAACTCTCATCAAACAAAAGTAATTCTAAGAAGAGTACTTTCTGTAGCGCTTGGTGCCTCTGTAATTATTTTACTTCTGCAATTTCCGCTGATAGAATTTTCACTTTGGGTGATTGATGCCTCTCCCGAAGTGGAAGAATACACGAGATTGTATTACAAAATCAGGATTTTTTCGGCTCCGGCTACCCTTTGTTTGTTTGGAATTAACGGATGGTTTTTGGGGATGCAGAATGCCCGTTTTCCGATGATTATTACCATCTTTCTGAACCTGTTAAACATTGCACTGAATCTAATGTTTGTGTTCTGGTTTGGTATGAATGTAGATGGTGTAGCCTGGGGCAGTTTGTTATCCTCTTATTTAGCCGTGGGATTGGCTTTCATGTTGTATCAAAGAAAATATAATGTCGAAAAAATAGCGATTTCTTTTTCTGATTTGATCGAGATCGAAGAGATAAAAAAATTCTTCAGCGTAAACAGAGATATCTTCATAAGAACGCTGTGTCTCATTTTTTCCTATGCCTTTTTTACGGCGACTTCTGCAAAAATGGGCGATGTTTGGCTCGCTGCAAATACTATTCTTTTACAGTTATGGTACATCAGTGCTTACGCCGTTGACGGTTTTGCATATGCCGCTGAAAGCCTGGTCGGGAAGTATGTAGGAGCTATGGATTTCAAAAAAATGAAGCGAGCGGTTAAACTTTGTATGGCTTGGGGACTCGGGTTTGGTCTATTTGCCACCTTCGCCTATTGGTTATTCGATGAACAACTGCTGAGAATTTTTACGGATAAAACGGAAGTGTTAGATACTGCAATGATTGTAGTTTTTTGGTTAATAATTGCTCCGCTGATTAACAGTATATGTTTTATATGGGACGGAGTTTATATAGGTGCAACGGCAACTTCAGCGATGAGAAATTCGATGTTGATTGCCACAGTATTGTTTTTTGTTCCGGTTTATTACATTACAAAACCTTATTTCCCTGATCATGCACTTTGGATTGCCATGACTTCATTTATGGTAATCCGGGGATTAACCCTCACAGTATTCGCTAAAAAGGAACTTTTTCTTAAGCATCAAAGGAGTACATCATGAAACAGATACTGATTTTAAGACATGCTAAATCCAGCTGGGAAGATGAAAGTCTGGATGATTTCGATCGCCCATTAGCCCCGAGAGGAATTAACGATGCACCTATGATGGGCAAGTTTATAAGAAAGATTAAACACAAACCGGGTTCAATTATATCATCATCTGCAAAAAGAGCAAAAGAAACTACGTTATATGCTGTGGAATCTATGAAAGTGGATGAAAGTATAATTTCGTGGAATCGCGATTTGTACTACGGGTCAGAATCTTCTTATCTGGAATCCATCCAAAATTCTGACGACTCCTTTGAGCGTATAATGTTGGTTGGGCATAATCCTAAAGTGGAAAATGTAGCCGGCGGCTTGATTGGATCCGGAGGGGTGGCAAGTCTTAGAATGCCGACGGCAGCATTGGTGTGTATACAATCCTATGCGCAACGATGGGAGCAAATAAATTGGGGGAATTGTCAATTAAGCTGGATGGTAATTCCAAAAGCCTTGAAAAAAGTATTTAGCTGAATTTGGATTCACCTTTAGTCTCAGCTTTGTTATATTCAGCAAGCAATAAAAATCATTTAAATTATTAGTTCATGAACTACACTCACAATCACTTTTATCTATGTAAAACTCCATTGAGCGCTGAAGGTGCGAATGATGTGGAAATTATCACCAAAGCTGAAGACAGCACCGATTTCCCAAGGGTTTTCAAGGAATATGAAGAGAAAAGATCTCATGCATTCAATTCAGATAATATTTACAGTGTGGTTAGAGCGGATGATATTTATGACCTGATTCGTACTTCATCAGAGAAAGAGGCAAAAGAAGAAGCCTACGAAAGAGCAACTCCAGAGATTATTACAAATCTCCAGCACCGTGCTATGCAGGGCAAAGATGCCAATGCAAAAGCTATTTTGAAAGAAGTGCATGATGTAGAAGCCTGATAAGCCGGAACAATACCTCCACTTTTCATGTTAATTAGTCAAATAAGGTTAATTTTTAATTAAATCTTAATTGATTATGAATGATTTGACATTAGAAGGAAATTGGAACGAGTTGAAAGGTAAACTGAAGCAAAAGTATTCTGAACTTACGGACGACGATCTAAAATTTCAGGAAGGGAAGGAAGACGAATTATTTGGAAGACTTCAGAAAAAGTTAGGAAAGACCAAAGATGAAATTAAGCAAATGATCGCATCGCTCTGATTGTATTTACTTTTTTAGAAAGAACAGGAGGCTGAAAAGCCTCCTTTTTTTATTCTTGTAAGTTGCGGTTAGCCAATGCTTAAAATATTTTCAATGAAATTATAACTAACGGATAGGAAAGAATGGAAAATTTCGAATTTAATACGGACATGCTGTTGGACGTAGTAGTTAATTACGGCCCCAACCTTCTAAAAGCGATTGCAGTACTCGTAATAGGTTTATGGATCGTGCGGATTATTGGTGGCGTAATCAAAAAGATGTTGAATAAGAGTAAGGTTGACCCTTCTCTGCAAGGATTTTTACGAACAGCAGCAACTATTTTATTAAAAGTGATGGTGTACATCACAGCTCTGGGAATGTTAGGGGTAGAAATGACATCTTTCATAGCTATTCTTGGTGCTGCAGGTTTAGCTGTTGGTCTTGCCCTTTCAGGAACACTCCAAAATTTTGCGGGCGGAGTAATGATTCTGTTATTCAAACCGTTTAAAGTTGGTGACTTTATTGATGCACAAGGTTATTCGGGAACGGTAAAAGAAATACAGATTTTCGTGACTATTCTTACTACACCTGATAATAAGACTATTATTATCCCAAATGGGCCTCTTGCAACTAATTCAATGACAAATTATTCCACTCAACCTACAAGGCGCGTCGACTGGACTATTGGTATTGGATACGGCGATGATGTAGATAAAGCCTATGAGGTTCTAAAAAGATTGGTGGAAGAAGACGATCGAATTTTAAAAGATCCGGAACCGTTTTATGCAGTAAGTGAACTTGCCGACAGTTCCGTCAATTTTGCAGTACGTGTTTGGGTAAATGCCTCTGACTATTGGGGAGTATACTTCAGAATGAATGAGCAAGTGTACAAGACCTTTGAAAAAGAAGGATTGAACATTCCATTCCCACAGACAGATGTACATTTACATAAAGTAGATTAACAATTAATACTTTTTGATGATAAAGCCGGTCATGCGATCGGCTTTTTTTATGCCATTAAACTAATTGTTAAAAAAAGGGAAGAAATACTATCTTACTCAACTTACAAAAGAAGGCATGAGCCGATTTAATGAACCAAGTGGAAAAGAAGGTTAGTTATGAACCTGGAGCAAGAAGAAAATAAAAACGAAAAAACAGAAGCTGAAGAATCAAATCTTGAGGAAAATCAGGAAATCGTTTCTGATTCTGAAGTAGCAGAAACGACTTCTGAAGAAAACGCCGGAGAAAGTGAAAGCCCTGAAAATGAGGCTGCTGAGGAAGTTGAAGCAGAAGATTTAGATAGTGATGCAGAGAGAGATGAGACAGAATCTGCACCAGAAACAGAGGAAGCAGTTGATCAAGTAGAAGAAGATTCCGAAGAAAATGAACAGCCTGCTCCTTCCGATTATTACTCTCCTATTCTTGCCAGGATAAAAGAAGTTCTTAATTCTAAAGACTGGTCTTTAATTACTGATGAGTTTGCAAGCGCCAAGCTTAAAATTCAGGAAGGTCCTACCGCTGATGAAGAGTCCATTTCCATACTTAGTGAATTTGATCGTCTGAAAGAAGACTTCGAAAAAAGAAAAGAAGCTCATTACGAAGAACTCAACAAAAAGAGGGAAGAGAACCTCAAGAAGAAAAAAGATCTGTTGAAAGAGCTTTCCGCCATTATTGAAGAAGAAAAATGGACCAAAACCAAAGAAGTTTCTAAGATCAAAAATAGCTGGGATCATGTCACAGAACTTCCAAAAGGAGAAGCAGAGGTTCTTAATGAGCGATTTAATGCTTTACTGAAAGAGTTTGACAGCCATAAAGTGGACAGGCTTGTAAAAAAGTTAGAGAAAGAAGAAGAGAATCTGACGTTGAAGCTTGTGTTGCTTGACAAAATGGATAAACTGAATGAATCGAGCGATGCAAAAGATGCAGATTTTGAAGAATTAGATAAAAAATTCAATGAACTGCTTTCTCAATGGAGAAAAATCGGAAGAGTTCCCAATGATAAAAATCAGGATTTGTGGGACCGCTTCAACAGTGCGCAAGACACTTTTAATGAACTGAGGTTTAAGCACGACAAAGAATATCGAAAAAGTATAGAGAAGGCTCTTCAGAAAAAGAAAAACCTGATTGCGGAGGCGGAAGCATTGGTGGATCAGGACAATATCGCCAAAGCTGCAAGAAAGGTGAATAAGTTGCATAAATCCTGGAAAAAAACAGGAAACCTGCCTCAAAAGGATGAAAATGAACTTTGGGACAGATTTAAGGCCGCAACAGATGCCTTTAATGACAAAAAATCTGACAACATTGATCTGCTTCGGGAGCAGGAAGAAAAGAACTATAATAAGAAGCTAAAACTTATTGAAGAGGCAAAAGCGATTCAGGATACTGATGACTTCGAGAAAGGTCACAGTAAAATGCAAAGTCTTATGGATCAGTGGAAAAAAATTGGCCCTGTTCAGCGAAAAAAATCCAATAAGATTTGGAAAAAGTTCAAAGGAGCTATGGATGTTTTCTATGACAGACGTAGAGATCATTTCAAGGACAGAAGAGGAGAAGAAAAAGAGAACCTCGAGAAAAAATATGAGATTCTTGAAAAGCTAAAGGAATTAGGAACCCATGAAGATCCTGTAAAAGCAGTGGAAGAAGCCAAAAAGTTACAGGCTGAATTCAAAGATATTGGGTATGTGCCGATCAAATCAAAAAATAAGGTTTGGAAGCAATACAGGGAAGCATGTGATGTAATTTACGATCGATATCGTGCAAGTGGCTCAGACTTAGGTATGGAAAGAAAATTAGCAAAGCAAGGGGTGGATGCTGATGACAGAAAAGAAATTATTAAACTCAGAAAAGAAAAAGATTCACTTAGGAAGGATATTTCTAAATTAGAGGCTGAAAGCATTCAATACGAAGAAGCTAAAACATTTTTTAAGCCAACCAATAAAGGGAATAAGTTGAAAGACGAGCTTCAGGAAAAGATTGATAAAGCGGAAAAAAAGATGGAGAGTAAACAGAAGCGTGTTAATGAAATTAACAGAGAGTTAAACGAATTAATGGCCTCTGATGAGGAGGAATAAAAAAATGGCATCTGAGGTTTTGCTTATTTATCATACTTTGAATTAACTACATGTAGTTGGATAACGTTATTAAAATAAAGCTTTGGGGAGTTCGGGGGTCAACTCCATGTGCAAATCCTGAAAATATGAGGTACGGAGGAAATACTTCATGCATTCAGATTCTGATCCCTGATGTAGATGAACTAATTATCGCAGACTGCGGAACCGGATTCAGAAATGTGGGGAATGAAATAGACTCAAATGGTCACGGGATTTTTGGGAGAATTTTCATAACACACCCTCACTGGGATCATTTACAAGGATTTCCGTTTTTTAAACCTTTCTACAGCAATAAGAATAGATTTGATGTGTATATGCCGCCGCAGGATGGCGTTGGTTGTAAAGAAATTTTGCAAGGTCATTTGTCCAATACTTTCTTTCCGGTGAGCATTGATATGCTTGAGTCGGAGCTTGATTGTATTACTTTTGAAAAAGGGAAATTGGAATTTGAGCATTACTCAGTGGAGTATATGTGGGCAAAACACACTGTTCCTACAGCTATATTCAAATTTATTATCCAGGGAAAAGTAATAGTATTTGCACCTGATAACGAACTTCCGATAAACCCAACAAAAGAAGACGAAAGTTTTTTGAATGAATTCAATGAGTTTGTAAACGGAGCAGATGTTTTAATTCATGATGCTCAATTTACCCTTAAGCAACACCAAAAAAGATTAGGTTGGGGACACTCAAACTGGGAAACTGTTATTGAATTAACTAAAGATTTGGATATTAAACAGCTTTGCCTTTCACATCACGATCCGGATCATAGTGACGATGAATTAGATCAAATAAATTCTGAAGTAAGACATTTAAGAGAAGATAACTTCAGAAAATCTTCTGTAATACAAGAAGGGCAGGTAATTTACCTGCCCCTTGGTGAAATTTATTGATAGATTCAGATATCAGAAGTAATATCTTACACCAATCCCTCCATCTGCATCACCATCAGTATTGGGTGTCAGGTTTAAAACGGGTGCAACTTCAATAAAAAATTCTAGTGGGGCTTCCGGTGCTAAATATGATAGTCCCAAAGGGATTCTTGCTCCAACGAATGTTTCATTATCGAGGATTATTCTACCACCAACTCCATAGAAAAAAGCTAAATTTCCCTTTTCCACATCAAGAGGACTGTGCCATTGGTAATCAGCGTGTAGGTAGAGGGCATCATTGCCTGCTAAAGACCATGCAACTCCAACATCAACGGAATTTTTGCTGTTAAACCAATTTTTAAGCGTTATGCCTGAAGGTTCACCAAGCATAATACCAAGCCCGGTTTTCCCGCCGTTTGTATCCTGAGCTTTTAAATTTGTACTATAGGCTCCCGTTAAGATTAAGATGAAAGCAAGTAATGTTGTTTTCTTAATAATATTCATGTTTTGTAATTAGTTCTTATTCAACGGGTTAAAGCAATTTAAGTGTGAAATAGTTCCAAAAAATAATATAAAGTTCTACAGGTGAGTAAAAAACGGATTATAGTATTTGTAAAGAATGCAGTAGCAGGAAAAGTGAAGACCAGATTGGCAAAAACTATCGGAGATGAGGAGGCTCTGAATGTGTATTTGCAGCTGCTGAATATCACAAAGAAGGAAGTAAAAAAAGTATCATTAGCTGAAAAAGAAGTATGGTATGCATGGTCTGTAGCTGAAAATGATTTATGGGATGATTCATCTTTTAAAAAAAGAGTGCAAATAGATGGTGATTTGGGAGAAAAGATGAAGGATGCTTTTCAAAAATCATTTCAGGAAGGAAAAGAAAGGGTTGTGCTGATTGGCAGCGATTGCCCTACGCTAACCTCAGAAATACTCGAAGAAGCATTTGAAGAATTATCAACTCATGACGCTGTTTTCGGACCATCCAAAGACGGTGGATATTATCTGATTGGCATGAAAGGATTTCATCCGGAGTTACTGGAAGGCATAGCCTGGAGCACTGAGGAAGTACTGAACCAAACCAAGCAACAAGCCGAGAAGAATGGCATTAGTATAGCGTTGCTTCCAGTACTAAATGACATTGATAATGAAGATGATTGGAACGAATATTTGAACTCCCGAGCATGATCAGCATTGTCGTACCGGTTTATAATGAGGAGGCCGGTATTCGAAAATTTATTGACAGGTTAAGGGAGTTAATTTCAGATGTTGAAACCGAGCTTATTTTCGTGGATGGAGGAAGTTCGGACAGCACCGTTCGAATTATTCAGGAAAACGGGATTAAGGTCATAATTTCTGAAAAAAAGGGCAGGGCCAGTCAAATGAATCTTGGAGCCCATCATTCTAAGGGAGAAATCTTGTATTTCCTACATTCAGATTCTTACCCGCCGGAGGGCTTTTTGCAGGAAATTCAAAGTACGGTCCGAAAGGGATACTCATCCGGTTGTTTTCAGCTCAGCTTTAAACCGGGTAATATTTTCCTGCGTATTTACGCCTGGTTTACTCGATTCGATTTAGATTTCTTCAGGTTTGGTGATCAGAGTTTATTCGTAGAAAAAAATGTCTTTCAATCAATCGGTGGTTTCGACGAAAGTTTAATGGTTATGGAAGATCAGGAAATTGTAAAGAGTCTGAAGGAAATTTCTGATTTTAGAATCCTTAATAAAAAAGTGGAAACTTCTTCCCGAAAATACACGAGGATTGGAACGCTCAAACTTCAAATAATTTTCACACTCATTGTGGTAATGCATTACATTGGAATCAAACAAGAAACCATAGTAGATTTTTATTCCCGACAACTTTGAAGTGTTATGAAACTGTAAAAGATAATTTTGTAGCCCAAATTACTTACAATTTTTTGTATCTTCATTTCCGCAAAAAAAATCGTTAGCAATCCATTTATATTTGAAGAAGTTAATACACACTGTTGCCTTAGCTGTTATTTTTTTTCCAATGGCCACAAATGCTCAATTTGCATTTGAACGAGCAGAAACCGAAGCAGGAATTATCGGGCTTTCAATTACAAACTTCGGAACCATAGGTAAGCCTGATGTTCGAAATAATCCTGAGGGCGGTTTCAGTATGCGTTTTCCTACTTCTACAGGAACAGAACATTTATTTGAAGCCGGAATTTGGATAGGTGCAGATGTAGGTGGACAGATTCGTTTATCATCATCTTCAGTAACGAACCCATCAGGGTATGCACGTGGTGGAAGAGGTTTTGAATTCACTTCCGATGCTATAATTACAACCCGAAGTTCAGATCCCAATGATGAATTTTTCTCTGTTAATTCGGTAAGTGAGCAAGATATTTTAACAGCATTTACCGATCGCCGCAGAGACATTAATGGTACCGAAATCCAGGGGCACGACAACCCTTTATATACAGATGTTAAGCTTGAGAGCTATAACTGGGGATTTCCTTTCACCGAGAATTTTACCATTCTGAAATATGACATCACTAATAACAGTGATCTTTATGCACTTCCCGAAACATGGGATAGCGTGTATGTGGGAATGTATGCCGATTTAGTGGTTCGTAATGTGAACAGTGCCACCGAAACAGGAGGGGCATTTTTTAATAAAAATGGAGTCGGCTTTATAGATTCTCTGAACACGATGTATGCTTTTGATGCTGGCTCTCCTGACGATCCGAGTATAAATACCTATGGTGCGGTATCAATTATTGGTGCCGAATACCGTGACTCTTTTTTCCATCCTGACAATCCTGATACAGCCAATGGAGAGTTTACAGATTCCGGCTTCAGGGTTCCTGATCTTGGACCAAGTTACTGGCTGTTTAGTGCGGGGGCGGGTGACTTTACAGCGCCCTCAAATGATGGAGATCGTTATACACGTATGGCAGAGCAATTTCCGTATGAGGAAAACGAACAGGCATTGAGAACGGATGGACAAAGTGCAAATGGAAACTATATTTCATTTATGTCGATGGGACCGTTTCCGCAAGTAGAACCCGGAGAAACTATCACAGTATATTTTGTATATAGTGCGGCATTAAAACCGGAGCAATTTCAAGGACCGGCCGGTAAATCTGTGGATAATGAAGAATCGAGAGTAAATCTCACTCAGACTCTTCAGTCAGCATACAGCGTATTCCGTGGAGAAGACAAGAATAAAAATGGTCAGCTGGATCCCGGAGAGGACACAGATGGAAATGGAGAATTAACCAGATATCTATTTCCAACCCCGCCCGATAATCCAAAAACGAGAGTTGAACTTGAAGCTGGCAAAGTTTCTATTTATTGGGATAAAACAGCTGAGCTATCTGTAGACCGGGTTTCCGGAGAAATGGATTTTGAAGGGTATCGGGTGTATAGTTCGGATTTGGGTCAGGATGTTAATCCTCAGCCACGATTAATCAGAGAATTTGATATTGAAGGAAATAATATCGGTTTTGATGTTGGTTTCAATGAGGTGGAGCTATCAGAGCCGGTAACTTTTGAAGGAGATACTACCGAATATCATTACCGCTACGATTTGGAAAATTTACTGAGTGGTTGGCAGTATCAGGTTTCGGTTACTTCATTTGACAGAGGTGACGATGAATTTGGCGTAGAGAGTTTAGAGACAAGCCCTAATTCAAATGCTACGAGAGTTTTTCCGGGAACTCCCGTAAACGATAATTTTGGAGATGATGGTTTCGAAGTTGGTGTTTATCCTAATCCTTACAAAGTTAATGCAGCTTGGGATGGACCTAATGAAAGTGACCGAAAGCTGTATTTTTATAATTTACCTTCTAAGGCTGAGATAAGAATTTATACTGTTGCCGGAGATATAGTGGCTGAATTAGAGCACGATTCAGAAACATATAATGGAGACATATCCTGGTTTGATAATTTTAGTGATGATCCGCGTGTACTTCCGGGAGGTGAACACGCTTGGGATCTTCAAAGCGAAGCTAACCAAATCTTAACAACGGGTTTATATCTATTTACCGTTAAAGATTTAACCTCAGGAGAAATAGAAAAAGGAAAACTTACAATTATTAAATAAACCAACGTAACTATGAAAAAATTGATACAAATCTTTTCTGTTCTGGCTTTTGTGTTTATGCCGGTATTGGCACAGGCGCAGGATACAGTTTCAGTTAAAGATCTCAATACATATCCGGAACCTTTGACAGAATATTCTGTTGACGCGATTCAGGCTCATCCATTGGCTGGCCAGACTGTAGTATATACTGGTGTTGTTGTTTCTAACCCAAGAAGCTCGGGTTTAGCAACTCCAAGTGATACTGATAATGACAATGTTATTGATGACATTAGTCGTATTCACGTATTTATTACTGATACTGCTGCTGTAAATCAGGGCAGAGACGGGATGTCTATTCAAATTGTAGAATCCGATTTCGGATTACTTTCAGGTCTAAATCGCGGAGATGTGGTTACCTTTACCGGAAGACTGACGTTCTTTAATGCAACAGCACAAATGACTGTTGACGAAGCTCCCGATTTTAAAGGAAGCGTTAACTTAAACTTTCCGGAGTATGCTCCTCTGTTAGATCCTTGGACTATTCCTTTGAGTGACCTTAACGAAGCTAACGGTGATGGAACTTTCCAAATTAATATCGAGAATTACGCTAAGTATAACGGTGCTTATGTAAAGATTGAAAATGGTAGTGTTAGCAATGTATCTACCGGTGACAGACCAAACTGGGCAGTTAATGCTGACGGTACAAGAATCTACGCTTATGATACATCTCTTCGTGTAAGAAATGACAGAACGGCTGGTTACTTACCTGAATTTAACTTCAGAAGATTGCCGGGTCTTGATGGCGGTGAAGATGGAACTTTTGTGCCTCCGGTACCTGGAGCTATTGTGAATGTAAGTGGATTTTTAACTGTAAATGGTGACGATCCTGATGGAACTGTTGCAACTGATCAAAACGTATTCGGACTTAACCCATTTGAAGATGGTGTTCGCTGGACAGAAGATTCAGAAAATCCTGGAACGTATGTAAGATGTGTTAGCGGTCAGAGCTGTTTAGGCGATGCTAATTTTACATGGCCAAATGATATTGAAGTTGTTGGATTACCACCGGTATTCAGTAATGTTGCACAGTCTGATTCTGCTGTAACTTCAAGTGATGCTGTTACAGTTACAGTTGATATTGTAGCTGATGGCGCTGCAACTATTTCTGCTGCTTCTCTTATTTATGCAGCCGGTGAAACTTCCGATACTTTAAGTATGAGCAACACTTCAGGCGATACTTACAGCGCAACTCTTCCAACTTTCGATAATTTCACTCCTGTTTCGTTCTCAATTGAAGCAACAGACAGTGAAGGATTGACCGGTAGAGCGCCTATTTCAGGAAACTTTGGTTTCTTCGTACAAGATGAAGCAATTAATTCTATTGCAATCATTCAGACTACTGCTGACGGAAATGCCGGAGCAAGTCCATTAGCCGGAGCAGGTGAAGTTCCTGTTGATATTTCCGGAATCATTGTATCAGACGATTCTGATGGTCCTATTATTATTCAAGAAGCTGCAGCAGCATGGAGCGGTGTTTTCCTTGAGAAGACTTCAGAAACCGAAGCCTTAGTAAGAGGTGATTCTGTAACTATTACATCCGCTGAAGCTATTGAAGCTTCTGTAGCAAGTAACTCATTAACACTTACTCAGTTAGTAAATCTTGAATTCACCGTTAATTCTTCCGGGAATGATACCGAGCAGGTAATCCCAACTATTACTACTGATATGGTACAAGCTATGCAGAATGGCGGAGAGCTTGAGCCGTATGAAGGTATGGTTGTTAAGTTTGAAGATGTTGAACTTGTGGACCGCGGTGCATTTGGTGAGTACGAATTCAAAAATGTAAATGCTGACTCTGCAGATGGTGTTCGTTTCAACGAAGATATTCGTGGCGGAACTCAAATTGGTGAGCCAAATGTAAACTTTGACTTCAACAATACAGTAAGAGATGGAAAAACCCTTGATGCTTATGCAATTGTTGCTGCATCATTCGGAGCTCCTAAATTCCATCCAAGAAATGCAGATGACATCGTCGCTGAAGATGGTAATGCATTCTTCCCGCTTCTGGATTTCAGTTTAACCGGACCGGCTGACAGTGCAACTGTTGTCGTAGATCAGGATTTCACTTTTACGTGGAATGCTTCAGTTGATTTTGATGAAGATGATATTTCTTACCAATGGAGATTGATGAGCGAAGATACTTCTGAAGTGTTATTAAGCTTTTTATCAGACAATGAAGGAGCTGCTACAGAATTAGTTTCTCCAGCTGCAGATGTTGATGACTTTTTAGAAGATCAAGGAGTTCAAGTCGGAGAAACCGCATCATTTGTATGGCATGTTAGAGTGACTGATGGATCAGATACTCTTGGAGTCAGAGGATCTTATGGAAACTTTGGCGATGACTGGGAGCCGATTTACAGACATATCACGTTAGAACGTGCTATTATCAACTCTAATGAAGTAGATGGATCTACTCCTGAAGTTTTTGCACTTGAGCAAAACTATCCAAATCCTTTTAACCCAAGCACTACTATTAAGTTTGCGCTACCAGAAGCTGCAGATGTAAGACTTAATGTGTATAACATGCTTGGCCAAAAAGTGAGCACTCTTGTTAACAAGAGAATGACTGCCGGTTCATACGATATCTCATTTGACGCAAGTAACCTTGCATCAGGTATGTATATTTACAGAATCGAAGCAGGTTCATTTACAAGCATTAAGAAAATGATGCTTATTAAGTAACATTTATATCATTAAAGAGCTGCCGATATCTGGCAGCTCTTTACTTTTTTATTTATCAGTATTTTGAAACAGAATTCAACTTTTTTATTACTTCTTTGTTCAGTTTTTCTTTTCTGGAACAGCTGCAATGATACAGTTAGTGGCGACTTTGAAGAAAACCAGGCACCATCAACTAATTTGACTGTAGAAGAGATAAATCGCGGTGGCGATTTTCGCTTGTCCAGTCAGATTCAAATTTCGTGGTTTGGTTCAGATCCAGATGGATTTATAAAAGGATTTGAGTATGCAATTAACGATACCTCTGAATCTGCTTTCACTTTTACTACAAAAACAGACAGTATTTTTATTTTGCCCATTACACCGGGTCAGGAAACAGACGATGTACTCTTTAAAGTAAGAGCTGTTGATAACGAAGACCTGAGAGATCCTGTGGGCGCAAGTTTGGTATTTCCGATCGTGAATTCGGAACCAACAGTTTCTTTAAACAGTAATCAGTCTCCGCCGGATACTTTGTTTTCGGTAGCAAGCTTTGGATGGAATTTTGATGACCCGGATGGTTTAGGGAATATAATTCGTACAGAGGTTGCTATAAACGATACAATTAATGGTTGGACGGAAATACCTTTTACAGAAGATGACGAAGGCCAACTATTTATATCTCTTGAAGTAGATAACTCATCTGTAGGCGAAAAAGATGCAGAAGTATTTTTAGGTCGAAGTTATACTACGCTCACAGTAGGTGGCGAGCAACTCACCATTCCGGTTGAAGTGGGAGCAAGAAATACATTTTACGTTCGTTCAGTGGATGCAGCTGAAGCTGTAAGTGACTTTGACTCGGTATCATGGTATGTGAAGCCTCAACTTTCTAACACATTATTCCTGAATGATTTTGGAGGACCAAGCACCAATAGTCGACAGAATTTTCATCTGAACAGACTTAACAATCTTGGCATAACTCCTGACAAATGGATAATCAACGATGGTCAGGTAGAGCAGGATAAAGTAGCGCTCTCTGAAGCGTTTCCATCTGTGATAGATCCAACTTTGATAAAGACTTTGTCAAAATGGGATCATATTTATTGGATTTCCGATGATTTAGATCGAAACATAACATACGCTCAGGAAATACTTGATGAATTTATTGATAACAACGGAACCATTTTTGTTAATATTCCGATGAAAAGTATCAGCAGAGAAGACCCGTTATTCAATTTCTTACCGGTTGACTCAATTGCCGGTGGACAGTTCTATTTATTTGAAGATTCATTGGTAACTCCGGATCTGCCTGCGCTAACAAATACGCTTGTTATCAACTCCGGGTCGTTTGCGCTTACCAACGAACGCCCAATGAAAGGAGTTAGTGGTAGTACGCAATTGTATCAGGCACAGTTTAGAAGAAGGAATCCCAATAGTAGTCAAAGTCCATATTTTGGTTACAAGGGAGTGGCACTGCAAAATGCAGAAGGTAACCTGGTTTATTTCAGTCTTGATCTTTCCAACTTAAATGGAAGCTCGAATATTGAAGATATGCTTCAGGAGATATTAATTGACCGATTAGGTTTTAAGCAATAGAACTATGAAAAAGCTATTTCTTTTATTGATCAGCACATTTTTTATAACAGCTTCTTCTGTTATTGCCCAAACAGGTGGAATCCGCGGAGTAATAACTGATGCTGAAACAGGCGAGACTCTTATTGGAGTAAACGTACTTATTTCAGGTACAACGTTTGGAGCCGCTACCGGTGTTGATGGTGATTACGAAATCGATGATATCCGTCCCGGTGAATACACCGTTCGAATTACCTATATCGGATATGAAACGGTTCTGCTAACAGCTATTGAAGTAAAAGCGGGAGAATTCACAGAACTGGATTACAAACTGAAGCCAAAAGTTCTCACATCCGGAGAAGAAATTGTAGTAATCGGTGAACGTCCGATTTTTGATGTTGAGAAATCCACAACCTCAGCAACCATTTCCCGTCAGGATATTGAAGCGGCACCGGTTCGGAAAGTAGAAGATGCTGTTTCATTACAATCAGGAGTAATTAAAGATCCAACAGGTTTATACATTAAAGGAGGAAGAGCCTACGAAACCGGATACGTAGTTGACGGAGTTTCTGCTCAGGATCCTCTTGCAGGTACAGGATTTGGTCTTGATTTAGGAGCCAATTCTTTTAGCAACATCGAAGTAATAACGGGCGGAGTTGGAGCCGAATACGGCGATGTGACTTCAGGAGTGGTTTCTGTGAAAACGCGAAATGGCGGCGACACTTACGAAGGAAGTTTTTCTCACAAGCGAGACAATTTTGGCTCCAACGTGATGGATAACGGCGCTAATTACTTTCAGGATATTTACGAGTTAAGTATTGGAGGTCCGGGAGTATTAGCTGAAAAAATTCTTCCGTCCTTAGGGTTAGATCTTCCGGGTAAGATTACATTTTTTGCCACCGGGCAAGTTGCTTTGGAAGATGGCTATACAAAGTTATCCGCCGATCAGATAAGCTCATCTATTACGGGATCAGATTTTTGGAGTCCGCGGCAAGGTAACCGCTGGAATGGAATGTTGAAGCTGACATACAATATAAAGCCCGGTATTAGATTACAGGCAGCTTATCAGCGATCACTTACCATAAACCAGAATACCCGAATGTTGCAGATTACCGGAGCGGATACCCAGATTCAGCCCGGTTTTCAGTTTGCATTTTCAAACGGCTTTCTGGACAATGCAAACACTTACACCCACGATTCCAATCTGTCTTATTTGAAGTGGACACAAACCCTTTCAACTTCTTCATTCTATGAAGTTCAGGTAAGCCGTTTATTTACTCAATTGCGTGCTGATGCTAATGGAAGAGATTGGCGCCCTGATTTTGTAGATGGAGAATTTGATCCTGAAAGCATTGTAAAATTCCCGGCAGATGAATTCGAAGGAACGGACGATTTTACTTACATACTTGCAGGTCCCGGATATTTCAATAATGGTGGTATCGCAACATTATGGCACGATCACTTTGCGGAAGAAGTAACAGTTCGTTCAAGTTTTACGAAACTATTTGGCGGTGATCAAAATCAATTAGTAGTAGGTTTTGAAGCTAAGTTTAATGACTACCAATGGATTGATATTACCCGTCCATGGATTGGAGCTCCGATCAGAATTGATGAAAATACGGTTTCAGAAACATTCAGAGTGGGTGAAAATTTTGATGCCTGGAGAGTAAAGCCAAACAGAGGTGCTTTCTTTATTACGGACAAAATCCGGTACAAAGGATTGATCGCAAATATAGGTGGTCGTTTCGAATATTGGGCTCCAGGGCGCTATGTGGATGAAAGAGTGGAAGACGCTTTAGATCCGAATATATTTTCTACTATTCCTGAATTTATTGCCGAGGATTATCAGGATGAAACAACCGAACTTTTTGGTTTACGCTATAAATTCATTTTCCTTCCAAAGATTAACGTTTCCTTCCCGGTGAGAGAAAATCAGGTGCTGTTCTTCAACTACGGACACTCTGCTCGTATTCCTCATCCAAGTTTTGTATATGCAGGTTTGGATCCGTTTTTCCAGGATCAGTCAGACTTACCGAATCTCGGTAACCCGAACCTTAACAGAGAAGTTGATATATCTTATGAAATCGGATTAAGAAATCAGATTACTGCAAATGATGCATTAAATATTTCTGCTTTCTGGCGGGATAAGTATGATTTCGTAACCTCCGAAAGAATTACAGTTGCAGATATTGATGGTCGTCCGGTAACTAAAGCCTTCAGAATTAATGGTGACTACGCAAGATCGCGTGGAGTTGAAATTAGTTATCTGAAAAGATACAAAGACCTGCTTCGTGGTCAGCTTTCGTTCACTTACAGCCGTGCAGAAGGTTTGAGTTCTACGAACAATGACAATTTAAATGATATTACCGCCAGCCAGAATGTAGGTAACAATATCGAAACTCCATTGGCATGGGATCGCCCTTTCGATATCAAAGGGAACATCACCTTTACACACTCCAGAGAAGACGGAATTTTAGACAGTCCGGTTCTGAATGACTTCCAGGTATTCTTATCTGCGGTTTGGAGAAGTGGTCAGCGTTATACGCCATTCGAGCGGGTAGGAACCGAAAGAAATCCTATTACAGGAGAAGAAAACTGGCGTCCGATTTATGAGCGTATTAATGATCCGGCATTACAATTCAGCGAAGTAGGTCCGGGATGGTTCTATATGGATTTCAATCTTCAAAAATGGTTCGAAGTGGGTGAAACCCGCATTGCTGCTTTTCTTGAGATTTCAAACATTTTGAATAATCAGAGTGCAGTAATCATTAATCCTGTAACAGGAGAAGGTTATAAAAGATATCCAAGCAGTCAGGCTGAATTGATTGCATTGCGGGATGATCGCTCATACGACGTTCCAAATAACGTAAGAGATCCTCGGTATCTGGATCCAACTGATAACGGATTGCCACTTTATGAAAATCCGGCAAACTACAGACAACAAAGACACATCGTATTCGGGGTATCCATCAAATTTTAATGAAGTTTATTTACAGAATATTATCGGTTTTATTTATTACAGTTCTGTTTTTTAATGCAGAACTGCACGCCCAATCTTACGGAGAAGATCGTTCCGGTACTCAGGGTTTCAATTTCACTAAAATTACAGTGGATGCCAGAAGTGCGGGAATGGGAAATTCCAATATGGCAGACGCATTGGATGGTTCAAGTCTTTACTGGAATCCGGCATTGGCTTCTAAAATAGGCACATCTTATGCTAATATTTCTCACACTTCTTATGTAGTTGAGACCACGCAGGAATATGTAAGCTATATCCACAAATACCGTGATTTTGCATTTGGCGGTTCGGTTCAGTATTTCACTTCCGGTGATCAGAAAGAAACAACTGTTACAGAACCTTTTGGTACAGGAAGAACTTTCCGAACACATCACTTAAATGTTGGTCTTACTGCTTCACATAAAATTACTGACTTATTCAGCTATGGGTTATCGCTGAAGTATTATTACCTGAACTTCTTTGATGTAACCTATCAAACAGGAGCCATTGACTTCGGTTTCTCTTACGATGTGGGTGAAACCGGCTTACGATTTGGTGTGAGTATTAATAATTTTGGTTTGGATGCTGATCCGGACGGAGAAGTTGAAAGCTCGGTGCCCGGAGGAGGAACAGTGACGTTAAGTCCGGAAGACGAAGTATCATTGCCTACCCGATTTATCATTGCAGCTGCTTATGATTTGTATGAATCAGAACAGAACAGTTTGGTTTTAACTGCACAAATTATCAATCCCAGTGATAATGCTGAGAAATTAAACATCGGTACTGAATACGGATTTATGGATCAGTTCTTTCTGAGAGCAGGTTATGAGTTCGGAAATGAAGAGCGAATTATTCCGAGTCTTGGAGCCGGAGTTAATGTGCCTTTTTCAGGGAAGGTACTACGTGCCGATTACGGATTTACGAATTTTGATCGTTTAGGAACAATTCATCGAATTACTTTAGGATTTAATCTATAATGAAACTCAGAAATCTAATATTTCTTCTACTGATAGCATCCGTAACTGTTTCCGGTTGCGAGGCTATTTTTGGTTCGAAAAATGATGACACTAATCAGGAAATCTTCGATGAAGGTAGAATAGACCCGACTTTAGAAGATGTGGATGGATATGCTCCTGTGCTTCCTTTTTGGGGAGATTTTGATGCACCAAATGATGTACATGTTGGTTTCGATACGTTTGTATATGTGACCGACAATGACGGAGTTCATCTTCTTGACAGAGCGGATCTTTCGCCGAGAAGAACAATTATGCTGGATGGTGCGAACGCGGTAACTCAGGATCGTTTACTGAATATTTATGTTTCTGCAAGAATCGATACTACTATTGATAAAAACGGTACGCCAACCACCTTTAATTTACCGGCTGTTTTCAAAATCAAAAATCTGAACGGAGCCGGCGATCTACAGATGGTAGATACGTTAATTTTTCCGTTTGATGATGCCAGTTTGAGTACAGATGCCGCTCAAAATGCTCGTTTAAATAAAAATTCTTCTAACAATTATGAAAACGTTCAGGTTACCGGCTTAGCTATATTGGCTGATAATTCTCTGTATGTAACCAGAAGAGGACCTCAGAACAGCACCAACCAGGTAGCCGCTCCTGATAACACAGTACTTGAATTTCAAAGAATTCAAGAGAATGGTGTACCGACTGACAAAATGGTAAATGTTCGGCAGATTGTTACGCTGAATCCTACCACACCATCACTAAGAAGTGCAGTGGGATTGAGCTCTATTTCTTCATTCGTTACGCCTCCACAAAGAGATCGACTCACTGACGACCGCAGCTTTTTGATAACACAAAGTTCTCAGTCACAACAAATAGATTTCAGAACACTTTGGATTAATGCTGTAGAAACAACTGATGGACTTGTTTTCCAGCAGAACGCATCTTTGCTTTCTCAGGATACTTCACAGGCAAATGGGTTTTTATACGAACCCGGAAAATTTGCCAATCCGGTTGATGTAGTATTTTCCGGTGACGATGATGCATACATTTTCGTGATTGATACGGAAAAAGATTCACTTTTTCAGTTTCAGGCAAACGGACAGGAAGGAGTTAATCCACCGGCAGGAGCAGATGCCGACAGCAAGAAAATTATAGTTTCATTTGGTGGAAACGGTGCTGGTCCAAAGCAATTCAATAACCCGCAAGGTGTGGCTTACTTTCGCACAGTAGTTTATGTGGCTGATACCGGAAATAACCGAATTGCTCGTTTTAAACTGACTACTGATTTCGAGTAGTTGTTTATTGTAAAAATTTAAGTATTAAAGGGTCATTCCGCCAGTTGTCTGCCATACTACAAATGGTGAATTATATGCTGGAAAACATCAACGTTTAATACTAACCAGGCAATTAGTTTCATCCAGATCTCCTGCATTCGCGTGGAGATGACTAATTAACTCTGAATAAAATTCGTCATCAAATTATCTACACATCTAAGGTAAACAACTTATCTTTATCAAAGCTTCATGAACCTAAAAATATGACACGCTTACTTTCAATCATTGCAATTTTAATAATTGCTTGTTCCCCGGCGCAGGAAAAACCTCAGCTTCTTCTGATTTCTTTTGATGGTTTTCGGGCGGATTACCTAACCAAAACAGAAACCCCAAGCTTTGATAAGCTTGTTGAAACCGGAGTAACTTCAGAGGGATTAATCCCTGTATTCCCTACCAAAACTTTTCCTAATCACTATGCCATTGTAACAGGTTTATATCCGGAAAATAACGGATTGGTTGGTAATAATATGTACGACCCTGAAATGGATGCCAGATATTCAATCGGAAACAGAGATGCAGTTGAAAATCCTGTTTGGTACTCAGGAGAACCCATTTGGAATACGGTAGAAAAAGCCGGAAAAACAGCAGGAACCATGTTTTGGGTGGGATCTGAAGCTCCGATTCAGGATATGCGCCCCACACATTGGAAAAGGTATGATGGAAGCGTTCCGAATTCTGCAAGAGTAGATACCGTTCTGAAATGGATGACACGCGAAAATAGCCCTGTAGATTTCGGTACTTTGTATTTCAGCTTTACGGACAGTAGAGGTCATCGATACGGACCTGATTCACCGGAGATTGTTCAAGCCATTCAGGATGCTGATTCAATTGTAGGATATTTAATAGAACAACTATCTGATCTTGACCCTAACAGAAATATAAATCTTATGATCGTATCAGATCACGGTATGATAGAAGTATCTCCTGAAAGAAAAGTGGTTTTGGATGACTATGTGGATGTAGAATTGCTGGAATTTATAGAGTACTCACCTTCACTTATGTTCAATGTAGAGGACGGATATGAAGAAGAAATATATTCGGCTCTTAAAGCTGAAGAAGAAAATTTCAGAATCTACAAAAAAGAAGATATACCGGACCGTTTTCATTTGAAGAATTCAAAACGAATGCCTGAATTTCTGATGATTGCAAATGAAGGATACACGATCAATGCTCAGGAGTTTTTCCAATCGAGAGGAGAGAATTATCCAAGTGGCGGCGCACACGGTTTTGATAATGCGAATCCTAAAATGCATGCCATATTCATCGCTCATGGCCCTGCTTTTAAAGAAGGTTTAAAGATGGAACCATTTGTTAACATAAATCTTTATGAAGTTATGGCTAACATTTTGGAAGTCACTCCGGCTGAAAATGACGGAGATTTTGATTCCATTAAACAAATGCTGCGATAATTTGAATTGCATCTAACTTTAAAGCCTGAGATATTCCGCTGAATTAAAAATCATTAGCTATTAAATATGCCCTACGTTGTAACTGAGCCTTGTATTCAATGTAAATATACTAACTGTGCTGCCGTTTGTCCGGTAGACGCTTTTCGGGAAGGACCTAACTTCTTAACCATCGATCCCAACGAATGCATTGATTGCGATGCATGTGTTTCTGAGTGTCCGGTTGAAGCAATTTATCCCGATGATGAAGTGCCTGAAAAGTGGGAAAACTACATCGAATTAAATGAGCGTTTAGCCGAGCAATGGGACGATCGTGTAATTAATGAAACTCAGGATGCACTTCCCGATGCTGACGAATGGGCGGATAAAGAAGATAAGCTCAGCGAGCTGCAGGAAGAGTGGTAGTGAATTATTAATTTTGAATTAAGAATTAATAATTCAAAATCATAATTCACACTTTTAAAATTCAACGTTATTTCAAATTCAGACTTTACTACGCCTCAAATAATGGGAATACTTAATGCCACTCCTGATTCATTCAGTGATGGCGGCAAGTATTTAAAGGCGACCCGCGCCCTCGACAGAATTCATTTGATGAAAAAGTACGGGGCAACCATTATTGATGTAGGAGGGGAGTCAACCCGTCCGGGATCTGATCCGGTTTCTGCTGAAGAAGAAATAAATCGGATTAAACCAATTTTCGAAGCAAGTAAAGCTCCTTACTTTAAAGAGTTAATTTACTCGATAGACACTACTAAATATGAAGTGGCGGAATTCGCATTAGAAAACGGAGCTTCTGTCATAAACGATGTAAGCGGATTGCAAAAGACCCCCGAAATGGCTGAGTTAGCTGCAAAACACAAAGCGGGATATGTGATTATGCACTCTCAGGGCGATCCGAAAAACATGCAGAAGAATCCTCAGTACAGCGATGTAGTCAGTGAGGTGTTTCAGTTTTTGTCAGAGAAAGTGGAATTTGCCAGAACTAAAGGAGTGCAAAATATAGTAGTTGATCCGGGCATAGGTTTTGGAAAAACTTTAGAACACAATCTTAAATTGCTGGCCAACCTTGATAAATTCAAAGAAATTGGCGTTCCTTTATTAATCGGAGCTTCACGGAAGTCAATGATCGGGCAAATTTTGGATAATCGCCCGGTGGAAGATCGCTTAATTGGTACTATTGCTGTACATTACGATGCGCTGACGAGAGGAGCTGATATTCTTCGTGTTCATGACGTGAAGGAAGCTTCCGATTCATTGCGTATATTTCAGGCAATTCAATCTCAACAATAGACGGCAAACAACTTGTTTCCAATCGGATTTTTAGAATTCGGGATTAAGGATTTCATTGAAACCCTGATCATAGCCGGAGTACTTGTGTACTTATACCGGTGGATTAAAGGTACGTTTGCCATTCAGGCCACTATCGGGATTATTTTAATAATCCTCATCAATTTCATAATTCGTCTGCTTGGTTTTGAAACCATCAACTTTATCCTGAAAAGTATTCTGGATGTTGGGATTTTAGCCGTTTTTATTTTATTCCAGCCGGAAATCAGAAAGTTGCTGTACCGTATCGGAAACAACACCAGTTTTGACCGCTTTTTTACCCGCGCGGGCTCATCTGAAATGATCGATGAAGTGGTTGAGGCCACAAAAAAAATGGCAAAGGACCGAACGGGTGCGCTTATTGTATTTGCCCGTTCTTCTTCTCTTCAGGATTTAGTGGATGCCGGGGTTAAAATAGATTCTTCCGTTCGAGCAGAACTTTTAACCACCATTTTTCAAAAAGATACGCCACTTCATGATGGAGCGGTTGTAATCAGAAACAGCCGGATTGTTGCTGCCAGTTGTTATTTACCGATCTCACAAAATCCAAACATTGCACAATCATTTGGTACCCGCCACCGGGCAGCTGTGGGGATTTCAGAAACAAACAACGTACTTGTACTGGTTGTCTCAGAAGAAACGGGGCGTGTCTCCCTCGCCCGAAATGGTACGTTGAAAAGCGGATTGACCATCCAAAAGCTACGTGCCGAAATGGAAGAAACCTTCGGCAAAAGCGAATTCGATTCAGATATGAGTTTCAGTGCTTCCCAGACTGAGATGAATTTGAAGTAATCTTTTTTAGCTTAAAAGTCATCTCCCGGCGGATGCAGGAGATCCGGATTTATCTTATAGAATAAAACCTTTGAATCAATTCATACTATCGGAATTGACCTTTTATGTGGAATAGAAACTTTTAAGAATCCACATAACATCCTGAAAAAGTCGTTTTAAGTAATTTATAAGCACAACATATTTATTATGTGGAATTTATTCGGTATTGTTGTTTGCGTATAATATTATGTTATAGAGCATGTACCAAAAATCATTTCAGATAAGTAATTCAATAATTAATATGATTGATTACATATTTATAGAAAACTAATCTCTATCTATGGCTTCTGAGAATTTATACTCTGCTGCTGAACAAGCACTTGGTTATGTATATCAAATTCGATTCGCTTTGCTACAGACGTTCAAATTAAACGAGAGTACTGTCTGTTTCATTGAAAAAGATGATGATATTGATTTTAGTGATCCTGATGAAGGAAAAATTTTAGCCTCTCTGAAACATAAGGCAGCCGGAGATTCTCTATCAGATCTGTCGCCTGACTTCTGGAAATCCGTAAGGATCTGGTTGAATTATTATCAAAATGAAAAAAGTGCCTTCTCAAGAAATGACCTGTCTTTTTTTCTATTTACAACAGGTAAAATACCTGAAGGTTCGATCCTTAAAATGTTTATCCCAAATTCTGAACTAAAAACTGATTATGCCTATGAAATGAAAACTGTTTTAGAAAAGTCTAAATCTAAAACATTAAAAAAAATCTTTGAACTAATTAATAATGTACCAGAGGATGATCTTAATCATTTCTTTAGCTGCATAACAATCTTTGATTCACAAGAACGCATACAGGATATACCGCAAATAATAATTAACCAAAGGTTAAGAACAGTTCGTGCTGCGTTTAGAGAAAAAGTTTATGAAAGACTCGAAGGATGGTGGTTTAATGAATGTATTGATTTACTCACTGGTAATCGAAATGAACCAATTAGTGTGCAAGAGGTATCCGGAAAGCTTTCTTTTATTGCGGAAGAATATCATGCAGATAATCTTCCAATAGAGTTCGAATATGCAGAGCCAGATGAAGGCATTTTTCCAGATTCAGATGACAGACTTTTTGTCAAACAGTTAAGGGCAATTGGCTTAAAATCCGAACGAATTAAAAGGGCAATTTTAGATTATTACCGTGCCTTTCAACAACGAAACTCTTGGTTACGTGAATTTGCCGATCTAAATGGAGAGTTGGAGACTTATGATGACAGACTTGTTGATGAATGGAGTCGACTTAAAGAGATAGTTTTTGAAGAACTAGAAGAGGATTCACCTGAAGAAGCAATTCAAAAAACAGCTAGAAATTTATTAAATCAAATATCTACAAGTAACCACATAAATTTAAGAATTCGGCCAAGGGTTTCTGCGACATTTGTGCATATGGGCAGTTATCATATTTTGGCAAATGAAAGTTCTCCAAGAATATTTTGGCACCCTCATTTTGAGGAAAGAATTAAAGAAATATTAGATGAGGTTGAAAAATGAAAGATTGGAATGTAAGACCACCCGAAATTCGTACTCTTTTTAATCCTGCCTTTTGTGGACTAGTGTTAGCAAGAAGTATTAATGGATTTTACCAAGAAACAAGTGAATCAATGCCCTACTCTCTATCACTTTTAATATTACCTCTTTGTTTGCATAAAAGAACAAGGAATCAAATTCTCGACAATAATCGATCATATTTTACAAGAATATTAGAAGCAAACCCTGAAATCAGAGTAAACTTTGCACAAAGAACGCGTGGTCTTTTACCTTACTCAATGGAAGCCTTGGCTTTTCTAATGAAATGTAATTCAATAGAAGTAGTCGATAATGGTTCCCTTAAACTAAATGAAGATGGTATTAGGAAAACAATAAAAGGGAGTCAAGATACTCAGGATTGTCAAAAGGCAGCTAAACTAATTGGGAAAAAGTTTGGCAATATTAATGATAAAGTAACTATCTATACTTCTTTAGGGGTTAAACCATGAATATAAAAGAAATAATTTTATACAGTCATTCAGGTCAAATCAGAAGAGTAAAGTTTCAGGTCGATGGTCTAAATATAATTACAGGTCGATCATCTACTGGTAAGTCTGCATTGTCGGAGATTGTTGAATATTGCATGGGTAGAAGTACATTTAATATTCCAGAGGGACCCATAAGGGATAAAGTATCTTGGTATGCAGTAATATTTCAATTCCAAAACGAACAAATATTAATTGCTAAACCGGCCCCTGCTGCTACTGCTTCAAGTTGCTCAATGGCCATGGTTAGAAGAGGTAATGATATAAAACCCCCGTCTTTCGAATCGTTAGAACAAAATTCAGATGATGAAACAGTCGTATCACTACTTTCAAATAAATTAGGAATCCCATCTCATCAAACCGAGGTTTCTAGCTCTCATAGCCGTGATTCTTATAAACCCAATATTAAACATACTCCGTTTTATCTATTTCAGAAACAAAATTTGATAGCAAATAAGGATCAACTTTTTTATCGGCAAAATGAAAGCTTTATACCACAGTCTATTAAAGATACTCTACCAATTCTTTTAGGAGTTTCACCTGAAGGCAAATTAGAATTAGAGAGCAAACTGCGATCACTGAGACGAGATTTAAAAATTGCCGAAAAAAGACTCGCAGAAAAAGAACAGTTTGATACTCAAATTGACGTGAGAATTAACGGATTGCTATCTGAAGCAAAGCAAGTTGGGATATTGTCTAATACCTATCAGCCAAAAGATACAAATCATGCAATTAGTACTTTGGAAAATTTAATGGATTGGAAACCAACACCAATTCCCGAGAGTAATGCTCAGGAAATCATAATTCTTGAAAACGAATTAAGAGAATTACGAAAAGAGAAGAGTGAATTGAATGAAACCCTACGAACTACTCAATCTTTTTTAGAAAAAACAGCTGGGTTTACAACTGAGGCCGAAGAGCAATACAGCAGACTTCAATCTATCAATGCCCTTCCATATAATAATGAAGGGGAGTGGCAATGGCCATTTGCACCGGAGAATTTAAATTTAGAAACACCAATTGCTGATGCACTATTAAATGAGTTAGCCTCATTAGAGGAAGAATTAAAAACTGTAGCGGGTGAAAAACCCAACTTAGATGAATATATAGTTGGCTTAGAGGAAAAACTTCAAGAACTAAAACAAACCGTAAGAAGTAAAGAAGAAGAATTAGCTTCAGCGATTTCAGCAAATGAAACAATTGCTCAAATGGACAATCTAAATGCTGCTGCTGCAAGAACCATTGGTAGAATTAGTTTATTCCTGGAGAATTACAATCCTGTAGATGACAAATCTGACATAATTAGAAATATTGAAATTATTCAACAAAAGATTGATGCTATAGAATCTGAAATTGGAACTGATAATTCTGAAGATAGATTAACCTCTATTTTAAGTATTATCTCATCACGACTTGATAAATATGTGAAAGACTTAGATGCAGAGTTTTCCGAATATTCATTTAGATTTGATTTCAAGAATTTGACTGTTGTAGTTGACAGACCAGATCGACCTGTACCAATGCAAAAAACAGGAGGTGCTTCCAATCATCTTGCATATCATATAGGCGCATTGCTAGCAATCCATCATTTTTCTTCAAAGAACAAAAGGCCTATTCCCTCCTTCTTGTTTTTAGATCAACCAACGCAGGTTTATTTTCCTTCTGAGCAAGTATACAACAGTGCGTCAGGTTCGATTGAAGAAACAGAACGTGATTCAGACATCAATAGAGTACGTAAGTTATTTGAGATATTATATAGGTTTGTCACAAATGAATGTCCGAATTTCCAAATTATCGTAACTGAACATGCAAATCTACGTGATGAATGGTTCCAAAATTCTATGGTGGAAGAGCCTTGGACTAAACCTCCAGCTTTAGTACCCAATGAATGGGAAAGCATGCAGTAGCTCTATAACAAGCAAATCATGCGGACGCGGTTGCGTTTAGCATCTTATTAACATTTTAGCCGCGCCGCTTATTTCCGGGTCGTTATATATTTTGACTGGGGTCAAGCTTCATATTTATTAAATTGGAAATATTCGATCTTCTTCCACGTATATTAGATTATGACTAAAGTGGAATTTAAGCTTACTCTTGTAATTGCAGTACTTCTCATGAACGCTAATGATCTATTTGGTCAGGTCGATTATGATATTGCAGTGATGGGAACCGATCAAATATCAGCCGAACAGTTTGAGTTGGAATATAGCGAGAGACTTGATCAACTCGCTATCTCACATGGACAGGATATGGAGAAATATAATGTTGAACGTGAGCAGCTCGCGCGCGAACTCAAAGAGGCCGGCAATTTTGCTTTCACAAATGTTCGCCTTTTCAAAAGTTACATTGGTAACATCAGCTTCATAATAGATGTTGTGGAAAAAAATGATGCTGAAAGAAGATTAAACTTTCGGGAAATAAGTTATCAGCACTTTTCTGACCCGGATCAGTTAATTGCAAAGTGGAATGAGTACGAAACGATCAGTTACGAACTATTTAAAAATGATCAGATAAATGACATGGAATGTCCAGTATATCATTGTACCTGGTCATTCAATCATTCAGAACTTGAGCCATTTCTGATACATTTTCAGGAGTTTGTACCTCCTAATCAGGATTTGCTGGCAAGAATATTAAACCGAAGTGATTCAGCGAGTTTTCGGGCTGCATCAACATACCTGCTGGCTCATGCAGACACAAGTCCGCAAACACTCGTTGAAATTCTGTCTCCTGCCGTTCGTGATCCGGACAGTAGAGTTCGGAATGGAAGTATGCGTGTGATTTACTATGTAGTTCGCGCTTACGAGGATATCGAGTTAAATATGGATCTCATTATTGATGCGATGGGATATCCAAGTTTTACGGACAGAAACAAGGCTTTGGTAATTCTGAGATCGGTTCAATTAGAAGATTTAACTAAAGAACAACGCACACGATTGGCGCCAATGCTATTAGAGATTTTAGAAAAGAGAGATGCTCACAATTATCACAATGCATATAGGGTAATCACTAAAATGAGTGGTTTGGACTATGCTGTTGAAGATATTGAAAGCTGGCGGGAATGGGTGGAACAGCTACAGGAAGGTGAGTAGTAAAGTCACATAACAAGACCATTTACGGACGACGAAAAGCAAAAGTTCTAATTGCAGGAGATAAGAATCTTCTTGACATCGAAAAAAATTTAAAGGTTTGAAAATTATACCTCCCGGAGAATTGGGAATTCGATTCAGATATGAGTTTCAGCACTTCCCAGACTGAGATAAATTTGAAGTAGTCTTTATTTTTTATTGAAGAGAGTTTTAATGCTCCTCCATTTAAAATCACCTGTTATAGTAAGGTTTTTTGGTTCAAGATCATTGAAATATATCCCATCAAATAATATAACTTTGGTGTTGTCATTCAAATCTAATGAATCAATAATATTGGTATCAGCTATTTTATAATTATCTATTCCAAAAACTTTAATTTGATTATCAATTGTAGCTGTATTGAGGTCAAGAATATTCCATGGTTTGATGAGAAAGTACTCGTTAATCGATTTAGTAAATTTTATTTTTTTATAGTAATAATCTACATATCTGGAAAAAACAGGTAAAATTTCAATTTCTGAGTATTCATTTTCAGAATGGTAATCGATAAATAAATATCTATAAAATGATTCACTATACTTTGAGGAAATGAAAAGTTCAGGATAAGGATCATAATCAAGTTTTGCAGTCCAACAATAATCAGCGTTAAATTTATTGATAAATTTAGTTTCACATCCCGTAAGGTTTACTCTGGAATTCCTTGAAGAAGGTTTTCGGTTACCAGATTCCAATATGTCAGTCAGTAACAATTCAGATTTTATAGAAATACTGTCAAGTTGTTGTTTTTTTATCTCTAGTGAATCAATCATTAAAGATAAGTACATGTGTTCAGTTATCTCAGTTAACTGGTAAGGTTGAGTACCTTTATCGGGAGATTTAGTCGACCCATGAAGGGTATTATAAGTTCCTGACTTTGACATGAAATCATAATTTACACCATGACTAATAATTAGGTTAGAATAGCTAAATTTGCTTTTATAGAGCATTTCATTCCAGGAAGAAATTAGTAAATCTGAAAGGTTATCAGATATCTGAAGTTCTTTAAGTGTGTAATTAATTTCATTAGATAAATCAAAGTCTTGTTTACTACATGTCGTTTCACTGGTTTCCCTGGATTGCCTTTTGACATTATGTTTTTTGTAACATGGAACCTCTATAAAACTTGAATACCAAATGCTACTATCAGGGATAATCGCAAAAATTTTAAATGTTGATTCTTCTTTTTTTAATCCTAATAAATACTCCTTTCCATAAGTTGGTCTTATTAAAACATTAATTAACACATCATCAGAATAGCCATCTTTAAAGAAGTTATTCAAAGCCCATTCATAATTATCATTTTCTCCTAAAATGGGTTTAGAAGGAATTAAGTGATCCTGAGCTTTTAAAAAACTGCTGCTCATTATAATTACTAATAGCAAAATTTTATTTCTCATAAACGTTTAATAATATTCAAACAAAGCTAATTAATAACATTATTTAATCAAAGTAATGCGGCCTTACTTGAATATGTTACTTTCATCACAAAACCCTTACATTCAATCCAGAAAACCGTTTCAAGTGTAAACCACAGAGAACGCAAAGATTTTTCCTCTGTGCCCTCCGTGGTTAGCCGAAACATTAAACAGAATTTTAGATTTCCATGTCAGAACAAAACCACGACAAAGAAAACTGGAAAAAAAGCGTAGAAAAATCTCTGAAAGGAGAAAAAGCGGAGTCGCTGAATCGTCAAAGTCCGGAGGGGTTTGAAATTCAGGCGTTGTATGACGCTGAAGATGTTTCCAAAAGAGAAGCGGATGCCGGTTATCCCGGACAGTTTCCGTTTACCCGTGGACCTTATCCAAGTATGTACACGCAGCGCCCGTGGACAATCCGCCAATATGCCGGTTTTTCAACAGCTGAGGAGTCCAACAAGTTTTATCGCCAGGCGCTGGAAAAAGGACAAAAAGGATTGAGTGTTGCTTTCGATTTGGCAACACACCGTGGATATGATTCCGATCACCCGAGAGTAGTCGGAGATGTAGGAAAAGCCGGTGTAGCTATAGATTCTGTAGAAGACATGAAAATCTTATTCGACGGAATTCCGCTGGATAAAATGTCGGTTTCCATGACCATGAACGGAGCTGTAATTCCCATTATGGCGGCATACATTGTTGCGGCTGAAGAGCAGGGCGTTTCTACCGAGAAACTAAGCGGAACCATTCAGAACGATATTCTGAAAGAATTCATGGTTCGGAACACCTATATCTATCCTCCGCAGGAATCCATGAAGTTAGTTTCCGATATCATCGAATATACCAGTGAGAATATGCCTCGGTTTAATTCGATTTCCATTTCCGGGTATCACATGCAGGAGGCAGGAGCGGATTCCGCATTGGAGCTTGCGTTCACCTTAGCGGATGGATTGGAATACGTGAAAACAGCCGTGGAAAGCGGTTTGGATGTAGACGCTTTTGCACCAAGATTATCATTCTTTTTCGCCATCGGAATGAACTTTTTGATGGAAGTAAGCAAGCTTAGAGCCGCACGAACTTTGTGGGCAGAATTGATGAAAGAGCACTTCGATCCAAAGAATCCCAAGTCGATGATGTTGCGGACACATTGCCAGACTTCGGGTTGGTCATTGACTGCTCAGGATCCGTTGAATAATGTGGTAAGGACAACGATAGAAGCAATGGCAGCTGTTTTAGGCGGAACTCAATCGCTGCACACCAATAGTTATGATGAAGCAATCTCTTTGCCTACTGAAACTTCCTCAAGAATTGCCAGAAATACCCAGACCATCATTCAGGAAGAAACGGACATCACTCACACCGTTGATCCTTTGGGCGGATCTTACGCCATCGAGTCAATGACTCATGATCTGAAAGAAAAAGCCAAAGCCATTATCGATGAAGTGATGGAAATGGGCGGAATGGCAAAAGCGATCGAAGAAGGATATTCGAAAAGAAAAATTGAGGAAGCTGCTGCCATCAAACAGGCAGGAATTGACAAAGGCGATATTACCATTGTTGGGGTTAATAAATATGTGAACGAAAAAGAAGATCCGGTAGAAATTCTGGATATCGACAACGCCGGAGTTAGAGAAAGTCAGGTTGCTTTGATTGAAAAGATTAAATCAGAACGGGATAATTCTGCAACCAAAGAAGCATTAGTTGACATTACAGAAGCGGCAAAATCAGGCGAAGGAAATATTCTGGATTTAGCGGTGGAGGCCACACGGAAAAGAGCAACAGTGGGAGAAATTTCTTCTGCGTTGGAACAAGCCTGGGGAAGACATACGGCAACCAATCAAACGATTAAAGGAGTGTACGAAAGCGTGTATAAATCCGATCAAAACTATCAGGAAATAAAAGCCAAGATTGAAAACTTTGCCGAGCAGGAAGGTCGTCGTCCGAGAATTCTGGTGGTAAAAATGGGTCAGGATGGTCACGATCGCGGAGCGAAAGTAGTAGCAACTGCATTTGCCGATATGGGCTTTGATGTTGATGTGGGACCACTTTTTTCTACTCCTGATGAAGCTGCAAAACAGGCCATCGAAAATGATGTGCATGTAATTGGCGTTTCCACGCTGGCAGCCGGACATAAAACTTTGATTCCGGAATTAGTAGGACTTCTCAAAAAAGAAGGAGCCGGAGATATTGTTATTGTAGCCGGAGGTGTAATTCCTGTTCAGGATTATGATTTCTTGTATGAAAATGGCGTGTCAGCTATTTTTGGCCCGGGAACGAATATTCCGAAAGCAGCATCTAAAGTGATTGATGAAATTCTTGCTAAGAAATAGGTGTCAATATTAGTTGCTCTGATTTCATAGACTCTATATTTAAATCATTTCCATGGATACAGGAAGTTAAGTTGATATATTCAAAGAATTTTTCTGCCAGTAGCACTTATGAGATTCCAGGCAAGCGCCGTGGAATGACCATGCTTTTCTTTAGATTTTTAACAAGCGAAGAGGTTTGAAATCATGACGATTGAAGAGCTTTCGAAAGGAATTCAGAAGGGCAAGCGCAGGCATTTGGCCAAAGCTATTACTTTGATCGAAAGCAACCGTGATGAAGATGTAGAGCAGGCTCAGCAATTGCTTTCTGCTTTACCTAAAAACTCTGAAACAGTTCGGGTTGGAATTTCAGGTGTTCCGGGAGTTGGGAAAAGTACCTTTATTGAAGCGCTTGGAAATCACATCATAAATCAAAGCAAAAAGGTCGCGGTTTTGGCGGTCGACCCAAGTAGTCCTACATCCGGTGGAAGTATTTTGGGAGATAAAACCAGAATGGAAACTTTGTCTTCTAATGTTGACGCATTTATCCGTCCCTCACCAACATCAGGGACATTAGGTGGTGTCGCTAAGAAGACCAGAGAATCTATGTTGCTTTGCGAAGCAGCCGGTTACGATGTGGTTTTGATAGAAACGGTGGGAGTAGGTCAAAGTGAATTTGAAGTCGCCTCAATGGTTGATTGTTTTTTGGTACTGATGTTGCCTGGGGCCGGAGATTCTTTGCAAGGCATTAAGCGGGGAATCATGGAGATCATCGATATTCTTGTGGTAAATAAAGCAGATGGAGAGAGAAAGAAAATGGCAGAACAGGCTATTCAGGAATACAAAAATGCCTTTCATCTGCTTTCTCCAAAATACGAAGGTATTGATGTGAGATTTCTGACTATAAGCGCCTTGAAGAAATCAGGCATAGAAGAATGCTGGGAAAAAATAGAGGGATTTGTAGCTGATCTTAAAGAAAAGAACATCTTTGATAGCCAAAGAAGACAGCAGGAAATAGATTGGTTCAGAAGATTAGTAGAAGACGAAGTACTCAGAAAGCTTTGGCAGACAAAAACTAACAAGAAAAAATCTGAGGAGTTGATTTCGGAACTCAGAGAGGGAAAAATTACTCCGACTCAGGCCGCAGATAAATTTATTTCCTGATCATCGACAGAAAACAAAAAAGTTTAAATAAGTGGCAGAAAAGCGCTTACAATTCGTATATTAATTGCCACTCACAACTCATAAATCGAACAATATTTAATTAATGGAAACGCTTGAACAAATAGTCCCACCTCTTACCCAGTTAACTGAAGACGAACAAATGCTGAAAGATGCAGCTTCAGATTTTGCCGAAGCATCTATAAAACCTCTGGTAGAGGAAATGGATAAAGAAGCAAAACTGAATCCGGATCTTATCAAAGAGTTCTTCGAAATGGGATTAATGGGAATTGATATCCCGGAAAAATATTCCGGTGGTGGCGGTACATTTATGATGTCTGTTGTTGCCATCGAACAAATTTCCCGAGTAGATGCTTCGGCCGGAGTGTTTATGGATGTACAAAATACGCTGGTAAATAATGCATTTGTAAATTATGCCTCTGATTTTTTGAAAGAAAAGTACCTCCCGCAATTAGCTACTGAAAAAGTGGGAGCTTATTGCCTTTCGGAAGCGGGATCAGGAAGTGATGCTTTTGCTCTGAAATGTAAGGCAGTAGAAGACGGAGATGATTACGTTTTAAACGGTGCTAAACTTTGGATTACCAACGCCAATGAAGCGGATATTTTTATCGTTCTGGCAAACGCAAATCCTGAAGCGGGATATAAAGGTATTACTGCTTTTGTGGTAGAAAGAGATTTTGAAGGATTTTCAGTTTCCAAGAAGGAAGACAAGCTTGGAATCAGAGCAAGTTCCACATGTGAAATTTTACTTGAAGATTGCAGAGTTCCAAAGGAGAATATCCTTGGTGAACTTGGCAAAGGTTATAAAGTGGCTATTGAAACCTTGAACGAAGGTCGTATAGGAATTGGTGCTCAAATGGTAGGAATTGCTCAGGGAGCTTTCGACGCCGCACTGGGTTATATACAGGAGCGAAAGCAATTCGGAAAAGCGATCTCAGAATTTCAGGGCGTTCAGTTTCAACTGGCACGAATGGCAACAGATATTGAAACTGCAAGACTATTAGTTTACAATGCTGCGAGAATGAAGCAGGCCGGGCAACCTTTCCTTAAAGAAGCTGCTATGGCAAAATTCTATTCTTCTGAAGTAGCTGAACGTGTTGCTTCAATGGCGGTGGATTTATACGGCGGAAATGGTTTCGTCAAAGAATATCCCGTAGAGAAATATTATCGTGATGCAAAGATCGGTAAAATCTACGAGGGTACAACGAACATGCAACTTATGACAATAGCTAAGTTGCTACTTCGATGAGTGAGTGAGAAAAGGGGGCTTCGGCCCCCTTTTGTTTTTAATCATCTGCACACCTAAAACCGATATCGGGCGAAGCCACATCCCGTAAAGTACCGGTTCTCCAATAGGTTCGATTAGTTGCAATTCGTTCCGTAAAACTCCCGCCACGAATAATTCTGACCGCATCTTCATCGAGACTGTGTTTTCGGTCAGGCATAGAATAAAACTGATAATACTGACCAATCCATTCGAAAACATTTCCACTCATATCATAAAGCCCGAGTTGATTCGGTTTTTTGGTGCCAACAGGTTGTGAGTGATCCCAGTCTTCATGAACGGTAATGGCTGATGTATATATCGAATCAAGAGTGGTAACTCCGGAAATAACTTGCTTTTTTCCACCCGATCGAGCCGCATATTCCCATTCAGCTTCTGTTGGTAATCTCATTCCGTAGTATTTGCAAAAAGCTAAAGCTTCATCCCATGTAATATTTACCACGGCGCGATTACCTCTGGTTGAATCTGAAGAAGGTGGCTTTTTGAATCCTTTTTGTTCAGCAAAAAAATCGAACTGCTCAAAAGTAATTTCATACTTACCAATTTTGAAATCGTCAATATCAACCAGATGAACAGGAATGGCATCAGTGTTTGTGCTGTCATAAAAATCACCGTACAGGAATGTTCCCCCTTTAACGGAAATTAATTCAGGCTTATAAATATTTTTTTGAGGATTTAAGATTGAACAACCTGTTAGTAATAATAAAAACAGTGCCCAATACAACTTAGATGATACTTTTCGCATATACTACCAAGATAGTATTTTATTCAAAAAAATTCATCAATTATGGAATGATTGATGATTTAACTAAGTTTTGGTAGAGTCATAAATAATAGAAAAAATCTGATCAATGGGATATTCGGAAGAAAAAATTAAAGAACTAATCAAGTCTTGCAGCAAAGATGAAGATTCGGCTTCGAAATTAATGGAACTTTATGCTGAGATTCTTGAGAAGTATAATACAAAAAGAAAATATCTGGACTTATTAGAACGAGCCATAAAAAACGATTACGATTCTATTTTAATAACTGAGTTAAATCTTGAAAAACCGGGTCCAAGAATTGTTTATGTGAACAGCGGATTTACCAAAATGACCGGATATTCAAGAGAAGAGGTAATTGGTAAAACCCCAAGAATTCTTCAGGGAGAAAAAACGGATCAGAATATTCTTGATCGCCTCAAAAAGAGATTGATTGAAGGTCAGGCTTTTTTCGGACACACCGTTAATTATAAGAAGGACGGTAGTGAATTTGTAAACCAGTGGGATATTCATCCGCTTACAAACGCAGATGGAGAAATTACACATTGGGTTTCCTATCAGCGAGATATTACTGAGCGTCAGGAATCAAGCAAAATCCTTTTCGATGCTAATGTAGATTTTGACAAACTTGAGGAAGAATCCAAAAGAACATTTATCGACATAGATGTACAAGGAAATATACTTTCAGCAAATAAATCCTTCAGAGATACGCTTGGAATCGATATTGATGAGCTCAAAAAAATTAAAATCTGGGATTTAGTCACTTCAGCAGACAAAGAGGAAGTAAAAAACCTTTTTGAAGATTTTGATTCCTCTCTCGAATACGATGATGTGTATGCCTGGGAGTTTGAAAAAGAAAATGGCGATAAATTAAAGCTCGAAGCCAGCGTAAAATGGTTTGTCAGTAGTGACGAGACAATAATCAGAATCCATTTCGAAAATATTTCTCTGCGAGATCGCGTGATTGAGACTTTGAAATTGAAAACAGATAGCCTGGAAAGCTTACTGGAAACTCACGAAGAATTTACGCTCAAATTCAAGAGAGATGATGACGGAGAAATTTTCTGCAGCTATGTTTCTGAATCTTTCAGAAGTGTAACCGGAAGGTCTGAAAATGAATTACTCGAAAAGGGTATTAAAGCAGTTATTGATGATGATTCTTTAGAAGTTTTGAATAAAGGTCTGAAAACAGCATTTAATGGGGCTCTCTGTTCAGAGAAATGTAGCTATAAAGGTAAAGACGGAGATATTATTACCGTGATTCAATCTTTTAAGCCGATCTATGATAGTGATGAACAGGTTAAAGCAGTGAAATCGGTTGCACTCTTGGAATTGAAAGTATAGATAAACAATCCATTATTTAGAGTCATCTTTAAGATAACCCCGATCATTTCTTATCTTCCGATATGGAAATAAAAGAAGTTCAACAAAGGATTATTAAAGAGTTCAGTTTATTCGAAGACTGGACCGAGCGTTATAAATACATCATCAAACATGGTGAAAAGTTAGAGCAACTTCCCGATGAAGATCATGTAGATGAAAACCTCGTTAAAGGGTGTCAAAGTCAGGTTTGGCTTACTGCTGATCTTGAAGACGACAAAGTTATTTTTAAAGCGGATAGTGATGCAGCGATAACAAAAGGTTTGGTATCGTTGGTGGTTCGTCTTTATACCAACCAAAGCCCAGAGGAAATATTAGCCACAAATCCTGACTTTATTTCTGCAATCGGAATGGAACAGCACCTTTCGCCCACAAGAGCTAACGGTTTAGCTTCTATGGTTAAGCAGATGAAAATTTATGCAATGGCTTACAAATCTCGGTTGGAAACAACTTAAAAGTAGAATAATTCGTTTATTTCCATAAATTAAGATATGGGAGTAAATTTTTCTCTTACTGGGTTTTCCGAGTCTTCTGCCGAAGATGAAAGGATAAAAAAAGAAGAATATAAAGGACTATTCGGGTTACCGATTCTGGATGTTGTTTCATATTCCATTGCAATAATATGCGGTATTTTTCTGGTCGCCTTTGCGTTTGATGAGTCTATGTCTGTTTCATGGTTTTTTGTATCAGAACTAATCGCACTTCTTCTTATTCCAACTCTTTCCCGTCAGGGTTTTGAAACTACGGCGAAATTCCTACTCATTTTGTATGTGGATATCGCAATCGTCATTCTGAGTTCGATTTTTGATAATCAGGCGGAAGTCCAGTATTTCCTTATCCCCACCATGGGACTTGCTATCCTTTTATTTGATTATAAAAACATAGCCATTCGCAATGTTTCCATTTTTATTTCAGCACTGTCATTTTTTGTAATTGATTTCATTGCCATTGACAGAGTTTCCCTCTCACCGGAAAGTATAGATTATGTGCGTTGGGGTGTGATTTCAGCTGCTTTTATTACCACATGGATCATTTTCAATGCTTTTTATGAATCAAAGCAGGAAGCGGAAAATAAAATCAGAGAGTATTTGAATCGCGAAAAAGAGCTCAACAAAAAACTCAGTTCAAAACAGGAAGAACTCGAAAATTATATTGATCAGCTGGAAGAAACCAAAGAAGAATTATTAAAGAGCTCGAATGCCAAGAGCGATTTTCTGGCTACGATGAGCCATGAGATAAGAACTCCGATGAACGCCATTTTGGGAATGACCCACCTGTTGAAAGAAGACGAACCAAGAGAAAATCAGCTTGAGTCCATTAATGTATTGGATTTTTCAGCAAAGACTTTACTTGCCCTGATTGACGATATCCTTGACTTCTCGAAAATAGATGCGGGACGTATTGAATTTGAAAGTGCAAAATTCGATCTCAAAGAATTGATATCTACGATATCGGAAACGTTTAAAGCCACAGCTGTTAATAAGAAAATTGAGTTTGTTACTGAGATAGGAGAGAAGATTCCTAAGTATTTAGTGGGAGATCCTGCACGGTTAACCCAGATTTTGAACAATTTATTAAGCAATGCATTTAAGTTTACCGATCAGGGTTATGTACGGCTATTGGTCGAATTGGTAAAGGAAAGAAGTAATTCTGTAGAAGTAAAATTTTCTGTTAAAGATTCCGGTATCGGTATCCCGGAGGATAGAATCGGTACTATTTTCGAGAGTTTTGTGCAGGCCGGAAAAGAGACTAAACGATTGTATGGCGGAACAGGTTTAGGACTTGCGATAAGTAAAGAATTGGTAGAACTGCAAAACGGGCAAATAAAAGTTAGCAGTGAACCTAAAAAAGGTAGTACATTTACAGTGACGTTAGACTTTGGGACGGTATCAGGGAATGAAGAATCATCACCGGGAATAGTGGAGGAAAAAATGGAAGATTTATCAGGGATCAGAGTATTGATAGCTGAGGATAATATTGTGAATCAAAAAGTGATGGAAGGATTTTTAAAGAGATGGGGTGTAGACTTCGAGCTCGCAGATAATGGTGAGATTGCTTTAGAAAAAGTGAGAGAAAGTGACTTTGATTTAGTGTTGATGGATCTTGAGATGCCGGTAATGGGTGGTTATGAAGCCTCAGAAGAAATAAGAAAATTAGAAGATCCCGAAAAAAATGCAGTACCAATTATCGCACTTACGGCCGCCGCTTTGGGTGAAGTTAAAGAGAAAGCAAAAAGAGTTGGTATGAACGATTTTGTAACCAAGCCTTTCAATCCTGTTGAACTAAGAAAAAAAATCAAAGAAGTTTCAGGTAAATAGATTAGCTTTTTGACTTGAGATTCTTTTTCATAATCTCGCTTTCTTCATTCAGTCCCATTTTATCCAGATGTTGGACAACACTTTGCTGATCCTCAACAGACTTATTCTGGTTGAATTTAAATTTACCCTGTATGTCAGTTATCTCAATTTCTAAACCGACGATGGCTTGAAGGTCAACCTCAAAACTTTCAGCAGCCTCGCTCAAATCCCAATCCGATTCTGTATTTGATTCATGGAGATGAGTTAAATCGGTGACCATTTTTCTAAGTGATTCCAAATCATGAATCAGCTTTGGTTTTCCATACACATGAACGGTAGCATAGTTCCAGGTTGGAACTTCATCTCTGTGTACATACCATGAAGGCGATATGTAAGTATGAGGCCCCTGAAATGTTACCAACACTTCTTTTTCTTCGGAAATTTTTCTCCAGTGTTTATTGGCCCTGGCAAAATGAGCGATCAGTTTTCCTTGGCTACCATAATTTCTATCTACCATAAAAGGCAGGTGTGTAGCCTCGGGTTTTTCTGAGTGGTGAGAAAAGAGAATTCCAAAGCTGTTTTGCTTAATGAATTCGAATAAAACATCCGGATCAGATTCTTTAAAAGAAGAAGGGGTGTACATGAGGTGTTTTTCAGGAAGGATAAGAAATAGTAACAAATAAAAAAGCCCCAGAAGCTGTGAATGTGCTTCGAAGGGCTTATTTAGGTGTACACCCGAGAGGATTCGAACCTCTAACCGCCTGATTCGTAGTCAGGTACTCTATCCAGTTGAGCTACGGGTGCATTCATTAAATCAGAGCCTTAAAGATAAGGACTTATCATAGCGAGGGCAATTCTTTTTCTTGGAAATAGTTGGCTGAAATAAAGCGAGGTTCTTCAAAAAAGAATTCATATTAACAGTTAATTTTATTTATTCTCTGAGATCTGTTTAATATGGCGAATCAAATAAATGAACAGCTTTTTTGAGACTACACATCTTTTTAGTTCTTATTCGGGTGAGCATCTGTTGCTTTTAACCGGCTTTTTGATTTTCGGAGTGGTGTTTATCCGAAGAATGAAGTTTTTATCAGAGCCGAGGCAGCAAAAAATTCTCATTTGGTTTTCCGTAATTCTGTCCGTTTCTCAACTTGCTAAGATTCCGTTAAATCTTATCTCGGACACTTTCGATCACACAAAAGACATTCCTCTGCACATGTGCAATTTTTTGCCCTTCGTTTTAGTGTGGGTTTACATTTCGAAAAGCCGAACGGCGTGGGCTACCATATTCTTTTGGATTATTCTTGGGGTATCACAGGCAAATTTGACACCCTCTGTTGAGTATTCTCTCTTTCATTATGATGCGATCAGGTATTGGTTGGTGCACATGGGATTAGTTTTATTGGGGCTGTATCCTGCATTAAATTGGGGATGGGAATTAGAACTCAAAGATATAGCAAGAACTTTTATATGGCTGAATGTTGTGGCAGGAGTCATCTATCTGCTCAACTTATTTCTGGGTAGTAATTACTTATATGTGATGGCTAAACCTCCCGGAACTACATTTTTTAGCATCCTTCCACCATGGCCCACCTATATTCTGGTACTTGAAGTTATTATAATAGTTTGGGCTTTTATGGTCTTTGGATTATTTAATCTGCTGAAAAAAGTAAACCTGAGTAGAAAGCTCTGAATTAAAATAGTCTCGTATTTCAGCAAAAAAAAGCCTCAGAAGCTGTAAATGTGTTTAGAAGGACTTATTTATTTCTTCATAATCATTTTTTGATTTATTGTATCCAAAGCATGAATTGTGAAAATATGTATTCACGATTGTTTGAAAACATACAGTTGCTAAATTGTCGGTCTAAAATATTCATTAATAAATTAGATAATGAGAAAACTACTATTGCTGTGCATATGCACAATATTGACCGGATCGACTTTAACCTTTGGTCAAAAGAAAGGTAATGATACAGAAGAGAAAAAAGATAAGTATGCAGAGCTAATTAGCGATGCTGAGAAATATGAAGGATTCTTCGATTTATACAGAAAAGATGGTAAGCTATATATGGCGATATCAGAGGATGACCTTAATAAGGATTTTCTTATGAATTTCGAAATTTCACAAGGTATTGGTTCATCAGGTGTTTTTGGAGGTACTATGCTGAATATTTTTGAAGGTCTTCTTGTAGCTCTTGAAAAACATGATGGGAAAATATTCTTAGTGAAAAAACCACACAGATATACTGCTAAAGAAGGAACTCCGGCTGCGAAAGCAGTTGATTTAACATTCGGTAGTTCCGTATTAGAAACGGCAAAAGTAGAAGCCACTAACGATGATGGAGTAATGCTGATAGATACCTATGGTTGGTTTGTTTCAGATCTTTCTGGTATTAGTAACAGAATTAAGAATGCCGTGAGTTCTCGTCGAGGACAACCAGGGCGAGCAAGCCTGGATAGAGGTAAAAGCTACATCTCCTCTACTAAATCTTTCCCAATGAATACCAATGTAGAAGCAAAACTCACATTCAATAATGCAGAAAGAAGTGCTCCGAGAACAGTACCCGATTCAAGATTTATTCCCGTAACTATTCACTATACAATGGCACAATTACCTGAAGAGCCAATGAAACCAAGAATGGCTGATGACAGAACGGGATATTTTATGACTGTCCATAAAGATTTTACAGATGATGAAGACGAATTTTTTAGACGATATATAAATAAATGGAGGCTTGAATGTGCTGATGAACCTGATGCTAATGGTTTATGTAATCCAAAAAAGCCAATAACCTATTATATCGATCATACTGTTCCAGAGGAGTATCGTCAGGTTATGATGGATGGCGTTCTGGGCTTTCTACCAGCATTTGAGGCTGCAGGTTTTAAAAATGGTATAGCAGTTAAGATGTTGCCTGAAGATGCTGATGCTGAAGATATTAGATATGCGACATTACGCTGGAATGCATCAGATCAGTCTGGTTATGGGGCTATAGGGCCGTCAGTTGTTGATCCCAGAACTGGAGAGATTCTTGATGCAGATATGCTTTTTGAAGCTAATATGGTACAAAACTGGAAACGATTCTATCGTAATAATGTAGATCCGGTTCAGGCATTTAATGAAATGTTTGAAATGAGTGAAGAAGAAGCTATTGCCATGCGAAACGGAGCTGAAATGGCTTCAATGGTAGATGAAATTAATGCACAAGGTATGTTAATTAGAACAGCACTTATTGCAAGAGGTGAAATTGCACCCGGTGATCCCGTTCCAAAAGATTATGTAGACCAGGCAATGTTCAGAGTAACAATGCATGAAGTAGGTCATACATTAGGTTTGAGACACAATTATCGCTCTTCTGCAGATACTCCATTCGATAAACTGCATGACAAGGCATATACTGAAGAAAATGGATTAGCAAATTCTGTAATGGAATATGTAGGAGTCAATATTGCTCCTGAAGGTCAGGAACAAGGTTATTATTATACTCCTGGGGCGGGTTCATATGATAGGTGGGTAATTTCTTATGGTTATACTCCTGATGATGAACGAGCTGCGGAATTGGCAAGACAGTCCGCATTAGATGGAAATAAGTATGCCCCAGATGAAGATGCTAGAGGATCAGCTGCTCTGGACCCTCACGTTAATGTATATGATCTCTCTGATGATCCAATGAGATGGGGTAAACAAAGAGCGGAACTTATAAGAGGTATTTGGACAGAGCTTCCGGAGCATGTGCTTGCAGATAATGTTCCTTACTTTGAAGTGACGGATGCATTTCAGGTATTGTTAAGTCAATATAGTAGAGCAGTAGGAACAGCCGTAAAGTATATTGGAGGTCAACACCACTACAGAGATCATGTAGGAGATCCACAGGCAAGAGAGCCATTTGTAAATGTACCAAAAGCGAAACAAATGGAAGCTCTTGAATTCATAAGGACCTCAGTATTTGATGAAGATGCATTTGGACTTCCGGTTGAAGTGTATCAAAAGTTTGGCGCAGATAGAATGAATCATTGGGGAAATAGTATTACCTATGGCGGTCGTATTGATTATCCTTTACATCAGGTTTTATCAGGATTTCAGGCTGCTATGTTAAATCAGTTGACGAATCCGGCAAAGTTATCAAGAATGCGTGATGGGGAAGTAAAATTTGGTACTACTAATGTTGTGACGATACCGGAAATGATGAATACACTAACTAACTCTATTTGGAGTGAAGTATGGAATGCCCCTGGAAATAATGTTTCTAGTTTGCGAAGAGATTTGCAAAGAGCTTACTTAGATAGAATGACTGAACTGGTTACAGATGCACCAAGTGGTACTCCGGCTGATGCTCGTTCAGTTGCCAGAATGACACTAATAGATCTTAAAAACAGAATAGACCGAAGACTAAGTCCGCCGTTTAGTTTTGATGCTTATACAGAAGCACATCTGAGAGAAATCCAAGCAAGAATAGACCAAACATTAAAGGCAAATCTTGATTTGGAAAACTGATAAAGAAGTGACTTATAACAAAAAAGCCTTCTCAATTGAGAAGGCTTTTTATTTAAATAGATAGTTAGATTAATATCTGTATTGATCAGATTTATAAGGCCCCTTAATTGGAACCCCTATGTATTCTGCCTGATCTTCTGTAAGCTTCTCAAGTTCTACACCGATTTTAGAAAGGTGTAAGCGAGCTACTTTTTCATCCAAAGATTTCGGAAGTACATGCACACCCGGCTCAAATTCTTCCGGTCGATTCCACAATGCAATCTGAGCCAATGTTTGGTTGGTGAAGCTGTTACTCATCACAAAGGAAGGATGTCCGGTAGCATTACCAAGGTTCATCAACCTTCCCTGAGAAAGTAGTACTACTTGTTTTCCGGATTTCAGTGTGAAAATATCGACTTGTGGTTTAATATTTTCTTCTTCCGAGTTTTCTTTCAACCATGCTACGTCAATCTCATTGTCAAAGTGACCAATGTTACCAACAATAACTTTGTCTTTCATGCTTTCGAAATGACGCCCACGCACTATGTCCTTATTTCCTGTTGCAGTAACAACAATGTCCGCACGTTTGGCAGCTTCATCCATTGTTTTAACTTCGAAGCCATCCATTGCCGCCTGAAGTGCACAAATCGGATCAATTTCCGTTACGATAACTCTTGCTCCGGCGCCTCTTAATGATGCAGCTGTTCCTTTTCCAACATCGCCATAGCCTGCTATAACGGCAACTTTACCCGCCATCATAACATCGGTTGCTCTGCGAATTGCATCTACTGCGGATTCCTTACAACCATATTTGTTGTCAAATTTCGATTTTGTAACCGAATCATTAACATTGATTGCAGGAAGGGTCAAAGTTCCTTTACGTTCACGCTCAATAAGTCGAAGCACTCCGGTAGTGGTTTCCTCAGATATTCCGTTGATTCCGTCGATTAATTCAGAATATTGATCTAATACCATGTTGGTAAGATCTCCGCCATCATCCAAAATCATGTTTAGCGGTTGTCCATCCGGGAAGAACAATGTTTGTTCAATGCACCAATCAAATTCTTCTTCGGTCATCCCTTTCCAGGCATATACCGGAATTCCGGCTTCTGCAATTGCAGCAGCGGCGTGATCCTGAGTGGAATAGATATTACAAGATGACCAGGTTACTTCTGCTCCAAGCTCAATCAGAGTTTCAATCAAAACAGCTGTTTGAATAGTCATGTGCAAACAACCGGCAATTCGTGCACCTTTAAGAGGTTGCTCATCTTTATACTCTTCACGCAGTGCCATTAATCCCGGCATTTCTGCTTCGGCAAGCTCAATTTCCTGTCGGCCAAATTTTGCCTGAGAAATATCTTTAACCTTATAGGGTAATTTTTCTGTTACTTCTGCCATGAATTTACTTATGTGTTTAATCGTTAAATATTTTCTTCTATAATTGCTTTCGCTTTTTGGTAATCACCTTCAGTACCTCGGCTGCCAACTTCCGCACTTATTAAATATCCTTCGGGATCAATAAATATCTTAAATGGAATTCCAAAAGAAATTACTTTTGGTCCAACCTGATTTTTATCAAGTAAGAACTTGAAGTCGTAACCTTTTTCTTGCATAAATTCTTCAACATCAGCAGCTTCGTCTGAATCCTGAAGATTTACAGCAAAAACAACAAAATCATCTCCATATTCATTTCTTAATGAGTCCATTGCCGGGAATACCTGTAGACAGGGGCCGCACCATGTTTCCCAAAAATCTATAAGAACAACTTTTCCTTTATAATCCTGAACGGAAACTTCATTTCCTTCCAAATCGGTAAAAGTAGCATTCCAGATGATTTCATCTATTTTTTGTTTTTCCTCACTTAAATCTCTTGGGTTTTCCCGTGGTTGAGCACAAGCTAAAATTGCTGCAACAGTAAGTAGAACGAATATCTTAAAGTAGTTTTTCATAATAATTTTTTATCTGATAAAGATACGACAAAGTAGTCAGAAAAGTCATTGTTATTAATCACAGAAGTCTAAAAAATGCAATCAGAAGAGTACTTAAATATTAAATTAATTTTAATTATACTGATTACGGACATCCATTAACTAAATAATTGGAGACTTATGAAAACAAAAAGTTACCATAGTTTATTGGGTTCTTTGCTTATTGTACTCTTTTTCGGAGCACAATCTGTTTTGGCTCAATTTACAGTTTCAGGAACAATAACAGATGCAGAAACGGGAGATCCCTTGATAGGGGTTACTGTTTTTGATGCTTCATCAGGTAATGGGGCGGCATCTAATATAGATGGAGAATATACTCTGGAATTACCAGCCGGAGAGACAACATTGAGGTTTTCCTCAGTTGGATATCTGTCTCAGAACATCGATGTATCAGGTTCATCCGGTGAGGAAGTTACCCTTGATGTAGAGATGCAAGCCGATGTAGCTAACCTTGACGAACTGGTCGTTACAGGATTGGCTTCATCAGTAAAAAGATCAAATCTGGCTAATTCGATTACCAAAATTGATGCTGAAAAATTAACGGAAAGAGTTAGTCCTCAAACGCTGGATGGAGCATTTCAGGGAAAAATTCCCGGTGTTGCAATTCGCTCTCAAAGTGGCGCACCCGGTGGGGGACTTTCTGTTCAGATGCGTGGAGTTAGTACGCTTGGAGCAGGTTCATCTCAGCCGTTATACATCATCGACGGCGTTTATGTAAATAATGACGTGATTACTAATGGTCGGTTTTTAACAACCGGTGCAAACAGTAGTCAGGAAGATAACTCTTCCAACCGTTTAGCTGATATTAACCCTGATGAAATTGCAAGTATTGAGGTTTTGAAAGGACCTTCAGCCGCGGCAATTTATGGGCAAAGAGCAAATGCCGGTGTGGTAATTATTACTACTAAAAGAGGTAAATCAGGAGCCACAAAAGTTTCTTTTTCTCAGGAAGTTGGATTTAATAGCGCTTTAAAATTGTTAGGCGTTGCTTCATGGGATGAAGAAAAAATTCGAACTATTTACGGAAATGGTGCTACAGGTGATGCACAGGTAGCTGCATATAATTCAGCAGTGAATAATGGTAACATTATTAACTATGAAGATGAAGTTTATGGTGAAACAGGTATACTCTCAGAAACCAACATAAGTTTATCAGGTGGTAACGATAAGACTACTTTTTATCTTACCGGTGGTATCAGAGGAGAGGAAGGAATTATCAAAAACACAGGTTTTGAGCGTAATTCTGCCCGACTAAATCTTGACCACAGAATTAGTGATGATATCAGAGTTTCAAGTAGATCGAGCTATACTTTTACAGATAGTGAAAGAGGCTTTACCGGAAACCAGAACGGAACGGGTGGATCCGTAGGATATGCGTTGTCATTTATTCCTACATATGCTCAATTGTTACCAAATGATGCAGGTGAATTCCCTGATAATCCGTATTTCAGTGAAAACCCACTTTCTTTGATTGCAAATGCAACCAACGATCAAACGGTACAGCGTTTTATTCAAGGTATTCAGGTAAATGCTGATCTGATCAAAAACAGTAGCGGAGTTCTTTCTCTTAAAGCCGATGGTGGATTGGATTACTTAACCTATAATGGTTTAGTACACATGCCAACCTTTTTACAGGCTCAGAGAAGTTCTGCAAACCCGGGCGATGTAGTACACACAGCTGAGGATAACATTAATACAAACATTCAGGCTGTACTAAGTTATGCTACAACAGTTGGAACCGGTGATAACGAGTTTAATCTAAACACACAGTTAGGTTTCTCAAGATTTGATCAGGAGCAAAATCGTCAGGTAGTTCGTGGACAAGGATTAGTTGCCGGTGAAACGAGTATTGCAAACGCAAATGTGCAATCTGTTATCACGCAAACTAAACTTGAAGTATATGACTTAAGTTGGTTTGCACAGCAGGAAGTTAACTGGGACGATAAGGTGATAGGTACAGTTGGAGCTCGGTTTGACCGTTCTTCACTGAATGCTGATCAGAACGAATATTATTTCTTTCCAAAAGCATCTGTAGCTTTAAACCTTACAAACTTTGATTTCTTTGAATCAGATTTCATTAATCAGCTTAAACCGAGAATCGCTTATGGCGAAACCGGAGGGCTGCCTAATTTTGGAGTTATTTACAGTGCTCTGATTCCCGGAAATATAGGAGGTCAGTTAGGTACTTTTGTAAGTAACCGTGATATCGATCCTAATTTACAGCCGGAGCGTGCTCAGGAGCTTGAATTTGGTTTGGATGCATCTGTTTATGATAACAGGGTTTCTTTCGAGGCTACTTATTACATCAAGACGGTGGAAGATTTAATCCTTGATGAAAGGGTACCTGTATCATCAGGATTTACAGTAGTTGCAAGAAATGCAGCTAATCTTGAAAATAAAGGTATTGAGTTAGCATTGAATGTTAACCCTGTTCGTAATGAGAATCTGAATTGGAATTCTAATATCCTGTTCTGGACCAATGAATCCGAAATTACTGACCTGAATATTGATGCATTCGTATCCGGTGGATTCGGAGCAAGTTTAGGTAGTTATCTGTTACAGGAAGGATTTTCACCAACTACTATTATTGGTAATCCTGCTGTAAACGGACCTTCATTATTTACAGTATATGGTGATTCTCAGCCTGATTTCGAAATGTCATTTGGCAACGAATTCAAAATTTATAAAAACTTTGATTTCAGCTTTTTATGGCACTGGAAGAAAGGTGGAGATAATATCAACCTTTCGTTATTCCTAACAGATCTTGGAGGAACCTCCTTCGACTGGAACGAACCTTCCGATGACCCAAATCTAACAAGGGGTCAAGACCGTGTTCAAAATGGAGCACCTCAAGATTACATAGAAGATGCCTCTTATGTGAAATTGCGAGAAGTAGGCTTGTACTATACTGTGCCAGTTTCTTCGATTGACAAACTGTTTGGCAACGCTGTTCAGGGAATTAAGTTAGGTGCTTCGGCAAATAACTTGCTCATGTTTACTGATTACAGAAGTTATGACCCTGAAACCTCAGTATTTGGTACTCAGGCAATTAACAGTTCTGTAGAGGTAACACCGTTTCCTTCGTCCAGACAGGTTGTATTCCACCTAAATATTGATTTTTAATCAGAGAGGATAACAGATATGAAATTTTCAAATAAATTTTTACTAATAGCACTGCTTATAGCAGGAATAACAGCTTGTGATTTCTTTGATCCTGAAGTGGTTGAAGACCCAAACAATTCATCATTAAGTGGAGTACTGGATAACGCCAGTAAAGTACAGCTTCAAAACCTTATTTCAGGGTTAGAGGTTCGTAACCGCGCTGCGATAGGATCTAATAACATTCTCAGCTCTTTTGGGCGTGAAATATACCCTACATTCGCATCCGATCCACGATTTATTAATCAATGGATTGGTCAGGATCCATCAGCTAATGCAGAAACAGATCCAAGCTTTTTTGGTTCCGGAGGTACTTATACAACTCCTTACCGAGCCATTAAACAAGCAAACGTACTCATTCAGTCCGCTGAGAATACAGATGTTATTACTGATGCGGAACGAAGCGGTATCTTAGGGTTTGCCAAAACTATTCAGGCTTTACAATACCTGATACCATTAAATACTCAATTCGATCAGGGCATCAGAATTGATGTTGCAGATCCAACAAATCTCGGACCTTTCTTAAGCTACGACGATGCTTTGCAAGCAATCAGAGATCTGCTGGATGAAGCTTTAACCGACTTGAATAACGCCGGCGGGTCATTCGTCTTTACATTGACATCCGGGTTTAGTGAGTTTAGCACTCCTGCAACAATGGCAAACTTAAACAGAGCAATTGCGGCCCGGGCAGCAATTTATGCTGAAGACTGGGATGCAGCAGCAACAGCCGCTGAAGCAGCAGCTCCATTCTTTGAAGTTGCTGCGGGTGAAGCAGTAATGAACCGAGGCGCATATTATGTTTATAATGGTCCGCCGGATCAGTTCAACCCGTTTTTCTACTTAAGAAATACTACATCTATTCAGTTACCTACGGTTCATCCGGAGTTAATTGCAGATACCTTAGCAGGAGATGAGCGTGTAGACAATAAATTTTTCTTAAGAGATAATGCGGTTGTACTACAAGGTTTAACAGCTAATTATCAGGATAATCGTTTTGCCACGAATACGGATCCTTTTCCATTTTTCCGAAATGAGGAATTGGTACTGATTTATGCAGAAGCGTTAGCCCAAAGAAATCAGGGAACTGATTTGGTTGATGCAGTAGATGCAATAAACGCTGTTAGAAATACCTGGGGACTGGCTGACTTTGCAAGCGCAAACCAGCAGGATATCATAGATGAAATTCTTTTTCAAAGAAGATATTCTCTATGGTTGGAAGGCGGTCACCGTTGGGTTGATATGAGAAGATATGACAGATTAGATGAACTACCATTAGATGGTGGTAAGATTTATTCTAAGATTGCCCGACCTCTGTCAGAGCCACAGCCTAATCAATAATAGTAGTCTTACATTAAAAGCCCTCTTTTTAGAGGGCTTTTTTTTTGAATAGTGCTTAAGTTAGGACATGTCAAAAAATATATACGATTTCACTATTGTAGGAGCCGGAATAGTTGGGCTTTCTACGGCGTACAAGCTTTCGCTAAAATATCCTGATTCAAAAATTGCTATCCTCGAAAAGGAGCACAAAGTAGCTGTTCACCAAACAGGAAAAAATTCAGGTGTTATTCATTCCGGAATATATTATAAACCCGGCAGCTACAAGGCTAAAAACTGCATTGATGGCAGACATCAGTTAGTAGATTTCTGTAACGAAAACGATGTGGCAATTGAAGTGTGTGGTAAAGTAATTGTTGCAACAGATGAGGAAGAACTGCCAAGGTTAGAGAAAATTTTAAAAAGAGGCCTTGAAAATGAAATTGAGGGACTTCAAAAAATTGATAGAGAGCAGTTATTAGAGCTTGAACCTCATTGTGCAGGTATTGCTGCTTTACATGTTCCCTGTGCCGGTATTGTGGATTATAGCGGAATGTGCGAAAAGCTCAGTGACCGAATTTCGGAAGCAGGTGGAGAAGTTAAGTTTGGAGAAAAAGTGGTCGCAATAAATTCCGGAGAGAATGAGCTAACCATTAAAACTGAGAAAAATCAGTTCAAAACATCTTATTTGATAAACTGCGCAGGCTTGTATTGCGATCATGTTGCAAAATCAGCAGGTGTGAAAACACCGATACGAATTATCCCATTTAAAGGAGAATATTACGATTTAAAACCCGAAGCTGAATATTTGGTCAATAATCTCATTTATCCTTTACCTCATAAAGACTTTCCTTTTCTGGGAGTTCATTTCACCCGAATGGCCTTAGGTGGGATAGAATGCGGTCCAAACGCAGTACCTGTTATGAAAAGAGAGGGATACGAAAAGTTATCGTTTGATATGGAGGAAGCACTCGAAATTATGGACTACTCAGGATTTTGGAAGCTTTCTTTTAAGCACTGGCGAATGGGCTTAGACGAGTACAAACGATCTTTATCAAAAAAAGCATTTGTGAAAGGATTACAGAAACTGATTCCCGAAATCAGAAAAGAACATCTGAAGGTAGCCCCATCGGGCGTGAGAGCCATGGCATTAAAAGCTAACGGTGAAATTCTGGACGATTTTCACTTTGAAGTGGAAGACCGTCAAATACACGTATTAAATGCTCCAAGTCCTGCTGCTACCGCAGGTTTGGCAATTGGAGATGAAATTGTGAATAAAATGACTGATTCTTTCGCAATCTGATAAAATATTGATCACGAAAAACTTTCAATTTAAACTCAAGGAACCAATAAGGAGCACAGATGAAAATAATTATAGTAGGTGCTACAGGAACCATTGGAAAACCTGTAACCAAAGAGTTAGAAAAGCGACATGAAATAATTAAAGTCGGTTCTTCTTCAGGCGATATTCAAATGGATATGACTTCCGCAGATTCCATTAAGCAAATGTATAAAGAGGTAGGAAATTTTGATGCACTGGTTGTAGCTGCTGGTGGCGCAGCCATGAAGCCACTTCAGGATCTTAAAGAAGAAGATTTTTATGTTGGAATAAAAAGTAAGATGATGGGTCAGATCAATCTTGTATTAGAGGGACAGAATTATATTAACGAAAATGGCTCATTTACTTTGATAACAGGAATTCTTGCGGAGGACCCGGTGCATGGTTCTGCTGCACTTGGATTTGTTAATGGTGCTATTAATTCTTTTGTGATTTCAGCTGCATGCGAGCTAAAGGATAATATTAGAATCAATGTAGTAGCTCCCGGATTAGTCGAAGATTCAGCTGATGCCTTAGGTGAATATTTTCCGGGCCACACACCCGTTTCCATGAATCGAGTTGTTGATGGATATTTAAAAAGTGTTGAGGGAATCAAGACTGGAGAAATTATCAAAATTTACTAATGCTGAATTGATATTTAACAGAAAACCCTGCACACTCACCGGTACATTTTTTAGGAGATTTACTTGATAAAAACTGACTCACTTTCACGCAAGCTTTACGCTCAGGACGCCTCCATGTATCAGGAGGTTCCAAAAGGGGTAAGCTTCCCGAAAACAATTTCTGACATTCAGACATTGGTTCTGAAAGCCAACAAGGAAGGGTTTTCAATTACAGCGAGAAGTGCGGGAACCAGTCTTGCAGGACAAACCACCGGGAATGGGGTAATTATGGACTTATCCCGGTTTATGACCAAAATAGTTGAGATTGATAAGGAGAAGCATGTCACAAAAGTTCAGCCTGGTGTAATCAGGGATCAACTAAATGATAAAGCGGGAGAATCCGGGCTTTTATTCGGACCCGATACCTCAACTACCAACCGCTGTATGATTGGTGGAATGATTGGTAATAATTCTTCCGGATCATTTTCCATCAAGTACAAAACAACCAGAGAACACATCATTGAGATTGATGCAATTTTGAGTGACGGAAGTCGGGCAAAGTTCAAACCTCTTACAAATTCAGAATTAGAAGAGAAAAAGAAGTTGAAAAACCTCGAGGGTTCTATATATCGGGGAATGATTTCAATTCTGGAAAAACATCAAGAGAGTATAAAAAAGAATTATCCTCATCCGGAAATCATCCGAAGAAATACCGGTTATGCTTTGGATAAATTACTTGAAATGGAGCCTTTTAAGAAAGGGGGCAAGCCATTTAATTTATGTGAATTATTGTGCGGGAGTGAAGGAACACTCGCCATGACGGGTTCGGCGGTTTTGAATCTTGAAGAAACAGACAAAATTCAAAAACTGGTTATTCCGCAATTCAGGACACTTCATGAATCGATGGAAGCCACGGTAGAGGCTGTAAAGTTCGATCCCGGTGCGGTAGAATTAGTGGACGATATTATACTCAATGCCACCAAAGCCAATCCCGAGCAATCTCAGAATCGATTCTTTCTGGAGGGAGAGCCGAAAGGTATTTTAATTATTCAGTTCTCCGGTAATGATGAGCACGAAATTGATCGAAAGATTCAGGAATTAGTTAAAACACTCGATGAGAAAAATCTGGGATATGCTTTTCCTGTTCTGTCTGATGCCTCAAAAATGAAAAGTGTTTGGGAGTTGAGAAAAGCCGGACTTGGTTTGCTGATGGGACTGGGCAAAGATGCTCGCTCTCCAACTTTTTGCGAGGATACCGCAGTTCGGGTTCAGGATTTGCCTGCCTATGTAGAACGATTTCAGAAAATATTGGATAAATACGATACAAATTGTGTGTTCTATGCACATGCTTCGGTAGGAGAGCTTCATCTCAGACCAATGATCGATACAACCACTGAAGAGGGAATTGAGAAAATGAAAGCCATGGCAGAAGAGATCGCTGAACTGGTTGGAGAATTCAGAGGATCGCTTTCCGGAGAACATGGCGATGGACGAGCAAGAGCTCCTTATATCGAAAAAGTATTGGGCAAAGAAATGATTCCACTTTTAAAGCAGGTGAAAGAACTGTGGGATCCCAACTATATTTTTAATCCCGGGAAAATAGTAGATGCCCCGCCAATAGAACAAGATCTCAGATTCTCTCCAAAGTATATTTCAAAACCGGTTGATACGGAATTTCACTGGCGAAAAGAGGGAAGCCTTAACGATGCTTTAGAATTATGCAATGGGGCAGGAGTGTGCCGGAAGCTTGCAGCGAGCGGTGGCACTATGTGTCCGTCTTATATGGCTACAAAAGAAGAAAAAGACAGCACTCGTGGAAGAGCGAATGTATTCAGACAGGTTTTTGAAGGAAAAAATCCGGATCAATTTAAGTCAGAAGAACTAAAAGAAGCATTAGATTTATGCCTTAGTTGTAAAGCCTGCAAGAGTGAATGTCCCGCAAATGTGGATATGGCAAAGATGAAAGCCGAGTTTACTAATGGTTGGCACAAGCAAAACAAGCCAACATTTAGTGAGCGCTTTTTTGTGGATTCAACCAAACTTTATCCGGTAGCAGGGTTGTTTCCAGAATTATCTAATTGGGCAGTTGATCAAAAAATTACGAAAACTGTACTGGAAAAATTTGCAGGTATATCTTCAGAAAGAACACTCCCAAAGTTTGCAAACCAGACTTTCAGAAAATGGTGGAAGCTTCATAAATCCATTGAATCAGATAATAAAGTGGTTTTATATGTAGATACTTTTACCAATTATCATGAACCCGATATTGCGAAAGCGGCTGTGAAGCTTTTTGAGAAAATGGGATTTCAAGTAATGGTAACAGAAGTTCAGGAACTTGGAAGACCGGCTTTATCAAAAGGATTTTTAAAGGAAGCTAAACGAATTGCGAATGATGTGATCCCAAAATGGAAAGAATATTCTAAGGCAAGAATACCAATTATTGGTTTGGAACCTTCCGAGATATTGACAGCAAAAGATGAATTTTTAGACTTGTGTGATGCTGAACTTTTAGCGGATGCCACAGAAATAGCAAAGTATTGTTTTACGTTTGAAGAATTTTTGTCTGCTAATATTGAATTAATTCCGGAATTGAACAAAGGGAGTTCTGTTTTGGTACACGAGCATTGCCATGCTAAAGCTCTTTCAAAAAAAGGGTTGAGCGCCCAAATACTTTCAAAAGCAGGATATGAAGTAAAAGTTTTGGATTCGGGTTGCTGCGGAATGGCGGGTAGTTTTGGTTACGAAAAGAATAAATATGAAGTATCAATGGAAATTGGTTCGCAACGGTTATTTCCTGCTGTAGAAAATTCAGAGGAAGGTAACATTTGTGCTTCGGGATTCTCTTGTAGACATCAAATCAAAGATGGCACAGGACGAAATTCGAAGCATATTGCAGAGTTGATTTATGCAAAATTATGATTAGATTAATGTTGAACTAAATTTTGAGAGATGAGATTTTTAATACCTACTGTAATTTTTATTTTCATAACTATTTCTGTGAATGCTCAAATTGATTATGCTTCAGAAATTGAACCAATAATGACCCAAAATTGCAATAGTTGCCATGCCGGTGGCGGGAGTGGGTTCGATTCAAGTCCTTATAGTGATTTGATAAACAGTATGAGTGGATCTTCCACATACAATAAAAAGCATATTATTCCTGAAGATCCGGATGGAAGCCCACTTGTAGATAAGATTGAAGCAAATCCGGATTTTGGTTCCAGAATGCCTCAAGGTGGCCAGCTTACTAATGATCAAATCAGCAAGATTCGACAATGGATTGCTGAAGGAGCTAATGAAGAAGTGCAAACTTCGAATGAGCCACCGGTAGAATTCCCATCGGATTTCAAACTTTTAGGAAACTATCCAAACCCTTTTAACCCAAGTACTACCATTCAATTTCAGGTTCCGGAAGTTTCTCAGTTTAGGATAGCAGTTTATAATGCGAATGGACAATTGGTCCTTGAGAAAAACGGTACTGCAACTGTAGGAGTAAGAGAAGAGAGTGTAAATCTTTCAGCCAATCCAAGCGGTGTTTATTTTTACCGAGTGAGTGCTATCGCAAGTGGACTGAGAACATTAATTGGTTCAGGTAAAATGACGCTTATAAAGTAGTTTTGAGCATTTATCTTTCAAGATAAGTCAGTTCAAAGACAAATTAGCATAAACTTTTTAGGAAGCTTACCTGAAATCTTATTTAGCATAAATTTTATTTTGGAAAAGACTTCTTCAACAGAGGATATAGATTCATTGACATGTTATCTTATTTGCAGAATCGAGTAAATAGATTATGTGTTATAAATAAATACACTTTTCGAGCAGCTGGCTTAAAAACAAAAGCAGAATACTTATGAAACGATACGTACTACAAGCTGAAAAAGAATTAATTGAAGAAAAGTTTGAAGTCTCATCAACTTCAGATTCTATGTTCGAGGCTAATTACAATGTATTTCCGGGCTCTCCGATGCCTGTAATATTTAAAGATGACCGTACAAGAGTTATTGTATCCGGAATCTGGGGAATAAAAAATTCCGAAGTCATTTCTACTTTTCCCAAAACAGATGTGGAAGAGAATAGAGAAGAAATCACAGAGATGGGTTTGAAGCCATGTATTGTTCCGGCAAGTGGATTTTATTTATGGAAACAATCCGTTGATGATAATTACCCATTCTATATTAGAATGCTCACCAGAGAAGTACTGGGTCTGGCAGGCTTATATCGGGAAATAGAAACTGAAGAAGGAAAGACCGGAATTGAATTTGCAGTGATTACCAAAAAGGCCAATGTATTACTTGAACCTTTAGAGCCAACTATGCCTTGTATTTTGGATCCTGAAAATTTTGAAGAATGGCTATCGGGCAAAGAGAAAAAAGTACTGCAGTCTCAATTTAAAGATAATGATCTGATTCCGGATCTGGCGGTGTATCGTGTGCCGGAGTTGGTTAACGATCTTTCAAACAATTCGATTGAACTAATTCAGGCGATCCCAAAACTCAGAAATGAGGATTAAAAATATCCTTTGAAAACTCGTTTCAATTTTCTACAATCCGTTAACTAAATACGGAGGAAAGAGTTATGGCATCAAAGAACATGATTTCCTGGTTCGAAATACCGGTAATGGATATTCAAAGAGCAAAGAAATTTTACGAAGCGATTTTTGACATTAAGCTTGCCTCTATGGATATGGGGGATGAATTTAAAATGGAAGTTTTTCCGGGGGATGAAACCTCAGTAAGCGGCGCTCTGGTTTATAATGAATCGTGGTATCAGCCATCTAATACAGATGGTCCTTTAATTTACCTGAACGGCAATCCGGATTTGCAAACCATTGAGGATAAAATAGAAGAAGCGGGTGGTAAAGTTGCTATTCCAAGACGGCAGATTTCCCCTGATCATGGGTTTATGGCAGTATTCGAAGATACAGAAGGAAATCGGATAGCCTTGCATTCAGATAATTAAGATTGCTGAAACTCTGTGAGAAGGATCACGTAGCTTGATTTCATTTTTCGAACAAATTTATTCTGATGAAAAAAAGCTTGTATTCAATCCGTCTATTTCTCTTTGTAGTTAGTTTATTAACTATTTTGTCAAGTACTATATCTGCTCAGTCTATCGATAAAGCTCAGACTCTTTTTGATAATGGGAAATTAAACGAGGCTAAAACAGAATTAGAAAGTTTCCTCAAATCAAATAAAAAGGATGCCGAAGCTAATTTTTTAATGGGCCGAATTTATTTTGATGAAGACGATTTTGGAAAAGCAGCGGATTGGTTTGAAAAAGCAGCAAAATATGAGAAAGGAAACTCCAAATATCATAAGTGGCTGGGGCATAGTTATGGATCAAGAGCTCAGAATGCACCAACAATCAAGCAGCCTTTTTTAGCACGCAACTCCAGAAAAAATTATGAGCTTTCCGTAAAATTAAATCCTAATGATATTGATGCCCGTCAGAGTTTAATCGAGTACTATTTACAAGCTCCCGGTTTTTTAGGAGGCGGGGTTGATAAAGCTGAAAAACAGGCGGAAGAAATTGAAAAACTCGATCCTGTTCAGGGTGGGTTATCCTGGGGCAGGATTTACACTTACACTGACCAACCGGAATTAGCTCATGAAATATACAGAGGTCTTACAGAGCAACATCCTGCGGCTATGCAGCCATACAACAGACTATTTACTTACTATTTTAATGAAGGTGAATTCCGGAATGCAATTGAGTTAGTTACCAAACAAATTACTCACAACGATACAACGGCCTATATCTATTTGAACAGGGGGAATGTTTTACAGAGATCAGAAAGATATGATGAAGCTATGGACGATTATGTGCGAGCTCTTTCTTTAGATTCAACTGCATATGCTGTTCATTATCAGATAGGCAGGCTTGCAGCAGTATCCGGAACACGATTGGAGGTTGGTGAGGAGGCGATCAGAAAATTTATTTCTTTCAGTGATCGATATAGTGAGAATACTCTTGCTTGGGCACACTTCAGGCTTGGAACTATTTTAGAGCATAAAGATGAGATCCAATCTGCAAAATCAGAGTATGAAAGGGCATTGAGAATTGATAAAAACCACGAGCAGGCAAAGGAAGCTTTGGCTAAGCTGAAATGAGTTTAACGACTTTAACTCAAGACGCGGTTATTCAGTTTCTGTTGCATTGCGGCATAGTAAGCCGCTCCTACAATACTTGCTTCGTTTTTTAAAGCAGCCGGTTTTAGCTTGGTATTCACTTTTATGAAAGGAAAAGTTTTTTCCGGCTTTTTACTTATCTGCCCGCCAAGAATGAACAAATCAGGATGAAAAACTTTTTCATAGTGCTCAAGCATTAGCTGAAGTCGTTTCGCCCATTTTTTTCTTTTGATTCCTTCCTGTTTCCGAACTTTATTGGAAGCCCGGTCTTCAATTACCACTCCTTCAATTTGTAGATGACCAAGCTCAGTATTCGGGAGTAATATTCCGTTACTGAATAACGAAGAACCTACTCCGGTTCCAACCGTTAAAACAATGGTGGTACCTTTTTGATTTTTCCCGGCGCCAAAAGTCATTTCTGCTAATCCGGTAGCATCGGTATCGTTAATCACATTTACTTTGCAGCCGGTAATTTCAGAGAAAAGATGATCTGCATCAGCGTCGATCCAGGCCTCATCAATTCTTGTTGCGTTAATAACTACTCCACGAGTAGTTGGGGCAGGAAATGCGCAGCCAACCGGTCCGTCCCAATTAAATTTTTTTACGATGGTGTGCATTTTGGAGATCAACTTGTGTGGGCGGGTATCATCAATCTTTTCCGTTGATTTTTTTTTGGAAATAATTTCTCCTAAAACGGTATTAACGATAGCACCTTTAATGCCATAGCTTCCAATATCAATGCCTAATACTTCCAATCGTAAGTGTGTGCTGTTAAAATTTTATTACTTTGAAGTCAATTATAAGAAAAGAGGGAACTAATACAATGTTAAGTTTTCGAGTTTCTATCGAGCATTTTAATTGTAGAATATTCGATAAGTGATATAGCAACAAAAAAGTATGAAAATGTCCAGAAATAAAACTCCCATATAAGTGTGTAGCCTGAACTCTCATCTAAGCTTGAAGTAATAGCCAAAGAAAGCTGAAGTAACATGAAAAGGTAAATCAAACAAAAAAATGCTGTTTTAGCTTTTGTTTTTTTCTTAATAATGAAAGGTGTTGCTAATATTAGGAAATTAGAAATGCTCAGCGTCTTAAGAAGTATTGGATAAAAGAAATTTTCACTTTCTATGTCTAACAATAGGGCAGCTAAAAAAGCTTCGTAACCTTTAAGTTGAGTACTAAACAATCCGTAGATATTTACTGATTCAATCAAGAATGAAATTCCAAATAATATAAAACCAACTACTATAAAGGATCGGTTAATCTTCACTTTTCAACCATTACCCAGCCCTGATTTTCAACCATATCTTTGGCGTACTTCCACTTTATGCCTTCTTTTACTTCTCCGGTATTCGTGTTCTGAATAACTACTTTGTCATTTCGTCCGGGTTCATCAGCAACTTCAACCGGTTGTCTTTTAACATTCGGTCCCTTTGGTTGTTGCTGGTTGCCGTTTTGAGGCTGACCACCCTGCATTCCAAGATTGGTAGAATCTGCCTGACTCGCTTTCATTCGTGAAGTATCAAATCTGGATTTCTGCTTTTGAGCTTGCTGCAATCCATCATTATTAGCTTGTGCTTCCGGCATTGATTTCCAAATGGTGGAGATAACTTCCGAGTTAATCATATCAAGCAACTGCTTGAACATATCGAATGCTTCGCGCTTGTATTCAAGCAACGGATCTTTCTGTCCGTAGGCTCTCAACCCGATACCTTCTTTAACGGAATCCAACTCACGTAAATGTTGCATCCATTTTTCATCAATAGTAGCAAGAACGGCGGTTCGTTCCAGAGCTCGGGCAACTTCACGACCTTCATTTTCGAGTGCAGCTTCCACATCCACAACAACTCGCATTCTTTTGATGCCATCAGTAAAAATAATCTGAACCCGATCAGGTCTGGTTTCAGGATTGGCTTCCGTGATGCGCTTCATCACTTCATAAAGCGGCTTTGCCATTCGCTCTTCTTTTTGGCGATAAACCTCAATTGCTTTGTCGATGATTTTATCAACCAGATCATCCGGATTCATTTGGCGCCATTCTTCTTCATCAAAATCGACATCCACAGCAAGGTTGATCAGAATATCTTGGTGAAGCCCCTCGTAATCGCCTGCAGCAACAGCCTCCTGAACTTTGCTTTCCACAAAATCTTCCAGCATATCCATAATGTCCGAGATCAATTGATCGCCTGAAAGTGCGTGACGACGTCGGGCATAAATTACGTTACGTTGATTGTTCAACACGTCATCATATTCCAGCTGCTTTTTACGGATACTGAAGTTGTTTTGCTCTACTTTTGATTGAGCTCGTTCCAAAGATTTTGTCATCCATGGGTGCGTGATAACTTCACCTTCCTCAAAATTCAGTTTGTCCATCACATTGGCAACTCGATCAGAACCAAACATTGCCATCAAATTATCCTCAAGAGATACATAAAACTGAGATACTCCCGGATCTCCCTGACGACCTGAACGACCACGTAACTGCAAGTCAATACGTCTGGATTCGTGACGTTCAGTTCCTAAAATAGCCAATCCGCCTTTTTCCTTAATCCCGGGCGCAAGTTTAATATCGGTTCCACGTCCTGCCATGTTTGTAGCTACTGTTACAGCACCAACCTGACCTGCTTGCTTTACGATCTCGCTTTCCCGTTCATGCTGCTTTGCGTTCAATACGTTGTGTGGAATTCCTGCACGTTTCAGCATTCGGCTCATTGTTTCAGAAACATCAACGCTGGTTGTACCTACAAGTACAGGTTGGCCTGATTTGTGATACTCTCTGATTTTATCGATTGCAGCATTGAACTTTTCGCGCTTTGTTTTGAAAATCAGATCTTCTTTATCATCACGCTGAATAGGACGATTGGTTGGAATTACCACCACATCCAGTTCATAAATTTCGTTGAATTCCCCTTCTTCCGTTTCAGCTGTACCTGTCATTCCGGAAAGTTTATGGTACATTCTGAAATAATTCTGAAGAGTAATGGTAGCATACGTTTGAGTAGAGGCTTCTACTTTAACCTGCTCTTTGGCTTCAATAGCCTGATGCAGACCATCAGAATAACGCCGTCCCGAAAGCACACGTCCGGTATGTTCATCCACAATCTGAACTTTACCATCCTGAACGATATATTCTTCTTCCCGCTCGAAAAGAGTGTAAGCTTTCAGAAGCTGGTTAACCGTATGGATACGATCTCCGCGTTCTGCAAATAATCTATGAAGCTCATTAAATCTTGATTCTCGTTCCTGACGAACTTCAAGCTTAGCCTCTTCAATTTTTTTCTCCATGTACTCATCGCTGAGATCTTTCTGCTTGACCTCTTCGATCGTTTCTTTTTCGAGTTCTTCAATTTCATTCTCGATAATAGAAGTTTCAGTACCTAAATCAGGAATTACGAAAAAGTCAGAATCTTCTCCTTTTTTTGTGATGAACTCCCGACCTTTTTCTGTCATTTCGATGGAATTCAACTTCATATCCACAGCGTAATAGAGATATTCATCAACCACAGGCATGTTTTTCGCATTATCCTGTAGATAAAAAGCCTCTGTTTTCTGAATTATCTTTTGAATACTCGGCTCCTGAAGCATTTTTCGGAAGCGGGAATTTTTCGGGAATCCGCGTTGAGCACGGAAAAGTGCAAGTCCGGCTTTTTCTTCGTCTCCCTTATCCAACCACTGTTGACCCTCCTTAACTAATTCGGAAACCAATTTTTTCTGTGCATCAACTAATGAAGCCACACGAGGTTTCATTTCCTCATATTTATCCGACTTGTTATCGTTTGGTACAGGACCGGAGATAATTAAAGGCGTTCTTGCTTCATCAATCAGAATGGAATCAACCTCATCAATAATGGTGTAGTGATGCTCTCTTTGAACCAATTGCTCTTTTTCGATGACCATATTGTCCCGCAGGTAATCGAACCCAAATTCATTATTGGTTCCGTAGGTAATATCTGCGCGATAAGCTTTTCGACGACCTTCCGAGTTTGGCTGATAATTATCGATACATGCAACATTCAGCCCGTGAAAATTAAAAATCGGCTCATTCCATTCAGCATCACGTTTTGCAAGGTAATCGTTAACGGTAATTACGTGAACTCCACGTCCTGCCAAGGCATTTAGATATGCAGGAAAGATAGCCACTAACGTTTTACCTTCACCGGTTTTCATCTCAGCAATTTTTCCCTGATGCAGCGTAATGGCACCCACTAACTGAACATCATAAGGAATCATGTTCCATTCAATTTCATCTCCGGCAACTTTCCAGCTCTTACCGACAAATCGACGGCAGGTATCTTTGAGCACAGCAAAAGCTTCGGGCAAAATGTCATCTAAGGTGTCTTCAAGTATATCCAGCCATTGTTGCTCAAGTTCTTCTAATTGATCGGCGAGATTTCTGCTTTCACCTTGAGAAAGATTCTCGATGTTATCCATTTTTGCTTTTACTTCCTCGATTTGTGCGGAAGTATCGGCAGTGGCATCTTTTATTTTTTGCTTGAATTCCTCGGTTTTTGCTTTAAGCTGCTCATCGCTAAGCTTTTCCATTTCCGGTCCAAGAGCTTTTATTTCTTCCACAATAGGCTGAATAGCCTTGATGTCACGCTCACTTTTGGAACCAAAAATCTTAGTAATAACCTTTCCGATCTTATCTATCATAAATGCTGAATACTTTTTTTAAATAGAATATGCACTCTTGATGATGCATCGAAATAAATTACACAATTATTGTGCCAATTTTTAAGTGTAAGACAGCTAAACTATAAAATGTGGCAGCTGACTAAAAAAAGGGTATATTACCAGCTCATTAAATAATTAGTTAAATAAGTAGTATGAGTACAGGAACAGTAAAATGGTTTAATTCAGATAAAGGATATGGTTTTATAACTCCCGATGACGGAGGGAAAGACTTATTTGTTCATTATTCTGAGATACAAACGGATGGTTACGCTGAATTAAAAGATGGCCAGAAAGTTGAATATGAAGTTGGTGAAGGCGAAAAAGGGCCTTGCGCTAACAATGTGGTTGGCCTATAAGCTGATTACAATAAAGTTCCTGACGTAACGAAAGGAATTTCGGAAGTTTTTCTTCCAAAAAATTAAGCCTCATTTCACATAGGAATGAGGCTTTTTTTATTGTTTATTTCTTTAGGCTGAGAGCAAAATTTTAAAACCCGTGAAATCCTTAATACCTGAAAGACAATGCCCTAAAAGATTTGTATCTTTACAATCTATTCGAATTTTAAAAAATCCTGACAATGAGCGACAAGTTTAAAAGCACAAAACAAACGTTTGATACCGGAAACGGAGAAGCTACATTTTACAGCCTGCCTGCACTTAAAGAATTAGGCTATGATGTAAGTAAGCTTCCATTCTCAATAAAGATTTTACTGGAGGCCGTATTAAGAGAAAATGATGGTTATGCAATTACTGATGATGACATCGAAACGCTTGCCAATTATAATGCGGCTGATCCACAAGGGGAAATTCCTTTTAAACCATCGAGAGTAGTTCTTCAGGATTTTACCGGAGTTCCTGCTGTAGTAGATTTAGCTGCTCTGCGTTCTGCTATGCAACGAATGGGTGGTAAAGCAACAGATATTAATCCACAGGTTCCTGTTGATTTAGTAATTGATCACTCCGTTCAGGTTGATGTATTTGGAAAAGACGCCGCTTTGATGCTGAATGTTGAAAAGGAAATGGAGCGTAACAATGAACGCTACGAGTTTTTGAAGTGGGGAAAAGAGGCTTTTGATAACTTCAGAGTAGTGCCTCCGGGACGTGGAATTGTACATCAGGTAAACCTTGAATATTTAGGACGCGGAGTTTTCACGAGAGAAGAAGCTGACGGAACCAAAACTGCTTATCCTGATACTTTAGTAGGAACAGATTCTCACACCACGATGATCAATGGACTTGGTATTTTAGGTTGGGGTGTTGGTGGAATTGAAGCGGAGGCAGCAATGCTTGGCCAGCCAATTTCGATGTTGGTTCCTCAGGTAACGGGAATGAAATTAACAGGGAAACTTCGTGAAGGAGTAACTGCTACAGACTTGACCCTAACCGTTACACAGATGCTTAGAAAGCATGGAGTGGTTGGAAAGTTTGTTGAATTCTACGGCGATGGTATCAGCAACATGAGTTTACCTGATCGTGCTACTATTGCAAACATGGCTCCTGAGTATGGAGCAACGATGGGCTTTTTCCCGATTGATGATGAGTCGCTGCGCTATATGAAACGAACCGGGCGTTCAGACGAATTAGTTCAACTGGTAGAAAATTATACCAAAGCTCAGGGATTATTCAGAACAGATAATACTCCTGATCCTGAATTTTCTTCCACACTTGAGCTTGATTTAAGCACGGTTGAAACCTCGCTTGCAGGACCAAAACTTCCTCATGATCGAATCACGCTTTCAAACATGAAGCAAGCGTTCGAAACTTCATTGACAAGCGATAATCCTACGATGGGTTTCAATCTTGAGCAGGAGAAATTAGCGAACAAAGGTTTATACAAGAACGGTCAGGAAATTGAAATGACTCACGGCGATGTGGTAATTGCTGCAATCACCAGCTGTACCAATACATCAAACCCAAGCGTAATGTTGGGTGCCGGAATCGTGGCTAAAAAAGCTGTTGAAAAAGGCTTAAAAGTTCCTGCGTATGTAAAGACTTCATTAGCTCCGGGTTCAAGAGTTGTAACTGAATATCTGAAAGAAGCAGGTTTAACAGAGTACATGGATCAACTTGGATTTAACTTAGTTGGTTACGGATGTACAACTTGTATCGGAAATTCCGGACCACTTCCTGAGCCGGTTGAAACAGCAATCAAAGATGGCGACTTAATTGCAGCAGGTGTTTTATCAGGGAACAGAAATTTTGAAGGTCGAATCCATCCATGGGTAAAAGCTAACTTCCTGGCTTCACCGCCACTGGTCGTTGCTTATGCATTAGCCGGAACTGTTGATATCGACATGAATAATGATCCGATCGGAAAGGATAAAGACGGTAATGATGTTTATCTGAAAGATATCTGGCCGACAACGGAAGAAATTGCAGAGCACTTGGATGATGCAATTCGCCCTGATCTTTTTGATGAGATGTATTCCGATATTTTTGAATCACCAACCTGGGAAGAAATTCCGGTTTCCGGTGGCGATTTGTTTAATTGGGATGAAAAATCAACCTATATACAGGAGCCTCCATTCTTCATGGACATGAGTGAGGAACCTGAGCCAATCAAATCCATAGAAGGAGCAAAAGTATTGGTTAAAGTTGGTGACTCTATCACAACGGACCACATTTCTCCTGCAGGAAGTATCAAAGAAGATTCACCGGCCGGGGAATACCTGAAAGATCACGGAGTAGAGAAGAAGGATTTCAACTCCTATGGATCTCGTCGCGGAAATGATCGTGTGATGACAAGAGGTACTTTCGCGAATGTTCGATTTAAAAATCAATTAGCTCCTGGAAAAGAGGGTGGTTATACTAAATACCATCCAACGGGTGAAATCACTACAATTTATGATGCTTCTCTGAAATACAAAGAGAACAACACTCCTTTAATTGCCATCGCCGGAAATCAGTACGGAACGGGTTCTTCCCGTGACTGGGCTGCAAAAGGTACCAATCTTCTTGGCGTTAAGGCAGTAATTGCAGAATCATACGAAAGAATTCACCGTTCAAACCTGATTCAAATGGGAGTAATCCCGCTTCAGTTTAAAGATGGCGAAACTCCGGAATCTCTTGGGTTGGATGGCACTGAAACTTATACGATCCACTTGAGTGATGATATAAAAGCTCGTGGAGAGGTTAAGGTTACTGCAGTAACTGAAGATGGTGAAGAGATCAATTTTACCACAAACAGTAGAATTGATACCCCGGTGGAGGTTGACTATTACCGAAACGGAGGAATTCTGCACACTGTACTTCTTGATTATCTGAAAGAAAGCAAGCAGAGTTAACAGTAAATTTTCTCTAAGCAAAGAAACCTTGATTAATTTTAATCAGGGTTTTTTTGTTTTATGCTAAGAATAGCACATCTTCCCTAAATTTTAAGAATTCGTGGCTGAAAACTACAAAAATATGAAACTGCTACTTCATGCGATTGAGGGAATCAATCGTACGATGGAGCTTAAGCAGTTATTATTGAAGTGCATGGAATCGGTTTGTTCTGTAATTGATGCCGAAGCCAGTTCACTGATGCTGCTGGATAAAGCGACGGGGAGACTGCACCTCAGCGTACCAACCGGTCCGGTAAAAGATGAAATTAAGGGACAGATAATCCCAAGAAATAAAGGAGTTGCCGGCTGGGTGCTGGATTCAGAAGAACCTTATCTGGTGAATGATATGTCTGAAAGCAAAGAGTTTTTTGGAGATATCAGCGAAGATTTTAAAACACGGAATATGGTTTGCGTTCCAATGTTTGGTTCCAACAAGGAAGTGATTGGAATTATGCAGGCATTGAATAAAAAGGACGGAAAAGGTTTCACAGAAAAAGATATTCCGGTCTTAGAAACTTTGGCTGCACATGTTGCACTGTCAATAGAAAAGGCAAGGGAAGTAGATGAGTTAAAAAACTCAATCAAGGACAAAGAAGATCGTCTCAAAGAAATCCACAAGGGATTCGAGAATACACTTTCAGCAATTAATGCACTGGTTCAACTTCAGGTGCCAATGCTTAGTGAAGAGAATGCCAAGTTTATGATGAAGGCAACGGGTTCACGAATCGAAACTATTGCTCACGCCCATGAAGTGCTTTTTAATTCGGAAGGTAGAGAATTGGTAGATCTTGGATTTTATGTTGGGCATTTAACATCTACCGTGGTAGATATTTTCGGAGATTTTGAAAAGGATATCAGCTACAATCTGGATATTGATAAAGTTCAATTGAAAGCAAGTACGGCACTTACCGTTGGTTTGATTATCAACGAAGTGATTTTGAACATGTACCGGGAAGCTTTTATCGGATTGGATCAGGGTAAAATCAGTATTGCCGTTAAAAAGGATGAGGGGAATAAAGTGTTAGTCAGTATTTCTGATGATGGAAATGGAATCTCAGAATATCTGGACGGTACGGTATCGGATAATCTGGCATCTGTAGTTATTCAAACACTTGGAGAAAAACTTTCAGGAGAAACCAGACAACATATGAATGAACATGGCGGAACAACATTTTCGCTGATTTTCAGTCGTGATCAGGAGCGTTATTCCAGAATCTGACTTAAGATTCAGCCAAACCTTTCATAGCAAATTGTTTTGCGGTAAAGCTATTCAGGGCGTTAGTAAGCAACAACCTGATCAACATATTTCTAAGAGCAGGAAAATTGGTTTTTCTTCCTAATCTCATATTACACTCCGCTCTTCGTGCAGCTTTTTGTACCACTTTTCGATGACCTTGCTCATATCGTGACTTCAGAGATTCATGAACTTCATTGCTATCAGATGCTCTGAAAATATCAGTGATAATGTTCGCTCCCATCCAGCCTAAATTCATTCCTTGTCCACCAATCGGGCTTACAACATGAGCAGCATCTCCACATAAAATTATCTTATTTTTGACAAATTGCTCCGCCATAAAATGTTGAACTCCGAAAGCACTTAGCATAATACTACCCAATCCATCTAAATTATAAGTAGTTCTTTTATTTATAAATTCTGATATGAGTTCAGCAGAAGGGTTTGACCGGTATTCATCCGTTTTTACCACCCAACGCCTCATTCCGTTCGGAAGAGGAAAGCATTCTATCATTCCTTCTTTTGGAAGAAAAACTACAGCCTGATCTCCGAAGGAAGTGTTATCCTCAAAATCACCCATTATATACGTATCGGGATATCTCTTTCCTCCAAAAAAAATACTCTGCGATTGTCGAACAAAGCTGTTTTTTCCATCGCAGGCAATCAGGTAATCTGATGAAGAAATCGACCTTTCATTGTCTTTATCATATTCCAGTAAAACTCCATCGTCTTTTTGTTGGATACGCGTTACTTCTGCATTTCTGATCAAACCATCTGGTTTAAGTTTGAGGAATGCTTTTTCGAGAATACGCTCAGTTTGAAACTGCGGAATTGCCAGTATAAAATTAAAAGGTGGAGATAAAACCGAAAAGTCTATTTCTCCAAGAGACTGGTTTCCGGTATGAGCTAAACCTTTTTTTATTTTAATTCCCTGATCTAAAAAAGGTTCATGTATTTCGAGTTTCCTGAAAAGCTCCATCGAAACAGGGTGAATGCCTAATGAGCGTGAATCACTTACAGGTTCTGATCTTTTTTCGAAAATGGTGCAATCGATCCCAGATTTAATGAGGTTGATTCCCAAAAAAAGACCAACCGGTCCGCCACCAACGATATTTATTTCAGCTTTTTTCATACTTCAGGAGTAATCTGAAAGGATGGAAACGACTGATGATCCATTGCTCAGAAACTATGTCTTCTAATTCAGAATGTATAAAACTTCGTTTTATGGAAATAAGTCCATCATAAGAAATAAAAGAACGATGAAAGAATAGTTTGGAGAGCAAAAAGAAAAGTACATAACCAGCGTCGCTTCTTCTGATATCATTAAATAATACTTTGTGAGAACTCAGCTTTGTAGCCTCATCGCATAATCTCAAAATCTGCTCATCGGATAAATGATGAAGCAAATGATTGGAAAGGACGAAATCAAAGGTTTCTTTTTCCTCAATAAGATCAGAAGAATAAGCTTGTCTGAATTTGATCTCAGATGACGTAGAATTTCTTTCAGCATAACCAATAGCACGCTCGTTGGGATCAATGGCTAAAATTTTAAGAGTGTATCCATCATTCTTTGCAAGAGAAATCAACTTTTCCGGGACATCACCTCCGCCAACTCCAATATCAAGGATGGAGCATTTTCCGTTGTTTTTTTCTAAAAAAGGACGGATTTCCCGCTTATAGATTTTGGTCCAGCCCGCAAGTAAGCTGTTTATGGCTTTAAAACTTCGGTAGGTATTAAACAGAAGTTCCTGATCACAGTCCGGATCATCCATCTTTTCATTCAAATCCGGTTGACGTGATGTAAGAAAAAAATTCATTTCAGGATACAGTTAAAAGCCCGCTCTCTATTGTAAGTCCGGGACCGAATGCCATGGGCAGTACTTTATCTCCCGATTGCGGATTAAAACTCAGAATTTCTTTAAGCACAAAAAGTACGGTAACACTACTCATGTTTCCATAATTAGCTAACACATTTCTTGAGGCTTGTACCTGATGAGCTTTTAACTTTAAACTCTGTTCTATTTTATCAACTATAGCTCTGCCTCCGGGATGTAATGCCCAATAGTTAATATCAGTATATTGCATACTGTATTTTTCGAAAAGTGGCCGGATTACTTCTGCAAGATTTGATTCGATGATATCAGGTACGTAAGTCGATAAAATCATGTCAAAACCTTTATCCCCGATATCCCACGCCATATCTTTTTCTCCCTTTGGAGCCAAAGAAGACGCGAATGCTTTTATCTCATATCCTTTTTTGTCCGGTTCTTTATTGCTTACCAATACTCCGGCAGAACCATCCGCAAAAACGGATGCCGATATAAGATTATCGATATCGGTTTTCTGCTGAAAGTGAAGCGAACAAAGTTCTGTTGCCACGATTAATACTGTAGCTTCTTCATTACTTGTACAGAAGGAATGTGCCATTTTTAGGGCAGGAAATGCAGCAAAGCAACCCATGAATCCCAAGTGGAACCGTTCAGTTTCAGGCTTCAGTCCTAAATTTTTTACTAAATCATAATCCGGGCCGGGAGCATAAAATCCGGTACATGAAACGGTAATGACATGTGTAATATCAGATGGCTCAATATTCGGATTTTGATTCAACAGATTTTGACCTACTTCTACAAACAGGGTTGAGGCTTCCTTTTTATAGATATTATTTCGTTGCCCTGTTGATGGAGCTTCTCCGTTCAAAAAAGGATTATGCTTTTCATGGTTACGAAATTCGTCGATAACCGAATGACGTTTTTCAATGCCGGACTGAGTGTAAATACGATGTAAGATTGCCTGAGTTTTTCTGTCGCCCGAGAGAGCAGTCTTCATCATTTCACGAACATTTTTCTGAGAGTTTTTCCCGGGAGGAACAGCAGTTTGAATATCGTGAATGTATGTAGGCATGGTTTAATTACGAATATGCGAAAGAATTAGTTCAGTTTTGGAATTAGGAATATTAGAATTAGGAATATGAAATACTTTCAATCAAGGATGATCTAAATCGAGGCATGGTAATGCTATTCCTAATTTTATATTCAATTATTCCTAATTCCTCGTCAATCTATGAAATCTGAAGTTATGCAATACTGCGGCCACCGACAATCCGGAAATTAGTCCAATCCAAAGACCCTCGGGGCCAAAATCAGAAACTATGCCCAAATAATATCCTACCGGAAAACCAATAACCCAATAAGCAATGAAGTTTACAATCATCGGCACTCTTGTATCTTTCAATCCTCGTAGCGCTCCAAACCCACCAACTTGCAATCCATCTGATATTTGAAATAATCCCGCCATAAATAAAAGTGATACAGACATAGCACTTACTATTGGATCATCTGTATAAATAGCGATGATGGTTTCAGGAATGGTAAAGAGCATTATTGCCGTGCAAGTCATTATGGAAGCACAAATTACGATTCCAACAAAGCCTCTGAATCTTGCTTTTTCCATCGAACCCTGACCAATTGAGAACCCCACACGCTGAGTAATTGCCATTGAAAGCCCGAACGGAATCATAAATAAAGTAGCTGCTACATTAATGGCAATTTGATGTGATGCAGAAGCTTCCACACTCAAAGTTCCCATCAGTACACTCACACTTGCGAAAAGCAAAACCTCCATCGTTGAGCTGGCACCATTTGGGGCACCAATTCTGAGAAGTTCTTTGAATATTGTCGGATCAGGACCTTTGGTTTTTCCGAATATATTAAAGCGTTTGAATGGCTTGAATTTCATCATAAAACCAATGAAAACTATCGCTGCAAACAGATTGATAATAGAAGTAGCATAGCCCGCACCAACTGCTCCCATGCCTTCGATTCCAAATGCACCATACATAAATATATAATTGGCGCCTACATTCAGAATTAGACTTGCCGCTGCTATATACATTGCAGGTCTTGTAACGGATAGTCCTTCACTAAAATATCGAACACCAGCGTAAGCAAATAGAGGAAGCAATCCCCATGAAATAGCTTTGAGATAATCTGTAGAAATCGGGATAATTTCCGGTTGTACTCCTGAAATTTCCATGACTAAATCTAAATTCCTCGTGATAAAGAACGCCGGAATAGTTAAAGCCAAAACCAGCCACAGCATTTGTCTGGCGCTTTTCCCAATCTCCTCAAAACGGCGTGCTCCAAGATGCTCTGATACCACCGGATTTATAGCTATCAGTGTTGCCATGCAAAAAATAGCGATGGGAAGATAAACCGCATTGCCAATAGCCACTGCCGCAAGATCCAAAGCAGACAAATTGCCTGCCATCACTGTATCGGTGAAATTCAGTCCCATTCTCATCAACTGAGTAGCAATAATCGGTCCTCCGATTTTCAGAAGAACCGAACTTTCTTTTTTTATTTCTTGGATCTGGTCAGGCATGGAATAAATTTAGCCTGTAATGGTAAGAAGTTAACCAGTGAATGGTAACTCAGTTTTCACTCTTTTCTGTAAAAAAATCGAAACTCAGCATAAAAGTAGTTCCTTTACCGAGTGTGGATGTGAACTTAATACTTCCGCCATGCTCTTCTACAATTTTTTTTGTGATGGCGAGTCCAAGCCCTGTTCCGCTTGACTTGGTGCTGAAATTAGGAACAAAAATAGATCGCTCGTTTTCTTTGGGTATACCTTCTCCGTTATCAGAAATTTCTATGTTGATTCTGTTATCTGAAGTTCGGCTTTTAATGGTAATCACACCTTTTCTCTGTTTAGGGATGGCCTCGATACCGTTTTTAATCAGGTTAATGAATACCCGCTGCAATTCATCTTTTACTCCACTCATCCACAGAGGAGATTCATCAATTTCAGTTTTAAAGATTATGGATGAATTTCCGGAATAAAGATCAGCTGTATTTCGAAGAATTTGATTGATGTCCAACTTTTCTAATTCCTGCTCCATTGGTCGGGCAAACTTAGAGAAATCAGATGCAATTCTACTCAAAGCTTCAATCTGATCGATCATATTTTCATTGATTCTGGACACTTTTTCTTTCAGATCATCCGATGATATATCTTTTGCCTTTATCTGCCTTTCCAAATGCTGAAGATTCAGCTTCATTGGAGTTAGAGGGTTTTTAATTTCATGAGCTACTTGTTGAGCCATTTCCTTCCACGCGGCTTCACGCTCCGCTTCAACCAGATTTTTACGGAGTTCCTGTAAGCGATAAACCATAATGTTAAAAGTGTTGGTCAAAGAACCGATTTCATCATTACTCTTTACAGGAAGAGTGGTCTCCAGATTTCCGTCAGAAATAGTTTTAATTCCTTCGCTGAGTTCTTCAAGTGGATTAGTCATGCGGTTGGCGATAAACGAAGCCAAAAGAATGAACACTCCAAATACGACCACGAAGATTCCCACGAGGTAACTGATGGTAGTTAAAAGCTGTTCGTTGAAACTTGGCGTTTTCAAAAAAGTAGGAACGGCGGCTACGTAATTAAGTTCTCCATCACTGCGAATGGCAGTAAATCCTATCAAAAATTCTAAATCACCAATGGTGAAAACTTCCGTGGCATAATTACTTTCGCCTCTTTTAAAGCTATCATAAATATGCCAGGGGATTTGAGCTGGTAAAAAGTTCTGAGAAAAAATTTGAGGAGCAGTAGATCCGAGAACTTCGTTCTTAGAAAACAGAACGGCATCAGAATTGATAAGTGTGCTTGAGTAAAGCAGTTCCTCAGTAATATTATCTTGCTGCTGCTCTTCAAAAGTGTAATGAATACCCGAAAGTTTGTTTTCGAGTTCTTCAATGGTTGTATTCTCACTTTGATTTGTGATAGCAATTGAAGAAGCTGTTACCAATGCTACCAAACAAATTAATGAGGAAAGGATAAACCGATCAATTAACCGGTCTTTAAACCGTTCATTAGTTCCAAGTATTTGCAGATTTCCCCGCCACTGAAAAAGAAGTGAAAGAACGATTACTCCAAATAACAGATAAAAGAAAAATCGTAAAATGGAATAAATATGATTGAACCAGGTTACCGAAAGTGTAGAGACTTTTATTATGGTTTGGTCATCGGTCTTTAGAAAGAACTCAGTTACTTTTTTCCCTGAGATTGTTTGTGTGAGAGTTAGTGTAGAATCCGGCGAAAGTTGTTGCTCAATTTGGTTCGGGACGATGTTATAGTTAGGAATCTCCACAGGGCTGCCGGACATTAAATTTCTGGTCAGTCTACCATTATTGTATTCACTTAGTTGAAAAGATGTGTATTTGTCGTCCGCTCTTCTGCTCGCAAGTACAGCTCGTAACGGCTTTCTGTATTCTGTTTGTTCCTGATATACTGAACACAGAATCCAACCTAATTTTTCCTCAGATTCAGCGCTCTTAAAGAAGGGAATCCAACCCTGACGAAAAGAAGTATATTTTGCAGGTGGTTGTTCCAGCGGGTTCTCTCTTATTATAGGTCGCAACCGCTCTCTGCGAATTCGCTCCTGTTCGAAAGGAACTTCCAGGCTAAACATGTCGTAGGTTTTAGTCCAGCCCGGTGCGTTTAGATTTGAAGTGTATTCGGATATTGAATTTCCATTATTATCGATTAATTGAACAGAAAACGAAAAATTTTGCCATGCAGGGTTTCGATTGAAAATCAGTTCAATATGATCCTGAAATTCAGTAGTTAATTGCGCTCGATCTTCGTTTACGCTACTCGCCTCTATCCCGCTTAGATGTTCTTCGAGAAGTAAAAGTGTTTGAACGGTAATACTTTCAATATTGAGTTGACTTTCCTGAGCATATTCTTTTGCCTGTGATACAAGTTCCTGACTGCGCCATTCTTTTTGCCCGAAATAGAAGGAAGTATAAGAAAGCAGGGAAGCCAAAAAAGAAGCGAAAATAAAAAGTCTTAAACGAGATCTTTTTCGGAGGTTGATAACTCTGATATTTGATAGAAAAGAGATTGCCGAAAGGATGAGAAAGGCTGATACCGAGATGAATAAGGTCCATTGACTATTTGAATCAATGAAAACGTGAATCACAAATGAGCAAAGAATAAAACCTGTTGATACAGATATCAATGAATAGAGTGTATTGACTTTCGACCCTTTTAACAGAAATAAAAGCAAATATATGATGGACCAGGAAGCTGTTATCCAGAGTAAACCTGAAAATATATAGTACAGAAGTACTGAAAGGTCAGGATAAAGGTTCAGATCATAGAGATTTAAGGGAGTACTTGCGGTTAAACTAAATAATGAGCCCGGAATCCCGGTAGTAATTATTGCAATTAAAATTCCTACTGAGAAAAGAAGTGCAAAACTTACTTTTTCAGTTAGCCATCCCTCATAAAATTCATATTCATAGTAGAAGTCAGTCATTATGACTGCAAACGCCAGCGCCAGAATCGTATTCAGCGCAAGATAAAAAAGTTCAATCTGAATACTTTGTGAGCCTAATACGAGGTCGAGATTAAGTGTAGGAAGTAATAACCATATCAGTATCCAGGCTACAAAAATTGTTATTGCAGAAATCAGAAAAGCCTGATTAGGATCAAAAAGCTTGGATACACTGAATAAGCAAAATCCGGAAAGAACAAATAGAATCAGAATAAAGGCTAACCTGACTTTTGCATGATTCATCTCTTGAGAATCAAGGAAAACGTTTTTATCGGATGCAGAAGCGTATATAGTAGTAGTGATTGCAGAATCAGCTTGTACTTGCTCCGAACTGAAAATAATATCATCAGGTATAGGTTCACCAAAGCTGAAATGGACAGGAAAAGAGTTCTCCAAGTTTAAAGCTTCCGGAACCGTTAAGCGTACATCTTCACCAAATTCAATAATGTTGTTTTGCCTGAGTTTTTTACTCAAAAGCAGTTCAAAAGCGTTTGTAGAATCAGTAAAGAATTTTTGATAAGAAACTAAATAGGTGACATTGTCATCCTGATGGATATCAAGAATCAGAGTGTCATGACTGATGGAATCCAGCCGGGGCGAATATTCAATTTTGAAACCGGACCAAATTAACGCTTCACTTTCGCGACTTACTGAACTTCCCCAAAGATCAGGCGAGTTGCTTAAAATGGAATAGATTTCCCGACTGTTTTCTTCAGAATCATCAAGTAGCGGTTCAATCTTAGACCTGATTTCATTGCTTTCATTCCTGAAGTCACCCAAAAATCGCTCGAAAGTTTTCGAAGCTGTTCCAACATTTTCAGCAGCAATGTTTTCAATCTCTGCGTTATTGGGAGAATTGGAATAATTGTAAATCTCATATCCTGCAAAACTGATTATCGTTAAAATAAGCATAACGGCCTGAATATAAATTCGTACAGGATATTTGTTGCTCATGTATTAAATCAAGTTGGAAATTTCGGAATCCGGAACACCTTTTAAAACGTCAATAATTGCGTTTGCTGCGAGCATCCCTATAGCTTCTCTTGTCTCAAAAGTAGCACTGGCTATATGAGGGAGTATCGTACAATTTGGAGCGGTAAGCAATTTCGGATGTACTTCAGGTTCTTTTTCGAATACATCAAGACCTGCACCTGCAATTCTCTTCTGATGAAGGGCTTCGGCCAAAGCTTCTTCATCAACTACGGAACCACGTGAAATATTTATAAGCAAAGCATGAGACGGCATCAAATCGAAAACGTTTGAATTAATAAGATGATGGGTTTCCTCTGTTAATGGACAATTTAAACTAAGTACATCACTTTCAGAGGCAATTTGTTCCAAATCAGGTATAAAAGTTGCATTCAACTCTTCCTCAATCGACCGTTCAATTCGGTTTCTGTTGTGGTAATAGATTTCCATTCCAAAAGCCTTCGCACGATGAGCAAATGCTTGCCCTATTCTTCCCATACCAATAATTCCCAGTTTCTTATTTCTGAGCTCCATTCCTAAAAATCCAAGTGGTTCCCAGCCTGAGAACTTTCCTGCTCTCAAATATTTTTCAGCTTGATTGAATTTTCTTGAAACCGCCAGAAGTAATCCCATGGCAAAATCTCCACAAGCTTCGGTAAGAACATCAGGCGTATTTGCAACCTTGATGTTCAGCTCACTGGCGGCATCAACATCAATGTTATTGTAGCCCACTGCGAAATTGGCAACAACTTTCAGGTTATCGCCATGTTTTAAAACATCAGCGTCTACCGGATTGGAAAGCATGCACAGCAGAGCATCGAAATCTCCGATATCTGCGATAAGATTTTCTTTATTCTGATAATGTCCTTTTTTGCCGATTACTACATCAGCATACTTTTTCAGATGCTCTATAACCTTTACAGGAATTGGCTCAGTGATTAATACCTGATGGGATTTCTGAGCCATGGCAATTAATCTACTTCATCTTTGATGTGCGTTACTTTGGCATCATTCCATAATCTTTCAATGCCGTAATAATTTCTTTTCTCTTCACTCATTACATGAACTACAATATTTACAAAATCGAGAATCACCCACGAGCGCCCCGTTCCGCCTTCTTTTCTCCAGGCTTTTTCATCACATTGTTTACGCACCTCTTCTTCAACAACATCGGCGAGTGCTTTAATCTGAACGTCAGAATTACCGTGGCAGATCACAAAATATTCAGCAAGAGTAGTTAACTCCGATACATCAAGCACAGTAATATCATTGGCTTTTTTACTTAAGAGTGCTTCTGTAATTACATCAACTACTTTAGATGATTTCAGTTCATCTTCAGAATACGCATTTGAAAATTGTTCCTTTTCCGGCAAAATATTGGTCGGTTTTAGTTTGTATTTAATGAAGTATAATCTTTACCCAAAATTACGGTTACATCGAGATAAAAGTCAGGTGATTCTTCTCTGATAATAAATTTTTCGTCTACTCCCAATGCAGCAGCTACACGCTTAGCATTAACTGGAGATGAACCCCTGGATATGACAAAAGTATTTTCAACGTCAAAGCGTTCGAAATTTCCTGTTTCCACAACGTCAAACCCATTATCTCTCAGTAATGAAGTAAAATTGTTAGCTATTCCTGCTTCTCCACACCCATTCAAAACTTCCAATTGAATAATTGGTCCTATTAACTCGGAAGTAGAAACCTGAGCACGCTGATTAAAAATTCTTGGGTATATAATACGTGTGAACAGAGCAATCAGGAGTCCGAGCAGAAGGACGCTCAAAAAACCAATTGCAGAATTCAGGTAAAGATTTTTATTGGATGTAGTTTGCTCGCCTTTAGGTTCAGCCATTCAAAAAATCAATAATAGAAGGAATTGAATCGGTCATAGTTTCTGAACCCATTATTGAATGGAGAGAAACCATACGGGCTGTAAGGCGTTCTTCGATATTGTAAACGAATATTTGCGTTATCACTGATTTTGTAATTCAATTCGGCATTGCTGATCATTACCTGAGGTTGATCGAGACCGGAATTAAAAGTGCTGTTACCTCCAAATGGAGAGTGGAAAAACGATACATCAACCCGACCTTGCAATCTTTCACTGAATGCGATGTTCATCGTGTTGGTGTAAGCATTCAAATTTTGATAAGATCCTCCAAAAGAGCTGAAGCTCATTGAATAAGAATGGCTGAAGGTGATATTGTTTCTGAAAAATGAAGCGAGTTTACTTTCAACAGTAGCTGATTGAGAGTTAACAATGTTTCCCTGATAATCAAACGGGGTGGAAACGTCTCCTCGCAATTGCGCATTAGCATTAACAGTCAGAAATAACAGAACCGGTAATAAGAAGTAAGTAAACTTTTTCATGATAAAATGTTTTGGCTCTTAACGTTGAACCTTACCTATAAGTATAACTAATCAACCATAAATAAGAAACAGTAGTTCGCAGTATCTTTCTTTGAATCTCTTTATAATAAAGCCTATCTTTCTCAACTTTTGAAATTAGCATTACAATCTCCATTCAATAACAGGACAGGCGAGAATGAAACTCACCGATTTTAAATACGAACTTGAAGGATTAAACGTACCCGAAGAACCACTTAAGAAAAGAGACGAAGCGCGATTGATGGTTCTTAATCGTGCAGAAGAAACCATTGAGCACAAAAAGTTCTCAGATATTCACGAATATTTGAATGAAGGTGATGTGCTTATTTATAACAATACAAAAGTATTTCCTGCAAGGCTTGAAGGAAAGAAAGAGAAAACCGAAGCTGATATTGAAGTGTTTTTGCTTAGAGAGCTTCAGCCGGAAAATATGCTTTGGGATGTTTTGGTAGAGCCGGCCCGAAAAATCAGAATCGGGAATAAGCTGTACTTCGGAGAAGGTGATGATGAATTAATGGCCGAAGTAGTGGATAATACTACATCCCGTGGTAGAACCATTCGTTTTCTCTATGACGGACCTTTTAATGAGCTCTACGAAAAACTGGATGCCTTAGGTAAAATGCCATTGCCTCCTTACATCGAAAGAGAGCCGGTTGATGAAGATAAAGAGCGTTACCAAACGATTTACGCTACCGAGCGTGGAGCAGTTGCTGCGCCAACAGCAGGTATGCACTTCACGGACAAGCTGATCAAAAAGATTGAAAAGAAAGGAGTGGAAATGCTCCCGATCACGCTTCATATCGGATGGGGAACATTCAGGAATGTTGAAGTGGAAGATCTTACTAAGCACAGAATGGATTCTGAGAATTATTTTATCTCCAAAGAAACTTCTGACAAGATCAATGTTGCTCTGAAATCTAAAAAGAATAAAGTTGTTGCAATCGGAACAAGCGCTGTTCGTACCATCGAAACCAGCGTGATGGCAAGTGGTATGTCTAAGATGGGTACAGGTTGGACAGATAAGTTCATTTACCCACCTTACCAGTTTAAAATTACAGAAGGGCTTATCACAAACTTTCACCGTCCCGAATCAACATTACTAATGCTTGCGGCTGCTTTCGGCGGATATGATTTCATTATGAAGGCGTACGAAGAAGCTAAGAAAGAAAACTATCGCCTGTTCTCATTCGGCGATGCAATGTTGATCCTGTAATTGGCAAAAAAAGCGGTAATCATACCGGCTGCGGGAAGTGGAGTCAGATTAGGTTCTGAAATCCCGAAGCCATTTATTGAATTATCGGGTGTTCCAATTCTGAAGCGTACTTTGATGCCATTTCTTAAAGTTGAAGGAATGGTTCAGATTATTATCTCTACTTCTAAGGCAATGATGACTCAGTGCGAAAAGCTTTGGGAAGAAATAAATGCCGACGGCATTGAGTGCAAGATTGTTGAGGGAGGCAAAGAACGGCAAAATTCAATTATGAATGCACTTAATCAGCTTAATGATGAAGTCGAGTTAGTGGCTGTGCACGATGCCGTTCGTCCTTTCGTTACAGTTGGGCAAATTACCAAATGTTTTCATATGGCTCAGGAATTTGATGGAGCGGTTCTCGGAGTTCCTGCAAAAGACACCATCAAAAGAATAAATTCTGAAACATTTATCGAACAGACGCCAAATCGGGATTTCCTTTGGCAGGCTCAAACTCCGCAGGTTTTTAAGAAGAATCTTTTGATTGAAGCTTATAATTCGGCAATTCAAAATGGTTTTCTTGGAACGGATGATGCTTCATTGGTGGAGCAAATAGGGGGAAGAATTAAGATGGTGGAAGGAAGTAGAGAAAATCTTAAAATCACCTATCCGATCGATCTTGAAGTTGCTAACCTAATTGTGGGGAAAAGCTGATGGGTAATATCAGAATAGGTTACGGTTTTGATGTTCATGCTTTTGCTGAAGGGCGAAAACTGATTTTGGGTGGAATTGAGATTCCATTTGAGCTCGGTCTTCAGGGGCATTCTGATGCTGATGTTTTACTTCATGCAATTACAGATGCGCTATTGGGAGCGCTTGCTCTTGGCGATATCGGAAAGCATTTTCCGGATAATGATCCTGAGTTTAAAAATATTGACAGCAAGATTTTACTCAAACGAGCATACGAAATAGTTCAGGAAAAAGGATTTACTCTTGGTAATCTGGATGCTACGGTAGTGGCAGAAGAACCAAAATTGTCTCCTTATATCGAAAGCATCAGAGAATCGATTGCAAAGGTTTTAAAAGTAGATGTCAATCAGGTTTCAGTGAAGGCCACTACTTCCGAAAAAATGGGATTTGCCGGCAGAAAAGAGGGAATTTCGTGCTCAGCTGTAGCATTGGTCGAAAAAGCAGTGAAGAATGGCTGATCAGATCGTTCAGAGTATTGTTGAGTGGATTAATGTAGTTCCGCCTTTGGGGATTTATCTGATATTTTTTGGGATCGCTTACATTGAAAATATTATTCCGCCCATGCCGGGAGATGTAATTGTAGCTTTCGGCGGATACTTGGCTGCCGAGGGTGTAATATCTTTCACATTGTTACTCGTCATAACTGTAATAGCTTCTGTTATAGGTTTTATGAACATGTATTGGTTCGGGAGAAAATGGGGAGCGGGGTTGGAGCAAAATCCCAAAGATCATCTTCTCACTCGTTTCATCGACTACAAATATTTTGACAAAGGTAAAAAATGGATGAACAGATGGGGGCAATTGGTTGTGTTAAGTAATCGCTTTTTAGCCGGAACCCGCTCTGTAATTTCTTTGACCTCGGGAATGTCCGGGTTGCCGGTTGGTTTAACTGTTTTGAATTCTTTTTTAAGCTCTCTGCTTTGGAACACATTGCTGATTGGAGCAGGTTGGTACATTCAGGGAAACTGGAAAATTATAGGACAATATTTGTCTAATTACGGAAAAATAATTTTAGCTCTGATCGTGCTTATTTTAGTACTTAGATTTATCTTTAAGCGCTATTTCCAAAAGGATGAAAGCATAGTGGAAAAGAAGTAAATTTTTAGCTTTCATTTATTGACTATAAAGTCAACTATGGTTATTTTTCCAGTCTTTCGCAAAAAGCCAGTGTAGCTCAGTTGGTAGAGCAACGGTTTTGTAAACCGTCGGTCATCGGTTCGAATCCGGTCACTGGCTCTTTTGAAAAGAAAATTTGACATACTGAATGGGGAGATACCAAAGCGGCCAACTGGGGCAGACTGTAAATCTGTTGTCGTGAGACTTCGTAGGTTCGAATCCTGCTCTCCCCACGCTTTTAAAAGCGAGCGTAACTCAATTGGTAGAGTGTCAGCCTTCCAAGCTGAATGTTGCCGGTTCGAGCCCGGTCGCTCGCTCATAGAATAGAAGCCGATATAGCTCAGGGGTAGAGCACTTCCATGGTAAGGAAGGGGTCGTCGGTTCAAATCCGACTATCGGCTCTGTCGATGATCGTTTACAATTAAAAATTAAATTTAGATTTAGACATGGCAAAGGAAACCTTTCAACGCACCAAGCCGCATGTGAATGTGGGAACAATTGGTCACGTAGATCACGGAAAGACGACGTTAACGGCGGCGATTACCACAGTAATGGCGAAGACGTACGGGGGAGTAGCCCAGGCGTTTGACCAGATTGACAATGCTCCGGAAGAAAGAGAGCGTGGAATCACCATTGCAACGGCGCACGTAGAATACGAATCCGATGAGCGTCACTACGCCCACGTAGACTGCCCGGGTCACGCCGACTATGTAAAGAACATGGTAACGGGAGCGGCTCAGATGGACGGCGCTATCTTAGTGGTAGCGGCAACCGATGGTCCTATGCCACAGACTCGTGAGCACATCTTGCTTGCTCGTCAGGTAGGTGTACCTCAGATTGTAGTGTTCATGAACAAGGTTGACCTTGTGGATGACGAAGAGCTGCTTGAATTGGTTGAGCTGGAAGTAAGAGAGTTGCTATCAAGCTATGAGTTTGACGGAGACGATATTCCTGTGATTCAGGGTTCTGCTCTTGGCGCGCTGAACGGCGAGGCAGAATTCGAAGAAAAGATTGTAGAGCTTATCAAAGCGGTTGATGAGACCATCCCAACTCCGGAGCGTGATGTAGACAAGCCGTTCCTAATGCCGGTTGAGGATGTATTCAGTATCACCGGTCGTGGAACCGTGGCAACGGGTCGTATCGAGCGTGGCGTGCTGAAGCTTAACGATGAGATCGAAATTGTAGGAATCATCGAAGAGCCGATGAAGAGTGTAGTAACCGGTATTGAGATGTTCCGAAGATTACTTGAGCAGGGACAAGCCGGAGACAACGCAGGTATTCTGCTTAGAGGTATTAACAAAGAGCAGTTGCAGCGTGGAATGGTACTTTGTAAGCCGGGCTCGATTACTCCACACAAGAAGTTTGAGTGTGAGGTATATGTACTGAGCAAAGACGAAGGCGGACGACACACTCCGTTCTTCAAAGGCTACCGTCCGCAGTTCTACTTCAGAACGACAGACGTAACCGGATCCTGTGAACTTCCTTCCGGAGTGGAGATGGTAATGCCGGGCGACAACGTGAAGTTGGATGTGGAACTCATTCAGCCGGTAGCGATGGAAGAAGGGCTGCGATTTGCGATCCGCGAAGGTGGACGTACCGTAGGCGCTGGTGTGGTAACTAAAATTTTAGATTAACCACGTACCAACTTAGTGAAATTGCGGTCGAAAGTAGGTGGCAAAAGCTACCTACTTTTCCGCGTATAAACGGGCGTAGCTCAGTTGGTAGAGCACTGGTCTCCAAAACCAGGTGTCGGGAGTTCGAGTCTCTCCGCCCGTGCAAATAAGTTTAAAGCAAAAGAAAGAATGGCAAAGTTATTAGGAGTTTTTGACGGTGTTGTAAATGAGTTCAAGAAGGTTTCTTGGCCTACACAAAAGGAGCTTATTGACAATACTATCATCGTGATTGTTTTCTCGATAATAATATCCTTATTCATTTTTGGTGTAGATCAGGTTTACAGCACAGCTTTAGAATACATTTATAATTAATTAGCATGAGTGTTGATTTAGTACATGACTGGTATGTAGTTCGTTGTTTTTCCAGTCATGAAAATAAAGTAAAAGAGTTTCTTGAGCGCGAAATTGAAGATCAGGGACTGGAAGACAAGATTAAAGAAGTTCTTGTTCCGACAGAAACTATCGTGGAAATTCGTGGAGGGAAGAAAAGAACCAGAGAGAAAAATTTCTTTCCCGGGTACATTTTGCTTAATACTCATTATGATGAAGAAGTAAACAATTTGGTGCAAAGCGCACCGTCTTGCCTTGGTTTTTTGAAAGTGGGTAAGACACAAACAATACCGCAGCCACTTAAGCCTCATGAAGTAAAGCGAATTATCGGGCGAGTGAAAGATGGTGGCGAAGAGAATTTGAATATTGAGATACCTTATAGTGAAGGTGATCTTGTGAAAGTTATTTCAGGTCCGTTCAAAGATTTTGACGGTACCGTGCAGGAGGTTAACACCGATAAGTTAAAATTGAGAGTGATGGTTTCCATTTTCGGACGCCGAACCCCTGTAGAAGTGGACGTGAACCAAGTAGAGTCCACAACATAAAGAAACTAGTTGATGCTAGCTATTACGCAACCAAACAGAAGTTATTAATCATATAGGATCCTGAGAATCCATGGCTAAAAAAGTAGATAGAATCCTGAAGCTCCAGATTATGGGCGGGCAGGCAAACCCTGCTCCTCCGGTAGGACCGGCACTCGGTCAGGCTGGAATTAACATAATGGAGTTTTGTAAAGCCTTTAATGCTAAGACTCAGGAAAAAGCCGGAACTGTAATTCCAGTTGAGATTACTGTTTACGCTGACAAGTCTTTTACATTCAAAACAAAGACTCCGCCAGCGCCAGTACTTCTTAAGAAAGCTGCGAAGATCAAGTCCGGATCAGGTGAACCTAACTTGAAAAAAGTTGGAACTGTTACCTGGAGCCAGTGCAAAGAGATCGCTCAAGAAAAGATGGAAGACTTAAATGCGTTTGACGTCGAAGCTGGAGCTGAAATGATCGCTGGTACGGCTCGGAGTATGGGTCTTAGAGTAAATCGCGATAAATAAGGAATTGTGATCATGGCAAATAGAGGAAAGAAATACGAACAAGCCGTGGCACTAGTTAACCCGGAGATTGAATATTCTCTGGAGGAAGCATGTGATCTGGTAAAAAAGACATCAAACCGAAATTTTGATGCCTCTGTGGATATTGACATCCGTTTGGGTGTTGATCCGCGCCACGCTGACCAAATGGTCCGTGGAACTGTGAGTTTACCTCACGGTACAGGTAAGGATATTCGGGTGTTAGCTTTGGTTAACGAAGCTAAACAAGATGAAGCCAGAGAAGCAGGTGCCGACCATGTAGGTTTGGACGATTACATCACAAAAATTGAAGAAGGTTGGGCTGATATCGATGTTATCATCGCTACGCCTGACGTAATGGGAAAACTCGGTAAACTGGGTCGTTTCCTTGGACCAAGAGGGCTTATGCCCAATCCTAAAAGTGGAACAGTTACTATGGATGTGGCGGATGCTGTGAAAACAGTAAAAGCCGGACAGATTGATTTCCGTGTAGATAAATACGGAATTCTTCACACATCGGTAGGTAAAGTAAGTTTTGACGCTACTGCTATTAAAGAAAATGCGGAAGCTTTTCTTTCTACAGTAATGCGTTTAAGACCTTCATCCGCTAAAGGGCTGTACGTGAAATCAGTTTTCATGAGCAGTACAATGGGACCAAGCATTCCGATCAGCAGATCCGCAGTAATATCCCTATAAAAAGGAGGAATTAGAATTATGCCTACTGCAGAAAAAAAAGCAGTTTTAGACGAAATCACGGAGAAGCTAAATAGCTCTAAAGCTATTTACGTTACCAATTATTCTGGTATGTCTGTGGATGACGCTAATCAACTGCGCGGAGAATTCCGTAAGGGAAACATCTTCTTCAAAGTGTACAAAAACAAATTAATGAAGCTTGCAATGGAAGAAGTGGGAGGATACGATGAGTTGATCCCTGCGCTTGTTGAGCAAAATGCATTTGCATTTGTAGAAGATGAATTGTCTGCACCAGCTAAAGTATTGAAAGAGTTTACCAAGGAAAAAGATAAGCCTGAATTTAAGGCTGCTTATATCGATGGCGATTTTTACGCTGCCGATAAATTGGATGCTCTCGCCGCAATGAAGTCTAAAAACGAAGTTATCGGCGACATACTTGGTCTGTTAATGTCACCTGCTAAGAACGTGGTAAGTGCGCTTACTGCTCAAGGTTCAAACCTTGTTGGTGCTGTACAAACTATTGCCGAAAAAGGCGACGAATAAATTATATCTGTCGAAAGACAACAAAAATTTTACTTTTAAAAACAACTGGAGATAAAAATGGCTGACGTAAATAAACTAGCTGAAGAGCTTGTCAACCTAACTATCAAAGAAGCAAACGAACTAGCAAAAGTTCTTGAAGAAGAATACGATATCAAACCTGCGGCTGCAGCTGTTGCTGTTGCCGGGCCTGGTGGTGGCGGAGATGCTGCCGGCGGTGGTGAAGAAAAAACTGAGTTTGATGTAGTTCTTGAATCTGCTGGAGCTAAGAAAATTGCAGTGATCAAAGAAGTTCGCGGTATCACCGGTCTTGGGCTGAAAGAAGCTAAAGAATTAGTTGATAACGCTCCTAACGCCATCAAAGAAGGTGTTGCTAAGGAAGAAGCTGAAGAGATCAAAAGCAAGCTTGAAGAAGCTGGAGCTACAGTAGAGCTGAAATAAGCTTTCTTACTATATTCGCACGTAGCCAATATCGTGAAAACGGTATTGGCTATTGGCGTCTCTATTACTTAACCCCGGTTATTGAGGGGTTTTTACCGTTCAATTTACCTTCAACAAAAAGGAGAGGTTCCTTTTGAGCAAGAAGATGCAAACTATTCCAAATACGGCTCGCCAGTCTTTTGGGCGAACCAAAGAAGTTTTAGAATATCCGGATTTTCTGGATATCCAATTAGAGTCTTTTGAAAAATTTGTACAGCTCGATATTGCGCCAAATGAGCGTGAGAATCAGGGTTTACAACGAATTTTTCTGGAAAATTTTCCAATTCAAGACTCCAGAGAAACACACATATTAGAATTTTTATACTACAATATTGATGTTCCGAGATACACCATCAGCGAATGTCAGGATCGTGGATTATCTTATTCTGTTCCGTTAAAAGCTAAGCTTCGCCTTTCATCAGTAGATGACAGCGATGAAGCGAGCGAAACGATTGAACAGGAAGTATTTCTCGGTGACCTGCCATGGATGACTAATCGTGGAACATTCATTATTAATGGTGCGGAGCGCGTGATTGTATCACAGCTTCACCGTTCACCTGGCGTTTTCTTTGGACAAAATGTTCACCCGAATGGTACTCAGCTTTATTCAGCACGAGTAATTCCATTTAAAGGATCATGGATTGAATTTACTACTGATATCCGTGACGTTCTTTGGGCGTACATTGACAGAAAAAAGAAAGTTCCTGCAACTACTCTATTGAGAGCACTTGGCTTCTCAACCGATGATGAGTTGTTAAACTTGTTTGAGCTTTCTGATGAAGAGAAGATTGGAACTAAGGCAAACTTCAACAAAAACTTAGTTGGAAAACGCCTCGCTCAGAATGTCATCGTCGAAGAAATGGAAGAAGTTGTTGACGATGAAACAGGTGAAGTTACAGAAGCACTGAACAGAAAAGTGATCTTTGAAAGAGATCATGAGTTAACCGAAGACGATTACGGAATGTTCGGTGAACTTGATCTTAAAACGGTTCAGGTTCAGAAGATTACTTCTGAAGAATCTGAGCGTTCTGTAATGATGAACACGCTGAGAAAAGATCCTACCTGGGATGAAAGCTCAGCTCTCGGAGAAATTTATCAGCAGATCAGATCAGGTGAAATGCCGGATCCTGAAACTGCAAGATCAATTCTCGAAAGATTGTTCTTCAGTGATAAGAAATACGATCTTGGTGAAGTTGGAAGATATCGATTGAACAAGCGTCTTCGTCTTGAAGGTAACGAAGACATTCAATATCTCGTGAAAGAAGATATTGTTGCAATCGTTAAAGAAGTTATCCGACTTAAGAATCTTAAATCACAAGTTGATGATATTGACCATTTAAGTAATCGTCGTGTTAGAACGGTTGGCGAGCAGCTTGGTCAGCAATTTGCGATTGGTTTGGCGAGAATGGCCAGAACTATTAAAGAAAGAATGAATTCACGTGATGCTGAGCAGTTGACACCACAGGATCTCGTAAATGCACGTACTATTTCAAGTGTGATTAACACATTCTTTGGAACCAACCAGCTTTCTCAGTTTATGGATCAAACGAATCCATTGGCAGAGTTAACTCACAAGCGACGTATGTCGGCATTAGGTCCTGGTGGACTTACCCGTGAGCGCGCCGGTTTTGAGGTTCGTGATGTTCATTACACACACTATGGAAGACTTTGTCCGATTGAAACTCCGGAAGGTCCGAACATTGGTCTGATTTCATCACTTTGTATTCATGCAAAAGTGAATGATTTCGGGTTTATCGAAACCCCTTACCGAAAAGTTAAGGACAGCAAAGTATCCAAAAGTGTTGAGTATTTAGCAGCTGAGCAGGAAGATGAAACTGTTATTGCTCAGGCAAACGCTGAACTTGATGAGAAAAACACTTTTGCAAACGATGCGGTTTTCTCAAGAATGCGTGAAGGTAACTACAACCTTGCCAAAACTGAGGAGATCGAATACATGGACGTTGCTACCAACCAGATTACTTCGTTGGCAGCAGCATTGATTCCATTTATTGAGCATGATGATGCGAACAGAGCCTTGATGGGTTCTAACATGCAGCGTCAGGCCGTTCCGTTATTGAGACCGGAAGCGCCGGTTGTGGGAACAGGTCTGGAGCACAGAGCTGCACGTGATTCAAGAGCAATTATTACTGCAGATGCCGATGGTGAAGTGGTATATGTAAGCTCTACGGAAATCCGCATCAAATATAATCGTTCCGAATTAGATCAGAACTGCTACTTTGATGGCGGTATCAAGTCTTATGATCTTGAGAAGTTCAACAGAACTAATCAGGATACTTGCACCAATCAAAGAGCGATCGTTAAAGTTGGTGAGAAAGTTAAAAAAGGTCAGACTATTGCAGATGGTTGCTCTACCGATGGTGGAGAGCTTGCACTTGGTCGAAACCTGTTGGTTGCTTTCATGCCTTGGAGAGGATACAACTTTGAGGATGCGATTGTTGTTAGTGAGCGCATTGTTCAAGATGATATTTATACTTCTATTCACATTACAGAATTCGAACAACAAGTTCGTGATACTAAACGTGGTGAAGAAGAACTTACCCGTGAAATTCCAAACGTAAGTGAGGAAGCAACCCGCAACCTTGATGAACGTGGAATTATCCGTGTAGGTGCAAAAATTAATCCGGGCGACATTCTTGTTGGTAAGATCACTCCGAAGGGAGAAACTGATCCTACTCCGGAAGAAAAACTTCTTCGTGCGATCTTCGGTGATAAAGCCGGCGATGTGAAAGATGCATCTCTGAAAACTCCTCCGGGCGTTTCAGGAACCGTAATTAATACGAAGCTTTTCAGCCGTAAGAGAGATGAATTAATCTCCCGAAAAGAAGAAAAGAAACGTGTAGAACAGGAGCAGGAGCGTCATGCTGAAAAACTTGCTGAATTAAATCAGCAGTGGGCAGACAAGATGTATTCATTGCTTCGCGATAAAACTTCTCCGGGAGTATTGAACTACTCAAATGTTGAGTTGATCCCTAAAGGTGAGAAGTACAAAAAATCAGTATTTGAAGAACTTGATCCGGTAAACATCAATGAGAACATTGATTGGGCTACAGATCAGGAACTTGTAGAAAAAGTTAAGTTGCTTTTTGCCAACTACAGAGATCTTCGTCGTAAGATCGACAGTGAAGCAAAACGCAGAACATTTGCGATTCAGGTAGGAGACGAATTACCTCCCGGAATTATCCAGAAAGCGAAAATCTTCGTTGCCAAGAAGCGTAAGCTTCAGGTGGGTGATAAGATGGCCGGACGTCACGGAAACAAAGGTGTGGTTGCTAAAATCGTACCTCAGGAAGATATGCCATTTATGGCTGACGGAACTCCGGTTGACATCTGTCTGAATCCGCTTGGTGTACCATCTCGTATGAACCTTGGTCAGATTTATGAGACCATTCTTGGATGGGCAGCTAAGAAATTAGGCGTTACTTTTGCATCTCCGATTTTTGACGGAGCCAGCATGGATGACGTAAGAGGAAAGCTGAAAGAAGCCGGACTTCCGGAAGACGGACGTGTAAACTTATATGATGGACGAACTGGTGAGCCTTTTGCTCAGAAAACAACAGTTGGTTACATCTACATGCTTAAACTGAACCACCTTGTTCAGGATAAGATGCACTCACGTTCTATCGGGCCATACTCTCTAATTACGCAGCAGCCATTGGGTGGTAAAGCTCAGTTTGGTGGTCAGCGACTTGGTGAGATGGAGGTTTGGGCACTGTATGCATATGGTGCTTCCAGCATCCTGAAAGAAATGCTCACTGTTAAGAGTGACGACGTAAAAGGGCGTTCAAAAGTTTATGAAGCTATCGTAAAAGGTGAAAACTTACCTGATGGCGACGTGCCTGAATCATTTAAAGTACTACTCCGCGAGCTTATGGGTCTCGGACTTGAAGTACATATTCAATAATCACTGTTAATTATTTAATGGAGGAATACCCTTGCCAATAACAAAAACATTAACAGTTACCAACGACTTTGACAGTATCGGAGTATCACTTGCTTCGGCTGAGACAATTTTGTCCCGTTCACACGGTGAAGTCCTTACACCGGAAACTATAAACTACAGAACCTTTAAGCCGGAAATGGATGGTCTTTTCTGTGAGAAGATCTTTGGCCCGGTTAAAGATTACGAATGCCACTGCGGTAAATACAAGAGAATTCGCTACAAAGGAATTATTTGTGACCGTTGCGGTGTGGAAGTTACCCGAAAAGCGGTACGCCGTGAGAGAATGGGTCACATTACACTAACGGTTCCTGTGGTTCATATCTGGTATTTCAAATCTCTTCCAAACAAGATTGCATACCTGCTTGGAATCTCTTCCAAGAACTTGGATCGTATCGTTTATTACGAAACGTTTGTAATCATTAATCCTGGTGTTGCCCGAGATTTGGGTTACGCTAAAGGCGATATGATTTCTGAGGAAGAGAAGTATGACATTTTAGATCAACTTCCGGAAGATAATTTTGAGCTGGATGACGATGATGAAGATAAATTCATCGTAAAAGAAGGTGCTGATGCATTGGCAGCTATGCTTGCAGATCAGGATCTTGATGATTTAGCTTACAACTTACGTTATGAAGTGAAGCACGAAACTTCACAAATGCGTAAGAAGAAGAAGTTGAAGCGTCTTCAGGTAATTGAGTCATTCCGTGCTGCTGCAGAGCACACAGAAAACAAGCCTGAGTGGATGTGTCAAACAGTAATCCCGGTCATTCCACCGGAATTAAGACCACTTGTGCCATTAGAAGGTGGACGTTTTGCGACTTCTGATCTTAACGATCTTTACAGACGTGTAATCATCAGAAATAATCGTCTTAAGCGATTGATGGATATTAAAGCTCCTGATGTAATTCTTCGAAATGAGAAGAGAATGCTTCAGGAAGCCGTTGATTCACTGTATGATAATTCAAGAAAATCAAACGCGGTAAGAAACAACAACCGTCCTCTTAAATCACTTTCAGATATGCTGAAAGGTAAGAGTGGTCGTTTCCGTCAAAACCTTCTTGGTAAGCGTGTTGACTATTCCGGTCGTTCTGTGATTGTGGTAGGTCCCGAGTTGAAGATGCACGAATGTGGTCTTCCGAAGGAAATGGCAGTTGAATTGTACAAGCCGTTCATCATCAGAAGACTGATTGAGCGTGGTTATGTGAAAACCGTAAAAAGCGCCAAAAAAGTTGTTGACCGACGTGATGCGGTAGTTTGGGAAGTCCTTGAAAATGTAATTGACGGACACCCGGTAATGCTTAACCGTGCACCAACGCTTCACCGTTTAGGTATTCAGGCATTCCAACCGGTACTTATTGAGGAAAAAGCGATTCGTCTGCATCCATTAGCATGTACGGCATTCAATGCTGACTTCGATGGTGACCAGATGGCGGTTCACTTGCCATTGAGCCACGATGCAGTGCTTGAAGCTTCTGTGTTGATGCTTGGTTCTCATAACATTATGAGTCCTGCGAATGGTGGACCAATTGCGGTTCCTTCTCAGGATATGATTTTGGGTCTTTACTATCTGACCAAGCCGGCTAACGACCAGTTAGGAGAAGGAAAGACTTTTGCCAACACAGACGAAGTATTGGTTGCATTCGATCAGGGTAAACTTGGTTTGCATGCGAAAATCAATGTTCGTGTTGAAGTAGTTAATGAAGAAGGTGAAAAAGTTCAGGAAGTTGTTAAGACTTCGACCGGACGTGTAATTTTCAATGAGATCACTCCTGAAGAGATTGGTTTCATGAACAAAACGTTAGGTAAGAAAGAATTACGTACTTTGATTGGAGATATCCACGGAGTGGTTGGTACTTCAAGAACGGCCGCTTTCCTTGACGAAATGAAGAAGCTTGGTTATGAAAATGCCACACTTGGTGGTCTTTCATTCAGCCTTGACGACATTATTATTCCTGATGCAAAAGCTGAATTAATTGACGGTGCCAAAGATGAGGTGACCGATATTCAGGGACGTTACGAAATGGGTTTCATTACTGATAACGAACGTTATAATCAGGTAATTGATAAGTGGACATCAACCACAAACCGTGTTTCTGAAACGCTATTTACTGCGCTTCAGGAAGATCGTGAAGGTTTCAACCCGGTATATATGATGGCTGACTCCGGAGCCCGTGGTTCTAAAGAGCAGATCCGTCAGTTGGGTGGTATGCGTGGATTGATGGCAAAGCCACAGAAAAGTTCTATGCAGCAAGGTAATGAGGTAATTGAGAATCCAATTCTTTCCTCATTCAAAGAAGGTCTTTCCGTACTTGAGTACTTTATTTCTACTCACGGTGCTCGTAAAGGTCTTGCCGATACCGCTCTTAAAACTGCCGATGCGGGTTATTTGACTCGTCGATTGGTAGACGTTTCACAGGATGTGATTATCACTGAAGATGATTGTGGTACGCTTCGTGGAATTAAGATGTCTGCATTGAAAGACAATGAAGATATCATCGAGCGATTGGAAGACCGTATCATCGGACGATTCTCATTGTATGATGTATATGATCCGATTACTGACGATTTGATTTGTGAAGCAAATCAGATGATCGATGAAACGGTAGCTAAGAAAATTGCCGAAACTTCCATCGAAGAAGTAGACATTCGTTCCGTACTTACTTGTGAGACCGGACGTGGTGTATGTGCAAAATGCTACGGACGTGACCTTGCACGAGGAACCGTTGTTGAAAAAGGTGAGGCCGTAGGTGTTATCGCAGCTCAGAGTATTGGTGAGCCGGGTACACAGCTTACACTTCGTACCTTCCACGTTGGTGGTACAGCTTCTCGTTTAGAGGCAGATTCTCAGCACAAATCTAAGTTCGATGGTAAAGTTGAGTTCGAAAATATCCGCGTTGTTACTTACGACGATGGAGAAGAAGAGCACAACATTGTATTGAGCCGTGCCGGTGAAATCAAGATTGTTAACGAAGACGGAAAAGTTCTGATCAACTACAACGTGCCTTACGGTTCGGAGATGATGGTTGAAGAAGGCGATATGGTTCCAAAAGGCGCTCAGCTTTGTAAGTGGGATCCATATAATGCATTGATCTTTTCTGAAATCGACGGTAAAGTTGAGTACAAAGATATTATCGACGGTGTTACATTCACTGAAGATACCGATGCTCAAACTGGTCACCGTGAAAAAGTAATTACAGATTCCAAAGATCGTTCGCTTGTACCTACTTTGGTAGTTAAAGGTGATAAGGATATCATCCGCGAGAGCACACTTCCGGTAGATACACACATTACCATTGATGATGGTGAGAAAGTATTTGCAGGACAGGTAATCGCTAAGATTCCAAGAGCGGCATCTAAATCGAAAGATATTACGGCGGGTCTTCCACGTGTAACAGAGTTGTTTGAAGCTCGTTCACCAAGTGAGCCTGCGGTTGTTTCTGAGATCGACGGTATCGTTGAAATGGGCGGTCGTAAGCGTGGTTCTCAGGAAGTATTTGTTAAGTCGAAAGACGGTACGGATGAAAAGAAGTATCTGATCTCGTTGAGCAAACATATTCTTGTACAAACCAACGACTTTGTGAAAGCAGGTCAGCCATTATCTGATGGTACCATTCCTGCTCAGGACATTCTGAATATTCTCGGGCCTTATGCGGTACAGTCTTATCTGGTAAATGAAATCCAGGAGGTTTACCGACTACAGGGTGTGAAAATCAATGACAAGCACATCGAGGTTATTGTAAGCACGATGATGCAGAAAGTTGAAATCACCGATCCGGGCGATACCATGTTCCTTGAAGGCGATAAAGTTGATCGTTTTGAAGTGAACAAGCGTAACGATGAATTGATTGGTAAGTTTGTTGTAACTGATGAAGGTGGAAGTGACCTTAAGAAAGGTAAGATTCTTGACCGTCGTCAGGTTCGTGATACAAACAATGAATTGATTAAAGAAGGAAAAGAAGAACTACAAACCAGAGAAGCAGAACCTGCAATTTCTCGTCCGATTCTATTAGGAATTACGAGAGCTGCACTTTCTACTGAAAGCTGGTTGTCAGCTGCTTCATTCCAGGAAACAACCAAAGTGCTTACTCAGGCTTCTATTGAGGCTAAGAAAGACTGGTTGCGTGGACTTAAAGAAAATGTGGTGGTAGGTCATAAAGTACCGGCCGGTACAGGTCTTCGTGAGTACAACGATATCATCGTTGGTTCTAAAGTGGATGAAGATGAAGGAGATGCTGAAGTGGCAGAAGCTTTTGAAGCTCTGGGCGGAAGCGATGAGGAGACAGCAGAAGCTTAATCTTCAGTCTCAAAATTTCTTCTAAAGAAAATGAAAGCCTCTTCGTGAAAACGAAGGGGCTTTTTTATATGAAAGATTTTTTACCCATTTCAACTTTTCCAAAGTTGAAATGGATGACTAAAATATGGGCGGAATAACTTTGGAAAAGTGTATTTCGATTTATCCTTTCGCAATCAAATACAACTGTATTATTCGCAATTCATCATAGGAAATTTCTTCATTCAGTTCTTCAAAAACAGGGCGTAGCATTTCGGTACTGTGTGTTTCAAATGCTTGTTCTACTTTATTGAAGTCAGCATCATTTAGTGCGGATGTTTCTAATATTCGTTCGGAAGAAATAGCATTTCCTGCTTTAACATATTTAACCAGGTTACTGATTACGGTTCCTTCTTTCACCTCAAAATGCCCGGCTATTTCAGATACGCTTTTCCCATTGATGAATAATTCAGCCACCTGATAAGGACGACTGCCTTTACTAATCGTCTTTTTAATGTTTTTTGGCTTTTGAGCATCGGTTTTAGATTTTTCTTTGAGCCCTCTTTCAGAGCAAAATTCAATAATCACTTCCATAAAAGCAGACCCGTATTTCTTTGCTTTAGCCCTGCCTACTCCATGAATAGTTAACAGACTTTCGTTTGATTGAGGAAAATAACAAGCCATTTCGATTAGGGTGGTATCCGCAAAAATAATGTATGGAGGTACTCCCTGATCCTTAGCCAATTCCATCCTTCGTTCTTTGAGCAAAGCGAATAACTCCTTGTTGAAATCCAGAGATTCGATATCCGATTTAACCGTTCCCGATTGCTCTTTCTGTTTGGGTTCTTCAATTACTCCAAGTACTTCTGTATTGCCTTTCAGGATTTCCACCGCTTTGGGGGTTAGTTTCAGGCTTTTGTGCTCAAATTCTCTAACGATAATATCCTGCTTTATCAACTCGCGATATAGTTGTTGCCATTCCGGCCGGCTGAATTCTTTTCCTATTCCATAAGTCGATAGTTTATCGTGATTAAACTTCAAAACCTCTTTCCGCCGTGAGCCAAGGAGGATATTCAAGATGTGATTATATCCGAATCTCTGATCGGTTCGTGCCATGGTAGAAAGAAATTTTTGAACCGGTACGGTGATATTTTCTTTCTCGGGAGTATCGCCGGTGCAGAAATCACACATACCGCAGTTTTGCTGATTGAAGTGTTCACCAAAATATTCCAGCAGTTTTATCCGTCTGCATTGTTCGGCTTCTACATAACCAATCAGCTTTTGGAGATGCTCTTCCGCAACTCGTTGTTCTTCTCCGGTTTTTTGATGGATGAAATAACGAATTTTATTGGCATCACCGTAACTGAACAAAAACAGGCAGTCAGCATGCAATCCGTCGCGACCTGCACGCCCGATTTGCTGATAATAAGATTCAATATTCTGGGGCATATCGTGATGAACCACAAACCGCACATCGGGTTTATCGATTCCCATCCCAAAAGCAATGGTGGCTACAATGATGTCCACCTCATCCCGGATAAACGCATTTTGATTTTCTGTGCGGATGGTTTCTCCAAGTCCGGCATGATAGGGAAGCGCATTAAACCCATTCGCCGTTAAATCTGCGGTAAGCTGATCAACCTGATTTCTCGAAAAACAGTAAATAATTCCGGATTCACCTTCATGCCTTCTCAGGAAATTGATAACCTGTTGCAACGGTCCGTTTTTGGAAACAACATCCAGATATAAATTCTTACGGTTAAAACTGGCAACAAAAGTATTGGCATTGGCAAGCCCAAGAGAATACGCAATATCTTTTTGAACCCGTGGAGTGGCCGTGGCAGTGAGTCCTAAAACCACGGCATTATCAAATCGTTTTGTTACCTCAGAAAGCTGGCGATATTCCGGGCGAAAGTCGTGTCCCCATTCCGAAATACAGTGTGCTTCATCAATAGCTATACATTCTATATTCAATTCGGAAAGCAAGTGCAGCACACTGCCCTTCATTAATGTTTCTGGAGCTAAATAAAGAAGGTCTAATTTGTTGGTGCGGATGGAATTCAGCGTGGCTTCATATTCCTGATGAGAAAGTGAACTGTTTAAATACGAAGCGGAAATTCCATAAGCAGTAAGCTGATCAACCTGATCTTTCATGAGTGAAATGAGCGGAGAAACCACAACGGTTAATCCATCGAAAAGCAAAGCCGGAATTTGGTAGCACAATGATTTTCCGCCACCTGTGGGCATTATGGCAAGAGTATCTTTCTTCTGAAGTACATTTTGTATTATATCTTTCTGAAGCGATCGAAATTCTTCAAACCCGAAAACATCATGAAGTATTTGTTCGGCTTGTTGAATTTCGGGCATGGCAGAAGTAGCAGTTTCTAAATGTTCCATTGTCTTTTTCTAAAGTAAGACCGATTAATACTGAATTCCTTACAGATTTTTTTTGACTACAAAGAATTTAGATCTCTTTTCTATCGAAAAGACTATCGAGCTATATTCTTTTTTGCCTTAAGAAAACCAAGAGGTTTTATTTGATAATCAACTTCCCCACTTTATCAGCACCTCCCATCCAGCCCATTTTTCCATCCCGGGTAAAACGAATGGTGTAAAAACCTTCTTCAGATATTTTCTTCCAGCTTTCTCCTCCGTCTTTGGAATAAGAAATTCCAGGTGTACCTACAGCAATTAATTCTTTGCCGTTGCTTCCGGGAATATATCTGACAGATGATGTGTATCCAGGACCTTTTGCATCAGCAACTAAAGTCCATGTTCGTCCGGCGTCTGTTGTAATAGCTTTATTCTCAGTTTGCAGCTCTTTCTCATTCCAGTCTCCGCCCATAATAATCCCGGTCGTTGAGTTATAAAAATGGCTGGTAAAAATCCCGGTCATTTGACCACCCTGAATAATTGGAGTATTATAAACTCGCCAGCTTTCACCTTGGTTTTCACTATGAAACACTCTGGCTCGTGATCCACCTGAAACCAGCCATACATTATCTCCGAAAATATTTACGTTTGAATTACTTGCTGCAAAACCTGCTTCCCCGTTTATGGTCATTGGTAAAATATCACAGGATAGTTTAGTCCAGCTTTTACCGCCATTCTTGGAGACTAAAACAGATAAACATTTTTTAATAGGATCACCAACGGCTACTCCAAAACCGGAATCAGAGATTGTCATAGCATTGTAAAAAGCTGCAGAATTGTCCTCTTGATAAACAATTTCCCAGGAGTCTCCATAATCCTCTGAGCGATACAGAAGAGCAGGCGAAGCAATACTGAGTACATGAATAATTGAATCCCGAACAGAAATAGACCGGAATTCGGGCTTTAAAGTATCATAACTGATCGTATCTATTTTGAAAGTTTGGCCTCCATTCATTGTATATCCAATCTGACCGTCAGATCCGGAAAACCACAATGTGTTTTCATCAACAGCGTCAATCGCCCTGATACTAATTTCATCTAGAGGAATTGTCTCGATAGTGAACACCTTTTCTCTCTCCGCAGAACAGGATGTAATCAGTACAAAAAGAGTAAGTAGTATGGATATTTTTTTCAAAACTGTAACTTAGTGAGGTGGTATAAAAGCTATATAAATAAAGTCATTCAACATGAGTATTTAATTACTAAAAGTATTCCTCGAAATTAATTCCTCGGCACTTTTAAGGGAGTGCTCGGTAATTTCAGAACCACTCATCAGGCTTGCCACTTCTTTGATATGATCTTCGGCAGAAAGAGATAAGATATTCGTAATAGTACGATACTCAGTTTCTCTTTTTTCTACTTTGTAATGATGATGTGCCTGACTTGCAATCTGCGGCTGATGCGTGATTGCAACAATCTGGCAATGTGCAGATAGTTTTCTCATAGCCCGACCTACTTTTTCAGAAACCTCACCACTGATTCCGGTATCAATTTCGTCGAAAATCATAACGGGCAAGCTTTGTTCTTTGGCGAGAATGGATTTCAATGCCAGCATCACACGGCTTATTTCTCCACCGGATGCTATTTTCGCCAAAGGTTTAGGTTCTTCACCTTTATTAGTGGAAATAAACAGTCGAACATCATCACATCCATACTCAGTACATTCTACTAATTGTCCATCTATTTCTATCCATCCGTTTGGAGAGTGCATCCATTTAACAGAAACAGCTAACTGTGAATGTTGAATTCCTAATTGTGCCAACTCTTTCTCGATAGAAACAGCAAGTTTTTTCCCAATTTCATTTCTTTTGTCGTGAAGTTCTTTTGCAGATTGAAGCAACCTCTCGCTTTGAGAAGAAATTGCTTTGTTTAGCTTCTCGATTTCTAAATCAAAATTATCAGCAACAGAAAGTTCACGCTGAATTTCATTCAGATAATTGACGAGCTCAGGAATGTCACGTTGATATTTTTTCTGAAGTCGGTTTAACTCACGTTGCCGCTGGCGGAGTTCTTCCAATCGGTGAGGATTAAACTCAATATTATTTCTATACCGCTCAGCAAAAAGAATAGCTTCATTAATACTGACACGAGCTGCGTTGATTTCCTCCAGGTAAGTAGAAAATTCAGGTTCAATTCGTGTCAAATCTTCCAGATTCAACTTCAATTGATTCAGTAGTTGAGAAAGGCTTACGTCATCACCATCATTAATATCCGCAATAGCAGCAGCTTTTTGGTCCAAAATCTCGGCATTGTCGAGCAGGTTCATTTCCGCTTCCAATTCTTCCTCTTCTTCAACAGAAAGAGTTGCCTGTTCCAGTTCCTGAACCTGAAATCGGTACAGTTCAGTTTTTTCCTGAAGCTCGGACTCTCTTTTCTGTAAAGACGAGAGCTCTTTTTTTAGCTCTTTCATCCTTTCATAATCTTCCTGATACGTTTTCAAATAAGGATCAATCTCACCAAAACCGTCAATTACACCACGGTGGTTTTCTTCCTTCAACAATAGTTGATGATCATGTTGTCCGTGCAAATCTACAAGTTGATCTCCAACAGCTTTCAAAATCCCAATGTTTACGGGGGTATCGTTAACAAAAGCGCGGCTTCCGGTTTGGCGAATTTCTCTTCTCAGAATAAGATAATCGCCAATCTCAATTTCGTTTTCAGTAAGCAGTGCTCTCAAATCCTCATTTTCGAAATACTTTATGGTAGCTTCAGAAATGGCTTTATCCGCTCCCTGGCGGATTACATCGGTATCAGCACGTTCACCCAAAATCATATTCAGCGCACCAATGATAATCGACTTTCCGGCTCCTGTTTGTCCGGTCAGAATGTTAAGTCCATTCCCAAAAGAAACTTCTAACTCATCAATAAGAGCAAAATCTTTTATGTGCAATGATTCTATCATCGAATTCTGAATTATGGATTATTAATTATGAATTGAAGACTGTGAAGTTTTTATTATCGAAGTAATAATCCTGATTATTTGGTCAATATCACTTAAGTATAAAGATACATCTAAATTAGTCAAATCACTTTTTTGAAGAAGTTTTAACCAATAAGCTGTTTCTCTTGCTTCTTTTGATGAAATAGACATTTTGTGGATAAAATCTTTTCGGGATTGAGCAGCAATGGCTTCTTCAACATTGGCGCCAATACTCGTTCCGGACCTTAGAAGCTGTTTTGAAATTATATATTCCTGTTCTTTTTTTAGTTTCTGATACAAAGAGATGATATTTAAAGCAAAATCAAAACTTTTAGTTTGTATGAGGTTATCTTTAGGCATAATTCAAAATTTAAAATTAACAATTCAACATTTTCTTTAGTAAGACAGGTTGAAGTGTGATTCCTTACAAAAAAAGTGAACAAAGAAAACGAACAAAAAACCATTTATGAATTTACCGTGCCTGATGGGCAACAGGAATCCATTCGTCTTGATGTGTATATAACCAATTTCGTAGAAAACGCGTCGCGGAATAAGGTTCAGGAAGCCATCAAAGATGGATACGTTCAGGTGAACGGGAAAAAAGAAAAGGCTTCATACCGAATGTTACCGGGAGATGAAATTTTTATTGAATTACCAAAAGCTCCACCACCTGAAGCTGTTCCCGAGAAGTTAGACATCAATATTGTCTATGAAGATGACGACATCATTCTTGTAAATAAAGAAGCAGGAATGGTTGTTCATCCTGCCTATGCTAACTGGACGGGCACGCTTGTAAACGGGTTAATGTATCACGTGGACGAGCTTGCCGAAAATGATGACAATGATTTAAGACCGGGAATTGTGCATCGCTTGGATAAAGACACCAGTGGATTGTTGGTTGTAGCAAAAAACGATGAAACGCTTGCAAATCTAAGCGCTAAATTCGCGGAAAAAGATGTGGAAAGAACCTATTGGGCGATTGTTTGGGGAACGCCAGAAAGAGAAGGAACTGTCTCCGGAGATATTGGTCGCTCCAGAAAAGATCGAAAGTTGATGACGGTATTACCCGAAGGACAAGGCAAGCATGCTGTTACTCACTGGAAAGTGATTGAATATTTTGATTATCTGAGTCTGGTGGAAGTGAAGCTGGAAACCGGGAGGACGCATCAGATTCGGGTTCATTTCAATCATATCGGTCATCAGGTTTTTGGTGATCCGACCTACGGAGGAACCTCAGTTCGTTACGGGCCAAATACCGGTTCCAGAAAATCTATGTTTCACAATTTGATTACCGGATTGGGAAGACAGGCTCTTCACGCCAAAACGCTTGGGTTTGTCCATCCAAGAACTAATGAAGAAGTACAATTTGATTCAGAACTTCCGAAGGATTTCCAGCATGTACTTACAATGCTGAGAGAGAATTGTAAAGCGGAGTATTGAGGAATATTGAATATCGAATATTCAATCAAGAATGATGAGTTAGACTTCTTTATCTCGCTCCGCACGCTTTGCTTTCGAGTGATTAGTGATTCATATAAGCATTACGCGCAGAATCCTCTTATCTTTGGATGAATCAAAATTCACTTATTTATGCCTAAAAAAGATATCAGAATTTCAGTAGAACTTGATCAGGACAATGTGCCGGAGAATATTCTCTGGAATGCAGATGACATGACCGGAGTGGGGGAAGCAAAGTGCAGAGCAATGTTGCTTTCACTTTGGGATGCAGACGCAAAAGATACGCTGAAATTAGATTTGTGGACCAAAGACATGACCGTGGATGAAATGAAAATCTTCTTCCATCAGACGTTGGTGACGATGGCTGATACTTTAAAGCGCTCAACAAACGATGAACGTATTTCAGGAGATATGATGGATTTCTGTGATTACTTTGCAGAGAAAATGGAAATTAAGCAATGATCAATTAAGAATTATTCAATTAACAATATGGATTTCCATTGTTAATTGATCATTGCAACATTCTTAATTGTATAAAATACTGCCAAAACTCACCGCACTTTCTCGTTCAGATTCATCCCATAGTTGTCGGTGCAAGACTTTTCCATTTAAGTCGGGAAAAGCATTCAGAAATGTATAGAGGGGAGGGAAGCCGCATACTCTGTAAGGATCGTATTCAGTTTTCATGAGTTTCAGCATGGAATTGGTACTGTTTTCAACGGCTGATTTCAGAAAGCTATTATCAAACTCCTCAACTTCATCGAATAATTCATTGGCTGGTTGTTGATCGCCAAACTTCCTGCCAAAGTGCGCCAAATCTCCGCTTATTAAATAAAAAGTATCCTCATTATTAAACTGCTGATTCAGTACATAGGTAAAGGCTTCTATTTGATGGGCAAGATATCCGTCTTCCGCATAGAAAAGGTCATCAAATCCACCGACTAAGATCGGAATGATCTCAAACTCGTGACTCCAAATATGATTCAAAATAAGTAGTGGCAATTCGATACTGTGTTCAATCCGATGAGCCCGATCATGAAATGAAGTCCCGAAAATATCATCATGTTGAGTTTGTTCTTTGATTAGAGAAATAGCTTTTTTGTCCGTTTTTACCACTCCGTTCACAAGATTAAAATCTTTATTGCTTAATATGAATGGTTTATTCGAATAGAAATCTCCATAAGCACTTGCGTAATGCGAAGTAGCAAGGATCACAACTTTTTTAGGTTTTAGATTTCGAATGGAAGAAAATGCCTTCACATAGGTTTCCATCCCGACTCTGAGGTCAATGTGAGGTGCGTATAAGGCTTTAGCAGAATTAACTGCTTCACTTTGGGAATAATTTTCAAAAGCTTCATCAAAGAAAGTTTTTAGTTCTTCTGGATCAGTTGGGTAAGAACTCCCGGTTGTTGCAGATTGGTGAACTTCCGATTGCTCATATTCATTCTCGATCAATTCAGCTTGCTCCCGAAAATATTTGGAATCGAGTAAGCAATGTCCGTCTAAAAACCGAACATATCCCAAAACCTGTTCTTTGGTTACCTCCTCAGAACTGAATTTCAAAATTTCGTTTACTGATCGTGAACCGCTAATCAGAGAAAGAATGGGTTCGGCATCTTGAGGTAATGCAAAATCCTGGGTGGCATATCCCATTTGGTCATAGAAATAAATAAAAGACTGCCCGTTTTGTTCAACCGGAATCTGATGTATATCGAAGCGGAGATTTGGAATTGGGTCGGTGTAAGAATTGAACAGCTTTTCTGACATGGAAAGAAGATAATGGATTTAGATTCTGATGTCAGAAATAAAAAAGATTATCATGCTGTGATATCAAAATGGGTCGTTAATTTAATTGTAGAGACGCAAAATCTTGCGTCTCTACGTTGATAAAAACCTCAAACAAAAAAAGCTCCGACACTTTCGCATCGGAGCTCAATTCTAAATACTTAGTAAGTTTTAGATGTAGATGCCTGACATCTCACATCTAACATCTAAATACTATTTTACTTTTTCTCATCTTCATCTTCGACAACTTCGAAGTCTGCATCAACAGCCTCTTCACTTTCTGAAGATTCAGCTTCACCGGAAGCTTGCTCTGCTCCAGCAGCGCCTTCTGCACCGGCAGCTGCTTCAGCTTCTGCCTGAGATGCCGCATAGATTTCCTGAGAAGCTCCTGACCATGCAGTATTTACTGCTTCCATTGCGGAGTCAATTGCTTCAAGGTCTTCGGCTTTATGCGCTTCTTCAAGCTTAGCAATAGCTTCTTCAATTGCTTTCTTGTTGTCGTCAGAGATTTTGTCTCCGTATTCATCCAGCTGCTTCTTGGTAGAGAAGATCAGACCATCCGCCTGGTTCATTTTCTCTACTTTCTCACGAAGCTTTTTATCTTCTTCTTCGTGCTCTTCAGCAGCTTTCTTCATTTTTTCGATTTCCTCATCAGATAATCCTGAAGAAGATTCGATACGGATACTTTGCTCTTTTCCGGTTCCTTTATCAGTTGCCTTAATGTTTAGTACACCGTTAGCGTCCATATCGAAAGAAACTTCAATTTGTGGCACACCACGTGGTGCCGGAGGAATTCCGTCTAAGTGAAAGCGTCCAAGCGTTCTGTTGTTGGAAGCCTGAGCACGTTCACCTTGAAGTACGTGAATTTCCACACTGCTTTGATTATCAGCAGCAGTTGAAAACACTTGTGACTTACTTGTTGGAATAGTACTGTTTGACTCAATTAATGGAGTCATAACTCCACCAAGTGTTTCGATTCCAAGTGTAAGAGGAGTTACATCCAGAAGAACTACATCTTCAACATCACCGGAAAGTACACCACCCTGAATAGCAGCTCCAACGGCTACAACTTCATCAGGATTTACACCTTTGCTCGGATCTTTTCCGAAAAACTCTTTCACAGCTTCCTGAATACGCGGAATTCTTGTAGACCCACCAACCAGAATAACTTGGTCAATATCGCTTTTGGTCATGTCCGCATCTTTCAGCGCTTTTTCACAAGGAGTGATGGATCTTTTTACCAGATCATCCACTAATTGCTCAAACTTAGAGCGACTCAAGTCCACATTTAAGTGCTTTGGTCCGCTGTCTGTTGCAGTAACAAACGGCAGATTTACATTGGTCTTGGAAGAACTTGAAAGCTCAATCTTTGCTTTTTCGGCTGCATCTTTGAGTCGCTGCATTGCCATCGGATCTTCTCTAAGATCAATGCCTTCATCTTTTTTGAATTCGTCAGCAAGGAAGTCGATGATTCTTGAATCGAAGTCATCTCCACCTAAGTGGGTATCACCATTAGTAGATTTCACTTCGAATACACCATCGCCAAGTTCAAGAATGGAAACATCAAATGTTCCTCCACCTAAATCGTACACTACAATGGTTTGATCATCATCTTTTTTATCGAGTCCGTAAGCAAGTGCAGCAGCAGTTGGCTCGTTAATGATTCTCTTAACTTCCAGTCCGGCAATTTTACCCGCTTCCTGAGTTGCTTTACGTTGCGCATCGTTGAAGTAAGCCGGAACTGTAATTACAGCTTCGGTTACTTTTTCGCCGATGTACTCCTCAGCAGTTTGCTTCATTTTTTGAAGCACCATGGCTGAAATTTCCTGCGGCGCATATTTTCTGTCTTCGATTTGCACACGGGCAGTACCGTCGTCACCTTTTACTACTTTATATGCAACCTGCTTGGTTTCGTCTTTCACTTCATTGAACATTCGTCCCATGAAACGCTTAACGGAAGCAACGGTTTTATCCGGATTGGTGATTGCCTGACGTTTAGCAGGAGCACCTACTAACCGCTCGCCATCTTTAGAAAATGCTACAACAGATGGAGTTGTACGTCCACCTTCGGCATTTTGAATCACAACCGGTTCGTTTCCTTCCATTACAGAAACACAAGAGTTGGTTGTTCCTAAGTCAATTCCTATGATTTTTCCCATTGGTCTAAATCTTGTTTTTATTTTTGGTGATTTAAGCTACTGAAGCTCAAGATCACTAAAATTATTTATTGTTTGCTTGTTTAAAATCTTGTTCGTTCCGACGCAGAACGTGCGGAACGAGAAATAAAATTACTTCACAGGTATCGATTGAGTATCCTTCAAATTCTCTGATTTCGGCATACTCACCGTTAATACTCCGTTTCTGAAACTGGCATTTACTTCTGCTTTGTTAACCATCTCAGGCAGAGCAAAAGATCTCGCGAAAGCACCACGAGTTCTTTCCTGTCGTTTAAATTCTTCACCGTCAGAAATTGTAATTTCACGTTCACCTTTAACAGTTAGCACATTGTCTTTCAGCGAAATACCAATTTCTTTTTTGGATAATCCCGGAAGATCTATCAGTATTTTAAATTCATCATCGCTTTCCACGATATCGCAATCGGGTGCAAAATCTTTATCCTCATTAGTTAGAGGAACAACTTTTTCAACAAACTGCTGAATGTCTTTTCCTAATTTGGAAAGATGTTTTTCAACTTCGATCCCGAATTCTGTAAAATCTCCCATGATGATCTCCATTAATTAAATTCATAGGTAGGATTGCAATCACAATGCCAAGAAGAAGGGGATTATGGCAAACTGTCGCTTTGACAGACCTCTATAGAACATTGAACAGAAGAACTTCGAACATGGAACGATAAATTTTTGGATTTGGAAATCAGTCATCTCCACGCGAATGCAGCGCCGAAGGCATTCCTATGGAAGAGATCTGGATATAGCTGTTAGTTTGTGAATATTATCTTTATCTCAGTTTTCTTGTATGAGATGAATTTCTGGGATGTAAAAGGGGTACTTCTTAAAAGGCATGATTGAAATATTCACCTTCAAATTAGAATCATCGATTTAGACAAATCCGGATTCCCTGCATTCGCGTGGGAATGACCTTTATTAAAAACCCATCAGTAAGTCGATACAAAAGCTCTACTTCACCAACACCATTCTCTGTGTTTTTGTAACCGTAGGAGTTTTTAGCTGATATAAATAAATGCCACTCGACAGATTTGAAGCATCAAAAGTCACAGTATGACTTCCCGCAGATCTGTTTTCCTTAATCAGTGTTTTTACTTTTTGTCCCAGCATGTTGAATACCGTTAATTCCACATTGGTACTTTGCGGCAATACGAAACTTATGTTAGTAGATGGATTGAAAGGATTCGGATAATTCTGCAACAGAACAAAAGAATCAGCAATTTCTGTTTCTTCATCAATGGACGTTGGCATGGTTCCGTTTTCCCATCCCGGAGTTCCTCCTTGTCGGGTGGAAGCCATCCAGGAAGTTCCCAAAGAATTATCGGAGTCGGAATCAATGAGTTCTAAGGTTGCTCCGTTTCCATCCGGTTCGGTTGGCCAGGGCGACTCGTCATCGTATTCAACAATATCGATCAACGTATTGCTCGTATTGAATAATCGTGCAGCATCGGTGTTGCCGGAAAGTCCGAAATCAAAATCACCAACGAAGTTTCTTGCATCGGGATTGATGGATTTTAAAGCAGAAGTATCATTGGCAATTACCAGATAACCGCTGGATTGTATAATTGTATTCTCCGGAATTACATATTCATGAGTATCGTCCTCATCTTTAAAAATCCAGCCGGAAACATCCACATCTGTTTCAAGTGGATTATAGATCTCAACCCAATCGCCCATATCAAAATTATCAGCAGAATTGTAATTGATTTCATTGATAACCAATGTCTCAGTTACTTCTTCAAAAGTCACAGAGACATCCATCGGTTCATCTGTTAATGGCAGTGTAATATTTTTATCCGTGGAAAATTGTTCGCCATTCACGGTCCAGCTTGCAACCTGGAATCCAAATTCCGGCTCTGCTTTTAATGTAATTTCGGTATCTGAAAAATATAAACCGGACCAACTCTCTGACGAAACATCAGGTGAAATGGAGTTAATCGTGATAGCACCATTTTGTGTTGAATTTAGGGTAACTCTTAACGTATCATTTCCTAAGGTATCTGCAATTTCAGCATATAAATTTGCCGGATATTCAACCACGTAATTTTCGGTGAGACTTCGAATATATTCCATATCGTAATCAGTTGGTCCACCGATATCGTACCAACCTTCATCCCAGCGGGCTATGTCTCTCGGTATCTCAGGATTAATTTTGGAATCAATTTCAGCAATAAGTTCCAGCAGATAATCCGGCTGAAAAGCAGTATTCATCATGTCGGCAAAACGATTCAGGAAAATTTCTTTATAGGTTTCGTTTGTCATCATTCTGCCGAATAACCAAAACCCAAATGGCTCTTCGCTTAGAAATGTTTTTAATGATGGAAAATAATTTCCCGGCTGCGCATCCAGATTTCTCCACCAGTCAAAGTCGTGAGAGATGTAATGCCATTTTCCATCGGTCTGCCGGGGTCTCCAATAGCGCAAGTTATTCGGGTCACCATGAGAAGTATACAACTGATAAATCCAGTGATCGGTAAAACTCTCAAAATCGATAACAGAATCAGCATATTGAAAAAATTCATCCCCTTGTAAACTCGCATCGTTGAAGTTATTGATTAACTCCTGATATGCCTGATAGTCGCCGTCTTTTACTTCGTCGAAATCTTTAATCATGTCGATGTCATCAAATCCATAACGAGACTCAACAAAGTCGTCATTCTTTCTTTCGTAGATGTTATAGATGCCCCAATATTCTCCATTTATATACAGAACAGAATATTGATAAGCCTGCATGGCATTCTTATGATTCCAATCGATGTTGACTTCCCGAAGGAGCTCGTTTAAAAGTCGTGAACGCTCTTCGGCTCCTGCTCGAATGGTAAATCCATCGTAATTAGTGTATTCGTTTTCTTCAAACAGGGGATAGTTTAATTCCTCCAATCCGAACTCGGCATTGTTGTTGATTACAAAAGACTTTTTTAGAAAACCCCGACTGAAATTTCCCCCGATTTCAGCTTCTGCCTGAAACTCAAATTCCGGATTCCCGGACTCATTCAAATACTCGATATGCACAGGATACTGGAATCCTTCCCAAAAATTAGCGCCAAAAAATGGATACTCACCATTGGTTTCCGATGAATCACCAATCACATACATCCCTTTATCAAAATCGAATAAAGAGTCGGGCTCCATAACAAAAGAAACAACCGGAACAGTGTGTGGATCTTCAAATAAATAGGTATTGGTTACTACTTCGCTGGGTTGCTTACCGGACTCAATGGCTATAGCCCGGATTACTGTTGTAGTATCAAAAGATAAGGGAGAATTATACAGTGTAGAGTTTTGTGTTGGTTTAGCACCTCCTGTTTCATACAGAATTTCTGCAGTAGCTGAGGTCGAAATCCCGATTGTAATTTCATTGGAATAGAATCCGCTTTCTAAAGAAAATTCAGGAGCTTGGGAAACCTGGTCAACCTCACTTCCTGCATTTGTAGAATTTGGTGTAGGATTAAGAAAAGCAAAGGAGCCGGATCCGTCGGTAGTTCTTCCTAATGAAAGATCTGTGGTTTGTTCTCCGAAAGAGGTAGAGTCCAACACCGTTGATCCGTCACTATCCACTAAAGCAATAAATTCACCACCTGCGCTTAATTTGAAATCTACGTGATGTGCTCCTTGTTCAGGATCAGAATCCATCCAGAGCAACAAATAGCCTTTAGCGTTAATGGTTGTCTGAGCACTGGAGGTAGAAGGAATCTGCCATTTGCTGAGATTTTCAGGATCATCGGAGACGTACAAGCCCGCCAGATTTACCGAAACGTCTGATGCATTGTAGATTTCAATCCAATCATCAAATTCTCCGTTTTCATCCGAGATAATTGAAGAGTTTGACGCCATTATTTCATTCACACTAAGCTGAGCAATGGCAGGGTTTGTTATAAAAAACAGTAGCAGTACGATAAACAGTTGGCGAAACATCATAATGGGAAACCTAATTGGGATAAACTCTTTTGGAAATCAATTAATTAAAAGAGTAAGAAATATAGAATTAATTACCCAAAAGATGTTTCAAAGACCATTAGAAATGGCTAACTCAATTGTTTAGTATCCAGCTTGTTATATGCTCTAAAAATCCATCGACAAATTCTTTTTGGAGCAATGGATATTCAGATGCCAAACCTGTTTCGGCTTTCTGGAATAGGTGATTCGCATCTTCGAAGATTTTGATCCGGTAGTCAGTTCCAGATTCTTCAAGTGCTTCCCGAATTTTTGCCTGATTTTGAGAGATAGTAACCTGAGTATCTTTATCTCCAAAAAGCACGAGCGTGGGAGCAGATACTTTTTCGAGATCGTCAGTAGGGACATAGAAAAGAAGTGATTTGATTTGTGGGGAGCTGTATAATGAAGCAAGCTGTTCGGTTTGTCTGGTAACCATAGCATCAATATTTGGAATACTATTTCTCTGCGCTTCAGGTAGTGCATTAAGAACATCAGTATAAGACTTATTGTAATTTGCCTTCGCCACATCAATATCTCCATTCTGAACAATTGCCTGCATCAACTCTTCCCTTGCATTAATTTCCTTTTCAATGAGAGATTTTTCTACAGGCGATGTGGAGTAGGCAAATTCTACCTGATATCGGAGTATTTCACTCAATGATGGTGCAGTAGATCCCATCAAAATTAACTGAGAAACTGTTTCGGGGTTTTCAGCTGCAACTTTTCCGGCAACCACGCCACCCTGACTGTGACCCAGAACAGTGAAATTCTGAAAGCTATTTTCTTCAGCATTTTGAAAATGAGTAATAATGGCTTCTACATCAGAAGTAAGATCGCCAAGAGGTGCTTCTGAGAAATTTCCTGATGATTTACCCACTCCTCTGTCATCGTACCGGAAACTTGGTATGCCATTTTTTGCCAAATGCTGAGCTATAACCTGAAAAATTTTGAAATCGAAAATATTCGAATCCCGATCCTGTGCTCCGCTGCCAGAACTCATAATTAAAAGAGGCGCCTTAATTTCACCCTCCGGCAAAGTTAGTGTACCTCCAATTTCAATTTCTCCGTTCTGGATAATCAGATCGGTCTCATTCGAAGGCTTTGGAGGAGTCTGAACTTTTTCTGCACTTCGTTCCACAGCAAAAGTAGTAGATGGTCCGCCTTGTGAATAGCTACCTGATATTTTAGTCTCTGAATCAAAAGCTCCGGTAAATACTCCGGTAATTTGACCTGCAGAAAATGTTAAGGAAACAGAATCTCCATTTTGGACAATGGGATTTAACTGTAAGCCTCGTGCACCTTGTTGAGGAATATCTAAAGTTCCGGTGTATCCCTTCGTACTATCTTCTTCAATTTTAAAGATAATTTTTAATTCTCCGCCGGGAATTGTAATTCCACCTTCCCAAATTCCCTGTAAAGAGTTTTGAGAAAAAGCCGGTGCAGCAAAAAGAATAAAGACTCCAATAACGCTAATTAACCATTTCATGAGACTATGAATTTGAAGAATTGAGATTTTTGTACACCACGTATGAATGAATGAGAGGCACAATGGCAAGAATAATAACAGCGCCGATGATTATATAAACTGAACCTGAAAGCCCCGGAACAAAAGTAGATACTGCCATTAAAAATCCACCAATCACCCAAAGTTTACTACTAAAACGATGTGTTCTTTTCCAAACTTCAGGGTTTTCTAACGTCCACGGAGTTCGTATTCCTATAAAATAGTTCGATTTGATGGAATTCATGTAATTACCGGTTACCATAATCAAAACCCCAACCGCTAAGAAAATAAACTGCCCAATGTCTGCATCCATTTCAAAAGTCTTCATCATTACCAAAACATAGACACCTACTAAAAACAAAGTGATCACAATTCTGATAGCTGTAATAGATTTTTGAGTCGATGAAATTTTATTTTTCGGATCGAGCTTAGGTATTACAACCAGAAATAAATAGGTGCATAAAGCAATAGCCGGTAAAAGTAAGGCATTTATCCATTTAGGTCCGTAATCATCAGCCTCTCCCTGTGCATTAAAATGTATAGGTACTATATCAGGCATATCACTCCATAAAATTATGGAAGCTATGAAAGGAGCGGCCAGTATCAGGAGCATAAACCATTCTTTCTTAAATGTATCTTTGAGACTCATAACCTTTATTTTGATTTCAATAATTGAAAAAGCCACTGAGTAGCTTCTTCAAGCGCTGTAGTATCTAATGAATAAACTATGAACTGCCCGTCCCGTTCAGAAGAAACCAGATTGGCGTTTTTTAAAAGCTCTAAATGATGGGATATGCTGGGTTTTGAAATATCAAAAGCATCAGCGATTTCACCGGCAGACAAATCTTTTTCTTTAAGCAGATCAAGAATCTGTCTTCGGGTAGGATCATTTAAAGCTTTAAATAATTTATTCACTTAGATATTTAGACAATTATCTAAATATAATCTACTTTTTTTGAAATCAAAATTATTAGAGTTTTTTACTGAGCTATACCAATCACTCCGCAACCGATTCTTGCACCGGCGTCACCCGAAGGTTGAGAGGTAAGATCATCTTCGCCTGCATGTATAATTATGCTTCTCCCCACAATTTCTTCAAGAAAGATAGTTTGGCTGTTCAAAGTAAAAGAGGTGTATTCATTGCCTTTGCCCTGTAAGTTGCCCAAATCGCCGACATGTTTGGTGTCATCAGAAGGTGCATCGTGTTCAGTTTCATTTGGATTGAAATGTCCACCTGCTGAAGTGAAATCTGATGCGGAGCAATCTCCAAATTGATGGATATGAAAACCATGCTTTCCATTGGATAACCCTGTGATTTGAGCAGAAACCTTGGATCCATTTTCCGTTTTATCGAAAGTAACCGTGCCCATTACAGAGCCATCTTCTACAGAATGAACAACAGCTATGGCTTGATCAATTTTAGGACTATCGTATTCCTTCACAACTTCAATACGTTCTGTTTTAGTGCATGCTAAAACTATAAAAAGTGACAGTACAGGAATAATTTTCTTCATAATATTCTGTGTTAGTTATTTTTGCTTACAACACTTAACCAGATCAGTTCATTCAGCACTTAAAACTTTCTTTCTGAACTCAGATATTTTCTCAAGTTGCTCTTTCACTGATTGATACTTGCCGGGATTTTGCTCCTTAAATTCCTCAATTTTACGCTTTTCCTTAAAAGTTCTCAGTACTTTATTGGCTCTCTTAAACATAGTCGAAGCTAAAAGACTAAGAACGAAATAAGCAGCAATCCAAATACCCGGAATTCCTGCCAATAAAAATATTAAAGAGACAATGAGATAAAAGGAAGGAAATAAAACCAATCCCAATACAAATTTGATGGAGGCATCAAATGCGGGATCTTTAATTTTATTTTTTAAAATTTTTCTTGCAGGCTGGTAGGGAATCACGTTATTCAGCCAAACGAGGAAATAAATGGGGGAAAGTAAAATCAGTTTCCATTTCGGAGTTTTAACATTCGCAAGCAAACGGATACTCAGATCATTTTTGTCTGCCGTTTCAAGTACTTTTTCAGCTGCTTGTAGCGATTCCTCATTAAAGTGTTTTTCCAGACTGGCTACCAATTTATTCATATAATCAGGATTGGCGAGTTTTCTTCGATCAGGCTCCATTTCATCCAATGCTACTTTCACCAACGGATATTGATCCAGTTTGGTAACATGCATGATGGATGGTTTTAGACGCTCCGAAGTTTCATTTTTCAGAAGATTAGCAGCTTCTCTTTCATCTTCTTCAAAAGCCTTTTGATAGTCAGAAACTTTAATAGGGTCATTAAAAACTACACGTACCTCATTTCTTGAATTTCTATGGTCACTGTAGTTTACACCTACAGGAACTACATGTAAATCAAGATTCCAGTTATTCTGAACTTCAGCATCAAAGGCAATTCGTGTAAACCCCTTGCTGAAAGGACGAAGTCTTCGTTTCAGATCATGGTTAGCTTCCGCAAAAACAAGAATTGCTTCTTTGTTCGTCAGTTTATTAATACAGGTTTGAAAGATTTCCTCATTTTTCTGAATATTTCTCATTCCGTCACGTACGCGATAAACCGGTAACATTTGAAGGGAGCGTAGAAACCAATTCATGAATTTTGTACTGAATGCCTGCGCACGGGTCAGAAAATAAAGTGAGCGATGGAGATTACTTGTAATCAACAAGGCATCCATAAATGAATTTTGGTGATTAGGCACAATCAGAATAGGTTTGTCTTTCGGAACTTTATGTTTTCCCTCAATTCGAATTTTCCGATAGAAAAAGCGTAATCCTGTTCCAACGATTAAGAGTCTGAATAAGTGATACCAAAAAAAGTTTTTACGCATTTGAAATTGCACGTTGTAAAGATTTTTTACCCTTCGACCAGTACCAACCGAGACTCATTCCGGCTAAAATATGCCAGATTCCCCACCAGGCAGCTATTAAAGCCATACCTCCGAGACCGTCAAAGAAATTAAATATTAAAAGTAAGCCAAGTCCCGAATTTTGTATTCCCGTTTCTATAGATATAGATCTGCGGTCGGCTTCCGGAAGTTTAAATAATTTTCCGAGTCCGTAGCCTGAGGTTAAAGCAACTGCATTATGGATAAAGACGAATAACAAAACAAATTGAACGTAATTCATGAAATTGTCAAAGTTAGACATGAACGCTACTATCACAAATCCGGCAAAGAAAACAACTCCAAACCCTTTTATCCACGGGCTGATCTTGAGCGCAAGCTTTTCTTTAAAATGACGAAGTGCCATTCCCAATATCAGAGGGATTCCCAGTATCAGAACTATAATTTCAAAAACTTTAAACAAGTCCAGGCTGATTTCCTGAAGAATAGCGTTAGTAGGTGCATACAAACTTGCCCAAAACGTGAAATTCAATGGCGTCATTATAATTGCTAATAAAGTAGCAATGGCTGTCAGGCTTACTGAAAGTGCTGCGTTTCCTTTTGATAAAAGAGAAAAAAAGTTTGAAATATTTCCACCGGGACAAGCTGCTACCATAAACATTCCCAGAGCTATACTTGGAGCGGGTTCCATCAACCAAACCAAAACAAAGGTTAAAAAAGGTAGGAGCAGAAATTGAGAAAAACTTCCTATCAATGTGGATTTAGGATTTTTGGCGATGTCCCTGAAATCCTGAATAGTTAATTCCAGTGCTACCCCGAACATGATAACAGCCAGTGATACATTCATCACCATTAAGCCATCGTCGTTCAAATTTAATTGAAGAGCATCGATTGTTTCTGTCATGGCAGAATGTAAAGAAGTGTAGCTTTTAATTCAGATGATTTTTTATCGCAACTTTCCCAAAGTTGAAATGGCAATTGAATAATGAGTCGCAATTGATATTGACCTTCATGATTAAATAAGCGGGACTAAAGTCCGTGCTTATTTATGTTCTTGGTAAAACTCCGTACATACGCAAGCATGGGTTTCAACCCTACTTGAATCTAAATAAAGGTCATTCCCCGGCGCATGCAGGGAATCCGGATTTAAAGTGAGACCAAAATGCTTGTTTTACAATTAAAACGCCTGCATTCGCTCGCCTTCCATAATAGTACGGAGGGCAGGCCGGGCGATGACTTATTAGCTTAAATAACCTTTAACTTTCAGCAATTCCGCATTCAAAATCGCTCCCCCAGCTGCTCCACGAATGGTATTATGCGCCATAGCCACAAAACTCACATCAAAAACTTCAGATTCGCGCAATCTTCCCACGTGCAATTGCATTCCATTTTGCTGATCGGCATGGAGACGAGGTTGAGGGTAACGGTCATCTTCATGTAAACAAATCACAGGTTTAGGTGAGGATGGGATTTCTAAATCCTCGATCGGATTTTTCCAGTTCTGTATAGCTTGTTTCACTTCTCTGATAGAAGAGGGAATTTTTGAAAATTTCACCGTGGCAGACAGCATATGTCCGTTTAAAGTTGGAACCCGGGTTGCTGTTGCAGATAACTCGATGTTAGGTTGATTCAATTTTCCATTCTCAAAAACGGAAAGCAGTTTCTGAGTTTCCGGTTTAATTTTTGGTTCTTCTCCCGAAATAAATGGAACTACATTCCCTAAAATATCCAGACTCGGAACTCCGGGATATCCCGCACCTGAGATTGCCTGCATGGTGGTAAGAATAACCGTGTCAATTCCGAAGGCATCATGCAAAGGTTTTAGCGAAAGTGATAATGGAACAGCCACACAATTAGGATTTGTGACAATCCATCCGGAACCATCGGTAGTAAATTTCTGAGTTTTGATCAGTTCAATATGATCGGGATTTACTTCAGGAACCAAAAGCGGGACACTTTCATCCATTCGGAAATTTTTGGCATTCGAAATCACAGGAATACCAGCCTCAGCAAATGCTCTTTCAATATCTCCGGCAACTGAAGAATCCAATCCCGAAAAAACAAAATCTACTTTTTGAAAAGAATCTGGTGTACAATCTGAAACAACCATTTCAGATACCTCTGAGGGGAGGCTCACATCTTCAATCCAGTTTGCAGCGTCTTTATACTTTTTTCCTGCTGAACGTTCTGAAGCTCCAAGCGCCTCAATTTCAAACCAAGGATGATTTTGAAGTAAACGAATAAATTTTTGTCCAACAGCGCCCGTTGCGCCTAAAATACCAACTTTCATGGGGTCAATTAAGAATGTTGCAATGATCAATTAAGAATGCCCAAAAATAGCATTCTTAATTCTTAATTCTTAATTGAGAGTTACCAAAAAAGGTTAAACTAAATTCCTATCTTTGGGCTTACTCAAAATCAGAAAAAGTATATAAGAATTTCATGTCGAATTTAGACAGTCTGGATACCATCGTTTCACTGGCGAAAGCACGTGGCTTTATTTTTCAATCTTCAGAAATTTACGGAGGCTTAAGTGCGGTTTATGATTACGGACCGTTGGGTGTTGAGCTAAAAAACAACATTCGAAATGCATGGTGGAAAGAAATGACTCAGCGCCATGATAATATTGTGGGTGTTGATGCTGCCATTTTTATGCACCCAAAAGTGTGGGAAGCCAGCGGTCACGTGGGCGGATTTAACGATCCGATGATTGACGACAAGCAATCCAAGAAACGATATCGGGCTGATATGCTGATCGAGCAATATATCATGAAGCTTGAGAAAGATGGTAAAGAAGATAAAGCTGAAGAGCTTCAGAAATTGCTGGATACCGCAGGGTCACGAAAAAGCCTTACTGAAGATCTTTACGATATCATTATGGAAAATGAAATTCGTTCTCCCGATTCCGGTGCTTTTGACTGGACCGAAGTTCGCCAATTCAATTTGATGTTTAAGACTCAGTTTGGTTCCACTTCCACCGAAGATGACGGAGTGTATCTGAGACCGGAAACGGCTCAGGGAATTTTTGTGAATTATAAAAATGTGTTGGATACCGCCAGAGTTCAGGTTCCGTTCGGGATTGCTCAAACCGGAAAGGCATTCAGAAACGAAGTGGTTGCTCGTCAGTTTGTATTCAGAATGAGAGAATTTGAACAAATGGAAATGCAATACTTTGTAGAGCCGGGTACGGATGAAGCAGCTTACGATGAATGGCTCGAAAAGCGATTGGCGTGGCATAAAAGCATTGGGATTCGGGAAGAAAATTTAAGAACAGCACCGCATCCAGATGATAAACTGGCACATTATGCACGAGCCGCAGCTGATATTCAGTATAAGTATCCAATCGGCTGGCAGGAAGTGGAAGGAATTCACAATCGCTCAGATTTTGATCTCAATCAGCATCAGGAGTTCTCCGGTAAGAAACTGGATTATTACGATCAGAAAAATCAAAAACGATTTACGCCTTATGTGATTGAGACTTCCGTTGGTTTAGATCGACTTACACTCATGGTTCTTTGCGATGCTTATCGTGAAGAAGAAGTGGATGGAGATTCCAGAACGGTTCTGAAATTAGATCCAAGATTGGCTCCGGTTCAGGTTGGAGTTTTCCCGTTGATCAAAAAACCGGAACTTCAGGAAGTAGCTCATAAAATTGATACTGATCTTCGGGAAGATTTTTCTGTTCAGTATGATGAATCAGGTTCCATAGGAAAGCGTTACCGAAGATTGGATGAAGCAGGGACACCGTTTTGCATCACCGTGGATTTTGACGGACTGGAAGATGATACAGTCACTATTCGTTATCGTGATGATATGAGTCAGGAGAGAATTCCGGTTTCAAAAGTCGCTGATGTGATTCGCGATGGTATGAAGGGTTGGAAGGCTGGATAATGTTAAAAAGTGCTTTTTTACTTACTCTCCTTTTGTTCGTTAATAATGATTTATTAAAAGGGCAAAAATTTGAATTTCAAGAAGCGCAAATCAAGTATTCTTTTGAGGACACTACCTATAATTATGAAACAGTAGTTGGTGGTACTCTTGGATTGTTTGATTCAGAAAAAGGAGTATTGATATTTGGGTTTCCTTTAGAAGCTATAATTAGAGTCAGTAATTCTATTGGCGTTAATCATAATTTAGATCTTGAGACGATGTTGCAACATCAGGGATTATTTTGGGGAGATTATGATATTGATTTGAATGGTAACTATGAGGGTAATACTAGGGGATTATTAGCAATTCAAGGGGAAGAAGTATCTCGAGGGTTTGCATCAGAAACGGTCATTTCGATAGAAAATGGTCTGAATTTTATTCGAACAGATTTGAAATTCGAATTAGGTTCAGTCCCAGGTTTAGAGGTTTTTGAGAATGAGGAGTCTTTTTTAAGTAAAGAAATCCAAATCTCAATTAAGGTAACCCAATTTGGAAACTCTAACTAAGCTCAGATACATAAATACTTAATCCTTCAATATCTCAATGCCAGTTTTGTGTTTTTGCGATTTAGTGGCGTTATTTCTTTAGAATTAAGAATCGAATATGGAAGCATTTATAGACTTTTTTGAAAATATCCCGACAGCATTTCGTGCAGGGATTTTGATCGGTGGAATTTTTCTGTTCTGGATCATCGAAGGAGTTTTTCCATTGTTTGAATTCGGATATAAGAAAGTCCGTCATGCCGGGATCAATCTCTTTCTGAACGGACTTTTTGTTGTGATTGGATTGGGATTTGCCGGAATATTGGTGTGGTCATCAAATTGGGTTACAGAAGAGGGATTTGGGGTTTTGCAATGGATTGAAATGCCGCTTTGGGCACAGGCCATAGTCGGAGTGATGTTGCTTGATTTCTTTGGAGCTTATCTGATTCACTGGATTGAGCACAAGGTAAAGTTCATGTGGCGTTTTCATTTGGTTCATCATAGTGATACTACCGTTGATGTAACTACCGGATTACGTCATCATCCCGGGGAAGCCGTTTTCAGAATGGTGTTTACCATTATTGGGGTGATTGTAGTGGGTGCCCCAATCTGGATCATCTTTTTGTATCAAAGTATTTCGGCGCTGTTTGCTCATCTGACTCATGCCAACATAAATATGCCAAGAAAGATCGATCGTGCTTTGTCTTGGGTGTTTATCACTCCGCTGATGCACAAAGTTCATCATCATTATACGCAGCCCTTAACTGATACCAATTACGGAAATATATTCTCAGTATGGGACAGAATGCTGGGTACTTTTGCTCAGGTTGATGAAACCACGGAATTGAAATACGGTATTGATACGCACATGGATCCTGAAGAGAATGATAATCTTGCTAATCTGTTAAAAATCCCATTTCAGAAATATCGTCCGCCGGTAGGTTCTAAGTTCGGTGAGGAAGATGAGAATGCTAAGAAAGGAAAACATCAATAGTTATTAAACACTTCTGCATTTTTCTGAAAGTATAACTTCTTGTTGGTGAGATCAAAGCAGCACAAATAGCCGAGGCGTGGATCCCGGGAAACCACAGCTCCGCAGTCGATATCTAAATACTGGTTGGTTTCCAGATTGGCAAATTGTTCCTCAGTTTCTGATTTAGAAATCATAGTGTGACCATGAATTATGATTCTATCACCGAGCCAATCGTAATCTATATTATTATACCAATTTCTGATCCATAGAAGGTTTTCTTTGCTTTCCAGTGGATTCGATTTATTAAAGTTTATCCCGGCATGAACCATTATAAAATCATTCTCGACATGGTACATCGGTAAGTCTTTACAGAATTGGAGATACTTATCGGGAAATTCTCTCAGGCTTTTTATCCCGAAACTTTTAAGCAATTCTTTATCGGCATTGCTGTACCATCCTTTCAGGGTTTCAGCTTCATAGTCATCAATAAGCATTTGTTCATGGTTTCCACGGATTGCCACAACCTGATAATCCAGATTTTTGAGGCTTATAATTTTATCAATGACTCCTTTTGAATCGGGGCCGCGATCAATATAATCGCCAACCAGATAGAGCTTATCTGCTTTGCTGAAATCTATTTTTTCAAGCAAAGCATTGAAGGTGCCTAAACATCCGTGAATATCTCCGATAAATAATTGTCTATTCATTACTTAAAGATCGCCACTGAAACACAAAAGCACAAAATGGAATTCTACTGCCACAGAATCACAAAAACACTGAAGTATTATAAAGTCTTTTTGTGATTTAGTGCTTTCGTGGCAAAACAAAGCTAACTGCTATCCCAACCACAACCACCACGAAAGCTCCAAGTGGATTTAACCACAAGAACTCTATCGCTTTTGCATAACCTTCCGGAACTTGCGACCATGGAAATATAAATGAATAATCAGCGGTAGCTACATTATAGAATAATCGATCGAAGGTAAATACGGACAGCATTCCTGATGCCAAGCCTACCAAAGCTCCGGTTCCGTTGGCTTTTTTTGCCCATAAAAGCAGAATGAAAACCCCGAGAATAGATCCATAAAAATAGCTCCCGATTTGATTCACTAGTTCGATAATAGATCGTGTTTCCCCGAGAGCAAGGGCGGATGCTGTTGCAAAAGCACCCCAGCCTAATGTGGTCCAGCGGGAATATTTCAGATAATGCTTTTCGTCGTGACGATCTTTATCCAGACGTTTATACCAATCCACGATGCTGACTGCACTAAGTGCGTTAAGCTGTGAATCAATCGAACTCATCGCTGCGGCAAAAATACCAGCGATAATTAACCCAATAAGCCCAATCGGGATATAGTTGAGTATGAAATAAGGGAAAATATAATTGGTATCGTTTACATCAGCTTCCAGAATTTCGGCCTGAAGATCCAGTTCGTTATTTCTTGCAGTATTTAAGGCAGCGTCTGCTTCAACAAATCTTTGTTGATTGATCTCAGAACGATCTTTACTAAGAGCAATTGCTGCTTGTTTTCGCTCTTGTTGCGCAACAGAATAATCCTGATAGATTTGTTGTTCACGATTCAATTGTTCTTCAGTTTGTGCCACTGGATCTGAAGCACGGAATGAGATAGGTGCATCGTTAAAAATGAAGAACACATACAGCATTACTCCCAACAACAAAATAAAAAACTGCATGGGAACTTTAGCATACGCCGACATCAGCAAAGACCGCCGAGCCTGAGTAACCGAAGGAGTAGTTAAATATCTTTGAACCTGCGTTTGATCGGTTCCGAAATAAGAAAGCATCAGGAATAAAGCGGCGATAACTCCACTCCAGACATTATACTTTTCGCTGAGATCAAAGCTGACATCTAAAGCTGTGAGTTTATCCAAAGAGCCAGCCAAATAGAGTGCATCATCAAATGAAACCTCGGGAGGAAAGTGATAGATGATCAAGCCGAAACAAAAGATGAGACCGAACATCATAACTCCCATCTGCTTTACATCTGTGGAAATTACTCCGGCCATTCCGCCGATCATGGTATATCCGGTCGCAATTACTCCGATAATGAGAATGGTTATCCAGAGTGGAAGTCCTAATAAAAGTGCTAAAACATATGAAGGAGCGGCAATCACAGTTCCAAGCGCCAATCCACGGGAGATCAAAAATAAACCACTAGTGGTGAGTCTGGTTTTCAGTCCAAATCGTTCTTCGAGCACTTCATACGCAGTAAAAGCTTTCATTTTACTGAAGAATGGAACCAAAAACATGCAAATCAGAATCATAGCAAAAGGAATAGCCAGATAAACCTGAACGAATCGCATGTCTTCCACATAAGCGATTCCGGTAGTTCCTATAAAAGTGATTGCAGAAGCCTGAGTTGCCATAATGGAAAGTCCTGCCGCCCACCAGGGCATGCTTCGTCCGGCCAATAAATAGCCTTCAATATTTTCGGCATCTTTTCCGCGACGGGTTCCATCCCAAATCGTATAGATCAAAAACAGCGACAGAACAACCCAATCTATCCAATGCATACTAAGGCGTGTTGAAGGTTGAAGTGAACCATAGGAAAAGCAGAATGAAAATCACTCCTGATATAAAAACAGCCGTATAAATTTTATTCCAGTTGATGGATGAATCATCGTTTTTCATAGCAGGATAATAGGAATTGATTGCTACAATTTCTCCAAAATCCGAAAACTCTCCGAGCCCATATTTAACAGCAAATCCAGACAAGAGCATTCAGGTTCAAATCCGGGATAAGCTTGTGGGTATTTGGGATGATTTTGTAGCGCAACTTCAGCTTTATCTGTTTGCCGCTGATAGTTCTTGGAATGGTATTCCAGATAAAGTGTATCTGCATTAAGATTATTGAAAGTCTCATCAGGAAAAGTAGAATATCCCGAAACCTGACTCGCATATTCGTATTCAATTTCGATTTCAAGATATCTGCACATTCTTCCAAAAAAATAGCGATTGAACTCGATGATATATTCAAATTCATTTACTTGCTGAATATCATTATACAGCTCGTCTTCAAAATGATCGAACCAGGTAGCGTTTCTGTAATTATGGAGAATGGCATTCCAAAAGGGCTCGAACCATTGCTGGTCATGATCCAGTCTTACGTCTTTGATCGCTTTTTTTCGATCTTCCTGAACTACCGGTAAATTAATCCACTGTGTATTTTCCTCATTTCTAATCTGAGCCCGGTGCGTTCTTCCTTTTCTTGACCATTTCTCCACGTCAATGTAAATAATCCGTTCAGACTTCAGCATGGAAGCAAGATCGTACAAGTTCGGAGCGAATTGAGGAGTTAATAGGGCTAAAGCCAATTATGGATTTTGAATTATGAATGTTGAATTACACAAATTACCACATTCATAATTCAAAATTAAGCATTCAAAATTTCTTATCTTTAGAACTTAGAAATAATGAAATTCATCAAAATTTAGTTTAAAAAATATGAGCGTACGCGTACGTTTTGCACCATCGCCAACCGGATTTTTGCACATTGGCGGACTCCGAACAGCCCTTTATAATTATTTATTTGCCCGACATCATGGTGGCACTTTTGTATTGAGAATCGAAGATACTGATCAATCCAGATATGTGGAAGGAGCTGAGCAGGATATTATCAATTCACTGGAATGGGCAGGAATGACCATAGATGAAGGCCCGACCAACCCGGGAAAAGTAGGGCCGTATCGACAAAGTGAGCGAAAAGAAATGTACAACAAGTACGCCGAGCAATTGGTGGAAAGTGGTCATGCGTATTATGCGTTTGATACTTCTGAAGAAATTGATCAAATGCGGGAGCGATTGAAGAAGTCCGGAAATCCATCTCCGAGTTACGATTCAATTACTCGTCAGTCCATGAAAAACAGTCTCACACTTCCACAAGATGAAGTGGAAAAGAAACTGGCTAATGGTGATGAGTATGTTGTTCGCCTGAAAGTACCACGCAGAGAAACGGTAAAGTTTGAAGATTTGATTCGCGGAGTGGTTTCTTTTGATACAGCCGGCCTGGATGATCAGGTGTTGATGAAATCGGACGGAATGCCGACTTATCATCTGGCAAATGTCGTGGATGATCATACGATGGGAATTACACATGTAATTCGGGGTGAGGAATGGCTGAGTTCTGCTCCTAAGCACATGTTGTTGTATAACGCTTTTGGCTGGGAACCTCCAACAATGGCGCATCTTCCGCTGATTATGAGTCCGAGCGGCGGAAAGCTTTCAAAGAGAAAAGCGGAAAGTGAAGGAATCCCTGTAAACACCAAAGATTACATTTCAGGAAATTATGAACCGGAAGCGCTGATCAACTTTTTAGCGTATTTGGGATGGAGTCCGGGAGATGATTCCGAGATTCATGACATGAAAGAGTTGTGCGAATTATTCACTTTGGATCGTGTGAGCAAAGGTGGTGCGGTATTTAATTACAAAAAACTGATGTGGTACAACGAGCACTACATTCGTGAGACTTCAGTTGATGAGCTTTTGCCAAGAGTAAAAGAACTTGCCGAAGAAGCAGGTTTCGATACTCAAAGCGATGAGTATTTAAAAACGGTAGTTGAATTACTTCATGAACGGGTTTCCAAAGTGGATGAATTTGTTGAAATGGGATCCTTCTTCTTTGAAGCTCCCAAAGAATACGATGAGAAAGCGCTCAAAAAATGGAAAGATGACAGCGCTGACCTGGTAAAAGCTTACAGAACTAAAATTGAGAATCTATCTGACGCAGAATTTGAAGCAGCTCTCATCAAGACCAAGCTTGAAGAAACAATCGAAGAGCACGGAGTTGGTTTCGGAAAGCTGATGATGCCGTTACGTATCGCCGTAACCGGACAAGGTTTCGGTCCTGATCTGTTTCAATCCTTCGAGCTTCTTGGAAAAGAAGAAGTGCTGGAAAGAATTGATGTAGCGTTGGAGAGGTTGGGGTAATCTTGTGGGTCATCCTGAATTTATTTCAGGATCTTTGTACGATTTAGAATTTGATTATCAAGAAACTTACGATCAAAGAATCCAGTCTATTTTCTTATTCAGCAAGATCCTTCGGAAGTTTCCTCAGGATGACAGGTAATAAAAAAGGCTTTCGACAATAATCGAAAGCCTTTTTAATATCTGAAAACAGATTACTTCCTCTTCGAAACAACGCCCCCTTTTTGGCTGTCCACTTCGATGGTGTAATTGTTTCCTCCGCTGATGATCCAGCGAACTGTTACCGAACTCATTCCGGGAATATTAGCAACTTCGATTCTATCAGGACGGAATTTTTGTTCTGTGGTTTGATTTAAATCACGATTGGTGACAATCATTCCGGCTTCCACATCCGCTCCTTTAATGCTAATGATATCCGGAGGCATGATTTTATTGTTTACATCAATGCTTGCGTGGGTTGGCATCAGGCGACTGTTGGTTACCACGGCGGTAACTTCTCTTAAACCACCACCCAAATTCTTTTCAGAAATCTCATCAATAGAAAGCTTAGGAGTGTGATAGGCATGATAAATAGTGAACGCCATATTTCGGTGCGCTCCCTGTTCCAGCAAAAATCCCGGATGGGCACGACGGAAATTTTTCTTAAATCCACCAATCTCAATTTTTCCGTATTGCGGGTGATCATATTCCTTCCATTCAGTCAAAGCATCACCAAATAAAAGATATCTGTTGAATTCATAAGAATCGGTAGCGGAGCGTTCGTTGCTTTGAAACATCTCATAAGGAGTGTAAAGCTCGTTAGAATAAGTGAAAACTCCACGAACTCCGTAAAACCAATCCAGCTCACCGCCAAACACATCATACAAATCGTCATAAACAACTAAGTATCGGTAACCGGGAATCAGACGTTCACCCATTTCACCGATGGCATCGTACACCCGAATATCCTGCCGGTTATAAGTGCTGATATCTTCTGCTACACCGGGACCTCTCAAAATCATTCCGCCCGTATTATGATAACTTTGGGCAGCAGCAATATTTGGACGCTCCATCACAAAATCCATCACGGCGCGGGTTTCAGCCAGAGAAAACGGATATTTATGCGCTCCGCCCTGAATGTGATTCGGCTGCCAGTTCCATCCCCAGTCACGGTTAGGATCGTAATAACCAACGCGGTCTTCGTTAATGCGACCATCGTTATCGTTATCAATTCCTTCAGAACCGAGTAATTCGTAATCACCAAATTCATCCTGAGGAACCCGAATCATTCTGTTAGGATAGGTCGGATCGACTCGAAATTGACCACGAGGATTTTTACGGCGCATAAAAGTGATGCTTCCGTCACCATCTAAATCGTCCGGCTGATCTTCATCAAAAAGTCCGTCTCCATCGTCATCAATAGGTTTCATTCCCGATCTTGGCGTATTCGCACTGTTCGGCTCAGTCATGTAATGCTCACGTGCATCCGGATTGATGGTCGGCACAATATAGAATGTCTTATCATTCAACAGCTCGGTGATGAAATCAATTTTCCCGAATGTTTCTGTGAGATACCACGCCGTGTAGAGCGACATTTCCGTTCCCTGAATTTCATTGGAGTGGATATTTCCATCAATATAAATCGCAGGTTTTCTGTCAGGATCTCCTTCTTTGAAGTTGGAAATAGTTAGCATCCAAAGGTCTTTTCCTTCATGAGATTTCCCGATCGAACTTCTTTTAGCAAGATCCGGATAGGCTTTTGCAATTCTTTCGGTCAGCTCAGTAATTCCCTCATAATTGTAGTAGACATTCCAGGTAGCTTCCACTTTTGGGTTAGGAGGCGTTCCTACTGCGGGAAAAACACCATCGGTTAGCTGTGCTGAACTATTTGGAGATGAAATTCCAATCAACCCCAAAACAAATATGGTAAGTAGTGTAAATCTTATGTTCTTCATGATGTTCTTACTTAATAGTTTGTTCTTTGGTTGAAAATCCGGTCATAGGTGAGCCGGAGCGGATAGTGGCTGTTCCGCTGCCTCTGATCAGCCAACTTTTTGTAACCGATCCATCAGCTTCAATGGTTCGGTCAAAAGATTGAATATCTCCACTCACTAAATCCAGACCATCACTTAGTTTAAGTTGGGTGATAACACGTCGAACCCAATTATTTCGTTGTCCCAATTCTGAAGCCGTTGGAAATCCACCTTCGTTGTAAACATCAACGGTGATGCGGGTTAGATTTCTTCCGGCAGATTCGACTTTCATGTTTTCGAGCCGAATTCGTGGAGCGTTTTCTGCTACTTCCAGAATAAAATCGGTATGGGTTTGTGCTAATGAATCCAAAAGCTCTGAAGGAGGAGTTGATTTTGTAAACGGAACAAATCCTCCGACTTCCACCTTTTGATTCGGGAAATCAGGATGTTCAATTTCCGTCCAGTTAACAAACGCATTCTGACCATTTGCTTCAGCCCAGGAAAGATGTTTTTCATCATCATTATCAAACTTCATGGCCTTTCCATCTTCGTCCTTTACTTCGGGAGTCCACCAGCCCGGAGTGCTGAAGCTGTATCTTCCATAATGATAGTATGCCCACTGGAAAAGATCGCCTTGCTGCGCATTTACGCCGGAGCCTTTGCCCAAATTTGTAGCATCATTATACCAATCAGAAACCATTTTATTGATAGCGACATCATCCGAAAGCCAACCTGAAACCACACGTTTGTTTGCGGCCGATCGGTTGTATCTAACGGGGCTCGATAGATTATTAGCCGGTCCGAATGAAATAACAGCGTAAGTATTCAACGCTTCCTCAAACAGGAAATCCAGAACGCCTCGGGTTTCATTTTCAGATACCGGATTTTCACTTGAGCCCGGCTGGAAGTAAGGAAAATCAAAAGAAAAGTTTTGATTGATATTTACTCCACCTTCGCCATCTTCATTAAATTTTCCGTCTTTATCATCGTCTTTACCCTCAGTGAAAAGATGATAGGAACCCGTCATTCCTTTCTGGGGATCGGCTTTAATCATAATAGATTCATAATCTTTAGAAGTTGACCATGCACCGGTTTTGTCATGAACACGCATCATGGTAATCATACCGTCACCGTTCAGATCGTCAAAACCATCCTCATCATAAAATCCATCCCGGTCTGCATCTGTTGAAGTTGCGTTTCCATCCCGCTCATATTTCAGATCAGCAAAATACTGAGCAGCTGCATCTGGATTTATCTGAGGGAAAACGTAAAATGTGGTATTCGAGATTAACTCTTCAGAGTCAGAGGAGAGTAAGTTTTTGGCGAAACGGAGGCTGAGTTCTGTTCCTAAAATGTGTGATCCTTGAGCTCCACCAATTACAGCAACTGCGGGATTATTTTTAACATCACCGGACCCGATGGTGAGTAACCAAATATCTTTTCCTCCGGGAGATTTAGCCACAGAAGTCAGAGTAGTAACATCTTTATTGGCGCTGTTCAGCGATTTGAGTTCCGAAGTCAGTTCGGAAAAATTGTGATAACTGTCCTGAGCTGAAATCGAAGTCATCATAAAAAATGACATCAATAGAAAAGTCAGGCAGGTTTTTAAAGATTTTTTGTACATAAATACATTTTGATTGAAAGCTGGAATAAAGTCTTTACTTAGCTGAATATTTCAAAATGTAAGCTGTAAAAAGATACTAATCGGTTTTGGAGATCAGAGATGCATAAGGAGTATAAATGGAATTTAAGTGAGATAAGGTTTATTGTTTAGGCGGAATTTTGACTTAAAAATTAAGTGTGATGAAAAAGCTTTGGATAGCATGTTTAGCGGTGATTCTTTTGAGTTGTAAAACAGTAGAAGAAACTGTTGAAAATGATAGAGGGGTAAGTGAAGTAGAGCCCACTAATGCGCAATTATTAGGGGATATATTTGAAAACTCGGATACTTTTTCAAAAATAATCACCGGTTTTATGTTGTATGATCCTGAAGTTGACTCTACCATTTATGCTGTGAATGAAGATAAGTATATGACGCCAGCTTCAAATACAAAGCTGTTTACTTATTACGCCGGATTGAATGCTTTAGGTGATTATGTTCCATCTCTGAAATACATCGTGAAAGGGGATTCGTTGATTTTTTGGGGAACGGGCGATCCGTCTTTTTTACACCCGGATTTTGGAAATGATACCGTATTTAATTTCCTGAACACCTTTGATGGCAAACTTTTCTTTTCTGATTCAAATTTTGATGATGAGAATTTAGGTCCGGGATGGTCGTGGGCGGATTACAACTCGTATTATTCTGCAGAGAAAAGTCCATTTCCAATTTATGGAAATGTTGTTCGTGTCACGATTGAACATGTGGAAGAATACCACATTGCAGAAGAAAATGGAGAATATCTGATTCAGCCAAAAATTTTCAATAATTACATCAAAGAGGGAAAACTGAGTATGGAAGATCGGTTTGTGTTAAGCCGTGATCGTGTTGGCAATGAATTCGATTACGAATATACGTCGGTGACCAATCGATATCAGACAGACAAACCTTTTCATTACGATCCCGAATTTGTAGTTGAATTACTTGCAGATACTTTGAAAATGGAAGTAGAATATCTGCCGGAAGCACAACTTCCTCGAAACCACGAGACCTTATACGGAATGGAGTCAGATTCACTTTTTAAAAAGATGCTGATTCCAAGCGATAATTTAGTTGCCGAACAGATTATGCTGATGATTTCATCAGAAATTTCAAACAAACTTAATTCCAGATCTGCTATTAACTATGTAGTGGATAATTTCATGCAGGATTTAACGGACGATCCAAACTGGAGAGATGGCTCGGGTTTATCGCGATATAATTTGTTTACACCGAGAAGTATTGTTGCTTTGCTGGACAAGATAGACGATCAGGTGAATGAAGAAACCTTATTCGATGCGCTCCCTCAAGGGGGAAAAAAAGGAACCATCCGAAGATTGTACGCTCATAAAGAAGGAGGAGAACCTTACGTTTTTGCCAAGACCGGAACGCTCAGCAATAATCACTGCCTGAGTGGATATGTAGTTACCGCTTCCGGTAAAAAACTCATTTTCAGCTTCATGAACAACAATTATGTAATCTCAACCCGAGAAGTACAAGCTCAAATGGATGAAGTGTTGTGGTTTGTGCATGAGAATTGGTAGCGAAGTAGCAATCTAAGAGAGATATTTAGAACGGATTTATTTAGAAAGTCATCGCCCGGCGTATGCTGGCGATCTGAATCTTACAATTAGAAACTTTACTTCACTAAAGATCCAGATTCCCTGCATTTGCGTGGGATCAGTTTATTTTATTTTTAATGTTGTATTCTCTTTTTCAATTCTAACTTTTCTATTATTTAAAACCGTAATTATGTGTTCTCTTGGTTCTAAATAATTAGAAGTAATTTGTTCGATCGGGTCTAGTTGATTACAAACTAATTTATATCTGTTATTTCCCAAGTAAGACCATTTACCTAAACATTTTTTAGGCCATTCTACATATGCTTTTGTTAGTGTAAATGTACTGTCAGATCTAAGCTCAAGATTAACAAAGTATCGATCACTACTTCTGCTATAAGGCTTATCAAAGCGAAGAACTTTGGAGCTACTACAACTAATAAAAAGAACAAGAAAAGCTGATAGAATTAACTTTTTCATTTCTGTATGTGTTTTACAGTTGTCAACGCCCTTCACGCGGGAGCGGTTAAATAAGAATCAGGAATTCGCAGCTTTTGCATCCTTCAACATTCTGATTTTGATCTTGAAGATGGCGTAGAACATCGTCATGAACGGACTAATCAGGTTGAAAAAGGCATAAGGTAAGTATGCAAAAGTATCCACTTTAAGTACTTCGGAATGGTAAGCTCCACAGGTATTCCAGGGAATTAATGCGGAGGTAACTGTTCCGGAATCTTCCAAAGTTCTACTCAGGTTTTCAGGAGCTAAACCTTTTTCCTCATAGATATCAGCATACATTCTTCCGGGCACAACAATGGCAAGATATTGATCAGAAGCCGTCACATTAAAGAACACACAGGTTCCAACGGTTGATGAAACCAGTGCACCGGTAGAATTTACTCCACTTATTACGGCTTCTGCTATCCGTTTCAGCATTCCGCTACGTTCCATTACGCCACCAAAAATCATTGCAGATAAAATTAGCCAAACGGTTCCAAGCATACCGTACATACCCCCGGAGCTTAAAAGTCCATCCACTATTTCATTTCCGGTAGTAAAGCTTATATCACCGTACAAAGAAGTCATAATTCCTACAAAACCTTTTTCCCAAACTCCGTCACCAAATTGTGCAACTTCCTGAACTAATCCCGGTTGGAAAATCAAAGCGAAAACTGCCCCAAGCAGTGCTCCGATTGTAATCGCAGGAATAGCGGGCATTTTCTTTGAAATCAAAACCACCATGATTATTGGAACCAGAAACAACCAAAAGTTAATTTCAAATTTACTTGAAATGGCATCCAGAATAACCTGAGTTTCTACGATTTCGGCGGTACCACCTTTGACGAATCCAAGAATCAGAAATATTACTAAAGCAATGGAAATGGAAGGCACTGTAGTGTATGCCATGTATCGAATGTGAGTAAATAAATCAGTTCCGGCCATTGCAGGGGCGAGATTGGTAGTGTCCGAAAGTGGAGACATTTTATCACCGAAATAAGCTCCCGAGATTATGGCTCCGGCAACCATACCAACCGGTATTTTTAAAACAGTTCCGATTGCTACTAATGCAATACCAACGGTGGCAGAAGTTGTCCAGGATGAACCGGTAGCTAAAGAAACAACTGCACAAACTATACATGCTGCAACTAAAAATATGGTGGGATTAAGAATTTGCAATCCATAATAGATCATTGCAGGTATAATGCCACTTAATAGCCACGTTCCGGCAAGCGAACCAATTAATAATAAAATAATCATGGATGACATTGCCGAACTTATGCTGTCGACAATTCCCTGACGTATTTCAGCCCATTTAATGTTAAGCCGTAAAGCAACTAAGGAAGCTACTCCGGCTGAAAGCATCAGAATAATTTGATTAGATCCATCTAAAGAGGCATCACCATAAATTCGCACATTGATAAACAAAGCAATGATCAAAAAGATGATCGGAATCAGCGATTGTAATAAAGTGGGTTTATCGTATTTGTACGTCATTGAATTATGTGCCGTATGGATTTCAAATTATTGGAATGAATAAACGCCGATTTTTAACTAAATACCAGTTTAAATGTGTTCTCCTCTATAACTTCTCCTGAATCAGAATCGTACCTTCGCTCCGTAAATTCTGCATTTCCATCATAATCAATCAAAAGAATGGTGGAACATCGGGTTCCGTAATTTTCAGTCTTAATAAAAATCGAAGAGATTGCTTTTTCCCATTCATAAGGAATTCCTGTTGAAGGAAGCTCGTTATCAGAAGCTTTTTCAGGATTTTTTAGTAGACCGAAAAGTTCTTCTTTTTCAAATTGTTCTTTAGAAGTAATTTTCTCCAGATCTTTTTTTGCCTGATTTAATTTGGGCCATGAAGTATTCAGTAGCGCATTGCTCACTCCGTGAATTCCGGGAAGAACCTCTGTGGAGACGTTGGTTTCATTGGAAAAGTGGTACAGCTGCTTTTTATCAGATACAAGTATATTGAATCCGTTATACAAACCGGATTTAGGTTTGATGTCAGCTAAATAGTCTTGCGGATTTTGCTCAGATGTAAGGTAATCTAAAACTAAAGTGCCTCTTGTCGGCGCATTTTCATTGATGTTTGACGGATCACGGTAATTAGTGAGTGCTCCCCATTTTCCGGATTTTGAAACGCCCATCCATGTTCCATTTGCTTTTAAATCTTTTCCTGCCAAAACCGCAGGTTGATTTTCATCAGTCCAAAACTGAGCTTTTCGGGTTGGTCTTTTATAAAATTCATCCCTGTTGGCAGCAAGTATCAGTTTATACTTTGAATGAGTTTTATAGGAAAAAGTGATCAGACACATAAATTAGGTTTTAGAATTTCAATGAATCTAAGCATATTCCCGAAACCATTTCATAATTTTGCGTAAAGCGGTTAATGTTTTCTGAGTCAAAAAATTATATCAGAGATTTTATTGTATTTGGGGCGGGTTGCTTGGGCATAATCTGGTTTTTCCTGAACTATAAAGGAATGAGTCCATTATCCGCAATAGATAACGGTATCTCAAAAGAGCAAATACTTGCTAAAGCAGATTCAACTATGAGAGCCTGGCAAATACTCCCATCGGATCTCAAAGTCAGGTCAGAGCTTAAATCTTTTGAGGGCATCATCGACTCATTGCAAAATAATTTCGGGACTTCCGGTTTTATAGATAAATCGAAAGAAACTGAGAATAAAAATTTCCCGGTGTATTATTGGGAAATTGAAAAATATTTGGAAGAGGATTTTTACAATTCAGGAGATAAACTTGCCGAAATAGAAGTAACGCCCGGTGGAGAAATATTTTCATTCAGCATGAGTGTTTCTGCGGTTAAAAATTCCAATCCCTACAATATTATTGCCATTAAAGAATCTATGGGGCTTGACTACGAACCTTCTCCTGAAAACCGATTAGCTCAGGATAGTCTTTTAAACGTACTGTTGGATTTCCAGAATATGAGGGGAGATTTTTCTGAGAATGTCGATAGAATAGTAAGATTATCATCGAAACTCGGTGCCCAAAGAGCAGGCAATCAGTTTGAATTATTTACACCGGAAAAAATTTGGGATGGCGTTTCTCATTATCTGGATGATAGTTATTGGAAAAGGTTTGATTTCGAAAAAGACTCTCTCAGTTTCAAAGAAAGTGATGATTTACGATTTGCCAGATTATTTTTGACTGGCAAAAATCCGGTTATGGGATTGGTTCCCGAACTTGAAATTGATTTGCTTCCTGCAGGAGGAATAAAAGAAATAGATGTCAACATTCCGGCTGTCTCGCAACAGAGGGCTGATTATTCTGATATAATAGAACCAATAGCGATATTTATAGTTTTCGGATTTGGTCTTTGGCTTGTATCTGCTTTTTACCTCAGGATTAAAGCCAGAGCAATCGATACCCAACCCGCATTTGTAATCGCTGTACTTGCCGGGTTTTTATTTTCCTTGTTTCAATTTTTAAGTCTTATTAAAGAAGTTGAGCTTAGTTTTGAAGGGTTAAGGAATATTTCATTTACCAATGATTTATTTATACTCGGGTTGTTCGGAGCAATAAGTGCGGTGCTCTTTTTTGTACTTACATCCGTGAGTGATTCAGTGACCCGTCAGCATTGGCCGGAGAAATTGAAAGCCTGGGATTTAGCCCGAAGAGGATTTTTTAAAAATAAACCTGTAGGCAGGGCTGCTGTAAATGGGATTGCGATTGCAGGAGTTTTAGTTGGAGCCTGGGTGATTTTAGTGCAACTAACTCCTGATGTATACATTTCTTCAAGAGATAATTTGCCATCTTCTAATTATGAATTTCCTTCACTTTCATTAGCTATAGGAAATATACTTGCGGCTATTTTGATGGTGATTTCTGTATTCATGATTATGGGGACCCAATTGTATTCTTTAGTGAAAGGAAAGTGGATTATACCCATCGTTTCCGGGATTATGTTTTCCATATTTCTGTCACCTTTGATGCAAACCAGCATTTATCCATCGGGTTTTGAATTTGCAATAGAATTCATAATTGGAGCCCTGTTAGGTGTATTCTATATCAATTACGGTTTTTTGACGATTGTGTGTTCATTGTTTGTGTACTTCGGATTTTTTACCACTTCCTCAGGTTGGGTAATTGCAAATTCTCCCGATGCAAATGCTTTCTACTTTTTTGTAGCCTCTTTAGTGACAATGTCGGTAGTTGGCTGTTACTTTATTATCTACGGAAGTGAAAAGAAAGATTTACCTGATTATGTTCCTTCTTATATAGAAGAACAGGCCAAAGGACAGAGGCTGGATCAGGAGTTGCAGATAGCTCAGGCTGTACAGCGAACATTTCTTCCATCCAGAGTAGAGCATTTGCCGGGTTTGGATATTGCAGGAACTTGTGAGCCTGCTCAGGAAACCGGAGGAGATTATTACGACATGATCTCACTCGGAAAAAACAGAATGGCAATTGCTATAGGTGATGTGAGTGGAAAGGGAATTCAGGCTGCTTTTTATATGACTTTCGTGAAAGGAGTACTGCACAGTTTAAGCGCTTTGATATTATCTCCCCTGGAATTGTTGAATCAGCTAAACCGGCTTTTTTGTGAAAATGCAACGCGAGGGACTTTCGTGTCTATGATTTATGGAATTCTGGAATCTGATAAACGAACATTTACATTTGTGCGAGCAGGGCACAACCCCATGTTGGTAATCAGAAATAACGGAGATGCTGAATGGTTGCAATCGAAAGGAGTGGGAATCGGTGTGGCGAAGGGAAATATGTTTCATAAAGTTACCGAAGAAAAAGAGTTAACATTAAAGGAAGGAGATGTAGCTGTTTTATATACCGACGGAATTACGGAAATGATGAATATCAGCAACCAGTTTTATGGAGAAGAACGTCTGGAGAAGTTAGTAAAAGGAGTGCGTAAAGGTGCTTCAGGTAATATTCTTGATATAATAACCAGTGATGTAAAAGAGTTTAAAGGAGTAGCAAAACAGCACGATGACATGACGCTTGTTGTTATCAAAGCAGATTCATCTGTAAACAAATAGTTGTATATTCCTTTATGAAGAAATTGAGAATTTTATCGTTTCTTGCAGTATCTCTGCTAATCATTACTCCGGCCTGTGGTCAGGAATCCCAAAACGAATCTGAAATTGATTCGGGAATTAAATGGATGACTTTGGAAGAAGCTCAAAAAGAAGCTAAAAAATCCGGTCAGAAAATTCTCATTTTCGGTTATACAGATTGGTGTACATATTGTCGAAAAATGAGAAAGGAGACCTATACTCAAGATGAGGTTCAGAAATTAATGAACGACGAATATATTTCAGTTCAAATTAATGCAGAGTCTGAAGAAATAGTCACATATAATGGGAAGGAATACACAATGAGAGAGCTCTCGAAAAATATAAGGCTTGAATCCTTTCCAACGCATTATTTTCTGGATTCAGATGGAAAAATAATAGCAGCTCAACCAGGATTTTTACCTGCAGAAGTATTTTCTCCGCTAATGTCATATATCGTAGAAGATAAATTCGGAAAAGTTCCTTTTTTAGATTATCTGGAACAAAAAGGAATAAAGTTAGAACAGGAGTAATCTCTTTTTATGAGCTTGAGTTTAAGTCAATCTGTTGAAGATTATTTAAAGGCAATTTATGTGCTTGAGACCGAAGGAGAGGGCGCCACTACTAATAATATTGCTGAGGTATTATCGGTTTCATCCGCTTCGGTAACCAATATGCTGAAAAAGCTTTCTAAGCTTAAACTCATTAATCATAAATCATACCGTGGGGCGGAGCTTACCAAAGCCGGAGAGAAAATAGCGCTTGAAATTATTCGTCATCACCGGTTGCTGGAATTATACCTTAAAGAAATGATGGGTTATTCTTGGGACCAAGTTCATGAAGAAGCTGAAAAACTGGAACATCACATTTCTGAGCAATTCGAAGATAAAATTGCTGAGCTTTTGAATGATCCGACACACGATCCGCATGGCGATCCTATTCCAAGTAAAGACGGTATTGTTCCTGAAATGGCTTCACTTGCCATTACCGATGCCGAAGAAAACCAACCTTATATTATCGGAAGAGTTAAAGATCAGGACCCTGAATTACTTCGCTATCTTGAGAAAAACGGAATTCTGCCCGGGGTCAAAGTTACTATTCTTGAAAAAGCACCCTTTAAAGGTCCGGTAAAAATCAAACTGGAAGACAAAGAAACCACTATTGGGAATTCCGTAGCCAAAGATGTCTTTTTGGTAGAAGTTTGATATAGCCCACAACTTATGTTTTTAAGAAAAGCTCATGCTGAATGAGAGTTTATTCAGATTGGTATTTAGTAATAAAAAACTATATTTTTAGTCAAAGCTAAAAATTAATCACGGCAAGATGAAATTTGTTCAAATAATCATCCTTAATATCATAATTTCGGTAGCCTCTTTTGCTCAATCCGGATCGCTATCCGGTACAGTTAAGCACGATGAAGAGCCTGTAGAATTTGTGAATGTATATGTGAAAGAAGCAGATAAAGGAACAATTACTGATAAACTTGGTAATTTTGAAATCAAAAATATTGCTGAAGGCGAGTACACGTTAAGAGTATCGTATGTTGGATTTGAGACCCATGAAGAGCTTGTAGAAATAAAACGAGACGAGATTACAGTAATCAACGTGGATCTGAAAACTTCCAATGTGTATGGCGAAGAGATAGTAGTAACCGGAACCATGAGGAAGACTTATGTGAAAGATTCTCCCGTAAAAGTTAATCTGATTAAATCAGAACAACTTCAGCAAGGAAAAACCAGCTCAAACATAATGGATTTGATTAGTAGTGTGAACGGACTTTCTACTCAATTGAACTGTGGTGTTTGCGGTACAAATGCAATTCGGATTAATGGAGTTGAAGGGCCAAATACTGCAGTATTGATAGATGGGATGCCGATTATGGGAGCACTGGCTTCAGTATATGGTCTAAATGGAATTAGTCCTTCCATTATAGACAGAGTAGAGGTAATAAAAGGACCTCAATCAACTTTGTACGGAACTCAAGCATTGGGCGGAGTAGTAAATATCATCACAAAGAACCCTGAAACAACACCCACATTTTCAGCCGATATTTACACTAAAAATACACAGGAGAGCAATATTAACTTAGCTTATTCACCTAAAACAGAGCGGTTTGAAGGATTTGTAAGCGGGAATTTAGTTCGACTTGAAAATTACATCGACAACAATGGAGACAACTTTAACGACTTGGTGAAACAAACAAGATTAGCTCTGTTCGGTAAGGGTACATTTCTTGGTAAAGATGGTGCCAAAAGATTTAATGTGGCTACTAAAGTATATTCAGAAAACAGAACCGGAGGACTGGAATCATTCAGCGATGATCAAAGAGGTTCTGATCAAGTGTACGGTGAATCAATTTATACAAACAGAATTGAATTTCTTACAGACTACCTGCCCGCCGGTTTTAATGAGCAACTGAGAATTAGTGGAGCTGTAACTTACCATGATCAGGATAGTTATTACGGAACCGATTGGTACGATGCACAACAAGGAATTTTGTTCGGACAGCTAACCTGGGATCAATCTCTGGGAGAGAATTTCCAGGTTCTCTCCGGTACCACGTTACGCTACGAAACGTACAATGACAATACCCCTGCAACATCTGATGGAATTGATAAGAGATTTATTCCCGGAATTTTCTCTCAGGCGGAATTCAAAACGGGATCGCTGAACCTTCTTGGCGGTATTAGATTTGATCACCACTCTGAGCATGGTCTGGTTACGGCTCCAAGACTATCTGCAAAATACAGTCCGGGTGTGTTTACCACGTTTAGAGCAAGCGCAGGAACCGGGTTCAGAGTAGTCAATGTGTTCACTGAAGATCATGCTGCGTTAACAGGATCAAGAGAAGTGGTTTTTACTGAAGATCTTAAACCCGAACAATCCCGAAGTGTATCGGCAAGTATTGAACAGATCATACAGTTTGATGTGAATCCTATGACGATTAGTCTGGATGGATTTTATACCCATTTCTCAAATCAAATTCTTCCCGATTATGATCAAAATCCAAACCAAATCGTTTATGAAAACCTTGATGGACATTCAGTGACCAGGGGAGTTTCTTTGGATATTCAGCAAAGTTTTACTGGGTTTCCATTTTCCTACAATGCAAGCTTTACACTGTTAGATGTGTACACTGATGAGAATGGACAACGGCAGGCTTTAGCGTATGCCCCTGAGTATTTGGGTTCTTTTGGAGCAAGTTATGACATTCGCTCTATCGATTTATCAATTGGTTACAACGGAAATCTTTCCGGTTCAAAAAGAATGCCTGACAGTTATGCTCAGGATTTCGGACGCGACCCTGAATCACCGGCATATTCAACGCACGATCTCAAAATTACAAAGGAATTCAGCAATGTGAATAGCAGTAATGGGATTGGATTGGAAATGTTCGCATCCGCAGAGAACATCTTCAATTATAAGCAGGGAAGCCCCCTGGTGGATGCTTCAAATCCATTTGGTCCGGACTTTGATACTATTTATACCTGGGGTCCGATCGTGGGGCGCACGTTTTCTCTTGGAGCAAGAATTAATCTTCGATAAATGAACACAAGGTATAAAACATACAGAAGGGAATTGCTAAGTACTTTTCTTGTCACGCTTGTTGTTTTTATAGCAATACCACTCTCTGCTCAGCAAAAAGAATTAAAGTGGACTCCTTTTGAGGAAGCGATAGAAATTGCAGAAAAAGAGCAGAAATTAGTGATGGTTGATGTTTGGGCTCCATGGTGCGGATGGTGTAAAAAAATGAGAGAAGAAGTTTATCCAGAGTTGATCAATAAAATCAATGATGGATTTATTCTTACACGAATAAACAGAGATGATAACAGTACAAAGATCCGGTATCAGAATTTTAATTATACCCCATTACGGTTAGCCCAAAAACTAAAAGTGGATACAGTTCCAGGAATCATTTTTATCAATTCTCAGGGGGAATACATTGCTCACATCACTGGCTTTCAGGAGAAAGAAAAGCTGGATGAAGTATTGGAGATTGTTTTGGAGTAACTAAGTTAAGTCCCATAGAATTATAAATAACACAACATGAGCTGTATGGTCACTTAATAATATTCAGAGACTTCGCCTTTTCCACAGCTTGTGTTCTGCGTTTTACATCCAGTTTTTCGTATAGGTGAGAGAGATGAGTTTTTGTGGTATTCACAGAAACAAAAAGCTTTTCCGAGATTTGTTTATTGGATAATCCTTTGGCAACTAATTCCAGTACTTCGAGCTCACGTTCGCTGATCTTCAGATATCGAATTGCTTTTTCATTCTGTTCAAAATCTGGGTTAGTAACAGGATTTTTTGAGGTTAACTTTTTCCCTGCCCACAAACCTAATCCGGTAAAGAACAGAGCAATTGCAAGAACGAATAATTCAGTAGAAATCTCCCTTATAAAAAACCGATACTCAAAATACTCCAGCAGAAAAACCAGCAGAGCTAAGGCAAGGCCATATATGAGGATGGTTTTTTTCATAACACGGTCTTATTTCAACAACTCCTCAGGATTCAACCCTTTCAAATCATCCACCACATATTTTCTTCCTTTGCGAATGAGTTCTCCATCGAGGTAAACATCTGCGCCAATACACACTAAGTCCCAGTGAATATTACTGGAGTTTCCGTTTGGAGCTACTTCGTAATCTTTTCCGAGCGTAAGGTGATTCGACCCGTAAATTTTCTCATCAAACAGGATGTCGTACATCGGACTTTCGATCACCGGATTGGTACCAAAACTGAATTCCCCAAATCGTCGTGCTCCTTCATCGGTATCCAGAATATCTTTGAGTGCTTCATTGTTGGACGAATCAAAGTCCACAACCACTCCGTTCTCCACTTCCAGTTTCACAAACTCAAATGGTTTTCCCTGATATACAGACGGCGCATATGTGATGTATCCATTTACAGAATCTAAGATCGGAGAAGTAAAAATTTCTCCATCAGGAATGTTGTGCATGCCGTAACATGGAATCCAATTCTGTCCTTTAACTGAAAACTTGATGTCGGTTCCTTCACCTTTCAAATGGATTTCATCCGTAGCCCGCAATCTCTTTTCAAGCGGTTCCATCGCCGACTTCAACTTTGCGTAATCAACCAGACAGGCATCGTAATAAAATTTGGTAAACTCTCGGGTTGGCAGTTTCGCATTCATCGCAAAAGATGGAGACGGATAGCGCATAATGCACCACTTGGTATTATTAACACGCTCATCAAAATGCACGGGCTTTAAAAAATGTTCCGAATAGGCTTTATTGGCATCTTTGCTTGCCTGAGAATTCTCATAAATATTTTCTGAAGCCCGAATCCCGATAAAAACATCCATTTGCTTCATCAGCGGGAGTTGATCAACCGAAGCCTGATTTTTCCAGAAACTTTCATCACCGTTTTCAATCAATATTTTTTGAGTTTCGGAGTCTTCAATCTGAACGAAAGGGTGAGCTTCTTTTTCTCTGATCTGCTCCACCAACGATCGCAGTAAATTAATACCATTTAATCCGATGAGGTGAACCATTACATTTTCTCCTTTTTGGAGCTGAGTGCTGTGTTCAAGAATAAGCGTTGCGAGATCCTGATCTTTTTGTGAAATCAATTTTCGAGAGGTTAGATTTTAGTAGTTAGTACTTAGCATATCAAAGTTATCATAAATAGTAGATAATACACAGAAGAGAATCCACGTGGATTTAAAAGCAACGCTTCAACTAAGTACTACAACCTCATCACACAAAGCAATCTCACGCTCATCATTGGAAGCAAGAATTACTAAAGTCCCTTTTTTCTTTTGATTAGTAACGATTTTCTTAACCAACTCATGACCGTTTTTATCCAGATTAGAACCCGGTTCGTCCAGAAACAAAATCTGTGGATCACGAATTAAAGAAGCGGCTAATTTAGCACGCTGTTGCTGTCCCGTTGAAAGGGATTTGTAGAGCTTGTCACGATACTCAAAAGCATCGGTATATTTGAGCAGTTCATTCAGTAAAGAAACATCCTTTTTCTGTTGGCGGGATACTTCAGCTAAAAACTCCAGATTTTCAAACACCGTTAACTCATCATACAAATTGATATAAGGAGCAGCATATCCGGTTAGCGTTTTGAACTTTTCTTTAGGTAGCTTTCGCTGATCTTTTTCCCAAATAACAGAGCCGGAATTGGGTCGGGCTAAACCTGCAAGGCATTTCATAAGAGTGGTTTTTCCGCTTCCGTTTTTACCTGAAATTCCCAGAACGCCTTTAGAATGAGAAAAAGAGAGTTCTTCAAATACAATTTTCCGATTGTACTTTTTGGTAAGTGATGAAACAGTTAATCCGATCATGAGTGAAAGGTAGAAAGTATAATGCAAAAATATACTATCGCATCAATATTCGTGTTGTAATGCCTTGAGTAAGGGCTTATTTTCGCATACAATTTCATTCATGTACATGCAGCAAATCATCGATCAAATATCCGATCAGCTCGTTGGGTTGATAAAAAAAGATCAGGAGCATTATACTCCTCAGCAGCTTTTAAAAGCTGATATTCCACATTTTATAGTAGAAAGAATTCGATTGATGCTGGAAGACCGGGTCAACGAAGAACTTCAAAGTCCGAATTCAGAATGGCTGATGAAAGACAATGAATTGTTGCAACATGCCTGGCAGGATTTTAAATCTGTGGCTGTAGGTTGTACTGCTGTTCCTCACGACAAACTTTACGATACCATTCACCGAACCGTGCAGGATATTATTTCTGTGTTTGTGGAGCCCCGAAAAAATCTGGCTTCTTATCTGTTCAGAGAAGCTGATGTTTTAAGTTTTGATGAAATCTCGCATCGCTGCAATCAGCTTACTATTTATAAGCATTTTGGGACGGCAATTCCGCTGTACATGCAAAAGAGAAATCTGGAAGAGATTTCGAAAGATCGTTGCGATCAGTTGATTTCAAATCTTGATGCGAAAATCATTGCCGGTTATTCGGCAGAAGATTGGGCGGCTAAACTGGATAATTTGTTTACCCTGTTTGGTGGTAAACTTGACCCCGTATTGATTCAATTGTTTTTCAGGGATAAACAGCTGGAAAACGCTGCTTCACTATTTGATACCATTGATGTGCCGGTCACCAAAAGTACTTTTATTGAACTTCTTTCTTCGGGTACCTCAGATTTGTTTGCCATATCCGAAGCACCAAAGGCACAAGTTGATGAACAAGAAAAGGAGCCGGAACCGGAAACTTCGCTGGCAGATGATTTTGCAGTAAAACAGCAAAGTAAAGAACCAACCTCAGAAGAAGATTTAGCAAGTGCCTTCAAAAGTGAAGAAAATGAACAAGCGCTGTCCGAAATTTTGGGGGATATAGACGAAGGAAATATAATTGAAGAGGAATCTTCCGGAGGTAGCAATTCGCTGAACGCTCTGTTCGGGGAAGAAACAGAAATAACTACCCCCGAAGGTATCGAAAGTACCGGAGCTAACGAAGAAAAGAACGAATTTAGGTCAAGTCTAACATCGCTTTTAGATCAGGCTAAACATTCCTACGAAGAAGTTATTTCAGATGAATCAGAGGATTCGGAAGACGAAATGATCATAGAAGACGAATTTGTGGAAGATCCGATCGATGAATCAGAGACAGAAGAAGATTTCGAGGAAGAGGATGAAGAAAAAACTATCGATGAGGATCAACCGGAAGATGATTCTGCGACATTGGCTTCGGACGCTGAAGATGAAGATAAACCAATGTGGGCTCAGTTTTTATCTCAGGATCAGATGGATGTGATGATGGCAACGCGTGATGAAAAAGAAGAAGAAAGCCTGAACGAATCTTTGAATGTTGAAGATGATTTTGGAGATACAATTTTGGATGATCAGCCGGGAAATGAGATTCAGTTTGAAGATAATTCTGAACCTGAAGTCAGCCTTTCGGATTATCTTGAGGACGATCAAAAGAAATGGATCAAAAAAATATTTTCAGGTAAAAAGAAAGCTTACCATGAGGCAGTAGAAGAAATTTCCTATTTTAAAAACTGGGATCAGGCATCAAAATTTGTTCAGAACGATGTATTTGCTCAGCACAACGCGGATATGTTTTCGGAAGAGGCAATAGATTTTGTTGATGCGCTTCAATCTTATTTTAATAAGTATAAATCTTGATTAACTAACTATGGAAAAGAACGAGAAAGTAGAACGGCTGGAAAAACTGCGTGAAGAATCCAAGCTTGGAGGCGGAAAAGCCCGGATCGAAAAGCAGCATGAAAAAGGAAAATTGACAGCACGTGAACGTGTCGATTTACTACTCGATAAAGGTTCTTTTGAAGAAATTGATGCTTTTGTTACTCATCGAAGTACTGCGTTTGGTCTGGAAAAGCAACAGTTTTTGGGAGATGGAGTTGTTACCGGTTACGGAAAAATTCACGGAAAGCCGGTGTATGTATTCAGTCAGGATTTTACGATTTTCGGAGGCTCACTTTCAGAAACCCATGCCGAGAAGATTTGCAAGATCATGGATCTGGCAATGAAAAACGGAGTTCCGGTTATTGGATTGAATGACTCCGGTGGAGCCCGAATTCAGGAAGGAGTTTCCTCACTTGGTGGTTATGCGGAAGTGTTCTGGAGAAACAGCATGGCATCCGGAGTGGTGCCGCAGATTTCCGCAATTATGGGTCCGTGTGCCGGTGGAGCGGTTTACAGCCCCGCGCTGACTGATTTTATTTACATGGTGGAAAATACCAGCTACATGTTTGTGACCGGACCAAATGTAGTGAAAACGGTAACGCATGAAGAAGTGACTTCCGAAGAATTAGGCGGTGCGATGACCCACAATTCAAAATCAGGGGTTGCGCATTTTGCTACTCCTAATGATGCCGTTTGTTTGCAGGATATTCGAAAGTTGATGACATACATTCCGCAAAACTGTGAAGAAAAAGTTCCCGTAATCGAATCCAAAGAACCGGATTCAGGTAAAGCAAAAGCACTGGTGGATTTAGTGCCGCTGAATCCGAATAAGCCGTATGACATCAAGGACGTAATTGGAGGGATTGTTGATAAGGATACATTTTACGAAGTTCATAAAGAATACGCCCAAAATATTGTAGTTGGTTTTGCTAGGTTAGGCGGAAGAAGTATCGGAATCGTCGCCAATCAGCCGTTGTCTATGGCAGGTGTTTTGGATATTGATTCTTCTAAAAAAGGAGCGCGTTTTGTTCGTTTTTGTGATGCCTTCAATATTCCGTTGGTTGTATTTGAAGACGTTCCCGGATTTTTGCCCGGAACCGATCAGGAGTGGGGCGGAATCATAAAAGACGGAGCGAAATTATTGTACGCATTCTGCGAAGCTACTGTGCCGAAAATGACCGTAATCACGCGTAAAGCCTACGGTGGAGCGTATGATGTAATGAATTCCAAGCACATCCGCGCCGATTACAACGTAGCATGGCCAACCGCTGAGATAGCTGTAATGGGAAGTAAAGGAGCGGTGGAAATTATCTTCCGCAAAGAAATCGCAAAAGCCGGTGATGCGGAAGCAAAACAAAAAGAGCTTGAAGCCCAATACGCCGAAGAATTTGCTCACCCGTACCGAGCCGCCGCCCGTGGATTTATTGACGATGTGATAAAACCCGAAGAAACGCGTACTAAATTGATAAAGGCGTTAGAAGTTTCTCAGCATAAAGTAGATTCAGTACCGAAAAAGAAGCACGATAATTTGCCGCTTTAGACGATAAAGTTCGATATAAGAATAGGATAATGTCATCCTCCGGCGAATGCAGAGGATCTGGATTTATCTTGAAGGTTGTGTCATTATTTATGGATTATAATTTCTTTAAAGTAAAGAAAAGATGCACTTTTGACTCTTAAATTTTAAAAAGATAAACTCTGATTCGTTGAATAAATCCTTCTCTATAATATTTTTGATTTTATTCCTGACTTACTGCACTCAGCAAAACCAAACCATATCAAATGTTGAAAGAAGCCAAATTAAAGGTAAGATTCTGGAATCTTTCCAAAGCTTGGCAGTTGCTAATGATGAACAAAACTGGGATGTCTATTTTTCACATTTTGATCTGGGTAATTTTTCAGGAATAAATGCAGATGGAACTGCATGGGAATCATTTCAGGATTTTGAAGCTTCTTTAATGCCTTCTTTTAGCATGATAGAAAGCAGCGATAGCCTGTATTTCCCAATTATAAAAATTACCGTACTTGATAAGAATACTGCCATATTAGTGAATGAGTACGAACAGAAAATTACACTTATTTCCGGTCAGGAATTTTGGGCTCGTGGAGCAGGAACTCAGATATGGTCGAAGAAAAATGGGGAATGGAAGTTGGTGAGTGTTTCGGCTTCATCTAAATGATACTTTTGCCATTCGTTCATATCGCAAGCATCAAGCTTGCGATAAAAGCATTCTTGTCCAAGCGAGACGCTTGAACAAGAATAGGCGATAAAAGCGAATGATATGTTTGGATCAGATTAGTACTTAAGGGTATCAGATCGATTTGTTACGTAGAGACGCAAAATTTTGCGTCTCTACTCACAATCTCGCTTTTTCATTAGAAGCAAAATCCTTACCCTCAATCATGTTCAGAAGAAAGAAAACTAAAGCGGCTTCATATATTTTAGAAGTTGGTGAGTATCGGATTGAAGTCACCCGAAAACGGATGAAGACTATTCGCTTAAAGGTGAATGCAGTTACTCAAAAGATCCGGGTTTCTTGTCCTTACAGGGTTTCGGAGCAGGAATTAATAGACTTCATTTTTTCGAAGGAGCATTGGATTGAAAAACAACTTTCCAGAAAAATAGATCCTGCTGTAATTCCGGAAGAAAAGAACTATGAATCCGGGGATAAACTATTCTTTAAAGGGAAAGAATTTGAACTCAGAATACACGCAGGTGCGTCAAAGAATTTGGTGATCATTCAAAGTGAAAATCTGATTCTAAACTCAAAGAAAAATCTAAACTGGGAAAAGAGAGAAAAAGCTATTCATGACTTTTATCGATCACATCTCAAAGAAGAAATCCCAAAACTGATTGCAAAATGGGAGCCGATTATGAAAGTTTCGGTGGCTGAATTTGGAGTTAAAAGAATGAAAACCCGATGGGGGACTTGTAATATTCGAGCTCGAAGAATCTGGTTGAATCTGTCATTAGCTGAAAAGTCTCCGGATTTACTGGAATATGTGGTAGTTCACGAAATGGTGCATCTTTTGGAGCGCTTACATAACAAAAGGTTCAAAGCTTTTATGACTCAATTATTACCGAATTGGAAGGAATTAGAAAAGCAGCTGAATGGGAGAATTGATTAAAAGATTAATCCAATCTAACATCCTTTCAAATTCTATAACGAATATAGTCCTCATTCAGTAAGGGCAATTCATGAATTGCCTTACTGAATAATAGAGTCACACTGAACACAAGCATTTCAGGAAACACCTATCGCAAGCGTCACGCTTGTGTTAGGGTTTATTCTTGTCCAAGCGAGACGCTTGAACAAGAATTAAATTGCATTGACATAGGGTAGAGACACAAGATCTTGCGTCTCTGAAATCAAAAATAATTCCTGTATACATCTTTTTTAAACTTTAGTGATTCTATTTGGTTATCGTGAGCCATTAAATTTTCGGTAACCAAATCCAAACTTCCTCACGGTGCTTGGCTGAGCGACACCCCTATCCCGCTTCATTATTGAAACTAAGGAAGCAGGGGCTTCTACAAAGGGTTCAACCAGATTTTAAGAATGAGACCTAACGAATAAAAAGAGTATGTATCCTTACAGATACCGAATCAAGTTCAGCATGACTACAGAAATCAAATTTGTGTAACACATTAGTTACATATATATTGGTAACCAAACAGTTACATTTTATGCGAAGAGATGTTTTTCAAGCCATAGCTGATCCGGTAAGACGGGAAATCATAGAGCTCCTTTCCGAAGAGCCTATGAATCTGAACACTATTTCAGAGCAGTTCGATATAAGTCGGCCTGCCATATCACGTCATATCAAAATTCTGAATGAATGTGGATTGGTAGCTATTGAGCAAAAGGGCAGAGAGCGATTCTGCATCATCAAACCCGATACCTTATCTGAAATAGCCAACTGGATAGATCCTTTTCGTGAACTTTGGGAGCAACGCCTTGATGCTTTTGAGGAGTATCTGGAACAAATTCAATTAAAAACTAAATCCAAAGACAATGAGTAATCCTGAATCAAACGATCCGCGTGTAGCTACGATGGTTCGAACATTTAATGCTCCCCGAAAATTAGTGTGGGATGCCTGGACCCAAGCCGAACATTTGGTGAATTGGTGGGGACCAAAAGGAATGAATACCAAAGTTGAAGAATTAGACTTCAAAGAAGGCGGCTCATGGAAATATACCATGATGATGCCTGACGGGAATGAGTTTGTGACCGAAGGAACATTCATCGAAATAAAAGAACCGGAAAAGTTGGTAACCTCGGCAGATTTTAAACCGATGACCGTAGATGTGGTGCTTACAATATTATTCGAAGATTTGGGCGATCAGACCAAGATGATTTTCTCGGTTACTCATAAATCGGAAGAATATCGTCAGCAACAAGAGGAAATGGGATTCAGAAACGGCTGGGGTTCTACATTCGACCGGTTGGAGAGCTATGTATCGAAAGAGTAATGCTGATTTAGTTACGTAGCTCTACTTCAAATTTCAAACATGGAAGCAGAGCTTTCAAAGGTGAATGTGTTTCGAACTAGTGATTCGAACGAGGGTAATTTTTAGGGGAATGAGGGTTTAATGAGCTTCCGATTTCTTAGGAACTTATTCTGAACTTAGTGCATCTCGAATTTCTTCTTCGGTTAAATTCGGAAAGAATTGCTTTAGAACCTGAATGTAAAACTCAGTTTGATTGGGTGGAATGTCAGAAGCTCGCTTTCCAATGAGTAAGAGTTCAATTTCTTTTAACTCAGAATCTGAGAATTCAGCATTTATCTGTTTCAGGTTTTCTTCTGAAAGAGTCGCAACTCTTTGCATAATTCCTACACGATCCTGAGCTCTGTTCGCTAATCTTCTTTGATTTAGCAGATTATTGGCGTGAAGTATTTGAATCTCCGTTGTTCTGCTTTCATTGGGCGGAACAGCTTTATAATTCTGAGCAGTTATGGTAATGAGTTCCTCAGCCTGACGTAGTTTTTCCAATTCGGTATACAGTTTGGACAGAGAAGAATTCATTTCGAAGTCAATAACTTCTGCGTCGGCATCCAAAGCGTATTCAACAACGGTATAATCATATTGGGGTTGAATAAATCTCCAGTCTGAAAAGTCTTCATAAGAATCATCCGCAATTAGTTGATTCCATCCCTCGATATCATTGTTCATGCTTGAAATAAATCCGGGAAAGAAAATTCGGAAATATTCCAGATCTTCCTTTAAACCTATCATGATTTTCTCTTTCTCGGTTTTAAGCTTTTGGTTTTCGCTGTAATTTTGAAAAAGAAACGCCAGATACACTCCAAGAAAAACAATGATAAGTTCCAAAAGCAGGAACTTCATTCCGTTTTTTGAGAATAGTTTAAAAGAGTGCTCCAGTCTGCTCATGGCTTAATCTACTACAATTTCTTCCTGATTATCAGATTTTAATTCCTCCGGAATCGATGTTTTAATGGAATCCACAAAAGCTGTAACTACATTTTTCTTCAAAAACTCACGGCTGTACACTAAGCGAATTTTACGGGTGGGCACCGGCTCCATGAACTTTTTTATAACTCCGTTAGCACATCTGGTATCATGTTCCTGCATGGCAAGATAGGGCATCAGCGTGATTCCGAAATCCTGCTCCACCAGACGCTTCAACGTTTCCAGATTTCCACTATCGAACGCAATATTCGAAGTTTGGAGTTTGGCATTGTCCTGCTTACACAGTTTGATAGTTTGATCACGGAAACAATGTCCCTCATTCAGTAGCCATAAATTTTGAGAGTATAAATCGTCTATGCACAATTCATCTTTCTGAGCAAATTCATGCCCCGGAGATAAGTATCCTAAAAATGGCTCGGTGAACAGTTCCTGTTCAAAAATGTGGTCTTTGGTTGAGGTGGCAATGATCCCGACATCAATGCGATCTTCATGCAATCCCTCGAGAACTTCGCTGGTTAACGCTTCTTCGAAAATTAATTTTACCTTGGGATGAGCTTCGGTAAACGATTTCAGAAAAAGAGGAACCAAATAAGGAGCAATGGTCGGAATTATTCCCACACGAAAAGTGCCTGTAAGTTCACCATCCACCGAAGAAACCATATCTTCGATATGTTTGGAACCACTGAGAATAACTTTTGCCTGTTCAATAATTTTCTCGCCAATAGCAGTAGGAACTACGGGTGATTTTGAACGATCGAAAATAAGAACACCCAATTCGTCTTCAAGCTTTTGAATCTGCATACTCAAAGTAGGTTGGGTGATGTAAATATTTTGAGCTGCGGTAGCAAAGTGTCTGTGCTTGTCCACAGCTACGATGTAAGAAAGTTGTGTTAAGGTCATTTCAAAACTTTAAAGTGAGTTGGAATCTAATCACTTTAAATAAAAAAAGCTTCCCATGTATAGGGGAAGCTTTTTGTCATTAACTTCTTATGAAATTACAATGATTCTCCATATTGCATAATAGAGCTAACGTGAGTCTCATTCTTAAAACTTAAATTTTTTTTCTTTGCGAAGTCTTCAATTTTGTCGCGTTTTTCTTTTTCAAAAAGTCGTAGTATATCTTTTTTCTTAAGCTTTATTTCTTTGTATTTGCCATCCTGTAGTGCCAATAGTTCATCAGATTTTTTATACACATCTTGACGATTAGCAGTACCATATGTGGCTACAGATTTAGATAATGTTACAACATGTTTTCTTAAAATTTTAGTACCGCCATCATAAATAACTTCCATTAAAGTATTTTTATCGATGCGTTCTTTTTTAGAATATGAAAATCCAGTTTTGAATATTTTTCGTTGAGGAGTATAAATTTCTATTCCATCTATTTGATTAAAACCTAAGTAAACTGGATTGCCTCCATTGTTAACAACCAGAAAGTCTTCAGCAAAATTAAGTTTCATAGAAACAGATTTAGTTTTTCTTGCTGAAGCCATAATTTGACCATTAACCCATTCTTCGTAAATGTATGGTGACCCTTTTACTACAGTATTTTGCTTAACTGCAAAATTTGTACTTTGTGGGGATTGAGGGAGAGTTTTTAGAAAATCATTAAAATCTAATTGAGCTAATGCTACAGAACTCGTGACAGTAGTAATGAATAATATTATAAAAAAGCGTTTCATAAGTCTTTTTTTCTATTACGGATTAAATTAATAATGCAATATAATAAGAGATTATCAAACTACTAACTCGTAAAGTTAATGGTTATTATATAGTATGTATTTAATATTTGATACGGAGACAACCGGTCTCCCGCAAAATTTTTCAGCACCCATAACAGACCTTGAAAACTGGCCGCGATTGGTTCAATTGGCGTGGCAGTTGCACGATGAAACGGGCGAATTGATTTCGAGCGGAAACTATATCGTGAAGCCTGAAGGGTTTACTATTCCGTTCAACTCTGAAAAAATTCATGGTATTTCTACCAAGCGTGCACAAGAAGAAGGCGTTGATCTGGAGTTTGTACTCAAAGAATTTCGAAAGGATATTGATCGTGCTTACTTCCTGATCGGGCACAATGTTGGTTTCGATGAGAAAGTGATGGGAGCAGAATATCTGCGTAAAAAAATTCCGTCAGCTATTATAGATAAACCCAAAATCGATACCAAAGATGACGGTACTGATTTTTGCAAGATTGAAGGCTCCAGAGGATATAAGTGGCCAACGCTAACCGAGCTGCATTGGAAATTATTTGACAAAGGTTTTGAAGATGCCCATGATGCGGCGGCCGATGTGGAAGCTACAGCACGTTGTTTCCTTGAAATGGTTCGTTTGGGAGTTACTACGGTAAACTTCCCGCTGGATGCGAAGTTATACGAATCTTCCCAGAGCTACATGAAGCGGGAAAACTACATCGATCTGGTTTCACCATCCCGCATCAAAAAAAAAGATGAAGAATCAGATTCAGAAGAAGAGTCAGATTCAGAAGAAATAAATCTGAAAGCTGAAATTGATGAAGAATTTCAGTTTACTCATCTGCATTGCCATTCAAAATTTTCAGTACTTCAGGCAACTGCCGGAATCAAAGACTTAGTCAATAAAGCCAAAGCTGAAGGAATGCCCGCCGTTGCTTTGACAGATCTCGGAAATATGTACGGTGCTTTTTCATTCGTGGCAGCTGCCAATGATGCCGGAATAAAACCTATCGTTGGGTGCGAGTTTTATGTTGTGGAAGATCGTCATGCCAAAAAGTTTACTCGTGACAATAGAGATAAGCGGTATCAGGTTCCGTTACTTGCCAAGAATCAAAACGGATATAAGAACCTCTCAAAATTAAGCTCTATTGGATTCACAGAAGGTTATTATTACAAATATGCACGTGTTGATCGTGAGGTGATCGAAAAATATTCCGAAGACTTGATTTGTTTGAGTGGGGGAATTCGGGGAGAACTGGCTGATCTGGTTCTGAACAAAGGAGAAGAATTCGCTGAAGAAGCGTTGCAATGGTACATCAAAACTTTTGGCGATGATTTTTATCTGGAAGTGATTAATCATGGCTTGGACGAAGAACAGAAAGTGATTGAGGTTTTCACTGAATTCTCTAAAAAGTATGATGTAAAATTGGTAGCCACTAATAATGCCTTCTATCTGGAACAGGAAGATTCGGAAGCACATGATGCCCTGATCTGTATCGATGATGGAAAATTAAAAAGCACTCCAATCGGCAAAGGAAAAGATTTCCGGTGGGGATTTCCGAACGATCAGTTCTACTTCAAGACGACGGAAGAAATGAAGGCGCTTTTTCCGGAACATCCGGATGCTGTTTTGAATACTCAGGAAATAGTGGATAAGGTTGAGCCGGTAAAACTTTCCAGAGATGTAATCCTGCCAAATTTTGAACTTCCCGAAGGTTTTGAAACGGAAGATGATTATTTGAGACATCTTACGTTAGAAGGAGCAAAGCCCCGCTACGAAAATTTTAATGACGAGGTAAAAGACCGAATTGATCTGGAACTCGGAATTATCCGGGATATGGGTTTTGCAGGTTATTTCCTCATCGTTCAGGATTTTATCGCTGCCGCCCGGGAAATGGGCGTTTATGTGGGTCCGGGACGTGGTTCGGCAGCGGGATCTGTGGTGGCCTATTGCACAGGAATCACAAATATAGATCCGCTGGAATACGATCTGCTTTTTGAGCGGTTTTTGAATCCTGAACGTATTTCCATGCCTGATATCGATATTGACTTCGATGATGACGGTCGGCAAAAAGTCATAGAATATGTGGTCGATAAATATGGAAAAGATCAGGTTGCTCATATTATCACGTTTGGCTCGATGGCTGCCCGTTCTTCTGTTCGGGATGTAGCACGAGTGTTGGATCTTCCTTTATCGGATGCAGATCGTTTGGCAAAATTGGTTCCTGAACGCCCTGGGACGTCCTTGGATGATGCATTCAGTGAAGTAAAAGAACTTCGTGATATCAAAGCCGGAGAAGGTCTGGAAGCTGAAACACTCAAAATGGCTCACGTTTTGGAAGGCTCGGTTCGGAATACCGGGATTCATGCCGCAGGTGTAATTATTGCACCGGATAAGCTCACCGAATATATCCCTATTAGTACCGCAAAAGACGCTGATTTATATGTGACTCAGTTTGATGGAAGCGTAATTGAGGATGCCGGGATGCTGAAGATGGACTTTTTAGGGTTGAAAACTCTTTCCATTTTAAAAACAACCATTGGCTACATAAAAGAGAATTTCGGGGAAGAATACGATCTGGATGAAATTCCATTGGATGACAAAAAAACCTACGAGTTGTATCAGAAAGGCGGAACATTGGGAACGTTTCAGTTTGAGAGTGAAGGGATGCGGAAGTATCTCAAAGAGCTGAAGCCAACTACCATCAACGACTTAATTGCTATGAACGCACTGTACCGTCCAGGTCCGATGCAGTTTATTCCCGATTACATCAAGCGTAAGCATGGATTGGAAAAAGCGGAGTACGATCATGAACTGATCAAAGATATTCTGGAGCCGACTTTCGGAATCATGATTTATCAGGAGCAGATCATGAACGTAGCGCAAAAAATGGGTGGTTACACACTTGGAGGTGCGGATTTGCTTCGACGTGCCATGGGTAAGAAAAAGCATGAAGTGATGGAGGCTGAGAAGCCCAAATTCATTGAAGGTGCAAAAGAGCAGGGTGTGGATGAAAAAACAGCCATTTCTGTATTCGAAAAGATGCAGATGTTTGCCAGCTATGGATTTAACAAATCTCACTCAGCGGCTTATTCTGTAGTTGCTTATCACACTATGTATTTCAAAGCTAATTACCCGGCTGAATACATGGCGGCGGTGATGACGCACAACATGAGCGACATTAAAAAAGTGGCATCATTTATTGAAGAATGTCGCCGTTTGGGAATTGAAGTTGATCCGCCGAATATCAACACATCCCGTGGATGGTTTGTATCAAAAGAGGGAAGAGTACAGTTTGGAATGTCTGCGATCAAAGGCGTGGGGTCATCTGCCATAAAACAAATTGTAGCTGAACGAGAAGAAAATGGGGAGTTCACCAGTATTTTTGATTTTGCTGCAAGAGTGGATTCGAGAGCTTGTAATCGAAGAACTTTGGAAAGCTTGATTTCAGCCGGAGCTTTTGATGATTTGAATGATAATCGTGCTCAGTTATTAATGAGCGTGGAAGATATTCTTCAATATGGTTCGCGCAAACAGGAAGAACAGCGAATGAATCAGGTAAGTATGTTTGGCGGAGGAGCCGGTGGCGCAATGGCACAGGAGCCAAAACTTCGTCCTGCTGAAAGGTGGAGCAACATGGAGCGCCTGAATAAAGAGCGTGAGTTGATTGGATTTTATCTGAGCGGACATCCTCTCAATAAATACCAGGAAGATATTCGGTTATTCAGCAAGCAGAATCTGAGCGATGAAAGCATGAACAATCTTCGTCATGAGTCTTCGATCAATTTTATTGCGATAATCACTAATAAAAGAGTGGCTACCGATCGTAAAGATCGCCCGATTGCTTTCCTTCAAGTAGAGGACATGCATTCTTCCATGGAATTGGCGGTATTCAGTAAACAGTTTGATCAGTTTTCAGCGTTACTTGAAGTAGATAACATAATTCATATTTCCGGAAAGTTTGTTAAACGTGACCGTGGAGACAGTGTGATTGTAAATAGTATTGAACGGGTTGAAAATCTGAGAGAAAAATATCAGGATAATCTGCAATTAAAACTTCATGTGGATACCAAATTGGTTAATGATGATGCTTTATCAGAAATGGAGCAGTTATTCAGCAAGCATAGAGGAAATACTATGATAAAAATGACGGTTCACAGTGAAGAAGCCAATGGTCCAATCCGTATGAATGTTCGCAATTTTGTGGTAGATCCCAATGATGAACTGATGAAGGGCTTAAGGGGAGTTTTGGGCGAAGAAAGCGTTGAGCTGGTCATGGGCATGTAATTTGATAAACCACTGCGATGATTGTAATAATTACAAACAATGTGCATGACTGGTCAAACATTTCCGATATTTAGTCAGTATTTGAAAGAAATTAATTACAATTAAACCTTAGAAAAATGGGAAAAGCATTAGAATTTACCGACGGCAATTTTGAAGCTGAAGTATTGAACTCCGACCAGCCGGTGTTGGTTGATTTTTGGGCTGAATGGTGTGGACCTTGCCGTATGATCGGGCCTGTTGTAGAAGAAATGGCGGGCGAGTACGAAGGAAAAGCTAAAATCGGAAAAGTAAATGTGGACAATAATCCGGAAATTTCCGTGAAGTACGGAATCAGAAGTATTCCAGCTTTACTAATCTTCAAAGATGGTGAAGTAGTGGATCAGATTGTTGGAGCTGTTCCAAAGCCACATTTAACTAAGCAGCTGGATGCTCAGTTAGCGTAAGTTTATTTAGAATTTAGAGTTGAAAGTCACCTCAGAATGGGGTGACTTTTTTTGTTCAGGTCTTTGTTGTCTCGGTTAGTCTGAATTGAGAGTAGTTTAAAATTACTTTCAATTTTCGTTGGCAACAGACAAACTTACTTCTTCATCAACAAAATACATATCTACGTCTCCCTGACCTTCTACCGGTACTTTTCCTCGATATTCGCACTTTATCCGGTCCCGGATTATATCACATGTAGTGGCCGAAATATTAATTTTGCCGACTTCTCCTAATTCTTCCATTCTACTTGCAAGAATTACTGTAGAACCCCAGATGTCATAAGTGAATTTCTTTTTTCCAACTATGCCGGCTATCAAAGAACCAGTATGAATACCAACTCTCATTTTCCATTTTATAGCAGCATCTCTATTTCTGTTTTCGATAAATTGGTGCATTTCAGAAGCGGCTTTTATTGCAGAGATAGCATGATGTTCATTTTCGAGAGGCAATCCGGAAACAGCCATGTAAGCATCACCGATTGTTTTAATTTTCTCTAAATTATGCTTCTCCATAATGTTATCGAAGGCTTCAAATATTTCATTGATTTCACTTACTAATTTCTGTGCAGACATTGTAGCTGCAGTGGAAGTAAAGTTTTCGAAATCTGAAAATAATACGGTCACTTCTTCATAACGCCGCGGAGTAGCTGCACCTTTCTCCTTGATTTCATCGGCGATTTCTTTTGGTAACATATTGTAAAGAAGGGAATCACTTTTCTCTTTCTCACTTTCAAGTAAAAGGGTGCGTTCTTTGACCAGAGCTTCAAGTTCTTCGTTTTGCTGCTGAATTTTTTCTTTCTTCTTTCTTTCCTTACCGATTTGAAAATTGATGAATCCCATGAGTAAACCGGCACCAAAAACTGAATAAAATCCATATGCCCACCAGGTTTTCCAGGGTGGAGGGAGAATCGTTAGTTTTACTGAAGTTCCTTCTTCATTCCAAAGACCATCCTTATTAGATGCTTTTACGCGGAATGTGTAATCATAGCCGGATGGGAGGTTGGTATAAGAAACAAAACGCCGATTTCCAACATCCTGCCAGTCCTGGTCAAAACCTTCCATCATGTATTGATATTGATTTTGTTCCGGCGCTGCAAAGTGAAGACCTGCAAACTCAAAAGAAAATACTTCCTCTCTCCAGGTAAGTTCTATTTTATCTGTTTCGATAATAGATTTTTTTAGCGGGGATTCTAACTCGGATATGGGAACTTCGCGGTTAAAAATTTGAAAATCAGTTATCACAACAGGAGGTACATATGGGTTGTCTTTAATGCTATCCGGCTTGAATTCAACCATTCCATTAATTCCGCCGAAATACATAGTGCCGTCGCCGGATTTATGAAAAGCTCCGAAGCGATATTCATCGCTCGGCAATCCATCTCCGCGGTCATATACTCTGATTTTACCGGTTTCAGGATTAAAATCGGTTATTCCATTGTTGGTACTCAACCAAATATGTCCTCTGTAATCCTCAACTATTCCGTATATAACATTATTAGGAAGACCTTCATTGGTAGTGTAACGGGTAAATTTCTCCGTGTCTGGATTGAACTTATTTAAACCATTAATAGTACCAAACCAAAGATCACCTTTAGAATCCTGACTAATAACATTGATAAAGTTATCACTCAATGAGTTCTTGTTATCCGGTTCATGCTTATAAATTTTAAAAGTTCCTCTTATTTTATCATATCGGTTTACTCCAAAACCGTGTGTTCCTACCCATAAAAAACCTTTATCATCTTCAAATATGGACCAGATGCTGTTATGACTTATCGAGTTTGGAATTTCTGGGCTATGCTTGAAGTGATAAATTTCACCGGTTTCCGGATCCATGGCATTTAAACCATTGTTTAATGTGCCAATCCAAATTATACCACCGCTATCTTCATAAATAGTAGTGATAATGTTTCCGCTTAAAGAATTAGAGTTGCTTCCATCACTCTGATAACGAATAAAATTGCCGGAATTTTTGTCAAATCTGTTTAATCCATCAATAGTACCAATCCAAAGGTTATTGTTACTATCCTGAAATAAAGCATTAACGAAATCATTGCTTAAGGAAGTTGGATTGTTGGCATCATGTCGAAAAGTGGTGAACTCACCGGTATTTTTATCAAGTTTGTTGAGCCCTCCGCCCTGGGTGCCTACCCAGATATTTCCATTATTATCCTCATTAATTGCCCAAATATTATTGTCAGAAATGCTATTCGTTATAGATGGATCGTTCTGATAAATATTAAAACTTACTGAAGAGGAACGGATAAATTTATTGAGAGCTCCGTTTCTTGTTCCAACCCAAAATACTCCGGAACGATCTTCATAAAGTGAAGTGACTGAGTTATTACTGAGATTGATTGGCATGTTCAAATCCATGAAACTTACGAACTCCCCGGTCTCACGATCCAGTATATTAAGTCCGTTTAAAGTGCCAATCCAAAAAGTACCTCTGGTATCTTCATACATTGAAAGAACCCAGTTATTGCTGATACTGCTGATATTACTTTTTACTGAACTGTAATTAACAAATTGGTCTTTTACTGCATTAAACTGGTTCAAACCTCCGGACTGCGTCCCAATCCAGAGTACTCCACTTCTGTCTTCGTAAAGAGTAACAATCCAGTTATCAGAGATTGAAGAGTTTTGGACTGAATAGTTTACGATATCTCCATTTTCGCGATCAAAGCGGTAGAGCCCCTCCTCCATGGTTCCTATCCAGATAAAGTTGTTACTATCATTAGTGATAGTTGTAATTCTGGCATTACGAAGTGCGGAATGCTCATCCATTTCACTAAATGCCGAAAAAGTGTAACTGCGGGGATTGAGAATGTTTAAACCGCTTTGTGTTGCTACTAAAATGACTCCTGAATCATCCTCGTACAAATCAGTCACGTAATTGTTGCTGATGGAATGTTCATTCTCGGGATTGTGGATAAAGCGACTGAAGCGTTCCTTTTTGCGGTCAAAGCGATTCAGACCTCCACCTCTCGTTCCCACCCAAATAGAGTTATTCTGATCTTCAATTATGGTTGTAATCTGATTGCTGGAAATGGAAAGGGAGTCAAAAACATCGTTCCGGTATACTTTAAATTCGTATCCATCATATCTGTTTAAGCCATCTTCAGTAGCGAACCAAAGAAATCCACGGCTATCCTGAAGAATGTCATTTACTGTACTTTGTGATAGCCCATCTGCTGTGGTAAGTTGCTCGAAACGAATGGATCTGTCCTGAGCAATGGATCTGTCCTGAGCATAAGAGACTGAGTGAATAAAAAGGATAAAAAAGGATACTAACGTGATATTCCTTAAGAATACTATTACCACAGGAAGATAAATTAATTGTAGTAGTTTCAAGTTAACCCATTTTATACCCGCCAAAATTTATATATACCTATCATAATTACCAAAGAATTTGAAAAGAAAAAATGATAGAAACGAGATGCTTAAGCGTGAAATATCAATTAAGATACATGTTGGGTGTCTTGAAATGTTTTACAACCCTTTTCATGCCTTAAGAACTACGAAAATAATAATTAGGTTACTTTATTATCAAATTCAAAAAACTAACAATGAAACGAATTGCAAGTATAGCCGGAATCATTATTGTGATTGCTCTTCTGGCTTTTCCTAAAGTAAAAGATTATCTGGCAGCATCAGAAAATCAGGGAGGAGGTAATTCCGGACAGAATACTCCATTAAATGTCGATGTATTCATAGTAAAACCTGATGTGGTAGAAAATAAAATTTTCACTAACGGTACACTTCAGGCTAATGAAGAAGTACAGCTTGCCAGCGAAAGCTCCGGATTGATTGAAGAAATCTATCTTAAAGAAGGCGATCCGGTTCAGAAAAATGATCTGCTAATCAAGATCAACGACAGTGAACTGAAAGCTCAACTTCAAAGAGCAGATTTTAGGTTAAATCTTGCGGAAGATCGGGAGAAGCGCCAAAAGCAATTACTCGATAAAGGTGGAATCAGTCAGGAAGAATACGATGCTACACTCAATGAGGTAAATGTACTTCGTGCAGAAGTCGCTCTGATCAAAGCACAAATCAGAAAAACAGAAATTCGAGCCCCTTTTACCGGTAAACTTGGATTACGCTATGTGAGCGATGGGAGCTACATCACTCCGAATACAAGAATTGCGACTCTACAAGACATTGACCCTGTTAAGATAGATTTTTCAGTTCCCGAACGGTACGCCTCTCAAATTGAAGTCGGAAATAAAATCACATTTAATGTGCAAGGAATTGATGAAGATTTAACAGCAGAAGTATATGCCAAAGAACCTCGGATCGATCCCGAGACACGAAGTCTTCAGGTTCGAGCTCTAAGTGCTAATCCCGATGGAAAATTATTACCCGGTGCTTTCGCTGATTTGGAGCTTACACTTCAAACTATAGAAAATGCTAAGATGGTGCCCACTATTTCTTTAGTGCCGGAGCTTCAGGGACAAAAAGTATTTTTGCTGAAGAACGGAGTTGTCCAACCGCAAAGTGTACAAACGGGATTAAGAACGGAGGAGAAAGTTCAAATTACCGATGGGGTGGAAATTGGAGACACTGTACTGACTACAGGATTACTCCAGGTTCGACCTCAGATGAAAGTGAATGTAAACGAAGTAGCAGAGGATTGATATGAGCTTATCATCACTGAGTATTCGTCGCCCGGTTTTAGCCACGGTTTTTTCCATTGTTATAGTTCTGTTCGGAATTATCGGGTTTAATTATTTACCTGTTCGCGAATATCCGGCAGTTGATCCCCCAATAGTAACGGTGAGTACAAGTTATGTTGGCGCTAATGCTGAAGTAATAGAATCTCAAATCACCGAACCGCTTGAAGATCAGATCAACGGGATTGCAGGAATTAAAAATCTCACTTCAGTAAGTCGTGAGGGCAGAAGCACCGTTACCGTTGAATTTGATTTGGATGTAGATTTAGAAACGGCAACCAATGATGTCCGTTCCAGAGTTTCCCGGGCAGTTGGCAACATTCCACCGGATGCCGATCCACCTATTGTATCTAAAGCAGATGCAGATGCTCGCCCGATTCTATTTTTCAATATAAAAAGTGATTCCAGAAATCTTCTTCAGTTGTCTCAAATTGCTGAGGATTACTTTAAAGAAAGAGTGCAGACTATTCCCGGTGTGAGTAATGTGCAGATTTGGGGAGATAAAACGTATTCAATGCGTTTGTGGCTCGATCCGATGAAATTGGCAGCTTACGATCTCACTCCGATTGATGTTCGAAATGCGTTAACCAGCGAAAATGTGGAATTACCTTCCGGTAGAATTGAAGGAAATCTGACCGAGCTTACCGTTCGGACCATGGGTCGAATCACCGATGTAGAAGAATTCAACGACCTCATCATTCAAAAAACGGCAAACAGTACCATTCGTCTTCAGGATTTAGGATATGCTGAATTAGGCCCTCAAAATGAGCGTACTATTTTGAAACGTGACGGAATCCCAATGGTAGGTGTAGTTCTTATACCTCAGCCCGGCGCAAATCAAATTGACATTGCAGATGAGTTTTATCGTAGAGCTGAAAATATTGAAAAAGATTTACCGGCTGATATCGAGACGGCGATTGGTTTTGATACTACGACTTATGTTCGTGCTTCAATCGATGAAGTGCAGCAAACTATTTTTATTGCCTTCTTTTTAGTGATTGCGGTCATCTTTTTATTTCTGCGAGATTGGAGAACCACTCTCATCCCTGTGATTGTTATTCCGATAGCTTTAATAGGTTCTTTCTTTGTAATGTATCTTGCGGGTTTTTCAATTAACGTACTTACGCTGCTTGCCATCGTTCTTGCCATTGGCTTAGTAGTGGATGATGCGATTGTAGTTCTGGAAAATATCTATGCTAAGATTGAGGCAGGGCAACAGCCGATTATGGCCGGAATTTTAGGTTCCAAAGAAATTTTCTTTGCGGTAGTGGCAACAACGGCTGCATTGATTTCAGTGTTTATGCCGATTCTGTTTTTGGGTGGAATTACCGGTCGACTGTTTCGTGAGTTCGGAGTAGTAATTGCCGGCGCTGTTTTAATTTCGTCATTTGTTGCTCTCTCTTTAACTCCTATGTTATCGACCAAACTCTTAAAGAAAAGAGAAAAGCAAAATCGGTTTTATGAAATTACGGAGCCATTCTTCAAAAGCTTGAACATGGCTTATAAAAATTCTCTTCAATCCTTTATGAAGATACGTTGGCTGGCACCTCTTACAGTGATTTTGAGCGGCGGATTAATCTATTTATTCATGACTACACTTCCGCAGGAAACGGCGCCTTTGGAAGATCGAAGTAGGGTGCGAATGTTTGCCCAGGCTCCCGAAGGAGCTTCTTTTGAATACATGGATAATTACATGGATCGACTGGTAAATTTGGTTCAGGATAGTATTCCCGAAGCCCAATCCGTGATTTCAGTAACTTCTCCTGGTTTTGGTGCTTCAAGTTCAGTTAACTCCGGATTTGCTTTCGCAATTTTAAAAGACCCGGAAGACAGAGAGCGATCACAAAATCAGGTTGCTAATGACCTCACCGAAAAGGTGAAAGCACTAAGTGGAGCTCAGACGTTTGTTTCTCAGGAACAAACTATTGGAAACAGCCGCGGAGGATTACCGATTCAGTTCGTTCTTCAAAATCAGAATTTCGAACGATTAAAAAGTGCCATCCCGGAATTTCTCGAAGAAGTTCGGAATGACCCTACGTTTACGTATCAGGATGTAAATTTGAAATTCAATAAACCGGAACTTCAGGTAGAAATTGATCGTGAGCGAGCAAAAGACTTAGGAGTTTCCGTTCGAGATATTGCACAAACGCTTCAGTTTTCGTTAAGTGGTCAACGCTTCGATTTTTTCATCAAAGATGGAAAACAGTATCAGGTAATTGGGCAAGTAGAACGACAAAACCGAAACGAGCCGGTGGATTTAACCAGTCTGTATGTGCGAAACAGTTCCGGGAGATTGATTCAGTTAGATAATCTGGTCAGGACTTCAGAACAAAGTAGTCCGCCGCAATTATTTCGTTTTAACCGTTATGCATCTGCAACCATTTCAGCGGCTTTAGCCCCGGGAATGACGATATCAGACGGAATTAACGCCATGGAAACTATTTCTCAAAGAGTGCTTGATGATACTTTTTCAACCAGTCTGTCGGGTGCTTCAAGAGATTTTGTTGAGAGTTCGTCGAGTTTACTCTTCATTTTCCTACTGGCTTTGCTGTTAGTTTATTTAGTGCTTTCTGCTCAGTTTGAAAGCTTCAGAGATCCGGCAACTATTATGTTAACGGTTCCGCTTGCTCTTTCAGGGGCACTATTTAGCTTGTGGTATTTTGGAGAGACGTTAAATGTATTCAGCCAAATCGGGATGATTATGTTGATTGGTCTGGTAACCAAAAACGGAATTCTGATTGTAGAATTTGCCAATCAAAGACAACGACAAGGTTTATCTATTTTGGATGCCATTGAAGATGCGGCAGCTTCCAGATTTCGTCCTATTCTTATGACTTCCATTTCAACTGTTTTAGGAATCTTACCAATTGCACTTGCGCTTGGTGTGGGTGCAGAGAGCAGAACTTCTATGGGTATTGCCGTAATTGGTGGATTGATTATTGGTAGTTTTTTAACGTTGTATGTAATTCCAGCGATGTATTCTTACATATCGGGAGAAAAGTCATCGGACGATCAAATCACCGAAGAGCAAATCAAGGAAGCAGAAAAAGAATTAGAAACGGTGCCGGCTTAATTATGGAAATACCACCAATTTATCCGAAAGTAATTCAGAGCGAAGCGATGAATCTGCACAACCTCAAGCAGCATAAAAGTAATAAGAAATCAGTTCGAGAACTTGGTCTGACGGTTACAAGTCCGTCTGACCAATCGAAAGAAAAGAGTCTTTTTTTTAATCCAACAGACGGGATATCCGTCAGATGGAAATATGGAATAGTTCTAATTCTTATAGGTCTGTTTATGCTTCCTTCCACAACTCAAGCTCAGGATACTTTAAGCATCGAACAGGCAATTCAACAAGCACTGGAGAATAATTTTGCTATTCGGATAGCCAGAAATAATGCTGACATCAGCAGAAATAATAATTCATTAGGGAATGCAGGGTTTTTGCCTGTGCTGACAGCTGATGGAACTATTACACAACGAATTGAAGATAATGAGACTCAGTTTTCAGCAAATAATATCCCGGACAGAAATGATGAAGGTGCAGAAACTACTAATTACAATTACGGTATTGATGCAACCTGGACAGTTTTTGATGGGTTGTCGATGTTTGCTACTAAAGATATCCTCACGCTTCAGGAAAATATCGGTGAAACGGAAGCCAGATTACAAATTGAAAATTTGCTGGCCGACCTGATTTCATCTTATTACCAAATCGTAGGCCAGCAAAAAGCTAACAGAGTATTAGAAAATACATTGGAGGTTTCTGAGGAACGCATTCGAATTGCGGAAACAAAAAAAGATTTAGGTTCAGGGTCAGAGTTCGACTTGTTGCAAGCAAGAACAGACTTCAATGCAGATCGGGCCGCCTTAATCAGATCTGAGACACTTTTAAAACAGGTAAAGATTTTAGTAAATCAGATACTGGCAGATTCTTCATTTACAGAATATAGGGTTAGCTCAGCAATTCAACTTGGTGATAAATTAGAACTGGAGTCATTAATAGCTGATGCATACGAAACCAATAAAGAGCTTTCATTAGCAAGATTACAGGAAAACGTAGCACAGGCCGAAATACAGGAACAGTTTGGAGATTGGTTTCCACAGATTTCGGTAAATGGGGGATATGGTTATAATCGAACAGAAACCTCAGCTGGTTTTACCGATTTTTCAAAAACTACCGGTTTTAATTATGGAGTAACTGCACGTATAAATCTCTTTGATGGCTTCAATAAAAATCGGGAAAGACAGAATGCGAAACTTCGTCTCAAGAATAGTCAGATACTTCTTGAGGAATTAAGACTTTCCGTAGTTTCAGAAATACAACAAACCTATGAGCAATATTCAGATGCTCTTCGTTTAATCGAGTTGGAAGAGGATAATCTTGAAATCACCAAGCAGACACAGGAAATAGCGTTGGAAAGATTCAGACTTGGAACCATTACTTCTGTTGAACTCAGAGAAACACAACTGAGTCTCTTAAATGCTGAAAACCGATTAATATCCGCACAAATCGAAGCCAAAAATGCAGAAACGGAGTTGTTGAGGTTGAGTGGAAGGTTGCTTCAGGAAGAGCCGAGATAGTTTACACGAAATTAATCATTTTTCTTTGCGAAGTACCAGATAGCCCAACCTATTCCAAAAATAATGAGTGCGATTCCGAATCCGCCTAAAAAAGCATAAAGCAAATAAGGAATAATAATACTGACCACAATGCCGGTAATAGCTTTAATAGGTGAGGCAGCAACACCGGCTGCTCCAAGAAATGATTTTAACACACGTGATAATCTTGCTAACATAGAATCTCCTTGTTTATAGAATGTTGGAGACTACGTGGTGAAATAGAAAAAGATTCGGACGGTATATTAAAAGTCAATCTTGAACTTGCCTGTGCATTTTATAATTATCACGGAGTTTACTATGTATTTTTTCTCAAAAAACTTTGCTATTTATTAAACTTATCCCACTTCAATTAAATATATATCCCGTTTCTGAAGCTTTGAACTTTATATTCAGATGTTCAAGAGAGAGGAGTTCTTTTTTAAATTTATCTGATGAACTAAGTGGGCAAGCAAATCTCTTATTTACAGATGCTGAATATTCTGCGTTTTGTTCAATGAGATTATAATTCAAAACAAGTTTGTTTATGAGATTCTCCTGATCATAGGCATATTCGATATCATAAAATTGTACTTGCTGAATCTTCAGAAGATCGACTTTCTGGATGCACAATTGAATAGCTGACCCATAATCTTCAATCAAACCGGACTTTCCCAACTTGGTACCTCCGAAATAGCGAATCACAACAGCTCCAACATCAATCAGGTTTTCAGACTTCAGTTGATTTAGTATAGGAAGTCCTGCCGTTCCACTCGGCTCGCCATCATCGCTGCTGAATTCCGTTTCTTTCTCAGGATCAATTCTGTACGCATAGCAATAGTGCGAAGCATCCCAATATTCTTTTTTAATTTCCTGAAGCTCAGTATCAAAAGTTTCTTCAGTATTAGCCGGGAATAGAATTCCAATGAATTTTGATCCACGATCCTTGAACTCAACGCTGTATGTTTTTTGAATTGTTTTCATCAGGAAGGAAGGTAGGACAATTCGATCAATATTTAGAGTGAATCTGTCTTGCCATTGGAAACGGAAAAAGCGATTTTTCAAGCGCTTAAAATGCAGAAATTAAGTTTCACTTTAATTTGAAACTAACTGCAATTCAAGGTTGTTGACATAGCAAATTAATTTAAAAACAAACATGCCCTCATTTATTAAAGCGATTAACTCGCAGGTAGGACGTAAAATAATGACCGGGATTACAGGAATTGGCTTAATGCTTTTTCTAATCGGTCACATCGGAGGTAACCTCACCATTTTTGGCTCGCCGGATGCCTTCAACTTGTATACAAAAACGCTAAAAGATTTGGGTTGGTTGCTATATGTGATTGAGGCCGGTCTTGCATTTTTCTTTTTATACCACACCGTTTTAGGCGTTTCCATTTGGTGGAACCGAAGAAAAGCCCGACCGGATGGTTATAAAAAGTATCAGTCGAAAGGCGGACCAAGCCATCAATCACTGGCTTCTAAAAGCATGATCATATCCGGTTCGGTAATTTTCATCTTTTTAGTGTTGCATATCATTCATTTTAAGTTCGGTACAGAATACACCACGATGGTTGATGGGGAGCAAATCCGCGATTTAAGACGTTTAGTAATTGAGGAATTCCAAAAAACCTGGATTGTAGTTGGTTATGTTGGAGTATTGAGTTTGGCAATCTTGCATTTAGCGCATGGTTTCTGGAGTGCTTTTACCTCACTTACTGTAAAAGGCAAAGAATTATCCAGTAAAATACAAATGGGGGCTTATGGGTTTGCAGTCGTACTGATGCTGCTGTTCATTTTTATTCCGGTATACATCTACTTCACCGGCGGTGAAGGCTCATTAATCTCATACTAAAGAAATTGTATCATGAAATTAGATTCTAAAGCACCTGAAGGACCATTAGAAGAAAAGTGGAGCCGACATAAAAAAGAGATGAAGCTTGTGGCTCCAAACAACAAGCGTAAATACGAAGTGATCGTTGTCGGGACCGGATTAGCCGGAGGCGCAGCTGCTGCAAGTATGGCTGAGCTCGGATATAACGTAACAAGTTTTTGTATTCAGGATTCTGCGCGACGTGCTCACAGTATTGCAGCTCAGGGTGGAATTAACGCAGCAAAAAATTACCCGAATGATGGCGACAGCATCTGGAGATTGTTTTATGACACCATCAAAGGTGGAGATTACAGATCCAGAGAATCGAATGTGTATCGACTTGCGGAAGTTTCTAACGAAATTATTGATCAGGCGGTAGCTCAGGGTGTTCCATTTGCTCGTGAATATGGTGGACTTCTTGCCAATCGTTCTTTTGGTGGAGCGCAGGTTTCCAGAACATTTTATGCACGTGGACAAACCGGTCAGCAGTTGCTGCTCGGTGCTTATCAGGCGATGATGCGTCAGGTGCAAAAAGGAAATATTAATTACCATCCTCGCCATGAAATGTTGGATGTGGTTATCATCAATGGACAAGCTCGCGGAGTAATTACCCGTGATTTGGTTTCCGGTGAGTTACACCGTTGGGAAGCCGATGCCGTTGTTTTGGCAACCGGTGGTTATGGAAACGTATTTTATCTTTCGACAAATGCTAAGAACTCAAATGTAACTGCAGCCTGGAGAGCTCACAAGAAGGGCGCGCTGTTTGCAAATCCTTGTTATGTTCAGGTTCACCCAACTTGTATTCCTGTTTCAGGAGATTATCAGTCGAAATTAACGCTGATGAGTGAAAGTTTGAGAAATGACGGACGAGTTTGGGTTCCGAAAAAGAAAGGGGATGATCGCCATCCGAACGACATTCCGGAAGATGAGCGTTTCTATTATCTGGAAGAAAAATATCCGAGTTTTGGTAACCTTGTTCCGCGTGATGTGGCTTCCAGAAATGCAAAAATTGTATGTGATGATGGTTACGGAGTAGGCGAGACCGGATTGGCTGTTTATCTCGACTTTAGAGATGCCATCAAACGAGACGGTAGAGAAACTGTGGAAGCTAAATATGGAAACCTGTTCGATATGTATGAAAATATCGCAGGAGAAAATCCATATGAGCAACCAATGAAAATTTACCCGGCGGTGCATTACACCATGGGTGGTCTTTGGGTGGATTACAATCTGATGACCAACATTCCGGGACTTTTTGCTACGGGTGAAGCGAATTTCTCTGATCACGGCGCTAACCGATTGGGAGCAAGTGCTCTGATGCAGGGTTTAAGTGATGGTTATTTTGTACTTCCATCAACGATTGGGAACTATTTAGCAGATGTGAAGCCGGGAACCCGATATGGAACCGATCATGATGCATTTGCAACGGCAGAAAAAGAAGCGCAGGATAAGATCGACAAGCTTCTGAACATTAAAGGAAAACGCACCATTGTTGATTTCCACCGAACGCTTGGAAAAATTGTTTGGGATAATATCGGAATCGCCAGAAATGAAGAAGACCTGAAGAAAGCGATCAAACAAATTCAGGAACTTCGCGAAGAATTCTGGACCAATGTATATGTACCTGGCGAAGCGAATAACTACAATAAGTATCTGGAATTTGCCGGACGTGTAGCTGATTTCTTCGAACTTGCTGAATTAATGGCAAAAGATGCGCTTGATAGGGAAGAATCATGCGGTTGTCATTTGCGGGAAGAATATCAATCAGAGGAAGGTGAAGCTCTGCGAAACGACGAAGACTATTCATATGTAGCTGCATGGGAATACAAAGGCGTAAACGGACAACTTGAAGAAGAGCTTCATAAAGAAAATTTAGAATTTGAATTTGTTGAACTGAAACAACGCAGTTACAAATAAGGAAGATATTATGAGTAAAGACATGACCATTCATTTGAAATACTGGAAACAATCAGGACCTGATGTTGCCGGACATTTCGAAGAATACACCCTTGATAATGTAAACGAACATATGTCGTTCCTTGAGATGCTGGACGTTCTGAATGAAGAACTTCAGCTGGAAGGAAAAGAGCCGGTTGAGTTTGATTATGATTGCCGCGAAGGAATTTGTGGTTCCTGTAATCTGGTAATTAACGGGCAAGCACACGGACCCAAGCAAAAAGTAGCTTGCTGTCAGTTACACATGAGAAATTACAAAGACGGTGATCGCATTACGATTGAGCCGGCAAGAGCAGCTGCTTTTCCTGTGATCAAGGACTTGGTAGTTGACCGTAGTGCTTTCGACAGAATCATTGAAGCCGGTGGATATGTTTCCGTAAAAACCGGTTCGGCGCAGGAAGCGAATGCTATTCCGGTTGAAAAAGAAAAATCGGATGCTGCTTTTGATTACGCAACATGTATTGGTTGTGGAGCTTGTGTGGCTGCCTGCCCGAATGCTTCGGCTTCATTATTTACGGGAGCGAAATTAGCTCATCTCAATAAATTCCCTCAGGGACAAGTAGAACGTGAAAACCGCGCGGTTGCGATGGTAGATCAGATGAAAGAAGAAGGATTCGGAGACTGCTCCAACTTTGCAGAATGTGAAGCGGTTTGCCCGAAAGGAATTTCTATTTCAGCTATTGCCGAAATGAGAAGAGATTACATGAAGGCGATTTTTTAATCGCTGATTTTGTGATTTATTACTGATTTAGAGCAGTGATTTTAAAGCCATCTCGATTGAGATGGCTTTTTTTGTTTGGATACTCATAACCCAGTAAGGACGCATGGCCATGCGTCCTTACTGTATGAATGAAAGATATTGTAATTGTGGGATATCCCACATATCTTTAAAGCGTTTCCGAATAATAAAAAGTTAGTATGTCCAATAAATATGAAGCTAAAATAGACTCCAAAAAACGGATCACAATCAGAAGTCCGCAGACCGAATACTATCATGTTACGGAAAAGAATGATGGTACGGTGATTTTGAGTCCCAGAGTATTGATACATCCGGATGAAATATCGAAGCGTTCTCTTGAAATGATGGATGAAGCCATCAAGAATTTGAAAGAGAATAAGGCATCTGAACCTGTAGATTTGGAAGAGCTTGAAGAGCTTCTGAAAAAATGATAATCAAATATGTTCACTATCCGATTCGGAATTCCGGAGATGAAAACGCTCTGGGAAGATTTAGTCTCTGCTAAGAAGAAAGGTGTCATTTCAAAAGACGACGAAAAGCTTTTTAGACTATTCGGTAAAGCGATACAATTTTTAGCTTCTGATCCACGCCATCCCGGACTAAATTCTCATGAAATTGAAGCTTTAAGCAAAAGGTATGGGATGAAAGTATTTCAATCTTATCTACAAAACAAAACTCCATCAGCAGGAAGACTTTATTGGGTCTATGGTCCGAATCGAAAAGAAATAACGATCATCGGGTTAGAACCACATCCTGAAGACAAAAAGAGAGGAGCGTACGATAGGATAAAGCTTTCTGAACTTCCATAGAAAAACCCTCTTGCTTATCCAACAAGAGGGTTTGGCTTAGGGATTAAGAAATAACTCAGAGGAGTTATTATTGGTTCAAACTGATAGTCACTCTAATTACACTTGAAACATCAGGATAGGTAAAGTTGTCGTTCACCAATCGAACATTGGTATTCGAATCTGCCGGACCAATATCCGATCCGCCTTGTCGAATTACCTGATTTGCTCCGATTCCCGGTTCTTCATTCGCTTCCGTTCCGGCATCCCATAAAGAAACAGAACTTGTTACGTCACCGGAAATTGGAGATCCGTTTTGAAATAAAGCAATTCCATCTGCGCCTAAAGCGTAAAACAGATCGTTAGATTGTACAAACATCGTGGCAAGATTCATCGATTCACCTTCCTCAGCAGAAAAACTGAATGAATAGCTGTTTCCGGGAAGAAGTGGTCCGTTTTCAGAAGCCCCATCCGGTTGCGCAAAAGCACCACTTGCGGATACATTAGCTTCTGATTCTAAGAAAGTAGCCATTTCGCCGGGAGTACCATCTTCAGCAATGCCTTCAATTCCATTATTCGGAAACGTTTGGTTGGCAGTAAACATAGGATTTGCTCCGGTATAAACGGCAAATGCTCCCGGAGAAAGAGGAACGGTGATTCCTGTTTCTTCATCAAGATTGGTTTCCAATTCGCCGAAAGTTCCATCCTCAGCAATACCTTCAAGTCCTTGTCCGTAGTCCTGCTGACCAACTTCAAAAAGTACATTAGTTTCGCTTTCAGGATGAACTACCCATGCTCCCGGAGATAAAGGAACCGGCTTTCCGCCTTTGGAGGTTTGTAATGTAGTTGCCGTAGATACATTTTCGATTCTAACTCTGAATCCGGTTGAACTTGTGGAAGTCAATGTTACCTGAATTATTTCTTCATCAGATGGTAGATTTGAAGTATCCACAGTTCGAACGAGATTATTATCGTCTGCAGGCCCGGTATCCGGTTCACTTTGGCGTAATACCTGATTGTCACCTACGCCCGGTTCCTGATCTTCTTCCGTTCCGGCATCGTATAAATTGAATTCGGAAGTGATATCACCGGTTACCTGAGTACCATCGCTGTTATAAAGCGCTACGCCTTCCGATCCGGTTGCATAAAACCAGTCGTTTGATTGAACGAACATAGTAGCAAGTGAAAGTCTCGCACCAATTGGAGCGGTGAATTCAAATTCATAAGCACCACCGGGACCAATTCCACCTGCTTCGGTTCCGCCTACAGGTACAGAAAACGATCCACTTTTTATGTAAGGGAATGACTCCCCGACATTTTCAATAGTTACAGTAAAGTCAGCTTCTACTGCGGGATCAGATCCGCCATCATCACAGGCTACAAACCCGAAGAGCAGTAAAAAACTGAATAGCGTTAATTTTGATAATTTATTCTTAAACATGAGTGTTTGGTTGGTTTACATTTGTTGCACCAAACTTACCTCATGAATCAGCGGTGGACTTCACAGAAGTGTAACGAGAGTGTAATCAAAAAATCACAAACAGATCTTACTCTCTTTCTCTTAAATTATTTTTTAACTGATTATCATTTTTGTAAACATCCTCAGATTCTATTTCAATCTCTGACAAGTTCTCCTTTGTTTTTACTTTCACTTCGGGTGAAGAATCTTTTTCAGGAAGCTGATTGATAATCTTGTTAGCAAGTTCTTTTAGATTTTTGAGTTTCCTTTTTCTCCATGCTACATCTAATTGATAAACCAACAATGATGAAATACTCCACAATCCGGCACTTAATCCAACAATCCCTTGTACACTAATATCAGTAAAGGCTCCGGTTATCATCATAATTAAAAAAGTAAGTCCGCCTCCATACATAATACCCTCGGTTAAAGGACTTCCCATTCCAACTCTTTGAGAAAATTTAAGTTTGGCATCAGAATCTCTTTTCGTGAGTGAAACGGTAGTTTCAATTCCCGAAATACTGGTATGAGACCATTTTCGATGATTCCGAGATTCCTTTGCTTTTCCGAATGCATCTCCTCCAAAATGATGTTCAAGTTCTGACAGTACATCACGCCAAATAGTTGCTTCCGATAACTCGCTGTTAAAAGTTCTTTCTTCAAAAATATGGGTATCGGTGATGGCAGAATGCCGGGTAATTTTTTGATTCTCAAATTCCAGAGCTGCAGTTTTAATAAAGTCAGCATCCAACCCGGATTCTTTTCCAATGTCAAGAAGCTCCTGCATAGATAAGCCCGGAGCAGAATTATCTTTACCGGATTCCTTCTGCATTTCCGCTGCTTTTCGGATTATTTCTCTTACCTGTTCCTCAGTAAATGTTTTATCGCTCATAATATTTGCCCTAAAGTTTCAATTTACGATAATAATTAAAGAAGGATTCAAAAGTTAATATTCTTATAAGAGATCAAAAAAAGCGCTACCATCTTAAATATCCTTTTCTCTATGGGGCGCATAGGCTAAAATCATTGAAAATGGACACAATGAGTAGTATTTTTAAACTCTAATCAAAGCGGGTATTTTGACCCCAAAAAATTTTAAATCAGGAAAAACATGTCAAAGATTAAAGTAGGAATTAACGGTTTTGGAAGAATCGGTAGAATGGTGACTCGTTCTATTCTTGCAAAGTACAGTGATAAGGTTGATATCGTTGGAGTAAATGATCTGACGGATACAAAAACATTGGCTCATTTATTTAAGTACGATTCATCTCAGGGTACTTATCAGGGTAATGTTTCTGTTGATGGTGATAAAATCACGATTGATGACATGAGCTTTTCAGTGACTGCTGAAAAAGATCCTGCAAATTTGAACTGGGGAGAGCTTGGTGCTGAAATCATCATTGAATCCACAGGTTTTTTCCGCGATGCTGAAAGTGCTGGAAAGCATATTGAAGCAGGAGCAAAGAAAGTGATCATTTCTGCTCCGGGATCAGGCGACATAAAAACTGTAGTGCTTGGAGTAAATGACGAAGTAATTGACGATGAAACCACCATTTACTCAAACGCCAGTTGTACAACTAATTGCCTCGCACCAATGGCAAAAGTTCTGGATGATACTTTTGGGGTGAAAAAAGGATTCATGACCACTGTTCACGCTTACACAGGTGATCAAAGAATTTTAGATGCTCCGCATAAGGATTTAAGAAGAGCCAGAGCAGCAGCTATCAATATTGTTCCGACTTCAACCGGAGCGGCGAAAGCAGTTGGATTAGTACTTCCACATTTAGATGGAAAGTTAGATGGAAGTGCGGTACGAGTTCCAACCCCAACCGGATCATTAACAGACTTTGTTTGCGAACTGGAAAAGGACACTACGGTAGAAGAGGTGAACGCTGCATTTAAAAAAGCTGCGGAAGGTTCCATGAAAGGAATCCTTGAATACTCTACTGATCCAATTGTATCTACAGATATAATAGGAAACACTCATTCAAATATTTTTGACAGTGAGTTCACAAAAGTAGATGGAAACCTGGTTAAGATTATTGGCTGGTACGACAACGAAGCCGGCTATTCCATGAGAACCGCTGATTTAATTCTGAAACTGGCGTAAGTCTTTTTTGGTAATCATTTTTACAACCCATTCGGTTAATCCCGGATGGGTTTTTTTGGTTTTAATATTCGTCATTGCGAGGAATATAGATTCTAACTAATGATTAGAAAGAATTCGACGAAGCAATCTCCTTAATAATGTTAGGATATTGTAAAAAGGAGATTACTTCGTCGATGAAAATCAAAACCTACATATGATTCCATGCCTCCTCGTAATGACGGTTAGACAACCAGTAACAAATAATCACAAATCAGACACTGAATTCTGGTTATCTTAATCAGGAATAAAAACTATTCATCTAAAAACAGATAATGAAGAAATTAATTTATGGAGTAATACTTTTAAGTGTTGCTTATGCATGTTCTCCGAAAACAGGAGAAAAACTTTCGAAACCAGCTGAAAACGTAGCTGAAACTACTCCGATATCAACGTCAATTAACCTTGCAGATGTGGATAATGACCGAGTTTGGGTAGAAATTGATCCGGGAATGTTTTCTCAGGATACCGTGACGTATCGAATTCCAAGGGTGGTTCAGGGAACGTATGATATCAGTGATTTTGGAAGTTTTGCTGAAGGCTTGGTTGCATATAATTATACCGGTAATGAAGTTTCAGTAATGCGTTCTGATGAAAACACCTGGTTAATTCCGAATGCTCAGGAAGTTGATAAATTGGGTTATTATGTGAATGATACTTTTGATATTGAAAACACAGATAAAGCCACACCATTTTCTCCGGCAGGAACTAATATCGAAGAAGATAATTTTGTGCTCAATCTTCACGGATTTATCGGATACTTCGAAGAATTAAAAGACATTAGTTACAAGCTGAAAGTCACTTCTCCTGTGGGGATGAAAAAATCTTCAGCACTTCCGGTAAGTAGTTCAACTATTTTGGAAGGTGATTCATTAGTAGTCGATAACTACACAGCGGCACGCTATTTCGATATAACTGACAATCCCATGTTCTACGGCGATCTGGATATCGAGGAATTTAAAGTAGGTGACATCGACATTGTGTTAAGTGTGTATTCGCCAAACCGAGTTCACTCTGCAACAAAAATAAAAGATACTATCTTTGAAATGATGCAGGCTCAGAAAGATTATCTGGGGGATTTAAACAGCACTCCGAGATATGATATCTATTTATATCTGTCGGAAGGGACTCAAACTTCACCAACCGGATTCGGCGCGCTTGAGCACCAGACGTCAACTATTGTAGTACTTCCTGAACAAATGCAGGATGCGCAACTGAGTCAAACCATGATTGATGTGGTTTCACATGAGTTTTTTCACATTGTAACTCCGTTGAGTGTTCATTCAGAAGACGTTCACTACTTCGATTATTACGAGCCGACTTTCTCAAAGCATCTTTGGATGTATGAAGGAGTGACCGAATATTTTGCGAGCCATTTTCAGGTGTATGAAGATCTGCAAAGCAAGCAGGAATTTTATGACAAGATTCAGAGTAAGATTTCTACTTCGTACACTATGGCTGATAACATGAGCTTTACCGTTATGAGTGAAAATGTAATTGATGAGCCCTACGCTTCCAATTATTACAATGTGTATATGAAGGGAGCATTGATTGGAATGTGCATAGACATTCTGATGAGAGAAGAGAGTAACGGCGAGCGTAGCATGCTTTCGCTGATGAAAGAGCTTTCAGCAAAGTACGGTGTAGATCAGCCGTTTGAGGATGATAAATTGATTGCTGAGATTACTGAAATGACATATCCGCCAGTTGGGGATTTCTTGCAAACTCATGTGGAAGGAACAACTCCAATCAACTATTCTGAATATTTTGATAAAGTAGGATTAGAAATGGCGGTCGAAGAAATTCAAACTAATATGTTTTTAGTAGATCAGCAGACTGCATTTATTAATGTGGACCAATCCAATGGGAAAATATATTTTGAGAATATGGATCTGAATACTTCATTGGTTGAACTTGGGGTGCAACCCGGAGATACGTTGGTTTCAGTGAACGGAATGGAGGCGAGTCTTCAGAATATCCGACAGATTATTCCTCAAAGTTTTCAATGGACTCCGGATACTGATATTTCCATGACTCTGAATCGAAATGGTGAAGAAGTAAAACTTCAGGGTAAAGTGGGTACTCCATTGTATCCTCAACAAAAGTTGGTTGAATCAGGCAATGCAACCGAAGAACAAATTCAGTTAAGAAACTGGTGGTTGGAGAAATAGTTTCTTCTAAACATTAATTTTTAAAAGCCTCTCTCATTCGGAAAGGCTTTTTTTTGTTTACAAAGTTTTGATTCTCCGCATAACCAAATCATTTACTTTCTGAGAAAAAGCATATGCTGAAAAAGTTATTTACCACCTCCGATGATATTGGTTTGTTGATTGCACGCATTACATTAGGAGTTGTAATATTTCCCCACGGAGCGCAAAAAATATTAGGAATTTGGGGTGGAAGCGGAATGGAAGCATTGGCCACTAATTTTGAAGCATGGTTTGGCATCCCTCCGTTTATTTCATATCTGGTAGCAATTGCGGAATTTTTTGGCAGTCTGGCACTTATTTTTGGTTTTATGTCAAGATTTAGTGCAGCGAGTATTATAGCAGTGATGTTAGGTGCGATTTATTTTGTAGTTGGAAATCATTTCTTCATGAATTGGTATTCTGAGCAAGGAAGAGGAGAGGGATTTGAGTTTCATTTACTGGCGATAGGTCTTGCGCTTATTATTGTAATTAAGGGGGCTGGTAAATTTTCTCTGGATGGTTTTATTGTCAACAAATTTTTTCAGAAAGACGAGTCAAATGAATAAATAGAATATCTATTACTCTTCATTATTTCCTTATCTTTGGCTTTTGATTAAATCTCTACTATCCGGATGGTATTACTTATTTTTGTTGCAGGCTTAATTGCTTTAATTGGCGGAGCAGAACTTTTTCTGAGAGGTGTTGATCGCTTTGGGGTAAAATGGAGGGTTTCCCCGTTAATTATGGGATTAACCGTTGTGGCATTTGCAACCGGAGCACCAGAACTTGCCATCAGCATTCAGGCAGCGATGACCGGAAGCGCCGATCTTGTATTGGGGAATATAATTGGTAGTAATATTGCCAACATTTTGTTGATTCTTGGAATCAGTGCATTAATAAAACCTTTGGTTGTAAAACTCAGAGTAGTTAGAGTAGATGTTCCAATTGTGATTTCAGCAAGTGTGCTTTTATATGTTATTGCTATGGATGGAGCCCTCACAACACTGGACGGAGTATGGCTTTTGTTGGGACTAATCGCTTATTCCATATTCACTTTTTTTCAGATTAAGAAAGAGAGAAGTGAAAACAAGCAGAAAGAAAATCTCGACGAAAGAGCGCAGGAGCTACTTACCGGATGGAAGTTCTATGTTAAGAATATCGGTTTTTTGCTGATCGGATTGGGACTAATCGTTCAAGGTTCAGACTGGATGGTTGATAGTGCCGTTAAGATCGCTACCATTCTTGGGCTTTCTGAGTTAGTAATTGGTTTAACCATTGTTTCAATTGGAACCTCACTACCTGAAATTGCGACCAGTATCGCCACAATCCGAAGAGGAGATACGGACATGGCAGTGGCCAATGTAATGGGAAGTAACCTTTATAATATTCTCCTGACCTTAGGACTCACTGTTGTTATTGCTCCAAACGTGTTGGATGTGTCCGCTGCAGCCATAAATCTGGACCTTCCTTTTATGGTGATTGTTACGCTTGCCTGTATTCCGATTTTTATTGCAGGTTTAGATATCACTAAATTTGATGGTGCCATTCTCCTTTTTTATTATTCCGCTTACATCACGTATTTAGTGCTGGATGCTCTTAATCACCCGTTGGAAGAACCTGTTTGGAATGGAATGATTTGGGGAGTAATACCGGCAACAGTATTTTATATGATCTGGCGTATGATTAAGCACAGAAAAAGTATTAAGAAAATTATTCCTTCAAGTGAATGATTTAGGATTTCCTACAGTTGATAGAAAAAATAAGTTTCGCAATCCATTGAAAGAAAGATTTTTAGATATCATTAAATCAATGACTACAGGCAGGTCACAGAACTTCTTGTTTTGTCCTACGATCTTATTTTTCCCATCTCAGGAATGTCCTCATCATCATTTTGAAGAATTAAAGTAAACACTCAGGGCTCAACTGCTGCAAAAAGCAGCTAAATCAAAAAAACTAATTTACTTTAAACTATGGACAACAATCAAAATTCAGGCCTTTTAGCGCCTTTACAAAAATTTATGAAAACAGAATCCTTTTCAGGGATTTTGCTTCTTGTTTCGGCGATTTTGGCACTAATCGTCGCAAACTCGCCTTTAGCCGGTGCTTATGAACAGCTTTTTCAAGCCAAATTAACGGTAGGCTTTGATGGGGCAAACATTTCAAAACCACTCATTCTTTGGGTGAATGATGGTCTTATGGCCATATTCTTCCTCTTGATTGGTTTAGAAATCAAACGTGAGCTAAAATACGGTGAGCTATCTACTTTGCAATCAGCTCTATTGCCTGTTATAGCTGCTTTTGGTGGAGCGGCTGTTCCGGGATTAATCTTTTTCGGATTCAATGCCGGTACGGAATTTGTTGATGGGTGGGCCATCGCAATCGCAACAGATATCGCATTTGCACTTGGAGTTTTAGCTCTTCTCGGAAGCCGGGTTCCCGTATGGGCGAAAGTATTCTTAACAGCAGTAGCGGTTGTGGATGACCTGATTGCCGTTGTTGTTATTGCTTTGTTTTATACGAGCAAAATCTCCGTTATGGCATTAGGCGTTGCAGGAGCAACACTGGTAATTCTGTTGATAATGAACTTTTCAAACATTCGGTCAATAGCAGCTTATTTAATTGTCGGTGTAGTGCTTTGGGTGGCCGTTTTAAAGTCAGGCGTTCATGCTACCATTGCCGGTGTAGTCCTTGGGTTTATTATTCCTGCTACTCCTCATAAAGATCGATTGGGCTTATTAGATAAGATCAGCAAAGGAGTTGACTTGCTTAAAAGCGCCTACAAAACCGAAGACGATAAAGAAGATGAAGAAACGGCTCTGCATTACATTGAAGACGGAGTAGAAAAGCTCGAAAGTCCTTTGCATAAACTTGAGCATAAATTACATCCGTTAGTAGCCTATTTTATTATGCCGGTTTTTGCATTTGCCAACGCAGGTGTTGCTCTTTCTGCTGAAAGCGCAGTTGCAGCTTTTTCCTCTACGTTGACACTGGGGATTCTTTTTGGACTGTTCTTCGGAAAACAAATCGGGATTATGCTTTCGGTTTGGCTCTCAGGCAAGCTGGGAATAGTAGAACTTCCTAAATCAGATAAGCTATGGACCATATTTTATGGTATATCCTGCTTAACAGGTATCGGATTTACCATGTCGCTTTTTATAGGCGGACTTTCGTTCACAGATCCTCAGCTTATTGAATATTCCAAGGTTGGTATTTTTGCGGCCTCTCTACTAAGTGGTTTATTAGGTTACTTCTTCCTGAAAGCGAAATTGAAACCAGCTGCTGAATAGAGTTTAGATTCTAAAAGTGAATTAAAGCCGATTGTTTCCAATCGGCTTTTTTTATGGAAATAAAATTCTAATTTTTCTTACGGTCTAAATAACTGATATTGAGACAAATAAAGGGAGTTGATCATGAGAAACTTAATATTGGTAATCTTTTTAGTATTGTTTTTTAGTGGTTGCAGTTTGTTTTCATCTAATGACGAAAACTCTTCTGATATTGCAAAGGATGCATTTTTTTGGAATAAAACTGAAACTCTTCCCGTTTCAGTTTTCCGTGGATTTTCTATCTCAGACAATGAGGAACTTTATGTTTTTGGTGATGAAGCTTGGTACAAATCAAGGAATCGCGGAGCAAGTTTTCAAAAATTTCAAAATCCTGATTCAGCCTATTTCTCTAAAATTTTGAAAAGAGGAAGTACTTATTACGGTTTGGCTCATTATAGTACAAGCGTAACTCAATACGAAAAAGACTCTACATTAAGTGGTTATTTCTTTTTAACGAGTAGTATTTTTACCTCTGAGGATGGAAATAATTGGCAACAAAAAACACCTTCTTTTATGTCCTGGGAGTTTTCTTTTCAGAATGATAGCTTGCTTCATGTTGGAAGGGAGTATGGTATTCGAACGTATAATCTGGAAAATGATACGTACAGAGACCGAGAATTCTACTCATCAAAATTAGGAGACTTTGCAAACGAAATATTTATATCAAGTGATGGAGCTGTTTATCTTGGATGCCATGATGGTATTTATAAATCAGATGATAATGGGAGAACCTGGATTAGATCTTCAAAAGGTTTTATCCATAAGGACGATGATAACGTAAATTTCTTTTTTGAAAATCAAACAGGCGAGATATACAGTATTGGCACAAAAGTATATCAATCAAAAGATCAAGGAGAAAGTTGGGATATATTCAACATTGGATTTGAAAATGAATATGGAAACTTTACTAGCTTTTCCGGGAATTCTATTAATATGAGAGAGGATGGATTAATATATATAGCGTCATACTACGGATTTTTTGTTTCTGACTTTGAAAATATAGAACAACCTAAGGCAGTTTTTGAGTATGGAGATGAGAACCGTACCAGCTGGGATTATTACGATAGGGCGTATTCTTTTAAAAATGGCGATATACTACTTCTTAATGAAAATCAGAAGAAAATTCTTGTAGGTGAGAAAAAAACTGATTCCGAATTTTGGCAAGATTTTCAAAATTGAGAGATTAATTTTTCGCATTTTTTTCTTTCTCAGTAATAATCCAGTTCACATACAGAAATTCTAAAGCGGCTGCTTCGTATCCTTTCCATGGTTTAATTAGTTCCTGAAAACGTTTTTCTGAAGTGTTATTCGGATCTTCGCCATAGCTCCAAATAATCCAGCGACGCAATCCTTTTTCTTCGTCTTTCTTTTTGTTACTTGGAAAAACAGCATCAGTTCTGCCACGCATCATAATTAAATCCTGGCCTGATGTAGGCCCTACGCCTTTTATATTCGTAAGCTGGTTATAAGCTGTTTGAGGATCACAACTTTCCAGAAAATCCATATCAACTTCCCCATTGTGAATATCAGCGGCAAGTTCGGTTAGATATTGACCTTTTCTTTTAGTCGGACCCAGATTACGGATACTCATAGGATCGCCTTTCATCAACTGGTGAGGACGTGGCCATGCAGGAATATTCTGTCCATTATGAACGAGCGCTGTTCCAAAAGCTTCCCGAACGGCAAACATCATTTTCTTTGCAGTAGGCTTGTGATTCATCTGCATTTCCACAATTCTGTTCTGAATATCTTCAAACAAATTAGCGCGGGTCATCCTTTTTAAACCAAATAGATTGGTGAGTTTATCGCCCAAAACCGGATCATCTTTTGCCTGATCGTACAGTGGACGAATATCCATATCCGTACCCAGAATTTTAGCCAGTCTTTTGTTGGCTTGAGCTATTTCATCATTTGTTAAATCTTCCGGTGATTCGATATTGAATTCCGGCGATTCAGGATCGCCATTAAAATAAACTGTTACGATAATATCTCTTTCGTCTAAAGGAAGTGGTCTGGTGAATCCTTCTTCAAAAAGTGTTTCGGGATCGTGCTCGTGATCGAAATAAGATTGAATATCAAGGCAAAGAAACCAATCGTGCGGAGGAATGGATTTGAGCGTCCAGTGTGTCATTTAATTAGGAATAAGTTAATAGGAGAATCAGGAATATTATCACAACAGGTAAAAAGTATTCCTAATTCCATGTATATATCAGCTCTCTAATATAAAAGAAGGATTCTTGCCTTGCCTCATTCTCTCTTCGTCTATTTTTTCCTGATACATCCGCTCCACATCTTTCAAAGTGTCTGCGTCAGAAGGGGATAAGTCCCAGCGAATGGCTTTGAATCTTGGGAATCGCAGAGTATAATTGGCTTTGGTTCTTTTGTTGACCTGAATGTCTTCAAACTCTAATTCCACAACGAGTTGAGGTTTCAATAAAAGCGTTGGTCCAAATCGCTCGAGCGTAATTTCCTTGATCAGCTTGTTCATTTTTTTGAGTTCATCATCCGAATAGCCGCCGTATGCCTTACCTATTGGGATGAATTCTTCTTCGTAGCGCTCGTCTTCTTTCACGGAAATTCCGAGGGTGAAATCCGAATAGGTTCCTCCACGTTTTCCGCTTCCGGCGTGTGCGTACAGCATTACAGTATCTAAAGAACCACTTGGCTTTTTTACCTTCAGCCAGGATTTTCTCCGCTGACCATATTCATACTCCGAATCTTTGCGTTTCAACATTAAACCTTCATTGCCGTGATCCAATGCTCGTTGAAATAATTCTTCCACATCGTTTTCTGAGCTCAGTTCCATTTGAGAAGTGATGGGAAGCTTAAATTCTGAATTCAGTTTCTCAAGTTTTTTGCGGCGCTGCATTAACGATTCATCGAATAACGGATTCCCATCCAGAAATAAAAGATCGTAAGCAATAAACAGAACCGGATATTCTGAAAGTAATTTTTTACTCGGTTTTTTCACCCCCATTCTTTTCTGGAGCAATTGAAATGGGAGAATGGTGTCGTCTTTGAAAACACAAATTTCTCCATCCAGAACAAGATCGGGCAACTGCTGATTTTCAAAAAACTCAATAATCTCAGGAAATGAATTGGTGATCTCATTCAGGTCACGTGAGAAGAGTTTGATCTTCCCTTCGGAGATATGTGCCTGACAGCGCATCCCATCAAATTTTTCTTCGGCGATGTATTCAGAAAGATCACTTACAGCTCTGCTTTCGATCGGGGAAGCTAACATAAAAGCAATAGGACTAAACATCTTAAAACTCGCTTCATCCAGGCGATCGTTTTTAGCCATCACTGCCGTTTTGCCGATACTACCGGATATCATTCGGGCATAGCGGACTGCTTCCAGATCTTTTCCGAATGCTTTAGCGATGGCATTTTCCACGCTTTTGGTTTCAAATCCAATGCGAAGCGAACCACGTCCTAAAACTCGGATGAAATACTTTACTTCCAGTGGCGACATCTGCTTCCAGGCTTCTAACAGGATTTGCTGCTTGGCTTCTCTTTTGGATGTGATATACAACGATTCAAAAATTTCATCTATCTGCTGAAGACTCAGATTCTGGGGCTTCCATTTGGCTTTGGCTTCCGGAATATTCTCAAGTAATCGTTCAATGGTTTCCGAAGAACTCCCTGATGCTGTTCGACTTGGTTTGAACACTTTTTCATAATCAATCTCACAGAAATCAGCGGCCAAAGTGGCGATGGTTCGGTGTCCCACAGAAGCGGTTTTACCGGACAAATCAGAAAATGCACCTTCACTCAAATACTGAGCTGCCAGCTCTAGATCGCGATCATCTTCCAAAGATTTAAAGTATTCTGCTCCGATTTTGATTTTGGCATTGCTTCCGCGGGTTGTCGAAATGGTTTGAGCAGTTTGGGCTAAAACAAGGAATGTGTTGGTATTTTTTGCGATAGATTCTATAGTCATGATCTAACCCTCCCCTCAATCCCCTCCGTGGGAGGGGAGGCTCGTTGGTTTAAAAATAAAAATTGAACAAAGAGTTTTCCTCTCTTGGTAGAGGAAACAAAGGAGAGGGTCTGTCTTGGCATATTCATTATCTGTAGCCTCTATTTCTTTAAAAAAACTGAGCTTTGTCATGTCGAATAAATATGAGACATCTAAAAATCTTTTTGCTACCACTGAACTCTTTAGATTTCTCCCACTAGTCGAAATGATAAAAACTTCATAATTCGATATTGAATGTTCAATATTCATTATTCAGCCCCTTCATCTGCTTCCAAATCCAAAAACCCAGAATCAATCCCAAGTTCATCCAGATAATGCTGTACTACTTTCGGATTGGGCGTATGCGTGATCAATACTTTCTTGGGATTCAGCTTTTTGCATAAATCGATCAATTCAAAAAAATCCAGATGATCAGATAACGGAATCAGCTCATCTACGGTAAGTTGTGTTTGACGCGATTCATTTGCTGCCCAGCCTGAACAATAAGCAATGCGCTTCTTTTTTACGTTGGATGCAAACCCTGTTCCCAAAGCAGAACCGGGTGTAATCAGAATTTTTCCTTCGCAATTTTCTCGTTGATAAGTCTCGTAATTACCGAGTGAAAATCCGTGCTCCTCATATACCTTACAAAGTTTGAATCCGCCACCATGAATTTGCATTGGATGATTCAGCTCTTTCAGGATGTACATCAATTCCTGCGCTTTGCCCAGATTGTACGCGGTAAAAATCGGAGTGTATCCCTCTTCAAGATTTCGGGAAGCAAAACTCCGAATCTGCTTCGCAAGCACTTCTTCCGGTTTCCACTTATAAATCGGCAAACTAAAAGTAGCTTCGGTAATAAAAGTATCAATGTCCGCATCAGGAAGTTCAAAACCTTCGGTAGCAGGAGAGGGCGGAGTCCGGTAATCGCCGGTGTACAGAAGGTTGCCGAAATCTGATTCGATAAAAGTCATGGCAGAACCGAGAATATGTCCGGCAGGATAAAAGGTGATTCGTGCTTTATCTGTTTCTAAAGTCTGTTTGAAATCCAGTTCGTGTATTTCACCGCTGAATCCCCGCAGTTTCATAAAACTTGCAGTTGGGGGAGTGGCGTAAACACTCAGTTTTCTATTCCGCGGAATGTGATCGGCATGAGCGTGCGAAATAAAAATATGCTCCGCTTTGGTTCCCGAATAGTCCAATCCTATTCCCACTTCGGGAAGCAAAATTCCATGATATCCGGCCTTTGTTACTTTTAGCATGTTTATATTGAACTTTTCGTTCTTTAAAAAAATTCATTTTGATCCCGACAAGTCGAAATAAAGATCTTACCCTAAATACAAATTTTAAACACATCTGTGATTCTATTTGGTTATCGTAAACCATTAAATTTTCGGTAACCAGTTCTTATTATGTTTTATAGAATCACAACTCTTCTTTCAGTACTACTGCTTCTATTAATTCTGCCTGTAAACGCTCAGGACAAAGATTCCAGATACGATATCGGTTGGAACAGCCTAAGTTTCAGAAGCATAGGTCCCGCTTTTACTTCCGGGCGAATTTCTGATTTTGCGGTTAATCCCGATAATCACAGCGAATTTTATGTAGCTACAGCTTCAGGTGGCGTTTGGAAAACAGAGAATGGTGGACTCATTTTAAAACCTGTTTTTGATGGTGAAGGCTCTTATTCAATCGGAGTGGTAGAAATGGATCCGAATAATCACAACGTAGTTTGGGTTGGTACCGGAGAAAATAACAACCAACGAAGTGTGGCCTATGGTGATGGAGTGTATAAATCCATCGACGGAGGGAAAAGCTGGAAACACATGGGATTGAAAGAATCCGAACATATCGGGATGATCGCCATAGACCCAAATGATTCTGACATCGTGTACGTAGCCGCAACCGGGCCACTTTGGAGTGCAGGGGGAGATCGCGGATTATATAAAACTACTGATGGCGGAGAGAATTGGGAAAAAGTATTGGAAATCAGTGAGCACACCGGAGTTCACGAAGTGCATATGGATCCGAGAGACTCGAATGTGTTGTATGCTTCGGCGCATCAAAGAAGAAGGCATGTGTTTACTTATATCAGCGGGGGACCGGAATCAGCCGTTTATAAATCTATTGATGGAGGACAGAACTGGAAGAAAGTGATGAAGGGAATGCCATCGGGAGATATCGGAAGAATAGGAATGGATATTTCTCCGGCAAATCCGGATGTAGTATATGCTGTGGTTGAAGCACAATCAGGTAAAAGTGGATTCTATAAATCGACCGATCGTGGAGAATCATGGGAGAAGCAAAGCAATTATTCATCCAGTGGAAATTATTATCAGGAAGTAATTGCCGATCCTGTGGATGTTGATTTAGTGTACGTGATGAACACCTTTGCCGGAGTTTCTGAAGATGGCGGAAAGAATTTTGAAAATGTAGGCGAACGAAATAAGCATATTGATAATCATGCGCTTTGGATTAATCCGGATAACACCAATCATTTATTAAATGGAAATGATGGTGGAGTTTATGAATCATTTGATCGAGGGAAAACATGGAGATTTTTCACCAATCTTCCTGTTACGCAGTTCTACAAAGTAGCTGCTGATAACGAAGCTCCATTCTATAACATTTACGGAGGAACTCAGGATAACTTCACATTGGGTGGACCTTCAAGAACCAACGCTACTACCGGAATTAATGACGATGAATGGTTTGTGACTGTGTTGGGTGATGGCTTTGAGCCGCATGTTGATCCCGAGAATCCGAATATAGTGTACGCTCAGTATCAGTATGGGAATTTATTCCGTTTTGATAAACAGAGCGGTGAGCAGCAGAACATCAAACCTCAACCACCGGCAGGTGCAGATTACAGCTACAATTGGAACTGGGATTCACCTTTCTTTGTGAGTGTTCATGATAATGAGCGATTGTATTTTGCTGCAGATCGTGTATTAAGAAGCGATGACAAGGGACAAAGCTGGAGAGAAGTCAGCGGAGATCTTACTCGTCAGATCGACAGAAACCGACTCGAAGTAATGGGCAAAGTCTGGCCGATGGATGCCATTGCAAAAAATGCGTCCACTACCGTTTATGGAAATATCGTAGCACTCGCAGAATCTCCGCTGGATGAGGATCTGATCTATGCAGGAACCGACGATGGACTAATCCATGTATCTGAGGACGGCGGAGAAACCTGGACTAAATACGATAAATTTCCAACAGTGCCTGATATGGTTTATGTAAATGAGTTGGTTGCTTCGGCTCATGATAGAAATACCGTATTTGCTGCATTCAATAATCACAAAAACGGTGATTTTAAACCGTATGTATTGAAAAGTACAAATATGGGCAAGTCGTGGAAAGCGATCACTAACAATCTTCCTGAAAGGGGCTCAGTTTATTCTATTGAAGAAGATCCGGAAGTAGAAGGATTAATGTTTGTTGGAACCGAATTCAGTATTTTTGCTTCCATTGATGGCGGAGAATACTGGAAAGAATTCAACAAAGGAGTTCCAACCATTGCCGTTCGTGATATCGATATTCAGGAGCGGGAAAATGATCTGGTACTCGGAACATTTGGTCGTGGTTTTTATGTAATGGACGATTATTCCGCACTCAGAGAACTCACCAAAGAAGTTGCTGATAAAGAAGCTCATCTGTTCTCTGTGCGATATGCATATCAGTACATTCCGTACAGCAGAATTGGGGCAAGTAATACGATTTCATGGCTGGGACCAAAAGGATTCCAAGGGGAAGATTATTTTATGGGTGAAAACCCCGAATTTGGTGCAGCCTTCACTTATTATCTGAAAGACGGATATAAAACCAAAGAGCAAATTCGGGAATCAGAAGAAAGTGACAAGCGAAAAGATGGCGAAACGGTGTATTATCCGAGTTATGAACAACTAAAAGCAGAAGCGGAAGAAGAAGCACCTTATCTGATTTTTACTGTTCGGGATGCAAATGGTGAAGTAGTTCGGGAATTGAAATCCTCGCCAAGAAAAGGAATCAACCGAATTTGGTGGGATTTGAGATATCCACAGGTTAGCAGTATAAATACTTCGGATGCGTCTGCTTCTAAAGATTTTGATTCCGGATTAATGGTATTGCCGGGCATGTATTCTGTTCAGCTTTCAAAAAGCATTGATGGAGAAATTACAGAGCTATCTGAGCCTGTTGAGTTTGAAGTTCGTCCGTTAGGTAATGTTACTCTTCCTGCTGAGGATCCTGAAGCAATGTTAGCTTTTCATAAGCAATTAAATAAACTCTCAAAAGCCGCTAACAGTGCAAGAAGTGCAGGGAATGAACTTAATGACAGACTCAGCTACTATAAAGCTGCACATAAAGCTTTGGGAACTGAAGCGCCTTCAGGGTTGAAATCAGATATTGATGAGTTGGAAGAAAAACTGAAGCAGCTTAATGAAATGATGTTTGGAGATCGAATAGCAGGTCAGCTTGAATTACAACGACCGCCTTCATTGAATTCCAGAATTAACACGGCGATTTCATCCGGTACTTCATCTTCATCTGATCCAACAGGAACTTCAAAAATGGTAGCTGAAATAGCTAAAGAAGAATTGGAGCCGGTAATCACTATGCTGAAAGAAATTATGGAAAACCTTATTCCTTCTATAGATCAAAAATTAGATCAAAGTAATGCACCATGGACCCCAGGAAGAGTTTTGGAGATTGATTGGTAGGTTTGGGTTAAATAGGCTCAATAATGGCGAGTTTAATTTCCCGATTGGTTTTTAAAATGTACTTAATGCGAGGTTAACAGATTATGTTACTGGATTTGGTAGAGTTGTTTTTATTCAGTTCTATAGTAAACATATCTATCGGATTACTTTTTTTAGTTTTGCAAAGAAAGAACTCAAGAACTAATCTGAAATTCTATTTTCACATTGCTTTAATGTGTTGTTTGTTTCTTATTTATTCTGAGTCATTTATTAGATTTTCAGGATTTTATTCAAGAATACCTGAAGTACTATTTATATCAAGTCCGGCATATTTTTTTCTTCATCCTATTTTATACGCTATCCAAAGTGTGCCTAAGCTAAGTATCAAAGATGTAGCAAAACATTTTATAATTCCTTTGTTATTTACTCTGTTATTATTTCGAACGATAATGATGGATGGGCAAGAAAAGCTTCAAATGTATGATACTGAAGGAATAACAGATCCTATTTGGATTGTATTCATTTACATAAGTTTTGCTGTTTATTACGTGGTAAAAATTATTCTTTCCAATAAAGAAAGTGTTGTTCAGCTTTATAATAGTTATTCCAGCAACGAAATCAGGTTCGAGATTATATCAAATAAAGTAATTCTTTATACCTGTGCATTAACCTTAGCTATACCCTTTGCTTTTCTTGTGCAATATTTTGATCTGGAAACAAATTTATCGGAGATATTGACAGGTATTTTTTATGTGACTTTTTCGTTCTCTGCCCATCTAATTTTATGGATTGTATTGAAGCAATCATTTATTGCAGAGCCAATAATTGAAGATATTGTTGATGAATCAATAGAAATTGATCAACAGAAAGAAAAAGAGATTGAACTAATTAAAATTGATCTGGAAAAACATATGGCAGAGAAAAAACCATTTCTCAATCCGGATTTGAAACTAACCGAACTTGCAATGCAAGTAAACTGGGGAAGATCTAAGTTATCAGCAGCAATTAACCAAGGCTTTGAAAAGAATTTTTACTCGTATGTAAATGAGTTTCGATTAAATTATGCTTTAGAACTTCTTGTCAATGGACAGCATAAAACTCATTCATTAGATTATATTGCATCAAAAAGTGGTTTTAAAAACTACGTGGCTTTCTACAGGATATTTAAAAAAGAAATGCAAATGTCTCCTAAGGAGTATATTGAAAATTTAGAGACTTGATTGTTTACACTGCATCCAGCGCAATATCTTCCGATAAATTTTAATAGTGTTAGTCTATAGTTTTGGTTGAAATCAACCTTAACAAACTAATTCAATTATGCTCTCTAAAAAGAGAACCGTATTTCTGTTACTTTTTTTCTATTCCCTTGTTTCTGCAGAAATTCTTTCACAGAATTATGACAAAGAAGTTTTAGAAGAACTTAAAATCAAAGCAATAGAGTCACATTCCGATGCAGTAATCATCAAACAGAATGATAGAATCATTTATAAGGATTTTTTCGGAAATGAAGAGAAGCCCATTTATATAGCCTCCGCTGGTAAATCTCTTGTAAGTCTTGGGGTATTTAAGTTACTGCAGGAGGGATACATTGATTCGTTAGACCAACCCGTTTTTACTTTGTTTCCTGAATGGAAGCAAGGGAGAAAAAAGGATATTAGCATTCGAATGCTTTTAAATCATACCTCAGGAATGCAAAATTATTATAACGCTGGAATTGAGTTAGAACCTGCTCCTGATTATCAGATTGAGAATATTATTCGTTTATCCTTGGCTGCGGAAATAGAAGAAAGACCGGGAACGAATGCCCGTTATAATAACAAAGCAGTTGCTCTTTTAGGTGGTGTGATAGAAAAAGCATCCGGAATGAGGATGGATATCTTTTTCGAAGAAATGTTTTTTAAACCGATGGAGATAAAAGAATTCTCTTGGATTAAAGATGCATCAGGTAATCCCACGGCGCATGGTGCATTTGTATTAAAACCTTCTGATCTGTTAAAGTTTGGGGAGCTTATTTTGAATAATGGGCGGTTTAAGAATACCATGATATTAGAACAAAAGTTTATAAATGAAATGTTTGAACAAGGTCACGAAAGTAATCCGCGTTGGGGATTATTATGGTGGAGGCTTCCTGAAAACGAACAGAGGGTTGTTACTGATGAAATCATTCAGGATTGGATTGAAAATGAGGTTGATGAAAAAATCATTGCTAAAATTAAATCAATTGAGAATAAGGTATTTGATTCACCCCAAGAATATTTTTTAGCTTTAGAACGTCTTTTTGGCTCAGATTGGCAACAGGTGTATAGTCGAAAAATACCCCCTCATGTAAAAAAGAGCAAAGCCTTATTTAGTGAGGAGATCGAAGCTTATTACGCCAGTGGATTCAGGGGGAATTTTTTAGTTGTTGTACCTGATAAGCAAATTGTCGCAGTTCGCGTGGCTGATCATGAAGGGTTTGATTTCCGAACCGATGCTTTCAGAGAGTTTATAACCTTGGTTAGAAATCTTTAAAAAAATACAACCGGAAGTGTAGCTTGTGCCAAATCTCAAAAGTTTCTGAATTTGGCAAAGGCAGGTTCTGCATCACAATCTCAAACAAAGAAAAACACCAATGCGCTGTACATGATGATGGCAAGTGAACCGGCCGTTATGGCTAAAGGAAATTGTGTTTTAACATGATCCATGAGGTCGCATCCGGTTGCTAAAGAAGAAAGAATGGTTGTGTCTGAAATCGGGGAGCATTGATCCCCAAAAACAGAACCGCCAATTACCGCTGAAAAACAAAGCGTAAGAAAAAACGGATCGGGAGCAATAGCCCAAGCTAATGGTACGGCGACCGGGAAAACTACTGCGTAAGTTCCCCAGGAAGTTCCGGTTGAGAATGCAATCAACATACAGAAAACCATGAGCAATCCGGGCAGAATAATAGGATTAATAACTCCGCCCACAATTTCCACCACATACGCAGCGGTACCAACCGCATCAGCTACTTCCTTAAGTGTAACTGCAAAAGCCAGAATAATGGCACCGATGGTAACTCCTTTACAGCCATCTACAAATCCGTCAATAGTATCCTGAAGTTTCATTCCTTTAGCGACGGCAATTCCAATTCCGGCAAGAACCGCCAGTACAAATGCTTCAGCAATAAGGAGAGATGCATCATCTCCCTGATCCAGAATAAAGAACGTGTAGAAAAAGGGAATAATAGCAACGGCAAGTAAAGTTCCAATCGGACCAAAAAAATCAATTAATCCCGGATTATATTCTTCCGGCACTTTTTGTTCCGTTAGTTCATCAGCAGCCATAGGTGTGGCGCCATCACGATCCAGCTTGCCTTCTTCTCGGGATCTTTTGATAGCATTCCGCATTTGTTTTCCTGGAATCCAGGGAAGTTTTTCCCACGCAAAAAGTAAAGTCAGAATAATGGAAAAGATTGCATAAAAGTTGAATGGCAATGCTGATAAGAAAAAACTGATTCCATCCTGAGTAGTTTCGAATAAAGCATTTGTACCAATAACCAATCCTGCTACATAAATTGGCCAAACATTAAAAGGTATAAGTGTAGCAATAGGTGAAGCGGTTGAATCCACTACATAAGAGAGTTCTTCATGTGAGACTTTGTGTTTATCAGCGACCGGGCGAACAGTAGCTCCGGTAAGTATGGTACTGATGGTTCCTCCCTGATGAAAAATAATCCCCATAAACCAAGTGAACATTTTAGCAGAAACAGGGCCTTTAACCATTTTTTCACTTGCCCATCGAGCAAATTTTTCAGCGCCACCGGTCCGGGTCCAAATACCTATTAACCCTCCTAAAGCCCAAAGATACACCAGTAAAATCAAAGCAAAACTTTCGGTACCAATAGAAGGAATCAAAAAGTCCTGAACCACATTTTCCTGTCCTGATATGACAGCACCCAAACAAATCCCAAGGAATAAAGAGCTTGCAACTTCACCGGTATAAAATGCCAAAAAAATGGCAAGTAAAGGAGGTGTAATTGACCAGAAACCGTAATGACCGTTTTCCTGAACAAAGCCATCCATAAAATAAACCGCAGCTACAGCAAGAATAAATGTGAAAATTATTCCATGAACTATTCTTTGTCTGATTTTGGGGTCTTTGAATTTTTCCTGAATGGTCACGATATAAGGTTTCATTAATTTTAGACAAAGAACGGGCTTTCTTAGGAAAAGAGCTAATTCCAAATTTCAAACTTGCATAATTCAAGAGCTCTGCTTTATTGTAAGTATGCAATTAACCAAAGGAGGATTATGAATGTAAGTAGCTTGCTTTCCAAAAAAGGAACTGAAATCTATTCGGCTGATCCGAATTCAACGGTGTACGATGCTATAGAAAAAATGGCATCTTTAGACGTTGGGGCACTGGTTGTACTGGATGGTGATAAGCTTGCAGGAATTATCTCAGAGCGAGATTACCGCAACAAAGTAATTTTGAAAGGCAGGTCTTCCAAAACTACAGATGTTAAGGAAATAATGTCCGACAAGGTAGTTTGTGTAGCACCGGATGATTCGGTTAATCTGTGTATGCAACTCATGACGGATAAAAGAATCCGGCACCTGCCTGTATTGGAAGATGAGAAAGTTGTAGGTGTAATTTCGATTGGGGATGTGGTTAAATCGGTGATTGAAAATCAGAAAAGCGAAATCGATTCTCTCAGAGATTATATTGCCGGAGGGAGCGGATACCCTGGTTAACATTGATTATTACTTGTTGATCATGTGATATGCAGAAAACTGTTAAGTATGCCGGAGATATTTTAAGTTCCTTATTCCAATAACACTTCTATTTTACTAGTTTAATATGATAATAAAATTAATTCTTGGCTGCCTCGGATTAGGATTGACGATCGGAGGAATTGCATTTTTAAGAAAGACATTACGATTAAAAAAATATGGCATAAAAACATCTGCAACCGTGATTGATTTTGAGGAAGTAGCTGCGAGTGAAGGCGTTTCATATTTTCCGGTTGTGAAATTCAGGAATCAAGAGGATCGTTGGATTACTGAAACAATAAAATCAGGGAAAGCGAGCAGGAAACTTCAGGATAAAAATGTAGAGCTATATTATAACCCTGAAAATGTTAGTGATGCCATGATAAGCTTGGTTACTAATTATCTTATGCCAATAATCTTTATGCTGATTGGGTTTTCTGCACTTGTATTATTGGTTCTTGGTTTTACCGGTACCATTGAATGAGTTTTTTCAGCTTAGATATTGTTTGCATATACCCAAACGCTGTCGCCAACTAAATATCCACTATCAAAAACAGAGATTTTAGCTTCCGAACGATGAAAAAGTTCGCCGTTAATTGAAATTTGTATATCTGCATTTCGCGGATCATCAACCGCATTATGAGTTCCGTGTACCATATTTCGAATTGTTTGATCGAAATGTAATGGGATTTAATGAAGAGTACATTTTTTTATTCCCCGAAGTTCTTTCAGATTCGTATAATCCTGTAAGTAAAATATGAGGGTTTTAATTGCAGGTTTTAGTTTTCGTTATACTACTTTTGGTGCAGCCTGTACCATTACCTCAGGGAGCTGCTCAGCACTTAAGCACCGAAGATGGGCTATCCAATAATATCGTGTATGATATTTATCAGGATCACGAGGGCTTTATCTGGATAGCTACCGAAAATGGTCTTAACCGGTTTGACGGGTACGAGTTCAAAAAATTCTACCATTCCGATAGCGACAGCACTACACTTTCCAGTAATATTGTTCGGTCTGTTATTGAGGACGAAAACGGGAGCCTTTGGATAGGAACATTTAACGGACTCAATTTATACGATCGGGAAACTCAATCTTTTCGCCGGTTTATCGATTTGCCCGATGTATCAGGGAATCGGCTTGACCTGAAACAACTGCAGTTGGCAAAGAACGGAAAATTATGGTTTAACACACTGGAAGCTGTTGGTTGGTTCGACATCCAAAGCAAAGAATTCCATTTTATTACCCCTGAAACAGATCCCTTTTCTTTGAGCATTAGTGAAAACGATCGGGTATTCATTCAAACAAAAAAAGGAAAGCTTTTTGAGTTTGACGATGACAATCAAGTTGTAAATCTTATTTCATCCAACCCCGGACATACCTTAATGCCAATTCACTGGGGTGGGCATACTAACAAGCTATGGAGTAAGTCCTCAACAGAGGATAATCGGATTCCGGAACTACCGGGGAATATAAGTCCAACTATACTTTTGGAGTTAGACAGAGATTTGCTTCTTATAGCCAGTGATGCAGGTTTGTTTACCTATTCGAAAGAAAATAAAAAACTGAATGAAGTAGATTTCGGAGAAAAATCATCCACATTAACCAAATCAATAAGAAGCTTATACAGGGACAATACCGGAGCAGTTTGGGTTGGTACATTGAACGGGTTATTTCACTTTGATCCTTATCAAAAGCCATTTAAACATATTGATGTACAGGATGGAACCGCTGATATAATTATGGGGCTGGAGACAATGGGAGGCAATCTGTTCGTAAATACATTTTCCCAAAAGCTTGCTGTGTACAATACTGATACTGAATCCACAGAAGAAGTCCTGTTTTCGACGGGTCAGCAAAGCGGACTTTTACAGATATGGGATATAGAAGTTATTGAAGGTTCTGAATATCCGCTATGGTTAGCAACGAACACAGGCTTTTTTCTTTTCAATAGAAAAACAAAAGATTTGAAGCAGGTTTTATTAAACAAGGCAGCCGAAACTGCTCCGGCTTCTTTTTCCATTTATCCGGATGGTGATCATATTTGGGTTTCCAGTGTATTTGCTTTATATCAACTGGACAGGGCATCAGGTAAAATTCTGAACATAGTTCAATCTCCTGAAGGACCTCTGGGTTCTATAATCCAGGACATACAAAAAGCAGGCGATGATTTGTACATAGCAACCGAAGGCGATGGGCTTCTGATTTACAAACAAAAGGCAGAAGCTTTAGCACCATTGGAAAATATTATTGCGAATGCCCGCCAATTGCAGACCATTCCAATTTGGGATTTGTACAAAAGTACTGATGATCTTATTTGGATTGGCACTAATCGTGGACTTTATAAACTGGATGCAGAAAATTCAGATTTAGATTTTATATCTGCAGGAACTCTCCTCGAAAACACAGTGGTTTTCAGCATTCAGGAAGATGAAAGGCAAAATTTGTGGCTGGGAACAGAAAAAGGGATTATGAGATACCGTCCTGAAACAAAGGAAGTAGTCACCTACACAAAAAGTGATGGAATTCTCAATGTGGAATTTAACCGGAAGTCATCCACACAAACAGAAGATGGAAGGCTTTGGTTTGGAGGCACAGAAGGGTTGACAGTTTTTGATCCATCCCAAATTCAATCAAATACAGTAGTGCCTCCGGTTCATATAACTAGTGCCAGGGTAATCACGGCAGATTCAGTATTTACGCCAGGCGGGTTATTTGAAAAAGAGCTCAATCTTCCATGGAATCAAAACACAGTCGAATTTCAATTTACGGCACTTAATTACACAAATCCGTCTCAAAATAAGTACAGGTACAAACTGGAAGGGTACGATCCGGCGTGGGTAGATGGAGGCATTGACCGGACGGCCCGGTATGTGCAGCTTCCGCATGGCGAATATATGTTCAAAGTTCAGGCATCCAATAACGACGGAGTTTGGAATACAGAAGGTGCTGCACTTCAGATTAATATATCACCACCTTTCTGGAAGACATGGTGGTTTCGGATTATAACTTTCGGAGTTTTCTTTGCTCTGCTTTGGGTTGTATATCGGTACAGAGTAAAACAACTGCTCGAGATAGAACGCGTAAAACTTCGCATAGCGGGAGATTTACATGATGAGATCGGTAGTGGATTAAGCGGAATCGCTTTAACGGGAGATATCATATCAAAGCAGTTGGAAAACGGGGGAGCAAAACCGGAATTGGTGGAAAGAATTACACAAAGCTCGCGCTCATTGGCATCATCATTGGACACCATTGTTTGGCTGATCGATCCCAAGAAAGAGACGCTGGGAGATTTGGTATCGAAGTGCCAGATTACTGCACAGGAGTTGCTTAACGATAAAAAGCTGAAAGTTGAAGTAAACATCAAAGAAAAGGAAGAATTGGAAGTCTTGAGTTCAGGTGATCGCAGAAACCTGTTTCTGTTTTTCAAAGAAGCGATTCATAACATTGCCAAACATTCGAATGCACAGGAAGTCGAGATAAAATTCATTAAGACATCCGATTATTTAATCATTGAAATTCAGGATAATGGAGTTGGATTTGATGTTGAGCATGTTGCTGCAGGAAGAGGTATTGGTACTATGAATGAAAGAGCGAGCGAGCTTAAATCTGAACTTATACTGAAAAGTAAGTTAGGAAAAGGAACGCAGATTCGATTGTCAGCAAAAATACCTTGAACCCGGTATAGCAAAAATTTGAAATAACTTCTTAATTGCTGATATGAGCGCTAACGAAATGTATAACATTTGGGTGGTAGAAGATGATCCCACTTTTAAATCTTCCTTAGAAGACTTAATTGAGTTGGAAGATAAGTTCGAGCTGGTTTACTCAGTAGATTCTATCGAAAAAGCTTTTGAAGGTTTTGCAGCGAAGCCAATTCCTGATGTAATCCTGGAAGACATCGAATTACCGGGGATGTCCGGCATTGAAGCTATTTCATACTACAAAAAACAATTTCCGAAGGTTTCAATCGTCATGCTAACCATTTTTGATGATGACGACCGGGTTTTTGAGGCGATAAAAGCAGGAGCAGATGGTTATCTTTTAAAAAGATCATCAGGCGAAGAAATTATTAAAGCGATAAAAGATGTACTGAATGGAGGCGCTCCTATTTCTCCAGCCATTGCTAAGAAAATGATGAAAATGCTAACGGGAGAGTCGGCGGAGAAAAAAGAAAATCCGCTTACTAAAAGAGAACTCACTATTTTGACATTACTGGTAGAAGGTTACACCATAGATATGATTTCGGGAGAACTTCACATCAGCCCTTACACAGTAGATACGCACGCCAAAAATATCTACCGAAAATTACATGTGCATAACCGAAGCAGCGTCGTAGCTAAGGCAATAAGAGAAGGATTGGTTTGACTCCTCAGGTTTAGGGTTAGACTGAGGGGGTTCGCCAAAGACAGGGCGATCTGCTCACGTTAGATTAAAAAAAACCAGATCAAACTAACAAACTAAAAAATACCGGGAACCCGGTATGGTCATCTCCACGAAGGTTTTTCATTTTAGTACCAAATAAATCAAAGGTACAGTTTATGAAAAGCAATACGATCAAATTATTCATCTTCTTGCTGGCAAACTTGGTTTACTCAAATACTGCAACAGCCCAGTTTACCGAAATATCTAATCCTGTAAACGGAGTAACTTCTTTTTACCAACTTGCTGATGGCGGTGCCGCCTGGGGTGATTATGATGCCGACGGAGATTTGGATCTGGCATTAAACGGCCGCGATAATTCTTTTGTGGCTCACCTTATAATCTATGAAAACAATGGAGACGGTACCTTTTCTGTAGCAGATGCCGATACCGTCACAGGAACCGGTTTAGTAGGATTGGACGGTGGCGGATTGTCATGGGGAGATTTTGATAAGGATGGAGATTTGGACTTGGTGCAAACCGGTTTTGACGATGCAACCAATCCCCAACGGCATACGATTCTGTACGGAAATAATAACGGAACGTTTAGTGCACTGATAAATCCTGTAGATGGAACAGATGGTTTTTTAGGAAGTGATGATTTCAATCCCAACTGGGTAGACTACGATCAAGACGGAGATCTCGATTTATTTTATGTGGATACTAATTCCGGGGACATTGAAAAGGGAATACTCTATACGAATAACGGAAACGGAACTTTCACCAGAAATCTTACACCTGTAAACGGAACTTCAAACTTTGAAGGGTATAGAGAAGCAGATGCAGTATGGGGAGATTACAACAATGACGGGTATATCGATTTATATTCTCAGGGTGCGTCCGGTTCCGGCGGAATTAACAGTACGCTGTACAAAAATAATGGAGACGGTACATTTTCTTTAGTGAAAAGAGGAGAGGATCCGACGACATTTTTTAGCGGGACTCGAATCGGAGCTACAGATTTTGTGGATTATGATGCGGACGGAGATTTAGACTTATTCTATACCGGAGAAACACGTGGCAACAGCAGAAGAGGAGACCTTTATTCGAACAATGGAGATAACACATTTAGTTTTGTAGCAAATGTTGGCGCAGGTTTCAGAGGGTTTAGAGGAGTTTTGGGGTATGGTGCTTCCTGGGGAGATTATGATGGAGACGGAGATAATGATTTGGCGTATGGAGGCACAGCAAGTTCATCCCGAATTGTTAGAATTTATTCATATCAGGGCTTGAATGATTTCGATGAATTGTTTAATCCGGTAGATGGGACAGATGCATTTGAAGGCTTTTTCACACGCGCTGTTATTTTTGGAGATTATGATGGTGATGGAGATCTCGATCTTCTTAGTTCCGGGACGCGATCCGATTTTACCGGTGCAGTTAATTTATATGAAAATACGGCTAATCACTCTAATACAGTTCCATCGGCTCCAACTAATCTCCATTATAAACGAACACCAACCGGTGTAGAACTTTCATGGGATGAAGCCACCGATGATGCGACTCCGTCGCCGGGATTGAACTACGAAATTCGTATTGGTACTACGCCCGGAGGTTCAGAAATTTTAGCTCCTTTGTCCATCACGTCCGGTGCAAATGAAGGTAAGCGCTTGATTCCTTATCGTGGAGCTGTTCAGGGAACAACAGCTAAACCCAAGTTACCAAACGGAACCTATTACTGGAGCGTACAGGCAATAGATGCAGGACATAGCGGTTCTGTTTTCGCTACTGAGCAAATGATCGAAGTCATGGATTTTGTAGCAGCACCTCCGGCAGATTTCAATCTGCTTGTACCTGCGAACGGAGAAGACACCTTAACTCAAACTCCCGCAATGTTTACATGGGAGGCTTCCAGCGATGATGTGGACGATCCGGATAGTCTTTTATATACATTTGAACTCTCTGCGGATATGTCGTTTTCAACCAAGATTGATTCTGCTGCAATAAAAGGTGATACAACTTTTACAACAATGGAAGATCTGGCAGATGGAACGTATTATTGGAGGGTTTCAGTAACTAATTCTCAAGGTTTAACAACCTGGGGTTCCGATTCTGATGTAACTCCATTCAGCTTCACAGTCAATTCGTTTACACCAACGCCTCCGGCTGCTTTCAGTTTACTCTCTCCCGTAAATGATTCAGTGCTGACAAATGCTCCCGATATTTTTATCTGGAGTCAGGCTGATGATGCTTTTGATGCCTCCACAGATCTGACTTACACATTTGAAGTATCAAATAGTGCTACATTTGATGTAAAACTGGATTCGGTTTCTTTCACCGGAGATACCATGTTTAGTTCTAATCAGGTTGGTGCAATCGGCGAATATTATTGGAGAGTTTCGGCAACCAACTCTTTTGATCTTACAACCTGGGGTTCTGATTCTGACACTACACCGTTTCACTTCACGATTAATGAAGCAGTTTCAAATGAAGATGACGAACTTGGAACACCAACATCTTTTGCATTGAAGCAAAACTTTCCCAATCCCTTCAATCCTTCTACAACCATTAGTTTTAATGTGCCTCAAAGTTCATTTGTATCGTTGAAAGTGTACGATATGCTTGGGCAGGAAGTAACCACATTAGTGAATGAGCGACTTGCAGCAGGAAGTAAATCTATTTCATTCAATGCATCAGGTCTTGCATCCGGTGTTTATGTATATCGTTTGGTCGCTGGTGGATTTACTCAAACCCGAAAAATGACGTTAGTGAAATAGTTTTAAGGGTTGGTCATTTTGCACAAAGAATTCTTTGAACCATTTTTTCATATCGTTGGAAGAAACTCGTGATCCCAATCAGGTTATGAAACACACGATCTGGAATCTTCTTTCTAACGCTTCTCATCGGGTTCAAAAGAGATGTTAGGTCAAGTGTGATTGCATAAAAAGCAACCTGTAACATTGAATTAAAATAATAACTTTGATGTTATGGATATGCAATTCAAAATAAAATGGAGGATAAAAGTGGTTAATAAAGAAACAATTCTTGAACTAAATGAAATTGCAGAAGAAGTCAGTATCTCAATATATATGCCAACCAATAAATCGGAGCCGGAAGCGAGTCAGGATTCCATACGGTTTAAGAATTTATTGAAAGATTTGAGAAGTCAACTATCTGAAAAGGGATTTAATGAAAAAGAAACAGAAGAGTTTTTATCAGAAGCTGAGGGTTTACTCGAAAAACCGGAATTCTGGAGATATAATGATGAAGGGTTAGCTCTGTTTATCACCGATGACTTCTTCAAATATTATCGCCTGCCTTTCAAAACGGAAGAGCGAACATTAATAGACAATCACTTTTTGGTTACGCCATTGATCAGAATGATGACTCTTGAAGGAACTTTCTGTATTCTGTCAGTGAGCCAAAAAAACGTACGACTTTTGAAATGTACAAGTGAAACCGTTGAAGAAATCGAATTATCAGAAGCTCCTTCAAGTATGGAAGAGTTCAGAAAATTTGATGTCTATCAGAAAAGTGTTCAGCAGCATACCGGAGAAAATCGCGGTGGAGCAATTTTTCACGGGCATGGTGGAGGCGATGATGAAAAAAAAGTATTGCAGGGATACTTGAGAACGATTGAAAATGAAGTAACATCTGTGATGCGCAAGAGAGAAGATCCATTAATACTTGCCGGATTTGAGAATTCCATAGCTCACTATAAAAAAGCCAATCATTATCATCGATTGATGGACGAAACAATTTCCGAAAATTCTGATTTACTCAGCGACATAGAATTGAAAGATAAGGGTTGGGAACTCATTCAATCGTACTTTCTTGAAGATATGTATGACGATTTAGAGCGATTAGGAAATGCGAAAGAAACCGAAAAGTATTCCGGAGATCTGCACGAAATAATCGAAGGAGCATATTTTGGAAAAGTGGATACGCTGTTTATCCCCGTTGGTAAAGCTGAGTGGGGAAATTACGACGCAGATGAAACCAGTTTTAATATGAAAGATGCATCAAATGGAGATTATAAGAGAGATCTTCTGAATGCGGCTGCAATATACACGCTAAAAAAAGGTGGAAATGTGTATTCACTTAAAGAAGCTGAAGTTCCTACGCATACAGGAATAGCAGCAATTTTCAGATATGCTTGATTAATATCGATGTAAGGTGTTAAAAATGAGAATACGCTTCGAAATTCCCCTCTCAAAAAGAGGGGAAATTTTTTGAGGATGTTGTGACTTTTATTGAGGAGTTTTCCTCCTGCTGCAGGAAAAAACAGACCTAATTTTAAAATCACGTCAACTACCCATCAGTGTAACTATAATATTCCGTGAGCCACCGTGGTTGCGGTGTTCACAAAGGTAAATTCCCTGCCAGGTTCCTAAGTTCAACTGTCCATTAGTTATGGGGATACTCACAGAAGAACCCAGCAAAGAACTTTTGATGTGCGAAGTCATATCATCGGTGCCTTCTAACGTATGTTCGTACAAACTTACATCCTCTGGAACAGTACGGTTAAAAAATGTCTCAAAATCTCTACGAACCGTAGGATCTGCGTTTTCATTGATGGTGAGACTTGCGCTGGTATGCTTGATAAATACCTGCATAATTCCGGCGCTTATCCGGGATATCTGTGGGACTTCATCAAGAACTTCCTGAGTGATGAGGTGAAATCCCCGGCTTTTGGGTTTTAGTGATATTTCCTTTTGAAACACAGTCATTTTGTTTGAAAGATAACTCAACGTGAGTTCGACATAAAGGTATTTTAAAAAAAGTTCCTTAATACTCTGGGTGTGAGATAATTTGATAAAATAAATGAGGTTGTCATTCTTCTCCTCGATCCAATGCTCTGCGTTGGATCGAATTTGGCTACGACGCAGAGCATCGTTACCAGAATAAAATGAGTGACACCTGCAACCCTTAGCATTCCTTGATAACAAATATCCAGTTTTTTAGTAAGAAAACTCAAACAGACTGCTTCTTTACTGATCTGAATAAATAAATTCCAGTTGCAACGTAAATAACACTTAGTAATATATACCCAACCCCAAACTGGCTTTCCACATGTGCTTCCTGAACAGAAGTGGTGAGGAATAAAATCATTATGGTAATTCGTGCAATTCCCCAAAGAACGATAGCAATTGACCATATTTTCACACTCAGTTTTTTGAACGCAGAATTATTTGTGAATATGGAAAGCAAAAGTCCGCTAAAAGAAAGAAAAACAATAGCAGGTGCAAAACTTCCCATGAGCGCATAACTTAAAGATTTTATGAATAATGGAATCAAGCTCAATCCAAGAATGATTTTCACTCGGTTTTTGGAGATAAAAGATCGGTTAACGTTTATCATGGCTACTATCTAAGTTGGTTAATAATTCAAACATAAAATGAGTGGCAAGCTTCAGGCGAGCGAAATTCACAGTTTCAAAAGTATCGGTGGGTTTGTGTAAATGCGGCGTAAGATTGTCATCCCAAAACCCGGCGCTGTGATACCCCGCTTCGTTAAAGCTTTTGTTATCCGAATGACCGCGCCCACCAATTACTTTCAGTGCTATATTTAAATGTAAAGCAGTCTTTCTGTACATATCCTCAATAAAACGGTCAGAAGCCTGAACTTCATAAGCGAGAGTGTCTGAGTCTCCCCATCCAATCACATCGAGCACATGAGTAGAGTGAATATCGTAAGGTTTTGATTTCAGAAATTGGACAAAAGCTTTACTTCCAACTTCGTCATCTTCTTCCTGATCAAAGAGCACAAATATGTAGTTATATTTTCGATGTTTTTGTTGATTGATCAGCTCAGCAAGAGTTAAAACAATCGAGACACCTGCGGCATTATCAATAGCTCCAGGAACTTTCGATTCTGAGTCATAATGAGCACCAACTAACACATATTCTTCATTTGACTCTGTTGATTCCACAATTGAATATACGTTTTGACCTTTGTATGGAGAGAGTAACAGGTCAACTAACCCATTTACATTCGGCATTTTGTAGCGGTGACTTTGTGGAATAAGGTCAATTTGCTCAAAAGTTTTTTCAAGAAATTTCGCAGCTTCTTTTCTCTCGTGGGGAGTGCTTCTGGCCGTATGATGGCTTTCATCACTATACCCTGTTAAATGCACTACTACTGAAGTTTGAAAATCAGTGACATCGAAACCAGCATATTCGTAAGCAGATTGAGCCTGAATGGGTCCTTGTATCAGAAGTACGATTAATAAAAAAATGGTGCACAAAAAAAGTAGATTTTTTCCTGAGTTCATCTGTTATTCTCCTCGGCTTAATTTCCAGCGTACCCATTCACGCAACGTTGATATCAGCGCATCTTTTCCATTAGAGCTATTGGTGAGCATTATGATGGCGCTGTGGGATTCGGGATGTAGAAAGAAACCTGCTTCCCAACCATCATTTGATCCGGGATGTCCTTTTAATGTTACAGGACCCATTTTTAAAACCCGATAACCCAATCCATACATATTTTTGGAAGCAGGAGCAGGCTTCAGCATGTTTGAAATAGTCTTTTCATTCAGAACAGAATTCTTATTCAAATTTGCTTGTACAAATTTGATGAAATCATCTAAAGTGGTGTGCAATCCTGCGGCAGCTTGAGCAGTAAATCTTTCAAGATAAATTTCATTTCCATCTTCGTTGTAAGGAATGGCTGATTTTTCAAGAATTTCAGGAGTAAGCGTAAAACGGGTATGCTGCATATCCAAAGGTTCAAATACAGATTCTTTCATGTATTCGGCGAAAGATTGACCGGTAACTTCCTCGATTAAGAGTTGGAGAATTGTAAACCCACTTCCGGAGTATTTGAATTTGGTATTTGGTTCGTGAATCAGTTTTACAGGTTCATTCTCTCGAATGGGTCCGTTTTCTCCATTCAGAGATTCTTCAAGCGACGGAAGTTCGGCATCGGGATGGAAACCGGGGTATCCATGAACAGAAAGCCCGGCAGTGTGGGACAAAATATTCCTAACGGTTACTTTGGATTTATCGAATTCAGATTCAGGAATTTCCCATCGGGTTAAATAATATTCGACGGATTTATCAGGATCGATTTTACCGGACTCAACCAGTTTCATTACACCCCAGGAAGTGAAAGTTTTAGAAATGGAACCGATATTAAATCCGGTTTTTTCAGTAACAGTGATGTTGTTTTCTATATCGGAAAATCCATATCCTTTTTTGAAACTGAGGTTTCCGTTTTCAAAGACAGCAATTGAAAAACCGGGAATATTGTGCTGCTCCATGAGCTTTGGAATGGAAGAATCAGCTATTTCTGAGAAGCTTTGACCGAACACCTCGTGTGCATTATTTGTGCTGAGACATAAACAAATCAAAGCAGTTAATAGAATTTGTGTTGTTTTTAAAAGCATGTTGAATAGATTGGGTTAAAATTGGTTCACGAATCTATCCGGTTGCTAAAAGGTTCTGAAACTGTTGGGATGGAAAGTGACCACAGAGTTGTGGAAACCGCTGAATCAAATTTGAATGTAGTCCGTCAAGCCAACGAGCAAATTCATCACCGCTGATCAGTGATTCATCAAAATAAATTGATAGCCTTGTTCTGCAGAACTACCTTAAACCATGCCTAAGAAAAAATATCTCCATTACTTTTTTGCGATCGGTACCTTGATCATCTGTTTGATAGGAATGGCTGAATACAAGCAGCAACTTGAAGTAGAAAAGCTACTGGAATATGAGGTGTATTTCTGGGGATTTGCCACACTGTTCTGGCTCACAATTGTGATTGTCATTGCTCAGTTGATTTACGAACGATGGAGATCTTATCAGGAATTGAAAAATGAACACGCACGGGCAGAGCTGGAATTATTGAAGAGTAAAGTTGATCCGCACTTCTTCTTCAATACGTTAAACAATCTGTACGGACTTACGGTTGAAAAATCTGAAAAAGCTCCGGAAGTTATCCTAAAGCTTTCTGAAATTATGCGCTATGTAATTTATGACGGCAATGAACAGTTGGTTTCTTTGAAAAGAGAAGTGGAATACATCGGGAAGTATTTGGAAATTCATCAAATACGTTTTCACAAAGAGGTGGACATATCATTCGAAAAAGATATTATAGATGAGTCTGTGAAAGTTGCTCCGCTTATGCTCATAGTGTTGATTGAAAATGCTTTCAAACATGGAATAGAGCCCTTGGTTGAAGGCGCGTATATGAACATACGATTAAAGGCAAACCGAAGGACGATCCATTTCAGGGTAGAAAATAATTACAAGCCATCAGAAGAAACCGGAAAAGGTATCGGGCTTTCAAATCTGAAAAAAAGATTGCAGCTTATATATCCTGATAGTCACCAACTTAGCATACAAAATGAAAGATCCGTTTTTACTGCGGATTTAAAAATTGAATTGTGATGATTTCTTATCTGATTATTGACGACGAGCCTATCGCTCATGGAATCATTGAAAAGTACTGCGCTGAGTTAGTGCACTTCAAAAAAGTGGGGAATTGCTACAATGCCGCAGAAGCTCTGGAAAAACTGCATAGCAATAAGATTGATGTAATTTTTCTGGACATCAATATGCCGGGGCTTACCGGGTTTGAGTTTTTGAAGACACTTACAAAACCTCCGGTTGTTATTGTAACATCCGCATATCAGGAATACGCGTTAGAAGGGTATGAACTTGATGTTTGCGATTATTTACTGAAACCGTTTTCATTTGAACGATTTTTGAAGGCAATTAATAAAGCGACTGCTCAGATCCAATCCTTACAAAAAGAAAAAACTCAATCAATACATGCTGAAAGAAAAGAGCATTCCGTGATTTTTATTCAGGAAAAAGGCGGAAAGAATCAACATCGTGTCTCTGAAGATGAAATTCTTTTTATAGAAGCTTCGGGGAATTACTCAAAAATAATGCTTGCAAACGAAGAAATAACCACCCATCAAAAAATTTCCGAGTTCGAAGATATACTTTCAGATCAGTTTTTTTTAAGAGTTCATCGCTCATTCATTGTCGCTAAGAATAAAATCAGTTCGCTGGAAGGAAACATGATAGAAATCACAGATCATAAAATTCCGATTGGTCAAACCTATAAATCTCAGGTCAGGCAATACTTAGCCATTTGATTAAGAACTACGCACAAGTTTTTCATCAGACTAAATATTCGACTTTGCAAGTGCTTAATAATGAGAAGTGTTTTTGAATATTTCTTCGACTATCTCTTCGGAAAACCGCTTCCAGTACTTCATGTTCTTTCAATATTAATTCTCTCTTAAATCTCATAGTAGAAACTAAAAGTCCGTAGTTTATGAGGCTCTGATGAAAACGAATTTCTCGTTTCCCATCTGCAATACAACAACAAAAATCATCTTCAGAGCCTCTATTTTCAATGAAGCAATTGCTGAATCTTTTCAATATCCCTGAAAAAATTAACTACAAAACCGAAGTGCTTTCCGGAATGACCGTAGCACTCGCCCTTATTCCCGAGGCTGTGGCTTTTGCGATGATTGCGGGGCTTTCACCGCTCACTGGTTTATATGCTGCTTTTGTAATGGGATTAGTTACGTCAATATTTGGTGGACGACCGGGAATGATTTCCGGAGCAACCGGAGCAGTTGCGGTAGTATTAGTAGCCTTAGCTCAATCACATGGTGTTGAATATATTTTTGCAGCTGTAATTCTTGCCGGATTATTACAAGTAACCGCAGGTGCACTTAAATTGGGAAAGCTGATGCGGTTGGTTCCCCACCCGGTGATTTTTGGATTTGTAAACGGATTGGCTGTCATCATTTTTATGTCTCAATTGGCTCAATTTAAAACCCCAGCCGGGGAATGGATGACCGGACAATCTTTGTACGTGTTGTTGGGCTTAGTCGCTTTAACGATGCTCATTATTTGGGGATTGCCAAAAATCAGTAAGGCAATACCTGCTTCTCTGGTTGCCATTTTAACCATATTTGGAGTAGTGGTTGTATTCAATATCGACACACGAACGGTTGGAGATATCGCATCCATCAAAGGTGGTTTTCCTCCGTTTCATATTCCTGATGTGCCGTTAAATTTTGAGATGCTGAAAGTCATATTTCCATACTCTCTGATTATGGCCGGCGTTGGGTTGATAGAAAGTTTGCTGACTCTGAATATTGTAGATGAAATTACTGAAACGCGAGGAAATGGAAATCAGGAAGCAGTTGCTCAGGGAGCGGCGAACATTTTATCCGGATTATTCTCTGGAATGGGAGGCTGTGCAATGATTGGTCAAAGTTTAATCAACACTTCATCCGGCGCAAGGGCGAGATTATCCGGTATAGTCGCGGCAGTTATGTTGCTCGTATTCATTATGTTTGGTTCGGGATTGATTGAAAAGCTTCCGATGGCGGCACTTACCGGGTTAATGATTATGGTTTCGATCGGAACCTTTGAGTGGGCAAGTCTCAGAACCTTTAACAGAATGCCCAATTCTGATATTTTTGTGATGGTGTTGGTTACGCTGGTAACCGTATTCCTGCATAATCTGGCTTTGGCGGTAATCGTAGGTGTAATCATTGCAGCGCTTGTATTTGCCTGGGATAATGCGAAAAGAATTCGGGCAAGAAAAAAAATCGACGAAGATGGAATCAAACACTACGAAATTTACGGCCCTCTTTTCTTTGGTTCCGTGACGGTGTTCAATCAGAAATTCGATGTGTTGAACGATCCTGAAGAAATCATTATCGATTTTAAGGAAAGTCGAGTAGTAGATATGTCTGCCATTGAAGCGTTGAACAAAATCACAGAGCGATACCAAAAAGTCGGGAAAAAAGTACATCTTCAGCATTTAAGTAAAGATTGTATGGCCCTACTGAAAAATGCCGAAGAGATTATTGATGTGAATGTGGTGGAAGACCCTACTTATAAGTTGGCTGTAGATAGCTTATAGAATGATTTTATCGGTTTTATTGTATTCTTAAGTATGAAGTACTGGAAAATTTTTAAAAAGACAGCTAAAGAATACAGCATTTTTGATGCTATGGATTACAGCTCATCCATAGCGTTTTATCTGATATTTTCGTTGCCCGCAATTCTTATAATAGCAATTTCAATTGCCGGTTATTTTTACGAAGAACAAGCAGCCCGGGAAACTTTGATCCAGCAATTTGAAACCATGTTTGGCGGACAAAGTGCAAATGCCATCGATCGGGTTTTAACCAATATTGGTGATGAGAAAAACTCATTTATAGCAAGAATAATAGGTTTTATTACTCTTTTATTTAGCGCAACTACTGTATTTGTTTCTTTACAGGACGGGATAAATAAAGTTTGGGGTGTACAGTCAAAACCTGAAAAAGGATGGTATAATTTTTTTAAAAACCGGCTGATATCTCTTGCCATGGTTGTAAGTATCGGTTTTCTGATACTTGTAACATTAATTATTGATGCTACGTTGAGCTTTTTTGATGAACAAATTGTAGCGATCTTCTCTCAATCGGGGTTTTATATGGCTGCTATCATTAATTTCTGTTTATCGCTTGTGGTTACAACTTCGGTATTTGCTTGTTTATTCAAGGTGATTCCTGAAGCTCAGGTAAAATGGAAAAATGTGTGGATGGGAGCTTTGGTAACAACAGTGCTTTTCTCAATAGGTAAATATCTCATTGCTTTCTACCTTTCCACGAGCTCTTTTGGCGATGTGTACGGAGCAGCCGGATCTTTAGTAATTTTATTGACATGGATATTCTACTCTTCTTTGATGGTTCTGTTCGGGGCTCAATTTTCAGCCGTATATACAAAGCAAGTAGAGGGTAGTATCGAACCCACCGAATACTCTTTTTTAATGAATGAAGAATAGTTTCTTAAAGAAGTATCAGAGTCTGTTGAATAGCTTTCTTTAGTTCCGGATGCACTTCTTGTTCATCAGCATAATTTTCCCAACCAGAAACCACTTCTACTATTTCATCGATAATAGAATTAGCTTTTTTGATACTCATCTCTTCCGCTACTTTCAAAAGGTCTTTTCTTGAAATATCGTCTCGTTTTCCGTTGATGCTTAACGAATGTTGACTCACCCACTGGCTTCCAGGGCGGTATGCATGGCAAATGTCATAAGCGGGAGCTAATTTCCAAACTCCATCTTTTTCCATCATAAAAGCAAAGTTCTTGGTGTGATCGTCGCAGTTTCTGCTTACTACATTGAAGACCATTCTTCGGTACATCTGCTCAGCCTGAGGATAGGGGAGGCGTAGCATTCGCATCGTTTCAAAAAGCTGTTCATAACTGTAGTACAAAACTTCGTTGTAATCAAAATGCCGAAGGGCACAGAATGTTTGCACATGAATTTTGTCGATGGCATTACGTCTGTCAAAACGTTTGGTCATAAAATGAGCCCGATCATTTTCTTCCAACAATCTGGACTCCATTATTTCAATTTCGGCATCAATCGCCATTTTGTAATAAGCCATTTCCACGCGCCCATATCCACTTGAAGCTCCGAATTGTTTATCAGTCACTCCATCAAATTTAATTAACCAGTGAGAAAACCCCTCCGGTGCGTTAAACTGTCCACTTCTTATTTCGTGAGTTTCTTCATTAAAGGCAATTACGGCTTTCGCTCTTGCACCTCCGGCAGAAGTACCAATTTTCAAAACATCGTGGAAAACCCGTTCTTCTTTGCTCCCTGCCGAAGCCGTAAAGTTCTTCCGGTTCGATAGAATTTTTTCAGCAACTTGTATCAGAGAATCTATTTCAAGTTGCTTGGATACACTTCCTGATCCTCCCTGAGCGGGTTCAATCTCTAAAGCCCCCATTCCTCTTTTCCCAATAAAGCAAAGTGTCTCCACTGGATTCAGGCTATCCGGAGAACGCCCGTTTCTGATAAGCCAAGCATTTATCAAGGCATGTCCGTAGTAATCGGGGAGTGAGTCAGCCAGTAAACCCGGCAGTCCTTTAAATGTATTCGTGTTCCTGAGTTCCGGAAAACTAAAAATTCTTTTTTTAGCATTATTTACAGGCATTTTAATTGGAGAAAGATTCCAGTTCGAATCAAGAAATGCAGGATCATACTCGAAGGCCCCTACCTTAGTTTCTTCATTCCAGGCCACTGCACCGGCTCGTTCCCCCCATATATTTATATATGCAGTTGTAATCATTACCAATCTACTCCGGGGTCTTCTACACGATTTAAGTATGAGCCGGAGGCTCTTTTTCTTTTACTTTCGCTCAGCTTAGCAAGCTCTAAAGGACTTATTTGTTCTTTCACTTCAAAAGCTTCTAAAACGTGCAATAAATCTAAAGCTCTTAAAAGCTGAACAAATGTAATCATGCTTACTCGGGTTCCGTTTTCAAATTGGCTGAGAGTTGTACGATTTACACCCGCTGCTTCAGCGACTTCTGCCTGAGTTCGATTTTGCTCTAATCGATGATGGCGCACATAATTACCAAGCAACTTCATAATGGAAGTATTGCTCAAAGATTCCGATTTGTTGAATTTTTCCACCATTATACATTTTATTTGTATTAATGTAGTAATTTTTCAACATAAAAGTATAACGTCAGATTGGTTGGAGTGTTAAGAATTAAGATTAATGTTAAAATAATTCATCATTATCGATAAATATTAATTTAATGTTGTAATTATTTAACATTTTATCTTTTCTTGATTGTCGGCAATTTTTTAATCGAGGGTAAATAAAAAGCATTTAATAATCATTATTTGATCAAAATAGCCGTATATTTAAGGCTGTTCGTTTTAGGGAGTAGATAGGTAAATTTGTAAACAGAACCGTATTAATTTATACGCTTATCTCCTTTCAGATTAATCAAAGGCCAAAATATTTAGGTCAAAGAAAGTTTTAAAAAGAAATGCCTCAGCAACTAAGAAATATCGCAATAATTGCCCACGTAGATCACGGAAAAACTACACTTGTAGATCAAATCCTGAAACAGAGTGGAACATTCAGAGAGAACCAGGAAGTAGAAGAGCGGGTAATGGATTCCGGGGATCTGGAGAAAGAACGTGGAATCACAATCAGCTCTAAGAACACTGCGGTAAACTGGAACAATACTAAAATCAACATCGTGGACACTCCGGGTCATGCTGATTTTGGAGGGGAAGTGGAGCGTATTCTTAAAATGGTGAATGGAGTTATTCTTTTAGTAGATGCAGCAGAAGGTCCTTTGCCACAAACTAAATTCGTATTAAGAAAATCGCTGAGTTTGGGGTATAAACCGATTGTCGTCATTAATAAGATTGACCGAAAAGATGCTCGCCCTGATGCAGTACTTGATGAGGTTTTTGACCTTTTTGTAATGTTAGATGCCAATAACGATCAGTTAGATTTTCCCGTGCTTTACGCTGCGGCGAGAGATGGTTTTGCAAAGTACGAGCTTGAAGATGACGATGTGGACTTGTCTCCGTTGATGGATACTATTGTAGATCATGTGCCGGCACCTAATCAGCCAACGGAAGAAAAATTTAAAATGCTGGTAAGCAGTATCGATTGGAATGATTATGTAGGCAGAATTGCGATCGGAAGAATAGAAAAAGGTACGGTTAAGCTTAATCAGGAAGTAGCTCTGGTAAGCGGGAAAGGAGATCAGAAAATGAAAGGTCGGGCTACAAAGCTGTTTACGTTTAACGGACTGAACAGAGAGCCGGTTGAAGAAGCATATGCCGGAGATATCGTAGCTCTTGCCGGATACGATTCAGTCAACATCGGAGATACGCTGACCGATGCGACGGATCCAACACCTCTTGAATATGTGGATTTGGACAAGCCGACTATTGCGATGTATTTCAGAGTGAACAATTCGCCTTTTGCAGGATTGGAAGGAAAGTATGTGACCTCAAACCAAATTAAAGATCGACTTGAGAGAGAAGTTCGTACCAATGTTGCAATGAGAATGGAGCCTACAGACAGTCCGGATATTTTCAAAGTTTCGGGTAGAGGAGAACTTCAAATGGCTATCCTTATTGAAACAATGAGAAGGGAAGGATATGAATTTTCGGTATCGCGACCGGAAGTGTTATTCCAGGAAATTGATGGTGTTATTCATGAGCCTGTGGAAGAAGTTGTAGTAGATGTTCATACCGACTACAGCAATCGGGTAATTGACAACATCCAGCAAAGAAAAGGGATTATGCAGGGGATGAGCCAGGAAGGTGAAAATGTAAGAATTGAATTTCGGGTTCCTTCCAGAGGATTGATTGGTTTCAGGGGAGAGATGCTCACAGAAACGAGAGGAACAGGAATTATGCATCAGCAATTTGATGCTTACGAGCCATTTATGGGAGAAATTCCGGGAAGGAATCGCGGAGCACTTATTGCATTAGAAAAAGGCGACACAACCGGTTATGCTTTGGAAGGAATTCAGGATCGGGGGCAGTTTTTTGTTGAGCCGGGAGATCCTGTATATATGGGCATGGTTGTTGGATTGAATAACCGAACCGATGACATGGTGGTGAATGTAGCAAAAAAGAAAAATCTGACTAATCACCGTGCTACCCAAACAGCTGATGCAGTGAAGCTTTCGCAGGCCAAGAAAATGAGTCTCGAAGAATGCATCGAGTTTATTGCAAACGACGAGCTATTGGAAGTTACTCCCGAAAGCTTACGAATTCGTAAGAAATTTCTTGATCATAACGACCGTAAGAGAGAAGAGAAGAAAAAAGCAGGAGTTTAGTTCTAATAGTTGATTGGATTTCCCGTATCAGAAATGCTGCTCCCATCAGATTCCATTTGGTTTCTGAGTGCATACAAGAATTCTTTATTCGACATCATACAGCTCTGGCAAGCTAATTTAATCACTCCTTTTACCTCAGCCGGTTTAAGCTGAACGATATACCTGCCGATAGGTCTCGGCTTACCTTCCTCAGAGTGACAATAATCACATCTTTTGTTTTCAGTCATCATGAAACCCAAATTTATTTCCCCTTTTATGGAAATAATGTAATGGACAGCGATCCCAAAATTCAATTAGAATGGGCTTTTTCAGCAGATAGTATTTTGTATGGATTGGAGAATTAATTGAAGCTTACCGTAACAGCTTGTACAAGAGTTTTTTGATTTTTCTCAGCAAACAGCGTTTACACTTTATAAACGGAGCGGTAATGGAAAATCTTTGTACCGCTGCGCTTCGCTCAAGTGTCAATGGGGTAAAAATGAAATTCGCATTCATTACATCCGGAATTGGAGGTTGTTTAATATTTCCTGAATTAGAGTATTGCATGTATAATCAAAAAAATTATAAGTAATACTAAGCTTTATACTATTAAAATAGAGTTGAGTAGATCATATGTAGACTATATTTAGCAACCGGTAGGTTCTTTATTAAAAATTTGATTTGTAGCTTACTGGTATACCAACCGTCTACATCAATCTGTCATCATGTTTTCAAAGAGCTTTAAATATTTTGCGGGGATCTTAATTATTGCGGTTCTTTTTGTAGATCACTTAAGTTCACAGCCCAAATCGATAGATCAGCTAAAAAATGAATTAGAGCTGGCTGAAAGCCGGCAGGATCAGGTATCGGTTTATAAGAACCTGATAAGCAGATACATGAGGATTAATACAGATTCCATGTATTATTTCGCGAAAGAGTTTTTAAATCTCGCAGAAAGTTCAGGAGAAGATTCTTTACTTATTGAAGCATACTACAATATGGGACGTTATTATGCGGTAAAGGGGGAATCAGATCAGGCAATTAACTATCTGGAAAAAACATATGATTTGAAAGATGCAGAAGACTCGAAAGATTTTCTCGGACAAGTAGTCGGGATGATGGGCTATGTATACTATTTCAACCAGCAGTATGAAACTGCTATAGAATTCTACAAAGAAGCGATCAGCTATTTCGAACAATCCGACTCCAAAAGATCACTTTCGATTGCAATTAGCACATTAGGGAGTATTTATTTTCAAAAAGGAGATTTCAGTTCTGCCAAAAGTCAGTACCAATCCTCTTTGAAAATAAAAGAGGAGTTAGGGGATTCTTTATTGATGAGTACCGATATCACAAATTTGGGATTAATCTATCAAAGAGAAGAGAAGCTTGACTCAGCACTGATTTACGCAAATAAAGCCCTGGAAATAGATAAGTCGATGAATAACAGATCAGGTATGGCTGATATTTATGGAGATATGTCGTCTATTTACAGAACACAAAGAGACTACCAAAGTGCTATTGAGTACGCAAATAAGTCTCTTGAACTATCAAAAGAAGTTAATTCATTTCCGTTAATCAGGGATGCATATGAAGTTCAATCCAAAGTATATGAGCAAAGTGGTGACTACGAAAATGCATTGTTGAGCTACATTAATTTTAAAGCGTACAGCGATAGTGTTGTAAATATTCAAACAAGAAATGAATTAGCTGAAGCTCAAACCAGATATGAAACGGAAAAGAAAGATCGTGAGATTGAGTTGCTTGAAGCGGAAAATAACACTAAAAATCTGCAAGTATTAATCATTGTTTTAATTGCAGTTTTCGGAATAGGCTTTATCAGCATCACTTATTGGCAAACATCAAAAAGAAAAGCACGGGAAAAGAAAGCAGAAATAGAAAGTGTGCAAAAAGAGCTGTCCAATTACGGAGTATTATTAGCGGAAAAGGATGCACTGCTAAATAGTATTATTGAGAAGTTAAAAGAGTTGAGTTCAAGCCTGAAAACATTTGAAGCAAAAAAAGAACTCAATAACCTAATCGATAAATTATCACAGAGTGTACAGCTTGTTGAAGATGAGAATCAATTATTTCAACGTATAGAGCAGGTTAATGCGGGTTTTTTTAAAGGATTGGAACAGCAATTCGAAAATCTTTCCAAGAATGAAAAGAGATTGGCTTCACTGGTAGAAATGGAGCTTTCCAATAAAGAAATTAGCGGGATTTTAGGAATTAATCCCCGAAGTGTGGTACAAGCACGTTATCGGTTGAAAAAGAAACTCGAATTAGGAACCGAAGAAGATTTAGTAGCGTATCTGAAAACAATTGGGAAATAAAAAAGACTGGAAGAATCCTTTTTCACCTTAGTGGTATAGAAAGAGTGGTTATTTACTTTCGGGGAAATTCTGCCAGCCTCTTGTGGGTTAACTGGTAGAATGATAAATATATTTTTTAGATGAATTCAGATATGTAGATCATTTGTAGACATGAAACTCAGATAAAAGAACCTCACATTGAGTGAGAATCTCAAAATGAATTAGAAAGAATAACTATTTAGGCCCGTTATTTTTCCAAATCTGTCTGCTGGAACTAACTATCCAAGGGAGCCCGCTTGGATCTACTGAAATATTGGTACCCTGACCAGTTATACGCACCCATTTTTCTGTTCCGGGTATGAAATGCCAAATAGTGTCGCTCATACCAATTACCCATATTTGATTATTACCGGAACCGATGTCAACAGCCTCACCTTGAAGTTTCTCCCAATCATTACCTTTCCAGTGATATATATGGGTATCAGTATTAATGACCCAGGCATTGTCTTTATCATCGACGGTAATCCGAACTACATCACTACCGGGCATTATTTCCCAGTTTTTACCTGTTTCTTTCCTCCAAATTTTACCTGCAGTATTGGTTATCCATATAGTGCCTTTAGGACCTACTCCAACATCACTTACACTAGTTGCTTGAGGATCTCTGTCCCACTTTTTGGTCGATGCATTCCATTGCCACAATCTTCCATCGTGTGTCACTAAAACCGGATAGTCCATCGTGGATGCAATAGCTATTCGTTTTACATTTTCAACATCTGGTACTTGCTGCCATTTATCATCTTTCCAAAACCAAAGTAAGCCCTTGGTATTGTTTACGAATACAAACTCCTTACCTGCTGCAATATCCACAGCATCACTTCCATCGGTCAATCTTTGCCATGAATAAGCAAGCTGAGCGTTTGGGGGATATTGAGCATAGTCACTGCCATGATAGGTACTTTTGGCATGCACAATAATTGAGGAAGACATAGGGTCAAGCACTTTTTCGATAGCCTTCAGGTTGTCTTCTGTAATTTGATTTACTTTATTCGATACGGCAATTTTTAAAGGAGGTGAAACATTCCAGTCTTTCCCAAAAATCGAACCGGAAAGATTCAGGTTCAGACCAAATTCACCCGGTGCGGTCGCAAGACCTGATATTCCTATTTTCTCTATGCTGAAAGATTTGAATGCTCCATTCAATACTTGATCCGCTATGCCGGAAACGTATGAGTCTGCTTTTTTTGCAGCGGTGAGTGCACCTTTGGCAATCGCAAGTGTAAAACGAGATCCATTATACTCTGCAAACGAAGCTACGACGAGTGGATCTGCATCAACCGATACAAAATGTGTGGTTTCTTCCAGAGACTTGACTACTAATTCAGCAGCCTCAACCACGGCCTTATATGCACTGTGCTCAGCCCAGTATTTTCCTTCCTCATAATAAGCATGAGAAATTTTACCGACCTCATACCAATGGTAATGATGCGCTTTATGTTTCCAGTGATTGGCCTCATCTTTGAGGTGTTCCAGTTCATGTTTCTTACCGTTAAGCACGTGTTCTGCATGCTTCAGTGGCGCTACTGCTTTATCGTAAGCTTCCTGGGCTTTTTTGCGGTTAGCATTGTATTCCCCCTTAAGTGAATCCAGTCTGTGCTCAGCCCATTTGATGTGATTTAATTCTTTTTGGTATGTTTTATCGAGGGTTTTAAACTGATTATCCAGCCCAGTGCTAACCATTTTATTAATTATGTTAGCTAATTTTTCTTCAACATGAATATATCCCATTACATCAAATGGAGCACTTCCATCCGTCAGTTTGGCAATATCCAACCTTAAAAGAAATCCTGCCCCAATGTCTTTAGTAATATTAGCTTCAAATCCAATCCCGGCATTTATCGGATTTAGCGATACATAAGCTCTTTCGGTATTTCCATCCAGTTCAATAATTGTATCAAAATAAAGTATGCCTCGGTTTTGATTTACATAATACTTCACATTTCGGTTGGGGGGAGTTGCTGGCCCGTCTTCTTTTTTTGCCTCAGGATTATCATGCGTTTTCTTGGAAGGTATAAACCCCTTAAAGCGAGCGTTTTTGAGTTCAAACCATCCGATTTTGAATGGTTCAATAGCCTCATCAAAATAAATTCCTTTTTCTGAAACATTAATTTTTAGTGATGAAATAGCTTGATCGGCAAGAATAAGAGTGCCGGTAAACGTTGTTCCTGTTTCATCTATACCCAGGCTTGGATCTGTGATTGTTGGGGCAATAGTAAGTTTTACGTTTTGCAATCCATAATGCTCAATTCCTGATTCCTTGATTTCTTTTTTCCATGCAGAGGGATAGGTATCAGGTCCACCAATTGCAGCCGGAAACATGGCTATTTGCTCAAGAGAAATTTTACTGATTGAACCTTCAAACCCTACATCACCAAATCCATTCTGAGAAGGACTAACAGGTAGTAATGCTGCTACAGAAATACGTGTTTGATCTCCAAAATCCAATGCTCCGAAAACACCCATAGACCAGCCTTTTTCAAGACTAACTATTCCCTGCAATTTTAACTCCTGAAGGTCAAAACCTTTTATCCCCCAAATATTTTTCCAGATTCCGCCTCTCAAATCTCCTTCAAATACAATAGCGTAGTCTGTATTACGATCTAAAGGCAACGTGTTTTTTTCCAGATTTGTCCGGTTTGTGTTCATCATACCCCGAAGTGCAATGCTTGTGTCGAAATATAAATGTTCCTTGTTTACATCAATACGGACTTCATTCTGGATTTTAAGTTCACAATCTGTATTGGTTGCTTTAATTTTTGTAAGAGGGCTTGAGCTTGTTTTAGAAAGTAATCTGTTCATTGTAAAATTACTGCAACTTACAATGAGATCAAGTTCTTGTTCTTTCACTTTCATACCACCAGGCATTTCCGCCATGGAAGGAGCTACGCCCAGATCAAATTTTAATGAGAATATATTAGCTTTCTGAAGAGCAAGATGATCATAGGAAGCACGAAATAATAACCCTCCTTCTTTTTGTACCGAATGACCGGATTTGGAATTATTAAGAAGATGATCTTTTGTAAGCCCCATTTTTTTTATCAGATTTCCAATGGTTCCCTCAACCTGTTTTGGATACCAGACTCCGCTAATATTTATTCCCCGATTTAAATCCAGGTTTTTGCCCAAATCAAAATAGGGCTTAAGAAACTCACGTACTTCCTCAGGGGCTGATTCATCGGTATCAAGTACGGTTTTCTCCAAAGCGAAAAGCAGAGCCGGACTGTCAAAAGAAAATATATCATAGTTAAGAGATGCGGTTCTCTGAAGATATACCCAATTTCCGGTTTTAGGACGATAAAGAAGACCCTTATGCCCATTTGCACCCATTCCGGTCACTTCCAATTCATAAAGAGTATTACTTATTTTTTTAGCTGTACTAACAGAAATTAAATGATCGATACGTAGATCAATCATTTGTTTAGAGGCAAAACTAAGTGCCTCTTCAGAGCTGTTTTGGGCTGAAGTAGTATTATTTAATGAGAATGATAGAAGCCCAAAGAAAAAGAGGGATTTAAAAACTTTTGAGTTTTTCATGGTTTTGGGATTAGATATAGAATTAGTTTTTTATTTGATTAGAAGCCTGAGTCATCATCATCATCGTCTTCTGTATCACCAGAGGATTTCATGCCTTTAGTTGTTCCCATATTTAGACTGTCAGGAAGTTGAAAGGAAGAGCTTTCATTTATACTGCCTGAAAATGAAGAACTTCCTTGTGTACCCGTTCCAAAATTCTGAGTATTCATTTGCAGAATAGAAGCTAAAGTGGACTGATAGATCATCACCTTTGTAGAATCATCCAGATTCGTATTTGCAAAGAACTCGCACATCCGGAACAGCATTTCGCGAGTTAACAGTACATTTACAGATCGCCCTCCCAAACCCGCTTCCACTTCAGAATCGGATGTTCCCTCAGCATCCTTATTTCCGATTTTCATTAGAGACATATCCAATGAAGTGTCATCCTGCATATCAAACGTAGCATCGGGGGCAGGTTCAGCACAAACAATTACGTTGTCTCCTTTAGCTCTGACTATAGAAGATTTGGTAGCAGCAGAGGTTGAATAGAACCCACTTCCTTCCATTTTTTGATACTTAACTTCTAAGGGTTTTATGTTTGCACAGCCACTGAGAAGTAAAAGAGTTATTGATATAGATATGAGCTTTAGTAAATACATTTAATCAATTTTTAGTAGTTCATCTTTATGTTCAAGCGCATACCGAAGCACGCAGTTATTTCCCGTAATGTTGAGTTTCTTAGCAATGTTATAGCGATGGTTCTCGATGGTTTTTTCTTTCAAACCAAGCTCATCCGCGATTTGTAAAGATGTTTTATGAAGAGCGATTTGTTGGAGAACCTTTAGTTCTGCTCGGGATATTGGCAATGTTTTTTCCATGCTGTAATTAAAGCATGAGGGCTATCACCTAACATAGGGGCTGTCCCTTATTTTTGAATATTGAAGCGATGAACATCCAATATCCTTAAACCAACATCCAATAACCAAATCTAAATCTCTCCCTTATGCTTGATAGCCCAGGTGAGTAAACTGTTATTTCTGGATTCAAGTCCAAGCTTACGGGTAATATTGCTTCGGTGATTTTCTACCGTTTTTGGGGATATAAAAAGTCTCTCTGCTATTTCTTTACTGGTATAATTTTCTGAGATTAGGCGAATAACTTTTTTTTCAGATGTGGTGAGCTCTACTATTTCAGAGGGCTTAAGAATTCCACTTTTCCTGATGGAAGGATTGTTCAACACGAGCTCCACAGCAATTTTAATCTGTTCTTCATCAAATGGCTTTATGATGTAATTATCAGGTCTGCTTTCTTTAGCTCGGTCTAAAAATTCCTTTCCTGAATGTGCGGTGACATAAATAATGTGAACATTTAGAAAGTTTTGAATCTTCCGGGAAACCTCGATTCCATCTATTTTTTTATCTTCAAGATTGATGTCAGAAAGTAAAATATGAGGAAGAAAACCTTTTGCTTTGGTAAGCGCTTCATCGGCGGAATTGGCGATTTTAATTTGAGATAGACCTGTTTTTTTGAGGATTCGTTGAAGATCCCGTGCAATCACCATCTCATCATCCAATATCAGAACCCGAATATCATCCATTTTGATGTACCGGAATCTTTATTTGGTGTACCGTACCGTTTTCTGATTTGATTTCTCCCTTTGCTCCAAGTTGATGGGTCATATCTTCAATTAATTGCATTCCTAAGGAACCTCTTTCTGAAGATTGTTGATCTTGAGTGTTGATGCCAATCCCATCATCTTTTACCGACAGATTTATTGAATCTCCATCCTTAATCATTCGAATGGAAATGTTTCCTTCATCTCTTTTGAGAAAAGCATGTTTACAGGAGTTACTGATAATTTCATTCAGAATTAAGCCAAGAGGAATTGCTGTCTTCAGATCAATTTCTATATCATCAATGTTGTATTTAATAGAAATTTTAAGATCAGAATGCGTGTACAGCTTTTTAATATGATCACACAAACTCGGAACATACTCTTTCAGATTGATGTGCTTCAAATTATCATTTTGATATAAAATTTCGTGAACGGTACTCATGCTTTTAACCCGTCCACGACTGGCAGTAATAGCATCAAGGGCGGTTTGGTCTTCTACTTTATCCGCCTGTAGGTTTAACAAGCTCATGATAATTTGAAGATTGTTTTTTACCCTGTGATGTATCTCTTTCAGCAACAGTTCTTTTTCCTTTAGGTTTTCTTCGATCAACAGTTTCTGCTCCTGAATTTGTCTTTTTGCGGCTATAAATTTTTGTGATCTTTTGTAATCAATGTAATTGTGGGAAACCGTACCGATTACAAGATAAGCTACACTCAATAACTGAACAGAAAGGGAGGGAGCCGGATCATATTCAAATCCCGAAACTAATCCACCTATGGCAGAGCCCGCCAAAAAAGTGAGACAGAATCCGCCAAATAATTTGAATCCTTTAACGCCCATCGAGGTCGCGGCTACTACCACAAAAAAGCTGATTACCGGAAGCAGAGCAAAATTCAACTGAGAAGAAAAAAGCCCGACAAGAAAGCCGTCAAAAATGAGATTTCTGAGCTCAACTTTGCTATCCGAATTATTTCTTTGATACCAGTAAAATCCAAGATGAGGGTACAGAATAAAAACGCTGAAAATAACCCAGCTAAAAGTAGATATATCTTCAATCTGAAAACGATATAAGAAGAGGACAAATCCACCAAATAAATACCCAATGGTCCGTATCGGATAAATATTTTTTCCTATTCCTTTGGCGGTGTTATAAAATTTCATGATTGAATCTAATGCTGTAGCATCTAAAATTCGAAAAAAATATGAGCAGGTGTGATTTTTTTGAAAAAATGAACACTAACTAAATAAACATTCATCAAGAATTCAGAATAATGATCACAAAAATATTCATAATCATCATTGGCTTTGTTAACCCGCAAGAACAGGCATCATTTCAGGAATATGCCACTGAAATGAGAACTTTGTATGAAAAACATGATGCTGAGATTGTAGACCGATATCCCATAGCAATGAGCGCATTAGGTGGAGAAAAGCCTGATTTTGTGATGGTGGTAGAATTTCCAAACCAGCAGAAATTACAGGCACTCTTTTCCAGTGAGGAGTACCAAAAAATAATTCCGCTCCGGGAAAAAGGATTTAAAGATTTGAATGTGTATATATCGCCGAAACAGGTGAATGCCGAACAGAATGAATAAACAAACTGAACAAAAGTTTATCGAAGCCATAAAGGAGAATGAAGGTATTCTTTTTAAAGTCTCGGGTTTGTACACAGATAGCCGGATTGAGCAAGAAGATTTAATTCAGGAAATCACCTATCAAATTTGGAGGTCTTTCGAATCATTTAAAGGAAATTCGAAGCTGAGTACCTGGATGTACCGGGTTGCTTTGAACACTTCGATTGTTTTTTTGAAAAAGAAAAAACGTCAGGATCAGGTGAAGAAATCACATGAAGAGGAATTGAAGCTGTTACTTGAGCCTGAAGATTCTCTTAAAGAAAGAATTAGCTCATTATATGAAGCGATTAAAAAGCTGGAGCCGCTAAATCGAACCATAATGATCTGCTATCTGGATGAGATGAGCTACGAAGAAATAGCTGAAATAACCGGACTGAGTAAAACCAACGTTGGGACGAAAATAAGTCGCATTAAAAATAAACTGAAAGTACTGATTGAGGAGCAAGAACTATGAAATTAGAAGAATTAGAAAAGGAGTGGAAGATGATGAATAACCAAATGAAGCAGCAGGAACAGATTAATGAAAAACTGATCAGAGATGTGATTTCTATGAAAGTGAAATCCAGAGTTACTTCTATTTTTAACTACGAATTAATAGGAGCGGTCATTTTGCTTATCTCATTTGTAGTTTTAATTGCAAACATTTCTGTATTAGACACCATGCTATTAAAAATTAGTGGAGTGATTTCCATCCTGATTATGGCAGGTTTACCGGTACTTTCTATTGGTTCAATACTAAGGATGAAGAATCAGAATCTGGGTAAAGGTAATATCCAGGAAGTAATTCAGGATTTTGCAAAAAGAAGATCGCAGTTTCTGTTTGTACAACGCTTTGGTATTGCTTTGTCGGGCGTATTACTGTTCTCTATCATTCCGGTAACTTTAAAAATTGCCAATGGAAAAGATTTCTTTGCCGGAGATTCAAATCACCTGTTGTGGTTTATTCCGGTTGGTTTGATCTTACTTTTAATAGTAGCAAGATGGGGATATGGCTGTTATTCGAGATCAACAGCAGAAGCACAAAAGCTTATAGAGGAACTGGAAGAGTTCGAAAATAATTGACTGCAGAATCTACTTCTATTCAGAATTACCATTTTCATCCCATCCCATAAAACTCAGCTTTTTCCTTAAAATAAGGCTTAAAGATTTTTTTTAAAGATTGGTGTTCAGGTAACTCAAGGTTTGAATCCTTTTCGATCAGTTCTTTCGCTTTTTCTTTAGCTTGCGCTAAAATAAATTGATCTTCCACAATATCGGCTACTTTGAAATCCGGAAGACCGCTTTGTTTGGTTCCTAGAAAATCACCAGGACCACGAAGTTTGAGATCAGCTTCGGCGATCTTAAATCCATCGTTAGTTTCTTCCATAGTTTTGAGGCGGAATGCTCCGGCTTTGCTCACTTTCACATCCGGCATTAGGATGCAATAACTTTGCCGTTCGCCACGACCAATTCTGCCGCGCAACTGATGAAGTTGTGATAACCCAAAACGCTCGGCGTGTTCAATAATCATCACAGAAGCATTGGGTACATCCACACCTACTTCAATCACTGTGGTAGAAACCAAAATCTGAATCTCTTTTCGGATGAATGCCTTCATTACTTCATCTTTTTCATCTGATTTCATTCGCCCGTGGAGCAATCCAACTTCAAAATCGGGAAATCTCTTCTTTAGTTTCTCAAATCCGGCAGTAGCATCTTTCAAATCCAAAGCTTCCGATTCTTCCACTAATGGATAAATCACATACACCTGTCCGCCATCGCGAACTTCCGTTTCGATGAAATCATACACGCCTTCTCGTTTTTTATTTCCGCGGATGGCTGTTTTTACCGGTTTTCTTCCTGATGGCAATCCTTTGATGATGGAAATATCCAAATCGGCATAAACGGTCATGGCAAGTGAGCGGGGGATGGGCGTTGCGCTCATTACTAATATATGAGGATGAAATCCTTTATTGAGTAACTCTGCGCGTTGTTTCACTCCGAAGCGATGCTGTTCATCAATTACGGCAAGACCCAATTTATGAAATCGAACATCCTGTTGAATGATGGCATGGGTTCCAACCACAATCTGACATCCGCCACCTTCCAAATCGGTTAATACATCCATTCGGAGTTTTGATTTTTGTCCGCCAACCAACAATCGGATATTGATATCTAATCCTTTCAGGTGTTCGGCGAGTGTTCGGTAATGTTGTTCAGCAAGAATTTCGGTGGGAGCTAAAAATGCAGCTTGAAATCCATTATCGAGAGCCATTAATAAAGACCCTATGGCTACAATGGTTTTTCCGGCGCCTACATCTCCCTGAATCAAACGATTCATTTGTTTTCCTGAACGAACGTCTTTTTTAATATCAGCTAAAGAAGACTTTTGTCCGTCCGTGAGTTCAAAGGGGAGGAGCTCGTTGAAATATTTAGAAGTATAATTTCCCGATTTCAAAAAAATATGCCCCGATTTTCTTTCCTCAACCGTGTGATGGATTTTCTCCATACTCATTTCAAAAAGAAAGAGTTCTTCAAACTTAAATCGATTTAAAGCTCTCTTGTGTTCGGAATGATTTTCCGGGAAATGAATCATTCGGTACGCTTCGGCTCTGGAAGGGAGCTTCATTTCTTCAACCAGAGATTTCGGCAGAAATTCCTGAATGTTCGTCTGCTTCAGCAGCGTTTCAATCCAGCCGGCTACAATCTTGTTGGTGAGTTTAACTTTACTGAATTCTTTGTTACTGGGATATATCGGAACAATCTTCGAAAAGTTGGAAACATCGCCTTCCTCAGAAAGCTTATCTACCTCCGGATGAGCAATGGTAATTGACTTCCCGTATCGCTTAGCCTGACCAAAAAAGGCAACTAAATCTCCTTCCTTAAAAATCCGTTTAAAGTAGGAAGCTCCCCGAAACCATACGCCTTTGAGAATTCCTGTTCCGTCATTGATTGCTACTTCAAGGCGCTTACTTCTTTTGAAACCAACTTCTTGTTTGTTGACTACTTTCCCAACCACAGTAACTTCCTCACCCGAACCCATCAGGTGATTAATTTTTTGCACGTTACTTCGATCTAAATACCGGCGAGGGAAAAAATTGAGTAAATCTTTTTCCGTACGTACTCCTTCCGTGGCGAGCGCTTCAAGCCGTTTGGTGCTTAATCCGTAGAGTTTTGAGATATACAATTGTTATATTGTTATATATCAATTAATAAATTATATCCTGATTTTACCAAGAAAATCCTGTTGATAAGTTGGATTCTAAAATCTTTTGATTATTCAGAAAATAAATCAGAGAAATATTTTTAAAAAGACAGAAAATTCTTCTATCTTTTCAAGCTCTCGATTTGATGGCAATAACCAAACAATTTGAACCGTGCCAACTATACAACAATTAATTCGAAAAGGTAGAAAAAGTAAGACTCGAAAGACAACTGCTCCTGCTATGCAAGGGTGTCCACAAAAGCGTGGTGTTTGTACTCGTGTTTACACAACTACTCCTAAGAAACCAAACTCAGCACTTAGAAAGGTTGCTCGTGTACGCTTAACTAATGGAATTGAAGTTTCGGCTTACATTCCCGGAGAAGGGCACAATTTGCAAGAGCACAGTATTGTATTGATCCGTGGTGGTCGTGTAAAAGATTTACCTGGTGTTCGTTACCATATTATACGTGGTACACTTGATACTGCAGGTGTTGAAGGAAGAACTCAGAGCCGTAGTTTGTACGGAACTAAACGCCCAAGAGGGTAAAACAAGAATTTTAAGATTAATCGAGCATGCGTAGAAAGACAGCAGAAAAACGAGATGTACAGCCGGATCCGATATTTGAGGATAAGCTGATTACACGTTTTGTGAATAACCTGATGAGAGACGGGAAGAAAAATGTAGCCCGTAAAATTGTATATCAGGCATTCGAGATTATTGAAGAAAAGACAGGCGAAACCGGTATCGATATTTTTAAAAATGCGATGCAAAATGCAACTCCGGTAGTGGAAGTAAAATCCCGTCGTGTTGGTGGCGCTACTTACCAAGTTCCCATGGAAGTTCGTCAGGAGCGTGGTACTGCGCTTGGAATGAGATGGATTATTAAGTCTGCTCGTTCAAGAAATGACAAATCAATGTCATTGCGATTATCTCGTGAATTAATTGATGCTTCTAATAATGAAGGTGGCGCTGTTCGTAAGAAAGACGAAGTACACCGTATGGCAGAAGCTAACAAAGCATTCGCTCACTTTAGATTTTAATAGTATTTCATAATTGACATGGCAGAAGTAAAAGAAAAAGACTCAAAAATTATCGAAAGGATGCGCAGAACGCGTAACATCGGTATTATGGCGCACATTGATGCGGGTAAGACCACTGTTACGGAGCGTATTTTGTTTTACACCGGTCGTAGTCACCGAATTGGTGAGGTGCATGATGGCGCAGCTACTATGGACTGGATGGAGCAGGAGCAGGAGAGAGGAATTACCATTACATCTGCTGCAACTCACTGTATTTGGAAGGACCACAGAATTAATATCATTGATACTCCCGGTCACGTTGACTTTACCGTTGAGGTAGAGCGTTCTTTGCGTGTACTTGATGGTGCAGTATTTGTGCTTTGTTCTGTAGGTGCTGTTCAGCCTCAGTCAGAAACAGTTTGGCGTCAGGCTAATAAGTATCATGTTCCTTGTATGGCATTTGTAAATAAAATGGACCGTACCGGTGCTGATTTTTACAATGTTGTTACTGAATTAGATGAGAAGCTTAATGCAAACCCAATTCCTATTCAGATTCCAATTGGCGCAGAAGAGAATTTCAAAGGTGTTGTTGACCTTATTAATATGCGCGGAATTGTTTGGGATGATGCTTCCTTAGGTGCGAAGTATGATGAGATAGAAATTCCTGAAGAATTAGCGGATAAAGCTGCTGAGTACAGAGTTCAATTGATTGAGAATATTGCTGATCACGATGAAACTCTGATGGAAAAGTATTTGATGGAAGAAGAGATTTCAGAAGACGAAATTCTTGCGGCTATCCGAAAAGCAACCATCGCAAAAGATATTACTCCGGTAATGTGTGGTACTGCATTGAAGAACAAAGGTGTTCAGGCAATGTTGGATCGTGTTATTTCTTTCATGCCTTCTCCACTTGATGTTAAAGCAGTAAAAGGTGTTAAGCCTCATACCGAAGAAGAAGTAATCAGAGAGGCAGATGTTGATGCGCCATTCTCTGCACTTGCATTCAAAATTATGACTGATCCTTACGTAGGTAAATTGACATTTGCCCGCGTGTATTCCGGTACTTTGGAAAAGGGTTCATACGTTTATAACTCTTCTACTGATAAAAGAGAGCGAGTTGGTCGTCTTCTTGAGATGCACGCGAATGACAAGAAAGATTTAGACAAAGCTCAGGCTGGTGATATTGTTGCAATGGTAGGTATCAAGGAGGTTTATACCGGTGATACATTATGTGATGTTGATGATCCGGTTATTCTGGAGCAGATTACATTCCCTGAGCCGGTAATTAAATTGGCTGTTGAGCCAAAAACCAAAGCAGATAGCGAGAAGCTTTCTACCGGTCTTCAGAAACTTGCAGAAGAGGATCCGACTTTTCAGGTTCGCACTGACGAAGAAACAGGTCAGACTACGATTGCAGGTATGGGTGAGCTTCACCTTGAGATCATTGTTGATCGTTTAAAGCGTGAATTCAAAGTAGAAGCAAATGTAGGTGCACCTCAGGTGTCTTACAGAGAATCTATTTCTAAAGCTGTTGAGCACCGAGAGCTTTATAAGAAGCAATCAGGTGGTCGTGGTAAATTTGCAGACATTCAGTTTGAAATTGCTCCGATCGATCACTTTGATGATTACGATGGTAAAGAAGATCGTATCAATCGTGAAGAAGGATTTATGTTTATCAACGAGATTGTGGGTGGTAACATCCCGAGAGAGTTTATTCCTTCTGTAGAAAAAGGATTCAAAGCTGCCTTGGATAATGGTATTCAGGCAAACTATCCGGTACAGAATATCGGTGTAAGACTTTTTGATGGTTCTTACCACGATGTGGATTCCGATCAATTGAGTTTTGAATTAGCTGCAAAGCTTGGTTTCAGAAATTCAGCAAGAAAAGCGAAGCCGCAATTACTTGAGCCGGTGATGAAAGTGGAAGTAACTACTCCCGAAGAATATATGGGAGATGTAATTGGTGACTTGAATAGTCGTCGTGGAATTATCCAGAGTATGGATAACAACAAAGACGGTTCTGTTGTGAAAGCACATGTACCACTTTCAGAAATGTTCGGTTATTCGACCGATGTAAGATCTCTTTCTCAGGGACGTGCAGTATATTCTATGGAATTTGAAGAGTACACTCCGGTACCGGATAAGATCGCTGAAGAGATCATCGAAAGTCAATCATAAGAAATTAATTTAAACTAAGTATATCATGGCAAAGGAAACCTTTCAACGCACCAAGCCGCATGTGAATGTGGGAACAATTGGTCACGTAGATCACGGAAAGACGACGTTAACGGCGGCGATTACCACAGTAATGGCGAAGACGTACGGGGGAGTAGCCCAGGCGTTTGACCAGATTGACAATGCTCCGGAAGAAAGAGAGCGTGGAATCACCATTGCAACGGCGCACGTAGAATACGAATCCGATGAGCGTCACTACGCCCACGTAGACTGCCCGGGTCACGCCGACTATGTAAAGAACATGGTAACGGGAGCGGCTCAGATGGACGGCGCTATCTTAGTGGTAGCGGCAACCGATGGTCCTATGCCACAGACTCGTGAGCACATCTTGCTTGCTCGTCAGGTAGGTGTACCTCAGATTGTAGTGTTCATGAACAAGGTTGACCTTGTGGATGACGAAGAGCTGCTTGAATTGGTTGAGCTGGAAGTAAGAGAGTTGCTATCAAGCTATGAGTTTGACGGAGACGATATTCCTGTGATTCAGGGTTCTGCTCTTGGCGCGCTGAACGGCGAGGCAGAATTCGAAGAAAAGATTGTAGAGCTTATCAAAGCGGTTGATGAGACCATCCCAACTCCGGAGCGTGATGTAGACAAGCCGTTCCTAATGCCGGTTGAGGATGTATTCAGTATCACCGGTCGTGGAACCGTGGCAACGGGTCGTATCGAGCGTGGCGTGCTGAAGCTTAACGATGAGATCGAAATTGTAGGAATCATCGAAGAGCCGATGAAGAGTGTAGTAACCGGTATTGAGATGTTCCGAAGATTACTTGAGCAGGGACAAGCCGGAGACAACGCAGGTATTCTGCTTAGAGGTATTAACAAAGAGCAGTTGCAGCGTGGAATGGTACTTTGTAAGCCGGGCTCGATTACTCCACACAAGAAGTTTGAGTGTGAGGTATATGTACTGAGCAAAGACGAAGGCGGACGACACACTCCGTTCTTCAAAGGCTACCGTCCGCAGTTCTACTTCAGAACGACAGACGTAACCGGATCCTGTGAACTTCCTTCTGGAGTGGAGATGGTAATGCCGGGCGACAACGTGAAGTTGGATGTGGAACTCATTCAGCCGGTAGCGATGGAAGAAGGGCTGCGATTTGCGATCCGCGAAGGTGGACGTACCGTAGGCGCTGGTGTGGTAACTAAAATTTTAGATTAAGAGGTTCTGATCCGTGGCAACACAACAAAAAATCAGAATAAAGCTGAAATCATACGATCACAATTTGATCGATAAATCAGCTGAGAAAATTATTCAGACTGTAAAGTCAACAGGTGCAGTGGTTTCGGGTCCTATCCCGCTTCCAACTCGCAAAAGTATAATTACTGTTAACAAATCTGTATTCGTAGACAAAAAGTCTCGCGAGCAGTTTGAGTATCGTTCACACAAAAGATTGATCGATATTCTCTCTACAGGTTCACAAACAGTAGATGCCTTGATGAAGCTTGAGCTTCCGTCAGGGGTTGATGTAGAAATTAAAGTTTAAACTGAAAGGATCAGACACGATGAGTGGTTTGGTAGGTAAAAAAATTGGGATGACAAGCGTCTTTGACAGCTTAGGTCGCAGTATTCCTGTGACAGTTGTTGAAGTTCCAGCCTCTGTGATTACCCAAATCAAAACGGAAGAAACGGATGGCTACAATGCTGTTCAGCTTGCCAGTTTTGACAAAAAAGAAAAGAATGTATCGAAAGCCGTTAAAGGTCATTTTGATAAAGCAGGAGCTTCAGCTAAAGCTGTAGTTGCAGAATTCAGAGATTTTATACCTGAAGGATTAGATGTTGGCGACGAACTCAAAGCTGAAGATGTATTTCAGGTTGGCGACGTAATTGACGTTGCAGGAACTTCAAAAGGTCGTGGTTTCACCGGTGTAATTAAGCGTCACAATTTTAGTGGCGTAGGTGATGAAACTCACGGTCAGCATAACCGATTAAGAGCTCCCGGATCTATTGGTGGAGCTTCGGATCCTGCAAGAGTTTTCAAAGGAATGAAAATGGCTGGTCAAAGCGGGAATGCCAGAGTGAAAGTGAAAAATCTTAGTGTTGCTAAGATTATTTCTGAGTCAAACCTTGTATTGGTAACCGGCTCAATTCCTGGTCCAAATGGTGGATACGTAGAATTGTTATCTAAACCGTCGGAGTTTTAAGCAATGAAATTAGATATTTATAAAATAGACGGAAAAAAGACGAGCAAAAAAGCTGAGCTTAGCGATTCAATTTTCGCAATTGAGCCGAATGAAACTGCTGTGTACGAAGATGTACGTCGTCATATGGCGAACAAGCGTCAGGGTACTCACAAGACCAAAGGCAGAAGCGAAATTCAGGGAAGTACTAAGAAGCTTTATCGTCAAAAAGGAACCGGTAATGCACGAAGAGGAGATATTAAATCTGGTCTTCTAAGAGGTGGAGGAACTATGTTTGGTCCTCAGCCGAGAGATTACGGTTTCAAATTGAACAAGAAAGTAATTCAGTTGGCAAGAAAGTCTGCGCTTTCTATTAAAGCAGATAAAGAAGCGATTAAAGTGGTAAGCGATTTCACATTTGACGCTCCTAAAACAGCTGAAGTAGCAAGTATTCTTTCTTCATTTGATTTAGAAGGACATAAGGTTTTAATCATTACTGCTGAAACAGATACAGTTCTTTATAAGTCTGCAAGAAATATTCTTGGTGTATCAGTTGTAGAGGCGAATAAGCCAAATACTTATCAAATATTGAATGCTGATGCTGTATTAATTCAGGAAAGTGCAGTTTCCGTTTTGGAAAATACAATTGAACCTCAAACTGAAGAGGCTGTAGCATGAGCGTTTTAATTAAACCAGTTATTACAGAGAAATTAAGCCGTATTCAGGAAGAAAGTGGCAAAGTTGCTTTTGAAGTAGCTCAAAGCGCTAATAAGCCTGAAATCAAAGCAGCTGTTGAAGCAGCTTACCCGGGTGTAAAAGTTGGGAAGGTTAACACAATGATTATGCCTTCCAAGCCTAAAGGCCGATTTACAAGAAGCGGATACCAAGGTGGAAGAACTAAAACCTGGAAGAAAGCAATCGTAACATTAAGAGAAGGCGAAATCGACTTCTTCGAAGAGATATAGATCTGAATAGTTATGGCAACAAAGAAATTAAAACCAACAACTCCGGGAACGCGACATAGAATCGCGCCAGTATTTGATGATGTTACCGCTTCATCTCCTTACAAAGGATTGACTGCAGGTAAGCATGGAACCGGAGGTAGAAACCATCACGGACGCAAAACTTCCCGCCACAGAGGTGGAGGACACAAGCGTAAGTACAGAATTATCGACTTTAAGAGAAATAAGTTCGATATACCTGCTACTGTTCAAACAATCGAATATGATCCGAACAGAACAGCAAGAATTGCTTTGCTTGCATACGCTGATGGAGAGAAGAGATACATTATTGCTCCAAATGGTTTAAAAGTTGGAGACAAAGTTATTTCTGGTGAAAGAGTAGAGCCGGATATGGGTAATGCGCTTCAACTGCGTTTTATGCCTCCTGGTACTTTCATTCATAATATTGAGTTAACTCCCGGACAAGGCGGAATACTTTGCCGCGGAGCAGGAACGGTTGCACAGCTTCTTGGTAAGCAGGAAAAATATGTAAGTATCAAACTTCCGTCTGGTGAAGTAAGAATGATTCTTGGTACTTGTATGGCAACTGTTGGAACCACAAGTAATCCTGACCACATGAACACTACAAAAGGTAAAGCCGGACGTAGCCGTTGGTTAGGCAGAAGACCACAAACTCGTGGTGTTGCGATGAACCCGGTTGATCACCCGATGGGTGGTGGTGAAGGTAAAGCTTCCGGTGGGCACCCGCGTTCACCTTGGGGACAAATGGCCAAAGGTAAGAAGACAAGAAACCCTAAGAAGTTGTCTTCCAAGTACATCGTAAGAAGAAGAAAAGCTAAGAAGAAATAAGGTAGATTAATATGCCACGTTCATTAAAGAAAGGACCTTTTGTTTACTACAAACTGCAGCGCAAAATTGATGCAGCTCAGGAAAGTGGTAGTAAAAAAGTGATCAAGACCTGGTCAAGATCTTCATTGGTAACTCCTGATTTTATCGGATTAACAATTGCAGTACACAATGGTAAGCAGTTTATCCCGGTATTTATTACGGAAGATATGGTAGGTCACAAGCTTGGTGAATTTGCACCAACACGAACTTTTCGTGGTCATCCAATTAAAAAAGCAGCAGTTAAATAAGGATTTTGACAATGGATACTCCAGTTTTTGAAGCACGTGCAGTGCAAAGACATTTAAGAAGAGCTCCACGCAAAGTAAGATTAGTTGCTGATGCGGTAAGAGGATCTCGTGTTGACAAGGCGCTTAAAAGACTTGAATTCACTAATAAAGGTTCGTCTGCAGAAGTAGCTAAAGTAATTAAATCTGCAGCTGCTAATCTTCGTGATAGATTTCAGGAAGAACGATTTGACGATGAGCAGTTAGTTGTAAAGACTATCTATGTAGATGAAGGCGTAACTCTGAAAAGAATTCAGCCTGCACCAATGGGTCGTGCGCACAGAATTAATAAGCGAAGCTGCCACATCACTGTTGTTGTTGCGAAGCGTGAAGAAGAAATTGTAAAAAACTAAACGGACAGTAACTTGGGACAAAAGACAAATCCAACTGGTTTTAGATTAGGTATCATCAAAGGATGGGATTCTAACTGGTATTCAGAAGACAACCAGCCGAATCTTATCATGGAAGACGAAAAGCTACGTGAGTATTTGAGAGCTCGTCTTAGAAATGGTGGTCTGTCTAACGTAATCATTGAAAGAACTCCTAAGAGAATTCTATTAACTCTTCGTACAAGCCGGCCTGGTGTTATTATTGGAAAAGGCGGTGAGCAAATTGAATTACTCCGCGAAGAGCTTAAGAAAATTACAAGCAAAGAAGTTCAGATTAATGTAAGCGAAATTAAAAGACCTGAGCTTGATGCAAGTTTAGTTGCTCAGAACATTGCGCAACAGCTTTCAAGTCGTGTTTCTTTCAGAAGAGCGATGAAAACAGCTATTGCATCTGCAATGAGAATGGGCGCAAAAGGAATTAAAGTTAGATGTGCAGGACGTTTAGGTGGTGCTGAAATGGCACGAACTGAACAATACAAGGAAGGTCAAATTCCTCTGCACACAATACGTGCTGATATTGATTACTGGAATACTACTTCCAATACCATTTATGGATCGATTGGAGTAAGTGTTTGGATCTTTAAAGGCGAAATAATCGGTGATGTTGATTTAACTCCTGGAGCACAAGCAGCTCAGGAAAAAGAATCAAAAAGAGGCCGAAGAGGTGGAGACGATCGCGGACGTAGAAAAAACCGCCGTCGTAGCAGAAACCGAAACAGACAGAATAACTAATAGCTAAAGAAAACGATGTTAGAGCCAAAAAGAGTAAAACGCCGCCGGGTACATCGCGATAAGCTAAAAGGAAATGCGAATCGTGGTCATCAAATTAACTTTGGTGATTTCGGATTAAAAGCATTGGAGCCTAAGTTTATCACTTCCCGACAAATTGAGGCTTGCCGTATTGCAATTGCACGTTCTTTACAACGTGATGGTCAAACATTTATCCGAATTTTTCCGGACCGACCTATGACAAGCAAACCGGCTGAAACCAGAATGGGTAAAGGTAAAGGTGCCTTAGATCATTGGGTAGCTGTTGTAAAACCGGGTCGTATTCTGTTTGAGATTGCAGGTGTAACTGAAGAAAGAGCTCGTGAAGCGATGCGACGTGCATCACACAAACTTCCGATCAAAACTAAATTTGTAGTCCGCAGAGACTTCAAAGGCTAAGAGGTTAGATCATGAAAGCACACGAATTAAGAGAATTATCAGATACGGAATTGAATGCAAGGCTGAAGGATGCAACAGAGGCATTGCAGAAACTTAGATTTTCAAAATCAGTAACCGGGCAGCTTGAAAATCCTGCTCGTATTAAAAATCACAGACGTGAAGTTGCTCGATTGAGAACTATTATTAATGAAAAAAATAGTGCTGAGTAAGCGTTAGGATTATCATGGCAGAATTTGAAAGAGCACAACGAAGAGAACGAACAGGTCGTGTTGTCAGCAACAAGATGGACAAAAGCATCACCGTTGCTGTAGATCGTCAGGTTAAGCATTCCATTTACGGAAAGTTCATTACCAAGACTACTAAGTATATGGCGCACGACGAAAACAACGAAGCGAATATTGGTGACACAGTACACATTATGAGTACTCGTCCACTATCCAAGCGCAAAACATGGCGCCTGGTATCAATCGTAGAAAAAGCTAAATAAGGAATTTGCAAAACGATGGTACAAACGCAAACAGTATTACAGGTTGCAGATAATAGCGGAGCTAAAAAAGTGATGTGTATTAAGGTATTGGGAGATTCCCGCCGCCGTTATGCACGTGTTGGAGATTTGATTTCAGCTTCGGTAAAAACTGCTATTCCGGGCGGTAACGTTAAAAAAGGTGACGTTATTAAAGCCGTTATAGTTAGAACTAAAAAAGAGTATCGCAGAAAAGATGGTAGTTACATCCGATTTGATGAAAATGCTGCGGTAGTAATTAACAAAGACCAAGAGCCGGTTGGTACACGTATCTTTGGGCCAGTAGCCCGGGAACTTCGTGAAAGAAGTTTTATGAAGATCGTATCACTTGCTCCGGAAGTACTTTAAAGAGGTTAGAGTAATGCCACGTAGGTTTAATAAACAAAAGAAATTACACGTTAAGAAAGGCGACGAAGTTAAAATTCTTGCCGGTAAAGATGTCGGCCAGACAGGTCGTGTTTTAATGGTTTATCCTGAAAGAGAACGAGTTCTTGTTGAAGGAATTAACATTAAAACGCACCACGAAAAGCCATCGCAGGAAAACCAGCAGGGAGGACGCCTGAAAAAGGAAGCAACTGTTCATATTTCAAATGTTCAGGTGATAGATCCTAACACAAACGAACCAACAAGAATTGGTCGCAAGCGAATTGAAGAAGATGGCGGTGGCCGTTGGGTTCGTTATGCCAAGACCAGTGGCGAAATTTTGGATAAATAATTTAGTGTGACATAAAATGGCTGAAGCAAGACTATACACACAATACAAAGAAGAAATTACCTCAAAGTTGACTGAGGAGTTTAGCATTGCCAATAAAATGGGAATTCCTAAGCTTCAAAAAATTGTGATCAACGTTGGGGTTGGGGAAGCAATACAAGACAAGAAAGTTCTTGACACTGTTGTCGATAACATTGCTCAGATTACCGGTCAAATGCCGGTTAAAACCAAGGCAAAAAAGTCCATCTCTAACTTTAAGTTGAGAGAAGGAATGCCAATTGGTTGTAAGGTTACTTTGAGAGGACGTATCATGTACGAATTTTTAGATCGTCTTATCAACCTTGCGTTACCAAGAACTCGTGACTTTCAGGGTGTACCTGATAAAAGTTTTGACGGACGTGGTAACTATACCATGGGAATTAAAGAGCATACTATTTTCCCGGAAATTGATACGGATAAAGTTTCAAAGTTGCATGGAATGGACATCACCTTTGTAACATCCGCAGAAACAGACGAACAAGCATACGCTTTGCTAAAGCATTTCGGTATGCCTTTTAAGAAAAGAAACTAAGAGATACACTATTATGGCTAAGAAAGCTTGGATAGCACGTAACGAAAAAAGAAAAGAAACAGTAGAAAAATACGCTGAGAAAAGACGTAAGCTCAAGGAAGAAGGCGACTATGTTGGACTCCAAAAGCTTCCACGTGACGCCAGCCCTACTCGTGTTCGTAATCGTTGTAGCATTACCGGACGTAGCCGTGGTTACGTTGGTCGTTATGGAATCTCAAGAATTAAATTCCGTGAATTGGCTTTGGCTGGAAAGATTCCAGGCGTAAGAAAAGCCAGCTGGTAAACAACATATAGCTGAAAAGAAATGAACGATCCGATAGCAGATTTTTTAACACGTATCAGAAATGCCCAAACTGCAGGGCATAGAAAAGTTGATGTACCGGCGTCAAAGCTGAAAAGAGCTATGGCCAAGATTCTTGTAGATAAAGGTTATATCTCAAAGTTCATCAATATTGAAGACGGAAAGCAGGGAATTATCAGAATGTTTCTGAAGTACGACTCATATGGTCATCCCGTAATCCGTGATATGAAGCGTTATTCTAAGCCAGGTTTAAGAGTATATAAAGATGCAGATAATGTGCCTCGTGCTCAAAACGGACTTGGAGTAGTAATACTTTCAACTTCAAAAGGTGTAATGACAGACAAAGAAGCACGCAAACTACATGTTGGCGGCGAAGTACTTTGCACCATTTACTAAAACAGAGTTTGAATTATGTCTCGAATAGGAAAATTACCTGTACCATTATCCGATAAAGTTGAATTCAGCATTGGTGCTGACAACATGATTACCGTAAAAGGTGATAAAGGAGAAAGTACATTAAAATTACACCCAAGTATTTCGGTTGAAAAAACTGAAAATGAAATTGTTGTAAAACGAGCTTCTGACATTAAAGAAGACAGAGCGCTTCATGGTTTATACCGTGCGCTCATTAATAATATGGTTGTTGGGGTAACTGAAGGATATACTAAAAAGTTGGAGATCTACGGTGTAGGTTTCAGAGCTGCAATGAGCGGCGATATCCTTGAACTAAACCTTGGTTTCTCTCACCCGATCTTTTTTGTACCGCCGGAAGGAATTAAGATTGAAGTGGATACCAAAACAAGCAAACAACCTATTGTTATTATTTCCGGAATAAATAAAGAGCTGGTTGGTCAGGTTGCTGCTAAGTTAAGATCTTTCAGAAAGCCTGAGCCTTACAAAGGAAAAGGAATCCGCTATTACGGTGAGCAAATCAGACGTAAAGCCGGTAAATCAGCTGCTAAATAAGGAACTTTGAAATGAATAAGTCTCAAAAGAAAACAGAACGCAGAAATAAAATCAGAAGACGAATTAAGTCCACCATTCGTGGAACTGCTGATCGTCCAAGATTATGCGTGTACAAAAGTAATGCGAACACTTATTTGCAGATTATCAATGACGTTGAAGGTGCTACTATTGCATCAAGCGCAGCTGCAAAAGGAGTGGATAATGCAAAGAAAGCAGGTGAGGATATTGCCAAGCTTGCTCAAGAAAAAGGAATTACAAAAGTTGTATTCGACAGAAGCGGATACAAGTATCATGGAATCATCAAAGCGGCGGCAGAAGGCGCTCGCGAAGGTGGACTACAGTTTTAATCGAACGGTTTAAGCAATGCCTAAAGTAAGAAGAAAACAATCAGTACCAGCTGCGAATCTTAACCTTGAAGAAAAGTTAGTACACGTAAACCGTGTATCTAAAGTGGTAAAAGGTGGTCGTAGATTTAGTTTTAACGCCATTGTAGTAGTAGGTGATGGAAACGGAGTTTGTGGACATGGTCTCGGAAAAGCCAATGAGGTTTCTGATGCTATCCAAAAAGGATTTGATAACGCTAAGAAAAATCTTATCCGTGTACCGCTAACCAAAACTAAAAGTATTTACCATCCGGTAGTTGGTAAAGCAGGCGCAGGAAAAGTATTACTTAGACCTGCATCTGAAGGTACCGGGGTAATTGCCGGTGGTGCTGTTAAGAACTTATTGGATGTTGCAGGAGTGCACAACATTCTGTCAAAGTCTCAAGGTTCTTCAAACCCTCACAACATGGTAAAAGCTGCATTTACAGCTTTAAAAGAATTGACTGACCCTGTTGAGGTTGCGCAAAGAAGAGGCGTTTCATTAAACAAAGTATTTGAAGGTTAATACCTAACTATTTTTGATCATGGATCTACATAATTTAAAAGCTCCGGCTCCGAATAATAAAAACAGAAAGCGCGTTGGTCGCGGAGAAGGTTCCGGTCATGGCGAGCAATCAGGTCGAGGTCACAACGGTGCAAAATCCCGTTCAGGATATAAAAGACGTCCTTGGTTTGAAGGTGGTCAGATGCCACTTCAAAGAAGAATTCCTAAGTTTGGGTTCAAAAATCTGAACAGAACGGAATATCGTCCGCTTAACCTGCATACTATTTCAGAATTTTTGGAAGCAGGTAAGCTTGAGTCAACGATCACTGTAGCGGACTTAGTTTCTGCTGGTTTGGCACACAAGAATGACAAAATTAAACTTCTTGGTCGAGGCGAAATCTCCGAGAAAGTTGAAATCGAAGTTCATGCAGCAAGTAAATCAGCCGTAGAGTTGATTGAAAAAGCTGGTGGAAAAGTAACCGTAATTTAATAATACCGGACCCGGAGACTAATGAGTCTTATTGAAAACTTCCGCAATATTTTCAAAATCGAGGATCTGAAAAACAGAATCCTTTACACAGTTGGTATTTTGATGATCTACCGTGTTGGTAGTTACATTACATTGCCAGGTGTTGATGCTAACGCGTTGATCGCCGGAAACAGCGACGCTTCAAGTTTATTAGGTCTTTTTGACCTATTTGTTGGAGGAGCGTTCTCAAGAGCAGGTGTATTTGCACTTGGTATCATGCCTTACATTACGGCATCGATTATCATTCAGCTTGCGGGAGCTGTAGTACCTTATTTTCAGAAGCTGCAGAGAGAAGGTGAAGAAGGAAGACGTAAAATTACGCAGTTAACCAGATATGGTACTGTTGGAATTACAGCGTTTCAGGCTATTGCATTTTCCATCAACTTGATGGCAACTGCACCTCAGGCAATCGTAGTAAACGAATTTGCATTTACACTAACTGCGATGATCGTACTTACAGCAGGAACCACTTTTGTAATGTGGTTAGGTGAACGAATTACAGATCGTGGAATTGGAAATGGTATTTCATTGATCATTATGATTGGTATTATCGCAATACTACCGGCTAACTTCTACAACGAAGTAACAACTAAGAGTAATGCTATTCTTGTAATTATTGAATTAGCAGCACTAGTAGTAGTAATTGCAGCGGTAGTTATGTTAACACAGGGAGTAAGAAAAATTCCTGTGCAGTACGCTAAAAGAGTTGTTGGAAGAAAAGTGTACGGAGGTACAACTCAATATCTTCCATTAAAAGTAAATGCTGCAGGTGTAATGCCGATTATCTTTGCTCAGTCTATTATGTTTATTCCGAGCACAATCGGTCAGTTTTTTCCGGAAAATGAAACAGTACAATTATTGACAGCTTGGTCTGCTGACTTTACCGGCTGGGTGTATTCAATCATTTTCTTTTTCATCTGTGTGTTTTTCACATTTTTCTATACTGCTATCTCGGTAAACCCGAAGGAAATGGCAGATACTATGAAAAGACAAGGTGGTTTTATTCCTGGTGTACGCCCGGGTAAAGCAACCGTTGAGTTCATTGATAATATTTTGACGAAGATCACCCTTCCGGGTTCAATCTTCCTTTCATTGGTAGCAATTCTTCCTGCTATTGCAACGAATTTACTTGGAGTAACTCCCGGTTTTGCGTTGTTCTATGGTGGAACGAGTCTTTTGATTATTGTTGGTGTGGCGTTAGATACACTTCAGCAAATTGAAAGCCACCTGATGATGCGTCATTACGACGGATTCATGAAATCAGGTAAGATCAAAGGCCGAAGAAGAGCTTAAAATGATTTACCTCAAAAGTGAAAATGAAATAGACAAAATGCGTGAGAGTGCGCTGCTTGTTTCAAGAACACTTGCTGAGGTAGGAAAAGAAATTGAACCGGGTGTAGAAACCGGAAAGTTAGATCGCATCGCTGAAGAATATATCAGCAAACACAATGCGAGACCCGCTTTCAAAGGATACGGACCAAAAGGGAATGAGTTTCCCGGAACACTTTGTATTTCAGTAAACGAAGAAGTTGTTCACGGTATTCCGGGATCAAGAAAATTGGAAGAAGGTGATATTGTAAGTATTGATTGCGGAGTTGAGATGAATGGTTACTTCGGCGATCATGCATTTACATTTGCAGTAGGCGATTGCGAAGATGAAGCAATCGAACTGTTAAGAGTGACATTGGAATCACTCTACAAAGGAATTGAAAAAGCAACTCACGGAAATAAAATGGGTGATGTTGCTAATGCAATCCAAACTCATAATGAGAATAATGGGTATGGGGTTGTAAGAGATTTAGTCGGACATGGAATAGGAAAATCTTTACATGAAGATCCATCTGTTCCAAACTTTGGACGAAAAGGAAAAGGTGAACGACTAAGAGAAGGAATGACACTTGCTGTGGAACCAATGATTACTATGGGTTCCTGGAAAGTAAAAACATTGAACGATGGCTGGACAGTTGTAACAGCCGATGGGAGTTTAGCTGCCCACTTTGAACACGATATCGTAGTTCGGGAAGGAAAAGCTGAAATTCTCAGTACTTTTGATTATATTGCTGAGCTCTCACAGAAACATGAAAAAATAATGAACCATGGCTAAACAAGAGCCCATTAAACAAGACGGAACAATTCTGGAAGCATTACCTAACGCTCAGTTCAGAGTGGAATTAGATAATGGTCATGAATTGCTTGCGCACGTTTCTGGAAAAATGAGAATGTATTACATCAAAATATTACCTGGTGATCGTGTTGCGGTAGAGATGTCGCCCTACGATCTTAGTAAGGGTAGAATCACTTACAGATACAAATAAGGTAGATATGAAAACAAGATCTTCAGTTAAAAAAAGAAGTTCAGACGATAAAATCGTTAGGCGAAAAGGTCGTTTGTACGTAATTAATAAAAAGAACCCACGCCATAAGCAGCGTCAAGGTTAAAATAGCTTTTATATATGGCACGTATTGCTGGAATTGACTTACCAAAACAAAAAAGAGGCGTAATAGCCCTTACTTATATTTATGGAATCGGATCAACCGTAGCAAAAGAATTGCTGGATAGAGTTGGTATCGATCATGATACGAAAGTTCAGGACTGGGAAGAGTCTCAGGTTATTGAGCTTCGTCAGATTCTTGATGATGAGTATAAGGTGGAAGGTGCGCTGCGAAGCGAGGTAAATGCTAACATCCGACGATTAATTGAGATCGGAAGTTACAGAGGAGTGAGGCATCGTAAAGGTCTTCCTGTACGAGGTCAAAGAACTCAGACCAATGCACGCACTCGCAAAGGTAAAAAGCGTACCGTTGCAGGTAAAAAGAAAGCAGTTAAGTAATAATAGGTTATAAGAATGGCTAAGAATCAATCAAAAGCGGCAGCATCAAAAGCAGCTGCAAAGCGTAAAAAGAAAAAGCAGGTTAGCGATCCCAATGGAATGGCGTTTGTAAAAGCCACATTCAATAATGTGATCGTTACAATTTCTGATGCTGATGGAAATGTTCTTTCATGGTCTTCAGCCGGGAAAGAAGGATTCAGAGGTTCGAGAAAAAATACACCTTATGCTGCGCAATTAAGTGCTGAAACTGCTGCTAAAGCAGCTTATGAAATGGGACTTCGAAAAGTAGAAGTATTTGTTAAAGGTCCCGGCTCTGGTAGAGAAGCAGCTGTTAGAGCAATGGCAAGTGCCGGTTTGGATATCTCATCCATCAAAGACCGCACTCCGATTCCACACAACGGATGCCGTCCACCAAAAAGAAGAAGAGTTTAATTAGTAAGTCTATTTACAATGGCAAGATACAGAGGTCCAAAACAGAAAAAAGCCCGTAGATTCAAAGAACCAATCTTTGGTCCAAGTAAGGCACTTGAGCGAAAACCTTATGGTCCGGGTCAACATGGTCGTTCCAGATATAATCGTAAGTCAGAATATGCTATTCAGCTTGAAGAAAAGCAGAAAGCAAAATACACTTACGGATTACTGGAAAAGCAATTCCGTAACCTTTATGAAGCAGCAAGTGCTAAAGAAGGTGTAACCGGTGAAATTCTTCTGCAAATGTTAGAAGGTCGTTTAGACAATACTATTTTCAGAATGGGATTTGCTAAGACCAGACGTCAGGCAAGACAGCTTGTAACACATAAGCATATTGTTGTAAACGGAGGAGTTGTAAATATTCCTTCTTATGCGGTGAAGCCAAACGACGTTATTTCATTAAGACCTAAATCAAGAAACCTTGATGTTGTTGAAGAGTCTTTAGAAGGATCTTCAAGAAATAAGTACAAATGGGTTGAAACGGACGTGAAGTCCAAAACAGGGAAAATGCTCTATATTCCAACAATGGAAGAGATCCCTGAAAATATTAATGTTCAGCTTATTGTTGAGCTTTACTCTAAGTAATTTTAAAAATTTATTATTCAAATGAGCAACTACAGTATTCAAATGCCGGACAGCTTAGATGTTGTCAAAGATGATGATAGTTTTGGTACATTTGTACTTCAGCCTCTTGAAAGAGGATTTGGAGTAACGATTGGAAACTCTTTCAGAAGAGTACTTCTTTCATCTCTACCAGGTATCGCAATTACAGCAGTTAAAGTTAATGGTGTAGATCACGAATACTCAAGCATCAAAGGTGTTAAGGAAGATGTTTATGAGATCATTCTTAACTTTAAGCAGGTTCGCTTCAAGCAAGTTGAGCAAAGTAGTGGTGTAATTCACGTTTCCAAGAAAGGTGGTACTACCCTAACTGCAAAAGATATTGCTGACGCAACTGCTGAATATGAAATTCTTAACCCGGACTTAGTGATTGCCAACTTAGCTGAAGATGCTGATTTAGAAATTGAACTTCGTGTGGGACGTGGAAGAGGTTATGTTCCTGCAGAAGAAATGTCAGTTGAGGAAGATGATGTAAATTTAATTCCTATTGACGCCATCTTTACTCCTATCAAATCAGTTAAGTTTGATGTAGAGAATGTTCGTGTTGGACAAAGAACTGACTACGAAAAATTAGTAATGGATGTTGAAACCGATGGCTCGGTTAATGCAAAAGAGGCGTTAACAATTGCTGGTAAAATTCTGAAAGAGCACATCGAGAAATTCATTACCGAAAAAATTGAAGAGCAATTCACTCAGGAAGAGGAAGAAGTAGATGCTGAGAAGCAAAGAGTAGCAAACCTTCTGCGCACAAGCATCGAAGACTTGAACTTGAGTGTGCGAGCTTACAATTGCTTGAAGTCTGCAAACATCAACACTATTGGTGAGCTGGTTTCAAGAGATGAACAAGATCTTTTAAAGTTCCGAAACTTTGGTAAGAAGTCTCTTACAGAATTACAGGAAGTAATTGAAGAGAAAAATCTTCAGTTCGGAATGGATGTATCAAAATTTTTAGACTAAGCGACAGAGGATTAGAAAATGCGCCATAGAGTAAAAGGTAGAAAACTCAGCAGAACATCTGCTCACAGAAAAGCAACTATGCGTGCTTTGTCGATGGCTTTAATTAAAGAACATCGAATCACAACTACTGTTGCAAAAGCAAAAGAGTTAAGAAGATTTGTTGAACCATTAATTACGAGAGCTAAAGAAGATACGCATCACAATCGTAAAGAAGTTTTTTCTTCTCTTCAGAATAAAGAAGCTGTGAACTTACTTTTCTCTGAAGTAGGTCCTGCAGTTGGAGATCGTCCGGGTGGTTATACTCGGGTTATCAGAACCGGATATCGCCAAGGTGATGCTGCTGAAATGGCTGTAATCGAATTGGTTGATTACAATGATATTACTCCTGAAGGAGGTAAGTCTTCTAAGAAGAAGAGAACCAGAAGAGCGGGTAAATCAAATACCCCAACAAGTTCAACCGATACTTCAGTTGAAGAAAGCTCAGCAGAAGCAAAGAAGGAAGAGGAAGTAACTGAAGAAGTTGTTCCTGAAACGACTGATGAAAAAGCTGAAGTAGTTGAAGAAACTACCGAAGCTACTTCTGACTCAGAAGATACAGTTGAAGAATCTGACGACGAGTCAGAAGAAGAGAAAAAATAATTCTCGGGAATGAATTTAGAGAAGCGTTTGCTTTGCATTCGCTTCTTTTTTTATGCGCTGGTGATAAGGCGGCGTGTTGTCAAAAAAATGAAGAAATATTTTCAAATAAATTTGGCAATAAATTAAAACATCCCTTATCTTTGGTTTCTGTCACAAAAGCGATTTATTTGTGACAATGTTCCTTGAAAATATTGACCTATTTATATTGATTGATAGATAGAAGCATAAGACAGATTGTTTGTGCGAGCGAACGAAGTTATTCTTTTGAATGATAGAGTGTAGGGATTCAGGCTCAAAGAGTATAAAGTTATATTTTTTACAATGGAGAGTTTGATCCTGGCTCAGGACGAACGCTGGCGGCGGGCTTAACACATGCAAGTCGAAGGAGAAGGTGGCTGCTTGCAGCCACTGGAGACTGGCGGACGGGTGAGTAACGCGTAGCTAACCTGCCTTTAGCTGGGGGATAACATTCCGAAAGGGATGCTAATACCGCATAATGCAGCGGGGCCGCATGGCCACAGTTGTTAAAATTTTCGAATGGCTAAAGATGGAGCTGCGTGCTATTAGTTAGTTGGTGAGGTAACGGCTCACCAAGGCGATGATAGCTAGGGGGTCTGAGAGGATGATCCCCCACACTGGGACTGAGACACGGCCCAGACTCCTACGGGAGGCAGCAGTGAGGAATCTTGCGCAATGGAGGAAACTCTGACGCAGCCACGCCGCGTGCCGGATGAAGGCCCTATGGGTTGTAAACGGCTTTTGAACAGGAAGAACGAGGGGGTTTCGATCCCCTGTGACGGTACTGTTTGAATAAGCACCGGCTAACTCCGTGCCAGCAGCCGCGGTAATACGGAGGGTGCAAGCGTTGTCCGGAATCATTGGGTGTAAAGGGTGCGTAGGCGGGCTACTAAGTCCGGGGTGAAATCTTGCCGCTTAACGGTAAAATGGCCCCTGATACTGGTAGTCTTGAGTGTAGAAGAGGCAGGTGGAATTCGTAGTGTAGCGGTGAAATGCATAGATATTACGAAGAACATCAGTGGCGAAGGCGGCCTGCTGGTCTACAACTGACGCTGAGGCACGAAAGCGTGGGGAGCGAACAGGATTAGATACCCTGGTAGTCCACGCTGTAAACGATGCATACTAGGTGTTGGCCCTCCCGGGCCAGTGCTGCAGTTAACGCATTAAGTATGCCACCTGGGGAGTACGTCGGCAACGATGAAACTCAAAGGAATTGACGGGGGCCCGCACAAGCGGTGGAGCATGTGGCTTAATTCGATGCAACGCGAGGAACCTTACCTGGGCTAAATCCACGATGCCACCTCTAGAGATAGAGGGTTCTCTTTGAGACATTGTGGAAGGTGCTGCATGGCTGTCGTCAGCTCGTGCCGTGAGGTGTTGGGTTAAGTCCCGCAACGAGCGCAACCCCTGTGGTTAGTTACCAGCACATAATGGTGGGGACTCTAGCCAGACTGCCTACGCAAGTAGTGAGGAAGGTGGGGACGACGTCAAGTCATCATGGCCCTTACGTCCAGGGCTGCACACGTGCTACAATGGATGGTACAGAAGGTAGCCACCTAGCAATAGGGCGCAAATCTTTAAAACCATTCTCAGTTCGGATCGGAGTCTGCAACTCGACTCCGTGAAGTTGGAATCGCTAGTAATCGCGTATCAGCAACGACGCGGTGAATACGTTCCCGGGCCTTGTACACACCGCCCGTCAAGCGATGGAAGTCAGGAGTACCTGATGTCGCTCCAGCAAGGAGTGCCTAGGGTAAGCCTGGTAACTGGCGCTAAGTCGTAACAAGGTAGCCGTACCGGAAGGTGCGGCTGGATCACCTCCTTTCTAGGGAGAGCCTTGATGGTCAGGAGTTATACGTCCTGGCCGCGATTGAATCTGCACAGCTCGTTACAAACAATCTGTCCTGTGTTTCTGTTGATTATTAGTAGATATAGATAGGTGAATCCTGTGGAGGCACCGAGCTGGCTACCGTCTTTTAGAGGGCTTGTAGCTCAGGTGGTTAGAGCGCACGCCTGATAAGCGTGAGGTCGGAGGTTCAAGTCCTCCCAAGCCCACATTTTTGCCTTAGGGCGAGTGTTTGGGAGAGCAAGGCCGGCCGGAAGCGAGCCGCAGCAGGAAAAATGAAAGTTGGGCAGGGGCCCGGCTGCCGAAAGGAAGTTTGGGGCTATAGCTCAGCTGGCTAGAGCACCTGCTTTGCAAGCAGGGGGTCCGGGGTTCGAATCCCCGTAGCTCCACAGAAATTTTGATTTATTGAGTATTTTAGTAGTAAGTATTGAGAGGCGAAGACGCCCGGACTTACGCAAACGAAATTCCGAAGTAATTCGGATTCGCCGTACGAGGCCAGGATATACCCTGGCGCTTCGCCCGGTGAAGTTCTTTGACATGGTGAAGAAGTATAACAATGTAAAGACTAATGGTGCTTGTGATGAGCAAGTGTCATTAGCATAGTTGAGTGTGTATTTATACGCACCCAACGCCAAGGGTATCCATGCTGCGTAGAAGTATGTAGTGTGGACCACAAGTATTCTATGTTATGTAGGCAACTATGTAGTATAGATCACAAGAGTATAAGCTCAAGTTCATTTTAGTGTTTGTCTGCGTGCCGCGAAGCGGCGGGTAGTGCAAGCCATATAAAATAAGCAATGAAGGGCACACGGTGGATGCCTTGGCATGCAGAGGCGAAGAAGGACGTGTAAAGCTGCGATAAGCTGCGGGGAGTTGCATAAGAACTGTGATCCGCGGATTTCCGAATGGGGCAACCCATCCCGATTTATCGGGATATCCTTTCGAGGAGGCGTACCCCCCGAACTGAAACATCTAAGTAGGGGGAGGAAGAGAAAACAATCGAGTGATTCCGCAAGTAGTGGCGAGCGAACGCGGAGCAGCCCAAACCGCATCCTACGGGGTGCGGGGTAGTAGGACCTGCGTAATGATTATTATCTTAAATCGAAGCTGTCTGGAAAGCAGCGCCACAGAAGGTGAAAGCCCTGTAGGTGTACCGATAATAATTTGGCGGGTATCCTGAGTAGCGCGAGGCCGGTGAAACCTTGCGTGAACCAGCCGGCACCATCCGGTAAGGCTAAATACATCTGCATGACCGATAGTGAACCAGTACCGTGAGGGAAAGGTGAAAAGAACGCCGAGACGGCGAGTGAAATAGTACCTGAAACCGTGTGCTTACAAGCGGTCGGAGTCTGCATTTATGTGGATGACGGCGTGCCTTTTGTATAATGAGCCTACGAGTTGCTCCTGTTGTGCGAGGTTAAGCCCCTTAGGGGTGGAGCCGCAGCGAAAGCGAGTCTGAATAGGGCGTGCAGTACAGCGGGGCAGACGCGAAACCAAGTGATCTATCCATGGCCAGGGTGAAGTGGCAGTAAAATGCCATGGAGGCCCGAACCGACGAGCGTTGAAAAGCTCCCGGATGAGCTGTGGATAGGGGTGAAAGGCCAATCAAACTTGGAGATAGCTCGTACTCCCCGAAATATATTTAGGTATAGCGTCTGGCTATGTTGCTCCGGAGGTAGAGCACTGATTAGGCTAGGGCCCTTCACCGGGTACCAACCCTAGACAAACTCCGAATACCGGAAGCAAGTCACCAGGCAGTCAGTCTCAGGGTGATAACGTCCTGTGGCGAGAGGGGAACAACCCAGACCACCAGCTAAGGTCCCTAAATACCGGCTAAGTTGAGCAAAGAAAGTTGAGTTGCTCAGACAACTAGGAGGTTGGCTTAGAAGCAGCCATTCCTTTAAAGAGTGCGTAATAGCTCACTAGTCAAGCGACTCGGCGTCGATAATAATCGGGCATAAGCCGGTTACCGAAGCTGTGGGATGTAACGATCGGTAGGGGAGCATTCCAGTCTGCGCAGAAGTAGCGCCCGCGAGGGGCTGTGGAGCGGCTGGAAGCGAAAATGTAGGCATGAGTAACGATAAGACGGGTGAAAAACCCGTCCACCGTAAACCCAAGGGTTCCTGATCAACGCTAATCGGATCAGGGTTAGTCGAGACCTAAGGTGTACCCGGTGAGGCCGGGGAAGCCGATGGCAAAGCGGTTAAATATTCCGCTACCGCTCCCAGCGGTAGGCTAAGGCGTGACGCAGAAGTGACACTCCCGCGTGCAGACGAATGCACGTTAAAGGGCGTAGGCTTCGGAGTAGGCAAATCCGCTTCGAGTTAAGGCTGAACCCCGACAGTACTCGGATTCTCACGATGAAGAGATAGTGGAGGTAATCATGCTGCCAAGAAAAGCGTCGTAGTTTGCTGGTAGCGCTCGTACCCTAAACCGACACAGGTGGGTGAGGAGAGTATCCTCAGGTGCTCGAGTAATTCATGGCTAAGGAACTAGGCAAATTCGATCCGTAACTTCGGGAGAAGGATCCCCCCCGCTTTGCGGCGGGGGGCGCAGTGAAAAGGTCCAAACGACTGTTTACCAAAAACACATGTCTCTGCTAAGCCGCAAGGCGATGTATAGGGACTGACACCTGCCCGGTGCTGGAAGGTTAAAGAAGGAGGTTAGCTTCGGCGAAGCCTTTGACTGAAGCCCCAGTAAACGGCGGCCGTAACTATAACGGTCCTAAGGTAGCGAAATTCCTTGTCGGGTAAGTTCCGACCTGCACGAATGGTGTAACGATTTGGACACTGTCTCGGCCATGAGCTCGGTGAAATTGTGGTATCGGTGATGACGCCGATTACCCGCAGCGGGACGAAAAGACCCCGTGAACCTTTACTACAACTTTACATTGGCTTTAGCTGTAACATGTGTAGGATAGGCGGGAGGCTTTGAAGCGGCGTCGCCAGGCGTCGTGGAGCCCCCCTTGAAATACCGCCCTTGTTACAGGTGAAGTCTAACCCCGAAGGGGAACAGTGTATGGTGGGTAGTTTGACTGGGGCGGTCGCCTCCTAAAGAGTAACGGAGGCTCCCAAAGGTACCCTCAGCACGGATGGCAATCGTGCGTAGAGTGTAAAAGCATAAGGGTGCTTGACTGCGAGACATACAGGTCGAGCAGGAACGAAAGTTGGGTTTAGTGATCCGGTGGCACCGCATGGAAGGGCCATCGCTCAAAGGATAAAAGGTACTCCGGGGATAACAGGCTTATCTCCCCCAAGAGTTCATATCGACGGGGAGGTTTGGCACCTCGATGTCGGCTCATCGCATCCTGGGGCTGGAGAAGGTCCCAAGGGTTTGGCTGTTCGCCAATTAAAGCGGTACGCGAGCTGGGTTCAGAACGTCGTGAGACAGTTCGGTCTCTATCTGCTGTGGGCGTTGGAATACTGAGGAGGGCTGCTCCTAGTACGAGAGGACCGGAGTGGACGCACCGCTAGTGTACCTGTTGTGTGGTCGCATGCATCGCAGGGTAGCTATGTGCGGAAGTGATAAGCCGCTGAACGCATCTAAGCGCGAAGCACGCTCCAAGATAAGTATTCCCTATGAGTCTCCCGGAAGACGACCGGGTAGATAGGCGGCAGGTGTACGCGTGGTAACACGTTTAGCCGAGCCGTACTAATTAGACCACCGGCTTTGTTTATATGGTTTGCACCACCTTGAGTGGGCAAGCCCCGAACAAGCTTATACATCCATTATATGCTTCTTCTTTATCCCGACTGCGGTCGGGACCATGTCAAAGGACTTCCACCTGCGCCCAAGGCTTCGGTGGACACGTATTGAAATTTTGAAGGTGATTGTAGCGCAGGGGCCCCACCCGTTCCCATCCCGAACACGGACGTTAAGCCCTGCAGCGCCGATGGTACTGCCAACAGCGGTAGAGTAGGTCGTCGCCTTCTTTTTATTTTTTAAAACCTCTTATCTGTTTTAGGTAAGAGGTTTTTTTATGTTAAATAGATCGAAAAAACCGTCTAATAGTGGTATATTTAAGCTCAACAAAAATTCATAAGTGAAAGAATGAATTTCGATTTTCAGGATTTTATAGAGAAATACAGAGAAAGGTTGGCAAACCTTTTTTCGACAGAAGAAGAAAAACATGAAGAAAGCTTAGTTCGGGGTATAAAGCCTGCTACTTTCGATCAAATTATGGAGTTTACTCCACTGGCTGCTTTTATTCCTTCTGAGTATGAAGGTTTTGGCGGTAACACCCAGGAAGCTTTAGCTATGTTAGAAGCCAGTTCTTATGAATCACTTCCTCTTTCTTTGATGATGGGAATTAATGGAGCACTTTTCTTACAACCTGTAGCTAATTACGCAACGGAAGAAGCCAAATCAGAGATATATCACAGGGTCATTAACGCCAAAAAAATGGGTGGCTTGATGATTACAGAACCTGATTATGGCTCAGATGCCCTTAAAATGCAGACATCATATACAAAAGAAGGAGACCAATATAATATACAAGGATTGAAGCACTGGGCAGGTTTAACCGGCATGGCAGATTACTGGTTAATGACTGCACGGAAAAAAGATGATAAAGGGAATCTTAGCAGAGATATATCTTTCTTTATTCATGACACAAGAAATGGAGGTATTGAAGTAAAGGAATATTACAACAACCTTGGTTTGTATATGCTTCCTTACGGGAAAAATAAAATTGATATACAGGTTAATGAGTCTCATAAATTAGAACCTTCCAGTACAGGAATTACTATGATGTTGGATCTGCTGCATAGAAGTAGATTACAGTTTCCGGGAATGGGAATGGGTTTTCTGAGAAGGATGATGGATGAAGCAATCAGCCATTGTAAAGAGCGTTTTGTTGGTGGACAAAGCTTGTTTAATTACGATCAGGTAAAAAACAGAATTTCTGAATTACAGGCTTATTTTACTGTTTGCTCTGCGATGTGCAATTTTACAGGAAGCACCGTGCCATTATCAAGAAATACGGCAAAAATGGATTTGGAAGCGAATGCAATCAAATCTGTGATTACAGACTTTATGCAAAGAGCTTCCCAGTCTTTATTACAGCTTACTGGTGCTAAAGGTTATAGACTCGACCATATTGCCGGAAGATCGGTTGTTGACAGTCGCCCGTTTCAGATTTTTGAAGGCTCTAATGATATACTATATCAACAAATTTCAGAATCCGTGATGAAGATGATGAGAAAGATGAAGAGCTCAAACCTTTACGAATTTTTGAGTAATTACGAGCTCACTAATAAATCATCAGATTATTTTAAAGACGCTCTTAATTTTGAAATAGACACTAAAATGCCTCAACGGAAATTAGTTGATCTGGGCAAAGCATTAGGTAGAATTATTTCTATAGAGTTTACTTTAAATCTTGGCGAAGAAGGATTCAATAAGGAATTGATTGACAATGCCGTGAACACTCTCCGTGACGAAGTAAACAGCATCATGTGTGTTTTCAAAAATGGCGGACAAACTTCCGTAGTTGAAGATTACAAATCAAACAGTTCCTGGTTCCAACTTCAAACGGTTCATGCCGAATAAGAAAAAACTTGTTGTTTTATCAGGAGCAGGAATTAGTGCTGAAAGTGGTTTAGCTACTTTCAGAGATTCAGGCGGACTTTGGGAAGGGTATAATATTAAAGATGTGGCAACTCCCGAAGCCTGGAATAAGGATCCTGAACGAGTTTTAGAGTTCTACAATCTTAGAAGAAAGCAAGCATCCGAAGCTGTACCTAATTCTGCTCATCAGGGAATCGCTGAATTAGAAGCTAATTTTGATGTTACCGTCGTGACTCAAAATGTTGATTCTCTTCACGAGAAAGCCGGTTCAAGTAATGTTCTTCATCTGCACGGTGAATTGACAAAAGCACGTAGCACTAAAAATGAACAGCTGGTTATAGATATCGGAGGAGACCCTATAAAACTCGGAGATGTTGCAAGTGACGGAGCCCAACTTCGACCTCATATTGTTTGGTTCGGAGAGATGGTACCCATGTTGGAGGAGGCTGCTTCTGTAGTAAGTAAAGCAGATATTCTTGTTGTAGTAGGCACTTCACTGGTCGTTTATCCTGCAGCAGGATTAGTAAATTACGCTCCACCAGAATCATCAAAATTTATAGTAGATCCTTCAAATCCGGAATTGTATTCATTTGAAGGGTGGAAGCATTACAAGGAAAATGCTACTACAGGAATTAAGAAATTAAAAGAAGAACTTATCAAAAATTATGTCTGATAATTCAGAAGAGATAAAAGCAATTTTAGAACAATTTACCATTCCATTTTTCCATCTCGAAAAGAGATATCCGCTAATGCCGGGCAAAAATGATCATAATGCAGAGGCTGCTTTACTTGGAATGAGTTCAGAGGAACTCAAAAACTTCCGAAGTAACATTTCTGAAAATGGAAAACAGGCGGCAATGGAACTTCTTAAGGAAGATGACATCATTGATATGATGGACAAACTACCTTTGGATGGATCAGAAACTATTGCTGTACTGGGCGATTCAATTACTGAAGATGGACAGGGCTGGTTTGAAATTTTAAAGCATATGCTTGAAATCTATGTAGAAGGCGCTGATTTCACATTTATAAATTCAGGTATTGGTGAAAACACTTCGTCTGAAGCCTTACGCAGATTGGATAGAGACATACTTATTCATGAACCTGATTGGGTATTTGTGGCATTAGGTACTTATGATGCATCCAGATTAAATATTGTTCCGAATCGAACAATAACGCCTCTTTCGGAAACATGGGAAAATTTCGAATCCATACAGAATGTTATCGGCAAATTTGTAAAAAATCCGATTGTATGGATTACACCTGCGCCTGTGGTTCCTGAACTGGTTTCGGAGCATGTGCTTTTCGAATATACGATTCAGGAAAATGATCTACAGCAAGTACGCCAATTGGTTGCCGGAAAAGACGGAGTAATCGTGGATTCATTAGGAAGTAGAATGGGGAAAGAAGGACCCGAAGCCTGGAACTATATTGCAGATGGCTTACATCATTCTCTTAGCGGGCACATGAATACTGTGCGTGAAATAATAAAAAAGTTTTCCAGCGCTGAGTCAGTTGATTCTTAAAAATTAATTCTGAAATTCAGCATTTCTACCGCAGGAGTAATTCTGGACGTTACGTCTGATGTAGAAAAAGATGTGGTTTGAATCAAAGTAGGGTTTACAAAACCAAGACTGGTATTGTTTTCAAAACCTATTCCAATCAATCCTGAAGCATTATTAGAAGTAGCTGCCGATGCAATTGTTGCATAGGTTCTTTCGGCAAGAATAAGTGTATCAAAGATACCAAATCCAAAACCTGCCCAGGCACCAATTCCTGCTCCGTACTGTAATCCGGTTACAATAGGTTCGTTAGCTACTAATGTTACTGCAACAACAACTATGGAACCTAAGGCCGCTCCGTAAAAAGTATCAAGCAGTACAATGATACTGCTGTTATTTCCGTCATTAAATAGCCCGGAAACCAGAACCTCTTGTCCGCCTCCTGATGTGATATCATAGGCGCCCATCCCGATTCCATACAAAGTTCCAAGTCCAACTCCGATACGTAAAGCAGCAAAATCATTAGAGTTTGTGAGAGCCATGGAAGCTCCTCCAAGTAAAGTACCCTGAACAGCTCCGTTTAATGTATTGCCCGCAAGCAGTTCAACAGTTTGAGCGTTGGACTGCGAGTAATTAAATATGCTGATTAATAAACCTAATAGTACAGAAAGAAATGCTTTCTTCATTATCTAAGAAATTTTGATTCTTCTTAATTTACTGATTAAAGGGATGTGTTTCCAAAGCTAATCAGGATTATTTAAGGAAACCGGAATAATTTTTCCATTCATAAATTGATGCCCGGTTAAAGCAAATTCAGCAATATAGTTTCCCATATCCTCGGGGTTGACGGGAGCCTTATAGCCCGGAAAAGCCTCTTCTAACATTTCCGTTTGTACTGCTCCCAGACATAAACAATTGATGGAAAACTCATCGGGAGAGAATTCTGCACTCAAACATTCCGTAAGTATTGCCAAAGCTCCTTTAGCAGTTGAATATGCTGCGAGTCCTGCAAATTTATCACTTCCTTGAAAGCCTCCCATACTGCCAATATTTACCACATGTGCTTTAGTATTAAAATGAGGGAATAACTTTCGTATCAGTTTTACTGGTGCGAGAAAATTTACATCTAAAACTTTTGCCCAATCAGCATCAGATGTTTCAGTGAATGGTTTGTTAAGCACCATACCTGCATTGTTAATCAATACATCAATACCACCTAATTGCACAGTTTTTTCTTTGATTGATTGAATGCCTTCTTCGGTAGTTAAATCAGCAGCAATAATGGATATCTTATCGGTTTTGGATTCAAGTTGTCTCAGGCTGTCTAAAGTTCTGGCAGTAGCGATTACGTTATTTCCTTTGCCGGCTAAATTCAGTGCGGTTTGATATCCGATACCTCGGCTTGCACCTGTTACTAAAATGTTTTTCATAATCTGTTTTACTTAAAGTTAAGGAATGCAGACGGTGATGAAAACATTTTTAAAAGAGCGAAACATGATTTAGAAAAAGCGCTTTTTCTCAATATCTTTTAGTCTTTAAAATTTTTAGAATTTCTACATGAGCGATAAGAAAGTACAAGCATTAGTACCTGAAAATATTGAACAACTAAACAGGTATGTAGCAGGTAAAACAATCGCAGAAGTACAGGAAGTTTATCAGCCTAAGAAAATTGCTAAACTTGCTTCCAATGAGAACAGACTTGGTTTTAGCCCCAAGGTAAAACCGGCAATTGAAGAAGCACTCAGGGAAATTCAGGATTACCCTGATCCCGTTGCCAGGAAGTTAAAAGCTGCAATTGCTCAAAAAAATAATGTGGAAGAAGATCAGGTAATCGTAACGGCAGGTTCTGAAAGTCTGATATCAATGATTTGCAGAACTTTCTTTTTGAATAAGCAAAATGCGATTACAGCTGATGCTACGTTTGTTGGATTTTTCGTTCAGGCAGGTGTTCGGGGAGTTCATCTGAAAAAAATTCCGGTCACAAAAGATTATCGGTTCGATGTTAAGGCAATTGTAAATGCAATAGATGAAAAAACTAAGGTCATCTATCTGGCAAATCCTAATAATCCAACGGGTACTTACATCAACAAGGAAGAATTTGAATGGTTGATGGAAAAGGTGCCGGATCACGTGTTGGTTTTAGCTGATGAGGCGTATTATGAATTTGCCAAAGATGTAGAAGATTATCCCCGGGCATTGGATTATGACTATGAGAATGTAATTGTGTTAAGGACGTTTTCGAAAGCATATGGTTTGGCTGGATTCCGGGTTGGATATGGAATCGCCCGCCCGGAAATCATTGATAATTTAATGAAAACCAAACTCACTTTTGAGCCGACAACTTTAGCGCAAGCAGCGGCATTGGCAGCTTATAAAGATGAAGAGTTTTTGCAAAAAGGCATAGATTTGGTATCTGAAAGTAAGGAGCGATTGTACCGGTTTTTTGATAAGCATGATGTTAATTATGCAAAGTCGATTTCGAATTCAGTAATGATGATTTTACCGGATGCCGAACAGGCAGAGACTTTTACACAAAAAATGTTGGAGCTTGGAGTAATTCTCCGGCGAATAAATGCATTTGGATTACCAAATTGCGTACGTATTACAGTTGGAACCGAAGAAGAAATGTTGCATTTCGAAGAGTCATTCGAACAAGTAATGCAGATTAAATAAGGACAGAATTTTAGTATGGCTAAAAAGAAAAAATCGAAGAAGAGTAATTCAAACGTTGATTGGCGGGATGTGGCTCAGACCATGCTTATTTCCCGTGCAATGGATGAGAAGGAAGAAACAGAACTGGTTCCAAACAAAGAAGTATTATATCAGTTTTCTGCCCGTGGACATGAACTTGGGCAAATTTTATTGGGAAAACTGCTTACCAATAAAAATGATGCGGCAAGCGCATACTATCGTTCGAGACCATTACTCTTAACTCTTGGTTTAGACCTTGAAGATGCCATGGCTGCACCAATGGGGAAATCCGGTAGTTACAGTGATGGAAGAGATATCGGCGTAGTTTGCAACAGACCCGATGTGGATGGGGTAAAAGTTCTACCCATGGCAGGTGATGTAGGCTCACAATATACGCCCGCAATCGGTTGGGCTCAGGCCATCGAATATAGACGAAATGTGCTGAAGGAAAAGGATTATGAAGGGGCAATTTCAGTAATTCTTGGTGGTGATGGATCGGTTGCAACCAATGGTTTTTGGTCAGCTTTGACTATTGCCACTACACAAAACCTACCCGTTCTCTTTTATATAGAAGATAATGGATACGGAATTTCTGTAACCAGTGAATTTCAAACTCCCGGTGGAGTAATTACTGACAATTTACAGTCATTCAAAAATCTGAATATCATTGAAGGAGATGGTACTGATCCCGAAGAAGCTTCAAAGCTTATGGAAGAAGCGGTAAAATCTGTTCGTGATCGTAAAGGGCCAACCATGATTCGATTGAAAGTTCCCCGACTTAATGGTCATTCCTATCAGGATAATCAGGCATACAAACCGGAAGAACTCGTTGAAGAAGAGAAGCAAAACGATCCGTTAGACAGTCTGAAAGAATATTTAGTTCCGGATAGACTCACAGAAAGAGTGTGGAAAAATTTAGAGAAAAAGGCGAAAGAAACCATTGAAGAAACTGCCGAGGCAGCACTTAATCGACCGGAGCCGGATAACACACAAACTGAGAAACATGCCTTTGCAGAAGAATTGCAAACCATTGGTGGTTTAGCGGTTGAAGGGCATGAATTTCCTGAAGAAAGCGAAGAGGCAGAACCCGAGAAGCAACGAATTAATATCGTAGAGGCTATCCGAAGGACTCTGGCCTATGAGCTTGAAACCAACCAGAAGTTGCTGGTGTTCGGAGAGGATGTTGGATTAAAAGGAGGAGTTCATGCCGCTACAATGGATCTTCAATCCAAATTTGGGGAAGAAAGAGTATTTGATACCAGTTTATCAGAAGAAGGAATTATTGGTCGGTCAGTGGGTATGGCTTACGCAGGTTTGATGCCGGTTGCAGAAATTCAGTTCAGAAAATATGCTGATCCTGCTACAGAGCAACTTAACAACTGCGGTACAACCCGATGGAGAACAGCGAATCGTTTTGCCGCTCCAATAGTAGTAAGAATGCCCGGTGGATTCGCAAAATGTGGTGATCCGTGGCACAGTATGAGTAACGAAGTATTTTTCGCTCATGCCATTGGTTGGCAGGTAGCAATGCCAAGTAATGCAGAAGATGCTGTTGGATTACTAAGAACCGCAATGAGATCTAACAATCCAACCATCTTTTTTGAGCATCGAAATTTATTGGATGCAAAATATGCGCGTAAACCTTATCCCGGAGATAAGTTTGTAGTGCCTTTTGGTAAAGCAAAAAAACTCAGAGAAGGGGATGAAGTTACGGTTATTACCTGGGGCGCTATGTGCGAACGATCAGAGCAGGCAGTAGAAGAAATGGGTATATCTGCGGATGTTATCGATTTGAGAACCATTATGCCTTGGGATAAAGAAGCGTGCATGGAATCTTTAAAAAAGACGAATAAGTGCTTAATTGTACATGAGGATAATAAGACTGCAGGCTTTGGATCAGAAATAGCAGCTGTTATTGCCAAAGAAGGATTTGAATATTTAGATGCTCCTATAGAAAGGCTTACCATGCCGGACATTCCTGTTCCTTACAATGTGGGCTTAATGGAGTCTGTATTGCCTACCGTTGATAAAATAAAAGATAAACTCCAATACTTGAGTAACTTCTAAGCAAAATGTTACATGAGATTTTTATAATCTCGATTAAGTAGTTATTGCACTTTGGTTTAGCTACTTTAGGAAAAATGCTTTTACGGAGATTTTTTGAAACTGAAACGTAAGATTCTATTCAGCTTCGTTGTTCTGGTGGTACTGCTTGTAGGTGTGGGTATAATCTGGGAATTCTATTACACACAGTTAAGTGAAAAACAGCTAAGCGAAAGTAAAACTGCCAATCAGATTGTTGATATCACCAACAATATGGAGGTAGACTTATATCAAACTCTGATCTATCTGAATCTTATTCATGAAGTAAGAACTTCCAGCGATCCAGGCATAGAAATTGGAACAACTACTTTTATCAATAATACTTCTGAAGCATTTAGCGAAAATTTTGATTCATTCTATGAATATTTAGCTGATCTGGAATCTAAAATCGATGAAAAGGAAGTTCTTAAATCGAAAGTAAAAGAGCTGAGAACGAAAGCTGAGCTATATGAATCACTGTCCAGAGACTGGCTTAAAATTAAAGAAGAAATAGGAGAAGAATCTCATCTTGTATTCCTTTCTTCAATAGCTCCGTACTTTCTTAACAATATTGTTCCCAATTTTGAAGATATACGATCTTTTATTTTAGCCGAACAGGAAGAGAGTATCAGAGAACTAAACAATCAAATCCGAACCGGAAGAATTACTAACTACTCCATCACCGGAATTATACTGTTGATTGGTGTTATGATCGGAGTATTTCTGTATCGATCCATAATGAATCCACTTAGAGAATTAACAGTATCTGTAAACAAGATTGGGCAGGGAGATTTAAAGCATCGAACATCTTTGAACTCAGGAGATGAATTTGGGTATGTCGGCGGAGCGATAAATAACATGGCGGAAAATTTAGAAAAGCAGACTATTTCGAGCAGCTATCTGGATAATGTCATGGAATCTATATCGGAAGGAATTTTTGTTGTGGATGAAGAAGGGAACGTAAAAAGATTGAATGACGCCGGTGCTGAGTTATTAGAAATGGATAAAGAAGAGCTGAGGGGTAAGTGCATAAATGATTATGTAAATCTTATAGATCCGGATGATGAGAAAGAAAGTCGTAATAAAGAGTATCGGCTTGAGACCATAAAGCATTCTAAAATTCCGGTTCTTTTTTCTGAATCTGATTTGATGGATAATGGTCAAAAAATAGGGACTGTGTTAGTAGTACGAGATATTTCTGAATTGAAGGGAGTAGAAAATCAGCTAAGAAAGTCTTTGGATGAAAAGGATATAATGATGGCTGAAATTCACCATCGTGTAAAAAATAATCTGGCAGTAATTTCGGGACTTCTTCAACTTCAAATTGCGAAGAGCATTGATGAAGACGTAAATAAAGCACTCACAGATAGTCAACTCAGAATTCAATCTATAGCCTTAATACACGAAAAACTCTATGGTAACGATTCTCTTGCAGCAATAAATTATGGTCGGTATCTGAAGGATTTGTTAAATACTATTCAGGAAACATACTCGAATGAAGAGCAGCAGATTAAAGTAACAACGGATGTTGAAGATGTAGAATTGAATGTAAATCAAGCCATTCCTTGTTCTCTTTTGATAAATGAAGTTGTTGTAAATGCTTATAAGCATGCATTTCAGTCAAAGGAAACGGGTAATATCAATATTTCTATAAGAGAAAATGAAAACCTGATAACCATTCAAATTGAAGACGATGGGGTTGGAATTTCAGATAAGATGATGAAGGACAAGGACTCTCTGGGATCCATTTTGATTGAAACACTTACCAACCAACTTGATGGTACCTCCAGTCAGAAAAATGCTGAAGGTAAATCGGGCTCCATATTTAAACTGGAATTTAAAAAGAAGGGCTAATTATCCTTTCAGATAATGCTGCCGGAGAGGTTCGTCAAACTTCTCGATGGCATAACGAAGCATAGTCCGCGGCATAGTTTTATAATGACGATCTAAAAAACGGGTTTCAGCGTCGAGATTTCTGTTTCCAATCTCCCGCAACATCCAGCCTACTGCTTTTTGAATCAAATCATGATTGTCATTTACGAGGATTTCAGCAATTTCTAAAGCATCAGTAAAATCTTCTTTTTTGATAAAGTGATAACAGGTGATCATAGCAATTCTTCGTTCCCAAATATTATCTGATTCAGCCAGGTCATACAACAAATCCCTTTCACGAGATAAAAGAAATCTACCAAGAATTTGATGACAAGAACTGTCAACTATATCCCAGTTATTCACATACTTCAGGTTTTTGAGATAGAAAGCGGTAATTTCATCGGCCAACTCGTCATCTGATCTCTCTAATTTGTAAACCAACAACATTACAGCGGTAAGTCGCGCTTCGTGATAAGAGTGCGAAATCAATTTTTGAATCTCATCGAATTCAAGATGTTTGAATTTCTTAGCCACCTTTCTTTGATCTGGAACCTTTATGCCCCAGAATTCATCACCCTCACCATAGCCACCGGGAAAAGCTTTAAAGAACTTATACGAATGTTCTGCCTTTTCAGGATCAGAGAATTCTTTCAACATTTTTATGGCTTCTGAAGCGCTCATAGGTCAAATGCAATTACAATGAATACTGAAATAAACTGCCCTAAAATTGCATACAATATCCAGGAGAGAAAGTTAATAAAGAACGCTTTAGTGAGTTTCCAATACCATTTACCTTGATGAAATCTGAAAATTACATAGATAGGATAGATCAAAACCAATATATAATTCAGTAAAAATATATATGGTGACATAGAAACTCCTAAAATAATGAAGGTAGTGAATAAGATATACTGAGCAACAACAAAGAAGCCAAGAGCTAAATATTCAACAAAATAAAATCCGGATTTTCTAAAAAAGAGTTTATTGAATGCGGCTAAAAAAAAGGCATAGAAAAGCAGGAACAAATTTATATTATTTCTGAATAGATAGGACCCTTTGGTTTGAGGATTATCGGGATTGGGTTGTTCTTGTACCCCCATGATTTCCCCAACCACTTTTATAGGATCAAATTCAATTAGATTCTGAAGGATCAAATAAATAGCTAAAACAAGTACATAGTAACGAACAGGGTGAGAGTATTTCTTTCTTTTCCCATGAATATACTCCCTGATTACTTTCCCCGGATTTGTAATCAAACCTTTTACGGTACGAAATAAAGGAGTATCAAAATCGAAATAATGTTCCAACACATCACGAGCAGATTCTTTGAAAACGATTCTTCCGCCATTGGGTCTTTGTCCGCATTCCGGACAAAAATTGCCGTCGAATTTAGTTCCGCAGTTTTTACATATTTCCATAATTGGAATTTATAAAAAAAGACCTCTTAAAAAAGAGGTCTTTAAGGTTTATCCAAGGGCTAAAAAATCAATGCCTGTTAAAACAAGAGCACTGCAAGCCGGCCGCTTCAAGTGAAATGGCATGCCAGTCAAATTCATCTTCATAACTGTTTCTTTCCCACCAGAATGGAAGTCGTTCATTTTCCTGATTTCCAACTTCGTTCATGGTAGAGGCATCAAACAAACGCCCGTTTACCATCGTGTAACGAACAGTATTTGTATTTCGAATGTCTTCCAGCGGATTTCCATCGAGTACAATCAAATCGGCGAGTTTACCTACTTCAAGCGATCCGATGTCATCATCCAATCCTAAGTAATGAGCACCATTCAAGGTAGCAACCCGAAGTGCTTCAAGGTTAGTCATTCCGCCCTGACTCATTACCCATAATTCCCAATGAGCGCCTAACCCCTGAAGCTGTCCATGCGCTCCCAGATTTACTTTTACACCAACATCGGTTAATTGCTTGGAAGTTTCAGCAGTAAGTATATGTCCGTTTTCATATTCTTCGTCCGGGATCATCGTTCGGTGACGTGAACGGGGATCAACTACACTTCTTGGAGTGAAGGTAAGCAGTCGCTCATTTTCCCATACGTTATTTTTTTGATAGAAATAGTATTCTCCACTTACACTACCATAATTCACCAAATGAGTAGGAGTATAACCGGTTTCGCTGTTACCCCACAATTCAAGCACATCTTTATATGCAGGTACAACAGGGATGTTATGCTCAATTCCGGTATGCCCGTCTAAAATCATGCTCATGTTATGAAAGAAGAACGAACCGCCTTCAGGAACAACCATCATTTCGAGTTCTTTGGCAGCTTTCATTACCTGTTGGCGTTGATCTCTTCTTGGCTGATTATAGCTTTTAACCGAAAACGCTCCGAAAGCTTTGGTTCGTTTTACTGCAAATAAAGCATCGTCATAATTATTAATAACCGCTTTAAAAGAGCCGTCAGCTCCGTACAGAATTACACCGGTTGAGTATAATCTCGGTCCAATCATATTTCCGGCTTTAATCGCTTCAGAATGAGAGAATATCATTTCTGAATTTGAGGATGGATCATGAGCTGTGGTTACTCCAAATGCAAGATTCGCAAAATATTCCCACTGCTGCTGAGGACTTAACCCAAGGCGGAAGTTACCCAAGTGACCGTGAACATCCACAAGTCCCGGCATAATGGTTTTACCGGAAGCATCGATTACTTTGGCATTATTTGTGACAGAAACATCAGCGCCTATTGCAGTTATTCTATTTTCTTCAACAACGATAGTTCCATTTTCAATTACTTCATCACCGTTCATGGTAATGATTCTGGCATTAGTAAAAGCAATAGAACCTTCCGGGATATGAGTATCCAGTTCCAACCCAATATCAATTCCTTCTTTGGGAGGTTCAGGTAGTTCTTCCGGAGCTCCTTCAACAAATTTAAAAGTATCTTTCAGATCAACAGTGAAATATTCCTGTCCAAGAGTCCACATGAGTTTTTTGCTGTCGGACGACCAATGCATATGATATCCACCTTCAGAGGCTACTAATGTAACAGGAATTGATGTTGTGTTAGGTGAAAGCTCTATAGCTTTGCCCGGAGAAGTCATTGGGGCGAGATACACTTTATAGAGGTTGGAGAATGCCATCCATTTTCCATCGGGACTCGGTACAAATTCATGTCCGTATTTCGACGTGAAATGAGTTTTCTGATCATTACCATCAAGATTTACACTATTGTATGTTTTGTCGATAGCTCCAAAAATGTAACCACCACCCTGATAGAAAATTCTATCACCGGTGGAGTTGAACCTTGGGAATGCTCCGGTATCATGAACTTTTTTCATTTTGCCGCCTTCAGTAGGTATGGTGTAAATTCCCGGATCGGTAGTGTAAGCAAATCCTTGTTGTCCGTTGCCGCTTTCACGCCGAAAAACAATGGTTTTTCCATCCGGAGAAAATGCAGGTTCGCGATAAATTCCTTTTTCTTCAGTGAGTTTGGTTGGTCGTTTAAACCGATCTTTGGTCAGCAGATTCACCACATTCAAAGCTCCCATTTCGGTATCGTTCCAACTAACATAAGCGAGTAATTTTCCATCCGGAGAGAAAGCAGGTTCAAATTCGAAATCTGTCTCTGCGGTTAATCGTGTTGGAGTTCCGTTTGGTAGTCTTTTCGTCCAAAGATATCCTGCTGCGTTAAAAATCAGCGTTTTTCCATCGGGAGAGGTGGTAGCGGTTCGTATTGCCTTTGCTGTAAACTTTTCAGGAGCGACATCCTGTTTGAATCTCGCAGCTTTATATATAGTGTGAGATGATTCTACTTCAAAAGGAATATCCGAAACTTCTTTAGTCTCTATATTAATCTTATTGATTTTTCCATTTGCCCAGATGATGATGTTTTTACCATCGGGTGTCCAGTTAAAATTGGTGTACACGCCGAAAATAGCCCAGGCTTCCTGCTGGTCTTTACTCAGGTTCTCATAGATGGGCCATTCCTTCCCGGTTGCAAGTTCTCGGAGATAGAGCACGCTTTTTGTTCTTACTCTGCGAACAAACGCAAGATGTTCGCCATCGGGTGAAATTTGAGGCCGGGCGGCTCCACCATTTCCTCCTGTTACGCTTTCAACATCACCTTCTTTAGTATCATATCTGCGGATAACATAAATCTGACTATTCGGGTCTTTGTTGTACTGGAAAAATCCTCCGGGATAGTTATCCTCGCTATAGTACACGTATCTTCCATCAGGAGAAACCGAAGGTTCCCCGATATCCTGCTGCGCATTTTTCTTTTCAACCAGTTGAATTCCTGATCCCCCTGATTTGTGATACATCCAAATTTCGCCGGCACCAAGCGATCTTGTTGAAGAGAAGTGCTTTTTAGCGATGATGTACTCACCATCCGGAGCCCATGTGGAATTGTTCACTAACCGAAAATCCTCTTTAGTTACCTGAGTCGCATTTTCACCATTAGTATCCATAATCCAGATATTATCTCCACCTCCGATATCACTGGTAAAAGAAATATGATTTCCATCGGGACTGAATCGCGGTTGAACCTCGTACGCATGTCCGCCACGCAAAAGTTTTGCTTTTCCACCTGAAATTGGCATAATGTAAACATCACCCAATAAATCGAATACGATTTGCTTTCCATCCGGGCTTACATCCAGATTCATCCAGGTGCCTTCATTTGTAGTAAAGGTATGAGTTATTGACTCTCCAAGATCCGGATTATTAACATCCCATTTTTCCTGAGAAAAACTGCCAAAAGAGAAGAGAAATAAAAAAAGAATTGAAAACGAGTATTTCATAATATTTATGCTTTTATTTTACCTGCCGATAATACCATTAGAAATGATAAAAAAGGCGGGGTTTTGAGGTTTTTTACACTTAGGGTTGAAGCAATGCTTAGGTTTTAGTTTGAGGAAAAAATTTTACTACATATTAGTATTAATTGCAGGAATTGCAAATACGGTTGCAGCTCAAACATACGACATTAAAAAATACTCCGTGAATGAGGGATTACCGGCGGGGCAAGTCTATGATGTAGCATTTACAGAGGATGGATATGTTTGGTTTGGTACTGCTTATGGTCTGGTTAAATCAGATGGTGTTAGTTTTGAAACCTTCGGTGAAGAACATGGTTTTAATGATGAGATTGTGAATGATCTTTTTGTGGACGATGAAGGCAATTTATTGATATCCACCTACTATGATGGGGTGAGTAAATTTTATCAGGATAGTATTATTTACCCGAAGGAGTTCAGTTTTTTATCAGGAAAAGATGTCTCATCTATTAAGCAAGCTAACAGTGGAGAATATTGGTTTGGAACAACCGCTGATGGGATTTATATCCGGGATTTGGAGACGGGTGAGTTAGATTCCCTGAATACCTCAAATTCAGAAATACCGAGCAATACAGTTTGGGATATATTTTTAGATAATAATGGCGAAGTTTGGATATCAACACATTCAGGAGTTTTTATAGTTGATAAGAGTAAAAATTTTATCCACGCATTTACTCAGGAAAACGGATTATCTGATTTAATAGCTTATCATGTATTTAAATCTAAAGATGGGAATTACTGGGTTAGTACAAGTAATGGGATTACCATAATCGATGGAGAAGATTATTCTGCAAGGCAAATTTATGAAGTAGCCGACCAAAAACTTGGCTATGTATACAATATAAATCAGGATAGAGAGGGCAGAATTTGGATTGCCACAGAAAGAAATGGTTTGTTTTGGTACTCTGAATATGAAGAAGTGAACATTCGAAAAGGAAATGGATTAAGCAGTAATTTTCTGTACCGATTGGTAAGGGATGATAAAGGCACTATTTGGATAGCAACGGATGGAGACGGAGTAAATATTTTGAAAGATACCCGGTTTAAAATTTATGACGGGAAATCAGAATATGATTCGGACGAAGTTTATGGAGTTCATAAGCATTCAAGTGGCACCTTATTTTTTGCCAACGATGATGGTTTAACATCTTACAAAAATGGGGAATTCAAAAAATTTGAGTTCCCGAAAGAATACAGTGGAATCGAAATCTGGGATATTGAGGAGCTGCCTAATGGAAATTTACTAATGCTCAGTTACGAATATTCTCTGTTCGAATTTGATGGCCAAAAGATTTCTGAATATTCATTACGTGGAGGAAAAAGACCGTATTACAAAACCGATGTTTTAATAAATGATAAGGATGAAATAGTTCTTGCCGGCGAATATGGAATTCAAATGTATACTGCTTCAGGAGTAGATTCTGTGAAAATAGAAGATGAATATTGGGCTTCATATGTAAACATTGTTCATCAGGATTCAGATGGGATATACTGGCTGGGAACAGAGAGAGGTATTGTAGAGCTGAATAACGGAACTCTTAAAAGATACGATGAAGACGAAGGAGTTACCGGAGAAGGGGTATATGAAATAAAAGAAGATGAATTAGGAAATATTTGGTTTGGAACCAACAAAGGAATAACCATTTTTGCGAAAACGAGTGACTCAGAGAATCCATACCGAATTAACAGTTATACTTTAGGAGATGAGTTTCTTTCCGAAACAATGTTTTTGCAGTTTGATAAAACAGGAGGAGTGTGGCAAGGGACTAATGCAGGTCTAAATTATGTGAATTTACATTCCTGGGATGAGGATGGAAGCGCAGATATTATTCATTATTCGCTAAAAGAGTATGGCAAAGGAATTGAATTTAACGGATCTGCATCATTAGAAGATGATGAAGGAAATTTGTGGTTTGGTACGGCGAGAAACGGAGTAGTAAAGTTCACTTTTCCTGATTCTGCAAGAACTGTACAGCCGGATGAAGCTCCAATTCCTTTTTTGAAATCTATACAGGCTGATATTGATCATGAATACAGTGATTCAGGTCTTATTGAATTCGAGTATGAAAATAATTCAATAGAATTTGCGGTTGGGGCGTTTAAATACAAAGACCCCGAACGAGTTTCTTTCAGATATAAATTGGAAGGATTTGATGATCAGCTTTCTGAAGCTACTAATGATCGCTCTAAAAGATATACGAACTTACCTCCGGGTGAATATACTTTTCAGGTCTATGCAAAATCTCATACATCAAAATGGAGTGAAGTTCCTGCTTCGGTGACCATAAAAATAAATGCTCCTTTTTGGTACAAGTGGTGGTTTTGGTTATTAATAGTAATTCTGATTTTCGTGATTGGCTACGTAGTTTTAAAAACAAGGCTTGAAGTACTTGAAAAAGAAAAACTGTCAGTATTAGTAAAAGAAAGAACTCAAGATCTGGAAGCAGCCTTAAATGAAAAGGAAATTCTTATCAAAGAAATTCATCACCGGGTTAAGAACAATCTGGCGGTAATATCCGGCTTGTTGGAAATGCAGTCATGGGGGCTGGATAGCGAAGAGGCAAAAAGTGCATTGAATGATTCGAAATTACGAATAGCAACGATCGCTAACATTCACGAGAATCTATATCAGAATAAAGATCTTGGAAATATAGATTTCGAAAAATTTCTGGTTCAGCTTAAACGGGGTATTCTTAATACACTCAATAATGGACAAACGGATATTAAAATACAGGTAAATGTTAAAACGGGCTTATTAGGAGTTCACATAGCTATTCCGTGTGGGTTAATAATCAATGAGTTGATGACCAACAGCTTTAAACATGCTTTTAATGGAAGAAGTGAGGGGAAAATACATATAGAATTCCTTGAAGAAAAAGATCAATATCTCCTTTCAGTTAGAGACAATGGTGTTGGCATTGAAGAAGACATTATCGAAAGCAACAGGTCGTCATTAGGAATTACGCTGGTTCAATCTTTAGCATCCCAACTTAGCGCTCAGGTAGAAGTAGAGAACCAAAACGGCGCACGATTTACTTTTAAAATCCCTAAGAAGTAAAATCAGCTTTTGCTTTTAAATTTCTTTATGAAGTTTTTGGTATAATCAGAGAGTACTAATCTTCCGCTTACTTCTGCTCTTTGTTCAAGCAGTTCATCCCAGTCTTCGGTTCCTTTCCACAGAACTTGTTTTAATTCGAGCATGGCTTCAGGGCTGCTTTTCGATAACTGTTCGGCAAGCGCTGAAACTGCTTCATCAAGTTCATCGGTGCTCTCAAATTCATTATTGAATAACCCTTTTTCAGTCGCCCAGGTTGAATCGTACCAGTTGGTAGCGTCTACTGCTAAAGTAGAAAAAGCAGAAGTGCCTACTGCTCGTTCAACAGCAGGACCTACTACAAACGGACCAATTCCAAGGGCTAACTCGCTGAGTTTTATGGAGGCTCCTTTTTTGGCAAACGTGTAATCTCCGGCAGAGGCAATTCCAACTCCACCGCCTACGGTTTTACCATGTACACGCACAATTATCAATTTTGGGCAGGATCTCATTGCATTCAGAACCAGCGCAAAACCCATGAAGAATTTTTTTCCTGTTTCGAAATCTTCGATGGCAATTAATTCATCAAACGAAGCTCCGGCGCAAAATGCTCCTTTACCTGAGCTTTTGATTACGATAACTTTGATTTCATCATTATTTCCGGCCTCATCAATAGTAGAAGCCAGTTTTCTGAGAATTGCTCCGGGAAGTGAGTTTCCCTTTGGATGTGAGAATTCGAGAGTTCCGATGTTGTCGGTGATACTAAGTTCTACGTTACCGTTTGAAGACATATTTTTGAATCAATTTATTTATTGGGATTTTTCTAATTCAAAATTAAGAATTAAAAATTCAAAATTTTGAACTCCGTGAGTCCCGTATTTTGTGTTCTGAATTCTACCTAAATTAAATCAATATCTAATTTATTATTCCTCTTAACCAAAGTCAGAATCGTGTATTCTGCAACTAATTCCTGATCCTGATTTTTTACCTCCACATCCCAATACACAACCCCAAATGGAAATTTATCCGTCTCACGTTGCTGACGAACGGTTTTTCGTTTTACGATCAGTTTAGTTTGAATGGTATCACCGGGAGCAACAGGGGCCAGAAAAGCTAAATTTTCTAAACCATAGTTGAGCAGAACCGGTCCTTCATCCGGATGAACAAACTGCCCGGCTGCTGCTGAAAGCACGAAATAACCGTGAGCTACAATTTTTCCAAATAATGATCTTGATGCGGCATCTGGATCAGTATGCGCATAAAAATGATCGCCGGATAAGTTTGCGAAATCTTCTACATCCTGATCGGTAACTTTCCTTGGTTCCGATGTCAAAGATTGACCCACTTCCAATTCTTCAAAGAACATTTGGAACGGATGTTTCGGAGCATCATTGGTTTCTGCTCCTTTAATGTGTTGCTGAACAATATTCATCAAAGTAGTCGGTGAACCTTGTAGTGCAATTCGTTGCATATTATGAAGAACGGCACGTGCTCCACCAAGTTCTTCACCACCTCCGGCGCGTCCGGGACCACCATGAACCATATGTGGCATTGGTGAACCATGCCCGGTAGATTCTTTTGCTGAATTTTTATTTATCACCATAAAACGCCCGTGGTAAGGGGCGCATCCCAAAGTGATTTCAGCTGCAATATCGTCATCAGCAGTAAAAAGAGAACAGACTAAAGAACCATCTGCTTTATTTGCATTGTCGATTGCATCCTGAACATCATCATAAGGAATCAAGGTCGTAAGAGGACCAAAGGCTTCAATTACGTGAAGATCATCTCCCGCATCTGATTGGTGGCACAACAAAACTCTTGGGGTTACATAGGCTCCATCAGAATCAGAGTCTGATTCACCCGGAAATACGACGTGAAGTCCTTCTTCAAGTTTAGAGAACTGTTCTTCAAAGCGTTGGCGTTGCAATTTGCTTGCCAATGGACCCATTTGAGTTTTCTTATCAGTGGGATCTCCGATTGTTAAATCATATAGTTTTTCATTGAGACTGTCTCTGACTTCAGCAATAAGCTCTCTTGGGATTATAGTCCTTCGAATGGCTGTACATTTTTGTCCGGTTTTTACCGTCATTTCCTGTACAACTTCGTTGATAAAAAGATCAAACTCTTCCATATCAGGAGTTACATCAGGTCCCAGAATGGAGGCGTTCAGAGAATCTGCTTCCAGATTAAATTGAACAGCATTCGCTACAATATTGGGATGAGCTTTCAGCTTTTTTCCGGTAGTTGCAGAACCTGTGAATGAAACAGAATCCTGACTATTGAGATGATCGAGCAGATCTCCGGGTTTATCGGCTGCGATAAACTGAATGCTTCCTTCAGGTAAAATCTCTGACTCAACCATGTCTTTGAAAACTTCATGAGCTAAGTATGAGCCAACAGGAGAAGGCTTTACAATACACGGAAGTCCGGCCATAATAGCAGGCGCCAGTTTTTCAACCATTCCCCAAACCGGGAAATTGAATGCATTTATATGAACAGCTGCTCCGTGTTTAGGAACACAAATGTGTTGACCTACAAATGTTCCTCCTCGGGATAAACGTTCTGTTCCACCTTCTACATGAAAGGGGAGATCGGAGAGTTCTCTTCTGGCTTTGCTTGAAAGAACGAACATAGAACCGAAACCACCCTCAATATCGATCCAGGAATCACGACGGGTTGCTCCGGTGTGATAGGAGAGATCATAATATTTTTCCTTTCTCTCCATCAAATACGCAGCAAGAAACTTGATTTTAAAAGCACGTTCATGAATACTGAGTTTTCTGAGTGCAGGTCCGCCAACGGTTCGTCCGTATTCTAATGCTGATTTATAATCAATATCTGATTCAACTAATTGCCCAACAACACTTTCATCGATTGCGCTTATTAAATCGGTTTCTTGACCTTCAGTTAACCATTCGCCTTTTATGTAGCTCGTAACTTTCATGATTTTTCCTTTTTTGCTTCACCTAATCTCTTTGGATGCTCATCCGCTTCCTGTAACTCATCAAAAGCATGTTGAAATGTGGACATCAATTCCATGTACTTTTCAGAGTGTTTAACATCATCCTGTAAGTTTCTTGATTTTAAACTTTCATTTTCCGCCGCTTTAATGAATCTCCAGAATTCAAATTGAACTGTATGATCTTCGTACTCCAGATAAATATTTCCTGATTCATCTACTGATTTATAACTGAATGAAGCTTTACCAAAACCTCCACTCATCTGTTCAGCAGCGGTCATGTATTTATAGAGATCTTTAGACTTGGCATTCATATATCCAATTGCTTTGGCAATATTCCAGCAGAAAATCCTATCGCCTTTCCGCCAATGCAAAATTTCAGGATACCAGGTATGAGGAGGTTTGCCTTTTTTATCGTTTTTAAAAAATCCCATGTGTTGGTTATTTGAGATTAGTTAATGGTGTTTTAGAATCTGAAATCAAAATAAAGCAATGCGAAGAATCTACCAATAACGAATAACCTTTAACTCTTCTTCGATTTACCCCATGTTGAATAGTCTGAATCCTGATCCGTTCGGTCGTCAGGAATTTTTCTCAAAGGTTCACATTCTTCTAAAGTTTCGTGCAGTTCTTTTGGAAGACGCTGATACCAACCTGTTCCTTCTGTTTTCCATTTCAGCATTTCGTCAGAAACATCCTTCACAATTTTAGCAGGATTTCCTACTACAACTTTACGCTCAGGAATATCGGTTCCTTCTTTCACAAAAGCCAAAGCTCCAACAATAGATCCGGCACCGATCTTTACATTATCCATTACAACGGCATTCATTCCGATGAGGCAGTTTGCTCCAAGATGAGAACCATGAATAATAGCTCCATGACCAACGTGTGCACCTTCTTCAAGAGTTACCGTTACTCCCGGAAACATGTGAATGGTACAATTTTCCTGAACATTACAACCGTCTTTGATCACAATCTTTCCCCAGTCACCACGAATGGCAGCTCCGGGACCGATATACACATCTTTGCCGATAATCACATTTCCGGTTACTGCCGCAAGCGGATGAATGAAGGCACTTTCATGAATTACCGGTATATATCCTTTGTATTCATATATAGCCATTTCTAATCAGGTTTCTTTTTTAACCGCAGAGGGCGCAAAGTTCGCAGAGAATGTTATTACTTTGTGTTCTCTGTGGTTCATTATACTTTTTCTAAAATTACAGCGAAGCCTTGCCCAACACCAACACACAAAGTACAAAGTGCATATCTTGCATTTTTTCTTTCATGAAGTTCGACCGTAGCTGTTTGTAGTAAGCGTTGACCAGTCATTCCCAATGGATGTCCGATTGCTATCGCACCACCATTCGGGTTTAATCTTGAGTCGTAATCATCCAAACCAAGCATTCGGGTAACTCCGAGTGATTGTCCGGCAAATGCTTCATTCAATTCAATGATATCCATGTCATCTAATGAAAGTCCGGCTCGTTTCATTACTTTCTGAGTGGCTTCTACCGGTCCAAGCCCCATAATTCGTGGCTCAATTCCGGTTACTGCTGATGCAACAATCCTCGCTTTCGGTTTTAGGTTGAATGATGAAACTGCCTCATCAGAAGCGATCAACAAAGCTCCTGCGCCATCATTTAAACCGGATGCATTTCCTGCCGTCACACTTCCATCTTTTTTGAATGCAGGTCGTAATCCGGATAAAATTTCAGCGGTTGTATCAGGTCGCATAAACTCATCATGTTCAAATATAACGGGATCGCCTTTTCTTTGTGGGATTTCAACCGGAACAACCTCTTTAGCTAAACGACCTGAATCACGTGCGGCTCCTCCCTTTTGTTGACTCCAGGCTGCGAATTTATCCTGATCTTCTCGTGAAATTTTGTGCATTTCCACTACATTTTCAGCTGTGGTTCCCATACCGTCGGTTCCGTAGGCTTCGTGCATTTTCGGATTGATAAATCTCCACCCGAACGTTGAATCATGCATTTCTGTGGTCCCGGAATAGGGTGAATTTCCTTTGCCTAATACGATCGGACCTCTGGTCATATGTTCCACACCACCGGTGATAAACAGTTTTCCTTCTCCTGCTTTGATTGCATGAAAAGCCCGTATCGTTGCACTCATTCCTGAAGCACAAAGTCGGTTTACCGTTTCACCTGGAACCGAAACAGGAAGTCCGGCAAGGAGTCCTGCCATTCGGGCGATGTTACGATTATCTTCTCCCGCCTGATTTGCACACCCCAAAATTACGTCTTCAATTGCAGCAGGATTTATTTCGGGATTTCTTTTCAGGAGCTCTTTTATTGGGATAGCGGCCAGATCATCAGCCCGTATCGAAGAAAGCGATCCTTTCAGCTTTCCAATTGGAGTTCTGATTCCGTCTATTATGTATGCTTCGTTTTCAGACATGAGATTTTAGTATTGAGTACTTAGTATTAAGATTTTGGAAATTAGTTTAGAGAATTTGATAATGAGTAAATCATCTTTTGAATTTCATTGATTGCTTCGGATAGTTCAGGTAATAATTCGGGACTCAGAAATCCTAAGTTTTTTGAAATAATAAGCTGAGTTTCTAATTCGGAGCAAGATCCATATGCGTAATTTAGAAAGAGTTTGAATTCTTTAGAGGTTTTTCTTCCTGCACCTTCTGCAATATTAGAACTTATAGAAACAACACTTCTTCTAATTTGTGATGTAATTCCGAACTTTTCTTCGGAAGGAAAATTTTTGGTAGCAGCATAAACTTCTGAAGCCAATTCCACAGACTTTTGCCAAACTTTTAACTCTTTAAACTGATGCATTTTTACTCCTATGAAATCTAACTACTAAATACTAACATCTAATGCCTTTCTGTTCTATAGACCGTTCCCCTAAAATCAGCCACCAAATCATCATTCTGATTAGTAACCTTAATCTTGTAAACACCAATCGTTCTTCCATTTTGAATTTCTTCTGTTTCAGCAATTAAGGTATCTCCAACTTCTGCTTTCTTCGTGTAGTTGATATTATTCTCCAAAGCTACTGAAACTGAGCCCCGGGAATTGGAAGCAAATGCCAAGGCACTATCCACCAATGAAAAAGTGATTCCGCCGTGACAAATTCCAAACCCATTACACATTTCTTCACGAACTTTCATGGATAGCTTAACATATCCTGATTCAGATTCGAGCACTTCAATCCCCATCCATTGAGAGAAAAGATCTTTCTCCATCATGGAGTTAATTATTTTATTGGGGTCTTGTTTCATGATTTATTTTTAATGAGGAAGTAGTCAGAATTCAGGAGTTCAGAATTCAGCAGAGTTCTCTTCAAATTCTGAACTCCTGAGTTCTGAATCCTGACTACTGATCCCTCCCAACTTTTCTTTTCAGCAATGGATTAGGTCTATACCGATCTTCTAAATACTCATCATATAAATTCTGAATTCTGTTCAAAACTTCTTCCAAACCAATTTCATCTGCCCATTCAAGAAGTCCTTTAGGATAATTCACTCCGTTTTTCATAGCAAGATCTACATCTTCTTCAGAACCAATTCCCATGAATACGGCATCAAATGCTTCATTGATTAACATGGTTAAAATACGATTCAGGATTATTTGTCCTTTTTCAGGATCTGTATCAGGCTTTGGATTTTTAGCATCTTCTCCATATTCATAGAATCCTTTTCCGGTTTTTCGACCTAACCAACCTGCTTCTACTAATCGTTTTTGGGTGAAAGATGGTTTAAATCGGGGATCATAATAAAATTCTCTGAATACCGAACTGGTCACCTCGTAGTTTACATCATGTCCGATAAGGTCCATCAATTCAAAAGGACCCATTCTGAAATTACCCAATTCTTTCATTGCCCAATCAATAGTCGGGACGTTTGCAATTCCTTCTTCAAGAATCCGAAGTGCCTCAGAATAAAAAGGTCGTGCCACCCGATTGACAATAAATCCGGGAGTATCTTTCGCAGTAACGGTTACTTTTCCCCAGCCGGATATAAAATCTTTGGTTCGTTTTGCGATACCCGAATTTGTTGCAACGCACGGAATAATTTCCACCAGTTTCATGAGTGGAGCAGGATTAAAGAAATGAACTCCCAGGAAACGTTCCGGCTTTTTTAGAGCTGATGAGATCGAGGCAATCGAAAGGGAAGAGGTATTAGAAGCTAAAACACAATCTCTGGAAACAATACCTTCTAATCGCTGAAAGGTATCTTTCTTGATGTTGATATCTTCAATGATAGCTTCGATCACCAATCCGCAATCAGCAAAGTCATTAATGTTCTCTACAAAGTGGATTCTGGATAAAATTCCATCCACTTCATCCTGAGTCATTCGTTCTTTTTCAACCTGACGATTCAGAATCTTTATTAATCCTTCTTCTGCTTTTTTTAGTTGCTCAGCGTAAGCATCATAAAGAAAAACTTCATGTCCGTTGGTGGAAGCAACCTGAGCAATTCCGGCGCCCATTGTTCCTGCACCGGTGATTCCTATTTTTGTAGATGAATTCAAATTAAAACTCATGAATTTGATTTTCCAATTTTACCCAAATGGGTGTTGTTAAAACTATCCTTAAACTTCAAGCCATATCCTAAAACGCGGTCAAAGGCTGAATGGCCGACATAAACTATTCCTAAACCCAAAAGCCATTCTATTCCGAATGAAAATCCGGCTAATGCAACTACCATCCAAATTCCTTGGTGGTGAAGCAGGTTGTAGCACCAAGCTCCAATTTTTGGATTTATTGCATATCCAATAAAGGCGATATCAGGGGTGAAGAATAAACCTGCATAAAAGTACCAAGGTAAATTTGTAGCGAAAGGAAAAAAAATGACGGTGAATATGAAGAGAACTAATTGTTCTGATTTAAGAACATACTTCATCATTTCCCCTTAAACTCTGGCTTTCTCTTTTCCAGAAAAGCAGATACGCCTTCATGATAATCTTCAGTATTTCCTGCTTCTGCCTGAAGATCTGCTTCCAGGTTTAATTGTGTTTCCAGATCATTACTGAAACCTTCATTAAAACCTTTTTTAGTCAGACCGTAACCTCTTGTCGGCATTTTAGCGAATTTCTCTGCAAGTGCTGTAGCTTCAGTTATTAGTTCATCAGCAGGTACAGATTTATAGATCATTCCTATCTCTACAGCTTCAGGGGCTTTTACAGGCCGACCGGTAAAAGTAAGCTCGGTTGCTCGTGCAAGTCCAATCAGTCTTGGAAGAATGTAAGTGCCACCGCTGTCGGGTATCAATCCAATGTTTGAGAACGACTGAATGAATTTGGCTTCTTCTGATGCGAAGACCATATCACAAGCCAACGCAATATTTGCACCGGCTCCGGCTGCTGTTCCATTCACTGCGCACACTACCGGTTTTTCTAACGTCCGAATCGCTTTTATGATTGGATTGTATGTATGATGAACCACTTCACTCAATTCACGGTCAGGGTCTTTGGCAATTTCTGTGACTTCCTTCAAATCCTGACCGGCGCAAAAAGCTTTTCCATTTGCAGTCAGTAATACACAACGAATTTCAATATTACTTGATGCTTCTTTGAATGCGTTCTGAACTTCTTCCGCCATTCCATAATTGAAGCTGTTCAATACATCCGGTCGATTAAGTCGGATGGTTAAAACGCCGTTCTTTATTTCTTTTTCGATGAAGGAAAGACTCATTGGGTAAAATTTGTTCGATTAGTTCTCAGTAACAGGTTTGAGCTTACTTTCTGATTTAACTCCGAAAAGGTTCTGGGTTCATAAGCTCTGAAATCGAATGGGAGTGAAGCATTAAACTGATCAACAGGAGAATTGAACTTTAAACCCTGGAGGAAAAATCCGGTATTTACTAAAAACTTATTTTCAGGAATTTTGTGAACATTCAACTTCAATGTGCTTGATTGTACTATCTGAGGATTGAATGAAAAGGAAATCTGTTGTTCATTCAGCATAGATGTTTTGCTTTCAATAAACTGAGCATTCACTTGAGTATGAAGAAAAGCAGCAAAAAGGATCAAAAGAGAAGTTTTTAAATACATTTGAAGTGCTCAAAAGGTTGGTTGCAGTTATTGCAGAAATACTGCGATTTACAAGCGGTGGAACCAAACTGACTTTGCAGTTCGGTCTCGAAGGAATCACAAAAAGGGCAGGGCACGATCTTGGTATTTGAAAGACTGTTTAAAAAATCATCATCTTCAGACGAACCTTCAGGCGGAGCAATTCCATAATCTTTTAGCTTAACTTTCGCTTCTTCGGTCATCCAGTCGGTAGTCCAAGGCTGGGAGTAATCCAATTTTACTTCAAAATCTTCGATCCCTTTTTCTTCCAGCTTTTCGTGAACCATTTTTTCGATGGCATTCATAGCCGGACATCCAGAGTAGGTAGGAGTAATCTTCACAATCGTTTTACCTGATTCCTCAACTTCAACACTCCGAGCAATTCCCATCTCAATAATATTCAACACCGGAATTTCGGGATCGGTTACTTCCTGCAGGTAATCCCAAATTTGCTCTTCGGTATGTAAGACATCTGTTGTCATTGATAGTATTGAGATGTTAGTACTGAGTAGTTAGAATTTTGAGCAAAGCCAAAATCTAATGTCTAACTACTCAGTACTTACTTCATTTCCACTCTGCATCAGGGTGCGATCTTCGCAAAAACTGCATCTGAGCTAACATGTGACCTAAATGCTCAGTATGCATTCCATTTCTGCTGCCGCTCATCATAAACTGATCCCAATCCGGAACCGTCAACGTTGCTTCTTCCAGAGTTTCTTCCACTAATTTTTTCCATTCATCTCTGAATTCTGAATAATCAACGGCAAAATTGCTGTGCATCAGCTGTTCATCAACTTCATCCATATAAAATAATTCGTCCACATACATCCAAAGCTCATTAAAGGCATCCTGAATTCGCTTGTGACTTTCTTCCGTACCGTCACCTAATCGTAAAACCCAGTCTCTGGAATGACGAAGATGATATTTAATTTCTTTTAGGTGCTTTGAGATCATTCCCGAAAATTGTTCATCATCAGAATTTTTCAATCGCTCATACTGAAAGTAACTAAAGGCGCTGAACAGAAACTGACGAGCGGTAGTGAATCCGAAATCACCTTTTGGGAGTTCACAGAGTTGAAGATTGGTGAATTCGTAATCATCCCTGAAATAAGCGAAATGATCTTCATCATGACCTTCGTCTTCGATTTCGGCTGCATATCCATATAATGCAGAAGCATGTCCGATCAGGTCCAAAGCAATATTTGCAAGAGCTAAATCCTCTTCAAGTTGAGGTCCGTGGCCGGTCCATTCTGAAACTCTTTGACCGAGAATCAGGCGATCGTCAGCCAATCGCAGCAGATAGGCTATTTTAACTTCTTTTTCAGTCAATGTAGTTTCTGTACTCATGATCTTTTCTTAACGGCTCTTGGTACACTGTAAAATTGTGGGTGTCGGTAAGGCTTATCTGAAGCCGGATCAAAAAATGGTCCCATATCTTCAGGAGTGGAAGCGGTAATCTGATCAGATGGAACTACCCAAATCCCAATTCCTTCATTTCTGCGGGAATAAACATCACGGGCATTTTGGAGCGCATTCTCTGCATCTGCTGCATGTAAACTACCTGCATGTTCGTAAGGCTTTCCATTTTTAGGTTGATAAAAAACCTCCCACAGAGGCGTTTCTTTTTCGTTGGTTTTCTTATCGGACATAAATTTATTTGTCATTCTGAGCGAAAGCGAAGAATCTTACAGGATTAATCGCTTCGAAATTCATTAAAATCCTTCGCCCCGATTACATCGGGACTCAGGATGACTTGAGTTTCAGGAAACCTTTTCCTGACTTAATTTCTTCTTTCTGGAGTATTCCAAAGCCGCTTCACGTACCCATGCACCATCTTCATGTGCTTTGCGTCGTGCTTTCATCCGTTCGCGATTCATTACTCCATTTCCTTTTACAACATTCCAGAACTCATCCCATGGAATCTCGCCGAACTCCCAATGCCCGGTTTCTTCATTAAATTTCAGATCAGGATCGGGAAGTTCAAGACCAACGGCTTCTGCTTCCATGACCACCCGGTCCACAAAATGCTGACGAAGCTCATCATTGGTGTTTAATTTCACCTGCCATTTAATTAATTCAGCGCTATTTGGTGAATCTGAATCATGCGGTCCAAACATCATTAAGGTTGGCCACCAGAATCTATTTACGGCATCCTGTACCATTTTGCGTTGAGCAGGAGTTCCTTCAGCCATCTTGGCTACCATTTCATAACCCTGCTTTTTGTGGAAACTTTCTTCCTTACAAATTCTGAGATTTGCCCGTGCATAAGGACCGTAAGAACAATGTGCCAGTTTTGTCTGATTAACAATAGCTGCGCCATCCACTAACCAGCCGATCACACAGACATCCGCATAACTCAATGTCGGATAGTTAAAAATACTGGAATATTTTGCAGACCCGTACAAATACTGATCGATCATATCCTGTCGACTTTCGCCCAAGGTTTCTATTGCGCTGTACAAATAAAGCCCATGACCTGCTTCGTCCTGAACTTTAGCAAGAAGCACCATTTTTCGTTTAAGCGATGGTGCACGTCCGATCCAGTTACCTTCCGGAAGCATACCCACAATTTCGGAATGCGCATGCTGACTTCCCATTCTGGTTAACTGTTGACGATACCTTTCCGGCATCCAGTCTTTTGGTTCAATTTTTTCTCCGGCATCTATCCGGGCTTGAAAATTGTCTAATTGCTCTTGAGTTTCCATGTGTAAGCGCTTTTTTAGTTTGTTGAGCTAACATTCAACAATTAAATATCATTCAAAATATAATTTAAAAGTCGATAAAAATCTTTACATCAGCTATATTGAAGGTAATACAAAAAGAGCTAATCAACCAAGATTATGGATACCAAAGACAACGTGTTAGAACGCCCGATAGAACAGGAATTTGAAGATCATCTGGGTTTACAGGATGTCGATTACGTGGAACATTACGTAAGTAACGCCAAACAAGCAGCACATTATTACATCACAACCTTTGGATTTGAACTCAAAGCCTATTCCGGATTGGAGACCGGAGTTCGTGACCGGTCGTCTTATTATCTGGAGCAGGGAAATATTCGTTTTGTGATCACTGCTCCGTTGAATAGTTCTTCTCCGATTGCAAAGTTTGTTCATAAACATGGAGACGGAGTTCGTGATATTGCGATGCATGTGGAAGATGTAGATCGCGCATTCAACGAAAGCGTTAAACGTGGAGCCGAGCCGGTAAGTGAACCTCATTCTATTTCTGATGAAAACGGAACTATCCGCAGAGCAGCGATAAAAACCTATGGGGATGTAATCCATTCATTTATAAATCGCTCTGAATACAATGGGTTATTCTTTCCTAAATTTGTTGCTAAGGAAAGCTCCATTCAAGCCGATCCTGTTGGAGTAGAATTCGTGGACCATTGCGTAGGAAATGTGGAACTGGGCGAAATGGATACCTGGGTAGCTTTTTATCGGGATGTACTCGGTTTTACCCAATACATCAGTTTTGATGACAAAGACATTTCTACCGAATACACCGCATTGATGAGTAAAGTGATGGCTGGTGGACGTGGAATGATCAAATTTCCAATCAACGAACCGGCGGATGGAAAGAAAAAATCTCAGATCGAAGAATATCTCGATTTCTTTGAAGGTCCCGGCGTACAACATATCGCCTTGCTGACCGGGGATGTGATTGACACCGTAACCAAACTCAGGGAACGTGGAGTAGAATTCCTGAAAGTGCCAACTACCTATTACGAAGAATTGGAAGATCGGGTCGGAAAAATTGATGAGCCTATTGAAGTGCTTGAAGATCTTGGAATTCTGGTCGATCGCGATGACGAAGGTTATTTACTTCAGATATTCACAAAACCGGTGGTTGATCGTCCGACCTTATTTTATGAGATCATTCAGCGAAAAGGAGCTCGAGGATTCGGAAAAGGAAATTTCAAAGCACTCTTCGAAGCCATCGAACGCGAGCAGGAACTGAGAGGAAATCTGTAAGAATTATTAATTATGGATTATAAATTTTGAATGTGAGACAATTCAAAATTTATAATCCAACATTCAAAATTAAGCCATGTATTACCACGCACTAGGAACCATCCCGCATAAACGCCACACGGTTTTTCGCCGACCCGATGGAGAACTTTTTACCGAAGAATTATTCGGAGCCGAAGGTTTTCACGGAAGCAGTTCGTTGTTGTATCACTATCATATGCCGACAAGAGTTGCTAAGGTGGAAGCAGGTGAGAAGATAGAGATCAAAGCGGCAGATGAAAAGGTGCTTCGTCATCGACATCTGAAAACGAAAGACGTTCCTTCCGGTGGAGATCCGATCACAGGCAGAAAGATGCTGATGTTCAATAATGATATTCAAATCGGAGTTATGCGTCCAACCGATGCGATGGATTATTTTTACCGAAATGGGGAACACGACGAGTTACTTTTTATTCATGAAGGAAAGGGACATGTTCAGACTATTTTCGGGCGACTGGATTTTGGATACGGTGATTACATCTACATTCCACGAGGAACAACTTACCAAATGAATTTTGAAACGGATGAAAATCGGGTTCTTACGGTAGATTCCACGGGACCGATTGATTTCCCGAAACGATATTTATCGGACATGGGTCAGTTTATGGAAAACTCTCCGTTTTGTGAGCGGGATTTTCGTTTGCCGCAGGAACAGCTTTTTCATGAAGGAGAGGGAGAGTTTGAAGTCCGCATAAAGAAAGGTGGACGAATGCATCATTACACTTTCGATTACCATCCGCTGGATGTGGTGGGTTGGGACGGATATTTGTATCCATGGATTTTCAATATCAAAGATTTTGAGCCGATCACCGGACGAGTACATCAGCCGCCTCCGGTTCACCAGACCTTCCGTGGACATAATTATGTGGTGTGCAGTTTCTGCCCGAGAAAGTTCGATTATCATCCCGATGCCATTCCGGCGCCTTACAATCACTCGAATGTAGATTCCGATGAAATGCTGTATTACGTAGAAGGCGATTTTATGAGTAGAAAAGGAATGGATTATGCGAGCATCACGCTGCATCCCGGAGGAATTCCACACGGACCACATCCCGGCAAAGCCGAAGCCAGCATCGGGGCAGAAGAAACCGATGAATATGCGGTGATGATCGATACTTTTAAGCCATTGTACGTAACCGAAGAAGCGATGAGATTGGACGATCCGAGTTATCCGTATTCGTGGATGGAATGAGTAAGAATCTTTCACAAATAGGAAAAAGCTTAGTTACTCTTGGTTAGAAGTTCGAGAGTTTTATACCTAAGAATGAAATGGAGTCTGATTTTGTAAAAAAATTGAAAGAAGAGTCCAAGAGAGAAGATCAAATCGAATCATGGTTCCCTGACGCAGGAGCTTTAATTTATCAAGCATTTCAAGATCACAGTTCTAAATTGGATGGAAGGCTTGTTTCGATTATTGGTGGAACAATCAATAAACGTTCTGATCCATATTTAAGAAATAAGCAAATATTTTTAACAGTGAGAGATGAATGGGTTAAATACTGCGACGGAAAATTTGATTATCAATGGAGGTTGAACCAAGTCGGAAAACAAAAAGTTTCTTCGGAGGCAATGGTTTATATAGGGGAATACTTTACAGCATTAGAAAAGTAACATAGCAGTAGATGAGCGTGGTTTACTCAGTTGTTTCTAATAATCATTGGTTGAATACCTGCAACTTTGTCTTTGTCATCAAAAGTTAATTTTATCGTTTCATTTTGTATTGACGAATTATTATTCGAGTACTTGAAATAAAGTATTGTAAACAACCTTCCATTAATCCCTGTTTGTATCCCACTGTAAATTAATTCTGTTTCCCTTGCAAAATCTATATTGTCAATAAGTCTGGTTATTTGGTCATCACTGACTTTATCAATAATTAAGTTCGATAAGAATTTTTTAGATTCTTGAAGATTTCTAGCTTCCAAAGCTTTAAAAAAGGCATTTTTAATATTATTTAATTCGGCTAATTTCTTATCGTCTAACTTTGGAATTTCTTTTTCCTTCGATTGATTTTTGATATAAAGTCGAACTCGATGAACTGGATTAATTGTGACCATCCCTTTTTTCTCATAATAATTAGAAACCGTTGCATACATTTCTATTTCTGTACTTTCATCAGGTTTCCATGTTGAGCTTTCAACAAAAGTATTTATTGAATCCCGTTGACTGATATTTGAGTAATTCCTATCTATTTTTGGTTTTCCGAAATCTTTCGAAATATCATTTTTAAGACTCTGATATTTTTCTATTAATGCTGTTTGGAACTCAATAGATTTTTGATTGTTATCTTTTTTTTCAAAATTAGAAATGTCCCATTCGTAAAGTATATAAGACATTGACGAGTCTGCTTCTTTAAAGAAGTAAAAAGCTATTAAGTCAGGAATTACCTTTTCATTTCTTAGAAATTTAATTGGCTGAGCTTCCCCACTAAATGAAACATGGTTTGAGGTTGTAGCGATTCTTTCACTGCCTAAATTTTGTTCCATTTTTAAATACTCATCGAGGGTAGTGTTCTGAATATCAAAATTAAACTCTTGTCCAAATGCAGAGGTTGAAATAAAAAAAATTCCAAGAATTAATTTTTTCATAGCTTATCGTTGATTTGTATTCAACATTAAAATAACGCTTTAAGTTTAAGTTTAGTTGAAATTTTAGTGAATTTATAGTTGAATGTACTTGATAGAGTTATATGTTACAAAGATTTGAAATAGGTTATGAGTTAGTTTCATTTTGCTGTCACCTCGAGCGGTTCAAATAAACATTTCCACTTCTTCCGAAGGAATACCTACGGCAGGGATGAAAGCATTTTTATTCTGAGTCAGCTCTGCGAAGCTTTAGCGAAGTGAAGAATCTACACTTCTGTTTAATTCAGGGCGGTTTTCTAAAAGAATAACAACCGCTTAATATTCGTCGAAATTCTTGATAATGAAATTACTTTCTTCCTGCTCAGGTCTAAGCAAAGAATCCAGATAGTAACGATGAAAAAAACCATTCAAAACGACGATTCTTTTCCCTCTGTACTCATCAGTAAAATGAAGAATATTTTTTGCCATCGTTCTGTTTCTTAAATCCCAAAATTCAGATGCTTTTTTATACCCTTCAAAATAACTGATAATATCGCCGTCACTTTTAACGTAATAAGTGTCAGAGAAAACCGGGTATTCATTCATTATGTGTAGAAGTTTTTGGTATTGAAACTCCTGCCTGGTTTGAGCAATATTATCCGTATCCGAATTATTAAAAGCTTTTATTCCATGATACGCTAATGAATTGAGGCTGTCATTTATGTTGAGATAGTCTTTGTATGTTTTGCTATCTGATGGATTTAACAAATCTTTATGGTATAAACTATCTAAAAGATTTAGTGCCTTACTGTCGGTAGGGCGTGAACCAATTTTTATTCGATATTCATTTCTTCCTGTGAATTCATAGGGTCTGACATCCACATCAAAATTGTTCATGTATTTTACAGTGGCAATATTCTCATTGCTATCCCAGGTTCTGTTGAATTCAAAGTCTTCAGTAAAAAAAGAAGAGTCAACTTCAAACAAGATCAAATCCGGCTTTATCTCAATCAGGATATTGTAGAGGCTGTCCGGAGTAAAGTTTTGTATAGGCTGATGAACAGTTCCAAGAAGCACCAGTTCCGTTTTGTTATTAGTACAACTGAAAAGAAGTAAGCCAATAAAAGTTAGTTCTAAAACTCTTCTCATTTTAAGGGATTTCCAATATTAAGTAGCGCAATTAATAATTTCCGAATGTAAACTATAAAGTTATGGGTTACAAAGAGTAATACAGATAATTAAGTGCTGAATGAAATTTTTGTCTTACATTTCGGATGAGCAAAGAGAGTGAGAAATCTAAAGTCGTTGCAAGGAGTTTAGAATCTAATACAATCAGATTTTTTATCCAACGAAGCAATCTCCAAAAAAAGTCATATTCAGAGGGGCACCACAGGATTTGCTTCGAAGAATCCTTCGCGATTACAAAGAAGGAAAGCAAAGACATGTAACATCGGTTGCACCAATGCTTAAAGCTCCTCATCTTCTGTCACTTAATTCAATATTTATTCAGATGCAAAAGATCCAAACACTTCGATATTCATTATTCCTTGTTCTTTGTTCAATATTTGCCGCTAATGTGGCGTCCGCCCAAACCCACAACTACTACGAAATTTCATTTCAGAATACGGTTCATCATGAAGCCAACATCAGTATAAAATTTCCAAATCTGGAAAATAAAGTGCTGGAAGTACGAATGAGCAGAACATCTCCCGGACGTTACGCACTTCATGAATTTGCCAAGAATGTTTACAATGTGGTGGCGAGAGACAGTGAGGGAAGAGAACTGGAGGTAACCCGACCCAATCCGCACCAATGGAATGTAAGCGGACATGACGGAACAGTTACTTTTGAATACACCCTTTTTGCAAATCGTGGAGACGGAACCTATTCTCAGGTAGATGAAACTCACGCGCACCTCAATATGCCGGCTACTTTTGCATGGGCTCGGGATTATGAACATCGTCCCATCGAGATCACCTTCAACAAAAGGGAAGACCTGAACTGGGAAGTGGCTACGCAGTTACTGCATCTGGATCGAAATACCTATTACGCCCGTGATCTGTATTATTTCATGGACAGCCCTACGGAAATAGCTGATCTGTTTATTCGTGAAGAAAAAGTGGACGGACAGAATATTCGTTTGGCGTTGCACACTTCGTCAACCGATCAGGAGGTGGATGAATATTTTGCGAAAACCATGGCGATCGTAAATGCTCAGAAAGAAATTTATGGTGAGCTTCCGAAATTCGATTATGGAGAATACATTTTCCTTTCCTGCTACATGCCAAATGCCAGCAGAGATGGAATGGAGCACCGCAATTCCACCATTGTAACGAACTCAAAAGCTTTGGATAAACCGTTGGCAGAAACCAGTATCGGAACAATGTCGCATGAATTTTTCCATGCATGGAGCGTTGAGCGTATTCGTCCGGCCAGTCTGGAACCTTTCGATTTTGAGGAAGCAAACATGAGCGGCGAACTGTGGTTTGCAGAAGGATTTACCAGTTATTATACCGGATTGACGCTTGCACGGGCAGACATCAGAACGCCAAAACAATATGTGGAAGGTTTGGATGGAGGATTGAACTACGTGATTAATTCACCCGGAAGGGATTATTTTAATCCGATTGAGATGAGTTATCAGGCTCCGTTTGTGGATGCAGCGCGCTCGGTGGATCCGGTGAATCGCTCAAATACCTTCATTTCTTATTATACCTATGGAAGCGTTTTGGGATTAGGGTTGGATCTTTCTCTCCGAAAACTGGATCGGGGTTTAAACCTGGATGATTATATAAAGTTAGTTTGGTTGAAGTATGGCAAAACGGAAATTCCGTATACGGTTAGGGATCTTCATGTGGCTCTGGTGGAGTATGCAGGATCACTTTTTGCAGATGAATATTTTAATAATTATATCTTTGACAGCAAACTTCCTGATTACGAATCACTGTTTGCTGCTTTTGGTGTGAAATTCGAACTGGCGGAACCAAATAAAGCGAGCTTGGGCGGAACCATCAGAAAGAATGATAGCGGTTACTGGAAACTGACTTCAAATGCACGAATTGGAAGTCCTTTATATAAAGCCGGAATAGAATCAGAATCTGTGTTTATCAGTATTGCCGGAACAGATCTAAACTCAGTAGAAAATGTAGATGAAATTCTGAAGAACCATAATCCCGGAGATGAAATCGAGATCGTAACCACCCTTTGGGGTGAGCAAAAATCCTACACAGTAAAACTCGAAGCCTCAGATCGCATACAAACTACGCTGGATGAAAATGCGGGGAGTAAAGAAGTGGAGAGAAGGAATGCATGGTTGGGAGTTAAGAAGTAGCAGATTGTCTTGAGTGACAAGATTACAAAGTGAATTAGTTTTAGTAGATAAGGGGATAAGTAGATGCGGTTAATTTTCTAAATACTATTGAACTATTAACTCATAAGAATTTAACCGGACTCTCTTCATCATTCTCCATTACCGTCATTCTGAGACAGATCTACGTAGCTTTAGCGAAGTGGAGCGAAAACGAAGAATTTTGTCGGGTATTCGCTAAGATCCTTCGGAGGTATCCTCAGGATGACTTTGATATAAGAATTCTATCCAAGCTATACAGATTGCAGATCGGGTCCGGAATGACCCTAAAACCTTAAACAAGAAGAACCTTCAGGATCGCCGAGTTTAAGAGAATCAGCGAAATCAGCATCTTAAATCAGTGATTATCAATGGTCAAAAAAAAGAAGCCCCTTATCCGGAGGCTTCTTCTGTTGTTAGCAATCTATAGCCAGTTCGCAATGCGAACGGGATCTATAATCCAGTAAAATTCTCAGTTCCCGGAGATACCATTCCCATGACAGCTCCGAAATCTGTTCGAATTCTTAACGATTAATCCATGATCTTCCGGAGAAATGCCGGCTGATCGGTATCGTCTTTTTGAATTCTTTCGGTTCTGCTTTGAAACGGAGCAATATTATCTCTGCTTCGGTTTTCTTTCTTCTCTTCAGGTTCCTGAGCCTGCTGATTGTGGTAAGAATCTGCATTATCCTGCTCTTCTTCCGCTTGTTCTTCCTGTCGGGATGAAGCAGCCGTTAAATCACGACGCAGGTAAGAAGGAGTGTCTAATTTTTTTAGATTTCCTTCACCTTTGTAGTAATCGCTCGGAGTTCGTGCAAATCTGCTTGGCACACCCTGAGGTTTTGCTTTTTGTTGCTGAACTGCATTTTCAGCAGCGCGATTTAATCCCGAAGTTGCATTCGGAGCTACTTTTGCTGCAGTTCGGTCTTCAGCAAGATCAAATCCGGTAGCAATTACGGTAACTCTGATCTCGTCAGTAAATGTTTCATCAAGAACAGTACCAAGGATGATTTCTGCGTTATCACCAGCTTCTTGCTGAACAATACTTGTTGCCGTTGTGGTTTCACGCATTCCCAAAGCTGATCCGGCACTGATGTTCACCAACACGCTTCTCGCTCCTCGGATACTGACGCCGTCAAGTAACGGAGAGTTGATTGCAGAACGAGCTGCGATTTCCGCTCTGTCAGGACCTTCAGCCGTTGCTGAGCCCATAATTGCTGCTCCACCGTCGGTCATAGTAGTGCGAACGTCAGCAAAGTCAAGGTTGATAAGACCCGGCATCAGAATTAAGTCGCTGATACCTCGCGTTGCATTGTATAACACCTCATTGGCAAGCGCAAAAGCCTCCATCAACGTGGTGTTTTCATCGGCGATATCAAGTAGTCGCTCGTTTGGGATCACGATTACGGTATCGCAGTTTTTCTTTAGTTCAGTAATTCCTTCAAGAGCAAATTTCTTACGGATTTTACCTTCACAATCGAAAGGAGTGGTGATAATTCCCACCGTCAAAATTCCCTTTCGTTTCGCCATTCCGGCAACAACAGGTGCTCCTCCTGTTCCGGTACCGCCACCCATTCCTGCAGTTACAAAAATCATATCTGCGGTTTCGATAGCTTCTTCAATTTCGTGGCGATTTTCTTCCACGGCTTCACGTCCAACTTCCGGACGGGCTCCTGCTCCGAGTCCGTTAGTGAGTGAAGTACCAACCTGAATTTTAATATCAGCCTGGCTGTTTTTTAGTGCCTGGGCATCGGTATTCAGTGCAATGTATTCCACACTGTCGAGACCCATATTTATCATATTGTTGATTGCGTTTCCGCCGCCGCCGCCAACGCCGACCACTTTGATCTTTGCGTTTTCCTGGCTTTGTTCGTCGAAAAAGAATCGAGTATTATGGTTAGCCATGATAACTCCTGTTTTATTTGTTTTTACTGGATTGTTATTTATTTGTAGATGATTGCTGTTTATTTAAAGTTCTTTGAACCAGCTTTTCATACGGTCAGCGATTTTGTTCATCACCTGTTCCATATTTTTGCTGCCCTTTTGCGAAGTTGGTATCATCGTTTGGTTATTGTTCATTCCTGCTTTTAAGGCATGAACCACCAAACCAACTCCGGTTGCATAAATGGGGCTGTTCACTTCTTCCACCAAGCCGCCGGTAATTCCTAACGGAATACCCACTTTGGCATCAAGGCCAAGTATTTCGTTGGCAAGTGGACATATATTTTTGATCAGAGATCCACCACCTGTAAGTACCACACCGGCGCTTAAGGCTTCTGAATAACCGCTTCTTTTGATTTCAATTCCCACGATTTCCATGATCTCTTCCATTCTCGCCTGAATAATTTTAGCAAGAATGCTTTTTGTAATTTCTTTGGGAGGACGACCTGCAATCCCCGGAACGGTGATCACTTCGTCTCCTTCAATCATATCTGCGTAACTTTCGCCATGCTTTCTTTTCAGCGTTTCCGCCTGATCATCAAGAACGCTTAGTCCGAGTCTGATATCGTCGGTAACTTTTTGTCCGGCGATAGCAATCACTGCAGTATGTCGGATGGTATTATCTTGGAAGATGGCTACATCAGTAGTTCCACCACCGATATCCACGAGTACAACTCCTGCTTCTTTTTCTTCCTGATCGAGTACAGAATAAGAAGAGGCAAGAGGCTCCAGAATAATATCAGCAACCTGATAACCCGCACGTTCCACACATCGGTAAATATTCTTTGCTGCTGAAACCAGTCCGGTAATGATGTGGACTTCAGCTTCCATGCGCATTCCGCTCATTCCAACGGGATCGCTGATTCCATCCTGACCATCAACCACAAATTCCTGAGGAATTACGTGTAAAATCTGCTGATCGGTTGGAAGCATGATACGCTGACAATCTTCAAGCAGACGTTCCACATCCTGAGCTGTAATTTCATTGTCTTTATTGTTGATGGTGATCACGCCTTTACTGCGCATGCTACGAATATGATCGCCTGCAATACCCACATTCACAGAATTCACCTGAATTCCTGAAGCGAGTTCAGCCTGAGCAATCGCATCTTTAATGGCGTTTACAGTTTTGTCAATATTCACAACAACGCCACGGTTTAACCCATCGCTTGGTGCTTTACCAACCCCTAAAATGTTGATTCGCTCATGTTCAATCGATGCTACGATTGCGCAAATTTTTGTGGTCCCGATGTCGAGACCTACCATTATGTTTTCAGATTCAGACATTATTGTTACCGGTTTTTTTGATTGCTAATTCTAAATTTCTCTGGTTACTACCTGATTCAGGAACCTTAGGTCCACTTGTTGCATACTCTGAATGCCCTTTACACGAACTACTTCGGTATAAAAGGCTTTCCAGTTTTCGAGCTTTGTCCTGAAATCATTATTTCCGAACAACAGCTTTACTCCGTTTTCCTGAGAAAGAGCCACAACTCCATCCTCAGGATCGTAAGCCACTTCACTGATGGTAATCCATCCAAATTCATTTTCTTTGGCTTCCAATAAAAAGTCTCTGATTTGAGCAAATGACTCAGATTTCAATGTGTCCTTCATTGCGAAAGTATCGAATCCATAAACTAGTGGAAGGTCAAACGAATGATTTTCATACATCGGAAGCTTAACTCCATGTTCATCCACATAAATTTGTTTGCCGCCTTTTAAAAGGATGGCAATAGGAGTTCGTTCTTCTATTTTGATGTTCAAATCCCCGCTTGGTTCAGCATAAGCAAAAGCTGATTTCACATAATCAATATCTTCAATTCTGTTTACGATAGATTTCAGATCTAAACTATCAGGATGGACACCAAATGTAATTTGAGCGGCACCTGTAAGTTTTGCTTCCTCCACAATCAGATTGCCTGAAAACTCTGCTTTATCTACCGTCACATTCTTATTCCAGTAAATAGCAGCAAGCACAGCCCCGCCTACAACCAGCATTATTGCCGTTGCCCAGGGGAGAAGCTTCCCTTTTTTCTTATCGCTATGTGACTTTGATGTACTCAAAGATCAATCAGCCTTAGGTTTAAAATTTCCATTTGTTAATTCAGTGGCGAACTCTTCACCAAACTTATAAATATCGCCTGCGCCCATAGTAATAATGATATCGCCTGGCTTTACAATTTCCTTCAGCTTTTCGGTGACATTTGCTTTGTCTTCCACATAATTCACATTCTTGTGTCCGTACTGCTCAGCAGTATCTGCAATAAGTTTTCCCGTTACACCTTCAATTGGTTTTTCGCGGGATGGATATACATCGGTGATTACCAGCACTTCTGCATCAGAAAATGAAAGACCAAATTCTTTATACAGATCTTGAGTTCTGGAATACAAATGTGGTTGAAAAACAGCCACGATTCTGCGATCCGGCCAACCTTTTCTTGCTGCATTTAGTGTAGCCTGAACTTCTGTCGGATGATGGGCATAGTCATCAATAACCATGATGTTCTGCTCATCTGCTTTCTTTTGAAATCTTCTGAACACACCAACATATCTTTCCAGACCTTGCTTGATCAGTTTAAAATCGATATTGAGTTCAATTCCTGTTGCTACCGCAGCAAGAGCGTTTTTTACATTGTGGTCGCCCGGAGCTTTCAGCGTAATGACTCCCAACTTCTGATCGTCATTCATCACCGTAAATGTGCTTGTAAACTGATTCATCTGAAGATCGACAGCACGAATCTGCGCCTGCGGACTTAGTCCATACGAAATTATTCTTCGTTCAAGATCAGGTAGAATACTTCTCACGTTCGGATCATCCAGACAAACAATAACGGCTCCGTAAAAAGGAACTTTGTTTGCATAATCGATAAAAGCGTCTTTAACATCTTCCAGATCATCATAAATGTCCAGATGTTCGGCTTCAATATTCGTAATAATAGCAATGGAAGGAGTGAGGCGTAAAAATGTTCGGTCAAATTCGTCCGCTTCAACAACGATTACATCGCCTTTACCAACAACTGCATTTGTTTTGTCAAAACTGTGCACCTTTCCGCCCACCATAATAGTTGGATCGTAATTTCCATCCTGAGTTACATGACCGATCATAGTTGTGGTCGTAGTTTTTCCATGAGTTCCCGCCACACCAATACCAAATTTCATTTTCATGAGTTCGGCTAACATTTCAGCGCGCTTGATGGTAGGAATTCGGTTTTCTAAAGCAGCTTTAGTCTCTTCATTTTCATCAGCCTTTACCGCACTGGTGTAAACCACAACATCAGCTCCTTCAATATTTTCCGGAGCGTGACCCTGATAAATAGTTGCACCAAGTTCTTTCAGGCGATCTGTAGTTTCGTTGGGGGCACCATCAGATCCGGTAACTTTATATCCCCGCTGAATCAAAATCTCAGCCATGCCACTCATACCAATCCCACCGATCCCAACCATATGGATGTGTCTGGTTCTGCCAAAAACGGGCTGTGTTTGAATTCTGTTTTCCATTAATTCTTATGAGATTTAGCGAGTTCTAAAATTTCTTTTGCGATTACTTCAGCCGCATCATTCTTTGCCATAGCTAAAGCGGCTTTGTTCATGGCTTTCAATTTTTCCTGATCATCAAAAAGCTGATATATAAGTTCAGGAAGCACATTTTTAGCTTCTGAATCTGATAATAATTCTGAAGCTCCGGCATCCACCATCGATTTTGCATTTTGTGTCTGATGATCACCCGCCACATTGGGAGAGGGGATCAATACACTTGGCATTCCAACCGCCATAAATTCTGAACAGGAACTTGCTCCGGCACGACTTACCACCAAATCTGCGGCAGCATAAGCTTCAGGCATATTATCTATGAAAGCCATCAAACGAACATTCCTGTATTTTTCGAGATCAACAGTTTCGAGTAAATCATCCGCATATCGCTTTCCGCATTGCCAAATCACTTGTATATCCTGAAGTTTGTCCAGATTGTGCTGAACGGCTTCGTTAATGCTTTTTGCGCCACCGCTTCCGCCCATGATCATGAGTACCGGTTTTACATCATCAAATTTGAAAGCCTTGAGACCTTCTTCTTTAGATACTTTATTCAAAGTATTTCTGGTAGGATTTCCTGTTAGCTTGATTTTCGATTTGGGTAAAAAGTTTTCCGCTTCTTTAAACGCCGTAAATATCACTGAGGCAAACTTTGAAAGCATGCGGTTAGTGACTCCCGGGAAACTGTTCTGCTCCTGGATCACTACGTTAACTCCACGCTTTCCACATACCCAACCTGCAGGACCAGCAGCATATCCACCACACGAAACCATAACCTGAGGTTTGAATCCGGAAACGATGCTAAAACTTTGAATCATACTGGTTATCAGCTTCAGTGGAAAAAGAAGGTTCTTTAACGTTAATCTTCGATGAAATCCACTAATCCAGATACTTTTGATATTATAACCGGCTTTTGGAACAGCAGTCCATTCCATATGATCTCTGGTTCCTACAAATAATATTTCAGCAAGTGAGTTTTGCGCTTTGATTGCATCGGCAATAGCAATGGCCGGGTAAACATGTCCTCCGGTTCCTCCTGCTGCAAGTAAGATTTTCGGATTACCCATAATACATAGTCCTCCGATCTTTGTGATGCTTCGAGATATTCAACAAAATCCCAACCATCAATCCTGCAAAAAGCATACTGGTACCGCCGTAACTTACGAATGGCATTGGCAATCCAGTCACGGGGAGAAGTCCGCTGGCAACAGCTGCATTAACAAATCCATATAAAACGATGGTGAGCGTACATCCCACAGCAAGCAGAGATCCAAGGGTGTCTTCTGCATTTTTTGAGATGAAAACCACACCCCTGAATAGAATTAGTGTAAAAATCAGAATCAGACTCATAGCTCCGAAGATTCCATATTCTTCAGCGATGATGGCGAATATAAAATCATTGTACGGGGCAGGGAGGAAGTCACGCTGTGAACTCTTTCCAATACCTACACCAAACATTTCACCTTTGGCTATTGCAATATGCGCTTGTTGAGCTTGGTATCCGGATCCCTGAAGAATTTGCTCGCTTTCAATATTCTTTACTTGTTGCAGATAATTATCAATTCGGCTTTGTCTGTTTTCTGACATGTTCAGAAGAACCATCGCACCTAAAACTCCGGCAATAACCAGCGTACCTAATTGAATGGTGCTCACTCGTCCGATAAACATAATGATCAGACAGATTCCGAATAGAATCCCAGCACTACTGAAATCCTGTACACCAATTAAAGCGCAGGTAATTCCAACCCAAACCATAATCGGTATAAACGTGCGCTTAAAATCTTTGACATATTCCTGCTTCTCAGATAACAACACACAAACATGAAGTAGCAGTGCGACTGTCGCAACAGTTGAAGGTTGGAAACTAAATCCGCCCAGATTCAGCCATCGTTTGGCTCCAAATTGTTCCGTCCCAAACATCAGAACGGCTACCAAAAGCACCCAGCTGACAACCATTCCCAATCGACTGAATTTTGCTAAGGTATGGTAATTTATTTTGGAAGCAATCAGCATCACCACAAAAGCAATTCCGAGTTTGACAATATGTCCGGTAACCAGTGTAAACGCCGTTGTGGATTTAGATTCTGCGAAATAAGCAATAGACGAATACACCGCAAGCACGCCGAACATCATCAAAGCAATAACAGCCACCATCAGATAACGATCGCTGCCTTGCGCACGGGTATCGATATCTTCCGGGCTGGTGCCCATGATATTAGAAAGGTTGCTATGTGGACTCGTGTATATCATTTTTTTGGTTACAGAGTGACAAAGAGGCAAAGTTGCAGAGTACTAAGTTTGTTCAAACTTACTCTGCAACTTTGCGGCTCTGTCACCTCTTTATTCATAGTTTGTAAACTTCTTCTTTAAAAACTTTTCCGCGATGTTCGTAGCTATCGTACATATCAAATGAGGCGCAAGCAGGACTGAGTAGCACAACTTCTCCTCGTTTAGCTACTTTTTTAGCGGCCCTCACGGCACGCATCATGCTTTCAGCTTTCACAAAATTCGGAACCGCCTCACCAAGTTGTTCTTCAACACGGTCTTTAGATTCGCCAATTGCGATGATCGTATGAACCTTTTCCTGAATTTGGTCTAAAATATCATTGTAATCGTTGCCTTTATCTCTTCCGCCTAAAATCAGCGTAACAGGAACGTTGAAGCTGTCTAAAGCAAACCAAACGGCATTCACATTAGTCGCTTTGCTATCGTTGATGTAGCGAACTCCATCAACTTCTCTTACTTTTTCGAGACGGTGTTCCACTCCAACAAAAGAGCGAAGACTTTCCCGAATGGCTTCATTTTTAATTTCTGCGGCACGGGCAGCCAAAGCAGTTGCCAGACCGTTATTCAGATTGTGTTTTCCGCTGAGTCCTACATCATAAACCGACATAAGCGTTTCTTCCTCGTTGTTGAATTTGAAGATGATATTATTGTCCCGAACAAAAGCTCCCTCAGGAACTTCATTGTCGTATGAGAATGCCCAGAGTTTGGGCGAATGTTCTTTTTTGTGGAGCGATTCCACATGTGCTTTTATAACCGGATCATCATAATTGAAAATGAACCAGTCGTTATCCGTCTGATTTTCTGTAATTCTGAATTTCGCCGCTGCATAAGCCTCAAAACTATTTCCGTATCTGTTCAAATGATCCGGAGTGACATTCAGCAATAAGCTGATGTTGGGTTTAAACCCATCAATATGGTCCAGCTGAAAGCTGCTGATCTCTAAAATGATATCTCCCAGGCTGTCATCAACTACCTCTGAAAAAGCTGTACCGATATTTCCTGATACCGAAAAGTCTTTTTTGGCGGTTTCCCAACAATGAGCAATCCAGTTGGTAACCGTTGTTTTTCCGTTACTTCCGGTAGTTGCAATTAATTTTTTGTCAGTAAACCAACTTGCAACTTCAATTTCAGAGTAAACAGCTTTGTCTTCTTTGAGGTAATGTTGAATGATTGGAGATTCTGTCGGGACTCCCGGACTAACTACCACAAATTCTCCTGCTTCAGCTTTACCTGAATGACCATTTTCCTCAAAAGGAATTCCCTTTGATTCTAATTTCGATTTCCAGTCATTTTTTATCTTGCCAAAATCAGATACAAAAACATCAGCTCTGTGCTTTTTTAAAAGCATAGCTACGGCAATTCCGCTTCGGGCAGCGCCAACAACAACGATATGTTTTCCGTCTACCTTCATTATCTGATCTTCAGTGTTAGTAAACTTAAAATTCCAAGCATCAGCGTGATGATCCAGAACCGAACTACGATTTTTTGTTCCGGCCAGCCTTTCTTTTCAAAGTGATGGTGGATCGGGGTCATCAAAAATACTCTGCGACCTTCTCCATACTTTTTCTTTGTGTATTTGAAATAAGTGGTTTGAATAATCACAGAAAGCGTTTCAAAAAAGAATACACCACAGATAAAGGGGAGAAGTAGTTCTTTGTGAAGCATCAAGCCAAGTGCTCCAAAAGCTCCTCCAAGTGCTAAAGAACCGGTATCACCCATGAAAACAGAAGCGGGGTTGGTGTTGTACCAAAGAAATCCCATACAACCTCCGATTAGAGCGGCGCAGAAAATAGTAAGCTCTCCGGCACCGGGTAAATACATGATATCAAGATATCCCGAGAGATCAGTACGCCCGGATACATAAGCAAAGATGGCGAATACAAATCCACAAATGGCAGAAACTCCGGAAGCCAATCCATCCAATCCATCGGTAAGGTTGGTGGCATTACTAACTGCAGTAATCACAAATACAGCAACAGGAATAAAAATCAGCCAGCCTAACTCTTCACCGAAGAAGGCGTAATCAATATTCACATTTTTCAAAAAGGGAACGGTAGAAAGCGTGTTTACTTCAGCAAAATCCGGGTGGAAGTACAAAACGGCTCCTACTACAATTCCCACACTAACCTGTCCAAAAATTTTGAACCGACCTGCAAGACCGGATTTATCTTTTCGTACTACTTTGATGTAATCGTCAATAAATCCAACGATTCCTAAGGCAACCACTACAAAAATGATCAGCCACGCATAGATGCTGTCCATTTTCATGAAAAGCATTGAAGGAATGATCACCGCTAATAGTATAATTACGCCACCCATTGATGGAGTTCCTGCTTTGGCTTTATGGTGATCAAGTCCCACATCATCCCGAATGACCTCTTTGAGCTGCATATTCATCAGCCATTTGATGATTCTTCGCCCAATGATTAAGCTGATGAGTACAGAAGTAACGGCCGCAAGTCCTGTTCTTGTGGAAATATATTCGAAAGCTCCGGCTCCGGGCAATTCATATACTGATTCCAACCATGCAAATAATTCGTACAGCATCAGAAGCCTCCTTCAGTTTTAAGTTGAAGAGCTTCCCGGGCGATTACTCGATCATCAAAAGGATGTCGTTCGCCGTCAATTTCCTGATAATCCTCATGACCTTTTCCTGCAATCAGAATGATATCGTTTACAGAAGCAAGTTCTACCGCTCGATAAATAGCTTCTTTACGTGAAGTAATCGAAATCACATTCTCTGTTTGCTCAAATCCCTGTAAAATATCCGCTATAATCAGATCCGGATTTTCAGTGCGTGGATTATCGCTCGTCACTATTATCTGATTGGCAAATTCTTCGGCTGCTTTAGCCATTTCAGGCCTTTTTGCCGAATCACGATCTCCTCCGGCACCAAATACGCAGTACAATGATTGGTTTTTGGATTTTGATCCGGCTAAAGTGGCTAAGACATTTTTAAGAGCATCCGGAGTGTGGGCATAATCCACGATTACGGTTGGAGATTTTTCGTCATCCGTTTTAACGGCTTCCATTCTACCGGGAGCGCCTTTTACTTTTGAAATGGATTCTGCAATTTTTTGCTGATTGAACCCAAGAGCGGAGGCAATCATAAATGCTTCAGCAATATTGTAAGCGTTGAAATCTCCAACTAATGAAGAAGAAATTTCGAATCCATCCACTTCTATAACTAAACCTTCAGCGGTATTCTTTTTTACAGATGCGTTTTCTTCAAAACTCAATTCCCTGAGTTCAGCCGCACAATCTTTTTTGATGAATTCACTTTGCTCATCATCTTTATTTATAATGGCAAAAGCATCTTCCTTCAAACCATCAAAAAGCAGTTTTTTGGCAGCCGCATATTCTTCGATGGTCTCATGATAATCCAAATGATCATGAGAGAGATTCGTGAAGGCAGCCACTTTAAAATCAAAACCATCAACTCTTTGCTGATGCAGTGCATGAGAAGAAACTTCCATGACAAGATATTCAGAACCTGCTTCAACCATTTTCTTCATATCGCTGGCAAGTTCGATGGGGTCAGCTGTGGTAAGTTTGCTGTCCAGCTTTTCACTCAAAATTCGTTTTTCAACGGTGCCTAACAACGAGACTTTTTCTCCAAGCTCACTTAAAATTTGATAAACGAGTGTTGCGGTTGTTGTTTTACCGTTTGTGCCGGTAATTCCGATCACCTCTAATTTCTTTCCGGGATTTCCGGCAAGTTCCTGAGCAAGCGGACCAATCAGGCTTCTTGTATCTTCAACTTCAATGACGCAAACTTCGGCATCGGTGTAATAAGACTCTTCACAAATCAACACTTTCGCTCCCCGATGGATGGCGTCTTCCAAAAACATATGCCCGTCCACTTCGGTGCCTTTTATGGCGATAAAAACGGAACCTTCGGTGACTTGTCTTGAATCCTGAACAAGCGGACCAACTTCTCCCTCCGGTTTAAAACGGGAAGTATTCAGTGGATTTATAAATTCTATGAGGTCGTGGCAGTTCATCAGCTTTCCTCTCTTGTTACAAGTTCAAGAGGCTTTGCTTTACCACGAATGGTCACCTTTCCGCCAACTTTCATCAAATCTCCTTTCATAGGAAATTGACGTTCCACCGTGCCTGATCGATAAATTTCAGGTTTTAATCCCAGATCGGTTAAAATTTTTGCTGCCTGACGCATACTCATACCACGCAACTCAGGGATTTTAACAAAGCCATCTTTTACAGATGAACTGTCATTTTCGGAATAGGTTTCCGATAAAGTGAGAATAATTTCTTTTTCTGATGAGATGTCTGTTCCGGGCTCAACATTCTGCGCTGCAATGAATCCGCTTTTCCCTTTTATCTTGAATGGGATGTTCAACGATTTCAGGATTTCTTCAGATTGTTCTTTTTCAGTACCAACAAGGGCAGGCATTTTGGAAGAAGCTAAAAGCTCATCATCAAAACGCATATTTCGTTGAATATCCTGATCAAGTCCGGCAATTCTCTTTGCAGTTTCACGGAAAATAGGTCCGGCAGTATAACCACCGTATCCACTTGTTTTTGGTTCGTTAAGAACGATCAGACAAACATATTTCGGATCTTCAACTGGAAAGAATCCTACAAATGATGCGAGGTATTTATTGGAATATCTTCCTTTATATACTTTTTTAGCTGTTCCGGTTTTTCCTGCGATTCTGAGCCCATCTATTTGAGCCCATTCTCCGGTGCCCGAATCAGTAACTACGCTTTCAAACACAGGGAGTAATTTTTCGAGCGTTTGTTTTTTTGCCACTCTGCGGATTTGATCCGGCTCATTTCTGTGAATAATATCTCCATTCTGATCTTCAATTCGATCTACCAAATACGGTCTCATCAATTTCCCTTCATTAGCAAAAGCGGCATAAGCCTGAGCCACCTGAAGGGGCGTAGCTAAAATTTCGTATCCGTGACTCATCCAGGGCAAACTCACTAAGCTCCAGTCATAAGGTTTGTTTAAAATTCCTGCAACTTCACCGGAAAGATCGATGTTGGTTTCTGAGCCAAATCCCAGATTACGTGCGTATTGATAGAAAATCTTAGGTTCCAATCGCATAGCAATTTCAGCAGTAGCAACATTGGAAGATTTCTGAATCACTTCCTGAAAAGTCATATTTCCAAGTGGATCGTGATCCCTCAAAGTAAGCCCATGAATTTCCACTTCACCGGATTCGGGAGTTTCAAACACTTCTTCAAAATCTACTTTATCCTGCTCAACTGCGGCGATTGCCGTAACTAATTTGAAAGTAGAACCCGGCTCAATCATGTCAGAAATAGCGAAATTTCTGCGATTTTCATTTTCATCACTGCCCGGAAAGTTTGGATCGTAAGTCGGGTAATTTGCCAGAGCTTTAATGGCTCCCGTTTTAGGATCGAGAATAATTCCCGTGCCGTAATCAGCTAAATGTTTTTCAACGCCTCGCTTTAATTCATCTTCAAGAATAGCCTGAATGTAGGAGTCGATGGTAGTGTGGATAGAATTCCCGTTTACCGGAAGTTTTTTGGGAGCTCCTAAATAAGCTGAAATTTGATTTCGGGGATCGCGACGGACCTGCTGAACTCCGGCTTCGCCTTCAAGCTCATCATTATAATAAGCCTCAAGTCCGGTTCTTCCGCTCATATTGTGATTCACGAAACCAAGTGCATGTGCCCCAAGAGAACCAAATGTATATTTTCTGCTGAAGCTTTCCTCAACAATAACTCCTTTTATACCCAGCTTGTTTACCTCATCTTTCGAAATCGGAGAAAGGTTTTTTGCCAAGACTATATACTGTGAATGGGAAGGAGCTTGTTTAATCCGGTTTTTGAAATAAGAAGCAGAATTACCGGTCTCAGCTTCCAGAACTTTGGCAAGTTCATCAATTTGTTCGGCAGTTACAGATTTACCATTGGCATCTTTTACTTTAGGATCTAAAGCGATCAGATAATTTGCAGCATTGGTTGCCAGAAGTGTTCCGTTAGCATCGTAAATGTTACCACGCTGTGCAGGAATAGGGATGCTGTCAACGGCTTGTTGGCTCCAGAGTTTTCTGAGGTTTTCTCCTTCCATATAATTGATGCGTATCAACTGGAACGCTAATACACATGGAATGAGCAACAGAAGCCCAAAGACCAGAAATATTCTGCTTAATATGGCAGTGCGTTCAGTCATTTACTCCTTCACCTCTATGATTTTATCGGCGGGACCACCATTTACAAATCCGGCTTTTTCTGCTTTTTCATAAATCTCGGCAGGACCAATCATTCGGTCGTACTGCAATTTTAGTGCATCATGTTGAGTACGAGCTTTATTGTATTCTGCTTCCAGTAGCTGCACTTCTTCCAATAGTTTTTGGGTAGAAAACACATGGGTGAGATACAGGAATCCAAATACACCAACTACGATGGTGGCGAGAATTATCTTCCAGGGTTTGATTCCTTTCAGAGAATTTCCAACCGATTTTGCTGTACGACTACCTGATTTTTTTGAGGATTTTGAAGGGGAGGAGTTATCAGGTAAAGGTACTTTACGGAGGTTAGGTCGGGTTTCGCGCTGTTTAAGTGGGGATTGCACGATCATTGACTGCCTCCGTCTGACTTTTCGGCTATCCGGAGTTTAGCGCTTCGGGAAGCCGGGTTTTTAGCAATTTCTTCTTCGGAGGGCGTTATTATTTGTCGATTGACGACTTGAATTGGGGAAATAACGTTTCCGTAAAAATCTTTCTCGAGTTTGCCTTCAAAATTTCCTGATTTGAAAAACTTTTTAACGATGCGATCTTCCAGTGAGTGATAGGATATCACTACAATTCTCCCGCCCGGTTGCAGAACTTCTAAAGATTGCTCCAAAACATCTTTCAAAACATCTAACTCGCGGTTAACTTCAATTCTTATGCCCTGAAAGACTCTTGCAAGGGATTTTACCGCAAACTTCGGAGGAACTATTTCTTTAACAATAGATGCGAGTTGCCCGGTAGTTTCAACAGGGCGATTAGCAATGATTTCTTTAGCGATCTGTCGGCTGGCACGTTCTTCTCCATAATGGAAGATTACGTCCCTGAGAGTCTCATAATCATAATTGTTCACAACCTGATAAGCGGAAACTCCTGAAAGATTTCCCATTCGCATATCCAAGGGACCGTCTTCCTGAAAACTGAAACCGCGTTCCGCTTCTTTGATCTGATGAGTTGAAACTCCGAGATCCAATAGGATTCCGGCTACCTGACCTTTCTCATGGGGAGGTAGAAGTGTAGTCAGATAGCCGAAATTACCTTTTATTGTTTTAAACCGGGGATCTTGTCCTATTCTTTTGGATGCCGCTTCAATGGCTTCATCATCCTGATCGATGCCATATAAAGTTGCATCATCATCAAGTCGGGAGAGAATTTCTTTGGAATGACCGCCGCCGCCTAAAGTAGCATCTATATAAACGCCATTTGGATCGGTAATTAAACCGTCCATGCATTCATCCAACATCACCGGGATATGCTCGTGATATGTAGTCATCTCAAGCACCATCATGTTCTTCACTGTCTCCCAGTACCTGTTCAAAAATATCTTCGATGGATTCTGCACTTACATTTGCATCAGCTTCTGCTAATTTTTCAGGGGACCAAACTTCAATATGTTCGCCCATTCCGATAAATACTACTTTTGAGTCGATGCCCGAGTAGTTGATGTGGTCGGAGGGGAGAGCGATTCTGTTTTGTTTATCAAGAGAAAGGTCTTCAGCAAATCTGAGTAAATATCTTTTGACCAAGCGACCTTTTTTACTGAAGGAATTCACGGTAGAAAGCTTTTTTTCCACAGCTTCCCACTCGTTTTCGGGGTATAAATATAAGCATTCTTCGGATTGTCCGCGTACAATAGTGAAGCGTTCCTGTGCGTCTGGACTGAGATTTTTGCGTAGCTTAGCAGGGAAGGCGACACGTCCTTTTGCATCTATACTATGCTCGTATTGTCCTTTAAAGCTTGGCACTATTCCCTCGAGGTGTTGAAGATTGCTAAAATTTGTGATTCAGGAGTAGTCCCCACTATCTCCCACATCACCCCACAATGTACCCCAAAAATATATTATGTGTCAAGAAATTTGTTCAGGAAAATCAGAAAAGTTTTCCACACTGTATTTGAGAGCGGTTTTAAGGATTTAAAAAAGTGGTGGGAGAGAGTGAAAGAGGGGAGGAATATTGAATATCGAACAAGGAATAACGAATGATGAAGTGGGAGTTATTAAACTAATAATTTGAATGAATTCCATCATTTCACCGAAGGCGGAGTAATGGAAACTAAGTAGAGTCAAGAAGTATCTTCAATCAAATTCCATCAGCCGTGCATTCTTCCGACAGATGTATGAACACCTGAGTAATTTTGAATTTGTTATTTCACCTCAATAAAATCTTAGCTTAACACAGATGCTGTCCATAGGACTCCTTCGGAGAATCACGTTCACTTCGTTCACTGTTCAGCATGACAAACCAGTTTCTTTCCTCTAATTATATAAGTGTCATTCTGAACTTGATTCAGAATCTGTAGGGGAAACGAAAATCATAAACCTTGGGGTTGATAGCCTTCAATTCTAGAAAACAAACGCTTCGTAAGATTAAAGTCAAAGGTTTGGCTACTTTCTAAGCCTAATTTATTTGTGTATGAAATTTTAAATGGGTAATTGGCATTTTTTCCATTATTGGAGTGGATGGTAATTCTAAATTTGCCTTGTTTTGGTATAATGATTTGTTCGTGAATTTTTATCTTATATCCTTCAGAAACTGGTTCAATTGTAATATTTCTAATCTCACCACCTTTATTTATTAAAAGCAGAAAAATTTCTCCGGTTTTTGAACCTCCTCTATCTTTAACGAAAAAAGGTTCTGCTTCCATAACTTCTTTTTCCATAATTCTTTTTTTTGAATCAATACTCATTTCAAGCTGTTGAGATAGGAGGTTTGCAGATTTCTCTTGAGCCTTCGCAGCTTTTGCAAGCTCTTTACGAGTTAATTCAAGTTCTTCTCTTTGCAATGAAAGTTCTTTTCGTTGTAGCAGAATAGCATAAATTACTCCAGCGAGTGCAAGACCAGAAAAAAGAGCATTAATTGATCCAAACATGTCTCCAAAAGAACCACGATCACCCCATGAATCGAATGAAAAGAAAATTGCGATACCGCAAAGAATTAGAACCATTGTAATAGTTCCAATTAACAAATAAGCACTTTTAAGACTATCATTTTCAAAATTCATAATTACTAATCAAGAATTCACAATTCCTGTACCAACCCCTTCACCAACTCCGCAAACTCACCCTTTTTCATTTCGGCGGCTTCTTTTACTTCGGCGTGATCTAATTTCTGATCGGTTACTCCTGCAGCGGCATTGGTTATCAAAGAAACAGCGGCGGATTTTATGTCAAGTCGGGCGGCTTCCATTAACTCGGGGGCGGTACTCATTCCAACAGCATCTCCGCCCAACATCCGGAAAGCTTTAATTTCTGCTTTGGTTTCGTAATTGGGTCCTTTCACATACAGATAGGTTCCGCGCTTGGTTTCAACGCCAACTTCATCAGCAATTTCCTGAACACGATCTGCGATGGGGTACAAGTTGAGCTGCCATCTCTTTGAAGAAGGTGCAGCTTTCAAATCCATATTTAGAGTTATGATATCCTCGATCACCATCAAATCGCCAACTCTGAAATCCAGATTAATTCCCCCGGCAGCATTAGAGATCAGAAGTTTTCCGGTGTTAAAAGCATGAGCAAGATGTACAGGAAGAATGGTTTTCCGAAATTCATATCCTTCGTAAAAGTGAAAACGTCCCGAAAATGCCATTACTTTTTTATTTCCTATATCACCAACAATCAGTGAACCTGAATGTCCTTTTACAGTAGACTGTGGGAAGTTCGGAATTTCTGAATAGGGAACAGTTGTGGCATTTTCAATTTCAGCTCCGAAATCTCCAAGTCCTGAGCCAAGAATAACCGTTGCGTCTAATGATTCAGGAAATCCTTGTTCAACAAGAAAATCTTTTATTTCAGAAATGTAATCAGGAATATTCGACATCAGATTCAATGGATTCAGTAATGTAACCGGTCTTTTCATCAAATCCGGTAATTTTGACGATAGGTGTACTATCATCGTGGTAGCCTAAAATATGATAACCTTCCTCATATGCCAATTTTGCCAGTCGTTCCCGTTGCTTCTGGCTTTGCTCAGGATCAAAATCATATTTAGCGGCAAACTTCCGGTTTATTTGTCCACGCGTAGCAATCACATCACCCGCTTGCATATACTTCTCATTTCCATCATCGAATAATAATACCTGATGGAATTCGGTGTGACCTCCGATCTTTTCTACTTTCAATTCAGGATACGGTTGATCTTCTGGTTCTAAAAAATGAAGATCGGCTTTAGCATCTATAAAAGTGACAAACTCCGTTTTTTCTTCATCGTAATAAACGTCTTTGTTCATCACTTTTTCCCACCCTTTTTTTGAAACCCAAACTTTTGCTTCAGGAAAAGTAAGTTCCCAATAACCATTTTCTTTATGTGCCAGTCCGCCAATATGATCGTAGTGCAAGTGACTACAAACTACATCCGTAATATCAAATTCAGTGAGATCATGTTTGTCCAGATTTTCTCTCATGAAATGCGGTCCGGTATCTTCACCGAATTCTCCAATTCCACAATCAAAAAGAAACTTGCGATCAGGAGTAGAAACAAGAAAAGGATTCAATGAAATTTTAAGAGCTCCTTTAGCGGGTTTATCATCTCTAGAAATACGATTGAATTTTTTATCCAGCCCTACAGAGAATGTTCCTTCGTAAAGGGCGGCGGCATAGGTTGATCTTGAAGAAAGTGACATAGTGGAAGAAAGTGACAGAGTAACAGAGTTAATTTAGTGTTCGAAGAAAGCTACTGATCATTCTTTCAATTTCTCGGGTATCATCATATATCTTTTCAAAAATATCTTTATTTATAAAATCCAAGTTCTTAGCAACTTCAATTTGGGTTTGTAACTCAAAAAGTGATCCCATAGATATGTTAACGAATCTTTTAAAATCACCTTGAGAATTACGACCAAAACCCTCAGAGATGTTTGATGGAATGGAAACGGAGGATCTTCTTAGCTGTGAAGTTAATCCGTATTTTTCTTCATCCGGAAAATTTGAAGTAATTCTGTAAATATCAGTTACTAATTCCATTGATTTCTGCCAGATTTTCAAATCTCGAAATGTTTTAATCATAATCACTTACTTTGTTACTGTGTCACTAAGATACTTTGTAACTGTTATGATTCAAACCAATCACTTCTTCACCTCAAACTTCTCATAGGCATTGATAATATCCTTTACCAATTTATGACGCACTACATCTTCTTCTTTCAGGTAAACAAAATCAATTCCGTCAATATCTTTCAGAATGTTTTGGACAGTAATTAATCCTGATTCTTGCCTTCTTGGAAGGTCAGTTTGGGTAACATCTCCAGTGATAATTGCCCTACTGTTAAATCCAATTCTGGTCAGAAACATTTTCATCTGAGCATTGGTCGCGTTTTGAGCTTCATCCAAAATCACAAAGGCGTTATTTAATGTTCGCCCTCTCATGTATGCGAGAGGAGCAATCTCAATGATATTTCGGGTTAGGTATAATTCCAGTTTGTCCGGTTCGATCATGTCCTCCAGTGCATCGTAAAGAGGTCTCAGATATGGATCGATCTTTTCTTTCAAATCCCCGGGTAAAAAACCAAGACTTTCACCGGCTTCTACTGCAGGGCGAGCAAGAATGATTTTTTTAACTCGTTGCTCTTTGAGTGCTTTTACTGCAAGTGCTACAGAAGTATAAGTTTTTCCGGTTCCAGCAGGCCCAATCGAGAACAAAACATCATTCAAATTTGAAGACTCTACAATTCTTTTCTGTCCGGGAGTTTTTGCATGAACAGGGATCCCATCGTGAGTATAAAGAATCAGTTCTCCGGAACCCAAATCGGTGGGCATTGGCTCTCTGGCGCGGCGCTCACCACTTTTTAGTGTAATGAGAGTTTTGACATCATTTTCAGAAACCGATCCTTTTCGGGATGCGACTCCAATCATTCCTTCAATGACATTTTTAACCAAAGCAACCTGCTCACTCGGACCGGTCAGTTTAACTCGGTTTCCTCGGGAATTAATCTTTGTTTCGGTAAAAGTATTGTCGAGAACCTGAATGTTTTTGTCGTGGAGTCCAAATAGTGAAATCGGATCAGATTCGGATATATCAACAACCTGTTCTAAAAGTGTTCTTTCGTCTTCGATGGAGATAGAATTTTTATGTATGAATTAATAGTGAAAGATAAGGAAAAATAAGCTTGCTATCAGCTATCAGCTATCAGCTATCAGCTATCAGCTATCAGCTATCGCAAGCTTATTTTGTAATTCCTTCACTCTGGCTGTGATATCATCAGCTTTGAAAACGCTACTTCCGGCTACTAAAACATCTGCTCCGGCTTCAACTACTGATTCTATATTATTTAAGCCAACGCCGCCATCAATTTCGATGAGGAAGCTGTGATTTCCGGCTTCTCTTAAATCAACAAGTTCTTGAAGTTTGTCATAACTGGATTCGATGAAGCTTTGTCCGCCAAATCCGGGATTTACGCTCATAATCAAAACCAAATCCACATATTCCAGAATAGGTTCGATATTGTACAATGAAGTTGCAGGATTGACTACAACGCCTGCCATTACACCGAACTTTTTAATGTTCTGGATAGAACGATGCAAATGTGGACATGCTTCGTAATGAACGGATATCAGATCGGCTCCGGCCTGCACATAATCTTCAGCGTATTTGTCCGGATTTTCAATCATTAAATGAACATCCATGAAAGCTTCCGGTGCAGATTTTCTGGCTGCTTTTACGGTGGAAGGACCATAACTGATATTAGGTACAAAGTGTCCGTCCATGATATCGCAGTGAATCCATGTTACACCTCCGTCAATACAACTTCGAATGTCCTGCCCGAGTTGCGAAAAATCTGCGGCTAAAATGGAAGGAGCAAGAATCGGAAGTTTGAAATCCATATTATTTTTTGTTAGGAATTTGTTGAGGAATCGGAGTTCCGGTTGAATCGATGTTTACCACTCCACCTTCTTCGGGTTCGATAGCTTCAAAGCGTTCAGAAATAATCAGATCGAGCGTTTCACCCTCTACAATTTCAGTTACTTTTGGCGAAAACTCTAATACTACATTGGGATTAACTTCTTTAGTGGGGCGAAACCGGATTTCACCAATTCTAAGTCCTGCTTCCCGAAGTTTTAGTTGAGCCTGTGGTAATCGTAGTCCAACAATTTCAGGAATTTGAACAATTTTATCTCCAAGACCATCGCTCACAACTAAATCTATAGTCGTTCCTTTAGCAACCGTATCACCTTCAGGAATAGATTGGCGCAGAACCACATTTTTAAATCTTGAAGATTCATAACTGGTTGAACCTAACTCCAGTCCATAATTTTGAAGTTGAATTTGAGCGTTTCGCAAAGAAAGACTGATTACATTCGGAACTTCAACCACAGGTTTAACTTCGGTATTAACCGTCAGGTAAATTTTCCGGTTGGGTTTTACGATGGTATTTGCTGATGGCTGCTGATCAATTACATAATTTGCCGGAAAAGCAGAATTAGCACGCCGGTCGGCAACCTCAAATCTTAGGCCTATTGCGGTAAGTTCCTGCTCAGCCTCTTCAAGAGTGATTCTCGTCAGATCAGGTACTGTTAGTCCCTTATAGTAATTGGTATAGCCAGGCATAATTACTTTGTCGAACAGAAATAAAGCTCCGGCGCCAAACACAGAAACTCCTAAAAGAGTGAGGTAGAATTTTTTACTTGTGAAAATCTTTTTCAGCATGCTCCAAAAATACAGCATCAATTCCGATGTTAAAAGTGCAAGGTTACAGAAAAAGTATCTGCTCTTGTTAAATCAGCGTTAGCCTGAAGCTTTGCGTTTTTCAATTTTAAAGTGAATAGAGCATCAAAGGCAGATACAACATGATTTACCACAAGTAAACTTAATATGTTCCCGGCACGACGATAGTTATTATTGAATCGGGCAGCCCGATCAGCTCCGAGAAAAAAGAAATCGGAAGCAAAACTCCCGTTTGTATCATACTGATAATTATAATTGGGATTGTTTTGAGCTACATTTTGAGCGTAGAAATCTGACCAACCGCCTTCAAACTGATAATATTTACTGATTAATTCGTAGTATTGTTGAGAACCGTAAGCTGGTAAAACATGAGAGAAATTTCCTGATGGGCAGCTTCCACAAATGAGTTCAGTATCTCTCTCAATTCGCTGCAATAAATTGATATCTACTTTTGCCCAGTCGTTCCGTGTATCAGTAAAATCAGGATTTAAACCTGCAACCATATTTCTTAGTTGTTCAACTTTCGGGTCTGATAGTCCATTATTATCGTAGTAGGCAACCAACCATTGTGAGTAAGCAACTACACTCCATTCGCGATGTGTAAAAGCTTCGTAAGCTTGCTCCTGTTCCCGGGCTTTATTGGTTCTGTTGATATAATAAAAGATGCTGAAAGCCTCTGTTGCCAAATAGATTCCAGCTCTTGCCCATTTTCCGTTAGCAGCTTGTCCAGTTCCAGGAATAATTGCGGATGACAGAAAGGCTAATCCCGGTTGAGTTTGAAGCGCTCCTATCAATCCTCCTTGATCAGATGGCTGGTACTGGAAATCAGATATAGAAACCGGCTGTTGAACATCTTCAGAAATTTTGATTACAGAACCCTGAAGATCGGTTTTCAATTGTGCAGTCAATTCTGATGCTGCAAAAAGTAATATCACGAGGAAAAAGCTTTTATGTGGTCTCATAACAACTCAAAATCAAAAGTTAAACCGAAATGGAATAATAGTTCTCGCCCGTAAGTAACGGAATTATTTCCTGAACCTGTTACGAATTCATCAGGAAGTGTCAATCGAAATTCATTAAATCCATAGGAAGCACTTACAAACAATTTAAGAGGGAAGAGGTAATAGCCATTCATTGCGAGTCGCAGCTCAGTACCAATTCCGGTTTTCAATGTGTTATCAGTTCCGAATGGAGAGTTCCAGGCATTTCCTGCTTCCAGAAATACTCTGGCATATAATTTATCTAATGTATATGGACCCACTTGTTTAGTAATATTTTTTGCAATCGGAGCAAAGTATGAAAGACTTGTAAATGCAGTTCTTTCTCCACCAAGAGCGAAATAGGGATAACTTCTCATTCCAAGAAATCCGCCGATGTAGTCGGCATAAAAAGCATCATCGGGATTATTGAAGTAAGCAAAACCACGCCCACGAGCCTGAAAAGCCTGGCCTGAATTCAATTTGAATCCATAACGAATATGCATTTCGGCGGAATGATTCTTTGTGGACTCAAAAATTGGTACCAATGCACCATCCTTTATTTCGTATTCCTCAAGCAATTTACCCGGTTGATATTGGTATCGCAGATATCCTTTTAATCCGGTTGGAGCAATATCGGCATCTGTGGTAAACTCGTAATAATCGAATGTGTAAGAAGCAGAAAGAGTAGTTCCTTTAAAGTATTCAGATGAAGAGCCGGAAATAAATGCCTGAAGTTCGTTTGAAAAGAAATTATCGGTTTCCACACGGTATGGACTGTACCCAATACCCAATTCAAGTAAAGAACGCCGGCTTAGTTTGCTTCTGAAAAACAGGTTTGCTTCCCAAATCTGATAGGCGATATCTACATTCACAGTATCTTTCTGAGCACATGAAGTACAGGGAAATTCTTCAACCTGAAGTCCATCCTGAACATTTCTTCGAAGATTATACAATTCGAGGGAAACTGTGGGTGACCATCCTTTTTTGATAAAAGGAAGTCCACGATATTCGGCAATAAGAAATAAATCTCTGTCCAACTCAAAAAGGCGATCCGGTTTAAAAAATCCACCAATACTTTCGGCCGGAAGGGAGCCAACCCCAATCATAGCTCCACCAAAAATGGTGAGTCTGTCAAGTACATCACGCGACGTAAAATAAACGCCCGGTTTCATATCTCTGAGAAGATTTTCTCCAAGCTTACCAAACTTTCCGTTCTTTAGAAGTGTACCATTATTTCCGTTTAACTTGGAATAATTATCAAAACGGAGAACAGGGAAGAAGGAGAAGTTGGTAAAAGTATCTTCGTACTCCCGATAAGAATAACTATCCGAAGAGTTTAAAGTTTCCATCGAGAAGTTATAAGATCCGGTATCTGCAATGGCGTGTTCAGCATCAGAAAATTCGTTGAGATCGGAATCATCAAACTGATTTAAAGCGTCAAAACTAATAATAGAATCAATATGCGCTTCCATTGTTTCATCAAGATCAGGCCGATATTCCCCAAGATTTTCTGCATTTGATGGTAGATTGATTTTCTTGACTTTGTAACCGCCCGCTTCGTATTCTGAAAAATATAATGTACCCGCATCGTCAACAAAAGGCATAAATGCTCCACCAAGTACATTAGTGATCTTTACATCCTGATCAGTATTTAAATCTCTTCGATAGATATTGAAAATTCCGTCCCGGTCACTACTGAAATACATACTTTTTCCATCCTGAGAAATGAATGGATCTCTTGAATCGAAAATGAAATTCGGAATTACATCGACTACATTCTGTGTATTGATATCATATTTTTTAATACTTCTGTTTCCATGATCCGCATAAGCAAAATAAATTTCATTTCCTTCGCGTGACCAGCTTGGAGTGTAAACCGTTTCTCCATTTTTGTAATCCGTAAGGGAAGTGATTTCTGAGGTATTGGGATCAAGAAGTACCAGATTTTGAGTTCCCTTATTGTATTGAATAGCAGCAATTTTATCAGCATTCGGACTGAATATTGGAGATTCGATTCTGGCTCCGTCGGTAATTCTTTTATGCTCTTCGGATTCTAAATCATAGAGAAAAATGTCACGATAAGATTCGCCGTATTTAGTAGCCTTATTAACGGAATAAGCAATTTGATTTCCTTCAGGTGAGAATGAGTAAGTAGTTGTTATAAAAGTGATCTGAGGTTTTTCTGTAGCAATGGCATGATGTTGATGTTCATCAAACAATTTGTTGGAAATTTGAGCAATTTCTTTATCCCCGTTTTTATCCCGGATGTATAATGATGCAAGACTATAATCTCTGCCTTTGTTTGATAAATAAGCGATTGAATTCCCATCAGGAGAAACTTTGGGATGAAAATTGAAAAATCCATCTTTCTCAACATACTCAGCAGTTGTTTCGTCAAGGTTTTGAAGAGCATCAGTATAAAACTCTTTGCGATCCGCAATCCAATCATCGAAAACCTGATAGCCTGATATGCCCGTTGCTATTTCGATAGCATCCGCAACGTTAAATAAATTTTTAGTTGCCAAAGCTTCACTGATTTCACGTAAAACATCTTCACCAAAACGATCCACTAAATAGATCACAAATGCATATCCCTGGTTGTAAACTGTTTCGCGTTCTATGCTTGTTTTGGATGAGAACGTTCCCATTTCATCGAGATTGAAATAAGTATCAGATAAAATTCGGGTTCGCAAAATCATATCACGGTGAGAATCCCAGGTATCATAAACAAGCGCTTGTCTCTGGTACTGAGCCGTGCCTTCGGCAAGCCAAGCCGGAACATTGATGGAAGCAAACGGGAGAGTCGCTATTCCATTAGGGAAGCCGTACAAAACATCAGGACGGCGAACATTTTCATAACTCAACCATTGAAGGTAACTCACCGGAAATTTTCTCTTTCGTTTCATCGCTTTTTGAATTTGTACGATGTGGGTGAATTCATGGGCAATTACATTTCTCAACCAATTGTGAGTACCTCGAAGTGGTGTATCTAAAGCAGGAAGCCAGATATCAATTTTGTTGTCAAAAAAGTAAGCGGCTCCGTTTGAGTAATCGTCGCGATCTTTAAGAACGATACTGACTTTCGGATCAGGTTCGTGCTGATATAAATCAACTATGGGTTGGTAAATTTCTTCAGCAATTCGGGCGGTTACTTTAGCCGATCGTGAATTTCCTTTCTGAAAGTGAATCAGGAAATGTTCGCTCTCAATGGTAAACCAGTCCAGATGATTGTGCGGAGGTTCGTAAAACTGAGGATCGGTCTGAGCTTTAAGCGAAACAGGAAGCAAAATCAGTAAGAATAATATCCAAAATAAATTTCGCATCAATGAACCACCGCAATTTTTATGAGTTCAGATTCTGATTTTCCATTTACTGTGGCTTTTACCATTGCAAAGTAAGCACCGCTCCCCCAGTTTGAAGTATTTATCAAAATTTCCTCGGGCGTTCCTCCGTTGGCAGAATACGTGTTCTTGAAAACCAGTTTTCCACTCAAATCTATAATATTGATTTCAACTTCTCCCTGATCCACAATCTGAAACCGAATATTAGTCTCGGCATTGGCAGGGTTAGGCCAGTTATAAGTTTCTGCTTTGTTGAGTACTGAAAAAGATTCTGTTCCGGTGTTTGTGTCAGCGTTGATCTCAGCCGAAACTTTGTTGTAAGGATTTGTTCCATATCTGGATGGCCATTCGGAACTGGTGAAATCAAGAAATCTCCATGCTTTTACATCCCCGACATGACTTGCTGCATACAGTGTATTGTCAAAGAAAAATGGATGAATTGGTTGAGTATTTTGATCGTCTACTTCTCCTACAAATAGTGGAAATCCATTTATCGGTGCGCCGTCTTTTTGATAGGCAAAGATATTTAAAGAGAACTCATCCTGCCCAACCACTAAAATGTCCTGTTCGTTATCACCGGTAATGTCTGCAAGAAGTGGTGTTCCAATAAAGTTTACATTTTCAGGAGCGTCAACTGGCATATAATTCAGAATTGACCCATTTCGATTATAACCCGTAAGCTGATTATAAATTCTATCTACTCGGAAAATTTCGAAATCTCTACTGAAGGCAGCCCATTCTGCACCAAACTCATTGAATAGGACAGTAAATGGATCTGTCTTGGTAGGATCGGCAAGAATCAGGGCGTCATCTTCGAATATGTAGTATGAATTTTGAGCTTCACCTTTTATAGTACCAACAAAAATCCTGTTAGTAGATGCTGAAAGAAAATCTAAAATTGCATTTCCGGTAAAGGAAACATTCTGTCCATTGATTAAACCTGTGGAACCATTTACAATTTCGGACCTGAAGTCTGCTGAATGTTGTTTAGGTAAATAATTCCCGGTAGAAGGATCGATTGCCAAATCAGTAAAATCCGGGAATAAAGTATCTCCGCTTTGTGAACTGAGAAAAGCATTGTTTGCCGTAGTATCTGCTTGCCAGATTTGATCGAATGATTCCGTTCCGGGATTCCAGTCGTAGGCAGTAATAACGAAATTTTCGGGCGCAACGGGATTTACAGCGCTAATAATCCTGTTTTCCAAAAATGGCTGCTGATTGCTTGAAGAAGTGAGATTGTAAGTAATCGGCAGGTTTTCATTTAATCTGATGATCGAAATATCTTCTTTGGCAGGAATTACAATAAAAGTATCTGCTACTGTAGTAAAAGCCCCGATTGAAAGTGGATAAAATTGATGATAATTGTTGTCGGTTGTGAAAAATTCTACGGAATCAATCTTTGCAGATAATGTTTGCTGGTACCCAGAACCGGAACTGCTAAAGCCCTCAATTTTAAACGATGCGGTGGGTAGATTATCAGAGAAGTCAAAAAACCGAACAAAAGTTTTCGCTCCCGAATTACTGTTGGTATTTGGAAAGGTTGAAGGAGTAAATTCATTTCTGTAAAGTTGAGCAGTATTTCCCTGATTTATTACTCTGAAATTATTACCGCTCCACCAGAAATCGAATGGAATACCAAAAGCAGCACCGTTGTCAAGCGCTCCTTCAATTGGTTTGCCAATATTTTGTGAGCCTTCTGCTTCTTCTAAATCAACACCACGACGATCAGGATTACTATTTACCCCGATATTAGCTGTCGTTTTCTTTTCGATAACAGATTCATCGATATGCCAGATCAGAATTCCTCCATTTAGCAATCGGTCATCTGCGGTACCTGAGTTCCCATCTTCTCCAACATCTAATCCACCAGGCAGGCTCCAGTCAAAATCAGACACATCGATCAGAACGCCTTGTTCGAATAAGTCATCAAAGTCAGACTCCTGAAAAACGAACGTGTCATTATCATTAGTAAACGTTTGCTGAACTTCAGTTCCATCATTTTTTCGAATTGTTAATGTTACTCCATTACTATCCGGGTCCCGGTGCCGGTTTTCCAGTAAAAAATATTCTGACGAAGAAAGGTTATATCGGGCAACATTATTCAAGTCGTTGGTAGAAGAAGCTGTAAGAGAAACATCCCCAGAAGTTTCTTCTGTGACTTCAAAAGGGGTAATCCAACCTAAAAATTGTTTTTCCCATGCTGATGGTTCGGGTGGAAAAAGTCCCTGATAAGAAAAAAAACTTGCCCCATCCATAAGACCGAATCTTCCGATTCCGGAATCTCCTGTTTCGGTATTGAATAAATCCGGTAACCCTAAGTGACTGCCGATTGAAGCGCAAAGTAATCCATTGATGGAAAGTGGAAATACAAAGGGGTTTTCCTGAATATCTAATCCACGGCGCGATTCTGTTCTTGGAATGATCAGCGAATTGGTAATTCTGAAAGAACCGTTGTTTATCGGAATTCCCTCAAATCCGGGATTATCTAAAAGCTCAGCCAGATTCTGTTTCTTTAAAGTAATGGAAGGAATGTCTTGGGGTGTTATATCCAAGCTGGTTCCCACTAATTCTATATCCCGACCAATTCCTGCATGAAAAATGATAAAAGCAGTATTTTCAGGATCCAATCCCGTGGCATCAAAACCCCCTTGTTCTTCAACTTTAGTCCAGGAATCGACTACTAATTGAGCCAGTTTTTCATTTGTGAAAGTTTTCCCGGTCGGCGAGTATTCTTTCATCTCTTTATCTAACCGGTAAACATTAGGAAGAACACGATAATTTAGAGTTAGTTGATTATCAGAAGACTGCTCATAATAGTTTTTTGCAAATTCCAGATGTGCTTCAAAATAAGCCCGGTTGTGAGGAAGAGGATCAATATTGGTTGGATCATTCTCTAAGTAAGGGAGCCCGCCATCAAACACTCCGGTTCCTGAGGTTAAATCGTTACTGTCCGGCTGAAACTCAACCATAATAGCAACTACATCTAATGTTCCTGTTGTTGGAACTTTAGCATGAACACTAACAGGTTGAGTAATTGAATGGCTTAGCTTGGGCGTAATTTTCTGGGCATAGGAATATTCCGGGTATTCAAACAAAAAGAGCATGCCGAACAGTAACATGCTCTTGAAAAAAATTCCTCGATGAATATTCATGCCGGTTAGTAATTCAGGAGGATACTAAATCGAAGTGTATTGGCCAGCGGACTTTGGGATTCCAACGTCTTAATGTAACTGAAGTCGACTCCAAATTGATTTATCCGAATTCCAGCTCCAAACGAAATATATTCACGGTCTCCGTTTTGCGGATCTTCATAGTAATAACCACCACGGACGGCAAATTGCTTGTTATACCAATACTCCAAACCTGCTCCAAACATAAACTGTTCTAAAAGGCTGATTTCAGTTCTTGTTCCTGTATTTGGATCGAGTGGCCGGTACGTTCCCCAGGAATCAACTAATGCTTGCAACGGACCTACCGATCTGAATTCGAAAACAGTAGAATCTCCTTGTTGAACTTCCTGAGCTTCCTGGCGTGCCATTACCTTTGTAATATCAACAGCGATTGTTAATTCATTAATACGATCTTCATCCAAGCCGATATTAATGGCAGGTCCAAATCGCAGTAAAGTTGGAATAGGGTCTTTTTGAGCATTGTCAGAATACTGAATACCGGGCCCTAAATTGGAAAGATTCATTCCAAAGCTTGCAATTGCGTCCGAAGAACCTAAATCAAACGGATCGGATTTATAAAGCATTGCAAGGTCAATACCCACACTTTGTCCAGGATTAACTTTTTGTCCCGAAACACTTGTTCCACTTGCTAAACTGGAATAAATGAATCTTAATCCGGTACCAACAGCTAAATTTCTTGAAACTTCGGTTCCGTATGAAAAGCCAAGGGCAAGCTCATAACTATTGAACTTGGTAATTACTTCAGGAGTTTCTCCCGTTTGTGCTTGTTCACCAAGATTCAGGAAAGTAAGATGACCTCCAACAGTACCAATGCCTTCCACATATTGTTTTACAACAACGTAATCGTAGAAGAGATCGCTTACTCCGAAGTTCGCAAGCCAGTTAGAGTGGGTAATACTTGCCTGATTGTCTCTTTGATAGGCCAAGCCTGCTGGGTTCCAGAACAGAGCTGCGGCGTTATCTGCGATTGCAACTCCGGTGTTTCCCATGCCCGCACCTCTTGAATCAGGTTCGATTTGTAGGAATGGTACGCCTGTAATTCCAACTTGTGCAAATGCTGACTGAGGCAAGCTGAATAGTAAAGCTGCCGTCAGCACTAAAAGTGTCCTTTTCATATTTATTTTCTAAGAATTTGCTGATTTAAAATATAGGGTATTATTATGATTTTTATGCTCTCTATCTTATGATTACGAGTTTTTCGATTGTTTCGATTGATTGCTTTCCTTCCTGGGTTTCTGCTGTAACCCGAAGCACATAAATATAAGTACCGTTGCCCAGGCGATCATTATCCCGGTCACGGCCATTCCATGAAATATTGGCATAAGAATTTGTACTAATAATTGAATTTTGCTGTATATGTTGTACAGGTTTTCCGCTCAGCGTATAAATTTTAACTGATACATCTAACGGATTTCCCGGCTGATTATGTTCGAACATAAATTGGGTTCTGTTGTTCATCGGATTTGGATAGTTGTATACATTCCTGACCGATAAATCGCTTTGAGAAGCCACTTCGAAAAAGATTTCTTTTTCGTTTGGGTTGTTATGAACATCCCATGCCCGAACTTTCAGCGTGTAACTACCCTCCGGTAATTGATCCAGAGGATACTCGATACGCCCTCCAGTAAAATCATTTAAGTTTCCCTCATAAAATTCATTGAGAATAAATGTTTGTTGTGGTTTTGTATCGATTGTAGCAATTATTTCATGTCCTACTCCTGTTCCTGTTGTGTTAATTCCTGAATTATCTTGTAACTCTACCACCAAAGTGGGGGAGTCGTTTACTAAATTTCCGTTTACAAATTTTTCATCGTTCAGATAAATATTCATTTCGGGACCGGTTCCATCATTTACAGCGTTGGGATTTTCTCCCTCAAAAGTGATATCGGTAAATGAACCACCGGCATAGCTGTTACTTCCGCTTGCGTATAACACTACTCGTCCGTTAAGATCTGTAGTACTTATATCTTTAGGTATAATAAAAGTTTGACTGAAGGCTCCATTCTCAACACTGACTTTACCTTTGAATAAAATATCAGATTCGACTTTATAGCTACACGTGCCATTTAATACACAATTCCATTCTCTTTCCGGTAACTTTACGGATCTTCTACCATCATAGACCGACAGAACAGCCTCTCCGTTAAAAGAATTATCAATATTACCGGAGCTGTTTTCTACTCGTCCGGAGAGAGTTACCTGATCTAAAGCTCTTAAACTTACCGTAGTGTCCTCATCTAAAACATTTATTCCATTTATTTCTGTTACAACAGCTTTATTTGATGGAAGTTTAAAGATGGTTGCCGGGTCGCCAAGCAGCACAAATTTTTTGTTATTCGTTGAGGCTCCGATACGAGTAACACCATTATTGATAACAGAATTTTTGGTTTCTCTCATGATATCTCCGAGACGTTTCGGTGTACCATCAGAATTTCGTTCAGACATTCTTTGCGAGAGAGCTACATTCAAACCAAAGTTGTTACTGGAACTAATTGAGGAGCTGGTGTAAACAACCCTTGTAGTAGTAAAAGCTCCAATTGCTCCACCGTTTGTAGCGCTAACAAATTTTTCAGCACCAGATTGCTCACTGGTATCATCATATCTACCAAACTGGCAAGTTGCAGTTACAAGTACACATAACTTATCCGTATTGGTAAATTGCTCAATGTATTCTGATAAAAATAGTTCTTCATCAGAAAGAGTTTGCTCATTTCCGTGTCCCGAGTAATTAAGAACCAGAGTTCCTTCGTTAACCGATCGGATAAAGTCTTCGGTAGCTCCCGGAATTTGTCTGCCGGCTCCGGTTATTTCTTCCGGATACGAAAACTCATAAATTTTATTAAGCCGGATACCCGGTTCATTCAGGTTCATCATTTCAGCGGATACATCAGCATTAACCGTATGGAGATCACGATTCCTGTTGGGTTCAGGACGATCATCATCAGCTGCAAATGTGAACAAATTTTGCCATTCTCCTGAATTGGATTGGGCTTCGTAACGCTTAATTTTTTCTATAAAAGCTCGTGCTTCAGAGGAATTTTGAACGGTAATCCTTCCAACTGCGAGATCCATTAAAAAAGAATTTTCTGTATTACCGCCTGCAAAACTGCCTTCATTATCGTCCATGTAACCGAAAAAATCATCTGTACCGAAAGTTCCACCACCACTTCCGGTCGCTCGAACTATGGATTGGATACTTTGATAAGTTAAAACATGATTGGTAAGTGCATTCGGGATGATATCCTTTGTGTCATAAGAAGTATCGCCAAAAAGCATCACGTATTCCGGCAACTGTTCGCTTGCTGCTATTGCCCGGTCATATAAAAACTTTAAATAATCTCTTATTGCAGTTGGGTCTGTGACCCCACCTGAGAATTCATTCAGAATATGGTTCTGAACGGCAACCTGAGTTTCGAAGCCCTGGCTTTGACGATATTGAGCCAATTCATTTGCTTCATCTAATAATGCTTCTGATGTTATTACAATATAATTAGGATAAGAAGTGATTCCGGTTAAATTTTGATTTTCTATTCGGGAACCGGATAATGGAGTAGGAAATACTGATTGTGCAATCAACGTATTTCCTTCATTTTGGAAGTAGTTTACTTCAAAGTTACTACCTGATGAATTCCCGTTTAACAAGAGTGGGGAAGTTGGATTCGTGACATCCATCACAATGGGTTCTTCAGTAAAATTTTGAAGCCTGAAGGTTACATTTTCAGTCGGATTGTTATTGTTTAGCGTATAGAATAACAATTTGTTGTTTTCGGCAGAAAGGTTGCGCTCAAAAGTAAGCCTTATATAATCTACAAAAGCGACACTGTTTTGTTGGCGATGGGTGACCCTTGCAGTAATTTCCAATACATTATTACTGACGGGAACAGTTACTGCATTGCTAACATTAAAAGGTGTGGCTGCTCGTCCTTCACTACCATTGTAGCCATCTAATAATCTGGAGGTCGAACCATCGTCAAGATCAATTGAATTTAAATCTATATCGAATGAGGTTGAAGCTTCGGATCTTCCATAAAGTAAAGCGTTAACATTTACATTGAGTGGAGAAGTAACGCCCGCAACAGTATCTCTGAAAATAGAAACAACGCTATTGCTTTGGGTAGATGTAATTTGTTGCCCCAGCCAAAAACGTCCTGATTTGAATCGGTCTTCAGGTTTTGTCAGCTCTTCATCTTTCCAAATAAAGTCAGTGAAAGTACTTACAGTAGAAGTTGGCGTAATTCCATTGTTCGCAACAGAAAGTCTTTGACCATTTTGATCTCCAATAGTCAGAAACATGTAATTTGTATCAGAATAAGGATGTATCTCATGAAAGAACGCATCCTGATTTCTTTTTACCTGATGAGGGCTGTTGCCGTAAAAAAGTATTCTATCGTTGTTGTCAAATGAACCGTCTGACTCTCCCTGAACAAGAATTGGAATCTCAGAAAATTCCGGTCTGTCAGTGCCGTTCAGTTCAGAAAGTTGATAACCATCGGTTCCCCAAAGCTGAATCCGGCGCGGATCAACAGCCGATACATCAATACCAAGTTCCTGCAGGTAATCCGAATTTATCTCATAAATATTATTTCTTCTGAACGGAATTTTATACCAGTTTCCTGTAGAAAGAGGAGAGTTTTGAATTACAGAATTTGCTTTACGCGTAACCGGTAGAGCATCGTCAGATTTGTAAACGCGTAGTTTTAATCGGGAAGTTACGGTTAAAATATCGTCATTAAATCTTGCTCTGTGAATTAAAACCGGAGTTTTAGGCTTGGATTGATAAATACCGGCGTCAAAAGATTGAACTGAAGCAACTGTATCAGGAAATATAAATGAGGCGTTAATTTGATCAGCAGTTCTGTTGTTAGGAATACTTGTGAAGTTCTGTTCAAGGATTCTGAATTGAGGCTGTCCGTTTTTAAAAGGAACCATCAATTGATAGGGAGGAAGAATTTGATTCGACTGATTAGTCAATAAATAATCAACGAAATCATCTGTTTCTGCTACAACTTCAACTTGCTGGGCAAATGATGTTGTAACAAAAAGAGATAATGCTCCAATAAACAGAAACAGCTTTTTCTTCATTGCTTGATTAAAGTTTTATATGCGGTCAAAAAAGTTAATTAACGTACGAAGAACGTAAATAGTAGCTGTTTTAAATAATTATTGGCTTAGACTTTATTAATGTTTGGATTGGGATGAATTCCCTGAAAATTTGAAATAAAAAGTAGCGATGTGATCTATGCAGAACTAATTTATTAAAGTCTGATAGATTATATGCCAGTTTCTTTATAATGTCAAACGAAAAAGGTGATTTTACTCACCTTTTTTATCAGATCATTTCAATAACCAGAGAAGAAGCACCGCCTCCACCGTTACAAATTCCTGCACATCCTAAAGAACCACCGGTTCTTGAAAGAGCGTGAAGAAGTGTAACAACGATTCGCGCACCGGAGCAACCAATTGGGTGACCAATACTTACCGCTCCACCATGAATGTTTACTTTGGAAGGATCGAGCTCTAAAATTTCATTATTGGCTAAAGAAACAACAGAAAATGCTTCGTTGATCTCGAATAAATCAATATCATTTTTGTTAACTCCTGCTTTTTTCAAAGCAATAGGAATTGCATCTGCGGGAGCTGTGGTAAACCATTCCGGTGCTTTAGCTGCGCTTGCATGGCTTCTTATTTTTGCGATAGGAGTAAGCCCTAACTCTTTAGCCTTTTCGGCACTCATCAAAAGAACTGCCGCCGCACCGTCATTAATACTTGATGCATTAGCTGCTGTTACTGTTCCTTCTTTTTCGAAAACCGGACGAAGATTGGGAATCTTGTCAAAATTAACTCTCGATACTTCTTCATCACTATCAACTATAGTCACATTACCTTTACGATCAGTTACTTTTACATTGATAAGTTCGTTATCAAAATAGCCTTCTTGTTGTGCTTTTTGAGCTCTTTTGTAGGATTCGATTGCAAATTCGTCTTGCTGTTCCCGGCTGATATTGCATTCTTTGGCACAAATTTCTGCAGCATTACCCATTGCAAAATCATTGTACACATCCCAAAGTCCATCTTTTAAAATTCCATCTTCGGTTTTTACATGACCGTATTTGGAACCGTATCTATGCTTTGGAAGGTAATAAGGAACGTTGGTCATACTTTCCATACCTCCGGCTACAATAACATCTGCATCACCAAGTCTGATCTGGTCAGCGGCAATCATGATGGCTTTCATTCCGGAAGCACATACTTTATTGACCGTTGTGCTTGGAGTTTTTTCAGAAAGTCCGGCCTTAATTGCTGCCTGACGGGCAGGAGCTTGTCCAACACCTGCGGTTAGCACATTACCCATTACAACTTCATTGATTTCATTAGCAGAAATACCTGATGATTTCAATAACTCTATAATAGAAATACTTCCTAATTCAGGAGCAGTGAAAGAAGCCAGGCTTCCTCCGAAAGATCCGATGGGTGTTCGTTTTGCTTCTACAATTACTACATCTCGCATGGTGAATAAATTATTTGTAAGCGCTTTTTTGTATGCGCAAAGTTAAAAAATTAAGATAAAAGGGTTTGTTAAAAAGCTTGATCTAAATCAGAGATAAGATCTTCAGAATCTTCAATTCCTACAGACAATCTTATCAAAGAATCCTTTAAACCGGCTTTTTCCCGGACATCTTTCGGGATTGATCCGTGAGTCATGGAGGCAGGATGACTGATAAGTGATTCAACTCCGCCAAGACTCTCAGCTAAGGTGAAAAATCTGGTACTCGCCATGAATTTTGTTGCAGCCTCAATCGAGTCATCTTTCAAAGAAAAAGAGACCATAGCGCCAAAGTCATCCATTTGCTTGGTAGCAAGTTCATGCTGTGGATGGGATGATAAACCAGGATAGTAAACCTTGTCAACCAATTTATGATTACTCAGAAAATCCGCAACTTTTTTAGCATTACTAACCGCCCGTTCAACACGTACCGATAACGTTTTAATGCCCCTCAAAACCAGATAGCAATCCATTGGTCCGGGAACAGCTCCCGTAGATTTAACCTGAAAGCGGAGATTATCCATGATTTCTTTATTAGAAGAAGCCACTGCTCCGTGAATTACATCCGAATGTCCGCCTAAATACTTGGTAGCAGAGTGTAATACGGCATCAGCTCCGAACTCGATTGGCCTCTGCAAATAAGGTGAAGCAAAAGTGTTGTCAACAACTGAGTAAGCATCATTTTCATGAGCGATTTCAGAGAGCTTCTCGATATCAACTACTCTTAAAAGAGGATTGGTCGGAGTTTCTATCCAAAATAACTTGGTGCTTTGTTTAACAGAATTTTTTACTAAATCTAAATCAGTCATGTTAATGAAAGAGAACTCAATTCCGTATGGTTCAAAAACGGAAGTAAATAATCGATATGAGCCACCGTATAAATCGTCTGATGCGATTACATGATCTCCGGGCCTCAACATTTTAATTACTGCATCCATAGCAGCGACTCCACTTGCAAAACAGGCACATTCTGAAGTTCCTTCCAGTCCGGCAATCATCTTCTCAAGAGCAGTTCTCGTTGGATTTCCTACACGTGCATAATCATATCCCTGATGTACATTGGGTGCTGATTGTGCATAGGTAGAAGTTTGAAAGATGGGAGGCATTACTGCGCCGGAAGTTTCTTCATTCTTTTGCCCGGCGTGTATGGTCTTGGTATTAAACTTCATTCCTGATTTGTCCAACTGTTTTTCAATGTTTGTAGAGTTTCAATTTTATCAGAATAGCTTTCACCTGAATCACTGATATTTGATAGCGTATTGTAGTAATTGATTGCAAAGTCAGTTAGTTCGAGAGCCTTTGTTTGTATAACTAATTTGTCAGATTCGAATGCAACATCAATCAACGAAAAATAGTTGCCCGACATATTATTATAGAAAACAGCAAGACTTTCTATGTAATCAACATTTTCCGACTGCGCTTGATAAGCATTTATGAGTTCAGACTCTGCTTGTTCTGAAAGACCTTCAATTTCTACTCTCAGGTTAGTAACTCTTGTAGAGTCAGAATTTGAATATGCTGTTTTGAGCTGTCCAAAAAGTGGTTCCAGCTGAATATAAAGTTGGGTTCCTAAAGCATTGTTGAGTTTGGTCTCATTAGGATACTTTTCTACTAAATTTCTTAAAAATGATATTGCTTCAGAGGTTTGTCCGTTGCTTATAAATGCATTTACTAAGCCAAAGGCTATATTTTTATTATCAGAAGGATCCTGATTAGCCTTTCTGTAATTGGAAATGGATTTTTGTGGATCTCCGGTTTCGAGATACAGAAACCCGAGACTTTCAAAAGTTTGAGTATCTGCAATGTCTAATTCGATAGCATTTTCTAAAGTATTGATTGCCTGATCAATCTCTTCATTTTCATATTGAACTATTGATAATGATCGGTAACTATCAACTTTAGAAGGCAAAATGAGAATAGCATTTTCAAAATGAGAACTCGCGAGGGATGAGTTATTCTCTGATCTGTAAGCTCGCAAACCTGCTTGATGTTCAAGATTCCAGTAATAGCTTTTAATACTATCAATCCTTATTGAATTGTCAACTTCAGGATTGCTTTGATAAGTGGAAACCGAATCAAAACTTTGATTCATTAAGTTATACTGATCAGGACGGCTTGTGGATTCCGAATCCTCAGCAATTAAACCATGAATTTTACCTTTTTGAAAGTAAAGCTCAGCTGAAGGGTTTTTCTCAATTTCTTGATTTAGCTCGGTTAAAGCCTGGTCATAGTTACCCTCTTCAATCAGTGGATCAACACTAAATTTAGAACTGCTGCAGGAAACAAAAAACCCGATCGCAAGCAAAAAGCTTGCAAATCGGGTAAAATTAGAATTTTTCATAGAATTAATATTCAAAAATTACATTCCAGCTTTTTCCATAGCTGCTTCAGCTTTTTCGTTCATGCCTAATGCAGTATATACCTCAAATAATCCAGTCCAATATTTTTTATTATCCGGCTCAATTTCGGTAGCTTTTTCATAATTTTCCATCGCCAATCTAAGATTGTCTTTAGCTTGAGTATCAATTTTTGCTGCCTCATCATTATCTTCGGTATCGTTTCTTTTTTCAAAGAGAGCAGCCGCTCTGTTTTGATAGATAATACCCAAAGTGTTAAAGGCGCTGGCGTCATTAGGTCTTAATTCTGTAACCAATTTAATTTCTTGTATTGCCTTTTCTGTAAGCTCTTCAGCTTCTTTTGATTGATTCTCTATTTCAGACCTTAATTCTTTAATTTTGTTTTCAGCATCAGTTTTTTCTTGTCCTCTTAAATCTCTAGCATCTCTTTCAAGGTTAAATATCTGATCATATTTCGATGAAATACTTTCATTTATATCATCAGCCATTATATATACTTGTGTTCCTAGTACAAGATGATATTGAGGATTATCAGGATCCCTTTCAATCAAAGATTCGATTACCGTAATAGATTTTTGATTTTGACCCGAATTCATATATGCGTCTGCAAGTTTTTGAACAAGAGATACGGAGTCTGGAAAAACTTCTAATCCCTTTTCTAAAATACTTGTAGCTTTATCAAATTCACCATTTTGTAGATATAAAGAACCTAACCTGTCGTAATCGAAAGCCTCAGGCGAATCTCTTTTATCTATTATTTTGTTATAAGTTTGAATTGCCTCTTCAACTTTACTATTTAATCTGTAAACTTCTCCTAAAACTTCAAAAGAAATTAAGCTATCAGGATTTATAATAATTGCATTTTCAAAATGATCTTCGGAGATATCAAAATAATTATCAGTTGGAGGCAAGGAAGAATCTTGTTGAGCATATTTAACTCCCATGTTATGTTCTCTACCCCAATTTCTGTCTAATAACAATTGAGATTCAACTGATTCTAAACTTTTAGCTCCTTGAGATTGATAAAGGTCATTAGCCTTTAAAAGGTTAGTTCTCATGGTGGTATAGCTATCTTTTCTGTCTCCAACATCAGAATTGTTTTGAGCCATTTCAGAATAGACAACACCTTTGTAGTAATAAGCGTCAGCACTCGCTGAATCCTGCTCAATAGCCTGATCTAAAGAAGCTAAAGCTGCTTCGTAATTTCCGGCATTGATACCGTCTTGAGCTTCTTTAATTAATGGGTTTGAGGGGCCACCACAATTTAAAAGTCCAATGGTGATGACAGCAATCGAAAGAAATTTTAAAAAATTCTTTTTCATTTCAGTATAATTTGGTTTGTTAGCAAAGTTTTTTTCAAGTTTAACAAAATAACCATATATACCCCTTTCCGCAAAAAAGAAGGTGAACCAAAATTATAGATTATAATTATGAAGAAAAGAATTTCAACAGATCAGGCACCGGCAGCTATAGGACCTTACAGTCAGGCTATCGAGCATAATGGTGTATTGTATTGTTCAGGGCAAATTCCATTAGATCCAAACACCATGGAAATAGTAGGAGATAATGCTTCAGATCAGGCTAAGCAGGTAATGAAGAATCTGGAGATGGTGTTAAAAGAAGCAGGATCTGATTTTTCAAAGGTGATTAAATGCTCCATTTTTCTGGACACAATGGATGATTTTCAGGACGTAAACGAGGTGTACGGGGCTTATTTTGAGAAAGATCCGCCGGCACGTGAAACAGTAGCAGTACAAACTCTTCCAAAAAGTGTATTGGTTGAAATAAGCTGCATAGCTTACATCTGATCAATTTTTGAGCCGGAACGTTCTCTTTGAGATATTTCCGGCTTTATCTTTTACCTCAAAATATATTTGATTCGATTCTTTCGGTGAAAACCCGGGGTGGTAGTAGGTAAACTCATCATTTTCGTAATCATACTCAGGAATTCCTCTTTCACCATTGATAATGAAAACTGCTGATTTAAAATCAATTCCGGAGAGATTATCCCATGTTTTCAGGGAGTAAGTTTTTAATCCATTTCCCAGTGTCACAGTTTCAGGAGAGCTAATTTCAGGAGCTGTAGTATCTGATAAAATTTCAAACTCACCAAATTCAGAAATAACGCCATGCAATGTATTCCCCCTCATGTATGATTCCTGAAAATTGTATTCATTTTCTTCTTTTAGGTACAAATGAAGATTGGAGTCTCGCAAACTATCAGTATAAACTTGAATAAAAACCTCTTTTCTTACAGATAACTCAGGAGATCCAATAGATATTGATGAAGAACTGTCATCAAATGCATAATGATACCGGATGCTTAAATCTTCGAAAAAGGTTTTTTTTGGTATTAAGAACGTAATCCTTCGATCAGCAGTAGAAAGTTTAAGGTTTCTATCATTATTCACTCTGAATATTCCCTGATTTATAGAATCGGGGAAGTTTGTGAGGTAATGTTGATGTTTGGAATCCCACTCTAATCCCACATTAAGGTTTATCAGATCAACATTGGTAGAGTCATTAATACTTACCCAATCATTTTTCCAGTGTTCGAAATTCCGATTCTGTTTACTTGATGAATCAGACTCTTGAATTTCAAATAAAGCAGCTGAGGTATTTCCAAAGTAATCTTTCACCTGTAAAGTATATTCACCGGCAGATAGAGGTTTATTAAAATTTACTTTCAGAAAAGGATGGTCAAAATCTTTTTGCAGATACATTTTTTGAAATTGTCTTCGAGAACTACCCGGCGCAACAGCCCGATCTAAAAACATGTAATCAGCTTGATCGAAATTAAACTGATTCAGCTGTTGACTAAAAATTATCTGATCCTGAGTTTTTAGAGAAAGTTCATACACGGCATATTTATTGAACACTTCATCTGCTTCATCAAAAGTGTTTACGGCAATTCCAATGTCTCCATTAAAGTTTATCGCTGAGAAAAAGGAAGTATCATTTCGAACCGAGTCAGGATAAAATACCTGAGGGTACACACTTCCATTAATTTTGGATTGCATTTCCAAAGGTTCGATCAAAAGAGTTCGGATTACCGGTGGTTTTGTATCAGTAATTGTTAAGCCCTGTGTAAGTGGATTAATGGGTTCATTATTTTGATTTCTTATTTCGAAGTGTAGGTGCGGGGGACCAATGCCTGTTGAACCTGTAAAACCAATAATTTCACCCTGAGTATATTTTATGGAATCTGATTCCAGATCAATTTCCATGGTATATGAATAAGATTCAAAACGTACGGAATCAGCGATAGCTTGAAGTTGATTATTAAATCTTTGAAGGTGAGCATAGACCGTATATGTCCCATCAAAATGCTTCAAATAGATTGCTTTTCCGTACCCCTGGTTTGTGATCAAAAGTTTGCTAACGGTGCCATCTTTGGAAGCAAACACGCGATAACCTTCACGACCCCAGGTTTTAATATCAATCCCCGCATGAAAATGTGCTGATCTGGTTTCTCCAAAAGTGGAACTTAAATAATTGCCGGAATCAGTAGGCCAGATGTATTCAGCTTTTTGAGAGAGCACTTCATCAGAAATCAGAAAAACCAAAAAGAAAAGAAATAAAAAACGCATTACTTCACGCTGACTTCTAATCCCGATAAACCATCACCAAGAACAGCTTTGATTTTATCTCCTGATGATACTTTTGATACTCCATCCGGAGTGCCGGTGAAAATCAGATCTCCTTCACTAAGGGTGAAGTGATTGGATAAATATGCGATCAGTTGTTCGACGGGAAAAATCATATCAGAGGTGTTGCCTTCTTGCCTGATTTCATTATTGCAAGTTAACGAAATTGGAAGTCCGGTTACCGATATTTGTTCCCTAAGTTTTATAAAATTCCCGATGGGAGCAAAGCCATCAAAACCCTTTGCAAGTGTCCATGGGTGTCCGGCATTTTTTGCTTTTTGCTGAAGATCTCTTGCTGTAAAATCGATGCCTACTCCAATTCCTGCAACGTAATCCAAGGCATCTTTAGGCTGAATGTTTTTAGCTTTTTTTGAGATAGCTACCACCATTTCTACTTCATGATGAACATCATTACTTACAGGAGGGAGGGATATCAAATCTCCATGAAAACAAATGGAGCTGTTCGGTTTCAGGAAAACCATCGGCTCATCAGGAACTTTATTTCCAAGTTCCTTAGCATGAAGTGCATAATTTCTGCCTATGCAAAAAACATTATTTACGAAGATATCGAGTTCGGGAATTTTTTTTGAGCTCATAAAAAAAGATATAAAAAAACCCCGCACATTAACATGTGAGGGGTTTAAATTTTTTAAAAACGAGCTTAGCTCGCAGGCTCTACGTTGATGTACTTACGTCCACCTGAGCGGGTTGTGAATTTCACATGTCCGTCTGCAACTGCAAACAAAGTATCATCACCACCACGTTTTACGTTAATTCCCGGGTGAAATTTAGTTCCGCGTTGTCTCATTATAATGTTACCGGAACGAACAAATTCTCCACCGAACTTTTTAACGCCTAAGCGTTTGCTTTCTGAATCGCGTCCGTTTCTTGTAGAACCTTGACCTTTCTTATGTGCCATTGTTGTGGGGGATTAGATTTAAAAATTAACTTAAAGCTTCAATTAACTCGGCTTTCTTCATGCTGGAATAGCCGGTTAGTCCTCTGTCAGAAGCCATCTGCTTCAATTCAGCAACAGTATGTGAAGCTAAATCTTTAGTTTCTTTTTCGTCAGATTTCTTAGTCTCTTCTTTTTTAGAAGCAGCAGCTTTAGTCTTCTTAGAAGATCCCGATGCTGAAATGGACTCAATTTGAATCTGTGACATCACCTGACGGTGACCATTTAATTTCTGATAACCTTTTCTTCTTTTCTTTTTAAATACTAAAACTTTGTCAGATTTTACGGTATCTAAAATAGTAGCTGTAACAGATGCCCCTTCAACAACCGGCTTTCCAATTTTAACAGCTCCTTTATCGTCTTTTAACAGAAGAACTTGATCAAAAGTAATAGAATCAGAATCCACGTTTTGCTTGTCCACAAACAAGACGTCATTTTCTGAAACTTTGTATTGATGTCCGCCGATTTCGACTATAGCGTACATGATTAATTAATTTCTTTAATGGATTAGTTTAGAGCTTTCAAAGATAAGGTTTACTTTTCTGAAAACAAAGCAAAAAACTGTTTGTTCTTTCTGTTTACGAACTATTAAATTCAACCAAAAACTTTTTACTATGTCAAAACTTCCATCACTTCACGAGCAAGCATTCAAATATAAAAATACAAAGAGATTACAGCACGATGGTGGACGGGCCTGGATTAAAGATTCGCAGTTGCACGAAGCCCGAAAAGATGCGAACGGCAAATTAAAAACCGAGAAGAAAAAATAAATACTATGCCGGAAGCTTCTTTTGATCATTGGTCTGTAATATTTCTTCTGGCAGCTTCTCAGGGCATTTTTCTTGGTAGTATTTTAATTCTCAGGCAATGGGAAAAACCGGTTCATTATACAGGAATACTGGTCTTCCTGTTTTCTGTGACTTTGATTGAATATGTTGCTTTTTGGACAAACTTCCGGTTTGAGTATCCTCATATAAATCGAATATCAGTCGCTTTTCCTTTTTTGTTCGGGCCGCTTATTTATTGGTACATCAAATCATTTCTCAATGGAAAAATCAAGATTCGAAAACATGTACCACATTTAATTCCATTTTTTCTGTTTCTGCTATATCAGATTCCCTACTATTTACTTTCAGGAGCTACTAAAAATGAAATGCTGATTACCAGATCTAATCTGATATTCGAAAGTCAATTTCTTATAGAGATTACCAATTCGATTTCTTTTGCTATTCCGTGGCTCATGATTTTGCATTTAAGTGTATATGCTTCGCTAACTCATAGATTAATCAAAAATTTTGATTTCCGAGGCTTTTCATTGGATCCGAAAAGACTTTCAAACTTAGTGGTCTATGGGTTCTATGGATTTATTTTGTGTTTTGCTTCTTATTACATCATGGTGTACGGTTTTAGCTACGTAAGGATATATGATTATTACATTTCTTTTGCTATGAGTGGTTTCATATTCGGGCTGGGGTATATGTGTCTTGTAAAACCTGAGTTAGCAAATGGGTTTATCTCAGACCATCTGGAAAAAGATAAATATTCGAACTCGGGATTAACTGAGGAACAAGCGGAAAAGTTAAAACTCAGACTGAGAGATCTGATGGAAAAAGAAGAGTTGTTTTTGAACAGTAATTTGAAACTTACTGATCTTGCTGAGAAGTTAAATGAATCCAAACATCATGTATCGCAAGTTTTAAATGAAGAGCTGAATACTACTTTTTCTAACTTCGTGAACCAGTATAGAATTAACAGCGCACAAAATTTGCTCAAAAAAAATTCGGATACACTAAACATGTTCGGGGTGGCAAAAGAATCCGGGTTTAACAATAAGACAACGTTTAATCTTGCTTTTAAAAGACATACGGGCTGCACTCCGACTGAGTTCAAGCAAAAAGCTTTGAACGGAAAATCCAACTAATCCGATAGGATTTAACCGGAATATTTTTTGTTCAATCGCACATATATGTAGCTTTATTCCGAATTAAAAAAAGTATCTACTATGTTAAAGCTACTCAGCACTTTTATTCTATTATCGATTTCAACCATTACTTTTGCTCAGCAACAACTTGGCTGCACCTCTGAACAACATCGTCAGTTTGATTTTTGGGTTGGTGAATGGGAAGTAAAGAATCCTAACGATCAGGTTGTAGGGAGTTCAAAAATTGAATTAGTAGCAAACGATTGTGCCCTCCTTGAAAATTGGACAAGTGCACAAGGGTCAGAAGGTAAAAGCCTGAACTATTACAGTATACTCGACCAAAAATGGCATCAGAAATGGATTGGCGCTAATGGAATCCCCATTGAGTTTTCGGGAAGCTACGATGCAGAGGAAAAAGCACTGAAATATTCCGGAGATGGAGTAGGGCGTGGAGGTGTACCTCTTCTAAATAAATTAACCTTCTATCAATTATCGGATGATCACGTTCGCCAGCTTTGGGAACAATCCACCGATGAAGGAAAAACCTGGAATACTGTTTTTGATGGACATTACCACCGAAGAAAGTAGCCTGATTTAGGCTACTTTCGCAGTTGCTCTCTGGAAGCCATTGCGATTAATATGACCAATGTATTTCCCGATAATACGAACTTCTTCAAATACGTCGGGTTCTACAACAATATCATCGTAATCTTCATTAGCGGCTTCTAAACGCAAGCCATTTTCATCCCAAAATATTTTTTTAAGGCTGGTTTCGCCGTTATATAAAACAGCGCCAATATCTCCGCTTTTCACATCGGTATCCATCAAAACAACCAAATCACCATCATAGATATCTACATCTTTCATGCTGAATCCTGAAACTCTGAGTGCAAATAACTGATCAAGATTGGGAAATAGCGAAGAGAGTGTAATTTGACCCAGATCAGCTTCCACAGCTTCCTGTAAGTAACCTGCCGCAATTAATCCGCGAATAGGAATGCCTTCTTCTTCCTGAGAATCATCAAGTAAATTCTTTTTCTTTTCAGATGGAAGATCGTATTCTTCGTCGTTACGTTTAATCAAATATCCTTTTTTCAAAAGAGCCTGAATATTTTGGGTAACGCTGTTTGGAGATTTAAAATCGAAATGTTCAGCGATTTCCCGGTATGTAGGCCAAACATCATGTTCTTTTTTGTAGTCCACAATGTAATTGAAAAAATCCTGTTGTTTTCTGGTTAAATGCGCATTATCCATAGATGAAAAATTACTTAATGTATAAAGTATGTGTAATAAACGAACTTCTTTAATGAGTGTCAATAAAAAATGTGTACAAAACATGTATAAAATTATTATTCCTTTACTTGCTTTGATTTTTATCCAAGGTTGTGCACAGATTGATGAAGAGACTAAAGTGCTGTTAACAGAAGATTATCCGGCTCTTTATGAATCAGTGTTTGATCGGGATGCTGACGCTTTAATGGGATTCACTAATCATGAAAAAGAACAAGTAAGAATTCAGGCTTGGAATGCATTAATTAATACTCAGGTAGAAGATATTGACGAGTTGATTAATCTTGCAGGTTCAGCAGAAATGGGAGAAGCCTGGGCATCACTTTGGTTAAAAGAATTATCAGAAGACCAAGTGGAGCGACTAAATGAAGCATTATCGGGTGAGAACACTACTAACAAAGGTTTGATTTCTTTGCTCGGATATCATGGAAATGAAAAGTCTTTACAACTTCTGTTGGATATAGACATTCCACTTGATTCCGAAAAGGAACTGGAACTTGGTTTAGCAATCAGCAAATTGGCGGCAAATCTGGATGCTTCCGAAGATATTCAGATTAAGATTATAGAACGTGCACTTGCAAATAATAATGCCAAACGTACCAAAGCATACTTGTATGGATATTACCGGACACGAAATAATGATGAAAGAAAAAAACTGACTTCCAACGCTGAACTTAAGCTTGTGGAGCTCTGGCAAAATTATTATCCGAGTGATCCATCAGGAGACCAATACGTAGCTGCTCTGCTAATGAGAAATCACGCCTCGAGGGTATTTCATCATTTTACGGAGGAGAATTTCAATGAAATGGATGTACAGCTGGCTATAGATATCGCTCGTGGAATCGCTAATAATGAAGAAAATGATCCTTTCGCAACGGTTGCGCTCAGTGGATTTCTGGAGCATAAAAACCCCAACGTGGTGTTAGAAGCGTTGAGAGTGATTAGTCAAAAACCGGAAATTGCAGAAAAAGTAAATAATAAATTACTGAACGAGACCGCCTTAAATATATCTGTAGAAGAAAGAGTTCGACTGGCAGGATTTCATGCTTCGCTTAATCCGGAAGACTATGAAGAGGATTTGTTAACTGTAGCTACAGAAAATTCTTATTTGCAAAACCTCAGATATTCAGCTTTGGAGAAAATATGGGAAGAACCAAAAGTTTTCGATTATCTGGTGGCAGATATTGACACTTCTGATGGATTACTTTTTGAGTTTTTAATTTCAGAACTGAATAGTCTTTGGGCTAATGCTGATGAATCGACCAAAACGGAAAATCGCATTGATAAAGCGAGAAGTATATTATTCCGCTCTATCGAAAAAGGAATTCCGGCGTTTACGCTTCAGGCGTTGTATTCTGATGAAGAAGTTTTACGTGATTCTGATTACGAACGGTTAACCGAGCTGCTTTCTCAAGAAAATTCCGACCTCACATTATCCGTAGCTTCAATTTTGAAATTTCGATTCGAGGAGCGTTCCAAATCTGCAATCTCTTCTTTATATAGCGATGCAGGTTTCGATTTAAGACAAGGGTTGATTACTCAGGAATGGAACTTCATCGAAGATTCGCTTTCTCCAAGAACATTTCGAACTCCTGATTGGGAGCGGCTTGCTGAATTGGGAACTAATCCTGTTTGGGTATTAGAAACTCCTAAAGGCGACATCGAGATCACTATGAGTGTGCTGACCGCACCTGCTACTGTTTCCGGTATGGATAGTTTGATTACAGCCGGAGCGTATGATGGAGTGGGTTTTCACCGGGTTGTTCCGAACTTTGTAATTCAGGGCGGCGATGTGGGAACCGGACGTGGTTTTGGCGGACCGGATTATACCGTTCCTACTGAAGCAAGTTTCCAACAATATTTCAGAGGTAAAGCAGGTATAGCCAGCTCCGGACCTGATACAGAAGGCAGCCAGTATTTTGCGATGAATGTCTGGGCTCCTCACTTAAACGGGCGCTACACAATTTTCGGCGAAGTAACTTCCGGAATGAGCGTGGTTGATCGGATTACAGTTGGAGATGTAGTTGAACGATCTTACTGGAAGTAGTTTCTTATTTTAACCGCAAAGACGCAAAGACGCAAAGACGCAAAGACGCAAAGACGCAAAGACGCAAAGACGCAAAGACGCAAAGACGCAAAGACGCAAAGAGTGCAATATAAAATATCCAATACGGAATTTTGAACATTCAAGTTCCGGACTTATCCTGTCATTGGATATTCATTGTTGGTTATTGAGTGTTGGATATTTTTCTATCGTGTCTTCACCGTCATCAATTCATCCCAACGAGTAGTATATCGGTTGCTGAGATAATTTTGATTCATTAACCATTTATTACGGTGGTCTTTTTCTTTGTGCAGTCCCGTGGAAGCAAAGGCTGCTTTATTACGCCCATATTTTGAGTTAATATCATCCAAGCATTCCATTAAGCGATATTGTTGTTGGGTATATAAATGTGGATCAAATAAATCCATTTGTACTTCGGTATTGGGTACAATTCCGGTAAGCATAACCGCTGCTTTTTTGTACTTGGTGTTTTCCAGATACAGATGTTTTACCAATGCTTTTGCGAGTTGAATCATCGTTGGAGTATGGGCAGTGGGTACTTTCATCGACGTTCCTGCTGAATACTTGTATTGTCCTTTCAAGTTTGAATATTTATCGCCAATAAGAATAACCCGCAGGATGGAGGCAACGGAATGTTGAGCCCGTAACTTTTCCGCAGCTCTGGATACATAAGTGGAGACCGCTTCCTGCAAATGTTCAATTTCGTAGATGGGAGTTCCAAACATTCGGGAAGTCAGAATTCCTTTTCGTTTATCCAGCGCTTCTCCCATTTTTATGCAAGGCATCCCGTTTAATTCCAGCACGGTTCGCAATCCGGTAACATGTAGCGTTTTTTTCACCCATTTTCTATTGCTGATGGTTTTCTTTAATCCGAGAGCCGTTTCTATGCCATGACGATGTAAACGCACAGTCATCCCGCTGCCAATTCCCCAGATTTTTTGAATAGGCAAATTCTCCAAATGTTGGTCGGTTTCTTCGGCACTCTGCAGGGCAAGTACTCCGTCAAAGGTTGGATTTCGTTTTGCGATACTGTTTGCCACTTTTGCCAGTGTTTTGCTCGGAGCAATTCCCACCGAAACCGGAAGTCCGGTCCATTTTAGAATAGTATCACGGATGTATCGACCATACTCATTCAAATCCTCAAAAATATTAGTGGAAACCAGAGCAAACGCCTCGTCGATGCTGTACACTTCCACACTATGTGTTAACTGATTCAAAATATCCATAATCCGGTCTGACATGTCACCATACAAAGCATAGTTTGAAGATTTAATCACCACGCCTTTTTCTTTGAAAAGCTTTCGTGATTTGAATTCAGGAGCCCCCATTTCCACTCCGGCATCTTTTGCTTCTTCCGATCGGGCGATTACACAGCCGTCATTATTGGAAAGGATAGCGATAGGTTTATTCACCAATTTTGGGTCGAAGGCACGTTCACAGGAAGCGTAAAAATTATTACAGTCGATCATGGCATACGCCATAGATTTTTTGAAAGGGTCGTACTTCATTTATTATTTGTCCGGATTAAAACGATGGATTACATGTGTGACCACTCCCCAAATAGTCCATTCGGTTTCTTCGGTAATGGTAATTGGTTTAAGCTGTTTGTCGTCAGAAACCAGAAATATCTGATGTCCTTGTCGGATAAATCGCCTGATGCAAGGCTCCTGATTAATGGAAGTGATCACAATACAACCATGGCGTGCAGTTATGGAGCGATCTACGATCAGAATATCTTTGTGATGAATTCCTGATTTTGCCATAGCATTTCCTTCCGTTCGAACATAAAAAGTGGCAGAAGGTCGGTACACAACGAGATCCTCCAGATTCAGCGCTTTTTCAAGATGATCGGAAGCCGGAGAAGGGAAGCCGGTTTCCATTTTCCGTGCTAATTCCAACTGACCTGTACGTGATTTTCCCGGAGTGCTTTTCTGTGCTTCAGTACTTTGCATTGCTAACCATAATTATATATTTAATATATGTACATTATATGTATAAAATCATTCCATCTCAATTTCTTTGAATGATATTTTTGAGATTTCGCTTTGTATATTTTACAAGCACTTCAGAGACAACGGCTTAACAGAAAATGATTTTAGTAGCTTATATTTTATTAGGTCTTATCGGGATGGAAATAATTTCATACTGTGTGCATCGCTGGCTTTTTCATGGAATTCTATGGAAGATACATGAAACACATCATACGCCGGATCATGGACCATTTGAACTCAATGATCTTTTCTCAGTTATTTTTGCCGGTGTTTCCATTTGGCTGATGGTAACCGGAGCAAGCGCCATGTTTACCTCACCTGCTTTTGGTATAGGAGTGGGAATAGCAGTTTATGGTTTACTGTATTTTGTAATCCATGATTTATTCACTCATAAAAGATTTAAGCCTTTTAAAAGCGATAACTGGTTTATGAAGTTGGTACGTCGCGCACATCAGCGGCATCATCAGGATGTAGGGAAAAAAGGGCATGAGCCGTATGGGTTATTTTTATTTCCCTATGATAAATATCCGGAGCGAGAACGCAGAAAAAGAGAATAATTTTCTGAACACGGTCTGACGGATAGCCCGTCTGACCGTTATAGTTTTTTTGCGCAAAAGCTTCAAAATCCATCAGACGGGTTATCCGTCAGATGGACAGAGCAATTCTCATAAATCCGCAGTATCCGTGTCATCTGTGTTCCGTGAATACTAAAGCAAGTGGGAACTTTTCAATAGCACGCGGATAACGCAGATTTTGCGGATGATTTTTATAATCAAGCTTTCAAAATATTTTCAATCTGCTGAAAATGACGTCTTTGATGAGCTTCATTCACAGCTAAACATGCACTCACAGACATCTTCAAAAATGAGTAAGCCGGATTACTCACTTTAATTTTTCCAAGGTCAAGGTTTTCTTTCTGAGCTTTTTCGATAATGGCGAGGTAGCGATCCTGAATGTCCTGTAATTTCTGTATGAGTGTTTCTTTATCTAGATTCCCGGAAGTTTGAGGCTCGAATTGAGAGATAGTTGGAATCGGGCGACCGTATTCAGGGCTAACAATTTTAATAAACCACCGAATGTAAAACGGATGCTTAAATGGGCCGGAGCCTTTGGGAAGATGAGCAGTATCACCTTGGATTTTTGGTTCTATCACTCCCAGATAATCTGAGTCTACCGTAATTAAGTGATCAATGATTTCTCCAATACTCCACTTATTTTCTGCGGGAGAAGAATTAAAAACTTCATGATCAATTTCATCAGAAAACTTATTAAGAGTTTGTTTAGCAGATGTAAAAGCTTCGGTATAATACTCGTTGGTATACATTTGTTTTATATATTTGAGGAAAAATAAGTTGATTGCCCTACGGTATTCGGACAATAAAGATGCCGAATTTATTTATGGAATTAATAATGATCAGAGAAAACTTCAAAATATTATTTCAGGTAGCTTTATGTTGTTTGTTAAGCAGTCAATTGCAAGCTCAACTAATCAGCATAGAGCCTGAAAGTGGTTTTTACACCGACTCTGTAGAAATACATATCCAAGCTTTTAATGATAGCCTTCAGGTTTATTATACAGTGGATGGCTCTGTTCCCGACACCAGTTCTTCTTTATGGAATAACTCTTTAATTCTGAATGCAAGCACAGTGCTTAAAACCGCTGTTTTTACGGATGCAGACACTCATTACACTTCAAACAGCTACTTTATTGATGAGCCTACAGAGCTTCCTGTTCTTTCCATAACTACGGATCCTGCGAACTTTTTTTCCGATGAAAAAGGAATTTATGTAGAAGGTACCAACGGGATTCCCGGTTACTGCAGAAGTACTCCCAGAAACTGGAATCAGGATTGGGAAAGACCGGTAAAGCTGGAGTTTTTTGAAAAAGATCGCAGTTCAGGATTTACCGTAAATACCGGGGTTAAAATAGGTGGAGGCTGTACTCGACTTTACGATCAGAAATCTTTGGATATTTATTTCAGAGGTGATTACGGATCCAAAAAGCTCGAATATCAGGTTTTTGAGGATAAGCCAATTACATCTTTCGATCGACTTGCTTTGAGAAGTGGAGGGCAAGATTGGTACAGAGCAATGATTAGAAATGCAGCAGCCCAATCAATAGTCAGAGACCGAATGGATCTTGGATATCAGGCCTTTAAGCCGGTAGTGGTTTTTCTGAATGGAGAATACTGGGGCATCCATATCCTTCGTGAAAAACAAAATGAAGATTTTATAGAATCGAATTACGGGTTTGATGAAAACAAGCTGGACATACTTACCAGAAATGCGAGAATTAAAGAAGGGAGTTCTGATCATTATGACGCTATGATCAGTTTTATCGAACAAAACGATCTGTCCGTTTCTGAAAACTACGATTGGGTTTCAGAGCAGATGGATATCGATCAGTATATCGACTACCAGATCGCACAGATTTACTGGGCTAACGGAGACTGGCCCGGGGGAAATATTATTTTTTGGAGACCTCAATTACCCGATGGAAAATGGAGATGGCTTTTATATGATGTGGATATGTCGATGGGAAGTCATTCCAGAGGAGTTTTTGATACTAATATGATTCAAAAATTAACGGATACCTCTGTGGAAGGGTATGAGAGTCCCGAATGGTCTACGTTTTTATTCCGAAGTTTGTTAGAAAATCAGGATTTCAGAGATAAATTTGTTCAACGGTTCAGTATGCATGTTCATACTACTTTCGAGCCATCCAGAATGATAAGTTTTATAGACAGCACCGCTCAGTTAATTGAATCGGAAGTTCCAAGACACATGGAACGGTGGGAAAAATCTATGAGACTGGGATCGAATATGAACTGGGAAAAACATATCGAGATCATAAAGACTTTCATCAGAAGCAGAAAGAATTACGCTAAAAATCATCTGGCTGATTATTTCGATTTAGTACGATTAAATAGCGTTGAAACAACTTCTGTGCCCGCTGAAGGTGGTAAAATATTTATCGAAGGGGTTCGGTCTGATCAGTTGGAATATGGATTGATTTATAATTCAATTCCTGCAAATATAGAGGCTAAAGCAAATCCCGGGTATTCTTTTGTACGATGGGAGGGAATAACTCAGGGAGCCGAGAGCACAAAGGATCTTGTAATTACTGAAAACACAGCATTGAGGGCTATTTTCAGAAGAAGTACGATAAATTCTACTGACATTGTTATTAATGAGATTAATTACAGATCAGCAGATGATTTTAATCCGGAAGATTGGATTGAGCTTTACAATAACACCGATCAATCAGTAGATATTTCCGGGTGGTACGTTTCGGATTCTAATGACGATCATAAATTTATTTTCCCCAATGAGACCGTCTTAGAATCTGATGGATATCTCGTTATCACACGAGACAGCACTTTATTTAAAGAACTATTTCCGGACGTAACAAATAGAATCGGAGATATGGATTTTGGCTTTTCAGGAGATGGAGAGCTTGTTCGTTTGTTCAATGCGAACGGAGATATTGTTGATGAGCTTACTTATAATGATAAAGCACCCTGGCCTTTAGAAGCTGATGGATTAGGTTCTACCTTATCTTTAACTAATCCTGGTTTTGATAATTCTGTTGGAGAGAATTGGGCAGCTTCTGAAGATCATGGAACTCCCGGAGCTTCAAACTCGGATGTTTTGGTTTCAAATGAGAAAATTGAAAAAGAAATACCTGACCAGATCATTTTGAGTCAGAATTATCCAAATCCATTCAACCCAACCACAACTATAACTTACAGTTTAAAAAATAGTGGACAGGTAAATTTACAGGTCTATGATATAACCGGACGTGTAGTTGCTACACTTATCGACGAAATAAAACCGGCGGGGGAATTTAGTGTTCAGTTTAATGCAGAATCGTTGGCGAGCGGCATTTACTTTTACAGACTTTCAGCTTCCGGTCAATTCATCACAAAAAAATTAACGTTGATGAAATAGAGTGTATAAACCTATTGTTTTTGGTGCCATTCATCCAAAAAGCGCTGTACAAATTCTTCCATAAATTGATGTCGGTTTTCAGCAATTCTTTTTGCAGCTTCTGTATTTAATCGGTCTTTCAAGAGAAATAGTTTTTCATAAAAATGATTGATAGTGTGTCCCTGATCTTTTTGATAATCTTCGAAATTCTCATGAAGATTCGGAGGAATATCCGGGTTGTACAGCTGTCTGGATTTATGTCCTCCGTAAGCAAAAGCGCGTGCTATTCCGATTGCCCCAATAGCATCGAGCCGATCGGCATCTTGAACGATGGCACTTTCTAACGAACTTACCGGCGTTTCCACTTCGGCACCTTTAAAAGAGACTTCTTCAATTATTCGGCAAACGTGTTGAACAATTTCTTCTTCTGCATTTAATGATTCTAACCATTTTTTTGCGGTCTTGGGACCTGCGGTAAGATCTCCACCATGAAATTTGTGATCGGCTATATCATGTAGCAGAGCGGCTAATTCAATAACCGTAAGATTTACGTCTCCATCGATGTAAGAGGCTAATTTTTTCGAAAGATTCCAAACTCGCTGAATGTGCCACCAATCATGTCCGGAACCCTCACCTTCAAGTTCTTTTCGGATATATTCAGCCGTTTTTTCTACGTAGTCAGACATGTGCAGAGCTCCGCAATTACATCTTGCTTCAGCTGATCTATTCGTTCCAACGCCTTTTTGACTGTTTCAGGTTTTACCTTTCCTTCACTTAATAATTTTTGAATGATGGTAATTGCTTTAGACACAATTTCAGGATCGTACTGATGATTGTTTCCGAGTACCAGAATATCTACCCCGGCATTCAAAGATTTTTCGATGGAAGTCTCCAAATCATAACTTGAAGTAATGATGGGTTTTTGCAGATCATCGGAAAAAACAACTCCTTCAAACCCAAGAGAATCGCGTAAAAGACCTGAAATAGTTGGTTGAGAAAAGGTCCCGGGATTATTGGCATCAATGTTCTCATTAATAGCATGAGAAGTTTGAATTGCCCTGATGGTTCTTGATGCTAAAAGAGATTTATAGGGAATAAGAAACTCCTCTGACCAACTATCAGAAATACTGTCAACTGAATCGGTTGGATGATAATCAGAGCTGTAACCCGGAAAGTATTTTGGTACGCTCAGCAATTTTTCGGTGTCATATTCATCAAGTATATAATTTGCAATTTCAGTAGTCTTATCCGGATTTTTTGATAGAACACCTGTTCTTGGAGCCTTTTCCGTTTCGGCTTGAAGATCTAATATTGGATGAAAATTAGTGTTTAACCCAACAACCATAAATTCTTGCGCAAAATTACGAGCGTATTCTTTTACTTTGTTAGTGTCAGAAAACTGAGTGTCTTCAAAAACGTTTTTCCAATCCGGATACATGTTATAAAGAGGAGAATACTCACCTCCGTCGTTAGCAACAGCAATAATAGGGGGATTTGAAGAAAAGCCGACAAGTTCACTATTCAACTTCAACAATTGATCGGGATCGGAAATATTTCTTCCAAATTCTTCTTGTTCGAAATCATAATCATAAAGAATAACTCCGCCAATATTATATTTTCGGATATTCTGAACGATCAGACTTTCTGAACTAATTTCGGTTCCTCTGAATCCAACGACCAAAAGCTGTCCCAGTTGTTTATCGGTGAATGTTAACTCTTTTATTTGATTAGTCTTTTTCTCCCCGCAAGCTGAGGAAATTAAAATCAGCAATGCAATGAATAATGTTGAAAAAGAGGTGTTTTTAGTTCTCATTAATTAGTTCGTTTAATACTTCTCTTAAATTAAATGTAGCTCTTATATCATTGTAGCGAATGATATTTCCATCGGGATCAATCAAAATATAAAAAGGAATACCTCCGCCTTTATACGCTTTAAACGTTTTTTGATCGAAGCCATTTCCACCATATAACTGAACCCATGGATTTTTGAACCGCTCAATATCGTATTCCCACACTTCTTTATCTATTTCGGTAGAAATTCCAATAATTTCAAAATCCTCCCGACTGAAATCATTATAAATTTCTCTCATAACAGGGAATTCATCCAGGCAAGGTTGACACCATCCTGCCCAGAAATCCAGAAGAACATATTTACCTTCAAAATCTGACATGGAAACCATTTCTCCACTTTGATTGGGAAGTGTAAAGGGAATGGCCGGTTCGCCGGGAGACACAGATTTAATTTCGTTATAGAAGTACGTCAGAAAATCAGTGTATTCGGTAAACTCTGAAAACCCTTTCAGGTAACTTCGATAACTTTCTTCTGCAACCGAGAGCTCAAGTTCTCCGATCCGTTCGGCCACTAAAAACATACGGGCGTAAGCTTCGGCTTTTCTTTCATCTATATAATCAATTACCTGAAGTCTCTTTTCGTTGAGTTCTCCGTAAGCCAGTCTTTTGATGTCATACTCAGCAAGTTCTTTTCCATTGGCTTGATTCACACTGTCATAAATGCCAAAAGTTCTGGCATAATAATGAGTTACATCTCTTATTCCGGCACGTTGTGCTTCCAATGATTCAAGACTGAAGAACCCATTTTCTTTAGCTTCATTTAAAATACGTTTGCGTTCTGAATTTGCATCAAAATCAGGTTGGTCAAATCTGTATTCTACAGATTTAATTTGGTTGACTAAAAGCTCGCCCTCCGCTTTATCAATGAGAAAATCGTATTTAGTGTTTTTCAGATTACGTTCAGCAATTTCAATTTTTTTATTACTTAAAGTAATAGCTTGATTAGGTTCGCCATCTTTGTATTTATTCATCTCTAACTCAATCTGCTTATCTAAACCCTCAATATCGTTCAGGTATTTCAGGTAAGCCTTATAATCATCTTGATGAAGTGACTTGATCTCAATTCCCAAAGGAAAATCAGCTCTTGCAATATTCAGTGTTAAATTGTCTTCAGGATCATTAATCAGAGTAAAAGTCTCATCATCAATCTGAAGGTTCAGTAAATCAGCTTCGCTCTCATTAATAGTAATATCGAAAGAGCCATCGGCTAACGGCTCAATTGCATACTCCTTTTTTGGTGAGTATTTGTAGTGTAAGGGAGGAGGAAAAACTGTTACAGAAGCATCACCTACATAATCTATTGAGCCTGAAATGTTAGATGTGTCTTCAGAAGTCTCATTGCAAGTAAAAGAAATAAAAGATGTAAGTAATATTAAGATCAGTAATTTATTACTTGTCATTGTAAATATTATTTTGAATTATTCTATACATCTATCAGGATAAGTAAATTGTTGGTAAAAGGATTTTAATAAAGCTATCTTTTCTTAAGATTTTCTAATGTTTTATGTGTATATCAGATGTAACAATGGGATGACAGATGACTCTTGTTAGCAAATCAGGGATAAATAAATATAAAAAACGGCCCTGCAATAAGTACAAAACTTGCTAAAAGTAAAGTCTTTGATTAGGATTTTACTTTGGTTAAAAACATAAAAAAATGATACAGAATAACATAAATAAAGATCTCGAGAGAAAAATAGATCTTTACCTTAACGGACGGCTTGACGAAGAGCAGATTGATGATCTGTGGTCAGAATTAATCCAGGATGGCTATTACATGGATTATATGAAAAGCGCAGCTAATCTTAAGTCAATCATTGAGGCTGAAAGAGAACAAACCAAGCCAACATTTGGAAACCAAGTTAGAAAATATGCCGGGTATGTAACAGCTGCTGCGGTTGTAATATTCGTAGGTGTAATTGGTGTAATGAATTACTCCGTTGAAAATCCGGATACTGTTTCGCCCATTGAAAATATTGGACTGGATATTGTAAGAAGTGAAGATGGAGTTTCTGCTGAGATTACCAACGAAACTTTAAAAAGAGCAATCAAATTAGCTGCAGATGGTAATACCTTAGAAGCCAAAAGAATTCTTAATGAAAGTTTGGAAGGTTTAACAGATCCTCTGCTTATAGCTGACTTTTCATTAACTCTTGGTTCTATTAATTACAATCTTGGTGAATATGATAATGCCGCATCTCAGTTTGAGACTGCAATTTCACAGGAAGGCATTACGGATCAGGTTAAAGAAAAAGCGTATTGGTTGCTTGCCAATTCTTACTTCCAATTGGATAGGCTCGGTGAGGCTCAGGAAGCATTTAAAACCACCTATGAGTTAGATGGTCAATATAGCCGAATTGCAGAAAGCTATGTAAAAGCATTAAACGCCGCTGCTGAAAAGTAATTAATTATAAGGCGATTGTTTCTTTCTTATTCTGTATCCAACCAGTAAACTTGAAAAAATAAGTACAGGTAGTATTAATTTAGAGTTTGCTGGTTTTTTTATGACCGGATTAACATTTCCGATAATTGAGTAAGCTCCCCAAAAATGAGGATCGGCACTTCCTGTTTTAATTTGCTGAATTTTTGCCCTCTGCATTGCCTTACTTTTTGAAAGACCTTCGTTGAGGTAGTCATAAAAGTTTGTTGAAAACTCAAAAGCAATTTTGTCATTAACTTCCCACAAATTCAATCCAAGGCTTTTCGCTCCTGCATATCTTAGTGCACGACTAATGCCCATAATCCCGGTTCCCTGCATATAATTTCCTGAGCCGGAACTACAAGAATTCAACATAATCAATTCATTATTCAGCTGATTATTAAAAAGTTCATAGGCATACAAAGCTTCACCCTCAGCTCCGTTAGATGAAGAAGATTTCAAATAAATAGTAGAAAAAAGAGGATCCTGAGTTGAGACTTCACTGTGCGTTGCGATGTGTAATATCTTGGAAGTGTTCAGCTGATTCTGAAAAGCCTCTTCTGTAGCTAAATTACCGGAGTAAACTTTTTTTCTGTCAAAAGAACTCAATTTCTCATTAATAGCTCTCGCCTCTAATGTTGCGAAAGGCAATGAGGGGAGTTCTTTTTGAGTAAATGAATCGAAATAAGATATCGCAAATGCGGAAAAGTCAGTAATAAAATTGGATTCTGAATTTCGGTTATTTACGGTAAAGTCCTTGAGGGAAGTGAAATACTTAAATGAATAATCTTCAATCATATATTTAGTACTACCAAAACTAAAATCACTATTTGGTACGGAAGTGGGAAGAACTTCAATTGGTAATCGATAAAATTCATTATCAGGAATTACAGTTATCTGATTAATATGCTCCGGGATATATTCGAGCCCAAGAAATTTGTAAACCTGGTGTAATTGGTTTAACGATGTCTTTCCCGAAGCCAGTCCCAATGCAGCATCTGTTAGCAGCTTTTGGCTTTCATCGTTCAGATCTAAAGCAGAATAGCTAAGGGTTTGACCGGTGATTTTGAAAATGATTAGTCGTTCATTTAGTTGAGTAAAATGAAGCACCAATTCATCATTCTGAATCTGATTTTGAACTTTCCAAAATGGGTGCTCTCTTTCTCTGCTGGTATTGTTTACTTTGTTAATTAGTTCTTGTCTCTGAGCTGAAATTCTGCCAATTTCAGTATTAATAGCTACTTTTTGATTACCTGTGGCTCCTAAATAATCACTTCTTAGTTCCTGAATTCTTGCAGTCAACCTTTTTTCATCTGCCAATTCTTTTTCGGTCAGTTTTTTTGCTTTCAATAAAGGATTATTGAAAAGTGAAGCGTCATTAATAGTCTTCAGTTTATCCAGATAAGCCAAAGCTTCTTCCGGCTTATCAGATTTAAACAAAATATCAGTCATTATTTCAAATGCATCCAGATATTCCTGATCTACTGTCCAAAATCCGGTTTCTGATTCTACCGTACCTTGAGCTCTGTCAACTATTTGCTCAACAATGGGTTTGAAATATTCATAAGCTTTTCTGTATTTACCTTTTTTAGAAAGAAGCTGAGCATTTAGGTTGTGATATTTGATAAGGTCCTGAAACTTAAGCTCATCAAGTGAATACGACGTTATTTCTGCTAATAATTGTTCGAAATCTGATAAATTACCCTTAAGACTTGCTATCTCAGCTTCGAACATTAATGCCTCTATGAGAAAAGGTGTGTCTGAATTCTCCTTAGCTAAGGCTTTCATTTCTTTAATATTGCTTTGAGCAACATCAAAAGAATCTATTTCTACAAGAATCTTAGTTTTATAAATCAAAAGATTTTTCTGATTTACATAATAAAGGTCTGATGTTTGGTATTTAGAACTTGCTTTTTTTAATTCATTTAAAGCTTTTTCATAATTGCCAAAGTTACTCCAATAATATTGTCCTAAATTGAAATAAATAGAGCCCAGTTCTAAATCATCATCATTATTTTGAGCTATATTTTCAGCTTTAAATATAAATGGAAGAGCTTTTGATGAATCTCCCAAATCATTATAGTAGACAAACAGATTGTTATAAAGACCAAGCCTTAGTTTGTAATCTGAATTAGGATTGGATTCAAGGTCCTGCAAAGCTCTTAAAAGAAAAGATGTATATTCATTTGTTTGTCCAAGTTGCTTGTAACAGATTGCTAAATTATTGAGCAATTGCGCTTTAGGGACACTCGAATTAGGGTCATTATATATAGACTCTAAAATGTTTTTAGCTTTTTCAAACTTTCCTAAATCATACAGATTAGCACTTTGTTGTAATAAGATATACTCTTTTCTCAGAGTTAATTCATAATGGTCACTAAGTGGAATTAATAAACTTCTTTGCAGTATTAAAGACTCTGAATAGTTACCAGTGTAACTTAAGGAGTAGTCAAGACCACTAAGAATGCCTACTTGGCGCTGAGATTTAGGATAAAATTCATCATCGACGAAAAAATTATAAAGCGATGAAATATAATTGAACTGATTGATTTCATAAGCAGCTTTGAATAATGAGTAGTTTATAAGTGCTTTTTCAAGGAGAGAAACGGTTTCTTTCTCTTTTTCTTCGAGTATAGAAATTAGTGAAGGTAGGTTTTCTCTTTTAATATAATCCCAAGTATAATCGCTATACAATAAAGAATAAATGATTAATGGATGCTGAAAGAACTCAACACTAAAATCAATTTCTTCTTTATTGGAAATTTGCCTTAGCAAATAGAATGTATCAGGCGAAAAATCAGATGACCACTTTTTGCTGAATTCAGCAAGAAATTTTTTTGATTCTTTGTCAATTTTTGAATGACTTAGATAACTGGCTGCAACTTCTATAGAAGCATTATCTAATGCATAACGAGTTAAGCGATCTGCTTTTCTTGAATTTTCTGAATTTTGACTACAACCAAGTTCGTCAAAAAGAGTGCGTACCTTATTAAGGTTTGATTGAGATATTGCCCGAATTACTGTTCTATCAACAGCGCAGTTAGATGTATAGATTTCATTGAGCGCCCAAAAATGTATATCAGCTTGCTGATTTTCCTGTATACCCTGAAGATAAATTTCTGACTGATTTCTTATATCCACATAAGGCTCAGGTTGCAGAAATAATAATAGTATAAAATTCAGAATGTAAAGCATCATAGTACGACTAAAATAGTCAAATCACGATGCAAATATCTTAAAAAAAAGAAGACCTTAAATTTTAGGCTTGGTGATGATGGGCTTGGAAGTATCGCCACCGAATACAGCATCAGCCGGAGCTACTGTAGTAGTAGTTGGTTCTTCTGCCTCATCAATAAGGCTGGCATCGGTTACCGAGGCACAAGCGAAAGTCATGGAAGCGATAGCAAGTAGGGCGAATAGAGATTTAAGAGATTTCATAGTGATATTAATTTTTTGAATTAGTAGTTAGTTGTTGGTTACTGCGATTAAATTTTAGGCTTGGTGATGATAGGCTTGGAAGTATCGCCACCGAATACAGCATCAGCCGGAGCTACTGTAGTAGTAGTTGGTTCTTCTGCCTCATCAATAAGGCTGGCATCGGTTACCGAGGCACAAGCGAAAGTCATGGAAGCAATAGCAAGTAGGGCGAATAGAGATTTAAGAGATTTCATAGTGATATTAATTTTTTGAATTAGTAGTTAGTTGTTGGTTACTGCGATTAAATTTTAGGCTTGGTGATGATAGGCTTGGAAGTGTCGCCGCCGAATACAGCATCAGCCGGAGCTACTGTAGTAGTAGTTGGTTCTTCTGCCTCATCAATAAGGCTGGCATCGGTTACCGAGGCACAAGCGAAAGTCATGGAAGCGATAGCAAGTAGGGCGAATAGAGATTTAAGAGATTTCATAGTGATATTAATTTTTTGAATTAGTAGTTAGTTGTTGGTTACTGCGATTAAATTTTAGGCTTGGTGATGATAGGCTTGGAAGTGTCGCCGCCGAATACAGCATCAGCCGGAGCTACTGTAGTAGTAGTTGGTTCTTCTGCCTCATCAATAAGGCTGGCATCGGTTACCGAGGCGCAAGCGAAAGTCATGGAAGCGATAGCAAGTAGAGCGAATAGAGATTTAAGAGATTTCATAACGGTATTTATTTATTTGATATTTTTATGGTTAATGACAAGAGTGTATAATTCCTGAATTGTTACAAATTAGTATCAATCATTGAAATTAGTTTCCTGAGTATATTTATAGTTGAAATCAAGAGTAGTACACTCATTTTTTGTTACTGATTTAATCTATGGGTAATAATATTTTCCTCCCAAAAAAATATTAGAGAAAATTAATATTCAGATTATTATCGGCTTATTAAGCCAATAAAAAAGGTTTTTGATGTGACGGACTTAGTTTTATATTCAGTGAAATTGAATGCTGATTAATTGAGCTTAGTTAGCAGAAAAACATTATTTATCTAAGTCTGATTTGACAAAAAATAGAGTTGATTATTCGGAGTTGGTTGAGGCTCTTCAGGAAGGAGATGAAGCAAAAGCCAATGAGTTAGTTATTGAGGTTGTTTCAAGATTAGAAGATTACCTGAATGTAACCATGGGTGCTGACCCTGCTGATGCAAGTGAATGTGTACAACAGGCATTTGTAGATGTATATGAACAGGTCAGAAAAGATAAGATTAAAGAGCCAAAGTACTTCTTCAGTTATCTTATTAAATCCTGCCGGCATGAGTATCTCAGATATGCAAAAAGAAAGCATCGCTTTAAATACGATGAGGATGCTTTGAATTTTCAGGTCCAGCCAGAACAACAATACCGAAGGCTCATCGATAAAGAAAGGCAGGATATTCTCAAAGAATGCCTGAGTGAACTACAAAAAAAGTCTCGTGAATTCATTGAATTTTTTATAGATAAGCCGGATACGACTACGGAAGAAGCAAGCGAAAAATTTGATATCACAGGATCAAATGTTCGTACAAAAAAGCACAGAATTATTAGTCGCCTGCATCATTGCTTTAAGAGAAAATCAAACCTCTGATCAGAAAGAAAAAGTAAAGCCGGAGCCGTTAAAACTCAGCTGATCGGAGATCCTTAAAAGTTCTTGCGTACGAGGAGAATGGATGGCATATAATGCCAAATCGAAAGCTAACAGAAATCCTCCCTGAAGAATTAGAGATTTCCCATATCCAACTTGTCGATCTGACCCTTTTCTTAATCCTCTGTTCCAAAGCCAAATTCCGGTTCCTATATAGGCTAAATCAAGTCCGGCATTTATTAACAGAATTCTTTCAAAACTCTGCATTTCTGAAATTGCATCCTCGTAGTTCATTCTAAGATCTAAATTAGAAGCTCCATTGTATCCGAATCCTGCAATACCCAGATTTACGACATTCCAAAAAGCGTTCATTTGATGAAAATATTTATGATCGCCACGCACAGAATAAAATCCAACAGTTCCCGAAATAATATTCAAAGTTGCCCAACTTCCGAGCACAATCATCCCTGTTTTTTGAATTTTTTGAGAGTTTTTGAGAGCATCTTGTGCGTGAAATTCTCTGTTTTGTGCGTGTAATGAATTGACATTAAAACATAAAAACAGGACAAAAAGACTTAAAAAAATTACCCAAAATTTTTTGTAACAAATTTTCATGCTTTAGCTTATTTATTGAAAAAGATTAATTACCTGTCCGTCAAGTATGGGAAAAACACAATCCCTTTTCCCGGGCTTTATAGTATGTGTTCCCGTGAAACCTCCGAAAGCGGGAAGTAAAATGCTTTTTTGTGTAAAATGAAAACAAGGGCATTTAATTGATTGCCTGCCTTTTCCCTTAAATTTCACTGAAGGATGTATATGTCCACCTACGTAAATCACTTTTTGATTCTTGTTTTCAGGAATATCATGAATGAGCTCGAAAAGTTGTACTTGTAACTTTTCTGAACAATTCAGACCAAGATTTTCATAATCCCCGGCATCATAAAACTCATGATTACCTAAAATGAGGTGCATGTGCAAATCTCTGTAATTTTCTCTCCAATTTTTAAAAATTTGCCATTCCTTGTTTTCATGACTGTGAAAAAGATCTCCGAGAAAGTAAATTTTTTCAGGTTCGAAATGGCTAATCAGAGAATCTAATCGGTCAAGGTTTTCATTATTTACAGTAACCGGCACGGGAATTCCAGACCTTCTGAAATGTCCGGCTTTGCCGAGATGGAGATCGGCTAAAAGCAGTGCATTTTCCTGTTGCCAATACATTGCTTTTTCAGGAGTGAGAATAAAGTTCTGTCCTTCAAAAAAGAATTCCTGATCTTTTTCTCGTGTCATCATGTGTGTTTTTCAAGTTGTAGCTGCATTTTTCTAACCCTGTCAATCAATTTTTCTGAACTCATTTTTTCTCTGAGTCGATCCACCATAATCGGAAAAGCAAAAGGAGTAAATCTTTCCGGATAGTTCATAATAATTTCTTGTTTCTGAATTTTTTTCAAAGCTTTTCGAAGCCTGATTTCATCAAGTTGATAATATAAAACTTCATCGTAGGCTTGTTGGAGTAACAGATTATCGGGCTCATATTGTTCAAAAACATCGAAGAATAAAGAAGAAGACATTTGAAGGTGTTTGCTCTTTTTCTGATTTCCCGGAAAGCCCTGAAAAACCAATCCCGAAATCTGACAAATTTCCCGGAATTTACGTTTGGCAAGTTCAGTGTTTTTCAGACTTTTAGAAATATCTTCAATTAAATTTTTGGTAGAGAAAACGTCGTTTTCTAAAGCGGTTTCAATCGGAATATCCTGATCAGAAAGAAGTTCAAACCCATAATCATTCATTGCAATAGAAAAAGTGATGGGTTGAATTTCCGTAATTCGCTGTGCCACTAATGCAGACATTCCTTCATGAACATATCTTCCTTCAAACGGAAAAAAGAACACATGACATCCTTCTCTGGAAAATGTTTTCTCAATCAGGAACTGATTTTCATCAGGAACCAACGACCAATCTTTCTGTACCTCAAAAATAGGATCAATCGTTTGTATTTCAATTTGATCAGATTCTTTATTTCTTGCGTGCTGAAGCTTAGTTCTCAATAATTCCGACATATTGGAAGAAAGTGAAATCCTGCCGCCCAGCCAGCTTGGTACTTTTGATTTTGATCCTTTCGCTCTGCGCACAAAAACAGTCATATCTTTGATTTGCACGAGTTCGAGATTTCTTCCCGCAAACCAAAACTTATCTCCGATATTCAAACTGGAAATAAACCATTCTTCTATAGAGCCTAATGATCCTCCACTTAAATATTTTACTCTGAGCATAGCATCGCTGGCGATAGTTCCAATACTCATTCGATGTCGTTGGGCGATTTTTCGATCATAAACTTTGTACAAACCATCTTCATCAATTTCTACTTTGGAGTACTCTTCATAACGAGACAGAGACTTTCCACCAGTAGTAAGAAAAGTTAAAATCCAGTTCCATTCAGCTTCCGTGAGCGTTTGATATGCATAGGTTTGTTTGATTTCTTTGAAAATCTGATCCGGAAAGAATCCATCTGAAACAGCCAGTGTTACCACATACTGTACCAAAACATCAATTGGTTTAAGGATTGGAACTCGACTTTCGATATCAGAAGTTTGGGCTGCGGTTTGTAAAGCTGCCGCTTCTATTAGCTCGAGAGCATGAGTCGGCACAAAATAGATGCTGCTTTTTGCTCCGGGCTGGTGACCGCTTCGTCCCGCTCTTTGAAGAAATCTCGCCACTCCTTTTGGACTTCCAATCTGAATTACTGTATCAACCGGACTGAAATCAACGCCTAAATCCAGACTGGATGTGCAAACCACAGCTTTCAGAATTCCTTCATGCAGCGATTTTTCCACCCAATCCCTGACTTTTCGATCCAAAGATCCATGATGAATGGCAATGGCTCCGGCAAGATCAGGTCGGGCTTCTAATATTCTCTGAAACCAGATCTCAGACTGTCCGCGTGTATTGGTGAAAATGAGCGTGGAGTTATGATTATCAATTACTGGAAGAATTTTGTGCAGAAGATTCAATCCTAAATGTCCATACCAGGGAAATTTCTCGATTTCATCCGGTAAAATGGATTCGATGTGCATTTCTTTTTTGTGATCAGCTTTTATGATCACTGAGTTTTCCTCATCATAATCTGCTCCAAGTAACACTTCCTGTGCTTCTTCAATATTTCCGATGGTTGCAGAAATTCCCCAGATGGAAAGATCAGGGCGAATTCCTTTGAGTCGTGAAATTGCCAACTCGGTTTGAATTCCTCGTTTTGATCCCAATAACTCATGCCATTCATCAACTATAATAGCATCCAGATTCTTGAAATGGCGCTCATAGTTTTTTTGAGCCATCAGAACGTGAACGCTTTCCGGGGTCGTGATAAGGACTTCCGGCATTTTACGATTTTGCTTCTGTTTTTCAGCCTGAGAAACATCCCCGGTTCGCCGACCAATTTCCCAGGGAATTTCCATTTCATCAACTGATTGCTGAAGCGCAGACTGAATATCTTTAGCCAATGCGCGAAGTGGAGTAATCCATAGAACTTTAAGTCCATTATCGGTTTTGGATTGATAATCTTCCAGATGTTCATCAATCCACCTGATGAGATTGGGCATCCAAAGCGCAAAAGTTTTTCCACTTCCGGTGGGAGCATTCAGAATTCCTTTTTTCCCGGACAGAAATGCTTTCCAGACTTCATGCTGAAAATCAAAGACCGTCCAGTTCCTAGATTCGAACCAATTCTGAATGATTCTTAAACCTTCCGATTCAGAAGTTTTTATTTGTTGAGGGCTCATCTGACAGAAGAAACGTAAATTTTTGTGTATTTGTGGTTTCGTGGCATTTATACTTGATTATCCGCCGAAAAAGCGACAACATCAAAGCGGAAAAATAAGAAACTAAATTACGTACAAAATGTGGCTGAATATCAAATCGTTCGATGAATACAATCAAACTTTTAAAGAAAGTGAAAAAGACCGCTTAGCTTTTTGGGAGCACGAAGCGGGAACGTTCTACTGGAGAAAGCGATGGGATAAAGTACAAACCGGGGGATTTGAAACGGCCGACATAAAATGGTTTGAAGGTGGAAAGTTAAACATCACCGAAAATGCGTTAGACCGACATTTAAACACGATCGGTAATAAAACCGCTTTTATTTTTGAGCCGAATCATCCCGATTCATTTCGAAGAACCATTACTTTCAAACAACTTCATGAAGATGTTTGCCGATTTAGCAACGTGCTGGAAAGTAAAGGAATCAAAAAAGGAGACAGGGTTTGTATTTATATGGCGATGACTCCTGAGTTAGTAATCGCAGCTTTGGCTTGTGCAAGAATCGGAGCCGTTCATTCTATTGTATTTGCCGGATTTTCCGCTCAGTCGCTGAGTGATCGAATTAATGATTGCGACGCGAAAATGCTAATCACGAATGATGGCTTAAGAAGAGGAGACAAGCACGTTCCACTAAAAGATATTTCTGACGAGGCGCTTCAAACTTGTGATTCTGTAGAAAGTGTGATCGTTTGTCAAAGAACCAACCGCGACATTGATTGGGTTGAAGGACGTGATGAATGGTGGCATAATCTGATCAGAAACGCATCCAAAGAACATGAAGCAGTAGAAATGGATGCCGAAGATCCACTTTTCATTTTATACACTTCCGGTTCTACAGGAAAACCAAAAGGGGTTGTTCACACTTGTGGCGGATACATGGTGTATACCAGTTATTCATTCCGGAATGTATTTCAGGTTGGTGCTGACGACGTGTATTGGTGTACGGCGGATGCAGGTTGGATCACCGGTCACAGCTACATTATCTACGGACCACTTTTTACGGGAACTACGGGAATTATTTTTGAAGGAACGCCCACTTATCCGGATGCAGGACGATTTTGGGAAGTAGTTGAGAAATACAAAGTGACTCATTTTTATACTGCACCGACAGCAATCCGTGCACTGATGAGCTACGATCTGGATTTTGTGAAAAAGTACGATCTGAGCTCGCTGAAAGTACTTGGATCGGTGGGCGAGCCAATCAACGAAGAAGCTTGGCATTGGTATGACGAGCATATTGGAAATGGAAAATGCTCGATTGTTGATACCTGGTGGCAGACCGAAACCGGGGGAATTATGATTTCTCCGCTGGGCGGAATTACACCAACCAAACCTGGATTCGCGACATTACCACTTCCGGGAATTTTCCCTGTATTGATGGATGAAAATGGCAACGAGATCGAAGGCAATGATGTAGAAGGAAACTTGTGTATCAAACATCCGTGGCCATCTATTGCACGAACCGTTTACGGAGATCATGAGCGCTACAAGCAAACCTATTTAAGCACCTATAAGGGTTATTATTTTACCGGTGACGGTTGTCGTAGAGACGAAGACGGATATTACCGAATAACCGGTCGTGTTGATGATGTATTGAATGTTTCTGGTCACCGTTTGGGAACTGCAGAAATCGAAAATGCGCTGGATGAACACGAAAAAGTGGTAGAAACGGCAGTTGTCGGATATCCTCATGACATAAAGGGGCAAGGTGTTTATGCTTTTATGATCTGTGATGAAAAAGTAGAAGACACAGAGGCATTCAAAAAAGAACTCTTAGATCTCGTGACTAAAATTATTGGTCCGATTGCCAAGCCCGACAAAATTCAGGTGGTTTCAGGATTACCAAAAACCCGTTCCGGGAAAATAATGCGAAGAATTCTCCGGAAAATCGCTGCCAACGATCTGGAGAATGTAGGCGATACTTCTACTTTATTAGATCCGAGTGTGGTGGAAGAAATCAAAGATGGAGAACCAATTTGAATCTCCAATTTACAAATAGGCTAAAAAGCTCAGGTATTAAGTTACTTGGGCTTTTGCTTTTCTTTGGATGTGCTGATCATTCTAAAATTGATTTCGACACTAAGCTGAAGATAACATCAGAGCTCCAAAAAGTTGTTGATGAGCAACAATTAAGTGGTTTAGCTGTAGAACTACTTCAGCAAGGTAAAGTTACTTACTCCGGTTATTTTGGAATGGCAGATTTTGAACGGGGAGTTGAAATAAGTGAAAATACCACCTATAGAATTGCTTCCATCTCAAAGACATTCACAGCAATTGCTGCCATGCAATTATGGGATGAGGGCAAGCTGGATTTAGATGAAGATGTTAGTACTTATATTGGATTTGAAGTAAGAAATCCAAGCTTTCCGAATGAAGAGATAACTGTTCGCCATTTGCTAAACCACACATCTTCAATACGGGATGGGAGCGGATATGGAAACTTTCTCAGCAAAATGATTTCGGATCAGGAATCAATTTCGGAGTTGTTTACTGAAGATGGGAAATTTTATACAGAGAATATGTTTTCAGCTGACTATAAAATCGGAGAATATTTTTCGTACTCAAATTCTGCCTGGGGATTAATTGCTACGGCCATCGAAAATATTAGTGGACAAAGACTCGATAATTACTTGAGAGATCATGTTTTTATGCCGATGCAAATGTCCGGAAGAATCGATCCTTCCCAACTTGAGGATATTGAAAATCTCTCTGTTTTATACCGATGGCAAAATGAAGAATGGACTCCACAGGTTGATAATTACAAAGGAGAGAAACCAGATTCCAGAGCCTGGGAAAGTTATGAACCGGGTTTTAATGGAACTCTTTTTGGTCCGCAGGGAAATGTAAGAGCATCTTCAAAAGATTTAGTAAAACTGCTTCAGATGTTTCGAAACAATGGAGCTATTAATAGTGAGCAAATTCTCTCGGAAGAAGCCGTAAAAGAAATGGTTGCACAAAAGTGGATTTATAACGGCTCTAATGGTGATACCTGGGGTAATTTTTTTCAGTCTTATGGTTTAGGAGTTCAGACATTGACTGCAAAAGACTCATTGGATTTTATTTTTCCAGGGATGAAAATGTCTGGTCATGCCGGAATTGCTTATGGGTTAGTCAGCAATGCTTATATAAACATGGAAACGGGAACCGGAGTGGTATTGATTATCAATGGAAGCAAATTTGGATACAAACCCGCAGAAAACTCTTCTTTTTATAAACCTGAAGCGGCTGTTTTTGAAGTGCTGGAGAAGTATTTGGATTGATTTAAAGCCCTAACAAATATCCAACAGGTAAAAAAGCCAGACTGATTATTAATAAGATCATTCTGAATCTTGTTGAAACAAGGACAGGAAAAAAGAATAGCCCGTAGGAAAACGAATGTTTATGCAACCAATCGTAATAATGCTGGCGATGAGCGGAGCCGAGTGCCATGGTCACGTGTCCGTGCAGAATGGTAATCATAAAGGGCATTGCGAACATAAAAGCGCCGATATAACGAAAACTTTCGTCCATGCCTACCAGTTTTGCGGCGTAATAATACGGCCAGGCAAATAAAACCATCATCGGTACACTCAACAACCAGTTGATGATGACGATTCGTTTATAATTGGATTCTGAGAGTTCGGACATTTGGATTTTGGAATGATGATTGATGATTGTTGAATTGAGAATCCAATCAACAATCATCAATCAAAAATCATATTTTAGAGGCGATCAGCATTTCAATTTCGCGGTATTCCATGTCGAACATTTTTGCTAGTGATTTCTTGGTGAGGTGTTTTTTATAGGAATAGGTTCCGTTACGTAACGCTGTATTCTTCCAGAGGCATTCTTTTACTCCACCTGAATCGCCAATATTTAATATATAGGGCACTAACACATTATTAAGTGCATAAGTAGCTGTTCTGGCAACATCCGCAGGCATGTTGGGAACACAGTAGTGAGTTACATCAAAAGCTTTATAAATTGGATTTGAATGCGTGGTTGCCTGACTGGTGGCAATACATCCGCCCTGATCAATTACAGTATCCACAATTACACTTCCCGGCTTCATTCCGGCCACCATTTCTTCGGTGACCCAACAAGGGGAGCGATCGCCTTCCGCCATTGCTGCTCCGATGATAACATCGGCAAATTTTAAAGCGGAACTTAAATATTGCTCGTTTGCTACTGCTGTAATTATTCGTCGGTCAAGTGCATTTTCAAGTCGGCGGAGGGCATTCAGATTGGTATCCATCACAAAAACCTGAGCTCCATATCCTAAAGCGGTTCTTGCCGCATATTCTCCGGTAATTCCAGCACCTAAAATGACCACAGTTGCCGGCGGAACTCCGGAAATTCCACCTAACATAATTCCTTGCCCCAAACTCTGATTTTCTAAATAATGAGCCGCCTTTTGAACAGCAATCGATCCGGTGATCTCATGCATCATTCGTACAATCGGGAATTCCTTATCGGTATCACAAATGAACTCATAAGCAATTCCGGTTACCGATTTTTCCAATAACGCTTTAAAATATCCTTCTCTTTGAGTACCAATATGCAATGCAGAAATGATGGAATGATCGTGATCTAAATATTCGAGTTCTTCTTCAGAAAGCGGAGCCACTTTCAGAATCAGATCAGATTTTTTGAACACATCTTCCGTACTGAATGCGATCTCTGCTCCGGCATCGGCATAATCACGATCCGAAAAATTGGCTTCTTCTCCGGCTCCTTTTTCGAGATACACTTCATGACCATTTCCCCGAAGAATAGAAACTCCGCCGGGAGTTAGTGAAAGTCGACGTTCGTCATTCGACATTTCTTTGGGTAATCCAATCTTCAGAGACACCGAGCTATCTGAGTGAATCAGGTGCTTTTCGAGTGTTTTAAGCCCGATTTGTTCAGTATCTAAAGGATTGAGTTCCATGGGAAATTTTGGATAATTTTCGGAAGATAATGAAATCAATGTTCAATTAAGAATGCTTCAATTATCAATGAGCATTCTTAATCGTTAATTGAAGCATTGATCATTGAAAGAAACTTTCCTTCATCAAGAACTTCTATTCCCAGATCTTTTGCCTTATCCAGTTTGCTTCCGGCGGATTCGCCTGCTAATACATAATCTGTATTTTTACTGACAGAAGAAGTGGTTTTTCCGCCGTGCTTCTCGATGAGTTCTTTGGCTTCTTTTCTGGAAAGAGATGGCAGTGTCCCGGTCATCACAATCTTTAATCCTTCCAGCTTTCTGGATGCCAACTCTTTTTCTTCAGCTTCGAATTGTAATCCAGATGCCTTTAACCGCTCGACTATTTTTCTGTTGATCTCATTACTGAAAAACTCGATCACGGATTCAGCTATCCGAGGACCAATAGAATCCACAGCAAGTAATTCTTCCTCAGAAGCAGATGATAGCTTCTCAACCGTCTTGAAGGCCTGAGCCAAATCTCTGGCAACGGTTTTACCCACAAACCGTACACCAAGCGCATATAACACTTTCTCAAAAGGCTGTTGTTTACTTTTCTCAATACCATCAATAAGATTTTGGGCACTTTTCTCTGCCATTCGCTCCAACGGAACAATCTGATCAACTTTGAGATCGTACAAATCAGCATAATTGGAAATCAGATTCTCGGACACCAATTGATCTACCACGGATTCCCCAAGTCCTTCAATACCGAGAGCATCTCTGGCTGCAAAATGTTCGATCTTAATTCGAACCTGAGGCGGACATTCAGGATTGATACATCGCCAGGCAACTTCGCCTTCATATTTAATGAGTTTAGTATCACAAGCCGGACACGTTTTGGGGAACTCGAATTCATCGGCTCGACCATTCCGGTCAGGATTTACCACACTTATCACCTGAGGAATAATTTCACCAGCTTTTTCTACTACCACGGTATCGCCGATCCGAATATCTTTTCGATGAATTTCATCCTCATTATGGAGTGAAGCTCGCTTTACGGTAGTTCCGGCAAGTTCAACAGGTTCCAATTCCGCAACGGGAGTAATGGTTCCTAAGCGACCAACTTGTAGTGTTATATCATTAATTATTGTAGATGCCTGTTCCGCCTCAAATTTATAGGCAATAGCCCAACGCGGAAATTTCGAAGTAGAACCGAGTTGATCTCTCAGATGGTTTTGATTCACTTTAATAACCACGCCATCCGTTTCATAAGGAAGCTGATGTCGGAGTTCATCCCATTCCTTAATAATTTTATGAACGTCATCAACGTTTGAGCAGAGTTTTGGATATTCATTAACAGGAAGACCAAATTCTTTCATCATCTCATTCTTTTCATCCTGAGTGATGGATTCTTCTTCATTTTCGAACAGTATATCAAAAGCAAAAAAGCGGATAGGACGTTGAGCAACGGCTTTGGGATCCTGCATTTTCAGCGATCCGGCGGTGGAGTTTCTCGGATTTGCAAAAGTGCTTAGACCTTCTTCTTCACGTTTTTGATTGAGCCGCGCAAAGGCTTCCCGTTCCATAAAAGCTTCACCGCGAACTTCCACAACATCTGGATAATTACCTGTAAGCCTTAGCGGAATATCACGAATAGTTCTGATGTTTTTTGTGATGTCATCGCCCTTTTGCCCATCGCCGCGAGTTGCTCCTAAAACAAGTTCTCCGTTTTCGTACCGTAACCGGATAGAAGCTCCATCAAACTTCAGTTCAACGAAATAATCATAATCCGAATGGCTGAGAATTTTCTGAACCCGTTTGTCAAAATCATTGAGTTCTTCTTCGTTATAGGTGTTATCTAAACTGAGAAGGGGAACCGGATGCTGAACCGTTTCAAAGTTCGATGAAGTTTCACCGCCAACTCTTTGTGTGGGAGAATCCGGATCATGGATGTCGAATTCTTCTTCCAGACTCTGGAGCTCTTTCAATTTTTCATCAAACTCCTTATCGCTCATAAAAGGCTTGGCATCGTTATAATATGCCTTGTTTGCCTCCTGAAGAAGATTTTTCAGCTCATCGATTCTTTTTTGAGCTTCTTGCTTGTTCATCCCTGATTAAAATTGAATTCTGTAAATAACGCTGTCCGGAGGAGGAACTCCAATATTGGATGGAAACTCTGAATCAGCAGATGTAGCATATTCCGGTAAACTCAGAATGTCTCTGGTAATCACAATGGAATTCAGATTGGCATCAAAATAATTTTGCCTCGGATTGTTGATCAGATTTCCGTTAAAAAAGAGCAGCAGCCGTGAATATTGTCCCCGGATTTGAAGTGAATCCTGAAAATCGAAATAATAAGCTTCGCCCTGATCCATCCAAAAAGGATTTGTTCTGCCATTAAAATCGCTGGTTACTCGAACCGGTTCAAGTTTATCATAAGCAGCATATAATGTCACCGTAAGAGTTTCAGGCAGGGCAGGAGTGATGTTTTCTTGTGTAGTTTCAGTTGGGGTGGCAGTTTGTTGATCAAGAGAATCAGGAGGAACTACAGCATTCAGTTCGCTATCATTTTGAGCCAAATCACCATTATCATCTATTTGGTTTATGGTTTCGTCATCTCCGCTGAAAAGAGCAATAACATCAGAACCATAAAAATAACCGGTTGTTCCGAGACCTAAAACCAGAAGAATTATGATGAGTAGTAAACCAATTCGTGATTTTGCCGGTGAAGCATATACTTTTTTACTCATGTCTGCCCAGTTCACGGTAGAAACGGTAGGTTTTTTGGCAGAATTTTCTTTTTCCGGGGAAGCAGCTTCACTTTGTTCAATTTCTTCCTGATAAGTATCCGCAGATGAACTTTCGGGATCAATCATGGTAGGTTCCGAAGATTCGATTTCGACCCGATCTCTTTTTACACTGTATTCTTCAGATTCCGATTCAGGATGAGTTAATTTATATAGATCGTGATCGTAAATTCCTGCTTCTGTTGATTCCAGCGCTTTGAGAATATGCTCATCGGATATTTTCAGCGCTTTGGCATAGGAACGAACAAAACTTCTCAAATAGGTTTTGCTTTCATTACCACTGTCCAGCAGCGTATCGTTTTCAATAGATTTTAAGGTGTGGACAGGAATTTTAGTGACCTCGAAAATTTCTTCGAGGCTTAAATTCTTTTCTTTTCTTATCGAAGCAAGATCATGACCCAGCGACATAGGTAAACAGGTTGGTTAATAGCTGTTGTTTTTATGCGATCAAACTAAGTAATTAATGTTGACCGCAAAAGCAACAATTGTTAATAAAATTGAAAGCTTTAATCAAACCTTTAGAAACCATCAGTAAATCAGTTTCAGCGCTGATGTTTCCGGTAGTTTGTGTGATTTGCAGCGGTTCTTTAGGAAAATCAAGGAAATTTATCTGTACAGAATGTGCTCAAAAAAGATTTGAAAGAGCAGTTTTATCCAAATCAGATGCAATTAATTTACCAGAAATAGTAGCTTCAAGATTTGCGCTTTGGCAATTTGATAAGGGCGGTTATTTGCAGGATCTGCTTCACAAATTGAAGTATCACCGATTAACAGGGGTAGGTGAAGATTTGGGAAAGATTATTGGCACTGAAATCCGGGATATCGAATATTTTAAAGATCTGACTATAGAAAATGCCGTAATTCTACCTGTTCCACTCCATGAAAAGAAGCGAAGAATCCGGGGCTTTAATCAAGCATTCTATATTAGTAAAGGAATTTCCGAAGTGTTGAATATTCCAATTCTAAAAAAAGGTGCAATCACAAGAGTTAAGAACACAAAAACTCAAACAGGTTTTTCGTTGACTAAGAGAAGAGAAAATATATCGAATGCTTTTTCAGTCACAGAAACCGGGATGCTTTCGGGGAAAAATATTCTGATTGTAGATGATGTATTTACAACCGGCGCAACGGCTTTCGAATTAGTTACAGAACTTCAAAAAGAAAAGATCGGTAAAATTTATATCGCTACTGTAGCTCAGGCATGAAATAGCCAAATGTTTACGGTATATTTAATTGATGAGCGATAGAAAACCCGGAAAATTTGAATGGAATATGGTGGAACTTCCCGATGGGATTACCACCTCTAATGGAAATTGGTATCACATTACCAGCGAAAAAATTGAAAAATATATTCCCGGCCTCCTTGAAAAAGTCGATATCGAAAAGATTATTAAAAATGCCGATTATTGGGTAACAAGCTCCAATGGAATGGCGCTTATCTTGTATTTGGGATTGGCTTTAACTCCACTAAATGCTTGGTTGAGCGCCGGAATTTCACTGCTTTTCTTTCTTTTTTGGCACTTCAATACATCCGCCTTTGCGTATCCATGGCTGAACTCCGTGGTTCGTTTATTCAACTTTGACGGATTTTTATACCTTTCTGCCGCTACCATTTTGATTTATTTATCATTTCAGGGAAATCAAACTGCGATGTGGATTGGGCTGACTTTGTTCTTTCTATTCAAAGTGGGACTCCTGAAGATGCTTTTGAAATGGGCCTCCTCAAAAAAGTCATCAAAAAAGCCCGAAATGCAGGATCGGATTTTGAACATGCTGTTAATCAGATATGGAATGAAAGAGGGTTTATATTCCGGAAATATTCAGGACATGCAGGATTCTTTACTTAATACGGTGAATTACCACAAAACCCGAAAGAAGAATAAATGAGAAAACTGATAACCGGTATTCTACTCCTATTTATTATTGGATGCGGATCTTCAAGTACCATTTTAGAAAGCGGAGAAAAAACACAAAAGGTTTATTTAGATGCATCTGAGGTACGGATTGAGAGTAACAACAGATGGTTTTCTGAAGAAAGTTTAACTGCGGTCGATGTAAATAAAACTATTGAGAAATCAGGTCAGGAGCTTTTAGAACTTGTAGTAACTGGATACTCAGATCAGGTGGGTAATTTTGAAGTTGTTAATTCTCCTGACAATGCAGATGTGGTTTTTAAGATCGAAGAGATTATAGTAGGCCAAAGAACTTTTACCATGAATTTTGTGAAGCCCGGTCCGATTTATCTGATGAAGATCAAAGCCATAGTAGAGTCTGAGGGTTTTGAAAATTATTCTTTAAGCAAAAAGAGTTTGGTAAACATGGCTGAGGTTAGTTATCCCGATGAAGGATTTAAGTGGATGAATAATGATGAAAAATCGGATACTCAAAACCAGTTAAATACTTTCAATTCAGGATTAAGGAAACTTTACCAGAATTTATTCTTTGAAGCTTTTGACATTTCATTGCAGTTATGAAGCATATCTATGTGATTCGTCACGGAGAAACAGATTTCAATAAATTTCACAAAATGCAGGGCAGGGGAATTGATGCTTCGCTCAATAAAAAAGGAAAAAAGCAGGCAGAAACTGTTGCAGATTTCATGAGAGGTGTTTCGGTTGATAGAATCATAACCAGCAGTATGAAACGCGCTAAAGAATCGGTACTTAAATTATCAGAACAGCAAAAAATTCCGATTGAAAGCTACTCAGAATTGGATGAAATGAATTTTGGGGATTTGGAAGGAAAACCTTTTGAAGAAGTTCGTCATGATTTAAAATATTTGCATGAAAGCTGGAGCAACGGTTTGCTCGACATTCCTACACCTAATGGAGAAACGCCCATCGAAGTTTTTAATCGGGCAAATTCCAAAGCAATTGAGATAATAAAATCAGCTAAAGAAGAAGTGTTGGTTTTTATGATTCATGGAAGACTTATCCGAATCTTAGTATCAGAGTGGCTGGGATTGGGACTAAAAAATATGCATAAGGTTGAACATCAGAATGGAGCTATAAACCATTTAGTTTGGGAAGGTGAAAAGTTTAGTTCGAAGCAGTTAAACATAATCTCTCATTTGACCGGGATTTAGAATGATTGACTTGATTTACAGGATTACGATTTTATATAAAAACTACATCCAGCCAATCCTAAAATCCCGTAAATTCTGGTCAATTTGGAAATAGAGAATATGCCCAAATATAAATACTCGGCATCGCACTCAATTCCATATTCCACCCAAATCTTCCTTATCTTCTAAAGCTTGAAACCAAATCAGCGTAGCTTTGGTTTTTTGGGTAAATAAATTCTGATCAGACAGCTATGAGTGAAAAAGTAAGATCTATGTTTGCGGATATTGCAAGCGATTATGACCGTGTAAATACGGTTCTTTCGTTTGGGGTCCATCATGCGTGGAGAAAAAAAGCGATTATTGAAAGTGAAGCAAAAGAAGGCGATCACGTTTTAGATTGCGCAACCGGAACCGGTGATCTTGCCATAGAATTTAAAAAAGCAGTAGGAGATACCGGATATGTATTGGGGACTGATTTTTGCGCTCCTATGATTGAACCCGCTCCCGGAAAGGCGAAAGATGAAGGGTTGGAGATTGACTTCGAAGTAGCAGATGCAATGAATCTTCCTTACGAAGATGATCGGTTTGATATTTCGAGCATAGCATTCGGAATCCGAAATGTGGACGATCCTGTTGTAGCTCTTAAAGAATTGTCACGGGTTGTTAAGCCCGGAGGCAGAGTAGTTGTGTTGGAATTCGGTCAACCAAAGGGATTGTTGAAATATCCATACAATCTATACAGCCAACATATAATGCCTGCTATTGGCGGAATGTTGAGCGGAAACAGAGAAGCGTACACCTATTTACCAAGAACCAGCGCTACATTTCCGGCCGGAGATAAATTTTTAAAGCTGATGGATAACGCAGATACTTTTTCCGATAAAAAGGCAATAAAGCTCACGGGCGGAATTGCTTATGTATATGTGGGAGTTGTTCAATAATTGTATATTCAATCGATTTAATTAAATAAGATGATGCATATAGAAGACATAAAGAAAATTTTACCACACCGATATCCATTTTTATTGGTTGATCGTGTGTTGGAAACCGAAGATGAAAAAATCACCGCTATAAAAAACGTAACTGCAAACGAAGAGTTTTTTAACGGGCACTTCCCCGGTCAGCCCATTATGCCCGGCGTTCTTCAGGTTGAAGCTTTAGCTCAAGCCGGTGCAATTTTGCTGATGACTAAAAAAGTAGATGATCCTGAAAATTCGTTGATGGTATTTACCGGAATCAAAAACGCAAAATTCAGAAGGCAAGTAGTACCGGGAGATCAGCTGAAGCTGGAAGTGGAATTAGGTCAGATGAGAAGAAATTTCGTGACTATGAAAGGAGTTGCTACCGTTGATGGCGAAGTTGCCTGTGAACTTGAAGCATCTGCTGCAGTTGTTCCAAAAGATAAGGTCTGATGAGTACGAATACCTCAGATCGACCTGCAAAAATAACCACTCAGACCATAGTGGATATGAAGCAGAATGGAGAGAAAATCTCCATGCTTACTGCTTATGATTTTACTATGGCACAAATTATTGATCAGGCAGGAATTGAAGTCATTTTGGTTGGTGATTCTGCCAGTAACGTAATGGCAGGTTTTGAAACCACTGTTCCCATGACTTTGGAACATATGATTTACCACACTTCCTGCGTTGTACGCGGAGTTGACAGAGCGTTGGTAATTGCTGATATGCCTTTTATGAGTTATCAGGTTACTGCAAAAGAGGCGCTTATCAATGCCGGACGAATGATGAAGGAAGCCGGAGCTCATGCTGTGAAAATGGAAGGCGGGAAACCGATCGCTGACACGATAAAAAAGATCGTAGATGCTGGAATTCCTGTAATGGGACATCTTGGGTTGACTCCTCAAAGTATTTACAAATTTGGCACTTATAAAGTGCGTGCAACTGACGATGAAGAAGCAGATGATTTGATTCGTGATGCAAAATTATTACAGGAAGCCGGATGTTTTTCTTTAGTGCTTGAGAAGATTCCTGCTAAGCTTGCTGAGAAAGTATCCAAAGAAATTGATATCCCAACTATTGGAATTGGAGCCGGTGCAGGTTGCGATGGACAGGTGTTGGTTCTCCATGATATGCTGGGATTAAACAAAGGGTTTAATCCGCGGTTTTTACGCCGATACGCTGATCTGCATACCAATATGACCGATGCGGTTAAACAATATATTTCTGATGTGAAAACACAGGATTTCCCGAATGAAGAAGAGCAATATGGCGGTGGTTCATGAGCAATTCCAAACCATTGATTCTTGTATGTAATGATGATGGAATATTTTCTCCCGGAATAAAAGCTCTTGCTGAAGTTGCCGCTGAGTTTGGGGATGTAATAGTTGTAGCTCCGGATCGGCAGCAAAGTGCGGTGGGTCATGCTATTACGATGTCAGTTCCGCTCCGAGCGAATGAAATGACCGTTGCTAAGAAATTCAATGGATATTCAGTAAACGGAACTCCTGCAGATTGTGTGAAATTAGCTCACGGAAATTTGTTGGACAGAAAACCCGATCTCGTACTCAGTGGAATTAACCACGGGAGCAATGCAGGAATTAATATTTTGTATTCAGGAACGGTTAGTGCAGCCACAGAGGGAACTATTTTGGGATATTCTTCAATAGCAGTGAGTTGTACAGCTTATCCTGAAGAGGCTGATTTAACAGGTTCACAGGAAGCCGCACGAAGAGTTATCAAATTTGTTTTAGACCGCGGAGGTTTACCAAGAGGTGTAACTTTGAATGTGAACGCTCCGGCGGGTGAATTCAAAGGAATTGAGTGGAGCCGAATGGCAGACAGTCGCTATGTAGAAGAATACGAAGATCGAAAAGATCCATTTAATCGCGCCTATTACTGGTTAACAGGAAAATTCGAATTACTGGATGAAGGCGAAGATTCTGATATTCACGTGCTGAATGAAGGAAAAGCTACCGTAACTCCCATCCAATATGATTTAACCGATTATTCTTTATTGAAGGAATTGGAAGATGAGGATTTGACAAATTAATGGATTGCGCTTAATCTTTGTTTAAGATTTCCATGCCATGATTTGGTATTACAAAAATTGTTTTCCTTGGTAATAATAGTAGTGAAAATATCTAAGAGCATTAATACAATGATCTCCCCAATGATTTAGAAAGCTCCATTTAAGATTCCATAAAGCTTTTTCTATCGCTTCATCAGTTCCTTTTTCTATTTCTAAAAGTCCAGACTTTAAATCTCCATAAATATCACCAAAATCATCTACCAGCCAACCTTGTGAAGGTTCTTTATCACTGATTTTCCAACCATTCTCTGGTTTTCCATCTATTTCATGGTAGGTAGGGTCAAATATTTCCCAATAGAATGAATCTTTTCCCAGATCAGAGATTTTTGATGAGTTGAGTTCTTTTCTTTTTTCTGAATTAAGTCTTTCAGGAGTGTATTCGAAAGAATACTTTAAACTTATTATTTCAAGTTTAAATCCTGTAGAATAAAGTTCAACAAGAGATAGATGAACTTTACTTAGAAACTCTTCAAGTGATAAATCATCTCTCTCTATCAGACTACAAAATTTTTGAGCAGACTCTAAAAACTGAACAGTAGTATTTTTAGAAAGGAATTCTATGATATCTTTTGAATTATTCATGGATTCTCGATTCCTAACATTGGCAAATCCTTAACTCTGTGATACATCAATGCTGCTTTAATGCACTCTTTTAATTCTCGTTTGGGAATTTCATCCTTCACATCAAAAACCAGCGCACGATTTCCTTCGAATTTAAATAGGTGTCCGTACACATCCCGAAAGGTATGAACCAACATACTCGTACAGCTGAAATACATAGCATACTGATCAGGAGATTTTTCCTTCCAGTCCATACGTAGTGTGCTCCCTTTTTTAGCAATATAACTTGGTTCTCCCCACTTCAGAGTTTCTTCCAGTTCGGAGATTTCTTCGATTTCGTCAGCTGTTTCAATAATCATCTGCCTGAGATGCAGCATTTTTTCTTTTACTTCATCAGGGTAGTTATCAAAAACTTCATGAACTTTTGGATCGGTATTAAGAATGAGATTCTTCAACACGGATTATTTAATCAGTTCAGTAGCTTGCTCTATAGGTAAAGCACGGGTTTCTTTGAAACTCGATAACACAAGATTCGATCGGGTTTTGCTCACGCCTTTCCACGACTGAATTCGGGAAAGAAGTCGCTCAAATGAAGAAGTATTTTTTGTTCTTACTTTCAGGAAATGAGAGCCATCCCCGGTAATAGAATGGCATTCCAGAATTTCTTTTTCTTCAGAAGCTTTTTCTACAAACTCAGCATAGTTTTCAGACCCGTCAACCTGAACAAACATAAAAGCAGTGATATCAAAATGAAAATCTTTTGAATTTAAAATGGCTTTGTACCCGGTAATTAAACCCTTCTCTTCAAGTTTTCTCATTCTTTCTGAAACCGAAGGAACCGAAAGTCCAACCAACTCCGCAATTTGATTTCTTTGCGCTCTTCCATGTTCCTGTAAGTGATTTAAAATGGTGACATCAATATCATCTAATAAATGGCTCATATCGGCAGATATTCCTAACTATTATTGGTAATTTTTGATAAATCTTAAATAATTTAGGAAAAATCAGTTCGGATTAATAATCAGGTTTTATGTTTTTTTCGAAAAATAGGTTAAAACAAAAGTCTATTACCTCTTATCTTTGAGCTTCAATTTTATTCAAGAAAAGACATGTTAGATATAAACTTCATCAAAGAAAATCCGGAAACCGTAAAAGAGGCGATGCTCAACAAAGGAGAGAAGGAAGACAGCATCGTGGATGAAGTTATTGCAAAAGATGAAGCCTGGAGAGAGTTGGTTCAAAAAGTGGATACTCTCAGAGCCGAGAGTAATTCGAAAGCCAAAGAAATTGGTAAGTTGATGGGGCAGGGAAAGAAAGAAGAAGCTCAGGCCATCATAAAAGAAACATCCAGCATGAAAGAACAAGTAAAAACGCTGGAAGAAGATTTGAAGAAAGCATCGGAAGCAAGAGATCAACTTCTCTATAAAATTCCGAATGTTCCACATCCGTCCGTTCCTGTTGGTCACACTGAGGAAGAAAATGAAGTTTTTGCAAGCTGGGGTGAACCGAATAAAGATGAGTGGAGAAAGCCACATTGGGAAATTACTGAAAAGCATGGTTGGGTGGATTTTGAACGTGGTGTTAAAGTGACCGGAGCAGGATTTCCGTTTTATGTGGGAGGAGTAGCTCAGTTGCAGCGGGCACTTATCAATTATTTTATCAATGAAGCGGGAAAGGAAGGCTTTGTTGAATTACAGGCTCCTTATTTTGTAAATGAAGATTCGGCTCGAGGTACGGGTCAAATTCCTGATAAGGAAGACATGATGTACGTGATTCCGAGAGATGAGTTTTTTGCAATTCCTACAGCAGAGGTTCCGGTTACTAACTTTCACAGGGATGAAATTATAGATCCGGATCAGTTGCCCATAAAGTATGTTTGCTATACGCCTTGCTGGAGGCGCGAAGCCGGTTCTTACGGAAAAGATGTGCGAGGATTAAATCGCCTTCATCAATTCGATAAAGTGGAGGTAGTAAAAATTGTTGATCCCGAAACTTCTTATGATGAATTAGAAAATTTAAGAGAGCATTCAGAAAAACTACTGAAGGCTTTGGAATTACCTTTCCGAACGCTTCTGATGTGCACAGGGGATATGGGATTCACTCAAAGTAAAAAATACGATCTGGAAGTTTGGAGCTCCGGTCAACAGCGATGGTTAGAAGTGAGTTCTTGTTCTAATTTCGAAAGTTTTCAGGCAAGACGAATGCAGCTTCGTTACAGAAAAGTTCAGAAAGGAACTGAGATGGTACACACGTTAAACGGATCTGCTTTGGCGCTTCCTCGAGTGGTTGCAGCTATTTTGGAAGCGTACCAAGAAGAGGATGGGAGAGTTAGAGTTCCGGAAGTTCTGAAGCCATTGATTGGCAGGGATTATTTTTAGAAGCGTTCTTAGCGTAAATCTACTTTTACCATTTAGATAATAAATTAGGGTCATCCTGAACTTGTTTCAGGATCTTTGTGAGGAATAACCCTTGGAACTGGCTTATTGACTGGGAGCAGAGGCTATGTATAATTTCTAATAAGTTTTGAAGAGCGATTCAAGAGTTGTTTCAGAAAGTGAACGTTGAATCTAATAAAACAAGATAATCTGGAATTAGAACATTGGTATAAAACCTTGAAAGGGGAAAATTTCAGATCCTAATTAACAGCCATTTCTTAAGATCCTGAAACAAGTTCAGGATGACCCCTTTTTGCTTTCAATAATTTTTTTTGCAACTAAAAGGCATCTAACTAAAACATAAATTCTCCTAACTAAGAATCAGCCGGCAGATCAAAACTTAAAATAAGGCGTCGTCCATCATTCTGATATTCTACACTTTTAGCATACTCTTCCATCAGAAAAACACCCCGACCACTTGTGTTGAGCAGGTTTTCTTCTGCAAGGGGATCAGGTATGTCTTCGGGGTCAAACCCTTTTCCTTCATCCTGAATAGAAATAACTAACTCCTGATTTTCACAACGGGCTTTCAGCGTTACTTTTTTTACAGGATCAAGCTCATTGCCATGTACTACTCCATTGGTAGCAGCCTCGCTAACGGTCAGCATTAGTTTTGCATAGAACTCATCATCGAAATTAAGATCTGACTGTAAACTGTTCAGGAAACCTTCCAGTTTATCCAGTTCTTCGTAGGTAGATTGAATCTCAAGTTCTTTTTTGTAACTCATCAAATTTTAAGCGTAGATGCCCCGCAGCTTCAACGTAGTGGCTACCTTATCAATAGCGTACACATAGGCTGCTTGTCGAAGTGTAATACTATACTTTTCGCTTACCATAAACAAGTTGTCAAATGCTTCTCTCATCATTCGGTTAAGTCGCCTGTTAACCCGTTCTTCCGTCCAGAAATAACCGTGCCTGTCCTGCACCCATTCAAAATAAGAAACAGTTACTCCGCCGGCGTTAGCAAGAATATCGGGAACAACCATGATTCCATTATCTTCCAGAATTTTATCTGCATTGGCTGTTACAGGCCCATTTGCTCCTTCAGCAATAATTTTCGCTTTTATATTCGGCGCGTTTTCTTTGTTGATCTGATCTTCTTTCGCCGCAGGAATTAATACATCACATTCTAATTCCAAGAGCTTTTCATTGCTGATTAATTCTGCGCCATCAAATCCTTCCAAAGTATTTCCGTGTGTTTCGGAATAGTGAATAGCTTCAGGGATATCTATACCGTTTTCATTGTAGTATCCGCCGGAAATATCACTGATTGCAATTACTTTTGCTCCCTGTTCGTAAATGAGTTTTGCAGATACTGATCCAACATTTCCAAAACCCTGAACAACAATGGTGGCATCGCTTGGTGAAATTCTGAGTTTATTCATAGCTGCGAGGGCAGTGGTAATTACTCCCCGACCGGTTGCTTCTCTTCGTCCTTTAGATCCTCCAAGAATTACCGGTTTTCCGGTTACAACAGCAGTTTCATTCTTATTGCTTTTCATGCTGTATGTATCCATGATCCAAGCCATGGTTTGCTCATTTGTATTCATATCAGGAGCAGGTATGTCGCGATCGGGACCAAAAACATCGCTCATGTTAGATGTATATCTGCGTGTTAATCGCTCAAGTTCATTTTGAGATAATTCTTTTGGATTGACACGAACTCCACCTTTGGCTCCACCAAACGGTACATTCACACAGGCACATTTCCAGGTCATCCATGCGGCTAAAGCTTTTACTTCATCAAGGTGTACGTCCTCAGCATAACGAATACCACCTTTTGACGGACCAAGTATGCTGTTGTGAATTACCCGATATCCATCAAAAACTTCGATGCGTCCGTCATCCATTATAACCGGAATGGATACGATTACAACTTTCTCCGGAGTTGATAAATATTGAAACATGCCTTCATTCAAATCAAGAATGTCGGCGGCGAATCTAAAACGCTCCATCATGGAAGCGAATGGAGAATCATTATGAGGTAGAGGTGCTGGTTCTTTGTAATACTCTTTGGTCAAAGCCTCTTTAATTTCAGACATAGATGAATTTAATTCTGTGGTAATTGTTGAATCAGTGATCGTAAAAAAGCGCTTTCAAATATAAAGATTTGAAATTTTAGTTCTTCATTAAATTCGTTTAAAACAGCAAAAAAGTAACGAAACCTTATTTGTATTTAATGGATAAATATATCATACTTAGGCTTTCCATCGTTAAGGAAGGGAAAAGCAGTTTTTTGCATTCTCCATGAAAGAAATAACATCTACAAATTAAATGAATGCATATGAATGCTAATGTATTAGTCTTAAATCAGGATTATCAGCCATTGAGTGTTTGTTCTCTTCAACGCTCTATGAAGCTTATTTTTTTAGATAAGGCGGAGTTGCTTCATGATGATCCCGAAAAAAAACTGAATACTGTGAGAGAACAATACGATTTTCCCTCAGTTATTCGCTTAAGGAGATATATTAACCTGCCCTACACAAAAGTGGTATTAACACGACGCAATGTGATGCGCAGAGATGGATTCAAGTGCCAGTATTGTGGTCAGAAGTCTAACCTTACCATTGATCATGTGATTCCTAAAAGCAGAGGAGGGAGAGATACCTGGGAAAATCTAACTACGGCTTGCGATAAGTGTAATGTGAAGAAAGGAAACCGAACTCCAAAAGAAGCGAGTATGCCTTTGAAGAGCGAGCCTTACCGCCCGATTCCGATTACTTTTTTCCGGGATATCAATGGCGGAGTGCAAGAGCCCTGGAAGCCGTATTTGTATATGACGTAGTGGAATATCGAATATTCTACTCTGAATTTTGAAGTATAAATTACTTGCGTGGGGAATTGACTTAGAATGACTATTGCACTGATTATTTAAATAGATAGGTTCATCTATTAACCGTCCCCAAAAAACCTTATCTTTATCTTTCAAAAGTAATAATACTCTGTGTTCTCAAACAGAGTGAGAGATCAAAATTCAATGAGTAAAAAAGGAAGAGTACTTGTGGCGATGAGCGGCGGTGTAGATTCATCCGTTGCAGCAGTTATGCTTAGAGAGCAAGGCTACGAAGTAATCGGAATTACAATGAAAACCTGGGATTATCACCGAAGTGGTGGTGATAATGGTAAAGAAACAGGTTGCTGTACGGTTGAGTCCATGAACGATGCCCGCCATATTGCCGTCAATCATGGGTTCAAACACTTCATTGTGGATATCCGTGAGGAATTTGGTGATTGGGTAATTGATCGCTTTGTGGGTGATTATATGGACGGAAGAACTCCAAATCCATGTGTGCTTTGTAATACGCATATCAAATGGGCGGCACTTTTGAAGAGAGCCGATAATTTAGGCTGTGATTATATAGCTACAGGACATTACGCCAGAGTTCGGGAAGAAAATGGTCGTCATGTTATTTCCCGTGGATTGGATCACAACAAAGATCAGTCATACGCATTGTGGGGAGTAGCACAAAAACATTTAGAACGAACTATTTTTCCTTTAGGTGGATATTCTAAACCGGAAATTCGTCAGATCGCTGAAGATCACGGATTGATTAATGTGGCAAATAAACCGGATTCCTACGAAATCTGCTTCGTGCCCGATGATGATTACCGAAGATTTCTTAAAGACAAAGTACCCAATCTTGAAGAGCGCATGAAAGGTGGAAAGTTTGTCGATAAGGACGGAAATGTTCTTGGAGAACACGAAGGCTATCCATTCTACACGATCGGACAACGAAGAGGATTGAACTTGCCGATGGGAAAACCGGTATATGTGACACATATTGATGCGGCCACCAACACCATCACCATTGGGGAAAAGGAAGATCTCATAAGTTCTACATTAACCGCTCAGGAAATTAATCTGATCAAATACGACAAGATTCCTGAAGAGGAAATGGAGATTACCGGAGCTATTCGGTATAACGATAACGGTACGCTCGGATATCTAACTCAGTTAGGTGAAGATGAGATAAAAGTACATTTTCCTGCGGGGCGGGAAGCCATTACTCCGGGGCAAGCTGTAGTTTGTTATGAAGGAGACGATGTAGTTGCCGGAGGCTGGATCAAAAAAGTGAATGTTGGCATGGAAGATTTGATTTCTGCGTAACATCTGAACACTCAATTCGTTTACGTTTCACAAATAATCATTAAAGAAATAATATGAAGACCAATAAAATAGCTACGCTTTTAATTTTAATGACCGTTGGGTTGGCTACCTCGCTACAGGCTCAGTTTCAGGGTCAGATAACAATGAAAGTGTATGGAGAGAATAACGGAAAGCCTGATGTCAATGAGCTGAATATGTTCGTGACTTCAGATCGTATTTTTCTGAAGGGAGAAGAAAAAATGAATTTCGGGCAACCTGTAAATCCTGAAGGCTTGCTAATCAGAAATGACAAAAAAGATTTCATTGTGTTATTAGAAAAAAATGATGCCTTGCAGGTAAGAAAGTCAGAAATCGAGGGCATTTTGAAAATGGTTTCAGGTGGTGTTAGTTCTAATAACAGCTCCAATTCAGAATCTAACATTTCTTATGAATATACGGACCGTAAAAAAGTAATTAATGGAAGGGAGGCTTATGAATTATTAGTAAAAAGCAAAGAATCAACTTCCACAACTTCTATATGGTTAACGCCAAATGTGCGTGTAAACTGGGGAATGTTGATTGATCCATGGAATAATTTATCAGGTGATACAGATTATGCTGTTAACCGAATAATGAGAGAAGCTATTTTTAATGGAAATAATTTTCCTGTCCTGGTAGAGGTAACCGGAAAGAAAGGGACCGAAAAAGTAATGGAAGTAACTAATATCTCGGAATCCAGTATTGCCAAAGCAATGGTTGAAGTTCCTGCCGGTGTAAACCTGATCAGCTTTTTTGAATTTATGCTCAAAATGGGTTCATCTAATTAATGAGCTTTATTAAAAACTATTGAGAAATAAAAAAGGAGCTACTTTTAAAGCAGCTCCTTTTTTTATGAATTCGAAATTCGATTATTTAATAATCGTCATTCTCTTTGTTAAACTTTGATTGGCTGATTGCAATCGGTAAATGTAAATACCTGATGCGAGATTACCGGCTTCAAAGTTATAAGTATGTGCTCCGGCACTTAATCGTTCATTCACGATAGTCGCAACTTTTTGTCCAAGCATGTTATACACAATTAACTGAGTTGTAGCAGCTTCGTCTAATGAGAAACTAATTTTAGTGCTCGGGTTAAATGGATTCGGATAATTTTGAGACAATCCAAATTCAGCTGGTTGATCTAAACCTTCATCTTCATTAGAAGTGATCATGCCACGTTCTAAATTTGCGGTTCTTGGCTCACTCATTTCCTCATCACTTCCATCAGAAGTAATAACTCTGTGATAAATGGTTGCTGTAGCACCTGCTTCAACACCAAGATCAGCTAAAAGGGTATCTAAGCTTCCGATTGTACTGGTAAACTTTAAGTCAGCGCCCACACTTGCATTCACAACTAAATTGCTAAATGCAGAATCTGTAGCAGCTTGCCAGATATACGTTAAGCTGTCGCCATCCATATCAGCACCAGCGCTCCAGGTTGCTTCAAAAGCTGTGGAGGCAACACCAGATAAGGTAACAGTTGCATCATCAGCGGGAGTGAGTAACTCAGCGGCTACCGGGAAGAAGTTATCTCCGTACAGCACCTGACCTCTTAACTCACCGGCTGCATTTGATTCGGTGTGAACATTAACATACAATTCCTGATTACTCAGTAATTCTAACTGATTCTCAGATAAGGTATAAGTGTTATTAGCAACTTCGTACACACCTGCAGAATCATCGTTCATTGTAGTGGCATTTAAACCAAGCTCAACTCCTCCACTTCCGGTAACTTCACCGGCATGTAAATGAGAAGCCTGATATTTACTTGAAAGATTTGTGAAACCACCCACTAAAATAGCGCGATCTCCAACAATTTCAATATTAACGGCGCCCATTGCATCAGTAATAACAGGGCTTGGTTGCTCGTGCAGTCCGCTTAAGTTTGTTTTGTAATAAGCTTGTGCATCAGCTAAAACTTGTCCTCTTAGCTCTCCGGCTCCAAATGTTGTAGTATGAATGTTTACATAGTAGCCACGATCAAGAAGTGTTTGAATTTGAGTTGCATCCACTTCAAACTTGTTATCTGGTGCATTATAAACACCGGCTTTAAGATTCGCTTCAACTTCAGCATTGATTAAAATATCAACGCCACCGTTAGTCCCGGCATGTCCTGCGTGTAGATGTGATCCACCTGCAACAGATGCATCAAAATCACCTTCAAGGTTTGCAAAGGAACCTGTAACTACCAAAGAGTCATCGGGAGTAAGTTCTACTACCACTGCACCTGCAGCTCCGGTGTTTGCAGAAGGAATTTCTGCACTACCTGAAAGACTTGCAAAGAATGAAGCAGTTACCGGAGGAGTTACCTGACCGCGTAGTTCACCAGGTTGAAAATTCTGAGAGTGTACATTTACATATACTCCCCGATTCATCAGCGTTTCTTTTTGCTGAGCAGTAAGTTCAAATCGGTTATCAGCAGCAAAATAAGTTGCTGATTGATTGCTTTCATCAACAGTAGCATTTAAAGTAAAAGCTACTCCACCTGTTGCACCAGCCATTGCGGTATGAAGGTGAGAAAACAGATAATCACTTGTAAGTCCGTTAAAAGAACCAGAAACAAATAGCGAATCGCCATTTAGTTCAAGTATCATAGCGCCGCTTCCCATAGATTTAGCAGTTGGGATTTCCTGCGATGCAGTAAGATTTGTCCTGAGTACCACATCAGCTTGAGGAGCTAATTGTCCTCTGAGTTCACCCGCTCCGTTAGTTTCGGAATGAATGTTTACGTAAATACCTCTTGCCATAAGTGTATCAACCTGGCCGGATGATAACGTGAATGTGTTGTTAGCTGTGGTAAAAGTTCCGCCACGGCTATCACCATCTACGGTGGCATCTAAAGTGAAGAAAACAGGTCCTGCTTCTCCCGCCATGCCGGCATGTAAATGAGCAAAAAGATACTCGCTACTTAAACCTTCGAATGAACCTTCAACAGTTAATTCATTTCCGTTTAAAGTAGCAGTAACTGAACCGTTAGCTGAAGTTGCCACAACCGGCACTTCGTTACTTCCGCTTAATGTTGTTTCGAAAACTGTTTGAGCATGAGTTATCTGTGTAAAACCAAATAAGATCATACAAAAAACAGGTACCAAAAATGGTAGCTTTAATGTTTTCATGTCGTAATTTGTTGTTTTGTTAGTATTAACTATCTGTTTGTACGAACAAGAGAAGGGATTGGATTGTTTCGCATAAGTATTTAATTAATAATATCTAATAAAAAAGGAGCTGTGCCGTCAGACTACAACTCCTTTCTCTATCGCTAAACTTACTGTAATCTACGAGGGAGCTGTAGCTTTGGATTGCCGGAAATATCAGAGCACAAAAAAAGCTCCCCAAACGGAGAGCTTTTCTTAGAAAAATAATAATGTGTGATATTTATTACAGTGCACCAAGCATGTACATATCACCGGTAGGTTGTGGAGAACCTCCTTCCGGTTCTAAAGTAATTGCAAAAGCACCTTCGTTTGCAGACTGATTTAATTGCTGGATTTTAAAGAAATTATCTTTTGCCGGATCGTTTACCGCAAATACTCCTGCGCTGAATGGTTGGTTATTAATTAGTATCCAAAGTTGATATTCTTTTGCAGTAGGAACAGCGGGCATATTTGCTACCTGAAGTAATGCCTGTCCGTTTTCTTTATCCCATACAACTTTACCAAAACCGTTTGGGTTTACATCCTGACCATCCATTAGAACCAGATCGACATCTCTGGCTTCAAGAATAGCGAGTAACTCCGACTTTTGTTCAACTTCGGTTTCTAATAGTCGAATGGTGGATTCTTTTTGAGCTACTAATTCCTGAGTACTTTCAAGATCACTTTCTAAATTTTGATTGAAGAAAAACAATCCTAAAGTACTGAGTAAAAAAACGACTGCAGCAGCAGCTGCTACTCTGTACCTTGATAAATAATGCACATTTGTTCCTGAACGGGCGTGAACCGAAGCCCATGCTATTTCGAGAAGCTGTTCCTTCACATCAGATGATGGTTCAGAATCATAAGTTAGCAAAGCCATTTCTGCTGCTATGTTTCGCATGTCTTCATACAACTGTAATTGTTGCTCATCAGCAGTTGCTAACATTTCTTTAAATTGAGCTTCCTCTTCATCGCTTATTGCATTCAGAACAAAACCAACACAAAGCTCTTCAAATAAATTTTTGTCTTGTTCACTCATCACGATCCTCCCGATAAAATATCTCTTAATTTAATCATGCCGTCTCGCATTCTTGTTTTTACTGTCCCTAATGGTATATCGTATTCTTCAGAAATTTCTGATTGACTCAGTCCTTCGAAATAAGAAATCTGTATTACTTTTCTCTGTTTTTCTGAAATCTGTTGAAGTGCATCTCGCACCATTTTCGCTCTGTCGGCAAGAATGGTATTCTCTAAAGGATTATTCTCTTTGGAAAAAAGCGGGTAATACACATCTTCATTGTCAAGGCTTGTTGATTGCTTCTTCTGTTCCTTATAAACTTTAGAGCGTAATCTGTCAATGCCTTTGTTTCTTGTTAATGAAACAATCCATGTATATGCTGATCCTCGTTCGGGATCATATTGTTCAGCTTTTTCCCATATTTGTGCAAATACTTCCTGAAGAAGATCTTCTGCTTCAGTTTTCTTTTTCACGATGGAAATCAAAAGACCAAATAAAAGTCGATTATACTGATCATATAAAAGCGAAAGTGCCACCGGATCCTTTTTGGCTATTCGCACAAGTAAATCTTTATCTCTGGAATTATCCTGATTTAAAAACCTACCGACTGCCGAAATAATAAAGAACAACATATTAATTGCTTCCTGTTAGACTACGAGTAAAGTCGGGTTTTGGATTGAAGTTTGGTTATAAATTAACTCTAAGATTGAAATTTCAAAACTTTTAAAAGTTTTTCAGACTCAGTAAATGGATTTTTACATGCTTGATTGGTGCAAACATAGTATGTGACTTTATCATCAATAGAGTTCATTTCTTGAATATATGGTGAGTAATCTTTTAGCGTACTATTTACGGGATGTTTGGCGATTAACACTTTAAATGGAGCAAATATCTGTTGGATGGCTCTTAATTCTTTGAGTAAAGACTCCCGGGAGTTTTGAGATACTATTACTATTTCTTTGGGATTATTTTCTATGAACTGAATAGCCTGTAATCCATGAGCAATGCTTGAACCTGATCTGATGATATCAACTGAAAAAGCTTTTCCGATAGCGTCAACATATTTTTCAAAACCGGGATCTCCTGTTATTCGGCTTAGCTTTAAGAAACAGTTCATCGCTACCGAATTTGATGAAGGAATGGCCCCGTCATAAATCTGTTTTTGGCGCCCAAGCAGTTCTTCTGAATCTCCGGATGTGAAATAAAAGCCGCCATTTTCTTCGTCCTCGAATAAATCGATGAACGAGTTTGAAAGCGAGATCGCCTTTTCTAAATATTTCGCCTCCATTGTCGCTTCAAATAATTCCAAACAAGCCTGAATCAAAAAGATGTAATCATCAGCAAAAGCAGAAATCTCAGCTTCGCCATCTTTAAAGCGGTGGTATAATTTGTTATGGTCATCTAAGAGATTATTTGAAAGAAAATCGAATGCCTTTTCAGCTTTTTCAATAAAATCAGGTTCATCGAAAACAGCCCCTGCTTTGGCAAATGCTGCAATCATCAGGCTATTCCAGTCGGTGAGAATTTTATCATCAAGTAACGGATGAATACGTTGTTCTCTATCTTCAAAAAGCTTCTTTCTGATTGAGGAATACTTCTCTTCTTCACCTTTGAGAGGCTCTTTAAGATGAAAAATATTTGCCCCTGTCAGTTCTTTGGTAGCTTCATCTTCAAAATTCCCTTCGGAATGAATCTGAAATTTCGATAAGATAAACTCAGCTTCTTTATCGGGAAGTAGACTTACTATTTCTGACTTTTGCCACACATAGAATTTCCCTTCTTCACCCTCTGAATCTGCATCTTCTGCAGAATAAAATGCACCATCGGGAGAAGTCAATTTTTGTGATACGTAATCAGCAATTTCGTAAACAGTTTGTTCAAAAAGTTTGTCTCCCGTAACCTGCCACCCTTCAGTGTAAGCCATCATCAGCAAAGCCTGATCGTACAGCATTTTCTCGAAATGGGGAAGAAGCCATTCCCGATCGGTTGAGTAACGATGAAACCCAAATCCTACATGATCCCAAAGTCCACCCAATCGCATTTTTCTAAGTGTATTGATTACAGGTTTTTTAAAACGATTCTCCCCGGTCGCATACCATTGTCGCAGCAAAAAACTAAGATTATGAGGCGAAGGAAATTTAGGAGCGGAGCCGAATCCTCCATATTCTTCATCATAACGGGATAAAAATTGTTCAGCAGCATAATCAACAGCTTCTGATCCCGGAAAATGACCGGATTCGAAATGCAAAGATTTTTCAAATCCCTCCTGAATTCTTTGAGTGGCTTTTTGAACCTTTTCCGGTTCGTTCTCCCACATTCCTTTTATGCCGGGGATTAACTGCCTGAGTCCTAATCGTTGAAAACGTGCATCTTTGGGAATGTATGTTCCTGCAAAAAAAGGCTTTTTGTCGGGAGTCATGACAATGGTAAGTGGCCAGCCACCCTGACCTGTAATCATTTGGCAAACGGTCATGTACGTATTGTCAATATCAGGGCGTTCTTCTCTGTCAACCTTAATATTGATGAAGGTTTCATTCAGCAGTTTGGCTATATCTTCGTCTTCAAAGCTTTCATGCTCCATTACGTGGCACCAATGGCAGGTGGCATAACCAATTGAGAGAAATATTGGTTTATTTTCTTCCTTTGCTTTTTTGAAAGCTTCATCACACCAAGGAAACCAATCAACGGGATTATTTTTATGCTGAAGTAAATAGGGGCTTTTTTCGTCTTTAAGTCGATTCAAGAGGGAAATTTTTTTAATTAAAAATCAATCGATGTCTTTTTTAAACCTCTGGCTGTAATCCACAATAAAACGATCATAATGACTGCTCATTAGTGGAGAGGTGATCAGGAAATCAGCAGAAGAACGGTTGCAGGCAATTGGAATATTATACACTATGGCTATTCTTTGAAGTGCTTTTACATCCACATCATGCGGTTGGGCTTGAAGTGGATCCCAAAAGAAAATCATAACGTCGATTTCATTTTCTACAATGGCTGTTCCAATTTGAAGATCTCCGCCTAAAGGACCACTTTGAAATCTGTAAACAGGCAATTTAAGTTTTTCGGCTACTAACGAACCGGTTGTTCCGGTGCCGTACAAATTGTGTTGAGCCAAATGATCTCTGTTGAATTCAGCCCAATCTAATAAATCCATTTTTCTATGATCGTGAGCAATTAAAGCGATATTCTTTTTTGCTTTCATTGCCAAGGTAGTATCCTTAACAGAAGGATGATGCGTTTTTCCGGACATGCGCTTAGTTCAATAATAAGTGAGAATGAAACAGAAAGTAACTTGAGATGAGCCTTAAATCAAATTACGAGTCGCATGGAAGTTCTCTCCATTCTTATTTGCTTAACATTGAATGTTTTCTGATCAAAACCTTTCAATTCTTTCTCTCCGGTTTTGATAAACAATGTTTTTCTATTGTTGGTGAGGTATAAATCCGCATCCCCAAAATTATAGAATGGTTCGGATACAACGATTTCTTTTTCATCAGCTACATCTACCAGACGTGAAGCGATATTTACGGTGGTTCCGAAATAATCAATGCGATCATTCAGGTTTACTGCAGTACAATTTCCGAGATGAATGCCGGCTTTAAGCTTGAAAGATTCACCCATAGCTGTTGATGAAGTAAAAATCTGTTGGATTCTTTCGACTGCTTTTAGGGCTGATACAGGTTCTTTAAATACTGCCATTACGGAGTCACCAATAGTTTTCACAATTCCTCCGCGTTCCTCAGCTACAATTTGCTGAATAATTTTGAAATGACTCATCAATTGCCCGATTGCAAATTCATCACCTTCCTGTAAATAGAGATCGGTAGAGTTCATCAAATCAGTAAATAATACAGTAAGATTTGAAGCGATTACCTTTTCTCCATCACGCAGTGTTTCTTCCGCAAAAAGCGTTCTGAAATCGTGTGATGAGGTTACTTCAGTTGCATAAATAGCTTCCTGTTTCCAGTTTTCTTTCTCGAGATAGCAAACAACTTCTTTATCAGACTCATTAACGAAAGTTAGATTTGGACGAATGGATACAGTAGCTTCCTGCCCATCAAAATCCTCATCTGTAATAAAAATAGTTGCAGTATCGGTAGCATCTTTCCGAACATGTATTTTTAGATGCCCATCATTTTCTGATGTTTTAAATAAATAAGTTCCTTCTTCGAGTAAAATATCCAGATATTTTTCCTGTCCGGGTTTTATATAATGCTGAGCAACCCTATGGGGTGTATTTTGAGGTCCGCCAAAGCAGTAAGTAGCGTTTGAAATTTTTCTTATTAATGGATTGGGATTGAAGACCAGATGTAGATTTTCATTAAAGTCGATAGAATAGTCAATATCACATTCAGAGCAATAAAGTGTTGAATGTATATCCCGCATTTTGTCGAAACTTTCTCTCGTTTTTTTACAATCAGGGCAAAATACGTCCCATCTGAAATCCATTAAACCTAATTTTGCTGCGTTTAGAAAAACATTAAGTACGGAGTATTTTTTTTCTCCCCAATACTCTGCAAGTTTATAGGGATGAATGGTTTTAAGATCTTCATCATCAGCCTTTCTGAGGTATCTCAACAGATGATTTATAATTCTTTGTCGTCGTGTTTTTCGGAGTAATTCTTCTTCAATATTTTTTATGCGCTTTTTAGCTCCACGAACAAATTTAAAGTTCCCGTTTCTTTCGTAGGGTAACTCATTCAAGCGTGCTGTTAAGTCACAATCATGAACAAATGAACTGACATTTATTTTTATAATACGCTCAACATATTGCTTGATGAAATAGCGCAAAAAGTTTCCATTGGTAGACAATGACAGGTTGATAACTAACTTAGTACCTGAATCAATCGGAATCAGATCTGCGCTAAATTTTAATCTTTTCAAAATACTTGATCGGTATTCTCTCTTGGTCCCGAACCGGAAAGGCTTTTCCCAATAGTAAGGTTCTTCAATCCAGGCTTGATTCCCGCTCAGATTTCGGGTAGTAAGCTCTAAAAAACTACCCGGTGTTTCTCTTGAAAAGGTTTGCTTCCGGATAGAAAATTGCCCGGCTTTTTTTAAAAACTTGTTTGTATCAGATAAAAAAGGCCATAATTGTTGTGGAGAAGCTTTTAACTCGAAATTCCACTGAAAATTATGATCGTAGTCTAAGGGCATATTTTATAGCGATTGAACAATTTACTGTTCGATAATTAAAGTGCTAAAACTTATCTTTAAATACCATTTTGAAGAGAGATTCTCAAAAAGGTTGTTACAAAATAATTCAAAAATTATCATATAAAATGGCTTTAGAAAGAACATTGACTATTCTCAAGCCCGATTGCGTTCGTAAAGAACTTATCGGCGAAGTAACCCAAAGAATTCAGGAAGCGGGGTTTAAAATTTTAGCGATGAAAATGACTCGTTTAACAAAAGATACTGCAGGTGGATTTTACGCAGTTCACAAAGAGCGTCCGTTCTACGATGAACTATGCGAATTTATGAGTAGCGGTGCTTGTGTACCTATGATTTTAGAAAAAGAAAATGCTATTCAGGATTTCAGGACTCTTATTGGGGCTACTAATCCGGCTGAAGCAGAAGAAGGAACTATTCGGGCTGACTTTGCGGACAGCGTTGGTGAAAATATTATTCACGGATCTGACTCTGTTGAGAATGGAAAGATAGAAGCAGCTTATTTCTTTGCAGAATCAGAAGTTGTTGCTAACAACGCCTGATTCATACTGAACTATATATAAGAAGCAGCCTTACTTGTAAGAGCTGCTTTTTTTATTTTAAAGAAGCTTTTCTTTTCCATTCGTAGCAAATTATTGCGGCACTTACTGAGGCGTTAAGTGACTCAACGTCGTTACTCATTGGGATTTTCAGCACTCTTGAACTTCTCTGAATTGTTTTTTTATCAATTCCATCTCCTTCATTTCCAATAAGAAATGCTACGGGTTTGTTAAATTGAGCATCCCAAAAATCAGACGAGGAATCTCCATCCAAAGAAACGATTTCAAAACCGGCAAGTTCAAGATCTTTGATACCCTGATTTACATCATGCACTCTTATAATCGGTATTCTGCCTGCAGTACCTGAAGAAGTTTTAAATACGGTGGCATTTACAGGTGATTGTTTTTGTGTAGGAACCAAAACAGCAGAAATGCCGGCCGCAGCAGATGATCTTAAAATGGCGCCGAAATTATGTGGGTCTTCAATTCCGTCCAGTAAAATTACCGCAGGTTTTTCTGAAAGGTCGATGGTTGAAACCCATTCAAAATAATCCGTGTAGCTGATCTGACTTAATTGTGCAACAATTCCCTGATCATTTACTCTTCCTACTAACTTAGTAATTTTAATCTGTGGAACTTTAGAAACAGAAACTGAATTCTCAGAAATAAGATTCTGTAAACCTTCTATTGAAGAAACCTGAAGACTGTTTTTTATGAATACCTTCTCAACTTCATTGGGGCGGTTGGTCAGGGCTTCGATAACAGGGTTGCGACCGTAAATGTAAAAATCTTCTTTTGGGCTCATTTCGATTTGTTTCTTGAAGCTGATTAATTAAATTATTTAAAAGTGGTTAGTAAAAGGTAAGGACATGGACAAAGAACAAAAAGAGATAGATTCACTATTTGGTGATATCCCCGAAAACTGGGTTGAGAAAAGTATAAAAAAGTCTGGGAAAGCAATTTACTTTAAAGACCGTCAAACTTTTGACGGTTTGCATTTCTTTTCGGCTTTAGTTCAACTTTTCTTAGGAATAACTGTGATACTGCTTTCGGTTATGGAATTAATCCAACCAGGGTGGTTAGCAACAATGATGACAGTAATTGGTAGTATTTCAATTTTCACTGGGCTTACATTGTTTTATTCCATATTTTCCCGCTTGGACAGCTTCGATTCGTTGATAAATAAAGCGATTAAAAGAGTAATTCTTTTTCAGAATTAAATTAATAATTTAGCAATAAATTAGTACCTAAATCAGTTTGAAAAGCTGGAGGTGTTACAATAATCGATTAGAAAAAAATTAAGAGAAATGCGGTTTATAATATTATTAGTGTGTTTAGTTTTGGTTACTACAAATGGATTTGGGCAAAAGCCCCAACTGCAAAATGCCGGAACAAATTCAACCAGTGAAATTTTATCTATGGACTTTTCTAAAAAGTTTTACGTCATAGCTCACAGAGGTGCGAGTGCTTATTTCCCGGAAAATACAATACCTGCTTTTGAAGCTGCGATTGAGATGAATGCTGATATGATTGAGCTGGATGTTCTGCTATCAAAAGACAATGTGCCTGTAGTTTTCCATGATGAAAGCTTAGATCAGAAAACGGACGGAAAGGGATTAGTAATTGATTACACTTATGAAGAACTATCTAAATTTGATGCAGGATCTTGGTTCGATTCTAAATTTGAAGGATTAAGAATTCCAACTTTACAAGAAGTATTAGAATTAACGAATGGTAAAATTTTAGTTAATATTGAGATAAAACCCGAAGCGGTAAGAGAAAATGTAGATAATGGAGTAGTAAATCATGTGCTAAAATTGGTTGAAGAACTATCCATGCAAGAGCAAGTTGTTATTTCCAGTTTTGATTACAGGGTTGTCGAAAGGGTTAAGAAATACGATAGCAAAATAAAAGTGGCACTATTGTATGAAAGAGAACAATCATACGGAAGAAGTCCTAAAAAGCTGGTGAAGGACTATGCTGCTGACGCATTTAATTTTAGTGTTAATGAATTAGCCGATAACTGGGTTCAAGAGTTGAAAGTAAATAAAGTACCCTTTTTTGTATATACTATTAATGATGAGGATTTAATGGAATCCGTATTAAGAAAAGGTGCAAGAGGCATATTTACGGACAAGCCTGATGTCTTGTCAAAAATTGTAGATCAAGTTCTTGTAAAGAAATGGAATTAATCTATAATTAATTCTAAAAGTTTCGTTGATAAGGGGAGTTGATAATACTATCTTTTTCAATCCGTCAACTTCACTCATTATTGCATGTCAACTAAGTATATTTTTGTTACCGGTGGGGTAGCATCGTCTCTGGGAAAAGGAATTATTTGCGCATCTTTGGGAAGATTATTGGTCGCTCAGGGGTTAAGAGTAACCGTTCAAAAACTTGATCCTTACATTAACGTTGATCCCGGAACAATGAATCCTTACGAACACGGCGAAGTGTACGTAACTGATGACGGAGCGGAGACAGATCTCGATCTTGGACATTATGAGCGCTTTCTGGATATACAAACATCACAGACAAATAACGTTACTACAGGACGTATTTATCATGATGTAATAATGAAAGAGCGGCAGGGAGCATATCTTGGAAAAACTGTTCAGGTAATACCGCATATAACCGATGAAATTCAATCTCATGTATTGGAGCTTGGAAAATCAGAAAAATATGATGTGGTAATTGTAGAGATTGGAGGAACTGTTGGTGATATTGAAAGTCTACCATACATCGAAGCAGTTCGTCAACTTAAATATAACGTTGGTAGAAAAAATACGCTCTCAATCCATTTAACGCTTGTTCCATATTTAGCGGCGGCAGGTGAATTGAAAACCAAACCGACTCAACATTCTGTTAAAACATTATCAGAAAGTGGGCTTCAGCCTGATATAATTGTGTGTAGGTCAGAGCATCAACTCGACAATTCCATTCGCAGCAAAGTGGCTCGTTTTTGTAATGTTGATTTAGAAGATGTGATCGCATCACTTGATGCACAAAGTATTTACGAAGTTCCACTTCTTATGAAAGAGGAAGGACTGGACAAACGAGTTATTGAAAAACTGGAACTTGAAACCACAGAATATAATCTTGATAACTGGATTGGTTTTGTTGAAGCAGTTTGTGAGCCCTCGGGCGAGATCGAGATTGCGCTGGTAGGTAAGTACGTTGAACACCACGATTCATACAAATCCATTGTGGAAGCATTTATTCACGCCGGAGCTGTAAATGATTGCAAGGTGAATATACGTTGGGTACAATCGGATGATTTAACTGCTGAAAATGTAGCAAAAAAATTAAAAGGTGTTTCCGGAGTTTTGGTTGCACCCGGATTTGGAGGACGAGGAATAGAGGGTAAATTGTCTGCTGTTAAGTTTGCAAGAACAAATGGGGTTCCTTTTTTCGGAATATGCCTTGGTATGCAATGTGCCGTAATTGAATATGCCAGAAATGTTTGTGGATGGGAAGATGCGAATAGTGCAGAATTCAGTGATGATACTGAATATCCTATTATTGATATCATGCACGATCAAAAAGACATTGAAAATATGGGTGGCACAATGAGGCTTGGAAAGTATGCTTGTCAGCTTACAGAAGGCTCAAAATCTCATACTGCATATGGAGAAGATTTAGTGTATGAACGTCACAGACATCGTTATGAAGTAAATAATAATTTACGATACAAGCTTGTCGAAAGCGGAATGCAACTGGTGGGGATGAATCCAGAGCGTGATTTAGTTGAGATTGTTGAAATTCCAGACCATCCGTGGTTTGTAGGTGTTCAATTTCATCCGGAGTTGAAAAGTACGGTTAACAATCCTCAGCCACTATTCGTTGATTTTGTAAAAGCCAGTTTGAAGTACGCAAAAGATAAGAAGCAATATCACTCGTTCAAGAGAAAGCCTGAAGAAGTAGCGAAGTAGTAATTTGACGGACTACAAGAATAAAATAAGAGTCCGTGGTTGTGGTGTACTTATAGAAAACGATCGCCTGCTGTTGGTTCAGTTGAAGTCTCCGATTACAGATCAGCTGATATGGATTCCTCCGGGTGGTGGAATGGAATTCGGAGAGGATATCAAATCCACAGTAAAAAGAGAATTAAGGGAAGAAACCGGATTATCAGTAAGAGTGAAAGAACTTCTTCACTTCAATGAAATTATTGAAAGCCGGTTTCATGTAATTGAATTCTATTTTAGAGTAGAAAGAATTAGCGGGAAACTAAAGAAGGGATTTGACCCCGAACTTTCGGATAAAGAGCAGATAATCAAGGATATTCGATTTATATCCATTAATAAGCTAAGCTCTTTTCCGGTAGTTCCTGAATATTTTAAAAATCAATTTTGGGATGAAAGTGGTATAGTGAAATAAAAAGCAGTTCCTTTTTCAAGGGTATTGTCGAACCAGATCTCACCATCATTTTTCTCAACGAACTCCTTGCAAAGCATTAAACCAAGTCCCGTTCCTTTTTCTTCTCTTGTACCGGCCGAACTATAGAACGAATTTGTAAAGATAGTCTTAATTTTATCATCAGAAATACCGACTCCGGTATCACGAATTTTCACTTCAATATAGTTCTCATTTTTTTGAGTAGTAATGGTAACAGAATCACCTTTATCACAAAATTTAACTGTGTTAGAAAGTAGGTTAAGTAAAACAAGATTGATCATGTTTCGGTCAGCACACACCTTCTCTCTATTATTATCCTCAAAAGCTACAGTGATTTCTTTTTCTTCAAATCTTGATTTCAAAAGCTTGATGTTATCTTCAATTAAATCTCCGATACGAAAGTTTTCCTTAATAACCTGATAACCTTCCATCTGACTTTTTGCCCAATTCAAAAGATTATTTAAAAGATTTGAAGTGTGTTTAAATTGCTCAGCCAGTACGGGTATAAGCCTTTCGATTTCTTCCTGCTTGGCAGATTTCATTTCAAAAAGAGTAATCATGCCATATAAAGAACTCAATGGGTTTCTTAGGTCATGAGCAATAATTGAGAATAACTGATCTTTAATGTGATTAGTCTCTTCGAGCTCATCATTAACTTTAGAAAGCTGCTGATTAGCTTCTTCCTGTCGTTTTTTACTTCTGAATAATATAAATCCAAAAACCAGACTTAATATCAGACCTCCGGCAACTATACCAAAGTATAAGTTTTGTTTGTTCTGCTCAGCTATTCTTGCATTCTCGATTTCTTCCTCTCTGAGTTTGAACTCAAATTCCGCTTCAAGCAGTTGAACTTCCTGATTTTTTTGACTAACACTAAGGCTGTCACTTAATTTTTTGCTGAGTAAAGAGTATTCAAAAGCCTTTTCAAAGTTGTTATTATCAGCATATACATTTGCGAGTGTAGTAGTAGATCTAACTAATTCGTGAAGAGTATTATTTTTGTTTCCAAGCTCTTCGGCCTCCAATGCATACTTTTCTGCTTCGGAATTATTCCCCATAGCCAAATGGCAAATAGCCAAACCATTAAGTGGGTTTATTTTCTGAGCTTCATTATTAAGAATCGAAAAGTATTCAAGCGATTTCTGGTAATGTTCAATTGCTTTTTTGTGCTCTCCAATCTCATTATATAAATCCCCGAGTTTATAACTTGAAATTGCTTTACCCCGAGTTTCTATGGAAGTTTCTCCAAAGTTCAGAACCTCTTCAAAATGTCTTTTCGCTTCTTCATAATTTTTTAGACCCAAATCGATAAACCCCAGATTTACGCTTTTAGTTACACGTACCGGATCTTCATCTGAATCGACTTCCAAATCTCTGAATATGACTTTTGCTGCTTCGAAATCACCCATTCTGATATAGGAAGCACCAAGGTTATTTTCTACTGATTTTAAACGCTCTACCTCTTCAATATCCAGAAATATATCTTTAGCCTTCAGGTACAATTCAACTCCCGTTTTGTACAATCCAATGGAAGCATAGCAATTCCCGGTGGCCAGATAAAAATTGCCAACATGATACCCCGGATTATCGAACGCTTCTCCTAAAAAGGGTAAGGCTTTGTTAATGCATTGGGTGTAATTTCCTTGTATAAAATCGATATTCAAAAAGCCGGATAATGCTACTAACTTTCCTTTTTCGTGACCGGTTTTTTCTGATTTGCTTTCAAGCTTAACAGCATATTTATGAGCACTATCCGGGTTTACGTTATGATAGTAGGTGAGAATCTCGATAAGGGTTTGAACTTCGTCAATATTTGAATTCTCTTTGAGTGCTGTTTTCAGACTATCTACTTCGTTATTACTGTTTGGAGGTGGGTTTGCAAAAGTACTTTCTCCAACTGATATTCCTGTAGCCAGCAATAGATAAAGGATAAGCTTGTAAAAGCTTTTATATCTCATTTATGTGACCCCTTACTATTCATATATTGGCGCAAAAACTAACTTATTCTTATATGAAATTCATAAAATTTTTATTTGTATCAGTAATTCTGATTATATCTTGTACCTCAAACAATGAAGTTATAGTCATAGATAATGTAAATGGTTATACCATTATCGGTGATGAGCTTCAAACTTTTAAGTCTGTAGTTATATCTGATGGAAAGTTCGTCGAAACATCAGAAACATCTTTAGCAGAAAAATATGCAGGAGCAGAAATTATTGACGGAGCCGGAAAAACTATGCTTCCGGGTTTAATTGATGCTCATGGTCATGTGATGGGACTTGGTTTTCAGCAGTTAAACGTGAATTTAGCCGGAATAAACTCACTGGAAGCTACTTTAGATACATTAAAGAGCTATGCTGAAGCTAATCCGGATTTAGAATGGATACAGGGGAGAGGTTGGAATCAGACTTTGTGGGAAGAAAATAAGTTCCCAACCGCTGCTGATATCGATAAAGTAATTTCAGATCGCCCGGTTTGGTTAAGCCGTGTTGACGGACACGCAGCATGGGGGAATTCGATGGCACTTCAGATTGCAGGAGTAAGTAAGGACACACCTGATCCTCAGGGAGGAAAAGTAATTCGGGATGAAAGAGGAAATCCAACTGGTGTATTTATAGATGCTGCAGAAGGATATGTTCAGGAAAAAGTCCCTGCGCCCACACAGAAAGAAAGAGAACTGGCTTTGCAAAAAGCTTTTGAACAAATGGCAAAAATGGGAATCACTTCAACGCATGATGCGGGAGTAAGTGTAAATGCATGGAATTTGTACAAGCAGTTCGCTGACAATGGAAATTCAAAAACAAGAATTTATGGAATGATCAGCGGAGCAGGAGACACTTTTGATGAACTTTCAAAAAATGGTCCGATCAATTCTTATGCTGATGACATGTTAGCACTCAGAAGTGTGAAGTTATATTCAGACGGAGCACTTGGAAGTCGTGGTGCTGCAATGATTGAGCCGTATTCTGATGATCCCGGGAATCGCGGTTTATTGTTTGTAGATCAGGATGAAATGAATGCAATGGCAGCAAAAGTAATGGGACAAGGATTTCAAGCGAATATTCATGCAATTGGTGATCGTGCTAATCGTCAGGTAATCAATGCAATAGCATACGGAAGAGAGCAACACGGAGATCAGGGTTTAAGAAACAGAATTGAACACGCACAAATTGTAGCTTTAGAAGATATTCCTCTTTTTAAAGAGCACGATATTATTGCCTCCATGCAACCAACACATGCAACCAGCGATATGAATATGGCGGAAGATCGGGTTGGACCGCAACGAATCAAAGGTGGATATGCTTGGCAAACATTTTTGGATCAGGGAACGGTTGTAGCTGCCGGATCGGATTTTCCGGTTGAGCACTCCAATCCATTTTTTGGATTGTATTCTGCGATAACCCGAATGGATCATGAAGGGAATCCCGATGGAGGATGGTATCCTGAAGAATCACTTTCGAGAGAACAGGCGTTAAGAGCTTTTACCATTGATGCTGCTTATGCTGGTCATCAGGAAGACGTAATTGGATCAATTGAAGCAGGGAAATGGGCAGATTTTATCTTGATTGAAGATGATTATTTTGAAGTTCCTGCCAGTGAAATATGGAAAATAAAAGTAGTAGAAACCTGGGTTGCAGGAGAAAAAGTATTCCAGTCTAAATAAGCAGTAAAGTTGTTTCTTAGAAGCCCTCAAAATTTGAGGGCTCTTTTATTGCTTAAGAATTTCAGCTTTTATATTATATGTGCAAAACATGTGTAATGAAAAAGCTACATTCAAATATCAGAGGTAGAGGTTCATCCGATAATCCCGTAAACCGATTTGAAGGAAACTATGTGGATTATGATCTGGATGAGGAAACGGGTGAGAAACCACATCCAAAGACCAAGCTTTATCCTGATCACACTAAAGAAATCATTTCATACAATACCAGTCCGGACATACCTTTCGATGCAGGATTAAATGTATATCGTGGATGCGAGCATGGTTGCATTTATTGCTACGCCCGTCCTTTTCATGAATATTTGGGATTTTCTGTAGGCTTAGATTTTGAAACAAAAATTATGGTGAAATATGAAGCTCCAAAATTGCTCAGAAAAACCTTTCGAAATCAAAAATGGAAGCCTCAGGTAGTAGCGATGAGCGGAGTTACTGATTGCTATCAACCTATCGAAAGAAAATTGCTGATTACAAGAGAATGCCTGAAAGTGTTCAGAGATTTCAGAAACCCGGTGGGAATCATCACAAAAAATGCCTTAATAACCAGAGATATAGATCTGCTGAGAGAATTAAATGAATACAGCTGTGTCGCAACAACTATTTCTGTCACTTCTCTGGATAAAAAAATTACCGAAGTGATGGAGCCAAGAACTTCACGTCCTTATGCGAGACTAAAAGCTATCGAAAAATTAGCCAATGCCGGAATTCCTGTAGGAGTTAATGTGGCTCCCATCATTCCGGGGCTTACAGATCACGAATGTGCAGATATTCTGAAGTCTGCTGCCGATGCCGGCGCAATGAGGGCGAGTTTCATTGTTGTAAGGCTTCCGTTTAAAGTAAAAGAACTTTTCGTTGACTGGCTGGAACAAAATTTTCCTGATCGAAAAGAGAAAGTGCTGAATAAAATAAAAGATATGAGAGGAGGAGATTTATACAATGCTGAATTTGGTAAAAGAATGAGAGGGAATGGAAATTTCGCAGCTCAAATCAGGGATTTATTTGAAGTTCAGGTAAAAGCACTGGGGATGAACAAGGACAGATTTTCTTTATCAACGGAACACTTTCAACGAGGCGGAGGTGAGCAATTGCAATTATTTACATAAACTTCATTAAAATATGATGTTAATCAGAAACTTTTCTGGTGTAGCACTCGTCTATACCCATGTAGCTTCCCGATATCCAAACAAAGAGTAGCTTTTTAAACATAGTAGCCTATTAGCTTTTTAACATTTTGGATATCGGGTTTTTTATTTTTGGTCGAGTTTTAATTCCTTTTTCTCCGGTAAGTAAATCAACTCCATGTCTTTCTGTTCATCCTCATCATAAAAAGTGAGCTTAGTTTTTTTCATCAACTCAATATCATCAATCTCATTCGGCTTGATTTGAAGATCTTTAAACTGATTCTCCGGAATGCTTAATAATTTCTTTAATTCCTGATTCAGAAAATCCATGTATTCGATTTTCAGATCACCTGATTTAGCGTAAGTGATTATCAGCGAATAAGCTACAGAACCTGAATAATGAACTCTTTTTTGCAAGTCTTGATCTAACCTTTTTAAATCAATCTGCCGAGCAAAGAAATAAAACTTCAGAGCCTTCTCGAATAAAATTTTCTCCCGTTCATTTAATATCTTTGAAATGGATTGCATCTATCATTTGTTGAATTCAATCAAAGATAACAAGATATAATAACATGGCCGCAACAGAATCAACAATGTTGGAATTAGGGACAAAAGCTCCAGGGTTTAGCCTTCCTGATACCAATGGAAATGAAATTTCACTTAAAGACTTAAACCCGGAAAACGGCTTATTAGTGATGTTTATTTGTAATCACTGTCCGTATGTAAAACATCTGAATAAAGCACTCTCAACTTTCACTAAAGAGTTGAAAGAAAAGGGAATTAAAACCGTAGCAATCAGCTCAAATGATGTGGATAATTACCCTCAGGATTCCCCCGAGTTGATGAAAAAACTCAAAGAGGAGCATGGATTTGATTTTCCCTATTTATATGATGAATCACAGGGAGTGGCGAAAGCTTACAAAGCTGCGTGCACCCCGGATTTTTACTTGTTTGATGAAGATTTGAAATTATTTTATCGGGGACAGTTTGACGAAAGCAGACCCGGAAACGGAAAACCGGTAACCGGAAAAGACATGAGAGACGCTGTTGAGGCTTTGCTGAATGGTGAAGAGCCTGTTAAGCACCAAATCCCAAGTATGGGTTGTAATATAAAGTGGAAACAAGGAAACGAACCCGATTATTTCTAAATGAAAACCAAAGATATTCAACAATTAAGGGAAGACTATTCCAAAAGCTCACTTGATATTTCTGATGTGGATTCCGATCCGGTCAAGCAATTTCAGATTTGGCTGAATGAGGCTTCTGAGGCCAAAATTTCCGAACCGAATGCTATGAGTTTAGCTACAGTAGATAGCTCTGGAAAACCTCACAACAGAATTGTTCTTTTGAAAGGTATCGAGGACGGTAAGTTTATCTTTTATACAAATTATAAGAGTGATAAGGGAAAGGAAATGGATCTAAGTTCTCATGTAGCTGTTTGTTTTCTTTGGAAAGAACTGGAACGGCAAGTTCGGATTGAAGGAAGCGTGGAAAAAATGAGTCGATCAGAAAGTGAAGCCTATTTTAAAACAAGGCCGATAAAAAGTCAGATTGGCGCTTTAGCCTCAGACCAGAGTTCTGAAATTTCTGATCGGAAAATCCTTGAGGATAGATTTGAAGAACTGCATTCAAAATACGAGGAAGGCAATGTGCCTATGCCTGAGCATTGGGGCGGATATTTAATCGAGCCTCAGGCAATTGAGTTTTGGCAGGGAAGAAGAAGTCGTCTTCATGACCGGATTAAATTTACCTTAGAAAATGGAAATTGGGATATAAAAAGACTTGCTCCCTGATATGCCTAAGATCAAAGAAAGAAGGATGGAGGAAATCAGGTCGTTCGAAAACACATTCGATTGGCATGACTATAATTCTAAAAATCCGTTTCCAAAAGGAAAATGGGGCACTGAAATCTTTGGTAATGATAATCCCATTGTATTAGAGCTTGCCTGTGGTAAAGGCGAATATTCCACCGGATTAGCAAAGCTTCATCCTGATAAAAATTTTGTTGGATTTGATATAAAAGGAAACCGACTTTGGGTTGGTGCTCAGCGGGCATTAGATCAGGAATTGGAAAATGTGCGGTATTTCAGAGCTTATATCGATCACTTAGATCAGTTTTTTGCTGAAAATGAAGTTTCCGAAATCTGGATTATTTTTCCCGACCCACAGCTCAAAAAGGACCGAAAGAAACTTACTTCACCTAAGTTTTTAAAACTTTACCGTCCGTTATTAAAGTCTGGTGCTTCCATCAATCTTAAAACAGACAGCACTGAATTGTACGAGTATACAAAAGAAATAATAGAGGAGAAAAATTTAGCCCTTCTACGCGATGTAGAAGATGTACATAAGGAATGTCCTGTCGATCCGGAGCTTTTCATAAAAACCTATTATGAGAAAAAGCATTTGAAAGCAGGTAAAAAAATCCGGTTTCTTTCTTTTCAGTTATCAACATAAGAATAGATAGTTGAAACATTTCCCAATGAATCTATTTTCCTTATTCTGGGAGCAATTTCAACTTCCTCTTCCCAAAATTTCCACCAGCTACTAATCCCAATTGTGGATTCGAGTACATAAAGTTCTCCTTTGTAAAAATCTACTCCATGCGGAGACCACGGTTCTTCAGCAGTTAAAATAGTTTCAATGTTGCCGTCAGGAGAAATTTTCAAGACTTCCCGGTTTCCATAATAAGCTATGTATGCATTTTCGTCATCATCCACAGTTATATCGAATAAAATGTTTGCTCCCCGGAAGGGCAGGTTATCAGGACTATCTTTTCTCAATCCATTTGCAATAGGTTTTACTTCATTGCCTTCAATAAGAAACAATGTACCTCCTGATATTACATATAGTCGTTCATTTCCAATATAAGTTATCAAACTAATCCGATTCTCAAGTTCATAGATCAAAACAGGGGCATCAGAAAAAGTTTCTTTAAGAAAAATTTGGTTGGATTTAGCAAAATATACCGAGCCGGAATCGGTAACCGCCAAAGCTTGTATATGAAATAAGTCTTGATTAGAAGTAGATAGAACCTGAGAGGGATTGCCCTGAATATTCCAAAGTGTATTTCGGTAAGCCGGTGAAATACCCGTGCGCTCGGCAGCAAATATCTTGCGATACGGAGTTCGGCTTAACACTATATCGCTTGGAGATCTTGATGATTTAAGTACTTCAGACAGTTCAAGACCGGAATCAATTTTCATCACACACGCATAGTGATCATCATCAACCAAGGGACAAATAAAGGTGAAGTAAATGTCTCCATTTTGATCAACAACCAGACCGCCCCAAGGATGCGATTCTGACAAATCAAAAGTCAAGATTGCTAAAAGTAAAGCAGCTACGGCACAGCAAGTTTTCCTAATCATAATTGAAAGTAGAAAGAAATTTCAAATAATTAATAGAGATTCAACAGAATTTAGATAATCAGCAATTAAAATCATGTATTGACTTTCGCATCAGATTGATTAAATTCCGTTAGTTAACACTGTTAACCAGTTTAAGCTAATGAGCCAAAAGGAAGAATCTCTAAGAGAAAAAATACTTAATACCAGCCGTCATTTACTTTATGAGGAGGGTCATACCGCACTTTCGATGCGCGGGATCGCAAAAGAGGTTGGGGTAACTGCAACAAGCATTTATCTCCACTTCGACAACAAAGATCATCTGTTGCATACACTGATAGAAGAATCGGTTGAAGAACTAAGTGTTTCAATAGAGAACAGAGTGGATGGAAGCACGGGTGTAATCAGTCAGTTTGATTCCATTATCAATGCGTATGTGGATTTTGCTCTGTCGAACCCGGAAAAGTATCAGATTATATATATGGTTCGGTCGGAAGCAATGGCAAGATATCCCAAAGAGAAATTCCGAAGAGCAAGAAGATGCTACGAATTGTTGGTTAGCATAATTGAGCAGGGAATTGCAGAAGGAGTAATGGAAGAAGATGACCCGATTACAGCAGCCTATTCAATTTGGGCACAACTTCACGGAGTAACATCTGTGGTTCTGAATCAACGATTAGACAGCAGAATCAACAAACAAAAATTTATAGAAAAATCAGTTCACCAAATAGTGGAAGGGTTTTTAGTTCAAACACAAGTTTCATAATTATTGGAGAAAATCATGGAAGCGCTTTTAGATTTATTCGGATTTTTTAGTGAAGTACCACTTTGGGCTTCAATAGCTGTAACGGTAATTTTAGCCATCGGAATGGCTTACACCGGAGCTCCGCTTTGGTTGTGGGCTGTGGCAGGTTATGCCGGACTTGTAGGGCTTGATGCACCTCAGTGGCTGTTTATCACATATACCGCTTTAGTACTGATCTTTAATGTAAAACCCATCAGGAGAACGCTACTTAGCGGGCCGATCATGAAATTGTTGGATGTGCTGAATTTCTTGCCAACGATTTCAGAAACAGAGCAAACTGCTATTGATGCAGGTACTGTATGGATGGAAGGTGAGCTGTTTTCAGGAAAACCTGACTTCAAAAAGATTTTAGAGCAACCTTATCCGGAGTTAACCAAAGAAGAGCAAGATTTTCTGGATGGACCTGTAGAAAAAATCTGCGAAATGGTGAATGACTGGGATGTTTTTGTTAGAAAAGGGTTCGAAGATGAAGCCTGGGGTTATTTGAAAAAAGAGGGATTTTTTGGGCTGATTGTACCTAAGAAATACGGAGGATTAGAATTTTCAGCTACGGCACATTCGGCGATTGTTGCAAAATTAGCCTCTCGTTGCGGACCGCTGGCAACTACAGTAATGGTTCCAAATTCTCTTGGACCTGCTGAGCTGTTGAATCACTATGGAACCGATGAACAAAAAGAACATTATTTGCCACGACTCGCTTCAGGAGCTGAAATGCCTTGCTTCGCGTTAACGGAGCCAAATGCAGGATCGGATGCAGGCGCGATGCAGTCTGAAGGAGAAGTTTTCAAAGGAGAAGACGGTGAGCTTTATTTACGCCTGAACTGGACAAAACGCTACATCACGCTTGCAGCAATCTCAACAGTAATTGGATTGGCATTTAAACTAAGAGACCCCGAAAATCATCTTGGTAAAGGAGAAGATTTGGGTATCACCTGTGCATTAATACCATCTGATACTGAAGGTGTTGTTTTAGGGCGAAGACATGATCCTCTTGGTGTTCCTTTTTATAACTGTCCAACGGATGGAAAAGATGTAGTGGTTCCGATTGATGCTATTATTGGCGGAAAAGACGGAGCCGGAAATGGCTGGAGAATGTTGATGGAGTCGCTGGCAGTTGGACGTGGAATTTCTCTTCCGGCGCAAGGACTTGGAGGAGCAAAATTAGCTACTCGAGTTGTTGGCGCTTATACTGCAATCAGAAAGCAATTCGGATTAAACATTGGAAAATTCGAGGGAATCGAAGAACCGATGGCAAGAATTGGCGGATATACTTATCTGATGGAAGCTGCCCGAAAATACACTACGGGTGGATTAGATAAAGGAGCGAAACCGGCAGTGGTTACAGCCATCGCAAAATATAACTTCACAGAATTGACCAGAGAAATTATCAACGATGCAATGGATATTGTGGGTGGAGCGGGGATTTCCCGTGGTCCACGAAATGTGTTTGCTCATGGATATATTTCATTGCCCATTGCGATTACTGTTGAGGGAGCAAACATTCTTACCCGTACACTGATGATATTTGGTCAGGGTGCAATTCGTTGCCATCCATACGCCTTGAACGAAATTAATGCGCTGATGGATAAAGATGTGAAAGGTTTTGATGAAAACTTCTGGGCGCATATTGGTCATGTGGGAAGAAACAAAGCACGTTCGTTTATGCTGAGTTTAACCAGAGGACGACTTGCAGGTTCACCCGTTAGTGGACCCGCTGCAAAGTATTATCGGAAGATGGCTTGGGCATCGGCTTCTTTTGCATTCTTCGCAGATATTGCACTTGGTTCCTACGGTGGAGCGCTGAAAATGAAAGAGAAAATAGCAGGTCGTTATGCTGATATTTTGAGTTATCTGTATTTAGGAACGGCAACATTGAAACGTTTTGAAGCCGAAGGAAGCCGCAAAGAAGATCTTGATTTCTTTAAGTGGTCAATGGATTACACCTTCTATAAAATCCAGGTAGCTTTTGAAGGTATTCTTCGCGAAATCAAGGTTCCGGGATTAAGTTGGGCATTTCGCTTAGCTGGTCTTTGGGGAAGGTTAAATCCTATAGGTACATATCCATCTGATGAATTAGGAAGCAGAGTTGCACAAGCCATGCAAACTCCTGGCGAGCTCAGAGACCGAATGACAGATGGAATTTTTATTCCGGATGATCCTAAAGAAGCAGTTGGGCGTTATGAACATACGTTAAAATTGATTGTGGCAGCTTCACCTGTTTACAGTAAAATTTATAAAGCAATGAAGGCTCGCGAGCTTCCAAAAGATTCCATGTTCAATTTGATTGAACCCGCAAAACAGAAGGGAATCATCACAGAAGAAGAAGCAAAAGCAGTACAAGCTGCTGAGGACGCAAGAAATGATGCAATTCAAGTTGATGACTTCACATTAGAAGAATACAACAATGAAACACCTCAGGCGCCTACGGGAAAAGGATTGGAATCTCCTGAGATGGATCATGTGATGTGATGCTCCGCCTCCCTCGATCCAATGCTCTGTGTTGGATCCTCTTGGTAACGACGCAGAGCATCGTTACCAGTAGAATGAATCCATAACTCACACTGAACCCGATCTGACGGATTCCTCCCGTCTGATCGATGGATAGGCAGGTAAGTTGTTAAAAAGAAACGGTCAGACGGACTTGAAGCCTTCAGACCTGTGAGCAAGGAACATTTGTTATTATTAAATCTCCGCTTTAAAACCTCTGCCATGAAAATGGCAGAGATTTTCTTTTATAGATTATAGTTCTAAATTTACACCTAATAAAGAATAATATTCTTAGTAATAATCTAATTATAGATTTATTTTTACTATTGAGTACAATATTTGGTAGAATCAACTTATTGTTATGAATCTTGACGAAATTGACAGAAAAATACTCCATCTACTACAGCAAGAAGGCAGAATGCCAAATAATGAATTGGCTTCCAGAATTGGTTTAACGACCACTCCTACACTTGAACGGGTTCGGAGGCTGGAAAGGGAAGGGGTTATTGAAGGTTATTCTGCAAAACTGAATCGGGAAGCTGCTGGAAAAGGTCTCACTGTTTTTGTGACGGTTACCTTAAGTGTTCATCAATTGAACTTAATGGAAGAGTTTACTTCAGCCGTAAAAGCTATTCCTGAAATTCTGGGATGCTACAACACAACCGGAGAGGGTGACTTTTTACTGCATGTAGTTGCCAAGGATACTAAAGACTACGAGCAATTGATGAGAACAAAGTTAACCACTTTACCTGATGTTCAACGTTTACATACCAGTATTGTGCTTAATACCATTAAAGACGAATCAGTAATTCCTGTATTATGATTAAAGTATCTGAAAAGACAATCTCGTTTGAAACTAAAAGCGTTCACGCCGGACAAAAAGGAAAAGATCAGTACGGCTCTCATATTCCTCCTATTTACCAAACATCTACCTTCTTTTTTGATGATGTAGATTCAGGATCTAAAGCTTTTGCTCATGAAGAGGGCGGTGCTTCTCATATTTATTCCAGATTGGGAAATCCCACGGTTGAACAACTGGAAAGAGCCATTTGCGAACTTGAAACACATAGATTAGAAAACGCCGATGACTATCAGGGACTGGCTTTTGGGAGTGGGATGGCAGCAATTACAACAGGAATTATAAGTTTTGCCAAAGGAAAGCATATTATTGCTCAGGATGCTTTGTACGGATGCACCAGTCAGTTTTTAAAGGAAGAAACCCAGCCATTGGGAATGAGCGCTTCTTTTGTTGATATGAGCGATCTATTTCTTTTGGAAATGGAATTGAAGAAAAATCCGAACACTGCTTTGGTCTATTTGGAGAGCATCGCCAATCCAACGATGACGATTAGTGATATTGAAGCGATCTCAAAACTCGCTCATTCTTGCGGCGCTTTAGTAATGGTAGATAATACGTTTGCAACTCCATATCACTTACAGCCATTAAGTTTAGGTGCTGATATAGTCGCTCATTCTACTACAAAATACCTTGGTGGACACGGAATCGTGATTGGTGGAGCTTTGGTAGCAGAAAAAGAGCTATTTGAAGAATCAGAGATATTTCTTTTCCGAAAAAATTTAGGTGGAATTTCCGGTCCCATGGATGCCTGGCATACCATCAATGGAATTAAGACTCTTGCACTAAGAATGGAAAAGCATTCCTCAAACGGAATGGAAGTAGCGGAATTTTTAGAGGAGCATCCTGCCGTCGAAAAAGTTTGGTACCCGGGATTAGAGTCACATCCTCAGCATGAGGTAGCTGATGAAATTATGAAAAATGGTTTCGGTGGAGTCATTTCCTTTGAACTTAAAGGCGGTTTTGAAGCCGGTAAATCGCTGATGAATGAAGTTAAGCTTTGTACTTTGGCGGTAAGCTTAGGAACGGTAGATACACTGATTCAGCACCCGGCATCCATGACACATTCTGTAGTAGATGAAGATCTTCGAAAACAAGCTGGAATTACCGATGGTTTAGTACGAATTGCAGTTGGAATCGAAAATGCAGAAGATATTATCTACGATCTGGAACAGGCTCTTTTGAATTAAAAATTGTTCAATTAAGAATTAAGAATTCAAGTTTGATCACAGAGCTAAATTTGAATGGGATAACAAAAAGATAGATTATTCTATGTTCTTGTAAGCAAGATATTCTAATTCTTCATTTTTTATTCTTAATTCTATGCCGCAGGCATAGCTATTACCAACCTCCGCTTGCGCCACCACCACCGGAGCCGAATCCACCGCCTCCGCTGAAGCCTCCAAATCCGCCACCACCAGAACCAAATCCTCCTCCGAAAGAAGAACCTCCACCACTTCCACGTCGAGGACCGCCACCAAGTAAACTTCCCCAGAAAAGTACTTCTCCGGCACTGAGAGTTCGTTTTCCTCCACCGTGATTTCCACCACGACCTTTTCTTATCAGTACTAAAATGATAACGATGATAAAGATTATAACTTCGATCGGGAATTCGCCGTCACCGGAATATTCTCTTTCGGGAAAACCTTCAAACTCTCCCGCAGCAAGATCGATCAATACGTCCGTGGCTCTGTCTATTCCGCCGTAAAAATCTCCATTTCTAAAATTGGGTGTTAGCACATCATTTAAGATTCTGCTGGACATTGCATCCGTAATTGCACCTTCTAACCCATAACCCACTTCAATTCGGAATTGTCGATCTCCCTCAGAAATGAGAAGAAGAACACCATTTTGCCGATCTCCTTCCCACATTCGCCATTTAGAAAAAGTCTCGGTAGCTACAGGTTGAATATCATATCCTTCCAGTGATTCAATGGTAGCAACAACGATTACATTTGTTGTTGTGTCTCTGTAGTTACGCAATTTTTGCTCCAGCCGGACTTCTTCAGATGAAGAAAGCATGTCAGCATAATCGTTGACCATGCCACGGGGACGATCAGGTAAAATATCTTGACCAAATGTGCTGAGAGATATGAGTGCAAATATTAAAACTAAAAGTGATTTACGCATCTTTGTCATCTCCGTAGCTTATATCATCCGAAAGTTCATTGATGTCATCATCCTGATAAGGGAAAAACTCTCTCAATTTTTCTCCAATTTTTAAAACAGCTTCTCGCAGCCCCGTTTCATAGTCATCAGCCATGAAATATTTGGTAATCAGCTCTAATTCATCATCCCAAAAATCCTGCCCAACTTTCTCATGAATTCCCTCATCACCCCAAATTGCAATTTTATGATCTTCGGTAGCCACATAAATGATGGTTCCGTTGCGAAGTTCGGTTTTATGCATATCCAATTCGCCGAAAACTTCTTTAGCTCTCTCGAGAGGATCTTCAGGTTCGCATTTAGCTTCCAGATGAACTCTGATTTCCCCAGAAGTATTATTTTCAGCTTCCCGAATTGCCCGAATTACTGATTTCTCTTGTTCCTCGTTAAGAAAGTCTTTCATGATATAGCGTTTAGCTGTTAGCTTACAGCCATTAGCGTTTAAAAAAGCTTTACCAAGCTAAACGCTAATGGCTAAATCTATTTATTATTAATTGCCAAAATCTACTGTTGGAGCATTTTCAGCACCTTGGTCTGCTTCGAAATATGCTTTTCGTTCAAATCCACCGATTGAAGCAAAAATACTTGCCGGGAATTTTCTGATTGAAGTGTTGTAGCTCTGCGCAGTATCGTTGAATCGTTTTCTTTCGGTAGCAATTCGGTTTTCCGTTCCTTCCAATTGAGATTGCAGATCTCTGAAGTTGGAATTTGCTTTCAGTTCAGGATACCGTTCAACAGTTACCAATAATCTGGACAAAGCTCCGCTTAATTGACTTTGAGCTTCCTGAAATTGCTGAAACTTTGCAGGATTATTTAAGTCATCCGCATTGATATTTACTGAAGTTGCTTTACTTCGTGCTTCAATTACTGATGTTAAAGTTTCCTGTTCAAAGTCAGCGGCACCTTTTACGGTATTTACCAGATTAGGAATTAAATCAGCTCTTCTTTGATACTGATTTTCTACTTGTGCCCATGCGCTCTCAACCCGTTCTTCTTTCTCTATTAAGTTGTTGTTTACGCTAATCCCAAAAAATACGATTAAGCCTACAACGACCAGCCCTACTATTAATTTACCTTTCATGATTGTTAATTTAGTTGTTTAACTTAAGCCCGCTTACGAGCTCAAATGAAAATTGGTTCATTTGCATCAACAATAATCAAAAATTATTCCATTGTCAGAGCTAAATCCCAAATTCATTTATTTTGACTTAGACGATACACTTCTTAATCACAAAAAGGCAGAACAATATGGTCTTCGTGATGTTCATCAGCATTTTTCTGAGCTTTCCGAAATAAAAATAGATCAACTTCTGTCAACTTATCATACCATCAACAAGGGGCTATGGGAAGAATATGGCAGAGGAGAAATTGACAGGCATATTTTACATCGAAGAAGGTTTGAAGAGACTTTTATTGAGTTGGATTTAAATGGCTCATTGTATAAAGAAGCCGGAAAAGTATATATGAACTATTATCGCAACCATTGGGAGTGGATTGAAGGAGCCGAGGAGGCTTTTGATGAAATCAGATCAAATTATCCGGTTGGAATTATTACTAATGGATTTGCTGAAACCCAGTGGCTGAAAATTGATCAGTTTAACTTCAGAGAGAAAGTGGATCACATTGTGATTTCAGAAGAAGTAGGGGTTATGAAACCACATCCAAAGATATTTGATCACAGCACAGAACTCGTTGGGCTTGACCGATCAGAAATTTTGTATGTAGGAGATTCTCTCACTTCAGACGTAAAAGGAGGGAAGAAAGCCGGATGGAAAGTAGCTTGGTATACTTCAAATCCAACTGATGAGGGAAAGGAGTTAGCGGATTTGGTTTTTGATGATTTTGAGATTTTGATAAAAAACCTAACTTAGCTTTTAAGTTATTTTCAGAAATAAAGTAAAGTGTCATCCTGAACCTGTTTCAGGATCCTAAGAAACGGCGTTGATTGAGTATTATGACAAAAAATAAATTTTAGAGGGTACAAAGATCCCGAAATAAATTCGGGATGACCTGAAAATGAAACAAGGCTTTCTTCTTAGAAGCCTTTAAGGTTTAGCGATTAAAACTGAGCTCTTACCGCCACAAAGAAATTTCTACCCGGCGCAGCAATTCCGGATGAATACGGACGATATCGTTGATCCGTAATATTATCCACGCCGGTACTGATATTGAAAGTTGAATTAACCTGATAAGCCGAATTCAGATTTAAAGTGTACCAACCCGGTGAGTAAGGATTTCCATTTTCGTCATTTGCATACAAGTAGTCTTTACTTTTCTCTGATGGAGCAAGGTTGCTGTTAGATATTTCTCCGTTGTATTCAGCGTAAAAATCTATCTCTAACTTATCTTTTGAATACGTAAGGTGCGTTTCCCCAAAAGTCGGCGCTGCATGGCGGAGTGGGGCATTGGTACCATCTTCTTGTTCTTCTTCACCTTTTTGAATATTTATCTGGCTGGAAAACTTCAATTCAGGTGTTACTTGATATCTGATAGAAGCCTGTAACCCATAAACAGTAGCTCTTGATGAATTTTGAATAGCCTGTACCTGACTAAGTTGACCATCGTAAGTAACACTATCTTGTCCATTTACCGTAAAGTCTCTTCTGATTAAAGCATCATTAAGGATGGTATAATATCCGGTCAGGTTTAGCCTAAGCAGATCAGAGAATACTTTGGTAAAGCCAAGATCAGCGTTGTACGCATATTCAGGTTTCAAATTTGAATTTGGTACTACCACAGATCCGGGCTCGGAATCAAAAACCTTCGCGGCATCATCAATATTGGGTGCCCGGTAACCTGTAGAAAGATTTGCATTTACTTTGAAATCGGATGAAAATGAATAAACCATTCCAAGGCTTCCTGTCAAAGCTCCCTCATTGATTGAAATATCATTAAAAGGAACCGGATAGTATTGCTGATCAAATTCTGCATCCAGAAAGAAATGACTGTATCTGATTCCGCTTTGAACATTCAACTTTTTTGACAATTCAATTTGATGACTTAAATATGCAGAGTAAGAATTCCAATCAGATCCGTCCGGATATCTCGTAGAAGTAAGAGAAGTGTTTCCGGTCTGGATATTTTCTTCGAATCCGAATGAAGAAATATTATTCAATACAATTTCACCACCATAAAAAATGCGGTTTTTAGAATTGATCTGTTTTTCCAGATCAGCATTAAGAGTATATACATCTACATTTTCCTCTCTGGAAACCAAAATATCCGATTGAAAATCACGGGTATTTCTACTTTCTCTGAAGTACTGCTGAGATAAAGTCAGGCTGAATTGATCATAAAATCTTGAATCGGATTTTTTGAGAATATTCAGATTATTCATTTGCCAGATTTGAGGTCCGTAATACCATTCTGCATATCGTGGTTCGTTTCCTCTCATTCTGATCAGACGATCAAATCGGTCTAAATCGGAAGACTCAGAATAATGAAATCCAAAGTTGATATCCCATCTTTCATTTGGCTGATATCGGAATTTTTGCATCACGTTTAACTGATTGAAAGCAGTAGGGGAAAGTACTTCAGGGTTGTTATCTGTAAGCACTGTATCCTGATTTTGTGACTGTACAACATCAAATGATCTTAGATATTCATCGGGTCCATGGGAGCCAATTCTCAGGTCATCAAAATCGAAATAACTCACGCTGGTTAAGGATGCAAAATTCTTTTTACCAAGATTGATATCAAAGTGAATGGTTTTTTCATTATTGGCAGACGATGTTCTTGCAGCTGCACTACTTCTTACATATAGTTTATCAGATTCCGATAAAACCGGTCTTTTTGTATAAAAACTCATCACACCGCCGATGGCATCACTTCCGTATATAACCGAACCCGGCCCAAAAATAATTTCTGTGTTCTGAATTGCAAAAGGATCAAGTGAAATTACGTTATGGACGTTACCACTTCGGAAAATAGCGGTATTCATCCGAACGCCATCAACAGCAATTAGTACACGATTGGTAGCAAATCCACGAATCATCGGACTACCTCCGCCAAGCTGACTCTTTTGAACAAATACTTCTCCTGAAACGGTAAGCAAATCAGCCGCTGTCTGCGGATTTTCTAATGTTACTTTTTGAGGATCAACAGAGGTTACCTTGAGTGGAACTTCACGGGTTTCCTGTTTCCATCTTGATGCAGAAACCACTACTTCGTTTAATGCGAGATCAGATGGAATGAGCGCCACTCTGAATTTTTGATCTTCTAATTCTGAAAAACTCAGTACAGTTTCATCATAACCCACAAAGCTTATCCGGATATTTTTTGCGCCCTGAAATTCTGAAATATCAGCTTGCCCATCAACATCGGTGATAGTCCCTTTTTCACTATCCATATCAAAAATGGTAGCCGCAGGAATAGGTAACCCCGTTGTATTATCAGTGACAGTGATAGTCTGGGCGAATAAAAATCCCGAACTCCATAAAATAAAAAAGCTAAATAGTAGCAGTTCCCTCATACAAATGATGCAGATGATTAATGAATCAAAGTATATAAGCCTTGATTAACCGAAAAATTGTGTGAAGTTACGCCTTTTTTTGGGATTTGAGCCAATATGCTGTAAAAAATTATTTCTCTACAGTTTTATGTGTCCCGTCACAAAATTGAGGAGTGTTCGAATGTTTACAGTTGCACATTGCGTACGTTTTAGCTTCATCAACCTGGAAAACTGTGGGAGTTATTCCGGTTCCTTTATGTGAACCATCGCACCAGGGCTGATTGGAAGACATTCCACAAGCACACCAGGCATAATTTTTGTCGGTTTCAAGTTCTACGAGTGCCGGTTTGCGGTCATGTATTTTTGGTTCAGCCATTAGTATGATGATTGTTTTAAAATTGAAGCAATAAAGCCAGATTAATAACTCATTTCAACTATTTTCTCGGCATCTTCCGGGGAAATGTTTTTTCTTTCTCCTAATCCTTTCCAATTTCTTTCCTCGAATCGTTCTTTAACGATATTGGCTGTTTTCTGGTAATCTTCGGTATATTCTGAAAGTTTAGTATCAATATTTAAGGAATGGAAATACTCTTTGGTTTTCTCGATTCCCGCATTGGCTTTTTCTTCTACCGATCCCTCCGAAATTCCCCAAACTCTTTCGGCATATTGCGCTAATTTTTCTTTTTTATCCTCAAACATATAGGTCATTTGGCTTGGATGGATAATTGCCAGCGTTCTCGCATGATCAATTCCATACAACGCAGTTAATTCATGCGCCATCATGTGCGTTGACCAATCGTTCGGAGTTCCGACTCTCAGCAAACCATTCAGCGCCATAGTGCAACTCCACATAAAATCAGCAGCAGCATCATAATTCGATGGATCTTCCATCACCTTTGGAGCAATTTCTGCAAGAGTTTGCATCACACTTTCTGCGATTCGATCCTGAAGTCTTGCACCCACCGGATAGGTGAGATACTGTTCCAAAACATGAGAAAAGGAATCTACCAATCCATTAGCAATTTGCCGCTGAGGAATAGAATGAACGACCTGAGGATCTAACACAGAAAATTGTGGGAATAAGCCCGGGCCACCCATGGTTCTCTTTTCTTTGGTTTCTCTCCTTGAGATTACTGAACCTGAATTCATTTCCGAGCCGGTTGCAGGTAAAGTCAAAACCGTTCCAAAGGGGAGACCATCATACGTTCTGATGCTGTTGGCCAGAATATCCCACGGTTCTTCACCCTCAAAATTAGCTGCGGCTGACAGGAATTTAACTCCATCAATGACAGAACCGCCACCCACAGCAAGAATAAAATCAATCTCTTTTTCTTTAATTACTTCAAGGGCTTCCAGTAAAGTTTCGTATTCAGGATTAGCAGGGACTCCGCCAAATTCGGTGACTTTGTGATCATGAAGCGCTTCAGTAACCTGATCGTACACTCCGTTTTTCTTTATACTCCCACCACCGTAAACCATTAATACATGCTGATCTTTGTGGATTTCTTTGGAAAGCTTGGAAATTTGCCCCTTTCCAAAGATGATTTTTGTTGGATTTTGAAATTCGAAGTTTAGCATCTTTTTGTTATTGGTGAATGGTTATCTGTGATTTCATTTCTGATTTGAAAACAGAGGTTGGAACTAATTCATTCAAAATGTGCAGTTAATAATGGTATCTTTGGTTGGATTAGAAAACAAACATTCATGATTAAGAATTTACAGTTACGAGTTGTTCCTGAAACGGCTGCGAAAGACGATTTACTAAAAAAATACATTGGGAAAACCACAGATATAATTCCTGATGAGATTACTCATGTAGAGATTCTGAAGCGGTCCATAGATGCCCGACAAAAGCAGGTGAAAATCAATCTGAAAGTGGATGTGTATGTTAACGAAGAATTCGAACCTGATGTCATTAAAAAACCGGAGTATGCTTCGGTAGAAAGCGGGGAAGAGGTTATCATCGTTGGCGCAGGTCCGGCTGGATTATTTGCTGCATTAAAATGTATTGAGTTGGGCTTAAAACCCATTGTATTGGATCGGGGAAAAGATGTTCGTTCCCGAATTAAGGATTTGAAGAATATTAATGTGAATCATGTTGTTAATCCTGATTCCAATTACTGTTTTGGTGAAGGCGGAGCCGGAACGTATTCTGATGGCAAACTTTACACCCGATCCAAAAAACGCGGAGATGTTGATGAAATTCTGAAATTACTGGTGGCTTTCGGTGCCAAGAGAGAAATCACAGTAGATGCCCATCCACATATCGGAACTAATAAACTTCCGAAAATTATTGCTGCAATTCGGGAATTTATTAAAGAGAAAGGGGGAGAAGTTCATTTCAACTCAAAAGTGGTAGATTTTGTAATCGAAGGTGATTCCATACAGGGAGTTCAGCTTGATAATGGAGATATTTATCATGCGGATTCTGTAGTTCTCGCAACCGGACATTCAGCCAGAGATATTTTCGAATTGCTTCATCAAAAAGGAATAGAAATAGAAGCCAAACCCATTGCTATCGGAGTTCGTGTTGAGCATTCACAGCAGTTAATCGACACTATTCAATACAATTGCGATGAACGAGGAGAGTTTTTACCTCCGGCTCCATATCGAATTGTAAAGCAAATTGATGGAAGGGGAGTGTATTCCTTTTGTATGTGTCCGGGCGGAGTGGTGGCAGCCTGCGCCACAAAGCCGGGAGAAGTGGTAACCAATGGCTGGTCAGGTTCACAGCGTTCTCGTCCAACTGCGAATTCCGGAATTGTGGTAGAATTGGAATTGAAGGATTTTAAAGACTTCGAAAAATATGGTCCTCTAAAAGTGATGGAATTTCAGAAATCTATTGAACAAAAAGCCTGGGAATTGGCAGGGAAAACGCAGAGAGTTCCGGCTCAGCGGCTGGTTGATTTTACCAAAGGCATAAAATCAAAAGATTTACCTGATACTTCGTATTCTCCGGGACTTACTTCAGTAAATCTGACGGAAGTATTTCCTGATTTTATGGTTGAAGCGCTCCAAAAAGGATTTATCGAAATGGGTAAAACGATGAAGGGATTTTTGACGAACGATGCGGTTGTTCATGCACCGGAATCCAGGACATCGTCACCGGTAAGAATTCCGAGAGACTGGAAAACTTTTCAGCACACTCAGATTAAAGGATTGTATCCTTGTGGAGAAGGAGCCGGATATGCGGGAGGAATTGTTTCTGCTGCGATTGATGGAAGGAAAGTGGTTGAGGCAATTGATCAATTAAGAATGATTCAATGAAGAATTAAGAATTGGGGAATAGGGAATAAGAGAATATAAAATTAGGAATACACGAGTCAGAGAATTACAATTCGAAACTTTTATAACCTTTAATAAGCAAGCCCCTTCAAGGTCGCAGCGACTCGAACGAATAAATACATAGATTATGAAATACGGATTAACAGGTACATTTACAGCGAAAAAAGGAAGTGGGGATGAACTTGCCGGGATTCTCAAAGAAGCAGCTGATTTGATGAAAACTACAGATGGTTGTTTGATTTATATTGTAGGTCAGCAATTAGATAATAAAGATATCATTCACGTTCAGGAAGTTTGGGAATCGAAAGAAGACCATGACAACTCATTAAGTATTTCCGGAGTTCGCGAATTGATCGGTAAAGCCATGCCATTGATTGAAGGAAAACCGGAAGGAATCGAAATTGATATTATAGGTGGACAGGGAGTGGACTGATGAAGATTGAATTAGCCAAATTAAAACATTTAGATGAATTGGTGTCCTTATTCGATGCCTATCGTGTATTCTATAAAAAAGATTCCGATAAAGAAGCTGCGAAAGCATTTCTCAGTGACCGAATTCAAAATCAGGAATCAGTTATTTATATCTCCAGAAATGAAGATGGACTTGCAACCGGATTTGTACAATTGTATCCGATTTTTTCTTCCACAAGAATGAAAAGAATGTGGTTGTTGAATGATTTGTTTGTGGATCCGAGTTTCAGGGGACAAGGATTTTCAAAAGCTCTCATCGAAAGGAGCAAAGAACTTTGCAGAGAAACGGATGCCTGTGGAATGATATTGGAAACAGCAAAGGATAATGATATCGGTAACCAACTATATCCGGCAACAGGCTGGACGTTGGATGAAGATCATAATTTTTATTATTGGGACCTCTCGAAATAAAAAAGGGTTCAACTAAAATGCTGAACCCTTTGAAGTGGATGACCTAAGGTTTATTCTACAATAAAAGTACCTTGCATGAGACCGTAGTGTCCCGGGAAAGTACAGATGAATGTGTACGTGCCTTTTTCAGGAGCTTCAAAAGTAATGGTATCTGTTTCGCCACCACCTATCATTTCAGTAGCTACAATTACATCTTCCGAGTCTTCAGGAAGGTAGTCGTTTTCTTTTTCTTGCATTGCAGCCATTGCAAAATCTTTTACAACAACATCTTCTTTCAGAAGCACCCAGTTATGCCCCATAGCCTTTTTTGGAAGCTTACCAACATGCTTTAGTGTTAAGGTGATTTTTTCTCCTGCTTTTACTTTTATTTCTTTAGTGTCGAATTGCATTCTGTCATTCGCTTCAACCGTAATTTCAGTTTTAGCTATGTTACTTTCTGAGGTAACAGAAGTAAATGATATTAATGCAGATAATAAAATTATTAATGTACTCATGGTTTGATGAATTATGTTTTATGTAATGGTTTAAAATTAAGGTTGAAATGTTAAGATTTGATGAATTTTCGTTAGATATTAGTCCCTGGGAAAACACATAATGGTTCAATTCCTTCTCTGATTGTTGCCGATACAGTCAGGTTCTGAAGGGCGATTCCTCTTACAATTAAAAACAGTCCTAAACTGAATGCTAAATAGGGTATATACTTTCGAATTGCTGATCTTAAATCCATAGAAATAAAATGTGGCGCTGCATATACGGAGTACATAGCCGGTAAAGTTCCAAATCCGAACATCGCCATATAACTCATGCTATGCCAGAGCGTTTCCGAAAGTACCGCTACGGCTAATCCTGAATAGACAAAAGCGCAGGGGAGCAGCCCATTTAAAATACCCATTCCAAAAAGTGCTGTATTCGATTTCTTTCTTATCAAGCGACCATAAGCTTTGTTTATCTGAGCTACATAACGGTTATAGAACATGGGTTTTTTAGCACGCTTGAAATATGTAGAGAATGCGACGCCCAAAATAATTGCGATACCCAAGATGACGGATAACAGTCCCTGAAAACCTGAAACGGCAATTTGTCTTCCGAAAAAGCCAAAGATCAATCCAAAAAAAGAATAGGTTAAAATTCGACCTGAGTTATAGATAAACGCATAGAGAGATAATGAACCGAAGTTGGATTTTGGTCGCGGCAGTGATAAAGCAATGGGACCACACATTCCCACGCAGTGGAAGCTGCCCAGGAAACCAAATAAGAATCCGGTCCAAAGTTCCATCAGATTACGATTGTTTTTTCTTCCAGATAAGAAAGCTCATCTATTTCCCACTCTATGGATAAGACCCATTTCCCTTTTTCCATTTCAGCAGTAGAGATGAGTTGAGTTCCTGTGGCATTTACATTCAGAGGCAGTTTGGTATCCATTTCAGGATTATTTGGTCGGTATAGCTTGATATCGCCTTGAGCTTTGCCTACAAAATCGTTCGGGAATACAATTCGCAATGCCTGAATCTCTTCATCAAAAACCACAAGCACCGGATTCTCAAGATTTTCAGCTCTTAATTTTTGATCAATAGTTTGCTGATATTCAACACCTTCTTCATAGTGCTCATTAGTTACTAAAAAGAAATCGAGGCTGATCAAATAGCTTACAACGCTAAGTGTACCGATAACAAATACGGTTATTGCTAAAAAGAGTCCTTTTCCCCAATCAAGTTTTTTCATTGTTATATTAATTTGCCGGACCTAAAAATCCGGAAGTTATGGTTTCAATTTTTTCTCCACCTGAGTACACTTCGAAAGTAAGATCGGTTTGTAATCCGGTTAGTTGATTCTCGTTAAGCTTCACCATAAATCTTCCCTCTGCAAGATTTTGTGGTTCTACACTTTCAACGTTTCCAAGAGAAATCAACTCACCTTCAGGTGCGGTTAATCTTAATGTATAGTCTTTGATATCAAAGGTTTTGTTGATCACTTTAATCTCATAGATATTGCTGTACATGTTATCCGGTAATTCCTGATATAAAGTTCCCGGTTGGCGTAAAATGGTGGTTTCCAGGTCTGAGCGTATACTCATCAGAGCGATGAACGTGGAAAGCAGGACGAACAAAACAGCGCTGTATCCAAAAACTCTTGGAGTGAATATTTTTCGATCTTCTTCTCTGATCGAGTTTTCGGATGCATACCGGATTAGCCCACGGGGTTTGTCAATTTTATCCATCACAGAATCGCAGGCATCAATACAAGCAGTGCAATGCACGCATTCAAGTTGTGTTCCGTTTCGGATGTCGATTCCCATCGGACAGACTCTTACACACTTGTAGCAATCGATACAGTCTCCGAAATCAGCATTTTCAGAGAAACCGAGATCAGCGAGCGAGGCTTTACCGGCAATTACCTTTTTTCTATCACCAATAGTAGCTCGATCTTCTCCTCTTTTATAATCGTACATTACATTAATAGAGTTATTGTCGAGCATCACCGATTGCATTCTTCCATACGGACACACAAAGTGACAGACCTGTTCTCGCATAAAGGCAAAAACTCCATAAAAAACTCCGCTGAAAATGATCATAGCACTTAAACCTGCTATATGTTCTGAAGGAGGGTCGGTGATAATCTCAAATAACTGATTTTTACCTATGATGTAAGCCAGAAAAAGATTGGAGATCAAAAATGAAAGTCCGTAAAAAATCAGATGTTTCGAACCTTTTTTGAGAATTTTATTTGCCGTCCAGGGAGCTTTTTTCAATCGAATCTGAGCCGAAGCATCGCCCTCGATCCAGTACTCGATTTTACGGAAAACCATTTCCAGAAAAATGGTTTGAGGACAAGCCCATCCGCAGAAAAGTCTTCCAAAAATAGTTGTGAATAAAACTACGAATACAATAAAGGAGAGCATTCCAAATACCAGAAGGTGAAGATCCTGAGGCCAGAATGCCACTCCAAAAATCACAAACTTTCGTTCCAGAATATTTAATAGCAGTAATGGATTTCCATTAATAGTGATAAAAGGTCCTGAAAAGAAAAAAACTAACAGAAACAGAGAGACAATAGTACGAGCATTGTAAAAACGTCCACTTGGCTTCTTTGCATAGATCCAGTTTCGGCTACCGGTTTCGCTTACCGTAGCTAACCGATCACGAAATTGATCTTTACCTATTTGTCTTCCCTGATTCTGTGACATGATTTTATTTTATTTGGCTACACATTCAACTGCTCTGCTTTCATCAACGGCTTTTGCATTAGGTGGATTTGTACCCTGCAAAGATCCGATGTAGCTAACCAGCGCATTAACATCTTCATTGGGTATTGGTGCGCCACTTCCGTACGCCACCATTCCTTTATCGGGGAATCCCTCGGTGATGCTTTTTGCTACTTCTTCAGCCGAACAGCCATGCATCTAGTAGTCATCGGTTAGGTTGGGTCCCACTAAGCCTTCTCCGGCGCTGCCATGGCAAGTAAAGCAGAGGTTATTCGTACTCATGAAGATTTCTCTCCCTTTTTCAATGACAGCAGGATCATCGCTGTAATTCCAGGCGAAAGCTTCAGTTACTGGTTCAGCATCGTTTTCATTGAGATTATATTTTTCAGCCGCAGCAGCCATTTCGAGTTCGTATTCCTCATGCTGATCGGGACCCCATTCAAAAACCTCATAATAAAACACATAGCCGACTCCGAATGCGATAGTAAAGTAGAACAACCAAAGCCACCAAACGGGCATATGATTGTCCAATTCACGAATTCCGTCGTACTCATGATCCAGTAGTTTATCTTTTTCGTCGTCTAAAATTTTCATGATTCTGAAGTTTTATAATTAGCAGTTTCTTCTGATTCTAAAGGAAGATGAGCGGCTTCTTTCCAATGAGATTTTCCCGTTCGCATCAGATAAATGATTAGAAAGAGAAAGAATCCAAAAAACAGAATGAGTGATATACTTGGAAAAAGCTCGACTCCTTCCATTGAGCGTAAAACATCTTTATACATTAGTTGTCCTCCAGAATTACAGGTGCAAGTTTGTTGCTTGAAGGCAAGTCTTCGAACGGGCTGGTTTCTCCTGAAATATCAGTGCCAAGGCGTTGTAGATACGCTATTAAAGCAATAATCTGTTTTTCAGAAGTGATTTCGATTCCTTCAATGGTTCCGAATCCATTTTCCCTTAAACCATTTGCGATGCGTTCAGCCTGTGCTTTCATATCATCAACAGCGTATTCGGGATATCTTGGCGAGTAAGGAACTCCAACAGTTGTTAAAGCTTCAATACGGTCAGGCATAGTCTCCATATCCATATCTTTGGTCAGCAACCATGGATAAGCAGGCATTATAGAGCCGGGAGATGTGGAGTTCGGATCATACATGTGTCTGAGATGCCATGAGTCGGGATATTTTCCACCAATTCTGTGTAGATCCGGCCCTGTTCGTTTCGATCCCCATAAGAAAGGATGATCATAAACAAACTCTCCTGCTTTAGAATATTCACCATACCGTTCCGTCTCAGATCTGAAAGGACGAATCATTTGTGAATGGCAATTATTACAACCTTCAGCGATGTAAATATCCCGTCCTTCAACTTCAAGTGCCGTATAAGGTTGTACACTTTTGATGGTTGGAATGTTTGAATCTATCAAAGCGGTAGGCATGTACTCAACAATTCCACCGATAAGAATTGCAATTACGGTAAGTAAAGTGAACTTGAGCGGCTTTCCTTCAAGTCTGCGGTGCCAGGATTCTTTATGTCCGGCTGCAGGATCTATCATTGGCGGAGCCTGAGCTTCTTCGGTTGCTTCAAGAGAACCACTTTTTGCTGTTTTAAACAGGTTATATACTCCGAATAAAGCACCAACAATAAATAAACTACCTCCAAAAGCTCTAAGAGCATACATCGGCATTATTTGCACTACCGTTTCAAGGAAGTTTGGATACGTTAGGAATCCCTGATCGGTAAAATCTTTCCACATTAAACTTTGAGTGATGCCACCCCAGTACATCGGGATCACATAAAAGATGGCACCCATGGTTGCAAACCAAAAATGAATATTTGCCAGTTTAGTGGAGTATAATTTGGTTTTGTATATACGTGGAGTAATGAAATACAACATTCCAAACGTTAATCCACCATTCCAGAGCAATGCCCCGTTATGAACATGACCAATTATATAATCTGAATAATGAGCGATGGCATTCACATTGGCAATGGACAGCATGGGTCCTTCAAAGGTTACCATTCCATAAGCAGTAACCGCAACAACCATAAATTTTAGTACAGGGTCTTCCCGTACCTTATCCCAGGCTCCTCGTAAAGTAAGAAGACCATTTAGCATACCACCCCAGGAAGGAGCAATTAGCATTAAACTAAATACAACTCCTAATGTTTGTGCCCAGCCGGGTAAAGCTGTATAAAGCAAATGGTGCGGACCTGCCCAGATGTAGATAAAAATCAGCGACCAGAAGTGAACAATGGATAATCGATAAGAAAAAATGGGTCGATTAGAAGCTTTCGGAATAAAGTAATACATAATTCCTAAGAATGGCGTAGTAAGGAAGAAAGCTACTGCGTTATGACCATACCACCATTGAACCAAAGCATCCTGAACTCCGGCATAAATCGGATAACTTTTCAGAAAAGTGGCAGGAACTTCAAAAGAGTTCACTAAATGCAGAACCGCAACCGTAACAAAAGTGGCAATGTAGAACCAAATGGCTACATAGAGATGTTTTTCTCTGCGTTTAAAGATGGTCATCATCATGTTGATACCGAAAATTACCCAAATGATGGTAATAGCGATGTCAATAGGCCATTCCAGTTCTGCATATTCTTTACTGGTTGTAATTCCGAAGGGGAGCGTTGCTACCGCCGAAATAATAATTGCCTGCCATCCCCAGAAGTGAATTTTGCTGAGCTTTTCGCTCCACATTGGCGCTTTACACAGGCGTGGCAGAGAATAGTAAACCCCATAGAAAATAGCATTTCCGGCAAAGGCGAAGATCACTGCATTGGTGTGCAGCGGCCTTAGCCTTCCGAAAGATAATTCCGGTATAAATCCCAGAAAATCCGGCCAAATAAACTTGAGAGCTACAATCAGCCCCACAAGAAAGCCTATGATTCCCCATATCATAGTAGCAACCCCAAAGTTGCGTACTATTTTATTATCATAATGAAAGGTATCTAATGACATTACGAATCCTTGTTAGTGTGTTGTTGGTTGTTAGATTTTGTTGAATTTTTTTCTTCAAAAAGAACGCGCAAGGCTGGTGTATGCTGGTCATCGAACTGCCCTGAATTGACCGCCCAGAAAAATGCCCCCAAAAAGATGAGCGCTACCGTTATGCTGAAAATGATGAGAAAGAAAATTACGCCCATATCTTCAATCCTATTCTTTTTGCGATTAATCGTGTAGAAGCGGTAGTAAAAACCATGATGGTGATAGAGCTGAGCGGCATCAGAATAGCGGCAACCAAAGGGGATAAGTTACCGGTAACAGCAAAGCCTAAACCCGTAAGGTTATACATGAGTGAAAGCGCAAAACTCAGGTAGATCACAAATATGGATTGACGGCAAAATTCCAGCATGTCGTTCAGTTTCGAGATGCTTTTTGCTTCCAGAATTCCATCGCAGGCAGGGGCGAAAGAGCTGACTTTATCGGTAATTGCAATTCCGAAATCACTGATCTGTATACCACCCGCGTCATTAAGACCATCCCCGATCATCAATACCTTACTCTCTTTTTCTTTTAGTTTGATAACATGATCTTTTTTCTGTTGAGGGGATTGCTCGAAATACATGTTATCCCACCCATTAAAAAAATCCCGGAGTAAAACCCCATCCTTTTTGTTATCTCCTGATAACAGTTCGAGACGGTAATTCTCTTTAAGTAGATTCAATACATCCGGTAAACCTTTTCTGATTGAGTTTTCGAACTCAAAAAATCCTTTTAACTGATAATCAATAACTATATAAACATAGGATTTTTCAGTAGCCGGATAATTTATTACTACATCTGTCTCTGCTTCAATAAAGCTCCGGCTTCCGATATGAACGTGCTGCCCACTAAGCTTGGCGTAAATTCCTTTTCCTCTGTGCTCTTCAAACAATTCAATTTCTATCAGATCTTCGTTTCTCACATCCAGAAAATTGAAGATTTTTTTGCTGTATGGATGAATAGAGTTTTTAACCGAAGAGCAGATCATTATTTTTTCATTGTCGGATAATGAATCTCCCTTGAAAACTATTTTCGCATTTTCAGGATCAGTAATAGTTCCTGTTTTATCAAAAACGATATTTTTGATTGAGCCAAGAATCTCAATACCGTCAATATTTTTGAGATAGAAGTTGTTGAATGAAAGTATGTTTGTAGCCGAACCAAATGTAAAGGGAGAGGACAAAGCCAAAGCACAAGGACATGCTACAATTAATACAGCGGTAAAAATGTTGAATGCTTTGGTTGGTTCAATTTGCAACCACACAAGGCAAGAAACTACGGCAATCACAATTACAGAAAGCGTAAAATAAGGGCTTATGCGATCTGCAAAACCGGCAATTAATTTATTATGAGGTGCTTTGCTGGTATCATTTTCCCAAAGCTGAGTGAGATAACTGTGCTCCACTTTTTTTGAAACCAACATGGAGGCAGTCTTTCCAATAATTCTGCCTCCTGCAAAAATCATATCTCCTTTTTGCTTGGTTACAGGGTCAGATTCTCCGGTTATAAAACTGTAATCTATAATCGCTGACTCCGATTCAAGCACGGAATCACAAGGCAATAATTCCTGATTTCGTATCCTGATCAGATCACCAATTTCCATTTTATCAATAGAAACGGATCGCTCTTTTTCGTTTTGAACTTTTATAACCGAGATAGGGAGGTATGATTTATAATCTCTATCGAAAGAAAGTCCTTCAAAAGTTTTCTTCTGTAACAGTTTCCCTATCAAAAGAAAAAAGATGAAACCGGTAAAGGAATCGAAGTATCCGGTGCCTGTTCCGCTTAAAATTTCGTACAGACTTCGCCCAAACAGAGCAAGAATCCCCAAAGAAATAGGCACATCAAGATTAATTCCTTTTTGGGAAACGGCAGCCCAGGCAGACTTTAGATAGTCGCTGCTACTATACAACAAAACAGGAAGCGCAAGGATGATGTTCAAAGCACCAAAAAGTACCGAGAACGAGCTTATGGAATCGGATGCGGTAATGTTTAAATACTCAGGAAAACTGAATAACATAACATTCCCAAAACAAAAACCTGCTACTCCAAGCTTTAGCCAAATATCGCGCTGAGGATCACTTTTTTTGGTTTTGGAAAGCTGTTGAAGTTTTAAGTCCGGTTCATAACCGACCGTAGTTAACAGCTCAACAATATTTCTAAGATTCGTTTTATTGTCATCATAAAGAACCGTTAATGTTCTTTTAAGAAAGTTGACTGTGCCCTGAAGAATGCCCTCATCAATTTTGTGCAGGTTTTCCAACAGCCAGACACAAGAAGTGCAGTGTATATTTGGAACCAGAAATGAAACGGATACAACGTTGGCATTTTTAAAATCAACCAGCTTGTCAACCACATCCTGATCGATCAGGTAATCAAACTTCTGACGTTCAATACCTGCTTTCATGGTAGATCCGGGTGTAGAATCTAATTCGTAATAGCCGCTGAGTTGATTGTCAGACAAAAGTTGATACACCGTGCGACAGCCTTCGCAGCAGAAAATCTGATCATTATCATGCACTGCCGATTCAACCGCTTCACCACAGTGAGCACAAATTTGATTCCGAATGACGGCAGTCTGACTCATTTTCTTTTATCTCCGCTGGTGTATGAGAGATTCAGGCGAAACCAGGAAGGTGAAACCCTGCTGTTTATTTCTTCGAAGTTGGTTGTCTGAAGCCAGTTTTTGATACTCTCTCTTTCTTTAGCCCAAAAATCATGAAAGGGGCAGGGTTCAATAGAGCCACATCCCTGAATTCCCATAAAACAGTTTTTAAAGAAGTCATCTCCGTCTATTATGGTCACAATTTCATAAATGGTAACGCTGCTAAGTTCTCTTGCTAAATACACTCCTCCATTTAATCCCCTCTGTGACTTAATTATCCCTGCCGGTTTTAGTTTTGAAAGAAGTTGGGATAAATAAGCAGCCGGACAATTCAACATTTGTGAGAGTTCAGAAGCAGATACAATTTTTCCTTTTTCAACTTTTGATAATGCAATGATTGCCGAAATGGAATATTGAGCGCTTTGTGACACGAATTTCATGATGAATTAATCTAATATTCATATTCTAATATCGATATTAGATTTTAAGAAACTTTCTAAAACTTCGCAATCTATTTTTGATAAAATTTAGGACTCAGCAAAAAAGGAAGGTGAGAGTTTCACTACCAATCTTAGGAAACGAAACTTAAGCGTTGATCGAACCAAGCTTGAGACATTGCTTGTTCAGCATCCTCGAAAGTGGTGGATTCAAGCCAGTCTTTAATACGCTCACGCTGTTCCGACCAGTAGTTATGAAAAGGACATGGTTCAATTCTGCCACAACCTTCAATGCCCATAAAACAGCTGGTAAAAAATTCACTACCATCAATAGCAATGATCACTTCGTAAACTGAGATTTTATCCACCGGTTTAGCCAAAAGAACACCGCCATTTAATCCTCTTTGTGATTTCAAAATTCCGGGTTTTTTTAATTTTGAGAGAAGTTGAGATAGGTATGCAGCCGGACAATCAAGCGTTTTTGCCAGTTCAGAAGCAGATACAGCTTTTCCCTGTTCTCGCTTAGATAAAGCGATTATGGCCGAAATAGCATATTGAGCTCCCTGAGAGACAAGCTTCATTGAAAGGGTAAATTATAATATTCTTATTAGATTATTAATTTTAAAGGCTGGAGATGTTAGAGTCAATACTTTTTTTATTTTATAGTGATTAATTTGGACTGAATTTTAATTAATGAAACTCACTTTACTCGAACCTTTTTTTTCAGGCTCTCATCAGCAATGGGCAGAAGGCTTGAAAAAGCACTCTTCTCACGATATTGAAATCCTGAGTTTACCCGGCAGGCACTGGAAGTGGAGAATGCACGGGGGAGCAGTAGAACTGGCAAAACAATTCAATCAACAAGAAGACTTGCCTGATCTTATTCTCGGAACCTCAATGTTAGATCTGACCACTTTTATGGCTTTGACCAGAAAAAAATCATCAGGCATTCCGGTCGCCATGTATTTTCACGAGAATCAGCTTACATATCCATGGTCGCCCCAAGACAGAGACAAAAAGAAAAAGCGGGATAATCACTACTCATTTATTAATTATACCTCGGCTTTAGCTGCTGATAGAGTATTTTTCAATTCAGAATATCATAGGGATTCTTTTTTGGGAGCTTTACCAAATTTTCTGAATCGATTTCCTGATAAAAAGGGCAAAGAGAACATCGAATTAATTGAAGAAAAAAGTTCTGTATTACATCTCGGAATGGATTTGGAGAGGTTCAATGAGTTTCGTGATTCAGACAAAGAAAAGCAGTCTGAGGCAACCATTTTATGGAATCATCGCTGGGAGTACGATAAAAATCCCGAAGACTTTTTTGAAACTTTGTTTTTGTTGAAGGAAAAAGAAATTCCATTTAGACTGGTTGTATTGGGTGAACAGAATGATGTTAATCCACCGATATTTGATAAAGCTAAAGAAATACTGAAAGATGAAATTCTGCAATGGGGTTACGCGGAAAGTTTTGAAGAATATGCCCGATGGCTATGGCGAGCTGATATTTTACCGGTCACCTCCATCCAGGATTTTTTCGGAGGAAGTGTAGTGGAAGCTCTTTTTTGTGATTGCTTTACGTTACTTCCCAATCGTCTCGCTTATCCCGAACATTTCCCGGAAGAACTGGATCGGGAATTTCTGTATGAAGAAGGAGAATTGGAGGCTCGTTTAGAAACTGCTATCGAAAGTGTGATGGGACTCCGAAAAGTGGATTATCAAAGCATTGTTAGGAAGTATGATTGGGGGAAATTAATCAGTAAATACGATGGGGAATTGGAGAAATTAAGTTGAAATCGTCTATTCTATGGAGCATGTTCTTTGTGGGGTTTATCCCCTTTATAGCAGGGTTTTTCGGTGAATTCCATTGGGTTTTAGACGGCTTTTCTCACTTCCGGGTTTATTATGGATTTTACTTTTTAATAGTTGGAATCTTTTCTGCGATATCGAAACAAAAGTGGGTATCGATTATAAATTTCATTCTCAGTGTAGTAATTTTTTTGGGCTTAGTTCAATTTTACTTTCCTCAAACTGATATCCAACCCAATGAAGAGCTAAAGATATTATCACTGAACTTACTTTCTTCAAATAATGAGTTTGAAGAAGTGATTGCACTAATCACAAAAGAAGATCCGGATGTAATTTTATTACAGGAAGTCAATTCCAAATGGGATCAAAACCTGAACAGTTTTGATGAGCAATACCCATATACACTTGAAAGAATCAGAGAAGATAATTTTGGAATGGTTGTTTACAGTAAACTGAAGCCTGAAGAGTTTAAGGTAGTGAGTTTTTCTGAAGCCGGAGTTCCTTCTTTCTTTTTTCAAATATTGCTCAATAAAAACAGGGTGAATGTAATAACTACCCACCCTTTACCTCCCGTTGGTTCAGATTACTTCACAATGAGAAATGACCACTTTGAGAATCTCAATAACTTTTTAACTGAATTAGATGAGGAAATCATTGTTATAGGAGACCTGAACAGCACAAACTTTTCACCAAATTTCCGAAAAATAGTAAATGGAACTTCTTTGAGGGATTCAAGGCTTGGATTCGGACTTCAAAATACGTGGAATGCGAGAATGAAACTTATTTCTATAGCAATAGATCATGTTTTGGTGACAGAAGGTATTCATGTGAGTGAACACAGAACAGGACCTGATATAGGGTCAGATCATTTGCCATTAATTACTAAAATTGCATTGAAATAATTCTGTTAATCCTGAAACTCCGGTCGCATTATTGCAACAATTTTTTTGTGAATAAGTACGAGTTCTGAAATTATAGTTCAGGATTCATGAGTATCACAAAACACGAAGTATTATCTCATCTGGAATTAGCGGCTCGAATTTATGCAGCAATGATGTTGCTTACATATGGATTTGGGAAGCTCTTGGGCGGACAATTTTATCAAGGCAGTATTCCTGAAGAAATTGCGGTTTTGCCATTGGCAGAAGTCGGAGGCTTTGATCTTGCCTGGACGTTCTTCGGATATTCTTATGGATATATCTTGTTTATCGGAGGGACACAGATTTTGGGTTCATTTCTTTTACTATTTCCAAGAACCAAAATACTTGGCGGCGCTATTCTGATTCCGGTTTTGATAAATATTATTGTGGTGGATTTCTTCTTTCAAATCTCAACAGGAGCCATGCTTAGTGCGATAAGTTATTTCACCGCCATCTGTTTTGTGATGTGGTATAACAGAACTCCTATCATTGAGGCGGTTCAGAAAGTTTTTTTGAACAAAGCACAATCAAAGTCCCGGAAGTCAAAATTGCTAAAACTTGGAATTGCTTTAGTTATAGTAGCTATAATTGTAATTCTGGAAAATCAGATGCTTAATATGGTTGGGCGGTAGGCTTAACTTTCCGCCACTTCCTGCAATTTAGGAAGCACACTTTTCCAGCCTTTTTGAGTATCAATGTAGCGCTCCTGACCATTTTCTACGTATTTGTAGCCTTTTTGAGTGATGGTTAAATCAGTTTTTCCATCTTCTTCATCCAGTTCATAGATAATTACAAGATAGTTTTCAGGAATGTCTTCGATGCCCGCATCGGCAGGAAGTAAAGTGTGTTCTAAAAGTTTATTAGGTTGTGAGCGTATTACTTCTCCCTTGGTAACTGTAATCTCTTTTTCGTTTTGAGTAATAAAGTAATTTGCTTTGCTGCCGGGAGTCCAGGAACTCTCGCAACGGGAGCCAAACATGTATTGTTCAATTTTGTCAGGATTTGTAAGCGTATCCCAAACTTTTTCTGCTGATGCGTTTATTGTGACTTCAAAAACAATGGTGTTTTCCATGGTAATTACTTGATCGTCTTTTTTAACCAATTTATCATTTCGTTAAAGGCTTTTTCACGAACCTCTTTTTTTGAAAGAAAAATGTCATGTATGGCATTTTTCACAGGTAGGAAGGTAACTTTTTTTCCTAATTTGTTTCCAGTTTCTTTTATATGCTCAATATTTAATACCATGTCCATTCCAAGTATTTCAGGAGTCCATTTTTTTGGTTTTTCCGATTTGTTTGAATGCATTACCAACACCGGAATATCAATATCTGAAGAAGTTCTGAGCGTTTTTTGTGCTTCAAAAACAGCAATTAACCATTTAAAGTAAGCAGGAAATCCGCGAGCCGGTTTCCATTCCTGATTGAATTCCCATTCTCCGTAGTGTGATTTCAGCAAGCTTTGATTGTATAAACTTGAGAGTGGTTTTCTTTTATTCGCATAAGGCATAAAAAAAGAAATAATCCGAGCAAAAAACAGATTTATATTTCGTTCAGCTTCAGAAGCATTGAAATCAAAGAAAGGTGAGTTGAGAATGAGTGCATCTACAAGAGATTTTTTCTCTCCGAAATTCGCATACATAGATGAAATTAAACCTCCGGTAGAATGCCCCAATAATGTGATATCAGAATTATTTTCCTGATTTATAATTTCCAGCGATTTCGTTATTTCTTCATAATACTCAGCAATGTCCCGGCAGTAATTAGGGTGTTGATGAGGAAGGAGCGACCTGCCGTATTTCCGTAAATCTAACGCATAAAAGTTAAATTCGGCATCATGAAATGCTTCTGCTACATGCGGATGGAAGAAATAATCGTTAAATCCATGAATGTATAAGACAGATGATTTGCCTTTTTGATTTTGATTAGATCGTATCAAGGTAGCAATAACTCTTCCTTCGTAATCATCAGGAAATTCGAGTGTTTGTTTGGTAAAATCGTTTAGAGTCATTTTGAATGAAGAATGGTTCAATGAAGAATTAAGAATTGCCTGCCATGATTAAAAAGCTGTTGATAACTTAAAACTAATCAACAATTTCGTACTTTTCTTCAACGTGTTCAAAATCCTCTTTTATCATCTTTCGGAGAACGTTCACGTCAATATCAGATAATCGCTTGATATAAAGACATGATTTTCCGGTTTTATGCGGTCCTAATTTTTCCAGTTGTTCTTCTCTTTTACTCAATCCTCCCAGAATGTATAATGTTATTGACTGCTTTCTGTTTGAAAACCCGGTCATAAGCATATCGCCTTCGCGACCGCTCTCGTATTTGTAATGATAGGTACCAAACCCAACGATTGTTTTACCCCACATTTTTGGTTCCCGACCGGTTATTTCCTTCATCATATCATGAATTGCTTTGCAATCTTCTTTGCGCTGAGGATCTTCAATGGCATTAAGATATTCTTCCACGCTTAAATCAGTAGGTACCGTTTTGTTATTCGCTTTAGCCATAGTGAATTATATTATTCGTGATTTTATCCGGTACATTCTATATTCAAATCTGTGAATATTCAAGTAAAAAAATATTTCGGACCAAGTACGTTAGTTACAGCGGCTTTTATCGGTCCCGGAACTGTCACTGTTTGTACGCTTGCCGGAGTCCAATCCGGGTATAGTTTACTCTGGGCGTTAGTTTTCTCTTCATTCGCTACGATTATTTTGCAGGAAATGACTGCTCGTTTAGGATTAATCACCCAAAAGGGATTCGGCGAAGCAATAAGAAGTCAGGTATCCAATCCGGTTTTGAAAATACTTAGCATTGGTCTGGTTTTAGGTGCTATTGTTATTGGAAATGCTGCTTACGAAGGTGGGAATATATCCGGTGCAGTACTTGGTTGGAACGCAATTCTTCCGGATTTAGAAGTGCAAATACAGGATTATAGTTTAAGATTTGTACCATTAATTCTGGGAATTATCGCTTTTTTGTTACTTAATTCAGGGAATTTTAAAACAATACAGAATGCTTTAGTTGCGCTCGTGGGTTTAATGAGTATTGTATTTTTAATTACTGCCATAATGGTAAAACCTGATCTGTATCAAATAGTTGAAGGAATGTTTATCCCGAACTTTGATGCTGATGAAATGCTATTGGTGATGGCTTTAGTTGGTACCACTGTAGTTCCGTATAACCTTTTTTTACATGCTTCTTCGATTCAACAAAAATACAGCGATGCAAACCAACTCAAAGATCTGAGAATCGAAAATATGGTAGCTATTCTTTTAGGTGGATTGATTTCTATTTGTATCATAATTACAAGTGCGGGTTCAGGATTGGGATCAGGAGAGGTGAAAAATGCTTCCGATATGGCTATCCAGCTCGAACCGTTATTGGGTGTCTGGTCAACCTGGTTTTTGGGATTAGGATTAGTGGCAGCGGGAATTTCATCCGCCATAACTGCTCCGTTGGCTGCCGCTTATGCTGCAAAAGGTATTTTAGGCTGGAATGATGATTTGAAGTCCTCCAGATTTAAAGCAGTATGGATTTCAATTTTAGGAATCGGAATTTTTTTTTCTATGCTGAATTTCAGTCCGGTGGCAATCATCCAATTCGCACAAGTAGCCAATGGCATATTGTTACCTCTTGTGGCAATTTTTCTGATGTATATCGTCAACAAAAAAGCGTTATTAGGAGATTATATTAACTCAACATTCCAAAACATATTGGGAGTAATAGTAATTGGTGTGACTTTGCTGATTGGTTTCAGGAGTTTGAATAACGTGTTTGGATTTTTATGAAAAAAAGGATTGATCTGAATTGTGATTTAGGGGAATGGAGATCTGATGATGGTCCGATGCTGGACAAAGCAATAATGCCGTATATAACGTCCTGTAATATTGCTTGCGGAGGGCATATTGGAAATGAAATTACTATGAGCAAAACGGTTCGGCTTGCAAAAAAAAACGGAGTAAAAATAGGAGCTCATCCATCGTACCCTGATCGTCCTGGTTTTGGTCGCAGAGTAATGGAAATCGATCCTGATCGGTTAAAAAATAATTTAAAAGATCAGATTCTTGCACTTAAGATGATTTTAGAGGAAGAGGATGAACCGCTTCATCACATAAAACCTCATGGAGCTTTGTATAATCAGGCATCGATTGATAAAGATACGGCTCAGTTAATTGTTGAAACTGTTCGTGAATTAGGGTTAAAAACGATTATTTATGGTCAACCGGGATCTGAATTGGAAAAAGCAGTTCAAGAATCCGGGATGGTTTTTTGCTCTGAGGTTTTTGCTGATAGGGTTTATGAGGACGATTTAACACTGAGATCAAGAACGCATGAAGATGCCGTTTTAAGTGAGAAATCAGAAGTTTTAAGTCAGATTTTTGAAATGGTGATAGAAGAGAAAGTCTCTACTTATTCAGGGGAAAAGAGGCCGATACACGCAGAAACAATTTGTTTGCACAGCGATACCAAAGGTGCAGATGTGCTTGCAAAAGGAATACATCAGTTCTTGAGGAAACATGGAGTATCAGTACTGGCAGTTTGAAGGTGAGCGCTGGATATGCCGTAAACTTACTAATCATGTCTGGTTGCTTGAGCCGGAAGAAAAGCAAAACAGTCTCGTAAAAATCCACAATCTCACCGAAGGTATTCAAAAGCTTTATCCTGATATAATTTCTGACTTTGTTCCCGCTTATAACTCACTGGGAATTGTCCTTGAAAATTCAGCTTTAGAATTATCAGAAGTTTTGGAAAAAATTGAGAAACCGGAGACCGAGGATTCTCTAAAAATCACTAAGTATGAAATTCCGGTATACTACGATCTTGGTCTCGATTGGGAGGAGTTAGAAAGAAGGACAGAACTACCCAAAGTAGAAATTATTGATATTCATTCAGGGACAGAATACACCATTGCTATGCTTGGATTTTTGCCCGGTTTTGTTTTTCTGGAAGGATTGGATGAGCGTCTGTATGTCCCCAGAAAAAAAAATCCAAGAACTAAAATTCCCGCAGGTTCGGTTGCCATCGGCGGGCATCAAACTGGCTTGTATTCTCTGGAAAGTCCGGGAGGTTGGCAGATTATTGGCAGAACTCCGCAATCTTTTTTTGATGTTCAAAATAATCCTCCTACTACATTGAAAGCGGGTGATAAGGTTCGGTTTATACCGATTTCTCTAAAGAAATTTGAAGAATATCAAAGCTGATGGGAATAATGAAAGTCATAAAACCGGGATTTCTTTCTACTGTTCAGGATAGAGGAAGATTTGGATTCCGCCATTTCGGAGTGCCGGTTTCAGGAGCTATGGATAGCGAAGCTTATGTAATTGCGAATCGAATACTTGGGAATTTTGAAAATAATCCAGCCATCGAACTCACATTAAAAGGAGGGGAGTACAAGTTTGAAGGCGCAGGAATTATTGCGCTAACCGGAGCTGATATGAATGCTTTGTTAAATGACGAACCGGTTCAAACCTATCAGCAAATTTCAGTGAGTTCCGGTGATGTATTGAAATTAGGTTTTGCTGCAAAAGGTTGCAGAGCATATTTGGGAATACAAGGGATATTGAAAATTGATAAAGTGTTAGGGAGTTATTCGACCTTTTTGACAGGAAAATTTGGAGGAAAAGAAGGCAGATCTCTCCAAGCCGGGGATGTAATTGAATGGACAGAATCAAAGGAACAGACAGAACCTTTTTCAATTAAAGAAGGGCGGAAGCCTTACTACAGCTCAAAGATAACTGTACATCTGAAACCAGGGCCGGAATTTGAGCTATTGGATGACTTTTCGGTTTCTAAGCTTGAAAGTATGTCATTTATGGTAGATTCATCGAGCAATCGAATGGCTATAAAATTAAAACCGGAAGAAAAATTGATGACTGCCAAATCAGAAATAACTTCTTCTTTCGTTTTTCCGGGAATAGTTCAGCTACCGGCTTCCGGAAGTCCGATAATACTGATGAAAGACGCTCAAACGGTTGGCGGTTATCCAAGAATTGGAATTATAGAAGAGCCGGATTTATCGAGACTCGCACAGCTTCAGCCTAATTCTACAGTTCGGTTCAAAATAATAAAGACGGAATAGTTCAATTTACTCCTTTTCAATTTAAGAACCTTCATTACTTACCAAAAATGGAATTATCTGTTCGCCCATCAACGGGAAAATAGTATCTTTATAACTTCTTCTTGGAGTTGTATTTAGTGTGGAAGAAGTGATCACTATCACTGAATTTAACTCCGGAATCATAAAAATATATTGCCCTCCATTTCCCCAGGCAAAGAATACTTTCTTTCCGGCTATTTCCTGATTCCACCACTGGTATCCATATCCGTAAGGATTGTAATTGCTGTAGGTATAGGTTTCAAATGAATCGCGAATCCAATTCCGCGATATGAGCTGTTCCCCATCATAGGCTCCATCATCCAGAATTAATTGTCCGATTTTAAGCATGTCGGCTGGCTTTAGTGCCACATTATTTCCGCCCATATAATAACCCTGAGGATCTTTATCCCAGCCTCCAACGGTAATGTTCATTGGGTCAAATAAATATTTTTCTGCAAATGCTTTAGTACTCATCCCGGATGCTTTTGTGATAATAACGGAAAGCAGATGAGAAGTTCCTGTGCTATACACCATTCTTCCATCAATTTCAGCTACAAAATCCTGATCCAAAGCATATTTCACCCAGTCGTCACTGATAACCCATGCACCATAGTTTCTTGAACTTGTTGACCGAAGTCCGGTTTTCATGGTGAGTAGATTTTTTATGGTGATACTTTCTTTGAGTGAATCAGGGTTTTCTTCGAAGTATCCGGGAAAATATGTCACGATTGGTTCATCCACAGAAGGAATAAATCCTTCTTCAATGGCGATACCGGTTAGCAAGCCAATGATGCTTTTTGAAGCGGATTTGATGTTGAAAGGTCGGTTCAGTGAACGTCCGTTAAATCCTTCTGCTTTGATTAACTCACCGTTTTGTTGAATTAAAAGCGACCTGACAGTCTTAATTTCATCTGCCGACTTGAAGATATTTTCAAGAGCTAAGGAATCAGAGTATTGAGCATGGGCTGAATCTGAATTCCAGAGATTTGAAATTAATAAAGCGAGAAAAATTAAAGCTGTTCTACGCAATATCTTTATGACGGAAAGTAACCGGAATGCTGTCTCCCTGTGGGGTGCCAATGTGATAAAGTTCCCAGTCTGAATCATAGTTTGAAATTCGATCTCTTAATATAAAAATAAGATTTTCAGAACTGCCATTTTCTGAATCCCAGTCAAAAGTTTCAACCCGAAAACGGAGATTTCGTTGTTCTCCGTTCACACGAATATCAAGATTTGCAACTTTTTCTACATTTGGTATAGTAAATTGTACTCTGACATTTTGCATGATTTATCCTCCATAAGGATTTTCGTTTGTTATTGCTCCATCTTCCAGATTAATGATTCGTTTTCCATAAGAAGCCATTTCATCGGAGTGAGTAACCTGAATGATGGTCACATCATCATCCTGATTCATCTTTTGGAATATCTCCATGATTTCATGGCTTTGGTCGGAATGCAGATTCCCTGTAGGTTCGTCAGCCAAAATCAGCTTAGGGCTTCCGATTAAAGCACGGGCAACTCCTACAACCTGTTGTTGTCCGCCGGAAAGCTGGTTGGGAAAAAGATCTTTTTTCGCAACGATATTAAACCGATCCAGCATATCGGCAACCATACTTTTACGCTGGCTGCTTTTAACTTTACGATAGAGAAGAGGCATTTCGATGTTTTCATACACGGTGAGTTCATCAATCAGGTGATACGCCTGAAATACGAAGCCAATATGAGATTTATGGTACTCCGCTTTTTTCTTATCCGAAAGATTGTGAACCGGCTCATCAAAAAAGTGATAGTTACCGGCGCTTGCATCATCCAAAAAACCAATGATGTTTAAAAGGGTGGATTTCCCGGCACCACTGGGTCCCATGATGGTGACAAAATCTCCTTCTTCAATATCCAGATCTATTCCTTTCAGAATAAAATGACGCTGCAGTTTCTTGTCAATGTATTTGTCGATGTCTCTTAGTTTGATCATATAAATTTATTCAGATTTTAAACTTTCTACGGGATTGGTGTTTGCGGCTTTTACAGCTTGCCAGCTTATGGTACAAACTGCAATAAAAAGTACTGTTAAACCACTGAGCAGAAATGGTATCAATCCAAGATTAATTTTATAGCTAAAATCGATAAGCCATTGATTGCTCAAATACCAGGCAACCGGAACAGAAATAGCAAACCCTGTAGCTACCAGAAGCATAAAATCTCTTGATACTAACAGGAGAATATTCTTCAGAGAAGCACCAAAAACTTTTCGAATTCCAATCTCTTTAATTCGGCGTTGAGCAACTAAAGCAGATAACCCAAAAAGCCCGAAACATGCTAATAAAATTGAAATTATGGATGCAACTCTGATAATCCGATTCCAGCGTATTTCTTCATTGTACTGGCGCTGCACCATATCATCCAAAAATGCGAACTTGAACGGTTCTTTAACAAATACATCGCCCCACAAAGACTCTACCTGAGCTAATGTTTCTTGCATCTCTTGGGATGAAATTCGGAGTAAAATGGTTCCGGGGCTTCTTTCCACGGCCTCAATATGTTGAAGCACCATCGGTTTTAGTGGATCGTATAAACTTTTGAAATGATAATTTTCAACTACGCCGATAATTTTTTTTCCATCGAAAGGACCAGTCCATCCTTGATCTTCCGGTTTGTCATCTAACACCTTTCCAATGGGATTATTCCATTGCATGGCATCAGCAAAGGCTTTGTTGATAATTATTTCATTTGGCGACCAAGTATTATTCGATGCTGTAAAGTTTGTACCATCGAGTAATTCAATTTCCATGGTTTCAAAGTAATCGCTATCAACTGCTTCAGAAGGTATTCCATCGCCAAGGACAGAAATGGTAGTGGCAGACATAAGTTGAGCCATACCGATATCTACTACCCCAAATTCGGAATAATCCCGATAATCACCAGATGTTATAGAAGTTGAACGAACTCCGGGAATTTTGAAAGCTTCCTCAGCATAGAGTTTCCCAAGGTTTATTCCATTTTCGAGTTCATTATTGATTTCCAGAGCAACAACATTTTCGGGATTAAAACCCAAATCTTTATTGAGCAGATAGTTGATTTGGCTCTGCATTACGTATGTTCCAATCATCAAGGTGATAGCAAGTCCGAACTGAATTACTATCAGCCCTTTTATTACCGAAGGCACTCTTTGGGCGGAAGTTTTCTTTGAGAATAAAGAAGTAGTTTTTTTTGAGGCAATTAGAAATGCCGGATATATACTTGTAATTAAGGTTAGAAAAGTGAGAAGTATGAGTACCGAAATCCACATTAAAGGATCGGTTATCAGATTTAACTCAAGTTCTTTTTGAAAAAGTACATCTGCAAAAGGGGCAAAAAATTCGGCCAAAATAATACCCAGTAAAATGGCAAGAGAACAGGTGATGAAAACCTCTCCAATAATTTGAAATTTGATTTGATGCCTGATGGCTCCCACCGTTTTACGAATACCGATTTCATGAAAACGGGAAGTCATTCGGCTTAAAGTGAGCGACATAAAGTTGATTCCAGCAATTATCAAAATGATAAGAGCAATACTGCCAAGTATAAGTGAATAGTTTTTGTTGCTGCTTAAAGTAGTACCCGATTGATATTTTTCATCGAAATAGACTTCTGATAAAGGCTGCAAGCTATATTCTTTTTGAAAGCGTTCTATCCAACTGCTACTCCAATGGTTTCGAATAAATGCAGGAAATTTTGCTTCTAAATCGGTTTTTGATGTTCCGGTATTCAGGGTAATCCATGTTTCTAAAAACCCGATATGCCAGTTTTCCCGGAACGTTTTCTGATCTTCAGGTGGAGCGCTTAAAATTATATTTTCAAACGGAATGAGAAATTCGAATTGAATACTCGAATTTGCCGGTACATTTTTAGCGACACCTGAAATTTCAAAATTCTTAACTTCATCTCTTAAACGCACAGTTAGTAATTCGCCCACCACGTTTACTTTCCCAAAATATTTAATGGCTGCAGATTCGGTAACTACTATGTTATCGTTGTTATCGAGAGCGCTTCCTACATCGCCATGCAACAATGGGAAAGTGAAGTTTGTGAGGAATTCGGTATCGGTATATTTGATGGATTCACCAATGTATTTTCCATCCTTTAGAAACTCAGCTCTACCTCCGGAAATTCGAATCACTGATTCTATTTCGGGAAGTTCTTCTTTTAAAGCAATGGCTTGAGGATAAGGGTGCGTGGTGTTATACCGGGTTTCCTTACTCTTCACATCTACAGATTGTTCGACAAGTCGATATAAAGAATCCTGTTTTTCGTGAAAGTTGTCGTACGACCATTCAAACCGAACATACATGAGTAAAACGATACAACAACAAAGCCCAATCGCCAGCCCCGATAGACTAATAACGGAGTCTAATTTATTTTTTTTGAGATTTCGAAACGCAATTTTCAGATAATTCCTAAACATAAATTTTTATTCAGATTTTAAACTTTCTACGGGATTGGTGTTTGCTGCTCTGACTGAATGCCAGCTAACGGTTAACCATGAAATACCTAACACAAAGATGGTTCCAAGACCGAACATCCACCATGAAATGTTGATTCTGTATGCGAATTCGTTCAGCCAGTTGTTCATCAGGAAGTAAGAAACCGGGAATGCAATAATCAGGGCTAATACTACCAGCTTCGTGAAATCACGACTCAATAGTTCTACAATTTCCCAAATAGAAGCTCCTAGAACTTTACGAACGCCAATCTCTTTGGTTCTTCGCTCGGCAGTGTAAAGAGAAAGCCCGAACAGTCCCATACACGCCAGAAAAATGGCTATTAATGAAAAACTTATGATCGCATTATTCAGCTTCGTTTCCTGAGCATATTGCTGCTCAAAAGTATCGTCCAGAAAATAGTATCCAAAAGAAGCTTCAGGAATTACCTGATACCAGGCTTCTTCAAGATATGCGATTGTATTTTGTACATTATTCGGATTTATTTTTACGGAGATAAAATCCACATTATCCGGTTGATTCATCAGCACAAATGGCTGTATTTCTTCATGCAGAGATTGATAATGAAAATCTTCTACCACACCGACGATTTCTCCGGTATCTCCCATAGAACGATTGGTCATCATTCTTCCAATGGCTTCTTCAGGAGTAAAACCCAATTCATTTACAGCTGTTCTGTTCAAAATAATGGCGTTGGTGTCCGCAGGGGAGTCCGCCCGGAATGAACGACCGGCTATGAAATTCAGATCATAAGTTTCGGGATAATCTCCTTCTACCGTGTAGCGCTCCCATCGGTAATCTTTTTCAGAGCCTTGCAGCCTGAAGGTATTGGAATAGGTAAATGTAGCAAACATCAGATGCGAAGAAGAGGTTACCGATTTTACATTGCTGTTTTGAAGATAAGCCTGTTTTAAACTGTTGAATGCCGGTAGAATGACTGAGTCATTATGATTGGGAATTACAACAATTTGTTCTTCAGAAAATCCAAGTTCGCTTTCCTGCATGTGTTGTAGCTGTTGATAAACTACCATGGTACATACAATGAGCGCTCCGCTTAAAGCAAATTGCGTGGTAACCAGAATCTTGCGTAAAGAACCTCCACCAATCTGACCGGAAAACGTTCCTTTTAACACCAAAGAAGGGCTGAAGCCGGACACAAACAATGCGGGGTAAGCTCCGGAAAGCAGTATAACAAGAGACAGCACTCCTATTAGAATCAGAAGTGAAAACGGATCGGTGAGCAAACCAAGAACCGATTCTATTCCTGTAAAACCTCCAAGCCAGGGTTGTGTAAGTTCTACAATAAAAAATGCGACAGTCACAGCAATTACAACCAATAACAATGATTCGGTGTAGTGCTGAATCATTAATTGTTGGCGGGTTCCGCCTAATGTTTTGCGGAGTCCAACTTCTTTCACACGTTTTGCAGCCTGAGCTGTAACAAGGTTCACAAAATTGAAGCCCCCTAAAAGCAAAACAATTAATCCAACTACAATTATAGCATATACATTAGCCGCACTTCCGTTAACCTGCCATTCTCCAACATCAAGTGTTGAGTGTAAATGAATATCTGTAATAGGTTGAGCTTTTACTTCATAGGTTGAGCCCGGAACCTGGAAGTATTCGTTTTCCAGTCGGGATGCTTCAGCTAAGATCGGTTCAAGATCGGTTCCCGGTTCCACAACGATATATCCCGGGACAAATAAGTTTACCCATCGATCAAAAAATTCTTGTCCAACACCGCCACCGGCCCAGTAATCATCAGCAGCTACTTTTATATTTCCAATAAAATCGAAATGAAAATGCGAGTTTTTGGGAAAGTCTTTCATAACTGCAGAGACGTAGAAGGGAATGTCTGTTTCGCCTCTGTAATAAATGGTCTTGCCAATCGGATCTTCATCTCCAAAATATTTTTGAGCAGTAGATTCAGAAATAACGATGCTTCTAAATTCAGGCAGGGGATTTTCTTTATTGCCGTGAACAATTTCAAAATCAAAAATTTCGAAAAAGGTGTTTTCTGCCCAGGCAAAGTTATCTTCATAAAAAACCTGATCACTTTCCGGAGTGGTAACCGGCATAGCTCTGCGATATTCCCAGATGCGTGCATAATTGGTTACTCCCGGGAAATTATCGTATAGATATTTTGACATTGGGAGTGGCACAAATCCGGTTGAGCGTTCCGTATTTTCATTGATGCTGTAGGTAGTCAGTCTATAAATCTGATCTGCTTTAGAGTGAAATCGATCGTAGCTGAATTCATGCTTTACATACAATCCAATCAGTATGGCGCACGAAATGGAAATGGTTAAACTTAAAACCGAAAGCAGGGTAAAGCTTTTATTTTTGATGAAATTTCTAAGGGCAATTTTCAGATAATTTTTAAGCATAGTAATTTTTATTCAGATTTGAGGCTGTCCACAGGATTCATTTTTGCAGTTCTTAAAGAATGCAGGCTTACTGTTGCCCATGTAATTGAAAGTGCAAGAACACAAACTCCTAAAAAGATCCAGGCAGTAAGTTCTGTACGGTATGCAAAATTATTTAGCCAGTTTTTTAAGATGAAAAATGCAATTGGTACAGATATAACCATGGAGGCGAGTACAGGTTTTGTAAAGTTTTTATTCAGAAGAATTAAAATCTGGCTCACAGAAGCACCTAATACCTTTCTCATTCCAATTTCGGATTTTCGTTGTTCAGTGATGAAAGCAGATAAACCAAACAAGCCTAAACAGGAGATGAATATGGCAAGAAATGAAAAAATTAAGACCGCATTGGCAAGGGTGTTCTCCTGAGATATGAGTTTCTGAAAATTTTCATCCAGGAAATAATAGTTAAGCGAAGCATCTAAGTTGAAACTGTCCCATAAGTTCTCAATATCAGGTATTATTTGTGATGCTGAAGCAGCGTTAAGTTTTAATGCAAGCCGATCACTTTCTCTGCTAAACTCAATAACAGTAGGTTCTATATCTTTTTTGAGCGATTCGAAATGGAAGTCACTTACTACTCCAATGATTTCGTAAGTATCATTAAGTGTTTTTCCAACAGGATCTGATAGACCCAAAATACTTACTGCAGATTGATTTAAAATAATTGCATTGGTATCGGAAGCGATTTCCTCTGAAAAAGAGCGACCTTCTAATAATCTGAATCCAAGGGTTTCCACAAGATCATGGTCTCCTGTAAAAGCCTGTACAGGAATTCCTTTGTCCATTTCTTCGGTTCTGAGCGTGGAGACAAGCATCGATCTTCCGGCAGGCACTCTGCTGTTATAGCTGCCTTTTTCTACTCCGGTTAAGTTTAATGCTTCCTGTAAGAATGCTTGCTGATGAGTTCCTAAATCTGAAGCGTTTGCTATGATAAGCGTATTTTCTTTATCAAAGCCCAGATCTTTATTCTGCATAAAGTTTAGCTGCTGATAAACTACTACAGTACCCGAAAGCAAAATGATAGCAATGGAAAACTGAATAAAAACTAAACTGTTCCTGAATAAATTCTGACTCCCGGAATTACCATGTATTTGACCTTTCAGAACCTGTACAGGTTTAAACTTTGTAAGGTAGATTGCAGGATAAATACCCGCCAAAAGACCTATTGAAAGAGCGATCAAAGAAATTACGAGCAGGCCGTTCATCGAAAAACTTAAGACGCCGGACATAAGACTTAATCCGGTGGCCTTTTCAAAACCAAAAAGAAATAGTTCGGCAAAACCAAAACTCAATATAAGAGCGAGCAGACATATTAAAACCGATTCGAAAAGGAATTGACCAAATAATGAGCTTTTATTGGTTCCAAGAGTTTTCCGGATTCCTATTTCTTTTGCTCTCTTGGAGGAACGGGCAGTTGTAATATTGATAAAGTTCAGAGCTGCAATAAGAACTATCAGAATTGCGATACCTAAAAATGTAAAAACCTGATCATAATTGTTAGCGGTAGTCAGATCAAACCTCAAATCAGATTTCATATAAATATCAGTAAGAGGTGTAACGATAAATTTATAGGCCGCAGAAGTGTTGATCCATTCGTCAAAAGGTTGGTTTAATGAGAGTGAAGGATATATATCAGTTTCTATAAATGAATCCAGTCGCGATTGAAATGCTTCAATGCTAAATCCGTCGTTCAGTTTAACATAATTGTAAACGCTTGCGGATAACCAGCTACTTGAGGTTCTGTATTCAAAGTTTGTCCATACTTTTGCAGGTATATGCGAAAGATTTCCGGATAGATTTACAACTCCGGTTACTGTAAAAGTTTCTCTTTCATCACCTATAAGAACAGTTTTTCCAACTGCTGATTTATTTGAAAAAAACTTATCCGCTACTTCTTTGCTTATAACCACGCTTTTAGGCTCTTTGAGAGCATTTTCGGGAGATCCTTCCACAAATTCATAGGATAATACCTCAAAGAATGTGGAGTCTGCGGTATATACATCAGACTGTACGAAGGTTTTTTCGTCAATTTCAAAAACAGGATTGCCGGAAAATCTGTCAAGTCGACCTACTTGTTCAACTTCGGGGAAATCCCTTAAATAATCATTCAGCTGTGCCGGACCAACTGCCATGTCCCCGATATTCATGAAATTGACACTTACCCGGTAAATTTGATCTGTAGAATCAAAATGGCGGTCATAACTCCACTGTTGATACACCCAAAGCCCGATTACCATTGCGCTTGCCAATCCTACCGCTAATCCAAAAATATTTATGAATGAGAATGTTTTATTCCTTCTGATATTTCGAAAAGCAACTTTTAAATAATTCTTAAACATAGTTTCTCCATTATTCAGATTTGAGACTGTCAACGGGATTAATTAAAGCTGCTTTAATGGATTGCCAGCTAACCGTAAGAAAGGCTACAAGGATTATTCCGATACCGGCAATAATGTAAAGATCGAACCCAATATTGGTTTTGTATATAAAGTTTTGAAGCCATTCTCTCATGGCAAAGAAACTGATAGGAGCAGCAATCAGAAAGCTGATTACAATCAGTTTCAAGAAATCTTTGGATACAAGAGCTATGATTCCCGCAACATTTGCTCCGAGTACTTTTCGGATTCCAATTTCCTTGGATCGCTGTTCGGCAGTAAATGCAGAAAGTCCCAGTAGTCCCAGACATGCAATAAGCAGAATCAACACCGAGAATGAAGTCATCAAATCTTTTATGGTGGTTTCGGTGCGATACATACGATCAAAACGATCGTCCAGAAATGAATAACTGAAAGGCTGTCCGGGAGCCATTTGTGCCCAGTTAGTTTCAAGTTTAGATACTACTTGCTGAACGTCATCCTGATTAAAACTGAAAACGATGTTTCCACGACTTGGCGCTTTTAAAAGTGCGAGTGGAGCTATCGATTCTTTCATAGATCGGAAGTGAAAATTTTTCACAACGCCTATAATCTCAAATTCCTGAAGATTTTCATTGTCAAAACTCCCGTCTTGATTTCGGGTGAAAGTAGTTATGATTTCTCCGACCGGATTTTCATAACCGAATTGTTTTACCAAGGCTTCGTTCAGAATCATTTTATTGTTGTCAGATTCTTCACCGGGATTAAAATTTCGACCTTCTATAAGTTCCATCCCAAAAGTAGGGACGTAATTCTCATCGGCTCTCCACACTTGCATAGAAACAGTATTTCCCTGAGACGGATCCTGTCCCTTTGGCCAAAAAGTTTGATCGTTGGTTGAAAATCCACTTACGGGGATGTAGCTGGTTACAGTGGCATTTTTGAATTCATTTTCGCGAAGCATAAGCTCTTTGAAAGGGTGGAGATTTGAATCCAATGCGTAAGCATCGTGGACGATAACTTTCTGCTCTTTATCGAAACCAAGCGATTTATTCTGAATGAAGTCCAGTTGTTTATTTATGCCAAGCAGTCCAATAATCACCACCAAAGAAACGCTGAATTGAAATACGACCAGACTGCTCCTGAAAGTACGCTGACTTTTTCCCTGAGTAGTAGCTGATCCTTTTAAAACGGCAATAGGTTTAAAACCGGAAAGCAAAATAGCAGGGTAACTTCCTGCAAGTAAACCGGTTACCAATACTGCGCCTACAATTATTGAGACGAGGGCAGGTTTATTCAGGTAATCTGTTGTTAAACTTAATCCTGAAAGTGAGTTGAAATAGGGGAGACTTACTTCAACAAGGATTAAAGCAATAATAGCTGAGAAAATGGTGATTAAAAAAGACTCACTCAGAAATTGTACAGCTAATTGCTTTCTTAATGAACCGAGCGTTTTTCGAATTCCCACTTCTTTAGATCGTTTTGAAGAACGGGCGGTCGCGAGATTCATAAAATTGATACATGCCAGCACTAGTATAAAAAGCGCCAAACCCGAGAATAAATACACATAAGCTATATTTCCGTTTAGTTTGAATTCTGCCAGCATGTCGGAATGCAAATGAATGTCGGTAAGTGGCTGAAGCTCATATTCAATGCTGTTTCCGGCTTCTTCAAATTCTTCCAGGTTATCTCCTGAAAACTGGATGATTTGAGGTTCTATATACGTATTCTTAATAGTTTCGAAATTCTTGTGAAACTCATCGGGATCTGTTCCTTCCTCAAATAAAAGATAAGTTCTGAAGTTGTTGCTGAGCCAGGTATTATTGTTCGCCTCACTTGCAATAGTTTCCATCGACATCAGAAAATCGAAGTGGAAATGTGAGGTTTCGGGCATATCCTCATACACCGCGGTTATCTCATAAGAGTCATCATCCATGATCAGAGTTTCGCCAACAACATCGTCCGATCCATCAAAATACTTATGAGCGATGGATTGGGATACAGCAACTGTAAACGGCTGGGTTAATGCAGTTTCTTTATCTCCTCTTAGTAAGGGTATAGTGAAGACATTGAAAACCGAAGGGTCAGCAAATATTACATCACTCTCCTTGATATTCTTGTTGCCCAATCCAACTAAAAAGCTACCTCTGGGTCGAAATCGTATCATATCTTTCACAGCAGGATAGTCGGCTTTTAAGGTAGGTCCCATTGGTGCGGAGGTTGTTGCCAGCTCTAAATAATTGCCGGAAAAATCTATTTTAGAAGCTATTCTGACAATTCGGTCTGCTTTTTCATGATGCTCATCGTAAGAAAGCTCGTTGTTGATATACAAAAGGATAACTATACAACTTGCCAGTCCAATGGCTAACCCTGTAGTATTTATGAAGGAATAACCTTTATTCTTAGTAAGATTTCTCCATGCAATTTTCAGGTAGTTTTTAAACATAATGTATCTCCTTTATTCAGATTTGAGACTTTCCACAGGATTTGCTTTGGCAGCTTTTACAGACTCAAAACTGATGGTTAAAAGCGAGACAAACAGGATGATGACCCCGGCTGTAATAAAAGTGACTATTGATGGATTTATGCTGTACGCAAAATTACTCAGCCACTTGTCCATGGTGAAGTAAGCGATTGGAGAAGCAATCAGGAATGCTATCCCTATAAGCTTCATGAAGTTTTTAGAGAGCAACATCACTATTGATTGTATCGAAGCTCCCAAAGTTTTTCTGATACCGATGGCTTTTTTCTGTATTTCCACCATGTGTAATGTCAGTCCAAAAAGCCCCATACACGCAATCAGAATGGTGAAAATAGCTCCTATGGTAAATAAGTTGTTTGCTCTCTTGTCCGATTGATAGAACAGCTGTACTTGTTGATCTAAAAAGTGATATTCAATTTGAGAAACGGGATCAAACTGGTTGTGTACAGCGGTTACTCCGGCGATTATTTCAGATATGTTGTCGCCACTGGTTTTTATAGAAAAATAGTCGATGGATCGTACCGCATTATCCCAATAACCGATTATCAAAGGCTCAATTCTGCTGTGAAGCGACTGGAAATTGAAATCTTTTACTATTCCAATGACAGTATAAGAGTAGGGGACTCCCGTTATTTCGATTTGAGATCCAATCGGGTTTTCTAATCCTAAAAGTTGCACCGCAGTTTCGTTCAATATCACTTTGGAGGAATCGGTACTTGAATTACCCCTAAAGTTTTCTCCTTGAGCTAATTCGATATTGTAAAGGTCGATCACTTGCTTATCGAAGCTCATAAAATAGCTTTGAAGAGAATCATCGGTTTGGTTTACAAGAGGTTTGGCAACAATTTCGGTAATACTTTTCCACTCGCCCGGCACTCTTGAAGAAGCAGCCACTTTGGTTACTCCAGGAACTTTCTCAAATTCCTCTTTCATGGTTTGGAATCGTTGTCTTACTTCCCAGCTGTTGATATCTACTACTAAAACCTGTTCTTCATCAAAACCTTTATCTTTGTTCTGAATGTAGTTCATCTGCTGAAACCCGATTATAGTAGCCACAATAAGAATGGTTGAAAGTGCAAACTGAGTAACAACCAAACCTTCGCGAAGAGAAAGAAATCCTTTTTTCGAATTTTTGGAAGTCTTGAAGTTTTTTGAAGGATTAATTCCCGAAAGGTAGATAGCAGGGTAGAGTCCCGAGATTAGTCCAATTCCGATCGTCACGACAAAAAGAATTCCTAAATAATAACCAACGGTGTCAAAACTAAAGACAAATTCTTTGCCCGTTACCATATTCAGATAAGGCATAAATAAATCAATAAGAAAGATTGAGATCAGGAAGGCAACGAGAGCGGTCATAATAGCTTCCATCAAAAACTGACCAACCAACTGGTTTTTCAATGCTCCGCTTACTTTTCGAACCCCGATTTCCTTTGTATTTGAGAATGAATTGGCAGTAGCTAAATTGGTATAATTTATTCCTGCGATCAGAAGTACAAAAATGGCACATCCAATAAATAGATTGATGTAGAAAGGTTGTCCCTTTTCTTGTTCTAATCCGAATTCAACGTTTTCGGAGTACAGATAAATATCTTTTACAGGCTGAAGATAAACTCCTGAGCGATCTGCCATGTCCTGCCATTGTTCGTTGACTACAGAAGCTATCTTAGAGTTTAGAGCCTGAAGATCAGTGTTCTCTTTAGTCAATAAATACGTATAAGCTCCGTACCGATCCCATCGAACGATGTAATCATCCCAAAAATCCATCGCTGTATTTTTGGAGAGCAGGATATCAAACTTAAGATGCGAGTTTTTAGGGATGTCGTTGAGAACTCCGGTTACAACGGCATCTTCATTGTCTTCAAAATTGAGTACTTCTCCGATTACATCTTCTCTCCCAAAAAGTTTAACAGCCATAGATTTGCTGATAACTGCTGAATTAGGTTGTTCGAGGGCAGTTTCTGTATTTCCATGAGCAAGACTGAAATCAAAAACTTCGAAAAATTTGTCGTCGGTTACATACCAATTGCGCTCGCTGTACTTTTGACCATTTTGCTCAATATTAACCTGACCAATAAATCTGAATAAACGAACAGCCGCTTCTATTTCCGGTAATTGATCAGCTAAAGTTGCCCCAACAGCGGGAGCGGTTTGACCGTAATACCTTGTATTGTCTCCGTTATTATCGATTTCTACAATTCGGTGAATATGTTCCGATTTTTCGTGAAAAGAATCATAGTTAAGCTCATGAAAAATAAAAATCAGCAACAAACAGGATATTGTAATTCCAAGCGATAGTCCTGCTATATTGATGAAGGATTGGGTTTTATTCGCTTTAAGTTTTCGTACTGCTATTTTAAAATAATTCCTGAGCATAATAGTCCTCTTTATTCAGATTTAAGGCTGTCAACCGGGTTTATAAGTGTAGCTTTAATGGATTGGAAACTTACGATAAGCCAGGTAGCAGCAAGCGTCAGGATTCCCGAAATTGCAAACAACCCAATTCCCAATTCAATACTGTATGCAAAATCTTTTAACCATTCTCGCATGGTAAACCAGGCGATAGGCGCTGCCACCAAAAATGAGATACCAATCAGCAAGGTGAATTCTTTATTCACAAGCAGTACAATATTTGAAGAAGTAGCGCCTAATACTTTTCTGATGCCAATTTCTTTGGTTCTTCTCACCACCATCAGCGAAGCCAGACCGAACAGACCTAAACCGGCTATAATTACCGCAAGTAGAGAGGCAGAAGTGACAATTTCGCTGAGCCTTTGTTCCTGTCGGTATTGGGCATCTAAGGCTTCATCAACAAAAGAATAATCGAATGGCGCCCCCGGTGCTACTTCATCCCAAATACTCTTGATACCGGCTATGGTGGCCTGCAAATTATCAGTGGTAAGCTTTACCGTGTACTTTGGAGCCGCAGAATTACTCAAGCTCATGTTGTTAATGCCGCTAAATACAATTTGACCTTTTTGAGTTAGTACCAGAGGCTCAACCGGAGAATGGAGGGATTCGAAATGGAAGTTGTCAACCACTCCGATTATTTCATGATCAAGAAATTCAGGTCCCGGAATACGATCTCCGATTGGGTTTTCAAGATTAAAGAAATCTACAAAAGCCTGATTTACAATAATGCTTCTGCTTTTATCCGATGGATTTTCCGCTGAAAAATTTCTTCCTTCGATTACATTAATTCCAAGAGTTGAGATGAAATCCTCATCTACAATATTGGTATGAAATGGCTGAGCTTGATTTTGCTCGTTGGGGAAGCTGACTCTGAACCATCCGGAGGTTTGAACCGGGGTAAATGAAGATGTAGCCATTTGCTGAACTTCAGGAAGTGCAAGGAGCTTTGATTCTAAAATCTGTTTTCTGGATAAACTATTTTCAAAAGTATCATCCAAACCCATATTCGGAGTATTTACATATCCCGAGTTAAAGGTGAGAATCTGATCTTTCTGATAACCTAAATTCTTCTGTTGAACGTAGGAGAGTTGCTCTTTGATGGTGAATGTGCCAATAATAAGTGCAATGGAAAGCGTAAACTGGAAGACCACCATCGCTTTGTTAAAGAAACCTTTTTCTGAAGATTGGGAAAGTCTTCCTTTAAGCACTTCGGTAGGCCGGAAACCCGATAAAATAAGCGCAGGATAAATGCCGGCGATCAGGCTTATGATTACAGCACATCCAAGCAGCATTGCTATAGGTTCCCAACCAAAATTAAATTGTAAAACGGTGCCCGAAAGCTCGTTAAAGTAGGGCAGAAGCAGTTCTGCAAAAATTAATCCCAGTCCTAATGCAAAAACGGTCATAAGAATTGCTTCTCCCCAGAACTGATACATCAAATGCTCTCTGATAGCTCCAATGGTTTTGCGAACGCCTACTTCTTTGGCTCTCGATGTGGAACGGCTGATTGAAAGTGTCATGAAGTTAACACAAGCAATTACCAAGATCAGAAGAGCGATAATACTCAGAATATATGAATACACAGGATCGCTACCGCTGTTCGGAAAATCCGTGTTTAAATGAATGTCGGTTAACGGTTGTAATCCCACCGTATAGTTGGTGAGCTCATATTCTTCATCGCCGAGTGCCGATCTCATCATATCGGCAAACTTGGAATCCAGAGCTTGGGGATCGGTTCCATCTTTTAAAGTCACGTAAGACGGACCGAAGATATTAAACCAACTGCGCATTCCCTGTTCACTCATAATGGAAGCAAAATATTGCTCAGGGATTAGCAGAGAATATTGAATAGTCGAATTTTGAGGAGCATCTTCAAGTACGGCATCTACAGTAAAATCCTGAAACTCTCCACCGATTCTGAGAGAAAGTACTTTATTTAAGGCGTCTTCTTCGCCAAAGTGCCTTTTAGCTGCAGACTCACTTATTACGATGGAAGATGGTGAATTAAAGACCGCTTCTCTGGAGCCTTGCACAAAATCAAAATCGAAGATATCGAAGAAATCGTCATGGACAACGGAAACATTTTCTGAAATTTTCTGAGCGTTTTCAGGAATTCCTGCAATATTGGAAAAACTATTTATGTATGTGACATGCTCAACTTCCGGTATGTTATTTCGGATAGTTTCAACAACTACAAAAGGGGTGGCCGTATTTAAGATTACCCGACCATCCTGCAAGGTTTCTTCTGCCCAAACCCGATAAATATTATCTGAGTTTTCATGGAACTCATCATAACTCCATTCATTTTGAACGTACAAAGCAATGAGAGCACAAGCTGCTATACCAACAGCAAGCCCGAATATATTGATGAAAGAATAGGACTTATTCTTGAATAAGTTTCTAAACGCAATTTTGAGATAGTTTTTGAACATGATGAGATAGTATTTTATTCGTTTTTAAGGCTATCGACTGGATTTGCGAGCGCTGCTTTTACCGTTTGGTAACCGATGGATGAAAATGCAATCAATACGGTAAGAAGTCCGGCACCAACAAAAATTGTGATACCGGGCGCGCTGCTGTAAGCAAAACTTTTTAACCATTCATTGATCAGGAAGTAGGAAAGCGGAGCCCCAATCACAAAACCAACAAAAACCAGTTTTATAAAATGAAAAGACAAAGATTGCACTAAACCCACAATAGAAGCTCCAAGTACTTTACGAATACCGATTTCTTTTTTACGATTGATAATTGTAAATGAAACCAATCCAAGTAATCCCAGACAGGCAATGAAAAGAGTAAGAAAGGTGAAATAACGAAGCATTTCGGCGATCACGTTTTCTGTGCTGTACTCATCAGCAATGTCATCTTCAAGGAAATAGTACCATGTTGGCACACCGTTATTGAAACTTTTAAGAACTTCTCCAACCTGAGCAGTCAACGGTTCCAGGTCTGCACCTCGTAGCTTTACAGACATATCGAAGTATCTGGAAGGATCGGAAAAAAGGACCAATGGTTGAATAGAGTTATGAAGAGTCTCAAAATGAAAATCTTTAGTTACTCCAACTACTTCATATGTTTTAGGAATATTTTCATCAAATCTTTGGGTAAGTGTTTTACCTATGGGATCTTTCCATCCAAACTTTTTTGCAGCAGCTTCATTGATAATTATTGAACTGATCGAATCTGAGGCAAAATCAACTGAGAAATCACGTCCTTCTACTATATCTATTTCAAATTGAGTGAGGAAATATGGATCAACAGAGTAATTATTTACCAACAGACCATCTTCTTGCAAATCTCCTTCAGGATAAAGCTGACTTCGACTTCCGGATTCTTCTCCCGGAATGTTTGAGCTGAACGATACTTCAGCTACTCCCGGAATTGTAGACAAATGCCCTCTTAAAGTTTGAAGTCTTTCCCGGGTTTTCTCTCCGGGGATGGTAGACACATAGATATCACTTTGTTGAAATCCCAGATCTTTATCTTTTATAAAACTGAGTTGGTTTTCTACGGATGCTGAGCTGATAATCAGAAAAATGGCAACCGAAAACTGTGTTACAACCAGAGAGGTTTTAAGCCAGGATTTCCCATTCTCAGCTGCCTGATCACCTTTTAATACCTTTACAGGTCGAAATGCAGACATAAAAAATGCCGGGTAAGCTCCTGCTAAAGTACCAACTAAAACCACAATAGCTACTATTGAAAACAGGTAAAATGGATTTGAAATGTAGTTGGCTGCTACACTCCATTCGGCGATATCATTGAACCAAGGTAATGCAAGTTCTACCAATACAATTGAAATGAAAACGGCAAGGATGGAAAGTAACAGGGCTTCGGCAACAAATTGAAAAACCAATTGCTTTTTGTACGCACCTAATACTTTTCTCACTCCGATTTCGCGACCTCTTTTCATACCCTGAGCAGTAGCTAAATTGATAAAATTAATACATGCTATGAATAGTATGAGCAGTCCAATCGCTCCAAAAATATAGATGTAGGAAATGTCTAAAGTGTCCCAGCGTTGGCCATAAAGATTGGAGTGAAGAAATAAATCCTCAAAATTCACAAGATGTGGTCGATATCTTTGTACAAATTCTTCCCCCACATTCTTGGCTATAAATTCAGAAAAACCGGCCTCAATATTTTTAGGATCAGCACCTTCCTGCACTAAAAGGTAGGTGTAAAGATTGTGGGACCTCCAGTTATTTATTTCCGGATAATCACTTTCATCCAAAGACTTAAAGGAAGCTAATGCATTATAGTAAAAACTACTTTGAGGGTGTTTTGTATCTAAAACTCCGGTTACCTGAAAAGGTTCATCATCTATAAGTAATGTTTTACCAATCGGGTTTTCATCTGCAAAGTAACGAATAGACATGTCTTCGGTAAGAACAATAGAATTGGGAAGACTTAAAGCTCCTTGTGGATTTCCATATTTAAAAGGATAAGTGAATACATCAAAAATGCTTTCATCTACATAAGTAATAGCTTGTCTCAGAATTTTTTCGCCATACCTTACATTTCCGCTGTTATCCAACAATCGAACGGATTCTTCTATTTCAGGGAACTCTTGCTTTAGTTGATTTCCCCATGGTCCCGGCGAAATACCTACATCTAAGATACTTCCATTTTGTTGGGTGATAGCATCAGCAAGCAAATAAATTCGTTCGCTGTTTTCGTGATGCTTATCCATGTTTACAGCATACTGTGTAAGTAGCACCAGGAATAAACAAATTCCCATTCCAATGGCTAATCCCGCCGTATTTATAAAGGTATATCCTTTTTGATTGGATAAATTTCTAAAGGCGATTTTGAAATAGTTTTTAAGCATGGCTTGATCCTGTTTATTAAGGCATCAGACGTGGAAGCCTTCTTTCATGTTTTCTGTTACCACGTGTCCATCAAACAGATGAATAACGCGCATGGCATAGTCGGCATCGTGAGGAGAGTGTGTTACCATTACGATAGTAGTTCCTTGCTCATTTAACTCGGCAAGTACTTTCATTACTTCATTTCCATGATCTGAATCCAGATTACCTGTGGGCTCATCGGCAAGTATTAATTTTGCGTTTGCTACTACAGCTCGTGCAATAGCTACTCTTTGCTGCTGTCCACCTGAAAGCTGCTGCGGGAAATGATTACGTCTGTGCATCATACTCATTCTTTCTAATGCAGCTTCTGCTTTCTCTTTTCGTTCTTCAGCTGAAACGCCTAAGTAGAGAAGAGGGAGTTCCACATTTTCGAATACAGTGAGTTCGTCAATCAGGTTAAAACTCTGGAAAATAAATCCGATGTTACCCTTTCGGAGTTGAGCTCGTTCTCTTTCACTGTGATCAGAAACTTCATGACCCAGGAAATGGTATTCACCGCCCGAAGGATTATCCAATAGCCCCATAATATTCAGAAGGGTTGATTTTCCACATCCGGACGGACCCATAATAGCTACGAATTCGCCTTCTTTAATTTCGATATTAACGTTATTCAACGCCGTAGTTTCCACTTCTTCAGTGGCATATACTTTTTTCAGGTTTTTTGCTTGTATCATGATTTTGTTGTTTGCTTGGTGATAAATTTTTTTAGTTAAATGTGTAAGTAATTCGTTTGAGTTGGTCTTACTAAAGAGAAAGCTCTTAGCTGACAGCTATTAGCTTTTAGTAATCTCAACCAAATTCTATTTTCTATGCGTGATTTTAAAAGTCTTTCTGTATGGCAAAAGAGCCATGAATTAACGTTAATGATTTATAAGTGTAGCTCTGATTTTCCAAAGTCAGAGATTTATGGATTGACGAGCCAAATTCGAAGGTCTTCTTCCTCAATACCTACAAATATTGCAGAAGGTTGTGGAAGGACCAGTCAGTCTCAGATGGCTCATTTTTTAAATATTTCATTAGGCTCGGCATCAGAACTCAGGTATCAAATTCGTTTAGCCAGAGATCTAAATTATATTTCAAACAATATGTACAAAGAACTTTCAGGTCCCGTTGATGAAGTGATGAAAATGTTAACTTCATTACATCAACAGGTACGAAGTGCTAAAAGCTAACAGCTTTCGGCTAATAGCTTTTATCACTGCAACTCCAACACTTCATTTTCTCCAAAATTTTCATAGCTCGAAGTAATCACTTTATCGCCGGGCTCAAGTCCGGAAATCACCTCATAATATTCAGGGTTAAGTCGTCCAAGACGGATATTTTTTCTTACAGCTCGGTTCTCATCTTCATCCAAAGCATAAATCCAGTTTCCTCCTGTTGTCTGATAAAAGCCTCCACGGGCTAATAAAACAGCGTTTTCGGCATCCCCAAGTTCAAGGCGAATTCTCGCAGTTTGTCCGCGGCGCAGCCCCGAAGGAGCTTCTTCGGTAAACTCCATATCCACCTGAAACTGACCGTTATTAATAACCGGATACACTTTAGTGATTACTAAATCATGCGTTTTTCCGGCAAAATTAAACGAACCTGAAAGTCCGGTAGTAATTCTGGAGAGGTGATATTCATCAATTCCCACACGGATTTTGTAACTGTCTAAGATGTCAACTTGACCAATTCTTTCACCACGGTTAATCGACTGACCTTGCTGTAATTCCACCGTTGTAAGTTGTCCTTCAATAGGTGCGGTAACAACTAAATTTTCCAGAATAGATTGAACACCGTCCAAACTTCGAAACATTCTTTTTTCGGATTCATCCAGTTGCTGAAGTTGATTTTTGGTTTGAATTGAATCTCTTTTAAATGATTCAGAACTGATTTCAAATCGCTTTTTCTGATATTCGTAGTTCTCTTTGGCTTCTGCGTATTCCTGATCTGAAGTCAAACCTCTTTCATACAGCGATTTTTGTCGTTCGTATTCCGGCTTAGCGAGATTCAGCTGATTTTCTACGCTTATCAATTGTTCTTTTAGCCTAAGGTTATTTTGCTCGAGGTTTAGGCGGGAATTCCGCACATTATTTATCTGATCATACAAACTCGCTTCCTGTTGGAGTACGCTCAGTTGTAAAGACGAATTTGTGAGTGTAGCGATGGTATCGCCTTGTTCTACATTAGTACCGGACTCCAAATTTACAGTTTTGATGACTCCGCCTTCTAATGCATCTAAATAAATTGTTCTGATGGGCTGGACAACCCCGGTAACCTGAATAAATTCCTGAAACGAATCTTCTTTAATAGTAGAAATGGTGAGCTTTTCTTTTTCCACATTTAGTGTTGAACGAAAATCAGCAAAAGCGAAACTGTAAATTGTGAAACCGGCTAACGCTATAACCAAAACTCCTAATGCAATTCTCTTTGGAGTGATAGTTTTCTTCTTAATTTTTTTATCCATTCCCATGTCGGGTGTATCTGTTTAATTCAATTTCCATATATATGTCAACTACTGTGCCAAAGCACCTGAAAAGCCCCAGAAGTACTTTCTGAGGCGATTAGTAGGAAATGATTGTTCATTTTGATACACTTGGTGTCCGATATCGTACAGTTCATCTTGTTTTGAAATTTTGAATTAGATGTCAACGATTTCGGTATGAAGAGGTGGTTTTATTTAGGTCATTCAGGGCTAAAGTGATGAATCTGCAAAATGAAGGATGTTTTAAAGATACGATTTATCACTCAAACCTTGGAAAAGGTTGGCTTGGGATGGTTGAATAATTCACAATTAAAACGATTGGAAAGTTTTAGGTACGATGTTTGATAAAGAATCAGAAAAGATTGTAGATGACTTCAAAAAAAGGAAAGATTTTAGTTGTTGATGATGACGGAGATGTGTTGCAGGCGGCGCGCTTGTTCCTTAAACAACATATCAGATCTGTAGAAACCGAGAAAGATCCGTCTTCACTTCCAACATTGCTTAAAAACACCAAATACGATCTCATTCTTCTGGATATGAATTTTACGGAAGATGTGAGCAGTGGAAAGGAGGGCTTTTACTGGTTAAGTAAAATTCTGGAAATCGATCCTTCAATAGCGGTTATTTTAATCACTGCATACGGAGATGTGGATAAAGCGGTAAGGGCAGTAAAAGAAGGTGCCACCGATTTTGTTTTAAAACCATGGAAGAACGAAAAATTGCTGGCCACGGTGATGTCTGCTTTAGAGCTTACTGAATCTAAAAGGGAGGTAGCTGAACTCCGGGAAACACAAAAGCAACTTTCAAATGAAATAGATCATCATTACAGAGAGATAATCGGAAGAAGCCCGGCTATGCTGCAGGTTTTTAAAACAATTGAAAAAGTGGCTGCAACCGATGCCAACATTTTGATACTTGGCGAAAACGGAACCGGGAAAGAATTAATAGCAAGAGCAATTCACAGAAGATCAGATCGAAATGAGCGGGTTTTCATAAACGTGGACATGGGAGCGATACCGGAATCATTATTCGAGAGCGAATTATTTGGTCATGTGAAAGGCGCTTTTACCGATGCCAAAGAAGATAAATCCGGCCGATTTGAGGTAGCCAATGGTGGTACACTTTTTCTGGATGAAATTGGCAACATTCCGCTTTCACTTCAGGCAAAACTTTTATCAGTATTACAAAACAGAAAAGTTACTCGTATCGGAGCGGTAACTCCCAAATCAATAAATATTCGTTTGATTAGTGCCACCAATCAATCTCTGAAAGAAATGGTTGGAGAATCTGAATTCAGACAAGATTTATTATTCCGTTTAAATACCATTGAGATTCACCTGCCCCCACTTCGTGAGCGTAAAGAAGATATTGAGGAGCTCTCGAATCATTTCATCAAGATGTACGCTAAAAAATACAAAAAGCAGACCGGCGCTATTGGAAAATCTACATTGGATAAGCTTGAAAAACATCATTGGCCGGGAAATATCAGAGAGCTGCAGCACGCTGTTGAACGTGCAGTTATTATGTCTGAATCAAAAGAATTGTTACCGTCTGATTTTCTGATTGCGCCAAATAGCGGTGAAACCGAAGAGATAATTTTTGATGATTACAATCTTGAAGAAGTTGAAAAGATGGTCATTCGAAAAGCGCTAAAAAAACACGAAGGCAATATCAGTAAAGCTGCTGATGAATTAGGGCTGACCCGTGCATCACTGTATCGAAGAATGGATAAATATGGATTATAAATCCGCCATCTATGCTTAAAGGATTACGAACCGGAATAATAGTAAGAGTAGCTATTCTTTTTGCTGTAGTTTGTTTTGCAGCATACCTGATCGCAAATACAAATTATTATGTGAGTATTGGACTTTTAGGTTTGATAATCATTTTCCTGATGATAAACTTAATCAGGTATGTTGAAGTTACCAATAAGAATTTGGAGCGTTTTGTTGATGCGATCAGCTACAACGATTTTTCTCAAACATTCTCAGAAAGTTCACAAGGTAAATCACTGGATTCACTGAATGAGGTGTTCAACAAAATCATCGAGAAGTTTAAAAACGAACGCCAGAGAAGTGAAGAAAGCTATCTGTATTTACAAACCGTAGTGCAGCATATCGGGATAGGTGTTTTTTCGTTTAACAGTTCCGGAGAAGTTGAATTATTCAATAATGCCGCTAAAAAAATCCTTGGAATCCCGTTTCTTAGAAAAATTGAGGAGCTGAATAACTTAAGCGGGACCTTGTTCAAAACAGTGAAAGATTTGAAATCAGGATCGCAGAGTTTGATTCGGTTTCAGGTTGATAATCGGGATATACAACTTGCGGTTTATGCAACCGAATTCAGAGCCAGAGGTGATTACTATAAAATTATCTCCTTAAGCAATATTTCTTCGGAATTGGAAGAAAAAGAAATGGAGGCCTGGCAAAATTTAACACAGGTTTTAGCTCATGAAATCATGAACTCGATTACTCCGATTTCATCCCTTTCTGATACAGTAAATTCTATGATTTCGGGAGCTTTAAATAACGAATCAGAAAACGAAATTTCCGATGAAACGCTGGAGGATGTACGGCAGGCGCTCAGTACAATTAACAAGAGGAGTCTGGGTTTAATGCGGTTTGTGGAATCCTATCGTAATATTACGCAGCTTCCGACTCCAAACTTTAGCATTGTTCCTTTATCAGAAGTAGTAAGCAGAGTAAAAAACCTGATGAAAGGTGAAGCAAGCACCCGTGAAATTGAAGTTAAAATTGAGGAAGAAGTGCCGGAGGTTGAAGTAAAAGCAGATGCCGAACTAATTGAACAATCGCTTATCAATGTAACCAAGAATGCATTCAAGGCTTTGAAAGGCATAGAAAATGGGAAAGTAACATTTCGAATTGGAATTGATGATGCCGGACACGCTTACGTAGATATAGAAGATAATGGTCCCGGAGTAAGCGATGCTGCCGCGGATAAAATATTTGTCCCTTTTTATACTACAAGCAAAAATTCAGCAGAAGGCGGATCGGGAATAGGGCTTAGTTTATCCCGGCAAATTATGCGTATGCATGATGGCAGTTTGTTTCTGTTGGAAACAAAAGCCGGAAAGACAGTTTTCCGATTGAGGTTTTGAATTGATAACTGTGGAGATGTTGAGAACCGTGGAGAATTATTTTACGGTATAAGAATTAAATATGTGATCAAATTTTATAACCCTATCCCTGTCCCTTTCCCTACGGAAATTGAAAAGCGACCTAATCTGGTTTTAGTGCCGCAGGGCAAGGGGACTCGTTTATGAAATGTGTGGCATGTAGTAAATGTGAGCTCTTTGTGGCTTTTCTTGGAGAGGTAATATTCAAACCCAATATCCACTCCCGTTAAAAAGTCTCCCTCCATGCAAGCGCCAGCTAAGTAGGGAGGGAACAAGGGAGGGTCCCCTTGCAGGGCAAGAAAAAACACAAAAACATTTGCAGTATTCGCAAAAAACAAGCTATTTCTATAATGAATCTCACCAAAAAAACCATCACAGAAATGGCTCGCGAGCTTCGGAGCAACCCAACACCATCCGAGAAAATACTTTGGAGGCATTTGAGAAGGCGACAGCTTGATGGGTATAAATTTCTTAGGCAAAAGCCATTTGTCTATGAGCAGATTAAGCAAAAAAGATATTTCTTCATTGCAGATTTTTACTGCGCTGAATTAAAGCTTGTGATTGAACTGGATGGAAAAATACATGACTTCCAAAAGGAATATGATTATCAGAGAGATTTTGTATTGAATAAACTGGGTTTACAGGTGCTTCGCATCAAAAATGAAGAGTTGGGGAATATTGACAATGTGTTGGAACGAATATTGGAGTTTGGCTAACCTGATCAGTTTTTAACCCTATCCCTGTCCCTTTCCCTACGGAAATGAGAAAAATGTCCTGATCGGGTTTTGATGCCGCAGGGAAAGGGGACTCGTATAAAGGTGTTTGGTATTAAGTAAATATGAAGCTTTTACAGCTTTTCTTGGAGGAAACATTTCATAGTTAATGTTCCATTTTTTTCAAAAATAAAATTTTACTTCGAAACTGGGCTGAATTCCAAGATCAAAAACAGATGCAGATCCGAAAGCAACTCGATCCGAGACTGTGCTAAGCCCGGGTTTAGCTTCAGCATACCAAGGATTTTTTCTGTTCAAAGCATTATATACCGAAAATTGAAATTCACTTTTTTCTCGACCTTCCGAGGCATGAATGTATTTTACTGATATATCTAACCTCGAATAATCTCCGATTCTGCTTTCTTGTTTTAAATCTCTGGAAAGAAATGAATTGGGAGTTCCTGTAGCATAGGTCCAGGAAGAGTAGAACTGAAAACCCTTCCCAATGTCGTAGTTCATCGAAGTAGAAAACTGGTGGGTTCGGTCAAACGAAGATTTGAAAGGCTTTCCATCATTCAGAAAAATATTTTCAAGTTCTGATGAAGAAAGGGTATAGGTTGATGAAATACGCAGGTTCTTAAATCTTTTTTTGGCAAGAAATTCTATCCCTTTCGAAACTCCATCATTATTGAATAAAAAAGGAATGCTGTTTTCACTTTCATCAAAGAAGGAGGAAACGAGTTCATTCAACAGACTGTGGATTCTCAGATTCTCAAACAACTTGTAGTAAGCTTCCGCTTGAAGGTAAAATCCTGACCCGGGGCGAATTCTTACGTTCGTGGAAAAATCGTCAACTGAAGAAGGCGGTTGTTCAAAATTGCTGAGTACCCAAAAATCTGTACTGTTGATGGTTTCAAATTGAAGCTGGTGCAGGAACTGATAGTTTTTGCTGTATCCTAAACCAAAAGAAACTAAGGATTCCGGAAAAAACTGTGTTTTTACCCGGGGAGAAAACTCCAGGTACTTTCCGTTGCTGAAATAATACATTCTTCCCCCAAGGCTTACGTGTGCCAGTCGTGATTTTGTAAAGTCCAGTTGAGTGAATATATCAAAAAGTTGACCGGTTCTTCTGCTTCGGAAGGATTCGTTTCGGGGACTAATTTCGGTATATAAAACCTGAAAATCGCTGTAAGTAAATCCGAAAACGGCATCTAAGGCAGAAAATCGTTTATTGAATTGTTGATTAACCTGAAACTCCTGAAGTTCATTTTCGAGCGAAAGTGCCAGTACTTCAAACTGCGGGTTTCTCGGGTCACTATTTTCAATCCGACGAAATGCATTGTCTTCTTTAAAGTAGCTGGAGTAATAATCACTAAAGCCAATGCTACTTTCAGATGTAACATCATTTGCCAAAGAAGTATTCATGCTGAGTTTAATCATACTGCTTGACCATTCATTATCTGTAGAAAACTCCTGAGATTGATTCGGAGAGCCTCTCTCATATTGCTGAGAAGCTTCATCTTTGCCGGTATAAGCACTCAGAATCCATTGAGTACCCGATTTATTTTCCAAATAAACTTTTCCATGAAGATCATAGAAAAGAGCATTACCGTTAATATCTCGTATTCCCCGATCAGGGAGCTCATTCATGGTATCGGCCTGAAATTCGAAATTTCTGTTTATATCTAAACCATACTCAATAATTTCCTGATTGTTAAACCAGTTTACATTATCGATGTACGAATGCCGACCGGAAATCAAAAAGCTGGATTGACCTTTCCTGACAGGACCTTCCAAAGTTCCACCAAACGAAGTATTGCTGAGTGAACCCGATCCGGTAAAACGATTTAAATTTCCGGTTTTGGTTAGAAATGAAAGTGTGCCGCCGAGTGGAGCTCTGTATTGAGCGGGTGTAACGTCATAAAAAAAGCCACTTGTTCTGAGTACATCGCTGTTCAGTCCATCCAATAAACCAAACAAATGACTTTGATTATACAAAGTAATGCCATCCAGCAACACCCGAAATCCGTCTGAGGAACTGCCTCTCACATGTAATCCATCCTGAATAGCTGGTCCTGAAATTACTGATGGAAGAGATTGTAAAGCCTGGATGGAGTTATTATTTCCCAGAGGGCTAAATGCACCGGCTTCAATCATGCTTGTGAATACCGTATCGGCCGGGCTGAAAAGAGAGGTCCCGTTTACAATAATTTCGTTTCCGCTATATAAAACCGGATTTAATCTGATAGCTACATCCTGAAGGTTATTGGACTCGGTTAAGTCGAATTCTACTCTTTTGGATTCATATCCTACAAATGAAAACAAAAGTGTTTTAGAGTTTTCTGAGGTCGAAATAAGAGTTTTAAATGTTCCGTTTGAAGAAGATGCAATGCCTGTGATTTCCCCATTTTCGTACCATGAAATTGTAGAATATGGTAAACGGTCTCCACTTGATGCATCCAGTACATAGCCCGAAATGGTAGCATTATTGAAAGCCTCTCGTTTATCCACTTTAAACAGCAATGCTTGCCGGCGGTTGAAATCAATTTGTAAGCCTATCTCGTACAATCTTAATTTTGATTCCAGATCTTCGAAAACAGAATTGGAAGTAGGATCGATACTTACTTCCACATTGCTGATTAAAGCTTCACGATATAAGAAGCGAACATCCGTATTTTGTTCAATTTCCTTAATTAAGCTAAGCAGTGGGCGTTCTTTGGGTGATGAACCCTGAGCTGTTATTTCGAAACTAAATAGCATCGAAAAGAAAATAATAAGCCATATTCCGAAAACGGTTTTCATAAAACCTAATTTAGGGGAATAAAGGCAAAAGTATCGGTATTAACTTTGCGGAAAGTACCACCCAAAATGGTGCCAAGATCGTTCAGCGTCTGATTTTCATTTTCTAACGCTATACTTCCACTAATAAGCTCAGTAGGATTTTCGTATTCAGATATATCAATGGTTATACTAAAGTGATGTTCTAATTCGGCTACCATTTCATTTACGCTTGTACTTTCCAACACAAGCGTATTTTCCAACCAATCTTTGAACTTTTCTGCGGAGGTTTGTTCTGGTGCTGTAATCCCATTTTCATCAAGTACCGCTTTTTCACCCGGAGCAAGTACTACATTATTATCCTGTTGATCGCTGAATTTTACGCTTCCTTCTTCGAGATACAGATTAGTTGAATTTCCCCATGTACTAACATTGAATCGGGTTCCCAACACGGTAATGGTTCCTTCTCCCGCAGCAACTGTAAATGGTCTTTCAGTATCTTTAGCTACACTAAAAAAACCTTCTCCGGAGACTCTATAAGCTCTTTGATGATCTGAAACTTTAACTTCATAAAGTGCAGAATTTGGTCGGAGAGAAATTTCAGATCCGTCAGTAAGGGTTACCATTTCAATTTGATTTCCACTTTCAGCTATAAGTGTTGGTTGTTGTGGAAGATTAGTAAACCAGAAAATACCAACGAAAGCTGCGATTAAAATGGTTGCAGCCACAGCCCAATGTCTAATGTTCGGATGAAGTGGGGTAATTTTGGCCCGCTTAGAGTCAAAGTTAATTTGTTTGGATATTTCATTCCAGATTTCTCCCTTTGTATTATTTAGTGCATCAATTTCTTTTATTTCCTGCTGCTTAAATCCGATCAGTTCTTTCAATAATGGATCTTCAATACCACCAAAACCCTGCATACTTTCATTCGCTTCATTAATGCGAAGAGCAAGCTGCAAGTCCTGATCATCTTTTGGTAAAAATTCTGAAGTATCCATTATATTTAATCTAAGAGAAAAGCAGGCTGCATATCAACAGCCTGCCATTCATTGTTCGGGTTAGTAGTTTTTAGTCTTCTTCTCTTGACCCATCTTTTAGGGAAAACCGTACTACTTTAGCTATTTTTTTGAATCGGAGTAGAGCTGTTCCATCACCATCCATTTCAATAGTTCCTTCAATTACATTTTCATCGCTTTCGTCACCGAACGTTTTATTTATTACAATGCTGTAATTAAGCGTACCGGTTACGCCTTGCTCAAGATTTCCATTAGCCTCAACCGAATCTTTTTCGATTTCAACATTTAAAAATTCAATGTTTACTGTGTATTCTCTTGAAGCTTCCACGCTATCACGAACCATGCCTGTAGCAGTTCCTTCCCCAAAGTGTGTACCACCGATACTTACTACAGAACTCGTACTGTGCAGACCTGCAATGGCGAAAGTATCTGCTCTGGAAAAATTGGAGTTCTTTTTTCTTGATACCAACTGTCCGCTTTTATTACCGGTAAAATCAATGCTTTCGATTGAGTCTGCATTAGCTCTCGGGCGTGCAATAAAATCGCCTTCAGGAGATTTGAACACATAAGTATTCAATAGTGATACACTCTTGCTGAACTCTCCACGATTTACGCTTCGATTGTATTCTAAGGTATGAGTTCCCGTTTCAGGATCATATTCATAAGAATAATTACTCTCTCTGCCACGACCGCTGTGATCGTCATCTGCTTTATTTCGTCTGTCATTGTATGAGATTCCGTCTTGACCCACTGCAGACATTGCGTCATAAATACTTCCCATAACACCGGAGTTATCGCTTGATACAGATTCTCCGATTATTTGAGTAGCCAGTTCGATGTCTTCATCAGTTAATGATTCAACATCGTTATTTACTGCAGAACAAGCTGCGAATAGTATCATCAGCGTCAAGCTGAGTGCACCTAATTTTGATATGTATTTTGAGTTTTTCATAGTTATTTCTCTTTGTTTTGTGTTAAAGACTCTTGGTCATTTGTCTTTAGTACACATCAGTAATTCAATACCCCTAATCTTTTTTAAATTCAATTCACAAATTTCAAAAAACAGGATAGTAATGGTTTTTTTAAAGGAAATACGAAACCCTTAGCTCAATATTAAGCGCTATCCAATAACTATTAACTGAGAACTAAACACTAAAAACTATCTGTAATCCTTCAACAGCTTCCGCATATCTTTCAATGCCAATCCCATGTGGTTCTCTACTGTTTTAACGGAAACATCTAAAACCTGAGCGGTTTCTTTATAGGTGAATTCCTGAATAAAACACATCCTGAAAACTTCCTGGCGTTTATCCGGCATAGATGAAATGGCGTTTTCAATCGCGGTATTTAATTCTTTCGCTCTGGATTCTTTTTCATCTTCTCCGATATCAATAGAAGTTGTGTCTTCATTTTCCGGTTCAGCTTCTTCATCAAATTTTTTGTGATCTCTGAATAAGTTCAACATTCTTGTGTAAGCTATTCGAAACAGAAATGAGCGCAGCGACTTGGTTTCATCAATTTCTGACCTTTTTTCCCAAATCGTAACAAAAGCCTGCTGAACTAAGTCTTTTGCTGCTTCTTTAGCGGTGCCTCTTTTCATCAGGAAATTCATCAAATAAGCATGATATCGATCAAAGAACTCTTTAAATGCTTCGTGATCTCCGTTTTTGATTTTTAAGGCTAATTCAGGATCGTTGAGTTCATCCGCATCTTGCGATGCCAGAAGAATTATGAGTTGAAGTAGTAATGATTGCATGGCTGAATATATCTGTGCAAAAACTAATGGACAATTATTGATTTGAAGAAAGTGAAGAATGAAAAGTTAGTACAACGAGCATATTCGAATAAAAAACAAAGTTATCGCCCGGACTGTCCGCCGTACAAGTTTGCGTGCCGAAAAGCACTTCTGCTTTCAGGCATGACTTTGGAAGGCGGGAGAATGCAGGCGATCTGGATATGACTGTAAATTTTTAAGTAAAGTATTAGCTTTAATTTTATTGTAAGTAATACAATCCGAAGTGGTCTTACTTAACTATTGAAGGAGGTTTTACCTTCAGGAAGATTCCATTTCTAAAATAATGATTGAAGGGTTTGCCTTTAAAATTAACTTATCGTCTTCACTTTAAATCCAGATTCCCTGCCTTTGCCGGGGAATGACCCTTCGTCATGGACTAAACATATCAGATTAACTAATACCAAAAAAGACGAATCAACCTCTACAAAAAACAATAAAAGGAATTGAATACATTAAATTTTAAATTTATACATGCAAAAAACCTGCTTCATAATAATATTTCTAATCTTGACTTCAGGGAATCTAAAAGCTCAGAATGACGATTCCGTACGGTTGATAAGAACAGAGACTGAGAAGGGATTTGAGATCACCGCTGAAAATGATAATTACTTTCCGGTGACCATGGAAATTGATTTTGATCTGGAGAATATGAAATCAACCAAAGGGAATTCCATCACAATGGTAATTCAGGGCAAACAGACAAAGTTTGTTACTAACATTGAGCAAGTAGATGAAAACAAATCGGGTGGATTGAAATACAGTCTCAAATATTATCAGGGAAGCATTAGTGCCAGACATGATAATCGTATTGCTTATCGATTACCTTTTAAAAAAGGAACCACATTGAGATTAGATCAGGGATACAATGGTGATTTTTCACATAAAGGTTCTTCAAGATATGCACTGGATTTTAATATGGATGAAGGAACAGAAATTTATTCTGCCCGAAAGGGATTGGTGATTGATATAGAAGAAAGCTTTTCGGAGGGAGGAAGTGAACGGAGTTATTTAGATAAATCCAATTTCATAAGTATTCTTCATGAAGACGGTACTATTGCTCAATATTCACATCTCAAAAAAAACGGAGTAAGAGTTCGATTAGGTCAATCGGTTAAAGCCGGAGAAGTGATCGGATATTCCGGAGCAACCGGATATGTGACCGGACCCCATCTGCATTTTGTAGTATTAAAAGCCAAAAAGGGCGGAGGCTTTGAATCCATTCCAACAAAATTTGCCACCAAAGATGGAATTCAACAACTAAAAGAAGGAGAAAAATATACAGCTTATTAGCTATCAGCTGATAGCTGTCAGCTATTTTTCTCAAAGTCACCCTGAGGATACTTCCGAAGGATCTTATAGATTACTCGACAAGATTCTTCGCTTTCGCTCTGAATGACCTTTTAAACTACTTTTTCTCAAAATCTTTAAGCGATAATCCTTCCATCACGGCATCGTAGCTGGAAATATCTTTTGGTAGAATAATTTCATTTTTATCCTGACCGAGACCCGAGAGAGTATCCAGATATTTCTCTGCAAGACGTAATTTCATAGCTTCGGTTCCCATTGGCGATGACAATGCTTCTGCAATTTTTTCAATGGAAACAGCAGTAGCTTCGGCGATAGATTCAATCTCTTTAGCCACACCTTCGGCTTCGTTAATACGACGCTGCATCTCCGCTTCGGAAATATTAATCATTTCGGCTTTCATACCTTCACCGTCATTCTCTTTACTTCCCTGTACACCTTCCGATTTTGCGATTACAGCTCTTCGATCACGTTCAGCCGTCATTTGTCGCTCCATCGCTTTTTGAACCGTTCTCGGCGTAAGAATATTCTTGATCTCGTAACGGTGAACTTTAATTCCCCACGGCAATTCCATTTCAGAAAGAACTTTAACTACTTCTTTACTCATAAAAGCACGCTCTTCAAACGTTTGATCTAAATCCATTAAACCAATTACGGATCTTGTAGTTGTCTGAGCAAGCTGAATGGCTGCGTATCTGTAATTTGTGACGCCGTAGCTTGCGTTCACAGGATCCATCACACTGAGATAGATAACTCCATCCACTTCAACTTTTACGTTGTCTTTGGTAAAGCATTCCTGAGGTTCTACCTCTATAGTTTCCTCGCGGAGATCTTGCTTGTACACCACTTTGTCAACAAATGGAACCAGTGCGTGAAATCCCGGACCAAGTGTTTTATGATAATTCCCAAGCCGCTCCACGATATACGCATACTGATTGGGAACCAATCTCAAAGATTTGATGACTTTAAATACAAGGAAAAGCCCAAATAAAGAGACTAAAACCTGACTAATTAATTCAACGATTTCCATGATTAGTTCCCCTCTGAAATTTTGTTTGAAGATTTATTTCCGGCACTTGTGTGATCGCTCACTTTGCTAACCCCCTCAAAAAAGGTTTTCAAGTTAGCCGTTTCAACAGGCAGGACTGATACATTAGAGCGTTCGATAATCTGACCAAATTCTTGAATGTACTGCTCAATCAGTTTGGTTTTAACTGCTAGTTCTCCGCCCGGTTTTTGCATGGCTTCAGCAATTCGCTTTACTCCATTAGCTGTCGCATTTGCAATCAATTCGATCTCTTTTGCTTTACCGGTAGCTTCGTTAATTCGCTTTTGACGTGAACCTTCCGAAATCAATACCTGACTTTGACGTTCACCTTCCGATTCATTGATTCTTGACTGACGATATCCTTCTGAAAGAGTGATTTCAGCCCGTTTTTCACGTTCAGCCTCCATCTGTTTTTCCATGGTATCCACAATTTCGTTGGAAGGACGAATATTCTTGATCTCATATCTGAGCACTTTAATTCCCCACGGATCGGCCGCTTTATCAATTTCACGAACAATATTTTCATTCATCTTTTCACGCTCAGAAAAAGTATCATCCAGCGTAATTTTACCGACTTCACTACGCATGGTAGTTTGTGCCAGATTGATAGATGCCGCCTGATAATTTGAAATCCCGTAACTGGCTTTATGCGCATCCATCACTTTGATGTACACCAAACCGTCCACCGCAACTTCAATGTTGTCTTTGGTGATACACGTCTGGCTTGGAACATCCAATACCTGCTCACGCATTTCACGGTGATAGGCAGGTCGATCTATAAAAGGAACCAGAAAATGGAAACCCGGTTTCAAATTTTTCTTGAATTTTCCGAGTCGCTCCTGAATAACTTCTTCCCGCATTTCCACGATGATGAAAAGCCTTGTCAGGATGAAATACAATACTAAAATTGTGATTAAAGCTATTGTCCAGCCATATTCCATGATTATCCTTAGTTTTTTTCTTTTAATTTGTTTGATGAAGGTTCATGAATTTGATCCACAGGTTCTACAATCCAGGTAGTATTGTCACGATATTTGATTTTCACTTGTTTACCTGCAGGAACTTCTCCTTCAAGTGTTCGTGCTTGCCATGAAATCCCCTGAAACCGAATCCGACCTTCATTGGAATGTTCGTCAATAGGTTCAACTACATCCACGATTTGATCCATGGCTTCATAATCTTCATCCGCAAGTTTAAATGAAGTTTCTGCCTTTAAATATTTCCGAATGAGTGGAAGTGCCAGCAATGAAATGGCGGCCGATGTGAAAACCCATGTCATAGTTGCAGTAATCGGATCATCCAGAAATCCGAAAAATCGGGCAATTCCAACAAGTAGTCCGCTGGCTCCTAAAATCAATGCCATTCCGCTGGGAACAAGGAATTCAAGCAGCATCAGCAGAATTCCGCCAACTAAAAAAATCCAGGTGAGAGTTTCGCCATCCATAGCTTTGTGATGAATTTTACTGTCTTTAGTAGATAGCAAAATGATTGATAAAAATCTCGTTTAGTTGGTACTATTTTTGTATTTATTTCTTGGTTGAAAATGACAATAACGAACGAGCATATGATGAATAAGAAACATAGTCATCTCCACGCGAATGCAGGAGATCTGGATGTAGCTTAAAATCGAGGAGTATATTTTACGATCATTTTTGAAGCTTTGGGTCATTCCTCGGAGTGACTGAAAATTAATCATCAGAAAATAGAACATCGTTGAGAATAGTAAGAAGAAATTAAATGCCCGAAACCAAAGAAAATAAAAACCATTCCATAGCCTCGTTAAAAGAAACGTTGGTGAAGATCTTCGCACTCAGTAAACCTTACCGTGGGAGATTCTATTTCGCTACGGTGGTTGTTTTACTGGCATCAGGAATTTGGCTCACGGTTCCTCTTGGGTTAAGAGAACTACTCGATGCCGTTTTCGATAAAGGCGATGAAAGTTTGCTTAACATTTTGGCAGTCGGTCTGATCGGATTATTCTTCCTGCAATCATTGTTCAGTTTTGCCGGGAATTATTATCTGGAATGGGTAGGGGAGCGGGTGGTAACCGACCTTCGGAAAAAAGTATATGAGCATCTTCATCGATTGGGATTTCGATTCTTTTCAGAACGCCGATTAGGTGAAATTACTTCCCGTCTTACCAATGATGTTGGATCTATTCGAACAGCTTTAACTGATTCGCTTCCTCAATTACTAACCATTTCCTTTTCACTGATCGGTTCGGTTTCACTGATGGTGGCACTGAACTGGAGATTGAGTGCCGTGATCTTTTTAACGGTTCCGTTTGTGACCATTGCCACGCGCTACTTTGGACAAAAAATCAGAAAACTGTCGCGTGGAATTCAGGATGATTTAGCCGATTCTACTGCTGTAGCAGAAGATGCCTTGGGAGCCGTTCGTCTGGTAAAAGCTTTCGTGCGGGAAGCATACGAAGTAACCCGATATTCCGAATCCATTGAGAAACTGTTTATAACTGTACGAAAGAAAGTAGTACTCACTCAGTTATTCTGGAGTGGAGTCGGAATTATGTTCATGGGTACACTGGTAGTTATTTTCTGGTACGGGGGAAAAGAAGTACTCGCAGAGCGGCTCACTGCCGGAGATTTAGTAGCGTTCATTATTTATGCGTTGAACATTTCCCGATCTATCAGTCAGACTTCTCGTTTATATACCGCAGTAAATACGGCGGCCGGAGCTTCCGAGCGAATCTTTGAGTTGCTGGAAGAAATACCTGAGATAAAAGATGCTCCCGATGCCAAAGAAGTGGAAGAACTGGAAGGAACCCTTGAGTTCAGGAAGGTGAGTTTTGAATATGAAGATGATCGTCCGGTTTTGAATGACATCAATTTTAAAGTAGAAGCAGGAGAGACCATAGCGCTGGTTGGTCCGAGTGGAGCGGGAAAAACTACCTTATTGAATTTGATTCCGAGATTTTACGATGTGGAAGATGGAGAAATTCTGGTAGACGGTGATTCAGTGAAAGATTTGAAAGTGAAGTCATACCGGAATCATATTTCCATAGTTCCGCAGGAAGTACATTTATTCAGTACAAGCATTAAAGAAAATCTGAAATACGGAAATCTGGAAGCCACCGACGAAGAAGTGGAACAAGCAGCCAGAGATGCAAATGCACATGATTTTATAGCAGAACACCCCGAAGGCTACGATTCACTGATCGGAGAAAAAGGAGTGAAGTTAAGCGGGGGACAGCGACAACGAATTGCTATTGCCCGTGCGATACTCAAAGATCCAAGGATTTTATTACTGGATGAAGCCACTTCTTCGCTGGATTCTGAATCGGAAGCCTCCGTTCAGGAAGCCCTAAACCGATTAATGAAAGGTAGAACCACTTTTGTGATTGCTCACCGACTATCTACCATACAAAATGCCGATCGGATTCTGGTATTAGACAAAGGTGAAATCGTGGAAGAAGGAACGCATTTGGAACTGTTGGAAAAGAAAGGATTATACAGTCATTTGTACGAACTGCAGTTCAGGGATTTGGCTGGGGAGGTAGGGTAACGAACCTGTTTGAAATGTTTATTAGACTTTGATTTTTATTTCATTTGTGACAATTGGATCTGTACCAAAGTCAGCTATCAATGATAAAAACTCTATTTTAAAGTATCGTTTGAATTGATCGTAATCATGAATATTTGGCCACATTGCTGGCGGTATACCTAATTCAGTTAATTCTGAATTGAATATTTTTGCTGAAATTTTCTCAATAGCTTTGTCACGGATTGGTTCCTGATAACCTTCTTTTAATGGTACATCAATAAGATAATACCCATGCATTGAGGAAAATTCTTCGAATGTTTGATTAGCCGTTTGGGGAAAACATTTAATCTTAAGCTCTCTTAATGGAGCTAACAAAGTAACTTTTAAAAGTGTTTTGTTAGTGTTGTAAACAATAGGAGTTTCCATAAATCAAATGCTTAACGATCTTGCTTTTAAAGTCGTGTCTGGGTTTAAAATTAAAGTTTCGGACTCCATTCAGGTCCGCATGAAACTATTGTTAGGCAATCAATATTAGGGTTTAAGGTAAAGATTGGCGGACGTGCCAGATTGTAAGCATATCAATACGGTTAAATTTAAGTTCGTAGACCAATCGATAATTCCCATGGATTAGTTCCTTTATTTCTGCTCGTTTAAATTCCGGAACCATTCTTCCACTTTCCGGTTGAGCACTTAGTTGTTCGCAATGCTTAAAAACACCCTCAGCCCATTTGATGGCTGTAGGAACATCATCTAATGCAATGTAATCTATACATTCTTCAACACGAGTCAGAAAACGATCTGTAAAAATTACTTCCACTTAGAAAGGTGTTTTTCAACCCGATCTTTCGCTTCTTGCATAGTAAAAGTATTGCCTTGCTCTACTTGTTGTTTAGCTTCAAGTAGATCTTCTAACATTTGCATTTTTTTGGTGAACCGTTCGTACTCGGAGACCTCCATTAAAACAGCTGCACTTTTACCGTGTTGTGTAAGTACAATAGGTTGCTTCTCTTCTTTTAAACGCTTTATAAAATCAGCTGATTTCTTTCTAAACTCGGAAAGTGGTTCAATATCGTTTGAGATAGAAATATTCATATAAGTACATATAGAGTTTTTTAAAGTACTTTTAATGTACTGAAAGAAATTATAGGAACCAATTAAGGTGAGGTCGGCTAACGACCCAGCGTTTAAACGGCGCAGGTCGTCGTTTTTTGATGAAATAACTGAATAATTTTATTGCTTACAAGCTTAACTGCGAACCCTACCTGCGTCAGCTTGAAACGCTTGTTAGGCGAAAGTACTAAGTTTAAGTTTTGAATACTTCTCGCATTTCCCATTGCTTTGAGGCGCCAATCGCCATTCCCAATGGAAAAAGAGACGATGATAGAAAAAAGAATATTCCGAAGACGTCATTATTATTGAAAATGGAGATAATTGCTCCAATTAGAAAAAAAGATGTTCCAAAAATCCCAAAAGCCCAGAAAAAGAAAACTGCCGAATCATAGAGTCCACGTTTCATATGACCAGAATTCTTTTTTTGAAACTTTAGTACATGCTGAGTCATTGGAATTGACACCGCAGCCATAATGCTACCCATAATTGGGATAATTAATCCGTCAGGTAATTCAAAGAATATCAGTCCAATCAATATAAAAGCCGAATACCATGTAACTAGAACTCTTGGTCCCCAATATTCGGTAAGTTTGTATCGATTGGGTTTTTCTTCCATTGATCTCTTTTATTCGCCTAACGACCTGGCGTTTAAGCGGCGCAGGTTTTGGTTTTTTGTTGAAGTAACTGATTTATTTTATTGCACACAAGCTTTCCAGCAAACCCTACCTGCGTCCGACTTGAAACGCTTGTTATGCTACAGATTTTAATTTGCGTATTTAAGATTTGTTGAAGACTTCTTTTCAAGATAATACGGAACTGTGTGCCTACCTTTTTCTTCTGTATAAGTCAAAGCTTCTCTTACAAGCTCATCACTTTCAACATTGTAACCATATAGTTTCTCGTCCTCAATCAGAAATTTCAAATGGTACTTAACATTACGTTCTTCTTTGAGATCAAACTTTTTGAAATACTCCAAGTTTGTCCAAGTTGAATCAAATTCATTTGGGATTTCTTTTGGTTCAATAAGCCTGATATATAAATGTCCATTAGAGATTTGATAATTGCCTTCGAGAGGGAAGGATTCGAGCATGTGTTTCGAGTGCACAAAAGTGCAAGTGTCTTTATTTTCAAAAACTATTTTTGTTGAAGAAAGCCCAAAAGGTGAAATATTCGTCTCATACGTACCAGATAGATAAGTAACTGTAGATGGCGGATAGTTTTTTTTTGAACAACCACTGGTTACAATAACTAATGCATATAATGAAATATAAACTGCAATTCTATTGTTCATTTCACCATTTCACCTTTATGTAGCATAACATAATATTATACGAACGAAGGTTTTTTAGGGCGAATTGCTTGAATGTACTTCTAATCCATTCAAACACAACCTTTATTCGTCTAATATGATTTTTGAGATTTTATCCGAATCAATGTTCGCCCAAGATGTTCGCATAAAATCTAGTTTTTTGGAAGGAATTACTTTCCAATGGTTCCAAGATAGCAAAAGGTTGAACTAAAACAAGGAGTAAGGGAAGAAGGTCGGAAAAAGCCCTTGTCATCCTGTGCATACTTGCGAAGGATCTTGTCGTATTAAAGCGAATGATTTAATAATGTGCTTACTTTTGACCATACAAAAGTACATAATTAAAAATCGAAAATTTCAGCCTTTACATAAGATCCTGAAACAAGTTCAGGATGACCTGATATTTTTAGCTAAGTGAGTTCAAAAAGAAAGCATCTCATTTGGTATCCTTCACCATATTTTGTTTATCAGTTTTAGCCAACCTAAAACCTGCTTGCAAGTGCAGGCTGGTTTGTCTGCAATGATAACTGGTCATACTCAGAAGAATACAACACACATCTTTTTACTTCTCCGTGAAATAGTGAATCGTATTTTTGCCACATCTTTTATCTGAATAAAACCCCGGAATACTTTGCATACTTCAAGAAGCATTTTAGGAATAATTATTTTTCTATTCGTTTGTGTCAATGCAAATGCTTTTCAAACCAGTAGCGGAAATGATAAATCAGTACAGGCATATCGCTTAACCGAAGCAGAAAAGTCAGCGCTGCAGTTTGATGGAAAAGTAAATGAAGATTTCTGGAATTCAGCAGTTCCGGCATCAGGATTTTTGCAAATGGCTCCGGTTGAGGGAAATCCGGCAACCGAAAGAACAGAAGTCCGAATCGCCTACGACAGCGAATACTTGTACATCGGTGTTATTCTGTATGACAGTGATCCTTCGCAAATAAAAGCGTTTCAAAAGAGGAGAGATCATCGAATTACCGCAGATGAGCGTTTTGTCTGGATCTTCGACACGTTTAATGATCAGCGGAATGCCTATTTCATGGAGATAAATCCCAATGGATTACGAACCGATGGTTTGGTTAGTTCCGGTCAGGGCGGAGGCATAAATTTAAACTGGGATGGTATCTGGGATGCACGAACTCATATCGGCGAATACGGTTGGTCAGCTGAAATAAAGATTCCATTCAGGACACTCAACTTTGATGAAAACAGTGATTTTTGGGGCGTAAATTTCATGCGGGTAATCCGTAGAAAAAATGAAACAGCGCTTTGGACAGGTCATCGCAGAAATCAGGGAATTTCACGACCACAGGATGCAGGTCGGTTAACCGGTTTGACAAACATTTCTCAGGGTCTTGGACTGGAAGTGGTTCCTTTTGGAATCGGAAGTGTATCCAGAGATTTGACCGGAGCCGACACAGATGCGGAAATCAGCCCGGATGCCGGAGTAGATATAAATTATAACTTAACTCCAAGCTTAAAGGCTTCCGTAACTTTTAATACCGATTTTGCGGAAGCTGAAGTAGATCAGAGACAATTAAATCTTACACGTTTCCCCATTGCTTTTCCCGAGCAACGTGATTTCTTCCTTGAAGGTGCTAACATTTATTCGTTTGCTCCAAGCAGTGGCATCAATCCTTATTTTAGCCGGCGAATAGGATTGAATGCGAGGCAGCCGGTTCCAATTACTTACGGCGCTCGTTTATTGGGAAATATCGGTCAGAATAATCTGGCGGTGCTCCATGTAAGAACGGGCGAGAGCGGAGCTTTGGATCCGGAGAATTTTACGGTTGCAAGGCTTAAAAGAAATATAGGTCGGGAAAGTACATTCGGGCTTATCTATACCCGAAGAGCTACTGCTAATATAGATTCACTCGAAGATCGCCATACATTTGGTGCTGATTTAGAACTCGCAACATCCACCTTTTTGGGGGATAAGAATTTGCAGTTTCAGGCATTCTTTGTATTTCATAATGAAGCCTTAGCTTCAAATAATTCTACTAATCTGGCTGACCGTTCATCCCGGGGAATTCGACTGAATTTTCCTAACAGACCTTGGTCGGGACATGTTTCCTACAGAGAGTTTGGAGAAGCGTTTGATCCGGCCGTTGGTTTTGCCCGAAGAGTGGCTTTTCGCCGATTACAACCTTCGGTAGCTTACACACCGCAATTCACGGAAAGTAAAACTATCGATCAAATGGAATGGGGAATTAGGTTTGAGCATTTGACGGACTTAGATTTTACGCTGTTAACTCAGAACCTTGTTTTTACTCTTACCGATATTCGTTTTACCACTGGTGATCGCATCAGCTGGCAGGTAGGCAGAAATTACGAGTTGTTGGAGAACCCATTCGATATTCGTCGTGATGGAAGCATCATTATTCCTGAAGGCGAATATACAAACTGGAATACGGAAATAGAGCTCAATACTGCCGTTTTCAGAAAAATATCCGCTGGTTTCGAGTTTGAATATGGTGGATTCTGGACAGGAACTTCTACTGAGATCGAAGCAGGTTTGAGCTTCCGACCAATTCCGGGAGTGGAATTATCGCCAAGTTATGAGCGGAGCATGGTTCGTCTTCCGGAAGGTGATTTTAATGCCGATTTGTTTCTTTTTGAAGGAATATGGGATTTAACCACAGAGATATTCTTTACAACCAATCTTCAGTATGATAATCTGAGTAAACAAATTGGGTTGAATAACCGGTTACGGTGGATTATTACTCCGGGATCGAATTTATTTCTGGTATATAATCATAACTGGAGAGAAGATATCATGGGAAGGTTTGAAACTACCACTCAGGCAGGGATAGTGAAGCTGAGCTATACTCATCGGTTTTGATGAGATTGGTTTTCTTTCAATTCGGCAAGCGAGCATAATCGTAAATCTTCAATTTACGGTTAAACAGAAATCTGCTTTCTGTTTCTGAGAATAAAAATCGTTATCACATAAATCACAACGATAGCAAAAGGAATAGCTGAGAATCGGTAATCCGGTAGCGCGTACCAAAGAATCAGAATAATGCCGGTTCTGGAAACTGCATGAAATATTCCCACCCAGTGATTGATGATCCATGAAAAAGGAAACCACATAGTCCCGGTTAAAATACCGACTGTGAGTGGAAGAGAAGTATAATCAATCAGAAAAAAGGGAATTGCAATTGCATAGACAAGGATGGATTGGGCAACGGTAAAAAAGAACAGTTTATCAAAAGTGTTCTTTGGTTTACTCTTATCGAGAAAGTCCTCTCCCGTAAATTTGGAAATAAAAAGTGAGAGATAAACTATACATCCTGTAGCAATGAAAAGTATCCAAACGGTGATAGTAGGAGGAAAAATCAATCCGGAAATTCCAACTATTAACCAGGCGATTAATCCGGAAATTGGTGTGGCAAGAAAAGGCCGGTCTGCAAATTCTTTTCTTTGGATTTCAAGGGTTCTGGTAGTTTGATTCATGTCTTTAATAGATAAATTTTGCGCTACAGTGATGTATGTTAACCCTCTCCCAGGAGAGGAAGATTTGCTATTCTGGTTTAGAAGTGATGTATCAAGCTTAATATTTATAAAAACCTAACTTCTCTACGGCTTTAAAACTCAATTCCCATTTCCATAAGCCCGAATCACATCGGTGTAACTCATATCTACCAACAGACTGCGATCATCCAGTTCTTTTAAGAAGCTGACCGGAATATCAGAATTGTACAGGGCAATGATTCCCGAGTAAGAAAAAGCATCTAAGAATCCACTTTGATTTAATTGCACCAGATAATCCGTGGTAACTCCCGAATTGTGCATTCCTATAATGGCTGAATAAGAGAATTCATCGATTAATTCTGCATTATTCAACTCATTCAAAAACTTGATGCTTACTCCGCCATTGTACATACCGATTAAAGCTGAGTAAGAAAACTCATCAAGGTAGCCTGCTTGCTGCATTTGGTAAAGATACTCCATAGAAACTCCACCATTATATAAACCTATTATCGCGGAATAAGAAAACTCATCCTGAAAACCGCCACGACTTAGTTCATCTAAGTAAGAAACCGGCACATTGCCATTATAGAATCCAATTATCGCTGAATAAGAGTAGCTCATAAGGTAACCACCACTATTCATTTGATCCAGATATTCAAACGGAACACCACCATCATATAAACCTATTATTGCTGAATAAGAAAAATAATCAAGGTAGTCAGCATTTTTTAAGCTTTCTAAATAGGAAAGAGGAACTTCGGAATCGTATAATGCCCGTATGCCTGAAGGAGAAATATCGTTCGTATATCCCAATCGGTTAGCTTCCTGCAGATAGTCCAGATAGTTGCCTGAAACTTCTCCCGCCTGAACGGGTGGAGGAAGGGGAGCTGTAGGAACCGGAGGAAGATTAAACTGTTGTTGACTTTGGGTTACAGTTTGAGAATCTGTCATGCCTAGTCTGTCCAGTAAATTGTTTGGACTAAGAAATATGAACCAAATTGCAGGAAGTATTGCAAATATGAAAATGGCAAGAAGATTTTTTTTAGAAGAGATTGGCGGTTCTTTAAACTCACTTTCATTTAGATTTTTTTCAGTGCTTGCTTGTTCTTCTATATATTCATCCAGATCAAAATCCGGATCGCTGTTACCGCTTCTTAAGTCATTTTTAAATCGTTGCGAGCTCATATTAATTTCCTTCTAATTCGAATGCAGTAACTACTGATTCTGAAGACATACTGTTTAAAAGATTTTTTTCTTTGAGTTCTTCAAGAAATTCAATAGTCACGTCATTTTGATATAGCCTCGTTATTGAAGTACTACCAAAATTATTAATCAGTCCTTTTTCTTTCATACTTACGATGTATTCAGTGGGAACATTGTTCGAATACAATCTTGAAATAGAGGTGCTGCCGAAATCATTTAATAATCCGGCACTGTTTAACGATTCAATATACTCGAAAGGAATCTGATTTTGGTATAATCTGGTTAATGAAGTACTCCCGAAATTATCGAGCATTCCTGCTTCTTTGAATTGAATGATGTATTCAAGAGGAATATTTTCAGTATATAGTCGGGAAATCGAAGTGCTTCCAAAATTAGACAACACACCCGCCTGATCGAGTTGAGTGATGTATTCTACAGGAACCTGGTTTTCAAATAAACGGGAGATCGAAGTACTTCCAAAGTCGCTTAATAGTCCTGCTTTTCCTATCTGATCGATATACTCAACAGGTACATTATTTTGATACAGCCTTGATGTGGCGGAACCTCCGAAATTATCAAGATATCCTAACTCTTTAAGCTCAGCCAGATAATCGGTATAACTCATTTCCAGCGATGAAGAATTATTGAAGTCGAAATTGAAATTAAAGTTAAAAGCCTCGGTCGGAGGAGTTGGTGGAGGCGCTACAACTGCGGTTTGAGATTGAGAATTACCTTCCAAAAAAACCGGGGCGTTGTTTACATCATTACCAAAAAGTGAAAAAGGATCACTGGAAAAGAACCAGATTGCGGGAATTAATACTATTAGCATTGCTCCGATATTTCGCTTTACTGAAGATGGTTCTTCCTGCTGAACGGGATTATCAGGAGCTTGTTTAGATTGCTCCTCAATATACTCATCCAGATCAAAATCAGGATCAGAGTTGGTTTTGCGTAAATCGTTTTTAAATCTTTGAGAGCTCATCGGTTTCCTTAGTTATTTTCGTCTTTATACATTTCAACCACATCAATAAAACTCAGGTCTTCATAGAGACCGTTAGCTTTTAACTGGTCTAAAAAATCAGTAGTAACTCCTGCTTTGTAATATTCGGTGATATAAACAAAACTCAGATCATCTAAATAACCTGCTTTGTCCAATTTATCTAAATATTCCATTGAAACATCATTCTTATAGAACTCAGAAATGGAGACAAAATTTAAGCGATTCAGATAACCTGCCTCTTCAAACTGATTCAGGTAATCCAGAGGAATATTATTTTTATAAAATTCGGTAATTGCCACAAAATTTAAATCATCCAGATAACCTGCATTGTCAATTTCCTGGACATAAGATATTGGAACACCACCCTGATGTAGTTGCCTTGCCTGAAAAGCTGAAAGCTTTCCGTCTTCAAGTAGTCCTAATTCTTTAAGTTGTAATAAATAATCAGTTACAGAAGGTAAGGTTGCAGCCGCTCTTTCTATTTCTTCCCGAATCACACGTTCAACTTCCCGCTGTTCCGGTATGTTAATCTCTGGAATTTCGATTTCGGGTATATCAATCACAATTCGGTTTCCCGATTGTCCCTGAGCAACTACTGCGACTTCATCAGCACCAAACACACTTTCATAAGCTTGAACCGGACTCCAATCGTGGTACCATAGAAAAGCGGTACATGCCAAAGCGGCTCCTAATACTGCATTCTTCCAGAAGGAGGTTTCGTGCTGGTCTTCATTAATAATGTGGGATTGCTGTTTAGGATTTCCCTGTGCCTGTTCTTCGATATAAGAGTCAAGATCGAAGTCGTCCTGATTGCTTTTTTTAAATCTGCCCTTTTGTGTCATAACAAGAAATTATTTGGTTCTTAAGACGAATAAAAGTGAAATAATGTTTCAAAAGGCTTGTTTTCTGAAAATAATTATTAGATTCAGAGTGAATTCTAAAAATCACACAATCATGAAAAAATTACTCATTCTTTTAATTGCAGTTGCTGGATTATCCACTTCTGCATTTGCTCAGTTACCGGTTTCTTTAAAATTACCGCAAGTTAGTCCCCACGAAACCAGAAGCATTACTATAGGCTTTACAGAAATTAGCTTTGATTACAGTTCTGTAGGAATAAAGGGGCGAGAAATCTGGGGTGAATTGGTTCCATATGGTGAAGTCTGGAGAACCGGCGCAAACAAAAATACCATGTTTTCGGTAACTGATGACGTGCTTATAAATGGGAAAGAACTTAAAGCGGGAACCTATGGAATGCATACTATTCCCGGAGAAGATGAATGGGTGATTATATTTTCGAACTTCAGTGAAGCCTGGGGAAGTTATTTCTACGATGAAAGTGAAGATGCTTTACGGGTGACTGTTACTCCTGAGAAAATGGACAGCAAGTATGAGTGGATGAAGTTTTCTTTCGCTGATTACACAGCTACATCCGTTGAAATCTCATTAAAGTGGGCACATGTAAAAGTTCCGTTTACTGTTGAAATTCCTAAAGAAGTAACATTTGCTCATATCGAAAATCAATTCCGAACACTCCCTGCGTTCGGATGGCAGGGATGGGTTCAAGGCGCAGCTTACACCTTACAAAATGATTACCGCACGGATAAGGGATTGGAATGGGCACGGCAAGCCGTCCGTAGAGACCAAAGTGTTCAAACCATAGGTCTGCTTGCAAAACTTGAAGTAGTGGAAGGAATGAAAGAAAAAGGATACTATACAGCAGAAGAGATGGTAAAAAAATGGAGTGATGATTGGCGATCTCATTATTCAGCCGCTGAGGTATATGAAGAAGGAGGAGATCTCAAAAAAGCCGAGAGTTCTTATAAAAAGGCTATGGATTTAGCGGAGAATGAAAGAACTAAGTCTGTTTTACAGAGACGAATTGATGCACTTAATGAATAGCCAATAAGGAATAACCAACATCCAATTTCCAAGTTTAGTCACATTTGGAAATTGAATGTTGAGAAATGGATATTTGATATTCTGATTAGTTTTTCGCTTCGTCTTTGTATAGTAACTCAGCAAGCTCAACAATTTTGATAAATTCGGATCTGTATCCGTTTCGATCTTCGCCCTTGCCATTTTGTGCAAGTTCTTTCACCATATCAAATGAACTGTCTCCTTTGAATTTGGAATCCTTGAGTAACATTCCGAATGAAGCTACAGAAGAAGCAAAAGCTAAGTCACGGGAGATTTCATGACTATCAGAAGTGTTAACGACTTTTGTGATTAAAGAACTGTTGTTTTCATCAGGTTTTTTATAGCGAAGTTTCACTGTCATTACTTCATTTTTATAATCATTTGAAATTTCTTCAACTTCTGTTTTTGTTTGATATTTGAGCGGATCTACAGGCAGCAAAGCATTGGATATAGGTACTCCTTTGGGCACAATTTCATAAAGAGCAGTTACAGTATGTCCGGCTCCCAATTCTCCTGCATCTTTTTTGTCATTGTTGAAATCTTCATCAGCAAGCAGGCGGTTTTCATAACCAATTAGGCGGTAAGCTTTTACGTTTTGGGGATTGAATTCAACCTGAATCTTGACATCTTTTGCAATGGTGTGAAGTGTTTCACCCATTTCAGAAACCAACACTTTTTTAGCTTCCAACAGATTGTCAATGTAATAGTAATTACCGTTTCCGTTGTTAGCGAGCTTTTCCATTTTCGAATCTTTCAGATTTCCTTTCCCAAACCCAAGAACAGAAAGAAAAATACCTTCATCACGTTTTTCTTCGATGAGTTTTACAAGTGCTTTATCACTGGAAATTCCGACATTAAAATCTCCATCGGTTGCTAAAATAATTCTGTTATTTCCGTCTTCGTTAAAATTTTGTTTGGCTACTTTGTAAGCTTGTTGAATACCTTTGGAGCCTGCCGTTGATCCTTTAGCATGTAAATCATTAATCGCTTCGAGAATGGTTTCCTTTTCAGCTCCTGAGGTGGGAGGGAGAATAAGACCGGCATTTCCGGCATAAACCACGATGGAAACATAATCTTCTTCGCGAAGTTGATTTACCAACAGTTTAAAGCCCTTTTTAAGTAAGGGGAGTTTGTCTCTGGATCCCATTGAACCTGAAACATCAAGCAGAAACACCAAATTTGAAGGGGGAAGATCTTGAGGGTCAATATCGATTCCTTTTATTCCTATCTGGACTAATTGGTGATCTTGATTCCAGGGTGCATGAGAAATTTCTGTGTTTACCGAAAATGGATTGCCATCTGTCGGGTTAGGGTAGTTAAAGCTAAAATAGTTAATCATTTCTTCAACCCTGACTGCATCTTTCACCGGAAGTCTGCCATCCATGATCATCCGGCGAACGTTCGAATAAGAAGCACCATCTACATCAATAGCAAAAGTAGACAATGGATGCTCCGAGGGCGTAAGAAATGTGTTCTCCACAATTTCATCGTATTCTTCTCCCGGTTGATAGCCCGGGTGGGGAGGATAATGTAGAGCAGAATAATGTGCTGTACAGGAGAAAAAGAAAAGTATGGAAGCAATGTAGATATATTTTTTCATAGCAAGAGAGTTAGTTTGTAATAGAATTACTCACCATTGCTAAGAATGTTCCCGTGATGAATTTTATTTGAATAACCAACATTCAATTTCCAATTGGTTCATACTTGGAAATTGAATGTTGGGAAATGGCAATTGAATCTTTTGATTAGTTCTTCGCTTCGCCTTTGTATAGTAACTCAGCAAGTTCCACAATTTTGATGAATTCAGATCTATACCCATTTAAGTCTTCGCCTTTGCCGTTTTGTGCAAGTTCTTTCACCAATTCAAATGAACTGTCTCCTTTGAATTTTGAATCCCTGAGTAACATTCCAAACGAAGCTACAGAAGAAGCAAAAGCTAAATCATGAGACATTTCGTCCAAATCTGAGACATTAATCACATGCGAAAGTAAGGTGCTTTTTTCACCATCAGGTTGTTTGTATCGAAGTTTTACCGTCATAAGTTCATCACCAAATTCTCCGGTTGGAGTAGATGGAGTTTGGTATTTCAATTCATCGATATCACTTAAAGATGTATCAATCGCTACACCATGGGGAATGATTTCATACAAAGCGGTAACAGTATGTCCTGCGCCTAATTCACCCGCATCTTTTTTGTCGTCATTAAAATCTTCATCAGCTAATAGGCGATTTTCATAACCAATCAAGCGGTATGCTTTTACATTTTGAGGATTAAATTCTACCTGAATCTTGACATCTTTTGCAATGGTGTGAAGTGTTCCGCCCATTTCAGAAACCAACACTTTTTTAGCTTCCAACAGATTATCGATGTAGTAGTAGTTTCCATTTCCGTTATTGGCAATTTGCTCCATCTTAGAGTCTTTCAGATTACCGGAGCCAAATCCTAATACTGAAAGAAAGATACCCTGCTCCCTTTTTTCTTCGATCAAATCAACTAATTCTCCCTGACTGGAAACGCCCACATTGAAATCACCATCCGTTGCAAGGATTACACGATTGTTTCCGTCTTCTCTGAAGTTTTCTTTTGCAACTTCATACGCTTGTTTGATTCCTGCCGCACCGGCTGTTGATCCACCTGCACGAAGTTTTTCCAATGATTCCAGAATTTTCTCTTTTTCTGCTCCTGAAGTTGGCGGAAGAACCAATCCTGAACTTCCCGCATAAACTACGATTGAGACATAATCTTCTTCCCGGAGTTCATTTACTAATAGTTTAAATCCTTTTTTGAGCAGCGGAAGTTTGTTTCCATAATTCATGGAACCGGAAACATCCAAAAGAAATACCAGATTTGATGGCGGTAGGTTTTCAGCTTCAATTTTTTCTCCCTGAATTCCAACCTGTACTAACTGATGCTTTGGATTCCACGGAGTGTTCGCAAATTCAGTGTGTACAGAAAAAGGATGCTCCCCGGTAGGTTCTTTGTAATCGTAGCTAAAATAGTTGATGAGTTCTTCAACTCTAACGGCATCTTTTACAGGAAGTCTGCCATCCATAATCATTCGGCGAACATTCGAATAAGAAGCACCGTCTACATCAATAGAAAAAGTTGAAAGCGGAGTCTTTTGCGCCCACTTAAAGGTGTTTTCTGAAATGTTGTCGTATTCTTCCGTATTGTAATTTGGTGAAGGAAGGTGCATTGGAGTACTTAGAGGTATACCAGCTGCTTTTCCTTGAAGTGTTACTCGCTCATAAGATGTAACTATTACTTCATCGAGCTCTGTTAGAGCGGGTTCAAGTTTAAGAATCAGATTCTTAATCCCTTCTTTTGGAACTGTAACTTGTTTACTCAGCGAATTAAATCCGACATACTGAACTCTGAGTGTATAATTGCCGGGCTCAATATTGAATTCAAAATCTCCATTGACATCACTGGTTTCATGTTTATTTATTTCAGCGATGTAAATGGTCGCTCCAACAATAGCTTGTTGGGTATCTCCGTCAATTACTTTTCCCTTTACCTTAACTTTTTCAGAGTTCTTAACCGGATAATATTCATTGATCATTTCCGGAACTAACAATAACAGCAATCCAGCTAAAAACGACTTCATAACATCTCCCTAAATTTATTAATGGAACATGATTAAACTACCAGCATGTAAAGCAAGGTAAAATCACATATAGATGTTAGTATTACTAAAGAGAACTTAGAACAGTTGAACCATAGAACAAGGAACATCGAAGTTCAATGTTCCTTGTTCTACGGTTCAAAGTTCACCAGGGTAGATTATCCAGATCTACGTTTCCTCCGGTAATAATAATCCCCACTCTTTTTCCAAGGAATTGATCCTTATTATTAAATAAAGCAGCTACAGGAACTGCACAGGAAGGTTCTATAATAATATTCATGCGTTCCCAAATATATCTCATAGAAGAAATTATAGATTCTTCACTAACTGTGATTATGTCATCTACTTTCTCTTTGATGATTTCGAAAGGGAGTTCACCAAGTGAGGTTCTTAATCCGTCTGCAATGGTTTGTGTGCTGTATCCGGGAATTAACTTTCCTTCCCTGAAAGAACGATAAGCATCATCTGCTTCTTCGGGTTCCGCGCCTATCACTTTTATGTTTGGGTTGACAGACTTAGCCACAAGAGCGGTTCCGCTGAGTAATCCACCGCCACCAATTGGAGTCATAATAATATCTAAATCAGGATTGCTTTCAAGAAATTCCAACGCAGATGTTCCTTGACCTGCAATAATTCTGGAGTCATTATAGGGGTGAATAGGAGTGGCTCCATGCTCTGCTACAACTTTTGCTAAAGTAGATTCACGTGCATCCAAACTTGATTCACAAAAAGTAACTTCAGCTCCATAATTTTTTACGGCTTCAACCTTTACTTTCGGGGCATTTTCCGGCATTACAACGTAAGCTTTTATCCCACGAATTTTTGCAGCCAGAGCCAAAGCCTGTGCATGGTTTCCGGAGGAATGAGTGGCTACTCCACGTTCTGCTTCCGATTCAGGGAGTGTAAGAACGGCATTGCAAGCGCCCCGAAATTTGAAAGCACCCACTTTCTGAAAATTCTCACACTTAAAGAAGACCTTAGCTCCGGTCCGTTCATTTAACTTATCGCTTTTAAGAACAGGAGTAACATGGGCATGTTCTTTTATTACTTGATGGGCTTTTCTTATTTCGCTTATTCCGGGAACCGAAAGAATGTCTGTCATTGGATATTAAATAGTTTTTTCAAAATAAGGAGAATGACGGATTAATACTGAAAGTTTTAAGAGCGAATATCCTGTAAAAGTTAGAAAACCGACTCCCTTTATATCTCACAAGTTGATAGTTTGTAAAAAAGAAAAGATTACAAATTCGATTGCAAAAACTAATCATCTTAGGTGCATTAATACTGATATTCTCAGGTGTTTCTATTGCTCAGGAAACTATTCGTCTTAATCGTATAAATACACCCATAATATTAGACGGTAAAATTGACGAGCCGGCATGGGAGGCTATACCTGATATAGAACCGGTGCAATACGAGCCCGTATTTATGGGAAATATGAGTGAAGTTACCCGATTCAAAGTGGGATATGATGACAATTTCGTATATGTAGCGGGTAAACTTTACACTGAAAATCCGAAGACCATTACCACTAATTCTTTAACAAGAGACAATTATAGTAGTGATGACGTTTTTGCAATAGTAATAGATGGATTCAACGACAATCAAAATGCTACCTGGTTTTTCACTAATCCTGATGGAGTTCGCTTTGATATTGCACTGTCTAATGATGCCGACTTCAGCGGGGGAAGAAATGTTTTTAATGACAGTTGGAATACCTTTTGGGATGTTGAGACAACCATAACTGATGAAGGTTGGTTTGCAGAGATGAGAATTCCGTTTTCAAGTATCGGCGTTCAGGAAGTGGATGATGTTACCGAAATGGGAATCATTATTTACCGATGGATCACAAAGAAGAATGAACGTCATATTTATCCGGATATACCACCAAACTGGGGACTGGGTAATGCAAAGCCATCACAAGCACAGGATGTGGTTCTTGAAGGAGTAAAGTCAAAAAATCCGCTTTATATCACGCCTTACGGATTAACGGGTATAAATTCTGTAAGTACTCTTAATTCTGATTCCACAGCATATAATTTTGATAACGATTTTACGGCTGAAGTAGGTTTTGATCTGAAGTACAATGTGACAAGTAATCTGACTTTGGATGCAACAGTAAACACCGATTTCGCTCAGGTAGAAGCGGATGACCAACAATTAAATTTATCCAGATTTTCACTGTTTTTTCCTGAAAAAAGGCAATTTTTCCAGCAAAGGGCAGGTCTTTTCGATTTTTCATTTGGTAGAGACAGAGTGTTTTACAGCAGAAGAATTGGGTTGGATAACAGCGGAAATCAGGTTCGGATTTTAGGAGGAGCCAGACTAACAGGAAGAGTTGGAGATTTGGATGTAGGATTAATGAATCTCCAGACGGCAGACAGTGAAAATCTACCATCTGAAAATTTTGGAGTGCTTCGTCTGCAAAAGCAGGCATTTAATTCAGCTTCTTATTTAGGCGGAATTTTTACCAGTCGTTTTGGTGCCGATGGAAGCTCAAATATTGTATATGGATTTGATGGAGATATAAACACATTCAACACTAATTTTTTTGAGTTTCGGTTTTCTCAATCTATTGATGATGATTTAACCGGTTCCCAAAGATATGATGTGGATGAAACCTCAGCTCTGAGACTTTCTCTACGAAACGATACAAATGCGGGTTTTGGATACCAAGTTACAGTTAACAGGCTTGGAAATAATTTTGATCCTGAGGTGGGCTTTGTAAGAGTAGGTGGGACAACGCAAAAGTTTTTACGATTAAGCTATGGATGGCTACCTGGGGAAGAATCAGTTTTTCAGCGAACAAGTATCAATGCATTCTATTTCGGAAGGTTTTATAATGATCAATACGAACTGGCTAATTTTGAAACCGGACTTCAATCCAGAACACTAAGGACACAATGGAGTGGTAGGTTTAAACAATACGGTGAGTTAAATATTGAAGCTGTTTTCGAAAAAGATGACGTCCCCGTTGGTGAATCATTTAACTTATTAGGACGAATTTTTATTCCGTCTGAAGTTTACGAAACTGCAAGAGCCGGATTCCGATATCAGTTTTCCGAAGCATGGAAAGTAGGTGGAGGAATAAACGGAGGGATCGGAACTATTTATGACGGGGATATTATTGAGCTGGATTTAAGTCCAAGATTCTTCATTTCAAGAAAAGTAGAAATAGGTGGTAGTTACAGGGTTACACATCTTAAATTTCCTGATCGTACAAACCGGGCAAAAACCGAATTTACTTCTCATTTAGCTCAGTTCAGAGGTCAATATGCATTCGATAAAAAAGCTACTTTGAGCGCGTTTATTCAATATAGTAATGTAGCGGAGCAAGTTGGAGCTAATATTCGATTCAGGTACAACTTTAGTGAAGGACGAGATTTCTTTCTTGTTATTAATGAGCAATCCTTCACAAACAGAGATCCGGTAGAAATGGGATTGCCAAGATTGCCTGCAATTCAGTCCGGTTCTGTTTTAGTTAAATATACACACACATTTGTCTTTTAAATCTAACTTAAAGTTGTTCAACTATTAGTTGATTTCTGAAAAACTCATTAATGAGGTGTTCAATACTCATATAGCTAAGATTTAACTCCAATTTACGTGGAATTTTGTTAGTGTTGAACAAATCAAAATAACTGACTATGAAAAAGACCTCACTGCTACTACTAATCTCATTCTTTGTATTTACCGCTCAGGCACAATTTCAGGATGCCATAGATCGCTTCCAATTTGACCCAGACATAACTTACGATTCCGATATTCCTTCTCCGGCCGAGTTTTTAGGATATGAACTTGGCGAGGAATATACTTTCCATCATAAAGTGATGGCTTATTTCGAAAAGCTTGCTGAAGTATCTGATAAAATAACCTTCCAAAAATATGCGGAAACTTATGAAGGGAGATCTGTGAATTATGCGGTCATTACTTCAGGACTAAATCAAAGAAATCTGGAAGGTATTCGTAAAAAGAATTTGAAAATTGCCAACGATCCAGGTTCTGTTCGAGTAGGAGCTGATCCCATTGTAGTTTGGATGAGTTACAACGTGCACGGAAACGAGCCTTCCAGTAGCGAGGCGGCCATGCAAACGGCTTACCGGTTAGTAGCTGCAACAGACGAGCAGACTGAAAATTGGTTGCAAAATTCAGTGGTTATTATCGACCCAATGCTAAATCCTGACGGACGCGATCGCTATGTATACTGGTACAAATCGAGCAGAGCTAATATTCTGAATACAAACGCCGAGGATTTGGAGCACGATGAAATCTGGCCGGGTGGACGAACTAATCATTATTGGTTTGACTTAAATCGCGACTGGGTTTGGTTGATTCATCCTGAATCTCAAGGCAGAATCAATGTTTATCAGCAGTGGATGCCACAGGTTCACATTGATTTTCATGAGCAGGGATTTAACAACAACTACTTTACCATGCCCGGAACCACGCCAAGAAATCATGAGCTTCCGGAAGATTATGAGATGTGGGCAGATGTTTTTGGTCGTGGAGCTATCGAAGAATTTGATGAAGCAAAGGTCAATTTTGAAACCAGAGAACGCTTTGATTTCTTTTATCCGGGATATGGATCCTCCTATCCAAGTATTATGGGTGGAATTGGAATGCTGGCTGAGCAGGGAGGTCATAGTCGTGGTGGGCGAGCAGTAGAAACTAACGATGGTTATGTATTGACGTTACGACAAAGAGTATTTGATCACTACAAAAATGGAGTTTCCATTGTTAAAACTTCAGTAGAAAATCGCGAAAGACTCTGGGATTATTTCAAAGGAGCCCGATCTCAAAGAACTCAGAAAGGAAATACAAAAGCATATATTCTTCCCAATAATGAAAATGACTATACCTATGATTTAGTCAACTTAATGTTGAAGCATAATGTACAAGTAGAACAGGCTTCTGAAGATTTTACTCAAAGAAACTCGTTCAGCTATTGGGATGGAAGTTCGTCGTCACGAGCTTTTAAAGCCGGAGATTTTATCATTAAAACTAACCAGCCGGCGCATCTTTTCATCAATACCATTATGAGAAGACAGCTTGAGATCAAAGACTCAGTAATGTACGATATGAGTACCTGGTCAGCGCCATTGGCTTACAATCTGGATGCAGCCTGGACAACTTCAAATGTTGGAGTAAATACCACTGAAGTTTCAGAAATGCTTTCGCATCCCGAATCCGTGGAAAATGGTAATGCTACTTACGCTTATACCGTGGATTGGAAGCAACGTAATGCACCAAAAGCACTTTCTCATCTCTGGAAACACGGATATAAAGTAAGAGCGGCATCTAAAGGTTTTACTAAAGACGGCAATGAATTTTCTCGTGGAAGTCTGGTGATTCTTTTGGGACGAAACCTGCACAAATCTGAAACAATCCATTCGGATATGAAAGCAATTGCTGAAGAAGCGGATGTGGTAATCACCGGATTTAATACCGGAAGAATGGATGAAGGCAGTGATTTGGGATCGCCGAGTAATCGTCCGGTTGAGGAGCCAAAAGTTGCACTAATGATGGATTCAGGATTTAGTTCCTACACCTCAGGGCAGCTTTGGTATTTATTCGATCAGTGGACTGAGTTTGGAATCTCCAGAATTCGATCTGATAGTTTTAACGGATTGGATTTGGAAGAATACGATGTAATTCTGATGCCCGGTGGTTTTGGTTTAAACAGGATTTTTAGTGAGAATGCCCGTGAAGCACTCAAGAACTGGGTAAGAAATGGAGGAACTTTGATTGGTACAGAGAGTAGTGCAAGTTGGTTAACGAAAGATCAATCGGGAATTACTCCGGCGGAACTCTACGATCCGGAAGAAGATGAGGAAGGAGATGATAAAATTGATCCTGCAGCTTACACTCGTTACAAAGATCAGGAAGACTCCAGTGGATTGAGAAGAATTCCGGGATCTGCTTTCAAAGCCATGATTGATAATTCACACCCATTGGCTTTTGGTATGCCGGATAAAATGTATTCTTTAAAATTCAGCACGAATGCTTTAAAACCAAATACTGCTTTCAGTACGGTTGGTTATTATCTAAAAGATGCAGATGAAGTGTTGGCTTCAGGCTATGCTTCGCAGGAAAACAAAGAGAAAGCAGCAGGAATGGCTTTCGCAGCTGTTCATGGAATGGGAAGCGGAAACGTAGTTTTCTTACTCGACAACACCCAATACCGAATGTTTTGGGTTGGCGGAGCCAGAATGGTACAAAATGCCGCTATGCTGATGCCGGGGTTTTGATAATATTTAGTTTGAAAACTTTTCTGTTATGAAATACTCGGGCTATCTATCAATATTAATTGGAGCATTTGGTGTATATTCTATAGTCGACTGGTCGAATCGAGCAGAAAAGGTATCTATCGAATCTCAAAAATTTAAAGGTCTAATTAATATTGAAGCCGTTCCGATTATCCCATATGAATTACTTGTAATAAGTCAGGTTATTGGTATTTCATTTTGTGCAATCTGCATTCGAAAAAAGCTAAATAAAAGAATCAGTTATATTGGAATTGTTGTTTGCTTGTTAAATTTGTGTTTTCTCTTATGGATAAGGTAAAGCATTTGCTAACAAGCGGATCACCGAAAAGTTTGTCAGGACAAGACCCGAAAATACCGAATGTTCTGGGTTGGTGGAGCAAGAATGGTTCAGACCGCCGTGATGTTGATGCCGGGGTTTTGATAATTTGATGTTATATGCACTAATCAATTTTCATGTCTGAAGCTGCTTATAGAGATTTAATCAAAGATTATTTGCAGAGCATGTCTGATTTAAAGAAACAGTCAGAGATAGGAGCCATTGAGGCATTCTGTCTTTGGTTTGATGATTTGTATTACCCTTGTTTTGACTCCACGGTTTATAATGATGGAGTTTATGAAGAAGGCTTAAATATATTTCGTTCATGTTTCACGGAAAATGAACTGAAAGCAATGACTCAATATCACAGTTTCATAGATTCGATTGTAGATGAATTTGATGTAGAAAGAGACTGGTCAGAAATACAAAGTGATTTAAAATGGAAACAACTTACCCAAGAAGCTAAAATTGCCGTAAATGTTTTTAATCAATCATAAAATCGTAAATATAGCTAGCGTTTTAAGCGGACTCGAACTCAGTTCAGATTCTTATATATTAAATTCAAGACTAGCCGCTACTTAACTTCGAAAAGCCCATTTTCAGGAATTGGGCTCTTCAATTTCACTTTTATGTACTATCTGCCAAAACAATCCAGCTGAAACGGCAAAAAGCGTTACAAAAAACAGGTTTACCATTATAATTTCGCTGATCGAACTGTAGGGTAGGTGATGAGCATCCATCAGCAATGCGATTACGATAGTAGAAGCCTGAACAACAGCTGTTACCGCTAAAGCTACCGCCATTTTAGGAGCTTTGAATCGGGAGATTAGCACTCCAATCAAGAATATCAGAAAAACTGCGTAGTACATCAGGTTAATGTCGTTGTTTTCTGAACCAATTAATCCAACTGCGCCATTTGCCCAGAATAGTAACAGCCCTGATAGTAAAGCTAAAGCTGTGGCCACCCGGAAGATTATATTTTGAGATTTAGATGAGATAAATGCATAGCCGGCTCCTGTGCCAAAAAGAGCAACTCCAGCGATTATAAAGTCAGAAGTTGACCAGCTTACCTCATTGGTAAGGAAATTGGCAGTGAAAGGTATCAGCAGAATAGCCAAAGTGATAGCGGCTACTTTTGCCAGAGAATTTTGGAAGGATTTGTTTTTAGTCATTGTCTTAAGTTTTGATGTTAAATTATAAAAGTACTTTGAAATTCAAAGTATTCAGCTAAAATTTTTAGCGTTCTTTAATTTTCTTTCTCGTATGGAAGTACAACATACTCCCGGTTAGAATTAACAACACGGGAACGCCTCCCGGTTCGTCTTCAACTACAATCATGAAGACTAATAGTACAATTCCGAGAAAAAGCAGGCACAGGGAGCCCCATTTTCGAAATCTTAACTTTTTTATGGAATGCGATGCGTTCATTTTCGGGCATTAATTATTTGTTCCATTGCATTCAGATATTCATCAAAAGCTTTTTTCCCTTCATTCGTTATAGAATATTTCGAATTTGGTTTATTGTCGATAAAGCTTTTTTCAACCTTTACAAAACCTTCCTGTTCCAGCTTTTTTATGTGAGTGGATAAGTTCCCGTCTGTTACTTCAAGGAGGTCCTTTAAAGCTGAGAAATCAAGATGGTCATTCACAGCTAATACAGACATAATTCCCAGTCGGATTCTGTTTTCAAAAGCTTTATGTAAATCGTTAAATGAAACGTTCATCAATATAGATCCTTAACGCTCGTACTTTATATGCAAGTAAATGCCGTACACAATATGAAGAATACCAAAACCAAAGCCCCATAGCCACAGACTATATTCAATAAAGTAAACACCGGCTAATCCAAGCAAAATCATGAGAATTCCGAAGGAACGAACTTCTTTAAATGTAGTAACCGAAGCATTGATTAAAGCCAATCCGTAAAAAATCATAGTAAGCGGAGCAGCAAGTCCGGCTAAACCTTCTCCGATCAGAATCAGGATTAAAATTCCACCGGAAAGAAGGGGATAAGCCATATTGATTATCATTCTTTTAGATGTGGGATTCCAAATAGTTTGATTTTCGATTTTGGCTTTTTGTCCCGAGAGAATGATAGCTGTACCTATAGCCATTACTAAGATAACAACCGCTAAGCTCACAACAGGAGAAAGCCCCATCACATTATCGCCGGTTGCATTAATTGGGTAACTAAGTGCATTGGGTTGGAAAGAAAAGAATACTCCAGCTATATATGTTCCTGCCAGAGCGTATAAACCGGCTAAAACTCCCGCCCAACCGGATAAAGATAAAAACTTAGTAGAGCGCTCCATCATCGAGCGAATTTCAGCGATGTCTTTGGTATAATCTCGTTCTGAATTCATTTTATACTGTTTATTAAAGTACTTTGTAATTCAAAGTAACTAATTAAACAACTCAAAACAACACTAAAAATCTTCAGGAATTTTTATTTGGGAATTTGTCAGTCATGTATAAAGATGCTTAGTGATTGGTTAACGAGGTTTTATGTAATTGAATAACTCGCTAACAACGTCATTCCGCAGCGAATGCCGGAATCTGGATCTACTTTAAAAAACGAAGAAATTTCCTTCCGTCTCAAATATTTTTGTAAGGAATTAGTTCTGAGATGGTCTTACTAAGTATGAAAGAAGGTTACGTTTACATTCTATCAAATTCTAAAAGAACAGTGTTTTATACTGGTGTTTCAAGTGACTTATTAAATAGAACATTAAATCATAAAAAGAATAATGGTTCTTTATTTACTAAGAAGTTCAGAATTCATTTTTTAATGTATTATGAAATTCATCAGAATATGTATGAAGCGATAAAAAGAGAAAAACAGATCAAAAAATGGAGAAGAGAGTGGAAGATAAATCTGATAAAATCATTAAATCCAGACTTAAAAGACCTATGGGAAGTAATTTTACCACATGGAAGATTTCACTTTTAATTTGTAATGAAATCGAGGTGAATAGTTCAATCCAGATCTCGGGCATACGCCGCGAGATGACGGGTCAATTCTGAATATATTCAACAGACTACCAATGTCTTTTGAAGACCAAATTATTTCTTTTTTAGCCATTGTCTGACTTCTTGAAAGAAATCAGTTTGAGTCTTGAAATTACCTGCTTTGATTTGCTCACGGCTTATTTTAATACTCTCTTTTTGTTCATCTGACAACTGATTTAGATGATCAGATTTTAAATGTTCGAGTACAGATTTCATCAAATCCAAGACTTTTTTATCCTGAACAGCTGATAGCTCCTCAACTAATTCTTTTTTGTTTGTGCAAGATTCATACATCATTCTACAAAATTTAGAGAAGATTTAAAATTCAGGAATCACTTTTATTGATTTCTTTCCATACGTTTTCGATTCCTTCTTCTGTTCAAATAAGGAATAAAGAACATATAGATTCCGGTTACCCAGAGAACGGTAACAATGATCGCCACAGGAAGGAAAATCCATAATTTGGCGGATTCATGAAACCAGGAACCATCATGAAGGGATTCAATAATTCCTGAACGCCGGAATGAAACTTGCAAAACCTCTCCCGTTTTGGTGTCAATCTGAATTTCCCAGTTGTTTACTCCTCTGACTTTAACCATTCCTTTATCGGGGCGAACATCTAAACGGTCAACATCTTCCCAGTTTTCAATCCCGGCAGAATCGACAGAAGCAGAAATCTCAAGTATTTCATCAAAGGTAAGTTCCAGATCGGTAGATACCCCTTCCTGAGTTGGAGGTTGAATCCATGCGAACTCTTTTTTTACCTGTAAAAATAAACCTGAAATTAAAACCACCAGAAAAGGGAGTGCTATAATTATTGCTCCCCAACGATGGATTTTCCGGCTGTCACGCCTGGAATGCCATTTCATAAAATCTAAACTCTGAGATGAATGTTAAAAAATCAATGATCAATTAGTATTTAAGACCCGGCTGAGTTATTTCAAAACTCTCTTCTTCTTTTGCCTGTTTTACCATTTCTTCCACGTCTTTTAATAATGCTTTTGCGTCAAAAACGATTCCGTCTTTTATTGTGTAAACCACACCACCGTGCCGTTTAACGTTATTCTCGTTATCAACGATGATGGCACCCGTTCCGTATAATACTTTCAGGTTTGCCATAGGATTTGCATCCACAATTACCATATCGGCAAGTTTACCCACTTCTATGGTTCCAAGTTTGTCATCAACGCCAAGTACTTCCGCTCCTTTGATTGAAGCTGACTGGAAAATCTCTAAAGGATGAAATCCGGCTTCACGAAACAACTCCATTTCCTGAATGTATCCAAAACCGTATAGTTTGTAGATGTAACCGGCATCAGATCCCAAAGTAACACGACCACCTCTGTTCTTATACTCATTAATAAATTCCATCCAGAGACGATAATTTTCTTTCCAGGCTACTTCCTGTTCTGTACCCCAATCCAGCCAATAGGAACCGTGAGAAATTCTGCTGGGTGCATAAAATCTCCACAACGACGGTAATGTATATTTTTCATGCCATTCAGCACGACGTTGCTTCATCAAATCACGGCTGGCTTCATAAATAGTGAAAGTCGGGTTTATAGAAAAATCCAGATCAATAAGTTCATTCATCACTGAATTCCATTTATCGGAATAGGGAGGAGCAGCTTGTTTCCAAAGTCGTCCTGCTTCCTCAAAGCGATGTTGCTCGTTGTTGTAATTGTAATCCAGTGGGTAATCCTGAATGATCTTATCGGTAAAAAGTGCTTCAGGAAGTCCGTACCAATGTGTCATACTGGTCAGACCATATCTTGCGGAAGCCAACACGTTATTGTAGACCACTCTGGTTTGGGCATGATGCGTCATAGTTCCCAAACCGAGTTTGTTCGCTTCATCTATAGCAGCTGAATACACTTCAGGAGCAGAACCGAAAAATTTGATTCCATCGGCACCTTCTCTATGGATCATTTGTACCCAATTTCTGGCTTGATCTGCAGTGGTGATTGGTCCATCACTCCCTTGTCCGAATCCAATCCATGCTGAAATTCTGGGAGCCGTAATCTCATTTTTCTCACTTCGCTCTTTGTGCCGAAGGGTCCAGTTCATGCCGTTAAAAGAACCTGGTTCACGAATACTGGTAATTCCATGAGCTAACCAAAGTTTATATACATATTCGGGAGTCGTTCCCTGAGCTCCACCACCAGTGTGGGCATGCATATCAAAAAATCCAGGAAGCATGTACATTCCTGAAGCATCAATTTCTTTGGTATTTTCATCAGCCTGAGGACGACGGCGTTCGTTGATCGGCAATCCAGGATATCCAACCGTTCTGATTTGAGCAATTGTATTTCCTTCAACCACAATATCTACCGGACCGGTTGCAGGTGATCCTGTTCCGTCAATTAAGTGCACACCTCGAATAATTAACCGTTCGTAAGGACCTTCACCTTCCGTTCGGTCTGGCGCGTCTGACATTTGGGCTGAAGCAGAAACTCCAAAAAATAAGAGGAATAACAAAAGATATAATCTATTAAGCATAGTAGTATTCAAATTCTTTAAAATAAGTAATCTGGGTTCAGTAAATTTAAGATTGAGCATTTAAAAACAATCCAGATTCCAGGCATTCGCCGTGGAATGACAGAAACTATTATCTTTATTTCGAATTCAGATTATTGTTGTAAAAGCTAATCAACTTAATGATAATCGGTAGTAAAAGTTGGTTACAGAAGTAAAGCGCCTTCATGTTTAAGGAGCCATTCTTTTCGGTCTAAACCTCCGGCATATCCAACTAATTTATTATCAGAACCAATTACTCTGTGGCACGGAATAACTACTGCAATAGGATTTTTTCCATTAGCAGAACCTACGGCCTGAGATAAATTCCGGTCTCCAAGTTTAGAAGCGATTTTGCCATAAGTGGTGGTTGAACCATGAGGAATACTGTTAAGCTGATGCCAAACTTTTTGCTCAAATTCAGTTCCACCGGGGAGTAATGTCAAATCAAAAGTGTCTCTGACTCCTGCAAAATATTCTTTTAGCTGCGTTTTTGCAGATTCAGTATGTATATCAGGATCTTCAGGACCATCAAACTCCATAAACTTAATTTGGCTGATTCCTCCGTTTTGCGAAAGTATTCTGAGAAATCCTATGGGAGTTTCGAGGTAGCTTACGTGTGTCAAAGTTAGTTATTAAATATGTTTACGGTTCCCGATCGATTGAAATCATACGCAGAAGCATCGAAAAAAGGAAGTGTTGTATTAAAGATAGTAGAACCGGTTAAAGTATATTCAATAGGTTCATTTTCAGTGAGAATATTATAAGCTGTTCTTCCTGCTTCTAAAAAGTTCAGAGAAATCGGGACTTTTATTGTCCCGGAAGTTTTTTCGTCTATTTCTACGGCCGTACTTTCATTTCCGGTTATAGATTTAATTCCGTTTATATCTATCTGATAATCCAAATTACTTAAGGAAATTCCGAACGCATTCGGGTTGTCTATATTCAGCTCTAATTCTAAATCAGCTTTAGTAAATGAGATATTTTTCACATTCAGTCTCCCGGCTGAGATTTTTGGAGCCTTTACGACAGGTAAAGTTCCTGATTTCTTAATAGGAACCTTGGTATTTCCCAAAACGGGTAAATCAACACCGATTACGGCATCAAATTCATAAGCTGTTTCATCTTTATCTTTTACACCAGAAAATGTGTTGTATAAATCCTGAAAAGTGAACCGAACCGGAACTTGTACAGTGCTCGAACTCAATGATTTTATTTCTGTACTTAAAGGCTGATTTCCTTTCACAAAGGAGTTTTGATCGATTAGAAAATCAAAATCGTAGGAACTGAGATTTATTCCGACGCGGTTAGGATTTTCCACATCCACATCGAAAGTAAGTTCCACATCCTGTAGTGAAAAATCAGTGATATTAACATCACTAACAGATAATTGAGGCTTTTCAATAGATCCTAATTCCTGCAAAGCAGCACAACCTGAGACCAAAAAAAAGCCAATAAAAATGATTGAATTTCGCATAAAATTTTGGGTTAAAAATAGAACGATTCAGCCAATCAAAAAAAATTAAATTTTTTTTGTAACAAATGTGTGACGGGGTTCTCATGTATTTGCTTAAAGGGGAAGAATGTTGCGTTTGTACGCAAAAGCTTATCAATTCACTCCTTTAGTGAAACCTAAGGTAAGTCCCCGGTTTTGAAAATCCGGGGACTTTTTATTTCACTATTAAAAGTAGATTCTGTAGAGCAGAGAAAAATTTCTCCCCGGTTCCGGTCTTAAATCTTTTATTCTTGAGAGGTGGTTATAATATTCCTCGTCAAGTAGATTATTTACATTTAGAGAAATGGTATGAAGTAATTTTTTTGTATTGAAACGATACTGAGCAAACAAATCCGTTAGAAAATAAGAATCGGTTGTCTCTTCAAATTCTCCTGTTCGATCTTGTTCGGCAGCAAAAGTAAATCGTGAGCCTATTTCAAATCCGTCTTTTGCGTATTTCAAAGATGATTTTGCTTTGAATGGGGGAATCATAGGAAGTGGGCGGGTTCCGGGATTATTTCCATTTACATCGGTTGTATCCCGTTCTCCAATAGTGAAGCTGGCTGACGCATCAACTACCCAATGCTGTAAGAACTGATGTTCAACTGCAGCTTCAAATCCGTATAGCTCTGCCTTAGTACCAACAAACTGATAGTTATTTAAGCTTGGAAATCTATTATTTGCCTCTCCCGTATCTTGCGCGTAATTGAAATTGGAGAAATCGTTATGAAAGATAGCAAATCTCATGGTAGACTTAGATCCCTGCCATCTTGCAAATAATTCTTTAGCTAAGCTTCTTTCGGGATTTAATTCAGGGTTACCAATTTCAAAGCTAAAGGAAGCTAAATGAGGACCTTCAGAGTATAATTCTTCGAGAGATGGAGCCCTGAAAGAATGAAGCAGAACTGTGCCCACAGAAAAGCCTTCACTAAGTTCATAAAAGGCATTTAAAGAACTTGATAAAGCGCTGAATTCTCTTTGCCGGATATTTCCAATATCTGAGTTAGGATCGTCTTCTTTAGGTTTATTGAGTACATAATCAAATCTCAGACCTGCTTCTATCTTTAAAGCTTCAAATTCGATTTCTTCAATCAAATAAGTTCCAAACTTGTAACTGTTTGCGTCGGGCGTACTTGCACCACGAACTGCATAATCTTCGATTTCACTCCAAACACCAAATTTTCCATTTTCAAATAAACCAAGTTCTCCGTGATTGAGATTTATTTGCGAAGTAGTTGTAACTAACCCGAATTCAGTACCAATAGAACTTGTGGTTTCAAATTCTTTGTGGTTGTAATTATTGATGCTGAAATCGCCTTCAATAGTTTTTATAAAATCGCTTTTTGGGAGATATTCTCCTTTAAGCGCATAATTAAATTTACGCATTTCGATATCAACTCCATCCGGATGTCCGTTTGGATCAGGCGGTATTCCGTAATTACTTAAGTAGGTTCCGAATGAACCACCTAAATAACCCCAGTCTTTTACGTAACTGATTCCGACCGAACTGTTGGTTGTTTTATATTGAGTGTTTTCAATTTCACCGGCAGGAGTGTTTGTATCGCCACCAATTCTACCGTTTAAATTCGTATTAATTACAAAATCGCTGACAGGCAAAGAAAAGTCAGCCGCTAAAGAACCGCTTGTATTAACCGATTGTCCGCCAAGTGTAGCAGAGCCTGTTAAAGATTTCGGTTGGGTTGGAGAGATTAAATTGTTCACTACATTTACAATTCCACCCACGGCATTTGATCCGTATTCTAAAGCTGCAGCTCCTTTAGCAATTTCAATTTCTGAACTCGCGATAGGATCTACTGAAACGGCATGATCTGCTGATTGATCGGACACATCACCTGTTGAAAGTCCGTCTTGTAAAATAATCACTCTTTCATCTCCAAGACCCCGAATTACAGGACGGGAAGTGGAATTTCCTAACGACCGTTGATCTACGCCAGGTAAATTAGAAAGTGTGTTCGCCAAGGTTGTTCCTAAATTTCTTCGTAATGAAGCACCCGAAACTGATTCGGAGACATGCTCAATATTGGAACCCGTTATAGCATTGTTTTTTCCGATTACTTCTATGGTTTCGGAAGTAAGCAGCGTTTGAGTGAGTTCAATATTTATCTCAAGATTGCCATTTAACTCAATTTTTCTTTTCTGAGTTTTATAACCAATCCTGTGAATGCTGAGCGTGTAAGATCCTTCCGGAATATTTTTTATTTCAAACAAACCATCAACATCAGATGCCGCTGTACGGTTTAATTCTTCGAGATGAATGTATGCGAAGGAAACAGGCTCAGAAGTTTCTTTATCTGTGATGGAACCTGATAAAATAAAAGAACCCTCCCCGGAATTCGGAGAACCTCCGAAAAACGTACCGAGAAGGGTTATTAATAGAATTATCGAATTCATGAATTAATTAGAAGAAGCTGAAGAAGCTGCTTCAACATGTACATGTATTCCCTGAGTGTCGAAATCTGAATGACCATTGTGCATTAACATCAATGTCATGTCAGTGATACCTTCAGCTTCTGCATGAATGTGAAAGCTCCATTTTCCGTCTTCTTCATGCTGTTCGAATTCAGCAATACCAGCGTCTTCAAATTCTGCGCCTAAACTAAATTCAGGTTCATCCGGTTGAAATTCATCGCCATCTTCAGCTAAAAAGAAAATAGTGATTAGAGCTGTTTCTTCTCCGGGCTCAAGTTCGAATTCGCCGGACACGTCACCGCCTGGTAATTGTGTAACAACATCTTGTCCGTTCATTTTCAAGACAAATCCGGCAGGTTCTTCATGATGATCGTCATCATCGGCGCTCGTTGAATTATCGCAAGCTGCAAATAATCCGGTTACAAGTAATAAAAATAGTGCAGTCTTAGCTGCATGAATAAATGAGGTTTTCATAGCTTAAAATTTTGAATATGAATTAATTGATTAAAAAGATCTGAGAATCTGCAGATCAACAGTTCGAAATTAAGCTATGGCAGGTGGGGAGCGACCGGGTTTAGTAGATGAAAAGCTTTTTAAAGTTTGGTCGTTTTTGTAAAAAATCTTCGAATCGAAAGATATAAAAGCGTCAAATTCAGTAGGCTCGACAAAATCTGCATCCGAAACAAGAGTAGATATAGGACAATAGACTTCATATTCCACTATGTGTGCTTCTTCAGTGTGCTCAATACATTCTAATCCATCACTGTGGTAGTGCACTAAAGATGTAAAAAGCCCAATGACTGCTAATAAAGCAGGAAGAAAGTAATATGTGCTTTTAGAAGTCTTCACAAGATAAATTTACAGTTTCGTGATGTTTAATTCTATGGATACAGTATCTTGTTCGTTGATTATTACATCTTAATACAACTAACTAACAGATTTACGCATGGCTGAGTTTCTTGAAATGACAAAAGATTGGTTCTTGAGTCTTGGAGAACAATACGGGGTTAATCCTATCATTTTTGGGTCTATTTATGTGGGTGCCATTCCTTTTTTTACACTTTCTTTGGGATGGCTTGTAAAGAACTATCGAAAAGGGAAATCTATTGTGGTTCCTGGGCTTAGTACTACATTCTTTTTCATATCCGCTTATTTATATCTGATTATTGCAGGAAAAAATGTGCCTTGGTGGGTGTATGGTGTAGTTGTATTGTTAGTAGTAGGGGGAGCTTATTCCACGATACAGAAAATCAGAAAGCGGGTTGATGAAACCGAAGGTGAGGGAACCGGAAATTACGAATTTGATAGTGTTGTTATTGGAGGAGGAGCAGCAGGATTAACAGCATCAGGTATTTGCGCGAATTTCGGAGCTAAAACTATGATGATTGAACGACATAAATTAGGCGGGGATTGTACCTGGACGGGATGTGTACCCAGTAAAATTTTGCTTAAGGCGGGAAAAGTTGCTCAACAAATGCGTGATGCAAGTAAATACGGATTGATTGACGGAGAACCTGAAATCAATTTTAAAAAAGTGATTGAGCATGTGGATCATATTCGTCAAGAGATTTATGAGGATGCAGATAAACCGGAAATATTTGAAGAAATGGGAATTGAAGTAGTTGAGGGAGAAGCTTCTTTTTTGAATGCCAATGCTATCGAAATTAAGTTGCCGGATGGATCCGCACGAAAAGTTACTTCAAGATTTTTCTTTATTGCTGCGGGAGGAAGTGCATTTGTTCCTCCAATTGATGGAATTGATTCAATAGACTATTTGACGAACGATAGCCTGTTCGAAATTGAGAGCTTGCCGGAAGAGTTGGTGATTATTGGCGGTGGACCAATCGGAACAGAAATGAGCCAGGCTTTTACAAATTTGGGAAGTAGAGTCACGGTAATTGATATGGCTCCCGGAATTATGCAAAATGATGATACTGAGTTAACGGATATTCTTCATGAAGAATTAAAGAAACAAGGTGTTAATTATGAATTAAACGCTTCAGTAAAATCTGTTTCTGAAAAAGACGGAAAAGTTCAAGTAGCTATAGAGGTTGATGGAAACGAAAAGGTTGTTTCCGGAGAAAAATTGTTAATGGCTACGGGACGAAAACCGAATATCGATGGTTTGAATCTGGACGCGGCAGGGGTTGATTACAATAAAAAAGGTATCGAAATCAATGACTCCTGTCGAACCAGTAAAAAGAATATTTATGCGATTGGTGATATAGCCAGTAAATATCAGTTTACGCACATGAGTGAACACATGGCTAAAGTGGCTACTACACGGGCACTGCTTAAATTCCCAATGAAAATGGATTTGAAACATATTACCTGGGCAACTTTTACATCACCGGAAGTAGCTCATGTAGGGGCTACCGAAAAAGAGCTGAACGAAAAGGGCGTGAAATTTGAAACCTATCGTTTTCCATACTCCAAAATTGACCGGGCTGTAACGGAAGGGGAAGATGTTGGACTAATTAAAATATACGCTAAGAAGCTGACCGGTAAAATTTTAGGAGCTTCTGTAGTTGGTGCACATGCCGGGGAATTTATTTCGGAATACGCGGTAGCAATGAAAAATGGAGTTACGCTCCGGAATATTGCCGATACCATACATCCTTATCCAAGTTGGGGATTGGGAGCCAGGCGAGCAGCTGATCAGTGGTATATCAAAAATCAAAGTGCAGGAACCGTGAAATGGATAAAGCGAATCTTCGGATATAAAGGAGAGATTCCTGATTACAGCGATCCAAATCGTGTGGTGTGAACCTGGTGAGATTAGATGTAATAATTTAGTTCTGTACTAAAACAGCAGCTTCCGAATTATTTCTTGAAGAACCAGTTTTTAATTTTGGCTTTTCAATCTCAACTGTAGATACATTCCCTCTGTTTCCAAGATGGTCTACTATCTGCTCCCGAAGTGTTAGTTTTGACTTATCACCGAAATTGAAGCAACCGACTGTTGAGTTAAGTCCCGATATTTTTTCCTTAGAATCTGAATAAGAAATCAGCCAGAAACCGGATTTTCCATTTTCGTATTCCCATTCAATTTTAAGTTTTGACCCACTATTAAGGCCGAAAGGGGCATAAAATCTGCTGCCAAACTTAATTTCGAACTCATGCTCTTTACAGCCAGCAGTGCCAATGCTATAGGTGATTTTTTCTGAAGCAATCTCGCAGGCTACAGGCTCGCTATTCTGGATGCAAATTTGCTGCTCATCGTTGAAACCGGAGTTGTAATCTAAATCCTGATAGTAAGAATCATCAGAAAATATAATGGCACTCTCGCCTTGAGCTTCCAGAATAAGGTTCATTAAATCCAGAAATTTTAAACTTTCTCTTGAAGACGCGATTCCATTTAATTGCGAAACCAAGTAGTTCTTAATGGTCTGAGAGTTAGCTTTCAGTTCGCTTAAAACAACCTCTTTATGTCGGCTCGAATTTAATGTTTCATTATCTTCATTATGCTTAAAAAGTGAATTTGTTAGAGTTGTCAGTGCATTTTCAGAATAATTCTCTATCCTTAAAACAGATTGAAATTTTAAGATTAAATCTTTGGCCGTTTTTCTGAAACGTGCTTTTTCAGATTGCAAATTATTATAAACAGAAATGATATTAGCCCCTTCAGAAAGTTGGACATTAGTGTTTGAATTATTGCTTTTTTTGCTGGATTCACTACCGAGTTTCTTTCCATTAAGAATTGAGTAAATAAGTGATTCATCCGAGGCAAAATGCCGTCCCGAAATTGTAAATGGAAGTTTGCTTTGGTTTTTAATAACAATCTTATCACTACTTTGTGCTACTAATTCAACCGGTTTAGATGACGGCTTTAAGTGATAATAATATTGGCATAAATCAGTGTGTATTTCATCAATTGTGTCAAATACTTTCTTATCATCAGCGAAAGTCCCTGTCTTACTAAGTGACTCTTCCAGCTTTTTAAGTAGAAGATCAAATTTTGCGTGATTGGTAATTCTGTTTTCAAAGTTATCGTATGAATCAGGTACAAAATCGGACGCAAACAAACTGATTAATGTGATGGCAGTTTCTGTAGTATTAAATATTATTTGGCCATCACGGGGTGTAGAAACAAAGAGAGGGTTCTCGTTTTTGTCTACGGCAAATACAATCTTGGAATAATTTTTATAAAGATGAATGGATTGATCGGTATTTACAGATTGATATCCTGCTAAAGAATAAAACCCGGAGATTTTCGAACTCAATTTAGATGGGGAATCGTTAAAAGAGTAAGTGAATTTTTGAGTTTCCGGATCTTTTTCAATTTCGCTGTTAACTAACGAACCGGAACAGGCAAGACCAAATAAAGCGATAAATAAGATGGCTGATTTTTCCATCCCGATAAGTTTATTAGAGGGATTTAATCTTTATTAAGATTTTCTAATAAAACTTATCGGACGATAAGGGCTTTACTTAATTTTTTTCAAAAAAACTTATTTAAGAATATCGTTGATTAGCTCCAGATCTGATCGTAAAAGACTATTGGATGAGTCAAATGTCAGACCCTGAAGAATCAGATCTTTGGCATCCTGATAGTCAGAACGCCGGATTTGCTCCATAGCTAATTCATGGAAAATTTCTGAAGCGAAGGATTTGAGATAGATATTTTCCGGTTGAAGCTGTTTTGCAATTTCAAGCTGAGTGGTAAGCGTTTCTTTATTTTCTACTGATTTTGGAATGGGGACCAAGGCATCCAGAATTATTTGAACTTTAGCCTGCTTAATTACTGGATAGCCTTGCGGATATTTTTGCTCAAGCTCATCGATAATATTTCGTGCAGTTTCAAATAATCCGGTTTGTGATAATCTCAAGGCATAATTGCTTGTAACTGAGACGTAGTATGTATTTAACCTCGAGCTTTCCGGGTCGATTTCCAGCGCTTTCCCAATATTCTCTCTTGCCGAAAGTGTTTCTCCTTTTAGTGAAGCTGTTTGTGCAAATACAGTAAACATATAGATTTCATACTCGTTTAATTTTTGAGTAATGAAATCATCACTAAGTACATTTTTTTGTACATCATGCAGAAGTTGTTCCACTTCCGAATAGTTTTCTTCATCCTTGAGTAAATCTTCTATCAGTTCTCCGAGGTGATTAACCAGACTGTAAGTTACAATTGAATCTCTGTCAGATACATTCAGCATGGAATTCAAAAGTGAAAGTTTTTTCTCAGCTGTAAGAGTAAAATCAGTCTGAGAAATTGAGGCAAGGTATTCGTAAGCTGTAAAAAAGGTTGGGTTGGGGTATAACAAGATCGCCTTATTCATTTGATTGTATGCCGAATCAAAATCTTTTTGATTGGCTTTAATCAGCGCCTCATTGTAATACTGAATTGCCAGTAATTCTTTTTTGGAGATGGGAATAGTTTCCGTCACATATTCTGAGAATACTTGTTCAGCTCCTTTTTCATTTAATTCATCACGGGATATGAGCTTACTTTCCACCAGTGTTTGCAGTACATTTTCTTTATCAGTATCAAAATCAAAGCCATCTTTTGGGGCGGTAAGCTCCACGATTGCTTCTTTATTGCCATCCATGATAGAAGCATATACATGAGCAGGAGTTTCATAGATTTTAAAAGGAATCCCAAACTCTTCTGCATAGCTGACAAACAGAGAAGTGGCGGTCACACAATTGTACGCATTGCTGTTGATTAAATCCGGAACCAGCGATTCCAGTTCATATTTCAGAAATACTTCTTCATGCAGGTATTCGAAAATCTTCTCCGCTTTCTTTTTGTCAGAATTGCGGTTTCTGATTTTGCTTTGAAGTTCGGAGAGATGTTTGGAGTAAAAGCTGTCAAAGCCCGGGGTTTCATCAGTTAAAGCAAACTGTTGGAACGAATTAAGTTCGGCATTATCTGGGTTTTGATTTATTAATGCTCTCTCTTGAGAACTGATATATTGCACAGAAGATTGAGCCTGAACCAGTTCAAGCTGAAAAAGTACCAATATCAGTAGAGACCATTTCATGAAGAGCTATTCTGAATTTCTTCCAGCTTTGCCAACGCTCGTTCTTTTAAATTATTAAACTGCTCTTCGGGAATATGTCCGGTCGTAAATTGATTGTATAGCCAAATTACATAGGTAGCCATCACATCTTCATAACAGTAATGTTCGATCAAATCAAGTTCACCCCGTTCAAACATGGCAAGCACTTCATTACCTTCTCCCGTTTGTTTGAAGGGAATTCCAATCAAATGACCGAGATGCTTAAGCTTGGGCCAGGAACTTGCTCCGTAATTACTGAATTCGTCCACCAAGTCCACATTGTGCTTACTGTAACGATATCGAATATCGTAATCACTTAAACGAACCGGCATTTGAAGTCCGTGTTTCATAGCGCGATAGGTTAATACCGGTAGATCAAATCCCTTTCCATTGTGATGAATAAGCCCGAAATCTTTGAAAGTACCGATGGCATCAAAAATTTGTTTAAGCCCTTCTTTTTCGTCTTCCCCGTTCCAGGAAACTTTTTGTCGCGGCTGACCGGTATTTTCTATCCAAAGTCCAACCCAGGAAACCATTCGATGATACATGGGAGGGAGGAAGCCGGCTTTGTTTCGAGCCAGTTCTTCAGAAGCAATCTCCATCAAAGTGTCCTGATCAGAATCGTGATCATTCAATACCTTTCGCACAAAATCGAAATCAGGAACGGTTTCTATATCAAAAATAAAATACATCGCTTAAGCTGTTTTAAACGAGTATAGTTAATGGAATGGAAAGTTGCTTAAGGATTTATCTGATACGATAGCATTTCCAGTCCTTCATCAAAAGACTCCCTTTCAATTAATTCTATTGAAAAAGAAGTTTTAGAATTTCCGAAAAGTGGAATTCCGTTCCCAAGAATAATCGGATTTAATTTCAATTTTAGTTGATCTATTAATCCATTATCTAAAAGCCAACCTGCGAATTGCCCGCCCCCGCATAAATAAATATCTGTTTCTGAATTGTCCCGAATTTCTATAATTCGATCGATTGATCTTTTCTCTATATGAACATTTTCAGCAAGTTGATCAATTTTTAGCGTTTCCGAAAAAATATAATGCTGCATATGTGGATAAGCCGGTTGACCGGGTTCTAAGCCAAATTGATAACCAAACTCGTAAGTTTTTCGCCCCATAATTACAGTCTCAAATTTCTCCAAATCAGACATGTATTTCTTGACACCATTACCTGAAGTTACAAATTTACTGATGTCATTATTTTCCCCTGCTATGTAACCGTCTAATGAAGCAGCTACATAGTAAATTATCTTAGGCATAATTCACCTGTTGTTTAGAATGAATAATTAAGCGGGGATAACTCTGATGTTGTAATCAAAATCAGAAATTAAATGTAAAGACTATTGGAGCAGACTGAAAGCGAGTTGCATTATTTTACGTGACCGATAATTTTTTTAGCTCAGTATAAAATTAGCAGAGACTATTTGTATTTTGATCGAAAATAAAGCTGAGTTCCAACCAAAAAGTAAGAATGCGCATAGTAGATGTAGCAGAATTTTATACAGATCAGGGCGGCGGGGTAAAAACGTACATAAACCTGAAATTACAGGCAGGAAAGGAATTAGGTCACGAAGTAATAGTTATTGCTCCAGGTAGAGAACGTGGTGTTGAGGAGCGACATGGTGGCAAAGTTTATTGGGTTCCCGGTCCGCCGTTGCTACTGGATCCCAGATATGTATTCCTTTGGAGGAAAAAAGAAGTTCATCAATTACTTACAGAACTAAATCCTGATGTAGTAGAAGGTTCATCCCCGTGGACAGGTGGTTGGTTTGTATCTAAATGGAAAGGTAATGCAGTTAAATCCTTCATTTTTCATTTGGACCCAATCGCAGTTTTTCCTCATACTTTCTTTGATAAATGGATTTCAACTAAAAAACTCGATTCCATTTTTAGTTTATTCTGGTCTTATTTGAGGAAGTTGAGTGCACCTTACGATACCACCATTGTAAGCGGAAAATGGTTAGAGAACCGGACAAAAAAGTTCGGGATCAAAAATCCCAAAGCCGTTCCATTTGGCATTGATAAATCTTTCTTTTCTCCGGAGAGAAGAGATTTAGACTTGAGAAAATCTATTTTAGGTGATTTTGGTTTGGATGAAGATGCACATCTGTTTATTTGTATATCTCGTCATAATCCGGAAAAGCGTTTAGGAACAGTAATTAAAGGATTTGCTGAAGCTGCAAAGGAAAAACCGATGGCATTGATAATGCTGGGTCATGGGCCGCTGGAATTTTACGTGAAAAGACAGGCATCCAGGCATGCTTTTGTTCAGCTAAAAGGTTTTATGGAAAACAGAGATCAGGTTGCAAATTTGTTGGCATCCTGCGATTATTTTATTCACGGAGCAAGCGCAGAAACGTATGGATTGGTTGTTGCTGAAGCAATGTGTTCGGGTTTGCCATTGGTTGTGCCAAATGCGGGAGGAGTAGCTGATCTTTCTGATGAAAGTTATTCAGAGTTTTTTAAAGCAGGAAGAAAGGCAGAATTAAAGCAGGCGATCTTAAAAATCACTGAAAGAGACAGAAATGAATTGGTGAAAGCGGTAGGCAATGCAGTTGATGAAAGAATCATTACACCAAGAACTCATTTTGAAAATCTTTTTGGTTTTTATGAGCGCTTAGTAAGAGAAAAGAAGGATTGAATTAATTAACCAAAATTTAAGGATTAAAAGAATTCACAATTTGCCTAAAGTATCAGCCTTATTATCTTAGGGAAAATTGTAACAGCACTGATAATGTCGAATAGTTCTAAAGAAGTTCATTTACATACCAAAGGGATTTTACCGGTTCAGAAATTAAAAATTTTACGTGATCTGGAAATTTTGGACTCTCATCCTGATTATCCGATCAATGACAATCAGTTTCAGCCTAACTCTTTGGATTTAAGATTGGGCGAAATAGCCTACAGAGTTAGATGTAGTTTTCTCCCCGAGAATGAAACCGTTGAGCAAAAGATCGACAAGTTAGAACAGTATTCGTTTTCAATTAAGGACGGGGCAGTGCTTGAAGAGAACTGTGTATACATAATCCCGCTGCTCGAAAAACTGAATCTCCCCAAATCACATTATTCCACACAAAATGGCGTTTCCGGCGATACAGATGAAGTAAAACTGTTTTCTCTGGAAAACCTTTCAGCTAAGGCAAATCCTAAAAGTTCGACCGGAAGATTGGATGTATTCACTCGTGTGATTACAGATTACTCTCACCGTTTTGAAGAAATTGCTCCCGGTTATCAGGGAAATTTATATTTAGAAGTAGTTCCTAAATCCTTTTCCATAAAAGTAAGGACGGGACAGCGGTTGAATCAGCTTCGGGTCCGGCATGGATTTGAAGTAGTTCCTGATCAGGATTTGCTCAGAATTCACAACACAGAGCCTTTGTTGTTTGATGAAAATATCGAACCGGTTACCATGGAACAGATCAAAGTGAATAAAGGTCTTTTTATGAGTGTTCAACTAAAGGGCAAGAAAGGCGAAATTATCGGGTACAAAGCCAGAAAGCATAATAACTACATCGATCTGGAGAATATTGGTCATTATGAAATAGATGAATTTTGGGAGCCAATTTACGCTACGAAGGATTCCAAGTATATTTTAGAACCTGAAGCGTTTTATATTTTTGCATCCAAAGAGCGAATAAGAGTTCCTGCAAAGTTAGCCTGTGAGATGATGGCTTATGATACCGGATCCGGAGAGCTAAGAACACATTATGCCGGATTTTTTGATTCAGGATTCGGAGGTTCGGTAGAAGATAAAGGAGCTCGTGCGGTGCTGGAAGTCCGCTCACACGACGTGCCGTTTATGATTGAAGACGGACAAACGCTTTTCAGTATGCAGTTCGAACCGAATACTGAAATTCCTGAATTTATTTATGGAACCGAGATCGACAGCAATTATCAGGGGCAGGGCTTAAAGCTTGGAAAGCATTTCAAACAAGCATGAGTGATTATCTGGTAAATCGGTGTATTTGTCATGAGAAGTCTTTTAAAGAGGTCAAAGAATACGCTGAAGAGCACGGTTATTCAGATTTAGAGGATCTTCAGATCGATGATTTTTGTAGCAACGGATGCAGAATGTGCGCTCCTTATGTAGAAATGGTTCTGGAAACCGGAGAAACTGAGTTCGAACCCGGCGCTTATTATAAACGCAAAGTGAACTGATGAGTTCTGTATTCCCAAAGAATCTTTTCTACGCACCCAAATCAAAATGGAACAAAACAGATTTTGGTGAACAGGTTACTATTGAAGGACAGGAAGCCAGACACATTTCCAAAGTACTCAGGTATAAAGAAGGCGATACAATTACTGTTGCAGATGGGGAGGGTGTACATCTGCAATGCGAAATAACTCAGATTTCAAAAAGCGCAGTTATTGCAACAGGAAAGAAGAAGAGTACTGAAGAGGTTCCCGATATAAAAAAGGTAATCGCATTTGGAGCGATAAAAACCCGTGATCGGTTAGAATTTGCTATTGAAAAAGCTGTGGAGTTAGATGCCTGGGAAATCTGTATTTTTGATTCTGATCATTCTGAAAGATCGCGAATAAATGAAGACCGATTAAACACGCAAATTGTAAGTGCGTTTAAACAAAGTTGCAGATATTTTCTACCTAAGCTCGTTATAAAAGATTCGATAGAAGAAGTTTTCGAACATTATCTGAATTACCAGGCTTTGGTTGCCTATGTAGGAGATGATGTGGAAACGAAAGTTTCTTCAAAAATTGTCAATGAACATAATTTATTGATGGTAGGACCGGAGGGAGGTTTTTCTTCAAGAGAAATTGAGTTGTGTAAAAAAAGAAAGGCTGAGTTTATCGATCTTGGTAAAAACAGACTCAGAGCTGAAACGGCGGTTGCTGCTTTTTTGTCCTTATATATTCTTAGCAACTAAAAGTATTTAATAGTATACGTTCGTCGTGATTTCATAATACTCTCTTAACATATACTTATTACACTTCATCTTTCAATTATAGATAAATAACATCTAATGTCATCTAACTCATCAGGGGCTTCTCAAACACAAAGCGGGAATAATTTTTTAGCTGTACTTAAACAGGAAAGAATATTCATAGGGCTGATTGGTGTCTTTTTTATTATTGCCGGATTAGCATCGCCTTACGCTCACATCGCAATGTGGGTGGGTTTTATTTTTGCCGGATATTCAGCAATAGCTAACGACAGTATTCAAACCATAGGTACTTTTCTTGCTTCTAATGCAGAAAGACCTTGGTGGGCACTTTGGTTATATATCGGAGGAATTTTTCTGGTGGTAGTAACCATCAGCTGGTTCACTTTTGATGGAGATGTGAGTTATCAGCGACTTTCATCAAAAGGATTTGCCGATGCCCCGACCGATTTCACTTTTCTTCAGGTAGCGGCTCCGGTTTTCTTGTTGATTCTTACAAGACTGAAAATGCCGGTTTCTACCACATTCTTATTGTTAAGTTGTTTTGCTACGGATGCAGCCGGAATTACTTCCGTACTTGGAAAAAGTTTACAAGGTTATTTTTTGGCATTTGCAGCAGGTCTGATTGTGTGGTTGCTTATCACCAATACACTTGAAAAACGGTTTGACGGAAACCCGGGAAAGATATGGATTCCAATTCAATGGTTAACTTCCGGATCGCTATGGGCGGTTTGGGTAATGCAGGATGCTGCAAATATTGCGGTTTATTTGCCGAGATCATTAAGTGTGGGTGGCTTTCTTGGATTTTCGCTGTTTATTTTCTTTGGTTTAGGAATTCTGTTCTACCTTCGGGGTGATAAAATTCAGCAGATTGTAACTGAAAAATCGCGGGTTACCGATATACGATCAGCCACCATCATCGATTTTATTTATGCTATTCTACTCGTGTATAAATTGACAATAAGTACAGTTCCAATGAGTACAACCTGGGTGTTTTTGGGATTACTTGCCGGACGCGAAATCGGAATGAGTATTACAAGTAGTAAACAACTTGGACAACCGATGCCTAAAGTTCTTAAAATGGCAGGAAAGGATGTTGGTTTTGCATTAATAGGTCTTGCAGTATCTATTGCTTTGGCTCTTTCTATTAATCCTGATGTGGGTCTGGAAATACTAAATATGCTGAAATAAAAAACCTCACATCAGTTAAGAAGTGAGGTTTGAAACCGGGAAATTAAGAGTTAATATAAATCAATCATCTTCATGATCTCTTTCTTTCTCTCCTGTAATAGCTTCTGACACATTAATAATGTGATCGCCTACTTTTTCACAGGCAAAGAATAAATCTTTATAAATAGTGTCGCTATTTATGTTATAAATCTTGGTTTCAATTCGCTTAATATGCTTTTTCTGCAGCTTCTTTTTAAGCTTGTTAATCACAGACTCCTGAGCAGCTGCAGGCTGGATAACCACTTTTTCATAATCCTCATTCAGGTTAGTATTCATGATATCAAATGCTACATCAATTTCATCAAGCATACTCAACATCCCAGCTTTCTGTTCGCTGTTGAAAATGATGTCCCCCTCGAAAAATTTCTCCAAATCTTTGGACATTTGGTAAAAAATATCTCCTATAGTTTCCAGGTTATTAGAGATATTGAGCAAGTGAGACACCTTTCTTGTTGATTCATCACTTAACGAACCTTCAGAAACTTTCATCAGATAACTGGCTAATTCGTCATCAATACGATCAGTGATGTCTTCATATTTTTTGATTTTCCGCATGATCTTTTTTTGCTTCTTTGGTTTATCTGCTTCTATCAAATCACGAAGATAGTTCGACATTCTGCTGGTAATCTCTCCAAACTTTGCAGTTTCTTTGGTCGCTTCTTCTAAAGAAAGTTCGGCAGTTTGCATCATTCCCGTTCCTATGTATTCTAAATGGAATTCCTCATCGTCTTCTCCTTTAGAAGGGATCATTCTAATCACTGTTTTTGCAATAAAACCAACGAACCCGATCAGTAACAAGGTGTTCATTATGTTGAATACAGTATGGAAAATAGAAAGAGCGATTGGAATAGACTCCGGATCATTAAAAGGGGATGCACCGTAGCTGGAAGCCATATAACTGTCAATAAAGTTTAGCATGAGAGGCATCAATAAAATGACCCAAACAACACCAAATATATTGAATATGAAGTGTGCTGCCGCCGCTCGTTTTGCATGAATATTTGCAACTAATGCAGCCAAATTAGCGGTAATAGTTGTACCGATATTTTCACCAAGTACCATTGCAGCAGCCAAATCAAATGGAATCCAGCCATTGTTCGCCATTACCAAAGTGAGTGCCATCGCCGCACTCGAGGACTGAACAGTAACTGTTAACAGAGTTCCAATTCCAACAAATAATAATGTAGAAAGAAAACCTAAATCGGTGTACTGAGAAAGGAATTCCAGAATTTCAGGATTAGCTCTCAAATCAGGTACAGCATCTTTCAAATAAGAGAGTCCGATGAATAGCAGTGCAAAACCTATTAAAACTTCAGCCCAGGATTTGGTTTTACTTTTACTCATAAACAGAAGTGGAAATCCAATAGCAATGATTGGCAAAGCGTAATTAGCAATTTTTACTTTAAATCCAATGATCGAGATCAACCAGGCGGTAATGGTCGTTCCGATATTAGCGCCCATTATCACTCCGATTGATTCAACTAATGCGAGTAAGCCGGCGTTAACAAAGCTTACAACCAAAACAGTTGTTGCTGATGAAGATTGTACCAAAGCGGTGAGCGCAAAGCCGGTGAGAACTCCTTTAAATCTGTTTGAAGTCATTGAACGGAGTATTTGCCGCATCTTAGTACCGGCTACTTTTTGAATACCTTCGCTCATTACTTTCATACCATAGATGAAAAAACCAAGCGACCCGATAAGATTTAAAAAACCAAGAAAACCAAATTCCATAGTGTAATTTTATATTGAAAAAAGCGCATCAAGGTACGCAATCTATGAGTAGTTGTATGTTAACTCAGTGTTAACTGTATATTAATTTAATATAATCCGATTTGGGATAGTGTTCGTATAATAGCTACATTCGTCGTCAAAATAATTTTGCCTCAAAACTAAAAAATGAAGAAAACTTACCGACTCATCTTTTTACTGATAGCCCTGTCAGTCATCCCAAAAATTACATTTTCACAACAAGAAGTAAAGGTAAATACCTTGGGGAAAGGAATCGTATTTGAACCCGAAGATGAGTCATACAGCTTAAAATTAGGGATGCGATTTCAGAGTTTGTATGTGGGTGAGTTAAATATGAGCAATGATGTTTATTCCGATCAGGCTTTGATACGAAGAGCCCGTTTGAAGTTAGATGGTCATATTTATTCTGAAAAATTTAAGTACAAAGTTCAATTTGGTTTTAGTAACAGGGATACAAGAAACTCCAGTTCGGGTGGTTTGACTCAGAACAGTAGTACTGCCAACATAATTTTAGATGCAGTACTAAAATACAATCCCGTTTCAGATTTTGAGATTTGGTTTGGTCAGACTTTACTTCCGGGAAACAGAGAGCGATTAATTTCCTCTCAAAAAGTTCAGTTCGTGGACAGAAGTCTCATTAATTCCAGTTTCAATTTGGACAGAGATGTAAGCATACAATTAAGAAATAAAACCGAGTTTGGTAATTCAGTTTTCAAGCAAATGTTTGCTCTGTCTATTGGTGAAGGGCGGGATATTACAACTAAAAATCCCGGTGGATACAGTTATACAGGAAGATTAGAATGGCTTCCTTTTGGAGAATTTTCCGGAAAGGGTGATTATACCGGACCTGATTTAGAAAGGGAAGAAGATCTTAAACTTTCAATAGGTACAAGCTATGATTTTAATGATGGCGCAGTTAGAAGTCGCGGGCATGCAGGAAGTTTCATTTTTTCAAACGGAGGTGAACTCATAAAAAGTGACCTGTATACCTTTAATGCCGATGTTATGCTGAAGTACCAGGGAATCTCTTTTCATAGTGAATTTGCGAACAGAGAAGCAGAAAAAGATACAGGTTTTGGAACAGGAACCGCTTATATGACTTCATTAGGTTATGTATTTGATAATAGCATCGGAATTGCTGCGCGGTATGCTGATCTATTTACGGACGATAACTTTTCCTCGCTTACCGAGCATTCTGAAATGACGGTCGCTTTATCAAAGTATATTTCAGGTCATAATCTCAAGCTGCAAACCAGTTTGGGATATCTTGATTATGTATCAAGAAATGACATTTTCAGATTTCAAGTGCATATGGAGATTGCTTTTTAAACTCTCTGTTCAGACTATATAAGTTTAAGTAAATATCCTAAAGCTGCACCGCCCGCAACAATCCACATGGCATTGAGTTTCTTGGGACCAAAAGTAAAAATGGCTCCAAGTATTCCGATGGTGATTGCTCTCCAATCTGTCAGCGTATCATGACCCATTACCACGAGAACAGCGACCATAACTGCTACTGCTGCAACGTTTACAGAATCTAAAAAGAAGCCTAAAATCTTTGATTCTCTCATTTTTGGGATTAGCGGATTTAATATCCAGACAAATAAGAAAGAGGGCAAAAATATACCAACCGATGCAGCCAAAGCTCCCTGCCAACCCGCCATTTGGTAGCCAATAAAAGTAGCTGTGGATAATACCGGTCCCGGAGTAAACTGACCGACGGCTATAGCATCGATGAGTTCCGGTCTTGTGAGCCACCCGTTCATAACAAGCTCGGCATCAAGGTAGGCAAACAGTACGTAGCCACTTCCATAAAGTATAGATCCCACTTTAAGGAAACTCCAGAAGACATTCACAGCCGTTATTTTGGTTGCGGTTGCAGAACCGGTCTGCAATAAAATAATAGGGAGAATAGAATTGACTCCGGTCGTAATTTTTGACTTGGTCATGAAATACAAAGTTCCGAGAACGCCTGCGGCAAGCAATGCAATAATCTCATTTACACCCAGCAGACTTGCAGTAAGAACTATGGCACCAAGAATTCCAAGTTCCCAGCCTTTCAAAGCTTTTTTCCCAAGCTTTACTACCGCAGCAGCTATAATCGCTAACACGGCAGGTTTTATGCCGAATATAAAAGGTTCTACTTGTGGCAATTCACCATATTCAACATAAAGAAACCCAAGAAATCCGGTAATTAATACAGCCGGGAATATGAAACTTATGCCGGCAGTGAACAAACCCAATACACCACCGCGCTCGTGCCCGCAGTGCATGGTCATTTCTGTAGAATTTGGTCCCGGGATCAGGTTTGTGGCTCCAATCAAATCAAGAAAATGCTGTCGTGACATCCACTTTCTCTTCTCAACCACTTCTTCTTCCATCATTGCGATGTGTGCGGCAGGTCCACCGAACGCAATACAACCCAGTTTAAAAAACAGTTTTCCTATCTCAGATAAATTTCCCTTCATTATTTATTGAATGCTTAGAATTCTTAGTTGATTGAATGAGATTACGCTTATTTATCTAAATGAAAATAAGTTGTTACCTATGGCTTTAAAAAAAGGTGCATAAGGTACGCTACTCATAATCTTCAGATCCTGAAAAAAGTTCGAATCCTCAGATAAAAATCTAAAAATAGAATCAGTTGAGTTATTCTGAAAAAGATCTCTGAAAATTTTTAAGCTATCATCAGTAGAATTATTCAGAATGTGAAGTAACAGAAGGTCGTAGTAGCGATATCTGAATTTTGATTTTGGAGGAAGTAAAGGTTCATCACCTTGGATGATAGATTCAGCAAGCGATTTTACATACTCCTGAGTTCTCAAAAAAGTATATCCTGTGCTTGGTTTGGTAAGTCCGCCTACAGTTCCAAGATTGATAATACGGGAGCTGTATTTCGGAACATGTTTTAAATCCTGCATGGGAATTTCGCCATATTCCGTTCGGCGCACAAAATATTCGGAATGATGAAGTCCGAATTTATTCAGCATATAATCAATAATTTTATCTTCATAATATTCTTTCTTAAGCGTAGACTCTGAGAATACTGTGAACTCCAACAGGGCTTCTTCATGGCTGAATGGAAGCACGTACATGAACGCCACGCCTTCATCAAAGTTTTCATCAAAATCCATAATAGTGAAGGTGGCCGGATCAAAAACAGGATGTTCAGAAGTGACTTCAAACCCGAGAAAATGTTGTATCAGCGGATATTTTGGGGCCGGTCTTTCAGGTTTCAGAATGCTTTGGAAGATGTGATTTGCGACATAACTATCACTGTTTTTTGTAAGAAGAACAGCTTTTTTAGAATTGGATGTCATATCCAACACGTTTTCTTCCAGAAAGGTAAAATTTTTGCGCTGGCTTAAATCTCTCAGGATGTACTCCTTAAAATCACAACTTCTTATGGAGTGATAAGAATAATTTTTCAGATACAGAAAAGCATCCATTTCCAAAGCCGAGAAATAGGCTTTTTTCCACGTTCGAAAAATGATGTCTCTGAATGGAGGTGGACTATCCGTCCAAAAGCACCACGTTTTATCATTGACAGGCGCAAAAGTAGAATCCACAATTAACACTTCACCTTCAAAGCCTCCCTGAGCCAAATACCAGGCAAGACTCAGCCCGGACATTCCGCCACCGGCGATAATCAGATCATATTTGGCTTCAATTTTCAAATCCGGACTTTGTTTCTATCTGCGTTTGTGGTTCAGTATTTACTTGTAGCTTAAAAACATCAGGTCTGGAATAATGCCCGGCAGTATCAATAAAAAGGTTTCCTTCGCTAAGAGAGTTAATATCCAGATCAGCATAAACAATGTCATTTTCCTGCTGAAGGGGTTCTTTCAAATATTCAGTATCGGGTTTAATTACAGCACTTCCACCTTTAAGCAAAAAGTCCGATTCGTTTACCGGAATGGATTCGATCATTTTTAAAGCTTCCGGGTTTTCCTTAGATAAAGACGCAATTCCATCTAATATCTGTTTTTTAGTGAGTGTACATCCGGCAGCAATCACAAAACATTGTCCTTCAAATGCGTACTGTCGGCTGGCAATTTGATGAAGATCTTTTACCATCGGCCATTGAGCAATGTGTATGTGCTCGCCCGATGCTCTTGTTGCTGCGCGGGCTAAAGGCATCCAGTGTTCCCAGCAAACCAAACCGGTAATTTTAGTTCCGTGATCATCAACAGTTGGAAGCGTACTTCCATCGCCCATTCCCCAAACTAAGCGTTCGGTGTAGGTTGGCATCAGCTTGCGGTGCATGTCAAAATTTCCATCCGGCTTAAAATAAAAAATGGTGTTGTAGAGCGTTCTTCCTGCGCGTTCATTAGCTCCCATTACAACAATACAATTATTTTCTTTAGCTGATTCGGACAGTTTTAGAAAATACTCATCATCAATTTCGATGGAATTTTCGAACAGAAGTCGATATAAATTTTTAGCCCCGGGATGATCCCAAACTCCGGCTTCGGGAGCGTAATCTAACCAAACAGGATAACCGGGAAGCCAGGTCTCAGGAAAAACTACCAAGCGGACATCTGACTGAGCAGCTTCCGAAATAAATGCAATTGCAGTATCAATACTCTCGGATAGATTTAAAAAAACAGGAGGGTGTTGAACAACGGCAATTTTATACGGATTATCCACAGAGTGATTTTTAGTGAAAAAGGATTTTAAATTATCCCAAGCAATTGAAAAAGCAAAAAATAAAAATGATTGATTTACGAAGCGATACCATAACCAAACCTACTCCCGAAATGCTGGAGTTTATGACAGAGGCTGAATTAGGAGATGATGTGTTCGCCGAGGATCCTACGGTGACTGCTTTCGAAACTAAGATTTCGTCCATGTTTGGGATGGAAGCGGGATTGTTTGTGCCCTCCGGAACGATGAGCAATCAACTTGGGGTGAAAGTTTTGACTGAACCCGGAGATGAAATTCTGATTGAGAGAAAAGGTCATATTTTTAATTATGAAACAGCGGGCGCAGGATTTTTATCCGGAGTTCAAATCAATCCGATTGATGGAAATCAAGGGAAGCTCTCTGTTTCTGATATCGAAAATCAGGTTCGGGGACAATTTGATTGGGAACCGAATACCAAAGTGCTTTGTCTTGAAAATACGACGAACAAGGGTGGAGGAGTTTGTTATCAGAATGAGGAACTGGAAGCTTTAAAGTCTTTTGCTGATGAACATGAATTAAAAATTCATTTAGATGGAGCAAGAATCTGGAATGCAATGACAGATACCGGAATGGAGGCTTCTTTCTTTGGTAAAATTGCAGATACGATTTCGGTTTGTTTCAGCAAAGGATTGGGAGCTCCGGTAGGTTCTATGCTGTTAAGTTCGAAAGAGAATATTGCGAAAGCTCGTCGGTACAGAAAAATGTGGGGTGGAGGAATGCGTCAGGTGGGGCTATTAGCTGCTGCAGCAGATTTTGCGGTTGATCATCATTTTCCAAAACTGAAAGAAGATCACCGCAGAGCCAAAGAATTAGCAAAAGTGATAGATCAATGTTCAGGGTTAAATATCAATTTGGATTCAGTAGAAACGAATATCTTAATTTTTGATACGGTTAATGAATCTGCAGAAAGTGCATTACAGAAGCTTGGATTAGAAGGAATACAAATGATTCCGTTTGGGGCGAATACAATTCGTGCGACTTTTCATTTTGAAATCGGGGATAGTGAGTTAGATTCCGTAAAAGATGTTATACAAAAATTGTTCGATTAGTAGGATTGTAACTTTTTTAACTCCAATCAGTATTAAAATTGTCTGTTAACCAAAATCATTTTTTTATGAAACTCAAAACCACTCTTTTTTCTGTCAGCTTACTATTAATCTCAGCTTTTGTAATAAACTCAACCATTAAAATTCATCACGAAGAAACTGCAATTAAAGAATTGCTGGAAACAGGTTATGTTCACGGCGCATTTAATGAATTGAATCCAGAAGCTATGACAAAAACCTTCCATAAAGACTTTGCCATTTTCTCCCCGGGTAAGGATGGAGAAATAAATAAATACCCTATTGATCGTTGGGTTGAAGGAACAAAAAAACGTAAGGCGAGTGCAGAATTTGATGCCTCAAAAAATGTATGGGAGCATAAATTCAAAAGGGTAGATGTTTCCGGAAAAGCTGCTCATGTTGAATTGGAATTGCACAAAGATGGTAATCTTGTGTTCACTGATTATCTGTCGCTTCTAAAGTTTGAAGACGATTGGAAAGTAGTTGCTAAAGTGTATCACCGACATGAAACGCCATAAAAGCATATCATTTCTTAATTACAAGGGAATGCCTCGGCTGGTTATGGTCGGGGCTTTTTATTTCTTCGCAATCAATATTGCGGCTGCTCAGAATGTAAAGGGTTTGGTCACAGATTCTTCCACAGGAGAGCCTGTTCCGTATGTGAATATCGGGATCATTGAATTGCAATTGGGAACAGTGAGTAATGGCTCTGGATTATTTTCTCTGAAATATAAGTCACCTTCAGATACGGTGGTCTTTTCCGCGATCGGTTATTATCTGAAAAAATTAGCAATTTCAGATATTCAAAACTCCTCTCGGATTTTTATGGAGCCAAAAACCTATGACATGGAAGAAATTGTTGTTCGCTCGGACACTTATAGTGAGCTTAAGGTTTTTGGAAATAAGCAGGAGAAAAAAGGACAAAGTTTCGGGTTTGGAAGTGGTGAATTAGGCTCAGAAATCGGGGCAAAAATCAAACTGAAAAGAAGTACGCTCATCAAAAGTGCGAACTTCAGTGTGAATTTTGTCGGTGAATCTGACAGTATGAAGTATAGGGTAAATTTGTACTCGATGAATGATGGCGAGCCGCGAGAAAATCTGATCAAAGAAAATATTATTGTATCCGGAAAGCAGGAAAGAGGAACTTTCAGTGTTGATCTCTCAGAATTAGAAATTATTGCTCGGGGAGAGGTGATTTTAGCTTTGGAATGGGTGGAAAATCCCGAAGATCTCGATAATTCAGGAATGATGTTCAGAGCCAAGAAAGTTCGTAAAAAAAATGCGAATGCTTATTTGAGATATACCAGTTTTTCAAGACTTAGAAAAGTTGCTGTAGTGAATAATGAACTGGCTTTTTATTTAGAGGGAAAGGAAATTAAAGATTGAGATACTAATCAATTCAGAGATTTAGCTAAAACATCCACTACTTTCTCAATCTCTTCTTTCGAAATTACCAAAGGCGGAACTATCCGAATCACATTTCCGGTAGCATTGGAAAGAACATTATGTTCAAACATTTTTTCAACAACGGGTCGGGCAGGCTGATTTAGTCCCAGACCGATCATTAATCCCATTCCTCGGACTTCAACTACGGAATCAAAATCTGCTGTTTTTTCTTTTAGAAGATTTATCATGAACTCGCCTTTTTCTTTGGCTTGTTCCACAATTCCTTCTTCTTCAATTACTTTGAGTGTGGCATTACCAACAGCGCAGGCAAAAGGGTTTCCTCCGAATGTTGTACCGTGATTTCCAAAAGAAAGGGCAGAAGCCACTTCTTCTTTTGCCATCACCGCTCCAACCGGAATTCCGCTTCCCAACGCTTTAGCTGCTGCTACTACGTCGGGTTTGATTCCAAAATGTTCAAATGCCCAAAACTTTCCGGTTCTGCCAACTCCGGTTTGAACTTCATCAACAATCAGCAGAATATTTTTCTCATCGCACAACGCTCGTACTTTTTGAACAAACTCTTTGTCTGCGATATTCACTCCGCTGTTTCCCTGTATAAGTTCAAAAGCGATAGCGATGGTTTGGTCATCAATCTTGTCAAGAAGAGCTTCATAATCATTGTATGGCGACTGTTCATAACCTTCCGGAAGCGGATCAAATCCTTCCTGGTACACAGATTTGCTGAGTGTGATGCTGGTCATTGACCGCCCATGAAACCCATTTTTAAGCGAAATAATATTTCCGGATTTCCCATGAGTTTTTCCCCACTTACGAGCCAGTTTTATACAGGCTTCCATCGCTTCCATACCGCTGTTGCAGAGAAACACCCGATCTAAGCCGGACAGTTTTGAAAGTCGTTCAATGAACTCACTTTGCTCTTCGGTATAATAAAAATTAGAAACATGAAGCAGTTTACCGGCTTGTTCCCGAATGGCTTCCACAATTTTTGGATGACAATGACCTAAGTTGTTTACCGCAATTCCACCAAGAATATCAATGTATTCGTTTCCATCTGTATCCCAGACTTTAGCTCCCAATCCACGATCAATAGTTATAGGATAGCGATTGTAAACCTGAAAGTGGTGCTTTTTTTCGAGTTGTTGAGCGTTCATTAGAATATAAAATTATTTCCGAGATGACTTCAGCAGTAAGAAACTTAAATGAAGATTGGTGACAAAGTACAGAGTTACAAAGCTTAGTAGCAAACTTTGTAACTCTGCAACTCAAACACTTTGTCACTTTATTAATTCCAACCCAATTCTTCCTCTTTCCAGATCCAGCTTTGTGATTTGAACATTGATGATATCTCCAACACCAACCACATCATGAGGATCTTCCACTTTCTTGTTTTTACTCATTGCTGAAATGTGAAGCAGTCCGTCTTGTTTAACTCCGATATCTACAAAAGCTCCAAAATCGACTACATTTCGAACAGTGCCCTGTAATTTCTGACCTTCTTTCAGATCTTCCATTTTAACAACGTCTGTTCGTAAAATTGGTTTTTGAAAAGATTCTCTCGGATCACGTCCTGGCTTCTGTAGATTTTCAATTATAAGTTCCAAAGTTGGCACTCCGACTCCGAGTTGTTCTGCAACTTGTTTTGTGTTAAGACTTCCAAGTTTCGAAGCGATCTTATCTTTCTGCGAAGAAAGATCATCTATGTCGATCCCAAAAAGATTGCATAGCTTTTCCGCTACTTCATAGCTTTCGGGATGAATAGCCGTGTTATCCAGTGGGTTTTTAGATTCAGGAATTCTCATAAATCCTGCGGCTTGCTGGAATCTGAAATCTCCAACTCCTTCTATATCTTTAATCTGCTCACGGGATGTAAATACACCTGCGGTTTCTCTTTGCTTTACGATCGCTTCAGCGACTCGTTTTCCCAATCCTGAAATATGAGTCAATAACGGAGCACTGGCTGTATTCAGGTTCACACCAACTTCATTTACACAACTTTCAACCACATCATCCAGTTTTCCGGAGAGCTGAGTCTGATTTACATCGTGTTGATACAATCCAACTCCTATAGATTTCGGATCAATTTTTACCAATTCCGCCAAAGGATCCTGAACCCGGCGCGCTATCGAAATATTTCCTCTCTGAGCAGCATCTAAATCAGGAAATTCTTCTCTTGCCACTTTCGATGCTGAATACACTGAAGCCCCCGCTTCGTTCACAATCAGGTAACTTACATCCACACCATTTTTTTGAATATAGTCAGCAACAAACTGTTCGGCCTCCCGGCTTCCTGTCCCGTTTCCGATGGCAATCAGTTCCACGTTATACTTTTCAATAAGCTTTCCGAGCACAACTTCCGATTCGGCAATTCTCTTTTGCGGAGGAGTAGGATAGATGGTGGTTCCGTCCAGGTATTTTCCAGTTTCATCAACCACTGCAAGCTTACAGCCGGTTCGGTAAGCGGGGTCTAATCCTAATACGATCTTTTTATCCAAAGGAGGCTGCATCAGCAGATTCCCAAGATTGGTGGCAAACGTTTCGATGGCATGAGCATCAGCCAGATCGGTAAGGTGATTCCTTAGCTCACGTTCCAGTGAAGGGGAGAGCAGTCTCTTAAACGCATCTTCAACGGCATCCTGTAAGCGTTCAGTGAAAATGCTCATGTCATTTGTGATTACGATATCATCTATCGTTTCAAGCGTTCGCTCTTCCCAAACTTCGGTATTTACAAAAAGAACATTTTCTTTTTCTCCGCGATTGATTGCAAGAATCTGATAAGGTTTTAAACGATCTACTTTAGAAGAAAACTCATAATAATCTTCAAAATTTGTGCGCTCTTTAACTGTAGGGTTTTTCTTTGTCTTGATGCTGGAATGCTTCAAGAAAACCTTACGCAGTGTTTCCCGCACTTCCAGATGTTCATTAATCCACTCAGCTACGATATCTGTTGCTCCTTTCCAGGCATCTTCGAGCGTTTCCACTTCTTTCTCTTTATCAATGAATTTCTTTGCATGCTCATCAGGATTTCCCGTCGTTATTTCCTGATTCCATATAAGTTCAGCAAGTGGTTCCAATCCTTTCTCTTTTGCCTTATCACCGCGGGTTTTTCGCTTTTGTTTGTATGGCAGATATAAATCTTCCAAAACTGTCAAATCCATGCATTCTTTAATCTGCTTTTCCAATTCAGGAGTAAGTTTGTCCTGTTCTTTAATGGATTTCAGAATGGTTTCCTTTCGTGAAGCCAGCGTTTTCTGAAAATCCAGTGCATCTCGGACAGCTCTCAATTGTTCTTCATCAAGTCCGCCCGTTGCTTCTTGTCGGTAACGAGCCATAAAGGGAATAGTAGCACCTTCATCTATAAAATCTGCAACCGTTTGAATTTGTTTAACTGAGAATGAAAGTTGTTCAGAAATTCGAGCAAAAATGTGGGTATTGGTCATCTATAATGATATTTTAGCATTTACTTAGAAACTCAATAATACTCACTCATCAAACAGAACTTCAAACTTAAATGGATATAAAATCTTTAAGAGACGCTGCACTTGAAATCTCTAAAATCGGTGGAAATCATACGCTCAAATATTTTCAGAAAGATGTAGAGGTAATCAGTAAAGCGGATGATTCACCTGTCACCATCGCAGATCGTGAAACAGAAGAATTGATGCGTGAAGAAATTGAGAAAAGATTTCCCGATCACGGAATCATTGGCGAAGAACACGGTAAAACCAATGAAGGCAGTTCCATTCAGTGGGTATTAGATCCTATTGACGGAACCAAGTCATTTATTCACGGAGTTCCTTTTTATACCAATCTGATTGGTATAATGATCGATAATGAGCCGGTAGTTGGAGTAATTAACGCTCCGGCATTAAATGAGATTTGTATCGCAGGAAAAAGGCTTGGAACAGAATTTAATGGCAATCCATGTTCAGTTAAGCAGACAGATACCCTGAAAGAATCAACACTGCTGGTTACTGAAATCAACCGGTTTAATGAAATGGACATCCAACCACTGTTTCAGGAACTGATTGACAAAACTAAAGTGCACAGAACCTGGGGCGATGCTTACGGACATATGATGGTTGCAACAGGCAGAGCAGAATTGATGGTTGATCCTGAACTTAGCATTTGGGACGCAGCAGCTTTACTCCCCGTCTTAATAGAATCAGGAGGAACTTTCATGGATTTCACCGGTAAAGAAACCATACATTCAGGCGAAGGATTTTCATGTAATAAAAAATTAGCTCCAAAAGTTTTGGAAATCATGGAACAACATTTGGTTAAATAATTCTTAATAATAGATTCGACTTTGAAATACTGAGCGGCAAAGAGATATCAAATATGAATGTTCCGCAGGAAAATAAATCCACTCAGGCTCTTAGCTTATAAAATTTAAAGGTTAGTTCGTAGACCTTTGGATTTATTTAATGAATGTTTGTGTATCTCAGCGAAGTATTTCAGTCGGGAGTTTTTGTTACTTTTGTCGGCACAAAAGTAAGTAACTTAGCAAGTAGATATTCATCTTGTTTACTTCACGAGTAATCTATCAAAACATATTTAAAAATATTTAAGAAGAACTCAAACCCAACAATGATCAAAAAAAATTTCCACTCCATTCTTGGTTTTATTTTAATTGCATTCACTGCTGTGCAGGATTGCAATATTTCAGAAGAATTCGATTATGATGTAAAACCAAAACTCCCCATAAGTTTCAATCATCTGGAATTGGACATGACTATTGAACCGGATAATGAACTTGTGAGAGGAGTGGCAACCTACAGCATCAGCGCAAGAGTTCCGGGTCAAACTTCAGTTTCGCTACATGCATCAGCATTAGAAATTGATGCGGTATTATTTGATGGCGAAGAGGTTGAATATGAAGTCTCCGACGGTTCACTGAATATCAATTTTGAGGATACCCTCAGCATGACATCAGAAAGCGAACTGGCGGTTACCTGGCAAGCAAACAATAATTACGGTTTGCATAAAAATCGATTCGGAAATTTTTGGTCTTCATTAAATCCGCAAGCTATTCGTTACTGGCTTCCAACCTATGATCATCCGCGAGTAGAATTTTCTATGGATGCGGAGATTACTCTACCGGCAGACAAAAATCTGGTTTTTAATGGCGTTGAAACTTCTGATGAGGTTACATCGGCAGATACGAAAATACTTACATTTAAAGTGGATACGCCCATTCCCGCTACAGGATTGAATTTTTTCACCGGGAATTTTGGCGAAAAAGATGCACAATCCGGGATTCATCGAATACGCATTTACTCATCGGAAACATTGATTTCCGAAGAACTTCAGCAGCAATTACTTACCGAAGCTGTTCAGGCTAAAAGAAGTTTCGAAAGTGCACTATCTTTTGAATATCCGTGGGAATCGCTTAAGATTGTAATTATTGAAGATGGATTTTGGGATGTAAAATCGGAAGCTACCGGAATTGTGTATGTTTCTCTGAGAAATGGAGATTTATCTACTCAGATTAAACGAGGTATTGCAGGACAGTGGTTCGGTCAATATCAGCGAATGGAGAATTGGACAGAACATCTGGTGATGATGGAGCTGATGAAAAATGTGATGTTTGAAAGTGCATCCACAGAAATAATGAAATTGCAAAACCCGGATGAATTATGGGCTGTGGATATTTGGAATGAACTTACAATGCCTGTAAATGAAAATGATCAGTTTTTCTTCAATTTGATAAGGGATTCAGCACCAAAATTGATACAGGAAAAACAGGGAGTTGTTCGGGGAAATTTTTACACTGATTATTGGTATGAATTAACGGGACTTTCTTTTTGGGATTTAGATTTTGAGGAAGCAGAAGATTCTATTACCGTAATGGAATCTGAATCACCAAAATTTGGAATAAGCCTTTCCTACAATGAGATTGATTCGGAGGTTGTAGTCAATTATGAAAATATAAATGGCAATGCCGAAGAACTTCAGAGCGTGATATTGAATGTGTTTACTTTTGATGATTCTACTACCACGGAACTCACTTTTACCGGAGAAATGGATACAGCTTCAGTAGATGTTTCACCATCTGTTGAGTTTGTTACTGTCTCCGGAGAAAGCGGAAATGGAAGTGAAATAGAATATGGTAAATTTCCTGTGATGTTTTTACTTGCCCAATTAAGGAGCGAAAATGTAGAGTACAGAAGACTCGCTGCAGAACTGTTGGAATTTCATACAGATAATCCCGATCTGCAACTTGCAATCAAAGATGCATTAGAATCGGAAACAGATGTCCGCACTAAAGCCAACTTGATAGAAACTTTGGGAGCTTTTACTGCAGGAGCCACAGGAACAGACATGCAATTTATTTCTGAGTTAAACAGCAATTACGAAGAAATTCAAATCGCAGCTATACGTGCATTAAAATTTTATCAGGGAAATGAAAACGTGCCGGGTGTTCTGCAACAAAAGCTGGAGAGAACTTCATCAAGCAAAGTTTTTGAAGAAGCTTTAGAAGCATTTAATTCAGTTGCAGATACCACTCAGCGAATTGTAGCAGCAGAAAGAATGATCCGCTTTGATACAACCGGTGCAAAATCCATACAGCTTCTTCAGTCAGTTGCAGTGGTTGATACTACCAACAGATCAAAATCTATAGCGTTAGATCTTACAGAAACAGAATTTCCTTTTTCAACACGTTATGCAGCTCTGAATATCTTGTTGAATATTGAGGATTCCGTCGAGTTTTGGGGAGAAAGGGTAGTGGAGTTTTCTTCCGATTATGATCCAAGAATCAGAAAAATGGTTTTAGAAGCGTTGAACTATCTGCCCGAAACTGATGCTGAAAATATTAAAGAAGCAATAGCTTTATCTGAGTTTGATCCGAGAGTTAAAATTGAATTGAACTGATTAATGTTGAACCGGAAAGAGCGCAAAGAAACGCAAAGTGTTGAGGCATAACTCGATGGAAAACATGTAAAAAAGCTAAGTAAATTTTCACGTTTTTAAGAAAGTAGAGACGCAAAACTTTGCGTCTCTACGATTTTTTTAAAACGTATCTGCTACGACTGCTTAATCCATTTAGCAAAATCGCCGAAACTGGCTTTTTTACCATACATAAGAATTCCAACGCGGTAAATTTTTGCACTCACCCACATCACTCCAAAGAAGGTAGCTATAAGCAGTACAAAACTTGCTAAGATTTCCCAAAGTGGTACATCAGTAGTGGCAATTCGGGTAATCATATTTATTGGAGAAGTCAAAGGAAACAGCGATGCAAATACTGCTAAACTTGAATCAGGATCTACCATTATTCTTGTATTCAGTATGTATGCAAACATCAAGGGGATCATCAATATTGGCATGAATTGCTGAGTATCTTGCTCAGAATCAACGGCAGAACCTACAGCTGCAAATAAAGCTGCATACATAAAGAAACCGAGTACAAAAAACAGGAAGAAGTACACAAAAATCATTGGATCTATAGACAGCATTTCAAGTGATGCGGGGTCAAATCCGGCTTCAGCTGCTGCCTGATTTATTTCTTCTGAACTTGCAACATCAGAAATCTGATCTTGTAGAAGCACTCCTGCTACCGGTACTGCTGCAATAGAAATTCCGATATACATCAATACCCATATGGTAAACTGTGTGAATCCAAGCAGACAAACTCCGGCTACTTTTCCAATAAGTAACTCAATAGGCTTGAGGGAAGAAGTAATTACTTCAACAATACGATTGGTTTTTTCTTCGATTACGCTACGCATTAATACCGCGCCATACCCGAACAATCCAATGAAAATTAACAGGCCAAGTACGAAGCCTACGCCCGACATAAAACCTGATTTATCATCTTCTGTATCGCCTTCTTCTGTAAGTTTACGGGAATCGAGACCCGGTCGGTTCGCAAATAACGCTCTTACTTCATCCGAAACTTCTGCACGTAGTAAACGTTCTTCCTGAATAACATCCCGAACATCATTCCTGACGCTGGAAGTAAACGCTAATCCTCCGCTACCGCTGTAAGTAAGTTCGGCATTTTCGTTGGTTTCTATATGCTTTTCCTCAAGTAATAAATAAGCATCTAAATCTTCACGAAGAACCATTGCTTTAACGGTGTCGAAAGGAAGAGAAGAAACATCTGAATATCGGGTACTGTCTTTAGCAATCAGATTTTCAACCAAAACTCCGGTGTTGTCATAAATGCCGACACTTTTCTGTGTTTCAGATTCACTGGTCATTATCCATACCATAAAAGCCCCGAATGCAATTAGTGCAAGTGGAGTTAGAACAGTAGAAAGAATAAATGATTTAGACCTTGCCCTGGTCAGGTATTCTCTTTTGAGAACTAATAGAATTTTAGAAAAACTCATGCGTGCGCCTCCTCTTGCTGTTGTGCTTTCAGATTATCTTCGCCTACGGTTGAAATGAAAATTTCATTTAGTGATGGTTCGATACGTTCGTATTTATGGATTTCTGCATGTTCCATCGCAAGTTTAAGTATGTCTTGCATATTTTGACCATTAAGTACTCTGATTTCAGCAAAATTGGTAGAACGGTTGTTTATGCGGACATCCTCAAGTTTGTCTAAAAACGAACCATCACCATCAAATTCCAGATTAATAGTGTTTTTTCCGAAAGAAGCTTTTACCTCACGAAGTCTTCCTTTTAGCACACTTTTTCCTTTATTGAAAAGACAAATATCATCGCACATTTGCTCAACTTGTTCCATTCGGTGTGTGGAGAAAAGAATCGTTTTACCATTATTCTTGAGTTCAATAATGATCTCTTTCAGCATATCACTATTAATTGGATCTAATCCTGAGAAAGGTTCATCAAAAATATAGATATCCGGGTCGTGAGCAATCGTTGCTATAAACTGAATTTTCTGGGACATCCCTTTAGAAAGTTCACCCACTTCTTTTTTAACCCAATCAGAAGCATCAAACCGATCCATCCAATAATGAATAGCATCCTTAGCATCTTTTCGTTTCATGCCTTTAAGCTCAGTTAAATAGAGAAGCTGTTCTTCTACTTTCATTTTTTTGTAGAGACCACGTTCTTCGGGCATATAGCCGATCATACGCTGAGTTTCAGGACTCGCCTCCACACCATTAATGGTAATGGAACCTGTATCAGGTGCCAGAATATGATTGATCATCCGGATAGTGGTGGTTTTGCCTGCACCGTTAGGCCCCAGCAATCCAAAAATCCGCCCTTTTTCAACTTGGAAACTTACATCATTAACCGCATGGTTTTTACCAAACGATTTTTTGATGTTTTTGACATCAATTACCGTCATCGTACCTTAGTTTTAATTTAACTTTAAGTAAATCTTATTGAAGTAATTGTTAATTACTTTTGTGCCCAAAGATTCTTTATTTATTAGTCGCAAACAAGTACGCATTTATTACAAATCAGTTTCAAAATTATGAAGATTATTCACGCAAGTGCAGAGTGTTATCCTATAGCCAAAGTCGGGGGCTTGGCGGATGTGGTAGGATCACTTCCCAAGTATTTGAACGAAGAGGGAGAAGAGTGCTCGGTGATTATGCCTAAATATGAAAATCAATGGGTTAAGGAGCAGAGTTTTGAAACTATTTTCGAATCTGAATTAAACTTTTGGGGAGAGGATGTATCGTTTACTATTGATCGTTTGGAAACCAAAGATTTCGGATTTCCAATTTTTATGGTCAACATTCCGGGAAAATTTGATCGCCCCGGTGTGTATATCGATCCATGGAGTGGTCACCCATACTGGGATGAGAAAGAGCGGTTCATAAGTTTTCAGATCGCAGTTTTGGAATGGATCAACGATAGAAAAGAATCAAAACCGGATATTATTCATTGCCACGATCATCACACGGGATTAATTCCTTTCATGACTTCGCAGTGCAACCGATATCGGGGGCTTTCTCAGATTCCGACCATTATAACAGTTCACAACGCCGAATATCAGGGGCGGTTCGATTTCGAAAGCTACCGATTGTTACCGGCTTTTAGTTTTAGCAACTCAGGGTTATTGGAATGGGATGGAGCAATGAATTCGTTAGCGGCCGGATTAAAAACTGCCTGGAAAATTACCACGGTTTCCAAGAATTATATGAAGGAGCTTAAATTGGAAAGCAACGGACTTGAACCCTTGTTTCAGCAGGAAGAGGAAAAATCTACCGGGATTGTGAACGGAATTGATACTGAAGTATGGGACCCCGCTACTGACGATTTACTTGCTCACAATTTTTCATTTCGTAATCGAAAAAGTGGTAAAGCGAAGAACAAAAAAGTGCTTTGCGAAGAATTTGGACTTAATCCTGACGTACCAACCGTTTCGTTTATAGGAAGATTAGTTCGTGAAAAAGGCGCAGACCTTTTACCGGATCTCATTGCCCGGTTTATGAACTCTGATCGGGAAGTTAATTTTGTTTTACTGGGCACCGGCGATCCACAGCTGCATGATATTTTTAGCAGAATGGCGAGCGATCATGTAGGTTTTTTCGATGCCACTCTGGAATACAACGAAAGATTAGCCCATCAGATTTATGCGGGTTCAGATTTTATTCTTATGCCATCACGAGTTGAGCCTTGCGGATTAAATCAGATGTTTGCAATGCGCTATGGAACTATTCCGATTGTTCGATCAACAGGTGGTTTGAAGGATACCGTAATTGATATTTCCGAAGATAATGGATATGGCATCTCATTCGGTGATTTTACTTTGGAAAATGCAGAAGAAGCAATTCAAAGAGCTGTTGACTTATTCCACAATGAAGCCGTTTTTAATAAGGTTCGATCAAAAATTATGAAGCTTGATTTTTCGTGGAACCGATCTGCTAAAGAATACATTAGTGTTTACAAACAATTAACCGATAAATAAGTGCAAAGATGAAGAGTTCAATAATATCAGTTATTCTTGGGGGAGGAAGGGGTACACGTCTTTTCCCGCTCACCGATCATCGATCTAAGCCTGCTGTTCCGGTCGGTGGGAAGTATCGATTGGTAGATATTCCGATTTCGAACTGTCTGAACTCAGATATTCGCAGAATTTATGTGCTTACTCAGTTTAATTCAGCGTCTTTGAACCGTCACATCAAGAACACTTATAATTTCGATGTATTCAGCAGTGGTTTTGTAGATATTTTAGCTGCAGAGCAGACGGCTTCAAATCCCGATTGGTTTCAGGGAACAGCAGATGCAGTTCGGCAATCACTTCATCACATGGCGAATCATAAGCATGATCACGTATTGATTCTTTCAGGAGATCAATTATATCAGATGGATTATCGAAAATTGCTTAAACGTCACAAAGAAAATGATTCGGATTTGACCATTGCAACTATTCCTGTGAATGCAGATGATGCTACCGGATTTGGTATTATGAAAACCAATAAAGAAGGTTTGATTGACAGCTTCATTGAAAAGCCTGAAAAAGACGTTCTTGGAGATTGGAAATCAGAAGTTCCTGATAAGTACAAAGAAGCCGGAAGAGAATATCTGGCGTCTATGGGGATTTATATTTTCAATAAAGAAACTTTGAAAAAACTGTTCGACGAAAATCCCGATGCTACTGATTTTGGAAAGGAAATTATTCCCAAAGCTATTAAAGAAGGCTTGAGAGTGAGTAGTTATGAATTTGGGGGCTATTGGACAGACATCGGAACTATAAAATCATTCTTTGATGCGAATCTCGCTTTAGCAGATACAGTTCCTGACTTCAACCTATATGACAATGATAATTTTGTGTACACAAGAGCTCGTTTACTTCCTGCCTCTAAACTTATGGGCACAACTTTAGAACATGCACTTATGGCTGAGGGATGTTTAATTGAGGCAAGCAGAATTGTTCGCTCGGTGATCGGAATTCGTTCAAGAATTGGGAAAGGAACTACCATTGAGAATTCCATTATCATGGGTAACGATTATTTCCAGAGCAGAGAAGAGATCGAATCATCTTCCTCTGATAAACCTGCGTTTGGAATAGGACAAAGATGCTACATTAGCAATTGCATTGTGGATAAAAATGCATGTATTGGAAATGATGTTCGAATTGTAGGTGGAAGCCATCTGGAAGAAGGAGATCACGACCATTTTTATGTGCGGGATGGGATTGTGATCATCAAAAAAAATCAGGTAGTACCGGACAGAACAGTAATTTGAATATCCAATATTGAATCCTGAATATCGAATGATGAATTACATCTTTACGAATTGTTATCTATTGCTACTTCTCATTACTTCGATAATGGTTATTGAATATTCATTATTCAATATTCCTGGTCATGAGGTTTAAAATCACCGTAGAATATCTCGGTACCAATTTTTCCGGCTGGCAGATTCAGCCTGATGCCAGAACGATAGAGGGAGAATTGGAAAAAGCATTTTCCAAGATTCTTCAGATAGATATTGATTTGATTGGGCAGGGCAGAACCGATGCCGGAGTTCATGCTAAAGATCAGGTAGCCCATTTTGATGTGGATAAGCTTGACAATCCTGAAAAACTCATTTTCGGAGTAAACGGACTGGTGGGAGATGAGATCCAAATCCATTCCATCGAAAAAGTACACGATGAATTTCATTCCCGGTTTGATGCTATTTCACGAGAGTATGAATACACGATATTAAAATCTCATTCTCCATTAAAACAACATATGTCCTGGGTGGCTCCAAGAGATTATGACCCTCAAAAATTGTATGAATGCGCTCAACTTTTGAAAGACGAATTCGATTTTGCCGGTTTTTCAAAATTCAATGAAGAAAACTATACCACACTCTGTGAGATTTTCACCTCTGAGTTTGAAGAAGATGAAGAAAAATTCGTGTATAGGATTCGAGCAAACCGTTTTTTACGAAATATGGTCAGGCGCATAGTTGGCACGATGATGGAAGTAGCCTCGGATAAATTAAGTGTATCAGATTTTGAACATTTGTTGAATAATCCAGAAGCCGATATCAAAACTTTTACTGCTCCGGCAAAAGGATTAGTACTTAGAAAAGTTTTTTACTAAAAAGTGAAATTATTATTGATAGTCAGGGCATAATGTTTTTATATTTGTCGCCCCTTCAGAGATGAAGGCGACACTGAATTCCTCGGTAGCTCAGTGGCAGAGCAATCGGCTGTTAACCGATCGGTCGTTGGTTCGAATCCAACCCGGGGAGCACTCTTTAAGCTCTAATACTTTTATATACAAAGTGTTAGAGCTTTTTTTATTTATTGATGTGTAACAGTTGTGAAACTTTCTCTAAAAACACTATCAAAGGTCGAATAAATTATATTCCAATTTTCATATACGTTTCAAAGCTAATAAGAGGGAATTCTACAACACCAAGCTCAGCTATTTGTTGGTCAGTAATATCTATCTCTCGGAGTATTAAACCTCTTTGTTTTAGACTTGCTCCATCAAGCCATTCATACTCATGAAAAGTACCTGGCAAATCTCTTCCATACCATTTTATGCACCTCGGCTTTTCTAACCGGATGAGACCAAAACTGAAATCTTCTTTAATTATATGTGAGTAGTGTTTCACGTCGGAATTTAACAATTACGAGTTTCTTTCCAAGAAGTGAGTATTTCCGGTAACACGATGTAGGTTGTTTGCTTTGGTAATATACTTATGTCCGAATCGGTTTCTGATCTCGTCTATCGCTTTCCATCTTTTGCTGTGTTTGGGTTCATCGGAAAAGAATAGATTAATCTGATTAGTCTTATCAATTTCATGAGTACCAATAACAAGATTTCTAATCTCTATCTTATTCTTACATGCTTGTGCAAGTGCAGGTTCAATCTCATTCATAAGAGCCTCATATACATACTCATCAATGTTAGTGTAGCTCTCGGTTACAAAGCGAAAACCTACATTGTTTGCAGATCGATTTTTATATTCATTAAAACCAAACATTCCTGAGTAGTTATTAGCTCGTATTCCGTAAGCCCTCATCCGGTAACAAATCTGTGAGATAGCGATAGCAAATTCTCCTTTGATTCTTTCTAAGTCATGCGATCCTTCCGAGAAGGTGTGTCCATAGCTTACCCCATGTTTCGGTTTATAGTTATCATTCTCTTCAAGTACTCTCGCTTTTTCTTTCCCGGTAATCGACCAGTATAACATTTCTCCAAAGTTGGCTCCAAATAACCGCTGAAAGGTCTTAACATTTCCATTCACAACATCTCCAATCGTTTGAAACCCTTCGTTAAGAATATGCTGATATCTCTTTCCACCAACTCCCCATACTTTGTTTACCGGTAAGGGATGGACGTAAGCTTTTTCATCTTCATCCGTTCGAATTATTGAGATTCCCCGAGGCTTATCTAAAGAACTTGAAAGCTTAGCGTACGTTTTCGAACGGGCAACGCCCATAGAACCATATAGCCCCGTATTTTCAAATACCTCTTGCTGAATTCGTTTAGCAAATGCCAAAACTTCTTTATCACTTTTATCTACAAGAAAAGTCAGATCCATAAAATATTCATCCATGGAATATCGCTCGACCCGGTGGCAATGCTTTTTAAATATGTGATGTACCTGTTTAGAAATTGCGATGTAGGTATCGTAATCCACCTGAAGCATACACACATAGGGACAACGCTGATAAGCTTCTAAGGCACTCATTCCTGTTTTTATTCCAAACTGTCTCGCCTCATATGAAGAGGTAGCTACTATACCTTTGACAGTACCATCATCCTTTCTCCAACCGCCTATAATAAGAGGCAAACCATACATTCGCTTGCGGAGCATTTCTACTTGGGCATAGAAACAAGCAAAGTCAAAATGAAGATACAATCTTGCCTTTAATCCGACATGAAGATGCTCAGGATATACGGTGTTGTATAGCGTGATTCTATGAACATCACGCTCAGGAGAATAGCTGTGATCTTTGGCTTTTGCGGTAGACATATTCTATTTGGTGTTGATATGTGTAAAATATGTGTGTAGTTTTTTCTTCGCAAATTAAAGTTGGCAATGAACAAGTATCCACTCATAGAAATATTAGTATTTTTTTCCCGGTATGAATGGCTAAAAAAGCCTTCTTGGAGACCTCAGTTTGTAAAACATGTAGAGAGGGTGCGTTCCCGTTATACGAAAAACGAAGGAGGGGTTTTTCGATCTTTTTTTAACATCGAGACCAAGGAAAATGAAATAGTAAATCTTGTATTCAATCATGAAGACTTACTATGGTCGCTTGAGCATCCTGATCAGTTCTCAGGACTTCGAATAGATAGAATGCTCGCTCATATGAAACGCCATAAACATTTAGCGTCCAAAGCGCATAGGATAGAGCCACTGCGTTTTGAAATATCTCCTATAACTCAGCAGCGCACCACAGAAAAAGCGCTCATTGACAGGTTATATCCGTTCCGGTTTATTCTCGGAAAAAATACTCCTTACCAGGTCAAACAAATTGAAACTAAATATCTGCAGAATGTGATGACTACCAAACATCTGCATTATGTAGCTGAAACCACTGAATCACGTTTCTTTAATGTTGTATTTATTCATGATCAACTGGACTGGCGATTACTTCAGGAAGTTGACGAGCAATTTTTATTCGTTAGGTAAGAATTTTTCTGAATAGTAGGCTCTAACTTTACTTTTAAATGATATTTTAGTTGATGCCAACCTGTTAATTAAGCCATCAATAAATAAACTATTTTCATTAGTTGGCATATTTTGATTAGTGTCTATTACCTGAAGAAATTCGAAAAGAATATTTTTAAACTCGTTCATCTCCTTCAATAAACCAATTTTCTCAGTGAAGTCGTATTTAGATTCTATTACATGAATGTATTTCATCTTTTCATCTATTTTACGATTTAATGATTCCAAATGAGTTATTTGGTTTAAAACTTCTTCTTCTGATAGAGTATCTGAATTAATTTCGTTCTGAGTATGACTTAAAACTTCTTCTATTAAACTAAACTCCGAATTAACTATTTCAATGAATTCATTTAGTAACTCTTTAAGGTGTTCTTCTTTATTGAAAATTTGCTTCTGTTTAAACTCTCTACGGTTTAAAAGATAATTCCCAATAAACCCTATTGAAGCGCCAACACAAACACCAACTAATGCTATTATCTGATCAATAAATTCACCATTCATCAAAATAGACCTGCTTTCTCAATTAGCCCGGCATGATTGTTTTTTACGTTACCAACCTCTTTTGAGACTATATATGTATCCATAGCATCATTAGGGAAAGGTTTAATTATATCCTGTAAGTAATCGGGTGTATGTTCTGGATTTAGCCAATCATCAAATTCGTCAGGATGAAGAAAAGCTGGCATCCGGTTATGAATATTTTCCATCATCTTATTAGGCTCCGTAGTAATGATGGTGTAAGATTTGAGACCAGAGTCCTCAGGACCAATATTAGAATATAATCCTGCAGCAGCAAAGAATGGCTGATCTTTTGGATAAATATAGTGAGGCGTCTTATTTCCCTTTGGTCCTGTCCATTCATAAAAACCACTTAATGGAACAATACATCGTGTAGATTTAAACGGTTCATTCCACATTCTGCTTTCCATGAGTTTATCATCTCTGGCATTAACCGGAGAGTAATTTTTCTTACCGGGTTTTTGTGGCCAACGGATTAATCCCCATGACATAAACTCTAAAACTCTTTCCCCATCTTTTCTTAGGTAGGATACTGGCATTATATGACTTGGTGCTACATTGTAATTTGCGATAAAATTACCTTTACCATCAGTAACTGTTTTTGGGATGATTCCTCTATCAATAGAATTTAGAAACTCTTCAAGTTCATAAGACTCTTTTACTCTTAACTGATATCTACCACACATAATAATATATTAGTACTAAGAAATTTTCTTAACAACTATAAAATTGGTCAAGATTTTTTAAAAAGGTAAGCCATCGTCCTTCCTTTCTAATTCTTTTATTAATGTAGTAAACATTAATATCAAAAAGTTGAAATCCACATCATCTCGGAACTTTTCAGATTTTGCAGTATATATACGGTGATCTTGGTTTTCAATCTTTAAAGTCATAAAGTAAAGAAAGAAAATCTTTTTATTATCAGGAGATCCTTGAAATCCTCTTGTTTTAGGTGGTTTAATAGTTGCTGTACATATTCCCCAAAACTTATCATTCCGTGTCAAGGAAATGAAAACTCAAGCTCAGATTTATCAAATTTAATGATTTTAAAATCATTTGGATCTATAACTATAGTATTTTTTATAATATCTACGAGTTTAGAAATAGAATGAATTTCGTATAAATATTTAAACCTTCTTGTTGATGCTTTATCAACATTAGATTTATTTCCAAAAACTTCAGATTCATATTCGGGTTTAGAGAATAGTTCATTTGCTATATAATTGAGGTTGCTCTCAAAAATGGATATAGATTCATTTCCATTTAACCGAAAATTTGAAGTGGTAACTTTTTTCCCCCTTAAGGAAAGGTGAAAGATATACAGTTCAAGATCTCTGTGTCTTTCCATTATTCCAACGTGATTATATCCTTTAATTTTTCCTTTCACTTCTACTGGGATTTTAAATTCAAATCTTGAAGAATCATTAACAGTAACAAGAGGTTTTAGACCCGGGAAAAGCATGTTAAAATATTCGAAAATCACAGGAAATCTTTCAGAAAGATTTCCGGGTTTTCTTTTGATATTATCAGGAACTGATCTGTAAGATTTTCTTTCTATGTGATTAGCTTTAATTGGATTTTTTCTTTTGTACTCCTTCCATTTTTTTTCAGTGTTGTCGGTTAAATAGCTATCCCATATAAATTTTAAAAAGGATGCAACAGCAACAATTGCGATAAAGGTTAGAAAGAATTCCATAAGATTGATTATCAAAAATTTTAATGTGTAAATATAAAACTAAATATATTTTAACTTGGCAAGTACCCTGTGTATAAAAATGAAGCTCCTGTTTATCTATTCCTTCTATGGAACAGAAAAAGCAGTTGCAGGTTATCTTTGGGGAAACACTCCGTTCAGCCCGGTTGGAGAAGAATTTGAATCAGGCTGAGCTTGCAGAAATCTGTGATATGGATGATACTTACATCTCTGATCTCGAAAGAGGAAACTATATGCCTTCCCTTTTTACTGTTCTAAAATTGTCGAAAGGTCTTGGACTAAGCCTATCTGAATTGGGTTCGAGAATAGATAAATATGTTGAATAAAATTGTACTCTTACAACTTAGATTAGATTTCTAATTCGCTGTGATTAGTTTATATTCTTGATTCATTTACTGTATGGTAATGATGCTACTCAAGAATATTTAATAAACTATTTTATTTGGTTATGGGATTTCTATCTAATGGAAGAACTACTATTGCAAGAATTAAGCAAACAAAGCTAATTGGAAAAACTGGAATAGGGATTTATCAATTTATTCTACAATTAGAACTATTGATACATTCGCAGAATGAATTTGAGGCAATTCTTAGAAACTTAGTTGCAGAAGTTAAAGTGATTGATTCAGATGGGAAAGAGTTATTGATAGGGGTGGCTAAACCTGAGAGTCCATACATTGAAAACACTCGAAAAAATAATGATATCCAATCAATATCAAATCTTCGCTTGTTGCTCTCTCCTCAACAAGTTGAGCTTATTGAAGAAATACGAAAAGGGAATGATTTCGAAATTAAATCAAAAATATATTGTGAATTTGATTGCACATATTTTGATGAGCGACCAAATAATTATTCTTCTGGTCAAGTAGAAATTTCAAGAAATATTAATCAATCTGAATGGATTTCAGTTTTAGAAAATATGGGTTATGGGAAGTATTTACTTTTAGAGATTCCTTTTCCGGAAATGGTAAATTCAAACATACCTCAAAATATTCTGAATGAAATTACTTCTGCTCAAGAACATTTCTTTAAAGGACATTATGAGGTAACTATTACCAAGTCAAGATTGTCATTAGAGCTTTTATCAAACCTATTGGGTGATAGTAATTTGATATCTAAAAGTTTTGGGCTGTTCAAAGAATCTAAAAATGAAAGAGAATCCATGTCAAAAGAGGAAAGATTCTACGTAATCAGAAAAGCTATCTTACACTATAGTCATTTATCAGTTCACTCAGAAGAGGATGGAAATGTAGCCAATTTCAATAGGGTTGAAGCCCAACAAATTTTATCTATGACTATTTCAATCCTGACATATTTTATGAATGACTTTAGACCAAGGAATTAAATGTGTTCAAAAAAAATAGTTGATAATGATTTGGTTAGGTATTCACGTGCAGGGGATGCCTTTCATTATCGATGGGCGGCAAGACGATGTTTGAGACTGGTAAATCCACTATCTAAGATCAAACAAATTGTAATTGAAGGCTCAAAAGAAAGTCCCTTAGCTGGAGAATATAATATAGATGTATCAGAGTATAGAATATCAAATGAGAATGAAAAAGAAGAAGTCTTTTATTTTCAATTAAAGCACAGTACTAAAAGAGTTAATAAACCATATAATCTGAGTGATTTAAAAAGCACTATTGAAGGTTTTGCAGAACGGTTTAATGTAGTTAGAAAGAAAAAAGATATTGCGAACTATAAATTCATCTTAATTACAAACCGATCAGTTAAAAAAAGAGTCAAGGAGTGTATTCAGAATATAATTAATGGCAATATATCGGATAAGAGACTCAGAAATACTTTAGAGAGGTACACAGGTCTAAGGAATAAAAAACTTAGACAATTTTGTAGGGCAATTGAATTGAAGGATGGAGAGGGGGGATACGTTGAGCAAAAGTATTCATTACATACCGAACTATCTGAGATAGTTGCGGGCACCGTAGACAATACTATTGTAGATAGTCTGATTTCATTTGTTGGAGATCAGGCATTACCAAATTCCAATGGATTAATATTAAAGGAAGATGTTTTAAAGAGGTTTGGTGTAAGTTCGGAAATGGAACTGTTACCAGCGGTTTCGGAGGTAGAAGATGTATCAGAATACTTAAAGCGCGAACAACATGACGAAATCATAAATGTCATTAAAGATAATGTTGAACCTGTAATTATCTACGCAAGTGGAGGAATCGGAAAATCAGTTCTTGCTCATCAATTAGTTAGTTCTCTTTCCGGAAGTTCACACGGTCTTGTTTATGACTGTTTTGATTCTGGTCGTTATCGTGCTCGTAGTTCTTCAAGACATCGACACAAAACTGCATTTACCCAAATAATTAATGAGATGGCTATTGGGGGTTTTTGTGAGCCTTTAATTCCTTCAGATCAATATCATGACGAAACCATGATGAAACGATTTTTAATTTCTTTGGACTCTGTATCAAAATCAATTCGTAAATCTGATCCTGATGCCCTCTGTTATGTGTTTATTGATGCAGCTGATAATGCAGAGATGGCTGCAAAAGAGTTTAACGAGCCTTGCTTTGCAAATCAAATACTCAGAGAAGCAATTCCTGAAGGTTGTAGGATAGTTCTATTGTGTAGACCAGAACGGAAAGAGTTACTTAAACCTCCATCATCAATTCAAAGTATTGAATTGCAGCCTTTTAGCCAAAATGAAACTAAGAAACATTTGCTTTATTACTTCCCGAATGCTACTCAAGAAGATGTTTTAGAGTTCCACAGGTTGAGCAGTCAAAACCCAAGAGTTCAGGCAAATGCCTTAGGGGCAGGAAAATCATCAATTCAAGAATTATTAGAAAGTCTCGGACCTTCTCCAACAACAGTGGATGAGCAAATTTCAGATCAGCTTAAACAAGCAGTTAATAAGATAAAAGATGAGCTTCCAGTTGATTTTCAATCTCCAATTGACGCTATTTGTATAGGTTTAGCTAATCTTCCACCTTTGGTACCAATTCATGTATTGGCTAAGGCATCTGATGTAAAAGAAGATTTAGTAAAAAGTTTTGTTTTAGATATTGGAAGGCCGCTTTGGATTGGAGAAAATGCGGTTCAGTTTAGAGATGAACCAACTGAGACATGGTTCCGGGAAAATTTTTCTGCTTCAAATGATCAAATCATTGAATATATCGAAAGATTAAAATCACTTGCTTTAGAGATTCCTTACGTATCTGAGGCATTGCCTTCATTATTACATTCCTCAGGAAATTATTCAGAACTTATCGAACTTGCGTTATCAGAAAATTTTCTTCCTGAAGATAATCCAATAGATGCACGAAACATAAGGGTATATAGGTTGAGATTTGCTTTTAAAGCAGCATTAATAAAAGGTGTTCATAAAGATGCGACTATACTCGCATTTCGTGCAGGTGAAGAAATTGCTGGTGAAAGTAGGCAATTAGATTTGTTATCAGAGAATATCGATCTTATAAGACCTTTACAGTCAGAAGAAAAAGTACAGGAATTGGCATTTCGGAGACAATTTAAAGGCACTTGGGAGGGGTGTGAAAATATTTTTTCCGCCTCACTTCTTTCAAGTTTATATGATTTTAAAGGTGAAGCCAGAAGCTTTTTGAGGGCAGCTAATAATTGGCTACAAATATACTTTACAGAGAGGGATAAAACTCCAGAAGAGGATAGATATAATGAGGATCTACAGGATTCTCACTTGGTTGAAATGGCTATGTCTTATTTAAACATATTTGGAGTAGAGAGGTTAGTTAAATTCTTGAAATCATGGAAACCAAAGGAAGTAGTTTTTAGAATAACTAAAGAAGTTGTTAAAAGATTAATTGATAAAAGTAGGTTTGAATTAATCAATGAAGTAGCAGATATAGGCAAAAAAGATCCCTATTTGATTATTGGGTTGACGCAATCTTTATTAGAAGCTGGACATTTTCCTCCAAAAGAAGTTTTGATTTTAACTTTGAATTCCTTGACGAATGCAAAAAAGCGAATAAAGAAGCCAGATGAACTTCAATACTTTAAAAAGAATGATTTTAATCTTTTCTCAATATTATCATTTTTGGAAGCTTGTGCTTTCAGAGATTTAGACCAAAGATGTATTTACAAAGTACTAAAATATTATTTTTCTGAAAGAGGATCCGTATTAGTAAACAGTCAATTTCAAGTAGAAACGAGAGAGCTTTTTTTAAGACAATCTGCACTAAGATATACTATTTTAAATAAGAGGGATCCTAACTTTGATCAAATGACTCCAGAAAGGTGGGTAAAAGAGGAAGAAAACCATAGAAATCGTCAAGACATAAAAGATTTTAAAGAGATAATAGGAGCATTATTACCTTGGTATATGCTTAGGGTTGAGCTTTTGTTCGGGTTGGTAAATAACTTCAAGAATTCTATAGAAGAAACTGAGTTACTTTCAACGAATGCAATGACAGGTAGATATCGAGTAGAAGATTATCTGCCTGATGAAATAGCAAAAGTGAAATTTTCAATATTAGCTTTAAATCAAAGAAGTAATGAAAATTTTCTGGAGGAATATTATCAGGAATTCGAGAGAGATATCTATCAACTAAAGATAAAAGATAGATTAGACGCTCTAAGAATAGCTTTTCGTTTAGAATCCCTATCAGAAATTAGAGAAGATTTATTGAAATCGTGTAGTCATGAAGTACAATCTTTCAGTTTCGAAAATTCGTCATTAAAAACTGAGTATTTAGTTTGTATTGCAAGAGCAGTTTTACCAGTGAGTAAATTAGAGGCTTCAGCATATTTTGATTTAGCAATTGAATCAGTTTCTAAGTTTGGAGATGAAATTGTTATTAGATGGGAGGCAGTTGCTGATATTGCCAAACAATCAACACCTTCTAATTCAATTTCAGAGGAGTTGGCATACCGATTTATCCGCTGTGTTGAATTAGTTGGAGATTATGTAACAAGGGAAAAGTATTTAAATCGAAATGAGGCTGTCAGGATTGGAATAAATTTACACCCACAAAGTACAATAGCGGCTCTTAGCCGTTGGAGGGATAGAGATGTCGGATGGTTTAATAAGCAAATAGTTGCTATGGCTACGGAAAGTGTAAAATCAGGAATACTAAATCCAAGAGTTGGTTTTTCATTATCTGCATTTAATTTTGACTATGGAGACTTTGACCATTTAAAGATCTGTTTAGAAAAAGAAAAAGATCAAATTTTCCGTGGCTTAATGCTGGATTTAGCAGTTAAAAAATTTCGGATAAATAACTATACAGAGAAAAAGTTTTGGGTAAAGGTAAAACAACTTGCTGAAAAACATTCGTTACAAAGCTCAGAACTTGATGAGATACTCAAATTCTACGAACAAAGTGTTGATACTTCAAATAATAATTACCTAAAAGAAATTGATAGCCATTTTGAGACTGGCTCCGATCATGATGATTGGGAAAAAATATTCAAAGAAAAAAACTTTTTGAGTAGTGAAGAAATTAGCACTGCTATTATAGCATTTAATGATCTTAAAGAATCCCGAAGCAGTAAATCTTTTTGGACAGAGATTTATAAAAAAGTTTCGATAAATGAAGCGATAAATTTCTTTGACATCCTTATCAATCTTGAAAGTGTAAATATATACGATGTAACTAATGCATTGAATTGTATACCACAAGATTGGCTTCAGCGTCTAAGCATTAAAAATGCTCTATATAATTTCAATTTTTTAATTGGGCAAAGGTTTGCTTCAGAATTATTAAATCGATATACATTTGAATATTTGATCGAAAGCCAAAATAATTCAGCAATTAATAAGTCAAAGATAAGAGAAGGTATTATTCAAGGATTATCTGAAAAGTCTGCCTTAGATAACGCAGGGCTATTTTTTGGATTTGCATTTACTGTAGCTCCTATCTTATCTCCTGATGATTCTGTTGATGTTTTAAATTATGCTTTAAATCGCTTTGAGCTTCATATAGAAGAGGACTTTGCTGATGGTAGATGGGATGAATGGTTAACTGCTCCGGAAAGTGTAATTGAATGCATCTCTGGATTTATTTGGGCAGCATTGGGCTCCCCTCGGGCTAAAGTAAGATGGGAAGCCGCCCATTGTATAAAATTATTAGCAGAAATGAAGTCCAAGGATGTAATTGATAGTTTAATTAAATGGACTAATTCCGATTCTGATGAAGCTTTTGGAAGTAAGGATTTTACCTTTTATAAGCTTCATGCAAAACTGTTTCTATTTATTGCTCTTTCAAGAGTAGCTATTGATAGTCCTGAGCTTGTACAAAACCAAAGTTCATTTTTTGAATCAAATGCACTTTATCCAACCCAACATTTATTAATTCAAAAGTTTTCAGCTCAAATTGCTATTTCAATTGAAGAAAAATTTCCAGGTACTTATAAATCAGATATTGTAGACAAGTTAGGAAAAGTTGGAGTAAGTCCATTTCCTGTAAGGACGGATATTGGCTACGGAGAAAGGGTGAATGGGTATTGGATTGAGGAGTTAGAAACTGAAAATAATAAAGAACTTCATTTAGCATATGACTTCGATAATTATTGGATTTCACCTCTTGCAGATGTTTTTGGAATTCCTTTAGATCAGCTCCTCGATTTTGCAAAACACATTTTGATTGACGAATGGGATGTACAAAGTGAAGATGGGTTAATAATTGATTCACGGGAAGATTTTTGGCGTATGAATCAAAATGGTAGAGAGACCAGAATCTATAAGTCAAGTTACCCTAAAACTGACAATTATAAGTTTTACTTATCATACCATGTGTTATTTAATATTGCCCAAAAACTACTTGAACGAATGCCTATCGTAAAGAGATTTAGAGAAATTGAAAATCCTTTCGACAATTGGTTATCTCGTCACTTGCTTACAAGGGATGATGGGAAGTGGCTTTCAGATCGCAGAGATCCCGCCCCTTTAAAAAGAAGAGAATGGATCTTATCAAAAGATGATAGTATTACTTTTAAGAAATTGGATTCAAAAGACTTCATAGATGGGTTACTTGTTGAAAATAAGAGTGAGATATGGTTAAATGTTTACGGAGATTGGATGGATAATGATGGGTACAGGGTTGAAAAATACTATGTAAGAAGTGCCTTAGTCAATGAAAAAGCTTCTGACTCATTATTAATGGCTCTATCGACATGTAGTGATCCATATGATTACAGTCTTCCTACATATAGCGAAGAATACAATGAAATTGAAGATCATCCATTTGAACTTAAAGGTTGGATAATTGATAACTACATTGAAAAGGGTATAGATGAAAACGACCCAAATACAGCTGACATTTCTTATCCACCTTATTCTATTGGGCAATCAATAGTAAAAAAGCTTCAATTAAAATCTGATTCAGAAAAAAGATATTGGTATTTAAATTCTAAATTATATCCAGTCCTTAACTGCGAAATATGGAGTCACTATAATAGTCATGATACTGATTCGCCAATGGGTGAAGGAAAAAAGTTAAGTGCTTCACTAAAAATTCTAAAAAAATTATGCAAAAAATTAAACTGCGAACTAATCATAGAAGTCCAAATTAGGAGAACGGTATATAATTCATATGGAAGACAAGGGAAAAAAGACGAATTCGAAACTGAACCAGAAAGCAAAATATATATCTTCTCAAAAGATGGAAGATTTCGAGACGAAAGAACGAATTATCAACTTAGGTAAAACAATCGTTGAAGAATTAAAAATTGAGCCAGGGGTAGATACTCTATCGAGATGGATGGCACATTATGTTGCCAATTTAATTACCAAGACTCAAACAGCTTCGAACGATGAAAAAGAAGAGATAGAGAAAGAGTGTTTTGAAATAATTCTTAAAATATGGGAAAAAAGAAATACAATTCCTTCAGGGGGAAGACCATTTGAGGAATTCCAACCAATATTTGATGCTTTAGAGTATTTGGCAAGTGAATCAGAAAACTCTTTTAGTAGTCAATTACCGGCTTTTTTGAGAGAGGATGAAGTAAATGAGAACAAAGAAGTTTACGAATGCTTAAAAGAAGTTGTAGAAGTTTCAAATTTTACAAAAAGGATTCAAAGATTTTTTCTATCTGAGGCTTATAATTATGCAAAGAATGAGAAAACAAAAAAATGGCTGGAGCATGTCAAAGATCCAAACTTATATGTAGACACTAAAGCTCTTTTTGAATTGGAGTGGTATTCAAAAGAATTTCATGATATGAGCGAGAATGAGCAAGAAAAAGAAAAATACAGAAGAGGGTTAGATTCTTTTCTTTCAGATATAAATCAACAGATTAACTTTCTGAAAGAAGCGAAGAGTTTAGTAGAAACTCGAATTAGTAAAGCTAAATAATATTTCGAAAGGTTTACAATGTTACTAACTATGGAGTCAAACCATCAAATAGAATCATATCGGATTCTTTATCATAACTTATTATAATGTTGACTTTTTTGAGAGGTTTGTGATTAGAGAAAAACCATTCAGAATTTTTAATAGCTTTTGTTTTCGTTAAAGCAGGAAATTTTACAACATCAGATGTTATTTTAATATTCTCTTTTTTATACTGATTAAGAATATCGACTATTGGACTAACAATTAGGTCTGCAATGTTAGATAAGTCAGTAAGTATTCTATCTTCGTTATCAAGATTAGGGTCTATAAATTCTTTCCTGAAATCGTTTTTTTTTCTGTAATGGATTATAGTCTCATAAAAAAAATTTAATGTGGAGTCTCTTCTCGAAGGATTGTTTATCAAATTGTCATTATCGGAAATCCATTTTATAGAAGTTATTTCGCTCTTAATCTCAGAAATAATTAACCCAACAAGATGGCTAAAAAGTTCTAATTTCTGAAAGTCATAAAACTTAAACTTGGATAAGTTATCTGATTTTTGATGAATTGTGTTAGAATCTTTAAATACCGTAGAAAAAGAAGAATCAATAGCAAAATTGAATAAAATTCCTTCAATAGTATCTGCTGCATTAAGAAAACTATTAAGAATATGATGAGCTTTCTGTTTTGAATATTTTATCTCTTGACCAATAACATTAAATCTTTCCTTTAATTCTTTACAATAATGGAAAAAAGGTTGAATGGAATTTAAGTCTGAAAGAAGAAAACAGATACCCCAAAATTCTTCTTGGTTTTTCTTTTCTCTAAAATCACTTGCAATTACTATATCATTTCCAAGACTGAAGTTATCAACTATTTCAGGATGAGATTGAAATAAAGCATTAAATAAATTATTCGAAAGCATTTTAAATATTTTCCCTAAAGTCGTCAAAACTATCTAAGAAGTAATTAAACATTTCTCTGGGAGTTTCAAATGTTAGAGGTCTAACAAAGAAACCAAAAGTTGAGTAATAAAATTGTATCCCAATAGTAGCCACTACATACAGAAAATCTCTGAAACTCTCATTTTCAAAGTTGATATCGTTTATTGTATGATGTAGTCGGTGATCAAGATCTAAGTGCTTACTTTGAAGAAACCCTAATGGATGTTTAACTGTAAACAGCATTGCTAAATTCGCTATAACCTGAGAGATGCCATGATGTTTCCGGTTCAGATCATTTTCTAAATTAGAAATAGTCATTTGCCTTGCAAAGTTATCAGCTTCATTCTCTAATTCGATTATTAAAGTACTCTCCTGTTCAGTAAGTTGATCGACTGGTCGATGAATAATATCAAGAAAAACTCTATGATTATTTACCAAATGTGCTGTCTCATGATAAAGGATAAAGTTTAGACTATCTAAGAACAATTGATTTGATACTAATGCGAGATCTCTTATTTCAAGTGGCTCATTTATTGTTGGAGTGGGTAATTGTGTTGGCCAATCAGAGTATTCCGATTTAAGGCTAATAGCCCATATAAATAGGTCTCTGGAAATTCTTTTAATTTCATTGTTAAAATCGAACCTAAAACCACTATTTCCAGCTATCACTTGATTATAATATTGATCCGAAAAGTTTAGCATACTGAAAGATATAGCCCATAAAAAGCTTAAAAAAGGTTCATGTAAGTGAATAGTTCTTTGTTCAAGATTTGCAAATGGTAACAAAATAGGAGATGGAGTTGTGTCTACGATTATATCTGGTCGCATTAATCCATGTTGAATATATTCTCGAAGTCTTTCTTGATTTCCGTCCACCGAGGTTTCAAAATGGTAAACAATATTGTGTCTTAAGCTTCTTATAGGCATCATAAGGTCAGTCTTATTGATTTTTTAAGATTCAATAAAAAGTGCCATAAAATTATGACACTTTCTGATATAATTTTTAGAGTTGGAAAACCTTACTTGTTTTCATTTGAAGATCAGCTCGTTTTGGCTTTTCTATATCATGACTTATAAAGTAGGTAATATCATTTAGCAGATCCCATTGTGATTGTAATAGAATCCGATCAGTATTAGTGATTTCTTCTAACCGTCTTTTTCCTAAGGATTCCTGAAGGCTTTCCATTAGCTTATCATTTATACATGAAGATTTAAGGTAGTTTATACGAGCCTGAACTTGTTCAATTTTATCACCGAGATTAGTGAACTGTTGCTCTAAGCCATCAAAAGAAAAACCGGATGTATGACGTGCATATACTGAGCCCATGACATCACCAAAAATCATTCCATTGCTACAAACAGATCTGATAGCTCCGAAGAACATTCGTACTCCTTCCGACTGGTCATAGGAGTTATGAAGGTACACTGATAGAGGAATATCAGAAGTGCCATCGTGGAACTTGATTTCTGGAAAGGTAACTTGTAAGCGCATTCTGTTTGCTTCACAGAAACTATGGCTTCTGTCAATTATCCATTTTTCTCTCATAGAAGTTAGTTGTTCTAAGAAGGGAGTTATAAGCTCTTCGTTTTTGATAAGTTTATAACTCTTTTTAGCTACGGACACTACTTTTTCTTTTCCATTGATGTTAGTAACAATAGCTTTGTAGTCATTTATTGGTTTGTGCGTTTCCCCGTTATCGGGAAGAGAAGGAAGAAGAACATCTCGTTCTTCGACATTGAAAAAATAGGATTGTAAATTCATAGGATGGACTCCTGTTTAATTATTTGAAAGTTTTGAAAAGGATGGAATTTTCCACGAATAAGATAAAGGAGTGGAGATTTCCGGGTATAAGAAATGCCCTCAATGAAGACAACTTCGTCCTCCATAATCGGAGGACTCTCTCTAATGCAAGCAACTTTTATAGGACAGTAAAGTCTGATTAAGCCACTTCTTGGATATACAAGTAAGCTATCAGAAGGTAATGTCTCAGGGCTTTCGTTGATCGTTTCCATACTAAATCTCCTTGTTAGCCGAGAAGGAATAATAACTATGCTTGGTAACGATCAGGTGGTCATCCAAGGAAATACCTACGTATGATAACGCTCTCCGAATGCGATCGGTAAGTCGTTCATCAGCAGAAGAGGGGCTGAGCCTACCTGAAGGATGATTATGTGAGATTATGATAGAATTTGCAGCTCCGAGAAGCGCCATTGTTAATATCTCTGATATATCCACAAGGGTTGACGTTTTTCCTCCAATCGAGGTAATTCCATAGCCAAGTAGATGTTTAGAGTTATTTAAAAGAAGGACACAAAAATGCTCTTTTAATTCGATTTGATCCGGTGGAAATACTTTCCACAGTACTGCGGCTGCTTTCTCTGGTGAGTCGATCACTTTTCTTTCCTCCGGTTTGGTTTCATTGATGTATTGCAATCGTACCTCCGAAGCAATAGAGCTACAATCCCAATGTTCTTGTATAATTTGCATGGTTTATAGAATTAAAAAAGGGAGGCGATGTGCCTCCCTTTTGTTAGGATTAAATGTGTGGTTCAAGTTCTCCGTTGGATTTGGCTCCTGAGAAGACCTCTCTTTCTAAGCCATCCAATTTTTTGGCGGTGGGTTCATTCTCTCCGGCTTTTCGGAGTGCCCAATTATAATTCAATAGATAGGTTTCGCCAGTTGGAGCTTCGTACTCGTATTCCTCGCATGGCTTTTTGTACAATTCAAAACCTTCAAGTACTGATCCTGGCTTGAAGAATTGTTCGGCTTCCGCTTTTGAGTTCAGCTTATTTAAAGGAATGTTCACAGTTCTCCGGGTAAAACTGCTGTTTCCACTTTCAGATGTTGAAAATGTAATGCCCGTAACTTTTACTACCGGCATCATTTGACCGGAACCGTCCTTACGTTCAACTTCCTCGATACTGTCGATTAATAGTTTGCTTAATTGATTTGACATAGTAATGTCTCCTTTTGGTTTGATTAAGATTATCCCTGTTTCTTTTTTCCGGAAATAGGGCGGGACTATTCAAAAGAGCCCCAAGGCTAATGGGGGTGCTTGCATAGCTGGTAGGCGCACGTACTTACACATATAAAAGCATACTTTTAACTCTATTCTTACAAGAGCTGTGAAAGAACTAAGATTTAAGAAGGGGGGGTATCTAAGTCGATTCTACAAGAAGGTATTTATAGATGGCTCGCTAAATTTTTTTTATAAAATTTTTGAGATGGTTGTACATCAAGCTAAGTATTTAAGGACGTTGTTGTAGGTTAGAACGGCTTTCTAACTTTGAAAAAGTAGTACGTTAAAGATTAGGTTTTTGGGTAATGTACTATACATATACAAATACAGTTTTAATAAATGGGTTGTAATCCATTCTTAAAGCCGGAAGGAAAGAATAGGTGCTTAATTCCACATCCTTGTATTCTTCCCTTCCGGTTATATCATAAATTTTATTCTGCTTAAACAACCTAAAATTTAAGTTGTTTAAACTACTATTCTGCCAAAAATGACCTTAATTGTGTTTAAAGGAAGTTGTTTAGTTGTTTATTTAAACGACCTATTGTTGAACAGGAAGGTTGTTTGGTTAGTTAGGGCCTATATATAGATAGGCCCATAACCAACCATGTTTAAATATCTATTTCATAATAACTATCTGTAGTATGTTTAATTCCTTTTTGGGTAATAAAACCTTCGTCTTTATAATATTTGAAGTATTCTTTCGCTTTACTATTACCAATTTCTTCTAACGTTGAAGACACTTCTTCTCTAATCAATTCAACTATTTCATTATAGTTCGGTCTTTTCCCAGATGTAATTTTTGAAATGGATGTTAGTATTAATTTATGAGTATTATATTCTACCTTATGGGGTAATTTTTTTCTCCTGCTATTTTTCTTTTTTATAAGATAATTATCAATTAGAGGTATACTATCCTCATTAATAGTAAATTGGAAATCGGGAAATGCTTCTCTTCTACTGTATTTCGCTGAAACTGCTGATGTAATTTTATCAACAATTTTCACAGAGATAACAGACTCAGCTTTATTAATTAGTTCAGTACCTAAATGTCCGCGAACATTATCATTCCCTTTATTTTGATGTATCACCCCAATTATATGAATTTTATTCACTTCCGTTCCTTGTAATAAAAAATCATTAACTGTTGACGCTTGTTCTTCATCATTTACCGAGGTTACTAAATCTCGAAGTCCATCAATGATTATTAGACTATTTGGCTTGGTGTTTTCAACAATATCCGTTAAGAGTTTATTTCGATCGAGTATCTTCAATGACCGCAAACTAAACACCTTCAGTCTTTTTTTATCTTTAGATTTAGTAATCATTCTTTGAGCTACTGAATAAACATCGAATTTTGACTGCTCTGTATCAATAAAAATTATATTATCAATTTTTTTAGAAGATGATATTAGATTATCCGAATAATTTTCTGATAATAAGCTCGCTACTATCAAACTAACTAAAAAAGTTTTTTTTGATTTTGCCTTTCCTGTTATCACGGAAAAATTTCCATAAGTTCCAACGGGGATTCCACCAATTTCATAGCAAACAGGAGGCTTTTTTGGTTTCTTATTGAGATCAACCGCTGATCTTTTGTATAGCTTTTTAATATCAAAATTACTGGGTGGTGAAGATGAGGTGTCATTCATGATATTATACCTTTCCTTCAGATTTATGCTCATTGAGAAAAGCTTCTACTTCATCTATATCATAGATAATTGTTCTTCCATTTTGCGAAAAAGGTAATTGTTCAGAGTCTCTAAGATATTGGACATGCCTTCTACTACACTGAAGAATTTCCATAACATCATCTGTTCGCAACCACTTCTTTCGAGTTGCTTTTCGTATTGCTCCAGGTAATGCTTTTTTAATCGATTCCTCTACAGATTTACTTACAATGTCTTCGAGGTCTTTACGTGTTGGTATGTATGCGTTCATAACAGTATTCGTTAGTTGTTTGAAAATTTCTACAACTAAATTCAACTTTAAAACGCAGCGAAAACAGGGAAAGAAGTGGCAAGAATATTCTGCCAATTTTACTTTAACCCAAACTCACGTCTATAGTTACGGATACTTCTTTCTGAGGGAGAATCTCCAAATTCCTCTTGAAACTTATCTTTTATAGCATTGTCAATTAACATTAAAGCCGGTTTACCATTTGGTTTTTGATACTCTCTTTTAGTTTTTAAATCGTTAAACCATTTAATCATAACCTCGTAATCAAAGTCAGGTTCTCTTCCAGCTGACCGTTCTGTTTCATTAATCCTGCTAAGTCGATCAACTAACCACTCCAAATTGTTTTTTAGAATTGGGTAGTTATTATAGTATTCATCGTTACTTACTTTATCCTTTGCAATTTTAAGTTCAGGTAATGTTTCATCAATAAATCCTTTTATTAAATCTTCTTCTATACTCCGAAAAAAATCAAAAAATCCTTCTTCAAAATGATAATCAGCTTCTTCTAATACTTCTTGGTCAAAGCTATCTTTTTGATATGTATGTTGGCTTTCATCGAGTAGTTTTCCGTTTGAATCTCTATTATAAGTTGTTGTAACTATCCCTGAGTTTCGATCAAATTCAATTTTTCCAGGTAAAGAGCTGGATCGAGAATTTACAGTTTGAGTTATAAAATCATCCCTGAGATTAATATGCTTTTCCTTGTCCGACAATTCGATGAGTTTGCGAACGAACTTTACGAAGTTTTTTTCCATATTCTTAGAATATCTTTTTCATTGCTTTATCGGCTAATTCTTCGTTGAGACTTTTCAAGTATTTCTGAGTTGTCTCTAACTTACTATGCCTTAATGTTTGCATAAGTTCATAAATACTCAGACCGGATTGGACAGCGTGCTGTGCAAAGGAATGTCTTGATACATGGAATGATACGTTCTCATGTATTTTCGGGCATTTGATATTTCCATTATCTACTTCTTCATTTAACTTTTGAACTATTTTTTTGAGACTTTTATTGACCATCATATTTTTAGAACTAATGACTTTACGAAGTTCTACAGGATCAGAATAATCTTTATGGCTATTAAGGAATGGAAAGATATAGTCTTCTCCTGTTCCGGTATAGAAATTTAAAATCTCTTTCTGATGGTCATTTAGCTCTGTACTGAATGATTTTTCATTTTTATTCATCTTATAATTAAGACGATCATTTTTAATATTATTCCATTGAAGGCAGCAAATATCACCAAACCTTATACCAGCAGAATAAAAGCTAAAAAGGAATGCGTTTTTTGAATTCCAAAGCCATGTATTTTCTTCAAGGGTTAGAGCTTCAATACCCTTAATCTGATCAAAACTCAGTTTAGTTTTTGGAGGTGGGTTATTGTTTGTTACCATCTCAAAATTGAGAAATGGATCTATGTGAATCAAATGATCACTTATTGCTCTCTTGATTACTTTTTTTATTGGCTGAAAAGTTTTCTTTACAGTTGATGCTTTATTTTCGTGTTCATTAATTAAGAATTCTTGAAAACGGGTTAGATACTCAGAATCAATTTGGCTAAACGTAATTCGCCTTTCTCCTTCAAACTCTTCAAGTTTATTGAAAGCAACAACTCCTTGTACATACTGAGAATGCTTTCCGTTTTTTTGCTTTGTTTCTAAATACTCATCAGCATAGCTGAAGAAGTCCGTTCCTTCTACAGCCTTTAGTCTTTTCTTGATCGACTTTGCATTATCTTTACCAAATGAAGTTAATTCAGCTTGAGCCTTTTCGGCATCAGTAATTTTTTTCTTTAAAGTTTTATTAAGTGCTTTATGGTTTGGATGTGTTTTCCTCAATAATTCTTTATCGTGATTCCAATGGCGCTTAATAGTTGAAACACCTGTGCTCAAATACTTATGCTTTCTATTTGAGGTTATTCTAAGATATATTGGGTATTCGCCATTCTTTTTTGGTGAGTCAGTTCTTAAGTATAAATGGAAAGATGTAGCCAAGATAAAAAAGTAGTTTTTGTTTTACTGTGTAACAAATGTAAAACAAATTTTTGATTTAGTCACCTTATCTTTTGGAAGTAATGACACAAAATAGAACAAATAAGGGCGATATTGATACTATGTAGCACTATTGAAGAAACAAAGAGAATCAGTATAGAATCCAACCCGGGGAGCAAAGCTCCAGATCAATGATCTGGGGCTTTTTTTATGGGTATGAATTACTTCTGAAAATTATACTTAATTAGAGTTTAAAGTTGTAATTAATTAGACGGCGGTTTCTACAAACCTGAACTGTTACTCCTTTCTACCCAAAATCATATTCAAAAATTCCGTTCTTACTTTCGGACTGGCATCACGATAAGAATCAAAAGCTACATGTTGATCCGTTTTTGTAGTGTCGATGGTAATTCCCCATAATGGTGAAATGGTCGTGGGTAACATGGAATAACGGGCATCCCCAAGTATTTTGGGATAATTTGGGTGTCGAACTAATAAACCATTCGATAATTCGGAAAAGCGTTCGATGTCATTATACATCACACTTCCTTTGAATGCTTTAAATTCTGATCTCCAATCTACTAAAGTTACACAATCACCTTCATAAACAACGGGCGTGGAAAAAAGACTCGCCCGAATACCAGAACTGCATATATTACCATCATCAACATAACGAACGCTCCACAAAATTTGATTGCCAATCGTGGGTTTGATGATAACTTCAGGAGTGGAATTATTCTCATTGAGCGGAACTTCAGCAGCAACATGTTCCACTCTGGATTTTTGAATTGCCGCAAAACACAAATACAGAAATAACCATCCTGCAAGCGCATAACTATAAAACTTCTTCTTTTTGTAGAAGGCGATAGATCCCAATATCAGCAGGCCGATACTAAGAAAAGGATCGAATACCGAGACGAGATTCGATGCAAAACGTTCATCTAAAAACGGCCAAAGTAAATGCACGCCATAGCTGGTAATGTAATCCATCAAACCTGCGGTTGAGTACCCCATCAGACTAAACAGAAAAGTCTTTTTAAAGCTTATTCTCTTCTTAACAAATAACCAGAGAATTGAAGATACAATGAGCGCTCCGATCGGGATAAACACAAAAGAATGAGTGAATTGGCGATGAAGCTCAAGCGTAAGCAGGGGGTTTGATGCCGAACCCAGGAATACATCTGCATCAGGAGCTAAAGCGGCAACAAAACCAATAAAAGAGGCAGTTCTGAACTTGTCCTTATCAGAAATAAATTGAGCGCTGGCCGCTCCAACCAATCCATGTGTTACCGGATCCATAAATGATTTTTTTGATTCATAATAGAATTCTCATTAATTCGTAATATTAAACGAGTATAATACACTTCATTCTAAATGATCAACAAGAAAAAACAGGATGATTAACAAACCCACCACCCGATACACCAAAAGCGGTCGCATAAATATTGCGTATCAAGTATTTGGGTCCGGACCTATTGACTTAGTGTATATCCCGGGTTGGGTTTCAAATATTGATTTGATGTGGGAATGTCCCGAGTTGGTTCATTTTTTGGAGGAGTTAGGTAAAATCTGTCGGGTGATTTTATTCGATAAAAGAGGAACCGGACTTTCAGATCGAGTAGTAGAACTTTCTACTTTGGAAGAACGCATGGATGATATTCGTGCAGTGATGGATGCAGTTGATTCGGAGAAAGCTGTCTTATTTGGTCATTCCGAAGGCGGATCGGTTTCGGCGCTGTTTGCAGCTACGTACCCCAACCGAGTTATTTCGATGATTGCATTCGGTATTTTTGCTAAGCGCAGATGGGCGCCAGATTACCCCTGGGCTCCGACCGATGAAGAGCGACAGGAAGTTTATGATATGATTGAAAACAGTTGGGGCAGTGGTGAGATGAATCTCGAAACATTAGCCCCATCCAAAGCAAATGATGATGCTTTCATGAATTGGTTGGCAAGTTATTTCAGATCAGGGGCAAGTCCGAGTGCGGCGATGGCGCTCACCAAAATGAATACCGAAGTGGACATCATTGATATTTTAGGATCGGTAAAAGTGCCGACTTTACTGATGCAGCGTACCCACGATATTGATGTAAAAATTGAAGAAGGTCGGTTTATTGCAGAGCGCATTGAAGGAGCAAGATTTATTGAGTTTGAAGGAAACGATCATCTTTTCTGGGCGGGTAATACCAACGAGATTTTAAGAGAAATGAAAGCTTTCATTCTCAATGTTGAACAGGAAAGAAGTTATGAAGAGCGGCTGTTTACCATTGTTGCAGGTCGGCTCAGCTCATCTGGTGAAATAAATGAGAATGCATTGGAGTTGATTGCCGAAGTGGTAAACCAATACAGAGGCCGGGTCATTGTTTCGGAAGAAGGAATATTCACTGCCATTTTTGAAGGATCAAGCAAAGCAGTTCATTGCAGTCTTGATTTGGTCAATTTAGTGAACCAATCAGGAGCCGCACTTTCAATCGGTGTCCATATCAGAGAAGTTCCTGTAAATGAATCACATCTTGTTTATAACGAAGCGAAAGATTTTATAAAAACCATTCTTGAAATTACTGATTCGAACGAGGTTCTGGTAACAGAAGCGGTAAAGAACCTACTTTCGGGGGCGGGACTCAGATTTTCATCCTATAAAAAAGTACAGCATCCCGGTTCAGGTTCATCCATTAAGCTTTGTAAAGTGTCGGATCAGATTGAGTCTGAGGCTTTGTCAAGATCTGATCAACCTGCTACCTATTATCCGAAAAGAGATTCATTACTTGAAAGTGTATTGGACTCAATTGATAAACACCTTGATGATGAATCTTTTGGTGTAGAAGCTTTATGCAAGGAAGTAGGTTTAAGCGAACGACAACTCCAGAGAAAACTGAAAGCAATCACCAACAAATCTCCTGTACAACTTATTTCTTCTGTTCGTATGTATAGAGCTAAAGAGTTGTTAAGAAATAGAAATTTCAATATTTCTGAAGTGGCTTATCAGGTTGGGTTTTCGAGCCCATCTTATTTTTCGAAATGTTTTAAAGAAGAGTTTGGGACAACGCCATCTGCATATGTGCAAAAAGTGGTGTGACAGTGGAAATTTTGCAAATCCTGTATGTATTATGAGGAATCTGAGCTTATTATTAAAAGGCTGAACCGGGATTCGCAGGATTTAAGGATGGAGCGGATTGGTTTCTGAGTCTCAATTACTTGCTCATCCTTATATAAATGCTTTCGTTTTAATTCTGGGTACGCTCTAATCCTATAAATCCTGGATCAATGGAAGGAAGAATAGGTTTAGATAGAGATTTGATGTAGAAGTGGGTTACGGGAGACTAAAAATATGGTAATTAGAAGGAGAAATCAGGCACTGGCTGATTTTAACTTAGGATGATGAATTTTCCCCAACAGGTCGGAAAATTTAAACGATTTGGCGGTTTTTTGATAGTTGATGAATTCAGCAAAGCAATACATTCGATCTAAAATCGGAATAACTCTATTGCTATGAAATTTAAATTCAGTTTAATCACGCTTTTTATAATAGCTTTTTTCTTTGCTTGTACTGATAACACAGAAAACCTTACCGGCCCAGATCCAGATGATGATAACAATGGCAACGATAATGATCCCATTGAAAATGTAAGCTACGCAGATCAAGTACAGCCAATTTTTAACAACTCTTGCGGAGGTAGTGGTTGCCATACCGACGGGGGAAGTGCAAACGGAGTTCGTCTTTCCAATTATTCTCAGACAATTAACAGTGTAGGCGCAAGCTATGGAACGGATATAGTTGTTGCAGGAGATGCCAGTGCAAGTCCTTTGTTCGATAAGATACAATCTTCACCGGATCGGGGTTCAAGAATGCCGTTGGGCAGATCACCATTATCAAGTACTCAAATCGAAACTATACGTGTCTGGATTAACGAAGGCGCTGAAAATAATTAATACTGCTATGAAAACATTATTGAGTTTAATTTTTAGTATAACAGTTTCACTAAGTGTTTTTTCACAGAGTTTCTATACTGAAACCGGAACCGCTGTTTTTCATTCAAAAGTACCGCTGCATACATTTTCGGGAACTTCAGAAGTTCTTACTGGGCTTATTAATCTTACCGAAGGCACTATTGATTTCTATCTGGATCTGGAAACACTGGATACAGGAAATGGCAAGCGTGACAAAGACATGAAATTGACACTCGATACAAAGAAATATCCATTTGCGGAATTTACCGGGAAAATCACTTCAGATTTTGATGTCGAAGGAGAATCAGAACAGGAAGTAACTGTTCAGGGAGTTTTTAAAATTCATGGAGAAGAAAAAGAAATTGAAGTAAACGGAACACTTACTCCGGACGGAGAGAACCTTATTTTAAAAGCCGGATGGATATTACTTCTGGAAGATTATAAAATCGAACCTCCAAAATTACTGTTTATAAAAGTTGATCAGGAGCAGGAAATCGAGATTAGTGCTGTTTTAAAGCCTAGGAATTAAGCTATGCAGAAACTAATTTTAAGCATACTAATTGTTGTTTTCGCATCGCAGATTGCTTTCGGTCAGTTAGAGCGTAAGAGAACCGTAACTGATGCCCGGGAAGAAGTATTCCTTACGATGTCACTAATTACCATGGCTACTACTTCCAATCTGCAAAAGAAAAACATGAATAGTACCATCATGCATAACTTTGGTTTGGTATCTGGAGGAATAAGTGACTTTTGGGGATTAGATAACGGCGCCGCAGTGCGTTTGGGAATCGATTATGGAATAACCGATAAACTTTCTGTGGGAATCGGGAGAACGAGCAGAGAAGATAATGTGGATCTTCGTTTTAAATATACGGTGGCTAACCAAATGAGATCAGGAAAAGTGCCGGTAGAAGTTTCTTTAAAAGGTGATTTGGGAATCAATACACAAAAAGAAGCTCGATTCGATTACAGTTTTCAGGAGCGCTTGAATATGTTTGGATCTATTTCAGTAGCCAGAAAATTCAGTGATGAGTTTAGCTTTCAAATAGCCCCCATGATCTCCCATTTTAACACGGTGGTTATTGAAACCCCCGGCCAGAAAGTAGAACACACTCATTTTGCAAATGGTTTCGGGGGAGAATACAGATTAAACAGTTACCACTCTTTTTCATTCGAATATTATTGGGTATTCGGGGAGCGAACTCCGGGTACTAAAAATCCGGCAGCCATTTCATGGCAAATCGATACCGGAGGACATGTTTTTCAAATGTTTTTTATGAGTGGTAACTGGTTTACCGAACAGCATTTAATTGCAAGAACAACTACTGACTTTTTTGCTCCTGATTTCAGGTTTGGATTTAATGTAAATCGTGTTTTTGGAATTGGCGGTAAATAATTTTTTTCTGTTTCGCAAAGAAGTACTTAAGATTTTATTATTAAACTTTTCTCTTCGGTAATCCTTGATTAGATTGCAATAGAATTTACCATTGTAATTGAAGTTAGCAATCGGATATATCTTATTAGTCCTTAGTCTTGGGTTTTCATTCCAATCTCAAGGTCAGAATATCACTCTCGAAGCCATAGAAATCGGGAGTGTCTCTCAATCCGGAAGCGGTAATCTTCCTTCTGTTGATTCATTTCTTTTGAACACAAGAAGTCCGGCCCTGTTTCGAACTTCGATTATTTCGGAGGTTGGTCAACCGAATGTTTTTAATAAGACGGGCCTTAGAATAGACTTCATTTTCAGTCTTGAACGAGATAACAGACATCAGTTTAAAGCCGGAATAGAACGTGCCGCTATTGAATCAGATTTGTACTTAGTCAGCGGTTCAATTCAGGATACTCTATCTGTATCAGCAAACTACAAAACAAGGAATGAATACTTTTTTCTTAAATCAGGATATCAGTTTGTGCACCGTCCCGGGAAAAGATTCACTTTAATTGCCGGTGGACAGTTAAACTTTGGAATTCCTGTTTCTTCGCGTACAGAAGAACTGATTACTATTAATAAAGAAATTGGTGAGGAAGAATATCGTTTTTTTGGTAAGCAATCGGCTTCTGCAGGGATCTCTATCCCGGTTGGAATACGTTTTAAATTATTCAGGAATGTTTCCATGTCGATGTTAATCCGTCAGTCTTTCCAATATTATCGTCTGGACGGAACACCTTTATTTACCTCTATGCGAGGTACTAATGTAGGTTTCCATTTTAAACTGAGAGATTAATAGTGAGATTTCTGTTTATAATAATAACTTCATTTTTCTTGGTCTCTCATGCTAAAGCTCAGTATACGTTGAATGGGTATATTTATGATAAATCGGACGGAGAGGCATTACCCGGAGCTACACTTTATCTTTCCGAACTCGAAACCGGGACTGCGACTAATGTATACGGATTTTATTCGCTGACTGTAAATCAATCCTCATTTAGAATCACTGTTTCTTATCTGGGATACCAATCTATTGATACGCTTATCACCTTAAGTGAAAATAAAACACTTAATTTCTATCTGAAGGAGCAGGTAGGACAACTGAGTGAAGTTGAAGTATCAGCAACCCGTATCGAATTACAGGAGCAGGTCAATTCTACTAAAATGAGTTCGGTTAGTCTAACACCAAAGGAAATTACAAATATTCCAACATTAGCAGGAGAAGCAGATTTAATTAAAGTTACTCAACTACTACCGGGAGTTACTTCCGGGAATGAAGGTACTACCGGAATGTTTGTGAGAGGAGGTACGGACGATCAAAATCTGGTAGTGCTTGATGATGCCGTGGTTTATAATCTTGGCCATTTATTTGGCTTTTTCTCTGTCTTTAACTCGGATGCTATTAAAGATGTAGAAGTGGTAAAAGGTGGTTTTTCTTCAGACTACGGCGGACGCCTTTCTTCTGTGATGGATGTTCGAATGAATGATGGTAGTTCAAACCGGTTCAATGCACGCGGCGGAATTGGATTATTAACCTCGCGATTAACCATCGATGGGCCTTTGATAAAAGATAAAATGAGTTTTATGCTTGCCGGAAGACGCACTTATATCGATCGGGTTTTTGGTCTGTTTGGTTCTGACCTTCCTTATTATTTTTACGATTATAATGCGAAGCTGAATTATAAAATCAGTAATAACGATCGGCTGTACTTTAGTTCATATTTCGGAAATGATGTACTGGCCTTTGATGAGACCTCTGACGAAGAACAGGGAGATGAAGATCTGAATTTCGGTTTTAAACTTGGAAATTTTACTTCAACTTTTCGCTGGAACCACATCTACGAAAATCAAAAAGTATTCTCTAATGTAACTTTGCATCAAACCCGATTTAAGTATGACATTCAAGGAGATTTTATTGATAATTCATTACTCATTCGTTCTCAAATTCAGGATGTAGGAATAAAAGCAGACTGGGAGTATTTCAAATCAACAAAGAATAAATTTATTTTTGGAGTACAAACGGTTGCTCATTTCTTTCGGCCTAATGTGGTCAGCACTTCAGGGGATATTTCCGATTTAGTGGATAACAGAGAAGGAGATCTCATTCAAAATACAGAATGGGCAATTTACGGTGGGAATGCAAGAGATCTTTCTAAGGTACTGAAAGTGAACGTTGGGCTACGCTACTCAATGACAATCACAGATGGGAAAATATATTCTGGTCCGGAACCAAGAATTTCTCTCCGATATAAATTGGATGATAATAATTCTTTTAAAGCAAGTTACAGCTTGATGAGACAGTATATGCATCGGGTTTCTTCCTCATCCATAGCACTCCCAACCGATTTATGGTATCCGGTAACTCAGAATGTTAAGCCGCAGCGTGCTCATCAATATGCTTTAGGTTTTACACGTATTTTTCCTGAAAGCAGACTTAGTTTCACTGTTGAAACTTATTATAAATCACTAAAAAGACTAATAGAATACCGGGAAGGTGCCAGTCTGATTCTGAATGATAATTTTGAGCGGGAATTGATTGCAGGAGATGGTGAAGCTTTCGGGGTAGAGTTTTTGCTCCGTAAAAAGTATGGTTCTTTTACCGGATGGTTGTCGTATTCACTTTCAAAAACATCACGGACTTTTAGCAACCTGAATGAGGGGAACACCTACCCTGCAAAATTTGACCGGCGACACGTAGCAACGCTGGTTACTATGTCCGAATTAAATGACAGAGTTTCTTTTTCAGCAGTATGGACTTACCAGTCCGGAGCTTGGTTTACACCACAAACGGGTCAGTTTCTTATGCCGGATGCTTCTTTAACTCAGGTAGAATTAATTCCAATATACGGAGCCAGAAATAGCACTCAACTAACAGGTACTCATCGGCTTGATATCAACTTTATTCTAAAACCGGGAGGTGATCGTCGTTTTGGCGGAGAGTGGCATATCGGAGCTTATAATTTTTATAACCGGGCAGCTCCATTCAGAGTAGATATTCAAAGTAATGGAGTAACACAAGAGTATGTGCAGCAAGGCCTGTTTGGTTTCATCCCATCTGTTGCTTATAACTTTAACTTTTCATCGAAATGAATTTATTTAGAAGGTCATATCTCTCATTCGAGTGGGGAAGGAAGCTTCCTCCTTTCATACGGTTAGTAACTTTGTTTAGGAAGAATACTCCATCGATGTTAAATCGGGTTGAATTTTCCTGGAGCTACTACTCGCAAATGATGGTTTTACTAAGTGTTGGAATTTTATTCTCTTCATGTTCAATAGAAAGTATTCCAATTTCTGTAGAACCTGCCGAGGAAAAAGTTGCCGTGGCTTCTCTGATTGGTCCGGAAGAAACCTTTTTTGTAACACTTTCCAGAAGTTTTTCAGCACTTTCCGCAGAAGATGTAAATGACTTATCCAACAATGCTATTGATCGCCTTTTATTGAACCGTGCATTGGTACTTCTGCAATACGAAGGCATTACAGATACACTTGAAAAAGTGCTTGATATAAATGGGCTTTACGGAACCCAGTTGGAGATATTTAACGATTTTCAAATGCTAAACCTTGCGGTATTTGATTCTACTTCGGGCGATTCTGTTTTTGCTCACAGTATTTTACAACCACAAATAGAAGTTGATTCAGTTACAGTAACTCGTAATTCTTCCGGTTTTGAAAACACAGCTTTACTTACTTACAATATTATTGATCGGCCGGAAGATAATTACTTCGTAGTTCAGGCTTATCAGTTTACCAATCCCGATACCACCGCTGCTGATACTACAGAAAATAATACCGACAATAATTTATTTTTTAACGATGATACTTTTTTGATTTACGAAGATTTGCTTACCGACCGTGGGGTTGATGAAGATCAAATTATTAGAAGAGAAGAGCTTATCAATTTTTCATCTACAATCGATTCGGCATTGGTCGTAGTTACTAATATCAGTGAAGGGTATTATCGCTTTTTAGAAGCTCGACGCCGTTCAGGTGGATTTATTTCTTCTCTTGCTAATGAACCCGTTAATCATCCAACGAATATAGAAAACGGAGTGGGATATTTTTCAGCTCACCAACCGAAGATCAGCCTGGTAGAGGTTAAATAAACCAGTAATATTGAATTTACTTGAGCATTTAATCGCAAGAAAAACCACTGACTTTTTTGCTCCTGACTTTAGATTCGGTTTCAATGTAAATCGTGTTTTCGGAGTAGGAGGGAAATAACTTTTCGACGTAATCATGTGGTAATACTTACTGGAAATTTGTGCTTGGTATAGTGTATCCTTTCAATAATTAACGGAATCATGAAATATCTGAGATATTCATTCGAAGTACTATGCTTTAAAGAATCTGTTGTTAATGTTATTTATTTCAATGTAATTTGTTTTTATTAGTACTTACAATACAAAATTCATCCATTAAGCAATGAAAGGATTTCTGATTGGACTTTTTCTTATGGGGTTATTCGGGAGTAGTTTATTACATGCTCAAACAAGAAGTATTGGTTCTTTAAGCTCTCAGGAAGAAAAAGAAAGTGTGATTTATAAGAACAGCTACGCATTGATTGTTGGTATTGATGATTACCAGGATAAATCTATAAGGCCCCTCGACTATGCTGTAACTGATGCTGAAGCCATATCAAACCTCATTCAAAACTTTGGTTTTCCTGAGGAAAACATAACGGTTTTAAAAAATAAAGAAGCTACTCGTAGAAATTTTATCCGTGAGTTTACAGAATTAAGCGAGAAAACTGAAAAAGACGATCGCATATTAGTGTATTGGGCGGGGCACGGAGAAACAAGACCTGTAGGGCTTGGCGATGAAGGATATCTTTTACCGTACGATACTGAAAGAGATGGGCTTGCTTATACGGCGCTTTCCATGAACAGGATATCTGAACTGAGTAGATACCCGAAGGCAAAGCACCAGTTATTTTTGATAGATGCTTGTTATGGTGGTTTAGCGGCATCAACCCGATCTGCTGGAGCTAATTCTAAATCAAGAGATTTTATGCTCGACAAAATGACCTTAGCCAGCGCTCGTCAAATCATTACCGCAGGAGGAAAAGATCAACAAGTGGTAGAAAGTCCAAAATGGAGACACAGCGCATTTACAAAATCTTTACTTGAGGCTTTAGATGAGAAAAAAGCAGACTTTAACGGAGATGCTTTAATCACGGCTAATGAATTATTCACTTTTTTAAGCGATCGTGTAGTAAAACTGTCAATTTCTGTGGGCAGTAATCCGCACTATCCGGTTAAACATCGCTTTGATAATGCCGAAGGAGAGTTCATTTTTATAACGGATGAGTTTTATAACAGTGATTTAGCTACCCGAAGTACAAACTATATGCCCGATTGGTATTTAAAACCTCCTCTGGATAACGAAGATTCATTATATACAGCGGCATCCGCTCCTACGTTCAAAGATGCTGTAATTACTGCATTTCATTCCATAGCAGGTAAAATTGAATCCAAAGTTGACGCGCTGCAAAAAACTTTTGAAGAAGAACCGGAGAACGGAAGTGAGATAATTACCAGTGAAGAATCCTCGAAAATTACTGTAAACCAACAAATTGCAGATATAGAAGTGAGTGGACTCACAAAATCATATGTTAGCGAAACCTCAAGTGAAGATGAAACTTCTTATGCATCCGTTTTTTCCTCCAATTCAAAAATAGTTTTTCGTCAAAACCAAGATAAGTATGAGGCAGAGTATTCTTATGAAGAAATAAGTGATGGAGAAAATTCTAATTTTAACGAATGGGGAGAGGAAAGCTGGAGTAATTTGCGATTTCAAGATTTGATTGAATACATACAATCTCATAAAAAAATTGGGTTTAAAAGTGTAATGAGTAGAACAGAGGAAGGTGAAGAAACTCATTTTATTCTTCTCAGAATTAGTATAGATGTGGCAAGAGATGAACTCGCTTCTGTTCTCCAACGTGATGAAGAACTTTATACCAAATTCAAAGAAAGTAAAGCTTTTGCTGAACTCCAGGCTGATCGGGATAATCAATACATTGGGGAAGAAAATTATGATGAAGAATTAAACGCTAATTTCAAAGCAAGTAAAGCTTACGCTGAGCTACAAAAGAGGTTAGACGAACTTGAACCTGCAAATACTGATACCAGCTCCGGAGATGATTTGTACATAAAATTTAAGCAAAGTAAAGCGTATCAGGAGCTTAAAAATAATCTGACTGATACAACTACTTCTGAGGCTCCACCGCAACCGGAAAATTCCCAGAAAACAATTTCAGTAAATAATACAGGGATTCCTGATTGGTATTTAAAGCCGGAGAGAGATTCCGAAAAAAAAATGTACGTATCGGGAAGTGGAAGAAATAACAAAGAGGCCCTAAAGCAAGCATTAACTGAATTAACAGAGCAAGTTGAGAATTTGATTTCAGAGGCAAATAATGATGAATTTCAACAATTAGTCAACCAAAAAATTTCGCTTATTTCGATTAAGGAATTGGATTTAGACGATAAGACCAAAGTTATAATAACTAATCTGGTTGGGGGAAATACAAATAAAAGTACGTTGTCGGTTTCCGAGTTTTTGACGGTACTCGAATTATCGAAAAACATTGAATATCGGTCTGAATTAAAATCAGTTAACAGAGAACTAATCCAGTCCGTCGAAATTTATGTTCTTATCAAAGGAGAGTAGGAGTATTTGGTTTTGCTTAAAGTGACCATAAAAGGGTAAGTAATTGCTCCACCTACTAATTTTAAAAGTCATTCATAAAGCGTTTAGGTAATCGCACAATGATCATCCTTCGAAAGAAGTAACCGGTTTTTCACCGGATTTTTCGAACGTCCCGATCAAAAGTAAACCTGTCTCAATTTCACTTAATACGTTTGTATGGGATTGAATAACTGAAGAAGTAAGGCTTATTCGATTAAAAAGATAGTTCGCAAAATCCCTGTTAAAAAGTTGTTCCGGATCGGATTTAAATTTCATATCCGGGATATTCAGTTTTGTCTTATTCCCGAAAACAAAAATGCTGGTGTCAGGTAAAACCTCACTGAAATCAATATGTGGGATCTGGACATCCAGAATTTGTTGTTGTATTTGATCTTGTACCTGTGATTGAAGCTCTTTATCCTGCTCGATTGCGTTTATGTATGAAGCTACTGAACGCCGCAACAGTTCAGAATCAAATTCAGATAAGACCCCGGAATTTGTGAGGTCGTCTAAAACAGCCTTTCTCGGAATATATTTTTGCTGAGGACGAAGCTTCCATAACAAAACATACAGCGAATCATCAGAGATACTGGCGGGACCCGAATTGATGTGATCTAATAAAACAAGTGATGTTTGAATGTCGGCCTGCAGTATTGCTAAGTTTTTTTCGAATCCCTTCCTGGCTTGTATTAGTTCTACCTCCAGCGCCCGGGTATAGTCATTCACTCTTTTTGTTTTAACTCGTTCATCCCAGGTGGTATCAATCCAAAAAGCAATGAGAATGCCGCATACTACTATCATCAATTCCAGAATCAAGTATTTATAATCAAATTCACCTGTCTTATGGAGTAATTTTTTTAATTTCATATTAAAGGTATAAGCGGTTCATTCTATCCGTCAAAAATGTTCCTGTTCGCAAAACTCACCATAAGTATCTGTTTTTTGGATCAAAATGATTTGAGTTTAAATAATTATTACCAAATAAAAAACACACAGGGATGCGTTGATAATTCAAAATTTATGAATTATATATTGATGTATTATTCACTAAACTAAATAAAATCAAAGTATAATATTATGAAGGTTTTGAAAAATTTATGCGTGATTATGTTTCTGGTAGCTTTTTCGGGAACTGTTTTTGCGCAGTCAGAGATAAATAAATCCGACAGGGATGCTCAAAGCGACGCCATAGCTGCGTTGTCTTTAGCGGCCGATCTTGTGGACTATGGTACGGCAAATAACGATGCATATTCTTTAATTTCTGCGGCCAAAATTGTAATGGCTAACCCAACTCAATCTGCTCCCCCGAATCGGGTAAATGCGGATGAGGGAACAACGGATGCCCCGGAAACAGCACGTGGTGATAAATCAGCCGGAGCTACCGATCTTGATGCTTCATCAATTTTGGCAGAAGCTAAAAAGTACGCGGAAGGGGACGATGAGTTATTGTCAATAATCAGTTCCATGGAAGAGGAAGTGAAATCCCGTGGGGCAAGAGGTTATGAGTACGGTACAGTTAACGGTACCTGGAAAATTCCCGCATACGGTACCAGAACATTCCGGTGGACATTTACAGGCAAAGAATTAGCCGAAATTTTGTTTAACGGAGATAACGATACCGATCTGGATTATTATGTTTATGACACCAGTGGAAACCTTCTGGGATATGATACAGATGCTACAGATTATGCGTACTTCAGCTGGTATCCGCCTTACACTAAACAATATGTTTTTAAAGTAGTGAACAGAGGAAGTGTATATAACATGTGTCGTATAATCAGTAACTGATTTATAACAACTATATTCAGAGACAGTGAAATTTCATTGTCTCTGAATCTTTTTAATCTTAAAAAATCCGGCTTGAACTATGAGAAAAATTGTTTCCATAATTGTATTGAGTCTTTGCCTTACTCCATTAGTTTTTTCACAGGCTATTTCACAAAATTTAGATGACGCTATCGGCTCTGTAGTTACTGTTGCTGTATATGAGACCGAAGAATTTGGTAACAGACAACTTGGGTTTCGGGGAGATGACAAGCCATCGGAAGAAGCGTATCAAAAAGCACTCAATTTAACCGGATCACGAGGTTCAGGTTCAGGTTTTGTAATAAATAAAAACGGAAAAAAGTATGTGATCACCAATGCACATGTTATTGAAAATGCAAAAGAAGGAGAGGGGAATATTGCAGTTTTCAGTGTGGACAGAACAAAATATAACGTCCGTGTAGTTGGTGGCGATTCGTTTTATGATATAGCCGTATTAGAGTTTATTGACGCGCCCGGCAGTGAGTTGAAAGAAATTAAATTCAGAGAAAGAGAAGCTTCTATTGGCGAAAAAGTGTATGCCATAGGAAATCCATTGGGTGAATATCCCTATTCTGTTTCAGATGGAATTATAAGTGCAAAAAACAGAATAAGATCAGGAAATACCGGGAAATTCGGGTTTTTACAAACTACAGCTACGGTAATCTGGGGTAACAGTGGGGGACCACTAATTGACGAAAACGGAGATGTTTTAGGAATAAATTCTCAGATTGCATTTGCTCCAAGACCAGGCGGTCAAAGTGTGTGGCTGAGCCAGATAAATTTTGCCTTGGAGGGGAATCTTTCTGAACGATTAGTTGATGATATAATTAACAATGACGGAAGAGTAGATAGAGCATTCTTTGGGTTAGAATTAACTTCAAGATTAGAATATAACCCTCATTCGAGAATGGTAAATTCCGGTCCTGTACTACTTTCGGGCATTATGGATGGAGCGCCTTCAGGATTGATGTTAAGAAAATATCAGGGAGCTGGCATAACTAAAGTAAATGGAGAAACTGTTTCAACGTTGGAAGACATTCTCTACGAATTTGAAAACACAAGATCCGGAGAAAAAGTATCAATAACATTTAGCATGAATGGAAATGAGGAAACAGTTTCGGTTTCTTCAACATTATTGGCAACGGAAGAGCTTGAAGCGATTGCAAATCATTTCTTTGAAAGTCAGCCAAACATTTCAAAGGTTGAAAATGCCGGTGGAGTACAGTTCAACTTTCGTGAAAATGATATGCAGAAGAGGCAGGAAGGGCGTTTTCAAAAACATAACTCTAAAGAAGGAACACCGGCTACCCGTTATGTGATGCTTGCTGCCGGAATCAGTAATGAAAATTTTGAGCGCATGTGGATCGTGGATGATTTACATGATTTAGGTGCAGCATTAAAACTGACAGGTTTATCAGGGGTGCTCGATTTTTATGTAACGAGACCCGGTGAATTTGAAGGTCAGGTTGGAGTTTATCGTAATGAGTTTTCCGATAATGAATACGTTCGAATTAAAAAACTCTGGTATTAATATATTCGTAAATGAGGGGAGAAATCATGGGTACTTTATCAAACAGAAGTTATATAGTATTATTTCTGTTGTTCACTTTTTGTATTGGTACAATTAAAGTAACCAATCCAATTAAAGAAGAATCAACAGTTGATTATAACCAGACGGTTTTGCCTGATGAGGATGTTATTGTTACCAGAGGGCAATCTCATGCGAATCAAAATCCTGTTAAAAGGGCATTAGTAGTCGCAATAGGTGAATATCCCGAGTCGGGAAACTGGACTAATATCAGTTCTGAAAATGATATTCCGTTGGTTCGGCAGACATTGCTTAATCAGGGATTTGCTGAAGAGAATATTTTAGTCATAAAAAATGAGCAAGCGACCAAAGAAGGAATCATAAATGCATTTAATGATCATTTGGTTGATAAAATAAAACCGGGCGATATTGTCTATGTTCATTTTTCATCTCACGGTCAGCAAATGTTCGATGCCTCAGGCGATGAAGTGGACGGATATGATGAAGCCATTGTACCATATAATGCAAACCTGGACTACGAGCGTGGAGTTTATGAAGGAGAAAACCATCTGAACGATGATGAAGTTGGTGAAATATTGACCAACATTCGTAAAAAATTAGGTCCTGACGGTAGTTTGCTGAACATCATTGATGCATGTCATTCCGGTACGGCAACCAGAGGGTTGGCAAAAGCAAGAGGTACTAAAACAAGAATGGAGCCGTACGAATATCAGCCAAAAACTGAGTTTGATGTTGAAGAGCATTCTTTTATTGGAAATTCAGACGAAGACCAGAACATGTTATCGCCTATGGTGGTAATTAGCGGAGCTTCAGCCGATGAATTGAATTACGAAACTCAGGATGAGAATGGTAATAATGTGGGTTCGTTAACCTATGCTTTTACAAAAGTACTTTCAGAAATAGAAGGTACTGTTTCATACCGGGAGCTTTTCGATCAGATAAAAATAGTAATGAACAGAGTGGCTAAAAATCAGACTCCACAAATAGAAGGAGATATAGATCAGCAGGTTTTTGGAGGAGAAATCATTAAGCAGGAACCATATTTTATACCTCAGCAGTGGTTTGAGAATGATACACAGTTTCTGATATCTGCCGGGTCACTGCATGGTTTTACGAATGGTTCGCTTGTTCATATCTACGATTTTGACGTGCAGGATTTTGAAAATACCCCGCCATTAGGTACCGGAAAAGTGGTTTATTCGGAAGTATTTGAAGCAGGAATACAGATTGACAGCATTGGAACCATCCAGGATAAAGATAAGCTTAAAGTGGTTTTGGAATCTCAGAGTTTTGAAGGGCTGGAAGTAAAAGTACAGCTGAGTGTTTCATTACCGGATGATCAGCTTCAGGTGTTTAAGGATGAATTGGAGAATGCTCAATCCATTGTGTTAGTAGAAGAAAATGCAGATATCGTTATTGAAGACAACACAGAAGCTTCCCGCGGAAGTAGTTTTAATATAGCTACAGCTCAGGATAATATTATCTACACCGGAGAACTATCCAATTCGGGGGAAGAATTGGCCGAGACAGTAACGCAGAAAGTTCAGGCATTTTCAAAAGCCAACTTTTTACGGAAGCTTAATTTACAGTCTCCAAAGTACGATGTTAGAATGGAACTGGTTCCATTTACTTATGATATCGTTTTCGGAAGAGCTCAGAATATTGAGTACGTAGACATTCGGGATTATTACAATGAGGCAAATATACTTGAACTTCCTGAAGAGTTAGGCTTTAAGATTAAAGTATCTAATCGGGGAACTTCGAGAGCTTATTTCACCATCGCAAATTTCACACCTGACGGGAAAGCATCTTTAATGATTCCCCATGATGGCAGTTCGGTGAATGACTTTACCATAGAGCCCGGCGTTACCAAAGAAATTGAATGGCTTTATGTTGTTCAGAAGCCCTATGGAAACGAAAGCATCAAGCTTTTTGCAACTAAAGAACCTCTTGATTTAAGTACAGTATTAGATCCTTTGGAAAGCTATCGCGGAACCAGATCAGCATCATCACAAAGCTCTAATCCATTTCAGATGATTTTAGAAAATGCGGCTTCAAAAACACGTTCAGAGCCTTTAGCAGTACCATCAGCGAAAGCAAATGTAAACACAATCAGCTTTAAAGTTGTGCCTGCCGATAAATAGTTTAGGAGAACAATATGTTATCAAATAAAACCTTTAGATCTCTAAAGCTATGTGCTTTAACATCTGCATTGATTGTCTTTTTATCCGGGAATTTAATTTCTCAGAAATCACCGTATTTAGATAAAGACTATAAAGAATGGGTACAGCTTTTTATAAATGCAGAGCATGAAAAGCTGATTCCTAAACTTGAAAAAAATCTTGAGTCTGCTGAGCCTCATCCGTTTGTTTATAATGCCTGGATAGCTACTCAAAAAGCATTAGGTGATATAGATGATGCCCTCGAGACTGCGAAACCTGCCTGGAAGTCGAAAATGGAAGCTATTTACACTTCCTCAAGTCTAAATGATGGGGATTTGGCTTATCAGCTCTATAAGTACCTGGATGAGGAAAGGCTTGAAATGCTGGACGAATTTGAACTGGCATCAGTATCCTATGATCTGGATGATATTGATCCGGAAATGATCAGTGAAGCATTACTTGAAAACATAATTGAAGGGAATACAAGCTTCAGAACCTATTGGGCTTTAATTGATATCCTCTCTAATCAGGAGCAGGCAAGAAAATATTTTGTAGCAGCGCATAATGATGGTGAATTAAATGATTATGAATATGCATCCAAGATAGTTCAAACAATTGGGCTTAATCGGTATGATGAAACTGCGGATAAAATTGAGCTTGTAAAAGAGTATCCGGACTTTGAGAATGATGCAATAGCAAAAAGATATTTAGCCATACGATTAAAAAGTATCGATTGGGATGAAGAGGCAGCAGAACTCTATGAAGAATCTTTAAGAATTAATCCGTTCTATGGTTTTAATCTGAGAGATGCTGCTGATATGCAAATACATCTCCGAAATTTTGACAAAGCCGAAGAACTTATAAGAGATTTCTCAAAAACTTATGCACCCAACTCTCTGGAGTTGTTTTTTGACAGAGAATGGTCATGGTCATTATTTAACGCCGGAGAAATCGGAAAAGCCCGAGAATATTTAGAAAGTAAATGGGATAATTATGAAGCGGATGCAGACCTGAATTATCTGATGGGCCGAATTGAGAATTCAGGAGATTACAGAGAAGAGTTTGCTGCCGATTATTTCCGTGAAGCTACCGAGATTGAACCAAACAATTTGTTATACAGACGATATTTGCTGGAAGCTTTAATAGAAGCTGAAGATATAGGTGGTGTACTTGATGAATATGACCGCTTAACGAATGATTTTGAAGCTTTGAATCTTACTATTTATGATCGGCTTGCCGATTTCTATTTGGATGAAGAAGAGTACGATTATGCTATTGAATTTCGTGATATGGCACTGGAATTTTTTCCCAGTTCGGGATGGATGTTAAGAAGTAAGTCAGTTCCTCTGAATAGGATAGGAGAACATGAAGCTGCAATTCAATCGATCAAAGAATCTTTCAAGTATTACCTGCCATATTCCTGGAGCATCAATCAAGTAATTTCTAACCTAAGAGCATTGGATTTCTCTCAGGAAGAAATAGAAAAAGAACTTCGTGACATAAAAGAAAATCATCCCTGGGACATAAACATTTGGAATGCAATAGCCGATGTACAGATTAATAATCAGAAAAAAATGGAAGTTCTTTTAGAGGGGATCAAAGAAAATCCTACTGAGTTTGGGTTGTATTATGAGTTTGCAGAAGTACTTGATATTTCAGAGAAAACCAAAGTTTTTTACGAAGAGTATAAAGAGAAACAATACGATAAAGCCCGAACTTATAATAAAAGATACTTCCATAACCTTTATGCCCAAAACTTGATTTTCTCTTTAAACTCTGGAAATGTAGATAGCACTCAACTTGCAAATGCAGAATATCATTTCGATCAGTTTCTTGAAAACTATGGAGATAAAAGCTGGTATTACAATCGATTGTTTTTTGGATATAGAGGAATTGATGATCGTAAAAAAACAGCTTCAGCACTTAAAAAACTGCTGTTTTACGAGCCGGATAATCATTCACAAATGTTCAATTTAGCTGCCAGATATAGTGGTCTGGTAGATAATTCTTTTAAACTTTTACACGATTACGTTCAGAGAAATCCTTATGATTTCGACAGATGGCATCGCTACATATCAATTAATGCTTTATGGGGTGGAAGTGCTTTAAATGCAATTCGTGGATTTGAGATAGTTAAAGAAAGATTCCCTGATAATGTGTATGAAGTTGAAAACAGGGTCTCTGCTGCATTTAGCACGTTAGGAAGCCCTATTACAAGGTTTGATATTTCTTACTCTGATGCTACCACAATTGCACCAAGTGAAAGATATAAGCAAATGTATCTTAGTACTAAAAGGGGGAGCTGGAATCCCGGAACTGAACTGGTTTTTGATTGGGACACGAACACAGTAACTATTTTATTTGAAGATGGCACCGTTGCAAAAAGAGCAGACGACCCAATCAATGCCAAGCCTACACTTCTTCAAGTCGGGAATACATTTTTACGAGCAGAGTACGACAAAGAAAGCGGAGATCTAACCCTAATTGAAAACTCAGCTGGGGAAAAAATTGTATTCGAATACAATAAAAAAGGAGAGATAACGAATCTCAATTTTGGCGACGAATATTCGATGAGTCTTTCTTATGATGAAGAGACGGAAAAACTATCTCAGATGATTTTAGATGAGGATTCTCAAAAGGATACTGTTTTCGTGAACTATGGTACAGATGGAAATATTTCCGGTCTTGAATCAGGTGCAAGTTCCGGTTCAGGTACTACTTTGAGGATTACAAGTTTGTTTCAGGATATACTTTCATTCGCAAGGTTGATAAATGATGGAGCAAGGAGCATTTCCAGAGGAGTACTCCCCGATCTTGGAATTGAAGACGAAAATATAGTAGCAATCCGCTACGCTGTGGATAATGCCGAATCATATGAAAAATCGATTCAGGCAAGGCTTGATTTGGCTATCTATCTGGCGGAGAATACCAAAGTTGATGCCAGCTATGCATCCGAGGCCTATGGAATTCTTGAACGATTGTTTTCACGAAAGAATGAGTTAGACTCAGAAGTGATCCGGAAAGCAGTACGAACTTATTATGAACTCCTCAAAAAAGACAAAATCCGTGGAGTCGATTCCCGTAAATGGCAAATGTGGGAGCAAATGCAGGAATGGGTAATTATTGAAAGAGCTAACACTCCCGATAATGCTGAAATAAGTAAATTTTATGAGGAGATTAAGCGAGCTCCTATAAGAATACTTCCGTCAGCAGCTTGGTTACCGAAATCTGTACTTCAAAACACAAGCTACTGGAAACATTATAATGTAGGAGATTTAGTCAAAGACGAATATGTGGAAGGTATTTCACTCAATACCATACTGTATCGCCGAAATGGAGACATCGTAGTTGGCACAAATAAAGGTCTTTTAGTTAACCAATATGGTTATTGGGAACATCTTATGTACAATGACTTAGCAAGATCTTTTGTGAACGAAGTCGAAAACGACAGACTTCGTGCAACTTCAGATATTCTTTCACTGACTGAAAATAACGGACAATTATTCGTAGGTACAGCAGATGGATTAATTGTGCTTGATAAGTATAAAGAAAGATCTGTAGATGTTTTAACAACAAGAGATGATCTTCCATCAGATCGAATTGAACATTTAGAATCATCAAGGGGATATGTGTACGTCGGAAATGCTCAGGGAGCTGCCGCTATTGAAGTCAGTACTTTAGAAGTGACTGATTATCCAAATATTGAAGGTGTTTCATTCATTAATGTATTTGAGGGTAATGATTCAAATTACTTGGCTATAGGGACTAATGATGGTGTATTTGTATCCAAAGATGGACAATTGGAAAAAGTGACTGATACTCCAAGAAAAGATGGACTTATTGCAGGAAACGGAGTTTTATATTTGCTGACACAGGATCAGGTTTCAAAAATTGATGTATTATCGGAAGATAAATTAGAAATCAATCTTACAGGAGAGCTTGTAACCACCGATGCGAAACAGGTTTTTGGGCTTGGAGTTATACCCGTTTATGAAAACGAATGGGCATTATCTGCTTATACCGATTTAGGGCTTTCTATTTTTCATGAACAACGTTTCGAACACTTTTATGTTGATGTTGAAGAAAAGCCACAAGTGCGGGATTTTTCAAATATGGGAATGGATTTTGGTCTGGTTACGAACTCAGGAATAAGCATATTTGAATATTCTTCTAACCAAACTTATTTAGACCGGATTCTTGAAGTTGAATCTTTCGACGAACTGGGATTGACTTTTTATACCGATGGTAATAATCCTAAATATATTTTTCATAATGATCCCAATGCTGAATACTTTGAACTCGATGAATATGATTATCTGAATTCTACTTCAATAGCTAAAGAAAACGAAAATAATTTAATCATCAATGACGGCTCAAGTATAATTCGCTATACATTCAATACAGATAGCAGCGGTTACGATACAGAAGAATTATTTTTTGCAAGCCCCACTATTCCGGAATCCAATCGTTTGGAGACGGATTGGGAAATTCAAAATATTAAGGTTGATTCATCAGGCGTAATTTGGGTAGCTACAAGTTTATCCGTATTCAAATACGAGGAAACCAATTCCGGTAAAGAAGTTACGGAGTTCAGTTTTTTTAAAGATCCCGAACGTTTTCCTTGTAATACCGATCTTCTTTCAAGTGTTCAGGTGGATGGGTCGAATAATGTATATGTAGTTTGTTCAGATGAAGGTCACCGGAGTTACAATGGTAAAGCTATGGAAGGTGGGCTACTGATTTATGAACGGGAAAATGATCAGTTTCAATTGCTCGATTCAGATTTAATGAACTATAACTGGTTTATAAATTCAATTACCAATTTGGGTAATGGAACTGAAATCATGGGAACTAATTCAGGTTTTGCACTAAAAAGAGAAGGAGAAGTTACCTGGCTGAGAGGGAATTTGGGAAGTGAGTCCTATAAAGAGCTAATGAAAGAACGCCCTTCGCTGTTTTTTGGCACAAAAGGAGCAAATATTGGAGATGTTTGGCTCTTTGGTTCAGCAGCAGGTGTAGTTGGTTTTTATGATGATATTTGGTTTTATCCTGAACAACTCAATCGTCTATTACCCAAAGATATTGAATTTGGGAATTATGGTGGAAGACATATTAATGATTTGGTTTCAGACCCTTATGGCAGATTATATATAGCCACAGACTTGGGTTTATTAGTTTACGATTCAGGATCATCAGATCCGACTCAGTTTCTGATGGAGAATTTTGATGAAGAAAAATCCATTGAGTACTTCAATACCAAGCTTCTTGAAGATCAAAGAAATCGAATAATCAGCCTCACCGATTTACCGGATGAAAATCAGGCTACAAAGATTCTCAATAATCTGAAGGAAAATGAGAGAGCTATTCAGCAGTTAAATTTCAAGAAAGAAACAGCAAGGAATAGTCAATTGATTGTCACCAATCAGGAAAGTAAAACCAAGGTAGATCAAGACTCCTTACAACGAGAAATTGATATTCTTAATCAAAGGCAAAACGAGTTATTACTTACTTTGGAGCAAAGAGAGCCTGCTATATTTCAAGCTATCCAAATCGATCCTTTGGATCTTAAAGCTTCCCGAAACAGGATGGAGGAAGGAGATGTAATTGTTCAATACATCCCGATGCCGAAAAAACTTTACATCCAACTTATATCAAAAGGGAAATCAGGAATCTATGAAGTAAATATAAACAGGGAAGAGCTTATCGATTCAATTAATGTGATCTCCAGCGATCTTGCCTATCAATCTGAAAATTTAAGGGCCGGTGATCTGAATAGTGTAAGTTATGAACCACTTTCTAAAGAGCGGTTTAATGATTTGTTGAGCTATTTGTATGAGCGATTATTAAGACCGGTTGAAATTTCTTTAGAGGATTATGAGAATGTGTATATAGCACCGGTTAGTTCATTGAATTACATACCATTTGCTGCTTTAATTGACAAAGAAAGCGAGCGAAAGAAAACCTACGCTATCGAGAAATTTAATATCGGGTATGTTTCTTCATTGTATCTTTTTCAGTTGATTACTGATAAACAATCATCAGGGAACACTAAAGCTTTATTTTTTGGAGACCCTGATGGATCATTACCTGGTGCAAGAGAAGAAGTAGAACTAATTCAGTCTAAGTTCCCGGGTTCCATATCATACTATGGAAACGAAGCAAAGTCAGGAAAGCTTATGAGTGAAGGACAAGGAAATGGGATAATTCACTTTGCCACTCATGGATATCTAAACGATAAAAGCCTCAAGGATAGCTGGTTATTATTTTCAGATAAAAAAATGAAGTTGAGTGAAATTTATAACCTGAATCTTACCGGAACTTCCATGGTAGTGCTTTCCGCTTGCGAAACAAGTTTGGGTGGAAAAGGTTTAGAATATGCAACTTTAGCAAGAGCTTTTGTCAATACAGGAGTTCCAACCATTTTAGGGACATTGTGGAAAGTAGACGATGAAGCTTCTAAAGAACTGATGGTGAACTTTTATTCTAACCTGAGTGATGGAAAAAATAAATTTCAGGCTATGGCCGAAGCTCAACGGCTTTTAATTGCCTCGAACAGGTCGGAGTTGAATCATCCGTCAAAATGGGCAGCTTACATAGTTTTAGGGAAGCCGTAAGAAAACTCTGACAAATATTTAAAAAAAGTATTCATAAATCATCTTATATAACATGAGTAATAAATTAAAAATACAGTACTTATCAATACTTAGTGCTCTTTTGCTAATTGGTTGCAGCACATCTAAAAATCAACTCAAGAAAGATTCAGAACAAGTGGCAACAAATCTTTCTGTTCAGGAGCAGCCCGACTTATATTCGTCTATGACCTTGAGAGCAAGAGGGCCGGCTGCGCGTGGAATTTTGGTGCCTGTTACTGGAAAAGCTGTGAGTCTGGCAAAAGATGCCGTAAAGAATTTCATAGCAAAAGAAAACGAACGCTATACCGAATCCTATACAACAGCTCAATCTGATTTGTTTTTCTATTCCGAGACGTCGTCAGACCACGCATTAGATCCTTCAGGATTGCAATTTAAAGGAGTGGATGTTTTGAGAAGTAAAGGAGCAGACACCTTGTTTTATGCCAGTTTTGAGATTGATACTTCCCGTTCTTTTGAAATCATTAACAACTCCATTTTCAGATTAAAGCTGAAAGAGCTGACCATAAAAGAGACTGATTTACCGAGTAATAAACGTTTTATTTTTCCATGGACCTGGTTCGAGAAACCGTCCAGAACGGTTAATTATGACATCAATATTAAAGTGTTTGCCAACTGGATAGATGAGAATGTAAACATGCACCGGAACATACAAGTAGGAGAGTTTTATTTGCCAATAAGGAATGCGCCATTAGAAGGTTCTGAAAATTATTCCTCGTACATAGAAAGTCAGATTAATAAAGAGTTGGATGGTTTCTCCTATCTGGTTCCACGATCTGTTTCTTTTCAAAAAGTAAGCCGAAGAGCAGAAAAATTATATGGTCACGGATTATACAGCATACAGGTTGAAGTAACGGAATCACGCAAAAAGGGAAAGCTGACAGAAACCGCCGCAACTGTAATTCAGGAAGCTGAGTTTTAAGAGGTTAGTTCAGACTTCTAATACAACCTAAAATCATTTTTAAGATTCACCTGTCTTACCGTTGGAGTTTGTCTTCCATTGGTAAGTGAGGTCACCCGATCCTGAACGTATTTCTGTAATTCAGATACTTTTATTATTCCATCAAGATTTAAATCTGCATGTCCGTCTCTGAGTCCTTCCAGCAAAGCATAGGTAAATACACCACCGCCCCACTTTTCTGATTCATACGCAAACTCAGCTCCGGCTGAGGCTGCTATAGTGGTAGCCCCGGCATTACTCCTGAAATCAGCAAATAACTCTCTTAAAAGTAAAAATGAATTTCCATCTGTACTTTGTGAGCTGCCGGCATTTAAAGATCCAACTCCACGACCTGATTCCCTTTGCTTTACATTCCCGGCTTCTTCTGAATTTGCAATTTCGCTGTACACGGGCTTTGAGAGCGGATCCGATTCGCCACTATGACAAGTATCCATCAAGAGTAATTTATTTCGGGCAGCAGATTTATCAATAAAATTTTCGATTTCTGTAAAGCTCAATCCTTCACTTGCGGGCTGTTCGAAATCAATAGAGTGAGTGCCGAAGTAATAAGTAGAAGTAGTATCCAGCACCCCGTGTCCGGCAACAAAGAAAATCAGCAGATCATCTACGTGAATATTATTCAGGCGGTCAGATAAGTTTTCAAAATTTTCTTTGGTTACCTCTTCATCTTTGAGTTGATAAATATTGATGTCAGAGAATCTGTTCTTTTTATCATTCCAGAACGAAACGAGACTATCAGTATCTGAAGCAGCATAAGTTAGATCGAACTGATCGTCTTTATAATCAGAAACGCCTAATGTGACTAAATGCAGTGCAGGTTTTCGCTGCGAGCCGGTATAAACAATTCTTTGATTTACATTAAGAGAGCGACTTCCTTTTTCATCTACAGCCGTAATATCAATCTGATTTTCACCATTTGATAACTGCAAAGTAAGCGTGGAATCCCATTTGTTACCGGAGATGGTAATTCCATCTTTTCCGAAAGCGGGGACATTGTTCACATTTACAAAAAGAGTGTTAAGCTTTTTATCCTCCGAGTTAACAGATACCGGAATGGCTATCGTCCTTTCGTTGGTAGAAGTTGGTATTCCGGAATCTATACGAACCTCGGGTCTTTGTGTATCAATGTTAAGGTCTTTCTCCTGAATCCCAAGCTGCGCCAGACGTCTTTCTCTTGCTTTTTCGTATAATTGAATGGTGTTTTTGTCAGCTCCCAGTCGGTCAATCAAAATATCCGGACGGTTCAGGAGAAGGTCGAAGGAATTGAAGTCATATATCGTATCCTGATATTTAAAAGCAATCGCACTTAAAGCATTCTGAGAAGACCGATAAAATAAATCAGGTGTAAAAGCTACAAATTCGTCTTTATCCAGCCCGATGTAGTTAGCGATTACTTCTCTTTTTTCCACATTCCAAACCTTAACCAATCCGTCAATACTGCTTGAAATGAGCTGATTGTTATTGCTGAATTCTATATCAGTGACATCAAGTGAATGACTACTGAGAGTGCCTAAAAACTGCCCTGTATATGTATCCCAAAGACTAATATTTGAATTATGAGCACCTGCTATAATTTTTCCATCCGGTGAAAAAGAAACAGCGGTTATAAAAATATTGTCAGTAAACGCAGTGTTCATATCCGGAACAGAAAGTGTGTCTCCGGTATTTATATCCCAAATAATTATATCATCACGGGATGTTCCGAGAGAAGCTAACAGGTTTTCATTTTGAGAGAATTCCAGCTCTGTAAAATCATTAACATCATGTTTTAGAATGTATTCAGTTTTCAGAGAGTTTGAGTTTATTACTAATATCGAATCACTATTGTGGCTAACGGCAATGTTCGATCCATCAGAACTCAGCTCGAATACTCTTTTTCTCTCGTTTGTTGTAGGAAGTGCCATAAACACAGGTTCTTTCTCTTTAGGATTACCCAACCATAGTGTATCAGATTTAGAGCTGTCTGAATAAGCATCAGAAGAAAGTACTCCCCATACACCCTTCGATTTTAAACGAACCGAATTGCCATCAGGTAAACTATCTAAAACCGTATTGGTACTTACATCACGGATTTCGATGAGCCCACCCGAACGGCTCCGGTATGCAATGGCGTATAAATCACCTTCATCACTGATTGATATTTCCGGGTTTTGCAGGTAATCATGGTTTACAGGCACCGACCGATCCATTGAACCAAACTGATGATTCCAGATTTGAACAGAATTATAATCATTAACAAGCAAAGTGCTCGTTTTTGGATTGTACAGAACTTGTTGAGGATTTACGTTCTTAGAAGTCAGGTTAAATACAGCAGTTGATAAGTTAGGTTTCCATATAGAAATTTTGCTGCTTTCCTCGTCAAAATTTTGCGAACTGCTGATTAATGTGTTTCCATCGGGCGCTAATTTCCATTGTTGCACATAGTCCTCTAATGGTAAACTTTCTACCAATGCCCCGGTCACAAAATCCACGATAGTGGCAGAATTAGAACTAAAAAAACCGGTGTGTCTGCCATCGGGGAAGGGAATTACGTTAGAAAAAGAAGTAAACGAATAATCTCTCTGTTCGATATCTAAATCAGATAATTTTTTACCATCATCGAGTCTCCATCTTTTTTCTGCATCTATAAGAATATCTCCTGCCGTATTAAAAGAAACCGGATAATAACCCGATGACTCGAAAGTGTAGAGAAGTTTAGCTGTTTGTACATCCCACACAAAAATTTCATCATCACTTCTGGTGGAAAGTATGCTGTTATCCTGATTCCAGGAAGGATAATTATCCGGGTATAAGAGTTTCCATGAGCAATCTGAAATCTTGCAGTAATAAGAGCTGTCTATTTTTGAAATAAGAATAAAATCTTTAGCGGGGGATAAGTTTAACCTCCAGTAATCGTCAGTGGGTGGAATCAGGGTATCAATCACTGTTTGAGACTTCATATCCCAACGCCTGATAATATCTTTTCCTTGTGAACTGAGGGTGGCAAAGAATTCATTTGAAGCAGAATTTATGGCAAAATCAGGATTCGAAAAGGATAAGGAGTTCTTGGCTACAACTGAGATTTCATCTATGGTATTTAAACTTTTGCTGTTAAGGATTAGCAAAGAGTGTTTAAGGTTAAGAAACAAAGAATCGCCTTTATGGGAATACTCAAAAGTTTCACCCGAAAGAACTGGGAATAGTGAATCCGGTAATGAACGTGATGCAAGAATTTCACCTGAATTAAGATCTATAACCTGAAGCAGTTTGATATCTTCTTCGTCACGTTTAACCACCATTTCCGGTTTAGCGGGCTGAAAAACAATGGCACTGTTCTTATCAGATGGATAAGAAATTTCTCTCTTTTTTGGTTTCAGAAATGTCTCATAGAGCTGAAGTTTTTCATTATCTGCATAAGCATAATATTGAGCATCGGGAGTTATAGCCGTTAACGTGTAGTCATTTCCTATTTCGTTTAGATGAATTCGTTTCTCAAAGTCCCACAAATCTGAACCTGTTAAAAGATATCGACCTGATTGATCAAAATTAATAGATCGCACCGGATCAGAGGAAAGAATATCTTCGAGTTTGTTGTTTTTCCAATCCCAGATCATAACTCCCTTAGTCGTATCCCCAAAATCATAAAATGTACCGGATGAAATAAGTCGGTCACCGTCCTTAGAAAAGGCAAGCGCCTGAACTTCAGAGGTATGTTCTTCAATAATAGCTAAAGTTTTAAAATCATCGAGATCGACTATATGGATGTCATTTTTCTCATAAGCATCATCCCCTGCAGCCAGCCATTTTCCATTTTCACTTACCGCAATCGTAGTTGGACTTATTTCATCCAATGATTTTATCAGAGTACCCGTTTTAGCGTTCCAAATGGATACATTATCGCCCCCAATGATTAACCATTCATTATTCGGATGCCAGACAACATCCTCTATCCCAAAACTAATTGCGTTGTATTCTTTACTTTCATAATCGAAGCTTCCACTGTCAACAGATAAGACTTCTTCACCGGTAGAAACATTTAATACTGAAAATTTTGAAGCTCCGTTTGAGTTTCCTGCCACAATCATGGTTCCATCCGGATTAAAAGCGATAGTTTTACCGGGCACATTTCTGAAATTTCTGATAAGTAATCCCTTTTTGGCGTCCCAGATTTTTATAGTTCCATCCTTATCACTTGTTGCCATTAACCTTCCATCATTTGAAAAAGCTATATCATTTATTGAAGCAGTATGACCCTTTTGGAGGACTATATCTATATCAGAAGGGCTTTTGAAATGTAAGGATTCAGAAAAATCTCTGGTGAATTGATTGATAGAACCGAAGTCATCCGACAACTCAATAAGTTGTCTTTGTTTGTTAAGAAAAATGATGCGGTTAGTCTCATTGGATTTAATACGATTTAAAGTCTTTCCATTTGTTATATCGATGATAGATATGAAATCATCGTATTGTTCTGAATCATAATGAGACACAAATAAGAACCTGCCGGATGAATCTAAACCATAGAATAAGCTTTGCCAGGAATCTTCTGCCGGGTAAAAATTTTTAGCATATATTTTTTCTACTTTCCTGGAAGCACTCATCAATTCGTAAATATGTACCCCTATACTGTCTTTATCGGTGTCGTCTGATTTCATTAAAAAGAGATTGTTGCCTCCAAATTTGATATCAGTTTCATCTCCTTTTGTAGAAATATTCAAAGGGGTAGGAGTGCGGGATTTCGCATCAAACCACTGCAGTTCTCCATGATCTTCGTAAGATGTGTTTCCGGTACTAACGAGCAGATGTTCTTCAGGAGTTAAAAAAAGCTTTTGAATTATCGGAGTTTTGCTTTCATAAAGAATTATAGGAGCGCTTTGCGGAGATGCGAAATATATTAATTGTTGAGTGTCAAAAGTTCCTGGTTTATCGGTGACCGCATAAACTTCTCCGGTGGTAGAAACAACAGCGGATGGTTGAGAAGGAAAATCGAATGTATAGTATGCAGTTTCAGATGTTTTCAGGTTAATGCGGGTAAGAAAGCCCGGATTACCCGGCATCCAGATAACATCATCGGATAGAGAGTCAGGTCGGGGAGGAGCAGCTTCATTGGTTGCTAAAGTTAACCAGGTTCCGTCGGCAGAGATAGAAATTTTGGGGATGTACTCACTATCAAAATCAATATCATTTACCTTTATTTCACTGTCGTTCGAATGTATCTGAATCAAAGAATCAACAGTAATTCTGATATAGGTGCTATCAGAAATTTTATTTAGAGAATGTATTCGTGAATCATCGATATATTCAGCTGATGATATATGCTGGGCAGATAATTGAAATTGAATAAAAATGAAGATTAAAAGGGGTGCCCATACGTATCTCAGCAACTTGTTCATTCTCTTTTTGCCTGTTTAGCATTTATAAATCCTGTTTAAGATAAAAAATCTCGAATAAACCGCCGATAAGTAGTTATCTTAACTATGTTAAGGAAAGGTGTAAATAATTTATGAATGTGAACGGCTCTTCGCTTTTAAAAGGCATATTGGTTGGTGTAATTATTTTTTGCATTGGCTTAATCATAGCTACGCTCAGGTTTCAGGTATTAAGGGAATATGAAGCAAACGAAGCTGAACAAGTGCTCGAATTGGTTGAGCAAAATATGGAGCGGACCGTACGTGATTCATACACGGTAGCCTTGACGCTCGCACTAACGGTTAATGAAGAAGGGGAAGTCAATAATTTTGAAGAAGTAGCCAAAAACCTTTTGAATAACTACGCATACATTGATGTTTTAGAGTTAGTACCCGATGGAGTTATTGAATATGTATATCCCTTGGAAGGAAATGAAGAGGTTTTAGGCTATAATATACTTGCCGATCCAAGAGTAAATGCTGAAGTACTAAAAGCCGCAGAATTAGGAACAATATATTTCGCAGGTCCCATTGATCTTAAACAGGGAGGAAGAGCAGTAATTGGTCGTTTGCCAATAATTATTGACAATGAAGTTTGGGGTTATTCTGCAGTACTTATTTATCTGAAAACGCTTATTGAAAGTTCAGGAATCAGAGGTGTAGAACATGATGACTACTACTTTCAGTTATCCAAAATTAATCCTAATACAGGAGAAGAAGAGTTTTTTATTGAAAATGACCGGAATGTAAATTTTGATTATACGCAGTCGGTAAATTTTCCGGAAGGAGACTGGAAACTGTATGCAAAAAAAGACGGAAGAAGTCAGGCGTGGACAATTTTTTGGTTCCTGATCGGAGTGTTTTCAGTAGGTTCTTTTTTGTGTGGGTATTTGTTTTATAAAATATTTCAAAAGCCTTTTGAACTTGAAGATATGCTTCACCAGAGGTCGGAAGAATTGCTTAGAAGCCGTGAGGATTTTAAGAAAAACTCAGATCTGCTTTCTTCCATTTTAGAGAGCCCGAAGCAAATGCTGATTTTTTCTCTGGATAAGAATTATAATTTTATCGCATTCAATTCAGGTCAAAAGGAGATTGTAAAAAACATATTTGATATAGAGCTGAAGACCGGAATGAACGTATTCAACTTTCTTCCGGAAGAAAATAAACCAGTGATGAAAAAGTATTATGATCGGGCGTTAGCGGGCGAACATTTTGATATGGTTTATGAATCTAAAACTGATCCGGAAAATATTCAGTACTGGGAAAGTCGCTTTTCTCCGATTAAAGACAAAACCGGAGAAATTACCGGCCTCACCGTGTTTTCCTCCAATATTACGCAAAAAGTAGAAGCTGAAAAGAAACTTGAGCAGAATGAGAGAAGATTCAGAACTCTCATCGAAAACTCTCCATTTTGTATTCATGAACTGAACAGAGAAGGTAGACTTATTTCCATTAATCAGGCAGGTCTAAAAATGATGGAAATAGAGAATAAAGAAGAATTCATGGGAATAAGCTATGATGAATTGTTACCGCCGGAACAAAGTGAAGACATTTTAGCATTATTTGATAAAGCATTAGAAGGAGAGACTCATGAATTCGAATTTTCAACTAATGGGAAAAAGTTTTTGTCAGGCTTTGTACCCATTCCAAATGAAGAAAATGAGATTGAAAGGGTCATGGGAATTACTCAGGATATCACAGAAAGGAAAAAGTCAGAAGAGATTATTTATCAGTCGTTAAAAGAAAAAACAACCCTGCTTTCAGAAATTCACCACCGGGTTAAGAATAATCTTGCCATTGTTTCCGGCTTGCTTGAATTGCAGCGATATGAAGTAAAAGACGAGAAAGTAGAAGCCGCTTTTGAGCAAAGTATCAACCGCATACTTTCCATTGCTATGGTTCACGAGTTAATGTACAAATCAAAAGATTTGTCTTCTATAAGTGTTCAAAATTACCTCGAGGAACTTATTCCAACCATTTCTTCCACTATGCAGGATGAATCTTTGAACGTTGAATTTGATATCCAAATAGACGACACCAAACTGAATATTAGTGAAGCTATACCTTTGGGTTTAATGTTTAATGAGTTGATTACTAATTCATTCAAATATGCTTTTGAGCCGGGTAGCGATGCAAAAATTTCAATTCAACTTGATAAGACAGATCATAACATTAAAGTAGTTTACCAGGATAATGGCAAAGGTTTCAAAGATTCAGCAAATTTCGACAAACCCAAAAATCTTGGTCTGAATCTGGTTCATACACAGCTCCAGCAATTGGATTCGAAGTACTCAGCTGACACAAAAAACGGTTTCAGGTTAGAGTTTACTTTCAAACAAACAGATTAGCCTGTTTACAAAGTTGAACAATTTCATATCTGAAAATTTCAGTTATTGCTTCAAAAAGATATGAAAAAGTTTTTCTCAGCAACTCTTGTTGTAGCCTTTCTATTACTTTCAACAACCGACGAATCTTATTCCCAATCATCAGATAAAGAACTTGTATTAAGTCAGATAGAAACTTTGTTTGATGGAATGCGAGCCGGAGACAGTTCGATGGTGGCTTCAGTATTTACCAAGGACGCAACCATGCAATCCATCACAAAAAACAGAGAAGGTAAAACGGTACTTCGCCAAGGTTCATTAGCCGGATTTAAAAATGCAGTTGGTACACCGCATGATCAGGTTTGGGATGAACGAGTTGCAAATATTCGGGTCAACATTGATGGGGATATGGCAGTTGCCTGGGTTCCATATTCATTTTATCTGGATGATCAGTTTTCTCACTGTGGAGTAAACTCATTTCAGTTTATCAGAACTTCGGAAGGATGGAAAGCGATTTCTATCGTGGATACCCGAAGAAGAACAGATTGTGCAGAAGAACTTTAAAATTTAGATGGAGTAATCGTGAAAAAATTATTCGGAACATTATTAATATTGGCAATCTCATTGAGCGTTACAGCACAGGATAAATATGCTGAAGACGTTAAATCAGTTGATGCAATCATTGAAGCTCTTTATGCATCCATTTCCGGAGAAAAAGGGGAGGAAAGAGATTGGGAGAGGTTCAGAAATCTTTTTATTCCGGAGGCGAGATTAATCCCGACAGGAAAGAATCAGGAAGGTAAATTAGGCTATAATGTTTCTACTCCTGAGCAGTTCATCGAGCAAACGAATCAGTATTTTGTCGAAAATGGTTTTTACGAATATGAAACTCACAGGTCTACTCAGGATTACGGGCATGTGGTTCATTTATTCAGTACGTATGCTTCTAAAAGGAGTAAAAACGATGCCGAACCTTTCAATACCGGAATTAACAGTATACAGTTATTTAACGATGGAGAACGCTGGTGGGTGGTAACTATTTATTGGGCTCATAACACCGACTACAATCCCATACCTGAAAAATACAAAGCAAAGAAAAAGAGAGGTCGGTCTTACTAAATTCCATGACTCAATCCCGAGCAGAGTAAGCGTTGTTCTTATTCTACGATCTTAAATTTTTTCTTAGTTACTTCTCTTGAATATGCATCAAAATGCCACCATTCACTGGTTAGTGGGATAAAACCTGCTTTAGTCATGACCTCTCTCAAAACTTTCCGGTTCGAAACCTGATCTGATGTCAGTTTTTCTTTAGCTAATAATTCATCTTCCCGATCGATATTAGCGAGGTAAGTGAAGTTATCGTAATCAGTTCCCATTTCAACAGGCTTTCCGGAATCATCAGCTAATGTTAAATCGACAGCTCCTCCGTAATTGTGAATAGAACCAGTCTCAGGATTAGCCACATATTTTGGACGTTCTTCCGGGGAGACATCCACCACGCTGTCCCAAAGTACTTGCTGAATTCTACGAGGCCGAGCAGCATCCCAAATCAATAAATTCAAACCCGGATGTAGTGAATCGAGTAATTCAGCTGCGGCATATAATTTTTCTAAAGTTTCAGGCTGAAGAAATGCGTCTTCTAAATCGCCATACACATCTTTACCTATAAAGTTGTTGTTTGAAGAATACCGAAGATCAATCAAAATGGGGCGATCAACGGTATCCACTTTAACTAATCCTTGATTTGCAAAAATTGTATCCCAGTCAGGCTGCGCGGAATCCTTTTTCGTAGAACTCTTGCAACCTGATATCAGGATGATCAATGTAGATATAAGAGCGAGTATGGATTTCACAACACAGCTTTATAACGTGTTTTGGTAAAGCAACAATGATATTTCTGCGCCTGCATTTAAAACAGCTTCTCTATCAGGAGCATTTTTTGATAAAAAGATCATGATATAACCCGAATCTTCGTTCTTATAAACAATCCCTGAATCGTGATGAACATTGGTTATCCAACCGGTTTTATGAGCCACTTCGGTTCCTCCCGGAAGTTTAGCAGGAATCATATCGTTGTACTTTTGATCTTTCAAAACAGCCAGCATTTCTGCATTAGCTGATTTACTGACCAAAGTATCGGAAGCAAGATGCTCAAACATTATTAACAGATCGCGGGCAGTGGTGCTGTTACTTAGTCCCGCTCTGTAAGCCTTTAAATCTTCAACTCCTCGCAATACCATGATGCTGTCTGCGCCTAAATCTCTCATGGTTTGAGTAACTTTTTCAGCATTCAAATGATCAATGAGAATATTTGTAGCAAGATTACTGCTTCGGGTTATCATCTCATAGGCCAGCTTATAAAAAGTAGTTTTCTCGCCAAGATTGGTATATAAATCCTTTTCGCTGTCTTCGGAAACTTCCATGGTAAAAGATGAGCCGTCAACAATACTTTTGAATTCATTTTTAATTTTGATGGAATCCTGAACATCAAATTCACCCATTTCGGCTCTTTTATACAATTCAATAAGAACAGGGGTTTTCATGGTGCTCGCAGCATGAAATCGTTCATCTGCGTTGATAAGTACTTTGTGATCAGGATTATTCAAATCCTGGTAGGCAACAGCAAAATCACCTTCAAGAGTTGAAAGAATTTGCTGAATGCTGTTTTCTAAATCCTCAACTGATTTTGTTTTGTTTGCACACCCGGCTACAGCAATGCAAAGAATCAGTAAGGCTGATTTTAATTTCATTTTACTCAGATTTAATTCAGGATTTATTCTTTAACAATCTATCAATCAACTTGGCTTTTGTGGGATCGGAATACATTCCAAATCCTATAACTAATGTACCTTTGGTTCCATCGGTTGATTCAATGGCATACACTTTGGATTCGCTGCCCGGATCGGTGCCGGCATCCTGTGAGTAAGATTCTATAATCTTGAGATTTTCAACGTCGAATTCTTTGTTAAGCTCTTCACAAGTGATATTATCTTCGCTAATCTTATAGGTAAAAGTGAATCCTTTTTCCTTCATAGATTCAACGGCGTCGGCTAAATCTTTATACATATCTCTCCGGTTTTAAATATTAGGTAAAAAAAAAGCCTTTCAGAATTGAAAGGCTTTTAACAACTTAGTAAAAAATCACTCGTTGTTTTTGATATCCTGAATTTCAAGACGAATTTCCTGAGCCAGCTTTTTCATTTCCTGAAGGCCTTTTCTTGCACGCGTCCCAGCAGCTTTATTACCCTTTTCGTAGAATTTTTCCATTTCTACTTTAGTTTCGTCAACAAGATTTTGTAGTTCTGATACTCTACTCATTATGTATCTCCGTTATTTGAGTTAAAATTATTTTCCAATGTTTTTGGAACTGCGTTGAAGCTATCGAATAAGGGGTATTCAGTCAAATTAAAAAGTGGTTTTTTTGGCTTTTTTCCGAAAAAAATGAAGAAATCAGTCAATTTTTGTCCTTTTTTTCAGATTTGGCCACTCAGCGAATGAATTTCCGGTGGTTAACAGAGCCGAAGTATGGATTGAAAGTTGTTCTTCGCTGAGATTTTTTTCGATAAATGAGTCATCCAAACTGTTCCATTTCAAATCCGTGGGCTCGGTGTTTTCCAAAAAAATATCAGAATCATGATTCTGAGAAAAAATTACGAGTTCATGATCTTCGAGTTCATTGCATAAAAATTCAGCAAGCCGTACGGGGTGAATGTATTTTTTTCCATCAGCTGTACTCACCAAACTGGAAATCAGAAGTGTTGGTGTTTCCGGTAAACTACTAAGCACAGATTTATTCAGTACAAGCTTTTCATCAGAATTTAAGCCGATAAGTTCTTTCTGAAATCCGTGTAAGCCAATGGAAGAAACTCCATGATCAGCAAATAAGGCAACCAACCGATGATTTAAGTCGAGAATAGCTCTTTCTCTGGCGTCTTCTCTCATCATGCCTGTTTGAATGAGCCTGTTGGTGTATTCGCTATCTCCATGAACGATAATTCCTTTTCTATTGCCATGTTTAGAGAGAGATTGGGCTAATGATTTCAGGAATACAGGATGATCTAAATGTTCGAAATCAAGTAGTGCGATGTAAGAAGACAAAGTTAATTGCTTAATGAATTTGAAGTAAAATGTAAGGGGAGAAGATCATCGCTAAAGTGCGAAGACTGAGTTCCGTCTTTGTGATAAAAATAAATTTTGTGCCGGGTCAGATGTTCAGTAATAACCTGTCTGCACGCTCCACACGGACTGCTGAATTCTCCTTTTTCAGTATACAAACACATCTGTTCAAATTTTCGATTCCCGTTTACGATTGCTTTGGCAATAGCCAGTCTTTCTGCGCAAAGTCCTTTGGTCCAGTCACTTACTTCAATATTTACTCCTGAATAAACTTCATCATTTTTACAAAAAAGGAGAGATGAAACCGGGAAATCCGAATTTATTGTTCGTGCGCTTTTGGCAATTTCCTTCAATTCTTCACGCATGGACGATCGGGTTTCTTTGTGACGAAGATCCACCATCTTGGTTTTATTCAAATCTGAACGGATATCCACATTCATAGAGAATTCTTTTACCCAGAATTCTTCCTGCTCCAACGACTCCTCATTATTTTTGATGAGTGAAACAGGAACATCGGAGTTGCTTAAACATAAACAACTTGCCAACTGTATGGCAGGGATGGTCAAGGGAAATGAAATATTTTCAACCCTGACTCCCGGATAAGCTTTCCCGGATTTTCCCAAAATGAGACAAGCTTTGGGATGTTTTGAATAAGGCGTGTAAGCCTTGGTATATAATTCTTTCCAATTCATGAGTTTTCAATAATAAGGCAAAGCAGAGAGGAAATCTCTGATAATTTATAATACTTAGTTTTAAGTGTTGAGAAATATCATAACTCAACACTCAAAACTATTCACTCCTAACAAACTTCATCGTTCGTACTTCTGATTGTTGGAAAAGAGTACTGTCCTGAAATAATTGCCGGTATTGTCCATTCAACCACATTTCTGTCTGATCTCCGAAATGATCTGAAAAAGGGCTCCCTGACTGTCCGGTTGGAAGAATGCTCTGCACGGAACTTAAATCTGATAAATCAACTATTCTTCTGATTGATGGACCCAAAACCATTTCATAAGGTTTTTGCCAATTGTATTGCGCATTGTCTACACTCATGCCATGCCCGTCCACCTGATAAGGTCCTTTGCTGAGTAGGTTTTTTTCAATCAGTTTGATCATGGAAGAAGCTGAAGGATCATCAGCGGCTTGAGCGAAAAAAGGAGGACGTAATCGGAGTGTATGCAATTGCTCCCATCTCCAGTCTTCGGATTGCTGCCCCAGTGAATCACTTAAAAATAAAATAGCATCCTGCATACTTTTTAGAATGATATCAGATTTAGTTTCTATTTCATCAGTATTTATATCATCAAATAACGATGCGTAGCCCGAATCCTGTTCTGTGGAATCCATAAGCAAAGCATCCATAGTACGGACCGGAATATTTTCATGATGAAGAAAATTAGAATAAGCTGCTTCTCCGAATTCATCATTTAATGTATTTCGTGTAAAGTTCAGAAAGAACACATCAAAAATTGAGGCGGCGGTAGCGTTGGTTGTGTATTTATAATCCCAGTTTTCTAAATATGAAACAGCATTATCAAAATTGTACACATTTTGGTCACGGATAACGTCCAGAATTTTCGGAGTCAATCGTTCAGCGTGTTTTGAGAAATTATCGTTTTGCAAATCTTCAAACAGTTCGGCAGTAACTATTTCGTTGCTTTCCAATATTTCTACAATCCGTTCAATTCTTGAAGGAGGTTCCCAAAAAGTGGCGATGTAATGATTGTAATTCTCAGTGGTTAGTTTGTTGTTGGCGTTTGCTATCCAGCCATTTTCAGGATTGATAATTTTGGGCATTTCATCAAACGGAATGTATCCTTTCCAGTCATCTTCGGGATTCCAACCTCGTCGCAATGTAATTTTTTCTCCGCTGCGAATAGGAAGCTTTGCCACAGAAAACATAGCGATGTTTCCCTGACGGTCGCCATACATAAAGTTTTGACCCGGAACGTTAAAATGGGGAAGGGCATCTTTAAAATCCTGAAATGTATCAGCCCAGTTTATCTTATAGAGTGTCCTGAACTCATTGCTTAATTCATGGCCGGTCCATTGCATGCTAATAAGCTTGTCTTGAGTGAGCTGTACTTCAGGGAAAATGTCTGAAATTACAGGACCATGCTTGGTATATCTGATTTCCAATGAAACGTCATCTGCATCTTTTACTTTGATAACCTCTCGGGTTTTAGAGAACGGGAGGTAAGCAGCTGTGCTGTCGCTCAAAGAATCGGCTACATAACGACCCCGGTCGTTTGGATCAATTTGTTCAAGAAAAAAATCGGTGTCATCAGCCATTATATTAGTAAGCGACCATGCCATTTCATCGTTTTGTCCAATTACGATTCCAGGGACTCCTGCAAGCGTGGCGCCTGAAACATTTTTGCCAAGTAGATTCAAATGCACTTCGTACCAATGCCCCGGCATATTCAATCCAAGATGCGGATCTCCGGCAAGTAACGGATATCCGGAATTTGTTTTAGAACCATCAACCACCCAGGCATTACTGCCTACATGCGTTCCCTGCATTTGCAGCAATTTTCTCTTGTTAACTTCCTGCTGGAGCATAGGCATTAAAGAAGCATTAAGACGAATGGTTTGGGAATTATTTAAGGTCGTGGGGGCATCTTCGGGGAATCTAAGTTGAAGTTGCTCGAACTGTTCGGCAGGTAAAGTATCTTTCAGATAGCCATACATCACTTCCGTCCACCAGCTCATATTTAATTCCCACGCCATCAATCTGGTAATGGCAATTGATCGGGTTGGATTCCATTTCAATGGTTGAATTCCGGTTAATGCAAATTCTACAGGCAGTTTGTTTGAGTTACTTTCGATGAAGTGATTTACACCGTTTGAATACGCATTCAGGACTTTTAACTCTTTTTCATCCAGCTCGTTTTCAACGATCTGCTCGGAGATCTTCCAAAACCCAAGAGTTCTTTGATATTTATCCAGTTCCACAAGATCGGCTCCAAAAAATTCTGCAAGTCTTCCCTGAGCAGCAAGCTGTGTTAAATTCATTTGCCAGAGTCTGTCCTGTGCATGAACATATCCCAAGGTGAAATACAGATCTTCCTCATCATTTGAGTAAATATGAGGAACTCCATACTCATCCCAATGTACATCAACGGTTGTATTTAGTTGGCCGGAAGAAATAGTGGCTTCGTAATCGGGGAGTGGTTTGTAGAATGTCCAGTAAAAAGCAAGACCGGCAAATCCCAATATCAGGATTACAAAGAAAATCAGGAGTTTGAGAAACGTGTTCATTCAGGGATGTGTTTATTTACAGGAAACTATGAAAATTATCGAAGAAATTAGTTAAGAAGTATTCAGAAATCAGGAGTTCAGAATGTGCTCTATTCTGAACTCCTGAATTCTGTATTCTGATTACTTCTTAAACTTTGTACCTTTAATCATAATCGAAAATCAACAGAACAGTAGAATGGATATTAAGAAAGTTGCCGTAATTGGTGGTGGAACAATGGGAAATGGAATTGCTCACGTTTTTGCAATGAACAGCATTCCCGTAAATCTGATCGAAACCAAACAGGAATTTGCAGATAAAGCAATGGCTACCATCGACAAGAATTTGGAGCGAATGGTTTCCAAAGAAAAGATCTCAGCCGAACAAAAAGTAGCAACTCTCGACAGCATTGAAGTATTTCTGAGTATCAAAGACGCAGTTAAAGATGTGGATCTGGTAGTAGAAGCCGTTCCCGAAAATTTTGGTATTAAAGAAAGCGTTTGGAAAGAAGTAGAAGCTAACGCTCCGGACCACACCATTTTTGCGAGTAATACTTCGTCCATTTCTATAACCAAACTGGCATCTTTAACAAACCGTCCGGAAAAATTTATTGGGATGCACTTCTTTAATCCTGTTCCGGTAATGAAGCTGGTAGAAATAGTAAGAGGATTGGAGACAGACGATGAAACGTACAATGCTGTGGAAGAAGCTTCCAAGCTGTTAGCTAAAGTTCCGGTTCCGGTTAACGACTCTCCCGGATTTGTAAGTAACCGTGTTTTAATGCCGATGATCAACGAAGCTATATTTTGTGTGCATGAAGGAGTAGCAACTCCCGAAAATGTAGATGAGGTTATGAAACTGGGAATGGCTCATCCAATGGGACCGCTACGTTTAGCTGATTTTATAGGGCTGGATGTATGCCTCGATATTTTGAATGTTTTATATGAAGGCTTCAAAGATCCGAAATATCGTCCGGCTCCATTATTGGTTAAAATGGTAGATGCCGGTAAGCTTGGAAATAAAACCGGGGAAGGGTTTTATAAGTACGACTGATGATATCAACCTGGTATCTTTCAGAGGTTAACATCTTTAGTTAAGTTTAATACATATTTTCTTTACTATTTGGACCAGGATTCGCGGGTTTATTGGATTGGCAAGATTTGTTCGTGCCCGATTAGACACTTCAAGATATTTTGAAGGGGCACAGGTAATCAATTCCTACTTTTAGCTAATCCTCCTCATCCTTGTAATCCAATAAATCCTGGTTCAACTTTTATTATTTGCCCACATTTTTTCTTTGACACACTCAATTATACCCCATAATTACATTCCATTGCATATTATCCAACTGGTTGGACCAATATTTACAGTATTATTGGATTTATGGGATTAGAGTAATCCCAAATAAATGCTAAAAGATATTTTGTACAAGGCTGAGCAAATGATTTAAGCTCATACATAAATCTTTTTCATCCTTAAATCCAGTAAATCCTGGTTCAACTTTTTATTGATTAGCCCACATATTTTTAGTTCAACATTTCATTTCTCCGTGCTTTCTTTGGTTTTAACCAAATCCTAACAGTTTAGTAACACTTCGGATTTGACCTCTTAATTTTCTTTTAGTATTTATAGACACCAAAAAAAATCACCATATAAAGGACAAATATGAAAAAACTTTTACTAACATTAGGGATTTGCCTGTGTACAGTCGGAATGGCTGCGGGGCAAATTATAAGTCAATATGTAGAAACTAATTCTGGTACAACTCCTAAAGGAATTGAAATTTGGAATAATACGGGAAGTACAATTGATTTTAGCGTTGATAATCTCTTGATACAAAAAGGAACAAATGGTGGCACGCCTTCAAATGACGCTACTGTTTCTACTGGTACTTTAGCTTCAGGTGCGGTTATGGTAATTGGTACGAGTGATATGGGGACTTATCTTACGAACAATAATTTATCTGGTGTTACTTTCGTGGATGAATCATTTACTTTCAACGGTGATGATGCATTAGTAGTAATATTGGGGAGTGATACTACGGATATTTTTGGAGTGCCAGGTACCGATCCAGGTAGTTCTTGGAGTGGAAATGGTGTTGACACAAGAAATCAAAATATTCAACTGATTCCCGGTTTAAATACAGGTGTTACAACGGTAGCAAATGCTTGGAGTGATCCAAGTACCAGATTTGAGACAGAGAATTCTAATCCAACTGGAACAAATGGTTTAAACGGTTTTGGAGTTAGTCCACTTGAACTTTCGATAACCGGAGACGCAGGCTGGAGAATGCTTTCTTTCCCGGTAGAAGACGGTTCAGCTGATGATATTTCTGACGACACAGCTATTCAGGGTGTAGCCGGAGGAGATAATACCGGAGCAGCTTCCAATTTCCAGACATATGATAATTCAGGAGCTTTCGAAACTCCAACCAATGTTTCTACAGCCATAGGTGATGGGTATGGTTTTATAACTTATTTTTATAACAATACAACCGCAGGAAGTTCTGAACTTCCAGTAAAACTTGATATCTCAGGAAGCGAACCATCAAGTAATGTTTCTGTGACATTAAATACCAGCACGACGGAAAGTAGTAGTTACTTTACTATGGTTGGAAATCCATTTTCTTCAAATTATGATTTAAACTCAATAACCGTAACTGGTGGTAGCATCCAAAATAATGTTGCTTTCTGGAACGATGGAACAAGTTCCTACAGTGCTCAGGATCGGACTGGACCATATATCGTAGCTCCATGGCAAGGATTTTGGGTTGAATCAACCGATGCAGCAACTTCAATTACAATTCCTACCTCTGGAAAATCTACTTCTGGTGCTTCAGGAAGATTCTTTGGAAAAGAGAATGCAGATCGTGGAGATTTGAATTTTACATTGACTTCAGAGAATACATACGATGAAGCTATTCGCTTGAGTATTCGCCCGAATGCTACTCAGGGTTTCGATATAGACGATGCCTCTAAGTTTACTCCTTTAACAAGCCCATTTGCAACAATGGCATTTGTTGGACAGCTTAATAACGAAGATAAACTTCAGTCTGTATTTTCTCTTCCTACTGTTTTGGAAGAAGAGATTATAATTCCAATGGATCTTTCAGTTTATAATGCTTCTGGTGAATTCACTTTTGCATGGAACAATATGGAAACTATGCCCGAAGGCTGGGATTTTGAATTGGTTGATTACGAGACCGGTGAAACAGTACTTCTCAGAGAAGAAAGTTCTTATACATTCACTGCTGAAGAGGCTGCATCAAAAGAAAACAGAACGGTACTACATGTAGCTTCTACCATGGAGAGTACAGAAGACAGCCCAAGATTTGGTTTAAAAGTAGTTCCGTCAACTTCTGTATCCAATGAACCAACGGATACTCCGATTACATTTGGTTTAGAGCAAAACTATCCGAATCCGTTTAACCCAAGTACAACGATTAAATACTCAGTGGGCGAAGCCGGTCCGGTAAGCATAACCGTCTACAATGTGATGGGACAAAAAGTAGCTGAACTGTTAAACACCACAAGAAGTGCGGGTGAGTATCAGGTAACCTGGAATGCGGACAACCAAGCAAGTGGAATCTACTACTACCGCTTAACGGCTCCGGGACAAGTAATCACCAGACAAATGACACTTATAAAATAATTAGTTGTGAGCGTTTAGCCGTTAGCTTTTAGTGCTTTCAAATTCACTAAAAGCTAATAGCTAACAGCTGATAGCCCCAATTTATACCATTATGAAAAATTTTCTTTTACTACTACTCGCACTAACTATAGTTTTAATCTTATCAGCATTAGCCGTTGCTCAACCGGGTCTTCCCGGAGCTCCGTCACAGGCGCCTATTGATGGCGGACTTGGACTGCTTGCCGCAGCCGGAGGAGCATATGCGTATAAAAAGCTGAAAGACCGTAAGAACGAAGACAATATCGATATTTAAAAGAGCTGAGTATAGCAGAGCACCTCGTTCATATCTGAACCGGGTTCTCTGTTTTAATGTTCAATACTGATCAAATGGAGATATCAAACGCTTACTTGATATGATTTTGATCGTGTAATAACTCCCTTACGAAACTTATAACGTGAAATTTCAAACCCCGACTTGAATAATGTTGGGGTTTTTTATTTTCAACATTGTTTAAGATTTATTTTTTCAAGTCCGATAATCTTAAAGAAGAGAAATTTTATTATTAGAATTTGCATTTATATTTAGTAAATAATTGTATTTACGGATAAAGTTTTTAACTTCATATTTACAATTCGTTACAATTAGTGACGGGTAAATTTAAATTTCAAATCTTGAGAATGAGTAAAAAATGGATTTTGTGGATTGGTGCTTTTGTTTTTGCTACGTCATTACAGGCACAATCTACACGTACAATTTCAGGGAATGCCGGCTGGAGAATGATTTCCATTCCAATAACCGGAGCAACCGTATCTGATATTTCTGACGATACAGCGATACAAGGCATCACAGGGGGATCTAATACAGGTGATGCAGCAAACATTTATTATAATCCTGCTTCAGATGGAACGGGAACCGATGGCTGGACCACACCAACGAATATGAGCACTGCCTGGGGAGATGGGTTAGGAATTATTATCTATTTCTTTGATAACACAACTGCCGGAAGTTCGGAGTTACCTATCGATTTGGATGCAACCGGTTCTGAACCATCCTCAAACGTAGCGGTTTCTTTGTCTGATACATTTACTTTAATTGGAAATCCTTTTCAAAGTAATATTGAAATCGATGACATTTCAGGAAATGGACTTGGTGTGGGGTTGCTAAAAGGTGGGTTAGTAAGTCCGGTTAAAGTTTGGGATGACGCTAACAGCACCTACCAATCTTTTAATTTTAATCAAAGTTTAATTTTATCTGAATGGCAAGCCTTTTTTCTTGAACGAGATGAAACATTAGGTACGGTTGCTAACACATTGACAATTCCTACATCTTCAAAAACTGCTTCCTCTGCAGACATAGAAATATTTTCAAAAGCCTCAACCACAAGTTGGAGAGAAATAGATTTAAAATTGTTCGTTCAAGACAAAAAAGACTTTGAGAATAAACTTTATTTCACAACCGGATCTCATGAAGGAAGAGATAGTTTTGACGGTTCTAAGCTTAGCTCCCTGAATGGCTCTCCAACAATAGCATTTGTTCAGGATTTCGGAGAGGGTAAAGTGTTACTAAGTCAGGATGCACGAGCATTAGATCCTGAAACCATTCAGGAATATTTTATGGAAATTAATGATGCAGGAGTTAGTGGTACTTACGAGTTAAGCTGGCCGGTAAAAAAGCAAATTCCTTCTGATTGGAAAATCACATTGATTGATTTAGAAACCGAAGCTCAGGTTAATATGCAAGTAGATACCAGCTATTCATTCAGCGTTGAAGCAAAGCAAAAGAGACCGGCAGTTTCATCTCTATTACCTCCGGCTGTTAAAGCCAAATCTTCTGATAATTCTGATGCCCGGTTTAAAATTATTGTGGAACCGGCCACTGCGGTTTCTAATGAACCTGCTGATAAACCAATTACATTCGGTTTAGAGCAAAACTATCCGAATCCGTTTAACCCAAGTACGACGATTAAGTACTCAGTGGGAGAAGCTGGTCCGGTAAGCATAACCGTGTACAATGTGATGGGTCAGAAAGTAGCTGAACTGTTAAACACCACAAGAAGTGCGGGTGAGTATCAGGTAACCTGGAATGCGAGCAACCAAGCAAGTGGAATTTACTACTACCGCTTAACGGCTCCGGGACAAGTAATCACCAGACAAATGACACTTATTAAGTAATTATAAATTATTGATTATGAAAACGACACTGACTTTTATTCTCGCACTAACTATAGTTTTAATCTTATCAGCATTGGTTGTTGCTCAACCGGGTCTTCCCGGAGCTCCGTCACAGGCGCCTATTGATGGCGGACTTGGACTTCTTGCAGCAGCCGGAGGAGCATACGCATATAAAAAACTTCGTGACAGAAGAGCGGAATAATCAAATTTTTGTTTGTCCTCTAAAGTTTTAACAGAAGTGGACTCGTTCGCCGCAGCTTTAGCGTAGGCGGAGAATAAAGCGAACTATTTATAATAACATTCCTCCGTGCTCTCCGTGGTTTAATCCCAAATTAGTTCAGTGCAACAGACTAATTGTGCAGTATACATCCAATATTTTCTTTATATCTGTAAAATAAATTCACTATGTTAAAGTTTATAATTTCCATAAAATCAAACAGATATGAAAAATTTATCACTATTCATCCTCTTTTTGATGATTTCGGTTACCTCATTCGCTCAAGTCAAGACAGATAGTTTGGCTACCATATTAGATGAGCAAGCAGAGTTTGATGTGTATGTCAATAGAGAATCCCAATTAAAATTATCCCCTTCAAGATCAGATTCAAAGTCAAAAGTTCAGGGTATCAATCCTATTGATCAGATTTGGGATCAAACATTCTGGCCGGATTCTCGGGTTAATTTTGCTCCAAAAGGACATTTTACAAACCTTGGGGATATAAATGGGGATGGTTTTACAGACCTTGCTAAACAAGTTGTAGCACCGGATGAAAGAGATAATAATTTATCTACAACAATTGCTAAAACAATAATACACTATGGTGGACCGAACCTTTCCACAGAACATGATAAAGTTTATTATTTCAGCATTATTGCGATAGGGGACATAAACGGAGATGGATTTGCAGATGCTATAGGTGAAAAAGAAGATTTGGTCTTTTTACAGGGATCAGAAAACGGTTATACGGAGTCACCATTTAGTAAACTGCAAGAGATATATGAGGTTTTGGATATTGCTACTTTTTCGATCAAAGATGTGAATAATGATGGAATAGATGATTTAGTTGGAACTGAACGTGGGACTGTATTTGAAATTTTTGAAATACTTGGGAATACTGATTTAAACAAAATCGAGATTAACATTTATAATATTGGAGGGAATGGTTCGGGAGTAGGTAATTTTGAAAGAAACGATATAACCTACTATACACTACTACGAGGTGTTTCTTTTGAGTTCTATCTTATAGAGAGAGATAGTAATAAAATAGTGTCAGCAGATACAATAAATTTGCCAAGAAAACCAAGGCACGGTTTCACTTTTATAAATGATTTTAACGGAAATGGAGAGCCGGACATTCTCTTTAAAGATGAAATTAACAATTGGCATTTTTTGGAAAGTGATACCACTTCCGGAAGGTTATTTCGATACGCTCAAAAACCTGAGTTCGAAAATTTTGGTTCATTTGATATTAATCTTGACACCCTTTTTCCAATTGGTGACGTAACGGGAAATGGGAAAGAAAATCTCTTAGCTATTGGAGATTCCGTTATAGTAATTAGCGAAATTGAGAATCGAGAATCGTATAATATTGTAGGGAAGAAGTCTTATAAAAGTAGCGAAATAATTAGTGGAGCTACTTTCAACAAAATTCAACCGATAGTATCAAAAGAATATAGCAAACTACTTTCAGATGAAGAATCTTTTTTAGTTACTCTGAATTCGGTGAAAAATGGTTTCGGGCATTTCATTGTTGAAATTGAAAATCAGTTTCCAAATTCAGACCCAAATACTACTCTGATAAAATATGAAAGTGATGATTATGCTGTCAAAATTCGATCAGAGATATATCCTGTTGAAGATCTTGAAAATGATGGGATAGGCAACTTCGCAGTTGAAGAAGTTATTTTACAAGAGTACAGTTTATTCATTTATAATGGAATAAATGATGAATCCCCGACAGAAATACCAGTACCAGAAAATCACTTCGTGAAGGCTGTTGTTTCAGGAAATTTTACCGATACTGAAGATCATGATATCGCAGTAATTTTTCGTCCTTTTCAAGAATTGTTGGATCAGGGTGTAGAATACAATATTGCATTATTCAACCTTTCAAACATTGATACTCCTTTTTTTGAAATAAGTGCCAGCGAGTTATTAGGAAATGGTACAGCTGACAACTTAAAAGTAAGTACGCTTTCAAATTTAGGGGATGTTAACAACGATGGACTTGCTGATTTAGGAATTGGCGCTCCAATTGCATTATCTAATGATCGAACAGCACATGAAAAGTTCTACATTTTTTTAGGAAATCAAACACTTGCTAACACTCCTGATAATGTCATTGATTATTCATTCTTGGATAAAGAAGTAGGAAGTTTAGGCATTGGAGGAACTGTAAAAGGAGTAGGAGATATAAATAATGATGGTATTGATGATTTTATAGTAGCTGATTATTCCAGAGAGATATCCGAAAGTGTTGAAGAACAATCCAATGGATATATTTCAGGAGTTATGTATGTTCATCTCGGTCAAAACGTTGCTAATCCTGATTTTTCCACTCCTGATTTTGAACTTCAGGCTGATACGACAGAAATAGAAACAGAACAATGGTTTTTTGGTTTTAACGAAGTGGCAGTTGGCGATTTTAATGGAGACGGGCTCAAAGATTTGGTTGGGAAAGCATTCAGGCATGGTAGTGCGATTGGACCATTTAGTGAAAGAGAAGGCAATGGCGCTATACATTTCTTTTTTGGAAAGGATGGATTTTCAAACCAACCGGATACATTAATACCGATACGAAATGAATTAGTATTAAATACTGAAGATCGCGCTCAAAGAACATATGCTTGGGTTTTTGGGCGAGCTTTGTTGCATGCAACTCCTGATTTAACCGGTGATGGATTTGATGAATTGCTCATGATACCATCACAGTCTCATCGAAATGCTGTTTTGTATGAAGGAGGTACTTCTTTATCAGAAGAAAGCATTGCACTATTTAATTCTCCAAACCCAAGTCTTTCTTTAAATCCTGCTGGAAATTACATTAATACTCAATACAATTCTATAGTCGGAGACTTTAACGGAGACGGCAGATTAAATTTTATTGGTTACCAACCGGGTGACAGAAACTACAGAGATACCCCAATATATATGTTTGATTTAGAAAGCTCAGTAGTTTCAAATGAAGATAATCGAACTTATGAAACTCCAAACAAATTTGTGTTGGAACAAAATTACCCAAATCCGTTTAACCCAAGTACGACGATTAAGTATTCGGTGGGAGAAGCCGGTCCGGTAAGCATAACCGTATACAATGTGATGGGACAGAAAGTAGCCGAACTGTTAAACACCACAAGAAGTGCGGGTGAGTATCAGGTAACCTGGAATGCGGACAACCAAGCAAGTGGAATCTACTACTATCGCTTAACGGCTCCGGGACAAGTAATCACCAGACAAATGACACTTATTAAGTAATTATAAATTATTGATTATGAATGTTGAATGAGTCTGAATCAATTCAACATTCATAATTCAAAATTCAACATTTTTAGGATTATGTAAACGACACTGACTTTTATTCTCACACTAACTATTGTACTGATTTTAACTACACTTGCTATGGCTCAACCGGGACTACCGGGCGATCCGGCTCAGGCACCTATTGATGGCGGACTTGGACTTCTTGCAGCAGCCGGAGGAGCATACGCATATAAAAAACTGAAAGACCGTAAGAATGAAGATAATATTGATCTATAGACAATTAGCGTAAACATCCGATTGTGGATGAAAGGCAAAGAATAGTTAATTAAAACGAAGGCATTCTGAATAATCAGGATGCCTTTTTTATTTTTATTTGTAAGGAAACGCTACTGAACAGGTTTTACCTGAGGAAGCGTTATAAGCAGAAGATTAAAACTTAATTACCCGTTGGAAAGAGTTTCTTTAAAAATTCTTTGACCCGATTTTCCAAACTCTTGTCATCACGTGGAGTTGAAGTATAAAACCGAGTAAAATTACCCATTCCGTCATAATCAAGAGATTGTCTTGTAGTTTTATTTGAGTTTGTGGGTCTGTTGTTATTCATCTTTATTCTCAAATTTTATGCTGGTAGAATCTTGATGACGATAATGTTTTCCATCATTCTCATCTAATTGATTAAACTCGTAGGCCGTAAAAAAGAACCCGGCAATAAGTAATCCGGTTACGAAAATACCGATGTAAAAAAGAATCTCATCTGAAATCATTTTTTCCTCCCTGATGCGATTTTAAAAAGACATGCAAAACCAAGAATAGACGGAACCCAAATCCCTACAAAAAGTCCTGCATCTTTTTGACCATTAAACCACAAATAAATAGAAAGTGCCATAGATAGAATGGCTGCTGTCAGGAATAGATAATCTGATTTTTGAAACATAGTTGTTAGTTGTTTTCCTGTAATAAATTGGCTTGAACCAAAATTAGTTCCATAAAAAAACCTCCAACTCTTTCGAGCGGAGGTTCAAATCAGTTGCCACAGAATCACTAAACCACAAAAATTTAGTGTTTTTGCGGTTTAGGTAGTTAAACTCCAAAAATCAATCAAACACATTATCCCGATAGTCTGCCCACCATTGAGGGATATCCACTTTTGGTTTTCGACATAAATAAACAGGAATTCCATTTTCTTCTCCGATTGCGTATGGGTGATACATTCGTTTTACTAATTCAACTTCTTCGAAAACGGAATTCACAGAACCGGTCTCATTTCCGATACTGATCCATAAATCTGCTTCGGGATCCTGATATCCCCAAAGCCAGAAACTTCCATGTCTGCTTATGGGGTCAGGTAAGTCGTAGTTGTCTCCTAAAATTTTAATAGCTCCTGCTTCCCCATAATTTTCAGCCCAAATCACACAGGATATTTCTTTATCTCTGCAATATTCGGTATAAAGGCTATCCACTAAAGTCACTTGTTCTTCCCAGCCAAACATGTCGGCATAATCTCCGGTAAGTTCAACTCTTCCGTCAACTATTTCTTTATCCGCATATTCAACATACTTTTCGATTGGAAGAACAGGTGTTAAATACGGGATTGCGGGAATTACTGGTGCAACTAAAACTCCAATCACTGCATAATTCCAAACGGGTTTCCTTTCAAGCCATGATTCAATTTGTACGGCTCCTAAGGCAAACATTACCGGATAGGCAGCAAAGAAATAATATCCTTTCGATTGAAGAATCCACATCAGCCCGAAAATAGAAATGAAAGAAATGGCCAGTGGTTTAAATTGCTTGAGTTTTTTACTGAAGAAAGTGGAAGAAATGCCAACAAGCGTAACTATAAATGTGAAAAGAAATTCCAATTGAGTAAGAGCAAAATCCCATACTGCGACCTCATCAAGTTGTTTTCTTTTGAGAGTTTCAAGATGTTGGAAAAAAGGCAGATCATGATTTATTTGCCATAGTAAATTGGGTATAAAGATGAGTAACGCAATACCCCCCGATAAATAAAGCCACTTCGATTTGAATAATTCACCTCGTTTGTAAAACAGCAATCCTACAGCAATCCCTGCTCCCCATATCAGCATCGTATATTTATTCATCAGTCCGAATCCGGCAGCAACTCCCATCAAAAGAAGAAATTTGTAATTTTCTGTACGAATAAATTTCACCAGGAAATAAAAGCCTAATGTCCAGAATAACTGATCAAAAACCACGGGTTGGAACAATGTGTGATTTCTGTAAAAGGGAAGGAAAGCCAACACAGAAACTCCTGCCAAGAGTACGGCTTTGGATTTACCGCCCATTTCTTTTGCCATTGCACAGCATAAATATAGAATAGCAATGCCGACTAATGTCGGAAAAAGTCGCATTCCGAATAACGAATAGTCAAACAGCAGATAGGATATTTTACCAACCAGAGCAATAAAAGGAGGGAATTCGAAAAAACCCCACGCTAAATGTTCGCTAACTGAAAGATGCAGAAGTTCATCCCTGTGGAATCCATAATTTCGATTACCGAAAGCATGAATAATAAATTTGATTAAAGCTAACCCGCCAATTATGGGAAAATATTTTCTCATGAAAGTGAATCCAGATAGTCAATTTAAATTCGGCTAAGACTACGACAAGTTCTTGAATTTGTTATCACATGTTTATAACAAAATCTATGGTACAAAAATCACTAAAGAAATGGTATTGCTAAAGGTTTTATGATATATCGACAACGAGTGAGTCAAGACCTTATACAAGTAGGACATTCATGTCCGTGTTGAGGAATACGAGCTAAGTGGCACTTACATCGCTAACAACGTTGAGCATTTTTTCGAGATAGAGATAAAAAATTTGAGCTTCTGTATATTTATGCCAACAAAAAACCTCCAACTCTTTCGAGCGGAGGTTTAAATTAGTTGCCACAGAATCACTAAATCACAAAAATTTATTGTTTTTGAAGTTTAGTGGCGAATTCTTTAAGCAGTCTCTAACAAATTCTTTAGTGTAACACCGATATCTGCAGGACTTTCCACAACCGTAATTCCAGCTTCAGCCAATGCTTCTTTTTTAGCTTGTGCCGTTCCTTTTCCACCGGAGATTATTGCTCCCGCATGACCCATTCTACGACCCGGAGGAGCTGTTGATCCTGCGATAAATGCTACAACCGGTTTGTCCACATTATCAGCAATATATGCCGCAGCTTCTTCCTCAGCGGAACCACCAATTTCACCAATCAATACGATGGCTTCGGTATCAGGATCTTCCTGTAACATCTTAACGGCGTCAAGGTGTGTAGTTCCGATAACAGGGTCACCACCAATTCCGATTGCCGTGCTTTGTCCAAGTCCTTCTTTGGTAAGTTGATCAACTGCTTCGTAGGTCAAGGTTCCTGAACGGGAAATCAAACCAACTTTACCCGGAGAAAAAATACTTCCGGGCATAATTCCAACTTTAGCCTCTCCCGGAGTAATAACTCCTGGGCAATTTGGTCCTACAAGCACAGCACCGTGGCTGTTTACTACTTGCTTAGCTACGATCATATCTTTAACGGGAATGCCCTCTGTTATACAAATAATCACTTTAATTCCGGCAAAAGCTGCTTCGGTAATTGCATCACCCGCAAAGGCAGGAGGAACAAAAATTACAGAGGTATTAGCCTGAACTTCTTTTACGGCATCTGCAACAGTATTAAACACAGGTCGGTCTAAGTGAGTTTGTCCTCCTTTTCCGGGAGTAACACCACCAACAACGTTTGTGCCATATTCAATCATTTGTCCTGCATGGAAACTTCCTTCACTTCCTGTAATTCCCTGCACAATCAGCCGGGTGTCTTTTCCTACTAATACGCTCATTTTTAGTCTTTAAAGTTCAAATTTTATACAGCATTAAATATACCATCAATGTAGAGCAAACGAAAGTCGTTAAAGGCGGATAATATGTTAATAGTTTTTGATAGCGGAATTATTTCCAGATAACCATTCATCAATAACTGAATTTCAAAATCCGTATAATCCATCATGATCTCCGATGACAAAAAAGAAGAAGTTCGTGACGCTGCCGATATAGTGGAAGTAGTGGGAGACTACGTAAAGCTCAAGCGCTCGGGAAGCAATTTTATGGGGCTGTGTCCTTATCACGATGAAAAGACTCCTTCCTTCACGGTAACTCCGAGATTGGGTATTTATAAATGTTTTGGTTGCGGTGAATCCGGTGATGTTTTCAAGTTTGTGATGGATCAGGATGGCGTTGGATTTACCGAAGCCGTCCGACAATTGGCCGATCGTTACGGAGTGTTTATTCCGGAAGAAGAATCATCAGAACCTTCGGAAAGTAGTCAGCTTAAAGAAGGAATATATCATGCGTTGAAGTTTGCAGGAGTTTATTTCTACAGAAATTTGATCGAAAATCCGGATGCGGAAAAAGCAATCAATTATCTGGAGAAACGTGGATATAATCGGGAAGTTTTCAAGAAGTTTGGGTTGGGATATGCTCCATCCGGAGGAGAAGATTTATATAAAGCAGCTGTAAACGCAGGTATTTCTGAAGAATATTTGGTTGAAGCTGATTTGATCAAGCCAAGTACTCGTGGAGAAGGATACTACGATACTTTTCGCGGAAGACTAATGTTTCCCATCTTCGGTACCACCGGAAAAGTAATTGCTTTTGCCGGTCGGGTTTTAGGAAATGAGAAAACCGCCAAGTACATCAATTCATCTCAAACCAAAGTGTACAATAAAAGTGAAGTGGTTTATGGGGTGAACTTTGCCAAGAACGAAATCCGTAAACACAAAGAAGTAATTCTGGTAGAAGGCTACACGGATGTTATCACACTGAATGAGCACGGAATTCAGAATGTGGTGGCAAGTTCAGGAACTGCCTTAACCCCCGGACAGATGAGAATCTTAAATCGTTATGGCGAAAAAATTGTAATGATTTATGATTCTGATAATGCTGGACAAGCTGCCATGAAGCGCGGTATTGATATCGCTTTAGCCGAAGGAATGGAAGTTCAACTATTGGAATTGCCCGAAGGAGAAGACCCCGATTCATTCGTAAAGCAGTTCGGAAAAGAATCTTTTATAGACCTCAAGAACGAGGAATCATCCGATTTTGTAGAGTTTCTTTTGCATAAAGCTGATGAAGAAGGACGTTTAGAAAATCCGGTGCAACTCAGCAAAGTAATCACAGAAATTTTAAGTGCGATTGCCAATATCAAGGAATCGATTCAGCGACAGGTTTATGTTCAGCATCTGCATCAGAAAACACAAAAATTCAGAAGCGGAAGCGACCGGGATCTTTTCGTTGAAATGGAAAGAATCTTATCTCAAAAGCAGCAGGATAATTTAAGAGACAGACGTCGGGAAGAATTCAGAAGAAAGAGAGAAGAGGGTGGGGATAAGACGGACAATGAAAGACCAACGGAAGAAGTTGGGGGTCGTTCGTCCTCAGTCGGTAGTCCATCATCCTTAAAAAAACCCCAATTCGAGAAAGAGTTAATTCGTTTAATGATTTCATATGGTCGTGAGATGGTTGAATATATTTGTTCGCTGACCAATGAGAAGTTATTCGAAGATGAAGAGCTAAAGAGTTTTTATCAGGATATTTTGAAGCGATACATGGACGAAAAGGAAATTTCCATACAAGTGTATTCGGGTAAAGAAGATCCGTTTCCAAGATTGGTGGGTGATGTTTTGTTAGAGCAATACACTCCGAGCGATCGTCATCATGAAAAAGTTGGATTAAAATACGAGCGGGATAAAAATCCTTACCAAACCGCAAAGAGCACTATTAAAACACTGGAGTTATCATTTTTTAAACGGAAACTGGCGGAATTAGCCGATCGTTTTAAAGAAGCAGAAGATCAGGAAGAGAAGAAGAAAATTATCGCAGCTCAATCCAAGATACAGGAAAAAATTACAAAGCTATCCCAAACGTATTCCGATGATTATTACGATGATCCGGAGAACTTCTCAGAGGATGTGGTCAAAGAAGGAAAATTCGAGTATAAGATGAAAAGTGAGCGAAACTGAGTAGTTTTTAGTTATTATTTAAAAGTGCATAGTTATTAAGACTACTAAGAACTAAAACTTAACACTAAGAAATACACCGATGAAGACGATAAATCCTGCTACCGGAGAACTAATCAAAGAATATTCGGAGATGAGCTTTAAAGAAGTCTCCGGGATAATCCATGATGCAAATAAAGCCCAAGGTTTTTGGAAAAGTAAATCATTTGCTGAAAGAGCTCCGTTTTTGACCAAAATTGCTGAACTGTTAAAGGAAAGGAAGGAACGGTACGGAAAGTTAATGTCGGAAGAGATGGGGAAGCCTCTTACTCAAGCCATTGGTGAAATAGAAAAATGCGCCTGGGTTTGTGAATACTATGCACAAAATGCGGAAGACTTTTTAAAAGATAATCCAGTTGAAACAGATGCCACTACAAGTTATGTGACTTTTCAATCCCTGGGAGTAGTGCTTTCCATTATGCCGTGGAATTTCCCTTTCTGGCAGTTATTCAGGTTTGCAGCTCCGGCACTTATGGCCGGGAATGGCGTTGTATTGAGTCATTCGGAAAATGTTACCGGATGTGCATTAGAAATTGAGGAACTGATTCATGATTCAGGTATACCAAAAGATTTATTCCGGACTATTTTAGTTGAGAATGATCACATGAAGCCAATAATTCAGCACGAGGGAGTAGCTGCAGTTACATTAACGGGGAGCACCAGAGCCGGGAAAATAGTGGCATCGCAAGCAGGAGAAGCACTCAAAAAAACGGTTTTGGAATTAGGTGGGAGCGACCCTTCGATTATCTTAGCCGACGCAGATATAAACGCAGCTGCCGAAAGCTGTGTAAATTCCAGATTGTTGAATTCAGGACAGAGCTGTATCGCTGCTAAGCGATTCGTAGTGGTGGAAGAAGTTTATGATGATTTTGTTTCCGAATTTAAACGATTGATGGAATCAAAGAAGATGGGAGATCCTTTTGATGACAGTTCAGATTTAGGACCGATGGCAAGAGAAGATTTGAGAGATCAGCTTCATGAACAGGTTCAGAAGAGTATCAAAGCAGGGGCAAAATGTACGCTTGGTGGAGAGAAACCGGGAGCAGCAGGAGCGTTTTATCCTCCAACTATTCTTGAAAACGTAAGTAAAGGAATGCCTGCGTATGAGGAAGAATTGTTTGGTCCTGTAGCATCCATTATTAAAGTAAAAGATGAAAAGGAAGCCATAAAAGTAGCCAACGATACCAGTTTTGGTCTCGGAGCATCTATCTATTCTCAGAATAAAGAAAGAGCTGAAGAAATTGCAGCAACTCAGCTTGAAGCCGGATGTTGTTTCGTAAACGATTATGTTAAATCAGATCCCAGATTACCTTTCGGTGGAATTAAACAATCAGGATATGGAAGAGAATTGGGATTATATGGAATCCATGAGTTTGTGAATACGAAGACGGTTTATGTGAAATGATAATTAGGAATAAGGGAATTAGGTGTTTTGACATATATAACTAACTTTTGGTAGTGATGCAGCAGGGTCATCCCGGACCTGATCCGGTATCTTATGTAATGGCTATATTCGTATTTCAATCTCTTACTTTTGCCTTGATGCAAAAGTAACAAAAGATCAAGACTAAGAATTTTTAGTGCGTTTGAGTTTCCAAAGCTAAAAGATGTCAAAGGTCTTCGTAGAAATGAGATAGATTTCAATTCAGAGCCTGAATGGCATCTTTTTTAACGCTTTTTCATCTCTCACTTATTCACTAAAAATTCTAAGGTCGGTTTTGAATCTGAACCTGAACCGAATAAAAACTAAGAAGTCATTCCCATGCGAATGCAGGGAATCCGGATCTTAAATAGAGTTTTTGATCGTTAGATGAATCCAGATCTCAGGCATTCGCCGCGAGATGATTTTTCCCTAATTCACTTATTTACCTATTCCTAATTAATAAATTTCAATTCATCTGTAATTCTTGTTAATTCCCTGCGACTAACACAGTAAATATCGTTCGAATTATATTTTAATTTTTTGCAGGGAAAACCAAACGAGCAGGAATTTCTTAAAAAGGTAACCGAATCTCAGGGAATTGTACATAAGGTATGCGCAATGTACTGTGATGAGGAAGAGGACCGTAAAGATCTTTTTCAGGAGATTCTGATTCAACTGTGGAAATCATATGAGACTTTTCGAGGCGATTCAAAATTTTCGACCTGGATGTACAGAGTGAGTCTGAATGTGGCTATTTCTCAGTTCAGAAAAACATCCCGGAATAAAGAAGATGCAAAACTTCCGGATTCATTCGATCAGATCGGAAAGACGTCTGACGAACAGGAATTAACGCATGAGAAAAACCTGTTACATGACGCCATAAAAACCCTCAGTGATGTAGAAAAAGCCATTATTATGCTGCATCTGGAAGAAACTGCAAATGAAGAAATTGCTGAAATAGTGGGAATCAGTCAGAATTATGTTCGAGTAAAAATGACCCGAATCCGAACGAAGTTAAAAGAAATAGTAAATCCGGATTGATATGGAATTAGATGATTTAAAATTGATTTGGAAAGAGGAAGCCAAGCAACAACAAGCTTCACAAAAAGTGCAGATAGATGAAGTTCGTGGTATTCTGACCAGGAAATCACAGACTACTATCGCCGACATAAGAGCTACCATGAAATATAAGATCGGAATGACTGCTTTGACTGGTTTAATTTGTGCCGCTGTAGCAATTCTGAACGGTTTTATTCTTAAAACCGGCGATCATATTCTGAATGGCTTGATTGACAAAATTCCGTCGGTATTTGTTTACTCATTATTGTCGGTCTCTCTGTTGGTTATTTGCCTGTTCAACTTTGTAAGCTACATTCGGATTTCAGATTTCGAAAAGTCATCGCTCCCAATTAAAGAAACACTGGAGTTTGTTCACCGGATCATACGTTCAATTATGAAGCTTGGGACGTATTCAGATCTGATCGTAAGTCCGTTCATATTCGGTTTCGTGGCATACTTCGCTTTTTATGGAGAAGCCGGTTTTGAATTGGATATCAGATTGTTGTACGTGGTTTTAATTTATCTGGGAGGATTAGCACTCAGCTACTTCGGAAACCGCTGGCAGATGCAAAAGCGCTATGGAGATGATGCGGATAGGATTAAAGGATATTTGGAAGAGTTAGAGTGACTTTTTGATTACTTAAGTGTTATGTAAGGTTGAAAATCAGGAATACTGTAATAAGTAAATAGGTAAATATGGTAATAAGTATTACTAATCCACCTATTTACTTATCCCTAACAATTATTCCTCAATAAGAGATAAAATATTTCCTGCAGGATCTTTGAACCAGGCTATATGTGGACCTTTATCTTCCTCGGAGCGCCAGCAAATTCCCTTTTCATCTGTTTTCATGGGCTCTTCATATTGCTCAAAAACGACTCCTTTTGAAATCAGATCATCCACTACTTTTTCTATATCATCAACTTCAAAATTCAACACCGTAAAATGTGCAGGTTGATGATCTTTTCCCTTGGGATAGATAATAAATGCATTACTTCCGGCTGCCTTTATTTCCAAAATACCCATTTCGTTTTCTATCACGTTGAGCTCTAAAGTTTCGGCATAGAATTTTTTAGAGGCTTCGAGATCATCCGTGGAGAATGAGTTAAATGTATAGAATTGTTTTAGCATCATTACCTTTTTATTCGACTTGAGTACCTATTGCCCATTGATTGCCGGCGAAGTCTTCAAACATTCCTCTTTTATTGTTTTCTCCCTCTTTTATTTCAGGTCTCTCAATTATTCTGCACCCGAACTCCACAGCTTTTCGAAAAGTTTGGTCTACATTCGGCACATACACATGAAGCATGGTAGTATTAGGGGCGAATTCGGCAGTGCTATCGGCAATCATCAGCACAGAATCATCAATTTTTACTTCTGTGTGCATAATGACTTTTTCAGATTCATCCCGATACATGGTAAGAAGCTGCTCAGCGTCGAACACTCCGTTAAGAAAATCTACCATTTGTTGGGCACCATTTACTATCAGGTAGGGTGAAATGGCATTATGTGTTTCTGGTTTGTAATGACTCATATTATTCAGATTAAATGAAAATCATGTTTGAAATAAGTGGCTGAAAAGTGTTCGTATTTCTGTATCCATCCGATCTATTTTCTTTTAATTGGTCAATCGGTTCTTAAACTTCACCGATAATCATCTCTGTACCTGCGTTATTCCATTAGCCTTGGTATTCCTAAAGAAAGTTATTAACTAATTGGATTCCACATAGTTTTTGAAACTATTCAGAATTGCCTGCCAGCCTTGTTTTTGAAGTTCAGGATCATTTTCATCGGGCTCGAAAGTTTCTACTACCTCTACGATTTCGTCTCTTTCAATAAATGAAATTTCGACCATTCTTCCGTCATCAAGTTGCTTTTTTATCAGATTGGGTTCTTCTATTTCAAGATATGTTCCTGAATAGTCAAAACCCATGCTTCCATCTTTGGCTTCCATTCGCCATGAAAATTTTCCTTTTGGTGCTAACTCATTAACAGCATCAGGACAATGCCATTCGGGTGTGGCAAAGTTCCATCGAGTGATGTGCTCAGGTTTTGTCCAAAATTCCCAAACTTTGTTTATATCAGCGCTTACAGAAGTTTTTATTGTGATCATTTTATTCTCCTTTAGATTGATAGTACATAAGAATCCATTTGCTTGACAATATCGCTGGTGGTGTTTGTAAAGCGATATACATCACAAAAGGCATAGGTTTTATCACCCATTTTCATTTCACCGTTTAGCGAAGCTTCTCTACCATGTGTGATGATGGAGTGAATGGTGACTTCATCAGCAGTATATTCTTTCATGATATTCATTTCTTGTTCGAACTGTTCTTTCCCGGAAATCTTTTTGTCGCCGTAAATAGTCCACTCAATATCATCGCTTACATGTTTGATGATGAATTCTGCATCTCCGGTAGCAAAGGCGATGTTGAAATTCTTTAAGAATTCTTTTCTTGGTGCGTTTCCGCAATCGGGGGTTACATTTATTTTTGTCATAGTTTAGGATTTAATTTTTCTTGAGTAATTCTTTTCTGTAAGCAACCATATCCCTGATTAAATCTTTTGGTAATGGCTTGTTTAGTGGGAATTGTACAGAGCCTTTTGCTTTTTTGTAGCCATCAAGTCGTTCCCAGAAATATTCCATGGTTGTAGGATGAGGATAAAAACCTACATGCTTTTTGTATCCCGCTATCATTATTTGCTCTTCTCTTTTACCACCAGGTACCAGTGCAAAAGCAGGGATATCGTAGTTGATTAATTCCTCCGCATCGGGAACTACTTCCAAAATTAATCTTCGGATTTCCAATAAATACTCCCTGGCTTCACCTTTAAAGCCTTGGATATAGTTATCGACTTCTTTATTCGAACTCATCTTAATTAATCTTTAGTCATTTTATCTTTATCCATATATAACACATTCCAGCGGTGACCGTCAAGGTCAGCAAATCCCATGTTATACATCCAGCCTTGAATTTCTTGGGGTTTTGAAAAAACAGTGCCACCTGCACTTATTACTTTTTCAACCATTTCATCAAGGTAATTGCGATCCGGTGCATCAATTGAGATGAGCATTTCACTTCCTTTTGAAGTATCAGCAATGAAGTTGTCCGTATATTTTTGGAAGTCTTTATGAACGATCATCATCACAGGTACTCCTCCGATCTCAAATCCAATCATCCCGGGATTGTCTCTTGTGCTTTTAAATCCCAAGGCTAAGAAAAATGCTTTTGATTTTTCTAAGTCTTTCACAGGCAGATTTAGCCATAATTCTTGTTCCATAACATCTCCTTTATTTTTTGGTTCGAAGAAAATCTACTAAAGAAAAGCATACTCGGGTAGGGGGATTTACGCCAACCTTAGAGGTTGATTGCGACAGAAAGTTTTGCGAAAATATATCTAATCAAAAGAAAAAACTATGAAACACATTTCTATTCTAATTCCGAAAGGACAAAGCAGTTTGAGCAATATCGAAGGTTCTCATCAAATTCTTACCATGGTTAATAATTTATCTTTGGAGAAAGGAGGCAAGCCATTCTTTGATGTTAACTTGGTTGGACTAGAAAAAGAAACACCTCAAGCTAACGGATTATTTAAAATGATACCAGAGTATCATATCAGCGAAATTCCTAAAACAGATCTGATCATTATTCCGGCGCTACAAAGTGAACAATCCGAAGCGTTGAAAATGAATAGAGCATTTATTCCATGGATTGTAGATCAGTATAAAAACGGAGCTGAAGTAGCCAGTTTATGCGTTGGTGCTTTTCTGCTTGCTGAAACCGGTTTATTAGATGGAAAAGAGTGCACTACGCATTGGACTTTCGCGGATATGTTCAGAGAAATGTATCCGCAATGTAATTTGGTTCATGAAAATATCATGACCGATGATGATGGAATTTATACGAGCGGTGGAGCTTATGCGTATTTGACCTTGATCATGTATTTGGTAGAAAAGTACGCCGGACGTGAACTAGCAATCCTAACCTCAAAAATGTTTTCAATTGATCTGGATAGAAACACCCAATCTACTTTCATCATGTTTTCAGGGCAAAAAGATCATGGCGATCAATCTGTAATTAAAGTTCAGGATGAAATCGAAAAGAAATTTAAAGACAGTTTAACGGTAGAAGAATTATCAGATTTGGTAAATGTAAGCAGAAGAAGTCTGGAAAGAAGATTCAAAAAAGCTACTCATAATACTATTGTAGAGTACATTCAGAGGGTGAGGGTAGAGGCAGCTAAGAAAGAGCTTGAAAATTCAAGAAAGAATATCAGCGAAGTAATGTATGAAGTTGGCTATTCGGACGAAAAATCATTCAGAAATGTATTCAGGAAACACGCCGGGTTAACCCCTGTGGATTATAAGAGAAAATTTACGTCTATGACTAATTAAGAACATTGGAATTAGAAACAGGTAAATAATTATTCCTAATTCCCTTATTCACCTATTCCTAATTACTACTCTCCACCATCTAAATTACCAATACCAGCAGATGCTTCACCTTTAGCCAAAGCGTTTAAGCGATCGACGGCATCCCACAAAGTCATAGATTCTTTCAGGGTTTCATCGAATACATCGTTTACGACAGGATAGAAGTACTGCATTCCCCAAACCTGTCGGGCGAGTTCGGCTTTCATTCTTCCGGCATTCATCCATTCAACTTCTTCATACAATCCATTGGGGATGAAAAGCGAATCATTTTTGAAATCAGGTTCTTTAACTCCATCGGTTATTACTAATCCTTCATCAACCAAAGAAGCTTTAAATGCTGATAATTCTTTCTGATCCCATTCAAATTCAGTTCTGAATTTCTCAAAATCACTTTCCCATTCGGCGCGGAACTGGTCTCCGTTTTCGTCTAAGTATTCTCGGATATAATCAAAAACAGCTCTTTTTCTGATGGCAAAGTTAATTACATAACCCGAACGGGTTGTATCATCGTTAATGATATAATCCGGGACAATTCCACCACCGCCGTAAACCGTTCTGCCGGCATCCGTTTTAAATTTCAATGAATCAGGAATTTCATCAGAAAACTCAATGGCATCACTCATGGCATCGTTTCGACGATAAATTTCATAAGCATATTCTTCGCCTCCTCCTTCAACAAACGGTTTCTGAATTAAACGGCCGGAAGGAGTATAGTAACGGGAGATAGTAACCCGAACATTGCTTTCGTCAATGAGTTCATACTGCTGTTGGACCAATCCTTTACCAAAAGTTCTTTTTCCAACAATTAATCCACGATCGTGATCCTGTAAAGCTCCTGAAACGATTTCACTCGCAGATGCAGCTCCCTGATCTACTAAAACAATTACCGGTTTATCTTTGTACTCTCCATTTTTTCGGGAGTAATATTCTCCATCAAATCGGCTGTGCTTACTTTTAGTGGAAACAAGCGAAGTTCCTCTTGGGAAAAACTCCTCAGCAATGGCTATCGCCTGACCTAAATATCCTCCGGGATTTCCGCGAAGATCCAATACTAATCGATTCATTCCCTGAGCTTTCAGCTTTTCAGAAGCTTCCATAAATTCCTGATGTGTGGTAGCTGCGAAACGATTGATTTTTATATAACCGGTTCGATCATCCAACATATAGGAAGTATCTACTGTGTAAAGCGGGATGTCATCTCGTGTGATGGTAAAATCGAGTGGAGTGGAAACTCCCGGGCGAACGATAGTTACATCTACTTTTGAGCCTTTCTCACCGCGAAGCTTGTTTACAACTTGTTCATTTGTGAAACCGATAGAGCTACTGTCTTCGATAGCTACAATCCGGTCACCGGAGCGAATTCCAAGCTGATCACTCGGTCCGCCGGAAATGGCAGTTACAACTGTGATCGTGTCTTGTATAATGTTGAACTGAACACCAATTCCCTGAAATTTTCCGGCAAATTCTTCCTGAACTCTTTCACTGTCATCAGGCTCTATGTAAACAGAATGTGGATCAAGAGTAGAAAATAAACCACGAATAGCATACTCCGTTAGTTTGGTCATATCTTCGCCTTCGGTATTATTCGCTACATATAAATAAGCACGTTCAAAGCTGGTGAATGCATCAGAAATGCTTTCAATTTTCACATCAGTAAAGATGGTATCAGCAGGTGAACCCGAAATATCAAGAGTGGAATCCTGAATATGAGTAACAAATTCTTTGATGCTCACTTTATACATCATATCAAGATCTGCTTCACCAAAGTAATTGGAGACTATGCTACGGGTAGCCTGAGCATATTTTATGATGTTTGTTTCGTCATCATTCGCTGATTTTAGAACAGGATCTAAACCTGAAACTTTAACGGCGAATAACAGCAGTGTTACGACTGCAAATGGAGTAATAAATTTTTTCAAAGACATATAAGTAATGCTGAGTTCAGTTAACTAACTGCTGATTATAATAAAATGTTTCGTAAACCTCGTTTAATTGTAATCTTTTAACAGAATTTTTTTGATAGATGATCAGATATAGAAAAAAGGGTCATCCTGAATTTATTTCAGGATCTTTGTGAAGCCATTATTCTTTAAACTATAACAGCCTTTCCGTAAGATCCCGAAATAAATTCGGAATGACATCACGAATCGTGTCATTCGGAGCAAAGCGATGAATCTACACAGCTATTCAAGGTTAAACCTCGCTTGTGTGGACTCTTCGTTTCATCAACTTCGCCAAAGCTACGTTGATTCCACTCTGAGTGACTTTTTCTTATCCAATAATACTAAAGAATATAATGGCTCAAATCCTTGTCTTTCACCAGATCTTCCAGCTGTTTGCTTACATAAGTCGGATCGATCGTAATCTCACCCGAATTAATATCATCAGGAACAGCAAAGAGCAGTTCATCAAACAAAGACGACATGATGGTATGCAATCTTCTGGCTCCGATATTTTCTACCTGAGAATTAACCAATGCCGCAATTCTTGCTAATTCTTTGACCGCATCTTCTGTAAAGTTGATAGAAACCCCTTCGGTTTCCAGCATAGCTTCGTATTGCTTGGTCAAAGCATTCTTAGGTTCTGAAAGTATCTTGATGAAATCTTCTTCAGTTAGCGAATTCAATTCCACTCGAATCGGGAAACGTCCCTGAAGTTCCGGAATCATATCCGAAGGCTTGGAAACGTGAAAAGCTCCTGACCCCACAAACAGAATATGATCTGTTTTTACTATTCCGTGCTTGGTATTTACCGTACTTCCTTCCACAATAGGGAGAAGATCACGTTGTACACCTTGACGACTTACATCAGGTCCGCTTTTTCCACTTCCTGAAGAAGATTCTGCAATTTTGTCGATCTCATCAATAAATACAATTCCCTGCTTTTGAACTCTTTCCAACGCTTCCTGAACAGCAGAATCGTGATCGATCAATTTTTCAGCTTCTTCTTCAAGTAACAATTCACGGGCTTCTTTAATCGGAAGCTTTTTCTTGGATTTATTGCTCTTACCCATGTTACCGAGCATGTCCTGCAGGTTCATACCCATTTCTTCCATTCCGCCGGGACCGAAAACCTGCATCATCGGAGTCTTCTTATTCTTCACTTCGATTTCAATCTCTCGATCTTCCAAATCACCGTTCTTCAGTTTTTCTCTGAAACGTTCACGGGTACGCTCGTTCAGTTCACTGTCATCAGCTTTAGCAGGATCAAAGTTATCGGAATTTGTATTTGAAGCTCCAAAACCAACACCGGCACCTTTCTTTTTAACCGGCGGAATCAGGATATCCAGAATACGATCTTCCACCGCATCTGCTGCTTTTTCCTTAACTCGTTCCTGCATTTCCATTTTCACCATGTTAACGGCAACATCTGTCAGATCACGAATCATGGATTCCACATCACGACCTACATAACCAACTTCGGTAAACTTGGACGCTTCCACTTTAATGAATGGAGCCATTGCCAGTTTTGCCAAACGGCGGGCAATTTCTGTTTTACCTACACCGGTAGGACCGATGAGTAAGATATTATTCGGTACAATTTCTTCACGTATTTCTTCCCGTGAATTCAGTCGTCTCCAGCGATTACGGAGTGCAATGGCAACCGATCGCTTTGCATTTTTCTGTCCCACAATGTACTTGTCCAGTTCACGGACAATCTGTTGTGGTGTTAAATTTTTCTCTTCAATCATTTGTTAGTCCTCAATTTCTATGATCGACAAATTGTGGTTGGTATAAATGTCGATATCTGCAGCCATATTAAGAGATTCTTCAACGATCTCTCTGGCTGATAAATTCTTTGCATGTTTACTGAGTGCTCTTGCTGCCGCCAAAGCATAAGATCCGCCGCTTCCGATAGTGGCGATATTATCATCAGGTTCAATCACATCTCCCTGACCGGAAATAACCAATGCATTTTCGTTGTTCATTACGATTAGTAAAGCTTCCAGTTTTTGGAGAAATTTGTCTTTTCGCCAGTCTTTGGCTAATTCCACAGCGGCACGCTGCATATTGCCGTTATATTCATTTAGCTTTTCTTCATATCGCTCGAAAAGAGTAAAAGCATCGGCAGTAGAACCTGCAAATCCGGCTAAAATTTTACCTTCGTATAATTTGCGGACTTTCGTGACTTTCGATTTCATCACGGTTTTATCCATGGTTGCCTGTCCGTCGCTGCCCAAAGCGGCTTTCCCATTTTGGATTACGCCCACAACGGTTGTTGCATGTAAGTTGAATGCACTCATGTAAATCTGTTAATTATAATTTCTGATAGTTTGGCAAAAACCAAGCCAGCAAAATTTAATGCTGGTTTTGATATTTTTTATTTGAACTGCCGTTCGATTTGGCAGAACGACCTGACGATCTGTTCTTCTTGGTGATTTCAAGATCGTCTTTGCCTTTATCGAGTTCTTCGATGATTTCAACCTGATCGAGCGCTTCATCGATGGAATCTCCACGCATAACCACATCGGTAATATCCACATCAGAACCGGACAGCGTAACTTTGAAACGGCTTAACGGAATACTTTCATCGCCAATCAACGTAATTTTGATATGCAACTTTGACATCCATTTCCAGCGCTTGCTGAACATGCCTCTGTTGATCATCGATTTCATGTATGGATTTACAAACAGATCGATTGCTCGGTAATCTGAAGCATGCTTAAATTTGTGCAACCAGGTTTCGATGTCGGTAAGAATAGTATCTTTGCTGATCACATCTCCGGTTCCTGCACACATCGGGCACACGTTTGAAACCGAATTTATAACGCTTGGACGAATTCGTTGTCTGGTGATCTGAATCAGCCCGAAATCACTCATGCCAATTAAATTGGTTTTAGCGGGATCTTTTCTGAATTCCTTTTTCAGTTCGTCATAAATCTTCTTGCGATTTTTATCATCCCGCTGATCGATAAAGTCCACCACGATAATTCCACCAATATCACGCAGGCGAAGTTGCTTGGCGATTTCTCTGGCAGCTTCCAGATTGGTTTTCAGAGAATTGTCTTCCTGACGGGCTTTTGCCGCATACGGTCCTGAATTTACATCCACCACATACATAGCTTCTGTTTGTTCAAAGATCAGATATCCACCGGATTTCATTCGTACACGTGGATTGAAAATAGAGTTCACATCCTCAGCAATGCCCATCTGGTCAAAAATGTGTTTTTTGCCTTTGTAATGATGTACGTTCTGCGCCATCTGCGGAGCAATCTGTCCCACATAGGATTTAAGCTGACGATACATTTTAGGATCGTCCACTAACACTCGATCATAATTTTTGGCAAACAAATCGCGAATAAGACTTTCAGTCATATCCAGATCACGGTGTAAGAGGGCAGGGGGCTTGGCATTTTCGAGTTTGTCCAGAATGCTTTCCCATTTTCTGAGTACATCACGTAAATCGTCTTCAAGCGCTTTGTCTTCCTGACCCTGAGCAACTGTTCGTACAATTACGCCAAATCCATCGGGAACCATGTCGCCGAGGATATTTTTTAAACGACGGCGCTCTTTGTAATTCGAAATTTTCTTGGAAACGGCGATGTAATCTCCCATCGGAATCAGTACTAAAAACCGTCCTGCAATGGTGATATCGGTGGAAATTCTTGGTCCTTTGGAGCCAATGGGTTCTTTTACGATCTGAACGAGCAGCTTCTGTCCGTTTTTCAGGATTTTTCCTGCTAAAGCCTGCTTTTCATGATTGGCAAGCTTTTCTTTGTTCTTGATATCGTCTTTGGCGTAGTTGGGAATGGCATTTTTCCCGTTCAGCATGGAAATGTATTCGTCCAGATGGTCTCCGGCATCCGAGAAGTGGAGAAAAGCATCTTTGGGCGTTCCCATGTCGATGAAAGCAGCTTTGATACCGCTCATCACTTTGTGAACTCTTGCTACATGAATATTACCAACAGTACGCTGGTTCTCTTCGGATTGGATGAATAGCTGAGCGAGCTCGTTGTCTTCGAGCAACGCAATCCGGGCCTGATCGCCCGAGGAATGAATGATGATTTGATTCTTCATTAAATTTCTTTTTTGTACGACCTGTGCCGGCGATACAAGCTATCCAAAAACGTATTCGTTGAACTAAAATGGGCTCGTAAAATGCTGTGAGATAGGATGCGTACTCTTCCGAGAGTCCGGCAACAGCGGTCAGATTATCTTTAAAAATTGGTTTGTGGGTCGCTGATGTGTTTTTTTGATCAGCGAAAAGTTTTTGCACAACTATTGTATACAAGCATGTGCAGAAAAATAAAAGATCAGCAAAAAAGGACGCAGAGATATCTGTTACTCCGTATGCATCTGTTTTTTCCCGATATGTATTCGTTGCAAAAAGCAAAAAATAAGTTCTTTAAAATCTTGTCTTGTTGATAAATAATATAAGGTAGAATGGGGTTCTTTGGAAGGGTTAATTTTTTGGGAGTTGGAAGTATTCAACTGAGTTAGCCTGTTTCCTATTCATTATGCAACTGGGAGCAGGAGCTCCTTTTAGTTTTCTCCCAAGCAGGAGCTTGGGAGAAAGATCAAAAAAGCCTGCTTCCCGGCATGGAAAACAGGCTCGTCGATCAAAAGTTCTTTTTGATCAAATTATATGTGATTGAAATATCAGGCGGTCATCTGTTCTTCATGTATACCTTCTCTGATTTCTTCAATCATTTTCTTATTAAATGCCGGTAAATCTTCGGGACTTCTGCTTGTGGTTAATCCCTGATCGACTACCACTTCGTTATCGATCCAGCGTGCACCTGCATTTTTCAGATCGTTTTTCAGGGATGGCCATGATGTTAGCGTACGACCTTGCAGTACTTCCGCATCGATCAATAACTGCGAACCGTGGCAAATTGCCGATACCGGTTTTCCTGCCTCAAAAAATGATCGCACAAAATCAATGGCTCGATCATTCAAACGCAATGTATCAGGATTAATAACTCCACCAGGCAACACAAGTGCATCGAAACTTTCTGCTTCGGCTTTATCGAGAGTTAAATCTACTTCAAATTCTCCGCCCCAATTGCCTTCATGCCAGCTTTTTATCGTACCGGAATCCGGTGACACAATAAACGTTTTGGCACCAGCTTCCTGAAGAGCTTCTCTTGGACTGGTCAATTCAGATTCTTCAAATCCATTAGTTGCTAAGATTGCTACGTTCTTATTTTCTAATAGTGCTTCCATTAGTTAGATATCTTTCTTTTGTTCGACTTTTAATTACACTAATAGAATAAATTGCAGCTAATTTCTGTTCAGATTCTGCTATAATGATCTCTTATTAGTTGTATTGGTCTCACTTATTTAATTGGCTGTAAAGCTTAAATTATATATTGGATATAAGAACTTCAGCATCATCCCAAACCTGATGTGAATCTCCCGGAATAAGTGCGAGAGGTTGTTAAGGAGATTGCGGATCGTTCACCGAGATTGAATTAAGGATAAGTCTTCTATCATCACTAAAACCAAGATGGTTCAGAATTTCTCCGTCCGCAATGACTGGGACTTCTGATTTCTCAGCGTACTTTGCGGCTTTGTGGTTAGAAAACCAGCGATTAGAATGGAATCATAGCCATTCCATAAGATCCTGAAACAAGTTCAGGATGACCTGGAACTTGGTCTACTAAAAAGCCTTCAATATTGAATATTCTGCGGTTCGTTATTCGATATTCATTACGCTCTGCTTCCGATTCTTCTTGCCCAAAGTCTCACGTCATCCAGAATGATGTAGATGGATGGGAGTACAATCAGCGTAACAATGGTAGAGAATAACAATCCGCCTACAATGGCACGTGCCATCGGGAAGTACGGAGGTCCGTCGCCACCGATTTGAGTAGTTCCGATACATAGAGGAATCAGTCCAAGAACGGTAGTTGCGGCGGTCATCAGAATGGGACGCATTCGATCTTTTCCGCCCTGAACTACGGCCTCGGCTCGGCTTAATCCTTTTTCTCGAAGTTGGATGATGTGATCAATAAGAACGATTCCGTTATTTACCACAATTCCCATCAGAATAAGAATTCCGATCATTGCCATGAGGTCAAATGTGGTTCCGGTGAGGAAAAAGAACCAGAAAATTCCAACAATTCCGTACAGAATACATGCCAGTACTCCGGTTGGGAACATGAGCGATTCAAACAACGAAGCCATCACCAGATAAATAAGGAAGAATGCAATTACGATGTTGAAAATCATAGTATTCATGGCTTCAGCATCATCATTAAAGCTTCGACCGTAACTCCAGGAATATCCGGCAGGATAAACCATTTGATCCATGATTTTAGTGAGTTCCTTTCGTGCGTCTTCAGGAGTAGTGCCATCCACTAAATTCAGAGAAATTCCGAGCGAAGTAGTGCGGTTGTTTCGGAAAATTCGTCCCGGACCGGAAGTTTGCTCAAAATTTGCCAGCGAGGAGAGTGGCATAGTTCTGTCATTAGCTGTTTGAATAGGAAGATTCTTTAAATCCTCAATAGATTGTTTGTCCACATTTTGCAGAGCAAGCACTACATCAATTTCTGAATTGGTACTGCGTACTTTTCTAAGATTTTGTCCGCGAACGGCGTTGGAAACCGATCTTGCCACTGCCTGAGAATTTAATCCATAGGTTCTGGCTTTTTCAGAATTGATGGTCAGACGAACTTCATCGCGACCACGCTCCGCATCCGACTTTACATCCGCAAAACCTTCCACCTGTCCGGCTCTCCATTCTACCTGTTCAGCCAATTCAGTGAGAACATCCATCGATTCTCCCTGAACATATACACGAATCGATTCCCCATTACTACGGCTTCGGAATTCAAAAGCAGGTTCGCCAATGGTTACCACCGGTAAATCTTTTTCAATTTCTTCTTTGATAAACTGAACCGATTTTGTGGCGTCTTCTTCATCAATCAATATAATCGTAGAGTTGGCAAATTCGGGTTCATAGTAGGTGTAAACCGATTCGATTTCAAATCTTTCTTTATTTTCGTAGAGATAATCTTCAACCTTATCCACGGTTTCTTTTACGCGTTCCATGGTATAAGAGCCATTCAGATTGTATCGTAAACCGAGTTCCCGATCAGGATTGCTCGGAAACATGTCGATATTCAAGCCTAAAGCAATCGGAATTATGATGCTGAAGAAAAGCAGAATAATACTAATGGTAGACACATATCGGCGTGCGATAAACCATGCCAGAAACTTTTCATATTTGTCAGAAAGCTTGTCAATAATGGTTCTCTTAGGCGCTTCATCTTTGGTTGGAAGTTTTGATGTAAGAAGTGGAATTACCGTCAATGAAATCAACAGTGAAGCAATCAATGAAATAATAATCGGCATTCCGATATAATACATATACGGAGCGATAAAGCTTTCATTTACTATATTTGGGAGGAATACCACAACCGAAGTAAATGTTCCGGCTGTTACCGCAATTCCAACTTCACGTGCTCCGATGAGCGCAGCTAATTTTGGTTTTTCTCCCAATCGCTGATAGCGATGAATATTTTCTGTTACCACAACGGCATTATCCACCAACATACCGATGGCAAGAATCAGCCCGGTCATGGAAAGAATGTTGATTGAAATATCCAGAAAGAAGAAGAAGCCAAGTGTTACAACCAAAGAAAAAGGAACTGCGGTAGCAACAATTAACGTGGTTCCAAACTGACGTAAGAAAAAGAACAGCATGATCAGTGAAAGACCGGCACCTAAAATTCCGGCATTCATCAATTCCTCTAAAGAACTCAGAATTCCATCTGCCTGATTATTCATCTCATAGATCTGAATTCCTTCCATTTCAGGAAGCTGATTAATCTCTTCAATTTCTTCTAACACTCTGTCAACGGTAGAGACCGTATTTGCTGAAGATTCTTTAACGATATCTAAGCCGATCGCATATTTCCGATCCAGATGGCGTGCATAATTTCTGACAGGAGAGGTGTAAGCAACCGTGGCTACATCTTTAAGGCGAATATTATTGTCATTGATGACCAGATTTTCAAAATCTTCCACTTCTCTGAGTTCACCCATCGGGCGGACATTATATCGAAGTCCGGCGTCGTTGATTTTACCCGCTGAAATAGAAAAATTTGATCGGTTCAGCCGGTTTGCCAGATCATTAATATCAATATTGTAATTCTGAAGTCGGTTGGCATCCAGTTCAATACGAATTTCTTTTTTCTCAACTCCATACAAGGTAACCTGACCAACACCTTCGATTCGTTCAATGCGCTGTTTCAGGTTTCTATTCAGTAAATCGTAGGAATCCGAAAGATCACGATCACTTGAGATACGGAGTTGAAGCATATTTCCACCGCCATCTTCGAATTTATGAATCTGGTAAAATTCAAAATCGTCCGGCAATTGATTTCGGACACTCTCGATTTTTTCCTTTATTTCGATGGCTTTCAGATCAATATCGCTTCCCTGATCAAACTGAATATTTACGCCACCGTTATTTTCTCCGGCATTGGAATTGATCTGTTTTACTCCGCTGATAGTTGCTAAAGCTTCTTCAATGGGGCGAATAACTTGTTCTTCCACTTCATTTGGAGTGGAGTTCGGATATGGAATCTGAACAAAAGCACCTGGAAATGAGATATCCGGAAAATATTCCAATGGAACCAATCGGGTGGCGATGAAACCAACTACCACGAGGCTTACAAAAACCATCATGGTAGTTACGGGACGTTTCAGAGAAATATCGGTCATGCCCATAATCTTACTCCGCTACGGTTTCGGTTGCAGTTTCATAATTTTTTCGATCCATAATGGAATACATTACCGGAATAACCACTAATGTTAATAAGGTAGAGACAATCAGTCCACCGATTACCGTGATTCCCATCGGGGCACGAAGTTCAGCTCCATCGCCAAATCCAATTGCAAGAGGAAGCAAAGCTAAGGTGGTTGTCAAAGTAGTCATCAAAATTGGGCGCAATCTGGATTTTCCACCTTCGATAATAGCTTCGTATTTCTCCATTCCACGCTCGCGAAGTTGATTGATCAAGTCAATCAATACAATGGCGTTGTTTACTACAATTCCGGCAAGCAATATCAAACCGATGAAAACAACCACACTGATGGTGGTTCCGGTCACAAACAGAGCGAGAATGGCTCCGACCAAAGCTAACGGAATGGTAAACAGAATAATGAAAGGGTGGAGAAGCGACTCAAACTGAGATGCCATCACCAGATAAACCAGAAATATTGCTAAGCCAAGTGCAAAAAGTAATGAGCGGAAAGATTCACCCATTTCTTCATTTTGACCAGCGATGCTTGCGAAAATTCCGGTTGGCATGGTGGTTTCGTCGATAATTTGCTGAACATCTGTAGCAGCGTCACCCAGGTCACCATAACCAAGATTCGCAGAAATTACTGCCACCCTTTGCTGATCAATTCGGCGGATTTCACCGGGACCATTCGCAATTCTTACATCCGCAACTGCGCTTAATGGAATGGATCGTTGTCCATTAGGATTGATGACCAGATTTTTAATTTCATCGAGTGATGAACGATCTTCTTCCTGGGCCCGAACGAGCACATCAATTTTTCGATCTCTCCAGGAATATCTTGTCGCAACATCTCCGCGAACGTTACTTACTACTCGATCAGCCACTTCGTGAACCTGAAGTCCGAGCGACGCTGCTTTATCGCGATCAAAAAGAATCTGGATTTCGGGACTTCCGGCTTCCATGGAATTTTTGATGTCTTCAAATCTGGAATTTGATTCCATTTTCCGGACAATTTCATTGCTCACTTCCTTGAGTTTATCCAGATCAAAACCGCTGATCTCAACTTCTACCGGAGTAGAAAAAGAAAAGAGAGAAGGGCGTGCGAATTTGTATTGGAGTCCGGGAACGGTTTGCAACGAACTTCTCATTTCGTCCATCACTTGTTCTTCGGCGGTGGAACCTGAACCACTTGCGAGCAATACGTTTAGTTCGCCCCAGTTTTCTCCACCCTGATCCGGGTTGGCATCCAGTCTGTTACCGGTACCGGCTACCGCAAAAGTAGATTTCACATTGGTTTTACTTTTGGTGGCATCCTGAACGGCTTTCAATGCTGAATCAGTTTGTTCAATCGGTGTTCCGGGAGGAAGTTTGAATTCAACTTTAAATTCTCCCTGAGATAATTGCGGAATTAACTCGATTCCGATTTGCTGAACCAACGCCATCGATCCTACGAACGAAAGAATAGCGATTGTTAAAACAGCCAATCTGTGATTCAGAGAACCTTTTAAAAGCTTCAGGTAAACTCCTTCGGTAGCGTTGTATCCTTTGTCGAATAACCATACAAAAGGAGAGAAAATGAACCCGAAGAGCTTACCCAATAGTTTCGCAATTCCCTTTACGATTTTTGTGAAGAAAATGGGTATGGTGTATAAGGTGAACATTCTTATTTTTCTCCCAAACCTTCCAAATCCTGTTCTTGGCTCTTTCAATTCAAGTGGAGTAGATTCTTTTTTTGATCCACTTAAAGATGACATCATTGGAATTAACGTAACAGCCACAGCAAGTGAAGCGATCAAAGAAAAGGTTACGGTTAACGCCTGATCACGGAATAATTGTCCGGCAATTCCATCCACAAAAACCAATGGAAAAAATACGGCAACAGTTGTGAGGGTAGAGGCAATTACTGCCATTCCCACTTCTCCGGCTCCATCCTGTGCAGCCTGAAGAGTGTTTTTACCCATTTCTTTATGTCGTGCAATATTTTCGAGTACTACAATAGAGTTATCCACCAGCATACCGATACCGAGAGCAATTCCACCGAGTGACATAATGTTTAGCGTGATATCATTGCCGTACATTAAATTGAAAGTGGCAATTACCGAAACAGGAATAGATACGGAAATAATTACGGTACTCCAGAAATTTCTGAGGAAAAAATACAATACTAATACCGCAAGAATACCACCGATGATTCCTGCATTTTTAACTTCATTTACGGCAGAAGAAATAAAGATAGATTGATCATAGATCTTTTCCAGCTTCATTCCTGAAGGCAGTTCATTTCTGATCTCGCTGATTTTTTCTTCTACTTCTTCAGCGACGGCAACGGTGTTGGCATCCCCTTCTTTATAGATCGCGATTTCAACGGCTTCTTCTCCATTTAAACGCGTGATGGCTTCCCGTTCTTTATAACCCTGACGCACATCAGCTATGTTTTTCAGATAAACTGTATTTCCCTCAATAACAGAAATTACTGTATTTCGAATTTGGTCTATGTTTTTGAACTCATTCAGTGTTCTTACCAGATATTGCTGAGTTCCTTCTTCTAAACGTCCCCCGGATAAATTGATGTTTTCAGCACCTAAAACCTGCGTTACATTTTCAATCGGAATGTTCAGGTAAGCAAGACGTTCCTGATCGATATTTACCTGAATTTCTTCCTCCAGTCCACCACTGATTTTTACGGAGGCAACACCTGAAGATGATTCTAAATCCTTTTTTAGCAGTTCATCCGAAAGGATTCTAAGTTGTTTCAACCTGCCGATAGCCGCTTCGTTATTTAAATCTTGCGGTTCCAGAAGGGAAGCGTAATCTACATTTCCATCAATTTGCTCATCAGCTCCTTTAGAATCCTCATCTGTATAATAAAGCGCATATCTAATGATCGGATCGAGTGTGGGATCAAAGCGTAATGTAACCGGTTTTTTTGCCTGAAGTGGGAGTTGGATGGCATCCAGTTTTGCGATCACATCCAGATTGGCGATATCCATGTCGGTTCCCCAGGCAAACTCAAGAACTACATCGGATTGTCCGGCGCGGGAAACGGATCTCACCATTTTCACACCTTTTACCACTCCAACTGCTTCTTCGATGGGTTTGGTGATTAGGTTCTCGATTTCAACCGGAGCAGCACCTTCAAATTCGGTACGAACAGTCAGTGTTGGATAGCTTAAATCAGGCAGCAGGTTTACATTCAGTCTGCTTAAGGAAACGATTCCAAATAACAGAATCGCAACCGTAAACATGGAAATGGTAACCCGGCGTTTTACAGAAAAATTGATGAGTTTCATAGGAAGTTCCGTTTCTGTTTAGCTTCGAACTACATTTACTTTAGCGCTGTCTTTAAGACTTCCCTGACCGGTAGTTACTACAATTTCACCATCCTCAAGTCCTTCTAAAACTTCAATGTTACTTCCATTCACATATCCGGTTCTGATTTCCTTTTTGTACGCCAATGAATCCCGAACAACGAATACCGATTGTTTTTGATCTTCTGAAATTACAGCAGCTTTTGGAATCATTTTGGTTGCTACACGAGTGTCATACACTACTTTTACTCTTCCGAACATCCCGGGCTTCAAACGCTCGTTCTTTTCATCTATAATTACGGTTACTTTGAATGTCCCCGTCTCAGGATCAACAATCGGGCTGATTCTTTCCACATGTGCTTTAAAAGTCTGACCGGGTAAAGCATCAACACGAATTTCTGCAGGCTGATTTTTATTTATCTTAGCCATTTCGTGCTCAGGAACATAAAGAATGGCTTGTAGTGGATCGAAATCTGTTACTTTATACACTTCCTGATCGGTACCAATCATATTCCCTTTTTTAATGAGTCGCTGGGAAATAACACCGCTGATTGGTGACTTAATAGATGTGTGTTCTAAATTCAGTTTAGCTAACTCATAAGCTGCTTTTTGAGCTTCGTATTCAAAACGCTTGCTTTCGTATTCTTCTGCTGAAATGGCGTTTCTATCGTACAGTTCCTTACTGCGTTGGAAGTCATTATATAAACGGTCCATTGTAGATTTAGCACGATTTGCTTCGATTCGGTACTGATCATCTTCAATTTTTGCTATAACCTGATCTTCTTTAACGCGATCGCCTTCTTCAACAAGAACCTTGTTTACAATACCTCTTACCTTGGCTACAATCATTGCTTCTTGTTCAGCTTCAAGAGTGGCGGTGTTGGAGTAATAAGCAGAAATGTCTCCACGAGCAACTTCACTTGCTTCCACCGGAATGATCACAATTTCTTCCTGATCTTCATTTTCCCCGTTGTTATTGTCTCCATTTCCACAAGCTGCAAAGAATAGAAGTGATGCAGCAATTAATCCGAATTTAGTGATGTTCATTTTGTCTAAGCGTTAGATTTGGTTTCGTTGCCTTAGACGTGATGAAATTGAGATTGTTACGGTGGGGGAGGAATTGTTTTTGTGAATCTGAGGCACATCGTGGGCAAGCTATCCTGAAGGATGTGCTTCCGAAAGGTTTTAAAAAGAACAAAGCACACAAGATTTTCTAAAACCTTTAGCAAGTAGAACGTTTACGTTCGGTTCAAGGGGATATAGTATTGTGTAGGTAGTATCTTGGTCGAAGAATTCATTTTATGAAAGATGAGCAAAATATAGAACCCAAATCGAGACGTGTAGTCCTAAAGGACGTACTTGGTGAAGGTTCTAATCTAATTCATTTAGGTTTTTTTGTAAGGAATTCGATTGAATCGGTCTTACTAAGAAATTAAATCTAATACGAAGCTATGCCCAATTCATTAGTGATAGTTTGGATTCATTTGGTGTGGAGTACCAAGGACCGTCAACCGATGATCAGGAAGTTCTTTAAAGGTCAATTGAGCACATTTATTAAAAAAGAAGCTTTAAAAAAAGGTATACAGATTGACACGGTAAATGGAGTAGAAGATCACATTCATGTATTATTAAGGCTTAAGTCGACTCAAAGTTTAGCAGAAGTAACTAATTGGTTAAAAGGAAGATCTTCGAAATGGATTAATGATAATTTTTATCGACAGGGAGAATTTAGATGGCAACAAGGCTATGCTGCTTTTTCAGTAAACCCTGATGATGTTCGTAAAGTTAGAGTATATATTTATAATCAGGAGAAACGGCATTCAAGACAGAGCTACGATCAAGAATTAAAGGATTTGAATAAAAGAAGTGAATTGATAACTGTTCTTGGTAAGTAGCAGTCCTTAAGGACGTGCTTGCTTAAGGTTTTAAAAAAGAACAAAGCACACAAGATTTTCTAAAACCTTTAGCAAGTAGGACGTTTACGTCCGATTAAATGGCGATAGGCGGCTTAACGAGACACCCCTAAATTTTAGATAGAAGTTTAATTGCGGATGTTCTGTTGTGCAAACAGCCCTGAAGGGCTTGCTTGCGTAAGGTTTTAATGATATTGATTTGAACCTTACTCAAGGAGTACGCCTGAATGCCGCACAGGCAGGTTTACGTCCGGTTAACTGTATCGAAAAATAGTTAAGAGATATTCTTACTCAGATTTTTGATCGCCTTTCGGTGCTTTCTTGAAAACAATGTTACCATAATAAGCAGTAGCTGATCCTTTTGAATTGTCTGAGTCGGTCATAATTGCTACACCATTTATCATTTTGGGTTCTTCTCCATCAAAAGCTTCTTTGTATGTATCATATACATTTGCTGATGATTTTACCCAGGTGCCGGCTTTATGATTTCCTGATTCTACAGCAACCATATTTACCCAATTGGTAAAGGCATTTTCTCTGACGGTTCCAATATCGGCTTTATTAGCCCATACAAAATTCAATGCTCTGAGTGGAATATCAAAGCTGGTGAACGTTTTCATGGTTCCGTATTTAATGCGTTCTCCGAGAGGTAAATCTTTTCTGCTGTAATTATAAGTAACATAAACACGGCCAGGATAATCGTCACCATCTTTTTCAGTCATGTCCCCATCTTCAAGTACGCTGTCAATTTTCCATTGCCACTCCACAATCGGGTACTCTTTGGGATCGATTTCAATATTGTATCTCCATCCGGAAGCTGAGTTATTACTTACGGCTTTCACATAAGTATTGCCATTTTCATCAACTAAGGTGTACTCTGTCCAGTCTTTCTTTGGAAGGGTTAGTCGTTCCCATTTTAGTCCTTCTGCATTTTCGTCAAACTCCGCAGGATTAAAATTAGTAACCGGAATTACCAAGGAATCCTGAGCAAAACTTATCCCGGTAATTAGTAGCGAAAGAATTAAAGTGTTTAATAGTGTCTTCATAAAATTTCTTTTTGTCTGTAATTACGTAAATGATCGCTGTTTAGTTTTCTAACAGAAGTTAAGTAGCATATGTTCGATGTGTATCACGAATTTATAATAACTCTCAATATCCAATAACCAACAAGGAATAACTAATAATCAAAGTCCAATATACAACTTGGATATTGAGTGTTGGTCATTGGAAACTGGATATTCAATATTCAAGGGGTTGTTTGTGATTTGTTGAGTTTGTAAGTTGAAAATCAACGGTGTTGGTCTTTTCGACTTCTGTAAGTCGTTGAGTTAAAAGGGAATTCCGTGACCTCTGAAGCATTTGGAGATAATCGGAAGCTGTTCCCGCAACTGTAATCCTTTTCGCTCCGCCCCGAAAGCTTTCGGGACGTGACGGAACCGCAGCCTCACCTTTGCCACTGTCTCAATAATTATTGAGGCGGGAAGGCGCTGCAAAAGGAAAGCCAGGAGACCTGCCAGCACATAATTATTGATTGTATTCTTCGGGAAAAAGAATCGGTCGAATAAGGCTATATGCGCTCTTTATTTCTGACTTTTATTTTACTGCTCTTTGTTGGCGAGGCTTCGTTATCTCAGGTTGCTGATACAGTACAAATGAAGGAGATAGAAGTAATTTCATCCAGATATCAACTACCAATACATAGACAGCCGGCATTTATTGCGGGCTTGGATTCGGTAAGACTTTCTACATTTTCAGGGAATTCAGTTGGAGATGCCCTAACCCAATTTTCTTCTGTATTTGTAAGAAGCAATGCGCCCGGTGCCGTTTCTGTGGCTTCGTTCCGAGGGCTTGGTGGGCAACAAACCAGAGTGTTGTGGGAAGGAATGCAGATCAATCATTCCATGCTGGGTTTGGTGGATTTATCTTTATTAAGAGCCGGAGCGTTTTCATCAGTAGAAGTGAGTTCCGGTTCCTCAAGTTCAGGGTACGGAAGCGGAATCAGTGGTTCAGTTGCTCTTAAATCATCAGTAAACCCAAAAGAAATTTCGATTTCACAATCGTTAGGTTCTTACGGGAATTTTATTACCGATGGCAAAATGGGGATTGGTATTGGAAATTGGAATATTGGAATTGCCGGCAGTTATCAAACGAACGAAAATGATTACCGATATTTCGACAGAAGCACCCGGCAGGAAGAGAGCAGAAGACATGCCACGTACGATAATATTCAGATACTGACTCACGCCGGATGGAAAAATGAATCCAGACAATTCGATTCCAAGTTCTGGTTTTTGAAATCAGATCATGAAATTCCGGAAAATGTTTTTACGGGTCCGGGAACAGCAACTCAGTTCGATGCCGCTTACCGATGGTTAAACTCTTTTCGATTCAGATCAGGTAAATTTTCCCATCAAATTAAAACCTATCTCGCGCAAACCGAGCTTGATTATTTCGATCCTAACCGGAATATCGAAAGTATAAGTACAAGCAGAGAATGGAATAATGAGTGGGAATCCAGATACATTTTCTCTGAGAAATTATTGATGATTAATGTACTGTCAGCAAACCTTTCTGAAGTTGAAACTAATAATTATAATGAAACTAAAGTCCGATCTGTTTTTAGTGAACAGGTTGCAGCAGAATGGTCAGCTACTGAAAAATTTGGAATATTTCCGGCAGCAAGGATAGAGCGATACAATGATTTTGGATGGGCGTTTAGTCCTTCCATCGGGTTGAACTATCAAATCATCCCGGAGGAATTTTATGCACAGGCTTCAGTAGCCAGAAATTTCAGAGCTCCTACTTTCAACGATCTGTACTGGCCACAGGGAGGAAATGAAAATCTGGATCCTGAAACAGCCATCAAACTTGAAGCAGGTATCGGTATCACGAATCAATTATTCGGAGTGGGGGATCATAATCTCACGGTGTACAGAATCGATGTTTCAGACGGAATTCGATGGACACCCGGTTCAACTTCGATGTTTACGGCTCAGAATTATTTGTCCATTCTTAGTTACGGGGCTGAATGGGCAGGTTCCAAAATGCTGGATTTGGGATCGTCCAAATTAAACTTATCAAACGCACTTTCTTACTCCCGCTCGACCATTGATGAGTCAAGATTTCAGGGAGATCAGGCGGTTGGTGATCAACTTCCTTATGTGCCGGAATGGAAATATTCTGCCACCCTTAGTTACAGCTTCCGGGATTTTTCTTTCAATGTATTCAGTAGATGGGTGAGCGAACGATTCAGTACCGAACAAAATGAATTAGTAGCTCCACAACCTGCATATTCGGTTACAGATGTGGCGCTTTCTTACAAGATTGGATTTCAATCAGCCCGAATAATTACTCAGCTTCGGATCAACAACCTTTTCGATAAGCGGTACGAAATAGTACGGTTATATCCGCAGCCACTCAGAAATTTTTTATTAACAACAACAATCAACTTCAACTAAATAACAATGAAAAAAACGTTTCTATTTTCGCTCTTGTCAGTATTTGTACTTTTTGGAGCTTGTAAATCAAATAACTCAAATTCAGATACAAAACTAACGGGCGTATTTGTGATGAACGAAGGAAACTTCGGACAAGCAAATGCAAGCATTACAGCATACAATCCTGAAACCGGAGAAGTATCTCAAAATCAATATGAAGATGAGAATGGAGTTCCTATAGGTGATATACTACAGAGTGTCACAGAAATTAACGACAGATTATATCTGGTAGTAAATAATTCACACAAAATTGAAGTTGTTGACAAAGCTACATTAACCAATATTGCGACCATTCAGATTGCTAACGAAGCAAGTCCACGTTATGTAGCTCAGGTTTCTGACACGAAGGCTTACGTAACCAATTTATTTGGAAACTCGGTTTCAGTCATAAATCTGGAAACCAATGAAGTGACCGGAACTATTGCAGTTGGTTCAAATCCGGAAGGAATTGTTGTAGTAGGGAATTTAGCGTATGTGGCAAACAGTGGGTTTGGAAGTGGGAATACGGTGTCAGTAATCAATACCGATTCTGACGAAGTGGTTGATACCATCACTGTGGGAGATAATCCTACAAGTTTCAAAGTAACTTCAAATGGAAATATCTGGTTGGTTTGTGTAGGTGCGTTTAATGATTTCAATGATCCAAATGATGATACTCCGGGAACCATTTATGTGATTAACGGAAACAGTGGAGAAGTAGTTACTAATTTCGAAGTTGGTGGACATCCCGGTGATCTGGTAATCAGTGAAAGAGAGAGTGCTGCTTTTTTAGTGAATGGCCCATTGATGAAAATAAATTTGAATACCTATGAAATCGAAGACAGCAGTTTTATTAACAGAAACTTCTACGCACTTGGGTTATCCACATCTGATGAAAGTGAATTTTTATGGGGAACCGATGCAAAGAATTTTGCACAAGCAGGACTGGCAATTCAGTACGATCTTAACGGTGTAAAGCAGGATAGTTTTCCAACAGGTATTATTCCCGGCGACTTTTATTTTTCTGCTGAATAAATATTATAAAAGCCAACTTTGTAAAATTCATTGATGTAATAAAGTTGATTATAATCAAATGATTATTGATTAATAAAATATATAAATTGATAGATTAATTAATCTTTAAAATTATCAATTCAACAAAAATATTTTAAATGTATATCTCATTGATTGTGGATAACTTTTAAAATGAATATCGATTTAAAACCGTGTTTAATTAAATTTAAATGCGGTTTTTTATGTTTGAAAAAATTTTTGCAAGCTTAAATTTGGTTCGAAACAATTCGGAAGCATCATCGAAAATCAATCTTAATTTTGATGAGAAAATCAATGTGGATAAATGTGCAAAATTGTGGAAAAGTAATGCAGATTTAATTTGCTCAGCCACTCTCACTCGTATATATTAAATCTCACTTCAAAAGGAGAAATGGCTCCTGGCTTTAGGTGCAATTCCTGTTCAATCAGCCCGAAGACACAGACGAATTTTTAGCAAAGACAACGGAGAAATTATATGAAATTTTCGCGCTTTTATACTCAATCGGATTGGAAGACTCCATACGATAACATGAAGTTTGTTAAACGAACTTCAGAGATTAAAAACCCTGACGGATCTCAGGTATTCCATATGGAGAATGTGGAAGTACCGGAAGGTTGGTCTCAGGTTGCAACCGATATTATAGCGCAGAAATATTTTCGTAAAGCAGGTGTTCCTGTTAAGCTGAAGAAAGTGACCGAGAAAGGAGTTCCGAAATGGCTACAACGTTCAGAAGCTGATGAAAAGAAATTAAAAGAGGTTGATACCAAGGAACGCTTCACTCATGAAGTGGATAGCCGTCAGGTTTTCAACAGACTGGCGGGTTGCTGGACGTATTGGGGATGGAAGCACGATTATTTTGATTCCGAAGAAGATGCGAAAGTATTTTATGATGAATTATGCTACATGCTTGCCAATCAGATGGCAGCTCCGAATTCGCCGCAGTGGTTTAACACAGGACTGAACTGGGCATATGGAATTAATGGTCCGGCACAGGGACATTATTACGTAGATGCTAACACCGGAAAGCTTACAAAGTCAAAAGATTCGTATACACATCCACAGCCACATGCCTGCTTTATACAAAGTGTGGATGATGATTTGGTGAACGAAGGTGGAATCATGGATCTGTGGACTCGTGAAGCTCGACTTTTTAAATATGGTTCCGGAACGGGAAGTAACTTCTCTAATATTCGGGGTGAAAATGAGCCGTTGAGTGGTGGTGGAAAATCATCCGGTTTGATGAGCTTTCTGAAAATAGGTGACCGCGCTGCTGGTGCAATCAAATCCGGTGGAACAACCCGCCGTGCAGCAAAAATGGTTACGCTTGATCTGGATCATCCGGATATCGAGGAGTACATCAACTGGAAAGTTAAAGAAGAGCAGAAAGTTGCTGCTTTGGTAGCCGGATCCAAGATTACTCAAAAGCACCTCAAAGAAATTATTAAGCTTTGCCACACTCCGATCGAGATTGAAGGCAGAACTTTTAACGGTGCAGTGAGTCGTGATCCGTTAAAGAATAAAGAGCTTGGAAAAGTAATTCGTCAGGCAAAACGTGATCAGGTTCCTTTGAACTATATAGAGCGCGTTATTCAATTAGCTACTCAGGGAGTTACTGATCTTGAATTCGAAACCTACGATACGGATTGGAACTCAGAAGCGTATGCAACGGTAGCCGGACAAAATTCAAACAACTCAGTTCGTGTTCCAAATGCGTTTATGCAAGCCGTCAAAGATAACGGTCAATGGAATTTGTACTGGAGAGTTGAGAAGGCGAAAGCAAAGAAAGAAGGTCGCGAGCCGGAACCATACAAAGTATTAGAAGCGAACGAACTTTGGGATCAGATTGCATATGCAGCCTGGGCTTCTGCCGATCCGGGAACGCAATATCATGATACCATTAATGAGTGGCACACCTGCCCGGAAGATGGCGAGATCAAAGCGAGTAATCCTTGTTCAGAATACATGTTCCTGGACAATACCGCTTGTAATTTGGCTTCATTGAATCTGATGAAGTATTTCGAAGATGAAGATTGCACTACTTTTGATGTGGAGTCCATCAGATACGCTTCCAGAATCTGGACAGTAGTTCTTGAAATTTCGGTATTGATGGCTCAGTTCCCATCCAAAGAAATAGCTGATCTTTCTTATGTATTTAGAACGCTCGGACTTGGTTACGCCAATATCGGTGCGGCATTGATGGTTCAGGGAATTCCTTACGATAGCGATGAAGGAGTTGCTACAGCCGGAGCAATTACTGCAATGATGCACATGAAATCGTATGAAACCAGTGCTGAAATGGCTGGAGAACTTGGAGCATTTAAAGGCTATAAAAGAAATAAAGAGCACATGCTACGTGTGATGAGAAATCACCAGCGTGCAGCTTACAATGCTGATCCTTCTGAGTACGAAGGATTAACGGTTAAACCGATGGGAATCGATGCAACAATTTGTCCAGATTACCTATTAAAAGCAGCTCGTGAAAATGCAGACCGAGCCGTTGAACTCGGTGAAAAGAATGGATATAGAAATGCTCAGGTAACGGTGCTTGCTCCAACCGGAACCATCGGATTGGTAATGGATTGCGATACTACCGGAATTGAGCCTGACTTTGCATTGGTGAAGTTCAAGAAATTAGCCGGTGGCGGATATTTCAAAATCATCAACCAGAGTGTACCAAAGGCATTGAAAACTCTTGGTTATTCCGCAAAAGAAGCCAAAGAGATTATCGATTATGCTAAAGGTGCAGCAAGTTTAGAAGGATGCCCGCACATCAATGAGGAATCGTTGAAAGCAAAAGGATTTACCGATGACAAACTGAAGGCAGTAGAAGAAGCACTTCCGGGAAGTTTCGACATCAAGTTTGCATTTAATCAGTGGACGCTTGGCGAAGATTTCTGTAAGGATGTTCTGAATATTAGCGAAGAACAACTTTCGGATCCTACTTTCGATATGCTTCGTCATCTTGGATTCAGCAGAGATCAAATCATTGAAGCCAACGATTATGTATGCGGAACCATGACGGTTGAAGGTGCTCCACATCTTAAAGATGAGCATTTAGCCGTATTTGATTGTGCTAACAAGTGTGGTAAAACAGGAACTCGTTATATCTCTGCCAAAGGTCACATCAGAATGATGGCAGCAGCACAACCATTCCTGTCAGGTGCTATTTCGAAAACGATCAATCTTCCGAACGAAGCTACCATCGAAGACATGAAAGATGCATATATGCTTTCATGGGAAATGATGTTGAAAGCAAATGCGCTTTACAGAGACGGTTCAAAATTAAGTCAGCCGTTGAACTCTCTTGCAGATGTATTTGAAGAGTTAGATGAGGAAGAAGTGGAAGAAACACAGGCAAATTCAGCTGCTCAGGATAAAGTGGTTGAAGTTGCAGAGCGAATCATTCACAAATATATGGCTCGCAGAAAACGACTTCCTTTCCGTCGTGAAGGATACACTCAGAAAGTGAAAATTGGCGGTCAAAGTGTATACCTGAGAACAGGAGAATATGAAAACGGTCAGCTTGGTGAGATTTTCATCGATATGCACCGTGAAGGAGCCGCATTCAGAAGTTTACTAAACTGTTTTGCAATCTCTATTTCTCTTGGATTACAACACGGCGTACCGTTAGAAGAATTTGTGGATGCTTTTGTATTCACCAAGTTCGAGCCAAGCGGAATGGTAACCGGAAATCCTCATGTGAAAATGAGTACTTCAGTGATCGATTACATCTTCCGTGAACTTGCCGTTGCTTACTTAGGTCGCGAAGATTTAGCTCACGTTCCTTCTGATGAAATTACGACTCGCGAACTTCGCCCAACACCGGGTGGAGAAGTAGTGGAAACAACCAAAACCGTAGCAAAAGCCCCGGGGCCGGTTGCAACTCCGGCACCTGCACCTGAAAAAGTGGAAGCTTCGGCTCCTCAGGCTCAGGCAAAAGGAAAGGCAGAAAGCAGCTACGAAAGCGATTATGAAAAAGCGAAGCAATTAGGTTACACCGGAGATGCATGCCCGGAATGCGGTAGCATGACGATGGTTCGAAACGGAACCTGCATGAAGTGTATCACTTGTGGTTCAACTTCAGGTTGTAGTTAACTCGGCTTCCTGAAACCGTAAGGGTGGATGGCATCCGCCCAAAGAATTTCTTTCATGGAGAACAGGCGAGTTAAAAATAACAAATACTTATGCGAGGATGATTAAACCTCGTATAAGTTTTGCCTGTTTTTGCATTAAAATTCCTACATATTCACGAGTAAATCTTTGCTTTGTTTCAAAAAATCTTTTAGCCAAGAAAAATCATGAAGCGATTCAATCTCTTGCTGTGATGGTGCAAATTTGAGATATTTTTCTGTAGATTCCAAAGAGGTATGACCAAATTGATCCCTAAGATAAATCAGATTATAATCTCTGTTTCCTTTCTTGGTAATTGTCCAATATCCAAAAGTATCTTTTAGGGCATACATTTTTATTCCGGTTATTTCTTTGAATGAATCGTACATAGATTCACTATTATATAAGCCGGATCTTTTAAGAATGTATTCGTTGCCCAAATCACATAGTACTTCTATCACTGGTTTACAGGTTTTGTTTATGTCAACAAACCTTTGTCTATTGGTCTTAGTTTTGAAATCACCTCCGATTAGAATTCTATCGCTATCTAAATAAACAAACTCTGTCTTTAAGTTGATTAACTCAATAGGTCGCATTCCCGTAAGCCTTAAAATCAGCCAACCATACGCTTTCCAAACCGTTCTGGTTTCTATCATCTCATAACAAGCTTTTTTAAGAACCTCATTAGGTATCAATAGCGGAATCTTCTTGGTCGGCTTTGAAACTTTATAAACAGGCTTCTCATAAATATAATCTTTGTTTTCGCACCAATTCAGAAAAGCTTTCATAGCTTGCATGAAATAGAACCGGTATGAATCTTTTCTATCCACTAAAAATCTATGAAGATCATCTTCAGTAAGTTCGGAAATGAAACCGTTGTATTCGAATGTACCCAACAAGGATTTTTTACTTCTACATGTCTTCTCAGACCACTCCCTTCTTTCTACTTTATAGATTGCATATTCCTGAAGGGCTTCTTGATAGGTTATTTTCGAGTGTACTTTCCCCTTTGCAAGATCGATCTTAGTGAGATCACCCGAATACACATAATGTTTGATTCGCTTATTCTTATGCCATACTGTTTCAAATGGTTTGTGATAGCCGGCATTGTACAACATCTCTAAAATAGAAAGCCTGGAACGAGCTTCTTTTTTATTCTTAGTCTTTAACCCTTCTGATTTTTGGGGCTTTGGTTTGGAACTATCGTTCCATGTCGTGTAATAGGTTCCCGCATTGGTTTTGTAAAGTCGCTCAGACATTGATCTTTACTTGCAGATATTCATTGAGATTAACTCCGGCCATAGCCATTGCCTGATAATGAATGGTCAACATTTGAAATGACTGATTGTGTATAATTCGTCCGCAAATAGACTCACTGAGTCCGGTTCTGTTGGACATGTCGTACTTATCATCGAAGATAGTTAGCAGGTAGTCGGTATTTCGTAAACCAGTAACCATTAATTTGATCGGTGTACCAAGCTCATAAATCCTTCTCTGCGATGTTCGGAAAGATCCGCTTTCTCAATGAGTCGTTCGATGTAGGATGTTACAAGCTCTTTTTCTTGTTCTTTAGTGAACCCTAAGTCTAAAGCTATTACCGATAACGTTTCTTTGTCTTGCTTGTATTGCTCCCATCCCGAAAACCCTGCATGTTCTTTGATGTAGGTCTCCAGTCCGTCCGGGATTAGATTGAAAATTTCTTCTCTCCTGTTCATACTATTTGCTTTCTTATTTTTTGAAGCTGTGATTCGGAAAGGTCTTTAATCATTTCAAGTGATGCTTTGTATTCTTCAAGGGGAACTTTTACGTGCGGTTCTTCTTCTTTACCATAGATAAATATCTCAATAGGTCTTTCAAGGAATGCTGCGAGTTTAGCCAGTTCAATATAAGAGGGGGGACGAACTATATTTTTCTTCCATTTATAGATGTAGTTTTCATTTACTCCCATTGCATCCGTACAAGCCTTGATAAAGTAGCCCGATTTCTCAATCTCTTCTTCGATGATTTTTCCACACTCTGATAATGGGATAGGCTGTTTCATTGATCTACTGCTGTTCCTGATGCTGAAATACGCATTAAGTTTAACCCTTTATAATTAACGAAGCTCATGTTGTATTTTAGAGAATAGACGGCATTTGCACCTATCTCTTTAGCATCAACCATCATTTTGTCTAAAACGTCTTCTAAAGAAATAACCTCGACACCATAATAATCTGATTCTAAAGAACCGCTTGAATTTCTGAACTGAACGGATTGACGGCTGTACCATCTACCATCTTTTTCGAATATCTCATCTTGTTCCCAGGTTATTAAATCAATTACTTCGCTTTCAATATCTACAGATATAATACCTTTTGTCGAGTATGATCCTGTAGGTGGCGATGGAGAAAAAATAAAACCTTGATCTGAGTATTTAGTAAAATCTACTACAGAAGTGTTTTCTTGTCTTGGCTTTTCTAATTGTTCTTTGGTTGATACACAAGCCCCAAAAATTAATATTCCAATTAATAGTTTTTTCATATCAATTAAGTTAGTTGAATGTGCCTTACTTCTCTAAGTATTCGGCACTGATTTTCATTTATTTAGGAACTAAATTTTAAATTATTAATTAGTCTTTTAAAGTATGACACCATCTGTCACTGACCGTATGTATGTTATATGTACAAACATTTATGGAGCTTATTAATGCAAATCAAAGACTATCTTTTAAAATCCTCGAAATTACTTCAATCTGTCCAAGCAACTCTTTCATCTGATCCCGACTCAGCTTACCGTCTTCTGGAAGCTCAACTTCATCAGCATAAACAACTTTTGGCTCGTTTACATGATTCTGAGAGTCAGCAAGATCAATAACCGCATATCCATCAGAATCTTTATCAAATCGAACTTGTAAAGCAGATGCAATCTTTTTTTGCGTTCTTACATAGGGAGTAACCTCCCCTGACAGCCATCTGCTTATCTGACTGTCTCCAATATCTAATTTTTCAGCCAATTCTCTTTGGCTAAACCTTTTTTTCTCAAGAGCATACCTAAGAGCTTGTGAAAAAGTTGTGAAAATATTTTGATAATTACTTGACAAGTTTTTGTAATCTTACTATCATGTTAGCAGTTAAACAACACAAACTAATTATACAACAATCATGGCACTTGACAAATATTCAAGATTAAAAATAGCCACCATCATAAACGATACGTCAATTAATGAATTTGCTGAAAGCCAGTCTGTTACACAGCAATCAATCAAGGGAGTTTGCGATGGTAGTATCACTTCTGCTCGTTTGAGCAAATCCATTGATGGATTTATTGATGATGCTGAAATGAAATTCAGGAATCATCTTTCCGAAAGAAAACTACAACCGCAATCTGTATAAATCATTCCGATGAGAGATTTAAAAACGGAACAGGACAAATTACAGGCTCAATTCAGGCTTCACTTACAGAGCCTAAAGAATAATGGCTACACCGATAAAGAGATTGCCGTTATGATGGGTAGAGGTATTGATTATGCTGATTCAGTACGAAAGATGCGTAATGATGGAGCGACCATTCATCCCTGTAAAATGATAAACCTGTCAAAAGCACTTATAGAAAAAAGTCTTGATTCTTCGATTGCTAAGGAAATGATCCCGGAGGGCTATTCTATGTTTGTATTTAAAGCAGGAGCCACCAACGGATCTATATTGGACGAGCTGCAAAAAATTATGGAGATATCAGGAGATATAGCAAGGAACAGCGCTGATTGTAAAACAGATGTCATTGAAACGCTTAACAACAATCTAATGAAAGAGCTTTCCACATTAATTCAGGAGTTGAAACGATTATGAAAAAAGGGAATACACAAAGCCCAAAGCGTTCCATCAATAAACGTAATCCTAATGAAGCCCGAAAAGGCGATCCGGTTCCAATTTTGAGATACATCGTTACATGTATCGTTAGCCCGGAAAAGGCAGAGGATGCCGTTGACCAATTCCTTAATGAAGGATTTGTAATAAAAGAAGTAGAAGAAAAGACCATTAAGCGCAGAAAGAATTCCGATGAATATGCAAAGGGTGAAAGCGAGTTCAAAGATGTTCCTGTGGTTGAAATAGTGGCTCATTCTCACCCTGTAAGGAAGAAAGAGCTTATTGCTTTGAAGAATAAGATTGAGGCGGGAAAATGAGTATGGCTACCGAAGAACATAAGAAACCTGCCTCAGAGCAAATTCAATCACGTGTTGATGAGCTTATGCGAATGGAGGAAGAAGGTGCTTCTTTGCAAGAAATGGCTGATAAAGTTTTTGAGGAACTGAAATGAGTTTAACACTTGAACAAATAGAAGCCCGTGAGATTGTACGTCATCGTGAGTTTATGGCTGATCTTGAGCAGGTAAAGCAGATGAAGAAAACCATTGAGGAGCGATTTATTAACCGTAATGAACTGGCTTCATTTTTAGGCTATTCATCGGCTCACTCATTCGGCAAAGATACCGAGAAGCGATTACAGGAAAAGGGATACATCCCCAAATATGACAAAGGATATTTATTAGCAGATGCCAGGGAACTAAAGAAAGTTTTCTTCTCTGGTGGAACAAGAACGCAGTTGAACAAACTGCCGGAACTTAAAAAAACCGGAAGCTGATCAAAGCCTCCGGCATAATCAAACACGCATCGCCACAGGGTAGTGGCTTTGCGAGTAACTTTAAAATAGAGAAAAATGAGTACAACAAAACAAAAAATCAGGCTAAACCGCCTAAGTATTCGAAATTTCAAAGGGGTTAGAGACTTTGAATTAATTTTGAACGGTAATAGTGCCAATGTATATGGCAGGAATGAAAGCGGGAAATCAACATTAGTAGATGCAAACATGTATTTGCTGTTTGATAAGAACGCACAGAACCAGTCGGCTCAAAAGTTTGCTATACAACCACTGGATGAAAGCGGTGAAATAATTCATCATTTGGATCATGTAGTAGAAGCTGAATTTGATGTTCCGCTTGAAATTAGTCCTAATGGTAAGTTGGTACTGAAAAAAGTACTGAAAGAGAATTGGGTTAAAACCAGGGGCACAACTACAGAAACATATAAGGGGAATACCACTGATTATTACTTTGATGAAGAGCCGGTTCAGCAAAATGAGTGGAAGAGTAGAATCGAAGAGATAGCCTCGGAAGAGATTATTATGATGCTATCTAATGTCGATTATTTCAGCTCTATTATGAAGTGGGAAGATCGAAGAAGAATACTGGTAGATCTAATTGGTGAGGTAAACACTGATAAGGTGTTAGAAAAGAATCCTGAGCTGTCTCGGTACAATGAAGTTCTTGGTGGTAAAACAGAGGATTCTAAGGAGAATATTTTAGTTCATAAAAGAAAAGAACTAAAGAAAGAACTGGACAATATTCCTTCTCGAATTGATGAAAATCAGTTGAAGATTGTGGATGTAGATGAATCAGAAGTTCGTAATGCAGAAAAGGAAAAGGAAGAGACGGACGAAAAAATCAGCAAAATTTCAGAGAAGATTGCGTCGGTAAAATCCGGTGGTGCTGTTGTTGATTTAAAGAAAGCCAAGATTGAAAAAGAAAGCGATTTGGTAAAGCTTAAATCTGAACATGAAAACAAGGTTGCAGAAACCCTTGTTGAGAGCAAAAAAGCAGTACAAGAAGCTAAGAGCATTCTTTCTGAGCAGGAAGAGATTTTCCAGGATAGTTTGCGAAAGCTTAATTCAGAGAAGTCTGAGTTGCTTACGGAGTTTAGAGAGCTACAGGATAAAGAAACAGATCTTACTAAAAAGCTTGATCGTATTAATTCAAACATTGAGGAGCAAAAGGCACAGGAACCCAAGCCGGAAGTGGATGATGAAGTTTGCCCGATGTGTGAGCGCCCTATGGAAAAGGACGATACTGATCACAGCTATGAAGATTATGTGAAAGAATTCAATGAACAGAAAGCGGAAAGCTTAAAGGCATTGAATAAGCAAAAAGATGAAGTTCTTGATGAATTAGCGATTGTTCAGAAAAATCTTAAAGAAGTTGAGCAAAAGGGTAAGCAGAAAGAGGAATCAATTCAGAATCATAGGAACAGTAAAAATGAAATTTTAAAGCCTTTCCTTGATGATGTTGAAAAAGCCGAAATTGCTCATAATAAGTTGTCTCAGGAGCAACCAAAGCTTGAAGATTCAGAAGAGTATGCTCAGATAAAATCTGATATCAATGAGATTAAAGAGAAGCTTTCCAACCATGAAGAAGAAACCAACAAACAAGTTCGGTTATTGAAAGAAAAGAAGCAGGAGCTAACTGCTTACCGCGAACAGATTGGTAAATCTCTGAATGTTCATGAGAATAACGAAAAGCTTAGACAGCGAAATGCGGAGCTTAGAGAATTGCTCGCCAATAAAGCAAATGAGCTTGAAGAAGTAGAAAGAGATCTTCGGGTAATCGAAGAATTCAAAGCTGCTCGTGCTGAATTTATCTCTGATGAAGTTAACGGGTTGTTTGAGCATGCTTCTTTCAAACTGTTTGAGCAACAAAAGAACGGGGGCATAAACAATAATATGTGCGAAGTTCTTGGAAAGAACGGGGTGGGATTCAATGTAGGGCTTAATAATGCTCAGCAAGTTCAGGTAGGGCTTGAGATTATTGAAGTGTTATCTAACCATTACGGTATTTCTTTCCCGGTGTTTATTGATAACAGAGAGAGCGTAACCAATCTGCCGGATACCGACTTGCAGGTAGTGAGCTTGATTGTGAGCCCAGAGGACAAGCAATTGCGAGTAGAAACCGAGAATCAAAAAGAAGCAGTTTTAGCATAAGGAGGATATTATGAGTAACGGATTACAAAAATATGATTCAAGTGATCTCAAGGGAATGCTTGAGGGTGCATCTGTACAGAGAAGTTTTGAAAAAGTTCTTGGTGAAAAGGCAAGAGGATTTGTTACAAGTGTTTTGCAGATAGTAAATGATAGCAAAATGCTTTCAAATGCTAATCCTAACAGCGTCCTTAATGCAGCAATGACAGCAGCCACACTGGACCTGCCTATCAATCCGAATTTAGGTTTTGCCTACATCATACCTTACAATAATAAGGGAGGTACAGTTGCGCAGTTTCAGATGGGATACAAGGGATACATTCAACTTTGTCAACGATCTGGACTGTTCAAAACTATTTCTGCCACTGAAATTTATGAGGGACAGATAATTGAAGAGAATCCATTGACCGGATTTGAATTCAATTTCAAGGCTAAAAGCAGTAACAAAGTTGTTGGATACGCAGCATACTTTGAATTATTGAACGGGTTCCAAAAGACGTTTTACATGTCTAAGGAGCAGGTGACTGATCATGCTAAGAATTATAGCCAGTCATTTAAGAAAGAAAAGCCAACCGGGCCGTGGAAAGATCACTTTGATGATATGGCTATCAAAACCGTTTTAAAGCTTTTGCTCAGCAAATTTGCTCCAATGACGGTTGATATTGAAAAAGCGATTCAGGTTGATCAAGCTGAGGTCAAAGACGTTAACAGTATGAAAGTTGCATATCCTGATAATCCAAAGAATCAGGAGCCTGAAACGACTTCTGTTGATTTTGAAGAAGAAGAAAACAACCCAGCTTCACGTCCAGGTGAGCAAGCGTTTCAGGGAGTGGATATGTCTGATTTTAAAGAGACAGGACCAGATTCGGACTTCAAATAATGCTAACTGTTCATCACATAGCTTCGGGTAGTACCGGTAACGCTGTTCTTGTGGACGATGGAACATCTGCAATCATGTTTGATGCAGGTATTTCTTTTCTGCAACTGGACAAGAAGCTAACCAGGCTAAACTACCGAATGAAAGATATAAGCGGTTTCCTGATAACTCATGAGCATTCTGATCATTGTAAAGCGGTAGAAGCTTTGTTAATGAGAGGTCGGTTCGTGTTCATGAGTCAGGGAACAGCTAATGCTAAAGGGTATGGGCTTGGACTGGTTCAGGTAGCCGAAAGCATGAAGGACTATACAATAGGTTCCTTTAAAGTAAAGCCTTTTGATGTATATCACGATGCCGAAGAGCCGTTTGGGTTTTTGTTTCAAAGCCTTAATCGCCCGGTTAAAGGAATCTACATAGCTGATACCTGTAAAATACCTTATGAGTTCAGCGGTATTACGCACTGGATCATCGAATGCAATTATGCTGCGGACATCCTTGAAGGTAATAATAAACACGAATCATTAAAGGGAAGGATTCGGGATTCACACATGAGTCTCGAATACCTGAAAGAGTTTTTTACCAAGCAAAAAGAGAAGGGACTACTAAAAGATACTCAGGTGATAACTCTGATTCATTTATCAGATAGTAATTCTGATGAACAAAGATTTATCAAGGAGTTACAGCAAGTAACGGGAGTACCGGTGTTTGCACCAAGAAATTGAATTGTTGTACCCAAAAACCCCGCCCGGATTAGTGTGAAGGCTAATTCGGGATTTAAAATAGTTCTTTGAGTTTAATGAAACTGAAGCCTCAATGTTCCACAGCGCCCCGTCTATGTGGAGACAAAAGAGACATTAGAGCGGTGTTTAGTTGAGGCTTCTTTATATGGGCGATGCCTGTTTGTCACGCAAAGCCTGGAAACCGGTGTAGCTCAGTTGGTAGAGTACACGTATCGTAAGATATCTGAGGTCGCAGGTTCGAGTCCTGCCATCGGTTCAACTGCATAAGCAGTACATAACATAAACAAAGGGATGTTCTTAACCTGTTCTGACCTTTGGAAATGTGGACGGATCTACCCAATCCGTCTTAAAATAAAAAGGAGTAAAAGGCTTCTACAACAATCATACCTATCTCATAAGAGGTAGTTGAACATTGCTATCTCTCCGGGAAACCGGAGGGGTTTTTAAATCAAATACGCAACAATGGATACAAATAATTTACAAGAAAAAACCAACTCAGAGCTAACCTACATTATGCGATGGTGTTCTGATGAGTCTCTTCGAAATGAAGCTTGGAAAGCGTTGAAGGAGAATAGTCCTACCAACTCAGAGCTAACCTACATTATGGAGTATTGCTCCGATGAGTCTCTTCGAAATGAAGCTGGGAAAGCGTTGAAGGAGAATAGTCCTACCAACTCAGAGCTAACCTACATTATGCGATGGTGTTCTGATGAGTCTCTTCGAAATGAAGCTGGGAAAGCGTTGAAGGAGAATAGTCCTACCAACTCAGAGCTAACCTACATTATGGAGTATTGCTCCGATGAGTCTCTTCGAAATGAAGCTTGGAAAGCGTTGAAGGAGAATAGTCCTACCAACTCAGAGCTAACCTACATTATGGAGTATTGCTCCGATGAGTCTCTTCGAAATGAAGCTGGGAAAGCGTTGAAGGAGAATAGTCCTACCAACTCAGAGCTAACCTACATTATGGAGTATTGCTCCGATGAGTCTCTTCGAAATGAAGCTTGGAAAGCGTTGAAGGAGAATAGTCCTACCAACTCAGAGCTAACCAACATTATGGAGTATTGCTCCGATGAGTCTCTTCGAAATGAAGCTTGGAAAGCGTTGAAGGAGAATGTAGGCATAAGAGAAGGTGAAATAGATGAAAACACAATCATTAAAGAGGTTGCTGAAAACATTCTTTTAACACCAAAAAGGCTTGATATGGGAAGCTGGCATTGTGGAACAAGTCATTGTCTGGCTGGGTGGGCTTGTGTTGTAAATGAAAGAATTGCAGAGGTTGAAAAAGAACATGGAACTGAAATAGCCGGATGCGTGGGTATTCCTAATTATGCACATCTTTTCTTTAGCAATAATGACACAGTGTTAGAAGAAATGAAAAAAATTGAATAGACATGGCAATAGCAGAATGGTTTTTCATAACGATTGGAGTAACAACCTTTGTTGCTGTATTGGTAATCATTTATGACTGGCAAAGAATGAAGCGGATTGAGTGATGGGAGCGGCAAAGGTAAATCCATACAATGAGCAGATGATGAACAAAAGGCTTGCTGAACAAGAGCTTTTGGTTGTAGAAATGCACCTTAAAATTGAGGAGCAAAAAAAGATCATTAATGAGATTGAGATTCAAGAAGCAGAACTGAGGGCTAAATCACATGAAATTGAAAAGTATAATGGATTGGCTAAAGAAATTTTGAATGAAATCTGGACTGATTTGAATACGGGAAACGAAACTATAACACTAAAGAGCTATCGCAAACTGGAGGAACTATGTTCTTAATGATGCAAGTATTAGATGCAGAGCCGGTATTAGACTGGTTTGGAGTTGGTTTGATTTACATAGTAATCATCTTGTTTGTAATAGGATGCGCTGTTCTTGAGCAGAAAAGGAGTGAGCGATGATAAAAAGAGACAACATTAATCGAATTATAACAGATAAAGCAGGGAAAAATTAACATGCCAAGAAGAAAAGCAAGAGTTGATGCAAACCAGTCTGAAATAGTAGATGCTCTACGTAATGCAGGATGTACGGTTTCAGTAACAAGCGGTCAGGCTGATGGGTTTCCAGATATTGTAGTCGGATTCAGGGATATAAACTATCTGATTGAGATTAAAGATGGGAGTAAGAAGCCAAGCGCTCAGAAATTAACCGCAGATCAAGTGAAATGGCATAAGCGATGGAAGGGTCAGGCTCATGTAGTTAAAAGCGTAACAGAGGCTTTTGAAGTAGTGGGGTTGTTGAAATGATTTATTACAGAGGGTTTCAAATAGATAAGAGAAGTAAACAGTGGTTGGTAACTCCAGAAAGCAAGAAAAATAACAATGCTAAATGGTTCTCTAACTTAATATCTGCTAAAGAATGGATTGACCTGTATTGCAAAGTTAGGTCAGTAGGAAGGTATAAGGAAAAACCTGAAATGAGCTTTGAGGTTTTAAAATGATGCTAACTAAACCACCAAAGATAGTATCAAAGGCGATAAGGGATAGCGCTCACGGTGAAATATGTACGCTTAGGATTGAGGGCGTTTGCAATCACCGAACAGATACAACGGTTTTTGCTCACCTAAATTCAATATGGAAAGGATGGGGAAATAAAAGCCCCGACCTATTTGGAGTCTATGCTTGCAGCAACTGCCATCAGCATTTAGATGCAGGGAAAGTTTCGGCAGAAGATCAGCTAAGAGGATTACAAGAAACTCAAATGAAATTATATAAACACGAACTAATACAGGTGAAGTGATGAAAAAGTACACACATAACGAGGCAATGTTTATAGCCTTAATGCAGAATGTAAACAAGTGGGTGGATATAACAGCTATTCGCTACTTCACTAAGATGAATTGTAAATCTGAATGTTTTCCGATCCACAGCAGAGCCAGTGATCTAAGAATTAAATACGGGTACAAAGATTGCCTGTATAACGACGTAAGCATGATAGACGGAGTAAACCATAGCAAGTACATGATTAAGCTTTCCGAGGCTGAAATAAGTGTAATTCGTGAGCTTTGGAAGGCAAACAAAAAGATACCAAAATACAATCAGGTTCGGGCAAAACTAAAACCACAACAACGGCAAATGTTTGCGGAGGCAGGATGAAAACTATAGCCGAACTACTCAACGAATCAACACCCGAAGAATTTGACGATAAAGCAGGAGTAAACCAGTGAGAGACTTTAAACGTGAATTTTATATGGATGAAGTAGAATGAAGAAGCCTATTACACATATTGACTACGACAATGCAAACGGGTTGCATGTTTCAGGTCTTTATGGGGATGAAATTGAAGATGCCTATAACGAAATGATAGATGCTTTGATTGAAACACGTAATCAATTAACGATTGCATTATCACATGAAGAATCTATCCCTACTAAAGTTTTAACCGAATGGTGTACTAAGGTAGAAAAAGCACTACTAAAAGCGGGGTGTACCGATGAAGTTTGAAACCGAAAACATATTAATAATCACTTATTTTGTGGTGGTTATAGTGTTTGTTGTTGCTCTTTATGCAATATATCCTGAACAAGAAGGAAAACACACCCACCTAAAAGCAAAGCAGTTCATTTCGTGCCATAAAATTATAGACACTACCTACTGCCAAACGCTTCACAAAGAAGTTCATGCAGATGGTGAGCATTACGAACTTAGAGTACCTGTAATTCTATTGCCGGAGGAGAGGTGAACCACAAACAAATAATCAAACATTAAATATTAGATATATGAGTAACCAAAGCAAATTTCCAAAAGGTGCATTTTTTAACCTACCACATGAAAAAGCACCTGACTTTGTAAAAGGTCAATTTAACATTTCAAACAAACACGTATTCATAGACTGGCTTAAATCTCAGGAAGGGGATCAAGTTAAGCTGTCTCTTAAATCAAGTAGAGAGGGAAAAGGATACGCTGAATTAGATACGTATGTAGCTAAAGGTAAATCGGAAAGTTCAGGAAATTATCAAGGTGGTAGCCCAAAGATGGGAAGCAATGTAGAGATAGGTAGAGATTTTGATAACATGGATGATGATCTGCCATTTTGATAACGTGCCGAGGCTATGAGCAGTATCTAATTAACACGAAAAAATATTGGATAAAAATAAAGTTAATAAATAATAACCACCTAAAAGAAAGCACAAACACCGCTATTAATCATAGCCTATGTTATGCACCTTTTTTAAACAAACAACAATGAAAGTAGAAATTAAAACTAACGGAGAATTGAATTATACAGGCTTCTGTGATAAGGAGGGAACTAAGATTTTTTTAGGCGACAAAGTGCAATTCACATCTTGGCAAGGTGCTGTTTGGAATGGTTTTATTGAAATAGATGATGGGATGATTACTGTTTCTATTTTAAATGTTGAGCAGGTAAAAAACCCCAAAGGCTGGAACAAAAACCATGACTGGATAGAAAGTAGATGGTGGGGAACGCAAGTAGGTTATGGAGAATACGGAACTTGGAACTGCACTCGAAAGCACATTGCTGAAATAGCAGGATACTTCGGAACACACAAGGAATTTAAAGAGGTGCAAGAAAAATGCCTAAAAAAATATGGTGGTTATACACACGAATATTTACATAGACCGCTACCAGTGCTTGTGGTTTCTTCAAATGGTGCATAACACCAGCATATACCAAGCTTTAAATGCAGTCGATAATATCTAAAAAACCACACTAAACAGATAAAAAACATGGATTTTAACAGCGTAATTAGTTATTTTAAATACAGCGATTGGAACCGCTTTAAATTAACTACAAATAGTAATACTTTACGAAAGCCTTGTTTAGGCGCTCGATTGTTGGGTTGTAGTTACCCGTTCCAAAGCATGAAGGCGTTTGAGCAGGGCTTTTTTTATGGGGGTAAGTCGTGAAAGATATAAGAACTGCCAAGCAATATTATGGTTATCAGGCTTCTAAAATTGATTGTCCTTTCGCAAAGGAAGCTATTTCACAAATGTTTATAGGTGAATATTTAAGAAGCTTAGATGATTTAGATAATGTCATTGTTGATACTCGTGTTCACATGCTAAAAAAGGGTTGGTATCCTTGTATTCCTGGTTGGCATTTAGACGAAGTGAAAAGAGATTCAAATGATAATCTTGATTGGGATAACGACCAAGAGAAACACCACTTTCTTTACATCATTGATGAAGGAACAGGATCAATGACTGAGTTTGTAAAAGAGGATTATTATAACAGGATTAAAGACTTTACTGAGCTAAATAAAATCATTGAATTAGAAAGCCCCGAAAAGTTTATTACTCAGAATAAAACACTCTATTATTTCACAAATAGAAGCGCTCACAGGGGGCTGCCTGCAACAGGCAATGGATGGAGATACTTTTTCAGAGCGACAACAAACTCTCAGAGAGAATTTACTAACGAAATAAGAACACAAACTCAGGTTTATTTGCCTGCAATAAATGTAGGGTGGTAAGTCATGGAATGGATAAGAGCAGAAGATAGACTTCGTGAACCACCAAAGGAGACGTTATGAGAGATATTCGATGCAGAGGCTTAGTAATTGAAGAGTATAGGTCTATAAAAAAAGGTGAGTGGGTTTACGGTTCATTATTAGTTATTCCTGAGTCAGTAACAGGTAAAACAAAAGCGTTTATTGAGCTTTGGCATGAAGAACATAAAGGATGGCAAAGGTATCAAGTTGATCCCAAAACCGTAGGTCAATACACCGGATTAAAAGACAAAAACGGAAAAGACATCTATGAAGGCGACATAGTTATTTCTAAAACTGCATATTTGTCAATATACGAAGAGGAGCCTGAAATATATCAAATAGCATTTAAAAACGGTTGTTTTTGTTTTGTTAAAAATGAAGCCGCACAAAAGCAATGGAATGATGGAAATAATTACTGGTATTCTATTGAAAATGTTGAGATGTATGAAACGGAAATAATCGGATCAATCCATCAGAACAAGGAGCTTTTGGATGCCTAAGTTAAGTAGCGGTTTAGAATATTTCGATATACAAACCAATATCATGGACGATAAAAGAATTAAACTTTTACGTGCTGAATTTGGGATAAAAGGCTTTGGGATATGGGTTGAATTGCTACGTCAAATATACGCTGATGAAGGATATTTTTTGGAGTGGGATAAAGATACACAACTACTATTTGCTAATGATGTCGGTGAATCCGGTGGCTTAGTTGATGAAGTTGTTAAGGGGTCGGTTAAACGTGGTCTTTTTAATGAGACTGTTTTTAACCAGTTCAACGTATTGACATCAAAACACATCCAAGAAAAGTACTTCAAAGCAATAAAAAGAAGATCAACAGCATTAGAAATTATAGAAGAATATCTTGTAATTGATCGTGATGCCTACATAAAAGACTTAAATGTTGACATAAAGAGCTTATATGTAAACATTTCCGCACAGAGAAGAGAAGAGAAGAGTAAAGAAGAGAAGAGTAAAGAAGATATATACCCGTTCGATTCATTTTGGGATGATTACGATAAAAAACGTGATCGTGCTAAATGTGAAAAGAAATGGAAAAAAGTTTCTGATCAGGATAAAGAGTTGATTAGAGATTTTATACCAATCTACAAAGCATTTGAACCCGATGAAGAGTACAGGAAAAACCCTTTGACTTTTCTGAATGGTAAAACATGGAAAGATAATTGGGATTCATATCCACCAAAGCAAAACAAAAACAATCAAACACGCAATGGGCAAGCCACAGAAAATAAGCCAAGTAATGCAAGAAGGCGCAGAAGCATCACCGAAGAACTCAATGCGAACTAAGTCATTTTACGAACAAGTTATTGATCGTGTGAAAGAGCGAAAAGAAAGCGGAGATCCTGTTGAGTTCGGTCCGGGATGTATTACCTACTCCCTGAGTGATATTCAACAAAGCAAACCGTTATCATTCGGATTTCAGAGCCTTCAGGGCAAAAAGTACGAGAATAAATTCTTTGATGATTTTAGCACTGAAAAGCATTCACATTATCCTGAAATAAAAACACTCGCAGAAAAGTACGTAGATAAGTTTCCGCAGCTTTACGAAGATGGAACAGGGTTTTATTTCTATTCAGAGAATCCAGGATCAGGAAAAACATTGCTTGCTTGCATTATTGCGAATGAAATCCATCGAAGATACAATGTTCCTTCTCAGGTTTACACATTCAGTGAGTTGTTCGATCTCTACAAAGAATCATACGACAATCCTGATATAAGTGAGTTCAGAATATTGAACGTGATTAGAACGGTTCCCTTGCTGATACTGGACGAAATCTCCTTTGAAGAAAATGTTACAAAGTGGGTGAAAGATCAGGTGTTTAAAGCGATAGATGCCAGATACAAAAGCGGTAAGCCAACCATATTCACCTCTAATGTTCATGTTGATGAACTGCCCTACCATTCCAGAGTGGCAAGCAGAATCAATGAAATTTGTGTGTTTCAGGAGTTTCCTAATTACGATCACCGGATTGATGAAGGAGAAAAGAAGCAGAGTTTATTACTAAGAAAAATTATGGAATGATGCCGATTGAAAAAACAGATAGTGTTATCAGGGAAGAAACAAAGGATAAGATACTGGAATGCTTCAGAGAATGCCGATCTCAGGGCAGGACGATAGTTGATACAGCTTATGAAACAACGGCTCTGTATTTCGAGTTATCGGAAGATTTACGAAATGAAAATGAAAAGCTTGGTAGAGAAATAATCAGGCTTGAAAAAATCAACAAAGAACTTAAACAGGCTCTCCAACAAAAAGGATTGCTTTAAACCAATAAAAGATCATGGCCATACTAAACTATACAACTTCGATTAAGTCAGAAAAAACCATTATGGAGATTCAACAGATACTATCTAAGCATGGAGCGATGAAGATAGTAGTTGATTACGAAGATGGGCTGGCTGTTGGGGTTACTTTCGGAATCATGTACAAGAATCAGCCGGTTGCTTTTTCTCTTCCGGCAAAGTACAACGGGGTTTTGAATGCAATGAAAAAAGATAAGAAGGTTCCTAAAAGATTTTGCAATGAAGAACAGGCAATCAGGGTTAGTTGGCGTATTGTCAAGGATTGGGTTGAGGCACAGATGGCTTTAGTTCAGGCTGATTTAGCGGATGTATGTGAAGTCTTTCTTCCGTACGCAGTAACCAATCAAGGAAAAACACTTTATGAAACAATGGAAACCGGAGAACTAAAACTTCTCCAGTAATTAACAATCAAACACGTAATGCAAATACACAAACTAAACCCACAAACAGAAGTAATTTCAGATAAGCAGTTTATGAACTCTCCTGAGCTTGATAAGCTGTTTGAAAAGGTGAAAGAGGAAAAGAACATTGAACTTGGTCCGGCAGAAGTAGAGTTGTTTTTGGTGTATCCGAACATCACAAAGAAACGACCTGCTAAAGCGATTAAGTGCAACCGAGAAATGAAACACTATTCCGGAAATGATTTTATCCTGGAGTTTTCCGGTGAGCTTTGGGATATGCTCGACACAAAGACAAGGTACAATTTGATGTGGAATACCATTCTACATTGCAATGCAGAGTTTAAATCAAAAACTCAGGAGTGGAAGTTTTCAATATCGAAACCAAACTATACCGATTACTATCAGATCAATGAGAAGATAGGTACGGAGTGGCATAAGACGGTACAAGCTACTGCATCCAGTCTGTATGACTTAGATCCGAAAAACGAAAACCAAGTAACACTATTTTAAGGAGTGAATTATGAGTGAGGCAACTTTTAAATGCTTTTATATCAAGCCAAGATACTACTCTGTTTTAGGTATAGAAAAATACGGATATGACGGGTACATATTTTCTAAAACAAGAGGTAAGGCGCAGTACTTCGCTCAAAAAGCTTTAAAAGAAGCAGGTTTTGAGAAAATAAGATTTATTGATGTAAAGCTGAAAAGAGAACCGGGATTAGATAAATATTTTTTAGAAGAGAACGTAGTTTTTGATTTAGATAATGTTTTAAGCGGAGGAAGATAATGAACCAAGATAACAACCAACAGTCATGCTGTGGCGCATTTTGTAGTGAAGCAGGATGTTGCCCATTTAACGGAGGTAAGGAATGATATTCAGTCAAAAAGTTAGATTTATGTTTGATGAAGGCTCTGATATTTATATGAGAGTAAAACATGTTCCCAGAGTTGGAGAAGAAGTACATTTCAATGTAGTACAAGATGGTATAGTTACTCGTGTACATTGGAGAGAAGGAATAGGCGAAAATATGTATCCAACTATTATTGTAACAAAACCCGAAAGCATTAACGGAGGTAAAGATGAGTGAGATAGAAGATAAGCTCAGAATGAAAATTGTCAATAGAGATACAGAGTTGCAAAGAGTTTATGATAAAACTGTATCTGATCTTAAAGCTTTAAGAGATAAAAAAGACCGAATTGATTTAAAAATCAAGGAAAGGCAAAAAACATTTGATTTATGCATTAAAAGAGCTGAAGAACAAAATTGCTTAGATATTTTAATTAACGAGGCATCCAATGAATAAACTAACAGAACAAGAGCTAAAGTACACCATTGCTTTGATAGGGGCGAGTGGTAAGTTTAAAGCGAGATATAATAACCGTCAGTTTAATATTGGCTTGGATAACATAGGAGAAGGATATTTTATTGAATTTTTCCCTGAATACGCTGAGTGTATTTTTTATTGGGATGAATGCACCATCCTATGCAGATCAATAGAATCCATGACGGATGAGGAAGTTAAGGGGTTTTGTAACTCTTACAGAGAAAATAGATTTAATGAGGGGATTAGTTTTTGGAGAACTATTGAAAGCTTAAAAGAAGCTATTAAGTCCGCTAAATCATTTTCATATCAAGAGTTATTCTACCTCTTCTCTATAGGAGTATCACCGGAAATCGAAGGGCTAAATCAGGAGTTTGTATGAGTGATAAAGAAAAAATAGAGGATTTAGAAAAATTCTTTAAAGAAGCTTTCTGTATAGACGGCGATTGTAATTTTGACGGATTTAATAAAGTAGTTATGCTTGAAAATAAAACTGAGGAGAAATTAATGTCATTTAAATTAAGCGATTCTAAAAGAGGAAACTTTAAGGTGCATTTATCAAATGGATAATATTAAAAAATTATGTCCTGGGTGCAATGTCAGAGGTTCTTGGGAGCATAGATGTCATGGATCAGGCTGTGATTGTGATAATCTTTGTTGCCAAAATGCTCAAGGAAAAATAACTCATGAAGAAATGATGGAAATTATAAAATCAAAGGAATAAAAATGAGTAAAGTAGAACAGATGATAGAAAAATCACGATGCCATCCAACGTTAAATTCAGAAGACGATACATTTTATTTTGAATCAAAGAAAGAACTAACCCAACTCATTGAGGCGGTGAGGGAGGAGGAGAGAACTAAGATTATGATTAAAGGTTTAGACTTTCCTTCAAATGAAAGAGAATTAAAAATATTTGAAGAGGCACATAAAGATTTTGAACACAAATTAGACTCTTCTTTGATAGATCCTCAAAAAATATTAGATGCTGTAAGTAATGGGAGGTCAAAAATTGAATTTGAGCAAGTTAAACCAACAACCGAAAAGGAGTAGGTAACGGATTATGTATATACAAAACTATTAATACAGGAGAAATGATGAAAACAATAACAAAAGAACAATATTACCAAGTATTAGGATTATTTATTACTGCAAGACAAAAGCAATCTGAAGTAGATCGCTTGGAGTCAGAAATTTCAAACATCCTAAAAACAGAAGGCAGCTCTCATATTGGCGATGCTATTTATAATTATGAAAATTCAGGTACTCAAGAAGAGTTTGACAAAGCCTTATCTCTTACTGGGTTTGAGAAGCCTAATTTAATACCATGAAAAAAGTAACCGTTCAAATACTAAAGCCTGAGAAAAAGGATTGGGAGCCAATTAACGATAAGTTTAATAATGGTTATTATTGGAATGGATATGAATTAAGGGAAACCGCTGTTGGATTTATTGCTATTTCTCCTGAAGGATTATTAACGTTTGATTTGTTAAAAACTCTCGAACAAGCCCAAGAAGCCTGCTGGCAACACTACCTTAAAGATCACAACATGGAGGAAGTAGATGGATGATATAAAAAATGTTTGTTCGGTCCACTTTTGGAAGGATGGAGATCAGGAAATGGCAATAAGCCTTTCGTTAAATAATCCACCATCATATCAAATAGGTCAATCTATTTATTTAGAAACAACAGTTAATCCTAAAGGTGAAAAGAAGTATAAATTTGCAAAAACATCACGATTAAAGGGTTATAAGATCGTTGATGTTCATCATTCAGTCAGATTAAATTACAGTGATGATATTAGGCACTATTTATCTTGCGATGTTTATTTAGAAGAAATTACGCCTGAGTAAACATTCCGCCGACAAAACACCATGCCTACAAACGAACTCGGATACGAACAACCTCACGAACCTAATATGAATACCGGGTTTATATTACTGGTCATCGTCATAATCGGTTACGCATTCCTTTCTGTTTACTGCTGAAAAAAGCATTTAAACTCATATTGTTGCTATCTATATAGGAATGATTTATTTTGTTTTTAAATAAAATCATCCTTATAAGATGGTAAAGTTTGTTTAATCCTTTCAAATGGCAACATGTAAAGCAAAAACATCGTCAGGAAAAAGATGTAAGAACCAAGCATCAGAAGGTTCGGAGTATTGCTATATCAAAAGCCATAATAAAAAAGGTTCAAAAAATAATTCAGTAAAGAAAAAGCCTAAACTGAATAAAAAGCAGGAAAGGTTTTGTCAGTTATTCGTGTCAAAAGAGTTTTTTGGCAACGGAGTCCAGTCATATATAGAGGCTTATAACATACCACCTGAAGGCTACAACGCCGCCAGAGTTTCTGCTTCTGACCTCCTAACAAAACCTAACATCTGCGATTATATCAATGAATTACTTGAACAGTCAGGGTTGAATGATGAGTTCGTGGATAAGCAGCTTCTTTTCATGATTACTCAAAACGCTGATTTTACTCAAAAGATGGCAGCTATTAGGGAGTACAACAAACTTAAATCAAGAATAACTGACAAAAAAGAAATTGACCTTACAGGTATCGTTAAATCAATCAACATGGAAGATTTAACGGATCTTCAAATTCAACGCTTAGCAAATGGCGAATCCCCAATTACAGTCCTTGCAACTTCAGGCGAAGGCTCAACTGGAACTAAGGCGTAGAAAGCATGGAAATAACCCTCCATTCATTCAATACGCTTCAAAACCAGTTGAATTCGCCAAAGAGGTGCTTCTTATTCCTTATCTCACGGAGGAACAAGAGAGAGTGTTAGAATCGATCAGAGATAATAGAGAAACGAATGTTCAAGCTGCTCACGGTGTGGGTAAGACTTTCCTTGCAGCAATAGCGGTTCTTTGGTGGGTGTTTGCAGTTGGTGGAACGGCTATCACCACAGCTCCGACAGAAAATCAGGTAAAAGAGCTTCTTTGGAGCGAAATAAGAAAAGCATACGACAAACACCGGCTTAAACTTGGAGGTGAAAGGCTTACTCAATCACTCCGGTTCTCGGAGAGTGCAAGAGCATATGGTTTTACAGCCAGAGATTATTCCCCGGATTCATTTCAGGGAAAGCACGGGGAAAAACTACTCGCTATTCAGGATGAGGCAAATGGGATCACCGTTGATATTGATGATGGATTTGAGGCCTGTATTACGGGTGGACAGAATAGAGGCTTAAGAATAGGAAACCCGGTTACATCAGGAACGCCTTTTGAGAAATCATGCCAAAATTCAAGAATAGTTATTCCGGTCTGGAATCATCCAAATGTTAAATGGGCGTATCAAAAAGATGATGAAGGCAGGTATCAGCTAAAGCCGGAAGTAGCTCAGCACATATTCACTATTAATGAAAACGGACATAAAACCGTAAAGCCACAAACAGAGTGGCCGGAACATTTTCCAAGAGATGTAATTCCCGGAGCGGTATCTATATCCTGGATTGAATCAATCCGGCAAAAAAAAGGAGAACAATCTACCTACTGGACATCAAGAGTAAACGGGTTATTCCCGACAGATAGTAAATACTCTATCATACCGGTTACATGGTTTATGAAAGCAAGAGCAAGGTATGATGCTTCTCCGGCTTATTGGGATGAAATGGCAAAGCCTCACGAATGGAGGCACGGATTAGACGTTGGAGACGGAAGCGATCCGCACGCTTTAGCTTCTTGGAAAGGTCCTGTTTTGTACGCTGTAGATCAAAAAGAAACTATTGGCGACATGAAAGACGTAGAACGAGCCAAAAACTGGGGGCTTAAAACGATGAAAGAAAAGCCCGGTAAAATTAAAGTGGACAACATTGGGGTTGGTTCCGGAGCATTAGCAGGAATACTTCAGCACACAGACAAAGCATACGGGTTTAAATTCAGTGAAGGATCATCAGACAGAGCAAGATTCGTCAACCTGAAAGCAGAATCGTTCTGGGAGCTTAGAGAAGCATTTCGGTTAGGTGAAGTAGCCATCGCACCTTTAGGAGTCTATGAAGATCAATTAAGACTGGAGCTTTCCCAAACGTACTACGAAGAGCAGAATGACGGAAAGATAAAAATGGAATTAAAGGCTAAGACCATCAAAAGACTTGGTGGTTCTCCCAACTTAGCCGATGCTGCTGTTTACGGTTATGTAAACACAGAAAGCAATTACGAGCCACAAACCGCATCAATTAATATTTAACATCATGGCACATCACAGCACCTACCAAAGCCCCGAATATCAAGAGAATGTTCAAAAATGGATAGATACAGAAATGATCTATTCCGGGAGAGCTTACGACAATCCAATTTCAGTTAATGAGGATGGAAATATAAATCTTTCTACAGGCTCAAAGATAACCAGATACATTCCGCAAAAGACACAACGTGAAAACGATCAGGCGTATGCTGAGCGGTTATCCTTGCTGTATAGGAATATGATGTTCTTTACAGGTGTAACATCTATGGTTGGTGTTTGGGCAGGCTCGGAGCAAGCAACGGACAGGGTTTGGAGCAATGACGACAAACAGGGATTTGGAGATCCGGCAGACAAAGATTCGATTGCCTATAAACTCATTAACAATGCGGACGGAGCAAATACGAATTGGAGCTATGTGATAAACCGGTTAGCTGTGAAGCTTACCACAAAACAAAAGGTTTGGGTGTATGTGGACGGCAGACCAAAAGGAGAGGACGGTAAAAGTATTGGTGAGGCTTCTGTTAAAATCATTGATCCCGAACACGTTCCTAACCATTGGGTGAATCCAGATACAGGAAGAATTGAATGGGTGCTTGTTAAAGAGATGAGAGACGTTAGAAAGTCTCATGAAGATCAGCCAAAGTTAACTGAGTGTTTTACTGAGTTTGACTTGGATGGATGGAAACGATATTACGTTCAAAAATCTGATAAAGATGGTGTTGATAATGTAGAAGTAGAAATGGATAGTGGTGAGTATTCCTATTATCGAACTAAAGAGAAAAATGAAAACGAAAAGATACTTCCGATTTTTCCACAGGAAATACCGATTGATGTAAATCCGGGATATACTTGGGCGCTGAATGCAAACTCTATCATGAACTTTGAGTCCAGGCTTGACTTTGCACACATGACGTTGGCTTTTAGCTTGCTTCAGATTGCTCATAAGGATGCGGATGAATTTAAGAGCATTATAGACGGGCTGAAAAAAAGCAATGTTTTAGGGAGCAATAGTGAGCATAACAAAGACCATAAGTTTTTACAGCAAGACTCTTCCTATCTGGAAGCTTCCGCAGAACGATTGAAAGAGAAGATCAAGAACTATCACCTTTCTATGTTTAAGGCGTACGGGGATGCTGCACGTGAAAAATCAGCAACAGAGATATTGATTGATAGCCAGACAGGACTTGAAGCTTGGTTAACATTACTCAATTCAGCATGTGAAGAAGCGGAGAACGGAGCGCTTTGGAGATTGTCGCAGGTTTACTTCCCGGACAAGCCTGAGCTTTGGGGTGATGCTCACGTATCAAGAAAAGCAGACTTCAGCCCGAAAGATACCGATGAGATTCTGAACACAATCAGAGAGCGATACTTTGGAGGAAGAGAAATTCCGTTGCTACCAGAACAATTTGAAAGTTTATTGAAAATGTACTACTCAGAAGATGGAATTCCGATTCCTGAAGGAAAGGAAGAAGAGTTCAAAACGCTGAATGATAAGTTTATGGCTTCAATATATCAGGAGGGCAGTCTCTTTAGTGATTTAGGGCTTTAAAATGAACGGCTCACCATGTAGTTGTGGAAAGAAGTCGTACACCAAGCGTAAAGCTCAGGGTGTTTTAAACGACATGAAAAGATGCAAGAATGTACCAATAAGACCAAAACGAATATACCATTGCCAAGAGTGTAATTATTGGCATTTAACGAGTAAATCATAACTAAAAGACAGATAGACATGTTCATAAAGATAGAAAGAAAAGACAAAACAGAAATGCACCACGCAAAAAGCTACTATTCTAACCATCTGAAAAACGGATTAGATTTCAATGTAGAAAGGATAGACGGTAACGTATCAAGACATCATTTCGAAAACGGTGAAGAAATAAACGTTTTTATAATGAATAATGACGGGAAAACAATCGATAGAATCTAAAGAGGCAAACAATGATCTTCAAACGATCATATAAAATCCCAATCTACGGAGCAAGAATATACATTGTTCTTTGCGATTCTTTAGAAGGGGCAGATCAAGAGCTTAATCTAAAATTAGATACAAGAGGCAGAGAGCTTGAAGGCTTTGATGCAGTATGCTTAAAAATAGACTGGGATCACTATATGATTTTTGAATACGATCCAACACCCGGTATAATCGCTCACGAATGCAAGCACTTCATAAACCATGTGTTTGTAGATAATGGAGTTGAATTAGACCGATACAACGATGAACACGAATGCTATTTTTTAGGATGGGCTGTAAATAGAGTTCATGAGGTTTTGAATAAATACGAAAAGCGAAAATGAAGAAAGTATTTCAAACCATCGTTGATTCAGAGAACGGAAATTGCGCACAAGCTGCTATGGCTTCGCTTTTTGATTGCGAACTAAAAGATGTGCCAAACTTTATCGAACATGGATCAGAATTTTTATTCGTTTTATTCAGTTTTTTAGAAGAAAAAGGACATAAGCATCCAACAGTAGTGAGTATTAATCAGCTTAAAGAAGAAACCATTGATGAAGCTGTGAACTTAGACGGTGGAATAAACGGGTTCTTTTATGCATCGGTTAATAGCCAAACATTTAAAGGCGCATCTCATGCTGTAATTGTAGATAAATCGCTAAATGTAGTGCATGATCCTAATCCAAATCAAAAAGCGTTAGGATTAGATCGGTCATATGTGAATGAAATCATATTTCCTAATGGTGTGGTTATTAACATTAAAACTGAAAAAGTTGTAACCATGAAGAAATACCTGAGCAACTAATGCCTGACTACTCAAAAGCATATCAAGAAGCGCTACAGCAAGCGAGACAAGAGTTCCTAAGTCCTGTCGGGGTTCCAAAATTAGCCTATGAACAGCTTCTTCAGGTGTATGCAAGGGCAATACTCGATATTGATAGCGATCTCGGCACAGGAGCCATTACAGAGGCACGGGGAAAGGCTTTAAAAGATCAAATCAACAAACGAATCATTGAACTTGGTGAGCGTTTAGGTATTTTGTTCCGGTCTCAAAAGATAGCAGCTATAAACGCTGCAGTTCGCGGTCATTCAAACGGACTGTCAGAATTAAACAAGCTTTCCGGATTATCACTAAGAACAAACTTTACAGGTATTCAAAATGAAACGCTTGCATTGATGATGGCAAGGCGTGGATTGTTTGGCGCTAAAGATTACCAGTCGGTGATTAAGAGAAAACTGAATGACATGGCTAAAGATGTTGATGCGATCATTAACTCAGCCATTGTCCGAGGTGTCAGCGCTGAACGAGCATCTCAGGAGTTGACGGCCGTACTTATTTCAAAAGATAGCTCCGGGGATCTGCAAAAATTGGTTAGCAATAATCGGCTGACCAAGAGCAAGTTAAATCAAGCATTGAAAGAAGGAGATATTTCTCCATCGAGTTACAAAAGAGCAAGACGAGCGTTCTACGACTCTAAAAGAATAATGGTAACAGAGATCAACACCGCTTATCGTGAGGCTGACATCCAATCTCAGTACCGATCTCCGGTTGTTAAGGGTACTAAGTGGAATTTATCAGGAAGGCACGTTGTAGCTGATATTTGCGATATTTACGCTGATTCAGATTTGTTTGGATTAGGTGAAGGTGTATATCCAACCGGGAATTATCCCGGAACTCCTCATCCTTTTTGTGGGTGTTTTCCAACAGCTGTGCTTGCTGATATTGAAGATTGGGGAAATCCGAAAGAAATATTTCAACCGCCAACGGTAAAAACTGATGCGTATTCAAAGCTATTCAGCGAACAGACGGATCACTACGCATATACACAGGTTGCAAACGCAAATAAGTATCTTGATCTGGCTTATCAGGTTTCAAAAAGGGTTAGGGCTGCTTAGATTAATTTAACAACAACACCTTTTTCTATGGCTTCTTGAGTAGCTTTTATGGTAATTTTAGTTTCATTTGTGTTTGCATTTCTAACGACATCAAGAACATAACATTCAATACCTTTGTAATTAAACGTTGTCTGTTTTTTTAAATGATCCATAGCTTTGTTAAAAGGGATTACTTCAGGTAAAACCTCAGTCTCTCCCCTTAAAAGCATTTTTTCTTTTTCACCTAAATAATAATCTATCATATTTTCCTCACTCAGTTTTGTAACCTGGGGATTTCCAAGATTTGTCCATTCTTTATACTCTAAAAATTCAGGACATGATTCGTTGATACAGAAATGATTATTCGAATCAGAATCTTCTTGAAGCTTGCTTCCGCAATTTTCGCAATTAATGTTTATGAAAGATATTTCTACAATTTTCGGTAATACTTGAAACTTAGCTCTCATTTCTTTTGATCATTGTTTTTTATTGGATGGTGTTTACTCATGGTTCAACCTTTAATTTAAAATCTATTTGATACCTATTGGCTGATCGTTCGATTTTTACACCAAACAATAGCGGAGTTTCTTTTGAAAAATAATTGAATGCAGTTCTTTTGCTAAGAATATCCAAGTAATAATCTCCTAAAATAAAGACATACGGATCAACCATTTTAATTATGCAGATTATACACCTTATAAACCTGCTGTAATCTTTATCCATAATTAATCCCTCAACATATAATAAAACATCGCCTTCACCGGCTGTGATAATGGCTTGTTCCCATTTACCCAGTTTGAGATATTTCCTTTACTAATTCCTGTTTTAGAAACGATCATCTTAATAGTGATTTTATTTCTGTTCATCCGGTCCTGTATCCATTTAGGATCTACAACATCGGTTTCCGGATGCTCATAGGGAACCGGGCGAACATGGATGGATGTTCCTGAAAAAAAGTGAGAAAACAAATCTTTTGTTCGCTTGATCAGTTCTTTCTTGGATAAATACTTTCCTTTCGTGTTTTTATCCTGCCTTACTTCGATGATTAGCTCATCATCTTTGTATTTAAGAACCTTAAACGTGATGCTACTATTGGCAGCGTACAATCCGGCAGATTTGTCTAAGTTTGACAAGTCATTATCTGACAAGTCTAAATAGTGAATGTTTTTAATCGTGTTCATAATCGTAAAATTTGGGAGGGTTGCCCCCTCCCGTTAGTGTTAAAGAATGATCAATTCATCATTATCTAAATCAAAGATGGCGAATTGTTTATTTAGCTTTCCAAAGCCAACAGCTTCTGATTTGGAATTGAGAACTTTTACAGCATCCCAATAGAATTTCTGATTGGTTTCTGAAAACCAACCCCCAATGTTTAGGTTGTTCTCTTTAGCGAACTCAATCACGTTTTTTAAACCTTCATCACCAAAAGAATCCTGAGTATCTATTACAGCTACTACAAATCCTGTGTTTATGTGGTTAAGGTTTAAATCGACTGTGAAACCCTTTGGATGAGTTTCTGCGAGTTCTTTAAGAGAATTGATTAAGTCTTTCATAACAGTTCGGCTTTTTGATATCCCGTCGCCTGCGGTAGAGTTATTGTTGCGTTATCACAACACGATCAATATATGAAAAAGTTATACATTAACCAACAATATTGATAAAAAAGGGAGGTTATTTTTTTAAACTCGTTTCAAGTTCTTCTATTAGTTTTGGATTAAAATGTTGACCAAGAAATTTTCCGTTTTTATCAAATTCAAAATTAAACAAACCCCATTCAACAATCCTGCTATCCTTGTTAACGTGATTTACATGATTTCCACGCTTATGAGAATACGATTGGTTCAATTCGTTGAGAAATATAAAGAATCGGTCTAAATCTGTTTGTTCTTTCATGTTTATAGTTTTTCGGGGAGTGGAAAGCCTTTTATTTCAGATACTTTTCTATTGAACAATTCCCAAAGCTTTTCATCTTTGAATTTGCAATGTATTGTTCCTTTTTTGTAGCCTTTGATCTGGAAGAATCCCCAGTCGTACCATGTTCCGAACTCAAGTTCAGAATTACCTTCATTATCTTTTAAATTTTCCAGCTTAACAAGTTCTTCATTGTTGCCCGAAATAAAAGACAAGGCTTTTTGTAGATCGTTTAACTTATTGGTGTTTGAATAACCACTACTCCATTCAAACTTCAAATTCCCTGACCAAGATATTTTCGATACGTATGGCAGAATAAACTTCTTGTTGATCAGGTAGTGCGAATTGCTTTTCCATCCTTCTAAATGATAGCGGTTGTCGTGATAGTGTTCCGTGATTTTATCGAACGCTTCAACCAAAGAACGATTCATAGTCTGGGAGCGGGTTCCTATGATTATATCTATCATGCGATAGATGTTTTTCATTGTGAACGGATATTTCGACTGGGTTTCAACGAATTTATTGATATCGTTCATCACCCCGGAAGTAACATACTTTTCAATATCCATTTTTTGGAAGATCCATTGCCATGATTTCTTTTGTAGCTCTTTGGCAAAATCAACCTGAGTGGTTACAGAGTTGTTATAGTTGAGTGAATATCTGAACCCATCACTTAACCCTATTGGCTGTACAAGCTTATTCATTTCGTTTGCTGTTTTCCTCATCTTTTCAAAGCACTTGACCGCAGCAATGTAACGGCTTACGATGGTTCTTATCTCGTTGTACTGTATAACCCCTTCCTGTGTGTACTCCGGCTCTTCTTCGATAAAGAAGCCTTCATAGTCATAATCTTGGGAGGTAATTGGTTTAAACAGCCGAACCAAAGATACCTGAACATTGGTTTTGCGTTCAGAAGTAGAAAAGCAGTCTTTTAAATCAGTGGTTGCATCTCCATAATCAGAAATGATAGTTCCTAATCGTTTTCTATACGTGGAATAAGAATTTTTAACCGTTTCAGAATTACAAAGCGCTACTATTTCACAGCCTTCAGGGGCAATATTCCAGGCGTGTAGGATATGTTTCTCGTCCGCACTGAAAGGAGGGTTCATTATGATGTAATCCACATGAGAGATTTGATCTGATGAGCATTGCAAAAAGTCTTTTCCTAAATAGGTAGAAGTGTCCTGAATAGATCTGGATAGCGTTTGATCTTTTTCAAAGCTAAGTACTTGTTTTGCGCCTCTTTCATTAAGAACGTCAATAATATTACCTTTTCCGGCTGATGGTTCCAGAAAAACCTTCCCATTTACATCAATACCTTGTAGCATGATGTTGATTACTTCGGGCGGTGTGGGGTAGAAATCAGAGTTGAACAAGGTTGTGTAAGGTTTTTCTTGCTGGTTATTAGTTGTGTACGTCTATCTCGATGTAAATAAACCTTCCTATATGGCTCCTGATTTCTTCAAGAAGATTGTGATTAGCTATATTTAACTTTTCATTAGTCCATAAATAACCTGTATAATCACTGTATCTGTCGCCATAATCAGCTTCAACATCGCCAAAAATTTTTCTTAGTACATCTTTTTTTAGTTCTTCTTTAGGCTTTTCTGTATCTGAAGTCCAATATCTAACTGTTACTTTCTTGTATTGAAAATCTTCTTCAAATATCTGTGCTATTGGCTCCTTATTATTGCCAATAAATAAGGCTTCTGAGTACCTACCATAACAACCCTCTCTTACTACGCCTTTATATACTTTTCTTTTCATGGTTTATAATATTTAACACCATTCAGCATTAAATCCAGCGCCAACCATGATATCAACAACATCCCTATATCCACCAGGTTCACCATATCTTTCGGTATATTCATCGCACATTCTGTCGCCTTCTTCGCTATTTTCTGATTCACAAGACCAATAACCACAATCATTGTCAAAAACGATGATCATTCTTTCGTCTATTTTCCCTTCTGCTTTTTCTTTAAATAGTTTTTCGTAATTAATTTTATTATTTATTTGAGTTTTTAATTATTTATATCAGGATCGACCTGATTAATCATAAACTTAGCACCTTCCCTGAAAGCAATCCGTAATTTCATCTTTGTTTGATTGAGCGGAAACTGTACACTGTTTGCATAATGTGTAGCGGCTTCACTAATCATTTCCATATCCGGTTGTTTTAGGGGTAAACCTTCTTCTAACAAATGCCCTTTACTTAAAGCAAAATCCATTAAAGCTGATTTTTGTGATTTTGACAAGCTTCCATTCGTTTTTTCAACCCCTTGAATGTATTCCTTTGCCAAATCTGATAATCTGTTTTTCATTTCCCATCCTCATTTTTCTTAAGAAAATCATTAATAGCATTTCTGATCTGTTGTGAAATAGAAACGCCTGTCTTTTTTTTGCGCTCTTCTAATTTTTCTTTCTGGTAAGGCGGTAGGTAAAAAGGAAATCTATCCATTAGTGATGTATGTATGATGTGAAAGGTTCATCAAATGTATGTAAAACAGATATAAAAATCATCCTAATAAGAGGATTTTTTATTCACTGTTTAAAATATCCATCCTATTTTGATTTGGAAGCGGTGAACCAGCGTGCCTCTTCATTAGCCTAAGAGAGATCGGCTACTCTTCAAAAAGCCGGAGTGTTAACGGGCTCACTTAACCAGCGCTGAAGATTGACATAATGAGCAAATTCAAAGTTACCACAGGCGAAGGTCAAGTTATTGAAGTTGATCAGTCTGCTATCGAAGCACCTGAAAACGTAATCATCGCTAATACTGAAACTGGTATTGATGGATATGTGAAGCAGGAAGTAATGGATTCTACTATTGCTGATCGTGTAACTAAAGCAAAGAACAACGCTTTAAAAGATGCACATCAAAATGAAGGAGTTCGGAATCAGGTACTATCACAGTTAGGAATTGATCTTGACGATGATGGTAAACCTAAACTTCCGAAAGGTGGTGATGTTGACCTTGACAAAGAACGTGAGAAGTGGGAAAACCAATTTCTTAATCCATTAAAGCAGGAAAAAGAAAAGTTAGAAAACACTTTAGGCAGTGTTACTTCAAGCGTTACTAAACAGGCTCTTTTAGGAGCTTTTGCCGGAAAAGCAGAAGATGTATATCTGGACGGTGAATACGGTGATCCTTACGTGGTTGCAGTATTAGGAAACCAGTTCAAATACAATTCTGAGCTTAATAAGGTACTTCAAGTCGACAGCGAAGGAAACTTTGAGCGCCACCCTAACGGGAGCAAGTCAAACGGTCATGGTTTCATTGAGCCTAAAGATTTCATTGAGTTAAACGCTGAGTCTCAACTCATGAAAAAAATCCTCAAAGATAATAGCCAAGGCGGTTCAGGTCTAACACCTGGAGGCGGTGGTGATAAAAACACTTTAACCAGAAAACAAGTGGACGCTTTATCACCGGCAGAGGCAGCAGAATTCTTTGCAAATGGAGGTAAGGTCGTCTAAAAACCAAATTTTAGAATAAGATGGCTAACACTCTTACAGGATTATATCCTATCATTTACAACGCAATGAACGTGGTTTCTCGTGAGCAGATTGGGTTTATCCCGGCTGTTTCAAGAGATGCAACCGCAGAACAGGCAGCAAAAGATCAGGTTGTTCGTAGCCCGGTCGTTCCTGCTATGGCAGCAAAAAATACCACTCCGGGAAATATTGCTGCTTCCGGTGATGATCAAACTATTGATTATGTGGATATCGAAATCACAAAATCAAGACATGTTGATTTTAATTTAACTGGAGAAGAAGAGAGAGGGCTTGGAGGAAGCAACGCCACTATCGCACAACAGCGATTTGAGCAAGCATTCAGAACTCTTTCAAACGAAATTGAATCAGATTTAGCCAGTGCAGGTTATTTAGCTTCTTCTCGTGCTTACGGTACTGCCGGAACCACTCCTTTTGGAACAGGTGATGACCTTACCGATCTAACGGAAGTAATGAGAATCCTTGACGATAATGGCGCACCAAAAACAGATCGTCATGCTGTGCTGGGTTCTGCTGCCGGAGCTAAGCTTCTTGGTAAGCAACCTGCCATGTTCAAAGTGAACGAAGCAGGAAATGAGCTTGCCAGACGACAAGGTGAATTCTCTAACATGTTTGGGGCTTCTCTTCATATCTCTAACGAGGTAGGAATTCATACAAAAGGTACAGGAACCGCATACGATGCAAACGGTGGAGAGCCTATTGGCGAAACCGACATTGTGTTGGATGGTGGTACTGCCGGTGCTACAGGTATTGTAGCCGGAGATGTTGTAACCTTTGCAGGTGATGACAATAAGTACATTGTTAACACTGGTCTTGCAGCAGCTTCAGGAACACTGGTTCTTAACAAGCCCGGTCTTATCGAGACGCTTGCCGATGCTACTGAAATGACTATTGGCAACAACTACACTTACAACCTTGCATTCAGTAGAGATGCTATTCAGTTAGCTGCTCGTGTTCCTGCCGTGCCATCAAGTGGTGATCAGGCAGATGACAGAATGTACGTTACTGACCCTGTATCCGGTCTTACTTTTGAGATCGCAGTGTACAGACAGTTCCGTCAGGTTACTTACTTCGTAGGTATTGCATGGGGTGTTAAGGCTGTGAAGTCTGAGCATATCGCAACCCTCTTGGGATAATTTTAAGACGAGGAGGGGTTTCTCTCCTCGTTTTTTTAATCGCAACTCAATCCAAAAACAATGGGAAGAATTCCAACTGTTACCATCAAATCTGATAATGAAAAGGGTCGTAAGATTATTAATGAGTCAGATTTTGATGAAAGCATCCATGAACTCTATAAGCCTTCAAAGCAAGAGTTAAAGGAGCAAGAACAGCCCAAAAAAGAGGCTAAAGAAAAGGACAAAAAACCGGAAAGCAAAGGTTCTTTCGTAAAGAGAGAAGTGAGTGCAGGATGGTTCAATGTTTTTGACAAAGACGGCAACCAAGTGAGCGAGAAGAACCTTCGAGAGAAGGAAGCTGATAAGCTGCTTGAAGATCTTGGATAATGGCTTACTACTTCGACCCTGAAAATACTGATGATCTTTTACTTCTGAATGCAGACGTGAGAGATGATTCTGAGCTTGATAATATAGCTAATGATACTGAGGACAAAATCAGGGAGATGTACACTGAGTGGAATAAGCATACTGAGGAGTACGATGTGAAATTACGGGGATATTTGGCAACTGCCGATCCCGGTGATTTACATCCGGAGTTTAAGAAAGCCTACAAGCAAGTAATTGCTGATGTAATCTCTTACCGGTTGTTGAATTACGATAACCGTACAGGGATTAAGCGAGATAAACGAGGACAGCGGGAAGAAGAATACTTTGACGGTTTCGACCCTCAATCTCTTCCTGATCGTCTTTTTAACCGATTAAACCTGTTCGACACAACCGTTGGGGTTTTTTACGTATGAAATATCCACACACTCTTACTATTACCCGACCCAGTGAATCAGGTTCACTGAATAACCAGACGGGAAAGTTTACGCCTTCAAGTGAAGCTACTACAGTGTATAGCGGTAAAGTGGATGCACAGGAAGTGAGCAGTTCCGGGCTTTCTTTTGGAGGAGGAGATTTAAAAAAGATTAAGGCTGATCTCGCTATCTATTTGAAGGACGAAAGCTCTCTGTTCTCGATAAAAATAGGCGATACCGGAGTATTGACCAGGCAGGGAAACGATAATCAAATCATCGTTGAGAAGATCAGGATTATTGACGGTATGATTGAAGCAAATATCTCGGAGAATTGATGAAATTACACTTCTCCATATCAGAGTTTTTAGTCGATCCGAATATGACAGAGGTTCCGGTTCATGTGGTTGATAAGATTTTAAAGCACCATATAAGTGTTCTTAATCCTATCAGGGAGAAAATGGATCAGCCTATTTTTATTTCTAAGCATTCAGGATACCGATCGACAGAGTGGGAAAAAAAGAATGGTAGAGGCGGAAGCTCACAGCATACGTTTGGAGATGCAATACAAGATCCGATTGAAAGACATAAACACTGGGGAGCTGTCGATGTAACGGCTATTGACTTACAAGGGCTTATCAATCATTTATACGAAAGCGACTACAAAAGAATATGCTACTACCCTGATGGCAGTTTTATCCATTGTGATTACAAAGGGGATGATTACCTGTATTACATAAATGGTGAAGAAGGGTGGGAATTACAGGAAAAAAGACACTTAGGTTTCAACAATAACAAAAACTCAAATGATAATGATTAATGAAAGAATTGTTGAGCCTGATAATAGAACACATTGCGGAGATATTAACCGCATTGGCAGCCCTTTTTACGGCTTTTGGAGGATGGAAGGGCTACAAAAATTACAAGCTAAAAAAAACCCGAACCAAAAAACCAACCATAGAACTGGATTATGAAGTAGTGAGGAAACAGTTGTTAGCATTTGAAGCAGAACATAACATCACTAAAGAGTTAATTCGTATAGAAGAGAATCCATACGTTAAAAGAGTATGCCTGTTAAAAAACCACAATCACGGTGGGGATATGCACGCAACGACTTCAAAGTTCATCTCCATGATTAACGAACGTGTTAACGGAATCAAATCTATTATAGATGATTGGCAATACCGCTTAGCACCGGAAGGGTATGTGGGTGAAATAATATCTCCCTTACTTGTTAACCATGAAAAGCTACTTCTAACAGACAGTATCAAAGTTGATGAATTAAGGAGTATTTACCGTTCAGATGAAATTGATCAATCCTGGTTGTTTTTGGTTTACGCCGAGGAAGGCGATGTGCTATTCAGAGAGATTTATTACTTGTCTATCCAGTTCGGAGAAGATGGCGAAAAAGCAAACAATCATGAGTTTAAAACGCTCATTTATAGTGTTGTTAGTAATCTAAACTCCATTATCAAGGACAATTTCGATCTGTTAAAGCATATTGATGGTGTTTATGAGGAGGCCGCTCATGTGTAACGAAATTAAAAAAGCACCTATTAAACGGGTTCGATTTTACTCTGATAAACGGCTGTCTCAGGAAATGAGAGGCATATCAAACGATGATTTAGTTGATGTCCCGGAAGCGCCCAAGAAGAATTTTTGGAAGCATACTCCATTTGGACGAACGCTTTCGCTCAGAAACAAAACAGGAAAAACTATTGCAGGATTTGGGCTTTCAGTAATCGGAGCTATTACCGGAGTTCAATTAGACTTTATCCCCCAAGAAACCATACAACCTATGTTTTTACTACTTCAAGACCTTGCCACAGACTTTACCATTACTCAAACCCTGATTGCTATTTCAGGAGTGATTATCGCTTTTGTGATTGGGTTTTTTGTAAAAAACAAGGCACTTGCATCAAAGCTTGAAGAAATAGCTGATGATGTATCTGATGAGCTTATTAAAGCCACGGACCCAAAAAGCGATGGAAAGGAGAAGATCACCCGAAATGAAGTTAAATCAATGGTGCTGTCGCTGTTGAAAAAACACTTAAAAAAATGAGTATCTCTTTCTCCATAGATGACCGTTCGTTTCAAAAGAAGCTTAAGAATGCACAACATGATATGCTTTCTAAGGCTAAGAACGTGGTTGAGACAACCGCACGTGAAGCGGTGAACTACGCCAAGTCATATAATGGAGTTAAAGAAGGCGCTCCGGTTAATTCTGCCGGGAATTACGTGCCTAAAGGACAGCGAGGAACCAGAAAGAAACACCCCGGAGAATGGGGAGATGTTACCGGAAACTTAGCAAGCTCTATTCAGGCAGGGAAAGTAAAAATAACTCGTTCAACAGTTGAGACAGAGTTCGGAGTGATTCAGGATATAGACGGAAGCATGGAGTATGCTGAAATCTTAGATGAACGTGATGGGTATTCAGTATTAGCCGGAGCAGACACCGAAGCCCAGAAAGCACTTAATAGAAACGGAAAGAGGATAGTGCAATGAGCATTAAATTATTGGATTTAGAAATAGTAACCATTGATGGTCGTGTTTATTTGAGAGACACGGAAAGCAAAAAAGTAATACCAACATCCGGTGTAGCAGATATTCATGTGCATGACCCGGGCATAGAAGAAGGATTTCCTAAAGTAAGCATCACAAATGTTGTTCTATTAAATGGAAGAAAATGATCCTTAATCCTCCACAAATATCAGAAGTGCTTCCAAAGGTACAAGCGTTGCTTGATGTTAGTTCTATGCAGTCTATTCTTGGTGGAACAGACCGGGTTGTCGTGGCAAAAGGAGATACTATTCTTGAAGCTTTTCCAGATGTAGATAACGAAGGATTCGCAGCACGGATTGTTTTGGTGAACAGAGACGACTCCCCTTCAGAGTTTTTAGATATGACCGTTCCGGTGTATTGGAACCTGAGAGTTGATGTAAAGTGCAGCGATCAGTCAGATCCAAATATTATCACAGGATACATCCAAAAGGAATCATACAAACTACTTCAGAACACCACGCTTTCTTTAGAATATTCCGACCAGGTATTTAAGGTGTGGAGGAAATCATGTTCTCAAAAGTGCAGGCTGGACGATGCAGGATATTATTACAGAGCTTCAAGATGGCAAACAATTTTAACAACCAAACGAGACTGAGATGGCCAGAGAACTAAGAATAGGACCGTGCTACATATTAAGCGCACCAAGCATAACAACCCCTTTGGCTGATTGGGTATTGCACTCAAAAACCAGAGGCAATGTTATTGACCGATACCGGGATAATTACGTTCAGACCGGCAGAGCAGATCAGTCCGGCAGAACACCAAGAGCGGATGCGGTTTACGTTACTTCAAGCCCGCAGGATGGATATGAATTTGCTTTACTCAATTATGAGCTTGAAGCGATTCAGTACGCTCTACCTACCGGGGTAATAGTTACGAATTCTTCCAAAGAAGCTTTAGGGATTAGTAATATGTCAAGTTCCATCACTCCGAGAGCATGGGCGCTTGTTCCGGTTGCTGATTACGATGCTGATTTACCAGGCAGTTGGTACTCTTCAAAACATACACGATTTATAGAGCAAGGCGTTCTCCACGTAACCGGAGAGTTTAAAGGACAACTTCCGGATGGAGACGATATTCTGGAAGCTACTGCATATACCTGCATGGTTAAAGCTCTTGATGATACTGACTCAAGCTTTACGGGCGGGATGTCTCTATACAGAACATTGACTTATAGAGAGAACTCGGTGGGTGATGCTCCCTTTTGGGTAGCAATAACCCCTGATGGATCGGAAGTTGTAATTACAAATGTAGGCTCAGATACAGTAACTATAATCACGTTATCTGACAATTCAACAAGAACAGTTGCGGTGGGTGATACCCCGTATGGAGTAGCGATTACACCAGACGGAACTAAAGCGATTGTTGCAAATTCAGGTGATAACAATGTAACAATAATTACACTTGCCGATGACTCAACAGAAAACGTTTCTGTTGGAACAACACCGTATGGATTAGCAATAAGCCCTGATGGCACAGAGGCTGTTGTAGCAAATTTAGACTCAGACAACGTAACCATAATCACGTTATCGGATAATTCAACAAGAACAGTTGCGGTGGGAGATGCGCCAAGAGGTGTTGATATCACACCAGACGGAACGAAGGCAATTGTTGCAAATTCAGGTGATAACAATGTAACAATAATTACACTTGCCGATGACTCAACAGAAAACGTTTCTGTTGGCGTATCTCCGAGAGGGGTAGCGGTAACTCCTGATAGCAGTGAGGCAATTGTAACAAACCTAACATCTGACTCAGTAACCATAATCACGTTATCTGATAATTCAACAAGAACAGTTGCGGTGGGTGATGCGCCAAGAGGTGTTGATATCACACCAGACGGAACTAAAGCGATTGTTGCGAATTTTCTATCAGACAATATAACGATGCTAACCCTTGCTGATGACAGCAAAGAAACCGTTGCTGTTGGAGACGGACCTATCGGTGTTAAGGTTTCAGATCAAGGAGATTTGGCAATAGTTGCAAATCAGAACGATGATAATATTACAATTTTAGCCATTGCATTATGAAATACATTAGAGCGAATGAAGATAATACTATCCACCTAATCTCTGATAAAAAGAGAAAAGAAACCGTTCCTTATGGTGGCGAACTACCGGGTGATTTCTACAACACATTTTCTAAAGGCAAATACCTGTTTGTGGATGGGGAAATTGTACACAACCCTCAATGGGGCAATTCAAATAAAAACGAAGGGGCTTCAGGGGAAAACGAAGAAGAACTTCCTCAAGACATTCCACACAGAGGCTTATTGATAGCAGCAGGAATACTAACCCTTTCCGCTCTATTAGAAATCGAAGATTTAACAACAATAACCGGAATTGGCGTGGTCAAAGCCGGAGAAATTAACATTTATTTATCAACAACAAATAAGAGGTAAAAAACTATGGCTTTTGAACCAAACTTAGGTCCATATTACGTATTCATGGGCGACCCAACAACCGCTTCCGGTGCTGATATGCAGTATCTTGGTAAAACAAGAGGCGACATCGTATTTAATCCGGATCTTGGAATTATGACTGGCTTTGCTGATCAAACAGGTAGAACGCCACTGGCTGATACTGTATTTGATTCAGGACCGAAACCAACGGTGCAAGTTCCTTTTGTGGACGAAGAAAAAACCAAGTTGCTTAAGCAGTTCCCGACTGCAAGCTTAGTAACTGATTCTTCCAACGAAGCAATGGGCTTTTCAGCCGGACCGCAAAAAATTGCAGTTACTGACATTGAAACGCTTGCATTAATTCCTGTTTCAGAAATTGGAGAAGGAACCAACGGAATTGACGCCCCTCATGGATTATGGTTGCCACGAGCTATTGCAAAGAGTCCGGGCGAATTCACATTCAACCTTCCTGATGGTGATGACATCCTTAACCCGCATACGGTTGAGTTTGTTGCTCTGTATTATGAGACCGATCAGGACGGAAGCACCGTTAATTCAAACCTACGGTACGGATTTTTCGGTACTCCGAATGCGGACAGTAACTTAACCTGGTCTCTGCCTGCAGTGAGTGACTAATGATTGGAACATCCTGTTTACCTCGAAAAGTTGAGATCAACGGGGAGGAGTTTACTTTAGCTCCTCCTTTAGTTGGTCAGGCGGTTACTTTGCTTCAGCTTTTTGAGCAAGCAGATTTTGATGATCCTGAAGATCAGCAGTTATTATCCGAGGCGATAATTGATCTTGATTGGAGTCCTTGTATGCGTTTAAGAGGCGGGCTTATCCTGAATATGATAAGAAAGGACAGGTTAACTCTTCAGGCGACTATGGGCGCTGTGATTATGCAGGGTTTCACTCCAAAGGAATCAGAGAAGAATAAGTCAGGCAAAGTTGACTGGTTCAGGATGATTGACCGTTACCGGCAAGTATTTGGTGGTAGTTTATGGCAAGTATGGAACGAAGTTCCTTTTCCCTTTTTGCTCGAATCCCTGAAAGAATTAAGGGCATCGAGAGCTGAACAATTACTTGATTTGGCAACAGCATCAAATCCATCCAAGAAATCCATTGAGAGCCTTCAAAAAGATTTAGTTGGCAGCAAGCCGGAGCCTTCAAAGTTTGACTTGATGATGGAAAATTTAAGCCCCGAAGAAGTGGAAAAGGTTAAAGAATCAGCCCGAAAAAAATATATGAATGGCAATTCGTGAAAAAATAGTATTAGATACCAGAGATTATATTGATGGGCTAAATGAGGTTAATCGTGCGACCTTGAAGCACGCTAACAAGCAAAAGAACCTATACAAAGATGCTTCCAGACAAATGCAGTCGATGGAAGCCGACTTAAAAGCTTTAAAAGTTGCCAGAGATAATGCTAACGATCCTCGTGCAATTCAGCGATATAACAATGCAATTAAATCGCTTCAAAGTCAGTATGATAAGCTTGACAAGGAAACAAAAGAATACAAAAAAAGCTTACGTGGGTTAGAAAAAGAATCAACTTCCTCCTTTAAGAAGATGGCAGGCTCGGCAAGCCTCTGGATAAAAGGATCATTGGCCGGAGCCTTTTTATACGTCTCGTCTGTTTTGAGAGATGTTACACAAGAATCAATTAGGTTTGATGAAGAGATAAACAAATCATTAGCTATTCAAGGAAACGTAACCTTAGAACAAAGAAATCGAATGGTTTCTGCTGCAAAGGATGTTTCAAGAGAGTTAAATATTGCAACAGACCAAGTTGCTAAAGGATATTTCTTTTTAGCGAGTGCCGGTTTAGATGTAGAGCAGCAAATAGCGAACCTTCCGGTCGTTTCTAAGTTTGCAAAAGCAGGAATGTTTGACCTTGCTACGGCTACCGATTTGGCAACAGATGCTCAAAGCTCTTTAAGGCTCACAACGGCTGATGTTATTCAAAATCAGCAAAATTTAATTCGTGTTACAGATGTGCTATCCAAAGGAAACAGTATAGCAAACGCAACAATACAGCAGTTTTCAGAATCATTAACTAATAAAGCAGGCTCAGCTTTATTCACATATAATAAGCAAATAGAAGAAGGTGTGGCTGTTCTTGCTGCTTATGCTGATCAGGGTGTAAAAGGAAGGTTAGCAGGTGAGCGACTAAATATACTTTTAAAAAGGCTTTCAGAATCAGCAAATAAAAACGCTGACGACTTTGAAAGATTGAATGTTTCCGTTTTTGATTCAGGAGGAAGCTTTAGAAATGTGGCTGATATTATCGAGGATTTAGAAGGGGCTTTAGGTGGTATGTCTGATCAGCAGAAAGTGGCGACTCTTGAGATGTTGGGTTTTACCGCTGAAACACAAGATTCTATACTTGGTCTTATTGGATTGAGTGATAAAATAAGAGACTATGAAAAAAACCTGAAAGAAGCAGGTGGAACCACTCAAGAGATTGCTGATAAACAACTAAAATCATTAACGGAAAGATTTGGTCTGTTAAAAAGGCGTGTTGTTGATGCTTTCGGAGACGATACTTTAAATCTGCTTGAAAAATTTGCCGGATCTTTAGAAATAGTTGCAGATGAAATCGACAGGCGATCGAAGTCTAATAATAGAAAAGAATTTATTTCAGGATTTTCTGACACGTTAAGGGAGTATCAAAAGTTAAGAATTTTTGCCAAGCCAATATTTGATCGGGAAGTTGGAATTACTATAGATTCAAATAATGAAATAAGGCTATTGGGAGAAGATATTGAGTTTTATAACAAACAAATTGCAAAATCTCCTCAGCTTGCAGAAGCCTATAAAAGAAGCATAAGCGGTGCGAAACAAGATATTTCAGAAATGAAATCTGTTTATGAGGAAAATATAAGGTTTATTAATTCTCGCATAGAAGCAAACAAGGGAGACAAAGAAGAGTTGGTTGAATTAAACATTCAGCTCAATGAAAACAGAAGAAGGCTTGATGAAGTAAATAAAGCTTATGACAAGTATGTAAAGTCAAGAGGATCTTCTGAAGAGTTAGATCCTGTCATTCAAGAAACCCAAGAAGCCGTTACTAAGTTTGTTTCTGATATTGAAAAAGTTGATTTAGAAAAGGTTTTCTTTTCTCCTCAGATGAAATCCAGCATTGATAAATTTCGGAAAGTTGCACCTAAGACTTTCGAAGAAATGAAGGAGTTAATGTACGGTGTCTCTGAAGAAGGAGAAGATGTAACTAATACTCTTGAAGATATTGCTGATGCTGTTTCCGGAATAATTAATGTAGCAGATGCCTTTGGAAAGTTAGATGATAATCTGGCTAAGGTATTAAGAGGCGGTGTAGATGTTCTGAGAAACCTTCAGAACATAAAAGACCTCGAAGGAACTGGCACTTTTGGTTTGGGCGGTACAGGATTGGCAGGAATTGCTCCGGCTATTGGTGTTGGCGCAGGTGTGGTTGGGATTATTAGTTCATTGTTCAATAGTTCAGGAGCTTCGGATAACAGCGCACAAATAGAGCTTGAAACAACCATATCTGAACAAATTAAAGCGATAAAGGATAACACAAGGGCTTTAATGCAGTCTACTGTTGTGGGTGGAGAATTTACATCTACAGAAATATCGACCATTCAGTCCATGCTCGATAACTTAAAGAAACTAAGTGAAGCGGTTATATTCAACGGAAGAAACGATGGTGTAGCTGATTATACCCAAAATCAATTTGATGCTATAATAGCCAGAACACTTAGCCGATTAGAATCGGAATTCCCGGATGTTTTTGAAGGAATAAAGAGTCTGTACGATGACCTTTTAAAAGATGGCTTTTCACAGCAAGAAGCCCTTTCTAAACTGTATAATTTATTCGGTGAAGAACTTGAAGGACTGATCGGTAATTTTGGCGATTACAGCAACACCCTTGAAGGCGCAATACAGAAATTTAATGATGCTATTAGTTTAGGTCTTGTTCCTTTAGAAGAAGCTTTTAAAACACTTACTGATGATTTAAAAAATCTTGGATTAAATTTAGGCAATGATTTCTACCGGGCATTTATAACAGACGGAGATGTTTCGGGATTTGTTGAAGATTTAATTAAGGAGTTAGCAAGCTCAGATACTTCCGATGAACGAAGAGATGCTATTATCGCAGCTCTATTTAATAATCAGGAATCATTAAGGGGCGATTTAACTCCTGATGAATTCAGAGAGCTTCTTAATTTCTTAAAAGGAATAGATCCTGAATCTGCATCTGACACGGGCGGAGTAACACGAAACGTAGCTGTTGGGTCTTCGATTACAGAATTTCAAAGCAATGCAGTAGTCTCATTATTAGAAGGGGTTTACAATGTTGGAGAGCGACAGCTTGAAACGCAAATGCAAATTTTATCAGCTTTATCAGATCAGGTCGGGGGAACTGCTCCCGTCATTGCTCCCGGTTCACCACAAGGATCAAGTAACTCATTTAATTTGGGTGGAATAAATGTATCTGGTGGTATATCAGACTCAGACATTAAAATGATTACCGATGAAGTAGCACGTGAATTGAAGAAAGCACAGCAGAGAGGGTTTTAATGCCGAATAAACTTTCAGAAATACAGCTTTGGGATGCGGGAAGAACAGGATCTGTTACTCTGCCAAAGACGTTCAGAAGTCAGCTCTCCTCACAGCCGGTAGTTACTAAGTCATTAGGTAAACCTTATTCTATGCGTTTTAGTATTAGAAGTGGTTCTGTGCTTGCAACGACATCCAGCTCCGAGGCGAACTATCTGTCAAAGAAAAAGATTATACGATTCGTTTATGATGATGCTTCCTTTGAAGAGTGGAGAATTAAGAGGGTTTCACGGCAGACCAGTGGAGACCAGGACTTTACGGTAGAATGCGAACCCATCTGGCAGGATTTAGCCTATCAGAGAATCAGGCATACACTAAGCACCGGAGTTGTTCGCAACCAAGTAAACTTCTACTCAACTTCTGTTGATGATATTCTTGATGCTTTATTTGGATCAGATTATAATGGCCCGGCTTTATTTCAGAAAGGAACCATTGACAGCACCATAGGCGCTAAAGAAGTTGGACTGTCTTTTAATGCTGCTTCTTTTATGGAGGCGCTCTTTGAAATCAGCAGTAAAGCAGAAGCCGAATGGGATGTTACCTGGAACTCCGGGGATAGTAAGTACGATATTAATTTTTATGAAATCGGAGATTTAGGAGGCGGAAGCGGACAGGCATCGACACGACTCATTGCAATGGGAGGTGGTGAAGGAAATCGGCAGAATTTATTGATTCAGGACAGTGAAGAAGATTACTTCTCCAGAATAGTTCCGGTTGCAGGACAAGGAAATGAAACCATTGGCATTGGAGGTGTTGTTTTTGATGTTAATGAAAGCGGTGGAGAAATCACGTTCGATGATGATTACTTCCCGGAAGATGGATTTCTATTGCTCAGCAATGAAGATTTATACTTTGGCAATGATTCCGATGGTTGGTTTGAAGTAACGACCGTTCAGGCTCCAGATAAAATATTTGTTTCAGGAACTCCGACAGGCATTACAAGCGGCAGGTTTGCTATTGGTGCAAGTAAAAAGCAGATGGTTTTCATGGAATCAAAAGATGCCGTTGATGATATTGGCGTGGTTGAGATTGATTACAGGAGAACCGACATAAGTCCTTATGTGAATCTTATAAAGAAGCAGGGCATCTCTGATGATTTCAGCACGTTTTCATCCGGTGTTCCTGAAGGAACGGCTAAAGTTGGAACGCCAACGGCAAGTGAAGAAACATCCGATGAGTTTGTGAAATTTGGAAGCAAATCGTGTAAGGTGGTTGCCGATACCGATGAGGGTTTATCATGGGATGTAGAGATTGACAATGAATATCCATACTTCTCATTGCTTACTTATTTGAAGGTTTCTGCCGGAGGAATTAAAATAGAGTTTGAAGATTCAGCCGGAAACCTTGTTCCTGAAGGACAATTCGCAGAGACAGATCAAGACATTACTCAGGCTCTTTCAATGGAAGGAGCAAAACCGGCAAGCGGAACAGCGACTATCAGAGTTGTTGCCACAGAAGATTCTACCACCTTTTATTTAGATGCGTGTACGCTAACCAATTCCCCACAGGCACAACCATTTCAGCCTTTGATGGGAGTGTACGATTTATGGAAAGAATCAGCCCGGCAATTAAATCAATTCGGAGGAATTCAGCCAAGCGAATACCGGGGCAAGTGTTGGGATGATGCTTACTTTGATGGATCACTAAACGAAATTGAGATAGGTTCATGGGTAACAGTCAAAGACGGATGGAATGGAACATCGTATGATATCAACTTCACCGGAAGGATTTTAGAAGTTTCTTACGTTGAAGAATTTGGAAAAGGCAGATTAGAAAAGACGGTAGTGATTAGTAACCGACCAAGAGATTTAGAACTATTCTTGTCCAATAATTTTGTGCGCAGGAGTGAGCTTCAGAAAAATGATGATATTCCGTTTGCTCCGAGTTTAGATGCTTTGGGTATTGCTATTAAGGAAGGGAATATCACTATAACAAGAGAGGGAGTAATGTCTCTGCTTGCTGCAAACATTGGAGACTTTGAAATTATAACTAATGCTTCTGGAACGGAGCTTTCTAACAATGCTAAATTATTGACGTTATTATTTTCAAGCCTAATAATAGGTGATATTACTCAAGGCAATGTTAGTATTTTAGCAAGAGACGGAATTACACTGCAATCAGATACTACAGACCTGGTGCTTGAAGCATTGAACTCACATATAAGGCTTGACGGATTGCCTACAACAAATCCCGGTGGTAATGATCGCGTATGGAATGATTCGGGAACTCTTAAAATAACTTAGTTCTTAAACTCAACTAACATCCCCTCTTCTATTGAGTGCGTAAAATCTCCTATAAATTTAACTGCATTTCCTGAAACATCCTGAGCAACTTCAAATCTATCAATGAATAAATCAGCCTCATATACATAGGCGTACTTTTCTCCTTTATATATCATATCGGCAAATTTTATATATGTGGTGTTTTCATTTTCAAAGTAAATAACTTCCATTATTTCGGATCTTTTCAATTCATCACCACCTGAACTATTAACATTGCAATTCAAGAGAAAAAGAATCGGGATCAGGTATATAAGTTTCATATAAGATTGGACTACGTTTAAGGTTTGTATAAGTAAAATTCTGCGTTATTTGTAGGAATTTTTATGCGAATAAGCAATAAAACGGCATAAAATAAATTTATCCTTTTCTTTCATGGAGAACAGGATAAACCCTGACTTGCTGAATGCGAGTCGGGGTTTTTTATTTTATTAAACCACAGAGAACACAGAGAGAGCTTGAATATCGAATGTTGAGATAAAGACTTAGAACAACGATTCTGATCAGACAATAAATTACTTCACTAAACTCATCTTTTTAGTAATCACATTTCCACCAACTGATAATGAATAGTAGTAAACACCTGAAGCTAAGTTGCTTCCGTCAAAGGTAATGGAATGAGTTCCTGATGAATATCTGCTGTTTACCAAAGCACTCACAATCTGCCCCTGAACATTATAAACCAGCAATTTTATTCGTGAGGGTTTATCCAGAGTAAAAGAAATTTGAGTAGTTGGGTTAAATGGATTTGGATAATTCTGATTAAGCTTAAAAGAGGTTGCAGTCAGATTATTCTCATCAATAGAAACAGGTTCGCCTTTAATGGAGTTGGCTGCCTCAGTCAAAGTCAGATATTCAATATCTTCTCCGTAATAGGCATTTAGCGAATCCAGCAATTCTCCCATCCAGAGTAAAACGATTCCATCTTCGTAACCCGCACGAATAAATGGATCGTGTAACATCATATTATAAATTCCGGTTTCTTTTGCAGTAGCTTTTATATCAGCTAAGGCATCAGTAAGATTATCCTGATAATCATTTTCGGTCAACGCCCAGGTATATTCTTCATTGATTGGAAGATTAAATACACCGGCATTCAGATATTCAATTTCTTTATCGTCTGAGAAGATATTGATATCATTTTCACCAAGAACTTTCCAGGTTGTGGTATCAGAAATATGTCCCGGAGGGATAAAAGAAGTAGGGACGATTTCGGTTTCTTCTTCAAAAAGATCCAGCCCATCTTGTATTAGTTTGGTTTGCTGCTGATGAGTAAAGGGGGAATTAAAAGTGGTACAATACATTTCGTGACTTGAACGATCACAGCGCTGACAAATATGAATGTAGCCATGCTGAGAAACTTCGTGTCCGGCAGCAACCGTAGCTTTCAATTCGTTGACTAAAACACCATCCAGATTAGGAGTCTCCAAAAACCGATGTGGCATAACTCCCCATGTAACTTTCCCGCCCCTTGCCGAAATTGAATCCTGAAAAGGGACAATTGAGCGAGGTAAAATGGTCGTATTTCTGGATAAAATATCATCCACTCTGATTACAAATTTTAGCTTTTCTTGCTGAGCGAAGAGGGGAGAGACGGTAAGAAATCCTAATATCAGAATACCGAACAGCTGTTTAAACATATTTGATGCAATAGTTCCGTTGAGTTTTCCAAATCATATCACAATCAAATAAGGAAACAAAATGATGTACAATGTGACGGTGGGTTCAAAGCTTCTGTCAATAATGAATATCGATCAGAAGGATATTGAATGATGAAGTAAATAAGCGTTGACAATAATTATTCTCTGTGTTCTCCGTGGTTAAACCCATTCACAACCAACACAATTTGCATCACTTCCTGAAAAACTGCATACTCCGAAAATTCAATTCGGAGGTTCATGGAACAACAAAGAGATCTGAAGGGCTATTGGCGGCAAAATCTTAAATATTTGTCGATATTACTCACTATTTGGTTTACTGTATCGTATGGGTTTGGGATTTTATTAGCACCATTTCTCAATCAATTTAAAATGGGTGGATTCAAACTTGGATTCTGGTTCGCTCAGCAAGGCTCTATTTACACTTTTGTTATTCTGATTTTTGTGTATGTATATCTGATGAACCGCCTCGACCGAAAGTTTGGTGTTAGCGAGGAGGATGCATAATGGATGTTCAAGTATGGACCTATATTTTAGTTGGAATCACCTTTGCGATCTATATCGGAATTGCAATCTGGAGTAAAGCCGGATCTACCAGTGAATTCTATGTAGCTGAAGGAGCGGTAAATCCGCTGACCAACGGGATGGCAACAGCCGCAGACTGGATGTCGGCAGCTTCGTTTCTTTCGATGGCCGGTTTGATTTCATTTATGGGATATGACGGCGCTGTATATCTGATGGGCTGGACCGGCGGCTATGTTTTGCTGGCACTTTTATTAGCTCCATATCTCAGAAAATTCGGAAAATTCACCGTTCCCGATTTTATCGGTGATCGCTATTATTCAAATACTGCACGAACGGTAGCCGTGATTTGTGCGCTGATTGTTTCATTTACGTATGTAGCCGGACAAATGCGTGGGGTTGGACTTGTATTCTCAAAATTCCTTGAAGTAGATATTTTCTGGGGAGTAATCATCGGTATGGCGATCGTTTTTTTCTACGCCGTTTTGGGCGGAATGAAAGGAATTACCTATACGCAAGTTGCTCAGTACTGCGTGCTAATCTTTGCCTTTATGGTTCCGGCTTTTTTTATCTCGATGCAATTGACAGGAAGTCCGATTCCTCAAATTGGTTTTGGTTCTACGGTAACGGATGGATCAGGAATGTATTTATTGGATAAACTGGATCAACTGCACACTGAACTTGGTTTTGCGGAATACACTTCCGGCACCAAAAGTATGCAGGATGTATTTTTTATTACTGTTGCACTGATGGTCGGCACTGCGGGACTTCCTCATGTAATAGTCCGATTTTTCACCGTGCCAAAAGTAAAAGACGCCCGGATTTCAGTCGGTTATGCACTGATTTTCATCGCCATTTTATATACCACAGCTCCTGCAATTGCAGTTTTTGCAAGAACCAATCTCATCGAAACGGTAAGCGAGCAACCGTATGAAGAAATGCCTCCGTGGTTCAGTACCTGGGAGGAAACAGCGCTGCTAAATTGGGTAGATAAAAACGAAGATGGGATTATCAATTATGCTCCCGGTGCGGCAATTGTGGGTTCTCCTGATATTGTAAGAGACGGACTGGAAATTCAGCGAGGAGCAAATAATCAAGTAATGATCTCCAATGAAGTCACCGCCGACGATAACGAATTGTACGTAGATCGGGATATCATGGTGTTGGCAAATCCTGAGATTGCAGGATTACCGGCTTGGGTGGCGGCTTTGGTCGCAGCGGGTGGATTGGCCGCCGCACTTTCCACAGCAGCAGGTTTATTATTGGTGATCTCAACTTCGGTTTCTCACGATCTCATCAAGAAGCAGTTTAATAAAGATATTTCAGATAAAGCCGAATTACGATATGCTCGAATTGCTGCGGCAATAGCTGTGGTGGTTGCAGGATACTTTGGAATTAATCCACCAGGATTTGTAGCTCAAGTGGTGGCGATTGCGTTTGGTTTGGCAGCAGCCTCGTTTTTCCCGGCTATTATTTTGGGAATCTTCTACAAAAAGATGAACAAACAGGGAGCGCTTGCTGGAATGATCACAGGGTTGTTATTTACTTTAACCTATATCATTTATTTCAAGATCGCTTTTCCTGAATTCAATACTCCAGAATATTGGTGGTTTGGAATATCTCCGGAAGGTATTGGTACTTTTGGGATGATCCTGAATTTGCTGGTTTCTTTAGCTGTTGGAGCTATTTTCCCGGTTCCACCTGATGATGTACAGGAAATGGTGGAGAATATCAGGTATCCGAGGTAGCCACGTCATCCTGAACTTGTTTCAGGATCTTCGTGTGGTCTATAGTTAAACCTTTATCACGAGGTGTAAATCAACGTCTATTATTTACTTTTGGCTTGAACCAAAAGTAACAAAAGGTCAAGACTAAGAATTATAAGGTGAAAAAAAACAATATTAATGACAGGTATATGTCACCTTAATTTCATATGTTTCATCTAATCAATTAATTATATTTCATGCGATGAAAAGAAATGACAAAAAGATTTCGGTAACAACTCAAAAAAAGATTTTTAAAGAGTCTAATAGTTCATGTTCTTTTTGCTATGAAGATAAAATTGAGTTGCTTGAAATTCATCATATTACACCAAGGTCATCAAAAGGAAGTAATGAACTTTCTAATTTGATTTTGGTTTGTAGAAATTGCCACGCTAAAATTGAAAATAAAATAATAAGTGAAGAAGAAGTTTTTAGGACTAAAAGATTATTGAAACAAGATATCAGAATCTTACCAAAACCAACTCAAAAAAATGAAGTAAATGTGCGTGGAAATATTAGCAAAAGCTACATTGCTAATACCATAAATATTAATTCAGAGAGAAGACCTAAACCACATGAGAAATATCCAGAAGGTAGTATTGGAGCAAACTTAGAAAAAAGAAACTATGTAAAGTATTTAGTCAAAAGATACTTTGACTTTCGTAAAGCGGATAAAAGTTTTGGCCAATCCAGATCATTTAATTATGGTGTTTTACACAAAAACATTGAAAATAAATTTAAAGCTCAAACTTATTTTATCAAGGAAGATAAATTCAATGAAGTTGTAAGATATCTTCAAAATCGCATTGATAAAACAATTCTTGCAAAAAGGAATAGAAGTTTGGGTAGAAAAAGTTATAGTTCATTTGTTGAATATTTAAATAAGTACGGGTAGATAAGTTGTCTTCATCTCGTTCCGTAGCTCCGCTTCGGAATGACCCTCAACAGATTTTTAACCCCACTACATCAAAACTATTTACAATTCTTAGCCAACTTTTTTAGCTACATTCATGGATTAAAATTTTAAAACTAACTCATTTGGGATCTATGAAATCATTTCTATCCGTTGCGCTTGTACTGGTAATTGCAAGTGTATCATTCGCGCAAGCCAAACCTCAATGGATTCGCTATCAAACTATTTCTCCGGACGGTTCAACTATCGTTTTTACGTATAAAGGAGATTTATACTCGGTGCCTGCAACCGGAGGAGACGCCACTCAACTAACTTTCCATGAAGCACATGATTATATGCCGGTATGGAGCAAAGATGGAAAGACGATCGCTTTTGCTTCGGATCGTTACGGTAATTTTGATATTTATACCATGAGCGCCAATGGTGGAGCAGCCAAAAGATTAACCTTTCACTCTAACGACGAAAAGCCATTCAGTTTTTCAGCGGATGATAAAGATGTTGTGTTCGGCGCTGTTCGAATGGACACCAAAGAACACCGTCAATATCCAACAGGTTCTCAGCCCGAATTATATTCTGTTCCGGTAAATGGGGGACGAGTAGATCAAATGTTAACGGTTCCGGCTGAATTCGTTCAGTTCAATAAAGATGGTTCACAAATGGTGTATCATGATAAAAAGGGAGGAGAAAATGAATGGAGAAAGCATCACACTTCGTCCATCACCCGGGATATCTGGACTTATAATACAAAGTCCGGTGAACACACAATGATCACCACTTTTGAAGGGGAAGATCGTCAGCCGGTGTACAGTGCTGATGAAAAATCTATTTATTACCTGAGTGAGGAAAGCGGAAGTTTTAATGTGCATAAACTTTCATTGGCAAATCCATCTACAAACACGCAGCTTACCGAATTTGATTTGCATCCGGTTCGTTTTTTGAGTGTTGGAAACGGAATCCTTTCTTTCGGATATGATGGCGAATTATTCACGATGAAAGAGGGCGAAGAGCCCAAAAAAGTGAATGTAAATATCACTACGCAGGAAAAAAGTAATTCAGATAGGTTTATCACAATCAACGGTGGAGTTCGGGAAATGGCGATTCATCCCAATGGAAAAGAAATTGCATTTGTAGCAAGAGGAGAAGTTTTTGTGACTTCCATCGATGGGTCATTAACCAAAAGAATTACCAATACTCCCGAAACTGAACGGTTTATTACGTTTTCACCCGACGGAAAAAGCCTGTTGTATTCCGGAGAAAGAAACGGAAAATGGAGCATCTATAAATCTGAAAAAGTAAGAGAAGAAGAACCATTTTTCTTTGCTTCTACTTTGCTGAAAGAAGAAGTGGTTGTAGAATCAGACAAAGGTAATTACATGCCTCAGTTTTCACCGGATGGAAAGAAATTAGCTTATATCGCAGGAAGAAGAACATTGAGAGTGATGGATGTTGAGTCCAAAGAAACGGTAGATTTGCTTACTCCGGATGATCTGTTCCATATGAGAGATGGAGATAAATATTTTACCTGGAGTCCCGACAGTAAGTGGTTGCTGGTAGACTGGAACAAATTGCTGAATAACAGTGAGGTTCTGCTTCTATCTGCAGATGGAATAGAGCGAATTAATCTCACGGAAAGTGGCTATTACGATTATTCACCCAAGTGGATGAATGAAGGAAAGCAAATGATCTGGTTCAGCAACCGTGACGGATTAAAAAGTTATGCCACCAGCGGAAGTTTTCAATCTGATGTTTATGCAATGTTTTTCGATCAGGATGCCTGGGATAAATATCGTATGAGCAAGGAAGATTATGAGCTCATGAAAGAGATTGAAAAAGCGAATAAGAAAGACGAGAAGTCTGAAGAAGACAAAAAAGAGGACGATAAAAAAGAAGAGAAGAAGGAAGAAAAATCTTTAGAATTTGATTGGGATGGAATGAAAGACCGAAAAGCGAAACTGACGATTCACTCCAGTTATCTTTCTGATGCAACACTTTCCAAAGATGGCGAGAAGCTGTATTACTTGTCCCGATTTGAAGGTAGATATAATCTTTGGGAAACCGAACTCAGAACTCGAGACACCAAGAAGCTCATTAGCCTGAATACAGGAGGAGGCAGTTTGGTATGGGATAAAGACATGGAGAATTTGTACCTATTGAGTAGTGGAAGAATTTCAAAAGTGAATCTTTCCGGTGGTAGCACAAAAGGAATTACTATTTCTGGGGAAATGGAATTTGATGCTCAAAAGGAGAGAGAGAAAATGTTCGAGCATGTGTATATCCGCACTAAGAATATTTTTTACGAGCCGACTTTTCATGGAAATGACTGGGATATGCTGTATGAGGAGTATCAGAAATACATCCCACATATTTCAAACGGATATGAGTTTGCAGAGATGCTTTCTGAAATGCTGGGCGAATTGAATGTTTCACATGCCGGCGCAGGATATGGAAGTAATATCGAAAATGGCGATGCTACAGCTTCGTTAGGTATTTTCTGGGATTATAACCACAAAGGCGATGGAATAAAGATTACGGAAGTTATAGATGGCGGTCCGTTGGATAAGGAAGCACTGGAAATCGAAGCCGGAATGATCATACAAAAAATTGATGGTGAAACCGTTTCTTCAGAACGAGATATGGCAAGCTATCTTAATAGAAAGGCGAATAAGTTTACCTTGCTCGAAATCACGGATGGTAAAGGAAAAAATGCAAAACAGATTACCATCAAACCTATTTCTTTAGGAACCGAGCGAGGATTGCTTTATGATCGTTTTGTTCGAATGAACGAGGAAGAAGTCGCAGAAAAGACGGACGGTAAACTTGGCTATGTTCATATCCCCGGGATGGGAGATGGACCGTACCGAGATATTTATGAAGATATGTTGGGCAAATATTTTGATGCTGAAGCAATCATCGTTGATACCCGGTTTAACGGCGGAGGCGATTTAGTGGCTGATCTCGCGATGTTTTTTACAGGTGAGCGATTTATTACCTATACAACCGAAGCAAAAGTAGTAGGCGGGGAGCCAACATCCCGCTGGACCAAACCAACACTCACCATGTTCAACGAAAGTAATTATTCTGATGGTCATTGCTATGCACAAGGATATACTGATCTGAATATTGGAATTACTTTGGGAATGCCGGTTCCCGGTACCTGTAGTTTTGCAGGATGGGAAGGATTACCAAGTGGCGGGTATTGGGGTGTTGTTCCGGTTAGTGCCAAAGACAAATCAGGTCGCTGGATGGAGAATCTGCAAACTGAACCGGATGTTGAGGTGAAAAATATGCCGGGAGTTATTAATTCCGGTCGTGATCAACAACTGGAAAGAGCCATTCAAGAGTTGTTGAAGGAAGTGGAAAAGTAATTTTTGAGATTAAAGGAGAGCCGAAAGTTCTCCTTTTTTATTTAATGTAATTCTTCTCTTTTTTCTGCGACTAACCTTTTAAAAGAAAGAATGATGCGGAAAACTTAGGACTGATATGGAATCTCGATTAAGCTCTGCGCTTTTTTAGATTTCAAGTAAGAAATTAAAGCAACGATGAAAATACACACAATCAAATGCTCAGCACTGGTATTTATACTCTTTTTGAACGGTTGCAAGACAGAGAAATCGAATACTAAAGAAGATCCTTCTATTACTAGAGAAAATCTTTATCTGGGACAAACACCTCCAGGTTTGATTCCGGAACTCTTCGCTCCTGATATAGTGTCTATCGATGGAAGATATGAGAGCACTATTTCTTTTTCTCCAGACTTGAAAGAGCTTTACTTTGATGCACATCAAGAAGGTGAGTCATCCCAAATCTATTTCTCCAAACTTGTCAATGGATCCTGGACTACTATAAAAAGAGCAAATTTTACTCAAGGAAATAGAAGACTCGAACTTCATCCTTTTGTGAGCCACGATAACAATCGGCTTTATTTTACTGCACTTGATTCCATTTTAGCAGATGAAAAAATTTGGTATGTAAACCGTTTGGAAGGTTCATGGAGTAATGCAAAGATGCTGGATTCACCCATAAATGAGGATCTGGTTTTCTTTGCCAATCTTGCTAAAAGTGGAGGTATGTATTATTTCAGTCTATCAGAATTCAAAACGTATTTTGCCCCTGAAGAAAACGGAAAGTTTATAGAGCCGAAGGAAGTTGAAATTGAAATGGGACATCATGCTTTTATCTCGCCAAATGATGATTATTTAATAGTTACGGATCGAAGTAACCAAGAAGAGAATAGAAGAGATAATGATATATATGTCTATTTCAGGAATGAAGATGGAACATGGTCTGAGCCTTTAAATCTTGGTACTACAATAAATACCAGCTTTTCTGAAAAGACGCCGACTATCAGTCCTGACGGGAAGTATTTATTTTTTGGAAGGGATGAAAGAGATATTGAACCCGGACTGGCAAATATATTTTGGGTGAGCACAGATGTAATAGAAAACCTAAGAACACAACCGCAGGTACAATGAAAAATTACATAATCGAACTCTCAGCACTGGTATTTATTCTCTTTTTGAGCGGTTGCAGAATCGAACCAGAAACTGTCACTACTGCTTCAGAAAGTATTGATCCAAAATATGAAACGTATAATTACAACGGATTTACAAAAGAAGAGAAGTACGCTTTTCATAAACATATGCACGAGGGAGGCAATTGGACCGTAGGTGGAGATATAGAGCGGTATGCATACTTAAACTTTTCCGAAATAATGAATTATTCGCGAATACTTAGGTCAGATACCCCAAAGATTCTTGAAGAAGCACCAAGAGATGATATAAAAAATTTCATCACTGCATCAGATTTAAGAAAGGGTGGTGGACTATCTCTAAACGACTATATCCAGCAAGTGGAGGTTAATGGGTTAATTATAATTCATGAAGGTAAAATCGTATTTGAAGGTTATCCAAGAATGTTTCCAAACGATTTACATACTCACTTAATAATAACTCAGGTTTTTATTAGTACTTCGATTGCAATTTTAGAAGACAGGGGTTTAATTGATACCAAGAAGCCAATCGATCACTATTTTGAAAGTCTTAAAAATTCAGGATGGGAAGGTGTTCCGGTAATCGATATACTTTCCATGAGCTCAGGAATTGACAGTCCCTTTGAGACTTATGATGATGTTTTAGACCCTATTGAAGGTTTGGCAACGGCAAAATCCGCGAAACCATCTGGAATGGAATACCAGTATTCGATTGCAGATGCTCTCATATTAACACTACTGGTTGAAGAAATTAGTGGTCTCACTTTTCGTGATTTTGTAGAACAGGAAATATGGAGACAAATAGGATCAGAGTATAACGCTCTTTTAGGAATCAATGCGAATGGCACCTCTCTTTCTTATTTAAATGGTATTTCATCAACACTTCGAGATCTTGCAAGGTTTGGTCTTGCTTTTACCCCGAGTGGTAGAAATAACAACGACCCAATAATTTCTGAAGCTTATTTATCTAAAATCCGAGATGTGAATAAAAACCTCGATATATCACGGGATTCAACAGATCAGAAATACAGCAGTTATCTATGGAGTGCTGTTTACGAAGATGGCGATTTTTACAAAGGTGCACATGGCGGTCAAGGTCTTTACATATCCCCTGGAAAAGATTTGGTTATTGCCTTTTTTGGGACTTCAAATACTGATCGTGAAAGGAATCAACTTGATGTCATTTCTCGTCAGCTTTCCAAATCGGGACTGTTTGATCTGGAATGAAATAACTTTGTCAAAATAATCTCCCGATCTGTAATTCTTGTCTTTTTTGAACGACTAATCCAATAAAGGTAAGAATCAATGAAGAATACAAAGGAAGTTATATACAATCAGGATCAGACACATTTAGCAGATCTTGTACTTAGAGGTAAAACCTGGGTAATGTATTGGATTGTAATGGCGGTCTTTATACTAATTAAGGGCGTTTTTCGTCCACACTATAAAGACTCCTCATCAGAAATTGTCCAGCTAATTTTATTCTCCTTTCCCAATTTTGCAGAAGCTTATATCGGAACGTTTACTATCAGTGCTATTTTAGTGATTGGGAGAATCAAAGGATTTTCAATGCTGAAATCACTCAAAGATCGCACGATTTATTATATCTCAGTAACCTTAGCTGCTATTTATGTAATCAGTCAGGAGTTGAATTTACATTCAATAGGTGGAGAGAATATTACTGATATCAACGACATCATTTCCTCTGTTTTAGGTCTTAGTTTTGTGTTTATCATGCTGAATACTTTCGGTACAGGAATAAAAAAAAGAGCAGATCTGTAATTCTGATACTTTCCGGATCGACTAATTGAGTAAAGACAAATTTTAATTAGTTGAATTATGGAAAAAAGGATCAATTATAATTATGTGATCATAACCGGATTAATATTAATCATAGCAGGATTCATTGGTTTGTATTCCGGGTTGGAAGACACAAAATGGGAAACTCCCATTCAAATTTTCCAATCAATAGGTTATTTCGGGCTTGGGATCGGAATATTAAGAAAGAAAAGACTTGAAAAAACTCAGGTAAGAGCAAAAAAATTTGTTCCATTATTTATCGTAGCAGTTCTATCGCTTTCAGCTTTACATGCTCAGGATCTTGATTACAGCAAACAAATAAAAGCGCTCAAAGTTAGTTTCGATCAGAAAAGCATTGAAGAAATCAGTAAACACATAAGTGCTGAATTACAATTTGGTCCCATTCCGGCAGCAAATACTCCGGCGCTTCTTAACAATATGGTAAATGGTTTTCCCAAGCTTAATTCTCTGGAGATTATCAATACGAATGAAGGAGAGGCGGTTGTAAAATTTAATTTTGCACAACTTGGCGAAAATGAATCGTCCATTCTTTTTGATGATGAAGGAAAGATCACTAAGATCGAATATCTGGAAGAGTTTGTAATTCGGCAAATCAGAGCACAGCAGGCGCTTCAGAATTCGGTTCAGGAACCTCAACCCGGGGAATTGGCTGAAAAGTATCCAGCAAAGAAAGTAGAATTTAAGTCCAAAGATGGACTGATGATTTCTGGCAATCTATATGAGATTAGTTCAAATGCTCCATTGATCTTATTGCTTCATCAGGCAAACTACAATAAATACGAGTATGCGGATATTGCCCCAAAGCTAAATGAAATGGGTTTTAATGTACTTGCGATCGATCAGAGATCAGGCGGTTCTTTTGCAGGTCATGATAACGAAACCTATGAACGAGCTAAGAGAATATCGGATTCAGAAATCACTTTTGTCGAAGCCGAACAGGATATAGAAGCTGCAGTTGAATATTTGAACAATAAATACGATCAAGATGTAATTGTTTGGGGAAGTTCTTATTCGTCAGCTTTGGCGATATTTGTAGCGAATAAAAATGATAACGTTAAAGGAGTAATTTCATTCAGTCCCGGGAATTACTTTGGAGAAGCAAAGTCGAAATTGAAATCGGTGTTCAAGGATCTTGACAAGCCATTCTTGGTAACTTCTTCAAAAGATGAAGCGGCTCAGCTATCTGCAGAATTAGAAGGAATAGAACTCAAAAAAAACCAGTCTCAGTTTATTCCCGAAGATTCAGGATTTCATGGTTCAAGAGCTATCTGGGAAGGTCAAAAAGGAGCGGAAGAGTACTGGTCAGCAATCACTAAATTTCTTAATTCAATTACTGAATAGCTTATGGATAGCAAGAAAATAATGCTTTCGGGGCTAATTCTGATGATTGTAGGAACTACTTCTTTTTCAAATCTTGAATTGGTTGGTGATATAATTACAGTAACAGGATCCTTGATCATATTAGGAGTCTGTATTCTTTCGGGATACAAAAAAAGAATTCAATCTTCATAAATCCCGTAATCATCTTATCTTTAAATCAGAATAAAAATAGAAGATTTGAAGATACGTCTCGAACAACTCAACCCGGTAATTGGTGATCTTTCCGGAAATAAAGAAAAGATTCTGAATTCCATTCAAAAAGCTCGGAAAGAAGACATTGATTTATTACTTCTTCCCGAGCTTATTGTTTGTGGTTATCCACCTATGGACCTTCTTGAAAAAGAGGTCTTTCGCGAAATGTGTTATGAAATCAATGATGAGATTGTACAAGCGACATCACAAATTACAGTGGTTTTCGGTTCAGTAACTCCAAACCAAAAAGGAGTAGGACGAAAATGCTGTAATTCGGCGATTGTAGCTCAGAATGGAAAAGAAATTGCTCGTATTCATAAAGCACTTTTGCCAACCTATGATGTATTTGACGATCTCAGATATTTTGAACCGGGAGACACTTTTGAACCCATTGAGATAAATGGAATTTCATTTGGAATTACTGTTTGCGAGGATATTTGGTTTAATGATAACGAGATCAATTATCATACCTATTCGGTAAATCCTGCTGAGGAATTGGTGAAAAAAGGAGCGGGAGCAATCATTAATATTTCAGCTTCTCCGTTTACCAAAACCAAGCCAATAAGCAGAGTAGGAATGCTTCAAAAGCATGCGGATGAATTAAACGTGCCGCTCTTCTACGTTAATCAAGTTGGGGCGAATACCGAACTCATTTTTGACGGCGACTCTTTGGCATTAGATAATTCAGGAAAAATTATCAGCAGAGCAAAACGATTCCATGAAACTCATATTGATTTGGAATACATTACCGAATCAGGCGAAATAAACCCAATTAATGATACTTCCTCAAGGTTAGATGCTCCCCCGAAAATGGAAAGCATGTTTAATGGGTTGGTTTTGGGACTTCGGGATTATCTTTCTAAAACAGGAATCAGTGATAAAGTAATTTTGGGATTAAGCGGTGGAATTGATTCCGCTTTGGTTTCTGTAGTTGCCAAAGAAGCACTCGGTGCAGATAATGTATTGGCGGTAACCATGCCTTCAGAGTTTTCAAGTGAGGGAAGTGTAAGTGATTCCCAAAAATTGGCTGGCAATCTTGGCATAGAATTGATGGAAATTCCTATCAAACCAATTTACGATTCATTCCTGAGTCAATTAGAACCGGTTTTTGAAGGAACTGATTTTAATGTGGCAGAAGAAAATCTTCAGAGTCGAAGTCGTGGTGATTTGCTAATGGCTATCTCCAACAAGTTTGGTCATATGTTGTTGAATACCGGAAATAAGTCAGAAACTGCAGTTGGCTATTGTACATTGTATGGAGACATGTCCGGAGGACTTGGAGTAATTTCTGATCTCTATAAAATGGAAGTGTATGAAATGTGCCGATGGCTGAACGAAAAATTTTATCAGAAAGAAATCATTCCACAATCAATAATTGACAAGGAACCGAGCGCAGAATTACGTCCTGATCAAAAAGATTCAGATTCTTTACCGGATTATGGAACTTTGGACGCCATTTTGGAATACTATCTGGAGAATCAGTTATCAAGAGAGCAAATTCTTGCCAAAGGATTTGAAGAAGAGACGGTTGACCGAATCATTCGATTAGTTGATATCAATGAGCATAAAAGATATCAGGCGGCCCCCGGTTTAAAAATGTCTGCTAAGGCATTTGGCGTTGGACGAAGATGGCCGATTGTACAAGGTTGGACCGGTCAGGAAAAAAACAGAGAAAAACATAAATCTCAGAAACAATAAGACGGTTTTTCCCGTGTTGATAAACGGGAATCAAAAAGAGCCATTGCCATACAATTATGGCATTATTTTGTTACTTTAAAGAGTTAAATCTACAGACACACATGCACACTTTTACAAAACGAATTTTTTTGGGACTGATATTGATGTGCAGCACATCAATTTTTGCCCAGGATACAACAAAGATCAAAACGGAAAAAATGCCTCTGAGGCTTTTGCCCGTGACAAATCCATTATCGGATAAAGAAATAAATTCCGAAACTGAAGAACAGCCTGTTTCTATAGAAATGGACGCTTTTCAGCAGGACGTGCTTCGAAGAATTACCGATATTTATCAACTGCATGTGTTGAGTTTGGAGTCACAACTTGCTAACGAACCACTTGAAGCTGAGCGACATATAAATGATGCCGTAAATGCTTCTCAGGCTTTGCTTGATGATTATCCGGAAATCCGCTCCGATCGCAGATTTGCAGAACTTTCCCGTGCTGTAGTAAGTGAATATCGGCAGTTTTATGGAATTTCAGAATCTGCCGATGAAGCCCAGGGAGAAATTTTTGCTATTCAGGAAGAGCTTTTTGCTGATGACGATGCTTATCTCGATGAAGATTTTAATTTCCCTAACGATGCCGTTCTCAATAAAACAGAGGTTCCGCTAATTCAGAACAGATACGTGACCAACAGCTTGGTGTATTACACACTTAAGCGACCAGAAGTTATGGAGCTTTGGTTGCAGCGAGCTGAGACATATATGCCGATGATCGAGCGGATTTTCAAAGAAGAAAAAGTACCACAAGAATTAGCATATCTGGCTTTTATAGAAAGTGGATTGAATCCGAAAGCGAGAAGCTGGGCTTCTGCAGTTGGAATGTGGCAGTTTATAGCAGCAACCGGACGAGTCTACGGTTTAGAAATAAATTGGTGGGTTGATGAGCGTCGTGATCCTGAAAAAGCGACAAGAGCTGCAGGTCGGCATTTAAAAGATCTGTATGATATTTGGGGTGACTGGCATTTGGCGATGGCGAATTATAACATCAGCCCAAGAGGATTGAATCGTGCGATAAGAAGAGCCGGAGGTACAAAAGATTATTGGGAAGCGTATCCTTATCTGCCAAGAGAAACCAGAGGTTATGTGCCCGGGTTTATAGCAACGGCGATGATCGGTTTAAACAGAGAAGAATTTGGTTTCCAGAAAAGATATGAAGGAGAACCTTACCGTTATGATGTTGTGGAAGTTGAAGGTTTAATGCCGCTGGATGCATTAGCAAAAGCATCAGGCATTACAACTGAAGAATTGAAGGATTATAATCCTGAACTATTGAGATGGGCAACGCCTCCGGGAAATAAATATCCGTTAAAGATTCCAACAGGAGCAAAAGAAGAATTTCTGATTGCTTACAAAGAAATTCCTAAAGATAATCGTGCTCAGGATATGACCATGCACACTGTAAGAAGGGGAGAGTCGATTGGTTTGATTGCTCAAAAATATGGAACAACCGTTCGTGGTATTTATGCCAGCAATGAAAATTTATCGAATGTTATTCATCCCGGACAAAAACTGGTAATTCCACTGCCGGCAGGAAGTGCTGGAAAAATTTCAGCTAATCGACCAACAAATATTACCAATACCAGCAGAACACGATCCAGAAGTAAACCGAGTACACCCTCAAACTCTTCCAAGTTAACTTATAAAGTGAAAACAGGAGATACCGTTGGACATATTGCAGAATGGTACGATGTGAGAGCGTTCGAGATCAGAGCCTGGAATGGAATTGGAAATACCATTCGTGTGGGACAAAACTTGACAGTCTATGTACCGAAAAGAAATTTGGCTCATTATCAAAAAGTAAACTCAATGAGTTACAGAGAGAAGCAGGAACTTGAAAGAAAACAACGCAGAGGTGAAAATATTCTAATTGCTTCTGCATCATCAAGTTCAAATGGCTATAAAACTTATACAGTTCGTCAGAATGATACTTTAGGAGAAATTGCGGAGACTTTTGGAGTGAGCACATCAACTCTTCGTTCTTTGAACGGTATTTCAGGTTCCAGAATCTATGTAGGGCAGGTTCTCAAAATCAGTGAAGAGTAATTAATGGCATTTCTTAAAAAAATAATCTTGCTCTTATTGATCAGTAGTTATGGGATTGGTATCCAGGCTCAGCAGAATGATATCTATTTCCTGATCAAAAAGAACTTTTCCATCTTTAGTAAAACATACGAAAATGTGGCGCTTGAGTATGTAGATGAAGTTGATCCCGAACAATTAATGCGTATTGGCTTAGATGCCATGATGGAAACGCTTGATCCGTACACGGTGATTTATGATGAATCTCAAAACGAACAAGCGGAAATCCTGCAAAGAGGAAACTATGCCGGAATAGGCATTGAAGCAGGTTATCGGGATGGAAAAGTGGTAATAGTTGCTCCAACAGAAGGCGGACCTGCAGAAAAAAGCGGTATTCGGGCCGGTGATGAAATTATTGCTATTGATGGAATCTCAACAGAAGGTTTGCAACCCGAAGAAGTTCAGTCTTTGACATTAGGTGAAGCTGGAACCGAAGTTGTTATTGCTATCCAAAGGTTTGGGGTAAATCAAACTCTTGAATTTGAATTGACCAGAGAACGGATTGAAGTTAAAAACGTATCTCATGTAACTCATCTTGGCACTCAGGAAGATATCGGTTATATAAAATTGAGTCAGTTTGGATTGAGATCCGCTGAAGAAATCAGAAACTCAATGATCCAACTTCAGGAAGACAAAGAATTGAATGGTTTAATTTTGGATCTGCGAGACAACCCCGGCGGAATTCTTCAAGAAGCTGTTGGAATTATTGACAAATTTGTTGATCCGGGATTGATGGTAGTGGAAAACAGGGGAAGGCTCAGAGAGCATAATCAAACATTTACAACCAGAGAACCTATTGCTTTTCAAAAACCGGTAGTAGTATTGGTCAACGGCGGAAGTGCGAGTGCATCTGAGGTAGTGTCGGGCGCTTTGCAGGATTTGGACAGAGCTGTAATAGTTGGCGAACAAAGTTTTGGAAAAGGATTAGTGCAAATTGTGAAGCAGCTTCCCTATAACACCTCCATGAAAATTACTATTGCTCGGTATTACATACCCAGTGGAAGAAGTATTCAATCGGTACAATATACTCATGAGGGAAGAGGAACATCTGTTATCACTTCCGAAGAAACATCAGGAGTATTTAAAACCAAGAATGGCAGAATAGTTCAGGAAGGACGAGGAATCGAGCCTGATGTTGTAGTTGAAATTGAAAAACCCACACTCTTAGAAATTGCTCTTCTCAGAAAAGGAGTGCTATTCGATTTTGCAACCGAATATTATGCCCAAAATGAGAATATGAGTTTTGATTCAATTCCTGATGGACTATTCAATGATTTCAAAAATTATCTGGAACAATCGGAATTTGAGTTCGATAGCGAAACAGAAGAATATCTGGATGTAATTGAAAATGATCTTAAATCTGTGGATGGTATTACGGAAAAAGTAGATGAACTCCGTGAACTTGTAGAACAGAACGAAAAGCAGGAACTGGAAAACAGTCGTGAGTTCATTGAGAAAACGCTTTGGTTAGAGTTGGTATCAAGAAAGAAAGGCTCAACATCAGAATCCAACGCTTCTCTTACGAGAGATCAGCAAGTGCAGGCTGCAATTGATCTCATAAACAATCCGGATCGAATAGAATCTATTTTAACAGGCGAAAACTGATGCCTGAAAAAGCCGATCTTCATATTCATACCCGATTTTCTGACGGGCAATTATTACCGGAAGAAGTCATCAGGCTCGCATCAGATAAAAACCTTTCTTCCGTAGCCATTACCGATCATGATACGTTCGAGGCCTATTTCGAAGCTTTACCTTTTGCAAAAGAAGCCGGGGTAAATTTGATTCCGGGAGTTGAAGTAACAACAAATTACGAGGGAAGAGAAGTACACATTCTCGCCTATTACTTTGATACAGAAACGGAATACTTTTCAAATTTTTTAACTGAGCAGAAACGATCCCGATCTCAACGATTAAAAGGAATTATTGGAACGCTTCGTGAAAAAAAGATTAATGTGACTTACGATGAAGTTTGGGCGATTTCGGATGGAGCGAATTTGGGCAGACCGCATATTGCAAAAGTTCTTATGGAAAAAGGATATGTGAATAGTTTTAATCAGGCATTCGAGTTGTATCTCAGCAATGAGAAATTGGGTGAAATTGACAACTCGTATCCGGAAGCATTTGAAGCTATTCAAATGATTAAAAGTGTAGGTGGAGCTTCGGTTTTAGCACATCCCGGACGGTTTTTAAGTCAGGATGAAATTTTAAATTTTATTGATAACGGTGAAATTGACGGAATCGAATGCATACACCCAAGTCATAATTGGAAGAAACAACTGGAGTTAACAGAACTTTGCGAAAAGTATAATCTTATTAAAACCGGGGGAAGTGATTATCATGGAAATTATGAAAAAGCTGATTCTCAGGTTGGAATTATGACCACTGCTCAAAAGAATGTGGATGCAATGAAACGAATGACAGATCAACGTAAACAAACATCATTTATAAAAGAATAATGGGTATCAATTATATAGAGTCGAATTCAAAACCAAAAAATACCAAAGTTGGTGTTGTTGTTTCCAGGTGGAATTCATCCATTACTGATAAAATGCTAAATGGAGCTTTAGAAGCATTGAAAGGAAATGGAGTTGCTGAAGAAAATATAACTGTAGCAAAATGTCCCGGTTCGTTTGAGCTACCGTTGGCGGTACAAACCATGTTAGAATCCAAAGATTTGGATGGAGTAATTGCATTGGGTGTTGTTATAAGAGGAGGTACTCCTCATTTTGAATATGTATGCGATGCAGTTACACAAGGCATTTTAGATGTAAATCTTAAAACAGGAAAACCGGTAGCTTTTGGTGTGCTTACTACTGATGATGTTAAACAGGCGTTGGACAGAGTTGGTGATAAAGGAAATAAGGGAGGAGAGGCTGCGTTGGCTTTGCTTGAAATGATTTCTTTAAAGCAAAATCTTAATGGTTAATCCTAATTCTTACCTTGAATTAGGGTGATATATAGTCTATTTTTTAAGGCTTGAAAATCTGCTATAAATTTTGAAAAAATTAACACTCACAAATACTGATCAGACATCTGCCGATAAGGAGAAGCAGGCTAAACTGATGGACTCTGGAGAAATTCCGGAGCATATTGCCATTATTATGGATGGCAATGGTCGTTGGGCTAAAAGTAAAGGCAGTATTCGTTTGCACGGGCATAAAGTAGGAGTAGATTCCGTAAGAGATATCACCGAATCGTGTGCTCAACTGGGTGTTAAATATCTTACTCTGTACGCTTTTTCTACCGAGAATTGGGGGAGACCTTCAGCGGAAGTGCGAGGTTTAATGAGATTGCTGGTTTCATCTCTTAGAAAAGAAGCGGATAATCTACACGAGAATAATATCAAGCTTGTTACTATTGGTCAGGTCGATCGTTTTCCTAAGGATTGTAAACAACAGCTTAGAGAAGCAATAGAATTGACGGAAAATAATGATCGTCTTCAGCTATGTTTGGCGCTGAGTTATTCGGGTCGATGGGATATTACCGAAGCTGTTAAAAAAATTGCCACTCATGTAAAAGAAGGTCGTTTAGATCCTTCATTGATTAATGATCAAATGATTGCGGATCATCTTTCTACAGCAGAAGTTCCTGATCCCGATCTGATTATCAGAACCAGTGGCGAATACAGAATCAGTAATTTCTTGCTTTGGCAGCTTGCTTATTCAGAATTGTATATGACAGAGCAATTTTGGCCGGACTTCAGAAGGGAAGAATTATACAAAGCAATTGAATCTTATCAGGGCAGAGATCGCAGATTTGGAAAAGTTCAATCATCAAAAGACGAAAAAGGGGTTTCATCCCGTTTACTGAAAAACAAAGACTAAGTGAACCTCAAAAAATTAGATTTAAGTTTGTTTAAGAACACATTTGTAGCATCACTATTGCTTATAGGTTTTTTAACGGTATTCAATCAGGTTTTTGCGCAAGATACCTTTGAAATCACCGATCCCACCCAGAATACACCTCAACAATACACCATCAAAAGTGTTACTGTTGAAGGAAGTGAAAGTACAAGAGATCAATTTATAATTAATGCCAGCGGACTTACTGTAGGTCGAGAAATAAACTGGCCGGGTGAAGATATTCCTGATGCAATAAAGAGATTACACAGAGCAGGGTTATTTTCTGATGTGGAAATCTTTATTTCTGAACAAACTGCTTCTGAAATCAGTCTGATTATAAAGGTGACTGAAAAGCCTCGAATTATTGAGTTTAAAATTGAAGGAGTAAAAAGGTCACAGCGAAGAGATCTTGAGGATTTGATAAAAATAATTCCGGGTGTAGCAATAACTGATGCACTTATAGCCCGTGCAGAAAATACCATTCATAGATTTTATAAAGGAAAAGGGTATTGGTACACTGAAGTAGAAACGGAAATCAGACCTTCAGAAACATTAGAAAACCGCGCTACTCTCGTATTTAAAGTTGACGCAGGTGTTCGTCTTGAAATCAAGGATATAAAATTTATTGGGAACGAGGCGTTTTCTGACCGGAAGCTTACCAAGAAAATGAAGCCATTGAAAGAAGACAAGTGGTGGAAGTTTCTTTCAAAGAAAGTGTATAAGAAAGATGATTTTGAGGAAGGTAAAGAAAATGTACTCGCATTCTATAGAAAAAATGGATATACAGATGTTCGGATAGTTCGGGATTCCGTATTCATCTACAATTATGTTAAAGATTTGGACGGAGTTGGTGTCCATATTGAAATAGAAGAGGGACCACAGTACAAGATTAGAAATATTACCTGGGATGGGAATACTGTTTATACTGATGAGCAGTTAACCCGTTCTTTAGGTTTTGAAGAGGGTGAAGTTTATAATGAGCAAAAATTTGATGAAAACCTGAATATCAATAAAAACAGTACTGATGTTACTTCCCTGTATCAAAATATTGGGTATTTGTTTTTCCAGGCATTCCCAACTGTAGAAAAGGTCGCAGAAGATTCTTTAGATATTCACATTGATATTTATGAGGACGAGATTGCTACGGTAGAAGAAGTTTCTTTTTCCGGAAATACAAAAACTCATGATGATGTTGTAAGAAGAACCCTTCGTACTGTCCCCGGAAATAAATATAGCAGAGAAGCTATCATTCGAACAATCAGAGAGCTCGGACAATTGGGGTATTTTAATCAGCAAAATATTCAGCCTGATCTTATTCCAGATAGGAATAATAAAACAGTGGATATTACTTATCGCTTAGATGAATCTGTTTCTACCGATAACTTTGAGTTTTCTGGTGGTTATGGTGGGCAATCAATTGGAGCCATTATTTCCGCACGAGTGAATTTTAATAACTTTTCTATTCAAAGAGCTTTTGAAAAGGGAGGATGGACTCCAATCCCTTCCGGAGACGGACAGAGACTTTCATTAGGAGTACAAGTCACTGGTCAGGGTTATCAGAGTTATTCCATGAACTTTGTTGAGCCGTGGTTGGGAGGTAAACCTACTTCATTAGGAGTAAATTTCTCTTACAACCTTATTAATAATAACCGATTTAGTGTAGGAAAAAGTGAGCTATTTACCGGAAGTGTTTCTTTAGGAAAACGACTAAAATGGCCGGACGATTATTTTTCAACAAGAACTACATTAGGTTATCAGTTGTATGATGTTGAGCAAAATTCTGGATTCAGGAGATCAGGAATTTCCAACTCGATCACTATTCAGCAATTAATAGAGCGAAACTCGGTTGATAATCCATTATCACCAAATATTGGTTCTAAAATAAGTTTGTCCGGAGAAATAGGTTTTCCAATTCCCGGATTTGCTGATTTTTATAAAATAAAATCAAGCTATCAGAGTCACTTCCCATTAATAGATAAACTGGTACTTTCTACCACTGCTGATTTCGGATATTTGGGTTATTTTACACAGAATGACAGAACAGAATTTGAGCGTTTCCTTGTAGGTGGAACTCAGCTTCAACAGCGACAAAGCTTCTTGTATGATAATATTGATATGAGAGGTTACCCGGGAGGGATCGGGCAAAGTATCGCACCATTTGAAAATGGAGTACAGATTGGGGGTAGAATTTTCAATAAGTATAGTTTAGAAATGAGGTACCCTGCTGTACAGAATGAACAATTACAACTTATTCCTTATACATTCCTTGACGCAGGAAATTCATATCTTAATTTTTCAGAATTTGACCCATTTGAGTTAAAAAGATCAGCCGGATTTGGTGTTCGTTTATTCTTACCGATACTAGGTCTTGTTGATCTGAGTTATGGATATAGGTTTGATGGAATTGAAGGGACAAATCCTGCTGTGGAAGCCGGAAACTGGGAATTCTTATTCAATATTGGAGCTCCGTTCTAATGAGATTTAGATTGTCAAAATTACATATCACTTGTTTTTGTGTTGCAGTATTTTTGATGTCAGCAAATATTACAGCTCAGGACCAAAAGATTGGTTTCTATGAGTCAGATATAATTTTGACAAAAATTCCTGAGTACAATGGTATTGAACAGCAATTGAAGATACTCACGGATAAGTGGAAACAAGAGATTCAGGAAAAACAACTTGAGATCGAACAGCTTGAACAAGATTATTCAGCTAAAGAGATTTTATATTCAGAAGAGATCAAAAAGGAAAAAATTCAGGAAATAAAATCAAGGAAAAGAGAGTTAGATAACTTGAGGGCACAGAAATTTGGACCCGAAGGTGAATATTTCAAAAAACAAAGAGAGTTATTAGAACCGATTCAAAGACAAGTATTTGCAGCAGTACGAAGGGTTGCACAAAGAAATGGATTTGATTTTGTTTTTGACAGATCTGGCGATATATATATGGTTTACGCCAGAGGAGAATGGAATTTAAACAATGATATCCTTGAAGAACTTGGTATCGAAACAGAACAGTAAATTGAAAATTAGTTTAATGAAACGACTATCACTAATTGTATTAATCCTGGGGCTATTTTCAGTTCAGGGATTTAGTCAACTTAAAATTGGATATACGAATCCGGAAGTTATCTTGTCTCAACTTCCAGAGGTTCAGCAAATTGATCAGCAAATCGGAATTCTTCTTCAGGAAAAAGATTCTTTGTTAGCTGTTAAAGCAGTCGCTCTGCAGCAGGAGTTTTCTCAGTATGAGGAAAACAGGTCTAATATGACTCAGGCTCAAAGAGATGAAAAAGAAGCTGAATTAACTCAAAAAAATCAGGACTTTGAGAAGGAGCGTCAAAACAGTATCAATGAAGTTCAGCAAAGACAATTAACTTTACTACGCCCACTACAACAAAAGGTGTATGCTGAAATTGAAAATGTTGCAGATTCTTTAGGATTAGATTTAGTGTTGAATCAAGGCTCCGTGAACGGAGGGACAATTATATTTTACGCATCCGAAGATCAGCAGGATATTACCCAACAAGTATTGAATAATTTAAAACAATCATAAAACAGAACAATGTTTAAGAAAGTACTATCAGTTATAACTTTAGCTCTTTGCTTTGCAATCACTACTAATGCACAGCAAGTTGTTGAACCGAAAATCGGATTTGTTAATCCTCAGGCAGTATTAGATCGTATGCCGGAGATGAAAGCAGTCCAGCAACGACTCAAGAATTTTTCAGACAGAAAAGCTCTTGAAATCCAGCAAAAAGAGATTGCATTGCAACAGGCAATTAACACTTATGAGCAAAAAAGAGACGTGATTTCTGCAGCTGCTAAAGAGGAAGAAGAGCAAAAATTGCAGCAAATGAGCGACGATCTAAATCAGGCAGATCGCCAGGCTCAGCAGGAAATCCAGCAAAAGAGGAATGAATTGCTTGGTCCTCTGTTAACTCAGATTGGAAATGCTATAAGTGCAGTTGCAGAAGAACAGGGATTGGATTATGTATTAAACATTACGACAAGTACAGGAGATTCGATCATCCTTTATGCTTCACAAGAATACAGCCAGAAGTATAACATTACAGATGCTGTGATGGTTAATTTGGGTATTTAATAGAGAATTACCTTTAGAAAACTTTAAAGCCCGTTTATCGACGGGCTTTTTTATTTAACGTTTTTTCGCCTGTTTTTAAGATAATCTTCAAAGACATATCCACCCAGATTATCTAATGAAGCAAAATATGCTTTCCCTTTGTTTGCCTCTGTCATTTCACGTACGAATTTCTGAAGATAGGGGTCACTCGCTATCATAAAGGTTGTGATTTGAATATTTTCACGTCTGCATTTTACAGCTTCATCAAGAACTTTATTTACAATTTTGCGATCCAGTCCAAAACTGTTTTTATAAAGTTTCCCATTTTGAATCATGCAGGACGGTTTTCCATCAGTGATCATGAAAACCTGTTTATTGGCAAACTTTTTTCTTTGCAGCAGATGGCGTGCCCTCTCAAGTCCTTGCAGGGTATTAGTATGAAAGGGACCAACTTTTAAATAGGGAAGATCTTCGATTGATATTTCCCAAGCCTCATTACCAAATACGATGATATCTAAAGAATCTTTGGCATAATTATTCATTATCAATTCAGAAAGTGCCATAGCGACTTTTTTAGCAGGAGTTATCCTGTCTTCACCATAAAGTATCATTGAATGGCTGATATCGATCAGTAGGACGGTTGAAACAGATGTATAATGATCAGTGTCATATACTGACAAATCATCCTCTCTAAGCTCAAAACTATCGATATTGCTGTGATTCAGCATGTTAAGCATGGTTCCTACGGAATCGATTTGTCCAATGTCGCTCCCGGGATTCCATTTTCTTGTTTCCGGCTGACGTTCAAGCCCTTTACCGGTATGTTGGGTTTTGTGTGAACCTACGCCGCCTTTTTCCAGGTTCTTGAATATTTCTTCGAGTGATTTTTGTCTGAGACTCCGCTCAGTCTTTCGAGTGATAATCAAGACTTCCTGATCAGAATCTTCTTTTATATATCCTCTTTCTTTGAGTTCCTCCATAAATTCTGCAACAGAGTAATCTTCATCGAATTGATCCGTGATTTTATACTTCTCATCAAGCTGGGTAAGCCAGTTCATAGACTGATCAACATCCCCACTTGAAATGGTAAGGAGTTCCTGAAATAGATTGAAAAGCGTCTCAAACGGAGACTTAGCTGAGTTCTTTCCAAATCTTTCGTTCCATTGTGAATATCTGAAGTTCATATCTTATTTTAATACAAAGTATAAGATAAAACCATTCAATCCGAATGAAACCACAAGACAATCAGGAAGAGATACATAATCGTCTATTTTACGAATCAACTTTATGGAATGAAGGATACAAAAGAGTGATGGGATTGGATGAAGTAGGAAGAGGTTGTTTGAGTGGACCGGTGGTTGCTGCCGGAGTAATATTAGATCCTGACGAACCGGTTTCCGGAATAAAAGACAGCAAGCAACTTTCCGAGAAAAACAGAATAGAGCTTGAAGAAGAGATAAAGTGTAAAGCCGTTTTTTATACAGTTCAGGAGGGTTCTCTTCAAGAAATATTTGATCTTAACATTTTGTGGGCTTCACTTAAAACCATGCAAAAGTGTGTGGATACAAAAGGAGCAGAACCTGATTATTTACTGGTTGATGGAAACAGGTTTACTACATCACTAATCCCATATAATTGCATTATTAAAGGTGATGATAAATCTATGTCGATTGGGGCCGCATCTATTCTGGCAAAAAATTACAGGGATAGGTACATGAAAAAAATATCAAAGGAATATCCGGAATTTGGATGGGAAACGAATGTGGGTTATCCTACTGCTCATCATAAAATGGCTTTAAAAGAACACGGAATTACCAAACATCATAGGTTAGGTTTTAACCTTGGTACAGAAAAAAAGTATCAGCGATAGATACTAAAGTCTCTTTTATACAAATCCATATTCAGGCAAATTGCCAGCATCAGAGAGTTGGTTAGAAATGCAGATCCACCATAACTAACAAATGGCAACGGAATACCAATCACAGGTAATAAAGCTGTGGCACTCCCAATGTTAATTACAAAGTGAATAAAAAATACGGCAGTAACACTCACAGTTACTAATTGAGCGAATGGATGTTTATGATTCCCCGCCATTCGTAATAATCTCATAAACAGAAACAGAAAAGTGAGGATAAGAAGGCTCAATCCTGCAAAACCAAATTCTTCTCCTACTACGCATGTGATAAAATCTGTCCATTGTTCCGGGAGAAATTTTAACTGCGTTTGAGTTCCCTCAAGAAATCCTTTTCCAAGAAGCCCGCCTGAACCTATGGCTGTTTTAGCCTGAATAACATTCCATCCTGCCCCGGTTGGATCGTAAGAAGGATTAGTAAAGGCAACTATTCGTGCTATTTGGTGTGGTTGGAGAATGCTTGTAAGCGCAAGATTAACCCCGGTAACAGTGATAACTCCAGTTATCAAAGATGTAACTGTGAGCCAAATTCTTTTTTGCACAAGAAAAATTAAGGCTGAAACTAAGAGAGTGGCGATAGCTCCCAATTTCCAATCAAATACTGTGAGATATAGAATGAGGGCTGGAGAAATGATGTAAATTGAAACTCCATATGGTAAACCAGACCAAAACAGCATTACAGGAATAAGAGCAAAGAATACAATTGCAGTACCAAAATCATTTTGGAGAATTACCAAAATGGTAGGTACCAGAATCATAACTACAGCTATCAATGCATAACGGATATTCTCTGCTGAAATATCTCTTCTACTGGTTAAATACTGAGCCGTCGCCAGAATAGTAGCAATTTTCATTAGTTCACTACTCTGGAGATTGAAAAATCCAAGTCTGATCCAACTTTTGGCGCCATTTATCTCCGTCCCGAAAAGCAGCGTTGCGACCATTAAAAGCAGACAAATTCCATAGAAGAGATAAGATAACTGCATATATGACCTGGGAGTAAAAAACTGGAATCCCAACACTAAAACGATGGAAACAGAAACAAAAATGACCTGCTTGGCAAAATTATTCTGAATGTATTCGGGCAAAAACTCAGATACAGGACCTTCAGTAGCACTGTATATTGCCACTAAACCAACTATGGATAGTATTAACCATGCACCAACAATCGACCAGTTTAAATCTCTGAGATTAGTCATTGCTCATCATTTTCAATCGCTGTATCAATATCACCAGCAGTCTGTTCTGAATTATCTTCTTTCGGTTCCCAGTTTAACACATAATTATACACCCATTGTCTCGAAATTTTATTTGAAAGGTATTTTTCGATTAGGAGAGAGGCAATGGGAACAGCTGAAGCAGAAGCCCATCCTGCATTTTCGATAAAAACGGTTACAACAATTTCAGGATTGTCGTAGGGTGCAAAAGAAGTGTACCAACCGTGTGAATAGCCAAACGGATTTTGGGCAGTTCCGGTTTTACCTGCAATTTCTATACTATCTAAAAGGGCAAAACCTTGCCCACTTCCTTCTAATACATTCAGACGTAATCCCTTTTTTACGGTATTCAGATATTCATCTTTCACCCAGTCAATTTTCTCAAATTTAATCGGTGTTTTCTCTATGGTTCCATCTGCTTTTTCAATTGATTCTACAAAGTGTGGTTGAATCTGATGACCGCCATTTACGATAGTACTTGTCATTTGTGCTATTTGAAGTGGAGATGCAGAAACAAGCCCCTGACCAATTCCAAAGTTCAGAACATCACCCAGTCCCCATTTTCGCTTTCCAAACCTTTGATCTAAATAAGCGCTGTCCGGTATAATTCCGCGATTTGCGCTGGGTAAATCAATATTATTAGGAACACCTAATCCAAAATCTTTCGCAAGATTACTCCATTTATTGAGATTGCCGGATGTGGCAATTTTATCCATCAAACTTAAAAAGTATGTATTGCTTGACTGAGCAATGGCATTTTCCATATTGTAGTCACCGGGATCAGCTAGATCTTTGTAAGCTCTTCCTCTTATATATTGACCTGTATTATAGATTTCGGTTTCCGGTGTAACAATGCCGAGATGGAGACCAATTATACCCATGATAGGTTTAAAAGTTGATCCGGGTGGTTGTCTGCTTGATATTGCACGATTAAAAAGCGGGCGGGTAGAATCTGAATTAATGTATTGCCAATATTCCTTGTCAATTCTTCCCGCAAGTTTTCTAACTTCGTATTCAGGAGAACTTACCATCGCTAAAATAGCTCCGGTTTTGGGATTCATTGCTACGATGGCACCGGTTTTACCTTCCATTAATTTTTCAGAAAGCAATTGAAGATCGGCATCAATGGTAGTAATAACATTATCACCCTGTACAGGGTTTTTTGAATTGCGCTCCTCATTGAAGTTACCTAAAGACTGCCCAAGCGCATTTACTTTTAGATAATTTACACCGGCTTTTCCTCTAAGCTCATCCTGGTAAATGAGTTCCAGTCCGCTTTTACCAATTTTATCTCCTAATCGTATACTGCTGTTCTGAGTATAGTCTGATTCATCAGCTTCTCTCAGATATCCTAAAATATGGGAAGCCGTTACAGGAGAGGGATAGTTCCTTTTGCTGTCAATTTGATGACCAATCCCGGGTAGCCGCCACAAGTTTTCCTGAATCAAAGAAAAAGATTCAAAACTTATATCAGAAATCAATTTTGAAGATCTGAATCTTGAGTAATTCTTTGCATCATTGACAAGTTCTGTTATCAGGCTGTCAGATTCTCCAAGATATTCAGCAAGTAACGGAATATTGGAATCATCAAAATTAACAGGAGTGATGGTAACAGAATAGATTGGTTGGTTATCAACGAGAAGAGTTTTATTTCTATCGTAAATTAGACCTCTTGCTGCATCGATTCTTTCCTGACGAACAGAATTTTTGTCTCCAAGTTCATCATAAACTTCGTATTGAACTATCTGAAGAAAAAATACTCTTCCAAGTACAAGAATACAGATCAATCCCATAATAGCTTGGAGAGCTATAATAGAAGTTCTGGTTCTTTTGGAAGAATTAGTCATTTTTTAGGATCTCCTTTCAGAATAAAAAGTAAAGTTCCAACTACCGCAGTGTAAAAACTACTCACTGTTAAAATAATTATCGGCGAATAAGAAAAACCAAATGCATCGAGAAAGGATGCAAATATAAAGTAAAAAATGTTGTGCGTGATTGCTGCGGCCAGAGTCAAAACTAAAACCTGCCAGAAAAGTAATCGGGTCTCAGAAAAGTTTTCCGTAAATCGGTAAAGGACAAATAGAGTGATTGTTTTGGCAAACATATTCAATCCCCATGTGTCAAAGAGCATATCCTGGAACAAACCTAAACCAGCAGCAAAAAATAAAAGCTCGTGCCTTTTGTAATGCAATGACAACCACAATAAAAAGATCAGAACAACATCAGCAACTGCACCATAAATGGTTAAATACTGAAAAATCAGTAGCTGAGAAAGAACAAAAAGAGTTCCTACGCCGATGTGTTTAATCACGCTTTTATTCATTCAAAAATACTTTGAAATTCTTCATCCAATTCAACTAAAGTACTGTCCGGAGTGTATTTGATAATAAAACCCTGAGCAGCCTGACTGAGAGAGGCGTAAGGCCGGATAAAAACACGTTGAGTTTCTTTTCCTTCTTCAAATTCATATCTGGTTACTTCACCTATAGGTATTCCGCGGGGAAGTTCATTACTAAATCCTGAGGTAATTACGATATTTCCTTCCGTCACAGGAATAGTTTGGGGAATAAAATCGATTACAAGCTCATTTAACTTTTCAGGATTCCAGGAAACAATTCCGGGAGCGTTGTGTTCCTGAATAAGTCCACTGGCTCTGAAAAGAGAATTATTGTAAGGGATAATCTGAGCATATCCATCAGTTCTTACAATAACTTTTCCAAGTAATCCATCAGAAGTAACAAGTGGCATTCCAACTGCAACACCATCATCAGTACCGATATCAATCGTTAAGCTTTTATTCACTCCGGTCAACTCTTTACCAATAATTTGTGCTGGTATTAAAGTAAAATCAGAGGAGTCTCTGTAAGCAAGCATCTCCCTGAGTTCTATATTTTCCTGCTCAATTGAACGTAACCGACTTAATTCATCCTGTAACTGAATATTCTGCCGCTGAAGATAGGTGTTCGTTTTCAGGGCTTGGCGGTAAATTCTGATATTGGAAAGAGGAGTTTGCAGCACACTGACAGTTACTGCAGAAAATTGTCGAAGAGAGTTAATTCCGCCTTGATTTCTGCTAACCGCAACGGTAACAGAAAGCAAAATTAAAAAAGCTGCTATGATGTAGTCTTTAGCTTCACCAACTTTTTGGGTTTTTAATTGCATCCATCATTCAGATTAAGAGATCACAGGTCGGTAGTAATCAAGGTTTTCTAAAATTGCTCCTGTTCCTCTAACTACTGCTGTAAGTGGATCTTCAGCGATATGAACCGGAAGATCAGTAGTTTCCATAATCAGTTTGTCGAGGTTTTTAAGCAATGCACCACCTCCGGTCAGCATGATTCCTCTATCCAAAATATCAGCAGATAGCTCCGGAGGAGTTTGCTCCAGTGATTTTGTGATAGATTCAACAATAGTATTTACTGATTCGGCTATAGCTTCTCTGGCGTCTTTAGAAGTGATATGTCGGGTTCGAGGAACTCCATTTACTAAGTCTCGACCTTTTGTAATCATTTCAAGCTCTTCATCAAGCGGAGCAGCAGAGCCGATCTCGCATTTAATCTTTTCAGCAGTTCGCTCACCAATTAAAAGATTATGATTTCTTCTGAAATAATTGATGATATCTTCATTCAGCTCATCTCCACCAAGCCGGACAGACTGTGCATAAACAATACCTGAAAGTGCAATAACAGCAATCTCAGTAGTTCCTCCACCAATGTCTACAATCATACTTCCCACAGGCTCATGAACATCAAGGCCAATACCTATTGCAGCAGCCATTGGTTCATCTACCAAAAATACATCTTTCGCCCCGGCGTGTTCTGCGCTGTCACGAACCGCTCTTCTTTCCACCTCAGTAATTCCACTTGGCACACAAATCACCATTTGCCGGGTAGATGAATACCATTTCATCTTTACTTTCTTAATCATACCCCTAATCATATGCTCTGCAACTTCAAAATCAGCGATAACACCATCTCTGAGCGGTCTTACCGTTCTGATGTTACGGTGAGTTTTCTCGTGCATTAAGCGTGCCTCATGTCCGGTTGTAACAGGTACACCATTTTGATTAAGAGCTACAATACTTGGTTCATCAAGCACAATACCTTCTCCCCGGGAGTAAATCAGAGTATTTGCTGTTCCAAGGTCGATAGCTATATCAGTGTATAAGAAATCGAGCAGTCCTTTTTTTTGTTTATTTTTTGAAGAGGCAGGTGATGGAATTCCGTAGTTATCAGACATTTCCGATTGTGTAGATGTTATAAGTGCTGAGGGTATATTTGCGGGAAAATACGAGAATGAAACTGTTAATGCGAACGCTAATTTTTAATGTTTAAAATGACGTTTTCCTGTGAAGACCATAGCAAGACCTAATTCATTAGCTTTTGCGATCACTTCTTCATCTCTGATACTGCCACCGGGCTGAATTACAGCGGTTGCACCTGCTTTAGCAGCAGCTTCAATTCCATCAGAAAAAGGGAAAAAAGCATCTGAAGCAATTGCTGAACCTGACAGATCTAATTCTTCTTTTTTGGCTTTATCTACTGCAATTTCCGAAGAATCCACTCTGCTTGTTTGACCTGAACCAATTCCAAGCGTTCTTCCGTCTTTAGCGTAAACTATAGCATTCGATTTAACGTGTCTCACAACTTTCCATGCAAAAATTAAATCTTTCATCTCTTCATCAGAAGGTTGTCTCTGGCTGACTACTTCAAAATCAGAAGTTTCTACCGGAGCAAGATCAGCTTCCTGAGTGAGAACACCTCCGAATATAGATCTGAAAGATGAAGACTCTAACTCCGAAACTTGTTTTTTGATCCTGATTAATCTGCGATTTTTTTTCTGAGTCAGCAATTCCAATGCATCTTTACTAAAAGAAGGGGCTATAATAATTTCAGTGAATATTTTGTCAATCGCTTCAACAGTTGAAATATCAAGCTCTTTATTAACGACTACTATTCCCCCAAATGGAGATACGGTGTCGGTACTGAAAGCTTTTTCGTAGGCCTCAGTTAGGTTTTCTCCTATTCCTACGCCACATGGGATGGTATGCTTTATAATTGCACAAGTTGGATCGTCAGCGCTAAATGATGAGATGATATTTAATGCTGCATCCACATCAATGAAATTGTTATAGCTTAATTGTTTTCCATGAAAACAATCGATGATTTCATTCTGGTTTCCATAAACTGCACCTTTTTGATGAGGATTTTCTCCATATCTGAGTTCTTGTGAAAGCGGGAAAGAAGCATTGAACTGTTTAGCGGGTTCTTCATCAACAAGTTCGTTAAAGTAATTTGCTATTGCAGAATCGTAATCTGCTGTATGATTAAAGGCATCTTTGGCTAATGACTTTCTTAATTCAAAAGAAATTCCATTCCCGGAATTTAATTCCTGAATAAAAGCATCATACTGATCAGGAGTGCTGAGAATACTCACATGGGCAAAGTTTTTAGCGGCAGCTCTGATCATAGTCGGTCCACCAATGTCAATAAATTCAGTAGCAATGGCAGGAGTAATATCCTCTTCCTGAATTTTAGTTTTGAAAGGATAAAGATTTACAACCACTAATTCGATTGGATCTATTCCCAGCTGTTTAATTTCTTGATTGTCCTGATCATAGCTTGTTCTTGCCAAAATCCCTCCATGAACAAAAGGATGCAGCGTTTTTACTCTTCCATCCAGGCATTCCTGAAATTCAGTTATTTCTGAAACATCCTTTACCGGTATATCTGCTTCAGAAATTACTTTAGCAGTTCCGCCAGTTGAAATTAATTCAACTCCATTGTTATGCAATGCCTTTGCAAGCTCGGTAATGTTGGTTTTATCCGAAACAGATAATAATGCTCTTTTAATTTTTAAAGGTTTGGTTGGAAGAGAGGAGAGAGGTTTAAGTGCCACGTTGGTTAATTAAGTTTGTTTAAATATTCTTGAATTACTTTTGGATATAGCTTGTGTTCTTCAGCTAACACTCTTTTTGCAAGTGTTTCAGGAGTATCATCAGATTGTACAGATACTTTGGACTGAGCCAATATCGGACCATCATCAAATTCCTTATTAACAATATGAACAGTACAGCCGGTTTCTTCATCTCCTGAATCAAGTACTGATTCATGGACTTTCAATCCATAAAAACCTTTACCGCAATGTTTGGGTATAAGAGAAGGATGAATGTTTAAAATTCTGTCTTCATATTTATTAACTACGGCCGAAGGAATTTTCTTCATGTATCCCGCAAGAATTAATAGATCTGCATTATTTTCCTGAAGGATTTCCAAAAGCCGGTTTTCATATTCTTCGGTACTTTCAAATTCAGAAGGATTTAAGACAGAAACAGGAATATCAACCTTTCTCGCTCTGTCAATAGCTCTTATAAGGTCTTTGTTGGTAATTAAGCCGCTGATATTGGCAGATAAAGAACCTGAAGAAATAGCATCAATAATTGACTGAAAGTTTGAGCCCGATCCGGAAGCAAAAACAACAAGGTTCTTCAAAAAAAGAAAGATTGAAAGTTGCCGATTAAGACAATAAAGATAAGCAAAGTTTCGCTATCAATCAGAGGATAAATCTAACCGGGCGGACCTTTTATAATTTCAATTTCCTGATTGAATACCTGATAATTATTAAAGCTCCAGGAAATTTGAAGAATAGTAATTCTGACAATGGTAGCTAAAGGAATTGCCACAAGCATCCCTAAAATACCGGCTACTTCTGCACCAACTAAAATTATAAATAAAATGGCCACGGGGTGCATATCAGCCGATCTGGAAAACAGAAATGGCTGAAAAATGAGATTGTCTAACATCTGAACTACAAATATTGCAAGCAGGCAAACCAGTACTAAATCAAAATTACCGGTTTCAATAATGGAAATAATTACAGAAAGTATATAGCCGATTATCGGTCCGAAATAAGGAATTGTATTAGCCAGTCCTACCGCAATTCCCACACTTAGAGAGTTTTCCAAACCTGCTATAGACAGAGTAGCCCAGGAACTGGTAGCAACTAAAAAGCTCTGCATCAAAACACTTCTGAAATACAATCCCAATCTCTTCTCAATTTTATCGATTAATGTGAGCGACGTTTCAAAATATTTATTAGGGATTAGAAGTAGCAGATCTCTTCGGATTTTTGAGCCATCTTTTAAAAAGAAAAAAGCTGCAAAGGGCACAACCAATACTGCAGAGAATATATTTGTGAAAACTCCTACTACATTGGTAAAAAGGGTGGAGAACTGATCAAAATCGAAAAGAGAGTTCAATATTTGAGAAAGATTATCACTCAGAAAACCCGGCGGGATGAAATCATAATCATTACTAAGTCTTGTCTCTACTGTATTGGCTGCATTCTCAATGTTTTGAATCGTTAGCTGGCCGGCAAGCTGAACCATTTGCTCTGCAACAATCGGGATTACAGTAGTGGATGCATATACAAAAATCAGGATGACCGCAGAAAGTGTAATAGTGATTGATAAGGTCCTCGGAATCCGATTTCTCTGCAACCAATTAACAACCGGATCGAGGATGTAACTAAGAATGAGAGCCAGAATTAAAAACAAAACCAGATTTCCAAGCTTCATCAAAACCCATCCCAGTACAGCCAGAGCTGCAAGGCCTATGGTAAACTTGATTACTTTTTCTAAGGTTATATTTTTCATTCTTCGATGGTATCCAGAAGATTATCTATATGCCTGAATATAATATCTGAATTGAAACCCTTTCTCAACAGATAATCAAATAATTTTTTCTTTCTTTTTTCCGGTGAAGTTCGCAATAGAGATGGCTTTTTCTTTTTGAATAAATCCTGAATTACAGAAAGCTCATCACCGGATTGAAGTTGTGAATCTATTGCTTGTTCGATTATTGCAGAGTTAATCTTTTTTGAGCGAAGATGATTTCTGATTTTATTAGGTCCCCATTGATTAAACTCAAATTTATCATGAACAAACTTCTCAGCAAATTTGAGATTATTGATATATCCTTTGGATTCTAATTCTTCAAGTATATCATCCATGAGCTCAGAAGAATATTCCTTTTTGTATCCTTTCTTCTTTAACTCAAAAGAGGCGTGATCTCTTCGACCCAGTAACCGTAAAAAGTACTCCCGAATCTTCCAACGCTCTTCAGATTCTTCAATCTTCAAATATTGATCTTGTGTGATTATCGATCCTTTTTTGAGATTCAATGTAGAAAGAGTGGAATCTGAAACTCCTATTATGAACCCTTGCTCGCCAAACAGGGAATATCGAAATGAATTCTTTTTTTGAACCTCAATCCGTACGATCTTTGCCGGAAGATCGGGTAATTTTGGTTCTTGTTGATATTTATTTCGACTCATATCTATCCTTTAAAATAAAAGAGCCCTGCTTTCACACAGAGCTCTTTTCAAGAGAGAATAATTAAATCAGGCTTCGGCTTTTTCTTTTTCCTCTTCTTTCTCTTTAGAGGCATCAGGAATTGGTTCGTCTAAATCTTCACCACGAAGTTTAGCCCGAACTGCCTTTTCAATATTTTCAGTGAGTTCCTCATCTTCCTCAAGGAATTGCATAGCGGCATCGGCTCCCTGACCAATAGGTTCTCCATCAAAACGGAACCAACTACCACGTTTTTCAATAATGTCGAATTCCACGGCAAGGTCAAGAATTTCAGCAATTCTGGAAGTTCCTTTTCCGTACATAATATTAAACTCTACCACTTTGAAAGGAGGAGCTACTTTATTTTTGGCCACTTTCACTTTGGTTCGGTTACCAACCACTTCATCCGCTTTTTTGATAGCGCCAATACGGCGAATGTCTAAGCGAACTGAAGAGTAAAACTTAAGCGCCCGACCACCGGTAGTAGTTTCAGGATTACCAAACATTACGCCAATTTTTTCGCGAACCTGATTAATGAAAATACAAGCAGTATGCGATTTGCTCACAATACCGGTAATTTTACGAAGCGCCTGTGACATCAAACGCGCCTGAAGTCCCATATGGGAATCACCCATTTCGCCTTCAAGTTCTGCCCTTGGTACTAATGCAGCTACCGAGTCAACCACAATTACGTCGAGTGCACCGGAACGAATTAAAGTTTCTGTAATTTCCAGTGCTTGTTCACCGCTATCGGGTTGTGATACCAGCAATTCATCTACTTTAATTCCCAATGCTTTTGCATAGCGAGGATCGAATGCGTGTTCAGCATCTATAAATGCTGCATATCCACCTCTTTTCTGTGCTTGTGCAATTACTTGTAATGCTAAAGTAGTTTTACCACTTGCTTCGGGACCATAAATTTCTGTGATTCTTCCCCTTGGAACACCTTGCACACCTAAAGCGTAGTCAACCATAATAGAACCGGTTGAAACTACGTCGACATCCTGAACGGCGTCATCGCCAAGTTTCATGATGGTTCCTTTTCCGTGCTGCTTTTCAATTTGCCCAACAGCTATGTCTAATGCTTTTAATCTTTCTTTTGATTCAGCCATGATCTGATAATTAGTTTAATTTATTTTCTACAATATAAGTTGGCAGGGTGTCAATACATGTCATCATCTTCCGTGGGAGAATATATGTTCGATATATGTAATTAAAAAGTTTTTTTTGGAAAACTTTTTAAACGACAATAACCAAATGTCAAATTTCAAAGGTTCTAAATTATCCGGTTTTTAAAATTATGGAGGATAATATCTTTAATAATTGAGTTGCCTCATCCAGTAAGCTTAATCGTTCTTTTTCGATATTTTGATTATTCCCTGTGTCTACTAATTTTAGCCAATAACATGATTCTTTGGCTTCTTTTCGAGAAATTTTCATTCGCATTTTGAAGTCTTTCTTACTAAGCGCTTCATTTGCTTCGATATAATTTGCACCTACAGATCCTGAAGATCGAATCAATTGTTTTCTATCTTCAAAATTAGCGGTAATTTTAGGAAGTTTTTTAATAAAAACTCGTACAGCCTTTGCAAAAGCTAAAGTCCTGTCTTCAAGATTGTAATTTGTCATTTGTTTGGAATTTGGAAATTGACATTCGTGATTTAACACCTCGTATGTTTCCAAGTAAGACCTATTCGGAAGAATTCCTTACAAAATTCTTTGCAATAAGTTTATTTTAAAATTAGTTTCAATATGAAACTATAATAAAACTAAGTATTATGTCTATCAACATTACCATTAGAGATATCCCTGATGACATTTATGAAAAAGTTCGTGAACAAGCTAAGGTCCATCATCGGAGTATTAATAGTGAAATAATTGCATGTTTAGAAAGTTCAGTAAAATCCAAAAACATATCTACTGAAGACATTTTAAATGAAGCAAGAAAAATGAGAAAGAAGGCAAAAGGAAGTCTTTCTACTCAGGAAATAATAGATGCTATCAATCGAGGTCGTCCGTGATAGTTGTTGACACTAATATTCTCGTACATTTTTGGTTACCCTCTGATTTGACAGAAATTAGTGATTCATTATATCAGAAAGACCCTATTTGGTTAGCTCCCATACTATGGAGAAGTGAGTTTCGAAATGTAGTATCAATTTATCTCAGAAAGAAGTTGATTACTCTTTCGGAAGCTTTTTTGTTTGTAGAAAAAGCCGAATTACAGATGCAGAAAAGTCAATTCCAAATCAAATCATCGCAAGTACTAAGTTATGTGCATCAATCAAATTGTACTTCTTATGATTGCGAATTTATCGCCTTAGCTAATAAATGGATGTACAATTAGCCACTTTTGATAAACAAATTCTTAGCGAATTTCCTGACATCGCTATTCATCCAGAGGAATTTATTGCTTAGAGTTTTGAAATAACCTCATCCAAAGCATCCATCACTTCTTCAATCTGAGAAGTAGTTGTATATGGGGCCGGACCAAATCTCAAAATCTGATCTCTGGCATCTGTAAAAATATCCCGTTCAAGTAAAGCCGCTCTGATTTCACGTGCTTTTGGGGAAGTTAATGACAGAAAACCACCGTTATGCTCGCTGATATCTTTTTGATGAGTTAATCGGATTACATTCGGATCAAAGTCTTTATTAAGAAAGTGAGATTTCAGTAATTCGACTTTTTGTACATACTGATTACGAAGCACTTCTTTGGTTAATCCTTGTTCTTCAAAAAATTGAACTACTTTTGCAGCCCGGTATTGAGAGGAGGGATCATAGGTTCCACTTGCAAAACGCTGATCGGAATCATCGTAATGAGTTGGAGAATTATCACGAGGTTTATCCAATGTGCTGAAAGAGGCAAACCAGCCTGTAATCGCCGGTCGCATGTCACAATTTTTGGGAAATCGAAGGAAACAGTTTGCTTCGCCCCATTGCAGATATTTATAGCCTCCAATCAGAATAAAACAGTCTTCAAGATCGGCTTCACGAATAGAAAGAGGAACCACATTAGTTCCATGATAATCATCAATCAAAACAGGAATTCCCTGATTTCTTGCGGCTTGTGCAATTTCTGTTAAGTGATGATTGATTAAGCTGGACTCAAAATATACTCTTGATAACATTACTGCCGAAGTTCGGTCATCCAATTCAGCAATAATTCGTTCGGCAAAACTATCATCGGGATTTGTGGAAACGTAGCTTACTTCCAATCCTTCTTCTTCCAACCGGTGTAGTTGACGAAAAAGCGAATGAAATTCTCCATCAGTGGAAACAATTTTCGGTTTACTCTTTAGATCGAGCGCGCTCATCCAGCTTACAAAAAGCACATGTGTGCTTTCTTCACGGCAATAATATCCATTGGGATCGTCGTAATAATTTCTGAGATAATTTCGGAGAACTTCCGTTTTCTCAGCTGCTTTTTCCCACTTTTTGTCCACTAATTCTGCAGAATCATGAAAATATTCCTGCTGACCTTCAAGCGCTACATCCGGCCAGGCCTGATGTGAATGCCCGGTAAAAAGTAACCGCTCAGAAACTCTGAAATGTGAATAATGGGGGATGAGTTGTTGTGCTAATTCGTCGATATTTTTCATGAAGCAATGTTAGTTACTAAAACACAAAACCACAAAAAAATGGTAGGATAGTTTTGTAATCAAAATCTAAATCTCTGCAAACCTTAACAAGTGAGACTAAAGTCCCTGCTTGTTTATTTTCTAATTATTAAAAAGAAGTTTACAAGGCAGGGTTTCACATTTAGTGTTGATTACTGTTGTATATAAGAGAACATAAGCAAGCAAGGGTTTCAACCCTGCTTAATGTAATAATCTTTCAAGGCGTACTAAAGTCCTTGTCTTTTATGTACTATGCTGTAGTAAACTAAACCTTTGCGCTCCTCCGCGCCCTCTGCGGTTTGAAAATTTCGTGGCATTAACCTAAAATTCTGATCGAATTGCCCAAAGATCAGGAAAGATGTGATGATTTAACGTTCGCTGAAGATAAGCCACTCCTTCCGATCCTCCGGTTCCTTTTTTGGTGCCGATGGTACGCTGAACCATTTTTACGTGCCGATATCTCCATTCCTGCAAACCTTCATCAAAATCTACCAGCAATTCACTCATTAGTGCGGCTTCAGGATCGTTCTTCATGACTTCGATTAACACTTTTTGATTTTCTTCGGAAGTGTTGAAGATCAAGCCTTTTTCATTTTCCCGTTCAGCTTTCACCTGATATCCTTTCTGAGATAAATACTTGCAGAAGCTTTCCCAAATGGTTGGCTCGTTCATTCGCTCTTCGAGAATTTCTAAGTGCTCGGGATTGTCGGCATGGGCTTCTTTCATGAGGGGAAATCGTAATCCGCATAGTATTTCGATCTCGCGAAACTGAAGTGATTGGAATCCACTGGATTGCCCCAAAAATTTTCTGAAGCTGTTGAACTCAAGCGGAGTCATAGTTTCAAGAATATCCACCTGAGAAACCAAAGTTTTCATAATGGTTAAAATACGTCGCATGGTTTTTACGGATGTCCAGGTATTTCCTTTTGACAGCTCAGAATTCAGCTTTCCAAACTCATGAATGATCTGTTTAAACCATAATTCATAGGTTTGATGAATGATGATAAACAGCGTTTCATCGTGCTCAGCCGGATCGGACTTTAGCTGCTGTAATTCCAGCAGTTCATCGACTTTAAGATAATTGGTGTAAGTGATGCTCATTATGAGGTTTAGATTAATTGATTACAGAGTAGGTAACGTACTTGTCATTTCGAACAAATGTGAGAAATCTACATATTTTTGTCGAATTAAGATTTTAGATTTCTTCCTCCGGTCGAAATAGCAAAAAGTTCTTAAATCATCCACCCGTTAACTCCCCGGCCATGGAAATCTGAAATTGTTGCTCGATTTCAGATTTGGAGTCAGTTTGTCCAAGCAAAAACATCATTTTTGTTAAAGCGGCTTCTAAGGTCATATCTCCACCGGAAACCGCTCCGAGTTTCAATGCCTCACGACCGGCTTTATACTTTGATAAATCCACGGAATCATAATCAGCCTGGGAAACAATCGCCGGAATTACATCATGATCTACGCACTTTTCTAAAAATGGTAACAGATTGAAATCTCCTTTGATGGGAAAATTACCACTACCAAACGTTCGGATAATAATGGCTCTCAAATCCTCCAATTTCAGGCAATTCAAAAAGTCAGGATTCAGAGACGGATGAACCGTAAGTACAAAAACCTCATTAGAGAATGCCGCTTTATTTTGAAACTCCGGCAACATTTCTTTGGGTGTGATATTGAAATCGATATTCAATCCAATTTCTGCCAAGGGAGGAAAATTCGGAGATCCAAAAGCATCAAAATCACCAATACTGAGTTTTGTAGAGCGATTGCCCCGATACACATGATCGTTAAAACAAATTCCTACTTCCTGAAGATTTGTAGTAGCCATTTCTACTGCATTAATCAGGTTTCTTCGCGCATCGCTGCGGATGCTACTCATGGGAACCTGACTTCCGGTAAAAATTACGGGCTTAGCCAAATGTTGCAGTGAAAACGAAAGGGCAGAGGCAGTATAAGCCATGGTGTCGGTTCCATGCAGAATTACAAAACCGTCGTAGGTATCATAATTTTCTTCTATACAATTGGCTAACTGAATCCAATGGGAAGCATTCAAATCGGAACTGTCTTCAAAAAACAGGGGATGAGTAGTAATCTCTGCCAACTCTTCAAGTTCCGAAACCCGTTGCACCAGCGATTCTGACCAGGATTCCGGATCTAATTCCACGCCTTCACCTTTGGCGCTCATGGCGATAGTTCCACCCGTTTGAATAAGGAGAATTTTTTTCATGGTGGAAAGTAAGAACTAAAGCGTTTTATGCCAATCGGGTATAAGCTGAGTTAATAAGGGTATTTTCAAATATCTCGTATAAAACAAACCACCCGATTTGCTTCATCAAAACCGGATTGCTTATGAAACAGAATGCTTATTTCGTTGGTAACTTCAGTATCGGAGCCGAGTTGAGTACATCCGTTCAGTTTTCCCCAATCAATTCCCTTTTGCACCAGTTTACGGGCTACCTCTTTCTTTCTGAATTCTTCCTGAACAAAAACGGCTTCCAGATAAGCAACCGGATATTTTAAGGCTCCTTCCACAAAATCTTTGCGAAGGGCGAAATACGAAAAGCCTATAAATTGATTGCCTTCTTTTGCGAGGAATGCAATTTGGTCTTTTCGGCGTAAAATGGTCTTGCAGTATTCAAATTCTTCTTCATAAGAAGATTCCGGCCACAGTTCTGTGAAAAGTTGAGCTAATGAAGCAAGGCTTTCTTCAGATAATTCTTCTATTGTCATTTTTTAATCCTCGGGGTGCCAAATTTTTGCGATTAATATAAAACCATTTGGGTCATAATCCTTCAAATCATTTCTATTGAAAGGATAAAAATCATTTAACCCAAAATATGCTTCACTCAACTCAGCGAAATATTCTTTGTGATTAACAGACGCGTATGCTTTTCGCTGAATGTAGTTTCCATTGCCTGCATGGTATTTTAATTCACCATACAAATCAGAAGAAATAGCTGAAGCATACGTGTTCAAAACTTCAGGATGATCAAAACCAAATTGCCGGTGGTGATAAGCGTGTGCCAATTCATGAAAAAGCATATAAGGCTGATTTTGAGCCGACCAGTTAAGGAAATTTTTCACATTACTGATCTCGATAGACTTTTCTTTTTCCGGAATATATCCGTTTTCAATGAGCCACTGTTTATTAGGGTGATAAACGGCTCCTTTATTCTGAGTGTTCAAATCCACGAAAATCTTTGTTTGTCGCAGCGATGAAATAACCTGTTTGCTTAATCCGAATTCGTTTAAAATTTCTTTCAAATTTCGTTCAATCTGATCAACTGCCTGATTGCTGAGTTCGGGTTCTGACTCAATTGCTTTATTCTGAATGTACACATCAAACCCCTGAATGGATTTATATTTATAACCCTCGATGCTTACATGCTGAGAATTAGAGCCTGACCAGATTCCTGAGAAAAGTATAAGTAAACCGGAAATGAAGAACGTTTTCAAAACATTCGATTTTTGCTAAGTAGTTTACTTCAAAGCAGGATAGAAATCTACTAATAATTTACTCCTCGAAGAGCTAAATAAACTAAGTTTTAGATCGAAAAAGTTTAAAAACCATCCGGGGTATTTTATATAAGCTCAGGAAGATTAGGATAAGAACGGAGCCACCAATCAGCAATATATTAGCACCAAATACATACATCCCGCCCAAAATAAACCCGATCAGATATTCGCCGAAATAAAGGCGCATAAATATTGAAAGTCCGATTAAAGCCAACATTAAATAATCAAGAACAGAAGATTCAATGGAGAATAGGTAGGAAACCAAAACACCGAAGAAAATTCCGCTGAGAAGGCGATATAAAATCAGAGCATGTTCTTTGGCATCTGTTGAATTGGGACTCGCTCTCTTTTGAATTCGCGTGAGAACAATCCAGACCGCAGCAGGAAATGTAATCAGTCCCCACCAATTAGAAATTCCGGGTAGAGCATCACTTTGCATTAAATAGTGAGTGACAACCCTTCCGTGAAAATGTTCAATCAGTAAATGTACAAGAACAATTAAAGCAGCACCAAGAGTGATTGTTACTTTATGTTTAGAATAGAAATCCGGATTCATAGCAAGAAATTTGTGAATAATCCGGGAGTACTACTCTGATTTTGTTCAATTGTTACACTTGGGAAATGGGTTTGGAATTTTATGATGAGAGAGCTTCGGGAAGGTACTTGGTATGAAGAAGACTATTTTACCAAACTTATAAACGTTTACTAATATCCATTTCATCATACAATATTCGAATTATAAGAAGCTCATTATTCGAAATTCTGTAAAAAATTAAATGTCGATTTACGTGAAGTTTACGGTAGTCTTTGTTGTGAAATGGATATCCGTTTCCTATTTCGGGATGTTCAGCTATTGTTTTAAATCCGGCATACAGCTCGTCCTGATATTTATCTGCCTGGTCAATTCCCCAGTTATTAAATGAATATTCATAAATTTCTGCCAGATCAGACTCAGCCTTAGGGGTTAAGAATATTTCAAGCATCAATATTCAACCGATCTTTCATTCTCTGTTTGAACTTTTCATTTTCAAACTTTCCGGGCTCACCACTTTCTTCGCCCACTGTTAATGCTTCATTTATAAGATAAACTTTTCTTTTCTCTTCTTCGAGAATTCTGAGTCCGTTTCTTATTACCTCACTGGCAGATTTATATCTGCCGGATTTTATTTCTGATTTGATGAATTTTTCATAATGTTCACCGAGAATTACTGATGTATTTTTTGACATAATATTCTTTTTCTTAAAAAGTACCATTTACTGGTAGTTCTGTCAAGTGCAATAAAATTGAAATTAGAGTGAGGTAGGTTTCATTTGGTTTAGTAGCTATGGAAGCAGAGCTTCCCGGAGTGCATTCCCAAGCAGGAGCTTGGGAACGAGTCAAAATCGTCCTCGTCAACCACGTTTGTGTTCGCCGAAGACGAAATGACCGCATTAGCTTTTGTTAGCTGCTGGCTTTTTTTCTTTTTTACCATTTGATCATTTTGATGAAGTCGTCAAATTTTTCAATCCCCATCTCTTCATCGTAGATTCTGACAAATTCACGTTCTTGAAATGGCATCGCTATGTATCTAAAATTCCATTTCCTGTTCTGCAGATCAAAAGTTATGTGCAGAGCTTCTTTCTTGTAATCAATCGGGTCGTAAATGCTAATTACAAGTTTGTCCATGGATGTTGAGCCGAAAAGTCTGTCTTTAAGATTTGAGTTCTTAATGTGTCTAACTAGTTCGACTAGTCTCTCGTGTTTACCTTTCCAATCTTCGATGTATCGATTCTCAATTTAGTCCCACGTTTGGGCTGGAGCATTCCATGGTTGGTATTTACTCTTCGTTGTCATTTTAGCTTGCAGCTAACGGTCTTGGCTATGAGTAGTTGCGTGGGTTAGCACGGAATTTTCAGAATGAGTCTGTAACAGCAATTGTTGTGCATAGTTATTTTTCCTCAAATTCCTTTGCCCAAGCATCTACATACTGTTCAAATTTTGAGCCTTTTTCACTATACTTTTTTGTCAGTTTTGCCCATTCTTTAAACTTCTTTTCATCTTTTAATTGGGCATATGACTGAGCCATATTTACTGCTATTTCTGCTTTTTGAGCCTTGTCCTTGGTCAAGTCCAAACCTTTCCGATAAATTTCTTCAGCTTTTTCGACTTGCCCCAAGTTTTTATGAGAAAAACCTAACTCTCTGTAAAACCAGAAATGCTGCGGGTCGTTTTCTATTGCTTTTTCTAAAACAGTTATAGCTTCATTGAATTTTCCTGTAGCATTGTAAGCGTATGCAAGCTCGAATTCAAGTCCTTTGAGGTGTGGTTCTATTCCGTAAGCTTTCAACAATGGTTCAAGTGCTAAATTACTTGCGCCATTTGCGTTGTAATGAAATCCGATATTTTTTAAATATTCAGGCTTTTCCGAACCTTCTTTATAAATCGCAAGCCATTCGGGTTCTTTTGGAAGTTCCAAATCCGCAATTTGATCATCTGAGAGTATGGCAACATCAATAGTATTTCTCGAAAGTCTTGATTTCAGTCCAGCCTCAAATTGTCTCGGAAGTTTTTTTAATCCGCTATCCGTTTTTTCGAAATGCGAAGTGTAATCAAATGTAAATCCAGCTTGTTCGTCGATGTAAATAAACCCGAAAGTGTAAGTAGTATCCGCTTCTTTTTTTGGAAAGGCAATCCACTTATCAACTGCGTCGTAATATTTAGTATCGAACTTTAATTCAGTCTTGTCAGATTGTGAAAATCCGAAACTTGGAATTAAAAGAAATAGGCTTAAAATCAATCTCATAGTTTTTTCATAATTACGCACAACGGTCTCGGGTATGAAACGTAGGGCATTTCGAAGCTGCAAACTTGTCCACCGAGACAAAGCCTGCTAAGTGCCGAAAACTTGCGGAAACCACTGTCCGCCCTATGTTTTATACCCATTGTTGCCACCAGTTATTTTATTTCTATAATTTTTTCAATCTGCTCATTGACATAATCAAATTCAAGTTTTTTCATTCGGTGCATTGGGCTGTCAAATCCAACAATATTATTTCCACTAAATGACCTTAAATCCAAAACTCGGAATTTCTTTTTGTATTTTGTCAGCGTTTTGTTTTTCAAGTCTACAACACCGATTCTTTGGAATGTTCCGCTGAAAAATGACCTGTCCCAAATCGGTATTGCAACTTTCTGTCCGTTTCGATTCCAGATTGCTGGTCCACCACAATTTTCAGAAATCAAAATCTCCTTATTCTCATTAAGTTTTACTTTACATTTTCCACTCAACGGGGCACCCATTCCAACTTCGTGAAGATTCGAATATTCCAACGTGGCTTTATTGTCATTTTCTTGTCCGTTTGAGTTTTCATTCGGAAAATCCCAGGCATTTGGATATTTCAAAGAGTCCATTGAGAATCCGACTATTCTGCCAATTGAAAGTTCATCAAATTTTAATGCTTGAAGTATTGTTCGAGCTTTGTATTTGTCCGATTTTTTGGCTTTGTCAAATTCGTCCATTAAACCACTTTCCCAAAGACGTTCATTTCCAGTCATTCCGTCGATCCCGACAACGCTATTTGCTTTCTCGTAAATTTCTTCTTTGGTCATTTTTTCAAATTGGAGCTAACTTATGCATACACGCATTGCGTATATGTCGGTCTTAATTTATTGCGTATATACATGATTATGCAACAAAAAGCGAAATTTCGAACAGAAAATGACCTTTAATTCTGTTCGGTATAAAGAGATTCTAAAAACTCCAAAAACCTCCTTGGTAATTCAAAAGGTCGTTCTTCAGGGATGGGAGGGAAGCGGGGTTCCGGTTCCATAGTTGGCTTTTCGGGACGAAGTTGCGGTGTCCAGATAAACCCTTCTAATCTGCGACTTTCTAACTCGGTGTATTCCGGTAAAAATAATCCCTGGTTTTTGCCCATTTTGGCTTCTACCATTTCCCCGTTTTCAAAAATCAGGATGGTTTTGGGCGAAGTACTTTCAAAAGCGCCATCGGGTTCTCCCGCATCATTGGTAATATGATACAGCACTTCGCTGTTAGGATGAACCGTGATTCTGGAAATATTACCATTCTCGAAGTCTGCTTTAAGCGAGTCACCACGAATCTGATTTAAACGTCCGGTGGTTGTGTCTTCCTGCACCGCGAATGGTTTCGGGTAGGAAGTTAAATTCTGAACTTCAGAACTATCGAGCTGGACAAAAATAAAGGGACCCGAAAGCTGAATATTTTTATTCCATACTTTGGGAGTTCCTTTCAGGCGAAAGAGTTCGGTATCCGAATTGTAGTACAAGGTATCGGAGAGGGAGGAGAATTTTTCAGACCATACATTCACATCGGTAAAGGCATCAATGGTAGTAATTGAGTCCCGTTCAATCAGCAAAATTTCTTCCGCAAAGGTATGAGTGGTATCCGATTTGGTAGAATCTTCTTCAGTTTGCCGCAGATATCCGTTTCCTTGCAAATATCGTCTTCCGGTAGAATCAGCTTCCAGATAATTACCGGTAAGCAGCGCATTATTGGTGCTGTCAATCACCAACAGATTATCGAAAAGTCGCAGGAATTCTTTTTTTCTGTTGATGAACAAACTATCGCCTTCTACATATTGAGCCGAATCAGCGAGCTGAACATTTCCGCGAAATTCGGCGCTATCCTGATTTTGAAAATATACTCCGGAGTTGGCAATCAACAATCCGCCGTCTTCATCTTCTAAACGGATGTCGGTTAAAAAGCGCCCGACTTTTGTAGCGAAATTATAATCCACTTTATTCCCGAAAAGCAGCGTGCTGTCCTGCTTGATGATCACTCTGCCTCTCAGCTGACTAAAATCCAGTAGGTTGAAATAGACAAGCGTATCTGTCCAGATAGTTTCGGTGGGAGTGTCAATCTGAATATTTCCGTAAGCCCGGAATTCATCCTTCTCGAGAAATTGCCAGGCGCTGTCACAAACTATGGTGAATCCTCCGGTGCTTAATCGGGCATCATAAAATTTACGGACAGGCTCACCATCAATAGTCATGCTTTTAAGCGTTTCCACACTTTCTATGGTGACAGTTGTCTGACCGAAACTTTCCGAAGTGATCAGAAACGAAACAAAAATTGCCAGCAGATATAGAACTTTGTTATTCAATTTAACTGAGTTTTTCCGGTTACTTCAGTCAACGTGTAGTTAGTCAGATCGGTATTTCCGGTAAATCCAACGGCAGCAATACTATCGGTTTCTGTAATGATTAAAACATTACCCGGAGTGGAGACTTCATCTTCTTCCCGAACCCATTTCAGATAATCAGAGAACAAAGAGCGCCCGTTTTTCGAAATTACTTCTACATCACCAAAAAGTTCGAACTGAGCTTCAGCAGGTAAATAAACAGCACTGTCAGCGGAAACTTCTGTATCCAATGAATCCGCTTTGTAAATAGAAATGAAAACGGGTCCGCTCAGATAGGTAGTTTTTTTTCTGTTTTCGCTGATGGTTAAGGCACGACTGCTTTTCAAATTTAGCATCAGCGAGCCATCCTCGATAATATCCATGCTGATATTTTTACTTTCAGAACTTGTGACCAGAGAATCACTGAGCGCTTCTTTAATCCGTTGATTATCATATTCAGTGAGCTCTGTACACTGAGTAATCAGCAGAAATAAAAAAACTGCAAACAGGAAAGAATTACGTGGTTCCAAAATAACGATCTCCGGCATCTCCCAGGCCGGGAACGATATACGCCTGGTCGTTTAATTTTTCATCAATGGATGCTGTGATAATTGGCACATCCGGATGATCTTTCTGAAGTCGCTCTATTCCCTCGGGAGCTGCAATCAAAGCTACAAAGCGAATGTTTTTTGCCCCGGAATCTTTAAGAAATTTTATGGCATGACTTCCACTTCCGCCTGTTGCCAACATAGGATCAACTACCAAAGTATAACCCTCAGCAACTCCTTTCGGTAAATTGTGATAATAGTTGACGGGCTCATGGGTTTCTTCATCTCTGTAAACACCTACATGACCAACTTTTGCTTCCGGAATAAAATTTACGATCCCATCCACAAGACTAAGACCTGCTCTCAAAATCGGAATTACAATCACATCCGTAGAGGGGGTAAATCCTTTCGTTTTTTGAATAGGGGTTTCAACTTCAAATTCTGATAAGGGAAGGTCAGACAATGCATGATAGGCGAGTATGTTCCCAATGTTGGCCATTGCTCGCCTGAATGCAGCGGTATCGGTAGATTTTTCCCGCAATGCAGTTAGATAAATATCGATTACGGGATGATCTACTTCCAATACAGAACTCATAATTGCTTAGTTGTTTGATTGTACGTCTTTCATTTTTTCGAAGTACTTCTTACTTGCAACAGCCACAGTGCCCGAAAGTGCAAACAAGGCAATAATATTCGGGAATGTCATTAATCCAAGTGCAATATCACCAATTGCCCAGACTGTTTCGAGCGCAAGGACGGCACCCAAAAAGTGCATTACCAGGTAGATAACCTTGTAATAAATTATGGATTTATCTCCCGCCAGATATTGGATAGAACGGTCTCCGTAATAACTCCAGCTAATTGCTGTAGAAATACCGAATAGAATCACACAAATGGTTACGATGTACTTTCCACCCGCGAACGGAAGTCCCTTTTCAAAAGCAAGAGCAGTTAACGGCGCGCCGTTTTCAACGATGGAAGAGTGGAGTTGAGCCACATCATCACCATCTACTGTTTTAGCGATGTAAGTTCCATCCTGAAGTTGAATTGTACCATTAAATAATTCAGTGCGACCTGCATCAACATAGAAGTCCCCGGTAGCATGATCATTTCTGATTACTTGGCCATTTGTTGGTTTCCCGTCAACGATAACTAAAGAGTTTCCTTCAATTTCGTACGTGTTTTCCAAGCTTGCCGGCAGGAATTCCACATCGTGCTTTTGCTGCCAAACACCGGTACTTACAATTACCAAACCGGTCATAGTACAAACTACTAATGTATCGATGAAAGGCTCTAACAAAGCAACCACACCCTCACGAACAGGCTCTTTAGTTTTAGCTGCACCGTGGGCAATCGGGGCTGAACCTTGCCCGGCTTCGTTTGAGAAAAGTCCGCGTTTAATACCCCAAACTAATGTGGTTAAAAACACTCCTGAACCAACGCCAAATAAACCGGCTTCAGGTGTGAAAGCATATTTTAGAATTGTAGCGAAGGCCGGTACAACTTCGCTGGCATTCACTAATAAAATTATCAAAGCTCCTAATACATAAATGATAGCCATAACCGGCATTAGGCTGGCAGTAACTTTACCAATTCTTTTAATTCCACCAATAATAACTATACCAACAATAGAAGCGGTAGCAAGTCCCGTTATCCAGCCTGGAACTAAGAAAGTACTTCTCATGGTATCAGCCACTGTATTTGCTTGTACTGCATTACCTGTTAAGAATGAACAGATTACTGCCATTGCAGCGAAGAAAACAGCCAACCATTTCCAGTTATCGCCCAATCCTTTTTCGATGTAGTACATCGGACCACCGGAAACCGAGCCGTCATCATTAACTTTTCTGTATTTTACTGCCAACGTACATTCGGTGTATTTGATAGCCATCCCGAAAAATGCAGTAACCCACATCCAGAAAAGAGCGCCGGGTCCACCATAATGGATAGCAATTGCAACACCGGCAATATTACCAATACCTACTGTTGCTGAAAGGGCAGTAGTTAATGCCTGAAAATGGTTTACATCACCGACTGCATCAGGATGATCGTATTTACCCATTACTGAGAGTACACCGTGACCAAATCTTCTGATTTGTACAAAACCAAGGCGAAGGGTTATAAAAATTCCAAAACTTAAAAGTACAACGACCATAAAAGGGAAGTTTTCCGGTGTGCTCCACACAAGGTCGTTCAGGCTGTTTACAATACTTTCGAATAATTCCATGCAGTCAATAGTTTATTTAGTAGCTTTTTTAACGACTGAAAGTAAAAAAGATTTAGCAATATTTATGAGAAACATTTTCTTTTTGACAAATCAGGGAAAAATAATCTTGCCAAAAAATGAACGATTTGAAGTAACCTTTGTTTTTTCAAAAGATTAAGTTAACATTGTTAACAGTTAAAATTACCTTAGATATCACTATTTATTATGACTAAAGCAGACATCGTAGACGTAATTTCATCATCAGTTGGTTTAACAAAAGTAGAAACAGAGGCTGTAGTAAATGGCTTTATGGAAACTGTTATAGACGCCATGAAGCGCGGAGAACACATTGAGTTGAGAGGCTTCGGAAGTTTTAAAGTGGTTAAGCGTGCACAAAGAGTAGCGCGAAATCCCAAGACAAACGAAGAAGTGATAGTACCTGAACAATACGCTCCGGTTCTCAAAATGTCTAAGGATTTTAAGGAAGCAGTAAATTCAAGTATGTCAGATAAAAATTGATTTAGAAAAGGTTTCAAAAGTTTGTAATTTTAAGACTAATCAAATTCACAGAAATAGAAATCAGAAATTTTTTGGTGATTATTTATGCCAAGCGGTAAAAAAAGAAAGCGCGCAAAAATTGCAAAACATAAGCGTAAGAAGCGTCTGAGAAAAAACAGACACAAGAAGAAGAAATAAATTTCAGGCTCCGGTTTCGGAGCCTTTTTTATTTACGCTTGTTTTCATTCCAACTATGCTTACACCTTTTGCAATGATAATAAGGGCTTGAAAGCCTCATAAGGATGTTGGTGATAAAAAGAGTGATGAGAAGCTTAAACAAATTTGTCGGCCTGTTAGTGGTAAGTTCTGAATGACATTTAGGACATCTTACTTTCGTATCAGGCATCTCTTTTATTGATTCCAGAAAATCGCTGAGTATTGATTTTGCTTCCTCAACATAATGTTCGTGAACGGCGAGCCGGTATCCGCCGATAGCCACATTATAGCCCATTGCAGAAATGGAAGCCTCATCGAAAATTACGACGGGAATCTCTGCATCTTTCAACATGCTTTTTAGAATGTAAGCATCATTCGGATTTAAAAAGGTATGTATAACTACCGGTTTCAATTCAAAGCCTAAGCAGCAACGGCATCTGATAATATCTCATCAGAAATATTTATAACCTTATTTGCTTTAAACAAGAGCTCCTGAAGTTTGCGGGAAACGAATAGATTAACCTCGTTTAAGCTTTTTGGAGAACTGATTTCGTATTGGAAATAGGATATCAGATTTATGGCAGACAAATATTTACCGTTTTCATCACCTTCAATTTCAACGTGCCATCTGGTCATAATATCATCTTTGGCGAGAAGAGCATTTACATCTTTGCTGACGGATTCCATCCACATTGTCGAATTTTCAAGTCTGTAGTTTCCGTTTTTATCCGGCTTTACGGGTTGACAGTTGTCTTCATCAAACATCCATGTCAGCTCTACATCAATAGTAGGAACAATGTTGGTTTTTTTTAAACGCTCTATTTTGAAAAGGGGATGCGAATCTAATCCATTTAAATTTCTGGCAAGTGATACTTCACGAAAACTATCCCAATCAAAATTAATAGCCAGCGAACGCATAAATCCAGAGATTTTGGAGAGATTGATTTCAAGTTCTAAACCTGTGGCATTAATTTTATTATTTTCCCAGATTTTAAATACTTCAGCAGAAATTCCTCTTTGTTCAAGATTAGTTTCTACCGTATTTATGATTGAACTAAAAATCGGATATTGCATAAACCTCCTTTATTTTGCCAACAAATATAAACGTCAGTTGAAAAAACTGAGCTCTCAATGAATTATTACGAACTAAAATATTTAAAGCATTTTATTAAATCCAAAATTTTGGATAAGGAAATTACTGTCTCTAATACGAGATATAAAAATTTGATCGAATTTTTCATTGAAGGCAGAGAGCAAAATCATAAACTCGTGTTCAGTACAGCTCCCGGAAATATTGCGTTATTTTTGGATTACCATTCCAATCCGAAGAAGAGCAATACGGTTACTTTTTTTGAAGATATATACGGTATTAGGATAACTGATGTAGATCTCGCCGATACCGACAGAATATTTTATATACGGTTTGAGAAAGACTATGAACTGATTTTTAAGCTGTTCAGTAATAATGCCAACGTTTTTTTAACGAAAGCAGGAGAACTGATAGAGTCGTTTAAAGGAGGAGAATTAGATGAAGTTTCCACACCGGATGAAAAAGAACTGATTCTGTTCTCGAACCTCAAAAAAGACGCTTCAGTAAAACAAAAGCTAACCGGATTGAATCCTTTGATCCCAAGAAATAATCTGGATGAGCTGATAAAGCTGAATGATTTAGAATCTTTTTCAGATGAAGAATTGATAGAATTCGCAAAAAAAGTATCAGAAAAGGCGAAAGATCAGGCAGAGTTCAGATTACTGAAAAATGGAAACACCGTTATTCTTGGATGGGATATTCTTCCAATTGATACTGAACGGGAATTCGAAACCATCAATGATTTAATTGCTTATAGATACAAAACGTACTCTCATAACCAAAGACTGAAGCAACAGAAATCTGAACTCACAAAAAATCTGAAGCGGCAAATCAAACGAACTACCTCAGGATTAAAAAACCTGGATAAAGCGGATAAAAGTGTAGATCGGGCAGAAAAATATGAAAAATACGGTCATTTATTAATGGCAAATGGCCACATCACTCCTGATGATCCATCCACTATTGAAGTAGATGATTTGTATGATGAAGGAAAAACAATTGAAATACCGTTGGAAGAAAAATATTCCGTAATCGAAAATGCGGAAAGATATTATGCTAAGTCAAAACGATCGTTGGAATCGTTTGAAGAAGCTCAGGAAAGAATCCCAATACTCGAAAAGAAAAAAGAGCAATTGCAGAAGCTGATGGAAGAAGTTGAACCCATCACAAGCTTACGAGATTTGAATGACTGGAAAAAAGAAAATAAATCGGAATTGGTTGAATTAAATATTCTGGACTCTAAAAATGAATCCGATGAACAGGTTCCTTTTCATACGTTAACAATTCAGAATTATCCGGTTTGGATAGGAAAAAATGCCAAAAGTAATGATAAGCTCGTACAGGTTGCACATAAAGAAGATGTTTGGTTACACGCAAGAGGAGTAGCCGGATCCCATACGCTCATCAGAATGGGGAATGATAAAGGAATGCCTCAAAAATCAGTGTTAATGGAGGCAGCTTCGTATGCCGCATATAATTCTAAAGCACGAGGATCAGAAATTGTACCTGTTATTATTACCAAGAAAAAATACGTCCGGAAGCCGAAGGGTGCTCCTGCCGGAGCGGTGCTGGTAGATAAAGAAGAAGTTGAATTTGTGACGCCCAAAAAACCGGCCAATGAATAATTTTAGGTTAAAAAAATTCAAAGGTAGCTTTTATATCAGTGGATTTATGGCAACCGGTAAGAGTGCAATAGGCAGAATGTTAGCCAATAAACTCGAATTGCCTTTCGAAGATTTGGATAACGTAATTGAGCAAAAATCGGGAAAAACAATCCCGGAAATATTTGAACATGATGGAGAAGCACACTTTCGTGAATTGGAATGGAAATATTTGTTAGAGCTCACCAGAGAATTTAAAGGCGTGGTTTCTTTAGGTGGAGGAGCACTTCACAATCAGCGTGTAGTAGATCATTTAAAAGTGCATGGGCTGTTGATATATATTGATACTCCATTGGATGTAATTGTGGAGAGAGTGAGAAGAAATCCTAAGCGACCGATTTCGAAAGATGAACAAGGTGAAATAAAAAGCGAAGAAACGCTTAAAATTGAGCTGGAAGCCTTATATTCCACTCGAATTGAATTCTACAAACAGGCAGAAGTTAAAGTTATAACATCGGGCAAAGAGCCCAAAGAATTAGTTACGGACAGGCTTGTCGACAAAATTAAAAAACATGTTTAAACGTATTCATTTGAATACTTCTTTATCCAACAAACATGAAATAACGGTTGGGTATAAGATTATAGATGAAGTAAAGGAATATTTGGAGCAACATTTTACTGCTACCAAAGCCGTCTTTATTATCGATGAAAATGTGTTTCAGCTGTATAAATCAGAAGAAATAGATCTGTTACGGGAATGTTTTTCAGATTCTTTCGTTCAAGTTGTGCCCGCCGGCGAGAGTAGTAAAAGCTTATCAAGATATAGTGAAATCTTAAGTGAAATATTAGCCTCGGGAGTGGATAGAAAAACACCGGTGATTGTTATTGGCGGAGGAGTGACCGGTGATATTGGAGGTTTCGTTGCCGCAAGTTGTTTAAGAGGAATGCCACTTATTCATATTCCTACAACATTGCTTGCAATGGTAGACAGCTCCATAGGTGGAAAAACCGGAATTAATCATGAAGTTGGAAAAAATCTGATAGGAGCTTTTTATCAACCCGAAGCTGTTTTTGCAGATTTAAAATTTTTGGAAACTCTTCCCCATAAAGAATTGATAAACGGTTTAGGGGAAGTTATCAAATACGGTATGATTCGCGATGAATCCATATTAGACGAGCTGAAAAAAATTCGAATTTCTTCCGGTTTTGAATATTCAGAAGATTGGAGAGAGCTTGTCTACAAATGCGCAAAAATCAAATCAGAAATAGTTGAAGAAGATTTTAAAGAAGCAGGCTTACGTGAGATTCTCAATTTCGGTCATACTTTTGCTCATGTTATTGAAAGGGTAGGGAACTACTCGAAGAGCTCACATGGAGAAGCTGTTTTTATGGGCATGTGGGCAGCCGTGAAGCTTTCAAATTTATCAGGCTTTAATATTGATATTTCAAATTTAATGGCATTCCGCTCGTTATATAACTCTGAATTTAATACTGAGTTAAAAGTCAGAGAGTTAACAGAAATGATGAGAAAGGACAAAAAGGCGAGAGACGGTTCTATTAAGGCAATTCTTTTAGAAGAAATCGAAAAACCATTTAGCAAAGAAATCGAAGATCTTGACAAGATTGATGCTTCCTGGGAATTTTTGATTGAGGAGTTTAGCTAAAAGTGGTTCGCTGGATACACAAAGTATGGAATGTATTTTGGGCAGTGGTTGCTACCCTCACCATTGTGATTGTTTTTGGTGGTTTAGCTACTTTTTTGTTTATCCAGACAGAAACATCAAAAACATTTATTGCCAATCGAATTGAGCAAAATTTCAGCGATAAATATAACGGTGTGTTCACCATCGGTAAGCTTGATGGTTTAATTCCATTCAGAATAGAGCTGGAGGATGTAAATTTATATCCCGATTCATCATCAATACAATCGGTTTTTAAAAGCGACAGCATTTCTGCAAGTCTGAATGTGCCGGCTCTTCTTCGAAACAGATTTATAGTTACGGGATTGACGGTAGAATCACCGGAAGTATTGATTGATTCGGAGTCCGAAACCTCACTTCTTTATGCATTAAAGAAAAAGGAAAGTAACCTCATTTCAGATTCTGCCGATGCAAGTGCTCCTTTCTTTGAAATAGTAGCTCCAAATGTAAAACTAAATTACGGAGAAGTTTTACTTCGAAATGCCTTCAAAGATCAGGGGAGCGAATTTTATCAGGATAGCCTGCTTATTACTGATATAAATTTGGCGATGTTTTTTGAATATCGAAAAGACGAACGTTTTGTAGATATCGAAAACCTGACTTTTGAAACCGAAAATTTTGATTTGGGAAGATCAATAATATATGGTCAGGTTTACAGCGATGATCGCTTTTTAGAGTTTAATTCTTTCAATTTTGTTAATGAACAATCTTACGCAAACTTTACCGGGCGTGTTGATGGAATAGACGTTTTTGGAACAGATATTCTAAATCAACTTCAGCAAGCAGATTACAATTTAATGATTCGGGAATTATCTGTATCAAAAGACAGACTGAACAGATTATTAGACGGTATTCCGGAATTAAAGCATGATTTATATCTGACCGCAGATTTTACCGGAGATGTTGAAGAGGTAGCAATTAATGACACCAAAATTGAATACGGTAATTCAAGTATTCAAACATCAGGTACTCTTGCGGATTTGAGGAATGAGGAAAAGTTTAATTACGATCTTCGTTTTTTTGAAACCACTCTGGATACTTCCGATGTATCATACTTCTTCAAAAATATTACCGATATCCAGTTAGAAGCGATTTCTGAAGCTGTTTTAGAAGCTAATCTGAAAGGGGACGTCGATTCTACTTCGGGGACATTTTCGACTTCTTCGAACCGAGGGAAAATATCCATCGAAGGATTTGCAGACTGGGATACAAAACGTCTGGATTTGGCTTATCAAACGGATTCGTTAAACATAGGTGAACTTGTAGGTGACTTTATACAGACTACGAATATAACTTCATCAGGTGTTTTTAAGACTCAAAATTATTCCGATATCTCAAGTTTTGAATTAGTAAGATTTCAATCTCAGAGCTTTCAGGTAAATGATACTACTTTGTCTTTGGTTGAGTTTGAAGCCAGTGGCACAAACAAAATTATGTATCCAAAATTACTGATTGAAGCACAAAACGGGACGCTGATTACCGAAGGAACCATTGATCTTTCGGATTCTACCTTTACCTATGATTTGAGTGGAGCCGCTGATTCTCTGAATTTAAAATATCTGACCCAAATTAAGGGAATGGCTGAAGTCATTGCCGATATAAACTTTAAAATAGAAGCACAGGGTAATACCTTAGATGAATTGACCGGAATTATTGATCTGGAAATTCCTGAGTCTACAATTAATGGTGATACTCTTGATCCGCATTTAATCTATGCAGATATCGCAAACCCTTCAGCGAACAATAAGTCAGTAAGAATAACAACTACTGCTGCGGATTTAAGTATAGAAGGGAATTACGATTTTAATGGGATGTTTTCTGTATTCAGGTATTGGAAAAATTATTTTGTGCAACAAGTAAAAAGAGAGTTTTTATTTGAAGATGAGATCAATCGGGAGATAATTTCTGTTGAAAATCTCGAAAATCAGGATATAAACTTCACAGGTCAGATTAAAAACATTAGCCTGATAAAAAGTTATTTCCCTGAAATGCCTAACATGGAATCTTCCACCAGAATTACAGCAGGAATAACAGCGAATAATCAACGATTACTTTTTAATGCTGATGTTTTTGATCCTTCATTTTTATTTCAGGAATATCAGGCAGATTCGTTAAGAACCCAGATTACCGGAAGTTTCAGACATGATCAAAGTTTGAAAGATTTTTCAGAGTTTTTGGTTAGTGCTGATTTCGGAAATCTATCTACTCCTTATGTGGAGGCAAGGGATTTTGAATTCGACTTCTCCATGGAAATGGATTCTCTGAATTTGATAGTAGGTGTTCAACAAATAGGAGAGGAAGCCTTTTTGAACTTAAATTCGATGGGGACTCTAACAGATTCGACGATCAATTTAATTCTTAATGATTTCAGATTAGGTTCCGAAGCATATTCATGGGATAATCAGGGGCAGCCATCGGTTTCATATACAAAAGAAAACGAAATCGTATTTGATGGATTTACGTTTCAGAATCAGGATGAACTGTTTGATGTGCAAGGTACATTCAGTGAAAATGCATCAGATTCTGTAAACTATTTATTTCGTGGAGTTAAACTCGACAGGATCTCTGATTTGATAAATGGGAAAGTTGATTTCGGAGGGACACTTAATGGTACTTTTACCACTCGTACGCTTACCAGAATTCCGACCATTGAAGGAGACATTGATCTTCAGGCGTTATCATTGAATGATCAGGTTGTGGGAGATTTTGAAGTCTCCAGTGTATTCAATTCTGATCTGGATCGTTTTGACACTAACATTTCAGTATTTACCGATTCCACTATTTATCCTCAATATTTTGAGAGGAACGACCGACAAGGTCAAAATCTTTCTTTCTCCGGATATGTTCGTGCACCCGTAAATGGTGAGTTTCCCGAAGTTGACTCTTTGTATTACTTCGATTTAGATTTTAATACCATTGACCTTTGGATTATCCCTTTTCTTACTCCCAAAGTATTCACCGAAATGTCGGGAGTAGCATCCGGATCCGGGAAAATTTGGGGGAATCTTGATACCTACGATTTTCATGTAGATTACGATATTGGGCTGGAAGATGCAGTTTATATGAAACCGAGATTTTTGGATACTTATTACTATGGACAAGGTCCAATTACTTTCTCCCGGTCAGAAGGTCTTGTTTTCGAAGACATATTTCTGATTGATCCATCGGGTGGTATGGCAATTTTAGAAGGGTTTTATAATTTCAACGACTTCGGACCTGTTCACAATATGAACATCAATATTGATACTGATGAATTTCAGTTTTTGAACAACGATTTTGATCCGCAAGCTCCGTTTTTTGGGGAAGCATATGGTACAGGAGTAGTAAATATTTCCGGTACTAACCGTAATCCTGTGCTCACTACCGTTGAACCTATGGTTATTTCAGATTTTTCAACAATTGAGCTTCCTTTACTCGAAGAAACAGAATTTAATGAGGACAGTAAATTTATTCGATTTGTTGATTCCTTCGAAGACTATGAATCAACCAATATTTCCAACCAATCCAACGGAAGTAATGGACTACAAAATGAAATTGACGCATCAAATCTGACTTTTGCGGAGAGATTTACTCTGGATTTACAGTTTATAGCCAATGACCCAATGACTGTGCGTTTAATATTTGATCAGATTACAGGAGATGTGATTACAGCAGACGGAACCGGGCGACTGAGAATTCGGTTGGAGGATCAGGATCTGAGTATATTCGGTCGCTTTGATATCAATGGTGGTAATTATCAGTTTGTTAGTGGTGATATTTTTACAAGAAGATTTTCACTTGAGCCCGGTGGAAGTATCGTTTGGGAGGGTGATCCGGCGAACGCGCGTTTGAATATTAACGCAGTTTATTCAGCAAGACCAAATATCCGAACATTAACTACAGCAAGGTCAGAACTCGATTTGAGCGATCCGAATAGTGTGCAAAGAACGCCGGTTGATTTAGTATTGAATATCAGTGGGTCAATATTCAGCATTCAGAATGATTTTTATTTCCGGTTACCGAATACGTTTGAGTCACGTCAAAACTCAACGTTATCAACACAAATTGCTGCTTTAAACAGGAATGAAGACGAGAAGCTGTTACAAGCTACGAGTTTCCTTTTAATGGGAGATTTTATTCCGGCTTCATCAGTAAGTGGAGCTACATCGCTAACAGAGAATTTTTCAGGCAGTGGAGCGGTTTTAAACCCATTGATATCAAATCAGGTAATAAGTCCTTTGCTTTCCAACCAAATTAATTCTTTATTGAATAGTGATATAAGTAGTTTTGATGTAGATTTTAATTTGAACACTTATAATCAGGTTGATCTTGGGTTGGCACTAAGATTATATAACGACCGAATTATCATTAGAAGAGACGGACAACTTACCGGCGCTCAATCAAACATAGGAGATCTTGGGGCAACGTATAAAATAAATCGTACATTTTCGGTTACTGCTTTTCACAGACAAGATCCAACATTTAGTAATCTGTCTCAAAATCAGGATACACAACAAGGTCAGGATATAAACGGCATTGGGGTAGAAGCGGAAGTTACTTTTAACTCATGGCAGGAATTTTTTAATCGTTTAAGCAGCCCGTTCAGGAAAATATTCGGCAATAAAAATAAAGATGAAAAAGAGGATGAAAATCCCAGTTAGAAAAGGAATTAATGAGTAGAAACTCAAGACTGAGTAGTTTAGAAGAAATAATTTTTGATTTGGTAAAGAACAGTCCAAATCAATCTCTTACAAGGGATGTAATCGCACATGCTCTCGCAATTTCAAGTAAAAAAGAACACCGCAGATTAGATAAAGCGATAAATCGGTTAGATAATAAAAAATTACTGAGCCGGAACGGACCTCAGGTTCAGTTAAGAAATAAAAAGAAAGATTCAGATTCCGGTCGCGGTTTAGTTGAAGGAAGAATTGTGTTCAATACCCGGGGAACAGGTTTCGTTATCGTAGATGATTTTGATGAAGATATCAGAATCTCCAAAAATGATACCGGATTATCGCTTCAGGATGACATTGTTTCTGTCAAAATCACCGGAAACAAGAAGAACGGTCAACCAAAAGGCAAAGTAGTTGATATAGTTGAACGGGGAAAAGAGTTTTATGTAGGTACGTTTAAGAAAACAGGGCAAAAAACGTATCTGATAGAGTCAGATCAAAAAGCAGCGCAGAAAGATTTTTTTGTTCTTAAAGAAAACATAAACGGCGCCCAAAATAATGAAAAAGTGCTGTTTAATCTTCTAAACTGGACACATCCAAAGGCGCTTCCGGAAGCAGAGGTTACCTCGATATTGGGTCAATCCGGATCTAATGATGCTAATATTCTTTCGATTTTGGCAGAAAACGAATTGAAATCTGATTTTGCTAAAGAAGTTGAAGATTTTGCCCAAAGAATACCGGAACAAATACCGAAAGAAGAATTTGAAAGAAGAAGAGACCTCAGAGAAGAATTCATCTTCACTATTGACCCGGCTGATGCAAAAGATTTTGATGATGCCTTGAGTATAGAAGTACTCGAAAATGGCAATTATTATTTAGGCGTTCATATTGCTGATGTAAGCCACTATGTATCTAAAGACACAATTCTTGATAAAGAAGCTTATAGTCGTGGCACTAGCGTCTATTTGGTTGACCGTGTAATACCAATGCTTCCTGAAAAACTAAGTAATGGGGTTTGTAGTTTGCGCCCTAATGAAGATAAGCTTACTTACAGTTGCTTCATGGAGATTGATAAAAATGGTAAGTTGGTAGATTATTCGGTAGAAGAAACAGCGATTCATTCCAAGCAACGATTTACTTACGAGCAGGCACAAGAGGTATTGGATGGAGCTGATCATAAACATAAAAAAGAGCTTAAAACTGCTGAGCAACTTGCGAAAATTCTTCATAAAAAAAGATTCAGAGAGGGAGCGATAGACTTCGATACTCCTGAGCCAAAATTTGTGCTGGATGAAAAGGGAAATCCGGTTGATGTGGTAATCAAAAAAAGAATTTTTGCACACCGCTTAATCGAAGAATGTATGCTGATGGCAAACAAAACGGTTGCCTTGCATATAGAAAATCTTAGAAAAGCATCCGGGAAACGTAAATCAAAAGATTTATTTCCCTTCTTTTATCGAATCCATGACAAACCGGATACAGAAAAATTAGCAGGAGTAGCCGAGCAAGTTTCACCATTCGGGATAAAGTTTGAGGTTTCAGACAAAATCACTCCAAAAAAAATAAATAACCTTTTAGAAAAGGTTAAAGGCACTCCGGTTGAGAGTATTGTGAATGGTCTGACACTACGAGCTATGGCAAAAGCAGAGTATTCTCCGGCAAACATTGGTCACTTTGGATTAGGTTTTCCATATTATGCACACTTTACAAGCCCAATTCGCCGTTACCCTGATGTAATTGTGCATAGATTGCTCAAAGAATATTCATCGGGTACAACCGGTTATAACTTTGAAACACTTAAAAAACATGGTGAACATTGCAGCGAGCGTGAGCGCGTAGCAGTAGATGCCGAAAGAGATTCGATAAAACTAAAGCAAGTGGAATTCTTAAGTACAAAAATAGGCGAACAATTTGACGGCGTGATCAGCGGAGTAACTGAACGTGGACTTTTTGTTAATTTAAAAGATATTTATTGTGAAGGAATGATAAGAGTGTCAGATTTAAAGAATGATTATTATATATATAATCAAGACAGACATGCTTTAGTAGGTCGATCTTCTGGAAAGTCTTACCAAATGGGAGACAATATCAAAGTGAAGGTAACAAACACAAATTTACAGAAACGACAAATAGATTTTACTCCCGCTAATTAACTCCAATAGTTATGAGAACCAAAATTTTCCTCTCCGTTCTTTTAATGTTATTCGCAGTAACCTCTGTATCAGCTCAATACTTTTCTTATGGAAAAAACAGGGTGCAGTACGAGGATTTCGAATGGCGTTTTTTGCAGTCCAAGCATTTCGATATTTATTACTATGGCGAAAAGAATTACAAATTAGCAGAATTTGCCTCAATGAGCGTGGAAAGTGCTTATAAGCAACTAAAGGATGATTTTGACCATGAGCTATCCGACCGGATTTCCGTAATTATCTACGATTCACATAATGATTTTTCGCAGACAAATGTAGTTTCGTTACCTATAAGCGCAGAAGGTATTGGTGGAGTTACGGACAAATTTAAAAATCGGATGACCATCCCTTTTGATGGAGAATATGATGATTTCAGAAGAACAATTCATCATGAGTTAGTTCACGCTGTTTTCAACGATATGTTTTATGGGGGAACTATCAATTCGATCATTCAGAATAATATCCAGTTGGTTTTTCCTCTTTGGTTTGAAGAAGGTTTAGCTGAATATACTGCCTTAGGCTGGGACACGAATACGGATATGTATATACGTGATGCAGTGATCAATAATTATTTACCGCCAATTAGATACTTAAGTGGGTATTATGCTTATCGCGGCGGTCAGTCTTTATGGAATTACATTGTTGAGCAATATGGCCGAGAAAAAATTGCGGAGATACTTCAGAGTATTAAAACCAGCAGAAGTGTGGAATATGGAATTCGAACTTCTGTGGGTATGTCGATCGATGAACTTTCGAAAGCGTGGACCGAAGCACTCAAAAAAAGATATTATCCTGAAGTAGCCGAGCGCCAGAGAGCTGACGCCGTAGCATCGCTAATTACTGAGAGAGGTGAATTCGGAACATACAATACAAGTGCTTCTATTTCTCCTCAAGGCGATAAAGTTGCAACCATTACTAACAGCCGCGGATATTTTGATGTTGTTGTGATTAGTACTATCAATGGCCGAAAATTGAAGACATTGATACGCGGAGAAGATAATCCTGACTTCGAAGAATTGAATATTCTTGATCCGAATTTAAGTTGGTCTCCAGATGGATCTAAAATAACCCTATCTACCAAGACTAAAGGAAGAGATGATATAGCTATTATAGATTACGCAACCAAAGAAATTGAGAAAATAAAGTTTCCTTCAATTGATGCTATTGGTTCAGTATCATGGTCACCGGATGGGAGTAAGCTGGCTTTTGATGGTAACATCGGACCATTCCAAGACATTTTTATCTATAATTTGGAAACTAAAAAGCTTACCAATCTCACAAAAGATGTGTACTCTGATAGCGAGCCGGTATGGTCGGCTGATTCTGAGTCTGTATATTTCGTATCAGACCGTGGAGAAAAAACAGAACTTGGAAAATATATAAATAGCTTTCAGTTGTTTGAAGGAGGAGGTATTTATCAAACCGATCTGTATGAAGTAAAGATTGGAGATAATTACGCATCTCAGATAACCAAAACACCTAACTGGAGTGAATTTCAACCTAAGACTACCCGAAATGGACGCTTAATTTTCATTTCTGATGAAAATGGAATACAAAATTTAAAAGAACTTGATCTAAGAACAAGAACCACTATTCCATTAACTGATCTTCAATCCGGAGTTTTGCAAATTTCGATTAGTGCAGATGGAAGTCGTCTTGCGTTTAATGCTATTAATGAAGGATATACCGATGTGTTCTTGATGAAATCGCCTCTCAATAGCAGAATTGAAGAGCCGGTCACAGATAATTACTGGGCTAAAAGAAGGGCTCAGGAATCTAAAGAACAAAGAGTCCCTGCTATTCGCTTTGCAAATGAGTTGTATGGCAATGGAGTAGTATCGATTACGGAAGTAGAACAGGAAGAGAAGCAAAGGCAAGATTCACTTGCGGTAGAATCCGGAGCGTTAGATTCTGAAAATATTGACTTTAGGAATTATGTATTTGCTGATGATGTAGTACAAGACTCCACAATATATCTTTCAGATGTAGAAGCATTTACTGTCGAAGATAATTTAACAGAGGATGGAAGATACGTACCTCAGGAATATCGCCTAAAATTTGATGTGGATATTGCATACAGTCCCAGTTTTGTAGCTTCTACTTACGGTTCATACGCACTTACACAATTCATTATTAGCGATCTTCTTGGTGATCATCAAATAGCTCTTGGAACGAACTTTGTATTTGATCTTCGTGAAAGTGATTACAGTATCCAGTATGGTAATCTGAAAAACAGAACCAATTATTTTGCTAATTATTTTCATACTTCAAGAAGATATCAAAATATATTTGGTGAATTAGTGCGATACCGAACTTATGGTTTTGGCGGTACTGTTCAATATCCATTTGATAAGTTTCGAAGGATTGACTTTAATTTAAATTATATTAACGTTGATCTGGATTTTAATTCTGTAATAGACATTCCAAGTCCAAACGGAACAACTATTTCTGAACAAAGTGAGAATAGTCAGTTTTTGTATCCTGAGATTATATTCACAGATGATAAAACCAAGCCTGGTTTTATTACCCCATCCGGGGGGTATCGTTACTCATTGGGATTAAGCGGAAGTCCTGTTATTGCTAAGTCAGCACCACAATTTGCATCAATTTTGGGTGATTTTCGAAAATACGTAGATCTGGGTTCGCGTTATAGTCTTGCACTTAGATATTCTGGTGGGGCTTCTATCGGAGCGGATGCTCAGAATTATTTTATGGGTGGTAAAATTGGTTGGATTAATCAGCAATACTCAAATAATGGTTTTTCTATTGACAGACTTGCTGATAACTTTTTTACAGTACCTGCACTCCCACTTCGAGGATTTGAATACAATTCTATCAACGGTAATAAATTTAGTTTGATAAATGCAGAATTCAGATTTCCTTTATTCGCAGCTATTGTACCCGGTGCAGTTCCTATATTGCCATTATATAATGTAACTGGATTAGCATTTCTTGATGCCGGTACTGCATGGGGCGAGGATATAAATTACAATTTGTTAACGGAATTGCCTTCGCAGAATAACCCCACCCCCGATATTGCGAGAAATAGTAAAGGATTAGATTTTACAGTAGCCAAAGAACGTATAGGTTATTTGCCAAATGGAGATGGAACCTTCTCAGAGTTCACCTATCTGGATGGTGATGTATTGGTAGGCGGTGGATTTGGTTTCAGAGCTATTCTATTCGGATTGCCTTTTGGTTATGACATCGGTTGGCAGTACGATCGTACAGGTTTCAAAAAAGATCCTGTTCATTATTTCTCAATCGGAATTGACTTCTAAAGCTATCTGGTGTCGAAATTACCGGTCATTAATAAGCGCTGGTAATTTCGATCCGGATCTTTGTAATAGATAAAGACCTGATAGCTTTGATCTTGTTTGGTTATTGTATCATTCACAGGAAGTAATTCCTGATCTTTACTGCCCGAATTTTTTATGAAGTACTTGTACCGATAATTCCCTTCTTTCATAAGTAATGTGGTCATCCAAATATCAAGTTCCTGATCGTAAGAAAGTTTGGCGTTATTACTTAGCTCCCAAAAGTTAAAGTCGCCGGCAACATAAAGTTCTTTGTTTTGAGTATTCAATGTTCCTGAATCAAATCTGAATTCCACCTCTGCGTATCTGGAGTCACGACGGGACTCAGGCAAGCCACTAACTGATCGGTATGATTGAGAAGGGAGGGAGGAGAAATTTAAAATATCAGGTCTTAGCACCACTTTTGGTGGAACCGACTCAGGCTGCCAATCCTGTATTTTGTCTAAATTTATATTAAGATCGGTCAGGTCAAGAGGAATAAAATCAAAGCTGGAAGAAAAAGAATTATCTCTGGAGGTATAAAAACGAATGTTTCCCTGATTTGATGTATTAAAAGAATCTGTAGTTTTTGATGAACCCCAAAAACGATTTTGTACGAACTCAACACTTAAATCAAACTGAGGAAATTCTATCTCTTCAGGATATTCATAAATAGAGAATAGCTGATCAATAGCGGCTCCGTTTTTCCCGGCATTGAATACAGTTTCAACACGTGATTCTATGTCGCCGGCTTGCTCAGAAATAAAAAACGGGAGACTAAACAGCTTTGTATCTGAATTGAAATCATAAATATGAACCATAAAATTTCCGCTGGTTAGAAATTTCAACCTTGAATTAGGAAACTCAGATTTATAACTAAAATAATTTGGTTCAGAAAGTTGATTGATCGATCCGCCCGAAATGACAATTTCATTAAAGCCATCTAAGAACCACGCTTCAGGTATATTACTTGGATTCCAGTTTTGATCGAAGTGCTCAAATTTTAAACGAAATTGTCCCGACAGTGAAGTCAACTCATCAAACTCTAAAACTAACTTTTCGTTACTGTCCAGTTTTAGAACCGGTGGATTATTCCGATTCCCTTTTTTGTACAATTGGATGCTCTGAAATGACTGGGGAGCAGGCAATTGATTCTTGACTAAAAGAAGTCCTGAATGCGAATTTTCCGAATTTTTAGAAGATGATTCTAAAATTTCAGAAGATCCTCCGCAAGAAATTAAGAAAGCAGTTAACAGGGCAATGAAGTGTATCGATTTATACATCGATTTCTCCTTCGAAAACATAAGTAGCAGGTCCGGATAATTTAACGTTCGTGTAGACTTCATTCTCCTTATCAAAAGTAAACGAAACCCCAAGCGTTCCGCCTTTTACTTTCACTTCATAAACATTCGGAGATTCTTCCCCATTATAAAAATGAAAAGCGATTGCAGTGGCTATAGCCCCGGTACCACAGGCAAGGGTTAATCCTTCCACGCCTCGCTCATATGTTTGAAGTTGTAATTCACTTTCTGAAAACGGGCATACAAAGTTTACGTTTGTGCCCGGAGGGTTCATAGCTTTGCTATGTCTGATTTTAGAGCCTACCGATGTAATCAATTCTTCATCATTCAAAAGCTCGTCATCCCCGAATAGCACAACATGTTCTGTTCCCGGATAAAGCTTTATCAATTCTAAATCTAATAACTGTACAGTCTCAGGTAACTTAACATCAGGAAATGAAACCGAAACCTGATTAGTATTCGGATTAACCTCTGCGTGATAAACCCCATCGTGAACATTAAAAGAGTGCGAATTCTGAAAGTCGTGATCAGAAGCAAAGAGAGAAAGGCAACGACTTCCGTTTCCACACATTCCGGCATTACTACCATCGGCATTTCGGTAGATCATGGTAAAATCAACTTCATCAATCTGGGGATGTTCGAGACATAACAATCCGTCAGCTCCAACGCCGAACTTTCTGTCGCAAAGATGAGGCGTGATTTCGATGATTTTATCCAAACCAAGCTTTAATTCTCTGTTATCTAAAACAATAAAATCATTGCCGACGCCTTCCATTTTAAAAAACTTCAACTTCATATCTATTCTGTGAATGCAGGTAAATGTTTCCAGGATTCATTTTCCGAAATATAAGGTTCAATTCCGCGCATCAACGAAGAAAAACGAAATGACAAAACTATAAAGATTAGTTTTGGAGAAACGTTTTGTCTAAGCATAGCTCTGCAATCATCTATTTCTTTAATCATACGCTCGAGTTTGGCTTCAGCAAGTGATTCTACAAATTTTTGTATGGAAGCAAGCTGATCGATATTCGTAACCAATTTCTGATTTTGAGTTTCTCTGTAAACCATAAGGTCACGAACGTACATTTCAAGAAGATTGGTAATAGCTATCATTCCTTCGATATTATTAGAACTCTGCCAATCCTGAGTTAGCTTCGAAAGTTCTGCTGCATTCTGGCTGTAAGCTAAACGCAAAAAGTCGATGACTTCTTTTCTGTTCTCCTTTAATCGCTCAATATCAAAGAATCGGGTTGCGGCGTAGTTTCCGTTCGAAACCCTTGCAAGATATTTAGCGTCGTCTTCTTCCATCTTATCAATTTGAACCAAACCTTGCTCAACTTCCTGTTGGGTGAGCGTTCCCAAAGCAATGTGTTGACATCGGGAGGTGATAGTAGGTAACAAGCTTTCATAACTTTCGGTTGTTAAAATAAACATCAACCGATCAGAAGGTTCTTCCAGTAATTTCAAAAATGCGTTGGCAGTTTCTTTGCGCATGGTTTCAACCTGAGTCATAATAACTACCACCCGATCGCCTTCATTAGGTCTCAGTTTTGCAACGGGACGAATTTCATCTCTGAAATAGTCTATGGGATAAAATGCCTGAAGATTTTTGGATGAATCATCATGTAGGGAAGGGCGTTGTGAGAAGCTTACGATATCGTACGGATCTTTAGCAAGCAACTCCAAACGCTCCCGAAGATCTTCAGCATTTGCAGAGGTTGGCTTTGGAATAAAAACATGAATATCAGGATGAGTAAACCAGGAAGATTTTTTCGAAGTTTGATATTCTCCTAATTCACTCAGGTGATTAATTCCATTTACGGCTTCTGCAAATGCCAAAGCAAAAGCAGTTTTACCAACTCCCGGTGCTCCTGAAATCAGATAGGCATGACTGATTCTTTGAGACTTAAGCATGCGCTCAATCTGGTTCTTAGCTCTTTGTTGCCCAACAAGCCGGTTATTTCCAAAACTTATATTCAATTATTCCTCCCAAATATATTCAAATAAAAGTACGCCAGCGGTTACAGTAACTCCAATAAATCCGATTAAAGCTGCAAAATCATTAGTAAGCAGTTGATCTGATCCGTTTACGAATGCTTTTTTTGTCAGGTCTGTTAATAGCAGCACAAATGGAATAAAAAGAGGAATCGTTAACACAGAAAATACGGAGCCCTTATTATCAGCCTGAGAAACAATCGCCGCTATCATAGTTGAAACACTGCATAAACCGATGGTGCCAAACAAAAGAACGGAAATAAAAGCGGTGTAAGAAACGATCGAAATATCCGCCAAAAACATATAGAAAGTAAAAGTAAGAGAGTTAATCAGCAGGCTAAAACAAATGTTATATAAAAGTTTTCCGGAGAACACAGCGGTCCCTGATGCATAAATTCTCAACAGATCGTAAGTTTTTTTATCGGTTTCGGTAATGAAACTTCTTCCTAAAGAGGAGAGAGAGGCAAACAGAACAATCACCCAAATCAACCCGCTTTTCGGAGTTGGGTTCAGTTGATCTGCCCTGAGAGTGAACATCACCAAAAGAAGAGCTGAAATAACAAAAGCCAGAACCATGTTGAATGCTATTTTGGTTCTGAACTCTGTTTTAAAATCTTTCTTAAAAATTGTAATTGTGTTCTGGATCCAACTCATGCTCAAGTTTAAGGATTTGTAGGCGGATATGCTTGAATGAACGGGTTTATTAAAGATAAAAAGATGAATTAATCTTTGATTGATTCCCGATACGGTGACTATATTCCAACGCTAAACTTTAACCCCAGATAAAGCGAAACTTATGAACTTATTCTCACTCTTAGAAAAAGATACCATCCTGTCGGGATTAGATGTAGAGAATAAGAAGCAGTTGATATCAGAACTTGTAGAAACCTTAGCCGGTAAGGAAGGAGTTGATGATATTTCAGGAATCAAATCGGCGGTTGAAGAAAGAGAGAAGATTATGTCGACGGGAGTGGGTAAAGGGTTGGCAATTCCACATTGTAAAACCGAGTTGGTATCAAAAAGTTACGGAGCTTTTGCAGTGCTGAATGAGCCTTTGGATTTCAATTCAGTAGATAATATTCCTGTCCGACTGGTTTTTTTGTTGATAAGCCCAAATGAGAAAAATAGTCTGCACATCAAGTTATTGAGTCGTGTTTCAAGGTTGATGAATAGCGGTACATTTCGTGATAAAGTGCTTTCTTGCGAAAATTCCGAGGAAATATTGAATGCTTTTAAGGACGAAGAAGAAAAATATTTTGTAAGCTGATGAGTTTGATGCGCAGAAGTTTTTATTTGCTGATTCTGTTCATCTTTTTTTGCCATATCAAAGCACATGCTCAAAGTATTGATGAGCTTCTCAAAAATTCCTCCAACCCTGAAGCTTTTTGGTCATTAACAGTCTTAGATGAAAAAGGAAATGTTCTGGAATCCTTCAATTCAGATAAGCTGATTATCCCCGCATCCAATCAAAAATTATATACTCTTGGTGCGGTATTGGACAGGTTAGGGAGTGATTTCAAATATGAGACGAATATATTTACAGACGCGCAGATTATCGATTCCGTTCTGTACGGCGATTTGATTATTCAGGGATCAGGCGATCCAAGTATAAGCGGGTTTTTGTATGATGATGACCGGTATTTTGTGTTTCAAAAGCTGTTGGAACAGTTAAATTCTAACAATATAAAGCAGATTAACGGGAACCTTGTAGCATACACAGGTTATTTTGATGAGAATGACTTTCCGCCGGGCTGGGATTGGTATGACATGTCATTTTATTATGGAGTAGAAATTGCACCGCTTTCATTCAATAACAATGCTGTAGATCTAATTGTGAATGCAGAAGGCAGCATTGGTCAGACACCTTTCATTTCCTGGTTTCCGGAGAACACTGATTATGTCTCATTTATTAATGAACAAGAGATTACTATTAAGTCAAAAAAATACGACGAAGATTACAGAAAGAGATTGGGAAAAAATGAGATTTACCTTGGCAGCAAATTACCACAAGGTTATTTAGAGAAGGAATCGTTAGCAATTTCTGATGCTGAAAAATATTTCCTCGATTCATTTGAATTATTTTTAAATAAAAATGGAATTAAAACCACCAATAAGTTTAAGGTAAATGGGTCGTTTAGGAAAGATTTCTGGAATAGCTTTACGGGAATAGCTACACATAGCTCAAAACCTCTTTCTGAATTGATACTGTGGGCAAATAAAGAGAGCGATAATTTCTACACGGAAATGTTATTGAAAACGCTCGCTGCTGAGACAAGAGGAATTCCCGGAAGCTTCGAAAACGGAATCAAAGAAGTTAAAACTTTTCTTTCCGAACAAAATGTAGACACGAACCTCGTGATGATGAATGATGGTTCCGGATTGGCAACAGGCAACTTTACAACCACTAACAATCTGGCCAATTATTTATTTTCAATGAAAACTCACTCTGAATCTGAGGCCTTTATTCAAAGTCTCCCAATCGCCGGAATTGATGGTTCAATAGCGCATCGTTTTAAAGGGGCTGATCTATACAATAACCTCAAAGCCAAAACAGGATATGTGGGAGGGACAAGAACGCTGAGTGGATACTTTACTTCTGCTTCCGGTAGAAACCTTACGTTTAGCCTTGCTACCAATCATTTTGCCGGAAAAGTTCGTCCGGTTGATAACCATCATCAGAATATTTTGGAATTACTGTATGACAAATATTGATTAAATTTAAGCATGGCAGATTCTAAAGCACATATTCTGGTAACTGATGACGAAAAGGGTATACGAAATACGTTAAAAGAAATTCTCGAGTTCGAAGAGTATAAAGTCTCATTAGCGGAAAACGGAACTGAAGCTTTAGAATTTATATCAGAAAATGACATTGATTTGATGTTTTTAGACATCAAAATGCAGGGAATTGATGGTATAGAAACTCTTCGTCAAATAAGAACTGCAGGATTTGAATTCCCGGTGATTATGATTTCCGGTCATGGAACCATCGATATTGCGGTGGAGGCAACTAAGATGGGTGCTTTTGATTTCATGGAGAAACCGCCGGATTTAAACCGCTTGTTAGTCGCGGTGAGGAATGCTCTATCACAACAGGATTTATCAAAGGAAGTAAAGAAAATCAGGAAGAAACTCCCCAAGATTCAGGAAATAATAGGGGAAAGCGAGGCGATTTCTAAAATCAAAAAAATGATTGAGAAAGTAGCACCCACTCAATCCAGAGTATTGATTACCGGAGATAATGGAACAGGGAAGGAGTTGGTTGCAAAATGGATTCATGAGAAAAGTCCCAGAGCAAATGAAGAGTTTGTAGAAGTAAATTGTGCAGCTATTCCATCAGAATTAATAGAAAGTGAATTATTCGGTCACGAGAAAGGAGCATTTACCGGAGCTGATCAGCAACGAATAGGAAAATTTGAGCAGGCAAATGGGGGCACGTTGTTTCTGGATGAAATCGGTGACATGCCTCTGGATGCTCAGGCTAAAGTTCTCAGAGCTTTACAGGAAAACAAGGTCACTCGAGTGGGAGGAAGTGAATCAGTTAAAGTTGATGTACGAGTGCTTGCTGCTACCAATAAAAATCTGCAGGAAGAAATTGAAGAAGGAAACTTCAGAGAAGATTTATTTCACCGGATTAGCGTGATTCCAATTCATGTTCCTGCGCTGGATGAACGAAAACAAGATATTCCTTTGATTGCAGAAGCATGTCTGGAAAAGTTGAAGGCTTCAGATATTTCATTTTCATCAGTTAAATTTGATGCTTCAGGATTAAAAGCACTGAAAAAACGCGGTTGGAGTGGGAATGTACGTGAATTACAGAATGCGGTAGAAAGACTTGGTATTTTATCTTCAGGAAATGTAATCGATAAAGATACCGTCGAAGAAATCTTAACTCCTACTGAAAGCAAAGGAGAAGATCTTTCAGAAATAGCGAAGCAAACGGAAAATTTTCAGGATTTTAAAGAGTCAGCAGAACGAATGTTTTTAGTTCAGCAGTTAGAGAAAAACGAATGGAATATATCTCAAACTGCAGAAGCTGTAGGGTTGCAGAGAAGCCATATTTACAACAAAATGAAGAAATACAATATAGAGCGATAACATGAGTGCAGAAATTATCGATGGTAAAAAAGTAGCCGAGTTAATGCGGAATAGAGTTCGTGAGGATGTAGAGGACTGGAAATCCAAGGGCAACCGGGCACCTTTTCTTCAGGTTGTACTGGTAGGCGACGATCCTGCTTCAAAAGTGTATATCGGAGCAAAAACCCGGGCATGCGAAGATGTTGGAATTGAAACCGCTACTGAAATTCTACAGGATACTATTTCTGCAAAAGAGCTTAAGTCGGTAATTCAAAAATTTAATGAAGATGGTAAAGTAGATGGAATATTGGTTCAGCTACCATTGCCATCACATTTAAGCTCTCATGATGTTATTGAAACTATAGATCATCGCAAAGATGTGGATGGTTTTCATCCCATGAACGTTGGAAGGCTTTCGCTTGATCAACCTTGCTTCAAAAGTTGTACTCCGGCCGGAGTTATGGAATTATTCAAGCATTATAGCATTGGAGTGAAAGCAAAACATGCAGTTGTGGTCGGGGCCAGTAATATCGTAGGTTCTCCCATGGCAACTATGCTTTCCAGAGAAAACGCTTCAGGGAAAGCAACTACAACGATTTGTCATAAATACACCAAAGATCTAACACTCCATACCATTAATGCTGATATTCTGATTGTTGCAGCCGGTCAACCTCATCTTATTAAGGCTGAGATGGTAAAAGAGGGAGCAGTAATTGTGGATGTAGGAATTAACCGTGTTGCAGATGAAACCTCCGAAAAAGGATACAAACTTGTTGGTGATGTGGATTTTGAATCCGTTAAGAAAAAAGCCAGCTGGATAACTCCTGTGCCGGGCGGCGTAGGTCCAATGACGGTAGCTATGCTGATGAAAAATACATTACTGGCTGCAAAAAAGAGTTTATATCCTGAATAACCTTATTCTGTTGGATCTGCTACCGAAATCTTTTTTGGGTAAATACTTATAATTAAATCCCTTTCTTTAGAACCGGGTTTGAGACCATCGAATTTGATTCCAAAATTTTGGATAGCTGCTTCATTGCGTAACTCTTTGTACGTTCCCATAACCTCATCCAGCATGTCAATATAAATTTTATAGGGTGTTTCTCTGTGAGTTTTAAGAGAAATAACTGCTTTTTGCGGAGATTCTGAGAGGTGATCTTCTTTACCTCTGTTTGTAATAAATTTCTTCAGAATGGATTTAATCTGATCAATAGGAACTTGTTTGTCATCCACAGAAACAAGCCCATCTGCATTAATAAGTATATTCATTAGATTTCTTTCTTTGATTTCGGCTTCTTGTTCGTTTGGTGGTGGAAGGATCAATCCTATGCCGGTATCTACATTAATGGTGGTTGTAACTAAAAAGAAAATCAACAGAAGAAAAGCAATGTCCGCCATTGAAGATCCATTTATCAGCGCTTTTTCACGGGAAGGTTTATTGAAGAGCATATCGAAATATTAATTTATGGTTATACTTATTAAAGCTTTATAGGCAGTTAAAAGCACTAACATGATGATGCAATAAAAAATCGGCTACATGGGTGACACTATGTTGTCACTCTTCGGTTGTAAGTTTGGGTAAACAATAAAACAAGACTCAATTATTATGACACTTAATACTCTTACAACTCAGCCCATCAGCAAAGAAAATAACACCAAGCTTTTTGTAGCCCCGCTTTTACATCGCATACAAAAAGAAAGCAAGCAGGAGTTTTCTGAAATGCAGCAAGCTTTTGATCTGCTTGGCTGGGGAGATTTACCTGATGAACTTAAAATCGAAATTTATGATGATGTCCGTTTTATGGTGATGGAACTGAAAGGACGTTTCTCAAGCTGTGATGAGTTCGTAGAGCGAAGAAGAAACAGCGTTCACTTTTGGGTAAGCAGCTTTCAGGATGGTGTATGCACGCTTGAAGCAGCAATTAAAGCTTTGAAAGTGAAGTCGTTAGTTTAAAAATAGCTATTGAAGGTCAGGTAATTTTATTTCCTGATCTTTTGGCATTTTCCTGATTGGTATAGATGTCCTCATCTTCTATTCTGATTGAATGCTCAGGGCTTTTAGTTTTTAGTACTCTTCTTATTCTTGTAATCAGATTTTCGACTTGTCGTTTCTGTTTTTTAAAATAAATGTTTAAGAATAGTCGTGAGGGGATAAGTCCCAGCAAAGCCCCTAAAGGGGCAATTATTAAAGCAAATTCTGCAATAGAAGAACCATCCAGAGCTACTGCTGTCATCATAAACCCGATCATGCAGGCAAAAAATGTGGAGATAAATTTAATCCCTTTCCAGGAATTTACTATTTGAATGTTTGTTTTGCCGTTTTCAGGAATCAATGAAATGTGTTTGTAGCCAATTTCTTTTCTTCGTTGCTCCCATTCAAAAGAAGAGCCATTCCTAATCAATGCTCCAATCCCTCCGGTTTCTTTTCTAATTTCCTGAACTATTTTTGTCCAATTGGCTTCATTAATTTCATTATCTAATTGAGTTAAGGCTTGAATTTTAGAATTACCACGCAGCCAACTAAATTTTTCATCCAATCCGGGTTCATCGAATGTTTGCATTGCTTCCAGCAACGAAGACTTATCGATTCCAACTTCTTCAGCCAATTCCATTAACTCTTGCTCAGTAAGACCGTCTTTATCGCCATATAGATCTTTCTGTTTCTGTATTTCAGATGCTTTAGAAAGAATCTTAGTAATCTCTTTTCTTGAAAAACTGTGATTGTTATCCATGCAAAATTAAGATTTGGTTTTTTTATTCTGAACTTTTTCAGAATTATTGGAATAAACATCCTCAGGAATCTTAATATCCTGTTTTTTTAGCTTTCTCATTGAAGAAGAAATAGCATCTATTATTTTTTGGGATCGAGACTTTTCTTTTTCAAAAACTCTTTTAATTATAAACCGATTAAATATAATTCCTAATAAACCTCCAAGTGGAGCAAATAACATAAATATGTTTTTTGGTATCCCTACAGATTTTAAAGTTATTAGGGTAGCGGCAAACATTACTACAAATAGAAATATCGAGCTTACTAAATTTATTGCAGACCAGTTAGAGATATAATGAAACTTAGTTTCACCATTTTTGGGAGTTAATGAAATATGACGAAATCCTAATTCATTCATTGTTTGTCTAAGTTCATAATTCTTCCCTGAAGAATTTTCGCCAATTTCTCCGGTGATTATGCGGATTTCCTGCATTAAATCATCCCACTCCTCTTCTGATAATTCTCCTTCAAATGCAGATGTTAATTCAATTTTACTACTCCCTTTCAACCAGTCAAAGCTTAATCCATTTTGGCTATTGTAATTGATAAGAGCTAATGATAATGAGTCACGGTTAATTCCTACTTCTTCTGCAATAGCTAAGAGCTCATTTTCAGTTAAACCTTCTTTTTCCTCAGTAGTATTTTTTTGAGTCTGAATTTCTAAAGCTTCTGAAAGTATTTTTGATATTTCGCTACGACTATAAGTATGATTATCGCCCATAAGTATATATTAGTTTCAGTCCCGTACGAATCAACAAAAAAATAGTTATTCGATACGGAACTTGCATACAGATATCCTTATCTTTGAAAAACTGTAAGCCAAACTATTCTTTTCCATGTATAAAATGAATGATTCTTCTCCATTCGAACGCATTACACGACAGGGCTTAACCTATGATGATGTACTGCTTGTGCCCAATTATTCGCAGGTTCTTCCACGAGATGTCGATTTAAGCGTTAATCTCACCAAAACTTTAAAGCTGAATATCCCGATTGTGAGTGCTGCAATGGATACCGTATCGGAATACAGGCTGGCAATTGCTCTTGCAAGAGAAGGCGGACTTGCGATGCTTCATAAAAATATGACTATTGAAGAGCAGGCAGAACAGGTTCGCTTGGTGAAAAGAAGTGAAAGTGGCATGATCGTAGATCCGGTTACTCTGGATGAAAATTCAACAGTACAGGATGCTCGTAATTTAATGAGAACTCATAAAATTGGTGGGATTCCCATTATTGATGAGGGCGGAATTTTAGTTGGTATAGTTACAAATCGTGATTTACGTTTCGAGTCTGATCTCAACAAAAAGTTGGGAGAGATTATGACAAAAGAAGATTTATATACAGCAAAAGAAGGCACAACTTTAAAACAGGCTGAGCAAATCCTTCAGCATTACAAAGTGGAAAAACTGCCAATTGTAGATGATAAAAATAAGTTGGTTGGTCTGATCACGTTTAAGGATATCGAGAAGAAAATGAACTTTCCGAATGCTTGTAAAGATGATTTGGGGAGATTGAGAGTTGGAGCTGCAGTAGGCGTTACTCCTGATACTATGGAAAGAGTTGAAGCCTTGGTAAATGCTTCTGTAGATATTATCACGGTGGATACCGCTCACGGCCATTCAGACGGCGTTTTGAAAATGGTTTCTCAAATTAAAGCCGAATATCCATCACTTGATGTAATTGGTGGAAACGTGGCAACTAAAGCGGGAGCTGAAGCTTTAGCTCAGGCCGGTGCCGATGTGGTTAAAGTTGGAGTTGGACCGGGTTCTATTTGCACCACGCGTGTCGTAACCGGAGTTGGAGTTCCTCAGTTAAGTGCGGTAATGGAAGTCGCAGAATATTGCATGAAAAATGGAATTGGATTAATTGCAGACGGAGGAATCAAACAAACAGGTGATATTCCGAAAGCAATTGCCGGCGGAGCTGACGTAGTAATGATGGGTTCAATGTTCGCCGGGGTGGATGAAAGTCCGGGCGAGACTATTATTTACGAATCCAGAAAGTACAAGTCATATCGTGGAATGGGAAGTATCGGTGCTATGAAAAAAGGCTCTAAAGACCGCTATTTCCAGGATGTTGAGGATGATATCAATAAGTTAGTTCCGGAAGGGATTGAAGGCAGAGTTCCATTCAAAGGATATTTGGGAGAAGTTGTACATCAAATGACAGGTGGATTGAGAGCCGCCATGGGATATTGTGGTGCTGAGGATATTGAAACAATGAAAACTTCAGAATTTGTACAGATTTCTGCAGCAGCTTACAAAGAAAGTCATCCGCATTCTGTTCAAATCACAAAAGAAGCTCCGAATTATTCTGTATAATTCATTCTGATGAAGAATGTATTATTCATTGTATACTATTTTCCTCCAATGGGAGGGAGTGGAGTCCAACGTCCGCTGAAATTCGCAAAATACTTAAGAGGTTTTGGTTGGAATCCAATCATTTTATGTCCTGAGCCGGGAACCTATCAGTTTTTTGACGAGTCATTAAATGAAGAACTGAGGAATCTAAATCTTGAAGTTCATCGGGTTGAGGCGAAAACACCATTTCATGTTTTAGGTAAAAAAGGGAGATCAACCGGATTGATTACCGGACTTCTTGCTAAAGCTCTGAGAAAAGTTTCCAGAACAGTTTATTTCCCCGATAATAAAAAAGGGTGGATCGAACCCGCTGTTAATAAAGCCAAAGAAATCATATCAGAAAAAAATATAGAAATTGTTTTTTCGACAGCTCCACCGTTCAGCAATCATCTTATTGGTAAGCAGATCAGCGAAGAAGCCGACATACCTTTGGTGGTAGATTACAGAGACTTATTTACCGGAAATCACTTTGAAAATAATCTTTCTGCAAAGGCATTCAGGAGAAAAAAAGAGTTGGAGAAATCTTGGCTGTCGAAAGCGGCCGGAGCTACAGTATTAGATGAGCATGCCCGGGGAATAGTTAAAGAAATAGGTTCAGAGCACAGCCCGAAAATAAAAGTGATTTCTCACGGTTTTGATTTGGAAGATTACATTCGAGCATCTGATTCAACGCTCAATTATCAGAAAGGAAAATTAAATTGGTTGTATAGTGGGCTTTTTTATGAATCAAATCAGCCGGATAATTTTCTTCATGCAATGAAGGAATTGATCAATGAAAAGCCTGAAATGAAGAATTCTGTGGCTTTGCATTTTCAGGGAGGATTAGATAACAGAATAAAAAACCTCACTAAAAAGTTAGGTTTACATTCGCTGACATTTGATTATGGTTATATCCCTCATGAAGTGGCAGTAGCAAATTTAATGAGCGCAGATGTTCTTTGGATGATTTCGAACTTTGATGAAAATCTGAAACAGATTAAGTCCGGCAAACTCTTTGAGTATATAGGTTCAAAAAAAACCATTTTAGGATTAGTACACGATGGGGAAGCACAGAATCATTTGAGGCGATACAGAGCAGGATTTTGGGCTAAACCAACAAATATTGAAGATATTAAAGCGACTATTTTTGAAATTTTTGAGAAATGGAAAGAAGGAGAATTGCCATCAACAAATGAAGAATTCGTAAAAGAATTTGACAGAAAGAAAATAACAGGTGAATTAGCTTCATTTTTTGATGAACTTGTGGCAATGAAATCCGAAGATATTTTATGAGATCATTCATTAAAAGATTGTTCAAAGACCGGCATAAAACGGTTGATCTGATTCTGTTGGATGATACCCATCCGGGAAAAGATGATTCCTACAAAATTAAGCCAAACTATTTGTTCGTTTCTTTTGGAGTTTTTGCTGTGATGCTGGCAATTGTTATATCTCTGTTGTTTATGCTTACACCGCTTGGAGGATTATTATATAGTGCTGATGAAGTAAAGATTAAAAATCAGATCGAAGATATTTCAGAGCGAATTCTGGCATTGCAAGATTCATTGGATATGAGAGATCAACAGTTGCGGGATATTAAAACCGTAATAAGAACGAATAGCGATACAACACTGACTTTAGATGAGAGATTGGCTGTGTTTTCCAATGCGGATAATTCTGAAGGGGAGGTTTATTCCGGTACACTTTCCGACGTCAATATTTTTGAACAATTCAGAAGTGGTGATTTCACTACGGTGAATATTCTGGAAAATACTCCGGATTTTCCGGCTCAGGTCCCCGTTTCAGGAACTTTGACAAGAAATTATGAGCCCCAGGAAGGTCATTATGGATTAGATATTGCATCAACCGAGAACGAAGAGGTAATAAATGTAGCTGATGGTACAGTTATTTCCAGCGGTTGGACAATTGACTATGGTTATGTAATATCAGTACAACACAAAGAGGGCGTAGTGAGCACTTATAAACATTGCGCAAAACTATACAGAGCAAAAGGAGAAAAAGTTTTAAAAGGTGATGTATTGGGATTAGTAGGAGACACCGGAATTACGAGTTCCGGTCCGCATCTTCATTTTGAAATATGGAAGAACGGCATTTCTCAAAATCCAATACCTTTTCTAATATTTTAATTATGTTTAATTCTAAGAAAACAGATAAACCCGTGAGTAATCAAACAAATCAATCGCCGGCCGTGAACATTATTGGTGACGGCACCAAACTTAAAGGAAATATTCATTCCAGTTCTGATATCCGAATTAGTGGAACAGTGGTTGGAGAGGCTACATCAAAAGGTAAAATTATTATCACAGATAATGGTGTGGTGAAAGGGAATGTCACTTCAGCAGACGCAGATGTTGCTGGTAAGGTGGAAGGCGACGTTAAAGTAAACAGCAGATTAGTATTGCGTAAAGCTGCTATAATTGATGGTAACATTTATACAAAATCATTAGTTGTAGAAGAGGGTGCACAGATTAATGGTACCTGCAAGATGGGAGCTGATATCAAAAACCTTTCTCAAAACAACGATGCCGATTACGTTAAAGAAACTCATATAAAGCAAGCAAAGGCGTAAACTATGCGCCTGCCCGAAGAATACGCCAAACACCTGGCACTTGGTGCGGAAATTGCAGCTACACTCTTAATCCCAATCGGGCTGGGTTATTTAGCTGATATCTTTTTTGATATTTCCCCTTTCGGCGTATTAACCGGGTCTGTAATAGGAATAATTGTTTTCTTTGTTTTGATATTCAAAATTGCACAGAATAATGGTGAGAATAGCCGCTGAAAAATGTTAAAAAAACTCGCAAAATTTAATCTTGTTCCGCTCATGCTCGCACTGATTTCTCCATTTTTTTTACCCACTGATCCGGCTGTTGCAATTCTTTGTGGATTTTTTCTGAGCACCATGTTCATTTTCAGTAGCGCCTGGATTCTCGATAATTTCTGGAATGCTGATTCTAAGCTCTTTATTAAGGTTTTTTTCTTCTCCATGATTATTCGTTTTGTACTGGTTCTTGCTGCTTTCGGAATTTTAATCGGACTAACAAAAATTGATGAAATGTACTTTACAGTTAGTTTCATAATTTCCTATCTTTGTCAGTCTATAACGGAAATGATTTTTTTCAATCAACTACTACAAAATAAAAGCAGTAATTAAGTAATGACTCAGACCCTGCGGCGTGTATTTCTGACCCTTTTATTTCTTTCAGTTAGTACAACTAACATTTTAGCAGCAGATGATAAAGAAGGTGGTTCTCCACTGGATGTAATGGGTACAGTTGCTGATCATGATTATTTGAAAACTCCTTTTGGTAAAGTTTATTTGCCAAGACTTATTTTTTTAGAAGATGCTCAGGGTGATGTTTCTTTCAAAGCTTATCTGAATACAAAATCAGCTGCGAAAACGGATTACTTTGAAGTGGTAGATGAAGTTTTAGTCCCAACAAATGGCGGAAGTATTGTATTTGATCTCTCAATCACATCGCACTTAGTTTATTTCTGGCTTGGAATGGGATTGGCTGTTTGGTTCACTTTGGCAATGGCTCGCCGTTACCGTCGAGGTGTTGGAAAGGATGTGGAGCCCAAAGGAACTCTGCAGAATATTTTTGAAGTACTGTTTGTGTTTATTCGTGATGATGTAGCTCGGGGAAATATTGATGATCATAAAGCAGATAAATACATGCCCTTTTTATTTACCATGTTCATGGGTATTGCATTTATGAATCTGTTCGGTCTGCTTCCGTGGGCAGCAACAGCAACAGCAGATTTAACAGTTACTGCAACTTTAGCTGTAATGACATTTTTTGTAACTCAGTTTAGTGGTACTAAAGACTACTGGGGACATATTTTTTGGTTTCCGGGTGTGCCAACATGGGTAAGAGCAATTTTAACACCGGTAGAAATTTTGGGTGTATTTACCAAGCCATTTGCACTTGCAATTCGACTTTTTGCAAATATGCTTTCCGGAAAAATCATGATCATCGCCATTTTAGGATTGATATTCATTTTTGCTGATTTATTTGGAACAGCAGGAGCGTATGGAATAAGTGTTGTATCGGTAGCACTAACTGTTGTGTTGTACGCTTTAAAGGTTTTTGTAGGATTGTTGCAGGCGTATATTTTCACTCTTCTTTCTGCTGTATTTATAGGAATGGCAGCAGAAGATCATCATCATGATGAAGAAGGGTATCATGTTGAGCATGCGAAATAAAGAAATTAAACTCATATAAACTCTAACAAATAAATAAAGAATACTATGGGACTTTTAGCAGCTGGTATCGGAGCTGGAATCGTAGCACTTGGTGCTGGAATTGGAATCGGAATGATTGGTAAAGGAGCTACAGAAAGTATCGCTCGTCAGCCAGAAGCATCAGGTGATATCCGTGGTGCGATGATTCTAACAGCAGCTTTTATTGAGGGTGTTGCTCTTTTAGGTGCGGTTATCTGTATCCTTCTTGCTCTTGGAATTGGTCAATAATTAAGGATTAAAAATGACTTTTCTTTTAGCAGGCGGAGGAGGCTTACTATCATTTAATCCGGGATTTGCATTATGGATTCTTATTTCCATGTTTGTATTTATTCTGGTAATGATGAAGTATGCAGTACCGCCAATTATGTCGGCGCTTGTAGCCCGCGAAGCTAAAATCAAAGATTCGTTAGAATCAGCGGAAAAAGCGATTGCTAAAGCAGAGCAAATCTCAAAAGATAATGAGAAAGCGCTCAGAGAGGCGGAAGCAAGAGCTCAGCAAATTCGTAAAGAAGCTATTGAAGAAGCTGAGGTTCTACGAGCCGAAAGAATTGCAAAGTCTAAGGATGAAGCTGCCGAAATAATTGAGCAAGCAAGAGCCACTATTGAGCAGGAGAAAAAGCAAGCTTTAATAGAGCTTAGAAATGAAGTTGCTCAACTCGCGGTAAAATCCGCTTCAATAATTATTGATGCAGAATTAGATAACGAAAAAAACAATAAGCTGGTCGATAGTTTTATTAACGACTTGTCAAAAAATTAAGCTCAGCAAATGTTGGTATCAAAAGCGGCTCGCCGATATGCGGCAGCACTTTTACAAAATGCAAAGGAACAAAATTCAGTTCAAAAAACTTTGGACGATATTACCGGAATTAAATCCACTATCGAAAATTCCAAAGAATTACAGCTGTTTTTGAAGAGTCCTGTAATAAAACCTTCTGAGAAGCAAAAAGCTTTGACAGCCATTTTTGATGAAAATGTATCAGATAATATTTCAAAATTTCTGGTTACAGTCAGCCAAAAAGGAAGAGAAGATCTATTACTTGAGATTACCCATGCATTTATTGAAGCTTATAAAGAAGACGAAGGTATCATCTCTGTTGAGGTGAAATCAGCTAAACCGCTGGATGATTCTCAACAAAAAGAACTGAAGGATATGCTTGAAAAATCTACTTCAAAAAAGGTAGAGTTGACTTTATCTGAGCAAGCAGACCTGAAGGGAGGATTAGCTGTTAAAATCAATGATACAGTTATCGATGGTACCATAAAGCATAAACTTGAACAGCTTGAAAACAAATTCCTCGAATCTTCGATGGAATTGAATTAGAAAACTTTTAGAAATTATTTATCACAATGAGTCAAGTCAGACCAGACGAAGTTTCAGCCATACTAAGAAAACAACTAACCGGCTTTGATAATGAAGCTGATGTTTACGATGTAGGTACCGTACTTGAAGTAGGTGACGGTATTGCTCGTGTTTATGGCCTTTCTCAGGTACAGGCAGGTGAGCTTGTTGAATTACCTGATTCAAAAGATGAAAAAGGTGCAAGTGTTACCGGAATGGTACTTAACCTTGAAGAAGATAATGTTGGTATCGTACTTTTCGGTTCATCTGATTCAGTAAAGGAAGGGCATACGGTAAAAAGAACCAAAGACATTGCCTCAATTAATGTTGGTGAAGGTGTTTTAGGCCGAGTTATTGATCCATTGGGGAATCCAATTGATGGAAAAGGACCTATCACCGGTGATACAATTAAATTACCATTGGAGAGAAAAGCTCCGGGTGTAATTTACAGAGAGCCGGTAGCTGAGCCACTTCAGACAGGAATTAAGGCTATTGATTCATTGATTCCTATTGGTCGCGGACAACGTGAGCTTATTATCGGAGACCGTCAAACTGGTAAAACTTCGGTAGCAATTGATACTATTCTGAACCAGAAAGCTACTCAGGATTCTGAAAAACCAGTTTTCTGTATTTATGTAGCTGTAGGTCAGAAAGGTTCTACTGTTGCCGGTATCAAGCAAGTACTCGAAGAAAATGGAGCTATGGACTACACGGTAGTAGTTTCTGCCCCTGCAAGTTCTTCTGCTCCGATGCAATATATTGCTCCTTTTGCCGGAGCCGCAGTAGGTGAATATATCCGTGATACAGGTCGACATGCTCTTGTAATCTATGATGATCTTTCCAAGCAGGCTGTAGCTTATCGTGAGATGTCACTTCTGCTAAAACGACCTCCGGGACGTGAAGCTTACCCTGGTGATGTATTTTATTTGCATAGCCGTTTGTTAGAGCGTTCTGCTAAAATCATCAATGATGATAAAGTTGCACAGCAGATGAACAACATTCCGGACGAACTGAAACCTATGGTAAAAGGTGGTGGATCTTTGACAGCACTTCCTGTAATTGAGACACAAGCCGGTGACGTTTCTGCTTATATTCCAACAAACGTAATTTCTATTACCGATGGACAGATATTCTTAGATACTGACTTGTTTAATCAGGGTATTCGTCCTGCAATTGATGTTGGTACTTCGGTATCTCGTGTGGGTGGATCTGCTCAGGTTAAATCCATGAAAAAATTATCCGGTACGTTGAAGCTTGATTTAGCTCAGTATCGTGAATTAGAGGCTTTCGCAAAGTTTGGTTCTGATCTCGATGCTGCTACTCAAGCTCAGCTAAGAAAAGGTGAAAGAACAGTAGAATTGCTTAAGCAGGATGTATATCAACCACTTCCTGTTGAAAGAGAAATTGTTCTTCTGAAAGTTAATGATGAAGGTTTATTGGATAAACTTCCTGTTGATCTTATCAGTGAATTCGAAGAGCAATTCCTTGAAACTGTATTATCGAAGTACAGCAGCGAAATGGAAGATCTTGCTAAATCTGGTGTTCTTAGTGACGAATTTGGCAAGAAAGTTGTTGATACAGCAAATACAGTTATTGATCAAATTTTAGCGGGTCAGGAAGCTTAAACCATGCCGAATCTACGCGACATAAGAAATAGAATCAGTTCTGTTAACAGTACGCAGCAGATAACGAAAGCCATGAAAATGGTTGCTGCGGCTAAACTGAGAAAAGCTCAGGACAGAATGACTAAGACAAGACCTTATGCATCAAAGATTCAGGAAGTAGTAGGAAGATTAGCGGATAGTGGAAACGTTAACAGTCCACTCGTTGAAATTCCGGAACAAGCTCAAAATCTACTTTTCATTGTTATTGGTTCTGATCGCGGTTTGTGCGGTGGATTTAACAATAACCTGTTTAAAGAAGTTGAAACCCAGCTGAATAAAAGTTTCAGTACCCAACTTGAAGCGGATACAGTTTCATTAGTTACTATTGGAAAAAAAGCAACAGCTTACTTTACTAAAAGAAAGTATAACGTTGTGAATTCTTTTCCGGGTTTCTTTGATAGCATCGAATATGATGCCACTTCAAGCATTATGGAAGCAGCGGCATCTGAATTTGTTAAAGGCGCCTATGATGAAGTTTATATAGCTTTTAATGAATTTAAATCTGTGATATCACAGAACAGAAGAGTTGATAAAGTACTTCCGATTGATCCATCAGGATTTAATGTTGATTCTGTTAATGAAACAAAACGATCAATTGATTATATTTACGAGCCTGATTCAGATGCGATTCTTGATAAGCTCTTGCCCCTGCATTTAAATATGCAATTGTGGAGAGCGGTATTGGAATCTAACGCTTCTGAACAAGGTGCAAGAATGTCTGCAATGGATAGCGCTACTGAAAACGCTAAAGAGTTAGAAAAAGACTTGAAACTTGAGTATAACCAGGCCAGACAAAGTGCTATTACTACTGAGATTTCTGAAATTGTTTCCGGTGCCCAGGCATTAAAGGAATAATTTCATTTTTGACTTATTGAATAAACGGAGAGTTGGCAGAGTGGTCGAATGCGGCGGTCTTGAAAACCGTTGAGGCTTCACGGTCTCCGGGGGTTCGAATCCCTCACTCTCCGCATTTTTAAATAGCCCTTCATGGGCTATTTTTATTTTAAATAAATGATATTTTAAGTCGTTACCATCCAAATTTATTCAGGGATGCTTTTTAAAAAATCTATCACATTCTTAATACTGACTTTTCTTACATGCGCTTCTGCGGTTAGCCAAGATACGCTCAGAATATCCGTTTCGGAATTCATCGAAAAAGGGCTTGAAAATTCAGGACAACTCAAATACAAAAGTTCCGATGTAGAGTTAGCTAAGAACAGAGTGAGTATGGCAGAAGATCAGCGGTTCCTGCCGAGTCTATCATTCAGATCAGAACATGCAGTAGTACCCGGAGTATCCAACCCAAATAATCTTCCCGAAGAGGAAATTTATCTGGATCCCGCTTCAAGAAATGACTGGGGAGAAGTGGGGCTTTATACGAGGTTAAGGATATCAGGAGGTCAGCCAATTTTTACATGGGGTTCAATAAATAAGGCTATTAGTGCAGCAAAAGAAGCAGTTAAAGCTACTGATTTCGAATTTCAGGCACAGAAAGAAGATTTTAAAGTCAGGCTGCATGAATTGTATTACAGCTACGTATTGGCTCTTGAAATCGAGCGCTTGTTGAAAGATGCGGATGACAAAATCAAACAGATAGAAAACTCTATTGAAGATGCAGAAGATGTTGATGAGAGCGATGTGTACAAATTCAAAATATTCAAAGCTCAGTTCGGAATCCAAAAAACGGAAGTAGAGGAAGGACTTCGTTTTGTTAAGCAGACCTGGAATTATTTTCTTGGAAAAGATACAGATTCAGTCTTTGAGCCATCCGTGAGATATTTAGATGCATATACATCTGAATTGCTTGGATTAGATCATTATCAAAATAGTGCATTTCTAAATCGTAATGAGATAAAGGGCATTGAGACCGGTAAAGATGCCATGATGAAATATATAAGCTATCAGAAAGCGAAGAATCTTCCGGGACTATTTTTAGGATTTACAACTACTTTTGCATCCACACCTGTAAGACCAAGACAGCCAAATCCTTTTATAAGAAATCCGGAGAATACGTTTAATACAGCTGTGGGATTAACTATAAGACAAAATCTTAATTTTTTTCAAGCCAAAACTCAATTAGAACGCTCAAGAATTGAGTTAAAGAAAATGGACTTCCTATCTGAAGCAGCTAAAGATGGAATCTTACTTGAAGTAAATCAGGCGTACCAAACTGCAGCAGTATCTAAATCGAAAGTTGAGCAAACAGATGAAGCTTTGGGAACTACCAAAAGATGGCTCAGGATGGAACAGCAAGATTATGATTTTGGTATTGGTGAGGTAAAAGATCTTATTGATGCCATGAAAATGGAGCTTGAATTAAGACTTCAGGAAAAAGAAAGCATCTTTGAATACAATACCTCACGGGCAAAACTAAATAATGCAGCGGGAATTCCGTTAGAACTTTTAGAACAAAATTAAGAATATGTTTAAGAGAACAGTTGTACTAACTTTATTTATCATTTCAATTGCGGGAGCAATTCAAGTATCTGCTCAAACTGCTGAACAAGAGATTAAATCTCTTTTAGAACAAAGAGATGAACAGGTTAAAGACTTGTTAGGACCGGAAGGCACCGAATATACAGATGAGCAAAGAGCCAAATTGAAAGAAATCATCAATGGTATTATTGACTTTCAGGACATGGCAAAATATGCTCTGGAAGATACCTATGATACATTAAGTACCGATTTGCAAACTGAATTTGTCGAATTATTCGCAACTATAGTTCGGGATCAATCCTTAAATAAGCTTGATATTTACAGGGCAAAAGTAACTTACAATTCTATCGAAGTTGAAGGTGGTAAAGCAACCGTTAAAACATATGCTGAGCTTGATGAAGTCAGAACTCCGGTTGATTACACTATGGAAAAGGAAAATGGTGAGTGGGTAATCAAAGATTTGATACTCGACGAAGTTTCCACCGCTGATTCTTATAATCGTCAGTTTCAGAGAATAATTGATCGAAAAGGGTTCGATTCTTTGATGAATACATTGAGAAAAAGAGCAGGAAGAGCAAGCTAAAAGTTGGGCGTTGATGCTTCCATAGTAGTTCGATCCTATAACCGTATTCATGCTTTAAATGAACTTCTTGAGAATCTTTTATCTCAGGATTACCATTCTTTTGAAATAGTAATAGTAGAACAATCCACAGATTACGAAGAAGAAGATTGGAATTCCCTTATTCAACTTTCAAGTGATGAAAGAGTTCAACTTCTGAAATACAAACCTCTTGGAGGTCCGGCTGCTCGAAATGAGGGGGTTAGAAATGCCAAAGGCGACATTCTGATATTTGTAGATGATGATGATTTACCGGCAACCAATCAATGGATTAAGCAGCATATTGAAGCTTATCAAGATAAAAATCTAATTGGTTTTACCGGAAGGCACAATTTCGAAAGTAATGATGGATACCCTTATAAAAAGTGGCTTTCATTTTTTATCAGAAAAAAATGTATGAGATACAGTTTTTTGAAGTTTCCATATACGTTTGCTCAATTTAATGAAGATATCTCAGGAGTAGATTGGTTACATGGAACAAATTCTTCAATCAGAAGAAAATGGGCTATTAAAGCGGGACTTTGGGATACCAATGTAAGAAATCAGGATGAACATTCATTTGCATTCAAGCTCCGGAAAATTTTGGATGAGGATTTTAGATTAGATTTTCGCACAAAGCCGGAATTGATTCGAAGGATGGATATTGAAGGAGGTATGGCGAAAAGAAGCTTTTCTTTTTCCAGAGAATGGAATAATCAATTTAATTACTTAACCAAGATTGTATTTAAGTATTATCCTAACTACAGATTTCTTTTCCCTGTCCACTTGCTGGTGATATTCTTAAAAGTTTTGAAAAGTAAACTCGCTAATCTATAGTAACGGAAATCAATAAATCTGACAAATAGAGTAGTTTTACTAACCAAACTTTGATTTTAACTTTTTTAGTTGGTCAATGCCTAAAATACTTCCGGTAATTGTTATAACACCGGCAGCCTGAATAAACGGATTTTGTAGAATCCCGAATGACTCACCCGGATTTAGAAAGGTCAGAATCAAAAAAGCAGTTGCTATAAATCCTGCTGTATGAGCTCTGAAAACTTCTTTAAAATACATTTTTGCACGAGCTACATATCGTGCTTCAACCATTTCAAAACAGACCAAAATAAACATTGCTGATGCTGATGCTGATGCAGCTCCCACAACTCCAAATTTAGGAATAAGAAAGAGGTTCATAAGAATATTTGAGGTAGCAACAATAAAACTGTTCATGAGATTGAGTTTGGAATGACCTGTCATCGCTACAATATTTCCCGCCAAGCTGAATGAACAATACAAATAAGGAATAGGTAATAGGTAAAACATAAAAGAAGAGTCGCCACCGTATTCCGGATGAATAAACACTAATAAATAATCTTTAAAAACGGCAACCAACAAAATTATTGGGAATGCAATACTTAAGATCCAAGATGCAGTTTTTGAAAAGTGATGGGATAATTCAGAAAATCGCCCTTCTTTATGAAGTCGTACTATAAAAGGATTAAACGCAGTGGAAAATATCATTTTTACGGATCTGATTTCTCTGACGAGCATAGATCCCGCTCCATAAAAGCCAACTACAGCCGGGCCAAAACCAAATGCAGGTAGCATTAAAATATCGATGCCTGTAATAAATCGGTTTAAGGTCATATTCAAACTTTGTGGGATAGCAAACTCAACAAGCTCGGCATTGATTTTAAACTCTCTGAATGCCAAGAAAAGCTTATTCCAGCTAAGTAATTTTGAATATATGAACACAGATATTACAAAAAGCAGTGCCTGCGTAGTAAAGTAAGCTAAAGCCATTCCGGTGACAGTTGGAGTAATAAACCAGAATAAAATTGAGAAAATCAGTAGAGCCAGTGGTCTTAACCAACCATTATTTATGGCATCGTATTTCATGATTTTCAACCCCTGAGTCGAAGCCAAGACAATTCTTTCAAATGCCATTAAGGGAATGGAGAGAATCATGATTTGAAATATGGTACTCAAAGAGGAAGAAAAGTCGTCTTTGTAAATAATCTCCAGTAACTGTTGTCCAAATAAAATGGAGGAAATGAATACAAGTAAAGACAGCCCTATACTCCAAAGAAAAGCATTGGAAAGAGCGGTGTATAAGTCTTTTTGTTCATCTTTATGATCTGCAAAACGCGAAACAAAAATCAAAGCTCCGTCTTTAAAACCCGAAGTCAGGAAAGCAATTATAATTTCAACAGCTACATTGGCTGTGATATAAATACCAAAGACCTCCGGTCCATATAATCTGTTTACTACTATGAGGAAAGCCGGGGCAGCCATTTTACCGACTACACCGAAAAAGTTTACCAGAGCTCCTTTTTTTAATTCGTTAGCTACGCTCATGTATATTTATTGCATCCTCATAGAGTGCTTCGAGTTTCTCTACTTGTTTATAAAGATCATACTCCTTTTCCATCTTCTTTCGGGCAGCTTTCCCAAAGTTTCGAATCAATTCCGGTTGATCTGCAAATAATTTCATTTTGTTTACCAGTTCGGGAATATTACGCTCGGGGATTAGAAATCCGGTTTCATTGTCATCAATAATTTCATGAATTCCCCCATGCCACGTACCAATAGCCGGGACACCTACACCGGCGGCTTCTTTAATTACAATAAGCCCACTTTCACGATCCTGATCAAATGCGACTATACTCGGAGCAACTAAAACGTCAGATGATTTTAATGTGTCAGAAACCTGATCAGGAGTCAAAATTCCTTTGAACTCAACATGAGCTGTTAGATTATTTTGCTCTACAAAATTAACAGCTTTAGATTTTAAATCACCGGAACCAATGAAGGTAAGCGCGGCATCAAATCCCTGATTGATTAACTCTTTAAATGCCCTTAAAACATATGAATGAGCTTTTTTTGGGGTGAATCTGCCAACCATCACAAAGTTAGTTTTTCCGGAAGGTTTCGGTTCCTGGTACTCAAACTTTGAGAGATCGATTCCTAATCTGTACACTTTAACTTTTTCAGGTGAGGCACCCAATTCAATAAGCAATGCTCGCAGCTCTTCGCTTGCAGCAAGAAGCAGGGTTGAGTATTTAAATATTTGTTGATGCTTTAAATAATAGCGCCATCGATTGTACTTATACTTTTGGATACCCATCAACGCAGCAACATCGTTGCCATGAAAAGTAACAACAAAAGGGAGCTGAAATTTTTTCACATATGGTAAAGCATAGATTGCCCCGGTTCCAAAATGTGCGTGAATCAGATCAAATTTTTTGTCCCTTATTATATTATTGAAATCAGGCCAGTAAGCTATATTTTGATAAATAGTTTCTGCTAATTTTCCTTTTGGTTTGTGAAACTTTTCATAAGAAAATCTTTCTTTGTTTTGTCGATCTTTGCAAAAAACAGTAACCTCATAATTGTCATTATGTGCTCTCAATTCATCATAGATAAATGTTTGAGAATAAGGCAGAAATGAAGTAGAAAATAAAGCAATTTTCCTCTTAGGAGGCATTTTATGATCCTGAATTTTAGATTTATTGAAGATATGAAATTTGAATGGTGAAAAGGATTTATATTTTGAATCCCAAAAACGTATCTTATCGCCCGATTATGCAGGGGATAACATTTTTTAAAAGTTCATAATGAACGTACTTATAAAAGCATCAACTTTTGGAGCTGACCTTTTTTGGTTTACCCATTATTTAGATAAAATGCCTGATGTGACTGTAAAGGTATTACTTCCGGAGCCGGATAAATTCCTGAAAGAAGGTATTGCTAAACTTTTCCCCTTGAAGGCAGATTTATCCAAGAAAACAATAATGAACTATATATTTCGTCCGGGAACGTTCAGACCGGACGTTACCATAATGGATAACAAGATTCCGATTAAAGCTGCTTCGCCTAATGGATTTATGTTATGGCATGGCTTTGGTTGGAAAGGACCTAATGATGTAGAAGAATTCAGCTGGTTACATCGATCTATTCGTTCGGCGTGGGGAAGTGCTATGGAGCCAAACCCTAATTTCAGATGGCAATGTTTTGGTCCCTGGGATTTTGAACATCGTACTAAAATCAGTGGTTTCCATCCAGAAAACTGCAGGATACTGGGAGCTGCAAGTCATGATCTACTGAGAAACCCTCTGCCGAAAGAAAAAATGCAGCCTTATTTCCCTTTTGATATAGTTAATAAAAAAACAGTATTAATAGCTCCAACATGGCATTATGGGGAGGTTTTTTCGCATTGGGGTAAAGATGATGTTTTATTCGAGAGACTATTTCGGCATATCGAAGATTTAGGCGCTAATATTATTTTAAGGCTTCATGATTCATTCAGGTTTGATGATCACTATGTAGAGTTTTTAGAGCAGCTTGCAATCGAACATCCAAATGTATTGCTGAAATTTAAGGACAGAAACCCGGATAATTTACTGGACATGATGGCATCGGATGTACTGGTTACTAACTTCAGTAGTATAGCTAATTTATATTATGCTACTGGTCGTCCAACGATCCATGTATATCCGGTTAAAAGTGAAGACGAAGAATTTCAGTGGCGTAAAAGTACTTTATTGGGTGTTCGAAGTGAGAAAGTAGATTCAGTTAAATATATTTGGAAACTTTCTCCTGATGAGAACGGAGGACTTTTATCCAATAACTTTGATGAATTAATAGAACAATTGGATCATTCATTGGCTGAACCTGACTGTTGCGAAGAAAAATCTAAAGCATTCCTTGATAAATATATGCTTGGAGCCGATGGAAAAAGTTGTGAAAGGATCTGGAAAGCAGTCAAAGAACTTGTTGAGCAAAATTAATTTATAGCTTTATTCTCGGGTACAATTAGTCATTTAAAAGCCTTACCTTTACCGAGTTATCAAGGTTTAAAATAACTAACAGAAATTAATTTATGTCCAAACCCGAAATAAAACCCCATAAAGGAAAATTATTAGTTTTAACTCCTGGAATGGGAGCAGTAGCTACAACATTTATTGCAGGTGTAGTTTCTGCAAGAAAGAATCTAAGTCAGCCTTTTGGATCTTTAACGCAACTACAGACCATACGAATTGGAGCAAGATCAGAAAATAGAAATCCATTAATTAAAGACTTCCTGGACTTAGCAAGTTTGGACGATATTGTTTTCGGTGGATGGGATGTAAAACCTGATAATGTTTTTGAAGCGGCTAAAAATGCGGATGTATTAAAGCCTCAGGATCTCGATCCTTTGAAAGATGAGCTTGAGAAAATTAAGCCAATGACTGCGGCGTTCGACCAGAAATACGTAAAAAAACTGGATGGACCCAATGTAAAGCAGATGCAGAATAAGATGGAAATGGCTGAAGCTTTGAGAGAGGATATTCGTAACTGCATAGCTGAAACTGGTGCTGATCGCGCAGTTATGGTTTGGTGTGGATCAACAGAAGTTCATTTACATCCATCGGCTTGTCATCAAACTATTGAGGCTTTCGAAGATGGTTTAAGAAATAATGATGATTCAATAGCTCCTTCACAGATTTATGCTTACGCAGCAATAAAAGAAGGTGTACCTTATGCAAATGGAGCTCCAAATTTATCGGCAGACTTTCCGGCTCTTGAGCAGCTTGCAGAAGATACAGGCGTTCCGATAAGTGGAAAAGATTTCAAAACAGGGCAAACATTGATGAAGACAATTCTTGCTCCCGGTTTTAAAACAAGGATGCTTGGTATTCGAGGTTGGTTTTCAACAAATATCCTTGGAAATCGTGATGGGGAAGTTTTAGACGATCCGGATAGTTTCAAATCAAAAGAAGTTAGTAAAACAGGAGTTTTAGACTCGATTCTTCAACCTGAAGTATATCCTGATTTATACAAAGATTTATATCACAAAGTAAGAATTAATTATTACCCGCCGCGTGGAGATGCAAAAGAAGGTTGGGATAACATCGATGTGTTTGGCTGGATGGGATACGATATGCAAATCAAGGTCGATTTCTTATGCCGCGACTCGATTTTAGCAGCACCAATCGTTCTTGATTTAGCATTATTTTTAGATTTTGCAAAGCGCGCAGGTAAAAAGGGTATTCAGGAATGGCTTTCTTTCTATTTCAAAAGTCCGCAGGTAAAATCAGGTCACATTCCGGAGCATGATATTTTCATCCAGCATTTCAGATTGAAAAATACTCTGCGTGTATTGGGAGGAGAAAAACCTGTTACTCACCTTTCTGAAAATTTTGAAGAAGAAGCTGTAAGCTGATTAATGAGCAACACAGATAGAAAAGGTTTAATCTTAGCTGCAGGATTTGGTTCTCGCTTAGAAGGGGTAAGTCCTGTAACAGAATTTAAACCTCTTGTTCCTTTGAATGGGAAGCCTTTGATATTCAGAACAATTGACAGCTTAAAAAAAGCCGGATGTGCTGAAGTTGTGATTGTTTTAGGACATGGACATGAGGAAATCCGGAAAGCAATTTTAGAATCTTACAAAGGAGAGTTACCACTGACATTTGTCTATAATGCCGATTATGAACTGAGCAATGGAGTATCTGTTTTAGCAGCTAAGGATGAGTTAGGTGAAGAGTTTATCATGACAATGTCAGATCATGTTTTAGGAGACAGCGTTATGAAAACTGCAAAAAATTACTCTTTAGAAAAAAACACTGCAGCTTTACTGGTAGATTATAAAATAGATTCCATCTTTGATATGGATGATGCTACCAAAGTGCTTGAGAAGTCAGGTCGAATAATTTCTATCGGGAAACAAATTTCCGATTTCAACTGCATTGATACCGGAGTATTTGTTTGTACCAAAGCTTTGATAAACTCAATGGAGAAACATTACAATGATCATGGTAATGTTTCAATTTCGGACGGAGTTCAGGAATTAGCCACTTCAGAAAGAATGTATACTGTGGATATTAAAGATGGCTTTTGGCAGGATGTAGATACTCCCGAAATGCTTGATTACGCAGAAGAAGCTCTAAAAAGTTAGTTATCTCTTAGTCTAAAATAGTTGAGCTGAATACAACTTCTTCTTCAGAATTAAGTTTGGCTTTACCTCGCAACTCGATGATATCTCCTCCTAAAAATCTTTTTGCCAGCATTTTCTTTATCCCTCCAAGTTCATCCAGCATGGTAATTTTTTCCTGGATACTCTTAATTTCAATTCTATCACATGAATTGTTTTGATAACATATGTTTAAAACCGAAGGCACAGTTTCATCCTTAAACTTTTCATTCTCTAAAATTTGGATAGAGTAAACCGGTTTTTTGATAAAAACTGAATCTTTGTTGCTTTGGTATGCAAAACCTACTATTTCATCCTGATTGTCTTTTGGTATAAGAAAGTATCCCCCGGAATAATTATCCCCATCTTGTTTTGAATAACGAAAGCTTTTATCAAATATTCGGGTAGCAACATTAGTTTGATGAAACTGAATCATTGTAGCAGATCCGGAAACACTTACTGTGTCATAATCAAGAGCTACAAAACCATTTATTTTTGCTGATGGAATTTGAACATACATTCCGGCAAGATCATCATTTCCTATTTTAAACTTTCCATCACCCCAAGTGAATCCTTTTTCGATTTCAGAAAACTCAAGATCTATATCAAAGTGGGTGCCATTTTTGTTAGTACGAAATTTTATTCTGTGATGGTCGGGTAGTTTTCCTTCAAACCAAATACCACGTTCCTCATTAAGAAAAAATTTATAATCGTCTTCAGTAAAAACGAGTTTATCTAAATTGTATTCACGAGCAGCTTTGTAGTTTTTACCTTTCCAATCGAGTAAAGATAACCGGGCAGATGTAACAGCATCTTTAAGACCTCCAAAATGAGCGATTGAATAATCAATATAAATTTCAGCCCCGTCATCCAGTTTTATATGATATTTCCAGAACTCATTGTAGTAACCACCTTGTTTTTCATGTTGTTTTATTTCTTCAGCAGATACAAAAGTTAAATTACCTTCAGGTTTTATCACTTGTGCCTGAGATGAAATGAGTTGAGCTGTAATTACAAGAGTTAGCAAAAAACTTATAAGCTTAATCTTCATAGATTATTGGAGGATTGAATTCTTTTTAATGTATAACACGAATAATTCTTCTGTAGTATACGAACATATTATTCCAGATTTAATTCTTAACTTACAAGAACTTATAAACCTTAAAAACGATATAGTATTGAAAGAACTCTCTGCAAGAATAATAATCTTAATGATTTCTGTAACTGCCTGCTTTCATTCTCATTTGTATGCTCAGGGGGCAAGAATTCTGGAATTAGATAACGAAAAAGCATACCGCTTAATCGAAAGGTTTATAGAAACAGGCAAATTTAGCAAACTGAATTCTACAAAACTTCCATACCGACATAGCGAAGTATATACAGAGCTTCAGCGTCTTGATATTGATAATCTGAGCAGAATAGAGAAAGTATGGTACAATCTTCTTGAAGAAGAAATTCTAAATATTGACGAAGCAAAAGGCAAAGAATATATAATAGAACCTTATGTGGTTACCGGAGCTGAAATAAATAACTCAGAAAGGAAAAATAATTATAGACCAACTGACGACGAACTACACGTTTGGCCTTTTCAGGATAATGGATTGTTTGCAGAGTTCGGAAATTTTACGGTAAATATGAACTTACGGTTTGATATTTATTACGAATTTGGTCCGGATGGTTTAGATCCAACTAATCGATTATATATTAGAAATGAAGATTCTTATTTAGGTTATAGCTCAAAATATTTTACTGCTTATCTGGGAAGGTTCGAAAGCAACTGGGGTATGTACGATAAACACTCCACTCTGCTTACAGATAATGCCCCAACCTTTGATCAAATATACTACACGGTTGGCACTGAAAGATTTTCATTTACTAATCTTCACGGCTTTCTCGATAACATTAGTGGCGATAATGTTTTTAGAGGCAACAGCCTAAACGATCCACTTGCAAAAAGGAGGTTCTTAAGCCTGAAAAGAATAGATTGGAGAGTTACTGATCATTTGGCGTTAAGCTTTCGGGAAGGAATTTTGTATTCCGGAATGAACGTAAATGCTGAGCCTAAGTATCTGGTACCGGGATTTATGTATTTTTTTCTTGAAGCTGCGGAACCTAAAGATCAGATTGAAAACTTATTTATGGGCGGCAATATCTGGTATAGTAAAAATGGAATTACTTTAAATTTTGATTTTATGCTCGATGACTTAATTCAAGCAAAAGATGCTGAAGAAAGGAATAATTTTAGTTTGGTATTTAATTCTAAATATATGTTGCCAAAACAAGCTTTGTCATTGAGTTGGGATTTCGAGCTCGCATCATATCAATCGTATAACACTGATCAGATAGAGGGGCAATATCTGTATTTAAACAGAGGAATATCTACTGATTTTAATGACTATATATTTACAGAAGCTGGGGTAACTTATTATGCAGATCTGACTGTGAAAGGACTTTCTATAAAACCATATATAGGCCTTCTTAGACAAGGAGAACAAACTATTAATCAGGAATTTCGAAATGCCTATCCCAACGGAGACAGTTATGAATTGGTACTTACAGGTGAAGTCGAAAAAACTAATAGGTTTGCTATCGAAGCTTATTATAGTCCTGTAAACTATTTTTGGGTAAAATTAGATATAGGTTACAATTCTGTCGAAAATCTCCGAAATATTTCCGGGAGAAACAGAGGAAGAATGGTAGGAATGTTTGAACTCGGATTTAAGTACAATTTTAAAAACTTTTGGTAGTTTTTGAACTTTAGTTATCAGATAGTGTTCAATATTTATGCCATCTTTTCGGTAACTTTGAGATTATAAAAAATTTGATAATCACTGAATGAATAAAATTCTACAGCTCTTTAAACCGCTTTTAAATTTGAATATTAAGCGGCCATTTTGGGTACTTGGTTTTAGTTTGATTCTTGCGATAATAGGTGGGTACTATTCAACTCAACTTAAAATAGATACAGACATTGCAAATCTGTTACCGGAAGACAATCCAAATGTATTGGCTTTAGAAAAGCTGAAAAATACAGTGGGTGGGGAAACAGAAATGCAGGTTGCCATCAAATCACCCAGTTTTGAAGCCAACAAAAAGTTTGCAGAAGATCTGATCCCTAAAACTTTAGAACTTTACTATCCTAGAAATAAGGATAAATTTTTTAAAAGAGCAGAATTCAGAAAAGAAACAGAGTTCATAAAGAATAATGCACTTTACTTGGCAAGCGATCAAGAATTAAATGAAATAACAGATTGGCTACAGGAAGAGATTGACAACGCAAGGGAGGAGGCTAACCCATTTTTTATAGACTTTGAGGATGAAGAGGAAGAAGAAGCGGATGAGGGAAGTGTTGAAGACTTTCAGGAAAGTTATGACGTATTAGTTCCTTCCGAATATCCGATAAGTGAAGACAGCACCATCATGGTGTTGAAATTTTTCCCAACAGGTTCCAAGAGTGATATCCGGTATTTAGAGGATATGTTTTCAACTTATGATTCTCTGCTTACAGCAATGAACCCATCTTCTTATCATCCGGAAATGGAAGTCCAGTTTGGAGGGAGATTGAAACGTCATTTAGAGGAAATTACTTCCATAATGGATGATGTTCTTGGTAGTTTTGCAGCAGGTATTTCAAGCGTAATAGTTTTGGTGATGCTGTATTTCTTCATCAAGAAATACATTCATTATCGAAAAGGAGTAAAGGAAAAACTGAATTATTCCATTTGGAGTCATGTGGTTCGGATACCTGTTCCTGTTCTGATCATCGGAGTTCCGTTACTATTCAGTCTGTTATGGACGTTTGGTATAACTTACTTCTATCTGGGGATGCTAAATACCATGACTTCAGTTCTGTTTGTGATCCTGTTTGGTTTGGGAATAGATTACGGGATTCATTATTACGCCCGGTACATTGAATTGCGTTCTCATGGTCTTTCTGTGGAAGAAGCGATCACAAAAACGAACGATAAAACCGGCGAGGCTATATTTGTAAGCGCATTCACAACAGCTGCCGCATTATTTGTATTAATGTTCGCCGATTTCAGAGGATTTTCTGAGTTCGGATTTATATCCGGAACCGGAATTATACTCGCACTTTTTGCGATGTTGTATGTGCTGCCTTCTCTGCTTGTAGTTTTCGAAAAGTTTAACTGGATACTTTTTTCAACTTCTGAAAATAAAACTCACAAATTCGAAAATAAGAAGTACCCGTTTGCTCGACCCATTGTAGTTATCGGTCTTGTAATTTCGGTAGCAGTTATAGGGTTCAGCGGGAATTTGAGTTTTCAGTATGACACCGGCAAACTGGAGCCAAAATTTCCTGAATATGAAAAATTCAGAGAAGTTGCCGGACAAGTTGGTGATTCTGACAAAAGAAATCCCGCATATATTATTGCAGATACGGATGAAGAAGTAGCTGAAATAATTGATAAGCTTAATCAAAAAATCGAAAGTGATACCACTTCACCCACCATTTTAAGTGTAGAAGCTTTGCAGGATCGTTTTCCATCAACAGAAGAAAAAGAGGAAGAGAAACTCGAAAAAATAGCAAGAGTTCGTGAATTGCTGGACAACACTTTTATCCGAAATAAAGAAGATGAAGAATTAGACAAACTTCGGAAAGCGGCCCAAACCAGAGAACCATTAACTTTGGACCAAATTCCTCCATATCTGAAATCTCAGTTTATTACCAAAGATGGAGAAGTAGGTAAGTTTGTAATTATTTATCCATCCATCGGTCTCTCGGACGGAAGAAATTCCATCGCCTTTAAAGATGATATCAAGTCGGTGACTTTAGATAGCGGAAAAACCTATTATGCCGCCAGCACCTCAATTGTTGCAGCTTCTATGCTTGATTTGATGCGAACTGAAAGTCCATATATGGTTGGAGCAACATTTATTATCATTTTTATTTTCATGTTGTTCACATTCCGTTCTTTCCGTTGGTCTGTAATTTCAATGCTTCCACTTTTAGTAGGGCTACTTTGGTTGTTCGGAATTATGATGCTGTTCGGACTACAATTTAATTTCTACAATTTGGTGGTTCTCCCGGCTATTCTCGGGATTGGGGAAGATAGCGGTGTTCACTTAGCTCATCGCTATCGGGATGAAGGAAAAAATTCCATGTGGGAGGTACTTTCAAGTACGGGCCAACACATTTCAATGGGGTCTATTACTACGATGTTAGGATTTTCAGGGTTGCTTTTTACGAGTCATCCGGGATTACAATCTTTAGGTATTATGGCGGTAATCGGAATCGGTATGACTTTGCTAACCTCTCTTACGTTTCTTCCAGCACTAATTCAATGGTTGGAAGATAAGAACTGGATTCGCTACTAATGATTGATACCCATTCTCACATCTATCTTGATGACTTCAAAGAAGATTTCGATGAAGTTATGCATCGGGCTAAAGAAGTCGGGGTAAAAGAGATTCTAATGCCTGCCATTGATTTCAATTCCTTATCCCAAATGGAAGATCTGAAATATGATGGAATCGATTTCCATAAAATGGCGGGGCTTCATCCTTGTGATGTAAAAGAACTAGAAGACGGCTTTGAAAAGAAGCTACTGGATTTGTGTTCGCAGAAAGAAATTATCGGAGTTGGTGAAACCGGTCTTGACTATCATTGGAGTACAGAATTTGTAACCGAGCAGAAATTAAGTTTACATGCCCATTGCAGAGTAGCAAAGAAAGTGAATAAGCCTGTTGTGCTGCATAACAGAAAAAGTACAGAAGATTTATTACATATTATTGAACAGGAACAAGATGGTTCTTTGAAAGGAATCTGGCATTGTTTCAATGGCTCAGTAGAAGAAGGGAAAAAAGCTATTGATTTGGGACTACATCTTGGAATCGGGGGAGTAGTGACTTTCAAAAACGGGGGAGTAGATAAAACGGTAACAGAACTGCCTTTAAAAAAAATGGTGCTTGAAACAGATGCTCCGTATTTATCACCAACTCCGAAAAGAGGAAAGCGTAATGAGCCGGCATTCATGAAGTTTACTGCTGAGAAATTAGCAGAAATTTTTGATATGACCCTTGAGGATGTTGTGGATCAGACTTCAGAAACGGCAAAGAATTTGTTTAGGATTTAGACTTTATTCTTTAAGAAGTCATACATTCGTTGACTTATTTTATATAATCGGTAAAAGTCATTCCCCGGCGAATGCAGGGAATCCGTGATATTCTTATCGAATGATTATTATTAAAAATGAAAATTTTTCCCATGCATTTTTATAAGTATAATCCTCAAAATTATAGAATTTCTTTTTTAAGAATTCACTTTTAGGTTTCTTCAAGGCAAGTTGAATTACTTCTACTTCATTCCCTAAAAAAGAAGCACAGTTTAAAATACTCGACATTAAACTTAATCCAGATCTCCTGCATCCGCGTGGAGATGACATCGCCTTTTTCTAAACATTATATTTACATAACAGATATGCAGCTGATGCAAAATTTCAAAACAATCAATCCTGCAAATACTCGTTTTTCAATTTCAGAATTCTTTCAACCGACTCATCCAATCTGGACTCCGATATAATATCCTTTTCAATAAAATTTTCTACAATCGAGATACACTCCTGAAGATCAATTTGTTCCTTCAGTAAATTATTTCCGAAACAAAAAATATCGATTCCGGCTTCTATTCCAAGTCGGAGAGATTCTTCTAACCCATAGTGATCTGAAATAGCTTTCATTTGCATATCATCGGATACCACAACTCCATCATAATTCATTTCTTCTCTCAAATGTTGTTGGATAGTTTTTTTTGACAGGGTGGCAGGATACGTATCATCAAAATGATCATTAAAAATATGAGAGGTCATAATTACTGGGCAAAGATCCTCAGAAATCATTGATTGATAAGGTTTAATCTCATCTTCTTGCCAAGTTGAGCTTACATCCACAAAACCGGCGTGAGTATCGCCCTCTGCGCTACCGTGACCCGGAAAATGTTTACATGCAGTAATGATGCCGTTTTTCTCATGCCCCTCTACATACGCCCGGGCATGTTTGGTTACTTTTTCAGAGGAATTTCCAAAGCAACGTTCTCTTTTAGCAATGATCGAACTTTTTAAATTTAAAGCAAGATCAACACAAGGAGCAAAATTTGTATTGATTCCTGCCTTTTTTAGCATAGAACTTATTAGTTCTCCCTCTGATTGAGTCTCGGAAGTATCGTCTATTTTTCCAAGTTCAGCATGCGATCTTGTTGCGGGAAACCCATATTCAGGTTTCAGACGATTGATCAATCCTCCTTCCTGATCTACGCTTATTATTAACGGAATATCCGAAAAGGATTGAAGCTGAGAAGTTAACTCTCTTACCTGTTCGGGAGATTTAATGTTATGAACCGGCTTATGATGAACCATATCTTTATCAAATAGGATTACGCCGCCAGGTTTTTGCTCTTTAACGATTTGAGCTATCTCAGAATCAGCTTTTCCATCTTCGCCATGAAAACCAATTAAAAAAAGTTGACCGATTTTTTCCTTGAGAGTCAGATCTTTAACTGAATATTGGTTTTGATTCATTTTTTCCGAAATTCCATTTAATAATTAGTTACAGAAGTTCAACTTCAGAAGGTTTAACTTCAACTTTGATTTAAAAAATAAATGTAAAACTACGGATGCATAAAAAGACAATTTTAACACTGAGTGTATTATTTGTACTTGTCACTACAGCTTGTGCTATTCAGCAGGAAACAGCAGTACAAATAAAGCCGGGAATTGATGTACTTCAAGAAGAAAATTTCAAAAGTATTGAAGGGAAAAAAGTTGGACTCATTACCAACGCAACAGGATTGAATGCGGATCTTACTCCAACTATAGATCTTTTATTCGAAGCAGAAAATGTAGAATTAGTTGCTCTTTTTGGTCCCGAGCATGGAGCCAGAGGAGAAATAGCCGCCGGTGATAAAGTAGATGATTATACCGATCCTGTAACCGACGTTCCCGTTTATTCACTTTACGGTTCAACCAGAAAACCTACTCCCGATATGCTCGAAGGAATAGATATTTTGATCTATGATATTCAGGATATCGGAGTTCGTTCATACACTTACATCAGTACTATGGGTTTGGCTATGGAAGCTGCTTCTGAACAAGGAATTGATTTTATGGTTTTAGACCGACCAAATCCATTGGGAGGGAATAAAATCGAAGGCAATATTGCAGAGGATGGATATTTTTCATTCGTAAGTCAGTATCCCATTCCGTATGTATATGGAATGACGCCCGGTGAAGTTGCTATAATGATTAACGAAGAAGGATGGCTTGGAGAAGGGAAAAAAGTAAATCTCGAAGTTGTTAAAATGGAAAGATGGAATCGTTCAATGACTTTTGATCAAACCGGTTTGCAATGGGTTCCTACTTCACCACATATTCCTCACGCCAACTCAGCTTATTTCTATGTATGTACCGGAATAATGGGCGAATTGGGAGTTTTCTCGGAAGGAGTAGGCTATACGTTGCCCTTTCAGGTTTTTGGTGCTGAATGGATTGAAGAAAGAGAATTAGCTAAAAGAATGAATGCTTTGGAAATTACCGGAGTTGAGTTTCGCCCGATAGTATTTAAACCTTTTTATGGAAGAGATCAGGGAAAAACACTACACGGAGTTCAGATTCATTTTTCTGATTTTTCGAAAGCAAACCTGATGAGCCTTCAGTTTTATTTCATGCAGGTTCACAAAGAAATGTATCCCGAAAAAAATGTTTTCGAAATGGGAAAAAACAGATGGAGCATGTTCCAGAAAGTTACAGGTACAGATCAGATCTTAAACCGATTTAAAAAAAATTACCGATATGATGATATTTCTGACTATCTGAATAAAGACGTTGAATCCTTTCGAAATAAATCTTCACAATACTATCTCTACAAATAATGCTAAGACTCTTTTTAATAACTGTTTTTCTATCGCTTTCTTTCATTTTCAATATTTCAGCTCAGGATATTGATTTGAATGATATTAAAGTCCAACCAGATACTTTACATTTGAGTGTTGTAATACCAGAGCAGGAATATGTTACTTACTCATTCTCAAGATATCGGGTTGCGGCAAATACACATCCGGAAGCCAAAGCCTATATAAATGGGAATGAAGTGAAGGTTTATTCCAGCGGTGCTTTCGTAGATATGATCGAACACACGGAAGATACCACGGCCATAGAATTTCGTGTAGAATGGGAAGGAGAGGAACTGGCTGATACTTTATACCTGGTAAGACCGGAGCAAGTGAAGCCGGAGATCGATGATAATATGATCTCAGATCTGATGGTTCTTCCAAATGAAGATCTCTGGTTAAGTTCCGGAGATAGACTTGATGTTCAGTTTTACGGGCGACCCGGAGAAGAAGCGGTATTTAATATTGACGGATTTAAAAGGAATATCCCAATGGTTGAAGATTCTGAGCAGGAGGGGCTTTACAAAGGATATTACGTGGTTCAACTTGGAGATAATATCCAGGACCGGAATATTACCTTTAAAATGAAAAAAGGACTTTTCGGATATCATAAAAGAACATCAGAGTTTGCAGTAAGTTTTTTAGGAAAGCCATTAACAGGAGAAGTAATTGATGAAGGAGCTTATCTGAACATAGGGATGGGAACCGATCGGTTAGGTGGAGCAAAGTACGGTAACATTCAGGAAGGAGTGATGCTCCAAATTGTAGGAATGAAAAAAGACAATTATAAAGTCCGGTTATCTGAGAGTTTACACGCCTGGATTCCAACTCGCTTTGTAGAATTAAAAGATGAATTTACTCCGGAACCTGAATCATTAACCGGAAATATCCGGATTTCAGGACGCTTAGATAAAGATGTGATCACGTTAAGTCTTTCTGAGAAACTACCTTATGTTTCTTATCAGGAGATTGATCCTAATAAAATTATTGTGGATGTATTTGGAGCTACTTCAAATACTAACTGGAAAGTCAAGCTTCTATCATCATCAGGAATTAAAGATGTAGATTGGCGTCAGGTTGAAGATGATCGTTTTCGGTTGATTATCGAGTTAAATCACTCCCAAAATTGGGGATATTCAGTGGGGTACGGCTGGGGTTCACAAATGAAGATCGAAGTTCGTCGACCACCGGAAATTACAAGTGTTATTAATCCACTGGAAGGCAGAGTTATTGCCGTGGATGCGGGCCATGGTGGCAGCAGTTTGGGAGCATTAGGTTCTACCGGTACTATGGAAAAGGAAGTTACTCTTGAGATTTCTAAAAAGCTTGAGGCTACTTTAAAGGAAAAAGGAGCTAATGTAGTAATGACAAGAACGGATGACAGCTATGTATATATGAGCGAAAGAAGAGAGAAAACGCTTGAAGAAAATGCTGAAATTCTGGTAAGTATTCACGCTAATTCACTTGGTTACGGAAGTGATCCACTGCAAGTTCGTGGAACGGGCTCGTTCTACAAACATATTGCTTTTAAATCACTTGCAGAAATTATGTACAATCGTATGACCTCTCTTGGTTTACGGGACTACGGATTAACCGGAAGTTTTAATTTTTCACTGAATGCACCCATTGAATTTCCAAATGTTTTGGTGGAAACTGCTTTTATGTCAAATCCCGAAGAAGAGATTTTGCTGATGGATGATAAATTCCAGCAAAAAATAGTGGATGCTATAGTTGCAGGACTTGAAGAATTTTATCTAAAACATGCTTCGATAGAGTCTTTGAAAGAGATGCCCGAGAAATAGACACCTAAAAATGTAGGATTCAAAATTAAGAATGTGGCTCAGAAACCAATTCTTAATTTTGAATTTTAATTCCTAATTCTTCAGTTAGCTGTTATATCAACCGGTTTGGTTGAACCATTACTACCTGCAACTGCATTTTTGTATGCATCGCTTACCTTGAAAAACTCTTCCGGATCGGTAACAGGATCTTTTTCTAACATCAGATCTAATAAACCATCCATACGTTCCAGATAATTGATTTCAAGATCACCAATTACATCTTTTTCAATTTCAGCAACGTCTTTTTCATTCTTCTTAGGAAGAAGCACTTTCTTGATTTCAGCACGTTTTGCAGCTAACACTTTTTCTTTGATTCCTCCCACAGGAAGTACTAATCCGCGTAGGGTAATTTCACCTGTAAGTGCGGTAGTACCTTTCACTTTTCTTTGAGTGAAGATAGATGCAATGGCAGACATCAGCGAAACCCCGGCAGAAGGCCCATCTTTTGGAACAGCTCCGGCAGGAACGTGAATATGTAAATCCCAGTATTTAAAAGCAGATTCCGGAATTCCAATTTTTTCGGAATGAGCTTTCAGATATGAAATTGCCAGCATTGCTGATTCTTTCATAACATCGCCGAGTTGACCCGTAATGTTAAGCTTTCCCGAACCTTTGGAGACACTTGCCTCTATAAATAGAATGTCTCCGCCAAAAGGAGTCCATGCTAACCCTGTAGCCACACCCGGAACTGTAGTTCTCTCAGCTACATCGCTGAAGAACTTTTGCTTACCGAGAAATTCATTAATGTCATCTTCAGAAACTGAAAATTGTTCAATTTCTCCTTTGGCTACTTTTGCAGCTACTCCACGGCAAACTCCGGCAACTTGTCGTTCCAGATTTCTAACCCCTGATTCACGGGTATATTGATCTATAATTTTATGAATCGCTTTTTCATCAATGGAAATCTGTTCTTCTTTTAAACCATTTTCTTTGATCTGTTTCGGAATCAGGTATTTCTTAGCAATTTCCGTTTTTTCTTCCTGTGTGTATCCGCTGATATTAATGATTTCCATTCGATCTTTTAGCGGAGCAGGAATAGTATCCAGACTGTTTGCTGTAGCAATAAATAGTACTTTGGATAAATCGTATTCTAATTCCAGATAATTATCACTAAAGGTATCATTCTGCTCCGGATCAAGAACCTCAAGCAGGGCAGATGTTGGATCACCTCGGTAATCGGCACCAACTTTGTCAATCTCGTCCAGCATAATCACAGGATTTCCTTTTCCTGACTTTTTCATAGCCCGTATTATTCTACCCGGAAGAGCTCCGATATACGTTCTTCGGTGTCCGCGGATTTCAGCTTCGTCCCGAATTCCACCAAGGCTGAAGCGTTCAAATTCCCGGTTTAACGCTCTTGCAATAGATTTACCGAGAGATGTTTTACCTACACCCGGAGGCCCATAGAAACAAAGGATCGGCGCTTTCATATCGCCTTTTAACTTTAGAACTGCTAAATATTCAATGATTCTCTTCTTTACCTTTTCAAGACCATAGTGATCTTCATCTAAAACATCTTTAGCAATTTCCAGATCTAAACGATCTTCGGAGTATTCATCCCATGGTAAATCTAAAATCCATTCTACATAACTGTGAATAATTCCATAATTAGGTGAAGCATTCGGAGTCATTTCCAATCGGCGAAGTTCTTTTTCGGCTTCATCTCTTGCGTAATCGGGAAGTTTTTTCTCTTTTAATCGCTGCTTCAGTTTTTCAACTTCCTGCTGTTCGGCATCATCACCGAGTTCTTCCTGAATGGCTTTCATTTGCTGTCGCAGATAGAACTCTCTCTGCTGATCGTCAATATCCGATTTTACTTTAGTTCGGATCTTCTCACTCATATCCAACACTTGAACTTCCTGTTCCAGAAACTCCATCACCTTGTTCAGGTTCTCAGAAAACTTCTGAATTTCAAGCAACTGCTGTTTTTTATCAATATCAACATTCAGATTTGATGAGATAAAATTCAGCAGAAAAGTAGGGCTGTTGATATTGTTAACGGCAATAGTCGCTTCCGAAGGAATATTCGGCGACAAATTTATAATCTTGGTAGCCGTTTCCTTGATGTTTCGAATAGAAGCATCCAGTTCAACGCCCTGAATATCCATCTTTTTAGGATAAGCTTTTACTTTAGCCTTGAAATACGGTTCGCTTTGAATAAATTCTTCTACCTCAAAACCGGTTTTACCTTGTATGACTATACTCTTGCTGCCATCCGGCATTTTGATAAGCTTGATGATTCGGGCGAGAGTTCCCACTTTGTGAAGATCTTTATCTTCAGGTTCCTCAACACTTTCTTCTTTCTGAGTAACCACACCAATGATTTTATCACCGGCATAAGCTTCTTTTACCAACGCAAGGGAGCGATCTCTACCAACCGTAATTGGAACTACTACTCCGGGAAATAACACCGTATTTTTTAAAGGAAGAACAGGAAGTTCATCAGGAATTTCCGATTCTGTTAGTTCTTTCTCTTCTTCTTCCGACATCAACGGAATTGCCTGTTCAAAATCATCAAAATTCACATCTGATTCATCAAAACTGTCAAAGGCACTAAATCGATCTTTCATAAATAACTTTAATTTTCTTTTTCAGTCTCATTATCGGCAAATACAAAGCCAAAGTTTGAGATATTGCAATCCGTCAGCTTTTTTTATGCTTTGGCAGACTGCTGAGGCAAACTGTCAGTTACAGGTGAAATTGTAAGACAGCTAAACCGGCGCCTGAAATATGATTTTCTGTGGTAAAGGATCGGGCTGAAACCATCATGGAAAGTGATAAATCCCAATATTTGGTTTCAATTCCTGCTCCTATATTAAATGAGCCGGGGAGTCCGGGAGTAAATTGTAATCCACCTCGCAGTGGTAAAAACTTTAAAGCTCTTATCTCAGTTCCCAAAGATGTAGTCAGCTTAGTAGTTGTAAAAGCACTGTTAGATATTCCGATATTCAAATCTCCCATTAGCTTAAATCTTCTTAGCTCCAACAAAATACCACCACTGAAGGAGGCAGGTAGTAAAGCATTAAAAGAATCCTCGTTGGAGGCTGACTGATTATCGTTAACAGGATTTCCATCACCATGTTCATCAGTGAAGGCTAAAAATTGTCCGGGAGCACCAATAAAAGCTTCGTTGACCGAAGTAGGAAAACCGGATGCATTAGAATTGGTATTTACTTCTTCAACAGTAAGAGTTTTATCGTTGTAGTTTATAAATCCGATATCATTTACAGATAACGATATCCTTATTGATCGGTCGGTAGTTTGTCGATTATCTAAAAGAGTGGAAAGGTCATCGCCAAATGTAAGTAAGTAGGTAAAGCCAAAATCAAGTCCTACTCCGTATCCATAAACGTTGGAAAGCTCATCCTGAAATGAGTCAAAATTATTTACCACTGCATCATTGGCTGAGCTTCCATTGAGATATGAGAGGGTAGAGGCAGTGAAATTACCTGCAGTTTGATATTCAAAACTCTGTGTTCTGGAGATTTCGGCATTTCCTTCAACTTGTTGATATTGATTTCTCCAGATTGCCTGTTGATAAGGCCCGGCCAAAATGAACTTTGGGGCTATTCCAATCAGGAAGTTGTCTAATCTGGAACTCAAGCCGTTAATCAGGTTTGCGGATTCAGAATACCCGAATGAAATTTCATGCAGAATTTGATATCGATGAACTAAATCCTGATTGGAATAAAAAATGTCATCAATTTCTACAGGTTGATCACTATACCAGTTTCTGCCAACTTCAATAGTTGATCCCACTCTTGATCTCGCTGATATAGAAAATGCCTTTTCGTTTTTTATCCAGTTTATACCGAATAAAGAAGTTTCGAAACGTGACTGATGGATTGATGTCAACCTGTCTCTACGATAATGAATGTCCAGAATTTGATTGATATCAGATGAAGAAGCCTGATAGTTTCCCGGTTCAAATTTCGAAAAGTAATCAAACAGATTATCCTTCTGGTCATCAGGATTTTCAAAATTTACCACTCCATTAAAGAATGAAGTAGTACCGCCTATTCCAATATCTAAATTATTGGTATTGTCGTTAATCAGAAGATTGGCAGGATTATAAAAATTGGCGTGATAGTCGGTCAGATATGTAGTTCCTCCGCCTCCCAAACCCATGTTTTTAGGAGTGAGAACAGGTTGCGAAATCGCTGACATTGACATGCCGATTCCTACAAATAAGAATAGGAGTTGTCTCCACATAATTTAAAACGCCGTCCTTTTTTACTAACCAATCACCTGAAGGGGAGCTGCACGAAGCATAAGCTTCTTTTGTCCTCTTGATTTGAAAAATACAACAACTTTTGCATCCATTCCTAATCCGCTTCTGCTAATGATTTTCCCGGGACCAAATTTGGCATGCTGAACAACTGCACCAACCTGAAACGGATCATCGCCATCTTCCAAATCATATTGGATGGTATTTCCACTTGCCGATTGCTTGGTTTTGCCTGAAACCGGAGTCTCCCAATCGTATTCAATAGTAGTCGCTGCCGTAGATTTAGTCCTTGATGATGATTCATCCAGATTGAAACGATCTGCTTTTTGAGTAATTGTGGAACCTGTTTCTGTTCTAACAACTCCGGCATCAACTTCATCAATGAACCGGGATCGAATCTGGCGTTGTTCTTCTCCAAATTTATAACGGGTTCGGGCATGACTGAAATACAATCGCTCTTCAGCCCGCGTAATGGCTACATAAAACAATCTGCGTTCTTCTTCGATATCCACATCAAAACCGGCGCGGGCTCCAACAGGGAAGAGGTTTTCTTCCAATCCGACCACAAAAACTACCGGAAACTCCAATCCTTTTGAAGCGTGAACGGTCATCAACGTGATGGCAGGTTTATTCTCGTCAAATTTATCCTGATCGGTGATTAAACTGATTTCCTGTAAAAAAGCACTCAATGAAGGATTCGCATTTCCCTTTTCATAAAATGAAATCGCATTCTGAAATTCCAAAATGTTATCGCGGCGCATCATGGATTGCTGAGAGTTTTCCTCAACCAAAGCTCTCATATAACCTGATTGCTCCATGATGGATTTAGTGGCTTCTGTCAGTCCCAAGCCGTTATCCACTTCTGATTTTAGTCGGTTAATCATATCCACAAACTCGCGAATACGAACTTTGGCAGGTTTATAAACATCCGTGGATTCCACATTCTGCAGCAACGACCAAACCGACTGCCGCTGACCTCGTGCAATTTTCAATAAATCCTGAATAGATTTATTCCCAATTCCTCGCGAAGGTTCATTGATAATCCTGAGCAAATTCGTCTCATCGTGAGGATTAACCAACAAAGTGAGATACGCAAGTACGTCTTTAATCTCTTTTCGTTGATAGAAGGAGAGACCTCCAACCAATTGATAAGCCAAATCTTTTCTTCTCAGGGATTCCTCAAAAACACGGGATTGGTAATTTGTCCGGTACAGAATTGCAAAATCATTATTATTATACCCGTGACGCATTTTCAGTTCCTGAATGTAACTTGCTATACGGTTTGCTTCATCTCTTTCATCATAGTTATCTAAGAGGATAACGGGATCACCATAATCCTGTTCCGTCCAAAGGGTTTTATCTAACTGCTTTGAATTCTTTTTGATGATGGAGTCAGCACATTGCAGAATGGATTTTGTTGAACGATAATTTTGCTCCAGCGGAATCCGTTCCGCTTTTTCATAATCTTCCTGGAAGTTCAGGATATTGGAGATATCAGCTCCACGGAATGAGTAAATACTTTGTGCATCATCGCCAACCACGCAAATATTCTGAAATTTCTGAGCTAATAATTTCGTGACTTTATACTGCGCATGATTGGTATCCTGATACTCATCAATCATGATGTATTTAAATCGATTCTGATACACTTCCAGCACTTCCGGGAATTCTTCAAATAGCTGAATCGGCTTTACCAACAGATCATCAAAATCCATGGCGTTGCTTTGTTTTAGTCGCTCGATGTAGATTTTGTAAACACGTGCTGTAATATCATCCAGCGTACTGCCTACAAATTTATTCTGATACGTATCAGGATCGATTAACTGATTTTTTGCATCGCTGATTTTATTCCGAATTGTTTTCGGCTTGATCTCCTTCGGATCAAAATTTAATTCCTGAAGAATCTGTTTGATAACCGTTTCGGAATCGCTCGTATCGTAAATAGTAAAATCTTTTCCGAATCCGATACGATCTGCTTCAAATCGCAGAATCTTTGAAAAAATAGAATGAAAGGTTCCCATCCATAGTTTTTGAGCTTTATCACCAATCAAACCTTTAATCCGCTCTTTCATTTCACGCGCAGCTTTATTCGTGAACGTCAGTGCAAGAATTTCATTTGGAGCAGCTTTAAACTGCTGAAGGAGATAGGCAATTCGATAAGTAAGTACTCTGGTCTTTCCACTTCCGGCCCCGGCAATAATCAACAACGGACCTTGAGTAGTCGTAACCGCTTTGCGCTGCTGCTCATTTAAGCCTTTCAGAAAATCGGGCTTGCCTTGGGGTTCTTCAGATGGAAGAGTGAATTTTTTCATGAAATATTATCCGAAAATCGATTTTATCATTTATTGAAAGCTTTGGCTAAGGATTGTGTGTCATTCCCTCGCGAATGCAGGGAATCCGGGATTAAAGTGAAATCAACAATTTTATTTTAGGGCGAACATTTTAATCAAGCGTTTCAAACTAATTATAGTGTAATGCAATATTTAATTTATTAATCAGAAAACAATGCAAACATAAAGTTCCCGAATTAAAAGCTATATCCAGACTCTTCCGTAGGAATGCCTTCGGCGCTGCATTCGCCCGGAGATGATTAAGCCTTTCATTCATATTATCCCAACAAAAAACCTCTGCGCTCTTTTCGTCCTCTGCGGTTAAAACTATTCAAACTCAGCCAATTGTTCTTTAAGTTTGGCTAAATTCTCTTCGCCATCCCGTTTTTTGTTGCGCTCATTTTCTACGACAGCTTCCGGCGCATTTTCAACAAAGTTTGGATTATTGAGCTTACCGTTTACTCCTTTCAACCATCCTTCAATTCGTTGTATCTCGCTTTTGATACGCTCAATCTCTTTATCAATATCAATAAGCTCAGCGAGAGGAACGTACAATTCTTCTTTGCCAACAATTGCGGCGGCAGAAGCTTTAGGCTTCTTAACATCAGCGGCGATGTGCAGAGATTTTAGTGGCTGAAGCTTTCTGAGCACCCATTCATTCTTTACCAATATCTCATGATTTTCAGAATTGATGAGTACTTCCAGATCTTCTTTTGGAGAGATGGCATTTTCAGCGCGGATGTTTCTGAGTGCAGAAGTCAAACCCTGCATGGTTGTAAACAACAATTCATCATCTTCTGATACTTTTGAAGCATCAAATTCCGGCCAGTCAGAAATACAAAGTGCTTCTTTCGAATTTCTTTCCTGAATATGTTGCCAGATTTCTTCGCTAATGAAAGGCATGAAAGGATGGAGCAGCTTCATCAGAATTTCGAACATTCCTAAAGCTACATTTAACCGATCGTTATCGAATTTATCTCCGTAGTTAGCCGGTTTAGCCAATTCGATATACCAGTCACAAAAATCATCCCAAATCAAAGAATATACTTTCTTGATAGCATCGTTGAGTCTGTACTTGGCAAAATCTTCCTCAACTTCTTTGATGGTTTGATGAATACGGCTCATCATCCAACGATCAACCAAATTATCGGAATCTATTTCTGTAGTAGGTTCATACTCAACATCTTCTTCCATATTCATGGATAGAAAACGGAAGGCATTCCAAATCTTATTACAGAATTTACTTCCTTGCTCACACAATTTGACATCAAACGGAAGGTCATTTCCTGCAGGAGTTGCAAACAACATTCCCATTCGGATTCCATCGGCTCCGTATTGCTCAATTAATTCCAGCGGATCAGGAGAATTGCCAAGGCTTTTGCTCATTTTTCTGCCTTGCTTATCCCGTACAATTCCTGTGTAATACACATTCTTAAATGGAAACTCATCCCGGTATTCATATCCGGCGATGATCATTCTTGCTACCCATAAAAACATGATTTCAGGAGCAGTAACCAGATCATTAGTCGGATAGTAATAATCCAATTCTTTCTTAGAATAAAAACCATCAAAAACCGAAATAGGCCATAACCAGGATGAAAACCAGGTATCCAGAACATCTTCATCTTGCTTTAAATCATCAGTAGATAATTTCTTATTCCCTGTTTTCTTTTTGGCGAGTTTCAGCGCTTCCTTTTTGGATTTAGCTACCACGTAGTCATCGTGACCTTCACCGTAGTAATAAACCGGAATTCTGTGTCCCCACCACAGCTGGCGACTGATATTCCAATCACGGATATTTTCCATCCAGTGTTTGTAGGAGTTTTTGAATTTCTTTGGGAAGAACTCAACGGTGTCATCCATTACGTTATCAAGAGCAGGTTTACTCAACTCTTCCATCGAAACCCACCATTGAAGTGAAAGGCGTGGCTCAATCGGCACATCTGTTCTTTCAGAAAATCCTACTTTGTTCTGATAGTCTTCGGTTTTTGCGAGCTGTCCTGATTCTTCAAGGTCTTTGGCGATTTGCTTTCGAACTTCGAATCTGTCCTGACCTACATATAATTCTCCGGCTTCGCTAACCGTACCATCCGCATTCAGCATGTCGATGGTTTCTAAATTATGGCGCTGACCAATTTCATAGTCATTAACATCATGAGCCGGGGTGATTTTTAAACAACCTGTTCCGAACTCCATATCAACGTAATCATCCTGAATCACCGGAATTTCACGTTCAACTAAAGGAACAATCACCGTTTTTCCGTGCAGATGCTTATATCGTTCATCTTCCGGATTTACACAGACGGCAGTATCGCCTAAAATAGTTTCCGGTCGGGTTGTGGCAATAGTTACAAACTCATCAGAATCTTTAATCTGATATTTGATGTGGTAAAGCTTTGAACTCACTTCTTTGTGAATTACTTCCTCATCACTCAGCGTAGTTTGTGCAGCCGGATCCCAATTAATCATCCGTTCACCGCGGTAGATTTTCCCTTTCTCATGCAGATCAATAAAAGTATCAATCACACTTTCGGAATATTTCTCATCCATGGTGAATGAGGTACGATCCCAGTCGCAACTTGCTCCGAGTTTTTTAAGCTGCTCAAGAATGATACCGCCGTGTTTCCGAGTCCATTCCCAGGCATGTTCCAGAAATTCATCTCTCGATAAATCAGCCTTTGTAATTCCTTCTTCACGTAACTTTCGTACAACTTTTGCTTCTGTTGCAATAGAAGCATGATCAGTTCCGGGAACCCAGCAAGCATTATAACCTTCCATTCGGGCTTTTCTGATCAAAACATCCTGAATAGTGTTGTTCAGCATGTGTCCCATATGCAAAACGCCTGTTACATTCGGAGGTGGAATAACAACAGTAAACGGTTCACGATCATCCGGTTCAGAGTGGAAATAATTATTCTCTAACCAGTACTCGTACCATTTGTCTTCAACTTGTGTTGGATCGTATTGTGCAGGAAGTTCTTTAGTGCTTTTTGAATTACTCACTTTAGCAGTTTGTTATAATTCTCTTTTATTCAATTTCTCATAAGTGACAGAGTAGCAAAGTTGCAAAGTGTCCAACTTTGTCACTTTGCAACTGAAACGCTGTGTCACTTTTATTTAACTCTTTTTAGAAGAGCACCAAAGTGCCCGTCGCAGTTATGTTTGTGGGGAAGCGTTTGATACGCCTTTCCATCTTCGATCAGAATTTCTTCCGGCACAAAATCTTCGAGAGATTCCAGCTCAAAATTCTCACTCATTTTATCAAGCAGCTTGTTTACCTGATCCATATTCTCTTCCGGTTCAAGCGAACAAGTGCTGTACACAAGTCGCCCGCCTACTTTAACCATATTAGCAGCTTCTTCAAGAAGTTGTTCCTGTAGTTCAACTGCATTTTTTAAACCTTCTTCATCTCTTCTCCAGCGAAGATCGGCACGTTTACTCAACACTCCGGTTCCGGTACAAGGGGCATCAAGTAAAACTGCATCCGCTAACGGAAGAGACAGTTCCAGTACGTCACCACGACGTATTTTGATATTTTCTGCTCCAAAATTCAGTGCGCTTTCAGCAAGCTTTTCGAGACGTTCAGCAGAAATATCTACAGAGAGGATATCACTTTTGGCGTCGGTTAAATCAGCAATCATAATAGACTTTGTTCCGGGAGCAGCACACAGGTCATAAATTTTCTCCCCGGGTTGAGGATCAAGAATAAACGGCGCAAATCCGGCAGCTAAATCCTGAACGTGGCAAAGCCCTTTATCAAACAGTCCTTTTTCGATGAAAGGCTGAACAGAATCCACTTTGTAGAAATTTGGCAGCCAGTCGCTTGTTTCAAATTCCACGCCCATTTTATCCATTCGGAGCTCAAAATTTTCAGGCTTGGTTCTAAGCGTATTTACACGAACATAATAATGTGGGCGAGTGTTGTTCGCCTGATACAACTTAAATGCTTCACGCTCACCATATCTTTTATTCCAACGAGCTACCAACCATTCCGGGTGTGAAAAAGTAGTAGCAACTAATTTGGTTCTATCTTTAAAAGCAGGTTTAGGAAGCGTTTCTTCTCGCTGAATATTTCTGAGAATTGCATTCACTAAGTCGCCGGTTTTTGAACCCAACATGTATTTAGCGATTTCAACAGCTTCGTTGATGGCGGCATAATCAGGAGTGCTGTCCATAAACAGCATATCATAAATAGCGAGACGAAGAATATTCTTTAACTCCGGCTTCATCTCATCGATACCAACAGAAGAGAAGTGGTCGATCAGGAAATCCAGATAACTTCTTTTTCTAAGGATGTTTTGAACATATTCTCTAACCTGAGCTTTTTCACGAGTATCAAGTTCGTTGGCAAATGAATAATCTAAATTTTTCTCTACGTCGAATTCGATGAGTATTTCGACACTGACGGATCGTTCTGAAATATCTGGTTCCAAGGTGCTCAGGATTTTAAATAATTTAAGTTAGGTGCTTATAAAAAAAGGTGATCAAGCCACCTTTAATGCATAAAAATGCGATAAATAAAACAAGCCGGTTGCCCAGCTTGTAATCTTAATAAAGATAAAAGAATAAGAGGGGAGTTGCTAATGAGAAAGTTAGATTTTAACAGCTTTATTTACCTTATACCAGTCAATTTTACGAGTAAAAAACATAATGATTCCAAGAATCATAAATAGTCCGATACTTCCTGTTAGAAGCGCATAAGTTTCCATTTGAATTAAAATGAATATGAATAGATATAACGTAGAAAGAATTCCTCCGATCAACAGAGTAACATTGGTATTCTTTAAAATTGATTTAGTAAAAAAGGTGATAAGACTTATTGTTGCCAGGGATGCAATCAGATATGCGAAATTAAAAACCATGTGCTCGGAGATTGAAATCAAAAGTATATAAAAGACACTCAGTGCCAAGCCCACTAATCCATACTGAATAGGGTGGATGGAATGTTTATTTCTGATTTCGATGAAAAAGAAGATCAAAAAAGTTAAACCAATAAATAAGAGTGCATATTTAATGCTTCGTTCAGATTTTTGATAATTATCCACAGGAATGAAGAGGTCAATTCCGAATGCTGATGAGTTAAGATCAACTACTGAATTAGTCCAGGACTGAGGAAAAATTTCTGTTCAGGTGAGCAACCATCCAGCTTGCATCAAAACCTGATTTATTAACTTCTCTTTTCTCCGGTACAAAATTTCCTTTAAAACTCGGCGAATTCCATGAAGATGTAAGCGCAACATTTGTTTCCTTACCAACAGGAATAAATGAAATATTTCCACTCCCTTTTAATCGTAAGCCGATTTCATAATCTATGAAGCCATCTAATTCTTCAACGTTTACTTGTGCAGAAATACCCTTACTTAAAGTCTTCTTGTGGATTTTTTGGATTCCTGATTCAAAAGAAATTACTTCGGAATTCCATTTCACTTTCACATCGTCCTGAATGCCCTTCAGATCAGAAATTCCTAAACTTAAACGAGCTTTATCTGTAATTAACTGATCCGGTTCAATATCGGTAAGATTCCGGAGATCAAACTTTCCTTTTATGGTAGATTGGGAATCGAAAACAGCTATTTCAAAAATTCCCCGGTTTAAAGATTTAGGAATAATTTTCCCATTCACAATCAGGCTTTCGGGAAGCACATGCACATAATCAATTACTTCGTAATTACTTTTTACTCTGTAAGGAATGGTAAGAATTGGTCCGCTGATGACCTGTTCACCGCCCCATTTTTCTTTTACTTCAGATATAGCTTCGGATTTTGTCTCCTGACGTTCTTTTACCAGATTTCTTGTTAACGAAACAGGAATCAGCAAAAAAATACTTAATGCTAATACAATTCCTGTTTTCCATAACAAGGTGTTATCACTTTTTGAAGGTTTATTTTCAAAATTGTTTTCAGACATTTAGGCTCCATTTTATTATGATTAAAGAACCCAGTGTCACTTAAATTTTCTGAGAATGTTCCTTACTAATAACTCACTCTTTTTCCTTTAGGATACTCAATCTCAAAATTCAACTTTAATTTCTTTGTTTCGTTCGGTTTTACAGAGAGGTTCCAGGTAATAATACCTGTTTCTTCGTCTATCTCACCGCCCGACAATTCCTTTGGAGAAACTTTGATGCTTTCATCCGTTGTAATTGGAATCTGATCTTCAACAGAAATGGAAATGACTTCAGATTTAGTATTTCTGATGCTGATTTCGAAGGAAAGAGATTCTCTGACTTTGCTTCCAAAAAATCTGCGCTCCTCAAAATCTTTAAGTTTTTTTCTGTTTACGATGATTCTTTCATCTACTCCTAAAGAAAATGCTAACGAATCCAGAGTTATATCCGGATTGATGGTGTTTTCTCCTACATAACTATCCTCAAAATATATGTTTGTTGGACCTGCAATTAAATTCATCTCAGACCAGTCAGATATCTTGGCAATCAAGAAAGATTTTTTTGTGAGTTTAGGTACTGCAAAATATTGATATCGGGTATTTGGCTGTTCCTTTTTGATATTTAAAGTATGTTCTTTTCCATCTGAAGGCACTGAATAAGGTTCAGAAATTTTATAACTGAAGGAAGTTTGATTATTCACTTCTGAATTTTGAATATTGTTTCCGGCATAATTTTTAGTTGTAATTATAACAACCCCTGAGGCACCCCTTGAACCGTACAGTGCTACTGCTTCTTCGTCTTTTAAAACCTCCAAAGATTCAATATCGTCAGGATTAATACTATCCAGACCTTCAGTAGTGATTTGTCCATCTACAACATAGAGAGGATCAGAAACTGCGGCTAAATTAGTATTACCTCTAACCTGTACATCAAAACCCCGGTTTTCAGATTCGGGAGTAATCGCATACCCGGAAACTACAAGTTCTTCTAATCCTGTGAATGAGGTTGCCATTTGAACATTTAGCTCTATTCCTGAATTTCCAAAAGAGACCATCCCTTCATAAGTATTGTATCCTACGAAGCTTACTACAACTTTATAGACTCCGTTAGGAATTCCGTTGATCGTAAATCTACCTAAAGCGTCTGTGGCTAATCCTCTATCTATCTCGGGAATAAAAACAGTGGCACCGGCAATTTCTTCACCATATTCTTTGTCGATAACGGAACCTCTTAGTGTTCCTTTTGAAGATATTCGACTTATAGTAGCAGTAGAAGATAATTGGGGTTGATTACGGTTTCTTTTGGCAATAGTTGAATTTGTAAAAAAAGCGAAGTTTGTATCAAGCTCCGGCTTTTGAATACTAATGGTTGGGTCACCTGAATCGATAGTGAAATTTATATTTTCCCAGTCATATCCGGTATTTTGATATACTCTAGCTTTGAAATCAATTTCTAAAGGTGAATCAGTATCTATCGAGCGGACATCATATGCCGGAGACCAGCCTGCATTATTCACTAAATACTGAAGTTGAAAATCCATTCTCTGATTTTCATTTACTTCTACCTCGGCAATAATCTCTTTAAAGTTATTTCTTCGGACAGCTCCCAATTCCCGGATTTGTTCGTTAATCAATCTTATTTTTGTATTAAGATCGTTGATGGACTTTTGAGAACTATTCTTGCTTGTTTCATACTCAAGTAATTTTTTGCTTTGCAATTCAAGAAGGGCATCTAACTCTGCAGCTGATAGTTTGTGATTATTTGCAATGTTATTAGATGAATTCAATAAACGAATATTGCTGTCGATTACTTTTATTTTAGATCTCAGATTTGCAATCTGGTTTTGAAGGCTGTCCTTTTTCAGGTTTAAAGCTGTAATCTGAGGATTTGAAGGTTTAATCTCTTCGTAATTGTTCTTCGTCGATAGTGACAAAATCGTAAAAGCACCTTTTCCTTTAAGCTGGATACTGTTTTGATTTAAACCGGAAGACAGTTCGGAAAATATGATAACATTGCGACCGGATTTCAGATCAACACTCGCTTTTCTTTCAATCTGAGCCTGTGTTCTGAAAACGGTAACATTCTCAATGGAAGAGCTTACTTTTGTGGTATCAGAGTTTACATTAAATAGTGATGATATAAGAAGAGAAATAGTAACTAATAAATTCATAAGGCTCTATTTTAATTATCGAAACATAAAACAAATAACTATTTATAGTCAGATAAATTATAAGATGCGTGTAATTATTGTAAGTATTAAATGAGTAATGGTAAGGTCATCGCCCGGCGAATGCAGGCGATCTGTATTTAAATTTCAATTTTCGAATATTTTTTTGGATAAGTTTTCTATTAGTAACTAAGTCCGAATAGTTTTCCTTAGATTAGAAAAATGTTTAATGTCCTGCAGGTAAATTTATCGGGATTGTCATCCTTAAAATACGAACACTGACTTTACTAAGGATCCAGATTCCCTGCATTCGCGTGGGAATGACTCATCACTATTTGTATCTTTGTTTATGTTTAAAATTCAGGATACCATTCTTACCGAAGAAATTGCGACTACCAAGTTTGCTTGTGATTTACCAAGATGCAAAGGTGCGTGCTGTGTAGTTGGGGATGCGGGAGCTCCGGTAGTCAAAGAAGAAATTCCGGTTTTGCATAAAGCATATCGCAAACTTAAAGGCGAATTAAAACCCGAAGCCGTTGCGGTAGCTGAGCGGGATGGAGTAGTAGTAGGGAGTAAAAAAGCAGGATATGAAATTTCCTGTGTGGGTGATGCAGAGTGTATTTTTGTAAACTATGATGAGAATGAAGTCGCTTACTGCACAATTCAAAAAGCCTATTTCGAAGGCAGATTTAATTGGGAAAAACCACTGAGCTGCCACCTGTTTCCTGTTCGATTGAAGAGAATCTCAGATTTTGATTATGCCAATTTTGAATATGTAGATTCTTTGTGTTCAGCCGCTTGTGCAAAAGGAGAAAAAGAGGAGACCTATCTGGCTGAGTTTTTGGAAAAACCATTGGTCCGGCGATACGGACAGGAATGGTTCGATGAATTTATTGCAGCATGCAACTATATCAGAGAAAAAGAGTCTGATTAGTACATGTTAAAGAATCAGCAAAATATCGGGCAGAAGCAGCAATTAGGGCAGCAGCAGAAGCTTTCTCCGCAGCAACTTCAGTTCATTAAATTGTTACAGTTACCAACCATGGCGCTGGAGCAACGCATTAAAGAAGAACTGGAAATAAATCCTATTCTGGAAGAAGCCCCTCAGGGAGAAAGAGTTCAGGAACGGATAGAAGTGGAAGATGAAAAACCGGTTTCTGAAGAAAAAGAAGAAGGCCTGGAAACGCTTGAGGAGCACGAGGTGGATTGGGATGAATTTGATTCCAACACCGAATATGAAGGGGAAACGTATTCCACACCCACTCATCCCGACATGCAGGAATGGATGGATTTACCTGATCCATACAACGCCTCTTTACTGGAGGAACTGGAAAATCAGGTTTCTTTGCTTGATTTCAATGAAGAAGAACAACTCATTGCAGATCAGATTTTGGGTTCGCTGGATGAGGACGGTTATTTCCGAAGAGAGTTAGAAGCTGTAGCTGATAATATTGCTTTCAATCACGGTATTTATGTGGAAGTAGAGGATGTGGACTGGGTTCGAAAACAAATTCAGCAGTTAGATCCGATTGGAATTGCCTCGCTTAGTTTACAGGATTGTTTATTGGTTCAGCTGGAAAATGCCTCCAATGAATTGGATGGAAGAGAGCTGGCAATTGATATTGTGCGGGATTCATGGACTGCCTTTGAAAAAAAGCACTTTAATAAACTTCTGCAGAAATATGATGTCTCCGAAATGGAGCTAAAAGATGCTTTTGAAGCTATTCGGAGGATGGATCCGCGTCCGGGAGCAAGTGGAACCGGAATGGAAGAAACCGGCAATTATATAGAACCGGATTTTGAAGTATACTGGCGAAATACAGACGAGAGTGATTTAGACAAGGGTGAATTTGTCATCAATCTGAATCAGCGAAATACCCCAACACTTAGAATTTCTCCTGATTACAAACAGATGTGGGACGACATCAAAGAAAAGAGAGAAAAACCCGATCAGCAGACTCAGAATTTTATAAAAGGGAAGATTGATTCTGCCAATTGGTTTATTGAATCCATCAAGCAGCGACAAAATACGCTGATGAATGTGATGAAAACCATGGTGGCGCTTCAGGAAGATTTTTTCAAATATGGCGACAGTCTGAAACCCATGATTCTGAAAGATATTGCCGAGCGAATCGGGATGGATATTTCTACGATTTCCAGAGTTGTAAACGGAAAGTATGTACAAACAAGCTCCGGTGTTTTTGAGCTGAAATATTTCTTTAACGAAGCGATGGAAACCGAAAGCGGAGAAGAGGTTTCTAATCGCGAGGTTAAAAATGCTCTTCAGGATATCATCGATAATGAAGACAAAAGAAATCCGTTTAGCGATCAGAATCTGGCAGAAAAGCTCAACGAAAAAGGATATAAAGTAGCAAGACGAACTGTCAGCAAATACAGAGAGCAGTTAAATGAGCCTGTTGCGAGGTTACGGAAGCAGATAGTTTGATGACCTTTGCAAACTATAGTTACTCAGAGAGTATTTAATATTTTAGTTTAAAATTTTCTGTGCTCTTTGTTTTAGGTCTTCAAGATCGTTTTTTTCATTTATGGATTCTTCACCCAAACTTAAAACCATTTCAGAGTGTTTAACCAATGCAGCTTTATATGTTTTAATGGAGGTAAATTCATGAATGGTGATTAGTGCTTCCATGAGTCTTATAATTACTGCGGTGCTGCCTCTTCAGAGATTAATTTAATTTCGTCTTCATCAAGTTCAGACTTAGAATAAATGACGTAGATTTTAAATTTCTAGCCATAAAATCCAACGTCAATAATAGGTCTGTCTACGTAGACATGACTCAGTTGCAAAATGTCTTCAGTTGGATAGGCCTCAGTCAACCAGTTCTCATTTTTAAAAAATTCATTTTGGTCATGATCAACATGCCATTGATTAATATTGCTCGGAATTTTGTCTTTGAGAACCATCTTTTTTGTTTTTCCAAATGCACGCCAACGTTCCGGCTAAAAAGCGTTGCTTTCCCGAAGGGAAGCTATGATTTTTTAGCAATTGTTGTGCGTTCGTTTTTTTATTCTTTTTACTAATGTTGTCCCTAAATATTGTTTCAGTTTAGGGAATTTCCTTCTGTAATACTCATTCCAATAACTTATCATCCGACTTTCCGTCTGTTGCCAATACTTAGGATTCTCTTCAGTAAATGAGTAGTAATCATTTATTGTCTTGTCATTTATGTGTTCGTCTAAGACTTCTAAAATTTCAAAAACATATTCTCCTAGCAATTGAATTGTAAAAGGAATTATCCATTTTTCATCCTTGTCGACCAAATTCTTCAGTCTGCGCTCTCTTAGGTACCCATTGTGATGTCTCAGAAATATACAATTAAGGATGATTTTCTGCCTATCAGTTAATTCGCTTTCAGAGTCAATGTCTGGTTCGTCAAAGTATAGTCTGTAAGGAATTGTCAGCTGTTCCCCGTTCAATTTAATCGTCAATTCAGTTGGATGAATTAGATTCTCCACTTTATGAACCTGACCATCACAAAGTTTCACGTCATTCTTTTCTAATGGCAATATTTTGACAATCGATTCAACGTCCGGTTTGAGTTCGGGCGGAAAGGATTCCAGAAGTATGTCCTTATATTCTTTAGTTTTATTTTTTGTCAACCAACCCAGCATTAGTCCTTTTTTATTTTTTTTCTTTCCAAGTCGAGAACTCTTCCCAATCTTCTAATAACACTTCTTTGATAGCTTTTTCTTCTTTGTCGAACAGTTTAAACCCTGACTTATGTGCTCTTGGATATTCAGCTTCTGAAACTATGTCTCGAAAGTCTTCATTGGCGCGTTTTACTAATAAGTCAATCTTGTCGAGATTCTTGTCAGCTATTTTCAAAACGGCAGTTGAAATCCCATTTTTTTCCGTTTTTGGTATCGCTTTTGATTTTATTCAGCTTGTTTCTAACAATTTCAATGTCATCGGGAAATTCTCGAGTAATCAAAAAGTCCAACTCTTCTTCCGAAATTGTCGGTACTGGTTGTTCTCCTTTAGTCAAGATTAATTCTTTTTCTTTCATTAGGGTTAATTAGTCTTTTTCGAATGACGCACAACAACAGAGCAAAGTGAACTCTATTCACTTTGTCCCTATTTGATATGTAATTTTATTCACTTTACCCATAGTATTTAGGATGATATCATGAACTTTATTCCGTTTTGAACAATGTACATTATCATTTTGAAGAGTTCATAAAAGAGTACTAAAACATCTAAGATTCTATATCACCAAATATCTATTCACGACTTGATGAATCACTGAACCTCCTCCAACACATATTTCCGATCAACATCTTTCAATAATCTTCCGGCTTTGGTATGAATTGAATGGTAAAATAAAAGTACAGCAGATTCTTCATAGGCCTGTCGCAGCAACAATGTTTTTGCTTTCTTTGATTGGATAGGATCCACATCCATCAATTTCATAGCGTATTGATTCAGGTGGGACTCGCTGGGTAACAAATCGCCTAAAATATATGCTGTTTCTCCTGCATCCTGAATCTTTACGATTTGATGACCCGGGGTATGTCCTCCGGTTTTTATGATTTCAATTCCGGGTAACAACTCAAATTTAGATTCAGTCAGAAACACTACTTTCTCATCAGCAACCAAACGATAGAATTCGTCCAATTCGTAATGAGCTCCAATATTTTTCTGCTTAGTTTGTACTTGTTCCAGAGCATACGCCCATTCCAGTTTTTGTACAAAATAGTTGGCATAGGGCAGGGTGGCTTTGGTTTGAGTTTGTTCATCCACAAAAGTGGAACCGCCTGCATGATCAAAATGTAAATGAGTAAGTATTACATGCGTAATATCTTCCGGTGTTAAACCGAAAATATCCAGATTGGTTTTTAGATTGGAAGTGTCAGTGTAATTGCTGTTTTTATCTAATCCCCAACCCAGCCCTGTATCAACCAATATATTCTGTTTACCGGTTTTAATGAGAATAGGATCAATACCAATACGAGCCGTTAATTCATGACCATAATTTTGCGTAGGATTTCCGGTAATAGTATCAGAATCTATTTTTCTAAAGCTTCCGTCTTCGAAAGCTTCGAAGATTCCCTCACTTAAATGTTCTATTTCAAATTTACCTATGCGCATGAACTATTATTTGTGATCTGATAGGTCGTCAGCTTAAAGTTGAAAAGTCATCTCCCGGCGAATGCAGGAGATCCGGATTAAACTTTAAGGCTAACATCATGTTAGAGATCACGAAGTTAAAGTTTTACTTCTAAGTTTTAATTACAATTTAGATTCCAGGCATTCGCCGTGGAATGACCTAATAATAATTATGAGCAAAACAAATCACTCATCAGTTTTTAAAATAATAAGAACGAGATTGATGAATTTTGTTTTGTTTACTCAAACAACTTAATAAATCTTTGGTTTCAAACAATTCGTTTTATCTTCCCACATGGAAAATTTTGATGCGATAATTATTGGGTCCGGTCACAATGGATTAACCACCGGATGCTATCTGGCAAAAGCCGGAAAAAAAGTACTGGTCTTAGAAAAAAGAGACACCATTGGCGGAGCCGTTTGTACCGAAACAATGTTTAAATCACCCGAAAATCCTCAGGGTTTTAAAATGGATGTTGGTTCATCAGTACACATCATGATCCATCAGACCGGGATTATAGAAGAACTGGAACTCACCAAATATGGACTGGAATACATCGATATGGATCCCATCATGTCGTATCCGGTTCCTACCGGAAAAGGAGTTATTCATTTTTGGAAAGATGTGGAACGGACACTGGAATCTATCTCCAAAGTAGCTCCCGAAGACGTGAAGAATTATGAAGAGTTCGTGAAATTCTGGGGTAAGATCAATCAGGGAGTGTTGAAAGCATTTATGACTCCTCCTACAGCTAAGAATATTTTTGCTGAAATGGCAAAGAATCAGATTAAAGACGGAGCTATGTTCAAAAAGGGAGAGCAAGCTCCCGGTCTGCAAAAGATTTTATCCAGCTACGGGAAAGTAGTAAATGATGCTTTTGAAAGCCCATACATGAAAGCCGCAATTTTATGGTTTGCAGCACAGTCAGGTCCGTTGCCGGATCATTCTGCTACGGGTGATTTTGCAGGTTGGCAATCGATGTTGCATGAAAGCGGAGCTAAACATCCGAGGGGAGGAAGCGGAATGCTAACTCAGGCTATGAAGAATCTGATTGAAGCTCATGGAGGTGTGGTCAAATCAGAACATCCTGTTGAAAAAATACTAATTGAACATGGAAAAGCGATTGGTGTGAGAACTGAATCAGGTGAAGAATTCAGGGCAGAAATAATTGTCTCCAATGCGCATGTTCAAACTACGATGATGAAGATGGTGGGGCGGGATCATCTTGAAGATTCTATGTTTACTAAAGTGAAAAATATTCACGTAGGCAATGGTTTTGGAATGGTCATTAGATGTGCAGTAAAAGAACTTCCTCAATACAGCGCTGCTCCTGATGATCCCAACATTCATAACGGAATCCAGTTGTTGGCTCCTTCAGTTCAATACATGAATAATGCTATCGGTGATTACATGAAGGGAAATCCGCCCGAAAAACCTGCAGCATTGGCGATGACTTTCTCTGCAATTGATGAAGATGTGGCTCCGGATGGAAATCATACCATGTTTGTTTGGGCGCAATGGCATCCGTACGAATTATCAAATGGTAAAAACTGGGATGACATTCGTGAGAAAGAAGCGCAGAAGATCTACGATGTGGTTGTTGATTATGCTCCGAATATGAAAGATAAATTGATCGATTGGTATATTCAGTCACCGCTGGATATTGAACGCAAACACGGTTTACTCAGAGGAAATGTGATGCATGTGGAAATGAGTTTCGATCAGATGTTTATGTTTCGTCCTATACCTGAAATGAGCCAATATGAGACACCAATTAGAAATCTGTATTTATCGAGTGCTTCGTGCCATCCCGGTGGAGGAGTATTTGGCGCAGCCGGATACAATGCAGCAAGTGTGATCTTAAAAAAACATAAAAACACTTTCTTTTAAAGAATATGAGATCAGAGATTATAATAAATCTGAGCAAGCTGGATAACAATATCCGAGCCATCCAATCGGCGATAAAACCTGATACTAAAATTCTGGCCGTCATAAAAGATAATGCATATGGTCATGGAGCTAAAGATATTGCCGATTTTCTTTCTCCAAAAGTATTCGGTTTTTGTGTGGCAACTCTTGAAGAAGGCATTGAGCTAAGAGAAGCTGGGATTAAAAACCCTATTCTGATTTTTGAAGTAATTGATACTAAAAGAAATCAATTATATCTCAAATACAATCTTACAGCTACTATTTCTGATATCTCCGGGTTTTCTGATCTGCTCCCTAACATGGAATATCACATCAATTTTGATACCGGAATGAGGCGATTAGGTATTCCTGCTTCTCAAGCTGCAAAAGCATTAGAATTGATGAAAAATAATGATGAGGCAAGGTGTACAGGTATTTATACACATTTTGCTTCTGCTGACGATCCCGGTCAGAAAAGTGTGCATAAGCAATTGGAAATGTTCAGTTCGTTGCAGCAAATTTTCCCGGATCATTTATTAAGACATACTGCAAATACAGGAGCAATTTTTCATTATACCGATCTGGATTTACATTTTAATGCAGTACGTCCGGGAGTTTGTTTATATGGTTATGCAGCCGGTAGTAAACCTATTGAACGATTACAACCAATTTTAAGCTGGAAAAGCTTTGTAATGCAGGTTCGAAATATCAAAAAAGGAGAAAGTGTTGGATATGGGGAGACATGGATTGCACCCGAGGATGGGATTGTAGGAACTATTCCAGTTGGTTATGGCGATGGCCTCAAACGAATATTAGGAGGGAAAATTGAAGTTTCTGTGAATGGGAAGATAGTTCAGCAAGTGGGAAGAATCAGCATGGATTATCTTGGAATTTATTCCGAAAACAGAGAAAGCTTCTCTAAAAATGACGAAGTATTACTGTTAGATGGAGAACATCTGAACGCTAAAATCTGGGCAGATCTTGCTGATACAATTTCTTATGAAATAACTTCCGTGATCAACTCGAAAATTAAGAGAAGCTTTATCTCTTAAAAAATTACGGAATCAAGTTCGATATCGAAGACAAGAGTGTCGTTTCGCAATTCGTTTGTTGTACCAGCATATCCAAGTTCCGGTGGAATTACCAACACTCTTTTACCACCTTCATTCATATCTAATATTCCTTCTGTGAACCCTTCAATTAAACTTGCAACTGTAAGTCTTGAAGGAGTTTCCCTGCCATTTTTATATGAGCTGTCAAAAATTTCACCCAGAACAGTACGACCTGTAAAGAAAATTTCTACTTGATCTCTGATTCCAACTTTAAGTGGCCCGTTTCCTTCTTCAAGAATATAAATAATTAGTCCCGTTTCTGTAGTATCTGGAGTTATACCTTCCACGGAAAAAGGATCGGGTACAGTTGAGAAATCATCCTCAAAAAAGAAAGGATCATCATTTCCACAAGACATTAAAAAGAGGATGGAAATAGCGGCAACAATAAAATTCTTCAAGTGCAAAGTAGGATTTATTAAGTTTCTAAAGTTTGTAACTGATTCTAATCTGATTTAGTGCACAAAGATAAAAGTAATTCAACAAAAAAACTGATCTCAAAATTATTCTGAGAAGACTTTATCGAGTTGTTTTTTTCTTTGCTTTACAGCAAGCTTACTTATCCAAATGGAAAGTTCGTATAAGAACAGCAATGGTACCCCGATTAAAATTTGAGAAATTGGATCGGGAGGGGTCAGGAAAGCGGCAACTATTAAAGCAGCAACTACAGCATGCCTTCTGAAACGCTTCATGATCTCCGGTGTAAGGATTCCAATTCTACTTAATGAATAACTGAAAACAGGAACCTGAAAGACTAAACCGCAGGAAAGTACCCATGTGGAAAAGAGACTAAAATAGTTATTGATGTCAAAGTCATTTCGAATCATATCCGAAATCTGAAACTGAGTGAAGAACTGCAATGCAAAGGGCACCAGAATCAAATATCCGAATGAAACGCCAATCAGGAAACATAACGTGATGAAGAAGGCGCTCAGAATAGTTCTTCTTTTGGTGGTTACCTCAAATGCAGGTTCAACGAAAGACCAGATCTGATAAAAGAAAACGGGAGAGCCAATAATAAACCCGATCACGAATAAAACTCCCCAGAATGCGAAAAACTGTCCCGGTAATCTTCTGCTTTGAAGAGTCAGGTCAATAGCCTCCAGCTTCATGATTTCGTACATGAAAAAATCTGAACGACTGGGACCAAGAAGTACTTCATTGATCAAAAAGTCTGAAAAGAAAAATGCCACACCAACTCCAAGAACTACTCCAATTAGTCCTTTGATAATTCTCCAGCGCAGTTCTTCCAGATGTTCAAGAAAAGACATTTCCTTGGTGCGATCCTCCGGCTTTTTTGCCTTCGGAGGTTGTTTTTGCATGATCTGTCGTTCAGCCAAAGTAGGAGATTAAGCAGTTACAAAATCATACAGAGGAAAATTCTCACAAAGTGCTTTAACTTCTGCAGCCACTTTTTCATGAACATCCTCATCATTTGGAGATTGAATTACCTGGTCAATTAATCGGGCAACTTCTTTGAACTCTTCTTCATTAAATCCACGGGTTGTCATGGCCGGAGAACCAATTCTGATTCCTGAGGTGACAAAAGGAGACTCTGTATCAAAAGGGACCATATTTTTGTTAACCGTGATTGCTGCTTTTCCAAGAGCTTCTTCGGCAATTTTACCATTTACACCTTTGTTTCGCAGATCGATAAGGATTAAATGATTATCGGTTCCATCGCTGACAATATCGTATCCCATTTCCATAAACTGAGCTGCCATTGCGCTGGCGTTAGCCTGAACCTGAGTTTGATACGTCTTAAAATTATCCTGAAGTGCTTCTCCGTACGCAACAGCTTTTGCAGCGATAATATGCATTAACGGACCTCCCTGAGTTCCGGGAAAAACGGCCGAATCCAAAACTTCACTCCAGTTTTTTATCCGTCCTGATTTTCTTGCAACAACTCCTAACGTATTTTCACCATCTTTTCCGATTAAAATCATTCCGCCTCTCGGGCCTCTTAATGTCTTATGAGTTGTTGTAGTAACAACATGAGCATGGGGAAGAGGATCTTTCAGGTTTCCTGTCGCTATCAAACCGGCAGTATGCGCCATATCCATCCATAAGTAGGCTCCGACTTCATCTGCAATACTTCTGAAAGCTTCGTAATCATAATCTCTGGAATAAGCTGAAGCACCGATCGAAATCATTTTAGGTTGAACAGCCTTCGCTTTGTCCCGGATTTTGTTGTAATCCAATCGTCCGGTTTCTTTTTCAACGCCATAAAATTCAGGTTTAAAGTAAATCCCTGAAAAGTTGACCGGTGAACCGTGAGTTAAGTGTCCACCATGAGATAAATCAAAGCCCAGGAGCGTGTCACCCGGTTTCATAAAAGCCAAATATACCGCGGCATTTGCAGTAGCACCGGAGTGCGGTTGAACATTTACCCAATCTGCTCCGAACAATTCTTTGGCACGATCTCTTGCAAGATCTTCCACTACGTCGGCATATTCGCAACCTCCGTAATATCTCTTTCCCGGATAACCTTCTGCATATTTATTGGTGAGAACACTGCCCGATGCTTCCATAACAGCACGGGAAGCAAAATTCTCTGATGCAATTAATTCCAGATTAAAATTCTGACGTTCGGTTTCATTCTCAAGCTGTTCGAAAATTGCAGCATCCTGCTCTTTAAGCGTTTTCATCAGATAAATTACTTTTGAGTAAGTGTTTCGATTTTATTTATACGGCGCTCGTGGCGTCCTCCTTCAAACTTGGTATCCAACCAGGCGGGAACTATTTCTTTTAATTCTTCTTCTGATAATTCTCTTCCCGGAAGGCACATGATGTTGGCGTTATTATGAAGGCGGGTCATTTCTGCAGATTTTTTAGAATAAACCAATCCCGCTCTCACTTTTGGATATTTGTTGGCAGTCATACAAACGCCCTGACCACTTCCACAAACGAGTATTCCAAGTTCATGTTCTCCATTATTGATTCGCTCTGCGACCTGCACAGCAAAATCAGGATAATCCACGGAATCTTCGGAATGTGTTCCAAAATCAACCGGGGTATGGCCTAAATCTTCCAGAATATTAATTACAATTTCTTTACCTGAAAAACCTGCGTGATCACTCGCTATGGGAATTACCATTAAATATTAATTAGGTGAGTTGATTGGTTCAAATATCTCTAAAATTTGACTTAGTTTAAAGCACAAGCAATTATTAAATCCATATTAGTTTGAAATATTCTGAAGAACTCCGGGTAGCAAAAAAAGCATCTGAAGAAGCAGCAAAAATTATTCGTAGTTACGCCTCCAAAAACTCTTTTGACATAGATCTTAAGGGAAAGAATGATTTGGTGACGGATGCAGATATAGCTTCCGAGAAGAAAATCATTGAAATCATTAAAAAAGCATTTCCTGAAGATCAATTTCTGGCTGAGGAGAGTAGCACAAGGAATTCGTTGACTGAAGAGCGAACCTGGATAATTGACCCTATTGATGGCACTACTAATTTTGCTCACGGATTTCCTATTTACTGTGTGAGCATTGCCTTGTGGGAAAACAAAAAGCCTAAAGTGGGTTTGGTTTTAGAGGTAGCAAATAATGAATTGTTTTATGCAGTAAAAGGAGAAGGAGCTTTTCTGAATGAAGAAGAAATAACTGTGTCCAATCAAAAAGATTCTTCCAGAGCTTTGATTGCAACAGGCTTTCCGTATACTGCTTTTGATCACATAGATGAATACTTAGCCTTATTAAGATTTCTGATGAAGAATACGCATGGTATCAGACGTCCGGGAGCTGCATCTTATGATCTTTGTTGTGTAGCGTGCGGAATATTCGACGGATTTTTTGAATCCGGTTTAAGTGCCTGGGATGTTGGAGCAGGAGCTTTGATTATAAAGGAATCAGGTGGTACAGTAACCGATTGGTATGAAGGGGAAAACTGGTTGTTCGGAAAGCGAATTATTGCCGGCAATAAGCAAATGGTCGGTTTCCTGCAGAAACAAATTTCAGAACATTTCAACCAGAGTTAACTTTTGCCTTCCAATAGGTTAATGGATACCGTTGCATAATCAGTATCCGGGAATTTGGCGCATAATTTTTTGTTCGCAACCAATCCTGCTTCTGCAGTGATTTTATTGAACACATTTATTTCCACAATGTATTGATCCGAAAAACCGTGAGTGGCATCATAAGCAGTTGCAGCTGTTGATCCGAGGTTTTCCGCAGTGATCTCCGGAGGAACAGTGTGTAATTCTATAACCAATAAACCGAATTTTTTGATATATGGCTCCCATTTCTGAAAATGTCCGAGAAGCGAATCTTCAATTACATTATTGCTTATTCTCTCTCCGCGAAACGCAAAGGCACCTGTAGAATTACTTACTCTGTTATCTGTTGAAATTGATGGCGGTTCAAAAATTCTGTTGTGATCGAGAAATGTTCTTACGTTTAGAAGGTCTTTCAGATCTACATCATAATTTTCAATCAATTCTTTAGCAAGAAGATCAGGCTTACCAATATCTCCCCAAATTACTTTTGCCCAAATATCTGCCTGAATGAGATTAGCTTTCGTGATTTTTAATGCCGCTTCATTGTAATCCGAGCCGACCAATATCAGCGGGTGCTCGTCCAGCATTTTACCTCTCAGTGTGTGCTTTTCGATAACATCGAATAGATGTTGAATAAAAGCTCCGTTTCCGCACCCCATATCTAATACACCTTTTGGTTGTTCGGAAATGGGTTTGTTGAAAATCTCGATGATAATTTCATCTACAATTTTGAAGTAGGAAGAATGAGCCCCTCCGCTTCCCCAAACATTCATTTCTCTGTCTACATGCTTTTCAGATTCTCCGGGTTTAGTTTCCAGAATTTGCTTAGGATTGCCGAATATCATTTCGTTTAGATTTCGAAACAAAGGCAAATACGAAACAGTAACTCCATATGCACTGGCTCTTTTGGCAAAGAAAAGTCCAATATCTGTAAACTGATAGGTACCGTTATTCTCGTTAAACCATCCTAAATGTTTCAGCATATCCAGAATATTCTTGAAGCGTTCAGGTTCCTCATGAAATTCTTCAGGTCGGAAATTGGCCTCCATAAAATATTTATGAAACATCCCGCTCATTCCAAGAAATACGATTACCGGTCCCAAAAGTATTCCCTCTATGTGTTTCAGGATTTGTTCCTGAATTTCTAATTCAACGGAATTCTTTGCTGCTTCAAGACCATAACGGTTTTTATATCTGCTGAAAGCCTTTTCCATTTTGGATAACGGAACATCATCAAAATTTTTGGGATGAAGACCTTCGTAGTAATTAATGAGCTCTACCGCATCTTCATAAAGGGGAATGTACTTGCTTGCTAACCGTGTTTTTTCATTTGCTGAATAAGAGATTTGATCTTTTTCATTATTGATATCTTGATTCAACCATCCCTGAGAAGCAAGTAACCGAAGAGCAACATTCAAGTATCCTTCATTGGCTTTAAATTTTTCACTCAGTTCAGAAATAAATACTTTTTTCTGTTCAACTATATAATCTAAAATCCCTTTTTGAAAAAGTATCAATGCTGATGGGCCGACGCCTATTCCGTCCAGGTGTCGAAATATGGTGCTTCGGTGAAGTCTTTGTTCTTCTTTTGTTAGCATTTTAGATGTTAATCAGTTAAAAAATTATCTAATGAGGAAAGCGGGGCAGGACCGTTATAAAATTTCAAAGGCTCACCGAATTCAAAACCTGCTAAATGACCAAAGTATCTTGCCCGTGCTTCAAGTTGCTTAAAATATGCAGGAGTGGAGATGTAAGTTTCAGGCTCTTCTCCCGGATTATCTACATTAAACTGAGTTGAAAAAGCGAGCATAGCTTTCTTCTTTTGTTCCCAGGTTTCAGAGATATCAAAAACAAAATCGGGCTCAAAAGGTCTGTCCTGCATATAATGCAAAATATGTTTCGGACGCCAAGGAGACGAATTATTGACCTCTATTTTTTCAAGTCCGGAATAAAAAAGACTATCTAAAACTAATTGTGTGGATTTTCCATGATCCGGATGTCTGTCATGAGGAGCCCCTGTAATGCAAACTTTCGGTTGAGTAATTCGAACTTGTTCAATGATTTTAAGTTGATTTGCTCTGGAATTTTCAAGGATTGAATCTCCTAAATCTAAATTCTCCCGGTAGTGAATTCCCATAACTTCAGAAGCTTTTTCTACTTCCGATGCTCTTGTCTCAGGAGTTCCCCGTGTACCCATTTCTCCTTTGGTAAGATCTAAAATCCCCACTTTCTTACCTTGTAAAACAAGCTTCGAAATGGTGCCACCAAGATTAAGTTCGGCATCATCGGGATGAGCAGCAAAAACGAGAACATCAAGTTTCATAAAAAGACCAAATTAATTTAGTTTCACTGAAACGAATTAAAAAAAGTTTCGTAGCAGCTCCACAATAATACCAAATAATCACATGAGATTTTTAAACAGTCTTTCCGAGGGTATCCGAATCGCATTCAGAGCATTGAGTATAAATAAGATGCGTTCCTTTCTTACTGCTTTGTGTATCATCATCGGGATAACCATGGTTACAGTAGTTGATGCCGTAACAACCGGCATGGATGAAAATTTTGACCAAAGTATGGCTATGCTTGGAACCAATGTGGTGTACGTTGAAAAATGGCCATGGAATAATGACAAAGAGTGGTGGGAGATTATTGGTCGAAAGGAAATGGAAATTGAATATGTTGATTTCCTCGATCAAAAAAGTCGTTATGCAAGCAATGTGGCTGCATCAGCTAACCGAAATGCCAATATTCGACATCTGGATAAAAATGCTGAAAACGTTGGTATAAATGGAGCAACTTATAACTATTTGGTACTTCAGGGCTTGAATATTGATTCCGGCCGGATGTTTACACAAAATGAAGTACGTTCCGGAAAAAACGTAATCATTATTGGGAAGTCATTAGAAGAAGCCCTGTTTGACAATGGAATTTCATTAGGGAAAGAGGTTCGGCTTGGGGGACAAAAATTTACAGTAATAGGCACTCTTGAGAAACAAGGAAGTTTCCTGGGTTTGGGAGATTCTGATAATCGTGCAATTGTCCCCATAAGCGCTTACAGTAAAATATTCGGGTTGAGAAGTGGTATTCAGATTGGAGTTAAGTTTCCATCAGAAGAAGCTCTTCAGGAAGGGCAGTATGAGATTGAAGGTTTAATGAGACAGGTTCGAGGTTTGGATGCAGCAGAAGAAAACGATTTTGCCATTAATAAACCTCAGGCGTTTGAAGAACAACTCGCTGCATTTAAAGGAGGATTATATGCCGTTGGATTTGGACTGGTCGCTCTCTCATTGTTGATAGGAGGTATTGGAGTGATGAATATTATGTTTGTATCGGTAAGAGAGCGAACTAAAGAAATTGGAATCAGAAAAGCAGTTGGGGCGAAATCCTGGGAAATTTTATCTCAGTTTTTAATCGAAGCCGTTGTAATCTGTATTGCAGGTGGAGTAATTGGAGTTGCTCTTGCTGCAATCGCTACATTCTTTATCGATCAGGCGTTCACTGCAACCATGAATTTTGATGTAATTGCTATCGCATTTCTGATCTGTTCTTTTGTAGGATTATTATTTGGGTTTATTCCCGCTTTTAAAGCCGCAAAATCCGATCCTATAGAATCATTGAGGTTTGAATAATGAATTTTAAAGAGACTTTTTCTCAAGCTACTAGTTCACTAAAAGCCAATAAAATAAGGTCTTTTTTAACCCTTTTAGCTTTGGTAATCGGTGTTTTTTCAGTGATTGTTTCTACAACTGCAGTTGCTGTATTAGATAATTTCTTTACCAATACGATGAGTATTTTGGGGAGCGACGTAATTACGGTTCAAAGAAATCCTGCGGTACAAATGGGACCCCGAGATGCAAGTCAAAGAAACCGAAAACGAATAAAATTTGAAGACGCAGAGGAATTAGATGACAGGATGAGAATCGGAGAAGGAATGAGTCCGGTTACATCTTTCAGCTTTACAAAAATTGAATATAAAGATGAAGAGACTGATCCAAATGTCATAGTCCGCGCCGGTAATCGTGAGTATTTTGAAAATAATGCCTACGAGTTTGAAGACGGCAGAAATTTTACCGAAGAGGACATACAATATGCCCGGAATGTGGTAATTATAGGAAAAGATGTGCAACAGGAAATCTTTAAGAATGAATATCCACTTCAGAAACAGGTTCGAATAGATGGAAGACCTTATACGGTGATCGGACTTTTGGAAAAGAAAGGTCAGATTTTTGGTCAGTCTTTCGATAACATGGTAGTAATTCCGTACACCACCGGAATTGTAGCTTATGGTGGTAATCGCGGAATTGGAATTCAACTCAGAGCTCCTGAAATCACCAAAATTCAGGAAACGATAGATGAAGTAACCGGAATAATGCGTGTGATTCGGGGTGTTGGTCCTTCTGATAATAATGACTTTGAGATAGTGACCAATGAATCTCTTTCAGGAACTTTCGATCAATTTACTTACATACTTTACTTTGCGGGATTTGCAGTCGGTTTTATCACTCTTTTGGGAGCAGGAATCGGAGTTATGAATATTATGTTGGTATCGGTTACCGAAAGAACGAGAGAGATTGGGGTGCGAAAAGCCGTAGGTGCAACCCGAAAAGCAATTGTAAACCAATTTTTGGTAGAAGCGATATTTATTTGCCAAGTTGGGGGAGTTATTGGATTGATTTTAGGAGTTGCTGCCGGAAACCTGATGGCAGTTTGGATTGATACAGAAGCGGTTATTCCTGTTTCTTCGTTATTTTTAAGTTTCTTTGGAATGCTTTTAGTTGGGTTAGTTTTTGGAGTTTATCCTGCTTTGAAAGCATCACGCCTTGACCCCATCGAGAGTTTGCGCTACGAATAATTTTCAGAAAGGAACATTTTCGGTTCTCTTTGTATTTAGTATCTTAAAAGAAAAGGGCAATTATGAATGAAGAAATACTTCAAAATCTAAATCAGAGGCTGGACGTAGCAGTAGAAAGGGGAAAGCAATTTCTCGAAGACGAAGATGTACAGCAACGCATTGAAGATGCAAAACTAATTGCAGAAGATACGGTCCGTAAGCATCCGGTTAAAAGTGTATTAATCGGATTGGCTGTAGGATTTCTGATTGGAAAAGCGCTAACCGGAGATGACGATTAGATATGGATCAGCTTGGCCAACGTATTAAGCAAGTATCCAATGAACTAAAGGGGTATGTAGAAACCCGGATAGAGCTTCTGATTTTAAATCTTAGCGAAAAGGGTACTTTCTGGTTCGGTAACATGATCCAGCAATCGTTCAGTTTTATCATTTTAGGAACAGGATTGCTATTTGGATTCATCGCTTTGGGGTTCTACCTCGGAGAATTGCTGAATAGTAATGCTTTAGGATTTGCTTGTATAGGTGGGTTTCTGTTTCTGATTGGTCTGATTTTGATTCTTATGAAACCCAAAAATATTTCAAGGAAAATTCAGCAACAGTTTATGCGTGATGTAATTGAAGCTTTGGAAGAAAAAAAAGAAGACAAAACCATTAAATATCTTGAAGAGAAAAAGGCAGAGGATTTAAAATGAGTTCGGCAAAAGTAACTGATATAGAAAAGAAAAAGCAGGAACTTGAAAATGAGTTGGTAAGAATTCAGGAAGGCATAGATCGCTCTATTGATGAAGTAAAAGACGAAGTAGTTGAGAGTTTAGATCCTAAAGCAATTGTAAGAAAATACCCTCTGCACATTCTCGGAGCTTCGGTTTTGGTTGGTTTTTTGTTGGGTAAACCGAAATCGAAAAGTTATTCTGGTTCATCAACAGGATCTTTGATAGCATCAGAACTAAAAAAATCTTTAGCTAAAAAAGGTCTTTCCATTCTTGGGGATATTTTAGACCATAAACTAAATTCTCATCGTGATAAATAGGTAAAAAGCTCGTCTAATCAATTAGTCAGAAATCCTTACAAAATCTGACACATTTTGAAACTATATAGTCTGTGCTTCGTGAAAGCGAAGCAGTTAACCAAAAGATCATTATCAATGAAAAAAAATATTCTTTTAGCGGTATTTGTCGCACTCATCACATCTGCAGCTTCATATTCACAGGAAAAAAGGGTTATTACACTGGATGAAGCCATTAACATTGCACTCGAAAATAATTTTCAGTTAAAGCAGGCCGAAAATAATCTGGAGCTCAGTGAGTACAGAATCAGGAGTGAAAAAGCAGACTTTCTTCCAAGTTTAAGCTCTAACGCTGGATTTTCCACACAACAAGGTCAACAGTTTGTACAGGAAACACTTTCATTCACCGATGTAACATCTTCGGGAGCCAATGGTAGGGTTAGTGCCAGCGTGCCAATTTTTAACGGCTTCGATAATATCTTAACACTACGTTCATCAGAAAAAGATAAATTATCGAGTGAGGAAACACTCAAGAGAGCAAGAGAAAATATCATATTTAATACTGCTACCAGATTTCTTACCGTACTTTTAAACAAGCAACAGCTGGAAGATGCGAAGGAAAGTCTCGAAACTTCTAAGATTCTTTTGGAGCAAACTAAAGCTCAGGTAGAAGTAGGTTCTCGTCCGAGTGTAGATCAATTCAATCAGGAGGCAACGGTTGCTAACGACGAATTTACGGTTACACAACGGGAAAATGCTGTTAAATTAGCAAGATTGCAGTTAATCAGATCTCTGCAAATAGACCCTTTAGGGAACTACGAGTTTGCGGTGCCTGATTTTGATCCTGAAGCTGCAAAAAACAGTGTAAGTAGCGCAGGATACACAATTGATGCTTTAATCAATGAAGCACTTTCAAACCGAGCAGATATTCGAAGTTCTGAGTACGATATTCAATCCTTGGAGTACCAATTACAGTTAGTTAAAGCAAGATTATTACCAACTTTAAATGGTAGTGCAGCTATATCTACCAGCTACAGTGATCAGGATCCAAGAGGAGATTTTAGCGAGCAGTATTTTGATCAACGTGTTAACAAATCCTTAAGTTTATCTTTAAACTTTCCAATTTTTCAAAATTTGAATCGGATGACTCAAATTGAATCAGCTAAAGTAAATCTCAGAAACGCTGAATTAGGTTTAGAGAATACAAAGCTACAGGTAATTCAGGAAGTAACTCAAGCTCTGAATGACTATACTTCATACAGTGCTCAATTAAAAGCGGCTGAAAAATCTCTAATCGCATCAGAAAAAGCATTCGAAACTCAGCAGGAAAGATATAATGTAGGCGCAAGCACTTTGATCGAGTTAAGTCAGGCTCAAACTCAGTATTTCAATGCACAGTCATCCAGAACAAGTGCGCTATATAATTTGATATTTCAGGAGAAACTACTGGACTATTACGTTGGTAAGCTTTCCGGTGAAGACATAGGTTTTAACTAATTACACATACTTAACTAAAGAGGGTTAGAAAATGGCAAAAAAAGGGGCTTCCACAACGAAAATCATTATTTATTTCGCGGTATTTGTGGTTGTGATTGTAGGCGCAGGTTTAGGTTTAAGAGCGGCCGGAATTCTTGGAGGAGATGAAACAGGTACGAAGGTAGAAACCGCTGAGGCAAAGTTGAAAACAATTACACAATTGGTTTCGGCATCCGGAAAAATACAACCTGAAGTGGAGGTAATCATACGGCCTGATGTATCAGGCGAGATTATTGAGCTGGCAGTAAATGAAGGTGACTTCGTTCGCAGAGGAGATCTTCTGGTAAGGATTAAACCGGATATTTATCAAGCCAGAATTGATGAATTAAATGCAGCGCTTTTAACTCAAAAAGCACGGTTAGAGCAAACAAGAGCGAGTATGATTCAGGCAGAAGCCGCACATCTTAAGAACAAGGAATTGTACGAGAAAGACATTATTTCTGAGCTGGATTACATTCAGACTAAATCAAACTTTGAATCTCAAAAAGCGAGTTTAAAAGCTGCTGAATATCAAATTGAAAGTGCTGAGGCTCAACTAAGGCGAGCAAAAGAAGAGCTGGAACAAACAGTAATTCGTGCCCCTCAGGATGGAACTGTTACCGGTTTAGCCGTTGAATTAGGTGAAAGAGTATTAGGTAACTCTCAAATGGCGGGAACTGAAATGATGCGTGTTTCTTTACTCGATAAGATGGAAGTTTTGGTGGAAGTGAACGAGAATGACATCGTTAATATCAATCAAAGAGATACTACACGAATTGAAGTTGATGCTTACCCTGAAAGAAGATTTAATGGCATTGTAACCGAAATTGCAAATTCAGCAAGAGTAACGGGTTCAGGAACTACAGAGCAGGTTACCAATTATCAGGTGAAAGTCAGAATTATTACTCCTCACAACCTTTCTATGGCTGGGGGAGAGTTGGTTCAAACCGAAACTTCTGAAAACCCGGAAGAAAACTTCGTTCCTAACTTTAAACCCGGAATGTCAGCGACTGTAGATATCGAGACTAAAACAGTAAGAAATGTAGTTTCTGTACCTATTCAGGCTGTAACAGTTCGGGATTTTGCCAAAGATTCAAAAAGAAAATCTACTTCTGATTCAACTAATACTGCTCGAAGTTCGTCTGATAATATAGATGAAGATTTGTTCATCAAAAAAGAAGATATTCGAAAAGTGGTATTTATCGTAAGAAATGGTGAAGCAGTTCGTCAACCAGTAGAAACGGGGATTAGTGATGATACTCATACTCAAATTCTTTCCGGAGTAGAAGCCGGTGATGAAATTGTAATCGGAAGTTATCGTACATTATCCCAAAACCTAAAAGATGGTGAGAAAGTACGGGTTGAAGAAACTCAGACATTCGCCTCAGCAAATTAATCTTATTTCTCGATGAGCAACAGACCAATTATTCAAATAGAAGATCTGACCCGTTTTTACCAAATGGGTGAAACTACAGTCAAGGCGTTGAACGGTGTTTCTTTCAATGTACTTGAAAATGAGTATATAGCTATCATGGGGCCTTCCGGTTCAGGTAAGTCAACCCTTATGAATATGATTGGTTGTTTAGATACACCTACAGGAGGTGAATATATCCTAAATAATAACAGAGTAAGTGAAATGGATGATGCTGAACTTGCTGAAGTCAGAAACAGAGAAATTGGATTCGTTTTTCAGACGTTCAATTTGCTCCCAAGGACTTCTTGCTTAGCTAATGTTGAACTGCCATTAATTTATGCAGGAATTAAAGCTTCGGAAAGGAAAGAAAGAGCGTCTGAAGTACTTGCCAAGGTTGGTTTGGGTGATCGTTTAGATCATAAACCCAATGAATTGTCGGGTGGTCAGCGCCAACGTGTGGCTATAGCACGAGCATTGGTAAACAAGCCTTCAATTCTGCTTGCCGATGAACCTACAGGTAACTTAGATACCAAAACAGGGGATGAGATCATGCTCTTATTTGAAGAGCTTTATAAGCAGGGTAATACGATTATTTTGGTAACTCACGAAAATGAAATTGCCGAGTATTCCCGAAGAATTGTACGCCTGCGCGATGGCATAATTGAATCAGATAAGAAAGTAGAAAATCCGGTTCTTGCCAAGGTTTAAGCATATCTGGTAAAAATATTTTCGAATAAAAAAGGCGCTTTCTGTTAAGAAGCGCCTTTTTTATTCGAAAATAATCTGGTTTATCTGAAGCTAATACCTACACCAACATTACCTGTTACGTAGTTGGCTAAAGTGGCTTCTCCGTAAAATGCTAAGAAACCAAGCTTAAGTCTGAAGCCTCCTAACATATGGATGTTACTTTCACTGGACTGTTCATAGCCAAAAGGATCTGTTACAACAGTGTAAGTATCACCAGCAACTAATGGATTGAAGGAGCTTACAGGATAATCACCTACCATATCCAACTCGAATGAAGCATTTTGGAATCCAACGCCACCATATACAGAAATAAAAGGCAGTGTTTTACCAACAAGAGCATTTACTACAAAAGTATTAGTAGTAGTTTGTACTTCCTGAGTATCAAAATCAGGATTTGGATTGCTTGTCAAAGTAGGATCATTAGGATCTCTCGTTCCATTCGGATCAAGATTTAGGTTTCCATTCACAGTAATTTGGTTGAATCCAACCATCAGAGAAATATCAACGGGCAATAGTTTTCCACCGGGAACATATTGTCCTAATTCATGTTTTACAGCACCACCTAAAACTGAAATATTTCCAAAATCAGAAATTTCTGTTTCAGGTAAATATCTGACAGTAACATCTGTTTTTTTGATTAAACCGACACTTGCCTGAATGATAGGAGCGGGGACATAAGAAAATCCTGTTCCTCCCGGCATGGTAAACTCACCGATTTTATTTCTATTCGGATCATTTGGATCATCAAAGATTTCTAAAAGTGGTCCGGAATCACTACTACCTGCAATTGTTTGAGCGATAGGATCTTCTCCGGCGGCAACTCTTATTTTCTCTAAATCCAAAGCAGATACATCAAAACTTTGATCTGAACTGGGAACAACAGCTACAGATGGTCTGATTTGTAGACTAAATCCTAAAAGTTTTTTCGGCGTGGCACCTTCTGTAAATCCTGCATTTAGTCCGGTTCCAAATCCAGTAGGATAAGGCTTTAAAAATTCTTTTGTAAGTAAAGCAGCGTCATCAGCTCCGGCCTCAAGAAATGCGCCGATGTCTGTAAACTGTGCTTTAGCAGGAGCAATAGCCATAAATCCGACTACCAATCCGCTTAGCAGAGTTTTGCTTAAAATCTTGTAGATGTTTCTCATAAATTCTCCTGTTTTATAGATTGAGGTCGAATATCAGCATTATTTATCAAACAATGAATACCCTTTTTGCGGTATTTAGATTTCTTAATCTTTGAGTGAGTCAAGCATGTTTATGTATGAGTGATAACGATTGGGATCTATTTCACCTCTTTCAAAAGCTTCAATTACTCCGCAGTTAGGTTCATGAACATGAGTACAGGTGTTAAATTTGCAATTTTGTCTTGGTTCTAACATTTCAGGAAAATAAAGCGATAGTTCCCAATCTTCTATATTTACCAAACCAAACTCTCTTATACCGGGAGTATCAGCGATATAGCCACCAAACTCTAATTCATGCAATCGAGCAAATGTAGTAGTGTGTTTCCCTTTATTGGAGTAATCTGAGATAGCAGCTACTTTTTCATCGTATTCAGGATCGATCGAATTTAACAGGCTTGTTTTCCCAACTCCTGATGGACCAATAAAGGCAGAAATTTTATTTTTAAGAAGACCTCTGATTTTTTGCATGGATTTATCATCGTAAATACTGCAGGAGTAAAGTGGGTATCCGACACTTTCAAAAACGTTCTTTAATTCTTCGAGAAATTCTTCATCTTTACCTTTTGCAAGATCTGTTTTATTAACAATGATACCTGCAGGAACTTCATATGCTTCACAGGTTACCAAAAAACGGTTTATAAAACCTTCGTTTAGTTTAGGCTTTCTTATAGACTGAACCACAAAAGCCTGATCCAGATTTGAAACTAAGATGTGTTCGCCACGCTTACCATGTGTGGCCTGGCGGGTTAAGTAATTTTCTCTTTCCTGTATTTTCGTAATGCTGCCGGTACCGTCTTCATTGATTTCAAAATCTACTTTATCGCCAACAGTAACCGGATTTGTTACTTCTTTCTGATCAAGTCTGAATTTTCCGGGCAATCTGCATTTAACGACTTCGTCTCCTGTGTCAACTTTATACCAGCTACCGGTCGATTCTATTACCAATCCTTTATTCATGCTAAATAATAAGGAAGATTGTATCAGTACAAAAAATAAATTGATAACTACCTAAAGAGGTAGTGCTTTTTAGGTTATAGATTCTTAACCTTAATGTTGAAATAAATTATGTATAATCTCGCAAAGGGATATTTTAAAAAACAAACATACAAGATGGCTAAACTAAAAACATTAATCTGTGTTTTTACTGGGTTACTGATCATCACGGGGTGTGATCTTTCTGTACCTGATAAACCGGATTTTACAACATCGCACGCTTTAGAAGTACCATTTATAAATGACAAAGAATTTGTTTTTATGGGTGACAGTACCGGAGCACTAATTGACACTACAAGTGAAGATCTTGATTCTCTGTTTACAATAGGGGGCGACGGATCTATCACTATTTCAACGGAAGAAGATTTTGATTTCGGAGATTTAAACGATGCAGTTCCCGAAATTGATGCTCCGTCAACCTCTTTTAATGCAGAAGTTGGAGAATTAGAAATTGGCAGTTTCTCTTCGGGAAATGGAAATTTGGGTACCACAGACTTCGACGCTATTACAGGTGGAAATGAGCCGCCTGCCGGTACCCCTGTTCCTGCAGGAAGTAATGCAGGAAGTCCTGTAAATATTGAGATTGGAAATAATACTGATTTCTTTACAAGTGCTACAATTAAAGATGGATCACTCGATCTTACAGTAACAAACGAATTAGGTTTTGATGTAGCGACTTTGGAAATAACCTTATTATCTGATGGCAGCCAAGTAGGAACACCGGCTACATTTACCAATCTTAATGATGATGATACACAAACAGAGAGTGTAGTTTTCTCAGATGGAGATCAGCTTGCAAATATCTCAGTTGATGTTGTAATTACATGGAATGCTTTTACGTATCCGGCTGATGCGGGTAATTTGATTGTTAATTCTGCTGAAGGTAATAACCTGTTCGCTTCTTCAGTGACAGCGAATCTGGAACAACAGGATTTCAGTACATCAAATACAACTTCTTTTAGTGATACGGAGTTTCAGTTCACGGATGCATCTCATTATGTAGAGCTTGCTTCCGGTGAAATTTCTGTAACCAATCTTGTAAACAATATGGGAATTGGGATTGAAACACTTCAGATTTCATTTCCTGAAATCAGAGACGGAGCTTTTAATCCTGCTGATAGTCTTGTTATCAACTTTCCGGCCATAGATAGAAATTCTACGGCAAATGATTTGAATGTTGATTTGTCCGGTTATCGTTTATTTGCGCTCGATAACGAACTTAATTACAATATTGTAGCAGCTACTGAAAACACACAATCAGGACCAAATGCCGGAGCAGTTACAATAACAGAGAACGATGACATCGGGGCTTCTGTAAATATTTCAAATCTTGAAGTTGCTGAAGCATTTGGAATCGTATTAAGTCAAACCGTGCTGCTTGGTGATAATGATGCTTCAAATGATAACGGTAGCGAGGTATTAGATGTGTTTAACGAAACCGAAGCTGAGATCACAGAAATTGATGGGTTAGATGAGTTCTCTGAAGATCTTGATGGTTTAAGCTTTACAGATCCAAGAATCGACATCAATTACAATACCAATATTGGAATTTCCACTACTATTTATGCAGCTATGGTTGGTATAGATGGAAATGGAGAGGCTGTTTATCTTTCAGGTAAATCAGGCAGTCCAAACGAAGTAGTAAGCGGTGATCCGATTACCGGATTAGTTGCAAACGGTCAACAGTTAACGCCATCACAGTTGATCAAGTTTGAAATCGATAATAACAGCGATTGTCAAACTAATACTTGTCAGATTTCATTTAACACCACTACTACAAACGTGGACGACTTCTTGAATAATTTGCCAAGTGATATCCGTTTTGTCGGAAGGGCGATTGTCAACGAAGATGAAAACGAAGGTACTATTTCAACTCCGTTAACTTTCGATCCAATGTTAAGCGTTGATCTTCCACTGGCAATCAGCACTGAGTCGGGTAATCCAATCTCATTCACTGACACTACCGATGCTGATTTTGGATTAGGTGAAGATCAGGTGTTTACAGAAGCAAGGTTTTTCATGACCTATACCAATAATTTACCGCTTGGTTTGAATGTGGATTTGGTATTCAGAGATTCATTATCAGATCAAACCTTATTTGTGCTTCCGAATCCCGGAGAGCCCATTAGTTTGGTTGCTTCACCCGTTGATGCGAATACCAGATTCTCAACCGGAGGTACTGAAAATACTCTTGTATTCTCTCTTAACGAAGCTCAGCTTGCTCAGTTAGACAGTGTGAATACGTTGATTTATGATGTATCAATGCAAACAACAAATAACAGCAATGTGAGATTGAGGGCAAGTGACACTTTTGTTATCAGCCTCTCAGCTAAAGCAAGATTAGAAACTAAAGTTGGGGGAGAATAACAATGAAAACGATGAATAAAATATTTTTTACTGGTTTATTTTTAGCAATTGCAGGAACCACTTTTGTAAACGCTCAATCGAGACATTACAATTCTCAAAGCCTTGGTATGGGTGGTGGTGGAACAGCTTATGTTGATGGTTATCACGCCAACTTCATAAATCCGGCTAACCTAATGATTAACTCTAACAACAGGCGACCTAAGCGAAGTGTAGGATTAGTTGGAGGAATTGGTGTGAGAACCGGTGGTACTCTAATAAACCTTGACGTTTATGAAGAGTACTTCACACAAGGATTAACTTTAGAAGGTCAGGTCGCTGAAAACATGTTAAATGACCTTTTCGGAGGCTCAGATCAAACTCTTACTCGCGATTTTTCTACTACGGTGAGTATCGTGCCATTCGGATTCTCTAATCGGGGAAAGAAATCAGCAGTAAGTTTAGCCACCAGGGTTAGAGTTACGGAAGACTTTAACATAAATCGTGGTTTTGCAGCTTTAGGTATTTACGGTTTAGATCCGGATCAATTCGGAACAGCTACCCCTGTAAATTTTGATTTTGGTGTAGTAGCTTTTTCCGAAATTTCCGTTGGCTATGCGCGTCAAATATTATCATTACCTGATTTATTGTTTGCAAAAAATGTTAAGCTTTATGCAGGTGTTGCTCCTAAATATATGATTGGAGGTTTTAACAGTTCTATAGACTTTAATTCCACAATCACCATGCAACAATCAAATGTAGGTGGGAATCAGGTAACAGAAAGCATTATCCATGATTTCGAATATCGATTAAATACTATGGGTGCTTTAGCCACCGATTTGAGAAATTATGAAGCCGATTATGATCAGGATAATAGTGTAAAACTTGATGACTATTTAGTCAGCGAAAGCGAATACGCAGGAGTTTATGCAACGGGTTTTGGTGTAGACCTGGGTGCAACTCTCGAAATGGATATTTCCGGAGTACCAATCATAGACGGTTTCTTTGGTAAAAAGAAAACTTTGAGACTTTCTATGGCTATCACAGATATCGGTAAGTTAACATTTGATGACACACCAACTTCTCTTTTTGCAAGTGGAACATTCGACTTTTCCGGTGCAGGAAATGAAGATGATGATGTTGGCGACTTCTATGATCAACTCGCAGATAGTCTTCAGAATGAAGTATATGGAGACTTTGATGCTGAAGACATTGCCGGCCTGGAGTACGAGCTTCCTGCTATGTATAACTTCGGGGCATCACTCACGATGGGTAAACTTACTACTTCGGTAGATTACGGTTTTGGATTTAATGATAGTGGAACTAACAGTAAAAGAAGTACTTTAAATCTTGGTTTAGAATACAGATTCCTCGGTTTTATTCCACTACGATTTGGAACACGTGTTGGAGGCTATTCATCAACAGTATATTCAGCCGGTGCAGGTGTTGATCTGAATTTCCTTGAACTGTCAGCAGGAGTCTCGGTTGTTGGAAACGACACTGAAAATGGTGGATCTGTTGCTACAGCGTTTAGTGGCTTGGTATTCAGATTTTAATTATCCCGAATTACTGAATTAAAATTTATTGAAGCTCGTTATCTGATAGAATTAAATTTCTTAAAGATGACGAGCTTCGCTATTTACGAATTTGTTGCCCTTATTTTAGCTCTTCCATTAAGCTATTGGTTCGCCTGGCTTGCAAAAAAACATACTCACTCTACCTACAAAGATGAGATGAATAAACTATATCATATTTACTGGAATGGGGAAGAAGACGACCAGCTTAATGCATGGTTGAGAGTAAAAAACCTAATTCCACAATCTGAGGCTTCAGATAAAAGAGTTAAATACATAAATAAGCAGATTAAGGAACTTAATAAATCAGGCATTTACAGCGATTCAGTAGTGGACAATACAGGGGATGTCAGGCAAAACCCAAATCAATCTAAGAGAAACGATCTATCGAAAGTTCAGTAGGTAAATCACTTTCTTTAGTTAAGTGAGCCGCTAATTCATAACCCAATAAACTGCTGTATAAGAGCCCTTTTGACCCCAATCCAGCCATTACATAGCAATTACCTATTTCAGGGTGTTTATCTAAAACAGGCAATCTGTCCGGAGTGGAAGCTCGCACTCCGGCCCAACGATCAATGATTTTAACTTTTCCTTTAAGCTGCGGCATCACTTTAAAAAGTCTTCTGAGAATATATTCTTCTCCATATTCATCAGGATTTTCATGATCGAACTTATGTTCATAAGTGCTTCCGGCTACAAAAGTTTTCCCATCAAGTGAGGCAAAATATCCTCCTGCAGAAACCGCTGATTCGTAAGGAAAGTGATCGTCGCATTCCATCAGCAATACTTGCCCTTTAACGGGAATGAGAGGGAGAGCCTCAAAGAAATCGTAGTCTGTTGTACGAATACCGGCAGTAACAATTAATTTTTTGCAGCGAGTTTTTAATCCGTCTTTAATAGTAATGTACCAGTCGTTATTGTGTGGTTTTACATCAAAGGCCTGACCTTCTATAACCTCGATATGCTCCTTACTTGTAAGATGATTTTTTATACTATAGAGATATTCAGGAATTGATACAGTAACCCCACAACTCACTTGAACGCCACCCTGAACACAGTTTAAGCCCGGATATTTACTCTCAATTTCGCCTTCATCTAACCATTCTACCCAACCGGGTTCCCAGTAGCTTTCCTCAAGGTTAGCTTTCATACGCTCAGCTATTTTATCTTCCAGAGCAGGACGAATTACTCCCGATTTTTTAAAAAACCTCTCGTTCGAAGCTGATGCTATATCTTCTAAGTTTTTTAACGTTTGATGTATTGAATCGGCAGCTCGCCAGGATTGATTCGCATATCTTCCGGTCGCCGGATTTACTAATCCGATTGGTGAGCCGGAAGCCCCACCTGCAACGCCGTTGGGATCGAGAACTAATACATCAGCCTCCTTAAAATCAGATATGCTTTTGGCGAGAGATAATCCCGCTAAACCTGCACCAAGAATACAAAAGTCATATTCTTCTTTCATTATAATAATGGCAACAGCATATTCGAATTAATGAATTCTACTTTGGCTTCATACATTTCTTTTTTTGCTAACTGTACGGATCCATCGATGTCAATTCCGCGGGTTGCATCCATAATTACATAGGTATCAAATCCACATTTTCTGGCATCTAAAGCGGTCCATTTAACACAAAAATCCAAAGCGAGTCCCGCAATGAAGACCGTTTTAACACCAAGTTCATCCAGATATCCTTTTAGACCTGTAGAAGTTTTATGATCGTTTTCGAAGAAAGCAGAGTAGGAGTCAATCTGAGGACGAAATCCTTTACGAATTACTATCGAAGTTCTGTTTGTTTCAAGATCAGGATGAAAATCAGCCCCGCGACTTCCCTGTACACAATGATTGGGCCAAAGTACCTGAGTTCCGTATTCCATTTCAATAGTTTCCTGGGGACTCTTCGAATCGTGGTTGGAAGCAAAACTTGAATGATCAAGTGGATGCCAATCCTGAGTTTGCACAACGCATTCAAAAAGGGCAGATAAATTGTTGATAGGTGTAATTACTTCATCACCATTCGGGACTTCGAGTTTTCCTCCGGGACAAAAATCATTCTGTACATCAATAATTAATAAAGCGAACATTTTATATCAGTTATTTCTTTCCATAATTTCGTTTCTCATTTCCTTAAGCGCACTGGTAATTCCAACTTTATATACATGAGGATTATCAAACCTTTTGTATTCAGGACTCAATAATTTCAATCGGGATTCAGCATAAGAAGCACTTTCTTTAACGTCCGGTAAATCGATAATCAATTTTCCATCACCCACTACTTTGCTGAGCAGCGAAGTGGATTCTAAATCAGAAACATTGGTTTTCTTAGTATCAAAATGGGGGTGTTCTATAATTTCAGGAATAGATTCATCAGCGAGGGAAATTCCATCAGCATAAAAAGTGCCGTCGCCGTTATAATACCGAGTTACTTTTTTAGATCCCGGCAAAGTGAGCTTTTCCACGTTTTCTGACATCTTTAAAGTGGGGTTTTCGTTGACTGAAGCTAATTTATAAACCCCGCCTAAAGCAGGGTCATCATAAGCAGTAACTAATTTTGTCCCAACGCCAAAAATATCAATTGGTGAACCCTGATCCAGCAAGCTTTTGATTACATATTCATCCAACTGGTTGGAAGCAGCGATTTTTACTTCCGGAAATCCTGCTTCATCCAGCATGGTACGTGCTTGTTTTGATAAATAGGAGAGATCCCCGCTATCCAGACGAATAGCTTTTAATTCGTTGCCGTTGGTTCTTAATTCCTGTGCAACTTTGATTGCATTTGGTACACCATGTTTTAAAGTATCATAAGTATCCACAAGAAGAATCGTGTTCTCAGGATAGTATTTTGCATATGTACGAAAAGCGGTTAATTCATCCTCAAAAGACTGAATCCATGAGTGAGCCATAGTGCCGCCTACAGAAATATTATGCATTTGTCCGGCCAGAACATTCGAGCTTCCATCACATCCACCGATTATAGCCGCTTTACTGGCTTGAATTCCACCGAAGCCATGAGATCTCCTGAGCCCGAAATCGAGCACCGTTTTCTCGCCCGCTGCTTGTCTGATTCGGGAAGCCTTTGTGGCAATCAAGGATTCGAAATTCAGAACATTCAACAGCAAGGTTTCTATAACCTGAGTTTCGATAATATTTCCTTCCACTTTTACCAAAGGAGTATTTTCAAAAACAATTTCACCTTCTTGCGCTGAGTAAATATTTCCTTTAAATCTGAAATCCTTCAAATAATCCAGAAAAGGCTGTTTAAAGCCCTGATCTTTGAGATAAGCTAATTCTTCATCACTAAACCGATAATCTTTCAGTAGCTTCAGAAAATCTGATATTCCGGCAAATACTACATAACCTCCATCAAAAGGCATGCTTCTGAAAAAATAATCGAATATGGCGGTCTCTTTTTCTCTGCCTGATAGAAAATAACCCTGAGCCATTGATAGCTCATAATAGTCAGTAAAAAGAGCAGGAAAATTTGGAAGCATGTTGAGTTTTATTGAGTAGAAAATAAAAAAGGCATTCAGAAACTGAAAGCTTTTTAAGATTTACAGGGTCATACTTTATAACCAGAAATAAATTAAGTTCTAAACTGTTCGAATAAGTTGATGATCGCTTAGTATATTTGAATCTCAATCATTGATACGAAAATTATTCAAGCTTGCAAAGCACTTTAAAAACTATTATTCCGATTTTAATCCTGTTGGGCTGCGCAGTTCCAAAAGCACCTACCGGTGGACCTGCTGATAAGGAGGGACCCGAGCTCGAGAAAACCTATCCTGTTACCGGCACAGTAAATTTCGAAGACAAGGAATTCAGGTTTTCTTTCTCAGAATTTGTAAACCGAAATTCTTTTGAAAGTGAGTTAACAGTAGAGCCTGAGTTAGGAATACCGTATGAAGTAGATTGGAGAAGAAAAACTGCTATCGTAAAATTTGAAGAAGATTTACCTGATTCCACGACTATCATTATAACCGTGGGAGCAAATACTACGGATACAAGAAATAATAAAATTGGTTCTCCCATTCAGTTAGCGGTTTCTACAGGGGATGAAATTGATGAAGGCGAAATAACAGGTATTCTAAGAAATGCTAATACCGGTGAGCCTCAGACCGATCTGAGAGCGCTTTTATATCGTGAACCGGCAGATTTTTCAAAACCTGCAAACTATTCTGCCCAAACAGATACCGGAGGCATATTTCGGTTCAGGTATTTGAGAGAAGGAACATATAAAACCATAATTGTTGATGATCGAAACAGAAATAAAACCTGGGATCAGCAGAATGAGACAGCCAGACCAATTAATTCGGAATTTATTGAGCTTGCTGATAACGGGAAGGATACTTTAGATGTAGTGTATTGGCTGGCTTCTGATACTACTAAACCTCAACTACAGGCGGTAGGTTTGCTTTCTTCACAACGAATGAGGCTAAGATTCGGAGAAGAAATTCGTTTCACAAAAGAAACTCAGATTTCTATTCAAGATTCTTCCGGTACAGAAGTTACTTCCGCATTTCCATTGTATATATCAGAAAATGATCCGTTCATTGCTTTTGCATACAGCAGGGTACCCCTTTCTGCGGATTCATCTTTTCAGGTTACGTTTTCCGGAATTGTAGATCCCGCAGGAAATGAAGCATTGGGAATGCAGGATTTTTTCGAGGGTAGCGATCAGGAGGATACCGTAAGACAGGATATTCTGACTTTTAATGGTGAAAACGGATTGTACCCTGATCAAAGACTTGTAGTTGATTATATCCGTCCCATACAGGATCAGATGATCATTGACTCCACAGTTGTTGTAGAAGGTAATGTGGATTTTAAGAACTGGCCGGGAATTTCATTTGTGGATAACAAGCTTTTTATACCCCCGCAAGGAGAATGGCTTGAGGGGACTGTTTACAGGTTTTTGGTATGGAATCCTAAAACCAGAAAAAGGCAGTTGATAGAACCAAATATCTGGGATCCGGTCGATTTTGGCGGGGTAGAGATTTCCGCTCAGGCGGAGGATTCTCTGGAAAATTTTTCATTGAAACTCTTTGATGAATCTAATTTATTTTCTTTAGATACCACATTTACCGGTACCATCTCTATAGAAAATATGCCGCCTATCAGATATACATTGGTTGTGTTTGTTGACGAAAATAATAACGGAATATGGGATTATGGCAATATAGAACCGTATTTAAAGCCTGAACCTTATTATATTCGCACCAATGTTAATGTACAACGAGGATTTACCTCAGAAATAAGTATCGATTTCAGATAATAATGGACGCAATTAAAGAATTGATCCCTGAACAGTATTGGGTGTTGGTATCAGTAGGAATAGTATTATTCCTGACCATTTTAGCGGCTGCTGTTTCGGCTAGACTATTTCGCAGAGCTATTAAAAAGTCAGAATCTGATGCCGGAGAAGATCTTACCAATCTTAAATTTCTGAAGCGTGGAGTTACAGTATTAATATATCTGATTGGTATAGGCGTAGCGATTTACATCATTCCGGAACTAAGGGGAATTGCAAAAGGGATGTTTGCAAGTGCGGGTTTATTAGCTATTGCTGTAGGTTTTGCCGCTCAACAGGCGCTGGGAAACATTGTGAGCGGTATTTTCATTGTGATCTTTAAACCTTACAAGATTGGAGACCGGATTCAGATAAGAACGGATCTGAATGGAGTTATTGAAGACATCAATCTGCGACATACAGTGATAAGGAATTTTGAGAACAGAAGGATCATCATACCGAATTCAGTGATAAGCAATGAGGTAGTGATCAACTCAAATTATGCAGACAGTAAGATCATCAAATGGGTGGATATGTCGATCAGTTACGATTCAGACATCGATTTAGCCAGAAAGATCATACAGGAAGAAATAGCTGCTCATCCTAATTTCATTGATAACAGAAACCAGGATCAGATTGATGCCGGAGAACCACTCGTTCCTGTCAGAGTTATTTCATTCGGTGAATCTTCAGTAAATCTTAGAGGGTGGGCCACTGCTGAAGATCCGCCGAAAGCATTTGTGATGGGAACAGATTTAAACGAGAGCATCAAAAAGCGATTTGATAATGAAGGAGTCGAAATTCCATTCCCGTACAGAACACTGGTGTATAAAGATCAGCAAAAGAAGGACAGTGAATCAAAAGTGTAGAATAACTAAAGATTTGTCACTTTATATCCATTTTTAACGCATTAAGACTAAATACTAACTAAGGATTTATTATGAAATTACAGACTTTCCTGATCTCATTTGTAATCAGCATTCTAATGATTAGTGCAGTTCAAGGACAAGAGAAAATCCGTACAGTGAGTGAAGCGGAGCTCAAGGAATGGTACAATACCAGAAAAGAAACGTACATGCTGGAGCAGCAATTCAGAGCCAATGCCGATCAATACGAAAGTGTGGTAGATGCTTTCTTTGAGGCCAGAGATAAATATCTGGTAGAAAACGGTTGGGAAGTCCAGAACTTCAAAGATGTGGAAGAAGCAATTTATAACACCATGTCAGGAATCAGAGAGCAGGAAGATATCAATGAAGAAAAAGAAGAGATGAAAGAACAGATAGATTTCATCAAGAACAATGAATACATGACCGAAGAGCAGAAGGAAGAAGGGATAAAAACCATGTATATGATTTTTGAACAACGCCAGAAAATGGTGGATTCTACCAAACACAACTGGGATGTGATTAAACCTTACCGAAAAGAACTCGAGCAATTAGACGACTGGATGGCTAAAAATGCCGAAGAACCGACGGATCTATAAAAGTTAGGATTGTTGACTTTATGTGTCATTGAATCATTTAAAACTAATTCATCATTTATTTACGTCATTTATGATTGCTTTAGAGGTTGTTTTTGATGAGATTGTTGTATTAAATCTAATTCAGTAATTATGGAAAACACCCTAATTAAAGAGTTGTCGCAACTCAATAAAAATGAAAAGATTATCTTGGTAGAAGCATTATGGGATTCTATCGCTTCTGATCCCGATGAAGTTAACTTTCCTGAGCATCACAAAAGTATATTAGAACAACGTTTGCAAACTCTTGGTGAAGATATAGAGAATGGAAAATCATGGGATGAAATCCGTAAGGATTATTTGTAGATCGTGTCTAAAAAACTAATTCTTACCCCTCAAGCTGAACAAGATTTTATTGATGCTTATGATTGGTATGAATGTCAAGATCCCGGATTGGGGAAAGAATTTGCTCGTTGTATAGATGTAAAGGTTGCCTCTCTATTTCGTGATCCAGAGCAACATCAAGTCATATATGGTGATAAAGTCAGAAGAGCTTTAATAAACAGATTTCCTTTTTCTATTTATTTTGTTGAACAAAAGGATACTATTTCTGTTTTCGCAATCCTGCATCAGCACCGAAATCCGAAAACGTGGACAGCACGAGTTTAATTATTTGGGAGTTGTAATTTCTATTAATCAGGAAAAAAGTGAAATCAGTATTTGTACTTCAGCATCTCCATTTTCTTGCAGACGGCGAAGAGTCAGTTTGTATGATTGGAGTTTACAGCTCCCTTAGTTCAGCAAAAGAAGCAGTTAAACGACTGAATACAAAAAGTGGTTTTTCTGACTTTCCTGAAATCATTGATCCTTCACTTACAGATCAAGAAGAAGGATTTTACATAGATGAATATATAATCGATGAAGATAATTGGAAGGAAGGTTTCATTAGGACAGATTGAAGGATTTTTTAGGTAAATAATAAAATCAAAGTTATTGAACATGGGTGTAAGTTACAGCTTAGTCAACTATACAAAAAAAGAGTATATCGTATTTGATAAAGTAGCTGCAAGCAAAGCAAGAGAAATAGCAGGAAACCCTGCATCTTCATCGATTTCAACTTGGTATTTATTAAAAAATATTGGAGATCACATTTCTTTTGTCCCAGATTTAAGTAATGAGTGGCCGTTTCCAGAAGGTTCTCATGATAGCTTATTAAACTTTAAGGAAGTAACTGATGAAATTGTAAGTTCTTTGATTTTGGAAGGGGTTATTGTTGATGAAGGCAAAGAATTTCCATTCGAAGATGATCAGGAAATTTATATCAGAAAACTCCGAAATATTTGGTTTGATTAAGAATATCGAACAAGAAGTATGCTTTATAGCATAAAATATAAATAGAACTCTATAAGATCCTTCGGAAGTATCCTTAGGATGACTGGGTATTGCAAAAACCTATATTCTCAATTTCTCACTCAAATCATTTTACAGCTTCTTATTTAATAAGGGGCTTTTTTTTGGTATTTTGGAAACGCTTCCAAACTAATTAATAAATCAATTACCGGAATGTCTGTACAAACAGAAAAAGCATCTTCTAAAACAGATTCAAAGTATCCATTCAGTTTATCTGAGCCTCACAAGCCTACCAACAAAGTTCGTTTTGTAACGGCGGCAAGTTTATTCGATGGTCACGATGCCAGCATCAACATTATGCGTCGTATTCTGCAAAGCAGCGGAGTTGAAGTGATTCATCTGGGGCATAACCGTTCTGTACATGAAATTGTGAACTGCGCCATTCAGGAAGATGTGCAGGGAATTGCGATCAGTTCTTATCAGGGGGGACATGTGGAGTATTTCAAATACATGATCGAATTGCTGGAAGAGCAGGGTGCTTCGCATATCAAAGTGTTTGGCGGTGGAGGTGGAGTAATCGTTCAGGATGAAATTGATGAACTCCATGAAGCAGGAGTATCTCGCATTTTTTCTGTAGATGACGGAAGCGAAATGGGATTGCAGGGAATGATCAATTACATGATTCATGAATGTGATTATGATCCGGTAGAATCGGCAGAAGTTGATCTCGCCAATATTAAAGAAAGAGATCCCGAAACCATCGCCAGGGCTATTACCGCTATGGAAAACGGAAATGAAAATCTGATCTCATACAAAGATGATAAATTATTGGATGGCAAAGGAAAAGAGATTTCACCTGAAAATAATAAAACCATTCCTGTACTTGGAATTACCGGAACCGGAGGAGCAGGAAAAAGTTCACTGACGGATGAAATTGTACTTCGATTTCTTACGGAATTTGAAGATCTGAATATTGGGATTATTTCTGTAGATCCATCCAAGATAAAGACCGGTGGAGCACTTCTTGGCGATCGAATTCGAATGAACAGTATTGACACGGAAAGAGTGTATATGCGGAGTCTGGCAACCAGAGCTTCAAACCGCAGTACCAGTGCAGCGCTTTCGGGTGCAATTGAACTGTACAAGCAAGCGGGCTTTGATCTGATTATTGTGGAAACCAGTGGAATTGGTCAGAGTGGGACGGAGATTGTAGAAATATCAGACATTCCGATGTATGTGATGACCAGTGAATACGGCGCAGCCACACAGTTAGAGAAGATCAACATGTTGGATCTGGCTGAAATCGTTGTGCTCAACAAGTTTGAAAAGAAAGGCTCTCTGGATGCTTATCGTGATATCCGCAAGCAGATGATTCGCAACAGAGGGGAATGGCACGCCAAGCCGGAAGATATGCCGGTGTATCCAACAATTGCTGCACAATACAATGATAAAGGCGTTAATAATCTGTTTGCCGCTATTGTTGAAAAGATTAATGATCGCTACGGATTTGAATGGAAGCCAACCATTTACACGGATTCCAGTCCTGCAGAAGATATTCAGGCGCAGGCGATTATTCCCGGTAAAAGAGTTCGGTATCTGTCAGAGATTTCAGAGACCATCAGAAACTACCATGAATGGGCAGAACAGCAATCTGAAATTGCTTCAAAATTAGAAGAAGTACGTGGTACATTGAATCAGTTAAATAACTGGAAGCCAGATAATAAACAGGTGTTAGTTAATGATCTTTCTAAGATGCAAGATCACTGGATTTCTAAGCTGGATGTACGCCCAAAAAGAATTCTCGATGAATGGGATGAGCTGTACGAGCGCTACAAACAAGAAACGTTTGATGTGCAGATTCGTGATCGTGTAATTAAGAATGATCTGTACAGAGAATCATTGAGTGGATTGAAAATTCCCCGTGTAGCCATGCCGGATACCAAACATGCCGGAGAACGATTGAAGTTTGCTTTAAAAGAGAATCTACCCGGATATTTTCCATACACCGGAGGAGTATTTCCTTTCAAGCGGGAGGGTGAAGATCCGACGCGTATGTTTGCCGGAGAGGGAACACCTGAGCGTACCAATAAACGATTCCATTTTGTAAGTGAAGGTTTGGAAGCTGCACGACTTTCTACCGCTTTCGATTCGGTAACCTTGTACGGAGAAGATCCCGGTTTTCGCCCAGATATTTATGGAAAGATCGGTAATTCCGGCGTGAGTATTTGCACGCTGGACGATATGAAGAAACTTTATTCAGGTTTTGAACTGACTAAGCCAACTACTTCTGTTTCAATGACTATCAACGGTCCGGCACCGATGATTTTGGCCATGTTTATGAATACAGCTATTGATCAGGAAGTGGAGCGATATCTGAAAGCGGAAGGAAATTGGGAGCAGGCGATCAAAGACATTCATGCGAAATACAAGAAGCTTGGATTGCCGGTTCCTGAATACTCCAATGAGATTCCTGCCGGGAATGATGAGTTTGGTTTAGGTTTATTAGGAATGACCGGAGACGAACTCGTCGACAAAGAAACTTATGAACAGATCAAAGCCAAAACGCTTACGGTAGTTCGCGGAACGGTACAGGCGGATATTCTGAAAGAAGATCAGGCGCAGAACACCTGTATTTTTTCTACTGAATTTGCTCTCAAGATGATGGGAGACATTCAGGAGTATTTCACCGAGCACAATGTTCGAAATTATTACTCGGTATCTATTTCCGGATATCACATTGCGGAAGCAGGAGCAAATCCTGTTACTCAAGCGGCGCTTACATTGGCCAACGGATTTACTTATGTAGAATACTATTTAGCGCGCGGACTCAATATCGATGATTTTGCTCACAACCTGTCGTTCTTCTTTAGTAACGGTTTAGATCCTGAATATGCGGTGATCGGGCGTGTAGCGCGACGTATCTGGGCAGTAGCGATGAAGAATAAATACGATGCCAACGATCGTTCTCAAAAACTGAAATATCACATCCAAACCAGTGGCCGTTCGTTGCATGCACAGGAAATTCAGTTCAATGATATTCGTACTACCTTGCAGGCATTACTGGCTATATATGATAATTGTAACTCATTGCACACCAACGCTTATGATGAAGCAATAACCACTCCAACTGAGGAATCAGTGCGACGAGCTTTAGCCATTCAGATGATCATTAATAAAGAAATGGGAACGGCCAAGAATGAGAATATGAATCAGGGTTCTTATTTCATTTCTGAACTGACTGATTTAGTTGAAGAAGCAATTCTCACTGAGTTCGATCGAATCACAGAACGAGGTGGTGTGCTCGGCGCGATGGAGAGTATGTACCAGCGTGGAAAGATCCAGGATGAAAGTTTGTACTACGAATCCAAGAAACACAGCGGTGAGTTGCCAATCATCGGTGTAAATACATTTCTGAAAGAAGGAGAGGGCGAAGAAGAACAAAAGCCAATTGAGCTGATTCGTTCTACGGAAGAAGAGAAGAAACAGCAGATCGCCAACCTGGAAGCCTTCTGGAAACGAAACGAAGACCGAAGCGAAGAGGCTATTAATAAATTGAAGGAAGTCGCCCGTAACAACGGCAACTTATTCGAAGAGTTGATGGAAACAGTTAAAGTGGCTTCACTGGGTCAGATTTCGAAGGCTTTGTATGAAGTGGGTGGTCAGTACAGAAGGAATATGTGATATTGTCATCCTGAACTTATTTCAGGACCTTTTTAGGTGTAAATTTTAGATAATAAGTTTATTTCTATTTTTGAAATTCTGGTAATCTAGCGTACCATCTTATTACTTTATTTGCGGCTTCTACAAGAAAGTTATTAAAATCTTCAATTTCGTTTTGAGGACATTCTAGTCCAGTCAGTTCATAGTTAGATTTCGCATGAGCAAGTTGGTTTCTTGTAGAATAGAGAGCTTGTGCAATTGTAGATGATATTTTATCTATATCAGAGGTTTTATCTTTATATGAAATACCTTCTCGATTGATTTGCAGTTTTAGATACTGTGGTATTTTATGGTAAATATCTACTATATCAATAGATTTACGAAAAACATTCTTTATCAATTCTTTGTCTTTTCTTCTCAATTCATAAGATTGAACGAGTTCAAAAATTGATTCTATATATTCTCTACTTGGTTTGATTCTTCGGTTGGAGTCTAATTTATCATAAAGACTTTCATAAGCATCAATTCTTAAGGCTATTGGGGCATAGTATTCAATTATTTTGTAAAGGCTCAAAAATTTAAACTCCTCATCATCAATTGAATTTGCTGTAAGAAACATTTTAGATCCTTCATCATATTTTATTACATCATTTAGGTAAATTGATTCATCTCTAAATCCAATTTCATCTAAAAAATTAGAAGCATCTACCAAATCATCCTCGACATTATCAAGAGTTTCTAATTGTTCAAAAAATGTGCTATCTCTAAAACTTGCGTATTCAGTAGAAAACCCGAATTTAGATAGCAATTCAAATCTGAAAGATTGTATCAAATCTTTTTCTTCTGAACTACTCAATCTAGCTTCATCATGATAGTTAATTTGTATTGATGATCTAATTTGAAGAGGGCTTGAGTATGAATGATGGTAAGATCCAATCTTAAGTGCTATAAGTCCAAACAATAAAACATTTTCGTTTTGCTCAATTATGATTGAAAATTCATCGTTTTGAAAAGATACATTTGGAATTCTATCAAGAAAAAAATGATCAATTAAATAGTAAGTCGAATTCGAGGTCTTAACAATTGATCGATCTTCATTTAATTCGTGATTTCTAAATTTGTTAACAGCCTCAATAAATTCTTCTTCAGAGATGTTAATAGTTTTTTCATATGCATAAGGAAGAGAAATTTTTAAAATTCCATTTTCTCTTTTAGAATAAATATCGTTTTCTTTAAAATCTTGAAACGCTTCAATTTCTTTTGTAAGAAATTCTTTTACTTCTTTAAGTGACTGTAATCTCATTTCATAAATTAAATATTCCTTTTATTTGAAATAAAAGAAATCCTGAGAATAAATTCTTACAAAGATTTTTTAAAAATAATTGGTTAGCGGAAAGTCATCCTGACCCCGAAAGTCTTCGGGAGAAGGATTTTGTAGTAGTAAAGGCTTTTACTGTGATTTGGGCAAGAACATGATCGTTGGGGAAAATCGTGAGTGGTTCTTAAATTGTATTCCTCACACCGATAAGATTCTTCGGAAGTATCCTCAGAATGACTCACATTAGTTAATCGTGATTCATTAAAACTAAATTCCGAAATTAGGTGGCCAGTAGCCTAATACTTTTCGATTTAGAAAGGCAAAAGAAGGATTCTTTGCTTTGATGATCTCTTCTTTTTTCTTTCTACTCTTACCTTTGATGTACTTTTCAGCTTGTATAGCTTCATGAGAGGTGGAAAAATTTTCATAATAGACCAAATTGTAGCAATGGTATTTTCCGGCAAAAGAATCGGGATTTCCCTTGTTTTGGAAATGTTCAATGAGTCTCCGTTCAATATTATCGGTGATTCCGGTGTACAAAGTGGTTCTGGAAGGATTCGTTGTTATGTAGACGTAGAATTCACTCATTTATAGAGTAAGACCGGTTCGGATCTAATTCCTTACAATAAAAAGTAAGCTAAGCTATGTCATCCTGAGGCTACTGCCGAAGGATCTTGTAGTCGGAAAGGCTTTTACTATAATTTGGATGAAAATATGTTCGTTGGGTAAGATTTTAATTTAATCAGAACTGAATGCCTCTAAACCGATGAGATTCTTCGCAAGTATCCTCAGAATGACCTCTTTAAGAATTTCATTTCACTCATCTGAACCCAAAGAAGGAATCAAAATCTGATTCATAATCGCAAAAGGAGCTTTATCATCCTGAGAATTATAGGCGCCTCCGGTAAATACGGCAACCAAATTAAGTTCAGGTAATACCATAATGTATTGCCCGCCATTTCCGGTAGCAACGATGGAGGAGGTAATTCCATCTTTGTATCTGAAAGGGATATTCCACCACAAAAAGCCATAATCAATGTTGGTGATTTTCGTTTTGGAAGAAGTAGATTCAGAAATCCATTCCTCAGAAATAATCTGATCGTTGTTCCACTTTCCTTTGTTTAAAATTAACTGACCAATTTTTGCCATATCTCTTGGAGTCATATACAATCGTTTTCCGGACGGAATGACTTTTTTCTTTGAAGTGTGTCCCCAGCTTACATTTTCAATACCTAAAGGAGTAAACAAATATTTCTGAGCAAAATTATCGATGTTCATTCCTGAAGCCTGACTGATCGCCTCGGCAAGTAGTAAAACGCCGATCGAGCAATAATTGGAAACAGTTCCGGGATCATTCACCATCGGTAAATCCAATGTGTATTGAATCCAGTCTTTCTTTTTGTACACCCGGTCTTCCTGCCCTTTAGACTTTTTATCCCAATCGTTGCATTCCAAACCAGTGGACATGGTCATTAGGTGTCGAAGTGTTATCTGCCGCTTACGCGGATCTTTATTCTTTTTCGGAGCATGACTTTTCAAGTATTTAAAAACCGGATCATCTATGCTTTCGATAAATCCTTTGTCAATGGCAATTCCGGCAAGTAAAGAACGAATACTTTTGGTGACGGAACGGAGATCATGTTGCTTATTGTGATCGTATTTCCCGAAATATTCTTCAAATACCAATTCGTTGTTATTTACTAATAATATGCTGTGAATCTTGTGTTTCTCCGATTGTAATTCCGTCATCATTTTCTCAATCAGAAACGGATCGATATTTTGATCTTCTAACGTATTAGTTTGCCGGCCATCATTCAGATTTTCCGGTTGGATATAGATGTATGAATTTTGAGCTGCTAAATAAGAAGGGAGGAGCAGACCTATGAGTACAATAAGAGTTATTAACTTTGACATAATAGAATGTAGAATTTCTATAAATACAAAGTTGAAGTTTATTTATTGCCTATAAAGGAATAAAATCAGTGAAAAGAATAATTACTTTCCCGGCACGATCATCCATTGAATGCCGAATTTGTCTTTCAGCATCCCGAAGTTGTCATCGAGTGGAAACATGATATTTCCATCCTTCGAAAGCTGTTCAAATACCTTTTTTCGATGTTCAGCATCTTTTATTCCAACGAAGAGAGAAATACCGTTTCCCATTTCAACAGAATGACCAACTAAATTGTCCGATGCTTTAATCTTAAGATCTTCCGCGACAAATTCAGAATCAAAGATTCGATCATCATTTTCCGGCGGCATTTCTACCGGAGCATCTTTGAATGTAGTAGTGTATGAGATTTCGCCATCGAAAACTTCAGCATAAAAACGGAGGGCTTCTTTACAGTTTCCGGGAAATGCAATGTAGGGGATTATTGAAGTCATGATTCAAAGGTTTGATCGCGTTTATTTTAATTCAATTTAGAACAACTAATTTTCCAGGTTGGAAATGAAAATGTTTCGGTTGTATTTACCCATTCTCCAACCCAGTCGAAACTTTCATCCGATATATTATAAAAAGTCAGACGGTAAAATCCTTCCGTACCATTTGGGGCAGCTTGTTCGCGATAAAGCACAATACTTCCATCTTCTGTTTTTGAGCCTTCCCAAGCGGGTAAACGACTTGCTGCTCCCGATGAAGAATAATAATGAACATACCATTTGGCACTGTCTGCATTAAACTGGCGAATACTTCCGGAATGTGCACCATCGGATTTAAGCGTTTCATCCTGAACACCCATTCCATTCATGATATATTTCCACCGCCAGATCATATCAACTTCTTCATTCCAGGTTCCATCCTGCGCACGATTTTGAGACTTACATTCGCTTTCACCAATTAAAGGAGCGAAATCCGCAGTTTGTGGAGGTGCAGCAGGATTTACCTGCCCAAAAGGATTTTTTGGATCAGGTTCATATTCATATTGAGCAAAGGAATAGGAAGTTGAAAGAATGAGAATTGTGAAGACTGAAAGTAGTTTGTACATGAGTTTTTATTTTAAAGAAACCCATAAATCAGTTTCGAATTATGGAATTGCAGTCAATGGTAGCTGAATTGCAGGGAATCAGATGGAACTTGCCTTCAGTATTTTTCTTAAAACCTGAGCTCCTGATTTTGATAAGGGCAATTCTGAGGCATCCTGAAGTTTGATGACCGATTGTTCGAAGTCAACCTGATCTAAATATCCGAGATTAAGTAAAGCACCCCGGTGAACTCTGACAAACTGATAGGGAGCTAACTGTTCTTCCAGCGATTTCATACTTTTGCGAAGAGAGTATGCTTTGTTTTTAGTGTGTATTTTTACGCAGTAATCATCCGATTCAATCCATGTCACTTCTGTAAGTGGAATCAGCTTCATTTTATTGCCGATTTTTATACTGACCTGAGGATCTGATTTTTGTTCAGGAACAGAAGAATCCTTCAATGAGCTGATTTCCATCCACTGCGCTTCAATCACCATATTTTTAGCATTGCTGTACATAGTCAGAATCAGAACACTGTAGGCAAACAAAAATGTAATTCCTTTCTGAACGATGAAGAAGAGATAATTCTGAGAAAAAGTGGAACCGGTAAGTACAGAGCCCGTCCAGTAAATATTAATTATGGAAAGAACTGCAATTGCTGAAGACCAACTTATTAAAGTCAAAACTCCGATGTTGATCCACGCTTTTGAAGGAAGCTGGCCTTCAGAATCTGAAAAGGTTTTCCAGGCGAACAAACCCACCGGAACAGACGAAAGGGCCCAGATCAGCCATCGAATACAATGTGTCAAAATCAATTCTGTAATAGAGATTTGAGATCCTGTTTCGAGAATATCAAAAGTACTCAGGTAATAATATTGCTGGAAGGCATCATATAAAATGATGGAAATAAGAAATGCGGTGAATAAAAGTGTAGCAGTTTTAAACTTCATGTCAGATTATCGGGTGTTTCAACAATTATTCAAAGTAAGATTTTGTATCATTTCCCATGTTTTCAAATCAAAAAATACTATTCATAGGAAGCGTTTGGCCGGAACCGAAATCATCTGCTGCAGGAACCCGGATAATGCAGCTCATTCATTTCTTTTTAAATCGGGAGGCACACATTACTTTTTGCTCAGCGGCTTCCAATCTCGAGTTTTCTGAAGATCTGAACTCAATTGGCGTGAAAACCAGATCTATGCAAGCCAATGACTCTTCATTTGATACATTTATTACAGAACTGAATCCCGATATCGTAATTTTCGATCGTTTTATGACAGAAGAACAATTTGGATGGAGAGTTGCGGAAGCTTGCCCCGATACGATTCGGATTTTGGATACAGAAGATCTTCATTTCTTAAGAGTAGCCCGACAAAAAACGGTAAAGCAGAGTCGAGAATTCAGCACTGAAGATTTATTTGTTGATGAAGCGAGGAGGGAGATCGCCAGCATTTATCGCTGTGACTGCTCCTTAATCATTTCGAAACATGAAATGGAGCTTCTTGAAAATACTTTCAATATCGATTCTAATATTTTGTTGTATTTGCCATTCATGGAAGAAGAAATTCAGCAATCAGAGCAGGTTAAGCTTCCGGGATTTACAGAAAGATCAGATTTTATTACGATCGGGAATTTTCTTCATCCGCCCAATTGGGATGCGGTTGTTCAGCTAAAAGAAAAAACATGGCCGTTAATCAGGAAGAAACTTCCTGAGGCAAGAATGTTAATCTACGGAGCTTATTCATCACAAAAGTCGCAACAACTGCATAATGAAAAGGAAAACTTTTTAGTGCAAGGCAGGGCAGAGGATGTGATTGAAGTCTTACAAAAAGCCAGAGTTTTGCTTGCACCACTGCGTTTCGGAGCCGGATTAAAGGGAAAGTTAATATCAGGGATGAAAAACGGAATACCTTCTGTGACTACGGATATCGGGGCTGAGGGAATGAATTTCAGCAGTTGGAATGGGTTTATAGAAAATGATTGGGAAACTTTCGCTGAAAAAGCAGTTGAGCTGTACAAGAATCAAACCTCATGGGAGGAATGCAGAGATTCAGGCTTTGAAATTCACAATGCTTTATTTAAAAAATCAAAACACGAAGAAAGACTGAGTTTAAAGCTGGAAGAACTTTCGAAGAATCTTGAAAATCATCGCCAAAGAAATTTCATTGGATCCATGTTGCTGCAGAATACTATGAACAGCTATAAGTACATGAGTAAATGGATTGAAGAAAAGAATAAAAAATAATCGAGCATTTTATTACTTTCAGGATTAACAGCAAAGCAATTTCATGAATCGAAACAGAGATAAAAATCGCCTTACCAATGATCTCGACAACGGAGATCAGGATTTTGATCATGAAGAAGATTTCTACGATTCTCCCTTTGATGAAAAAGAGACAAAGAAAGATTTAAGTCCACAACAAGAAGCGTTCAGAAGAAATGCATGGGTGATTGGGGCTTTCATGTTTGTAGCGGTTCTGTGGCATTTTGATTGGAATCCAATGAAAGCAGCTTATGGAATCGGATCAGCAATTACAGATATTTTCGAGACGGAAGAAACGGCAACCGTTTCTCAATCTGCTTCAGGTTCAGCTACTGATTTATCCCAGTTAGAGTATTACGATCAGATAAAAGATTTTAACTTTGATGGCTCACCTTCTTTGCAGAATACTCAGGTCTTGTATCAAAATGGCGTGACTGTAGAATATTTGAGAGATTTAGATCAGATTGGATTTTTGAGTGATTTGACCCCCAATCAGGTTATGGCACTGTTCAGCAATGGGGTTACTACCGATTACATCGAAAAACTGGAAGAGTTGGATTATCTGGATGAAGTAAATTATTCAGGAGTTATTGGGATGTTTTCCTCCGGTGTTACTCAGGACTATCTTGAAACTCTCGAGGATGTAGATTATCTGGACGATTTAAGCTATTCCGGAGTTATTGGATTGTATTCTAGTGGAGTGCCCGAATCGTATTTAAGAACACTTGAAGACGTCGATTACTTAGATGAAGTAAGTTATTCAGGAGTAATAGGGATGTACGTTAACAATGTATCAGAAGATTTTCTGAGAGAGCTTGAAGACAGAGATTTACTTGAAAATATGAGCTATTCTGAAGTAATACGCTTTGCTCAAGGGAATTGAATCATTTAAAAGGTTCTGTTTTTCCAAGCTGTCCTAAAGCACATGCTTGCAAAAAGTTTTAATAGAACCTTTAACAAGTAGGACGTTTACGTCCGGTGAAAAGCTGATTAGTTGATAACAGTTATTCCATTTACTTTTTAGAATTCTCAATTCTTGATAGCGATTCCCGGATATCTTTTAGTACTTCCAGAACACCTTCCGAACCGGCAGAAGATGATTGAGATTCGGAACTGCGGTTTTCAGTAACCACATCTCTTTGGTCCAACACTTTATCCCGAAATGCAGGTGCATCTACTACGCCAATTAAGGATAAATCTGCTGCAGCCGAAGCTGAACTTCCGGCTGTTTCAATTCGCAGGATACTCAATCCGAAGGCTTTTAAGAGCGGACCTTCTTTAAAAGTTAAATCCTGAATTTTATCCAAGGGAATGGTTTTCTCGGTATGGAAAATGTAACCCTTCTTAAATTTGAGGGATCGTGTGGTCAGTTCACAATGCAACCGATCGAAATATTTATTCACATAGAAATATCCGAAAATGAGCCATAGCGGTATAAACGGAATCGTAAAAATCATGATAAAACACATGAAGACTCCATACCAAAGTATGTAAGATTTTATTCTTGGATTGAAACTTGCTTCAAGAAGGGTAGTAGCTGGCTGACTCATAAACCGATTTCTTAGTTAATAAAAAAGGCGAATGTTCAAATTCGCCTCTTATGATACATAAATAAGTAGTTCGGTACTACTTTTCTTTGTTGACGTCCTCTTCAGGAATAAAATCCATTGCTGCAGAATTCATGCAATAACGTAAGCCGGTTGGTTCGGGTCCGTCATCAAACACATGTCCTAAATGTCCGCCGCAGTTTGAGCAAACAATTTCAGTTCTGGTCATGAAATAACTGTTATCAACTTCTTCGGCAACTAAAGAATCTGCAATTGGTTTCCAGAAACTTGGCCATCCTGTACGGCTGTTATATTTATGTTCTGAGCTGTATAATTTCTGTCCACATCCGGCACATACGTACAATCCTTTTTCTTTGTTGTCATTGTACTCATTAAACCAGGGAGCCTCAGTTCCTTTTTTACGAAGAATTTTGAACTCTTTAGCTGTCAGAATTTCTTTCCACTCTTTTTCTGTTTTCTGATATGGATATTTTTTATCCGGATCGGGTTGTGACTGTTTAAACATAACTTCTTCAGTATGTTCGTGATTATGAATTTCTTTGGCTACATCATCGCTTAGAAAGGCGAAGCCTACTAAAGCGACAATCGCTATTATTAAAATCTGTTTCATAGTGTCCTTTTCTTTTTCATCGAACATAACAATAGTACGAACACAATTGTTTCACAGATGTATAACTTTTATTTAGCTGATAGCTGATAGCTGATAGCTGATAGCTGATAACAAAGTTGTACTCTGTTCAGGTCATTAACTAAAGTTCGGGCTACAATTTTTTAATTCTTAATTGAAAAATTGATCATTGATAGCTTACCAATCTCTGCCAAATTCGAAATCATAATCATCGAGGAGAGGGAGGTTCTTTTGTTTGAAAAGACGGATTCCGGCGGTAAAGCCAACCCAGAATCTGTATTGTCTTCCTTTCCATTCAGGACTCCATAAACTATACCAGGTATAATCGTTTGCTGTATTTACCCGTGTAACCTGAATGTTATAGGATGGACCTCCGTAAATAGAAGCACCGGAAGCAAATCTGTATCCAAGCATATATTTGTAGGAAAAAATCAGGTTCGTTTTCTTTGTCCATTCTTCTTCAAAATGATGTAGAACAGAAAATTCCTGATTTACGAATAGCTTTTCGCTTTCAACTTTTCGGAATGAATCATTGATATTTTTTTCCAATCCAACAGCTAATCCAAAGCGGTAAACATCACGATCTAAAAATGAATTATATCCAAAAATAGCAGAATTATAAACTCTGTGAGTTCCTGTGGTGATGGCAAAATCAGTAAACCCGGCATCAGAAATTCGCATATCAATATTCTTTCGACCATTTCCGTACAAACTCAGAAAGCCGATGGATGCTCCATTAAATTCTTTAGCAAAATTGATTAATCCTATCTGCATACCATTTGCTGTTTGAGCCGCATTCAATATTCCCGAAACCTGAAGGCCATCCATATTTTTAGTGATATTGGCTATTCCTGATACTAACAATCCTTCCTGATTTTCTGAATAGTTTAAACCTCCAGTTACCAATAATCCTGAGCCGTAATCTCTGGCTACATTAAAGAACGATGAAACCATCAATCCTTCCATATCTTTGTTAGCGATGTTTCCACCTCCTGAAACCATAAGACCTGAGATGTTACTTCCCGCATAATTGAACAAACCCGAAGCCTGAAGTCCCTCTACGTTACCAAGTGCTATATTTGCTCCCAATGATCCTTGCAATCCAGAAATGTCATCTCCTGCAAAATTAAAAGCTCCTGCAGCCTGTAAACCTTCAATATCATCTTTACTGATATTTCCCAAACCCGAAGCCTGAATACCGGACATATCATTAGATGCGTAGTTTACTAACCCGGCAATGTTAATTCCTTCCATATAGCCGCCGGTGGCATTCACAAGTCCGGCTATCTGAAAACCCGATGCATAATCCCTGTTGTAGTTATATAAAGTTCCGAATTCAGCTCCATTCAGTCCGCCATGATATCCCCCGATTAAGTTGATGGAATATTTGGCTGTGTATTTGGGAGCAGCAACCCCATTAGTACCGATTGGATTAATTATGGTAATTCTCCACTTTCTGTACTTTAACCGATCATAATCATCGTTATCATCTGATTGAGCAAAAGTTTGAAGAGAAATACCTGAAAAAAGAAATAGAAATAAAAAAGTAGCCGTTTTTTTCATCTCAAATAATTGGGTTTTGATTTTGAAACGGCTACGAAAAGGGAGGTGAAATGTTTCTAATTAGATAGAATTTTGTGAATATTATCTATCATCAAGAACTTCGTTCCACATTTCAACTTCTTTTACTGATGAAAGCAATGATTCTGTATCGCCTTCTATGGACACTGTTTCAATTTTATCTCCCTGATTTATTGAATTAACCACATTTTGGTCTTCTTCAGAAGTCACTTTTCCAAAAACCGAATGCTTGCCGTCTAACCACGGAGTTTCAACATGTGTGATGAAAAACTGGCTGCCGTTGGTGCCGGGACCTGCATTTGCCATCGATAGTACACCAGGCTGATCGTGTTTCAGTTCAGGATCAAATTCATCTTCAAAAGAGTAGCCCGGTCCACCGCGACCATCTCCGTTCGGACAGCCGCCCTGAATCATAAAGTTGTCAATTACTCTGTGGAAAGAAAGGTCATCGTAATATCCCCGCTTTGCAAGGTTAACAAAATTGGCTACCGTTTTCGGAGTTTTCTCAGGAAATAGTTCCAGATTGATATCTCCTTTATTAGTGGAAATAGTTGCTTTCATAATTATTTAATGATGAGTGTTAAAAATAAAAAGTTTGAATCAATTCCGGGATTTTCACTACCTGTTTGGGCATTCGAAATGTGATGGAATTTATATCCTGCTGTAATGCTGATATTGTCAGATAGTACGCTTTGGATGGTAAAAGTAGGGTCAAACGTAAAATTCAGTTTCCTGCCTTTATCAGTTGGGAAATTCGATTCCATAAATATAAAAGATCCCGATATGCCTATCTGGTAGAGAAGAAAGTTATTGATTGGTTTTTCAAACAAAAAACCAACCGGGGAGAAACCAAAACCGGTTCTGGTAACCATTCGGCTATTTTCGTCTCGTTTGGGATAATCATAATAAACTTGTGGGATTACATCAGCAGTATAATAAAGCAATCCATTTTGATCATACTTTCGAATAGCTTTTCTGAACCCCAAAGCAGCTATGAAACTTGTTGCATTTCGCGTTTTACCAAGCAGATAAACTGAAGTGAATGAATATCCCGACCAGACTCTTATCTGTACCGGTTCGCCACTCAGTTTTTCCTGAGCAGTGGATGGAGAAATATAAAGCAAAGGGCAGATTGCTATTAAAACAATTCGGAATATGAATTTCATCAGTTGATTGTCTGCTCTTTTTTTGATTTAAAAACAAGAACGATAGAAAGTATCCAGATCAGTACCCAAGCTGCACCCAAATACCATTTTTCCAAAAAGAACAAGATGGAAAAGGAAGAGATATAGATAATATGATATACAACATCCGGAGTGGAAGTGCCGGCGGCTCTCTTTCTCAAAAAAGGCATGAATAAAGCTAAAGATTTACTGAGAAGGAGCAATCCTGTGTAAATCCATATAATGATAAACATAGAATCGCTTTCATAGAAGAAAGTCGATAAAATAACCCCAAGAAAAATCAGGTCGAGAAGTGAATCTTTAAGCCAACTCATTAATTTTTTAAAAATAAGTTAGCGGTTATAGCTCAAAAGTGGAAACCGTTTATTTTTTTGAAAGAGAGGTAACAAGAATAATTTCATGTTTGTTACCAGATTTGGTTATCTGATTATTTGAAGATACTGATGTCCAGGTCATTCCATTCTTAGTGGTTACGTCAACTACATAGCCTTCTAAAGTAATAATATGCCCTTCACGGAGGTTAAAAATTTGATCGGATACTTCTTCTGTGGCAGGAACCAAATGCCATAAATTTGTCTGTTTGTCAATTTTTTCTTCTTTGAGAGGAAGTCTGGTTTTTTTGTATCTAAAACTTCTGTCTTTCAATTTAAACCCAAGATAGTCCAGATTTTTTTGATCTGAAGTTTCTCCCCAACTCACAAGAATATCATATGCAGAGAAGTCAGCCATGCTGTCAAAAAAGTATCGTTTCTTTTCAACTAATCGCACTTCTGCTGATACTTCCCGAAATGGTTCGAAGGTATTGCCATCAAATTGAATGCTTTCTTCGCCAAAGGTTTCAACATATTCGGGAGCGAATTCTGCTGCAATACCGGGGCCTCTCTTGATCGGAATCTCTGACCATGCCATAATTGATAACCCTATCAGTGTGCATAACATTAAATACTTAACCATTTTTCTCCTTGATTTGTCCTTCTCATTTATTGAAAAGAGAGAAAAAAGGTAACTGCGTTACAATAAAATGAAAGAAATGGGTGGGCTTAACCGGCTAACTTCTTGTAATTCAGGTAGAACTTTTCAAGATCTTCTACAAAAAAGTTTTCCAGAGCAGGATTACCACGAGTACCTAAGATATCTTCAAAAGTAAAAGCGCTTTCTTTGTGGTAATCAAAACTTAACTTTCCGTTTTCAAAAGACACGTTTTCAAGATTATCAAAAGAGTATTCTATTTTATCAGAATCAAGAAGTACTACTTCTCCCAATAAAAAATGACCCTGACTGTCTATGAATTGGTTGGCTTCAACAGAATGACGGTTCACAATTTCCTGATTGATGTAATTCTTTACAGAAGGCTTTATCTGCATATAAATCGAAGTCTTGGTGAGGCACAATTTTACCTCGTTGTATTTGTCTTCGATTTGCAGGAGGGTAGGTTTATCATTGTCCGGCTTATTTATTTCTGCTTTTAGGACTGAGAATCCCGAAAAAAGAAAAATGCAAAGTATTGTAAGCTTAAATGATCTCATATACTGTCGAAAATATATTTAACTATATTTGCTGAAAGTATGACGTACCTTAAGTACGAATAGTTTCAAAGTTTTTTACTTTTTTTAAAATAACACAATATTTCTACAAAAAAATTAGAATCTATGATTAAGAGTGGGGTTAATCCTTTAGATTTTTTGATACTGGTTGTTGATGATGCTAAACCGAATGTGGTTTTGCTGTCACATATTCTGGAGCAAGAGGGATTTAAAGTAGATAAATGCTATGATGGAGATGAAGCGCTGGAGCATATCGAAAAGAAAAAACCCGACCTCATTCTGATGGATATCAAAATGCCTACCATGTCAGGTATTGAAGTTGGTAAAGAGCTTAAAAGAATTGAGACCGAAGATATTCCAATCATTTTTCTGAGTAGTACGAATGAAACGATAGATAAAGTACAGGCTTTTGAAGCAGGAGGAGTAGATTTTGTAAACAAGCCTTTCGATAAAGATGAATTGTTGATGAGAATTCGTAATCACCTCATGCTTACGGTGCTTAAGAAGGAAACGGAAAGACAAGTTCAGGTTTTGAAGGAACGGGAAGCAGAGCTTAGTAAAATCAATAAAGAGAAGCATCAGCTGTTAAGGATGCTTAGCCATGATATAAAAAATCCCCTTTCAGGGATCATGGGATTAATATCTATACTTACTACCGATGATGAGTTAGAAGAAGCTGATAAAGAGGAAATGCTTGAATTGATAAAGGATAGTAGCGAGAGTCTTCTGTCGGTTGTTAAAGAAGTTTTAGACAAAAATGTATCGAAAAAAGAATTTCAGGAGCTTCAAACTGAGGAATATGATTTAGTGGTTTTAGCTGATGAAGTAATGACCTTGAACTCAGCTAAAGCAACGCTCAAAAAAATAGATCTTCAAATTGAAAGCACAGATCCTGAATTCTTCTACGAGATTGATAAACCAAAACTTTTCGATGCGCTGAATATTCTGGTTTCTAACTCCATTCGCTTTACAACTTCCGGTGGAACAGTTGGTATTAAAATAGAACCGGATGAAGAAGCTGTTTTAATTAAAGTTTTTGATGATGGTATAGGAATTCCTAATGAAATTCTTGACAATTTTTTGATATCATCTGACCGGGATAAAAAGCTGGATTCTAAACATAGTTATGGATCAGAGCTTGGTCTCGATGAGGTAAAACAATATGTTGTATCTCATGACGGCAAAATTTGGGTTCAATCGGAAGAAAAAGTAGGTACCACTTTCTTTATTGAACTCCCATTAGCAAATTAAAAGTATATGAATCATACAATATTAGTGATCGACGACGATGAGCCGATTCACTTTATGACAAAAAATCTTTTAGGCAAAGAGTTTGGTTTACTACACGCTCGTGATTCTCAGGAAGCCATAAATATACTTTCGGAAAACTCGGTAAATCTTATTCTTTCTGATATACACATGCCGGGATTGTCCGGGCTGGAGTTGTTAGAATCTATTCGGGATGATAAGGAAAAAAGTAAAATCCCGGTTCTTATCATGACAAATCTACCTACAGTAGAGAAAGAACAGAAAGCCCTTGATCTTGGTGCAGCCGATTTCATCAAAAAAGAACGCTTTAACTCTGATAGAGAAGGTGTTCTCGAAATAGTAAGAATGAAAATTCTTACAGATGTAAGAGTAGGCGGGCTTGATGAAAATATTGAGCAACATAAGAACAAGTTTGTCATGAAAGTGATGGAGTCTGCTATTAAAGGCTCTTTTGCTGATACTTGCGAAGTTTTTTGTAACCATATTGCTGAAATATCCAAGTCGGATTTACTGGTCTTCTATAAAGGTGATATTGAAAATGAAGAGCCGGATATCATTTTAGGAGAACATAAACCTTCAAAAGAAGCTTTAAGCAGTTTTTCGAATTCGGCTTCTTATTCTAAGCTTTTTAGCGAGAAAGAAGCATACTTAAGTAATCATATTTATAATGAGGAATTAGGTTGCTTTATTGATTTTTCTACAAGTAATGAAATGCCCGCTGAAATCGGGGTTCCTTTGTTCTCCGCAAACGAAAAGGCAATGTTAATGAACAATATGAATGCCCCTTCAGAAACCAATGTATTTGCCTGTGTTGTGATAAAAAGATCGAAGCTCTTCACCAGTAATGAGTTTGAACTAATTTCCAGACTGGTCACTCAAACCGGTGCCATACTTTGGAGGCTTTACCAACAAGGTAAATAATGGGCCGAAATCCTCAGATATTATTAATAATTGAGGGAACTTACCCTTGGTACCGGGGAGGAGTAAGTGAGTGGGTATATCAGTATTTAAACCATTTACCGGATTTTGATTTTCATATTCTTCAGGTCGCTACTGATGAATTTCAGGATGCTGATCCTAAGCAGGCCCTCTATCCGTTAACCGGGAATGTGGTAAATTTTGTCAGAGTTTCTCCACCCGAAGATATTTTTAATTGGGAATCAGCTAAGCAAGAATGGTATCTAAGCATAAATTCATCGTTAGGTAGTTTAGAATATGATCTGATTCATGTGGCAAATACCGGTTTTGCCGGATGGCTGGGAGCTCAAATTTCTCAAAAGTCACAAGTTCCTTTGGTATTGACCGAGCATGCCATTTACTGGAAAGAAGTAGAAAAAGGAGCTGTTGCATTAGAATGTGGGTACCAGATTCCTGAGACGAAAGAACTGAAACAGGAAATGGTAAAAATGTTTCAGGATCTTGCCAGAGAGACTTACCAAGCTTCAGATAAAGTTATTTCAGTATCAAAAGTAAATATTGCTGAACAGAAAAAGCTTGGAGCATTACAGCCCGAATATATTCCAAATGGAATTTCCAATGATTTATTGATCGGGGAGAAGAGTAGAGGTCCACGTCCTACTATCGGCTGGATTGGAAGATGTGCCGAAATGAAGCGCCCCGAACTCTTCTTCAAAATAGTGGATAGCTTCGACTCAATCGGAATGAAAGCTGATTTCGTAATGATGTTGAGTGACGCGAATGAAAAGGATCTGGAAGAAGAAATAAAAAAGCTTTCTCTTGATCATCCGGATGTAAGAATGATTTGGAATGAAGATGCCAAAGAATATATATCAGGCTTGGATTTTTTGTGTATTACCAGTCACAATGAATCTCAACCACTTGTGATGTTCGAAGCTCTCTCTAAGAAAGCACTTCCTTTTGGATGGGAAGTTGGTGATGTAAATAGCAATTTTGCTTATGTAGTGGATTCAGGAACTTCAACAATAGAACTTGCTTCGCAGATAAAGGAACTCTGGAATAATTCGGTAGAATTTGAAAAGATGGTCGAGGAAAAATATTCACTATTGAAAGAAGATCATTTATGGAATAAAATCTTCGCCCGATATCGCTCTTTGTTTTTGGAATATACTGCTGACATAGAGGTAATTGCATGAGCAGTGAAGAAATCAAACCGGTTGTATTATTCGAAACGGAGGGTTCTTATCCATATAGTGGAGGTGGTGTAAGTACCTGGGCTCATATTTTATGCACAGAATTAAAAGAGGATGTAGATTTTCACTTACTGGCAATTACCGGCGGACCTTTTGTAGAACCTCGTTATAAGCTTCCTGAAAATATTGAAGACATAATTCATATTCCTCTTTGGGGAGTAGAAGAACCCGTTCATTATTACGATAAAGATGTTCCTTTCTCCAGTCATATTGAACGCAAAGCGAGAACTACTAAGAAAGCTGTTAAGGATTTATTCCTTCCAATTTACCGAGATTTTATAAACTGCCTGAACGACCCATTCAGGGATGTTGATATAATCAGTGATGTGCTTTATGGAATGTGGAAATACTTCCAGCTTTATGATTATAAGCTAACAATGAAAAACCCCATTCTTTGGGCAATATTTAAAGATTCGTTGTTAGAAAAATATGTAGAAAATTACGATCCGGAATATGGTGAAACTCCAAAAGTAATAGACATGACTTTTGGGATGAGATGGTTGTACCATTTTATGATGCCAATTGCTGCACCTATTCCCAAAGAAGTAAATGTAACTCATTCCACCATCGCGGGGTTTCCGGCTCTTGTTTCAGTAGCTGCTAAATATGAATACGGCATTCCTTCCATGGTTACAGATCATGGAGTTTATATGAGAGAACGACTGATCAATGTTGGGCGGTCAGATATGACCTTCTTCTCCAAAAAATTGTTGGTGGATATGTCAACATTGGTGACAAGAGCAGTTTATCATACAGCAGATCAGATCTCTCCGGTAACTACGGCAAACCAAAAATGGGAGGAACGTTTTGAAGCTGATCCTGAGCATATACTTCCTATTTATAACGGAGTTGATACCGATCTTTTTTCACCAACTCCCAAGCCGGAAAAAACAGAAGGAATTCCAACCGTTATAGCTGTAGCTCAGGTCTTTCCGCTTAAGGATATCGAAACCATGATTCGCACTTGCGATATCGTGAGAAAGAAAATCCCAAATGTTCAGTTTACGGTATATGGAAGTTTAGATGTAGATAAAGAATATGTAGAAACCTGCCGGGAGTTAGTTAAAGAACTGGATGTAGAAGACAATTTTACTTTTGGGGGATTTCATAACAACCCAAGTATGATTTTTAATGAAGGTGATATTTCCATATTGACATCAATTTCTGAAGGATTTCCCTACACCGTTATTGAATCTATGAGTTGTGGCAGACCTGTAGTAGCCACTGATGTTGGTGGGATAAAGGACGCTCTTGAAGATTGTGGAATATTATGCAAACCCAGAACTCCGGATGAAATAGCAGATGGTGTAATTAAACTTCTTGAAGACACTGATTTAAGAATCGAGTTGGGAAATAAGTCCAGAGAAAAAGTACTTCTGAATTTTACCACCGATCGTTCAGTAAAAAACTATTTAGAATCTTATAAAAAGCTATCAGCAGCAGAAAGAAAACCTTTGAAAGGTGAAGTTAAGGTAGAGTCAGTATTAAATCTTTTGAAGAAAGTGGAAGTCGAAAAGCGTATACATGCAAACTGAACAATCACATATTGCAGATATACATGATGGCGCAGAAAATCCATTTTCTGAGCTTCTGGGAAAGGTATATGAACTTATTGGAAACCCTTTAAGCGTTTGGGCAGTTGCTGCAACCATAGAATCGTTAGGTGTTCGCGATGTGGATGCCAAAACAGACTACGGATACAATTCCGTTTTTGAACTTGCTGAAGATGTATACGCCAGAATCAAAAAAGATGTTCGTCAGCAATACGATGAAGACCTGAAAGAAGAAAAGTTCGAGCTTGGAGATATCTGGGAGAGCTTTAAACTATTTTTCAAGCATTTCGGATCAGGGATTTTATTCACGATGCCGATGATCTCTCAAATTGCAGCTATCATCATTTTCGAATACGCACTTTGGGCGTGGTTTCGGTTTAATGTTGCTCAGGCCACGATGATAGCTATGGGCACCATTGGGGCATTTATTATTACCGGTGGATTTATACAGGTTTTGGGTCGCCTTGTGTCCAAATATATGGGCGAGTCCAATTATTATCTGACCTGGAAGGCAATTAAATCGGTTACTTATTTTGCGGTTCCTTTTGTATTGGGGATCGGAGGATTGCTGTTTTTGATAAATCTGGTTCTGCCATTCTATCCTCAAAGAATGGTGTCTTTAGGGCTTACCTACTTCTTTTTGATATCGGCAATGATGTTATCTGCAGCGGTATTATATGCCAGTGAACAAAAAGCGGTTATTCTTATCAGTATTTTGACGGGTACTATTTCCGTAGCGTTTGGAATGGAGGTGATGGATGTTGGAATCTACTTATCACAGTGGTTGGGAATCGGGCTCTGTGCGGCAATCCAAATCATTTATATTCTTGGATATTATTGGTACAAAATCAGAAAGAACAGGCAGCAACTGTTTAAACAATCATTACCAAGGCTTGAAGTAAGCTATTTTAATACCTACAGATATTTCATTTACGGATTTTCATACTTCACTTTTCTTTTTGTAGATCGGATTTTGGCCTGGTCTGCCGGACCACCTCCTCCACCATACATAATTTGGTTTGATACGCCCTATGAATTGGGAATGGATTGGGCATTATTAAGTTTCATTTTTACCATTGCTCTCCTTGAGTTTACAATACATTTGTTTTCGCATCGCTTAATTCCGGCCCAGAAAAAAGCAGCGATTTCCAAACTGAAGAAATTCAATAATTACTTCGGAAATTTTTATTCCCTTCAACTGGTGTTTTTATTAGTAATAGGCATTATATCAATCGTAGGAACCTATTACGGAGTGTTGGCACTTCAGGTTTTTGAGGATGATTACCCTGAAATCAGAGATTTTTTCGCTAATCCACTAACCTATAAAGTTTTCTGGATGGGAAGTATCGGATACCTTTTTTTGGTATTCGGTCTTCTGAATTCTCTTTTCTTCTTTACCCTTAATCGCCCCGAATTTGTAATGTATTCGATGTTTGCAGCTCTTTTGATAAACGGAATAGTGGGTTACGTTTGCAGCAGAGTAATATCATACGAATATGCGGTAGTAGGGATGGTCGCCGGTGCAATTTCATTTGCACTGATAACGGGTTTAATTGGGAAGAGGTTTTTCAAACATTTGGATTATTTTTATTACTCGGCATATTGAGGACATCTTATGAGTAAGAACGTAAAAGACTACATAAACATACTTGGAAACAGGTTAAGCAATGCCTTTTCGCTCGATGAGTTCGGTATTGAAGAAGAGCTCGAATTTTGGGCTCTTTCGGCAGAGCATATGTCGAGAAGAGAAACACCTACTTTTCAGAATATTATTAGCTGGATAGACCTGCTTTACCAAGCCCCCGTTCATTTTGTGTATAAGAAAGAAGGAGAGAAGCTGGTATTAATCAAACGCCAACTTCTGTCAGAGAATTTGTTACCGGATGATGAAAAGGCTAAAAAAGGTAAATCAAGCGAGACAGCAGAAGCGCAGAGAAATCAATACATACAAGATTTTGAAGCGCAATTACAAAATCTGGAAAAAAAGAGACAGTGGGATGATAGTTTTAAAGAGCATGGGATTTCAGCTCATACCATAGGGAATTGCGAACATATTCCTTTGTATAAGAGAAATGGTGAGCCATGGGGTATTTATGTAGTTGGCCCTTTTTTGAAGAGTCCGGAAAATATGGTTCCGAAGTATTCCATCATCAGCAGGTTATTGTCAGGATGGTTGATTGAGTTAGATCAAAAGGAAAAAAAATCTCAGAAAAAATACGAAAGCCGGATAAAGGGACTGGTTGGAAATCTGGGCACCGGAGCATTAAACACGGAAAGCTTTTCTACGCTATTTCTCTCGTACATGATTAACGCCAGCAGAGCAGAAAGCGGCGCAGTAGTAGAGATTATAAACGATGCTCATGTATTGAGAGCATCCAAAGAACTTGATGAAAGTGTGCTTGAACATTTATCCGGTAATCAGGCTGCTTCTCTTACAGTTCTTGATGGAGACGGAATTAGTTTTAGTGATGAGGGAAAGCAATTAATTGAAGGGAATAACCTGAAATCCATCTTACTTCCTTATGCCATAAATAACGTGAAGGGATATATTTTACTGTTGAAGAAAAACGAATCCTTTGATTCCAAGGCCGAAATTTTAGGTACTGTTTCCCGAGCCATTTCTAAACTCTTTGAATTCAGAAATGTCAACGAGACTTTCTCAGAAAACATGATGGACGCTTTCTATGATATGGTGAGAGCTATTGAGCAAAAAAGAGAAAAAACTCTGCATCATACCCCAAGACTTATTGCTTTTACCGATATGTTCGGTATGCTTTTTGGGCTCGATCCTGATGAAGCTGCGAGACTAAAACTTACTGCAAAGCTTCATGACATTGGTTATGCAGGTTCCATGGGATTAAATCCGGAGGCAAGCATTGGTTCAGAATTAAGTCATCCTATATCAGGCGCAGCTATGATCAGCAATTTCCCGGTTCATCAGGATGTAATTGATGGAATAAGAACGCATCATGAGTGGGTAAATGGAAAGGGGAAGCCGGAAGGTTTAATGGGGGAGGAAATTCCCTGGACAGGAAAAATTATATCAGTATTCGAATACATCGTGGATTTTGTTGAGTCAAATCCGGGTGTAGCTCCCGAAAAGCATGATGAAATGCTCGAAAAGCTCAAAGAAAGTCTGATACAAAGAGCAGATGAACAATTTGATATGGTGCTAATCCCAACAGTGGTTCAACAGATTACAATGTTGGGTTGGAGCGGATGTGCAGAACTCGGAGTAGAAAGTTAAACGGTGTACAGAATCTCATTAATAGTTATGCTTCTATTCGTGAATAATTGCGGTAATGATGTATATAAGGAATCATCTGAGAAAGATCTGGTTCCTTTTGGTATTTCTTATTCACAGTTCTCTGCTGATGAAGCGAAAGGGTATAACTTACTTATTACAGAACCATATTTTACCGATCAGAATGAGATAAAAGATCTTCAGAATAATGGAACAAAAGTTCTTGCGTATCTATCATTAGGTGAAGTACATCCTAACAGAAATTATTTCGAATTGTTTAGAAAATCGGGGCTAAGAGGAAGGAATAATAATCAGGAATCCTATTTTATCGATCTTTCTGAGGAACAAGTAAGCAATACTTTTCTTTACAGAGTTATTCCCGAGTACATTTCCAAAGGATTTGATGGCTTGTTCCTGGATACAATTGATGCTGTTGCACCCTGGTCAGAAAGGAAAGATCAGCAGGGCGAAATGGTTGAGTTAATCCGTTCAATAAGAACGAGATTCCCGGAGTTAATCATTGTTCAGAATGCGGGTTTCTTTTTACTCGATGAGACTTCAGATTATGTAGATGCTGTTGCTATTGAAGGAGTAGCAACTTCGTATAGTTTTGCAGATCAGTCGTACAATGTAGCATCAGATCAGGAATATTCTGAGAGGATTGGTTTGGTCGATTCACTGAATCAAACATTCAAAAAACCAATTTTTGTTATTGAGTTCATGGATGACAGTACTCGGTTTCCTGAAATTAGTTCACGCCTTGACACTACATCACATCCTTATTTTATCTCCAATATTGCATTCAGAGGATTACCTCCTGTGAGGCAAAAAGCGGAGGTTTATTAATGCCGTATTGGTTAATCGTTCTACTTGCTATAACCAGATTGGTGCTTTTCTTTCTGATTCTTTTCTCCTGGATCGGACCAAAATTTTTGAAGCACGTTCAAAAGTTAAACGGAGTAGATAAAACACTGTATTCCTGGGTAGGGATTGGAGGTACTTTAATAACCACTATTTTTGTGCTCACTACTTTGCACATGTACGATCTGATTGGTTTGATTGTAGTTTTAGTTGGAATCCCAATAGTCAGAGTAATTTATAAAGAGAAAAAAGAAGGTACTTCTGTAAGATATCTTTTCAGAGTAATCGAAAATAAAATTATAGCAGGTCATGTTCGGATAATTGAGTCTATAAAATCCTTCACTTTTAAGGGACTCAAAGAAAGATTCACAAAGAAGAGAGAATTCTCATTATTTGATAACAGATTTAATATTGCCGCTGTCGTAGTTGGAATAACCGCATGTATAATCAGGGTAATTCCTGTAATTCAGAACGCCGCTCCTTTTAGCCGGGGATGGTATTTTGAATTAGAAGCAGTAAAAAATATAAGATTGCAGCAGTACTTTACAGGGTTACCTGAGGCTAAAGGTATGCATTCATTGATAGCTATGTTCAGTTCATTAACTCAGGTAGGGCCGGAACTAACATTGGGACTTTTGGGAAGCCTGACCAGCTTTTTACTAACTATAATTATCTTTTGGATAATCAGAGAAATTACCAAAGGGGAGAGACTAAACGCGGCGATATTTGGAGCTTCGATTTTTGCAATTTTTCCAACGTTATTTCTGCCTATTTCACTTGAGGCAGAAAATGGTACAAACAGCATTTCTTTAGGACTTTGTTTCGCTTTGCCCACCGCTTTTATTTTTATTCGGAATCTGAAATCTATAGATAAAGCACCATGGTTTTATGTAACTATGGGAACTATAGCCACAGGTTTGACCAATATTTTTGTATTACTTGTAGTACTATTGCCTTTTTTGATTTACGGAATGCTTGCAATTCCAAGAAGAAAGTTCGCAATAAATTTTATCAAAGTTTTTACGTACTTAGTTGGTGTTTTTGCAATAGTGTTGAGTCCATATCTGGTATACCTATGGATGAATGACTTAAGCTTAGTCCGGTTTATTGAAAGCCAGCTTCTGAGCTCACTTATATTCAGTTATTTCCCTTATCTGATTGCGGATCTGGAATATCTTAGTGAGATATATTTCTGGACTACGACTGTACTTTTCCTGATTTTTCTTGGGTTATACTTTAAAGAGAAAAAAGAAAGGTTCGAGAATCAGTTGGTGTTCTTTTTTATGCTGGCAACAGTTTCTTTTCTCTACACACCTTACAATAATTTAGAACTTACACTCTTGGATTTCGACCAGCTAAATGTTTTTTACTCAATTATTTTGTCAGTTTTGGGTGGTCTCGTATTTTATGCGATTTTTACCATTATAGAGATGATTGTAAAAAGCAGGGGATATGTGTTGGAGTATGTTCAGTCTGCCTCATTAATGCTGGTGGTAGGCGGAGCTTTGTTTTTTTCGGGAGGAGTGCATACAGCAACGATTTTACCTCAAACATTACCAAATGGTTTTTTTGAAAGTTACTACCGCATTATTAATGAACGATTACCTTACACTTATGCAACAGTAAGTCCTCCTATCGACGATGTTTTGTCGCAAAACCGACATTTTTATATGAACTATGAGTTCTTTCTTGAAAGCTATGGCGAAATCGACTCTTTATATCAGGATTATCTTGAAATTCCTGAAGAAGCCAGACCTGACACTGTAAATATACCCCCTGCAAGCATTTTTATTTTTGTTCAGAAACCTCCTTACAATACGATTCAACAAGGAATTTTATTTGAATCCGGAGATTTGATGAAGGAGTTAGAAAACTGGATTGTGAGGTTTAACGATCTACCCGAACGTGATGTAATTGTTTATAATGAGACAGATGACGCTATAATTTATGAAATCATAAACCGGGAAGATCAATCCGAAGTAGGCGATATTTTAATGAACATTTATCCAAGAAAGGAAGGGCGTGCTGCAAAGTTATTCAAATAAATTTTATGGATTAGTTGCTGTAACCCTGTTTCTGATATCATGTTTTATGATGGAAGGAATATCAGCTCAATCGACCGGAAATAATGGAAATACTCCGTTCATATACTTAATTGAAGACACTTCCGAAGAAAGTTCAAAAGAAATTGCTGATCAGGTTAAAGCGGCGTTCAGATACTCTAATTTTGCTCATTCTTCAATTGATTTAAATAATGACTCTACATTATCAATCTCATCAAATGTTAAGCTGATTATCAATACATCGCAGAATATTACAAAAATCAATAAAAATCAGATTGAAGAGCTTGTCAGGTTTGTTGCTTCAGGTGGGAATATTATTTTTTTGGGGGCAATTACCACCGATGAGTTCAGCTATTTACAGGGAATAAAACCATTTTCTGATTTTACATATGTAGAAGGTATTCGAGGAATAAAAGCTACAGAACATATTTTCCCGGGTTTTAAAGGAATGAGCTTTTATTCTCCCACAACATTACCTCATAACGGAATTAGTGCCGAAAATTTTTCGCCGAAGGTACGTGTATTAGCAACCGCTTTTTCTGATTTAAATTATCCTCTGCTAATTGAAAATAATATTGGTTTCGGAAGTGTATTCGTTTTTAATACAACAGTATTGTTTGCTAAACAATACCGTGGATTGATGTTCTCAACTATACTTAAATCTCTGCCGAATTTGCCATACCGGGTGGCAAACGTAGGCACTATGTTTCTGGATGATTTCCCGGCTCCATTATATAATGTTAAGCTGGAGCCAATCAAAAGTGAATATGATGTGGAACAAGCTGAATTTGTTTATAACATCTGGTGGCCGGATATGAAAGCATATGCAGATTCTGTGTTTATGACTTATTCTGCAATGACTGCATTCAATTATAATGCAAATGTAGTTCCTCCATTCGATTTTGAGGAATGGGAATCAGCCAAACTTATCGAAAACGGAAAAGAAATTGAGCCAAGTATTGAAGTTGCCAAAGATGTAGTCAAAACACGACATGAACTGGCATTTCACGGATACAATCACTTTTCATTAACAATGGAAGATTGGAAAAATAAAGATTTCATTATTGCGGCTCTGGATGCTACGGAAAAACGCTGGCGAATTGATAATCTGGGCAGGCTTCCAAAATCTTATGTTCCTCCAACAAATTATATTGATTCAACAGGAATTCAGGCTCTTGTAAAAGGCATGCCTTCCATTGAAATTATGAGTTCGTTGTATCTGGGAAGTGTCCCTGATGGAGGAGGAAGAGAATTTGGTCCCGATCCCTATAATTCTAAATTATTTGATTACCCAAGAAGCGGAAGTGGATTTACTATGGAGCAAAATTCTTTGTTTGATCAACACGGGATGCAATTGCTCACGGGAATCTGGAACCACTTTGTTCATCCCGATGATGTTTTTCAGATTGTACAAAGAAGTTCTGACTCATTTAAAAGTAGAAACCCGGATAGCCTTGGATGGATGTCAACTCCCGGAAAGAACACAAGTTTATACCATGAGTTCAGAAAAAGAATTTCGTATACAAGAACGCAGTATCCATTTACCCGCCTGGTAGCGGCAGATTACGGCGCTCCAATTGCACAAGACTGGCTGGCTGCCAAAAGTAATTATTCACAAAACGTAAATAATTATGTAGTCACAGTTGAATCTCCAGATACCTACAAATCAAAGTCTCCCGACAAAGAAGAAAAGTTTTGGTTTATGTATGTGCCATCTCAGGATAAAGGAGCAATAGAATCTTATTTATCGGGGAACGTAGACGGATATTCTTTTTCTAAATATTGGGATGGCTTTTTATTTCAGTTTTATTCGAAGAAGAATACACTTGTAATCCCGAGATCCTCTACTGAAAAAAGCTCAAACAGAGCAAAAAACAGTGTTGTATTAGCTGCATTAGGTGAACTAAAAAGTTTTCAGGAAGAAATTGAAGCGACTCAACAAACCGAAACCACCTCTACGCCTGAACTAACACCTCAGCAGATTCTGAATCAGGCTATTGCCGATTATCTGAGATCTCCAAGAAATCAGGAATTTCAGGAAGAGGTAATCAGACTAAGTGTAGAAAATGATGAAACAGTCCGGGCTATTCAGGTTCTTGAATTCAGGCTGCGCTCAACTCCAACATCGCTATGGAAGGAAGAAGATTTGGAGCGTTTGGTTACTTATTACGGATTTGAAAGTGCGTATATAAGAGCAGAGAATTTTCTGGAAGAACTTTGGAGAAAATATAGCAATGCAGCTGTAATTGATTTAAAAAACAGAGTTGCTAATATGTTGGGGCTTTTTGCTCCGGATTTTGTTCAAAGATGGAAGCTTAGGGAAATTGAGGTCTATGGAGAAGACACGGAACGGGTTCTTGAATATACAACCTCTATTGAAAGTCAGGAAACCTGGCCGGAAGTGAAAAAAAGGCTTTTGGGCTTGATTGCAGCAAATCCCCAAAGTGACAGTCTGTATCATTACATTATCCAACGTTCGTTCTTTTACGAACCTGCGGATAGTACTATCGAGCTATTGGAACAATTCCCTGATTATTCTCATGATCAGCTCAGTGAATTTGCAGATGATTTTGCGAATATATACGGCTATCAACGTTTAGAATATGATAAAGCTCTTTATTGGGCAGAACGAACAGATCAGATATCTGATCGTGCAAAACTTGGCTGGATTGCAGATAAGGAGGATTTCGATCAGTTTGAAATAAAAGCCAGAGAGTATTTATCAAAAAAAGAAAGCCCTGATTCATTACGGTCATATGCCGGAACAGTACTTTTCTATAATGGAAAAAGAGATGTTGGCTATGAAATTCTTTATCCATTATTTGAAGATGGTTTAACTGATCAACAGGAAGCGCAAAGTTTGATTGACACTGAGCTGGGCTTTATGGGTTATGATGAAAGGAAAAATTTATACAGAGAATATCCGGAGTTTTTCAGGCTGAATGCCCGAATGAGATTAATGACTGATCGCCGATGGAACGAAGGGGTAAGGTTATCAGCTTTCGGAGAGTATTTTTCAGATAATTTTGATAACCAATCTGCCCGCGGCGGTCTTTCGGTTCAGTTTGGAAACCGAAGACACAAAACACATTTATTTAAAGCAGAAGATATTTACATCAACAACTCGATTGGAAATCAAAACAGCTTTACCAATTTCACCGGAATTGGATATGAATTTGAGAAGAGAAAAGCAGATTTCAGCCGAACGTTTAAATTTGCACCTTCTTTGTTTTATGGAGAAGAGGGGATATTAGGAGAGGTTTCATCCACATTTACCTTTAGTAAAGATTCTTCATTTACATCACTGGAAGTTTCTTTTGAACCTGAATTAACCCTGCAATCAATCGTCAGAGATATTTATAAAGGCAAATTCGAGTTTTACAGAGAGGATCCCTGGTTCAACAATAATTTCCTGACCACACTTTCGGGTAACACTCAATATTATACCAACTCAGTATATGATTATTCATTGACCGGACGGGCGTATCTCCAACCCTGGGAAACGCCCTTCAGAGGGCGGTTAATTGGAGAATTAGGTTGGCAGGATGCATCAGAGCAGTTTACAAATGCGGATCCTTTCTTTACTCAGGATGATTACCTGTTAAAGGGAATCGGTTTTGATTTGAGATATCGTCATCCGAATAATTTTGAATACCGATCGCATCTTGAACTTGAAGTAATGGCTAAACATGCAGAAACAGATGGTTACTTCTTTACCGGAAGATTGAATATTGAACATAAGTTTAAAAAATTCTGGGAAATTAAAACCGGGACAGAAGTTTCCACCAGCTCTATTTATCAATCGAACAGGGTGTTTTTAACTATCTCATACTTTTTCCCGAAAAAGTTACGGTCCAATAACATTTCCAGATAATTTTCGTATTGTCAGACTGTGAAAAAAATTACTCCACATATTGAATGGATAGCTTTTCTTTCAGGATTGATTTTAATGGGAAGCATGGATCCAACCATAAAGGGCTTTTCATTTTGTTTTTTTGAATGGATAGGTATTCCATTTTGCCCGGGTGAGGGACTTGGACATTCCATAGCATGGTTTTTCAGAGGAGAGTTTGCAAAAGCGGTAGAATCGAATCTTTTTGGAATCCCAGCCGTATTTATTCTGAGTTTCAGAATTGGTGCAATTTGGAAGGAATTAATAAATAGTAAATTAACTACACAAACAGGACAGACAAATGGCAGAAGTTTATAATTACGTACCGGAAGCAGAGGGAGACGAAGCACTCTACATTGATAAATTATTATCTCAGCTTGAAGATGAAAACAAAAAGAAGTTTTCCAACATCTACAGAGCAAGAAGAAAAGATCCACAGACCATTTTAATTTTATGCTTGCTGGGTTTTGTTGGATTAGCAGGTATTCACCGATTTATTCTCAATCAAATAGGTATGGGAATATTATACTTTTTTACCGCCGGTCTGTGCTTGATTGGAATAATCGTAGATTTGGTGAATTACAAAGATCTGACCTTTCAGTATAACAGAAAGGTTGCTCAGGAAGTAAGGTCGCTTCTATAAAAGTCCGAACACCCTGTTTACATTAAACCCGAATCTGAAGTTAGGTTCAAAGAAATTGGTTTGGGTTCGGGTTAATAAATGTTGCTCTGTAAACCATCTTCCGGACATAAAGAACATCTGGAAAACATGTCCACCGGTTTCGAGTTCATAGACAATTGCTGCGTGATTTTTTGTCTCTGAAAAACGATCTCCGATCACCGGCAAATATTCAAAAGAAATAGATTTTCTTTCGTTTAGCTTGAACCGCCCTGCAAATCCCAGTCCGGCAATGGTGTTATGCAATTCCTGATTAGGTTTGGTTTTAACCACAGTATTAAAATGAGCAATCATAGGAGAAATTTGAAAGCTGAAATCATCGGAGAATTTTCGGGCAACCATTACAGATCCCAAATAATTGAGCCTTTCAACGAAACTCATACCAAAGGACTCTTTTTGAGTTCTGATACCAACATTTCCTTTTACAACCAGAGAAATTGGAGTAGAATTAGAAACAGTCTGGCGCAAAAATCTTACATCAGTACTGAAATCGATATTGTCTTCCCGGCTGGTTCTTCCAATTCCAATATTGATATTGTCTGTTAAACCATACCCAAATGCGATACGCACATTAGCCCCTTCATCTACACCGAAGAAAGTATCAATTCCGCCACGGACATCTCCGAAATTATGCTGAATCATACTGTTCAAATCCCCTTTTCCGAGAAGTTGAACCGTTCCAAGTCCTGCAATATTTTTTGTGAGAAAAGTTTCAGCTACTGGTCGATTTGGATTTGCTCTTTTTCGCTCAAGTTGTGAATAACCCTCAGAAAAAAGGAAAATGGCTAAAAGAAGGGAGAGTATCGTTTTCATCATGAAATTAATTTTCAACCGGTTTTAATAAAGCATTTAATTCAATTTCCTGCTCCTGATCTACTTTTATAAACAATAGCTTGGGAGGCTCAATGTTGTAATCTTCCAGTCTGAGAATCCAACCTGCAGTCATTTTAAGTCCTTCATCAGTCATTTGCAACGTACCATCAACTTCAATCTCCTGTTCTTCACCGTGAATTTTAAAAACTCCTTCAACGGTTACATCCTGAACCTCAGAAGAGGTTTGATCAAAATCGGAGACTATTTTGCCGGTGAACTCAGCAAATGGATATTTCTTTGTTTCTAAAGTCAGCTTCATATCTTTATCCCGTTTTCCGTTACCGGTATCCAAAGTTTCAAGATCGATATAAAAATCTACCGTGTTATCGTCAAGATTGATAAGCCCGGTAAGATGATCTGAATTTCCTTCAAAACTATGAAGAGGGACTTTCGAGTAGAAAGTAGCTTTACCTTCCTCAGTTTTAAAAGACTGAGCTGAAATGGGATAAGTAGTAAAAAGTAGTGTTAGGAGTAGAAATAAATATCTCATAAGGCGAAATAGTTGTTAATTGTTTTCTGCACCTTGATTTATCCAGGCTATGATTTGTCCGATTTCTGTGCTGCTCAACGCTGACCTGCCAAGAGGCATTCTGCTTCCTTGTTCAGGATTTGCCTGAATTTTATCAACAAGAGGACTTGCATCTGCATTTCCCGGAATTACGATTAAGGAACCGTACGAAGAACCTTCGCTGGCAATGGTGCTTTGATAAGAATCCAGATTTACACCGTTAACGTCATCGCCGTTAGTGTGGCAAAATCCACCACCGCAGGTATTATTAAAAATAACCTGAATTTGAGAAGAATAGCTTACCGGTTCATCAGGAATTTCAGGAACTTCGTCTTCAACATTATTCACACAGGCTGTAGCCATTAATGTTAAAAGAGCAAAAGAAAAGAGTAATCGATACATTTTTGTAAGAGCTTATTTTGTGATAGTAGAACATGGTAAGCAATAAAATATTTCCAAAGAGTAAACAAAGTATCACATTCGTACAAATAAATAGTACGAAAAAAAAAGAAACCCGGATCGATCAAGACCCGGGTTTTTTCTTTAGGGCATTTGGTGCTGTAGCAGCATCCAAAAGCTCGATTGCTCTTCAGTCCACAACTACGGAACCAAAAAGTTTTAGTTTCGTTAAAGCTTCATCGAAATATTAAATAGTGTAATGGGGTGGGTTTAAACGGTAAGCTTTTTATCTTCAGGTATGAATTTTCTTAAAGACAATGGGTTCTCGATCAAAGACCTGATGACAGGTTTTTTGGTTTTTGCTGTGATATTTGGCAGCACTTTGATTTCAAGGAACTACCGAATAGCTCAATCCAGTGCAATTATTACTATTGATGATACTTCCCTTTATTTAGACGAAGACGTTCGCCTGGAAGGATTGATCGAAAAGCTGAATTCATTAAACATAGAATTTGATGAAAGTGAATTTAGATGGGTGAGTCCGCTGCTGGGATGGAGATCTTTCAAAAAAGGGCATTATCATTTGGATGGAGAATATTCATATGATAATTTTTTGACCAAGCTGGCATTTGGAAGTCAGGATCCTGTTTCTATAACTGTTTTACCCGGAATTACAGCAGAACGTTTTGCCAGAAATTTGGCTTACCAGATGAATTTCGACAGTACGGATGTAATGGAGGTACTCACTGATTCTGTTTTTGCTGAAGAACAAGATTTAAAGCAGGAATATTTAATTGGCAGAATGCTACCTGAAACCTATGATATTTACTGGACATCAACACCAAGAGCAACGATAGAGCGAATTTTAAATGAGTTTGAAAGCAGGGTTATAGATAAATATTCAGATCGTTTTGATTCATTAGACTACTCTGTGGATGATGTGATTACTATGGCTTCTATTGTTGAATGGGAAGCAAATATTGAAGATGAAAAACCTATTGTAGCCGGATTGTATTGGAATCGTTTAGAGCGCAGGATGTATTTACAGGCAGATCCTACCATTAGTTTTGCTGTTGGAGAGCGCAGAAGGTTACTTTTAGAAGATTATAAGGTAGATCATCCCTACAATACTTATATGAAATATGGTTTACCACCGGGACCTGTTACAAATCCGAGTTTAAAAACGATTGAAGCTACGCTTTATCCTCAGGAGCATAACTATTTGTATATGGTAGCAAACCCTGAGGGAGGACATTTGTTCAACAGAACTTATGAAGAGCATTTAGTGGATGCTGAAAAATGGCGGAAATGGTTACGTCAGCAATATAGAATAAAACGTCAGAGAGAGCAGGAAGGGTTGTAAGAATATTGAATATTCAATAACAAAAATTCAATTTTTGGAGAAGAGTAAGTTTGAGTCTCAAAATGCTGTTTATTTCCGTCAAGTCCTTAACAATAGCTTAACATTTAGTTAAAGTTAATTTTAGCTCAGATGATGATTATGAGATAATCAAATTCGGGTTATGATCATCGGTAACGACTTTAACAACCAGGCAAAAATTCTTCTTCAAAGTATTTACAATAAAAGCGAAGGAGAAACAGACAAGAGAGTTAACGTTAAGGAAGTGTGCACAAAGCTGATGATTGATAAAACGGAAGCTAAAAACTTATTAGAATATTTAGAGTCCAAAGATTGCATCAAGATTGAAACCCTCGGAGGTCCGTATTTATACGGGGATGTGACAATCACAAAAAGGGGAATAGCTAAAGCCCAAAAATAAAAAAGGCTCCGGAAGGAGCCTTAGTGTGAAATTCATTTTTAGATGGAAGATTAATTATCCTCATCCAAAATCTCATCAATTCTTTCAAGAATATCTTCAAGATGAGATCGTGTCTCAGAATTTAATCTTGAAGTAATTCGTCGTTCAACCTGAGTTCTCAGCTGTTTCATTTCATAACGCAGAGCAGGTCTCATATCCGAGTCTTTGACGTCGATATCAGGACTTCTCCAGCCACCGCTTACCTCATCATTGTCAAAATGTACTTTAACCTGACTAATGTATTCGCGCTGAAGGTTTCTACGGAAAGCATCAATATTTTGAGTACCGGAAGCGTATACTTCAGACCAGATTCCTCGCCGAAGATCTTGTAACATTTCGTACATATCGTAGGAAGATTCTGGATTAAGCTCGTTTTGCTCTGATAATCTGGATAAAACTCCCGGATTCAGGATTCCACGCATCAAGCTACTTTGTAAACCTTTAATTCGGGACAAAGCTCCGTTATGCTCTATACGTCTCAGAATTTCCTGATCAAGCAACCAATCGGGAGTAGTGAACACATGCTCATTCATGAATGCCATGGCTTCTTTCTGGTAATCAGCCGGAACGGGATCATAAACCGGACCTTCCTGATCAGCAGCTTTTCGGTTTTGGTACACGCCACCGATATTTGTAGCTACGTGACCGGCATATCGTCTCCACTGGAATACCAGTTCGCGATAAATTTCTTCAAGTTCTGAGTAATCTTCTCCCGGTGCAGTTGTCCATTCAATGAGATTCGGAACTACTCTTTTTAAGTTCATTAATCCATAAGTACTGGATTTAACCGGATCATTTCCTAAATCTTCAGTCTGTGAAGAAGGGTCATAACCTGTAGAAGAAGCAAAACGATAGACGGGATCGCCGGCTTTTTCCATAATCCAGCTATCAAGCGTTTCTAACTCATCTTCAGGAGTTTCAGCATCAGGAATAACCCGGTATCCCCAGTTGACTGAATACTTATCATAAGGACCGATTTTTCTGATAAAACGGATATTCTCATCGCTGGGCTGAGCGATATAATTCTGACGGGCATACTCCATGATGGTAGTTGCAATACCAAACTCCTGAGTAAATCTACCTGAGCGCAATGAATCGGTTGGATATGCTGAGCTGGATTGCATGTTGTGCGGAAGACCGATAGCGTGACCAACCTCATGAGAAATCACCCGTCTCATGGTTTCGCCGATTAGGTCGTCGCTTAATTTCAGACTCCTGGCTGCGGGATTTGCTGCTCCGGTCTCGATCATTAAACGGTTGCGGTAAGAACGCATGTGGTTATGATACCAGACAATATCACTTTCAATAATTTCACCCGAACGTGGATCGGAAACACTTGGTCCGGTAGCATTTCTAACCGTACTTGCTACCCAGCGAACCGTTGAATACCGGATATCTTCCGGATTCCAGTCTGGATCTTCCTCTTTGGTAGGAGGTAGCTTAGCCTGAACGGCATTTTTAAATCCAGCAGCCTCAAAAGCTTCGTTCCAATCCAGAATTCCCTGAATAATATAAGAGCGATATTTTTCCGGAGTAGCAGGATCTAAATAATAAACGATAGGTTTTACAGGCTCTACCAATTCACCTCGGGCATAAGCTTCAGGATCTTTGGGCTCTAATCTCCAACGACGAATGTATTCCTTTTGATGAGCTTTAGGTTCATCTGAACCGAAATCTATCTGACGAATACTAAAATATCCTACCCGATAATCAGCATAACGCTTCATCATTGGTTCTTCAGGTAAAAGAACAATCGACTGATTAACCTGCACGGAAAGCGTTTGAGTATAGCCTGCACTTGGAGGATTTCCGGCTATGTATGTCATAACCTGACGAACTTCTATATTCTCAGGAAAACTTTTTACCGATTCTACAAAACTACGATTGGCATCCAATCTCCTAACCTGATAAGCTCTTCTTAAATAAGAGGGGATACCACTGATTGCTTCCACATCTTTGGTGAAAAAATCGGTAACATCAATTACTACACCCGAAGAATCTTTGCTTAAAGCTTCCACATCAAAAGTGGCAATTACAGGCTCATAATTGTTCGCTTTTACCGATTCATAAACCGGAAGCTCTTCATCTGCGATAGCTTCATAAGATTTTTTCCGAAGTATAATTTTATCTTTAAACCGGTTGAATGAAACTACCTGTTCAGCTGATTTAGAACCGGCAGAATTGAATCCGGAATATTCAGGAGGAACACCGGCAGCGCGGCTCACTATAAGTAATTCACGTCCCAAGAGATCGTTACTTATTTCGAAATAATATTTGTCTTCCTGCTCGTAAACATTAAAAACGCCCTCATCTTTTTTGGCGTCTTTTTTAATTACCTGATCGAAAAATTTAATTCCCTTTTTTGAGGGAGCTCTTGAAGATGAAGGTTTAGAAGAACTGCTTGATGTAGTTTGTTTTGTTCCGGTACATCCGGAAATCAACAGTCCGGAGATTAATACTATACCTAATCGTAGTAGTCGTTTATTCATGAATTCTGATTTATTAATTGAAGAAATAAAATGTAGATAAAATTAGGAGAGATGTTCGTAAAATAGTTTTATATCTGAAACTCTTAGTCATCAGAAAAAGATATCACAAATGATTTACTTTCATTCCCGAGTCTGTCTACTGAAGTAACCTCTAGACGATTTATCGGGGTTACAATTTTGGATTCCGAGTTTCTAACTGAATAATATACGGGGATTGAATTTGTATTAGCACCGTAAAATTTTGTGATCCATCTGTCATCATAACGAGCATATACTATCCATTTCGATACTTCCTGATCTATAATTTTTGGTTTCAGAAAGAATTTTCCATCCATCGATTTTTGGATAGTAAATTCCGGAGTTTCGATAACCTTGGATTGTCTGGTCCAGGTTAACTCAGGAATTAATGCCGGATCAGAATATGGACCTGCTTTTAGTGCATTTCGTAGAGAATCTTTATCAACCAAAGGGGCGATGCTCCAGTGAACAGTTCCGGGAGCTTCCATATTCATGCCTCTGGTAATCATGATTTGGTTAATTACTTCATCTAATTGCTTTCCGCCACTTAATCTGCCGATACTCATTCCCGGCCAAATGAACCGGTTTTTTGTATTCTGGCTATTCCACCAACCAAGTAAAACAGGAAAGCTTTGCGGAATTTGATTCACCGGCCAATAGAGTTGCGGGGAGAAATAATCGATCCAGCCCTCGTTTAACCATTTCTTTGCATCAGCAAACAAAACATCATACTGATCAAAGCCTTTTATAGATTTAGGATGTTCAGGTCTCCAAATTCCAAAAGGACTTAAACCAAATTTAACATGTGGTTTCTCTTCTTTTATCGAAGAGTAAACTGAGGAAATAAAATTATTTACTGATGCTCGTCTCCAGTCATTTCTTAGTAACGAACCTCCGGTGCTCAGATAATTTTCCCAGCTTTCCTGATCAGGAAAATCCTGTCCGCTGTTATAATCAGGATAGGGGTAGAAGTAATCATCAAAATGAATTCCATCCACATCGTATCGGGAAACAATATCCATCACTACGTTCAGCGAATGCTGTTGAGTTTCTTTTAAAGAAGGATCGAACCACCAGTATCCGTTTTGCAATTCCAGTACCAATTCGCTTTTTGTATAAACGACTGACTGACCTGAGACCGGTCCACCTGACGGATGATGGGCTCGATATGGATTCAGCCAGGCGTGAAGCTCTAATCCTCTTTTATGGGCTTCTTCAATCCAGAATTCGAGTGGATCAAAATCATCATCCGGGGCTTTTCCCTGTTCTCCGGTTAAATAATATGACCAAGGTTCAAGTTCACTCTTGTAAAGGGCATCAGCTTGTGGGCGAACCTGAAAAATAACAGCATTAAAATTTGTGCTTTTTAAGATATCCAGAAGGTGAATAGCTTCTTTTTTCATTTCCTGAACTGAAAGTCCGGGTTCGCTTGGCCAATTTATATTAGCAACAGTAGCAACCCATGCGGCTCTGAACTCCCGCTGAATTTCCGGATGCTCTTCAGTGTGATTTTCTGAGTTAACTATTAGGCTTGATCCGCATCCCATAACTAATAGGGAAGAGAGTAGAAGTAAAACTCGTACCGGTCTCAATAAGGTGGTCATGAATAGCTGAGCAATAATTGAATTTTTAAAAAGTAGATACTGAAATTGAATTCATTTACAAAATTTTGGAAGCGTTTTTTTGATAAAAATCACTACCTTTAAGTCTTTTGAAATTTCCAACAAAATAAATAGCTGACTATGATTATTGGCGTACCTAAAGAAATTAAAACTCATGAAAATCGTGTGGCACTTCAACCGGGTGGAGCACTTCAGTTGAAAAGAAACGGGCATGAAGTACTTATCCAGAAAGGAGCAGGTGTTGGAAGTGGCTTTTTCGATGAAGATTATATAGAGGCGGGTGCCACTATCATAGATGATGTGGAAGAGGTTTGGAAAAAGGCTGAAATGATTATGAAAGTGAAGGAGCCTATTGCGGAAGAATACCCAAGAATGAGAGAAGGGCAGGTTATTTTCACTTATTTCCACTTCGCAGCGGATGAAGCACTTACCAAAGCTGTTGTTGATTCAAAGTGTATTGCAATTGCTTATGAAACCGTTGAAAAAGCTGATGGTTCTTTACCTCTGTTAATTCCCATGAGTGAAGTAGCCGGACGAATGGCTGCTCAGGAAGGAGCTGTTTATCTTGAAAAACCAAAAGGTGGTCGGGGTATGTTAATGGGAGGAATTCCCGGAGTACAACCCGCAAAAGTATTGGTTCTTGGTGGAGGAATAGTTGGTGTTAATGCCGCAAAAATCGCTGCCGGAATGGGTGCTGATACCACTATTATGGATATCAATATGCCGAAGCTAAGATATTTAGATGATGTGATGCCAAAGAATATTCACACGTTCTTCTCTTCTGAGGCAAATATCAGATCTATGCTTTCGAGTGTGGACGTAATTATTGGTGCAGTATTAAAGCCTGGAGCAAAAGCACCTCATTTGATTACCAGAGAAATGTTGAAAGAAATGCGACCCGGAACTGTATTAGTTGATGTGGCTATTGATCAGGGTGGATGTTTCGAAACTTCCAAGCCTACCACACATAAAGATCCTGTTTACGTAATTGATGATGTAGTTCACTACTGTGTAGCTAACATGCCGGGAGCAGTCCCATATACCTCGACTTTGGGACTTACAAACGTGACTCTTCCTTACGCAGTAGCATTAGCTAACAAAGGCTGGAAGCAAGCGTTGAAAGATGATAATGAGTTGCTTCAGGGACTGAATATAGCTAACGGAACTATTGTTTATAAATATGTTGCAGAAGCATTCGGAATGGAATGGGATAGCGTTGATTCAGTGATGAATTGATCTGCTAATTCGAATCAATTTCAAAGCCTGGTTCTTCTGAATCGGGCTTTTTTTTATGGCACAGGGTGTCCTGTCGAAGCTACCCAAATCTTATACCATTGCTCAGTTGTTAATTCAACTTCAAGAGCTTTCACGGCAGAATTGATGCGTTCAATTTTCCCCGAACCTACAATGGGAATTATTTTAGATGGATGAGCTAACAGCCAGGCATATATGATTTTATCTATTGAGTTAACTCCGATTTCTTCGGCTATTTCGAGAAGAGTCACGTTCAATCTCTGAGATTTTTCGTCATGTGGATTAAATAAAGCTCCACCGGCAAGGGGAGACCAAGCCATTGGATGAATCTCCTGTTCCAAAAAGAAATTCATATTTCCGTTTTCGAAATGCTCTATTTGATAGGGAGAAATTTCAACCTGATTAGTAACAAGTTTCTGATCAATATTTTCCTGCAAGGAATTAAATTGAGCAGGAGTAAAATTAGAAACCCCGAAATGTTTTACTTTTTCGGATTGATGTAAATGATCAAATGCTTTTGCCACTTCTGACGGATTTAACAACGGAGCGGGACGATGGAGCAAGAACAAATCAATCCTCTCAATATTCAGTTTTTCTAAAGACGATTCAGCAGATTGTACAATATGATCGTAGCTGTAATCATAATGTTTAATAGTTCTTTCGGGATATTTATCAGATAGAAGCTTGATACCACATTTGGAAACTATTTCGATCTTAGATTTCAGATCAGGATTTAGCTTCAGAGCTTTTCCGAATACTTCTTCGCAAGAATAATTACCATAAATATCTGCATGATCGAAAGTGGTAACTCCCAGTTCAATGCACTGCTCTAAAAAATTTGCTAATTCAGTATCAGATAAGTTCCAGTCCATAAGCCGCATTTGTCCGTGGGCAATTCTGGAAAGTTCTAAATCTTTGGCTAATTGTATTCTTGATTTGATCATAAAATTTTTTCTTTTAGAAACAAGATAGGGTCTTAAGTGAAGATATGGTCCTTAATTATTGGAACGCGGATGACGCGGGTTTTTACCGATCAGTTATTAGTTGAATAAACCAACAACAAAATCTAAAAAATCCGCTACATCTGTGTTATCCCTGTTCAAAAAAAAGAATTAAATACCACGAAACGCTTTACTGTTCAATTTTTGGGATGCTCTCTTTCCTATTTTTTTGAATTTCCCATGTTTTACCAAACTTTCTAAATGATGTTTTTGTACTCCGGGATGTTCGATTAATAAAATGTGAAGCTGTTTGCTTTGTGTATTTACTATTTCGGAAACAAGTGCGTCAGAAATGCCTTTATCCTGTAGCTTTAATCTAAGTTCTTCTGCTTTTTCATGAACTACTCCACGTGATTGTAAGATTCTCGGATCCTCATAATAAGTGAGTTGCTGCATGAGTCTTTCAATCTCAGATACAATTTCTAATCTTTCTCTTGTGCCAAATTCATAATGTGGATCTTGCCAATCCCCGACTAAATCAAATTCTTTTGTCTTCGGATTAAATACCTCGACAAGATTTATAACTCTGAGGTAGAACTCTCCTTCAAAGTCTTCTTCAGGTGCCCATTCCAGATTTAATGCTCGCAAATAATGACGGTTATATGCATGTAGCAAAGAACTTCCGGAAAAATTAGTCATGTCATCAGGATGAGGATCGACTTCCATAAATGTATTCCATTCAATAGTCCATCCTGAAGGAATTCGCAGTGGTTGAAAATTTATCATCCTCTAAATTAAAGCTGAAGATTATTCAAAACAAAAAAAGCCGAATCAAATCAATGATTCGGCTTATAGAAGCTACAATTGTTTATTTAATTAGGGTAAGCCTTCTGGTTTGTACGAAAGATCCTGCTTTCATTCTGTAAAGATAAACCCCACTGGCGTAGGAACTCATATCAACTGTTAGTTGATAGGTACCAGCTGTTTTACGATCACTAAGCAGAGTCGAAAGCTTTCTGCCAAGCATATCGTAAAGAGTAATTTCAACGAATGAGTTTTCAGGTACGTTATACTGAATATTTGTAGATGGATTGAAGGGATTCGGATAATTCTGATCTATGGAATAAGTAACAGGTACTTCACCTTCCAACAGAATATCAGTGGTTATAGAAGAACTCTCCTCAGATAAATCACTTTGGTTTCCTGAAAGATCGAACGCTTTGATTGCGAAGAAGAATTCAGAGCCATTATCCGGCAGACCAGTAATCTCAAATTCATCAAATTTAGAAATTACGATGGGCGATTCTCCTTCATTCGCTTCAATGCCATCATAAACTCCTGATTCTGATCCGTAAAAAATCAGGTATCCTGCTAAATCGGTTTCGGTATTGGCATCCCAGGTTAACAATACGTTCAGATCATTTTCCGGTGAAAGCATCGAAGAAAAATTCGATGGAGCAGCCGGTGGAGTCAGATCAGGAACACTAATGGAGCGATTTGCTTCTTTAGCTTCTGCATTATCTGCATCCACAGAAATCTTGTACTTATTTGGACCTGATACTGCTTTATCTGCCATTACCATCCATTCTATTGTCAGCGTAGTTTGTCCGGCTAAAGCAACAATGGTTGTATCCGCAGGGCCACTTACGAGCGATAAACCATCGAATACTTCCATTTGCACATTCACATTCTCAGCGTTTACTGTTCCCTGATTAAATATGTTAGCTGTTACTTTGAATGGATTTCCGGCCAGACTATCACCTTCAATTTCCAATCCGCTTGGAGCGGTAACTGAAATAGGAAGAGGAGGTAGTAAATCCTTATTTGGTACTAAAGGTCGTATTATTGTATTGTTTGAACTATTCGACTCCTGTACTAAATCTTCCGGATCAACCTGAAGAGACAATGTTCTGAACTCCGGATCCTGTGGTACTATAAATTCCAGACTTAAAGTCACAGAATCTTGGGCAGGAATCAGAGAAACCTCCTCTGTTCCAATAACAGGAGCAGTTCCTTCACTGGAAATATCACCATCATACAAAGCCAGAACTACATTTTCGGCATCAACCGGACCAAAATTTCTTACTACCAAAGAAACAGTTACTAAATCTCCTTCTTTAAAAACAGTATCAGGAGGAGTAAAAGAAAGTCCATCTTCGCTTATGGCAAGATCAGGGAGTTCCTGTGCAAAACTAAGCGGCATAAAATCTGCACCGGCACCACCATTACTTTGCAGCACTGAAGAATTTCCTGTGGACTCTACTTTGTAGACGTGATTCCCGGATAATGTGAAAAAGTTATAACCTTCACCCGCATTCAGTGTTCCTTCATACACAGTATCTTTTGTTGCAGTGTAAGGATATTCATCTTTATCACCCAGATATACAATTCTTACCTCATTGCCATCTTCGAAAGAAAACACATCCATTCTGGAATTGATTGCGGGTACATAAAATAGCTTTCCGGCTCCAATTCCGGTTTCATCCATCGCTCTTGTCATATAAAAATAACTACCACTCCAACCTGCATATGGTATATTTGCAACTGTAACGGTTTTCTGAGCTTCTACTTCCCAATAAGTTTCTTCCGTGATTGGATGAGTCAAAACTTCACCCTGACCTAAAGTATCGGCGACTAAAGTATCTCCAGTCTCAGAATTAAATGCATAAACGATGTTGTTATCATGATAAGAACTTACTGTGATACTGTTTGTCCAGTTACCTATATGAGCTGAATATCCATAGAAAGTAGTTCCTGAAAATCTCCCGTTAGCAGCGGGTACATAGTAATCCTGATCTCCATAAGAAAGAGCAGATACCGGTTTACTTGCAGAAACCTGAAGAAATGTTCTGTGCGGCGTAGTAGGAAGGGTGTAATGCTCGCCTTCATTTAAAACTCCGGCAAATAGAATATCACCGGTCTCCAGGTTTTTTATACTGAAGCTTGTGTTATCCTGATATCCGAATACAATAAACCGTTCTTCATTTTGAAAATTTCCTACCATATAAGTATTCAGGAGGGTGGAAGTTCCGCGCCCACTCTGATCAATGGCAAAATATCCCTGTACTAAATTTGAAATGGCATCACCCACTAAAACAGTGTATGATTTTCCTCCACTAATATTATAAATACCCGTACTTGCATTATAATTTACAAAGCCATTTGCAGCCAATGTATCGGTTAGAACAGTATCACCGGCAGCATTAGTTATTAGGATGTCTGAATCATTGAAATAAGAAAATACTGTGATATCATTAAATGTATAAACAGTTGTATTAAATGATGATTCATCAGCATTAAATGTCCCTTTATAAAACTTAGGCTGATTATCAGCTTTATAATTTTGAATTAAATCGGAATCGCTGGTTCCTCCAATTTGCTGTGCTTGTAAAAATCCGCTATAAGTTGTGGATACTCCAAAAATCAGGAGCAATAAAAACGCATATTTAGTAACCCTTATGGTGTACATAAACCCTCTCTGTTTAGTTATAAATTTTTAGATAAGATAAATAAACAGAAAATCTGCCATAGTTATACTCTCATTGAGTAAAACCTTGCTTAGAATTACGCTGTAATGGAATTAGGTGAGTTATGGTCTACCTTCCGTAAGAAATAACCTTCAAAGGATCTGTTTTAGCGGCTATTCTCGCAGGAATCCAGGATGCAAGAGCACACAAAACAGTGGTTATTGCTGAGACTAAAACAAAGTCGAAAAGATGTGGCTCGACGGGCGCGTAGCTCATATAATAATTTTCTTCAGAAAGAGGAATAATTTGAAACTCTAACTGCAGCCAGGCAAAAAGTAGAGATATACCGATCCCTATAATCAAGCCGGTAAAAGCGACGAGTAATCCTTCTAAAAGAAAAATTTTCCTTATTGCAGATGATTTAGTCCCAATAGTTTTTAAAACTCCAATATCTCTGGTTCGCTCCAGCACCATCATAAGAACAGCTCCAATCAAGTTAAAAGCGGCTACAATAATCATAACACCGATCACCAAAGGAATCATTTGTTCCTGAAGTTCAACCCAGGCAAAAATATTATAGAATTTATCCAGAATGGAATCAGGGAAAAAAGGAAATGACAAAGCAGCTTCAAGCTTTCCCTGAAATGCAGGGATGTCATCCGTATCCTGAATATTAAGCTCAATAGCACTGGCTTGATTTTCCTCCATAACAAAAAGCTCACGGGCTTGCTCTCGCTGAACAACAACATACACGTCATCAAACTGATCGATTCCCGTTTGATAAATTCCTGTTATAACGAATTGTTTAATTTCAGGTGAACTGGTAATGGAAGCCGCCCCAATCAATGTAAAAGTGGTGACTATATCGCCAACATCTGCTCCTAATTGCTGAGCAAGTTTACTGCCTATCACAACTCCGTGCATACCGTTTGATTGAATGCCAAGATCATAATTTCCTTTGTTTACGTAATCTCTTAGCCCGGAAGTATTCACAGATTCATCCACACCTTTCAAAATGGTGCCACTTACCTCATTTCTGGTTTGAATCATCACCTGACCTTCAATGACCAACTGTTTTTCGGTGATTTCAGGAAATGTTCGCCCCAAATAATTTATAAGCGTATCTGCTCTTTGAATATTAGGGTTGATGAAAGACTGACTTTGAACAGTGTAATGTGGAGCAAAGCCTAATACTTTATCATTTATGGTAGATTTAAACCCATGAACGATAGAAAGAGCGATTAATAAACCGGCTGAACCGATAGCAACCCCGGTTATCGACATGACTTTTATGAATGACAAAAAGCGAGCTCCTTTTCGGAACCCTTGAAATAACGGGTAGCTAAATGCCATTCAAAATTCATATACTGGAAATTAAATAAATACCGTCATCCCGAACTTGTTTCGGGATCTTTGTACGATTTGTGTTTAGTATAAAATTGAAAAATCATCAACGCAATGTGAAGCATATTAAACATCAAGCCATTACTTAGGATCCTGAAACAAGTTCAGGATGACCTTAACATTCAAAAACTATTCACTTTTTTCAGGTTTCATCTGTGGGAAGAATAACACATCACGGATAGATTCTGAATTGGTCATAATCATAGATAAACGATCAATTCCAATACCTATTCCGGCCGTTGGAGGCATACCGTATTCAAGTGCCCGAATAAAATCCTCATCGATGGTCATAGCTTCTTCGTCACCATCGGCTCTTAATCTTGCCTGATCCTCCAATCGCTCGCGTTGATCAATAGGATCATTAAGCTCGGTGTATGCATTAGCAATTTCTTTCCCGTTGCAGATACATTCGAAACGCTCAACCAAACCTTCTTTGGATCGGTGCTTCTTGGTTAACGGACTCATTTCAATCGGATAATCCGTAATAAAAGTAGGCTGAATCAATTTTGACTCTACATACTCACCAAAAATTTCATCGATGATTTTTCCTTTGCCTGAGCCGTCTTCGATATCTACATGAAGCTCTTTTGCAGTAGCTTTCAGTTCATCCAAATCCATTCCTGAAAGGTCTTTCCCGGTTTCTTTCTCGATAGCTTCAAGTAATGGAATTCTTGGCCAGGGAGCTTTAAAGTCAATTTCATGCTCACCGACTGTTACTGTAGTTGAACCGTGAATATCCAGAGCAACTTGCTCAATCATTTTTTCGGTGAAATCCATCATCCAGTTGTAGTCTTTGTAAGCTACATAAAGCTCTACCTGAGTGAATTCAGGATTATGAAATCGGGATAAACCTTCGTTTCTGAAATCCTTTGAGAATTCATAGACGCCATCAAATCCACCTACAATTAATCGCTTCAGGTATAACTCATTGGCAATACGCAGATATAAATCCATATCCAGAGTATTGTGGTGAGTTACAAATGGTTTTGCAGAAGCGCCACCGTAAACAGGCTGTAAAATCGGAGTTTCTACTTCCAGATATCCACGATCGTTCATGAAATTTCTCATGGTTTGAACAAGCTGTGTTCTTTTTCTGAAAGTATCCCGAACATCTGTATTCACAATCAGATCAACGTATCGCTGACGATAACGCATCTCTTTATCCGAGAATGCATCGTATACTACTTTCTCTCCATCTTCATTTTCCACTTCTTTTGGAATTGGAATAGGGCGGAGCGTTTTGGTTAAAAACTCAAATTCTTCGGCATGAACCGTAGTTTCTTTGGTTCTGGTCTTAAACACAAAACCTTTAATGCCTACGATATCTCCGATGTCCACCATTTTTTTAAACACGGTGTTGTAGTTTTCAACTCCAACATCATCCCGGCGGATATACACCTGAATAGTTCCTTCCGAATCCTGAAGATTAAAGAAAGCCGCCTTTCCCATAATTCGGCGCGTCATCACTCTTCCGGCAACAGCTACTGTTTCTGTATCAGGATTGGTTTCTTCATCTCTGATAAGGCTTTCATCATCTAAAATCTGTTTACTGGTGTGAGTAACATCAAAAGAGTAGGGATAAGGATTAACGCCCATCTTTTGAAGTTCAGAAAGTTTTTCTCTTCTTATTTCTTCTTGTTCAGAATGTGTAAGTTCCTGATTAGACATGTATTCGTTTGATTGATATTTTTCGCTTTCTTTACAAGCTCTAAAAATACCGAATTAAGTGGATAATTGTGGAACTCAAACCAAATCTTTATTAATTAGTTTGCACAAGCTGAATACTTCAGAAATTAACGGGTTGCCGGAAGATGTTTTTTTAGGATATTCACCCATTAAGGATGATTTATCTCCGGATGTATTATCTGAGAAGGAATTCGATGAGTGGGCTTCATTCACTAACGAGCAAAGAAAGAGCGAATATTTGACAGCGCGATTTCTCTTCAAAGAGATGATGCATGCACATTTTGAAAACAAAGACATTAGGTTGAGCAAACATCCACTGGGTAAACCATTTGCTACTTTAGAGAGCAAAGAGATATATGTAAGCTTCAGCCATTCTAAAGATCATGTGTTTTGCGCAATATCCGATCACGTAGATATTGGATTGGATACCGAATGGTTAGACAGAGAAGTTCATCCTAAATTAGTAAAACGAATTCTTGGGGAAGAAGAGTGGAAAGTGTTTTCTGATGAAGATCCGATTTTGCTTTGGACTATTAAGGAAGCAGCGGTTAAATGTTTAGGAACCGGACTGAGAACAAATCTGAAAGAGCTAACTATCCTGAAAAAAGGGGAGAATAAATTCTCAGTAAAAATTAATAATGAAAAATCATTTCAAATTTGTAGTTTCCAAAAACTGAATCATCAGATTACTATTGCTTTTTAAAGCTTTAAAATACGATTCAAACGATGAAACCTGAAGAAATTCTATCTGCTTAACGGGTAGAGTATCTTCAGGTTTTTTTATGTCAAAAATAATCAATCATCAGCACATGGCATTCGCAGACATAACAAAAGAAGAATTACAATCGGCGCTTAATAAAACGAAACCGGTCGCAGAGAGTGTAAAAGGAATCAAGCTCTTATTCGTACCTACGCATATTGATCCTGATCACCCCGAAGAACTCACTTCTATTTACACCAATATTTGCAGTAAAGATTTTGATACTGTAGTAGTGGTGGAATCATACAAAGGAGAGTTAGAGAAAAAATTAAGCATTCCTTCGAACAACAACTTTGAGACGCCTTTTGGGGAGGTTCCAGTGAATGATACATACCGCAATGAGTTGTGTGATGAAGAAGACGATTTCTTTATAAGTGACGGAGGTATGAGCGACAAAATGAGCTTGTATACTCAGTTAATGATGATGCAGGCTTGCCAAAGTGATTTCGAAGTAGTGAGTATCCAAATTGGTGATTATGATCCCGCCATAGTAAAAGAACTCGCCTTCGCTTTGGATGAATTATTCAGAAACAGAAATGCACTTCTTATTTTTTGCTGTGATTTGCCAAATTCTCAACCTGAAGAACTCGAAAAATTAAAGATGCTTATCGAATCTAATAACGAATCGGGATTGCATCACTACCTGAACAGCAAAGACAAGGAAGTGGAAGGAGCGAGAGCGTTTATGACGGGAATTCTGGTTTCTAAATATTGGGATTTAAACATTTGGTTAACCCCGGTAAATGAAAAAACTACCTATGCCGGCGGATTTGCTCATGTTCCCGTGAATGAAATTGTTTTTTAAATGAATAAGCCAACCATTAGCATATTCGGAGCTGGGAAGGTTGGCAATGCACTGCGGCTATCTCTTGAAAATGCCGGTTATCAAATCAATTCGGTGTTTGGTTCGGATGAATTTCCTGAAAAAGTTCAGGATTTAGGAGATTTGATTTTTATCACTACACCTGACTCTGTAATTGAACAGGTTGCGAAAAAGCTTTCCGACTCATTTCCTGATTTTGAAGATAAAACGGTTGTTCATTGTTCGGGAACGTTAAGCTCCGAGAGTTTGAAATCGCTTAAGAATAGAGACACCTCGGTTGCTTCATTTCATCCAATGAAATCCGTGTTACCTGAACAATCATCTTTTGAAGGCGTTTGGTTTGATATGGAAGGCGATGAAGAAGCTTTAAAAAAGCTGAATGGATTAGCCCAGGACATTGGGGCAAACGCAATCGAAATTAATGCGGATGCAAAATCAATTCTTCATGCTTCTGCAGTGATGGCTTCCAATTATCTGGTGACCCTTTTAAATAATGCGGTTCGGACTGCAGAGTTAGCAGAAATAGATTCAAAGACCGCGATAAAAATGTTGCTTCCTTTAGTTGATTCTACCATCAAGAATATAAAAGAGAACGGGATTGAAAATTCATTAACCGGTCCGGTGGCACGAGGGGATATTTCGACGGTTGAGAAGCATGTTAAACTTTTGAAAGAAGAACCCGAATTGTTGAGTCTGTACAAAAAATTAGGTTCTTTTACAGTTGATATAGCTGATTTAGATAATAATTCTGAGGCAGCGTTGAAAGATTTGTTTAATAAAAATTCCTGATGAAAACGTACTTTATTGCTCTATTAGCTCTTTTTTTGATAGGATGTTCAAATCCTGAGCCAAAAGAATTACTTAAGGATACCACAGCTAATGAACTGGTCAGTCATATCCAATCGTTCGAAGGAGATAAACCTGTTTTGGTAAATTTCTGGGCTACCTGGTGTGTTCCCTGTGTTGAAGAGTTTCCTTACATCATGGAGCTGAAAGAAAAATACGGTGATCAATTTGAACTGGTTTTTGTATCCGGGGATTTTGAGGAGGCCAAGGACGATGCCCTTGAGTTTTTAAAAGAGCAGAATGTTCAATTTACTACTTACTACAAAACGGGAAAGGATAATGAGTTTATTCAAACGGTTTCTGATACTTGGTCGGGTGCTTTGCCTTATACCGTAATTTACTCTAAAGATGGAAGTGTATCATCAGCTTGGGAAGGAAAAGCAGAGTTTGAAGAATTTGAAAGTGAATTATTAAAAGTAATCGATAAAGGATAGACATGAAAAAGCTAAGATTTATCTGCGGAATATTATTGGCCGGAATGCTGATTCATAGTTCAGCATTTGCTCAGCAAAACGATATAAAAGAACTTGAAATAGGTGCATCAGCGCCTTTGCTGGAACAGCCGGTGCTTGATGTTTCAGGAGAAATGCTCACGATGAAAGAAACCGCTAAGGAAAATGGTTTACTGGTAATATTTTCATGCAACACCTGCCCGTGGGTGGATCGCTGGGAAGATCGTTACCCGGTGGTATCAGAGCTTGCAAGCGATAACGAAATTGGAATGATTGCTTTGAACTCTAATGAAGATTATCGGGAACGTGGAGACAGCATGGAAGACATGATTAAACGAGCAGAAAAAGCTGATTATGACTTTCCCTATGCGCTGGACGAAGATCATAAAATTGCGGATGCTTTCGGAGCAAGCAAAACACCTCATGTGTTTTTGTTCAACTCAGATATGAAGTTGGTTTATGTGGGAGCTATTGATGATAACGCCCGAAGTGCAGAAGGAGTGGAAGAGTTTTATCTGAAGAATGCAATCGAACAATTAACATCAGGAGAGGAAATTACCAAGGCAAAAACTCGTTCACTGGGTTGTACTATTAAAAGAGTGGATTAAAAGCTTCATTTGAAACCTGAAACCAAAGATTTTTATCAAAAAGTATATGAGGTAGTAGCTCAGATACCTTTAGGGAGAGTTACGAATTACGGAGCTATTGCCGGATATCTCGGGGTTGAATCAGGAGCAAGAATGGTGGGCTACGCTTTGAATAATTACGATCCTGATGAATTAGGTTATCATATTCCAGCTCATCGGGTGTTAAACCGATTGGGACAGCTTACCGGGAAAGCATTTTTTGACGGTGACTCCATGAGAGAAAGACTTGAACAGGAGGGTATAGAATTTACTGAGGAATTCACCGTTAACTTCGATAAACATTTTTGGAATCCGGCTACGGAGTTGTAGTTTTGATGCATTAAAATTTATGCTATGAAGAAAATATTACTGTTCACTATTATTTCATTATTTGTCATCGGATTTACCGAGGCAAGACAATCTCTATCTATTGGGAGCGATTTACCCGGTTCTGATATTTCCGTGAGGGATGTGGATAACCGAACATTTACATTAGCAGGTGTATCTGAAGAAAATGGTTTGCTTGTAATTTTTTCTTGCAATACTTGTCCGTGGGTAAGCCGATGGGAAGATCGTATGAAATCCGCAGCTGCTACGGCAAATGCATCCGATATCGGAATGATCGTATTAAATCCCAACGAGCGAATTCGTGACCGAGGTGAGTCTCTCGAGGATATGGAGCGACGTGCAGACAAACAGAATTACAATTTTATTTACGCCCTGGATCAGGATCACAAAATTGCAGATGCACTTGGAGCGACTGAAACTCCTGAAGTGTTTTTGTTTAACGGAGAGGGAAAATTAGTTTATAAAGGCTCGATAGATGACAATCCTAACCGACCGAATTCGGTAAAAAATCACTATTTGATGGACGCATTGGATGCCTTGGCTAATAGTAATGAAGTGACTAAAAAAACTTCGCAAGGGCAGGGATGTTCTATAAAGCGTATTAAGTAATTATCATAGAAAACCCGTATTTTTGAAGAGCTCGTTGACAACAGCGAGCTTTTTTTATGCAATTTAATTCATTCTGAATAATCGATGCCAAGCTGGACCTTACATACCGAATTCAAATTTGATGCTGCTCACTATATTGATGGATATGATGGCAAATGCGGAAGAATGCACGGACATTCATACAAGGTGAGAGTAACTGCTAAATCCAATAAGCTAAATCCATCAGCTTATCTGGATACCGATGATATGGTATGTGATTTCAAAGAATTAAAATGGGCAGCTAAAGACTCTGAAAAAGGAGGACTGGATCATGGAGTTCTCAATGAATTGATGGAAGTAAATACTACAGCAGAAAGGATTGCAGAATACATCCATAAAGAAACCATGAAAAGAATTCCGGATGGTATTGAGCTTACTGTAACTGTTTGGGAGACAGACACCTGCTGGGTGGAGTACTCGGATAAGGATTGAAATTTCTGTCATCCTGAACTTGTTTCAGGATCTTAAGCAATGGCTAAATTTTATTTAATAAATTCTAAGCTTTTTCAATCAATCTATAACGTCATCGCCCGGCGTATGCAGGCGATCTGGATATAGCTTTTAATTTATGAATACTATCTTTGTCTCAATTTTTTCTATAGGGTAGAAGTTCCGGAGCACAGAACATTTCTTGATTTGATCGTTTTCCTTAAGAATAGCACAATTAAATAAATCCAGATTCCCTGCATTCGCCTGGGAATGACTATTCAACATCAATAAAGTTGCGAACAATTTTTCATGAGCTAATATGCTTACATCTCTTTCAATTTGTTCAGAGCAATTAGACCACACAATCCGTAACTTTACTACATGCAAGTCAAAGAAAAAGAAATTGATATTTTACAGGTTGAATATCCTGTGATGGAGCATTTTTACACCATTCAGGGGGAAGGTGCGCACACCGGAAAAGCTTCTTATTTCATCAGAACTGGAGGCTGTGATGTGCAATGCTGGTGGTGCGATGTAAAAGACAGTTGGGACGAATCTATCCATCCGAGAATGAAAGTTGAAGAGCTTGTTAAGGTTGCTAAAGAAAGTGGAGCACCATTTGCTGTAATTACCGGAGGAGAACCATTGCTTCATGATCTGGATCCACTTACAAAAGCTTTGAAAGAAGCGGGATTAAAAACTCACATTGAAACCAGTGGATCCTCGCCGCTTTCAGGAGATTTTGACTGGATAACGCTATCACCCAAGAAATTCAAACATCCGGTTGAAGAAATCTATCCTCATGTGGATGAACTTAAAGTAGTTGTGCTTCGGAAAAATGATCTGAAATGGGCAGAGCAACACGCAGCAAAATGCCCTGAGAATACGAAACTGTTACTTCAGCCCGAATGGGATACACCGGAATCAATTCCGTTGATTGTGGAATACGTGAAAGATAATCCACAGTGGGGAATCAGCCTGCAAACCCATAAATTTTTAAAAGTTCCGTAATGAGTTTTGAAGAAGGTTCGGTGATTATTACCGGAGGTAGCAAAGGAATTGGCCTTTCGATCGCTAAAATGTTTTCAGAAAAAACGGATCGTCCGCTTGTTCTGATTGCAAGAAATGTAGAGGATCTGGAAACAGCCAAAAAGCAATGTCTGGATAAGGGAGCTCCTGAAGTTGAAATTATTTCCGCTGATCTGACTTCAGAATCTGAAATTGCTGAGATAGACTTTGAAGCATTAAATCCTGCAATCTTGATCAATAACGCCGGAGTATTTTTATTTAAAACGCTTCAGGAGACATCAGTCGAAGAATTTAACCGTCAGTACGAATTGAACACGTTTAGTGTGTTTAATCTGACAAAAAAAGTTTTACCAGTTCTTCAGAAACAGGAGAGAGGGTTAATTGTGAACATTTGCTCTCAGGCTTCATTGAAAGGCTATGGAGACAGCGGTGCCTACACAATGAGTAAACATGCGGTTTTAGGTTATACACGTTCGCTACGCAAAGAATTGATGGGTTCGAATATCGCAGTTTCCGCTATTAATTTAGGCCAGACCTACTCCACTTCCTGGGAAGGAGTAAATGTTGACCCAAAAAAGCTGATCGATCCTGAAGATGTGGGAAAAATCATTGTTTCTCTCTCCGAACTAAGCAAGCAAAGCGTAGCCGAAGAAATTATTTTAATGCCGCAGGGTGGGGAAGTAGAGCCGATGTGAATTATTTTGGCCACGGGTATATTAGCATTGGTTAGAACTAAACCTTCCAAGTACACACCAAGCTTATCTGTCGGCAGACAAACTGAAAATCCGCGAGGATTTTCAGAAGTAGGCGAGAACAAGCAATTACTTAAAGCCATTGTTAGGCATCGGTTCTAAAGCAGAGTCATTATCCAATTCATACAATCGTCTGTGTCCATAATCGACCAGGAATGAGGATGCCTTCTGCCATCAAGTCTGACGCCTTTACCCATCGTAATCACGACATTTGCGTCTTTATTTCCCATAAGTTTAAGTTCGTTTATCATCGCAACTATGTTAGTACCATTCCAATCATATAAATCTCGATGTCTTTCGTTTAATAACCAGTTTACATCTAAATCAGTGTACATTCTGATAGGCATATCTTTTAGGTATACAGCATTTCCTCCATTTTCGACACCATAGGAGTACATTGATGCTTCAATATATTTTTCCGGAAATTCGGAAGGTGAGCCTCCAAAGATATTATTGTATTTGTTTATCATCCATCTTGCTTCATCCATTCCTGCTTCAGAGAAGTTTCTTTTAATTTCTCTCTCCGCATATTTATATAGATGTGCAAGGTCTAATGGGGTGTCCAAACCAAAAACTCCAAGGGGTTTTACAAGTGTCTGTTCAGGGTTTTCTACAGATTTTTCGGCATATTTAATAGAAATCATTCCACCATTGGAAAGACCTCCGAGAATAAATTTATCTTTCGGGACATTATATTCCTGGATGATTTGCGCAAATATATTGTCAAGAATTTTAAACTCATGGATTCTGTCGTCATTTCCCCAATTTATGGATGGAACAAGAACAATTAATCCTTGCTCAACGGCTTTTTTATGCAATTCAATTTGTCGTAAGGTGTCCTCAACTTTTTCATAACCCGAAGGTAAAATCACAAGTGCCCCAATCGGCTTGTTTTTTGGTACTAATTTCAGATAAAAAAGTTCATCTGATTGTCCATCATTCACATATAGATTCCACTGATCTTTTACATCCAGAGTTATTTTTTCAATTTTTTGGCTGAAGCAAGAAATACTAATTAATGTGAAGCAAAAGAGGATGATTACTTTTTTCATATCGTAGTTTTAAACGAGGTATAACAAAGAGCAAAATGAATTTTAAGTTAATGTAACGTAATGTGCAACATCAGTTTATTATTTATAAGGGTGTAAATAGTCAGTTAAATCTTTCCCAAAATCTTATCCATGACCCAGTGAGTATGCGTAGCCGTTTCTCCTGTTGAAGGATGGATGAAGCTTTCTTCAAATAAGTGTCGGGAGATATTCTCTACATGAAACTGCTGAACGTGTTTAGGGTGATCAATATTAATTTCTTTTCGATTTCCATGCTGAATCAATGCTATAGGCTTGTCATCAAACACAGAGAATTCAATTTGTCCTTTTTTACCTATAATAACCACTTCATCTTTGTATTCATAAGGACCAAAATTCCAGATTCCGGATCCCCTGATTCCATCCTTATGCTTCCAGTTTCCAGTAATAGAATCGTAAGCGGAATATAGTCCCAGTTTGTTTTCTGCTTTTCCTTTTGCTTCAGTAACATTTCCAAAGAAATAGATGAATAAATCCAATCCATGACTGGCTAAATCATCGAAATATCCGCCCGGAGCAATTTCTTTATTGGTCCGCCAGTTTGGTTTTTCTGAAAGATCAATTTTACTCGGAGTTCGGTGATATTCCCAATGAACAGATTCAATCTTTCCAATTTTGTCGTTATCAATCCAATCTTTAATCTTCAAAAAGCGGGGGAGAGATCGACGGTAGTAGGCAACAAATAATGGAATACTTCTTTTTGCATAAGCTTTTGTTATTGCTATGCTGTCTTTATAAGAAACTCCAAATGGTTTTTCCACACAACATGGCTTGCCGGAATCAGCAACTTTCAGTGCATATCTTTTGTGAACATGTGGAGGAGTTGCGATGTAAATGGCATCTACTTCAGGATCATTGATCAGTAAATCAGCATCAGTGTAGAATTTCGGGACGTTATGTCGTTCGGCATAATCACGAACTTTGGCTCCATCACGTCGCATTACTGCAACTAATTCAAATCTTTGTGTTAGCTGATAGGGGGGACCACTTTTCACTTCGGTTACGTTCCCGCAGCCAATAATACCCCATTTGATTTTTTTCATTTTTCATCTTTGAAATTATATCCAAATCTTTTGCAGGTCATCCCGAATTTATTTCGGGATCTTTGTAAGGACTAATGACGATGAAATTAATTTTAAAAAAAATCAAGGTCAGGCTTTAAAAACGAATTTGAGTCATTTCGTAAGATCCTGAAACAAGCCTGCCTGCACAAAGCTGCTTCTGCATAGGCAGGTTCAGGATGACCCTAAACTTTTTCAATACTCATTAAATCCTTTGCCTTCAAAGATTTTGGGAGTGAATTTTTCAATTCGCCGTGTGCGGGTTGTGGATTGCTTTGCTCCTGAAAAGTGAATGAGGTAGCCTCGCTGCCTGCCGGGAGTCAGTGCATCGAAAGCAGCTTTAAAACCCGGATCTTCATTGAATTTTTGTTCCAGTTCTTCGGGGACTTCATATTGCGATGTTTTTTTGAATTCGACTTTAAGTCCCTTTTTCTCATTTTCAGCAGCCTTTTTCACCAGCGCTTTGATCTTATCTTCATGATCTTTGACCTGCTGAATATTCGTGAATTTGAGATAACGGGCAGACTGTGAGTTTTCTCCGGGACTCTCCAGAATATTATATTCATCATTCAGTAATACTCCTTTAAAAAAGTTGATTGCAGCCGATTCCTTAAACGCGCTTAATATTAATACATTCTTTCCATCAATAGTGTAGCATGGAACGCTCCACTTCAATTCTTCGGTCAGACCACATTCCAGCACTAATAATCGAAGTAACTTCAGTTCTTCCTGCCAGTCGTTCACTTTGCACTCCGGAGTTGCACCTTTTGGACAACGCATACATCCGTCTTTGAGATATTTATCAACTTCGGGGATCATCAGTTTTTGATTACTTATCTTTTGGCTTTCGTAAAATACTCTCCATCTTTTTACCTCTTGCCAATTCGTCGATCAGCTTATCCAGATACCTTGTTTGTTTTGTGAGTGGAGTCTTAATGTCTTCGACCCGGTAACCGCAAATTACTCCGGTTATGAGTTCTGCGTTTGGATTTAGCGTAGCTTCATCAAAGAAAGTTTCGAAAGTGACTTTTCTGTCTATGAGTTCCTGAATTTTATTGTCATCGAAACCGGTCAACCATTCAATGACGGTATGTAATTCCTCTTTGGTTTTTCCTTTCTTTTCCACTTTACTTAGATAGTGGGGATAAACTGAAGCAAAAGTCATGCTTGCGATTCGTGCATCATGTTCTGGTGTAGTTGTCATTTTTTTGGCTTTTTGTGTATGAATATTGAGTACCTATTTGGGTAAGGAATCGCATAAGAGGCGAGTCCACAAAGAAATCAAGATAAAGTTGCTGATTCTATGTCAAGTGATTTGAATGTTCCACTAAATATATCCGGTATTTTAGTTTCGTATTTTTTTCACAGTCTAATTAGCTTAGAATTTTTATGAAATTTTATCCATGAAAACCAATATTCATCTGAAATAGCAATTGGTTCCAGATCTTTTTTTATAGCACCTGAAACATATTTCCCTCTGATATTCCATCTTGTATTGCTTACAGAATCAATCAATTCTTCGTTATTTAATTTAATTTCCAACTTTTGAGAATTCAAAGTGTTTTTAAAAGCATTCACTGTTTTATTTAAACCAATAAGAATAAAATCGGAATCCACATTCTCAACTATTTTTTCGGATAATATTTCTTTCTTCAAATACACCACCTTTTCTTTAATTGAATTATCAACTATTCCAATTACATGTGTCCGGGCGGGAAAGGTTTTATCACGGTTTTTGGCAGAAAGACCCGGCGTAGATTCAGAAGAAATAATTTTTCTCCAAATTCCCGGTATAGGTAATTCAAATTCTTTAAAATCTTCTTTTGAAACTTTAGCTCCCTGAGGATTTTCAATCGTTTTTTTTACTTCCGACCAGGTAAGTACTTGAAAAGGTATCAGTTTTAATTCGTAGGGATGTAATTTACCGATTATAGACTGAAAGGTTGCCTGCTGGAAAAATGTCTTTGTCTTTTTATCTGCAACAATCATATTGGCACCTTTAAAAGATCCTACAAACAACGGACCTATCTCTGTGACATCAAATGGTATGATACTTCTACACATTGCACAATAGGTTAGTGCTACTGTCTTTTCATTAAAACGATCATTGATAATATGGTGATGGATGACATAATCGAGAGGATAACATTTCGTGATACCTTCATATTCAATTACAGCAATTTCCATGTTATCATTTAAAGGGAGATCATCAGAGTAACTTACTATTTCCGGAAAAAAAACGGCCGGGAACGCCTTTTCCTGATGCATTTTGTAAGTCAGGATCAAAGCAAGGAAAGCTATTACTATTGGAGCAATGGTCCAGACAGGGAATACACCACTTTGATAGAATATTATTGATGCCCAAAAAGTTAATCCCAGAAATATGGACCAATTAATGGGTTTGCGAATGAAATAATGATAGTATAACCACCGGGTTGGAAAAGCTTCTATTAACGCCATATATATAGCAGCGGTCCCAATCAAGAATGCCACAATAGAGAAAAAATAAAATATCAGTATCTCCATAAATGTGTTGATTATTGCTTGCCAAGTGTATTTAACAATGGCTCCAGGAGCTTAATGTGAAGTGTTTCTCAGCATGCTACTATCCAATAGAATACTTGTTCAATAAATAATATTCCTTTTTTATCTCGAAATAGCCAGAGTATTTTTTATCAATGTGGTTTTTGCAGTTTTTTTCGGCGTTTAAAATAAATCATGATTACCGTTAAGAAACTCGTTATTACACAAAAATATCCGAGCCAATCTCCGAATCTTGTATAAAGCGTTTTGGTAGAAAGGGAAGGTACTTCAAAATTAAACCCGGTTCTTGTCCAGTAATCGGTTTTAACAATCACATTTCCTTTTGGATCGATGATTCCGGAAGTACCATTATTGGCGCTACGAACAATCCAGCGGTCAAACTCAATAGCGCGTAAACGGGCATACGCAAAATGCTGATGATGTCCGCTGGTATTTCCCCACCAGCCATCGTTGGTGATGATCGTAATGAAATCGGCTTTGTCTTTCACGAACTCACGAATCCATCCGGGATATACTGAGTCGTAGCAAATCAATCCTTGAGTGGTAAAACTTTTCGTTTCAAAAGAAGTGGCTTCGAGCCCTTTTCCAAATTGTGCAATTTTTCCCCAATCCAGCCAGCCAAATACATCCATGGTATCGAAGAAATACACAAATGGAAAGCGTTCTACAATCGGGACTAAATTGTGTTTGTTGTATCGGGTTCTGTTACCTTCTTTATCCACAAACAAAGTAGCATTGAAGTAGTTGCGATATTGTCCACGATATTCATCTCTGAATAACCGAGGGGCTTCATCATACAATTCGTATAAACCTGTTCCCGTGATAATTGCCGAATTCCAGGCTTTGGCAGAATCGGCGAAGCGATTGGCTGTTCGTCCATTTATATAAATAGCAGCATCAATAGCATTTTCGGGCATCACCACCAGTTCATTTTCATCTGTGATTGTTTTTGTTGTGATGCTAAATAAACTGTCCATAAGCTCGTTGTGACTTCCAAAACCTCCGTATTGATAATAGGAATCATGATTTGGCTGTATAACGGCAACCTGAGTGAATTTCTCGGCTTCAGCTTGATTCGAAGTGGAATAATAAAGCAAAGAAGTCCCGGAAGGCAAAAGCAACGCAAAAGTAGCAGCCAGCGCCAAAGATCTTTCTTTATGTTTGATAGCCAGATAAGCAAACGAGCTGGTTAGAATCACCCAAAACGAAATACCCAAATGTCCGGTAGCAGAAATGTATTGTATGAGTCCGACCTGATTCGACCACGCATTACCCAGCGTAAGCCACGGCCATGACAAATCCCAGTTGTGATGAAGAAATTCATAAGTAACCCAAAGCGCAGCACGAAGAAATGGAAGCAACCATTTTTTTGAAATTCTTAGGTTAGCTGATCTCATCAGGACTAGAGGAATAGTCATAATGGCGGCATTAGCTAAAATTGCTGCAATTCCTGCAACAAGGCTTGCCATCATTAACCAATAGGTGGTGATTAAATTCCACACCACAAATCCAAAATAGCTGAAGTAGGCAAGTTGTCGGTTAGATTCGCACTTTTCAGCAAGAATCAAAAGCAAAATAAAAGCCGGAAAAGTCAGGAAGGAAAGATCAACAGGAGGGAAGCTTATTCCCAGAAGAATCCCTGATGTAATGGAAAGCGCATATTTATTTTCAAGGAATTTGTTCATTTCTTAAAGCTTGTACTTATTTCAACGCATAAAATTAATGCAAAACCAAAATATCTTACAACGTCATTCCGCAGCGAATGCCGGAATCTGGATTTTAGATAAGGTATATGAGCATTAAAAGGATCCAGATCTCGGGCATACGCCGCGAGATGACTTTTGGGCTTCATAAAAAATACTTGCCAACAATCTATCAAGCGAAAATCCACTTTTCAATCCTCATATCCTTTACCGGCTATCACCACAACGAACTCACCTTTGATGGAGTCTCTGGATTCAAAATCTTCCAGCAATTCTTTAACTGGAGCTCTTTTTATTTCTTCGAATTTCTTGGTTAACTCCCGGGCGACGGTTGCCAATCTGTCTTCCCCGAAATATTCATTCAGTTCGTTCAATAATTTTAAAATTCGATGCGGACTTTCATATAAAACGATGGTTCGTTCTTCTTCCGCAAGTTCTTTCAATCGTTTTTGCCGTCCCTTTTTTGGTGAAAGAAATCCTTCAAAACAATATCGATCACAGGGCAACCCACTGGCTACCAAAGCGGTTGTTGCCGCATCGGGACCCGGAATCACAGAAACCTGAAATCCTTCCTGTTGAATAGCTCTGACAGCTAAAAATCCGGGGTCAGAAATGCCGGGCATTCCCGCATCTGATATCAACGCCACGGATTGTCCACCTCGCAAAATATTAAGCACATGCTCAACTTTGTGGTGCTCGTTATGTTGATGAAAAGAGAATTTCGGAGTATCTATCCCAAAAGCGCTCAGCATCTTTCCGGAAGTTCTGGTGTCTTCACAGGCTATATGATCTACAGATTTTAATACTTCAACAGCACGGGGAGAGAGATCACCAAGATTTCCAATAGGAGTTGCTACAAGATAAAATGTGGACACAGATTAAATTTTAAGGTTTTTAATTCTTAAGTAATTAAGAATGGTTCAATTACTAATTAAAATATATCTTTATTATAAATTAATTGAATAATTCTTAAGCGATAACTGAAAATGAATTTTACACCAACCGGATTAAACCACATTACTATTCGAGTAAACAGAATAGATGCTTCCAAGGAATTTTACGGAGATATTTTAGGATTTGAAGTAGTTAAAACGATGGGGCAGAGCATGGCTGTGTACGACATCGGTGGGGGAGACACTATGGTGATCGTTGAAGCTGAGACGAGCTACGATCCAACTTCCAGAGATTTCAGAGTGGACCATTTTGGGTTTTATGTGGAATCGCCTGAAAAAATTGATGAATTAGCTAAATACTTTCGACAAAAAGAAGTAACGATCATGAGCGGCCCGGCAAACAGAAAAAAGGGGAGATTTCTTTTCATAGCTGATCCTGATGGAAATATGATCGAATTTATGTACGAAGAAGATTAGGGATTAGTAGATAAGGCAATAAGGAAATAGGTTGTATCAACTTTATCTACCTATTAACCTATCTACTGAATACTAAAACGATTTAGTATTGAAATGAAACAGAAGTCATGAAGAACAAAAGAGAAGAAGAGCTTAAACAGAAAGAGTTCGAAAATGACATCCTACAGGAACTCCGTAATCAGGAGTTGAACCGGGAGTTTCAGGAAAAGATGGATCAGAATTATCATCCGTTAGCGCTTGTCGCAATTCGTTTTTTCGGTAACTTGATGATCGGATATGTTATTTATCTCATTTTTGATTGGTTTTTCAGACCAATGATGGGCTTTATCCCTTCTGAACTTATGAACGGAATATACACCATATTGCATGTATTAATTTGGGGATTTGCCATAATCGGAGTTATAACTAAGAAATCTCCCTGGGAGAGGTTTTTGAGATGATTTGATTGTCTTAAACTCGAATAACGCTCGTTTAAGATTCGTGTACTGTAGAAAAGGGAATAAGTAAACAGGTCGAATCATCCATATCTACTTATTCCCTATTAACTAATTACTGGTAAATACTACTCACCTTGTCCCAGTGAATAACCGGTTTCGCCATCAAAATTATACAAGTTTTCTGTTTTGATGATGTCGATACCGTTTTCAGCTAATCCTTTTTGCAGTTCAACTACATCCAGAGAACTTGTTTCATCGGAAGTAGATTTAAAACGACATCTCCAGTGATCCGTGCAGAACGTTTGTGGCAATCCTTCCGGCCATACTTTGGTTCCTCGATTGGTGATCATAGTTAACTCAAAGTCACCGGAAGTTGCTTTCTGAAGCATTCCTGCAAGTACATCCGTAGCTTCCGGCTCCCAGTAAACAAATACATCCACTCCAACCAATTCTCTGGTTTGATTTTTTGATGGTTGCTTGGGTGAACGGCTGAATGCCAAATCAGTAATTTTAGGTGCATTTTGGCTTTCGTAAGCTACCGCAGGTAATTTAGTTGGCTTACTTCCCATTCGATCGATAATAGCTTCCGTAAATTCAGTAGTAGAAACTTTTTGAGAACTGCGATCTTCCGTGTAAATATCCGGAGTGTGAATACCTTCTTCGATTGTTTTCAGCCAGGCATTTTTAACCTTTTCTGCCGGACCAAACTGACCAATGTGTTGCAACATCATTACCGAAGCGTTAATTAAAGCGGATGGATTAGCAATATTTTGTCCTGCGATATCAGGTGCAGAGCCATGAATTGCTTCAAACATAGCGCAATCAGGACCTATATTTGCGGAACCAACCATTCCTACAGAACCGGAAATTTGAGCTGTAATATCTGAAACAATATCACCGTAAAGATTAGGCATAACCACAACATCGAAACGATCCGGTGTGTCTGCTAATCTCGCAGCTCCGATATCAATAATAAGATTTTCAGCTTCGATTTCAGGATATTCTTCTGCAACCCTGTTAAATGTTTTATGAAAAAGACCATCCGTCATTTTCATAATGTTGTCTTTGGTTAGACATGTAATTTTTTTCCGGTCAAAAGCTTTGGCATATTCGAAAGCATAGCGCACAATTCTTTCTGTTCCCGGAAGTGTGATCAGCTTTAGACATTGATACACTTCATAGGTTTGTCTGTGCTCAATTCCTCCATAGGTATCCTCTTCGTTTTCACGAATAACGGTGATATCCATTCCCGGATGTTTGGTTTCGATGTAAGGATCGAAAGCTACGCAAGGACGAATGTTTGCAAAAAGTCCGAGCGTTTTTCTCATCGTAACATTTAGACTCTTAACGCCGCCACCCTGAGGAGTAGTAATGGGAGCCTTCAAGAGAAGTTTATCTCTTAAAATAGGATCCCAGGAATGAGGTTCAATTCCCGCTTTTATTCCTTTTTTGTACACTTTCTCTCCAACCTCAATTTCAGTAATCTCAAGCTGAGCTCCTGATTGTTCGAGAATTTTCAAAGTTGAAGCCATGATTTCGGGTCCGATACCATCGCCGTGAGCAATTGTGACTGGTGTTTTAGAAGCCATAAAATGTATTAGGTAGTATTATTTTGATTTCAGTATTAACAATTGATTTACTTCAATAATAATTCACTAAAATAAAGATTTTTACTCACAATATTAGGGCGTAATGCAATGAACCCGAATAGTTTTTAAGCTCAATCAAATAGGAGATCATTGATATTGAACAATATTTTGTACCTTTGGCAAAATTTGATTTTTGCTACTAACTAATCAACATCCTATTGAATGGAATCGCTACTGAATAACTTTACGTCTCCGATTGTTTTAGCTTTTGTATTGGGGATTATTACCAAGCTGATTAAAAGTGATCTCGAGTTTCCAAAACCTCTTTACCAGTCACTTTCCATTTATCTTTTAATTGCTATTGGACTTAAGGGAGGGGTGGAGCTCAGCAAAACCTCTTTTGATGTATTCCTGATTCCGGCATCGGCGACTTTGTTTCTTGGAGTTTTAACCCCGATTACCGCATTTTTTATTCTCCGTTATCTGGGTAAGATTGATATGATAAATTCAGCGGGAATTGCTGCGCATTATGGGTCAGTATCTGCGGTTACTTTTATTGCTTCGCTCAGTTATTTAGCGGATGCAGGTGAAAATCCCGAGGGATTTATGTCCACCTTATTGGCACTTCTCGAAGTTCCGGGAATCATTGTTGCGTTATTGATTCCTCAAATTATAGGAAAGAATTCCGGTTCGCTGAAGAAAGCAATTCACGAAGTAATGACCGGAAGCAGCATTGTTTTATTGGTAGGAGGATTGATTATCGGATTCATCGCAGGTCCAAAAGGATTTGAACCGGTTTCCCCATTTTTCGAAGACGCTTTCAAAGGGGCGTTGCTTTTGTTCCTGCTGGAACTTGGAATGGTAACAGCCAGCAGGTTACAGGACTTGAAAAAAGCTGGAGTATTCCTCATTGGATTCGGAATCATTGTTCCCATTCTACACGGAGCGCTCGCTGTGTGGCTGGGACTTTTATCAGGTTTAAGCATAGCCGGAGCTGCGGTTCTTGCAACGATGGTTTCGAGTGGTTCTTACATCGCTGCCCCAGCCGCTGTTCGAATTGCGCTTCCTAAAGCAAGTCCTACACTTTCATTAACTGCTTCACTCGGAATTACTTTCCCATTTAATATTACACTGGGGATTCCGATTTACTATTATTTAGCCAAATTAATTGGAGGATAAGTCATGAGTTTAACAGAATTATTTTTAGTTACAATTATTTCAGAGAGAATTCTGAAAGATGAAATTCTTGAGAAGATCGAAGAACTGGGAGCAAAAGGATATACCATGACCGATGCTTCCGGCGAAGGTTCAAGAGGGATAAGAGCCAGTAGTTGGGAAGGAAAAAACCTGAAAATCGAAACCGTTGTGAGTCGTGAAGTCGGAAATAAAATCATCGACTTCATTGCAGATTCTTATTTCGAAAACTATGCGGTTATTACCTACGCACATCCGGTAAAGGTGGTTAGAGGGGATAAGTATATTTGATTGAACCCAAAGTTTGGGGATTGGAAACCAAAAAAGTGGGTCATCCTGAACTTGTTTCAGGATCTTTGTAAGGAATAATTCTTTAGACGGACTTACAAGATTTAAACAGAGGCTGGATAGGTTCTCTCTTTAAATGGGAACATTCTAAAATCGCAATCCCAGATAAATGGTTAAAAAACTTAAGACATCAATAGCTTGATTATAATCAAAAGCCACTTCATAGGATCCTGAAACAAGTTCAGGATGAGCCGAACTATGTTTTGAGATAAGGAATAAATAAATTTAATATTCCAATACATCAATAAATTAATCCGTATCTTATTTGCACATCGTGAGTTTGCGATAGGTTCGGATTTCTATTCTGTATTCAGATAAAAATTGCTGGCTTTTATATCAGGCTGTCCGCCTGGCACTTGTCATTAGCTCACCTCTTTAATTACTAATTCCGGGCAAGAATATCGCACAGCACTTTGTTTCCATCCGGTTAAAAATATTTACATGACTACTTTCAAAGACCTCGGTCTTAAACAGGAACTTTTGGACGCTGTTGACCGATTGGGTTTTACAGAACCAACCAAAGTTCAGGAATTGGCTATACCTCAGATTCTGAAATCCCAGCGCGATCTCATCGCTTTAGCGCAAACAGGAACCGGAAAAACCGGAGCTTTTGGGTTGCCTTCACTCCACCAGATTGATACAAACTCTGACGATGTTCAGGTGTTGGTACTTTCCCCAACCAGGGAATTAGCAATTCAAATCGCACGCGATCTTAAAGACTTTGCCAAATATCAAAAAGGAGTTAAAACCGTAGCTGTTTATGGCGGAGCTAATATCTCATCACAAATTAAGGCGCTGAATAATGGATGTCAGGTTGTGATTGGAACTCCGGGACGTATGTTGGATCTTATTCGAAGAAGAAAACTGGACGTTACAAACGTAAGAACGCTTGTGTTAGATGAAGCTGATGAAATGCTGAATATGGGTTTTCAGGATGATCTGGATGCAATTTTAGCGGATACCCCGAGAGAAAAGCAGACGCTGTTATTTTCTGCAACCATGCCTAAGCAAATTGCTAAAATGGCGCAGAAATACATGAATAATCCCGAAGAAATTGAAGTCGGAGAGCGCAATGCCGGTGCCAAAAATGTAGAGCATCATTATTACATGGTTCATGCTAAGAATCGTTTTGAAGCGCTAAAGCGAATCGTGGATATGAATCCCGATGTATATGGAATTATTTTCTGCAGAACCCGACGCGAAACGGCTGAAGTGAGTGCAAAGCTGAATAAAGACGGGTACGATGTGGATTTGCTGAACGGTGATTTGTCTCAGGCGCAACGTGATGACGTAATGAATCGCTTCAGAACCAAAGAATTAGAGCTTTTGGTCGCAACCGATGTTGCAGCACGAGGTTTGGATGTGAATGAATTGACTCATGTGATTAACTACAATCTTCCTGATGATCCTGAAGTATATATTCACCGAAGTGGAAGAACCGGTCGGGCAGGAAACTCGGGAATTTCGATTTCTATCGTACATACAAGAGAGGGTAGAAGAATCAAAGAACTCGAGAGACTTTCTCAGAAGGAGTTCATCAAAAAAGAAGTACCAAGTGGAGAAGAGATTTGCGCCATCCGAATGCTGGATCTGATAGATACCGTAAAAGAAACCAAAATCAATGAAAAACAGCTGGATAAGTTTCTTCCACAAGCGATCGAAAAACTCGCTGATCTGGATAGAGAAGAATTGATTAAACATTTCCTTTCTGTAGAATTCAATCAGTTCTTAGATTATTACCGAAATTCAGGTGATTTGAATGCAAACAGCAATGATCGCGGAAGTAATAAGCGCAGCAACAAAAAAGATCGCGGACGCAATAAGGGGAGAGATAAAGGAATTCCTGAACCGGGATATGATCGTTTTTTCATAAATATTGGAAGAAGAGATGGGCTGAATCCAAATCGGGTGATGGGATTGGTAAATGAACAACTGAGAGGGAAAAAACCAGATTTTGGAAAGATCGACATTCAGAATAATTTCTCTTTCTTTGAAGTGGAAGAAGGTTTTGAAAAACCGATAACGGAACAAGTTACAGGAGCAACTTTCGAAGGCAGAGATGTTGCTGTTGAGCTTGCAAAAAAGGAAAAGAAATCATCCGGCAAAAAAAGAGGTAAGAAAGGCAGAAGAAGATGAGCCATAAGTTTGATGTAGTAATCCTGACGGAATCCAGATATCTGAATCCGGAAAAAGTGAATGATTATGTTCAGAATATTCTGGATGAAGATCGTATTCTGAAAGAAGCACTGGAAGCCAAGGGATTACGTGTCATACGAAAAGACTGGGCAGATCCAGAATTTGATTGGAGCTCGACAAAGTCTGCCATTTTCAGAACTACCTGGGATTATTTTGATCGTTTTGATGAATTCAAAATCTGGTTGGACGAGGTTTCAAAACAAACTCAATTGATTAATTCTACAGAGCAAGTCCGTTGGAATATGGATAAGCATTATTTGCAGGAATTAGGCGATAAGGGAATAAGGATTGTAGATACGGTTTATATCAAAAGAGGGGAAAAAAATTCGCTACAATCCATTATTGAGAAAACCGGATGGAAAGATGTGATTTTAAAACCAACGGTGGGTGGAGCCGGACGTCATACCTACAAACTGAATCCCGATAACATCAGTGAATACGAACAGATATTTGCTGAATTGATTTCTACAGAAGACATGATGCTTCAGCCTTTTCAGCATAATATTGCCACAAAAGGGGAAGTATCTTTTATGGTTATAGGAGGGCAATTTACTCACGCTATTCTGAAGAAAGCGAAATCCGGAGATTTCCGGGTTCAGGATGATTTTGGAGGGGCCGTTCATCATTATGAAGCTTCTGAAGAAGAAATCCGTTTTGCAGAAAAAGTGACTAAAGCTTGCGATCCGTTACCGGCTTATGCCCGTGTGGATGTGATGTGGGATAATGAAGACGAACTGGCTGTTTCTGAAGTGGAGCTGATTGAGCCGGAGTTATGGTTTAGAGAATATCCCGAAGCAGCGGAATTATTGGCGGAGGAAGTAGAGAAGTTGATAAGGGAATAGGTCGATAAGTGATAGGAGAGAGGAGAAAGGAGATTAAGAAACTTTCTCCTCTCTCTTAATCTCCTTTCTCCTGTCAATATTATTTAAGTCGGATAAGTTTACCTTTTCGCTTCACAATATTCTTATAATCCCATTGAATTTCACGGGACTTTTCCAGCCAGCGTTTAAGATCTTTTTTATCAATTTGTTCCACATCTGTATAACGAGCAGAAGCATCTTTAAACTTTCCTGTGCCGGGTTTGAGCTGATCTTCGTCAAAGCTCATCCCGCTCCAGAACATGAGTCGGATGCAATCTTTTAATTTGCTGTAGCCTACAATCGGATTTCCATCCAGAAACCACACCGGATGTCTGTGCCACATCTTGTTTTCCGCTTCCGTCAGTGTTTTGTTGATTTCAGAATAGAGAACATCACAGATTTCTTTATCAGAATCGGATTGCTTTTCGTGATATGCCTGTATTTCTTTATTCATGATTTTAGTAGATAGGTAAATAAGTGGATAAGGAACAGCTTATCTACTTATCCACTTATTTACAAATTGATTTTGTATTTCAAATAAGATTCAACTTAATTACTTCTTCACCAAACAATTACCGTCATGAACGATCAATGGAAAAGCTTCACAAAAAAGATAGCTGTAAAAGCTCCGGTGCAGAAAATTTATGATGCATGGACTACTCAAAAGGGATTGGAATCGTGGTTTTTGAGAAGTGCAGGAGCTACAAAGAAAGATGGAAGTAAACGTCCGCCTGATGAGTATTATGAACCCGGAGATATGTTTTACTGGATGTGGTACGGGTATCCTGATTCTGTGTATGAGGAGCGCGAAGTGCTGGAATTAAATGGAAAGGATCATTTCCGCTTTATGTTTACAGATGAGTGCGATGTGGAAGTGAAACTATCTCAATTGAATAAGCAATATGTGTTGGTAGAGCTGACACAGAATAATATTCCGTTGGAAGAAGATCCTTCAAAGAATCTGTACGTTGGCTGCGGAGAAGGCTGGTTGTTCTACATGACCAATTTAAAATCCATCATGGAAGGAGGAATTGATCTTAGAAACAAAGATGAGAATATGGTAGGGGTATTTAATTCGTAGAATATGAAATTAGGAATATGAGAATTAGGAATACCGTATTAATTCGGATTATTCCTAATTCCGATATTTTATATTCCTAATTATTTTCTAATTCAGCTTTAACCGTTGGCCAGTTCTGTTCAGCACTTTTGCTCAGATTTGCCTCGTCTTTATTCCATCGGTTCAGCGTGTTAACGAGAAATTTGTTGTAAAACAGCAAAAGCTTTCCATTCAGGATCTTGTAGGTTTCCGGATCAACATCTGCGGTATATCCGTTGCCAACTGCATAAGCACACCAACCGCCGTAAGCCGGAGCGTATTTTGCCGGATCTGCTTTAAAAGTATCTAAGTTTTGCTGAGTGGCAAACTGATAGGTTGCGCCTTCATATTCGAAGGTTAGGTTTTCTTTTCCTTCCAAAGGTTCATCGGAAGTAAAGTAGCTCACCGGATCGTAGCCTTTGATAGCTATCCCATCTTCAAGATTTAAATGAGCGGTATTATGCTGTTGTGAAAATGCAGTAATTGAAGTTGCTGCAATAAGAGTGAGTGTGAGTATTAATGATTTCATTGTTATAGTATTAGTTTTAATGTTGCAACATTAATGTATAAGCTTTGAAATAGCTAAATATCACGGAAGTGTAAAGAATAATTTTTGGTCATTCTGAACTTGATTCAGAATCTGTAAAGCGTTGATTTTGATGTTGTGAAATTAACTCACTCAAGGTGATTTTCACTTGATTTTGTTTATCTTATTGAAAGCAAAATGTTCAATAATTATGTTATATACCAACCAAATTAAGTCTTATGCCAGATATTACTTCAATTTCTACTGCACTTGCAAGTCTTAAAACAGCTTCTGACTTAGCAAAACTTATTAAGAACAGTGACATTACACTTAAAGACGCTGAAGTTAAGTTACAATTAGCTGAGCTGATTGAATCATTAGCCGATACTAAAATCGAGCTCTCTGAAATTCAAATACTATTACAATCAAAACTACGAGAAATAGAAGAATTGAAAGAAAAGTTAGAGATTAAAAAGGATATGACTTGGGATCCTCCATACTACTGGGTAGGACCTAAAAATGATGGCAATGGACCATACTGTCAAAATTGTTATGACGATAAATCAAAGCTTATAAGACTTCAAGAACATCGGACTGGCTATTGGGGTTGCATGACGTGTGATAATGGTTATAAAGACTCGACTTATGAATCTCCTAAGCCAATAGTTGGAAAAAGGCGAAGTATATGGGATACTGGTATATAATCATCGATCCAAGCGTGCTCAAAAGTGATTTGGAACATTAACTTTATATCCAATCGTCATGTGTATTAGTAAAATAAATTTAAGCTTTGTTAATTAAGAAAATAACCAAGATTTCTCTTGATATTAGATTCCTTGACTTAAAAGCTGAACTAGCTCGGTTAACTTCATTGAAAGAAATTTTAGATCTTGTCGTCCTTTCAAAAATGAATGATGTTTGGAATAATATCCTAATTCCAAAGTTTGTTAACCTAGAAGAGCATGATGAACTTGTTAGCACATTGAATGAATGGATGGATTCAGAAAGAGATGAGGTCAATAGGTTATTTTCGTTTTCTATTTTATCATCAATATTCACTACTGCTTATTACAAGGTTGAAAATGAATTAAATTTCATTTGCCAATTGATTGCGAAAGATTCAGGTTTAGAAAGTGAACTTCATAAAATTGATGATTCTGGAATCTTTAAATCTAAATCGTTTCTGGAAAATATTGTTGAAATTAAAATTCCTGAACAATGGTCTGAAATTGTTTCATACAGTAGAATAAGAAATTCAATTGCTCATACATCAGGAATAGCTAAGCGAAAGAAATTAATTAACTACATAAAAAACTCAGCTAATATTGAGCTTGACGAAATAAATAGAATTGTTTTAGAAATAAAATTTATTGACGTATCAATTGTAAAAATGGAGTCTTTTATTGGATTAATAATTGAAAATATTAAAGAAAAATAAATTTGTCTAAAAAGTGCTAGACCAATCTGAAAACTAAAGCTTCGTAGGATTCGGAGCATCTCCATATACTTCTTTCGGATCGAACACTTTCTCGTCTTCTTCAAAACTGAGTTCGCCTTCTTTTTCAAAGAATTCATCTCCGGTAGGTACGCTTCTGTAAAAGCAGGAACGATAACCCACGTGACAGCTGGCGCCGTTGCCCTGTACTTCAACACGTAACCAAACACAATCCTGATCGTCATCAATGCGCATTTCTTTCACGATCTGAGTCAGACCGGAAGTAGCGCCTTTGTGCCATAATGTTTCCCGGCTTCGGCTGTAATACACCGCTTCATTCAACTCAATGGTTTTCTTAAACGCTTCTTCATTCATGTAGCCATGCATCAACAACTCACCGGATTCATAATCGGTGGTCACCACAGGAATCAGTCCGTCTTCCTGGAATTTCGGAGCCAGATCATTGGCTTCTTCTACTTGTTCTACGGTTTTTCTTTCTTTGAATTTGATTTCTTTCATTTTATAAAATTGAGTCATTCTGAGCGAAAGCGAAGAATCTTGTCGATTAATCTGCAAGATCCTTCTCCCGATGGGATTCCTTTGGAAGGAAGTATCCTCAGGATGACAGGTCTTAAATTAATATTCTGAAGTTATTCATTTCGTTCTTGGGCGACTTCATCATTCGAAATTGAGTGTTCATTATTCGATATTCTCGGAGGTACCGGATCATAACCTTCATCACCCCAGGGATGACATCGACAAATCCTTTTAATTCCCATCCACGATCCTTTTAAAAATCCCCATTCATTTACTGCTTCAATCATGTATTGAGAACAGGTAGGGGAATAACGGCAACTGCTTCCCAACCAGGGAGAAATTGCCAATTGGTAAAATCTGACGATTCCAATCAAAATCTTGCTGAATATCAGATTTATGAATTTCATTACTCGATTTCAAAATCGGTTCCGTCTTTGCCGTCCTTAAGTTGAACTCCTAATTCTTTTAGGTCATCTCTGATCTTATCAGAAAGCTCAAAATTCTTGTTGGAACGCGCTTCTTTTCGGATGTCAATCAACAACTCCACCAATCCATTGGTGAGATCAGTGTTATTTCCCGATTGCTGATCCGGCCAGATGCCAAGCACATCATCTACCAGCGTTTTTACCGTTTCCTGAACTTCTTCGATGTTGTGAGGAATATTTCCATCAGAAATCGACTTCCTCAATTTCTTCAGATTTTCAAATAAAACGGCAATGGCTTGAGCTGAATTGAAATCGTCATTCATTACCTCTTCGAAATCGGATTTCAACTGATCTATATCAAAAGCATCTGAATTTCCTTCGCCTGCATTCATGATAACTTTGATCATGGAGTGTAGATTCTTTAATCCGGTTTTAGCAGCTTCCAATGCATCTTCAGAAAAATCGGTGGTACTTCTGTAATGACTTTGCAACAAGAAGAACCGAATTACCTGCGGATCCCAGGAGCGATTCAATAGTTTATGATCACCGGAGAAAAACTCGTGCAGATTGATGGCATTTCCTAATGATTTACCCATTTTCTGTCCTTCGAGGGTAACCATGTTGTTGTGCATCCAGTATTTCACAAATTGTGAATCATGAGCACATTCAGCCTGTGCAATTTCACACTCATGATGTGGAAACTGATTTTCCAATCCGCCACCGTGAATATCAAAGCTTTCGCCTAAATACTTGGTGCTCATGGCAGAACACTCAATATGCCAGCCCGGATAACCAACACTCCAGGGCGAATCCCACTTCATCAAATGATCGTCACCGGCTTTTTTCCAAAGCGCAAAATCTTCCGGATTCTTTTTGTCAGATGCAGATTCCACTCGGGTTCCGGATTCTGCTTCATCCAATTCTCGTCCGCTTAGCTTTCCATAATTTTCATCAGAACGAACATCGAAATACACATTGCCATCTGCATCGTAAGCATGACCGTTTTCGATTAGCTTCTCAATCATGGAAATCTGCTCGGGAATATGTCCGGTCGCTCGGGGAGAAATATCCGGTCGAAGCACATTCAAAGCATCCATATCGCGGAAATAAGTGAAGGTGTATTTTTCTGCGATTTCCATGGGATCCACTTGCTCGAGGCGTGCCTGTTTTCCGAGCTTGTCTTCGCCTTCGTCGCCGTCGCCCACTAAATGACCAACATCCGTGATGTTCTGCACATAGCGAACTTTGTAATCCAAATAGCGGAGATAGCGAAGAACCACATCAAAAGAAACATAGCTTTTGGCATGTCCCAAATGAGCATCACCATACACTGTTGGACCACAAACATACATCCCAACAAAAGGAGGATTCAGCGGTTCGAAAAGCTCTTTTTTTCGAGTGAGTGTGTTGTAAACGTGTAGTTTTTGTTCAGCCAAAACTAAAGTTCGGTATCGGTTTTGATGAAGTCGATAAATTTCTGTTGAGTCGCTTTTTCTTTAAAAGCTCCGCGAAACTCAGAAGTGATCGTGCTGCTTGTAGTGTCTTTAATTCCCCGGGTTGAAACACATAAATGCTTGCTGTCGATAAAAACGGCAACATCTTCCGTATCCATGGCTTCCGAAAGTGCATCTGCTATTTGCAGGGTGAGTCGCTCCTGAACCTGAGGTCGGCGTGAATAGTAATCCACCAAACGATTAATCTTGGACAATCCAATAACTTTACCGGATGCAATATACGCCACATGTGCTTTTCCGATAAACGGAAGAAAATGATGCTCACAAAATGAAGTAACCTGAATATTCTTTTCGATTACCATATCGTTGTAATCGTACTTATTCCCAAATTTCCGAGCTACGGGTTTGTTTTTGGGATCAAGTCCCTGAAAAATTTCTTTCACATACATCTTGGCAACACGATAGGGAGTACCGCGCAGACTGTCATCTTCCAAGTCCAGCCCGAGCGTGTGCATTATTTCTTTGAAGTGATCCTGAATGATATCAATTTTCTCTTCATCCGATATATCGAAAGCATCTTCACGAATGGGAGTTAATTCTGAAGTACCAATATGATCTTCACCAAGATCTTCTGCAGTGATTTTTTCTATATCTACGTTATCCAAATCTGTGGATTTTATTAATGATAAACAGCCGTTTCAATGGCTAAAACCGAATATTAAAGGTAAGGGTTCCTGTTATTAATTACGAATAATTGAATTAGGAATAATCTTATCAGTCTGATAGATTCTGACAACTGAATTCTGAATCCTGAAAACTAAGAAGATGATAAAACATATCGTAATGTGGAAGCTGAAAGAAGTTGCCGAAGGCAAAACCAAAAATGAGAATGCCGAGGTTATGAAAGAACTGTTGGAGAATTTGCCCGGAAAAATTGAGGAGCTCGAATCAGCAGAAGTAGGCATTAATGTTTTGGAAGGAGATTCTGATCAGATTGCGGATGTAGTTTTGACCACGGTTTGTGAAGATGAAGAAGCGCTTAAAGTTTATGCAGATCATCCGGAGCATCAGAAAGTGGTTCAGTTTATTAAGAAGGTGGTGGAGGAGAGAAGAGTTGTTGATTATATCAATTAAGAATGATTCAATGATCAATTAAGAATTATGGAAGAACAAGAACCTGTTGAATTGCCGATTGATGGAATTTTGGATTTGCATCTTTTTAATCCGAAGGAGTTGGGTGGTTTGATTCCTGATTATATTGAAGCGTGCCTGGAGAAAGAGATTTATTCACTCAGAATTATTCATGGAAAAGGGAAGGGAGTACTTCGGAGAACGGTACATAGTTTACTTGATAGAAATGAACATGTGAAATCATATAGATTAGCTGATGACAGGAGCAGCTGGGGAGCGACCTTGGTGGAGCTGAAGAGGAGTTAATGATTATTGGTTAATTGTGTACACTGAAAAACTCATAACCAATAACTATTACCATTACCTAAGCTGTAATCTGCCAAAAAAGTAGTATCCTTAAATTCTTAAAATGGTATTATCAAAATCCATCCAAAATTGAAAAAACTATTAGAGCAACACATTGAGCGGATTGATCGAAAAATAATTCGGCTCGAAAAGCAAAGTAGCAAGATCTCAACCATGAGATTGGTACTGTTTGCAGTAATTGGTGTATTCCTATTTGTTGGTTTAGATTTGATGTCCGGCATTCTCTATACAATTGTTTTGCTGGGATTAATTACCGGATTTCTTTTCATGTTATCTCAACACAAGAAAGTAGAAGAGTGCATAGAAAAGTTGGGATATCTGAAGCAGATCAAGTCAGAGCATATTGCTCGTATCAAATTAAATTGGGACGAAATATTATTTAAGGATTTGAACAGAGATAAATACCCGAATCATCCTTATGCCCAGGACTTGAATATTATCGGAAAGCGATCTCTTTTTCAGTTGATAGATACTTCTATTTATGAGGGAAGTGCGAAATTATTGTCCGGGCAACTATTAAATCAAACGCGAGACGTTGGCGAAATCAAACAAAGACAGCAGTTGATTCAGGAACTTGCTCCATTGCAATTATTTCGGGATAAACTGAGAGTGGAAGCAAAATTTTCAGACAGTCGCACTGATAAATATGACTGGACTATGGAACAAATGCTCGACTGGCTTCGACTACCAAAAAAAACAGGTTTCAAACTTCCTTTATTTATTCTGACCATTCTTTCCATTTGCAATATAATTTTTGGAATTTTGGCGCTGACAGGTCATCTGAGCAGTGTATACGTATTGGTCTCATTTATTGCTTACATGACCGTATATAAATTCAACAAGGAAAAGACGAATGGATTGTTCGAAGCGGCTTTTCAGATGGAAAAACTTTTAGGACGATTCAGCAACATTTTAAATCATGTTGAACGATTTGCAGTTAGCGATCGTAAAAGCATATCTGAGTTTTTGAAAGTATTTCAGAATAGGAATGAGAAGCCGTCAGTAATCCTCAGAAAAGTGAGAAGATTTGCAGTTGCGGCTTCCATACAAAAAGATCAGGTATTGGTATTAATAAATTTAGTGGTACCCTGGGATCTGTATTTCTCGATGAAGTTGGAAAATCTGAAGGAAGAATTAGAGCCAAAACTTACCAAGTGGTTGGATAAGTTTTATAAACTCGAAGCTCTTAATTCCATAGCAAATTTCTACTTTTTGAATCCCGATTTTTCTTTTCCTTCATTTGATAATCATTCGAATTCATTATTTAAAGCAGAGCAAATTGGTCACCCGCTTATTCCAAAAGATCAAAAAGTAAGTAATGATTTTGAAGTAAATGCCGGAGAAGATCTTTTTCTGATTACGGGATCTAATATGGCAGGGAAAAGCACATTTCTTAGAACGGTTGGTATAAATCTGGTTCTGGCTTACTCGGGAGCTCCTGTAGATGCAAAAAACCTGAATACCAACCTGTTTCGAATTTTTACCAGCATCAATATCGAAGATTCTTTAGGCGATGGTTTATCTCATTTTTATGCTGAGGTAAAACGATTATGTTACATGCTTGATGAGCTGAATAAAGAAGATGAATTTCCATTATTCTTTTTTGTGGATGAAATTTACAGAGGAACCAACAACAGAGAGCGCTATGCCGGAAGTGCAGCTTTTCTGAAAGAGGTAGCCGGAAAAAATGGTGTGGGGATGGTTTCTACGCATGATTTAGAACTTGCTGATTTAGAATCTGAAATTAATCAGTTAAGTAACTGGCACTTTGTGGAATCAATCACTGACGGAAAAATGAGTTTTGAATATAAGCTTAAGAGAGGTCCGTGCCCGAGCACGAATGCTCTGAAGATTATGGAGATGGAAGGGTTGCCTGTTGAGTAGATCGGAGTTTTCGGTTATTCGGTCAAATAAATTCTTAACGAATAACGAATAACCAAATCCCTCATCTTTCAAAGAACGAAGTTGAAAGTTTCTTGATTGATATCTCGATGTAAATCCATTTAATTAGAAAGAAATAAAAAAAACTACGGAATGAATAAGATTAAACTATGCGAGTTCAGCTCACTCAATGAAAAAGAGCCTTCTCATCAGCTGATTAATGGACTGGACCTGGTAGCCATTCGATATGATGACAATGTTTCTGTTCTATATGGAAGATGTTTACACCGTGGGGCTTTGATGGGAGATGGTCATATCGAAGGCGATAATTTGATTTGTGGAGTTCATGGATGGGATTTTCGATATGATACCGGAGTAAGTGAGTATGATAACAGCGAAGCACTTCATAAATTTAAGGCTGTTGTAGAAGATGGAACAGTCTGGGTAGATGAAGATGAAATCAACAACTATCTCGAAGAAAATCCACAGCCCTTTAATCGGGATGAATATCTGGGAGCGTATGCAGATACCAATCCTCAGGATACCGAGCCGTACACAGGTTACATCAAACAGCTTTCAAAGAATGGATTAAAGAATTTCGGTCATCACGGACCATCTGAAGCAATGGGTGTGGACAGAGACACACTTCCAAAATGGGAAGATATTCAGTTTTTGCCGGCTCAGTTGGCAAGCCGACCATTGATGGATGATGATCCGGTAAACACAAAGGTGGTGATTGGTCCAAATGCCAAAAAACCTCTTGAATTAGATATTCCGGTATTCGTATCGGATATGAGTTTCGGAGCTTTATCTAAAGAAGCAAAAATTGCACTTTCAAAAGGAGCTGAGCTTGCCGGAACCGGGATTTGCAGTGGGGAAGGTGGAATGCTGCCGGAAGAACAGGAAAATAATAGTCGCTATTTTTATGAACTGGCCTCAGGCAAATTTGGCTTTTCGATGGATAAAGTTAAAAAAGCACAGGCTTTTCATTTCAAAGGAGGTCAGGGAGCAAAAACCGGAACCGGCGGACATCTTCCGGGAGAAAAAGTAAACAAAGAAATAGCCAAGGTTCGTGATTTGGAAGAAGGAGAAACAGCTATTTCCCCGGCTGCTTTTCCGGATTTGAAAACTGCTGAAGATTTTAAAAAAGTTGCTGAGGAAGTTCGGAAAGCAACAGGGGGAATTCCGGTTGGATTTAAAATTGCAGCAAGTCACATCGAAGCGGATATTGATTTCGCTCTGGAAGTCGGTGTGGATTACATCATTTTGGACGGAAGAGGAGGAGGAACAGGTTCAGCTCCAACGGTTTTAAGAGATAATATTAATGTACCGACGATTCCTGCATTAGCCAGAGCGAGAAAGCATTTAGATAAAGTGGGAGCAAAAGATGTAACCTTAGTGATCACGGGCGGATTAAGAATTGCCGAGGACTTCGCTAAAGCCATGATGCTGGGTGCAGATGCCGTGGCAGTTTCTAACTCAGCGATTCAAGCTATTGGCTGTTTGGGCATGCGGGCTTGTAATACAAACAACTGTCCGGTAGGAATTGCTACTCAAAAAGAAGGATTGCGAAAGAGACTGATTATCGATTCCTCTGCTCAACAATTATCCAATTTCTTTGAAGCAAGTACCCAATTGGTAAAAGTGATTGCAAGAGCTTGTGGACATGATTCGGTATCAAAGTTTAATCATAATGACCTGAGTACTTTTAATTATGATATTCACAGATTAACCGGTATTAATTATGCCGGAGTGAAACCTGTGAAATAACTTGTAACCTTTTAGAAAATATTCAGTAGTTCTCAACGAATTACATACCTTTTTTAATGAAGTACATTTTTCTTTTGATTCTTGTTGTAGGAGTCAGTTGTTCACCAAACCATCAAAAAAATCAATTTGAGTATTCGTCACCTTCAGAAAATGGATTTACAGAATCTGGCTTAGATTCTTTATCTGCTTTTTTGGATGAAGCAGGTTCCTCTTCAATGCTGATTTTGGTTAATGGCAAGATCGCCTATGAATGGGGCAATACCGAACAAGTTCACACCATACATTCCATTCGGAAGTCGATGCTCAATTCTGTATTCGGAATTGCAGTTCAAGATGGCTTGATTGATACTAATGCGACTATAGCTGAACTCGGAATTGATGACATTTACCATTTATCTGATTTGGAGAAAAGTGCCAAAGTTGCCGATCTGTTGAAATCAAGATCGGGAGTTTATCATCCCGCAGCGGCAGTTTCGGAGGGAATGTTAAGAGGTAAACCAAAAAGAGATTCTCATCAACCCGGAAGCTATTATTATTACAATAACTGGGATTTCAATGTGCTTGCTCATATTCTGGAGCAACAAACAGGTAAAACTATTTATGAACTCTATGAAGAACAAATTGCAAATCCATTGGGAATGCACCATTTTGATGGAACGTATATTTCTTTAGATGTAGATAGTATTGAGGCTAAAGAAGAATTCGATTTTCCTCAAACAAGTGGCTTTTATCAGTACGAAAAAAGCAAGTCGAAGTATCCCGCTTATCATTTCAGAATGTCGGCAAAAGATATGGCGCTGTACGGACAGCTTTATCTGAACAAAGGAAATTGGAAAGGAAAGCAGGTTATTCCTGAACAGTGGATTGAGCAAACTACCAAACCACATTCTGTGTACAACAAACGATTTGGTTTAGCTTACGGAATGCTTTGGAGTGTTCTTGCGGAAACAGAAAACAGAGCCGGGGGTTCATTCTATCATACCGGAACCGGAGTTCACATGCTTGGGGTTTATCCTTCCTCTAACATGGTTTTTGTTCACAGGGTGGATACAGAAAAGGAATACACATTCACCGGAGATGATCTTTTGACGATGATTGATTTAGTTTTTGAAGCGAAAGAGTGAGAAACTTCTTAGGTGATGAACCATTATTTGTTCAAAATAAATTCTAAAGGTACATCGATTCTCATTGCCCAGTATTGCTCTTTGTGGTCATGACCTTCAAATTTCTTTGTAACCCAGTTTTCTCCTGATGTAAAACCGGCACTCTTCATAAATTCATCCACTCTTTTTTGAGAAGGCTCATAACCTGCATCCAGACCTTCAGTGCCGTAATCGAAATAAATTTTATGAGTTTCAGGGTCTGGTAGATTACCCGGAAGATAATCCACAAATTCCTTGCCGATCTTTTCAACAATCCAATGCGTGGATAGGCAACCTGCAGCTCCAAATACATCAGGATATTCCATGATCGCATATAAAGAAATGAGTCCACCCATGCTTGAACCCATTATCGAGGTATGTTCACGTTCAGGCTTTGTCCGATACTCCTTATCAATAAATGGCTTTAGTTCTTTGGTCAAAAATTGAAGGTAGTTATCTGATATAATCGGAGTGCCTCCCAATTCAATAACTTCGTTTTTAACTTCTTCACTATTCATAATTTTCTCAGGCTTCTGAGGCATGTATTCCGCAAACCTTGTCTCACCGGTATTCCATGAAGCAACGACAATGGTGCCCGGAACTTTACCCTCTTTGATTAACCGGGTCAGGGCTTCATCAACCATCCAGTCGTTGCCGTTGTAAGATGTATTTGGGTTAAAGACATTTTGCCCGTCATGCATATACAAAACCTGATAAGAAGAATCTGATGAATCATAATTTTCAGGGAGCCAAACTTCTACATTTCTTGGCTTAACAAATTCGGATTCAAAGTTTTCATGTATAATGACGGTTCCGGTAACTTTTTTTACCGGATTCTGGATATCTGTTTTTTCTTTACAATTGACGAAAGGAAGTAAACCGATTATCGTAAGTAGAAGTATCTTGTTCATGAGATTAATTTAAATATTGCACGGAATATATTGTAACCTTCCCAAAAATACCGAGTGTAACTAACAGAACTTACAACGGGGAAAAGCAGGTAATTGAATTCAGCAACCGACAAAGCATTAATGATGAAAGTGAAAGATGGCGATCTCGACAAGCTCGGATTGTTGTTTGAACGGTATCATAAACCTTTATATGGATTCTTTTACAAGAAAACTTTTCAAACTGATGTAAGCGAAGATCTTGTTCAATCGGTGTTCGAGCGCATGCTCAAATATCGAAGCACATATTCAGGATCAGGGGCATTTACAACCTGGATGTTCAGCATAGCCCGGAATGCGCACATTGATCATTATCGCAAACACAAAAAGCATAATGAACAAGAGGAGCTTGACGAAGAAAGGGTAGTAGGCTCCGATCCTGAATTTGCTGAAATGGATGAGCGAACAAGAAGAAAGAACATACTGGAAATGGCACTGAACCGACTGGATGAAGATAAAAAAGAAGTAGTGATTCTGAGTCGGTACGAAGGACTGAAATATGCTGAGATAGCTGAAATTCAGGGAGTCTCGGAAAGTGCCATCAAAGTAAGATTCTTCAGGGCAATGAAAGATTTAAAAGAGATTGTTAATTCCATAAATGAGGAATACGCAAATGAATGAAAAATATGCAGAGTTAATCGCCGGATATTTAAACGGAGAACTCGACGATACCGAACAACAAAAAGTAGAGAAACTGCTCGAAAGCGGTGAAATTGATCTGATTGATTTCAAAGCTATGGAGCAACTTCACGATGAACTGGAAATGATTCCAACTGCAGAGCCATCTGCTGAATTGAGTGATCGTTTCTACACCATGTTGGAGCAAGAGAAGTCTAAAACACAAAAACCTTCTTTCAATCTGATTGAAAAGCTGAATGAGTTACTGGCTCAGTTGACCATGCCGAAACTGGCGTACGCTTTTGTATTGCTGATTATAGGTGGATTTGTTGGTGCTCAGTTCGGAAACAATCAATCTGATATTGACCAGCTAACGGCGCAAATGCAGAATATGCAGGAAATGATGGTCGTAAGTATGCTGGAGGGTGCTTCTACAACCGATCGGTTAAGAGCTGTAAACATCAGTACGCAATTACCCACTGCGGATGAAAAGGCAATCAGAGCGTTGTTATTTACCCTTAATCATGACGAAAGTACTAATGTTCGGGTGCAATCGGTGGAAGCTTTGAAAAAATGGGGAGAGAATGAAAGTGTGAGAAAAGGCTTAGTGAATGCCATTGCTTCGCAGGAATCAGATGTGGTAATTATCGCTTTGGCTGATGCCATGGTGGAATTGGAGCTTCAGAATTCGAAACAGGAATTTGAGAGTATCATAAACGAGAGAGAATTGAACATCAATGTTAAACAAAAGTTGGAAAGCACCATCGCGATGCTTTAAGGAGAAATCATGAAAAAATTAGGATTATTAATTGTATTGGGATGTTTTGCGCTTTCAACAAGTGCCCAGAAAAGATTGGTTGAAAGCCAGAAAGTTACGGAAGGATTAGATATTACGGTGAAGAAGAATGCTCTGGGTTCAGTAGAAGCATTTGTCATCAAAAATATAAACGGTGATCTAAAAGTAACCGGCTATGATGGAGATGAAATTAAAGTGACCGGAACTAAAATCATCCGGAAGAAAAGAGGAGGTCTTGAGCAAAAAGAAATTGACGAAATATATCTGCAACAGGAAATGCACCAAAACAAATTATATATGTATGTGCAGGCTCCCGGGGTTGATGTAGAATTCAGAGATGGAAAAATGCGTCACAATGTAAATTGGAACAGAAACCGATGGGATGATAAGGATAGAATTTATTACGAATTTAACATAGAAGTGATGATGCCCAGGAAAATGATGGTGAAAGCATCTACTATAAATGGCGGAGATTTAGTAATTACAGAAATGATGAACGGCGTTGATGCGGGTAATGTAAATGGAAGTGTGTATTTGAAAGAAGTAGCAGGAAAAACCCATGCTCATACAGTAAACGGAGATATTGACGTGACCTTTGCTGAAAGTCCAACCGAGGATTCCCGATTTAACACGGTAAACGGAAGTATGGAAATTTATGCCCCTGCAGATCTTTCAGCAGTTGTAACTTTTGAAAGTTTGCACGGTGACTTATATACAGATTTTGAACAAGTAAAACGATTGAAACCCGAATTGAACAAGGAAAAGGATGGAAAAGGATATCGTTACAGAGTTGGCGAAAACACTCCGGTACAAATCGGAGACGGTGGAGCCAGAATGGAATTTGAAACGGTAAACGGCAGTGCCTACATCCGCAAAAGAAAATAATAATCAAGAAAAAAGAATAATCATGAAGACGCTCAAAAAAATAATATTTAGTGCATTTGCAGCAGTACTGTTGGCAGGAACGGGTTTTGCTCAGGACGATATAAAAGTTCCATTGACAGATCCCGGAAAAGCCGGAAGACTAATGATTGATTTGGTATATGCTGATGAAATCATTGTTACCACCCATGACGGACAAGATGTTATCGTTCAATACGATGGCGACAATGACGACGACGACTGGAACCGAAGGAGAGACGGTCTCCGCCGAATTTCTTCCGGTGGAATGAGTCTGGAAATTACCGAGGATGACAACGTAGTGAAAATTAACAGTCAGCCTATGAACAATGATCTGGAACTGAAAGTGATGGTTCCAAAAAATTTCTCCGCCAAGATAAATGCTGTCCATGGCGATGTGGAAGTGCATGGTTTGGAGGGAGAGGTTACTATTGAATCGGTAAACGGTGACGTAGAAATAACTTCCATTTCAGGCTCTGCATTGGTCAACAGTGTGAACGGTGATATTGAGGCTCGCTTCAATAGAGTGGACCCGGATGCTCCAATGTCGTTTACAGGAGTTAACGGTGATATCGAAATTAGTTTGCCGGAAAGCGCAAAGTTCTCCGCTAAAATGAAAACTGATTGGGGAGATGTGTATACAAATTTTGACATGGAAATTGATCGAAGTCCCGAAACAAAAGATGTATCCAAAAGAAAAGGACAGTACAAAGTGACCATTAACAAATGGGTATATGGCACAGTGAACGGAGGCGGACCGGAATATTTATTCAAGACGCTTCACGGAGATATTTCAATTCGTAAAAACAAGTAAACCAGGGTAACTAAAGCCCGACTGCTCTCGTCTTAATTATAACATTCTTCAATTGTAAGTTACTCGCAGTGAGTGACTTACAGGTGGAGGAACTACATCAAGATTACAACTATTATGCGGAAAACAGCCACAACTCTACTCATGCTATGTCTGGGAATTACACTTTATGCCCAGGAAGATACTTCGGAAACAGCCGAGAGATTTGAAGACAGAAAAACAGTAAATATTGATACTGATTATCGTTTTGGATATGAAATAAATCCAACGATGGAAGCAGTAAAAATAACCGGATCGGAAGTTAGATTAGATGGCTTGTTGGACGAAGCGATCTGGGCTACTGCTCCTGTTGCTACAGGATTTACCCAAAGAGCACCTAAAGACGGAGCAGATCCTTCCCAAAAAACAGAAGCAAGAATTCTCTACACAAATAAAAACATTTATGTAGGTATTATGGCTTTTGATACTGCTCCTGACTCGGCCATTGCTTCTTTATTCAGAAGAGATGGAAACGAATCAAGCGACTGGGTATATGTAAGCTTTGACAGTTATAATGATAAGAGAACAGCTTTTACCTTTGCTGTAAATCCAAGAGGAGTTCAAAAAGATATTTTGTATTTCGATGATCGGGGAGAAGATGTGCTTTGGGATGCCGTTTGGGAAGCTGAGGCAAAAATGTTGAACGATGGTTGGTCTGTTGAGATGAAAATTCCATTATCTCAATTACGGTTTAGTTCTCAGGATGCGGTAAAATCATGGGGAGTTAATTTCCAGCGTAGAATTGCCAGACATGACGAATTCAATTATTGGTCGCCAACCCCTCAATCAGAATCGGGAAGTGTTTCTTTGTTTGGAAGATTAAACGGAATCAGAGATTTGGAAGAGCCGACCCGTTTAGAAGTGATTCCTTATGCTTCAACTAATCTTGAAAGAGCTCCCGGCAACCCGAATAATCCTTTTTATAATGAAAATGAATTGGGAGCTAACATTGGTGGTGATATCAGATATGGAGTAACTTCTGATTTAACACTCTCGGCGACTATTAATCCCGATTTTGGTCAGGTTGAAGCAGATCCTGCTACGATAAACTTGTCGCAGTTTGAGCAGTTTTTTCCTGAAAGAAGACCTTTTTTCCTTGAGGGGAATGATATTTTCAGATTTGGTGGCACCCGAACCTATAACAACTTTGGTAATCCAAACACCTTTTACTCAAGAAGAATAGGTGGTGCTCCGATTGGAAGTTTTTCCAGAGCAAATAGTTACGAAGCAGGTGGGGCTTATTACGATCCGAATGATCCTGATTTACAAGCTCAAAATTATACAGACTTTCCACGACAAACGAGTATTCTTGGAGCGGCTAAGCTAAGTGGTAAAACTCAGAATGGTACTTCAATAGGTACTTTATATGCCAGAACTGTTGAAGAAACCTCTCCATTTGATTTAACAGTTACAGATACTCAATCAGGAAATACAACCAATCAAAGAGGAGACTTTGTAGTACAACCATCCAATAATTTCTTTGTTTCAAGAGTTAAGCAGGATTTTAATGGCGGAAATTCTGTAGTAGGTGGTTTCTTCAGTGGAATGAACAGAGATATTGATAATACGTACTTCGAAACCTACAACCATAGTTCTGCATTTATTACCGGAGCAGATTTTGAACATGGGTGGAATGACCGAACCTGGATTGTAAGTGGTACAGCATCATATAGTAACGTAAGCGGTACACAGGAAGCAATTACAAGAACTCAATTGGCGCCACAGCGTTATTATCAACGAATAGATTCAGACGGATTATCTGTTGATCCGAGTAAAACAAGTCTTTCGGGTTATGCTTCAGAACTGAGCCTTCAAAAAGCAAGTGGAGAACATTGGACATGGTCAATTACAGGTTCAACAGTTTCTCCCGGATATGAAACGAATGATATTGGTTTCCAGAACAGAGCCGATTACAGAGCTGTTAATACCGGTCTGCAATATCAGGAACGAGATCCAAAATTCTTTCAGCATGTGAACCTGTGGAGTTATACAGTACATGCCTGGAATTTTGACGGTGATTTGATAGCAAGAGGATATAACGCCGGTGGGTGGTTTCAGTTTAAGAACCTGTGGTCATTCAACGTAAATACGAATGCCAATTTTGACTCAATTTCAGATCGAATTACCAGAGGAGGTCCGACATTTTTGATGCCGGGAAGTTTGAATTTTAACTTCAATATAAACTCCGACAGATCTAAGAAAATATCAGGAGGAACCGGGCAATTTCATCGTTCTGATAGAGTGGGTGAGTACGACCATTTCTTTTGGGGATATATCAACTTCAGACCAACTACTTTTATTCAAGTATCCATAGAGCCTGAATATGGTTTCCAAAATGATGTTGATCAATATGTAAAAAGAGTGGCTGTTTCAAACGCAGCAATTGATGAAAACAATACTTTTGGACAACGCTATGTATTTGCAGACGTGCGTCAGCAAAGTTTTTCAACAGAAATTCGGTTGAATTGGACATTCACTCCAAAAATGAGTTTGCAAACCTATGTACGTCCTTTTATTGCTACTGGTGAATATTCAAAACTAAAGGAATTTAATAACCCGGGAGGATTCGGTTTTGATGCATATGGTGAAGACAAGGGAACTGTAACAAGAAATACAGATGGTTCTGTAACCATAGATCCTGATGGTGACAATCAGGGACAAGATCCATTTTTAGTTGAAAACTTCAGGTTAGATTTCAACAGTAAAGCACTACAAGGAAATGCTGTGTTCAGATGGGAATATACTCCGGGTTCAACATTATTTCTTGTTTGGCAACAACAACGAAGAGATTTTGATAGAAATGGTCAACTTAATTTTGGCAACGATTTAGGGAACCTTATTCGAGCTGAACCAACCAACGTTTTTCTAATCAAATTAAGTTATTGGTTCGGTTCTTAAATACAAGAACCCTTTTGGTTTAGCGTTTTTTAGGAGGTGAAGAAATTCACCTCCTTTTTTTGTAACAAATCTATTTGAAGCGCCTCTTTTCGTAAATACGTGATCTGAAATTTGGTACAAAACAAAACACATTGAAAATATCAGCTACAGCATTGGTTTGTTTCCTGCTTATTGGGGAATTGGTAAATGCACAATCTATATCTGCTAACAAATTTATTAATGCCTACCGACTTTCCCCAGGGGAGAGCATCGAAATAGACGGAAAGCTCAGCGATGATGTATGGATGAAAGTTGAACCTGTAAATGGTTTTATTCAACGCTTTCCTTTAGATGGACAAAATGCTACCGAAAAGACCGATGTAAAGTTAGCTTATTCCACCAATCATGTTTTTGTTTCCTTCAGGGCTTATGACAGTTCTCCTGATTCCATTGCTGCTACTTTATTCAGAAGGGATGGAAGTGAATTCAGCGATTGGGTGTACGTCAGTTTTGACAGTTACAATGACAAGAGAACAGCTTTTACATTTGCAGTAAATCCAAGAGGTGTTCAAAAAGATATTTTATATCACAATGATGTGGAAGAAGATATCCGGTGGGATGCAGTGTGGGATGCTTCAACTTCTATAGATGAAGAAGGATGGACTGCGGAAATAAGAATTCCATTGTCACAGTTAAGGTACTCATCTGCAAACACTGAACAGAACTGGGGAGTAAACTTTCAACGACGTATCGCAAGAAAAGAAGAGATTTCATTTTGGTCGAGAACCCCGCGCGAAGAAAACGGATTAGTATCATTTTTCGGAAGTCTGAATGGCATCAGGGATCTCGAGGAGCCCATGAGGTTAGAAATTTTACCTTACATTTTAGGAAGTGATACACGGGAACCTCAACCGGAAAATATAAACGGAGATGAGAGTCCTTTTTTCGAAGAGAATGATTTTCAATTTAAAGCCGGAGGGGATATCAAATATGGGATTTCTTCGGATTTTACTTTCACCGGGACCATAAATCCGGATTTCGGGCAAGTAGAAGCGGACCCTGCTACAATCAATCTCAGCGAATTTGAAGTATTTTTTGAGGAACGAAGACCGTTCTTTTTGGAAGGCGCTGACATTTTTAACTATGGTTCAACCAATTCACAGAATACATTTCGAACTCATCAGAATTTTTATAGCCGGAGAATTGGTCGCTCCCCGGTGGGATCTCTATCCGATATCGGAATTGATCCTTCAAATACCTTCGAGGACAGATCAACTCAGGCAACTATTGCCGGCGCAGGTAAAGTAAGTGGTAAAACAAGCAACGGTCTTTCAGTCGGGATTCTAAATGCCTATACCTTAGAGGAAAGTTCTAACTTTTTTATTACGACTAACGATAGTTCGGGGTCGTATACTACCGAGCCTGCTTCGAATTATTTTGTCTCCAGAATTAAACAGGATATCAATCAGGGAGATGCTTTTATAGGTGGATTTGCCGGAGCTGTTAACAGAAATCTGAACGGAGGTTATTTAGAAAATTATTTGCACGAATCTGCTTATCAGGGAGGAATCGATGGGGGATATAGTTGGGATAACAGAAATTGGGGTGTTTACGGATCTTTATCTGGCAGTTTAGTTAATGGAAGTGAGGAAGCATTATTACGAACGCAAACAACCTCAGCAAGGTATTACGACAGAGTAGATTCAGATTATTTATCTGTTGATTCTTCCAAAACCAGCCTTAGCGGATATTCTGCTGAAATTAGCGTTGGACGTTTTGGCGGAGCAGGATTGAAATATTCACTGACATATTCAGAAACAAGCCCGGGGTATGAAATCAATGATTTAGGATTTCAGGAACGGGCAGATTATCGATCACCTCATTTCTATTTAGAATACTTGGGTCTCAATTCAGATATGTTCCGGTTTTATTTGTTGTGGGGATACGGTGGCTACGCCTGGAATTTTGATGGTGACCTGATTATGAATTTTTATGCGGGTGGTGCTTACTTCCAATTCAATAATTTATGGACATTAACTTATACAGGTGGATTTACAGGGACTTTTTATAACGATAGAATTGCAAGAGGCGGTCCGGTAATGCGCAGACCTAAATCCTGGAATAGTCGTATTTCTCTTGAGTCTAATTCAACAAAAGAACTCTACGCTTCTATAGGTGGATCATATCGCGCAGATGCTTCCGGGGAATACACAACTACTTTATTTGGTGCATTAAATTACCGTCCAACGGGATTCTTACAACTATCGGTAGCACCTACTTTCTTAACAGAACTAAATACAGATCAATACATTGGTTTCTTTGATTCAAATGGGGATAATTCAGCAGATTACACTTTCTCAAAATCAAGGTTGGATATATTTTATACGGAGTTTCGACTTAACTGGACCTTCACCCCTACACTAAGTCTTCAAACTTATGCCCGTCCGCTTTTCTATACGGCAGACTTTTCTGACTTTAAAACCTTTTCTGAGCGAAAGACTTACAACTTCGATAGGTTAAACCCAGCTACACAAACCGTTTTTGATTCATTCTTTGATTTCGATTACAGGATTCTACAGGGAAATGCGGTGTTGAGATGGGAATACAGACCGGGTTCTACTCTGTTTTTTGTATGGCAACAGGAAAAAGAGCAAACTTTAGGAGGACAAAGTCAGTTTGATCCTTTCAAAAATACTGACGAATTATTCAATACTGACCCCATCAATATCTTTCTGGTAAAACTTAGCTTTTGGTTCGGAAACTAACTTCGCAGAGTTATATAAAAGGAGAGGAATTGCATAATAAATCTCCGCAAAATTCGTATTTTTGATTTCAGAATAAAATCAAATTCAGAATTACACTAATGGATCAGGTAAAACATCTTTCTGCTGAACAAATCAAAACCATTCAGGCTACATTTTTCAATAAAGTATATATGTGGATGGGGCTGGCACTTACGATCACCGGAATTGTAGCGATGAGAGTTGCAGACTCCGGGGTTTTCATGAATATGTTTACTCAAGGCGGTAGTACATGGCCGTTTTATATATTAATCGCAATAGAATTAGGATTGGTTTGGTGGATGAGTTCCCGAATTGATTCCATGAGTTCCGGTTTTGCTACCGGGCTATTTATTCTTTACTCAGCGTTGAATGGGGTCACTTTATCTGTGTTATTTTATGTGTATACCAGTGCCTCAATCGCTTCTACTTTTTTTATAACTGCAGGTACATTTGGTGCATGTAGTGCTTTCGGATACTTTACTAAAAAAGACCTCAGCTCTATTGGTGGTTTTCTCTACATGGCTTTGATAGGTTTGATTATTGCGAGTGTCGTAAACTGGTTTTTAGCAAGTCCGGCGCTATACTGGATTATCAGTTATATAGGAGTAGGTATTTTTATAGGTCTCACAGCATACGATACTCAGAAACTCAAGAAAATGAGCCTGGAAGTTGATGTTAACTCGGAAGAAGGAAAAAAGGGGGCGGTTATGGGCGCATTAGCTCTCTATCTCGACTTTATAAATATGTTCATTTTCTTGCTCCGAATTTTTGGAAACAGGCGATAACGGAACTCAATTTTTTAATTTGTAAAAAGGCTCCGGATAGGAGCCTTTTTTGTTTTGTTGAGCTTTTATTGAACTACAAAACTTTTTTATTCTACTCTCAGGCTTTTTTGATTATGAATATTATGAACATGATTTTTAATCAATCTGCAGACCAAAAAAACATCCCTTAAAAAGTATGTATATGTTCATTTTCTGAAAAATTCCTTACTTAGAAGCTCAGAAAGGCATCGTATGGAATAAGTAGTCTTTCTCGTTTTACGAACCTAAATTTTTTTTAACAATTACTTTTTTTTATTAACATTTGGAAGGGATTGGAAATGCTTCGGTAATACCACTCTTAACTATTTAGCAAATAAAATTAATTTATGGTCTTAAAACAGCTACTGTCGATTTTTGTTTTTCTACTCTTTTCCAATTTCCTTTTTGCTCAAACCGGTAAAATAAATGGATTTGTTACAGACTCTGAAGGGGAAGCGCTTCCGGGAGTAAATGTTGTAATTGAGGGTACTTTAAAAGGAACAGCGGCTGAAGCTGATGGATTTTATCAGATACTAAATATTGAACCCGGTACATATAGTATCAAGGCAAGTTATATTGGCTTTACTCCAATAGTGATAGAAAACGTTCAGGTTAATGTTGATCAAACCACTGAGATCGACATTGTAATGAGAGAAGATACGTTTGAAGGTGAAGAGATTGTAGTTGTAGCTGAACGACCGATCGTTCAAAAGGATGTGGCTGCAAGTCAGGCTAATATCAGTAAAGAGAATCTGGAAGCGTTGCCTATTGCAAGTGTTACTGAAGCAATAGGATTGCAGGCAGGTGTGCAGGGATTAAGCATTAGGGGAAGTTCAACTGACGAAGTTAGTTTTTACTTCGGAGGAGGTTCTCTGGGTTCTGCAAGAACTAACTCTCCCAATACAAATGTAAGTATTACCTCTATAGAGCGTGTGAATGTACAGTTGGGAGGTATTTCCGCTGAATACGGAGATTTAAGATCCGGTTTGATCACTGTTACTCCTAAAGAAGGACAAATCAACCGTTACACTTTGGACGGGATTGTACGATTAACTCCACCTCAACAAAAAAATGTGGGTCAGGCAATAAATGACCCCAATTCTTATTGGTTAAGACCTTATCTGGATAATGATGTTGCATGGACAGGTACAAATAACGGCGCCTGGGATGAGTATACTCAAAGAGAGTACCCAAGTTTTCAAGGCTGGAATGCATTTTCTCAGCAATTATTAAATGATGACGATCCTACCAATGATCTTTCACCAAGTGCAGCTCAACAAGTATTTTTGTATCAACACCGTAAAGATTTTGCCATTACAGAACCGGACTATGATATAGACCTTACTTTTGGTGGTCCTTTTCCGGTAATAAGTGAAAATTTCGGAGATTTAAGGTTCTCTACCTCTTTTCGGCAGACTCAGGATATGTTCATAGTACCGCTTTCAAGAGACAGAGAAATTCAAACCACATTACAGGCAAGACTTACCAGTAATATTGCCAATGGTATGAAATTATCTGTTGATGGTTTTTATAATCGAATTAGTGGTACTACAGAGAGTCAGGGTGGCTTTCCAAACTTCTTTGATAGCGCTGCAGATATTGCATTCAGTATGGAAAGGGTAAGCTTTATTGAGTCGCGATTATATGCATCTGATTACTGGGCGCCATCTGAACAGATTCAAAGAAGATTAGGAATAGAGTTCTCCCATAACTTATCTGCCAAGACTTTTTATAAAGTACAATTATATGCTTCCAATCAGGAGAATAATACAAGTCCGGGGGCATTCAGAGACACTTCTGATGTAATAACCATTGGCGGAGTTGGCTTTGATGAAGGTCCATTTGGGTTTTTCAATAACACTTCAAGCGGTTTGGCATCCGGCATGAGAATGGGAGTGGGAATGAGCACCGCCAGAGATACCAGCCGATTTGGTGATCTGAGCTTGAAGTTTAAAATAACCAGCCAGGTTAACCGCGTAAATGAAATTAAAGCCGGCTTTGAAATTATCAGACAGAAAAGTCGGGCAAACTATGGTTCTTTTGATGCCGTACTTCCGTCCGGAAGAACCAGATCTGTATGGGATACCAATCCTTTTAGGATAGGAGTTTTTGCAGAAGATAAATTAGAATTTGAAGGACTTATAGCCAGGGTAGGTTTACGGGTAACCTATTCTGATCCAAATGTTGAATGGTACGACTATGACCCGTTCACAGATCTTTTTGATACAGGTAATGCTGATGCATTAGACACTGCTTCTGTATCAGACGTAGATCCGCAAATTGTCGTCCAACCACGTTTGAGTGCTTCTTTTCCTATATCAGAAGTAAGTAAGTTGTTCTTCAATTATGATCACCTGGTTCAGTTACCTGATCCTGAAAATTTATATTTGGTTCGTGTTGAGCCATTTACAAACACGGTAGTAAGAGTTGCTTCACCTCGAAATAAACTGCCTAAAACCGTTGCTTACGAAGTAGGATATGAGCATAACATTTTAGATCAGTATTTGGTAAGGGTAAGTGGTTATTATAAGGATTTGAGTGATCAGCCTATTCAGGTGGATTATATAAGTAGGGATAATAACAGCTATTCTGTAAGTCAGCCTCTTTCTTATGGGGATATCAGGGGGCTTGAGCTAACGCTTCAGAAACAAAGAGGTAGAATATTCGGTGGTGAGATAAATTACACCTACAGTATTGCCACCAGAGGTTTGTTTGGAACCCTTGAGAATTATGAGAATCCTTTTGATCAAAGGAACTATGACCGAAGAACAAATGACAATGATATTTTCAAACCTGTTCCTCAACCTTTTGCCAGATTACAACTCTATTTCCAATTGCCGAGGGATTTAGGACCCGAATTATTCGGAACTCATCCATTCGGAAACTGGCAGATAGTTCCATTGGTAAGTTGGAGAGCAGGAAGTTACTTCACTTTCACCGGAGGGGGCTCTATTCCAGGAGTTATAAATAATGTGCAAAACCGTGATTTCTGGGGCACAAGTTTACGATTAGCAAAACAATTCAGCTTAGATACAGGTGGTGATTTCAACTTCTTCGTTGACGTTAGCAACGTAATCAATCGTAGAAACTTTAATATTTTTAATTCCGGGTTAATTGATGGTAATGACTATTTCGATTATATGAATTCCCTGCATTTATCTGCAGATACCTGGGAAGAAATAGGATTGCTAAACCAAAGAGTTCCGGGTAGTGATCAACCGGGAGATTACCGTCCGAGCGATGTTACCTATGTTCCAATTGAGGTATTTACTACGTTGCCATCATCAGGAAATACAAGAGCATTGTACTACAATTCTTTGGAAGGAAAATATTATCAGTGGGATGGAGCGGCATTTGTTGATGCTGACGGCAGTTACGTAGATAAAGTTTTAGATGATAAAGCGTATATCAATATGCCGAATCAAAGATTTTTCAACTTCCTGGATCCCCGGACCATACGCCTCGGTGTAAGGTTTTCATTTTAATTTGAGAGTTTAATTTAAATGACGATTAGAATTACATTAAAAAAAGCATTCAGTTTAGCAGCAATACTCGTTTTTATACCGGGTCTGGCATTTTCTCAGGTTGAGAACAGATGGCTGTCGGTAGGTTCCTTTCATAATTATTACGCAAGCGTAGGTTCAGAAATTGAGTCGGGTTTTATCGATGCTCAACAGGGTGGATGGCAATGGCCTGCAATCTATTTAGGTCAGGACGCCATGGCAATGAAAGCTCTTTGGTTAGGAGCTGATAATTTTACGGATGAAAACGGGACTACTTTTTCTAAAAGAGTAGTACACGTTGGTCCAAGAGTAACGGGATTGGGAGAATTCATTCCCATCGAAATGAAAACCATAAGTAAGTTTGCTCCCCCTGAGGTAGTAGTAGACGGATTAGTATCATTTGCCAAAGATGTAAGCAATGACGAAGTAGATCCGAATATGCTTGCTGATCGAAAAATTGTTACTACTGTAAATACTTTGTTGGGAGTTACAGTTCAACGTACTGTAAGTCAGTTCAGTCAACAGTATCACGACAATTATCATGTGATAGAATACATTTTCACTAATACAGGAAACACAGATGCTGATGATGACATTGAGCTTCCCAATCAGACAGTAGAAGGTTTTGTACCATATTTCTTAAATAGAATGGCGCCGGTAAAAGCAACTCGTTTTACTATTGGTAATGCCACAGGTTGGGGACAAAATACCATGAATGATCGTAGGGGAGATGGTTTAAGGCCCGCTGAACCAGAAAATTTCAGAGCTCAATTTGCCTGGCACGGCCGCTTCCCGGGCTTTATGGATGCTAACTATGATAATATCGGAGCGCCTATCATAATACCGAATACCGCTGGTGGATTTCTTACTACTGCTGATACTACAGGACGTTTAGGTGCATATCATTTTGTAGGTACGGTAACTTTACATGCAGATGCTTCATCAAGTGATGATTCTGATGATCCGGGTCAACCTTTTACTATGACTGAAGAACACAATGACGATCCTTTATACAGTCAGAATGATGCTTTCAATGAAACGAAAATGGCAGCTGAATATGAAATGATGACCAGAGGTCGTAGCAGTGAAAGACATGCCTATATTGTTGAACCAAGCGGTTACGACGGTTTTATTCAGCCTACCGGCGATCCTAAATTAGGTAATAATCTTGGTGGGTTTGCCTACAATTATGGATACGGTCCTTATAACTTAGCTCCGGGCGAAAGTGTACGAATAGTAATTGCGGAAGGATCTGCAGGAATATCCAGAGATGTAGCAGAAGGAGTTGGGCGACAGTTCAAAGAAATAGTTGAAGCCGGCGGAGATGAGTATGCTGATATCACGTACGAGGTAAATGGTCAGTCAGAAAGTATGACTAAAAATGAATGGGTATTTACCGGAAGGGATTCTCTCTTTCAAACTTTTGAAAGAGCTATTGCGAATTTTGACTCTGATTTTGCAATCCCTAAAGGACCTGAGCCGCCCGCTTTGTTCTTTGTAGAATCAAAAGGTGGAGGAATTCAGTTAGAATGGGAATATCAGGGAGATGTAAGTGACATTGAAGGGTTCGAAATTTACAGAGCACAGGGCAGAGTAGATAGTACCTACCGTTTATTATATGAAGCAAGTCCTGCAGAAACTTCCATACTTGATGGTGAAAGTGGAAGAACAGATAATCCCGGTGCTTTTTTACTTGATGTACCAATCCGTGGTTTAAGCTATTATTACTATATCGTGAGTGTTGGCAATACCAATAATGACAACGCAGGGAATACGCCAACAGGGCAAAGTTTAAAAAGTAGTCGTTATTACACTCAATCTTATGACCCTGCGACACTTCTGAGAGCTGCAGGGGAAGCGATGTCAGATATCAGGGTTGTTCCAAATCCCTATTCCGGAAGTGCTGACAGAAGTTTATTATTTACAGGTGAAACAGATGGAAATGACCGAATTTACTTCTATGAAATTCCGGGAGAATGTACCATAGAAATTTATACCGAGTTAGGTGAAAAGATCAGAACCATTGAACACACAGGTGGAAGTGGTGATGAGCCCTGGGATTTAAAAACGGATTCAAGACAAACCGTAGCAAGTGGAGTATATATTGCACGAATTATAAACGAAGATCCAAATGATGAGGAATTTGGACAAGTTGCCATCCGGAAAATTGTAATAATATTATGAGCCTTCGAAAAGATATGAGAAATACTGTTATCACTTTATTATTGCTTCTTTTCGTTATTCCTGCAGGTCAGGCACAGGATAAAAGAGCTCAGACAAGTATGAAATTTTTATCTGTTTCTCCATCTGCAAGAGCTTCATCTATGTCTGATGCAGTAACCTCTGTAAACATGGGAGCCTACAGCGCATTTTATAATCCTGCAACATTAGCATTAATCGATGAAAAAGTCAGTGTAACGGCAGGTGTAGTACAATGGATTGCTGATATCAATCATAATTCCGCATCTGTTATCTTTAAGCCGGGTAATGACAAAATTGGGGTGTTTGGTTTAAATGCCACTTCTGTAGATTATGGTGATATCATTGCTACCGTGAGAGATAATGATCCTAATAATCCGCTTGGTTACTTAGATAATGGGTTTGTTAATCCTACAGCAATGACACTGGGATTGTCTTATGCAAATTCAATTACCGATCAGTTTTCTGTAGGAGCAAACTTTAAGTATGCATATCAGGATTTAACTTCTGCACCCATTAATTTAGATGGAAACGGAGGTTACATAACCGAATCCTATGCAGCAGGAGTAGGTGTGTTGGATTTCGGAGCTTTTTATAAAACAGGTTTTAAAAGTTTGAATTTTGCATTTGCTCTGCGAAATTTTTCAAGAGAAGTGTCTTTTGGGGAGGAAGAAGAAGAATTACCTCTCACCTTTAAGATTGGAATTTCGATGAATGTACTGGATTTGAAAAATATTGATCCGGAAAAACATTCTTTATTAGTATCAATCGATACTAATCGTCCACGAGACTACGATGAACAGGTTTTATTCGGAGTTGAATATACTTTTATGAATAGGTTTATGGTTAGAGGAGGTTATGGTTTCCCTAAGGATGAAGAAAAGCTTTCATTCGGGTTTGGTATTAATCAACCAGTAGGGGGAATCAATCTAAGTATCGATTACTCATACACTCAATTTGGAGTATTCGGAGAAGTAAACCGGTTTGGAGCTCAAATAGGATTTTAATGATTATTAGGAATTTGATTAAGGAAATTAATATGCCAACCAAATATTTCACATTATTTGTTCTTTTTTGTGCCTTGTTTAGTTTTGGCTGTGAGGATGGCAATAGTGTTTTTGATCCTGATTTTAGATTACCCGGCGAAACTCCGGTAATAACTAATATTTCACCCGACCCGGAATATTTAGCAGGTGTTGATTCTGTAATTGTAACAGGTCAAAACTTCTCAGACAATGCCGAAGAAGTTGTTATCAATTTTGGAGGTTCACCCGGAGTTGTACTTAGCGCTTCTACTACAGAGTTGGTGGTTCGTCCGGGAACCAAGCACGGAGATGATCTCCCGGTGCAGGTAGGTGTAAGAAACGCCGAATTTTTGAGTGATAGTTATTCATATACTTTGAGACAGCCTCAGGGATTTTATGCCGGAACTGATCTTAGTTTTTCCCCCACAACTCCCGTTGGCATTGATGCGAATAACAACATCTACACAATTATTGATAGAAACGGGACAATAAGATATACAAGAATAGCCCCTGATGGCACGATTGATAGAGATTTGGTAAAGTACCCCGGAGAACCGAGACCTGATCCGAATGACAGTAGACCATATCCGGCTGACAGTACAATGAGATTCACTCAATACAGTGATTTAGAAATTGGTCCTGGTGGAGATATGTTTCTAAGCCAGCAGGGAATCAGAGCTTTATTTACTAAAACTTTTGGTGATGATATCAGAGAATCTGTCTGGGCAGCGTCATCATCGGGTGGACTTAAAATAAATGATATTGTTTTCGATGATAACGGGTTTCTATGGGTTGTGGGTTTAGATAGTGATCAAATTCATCGATTTAATACTTCATCCAAAGCAGAAACTAAATTCCCATTAGCCGGTCAGTTTACCGCAGTTGCATACTTTGATAACAATAATGAATTATATGTTGCCGGAGAGATTGATGGTGGACAAAAAGTCTGGAGGTTCCAAATTAATGGAAGCGGAAATTTAACAGGTGGTCAACTTTATTTTGATTTTGGTGCTAATTATGATGGAGATATTACCTCTATGATATTTGCTTCAAACGGGGAATTACTGATTGGAAATTCAGGTGATACAAGCATAGTCAGAGTTTTTCCTTCAGGAAGACATGAAGCATTTTATCCGGGAATGATAAAACAAGGTACATTTGGAATTACCTGGAGGGATGATGAAATTGCAGTGGTTGCAATTACGGGTGAGGAAAACAGTGTAAATTTTCTGGATATGTTTGACCGAAGAAGAGCAGGAATTTTTGGATTTAACTAACTACAACATTAACAATAAATCATAATCTATAATCTATCGATAAACAGATACAAAAGGAGAACAAATGAAACAAAACAAACTTCTACTACTTTTAGGTTTGATGTTGTTGCCACTAATGGCTTCAGCTCAAAACTGGACGTTTGACGATTCTTTTATTCCGGATACAGCCAATACAGATGACCTTTTCTTTGAAGTTCATGGTGTTGCAGTAGATCCGGATGGAAAAGTTTGGGTTCAACCGTTTTATGCTACAGAAACCATCATTACTAACAGAGATGGTAATAATGGAGACCCTGATACATTATCTACAAGAGCAATTTATGTATATAATGCAGATGGAACTCCTGCAAGCTTCTCACCAATTTTAGTCGTTAACTATGCTGACGGTACTACTCCAGCAGATACCTTAGGACGCGTTTGGACAGGAGAAAGCTATGAGGGATATTCAGGACGAGGTATTGAAACAAGTATTTCTGACGGAAACATAATCGTTTCTCAGTTCAACCGGGTATATAAGTTAGACTATAAAACCGGTGAAGGTTTAGCAAAAGTGGATCCTACTGCAGGCTGTTCGTTAACAGAAGCATCAACTGATGCAGAAGGTAACGTATATGTAGGCTGTGTAGTTGCTACTGATGCTCCGATCTATAAGTTCGACAGTAATCTTGAAAACGAAGAATCAGTAATTACTACTACTGCGAGTTTCTCTCGTGATGTACAGGTTTCTGAAGATGGTTTAACTATCTGGTGGGCCGGTTACACTAATGGTTACGTACTAAGATACGTTAAGCCTGACGAGTTCAGTGGTTTTGGTACTCCTGATACGGTACTCAGAGGACTAAGATCCGAAAGTTTTGATATCCATCCGCAAACCAAACACCTATGGGTTGGTTCAGGTTCTCTGAATGATGTTCCTGATGCTCCATGGACTCCACAGAGCTGGTACGCATTTGATTATGCTACTTTAGGTTCTGATGAGACACCATTGGATAGTATCCGTTGGGTAGCTGGTGCAGGTGATCCTGAATTTACTGATGAATTTGATGCTGCACGTCCAAGAGGTCTTGACTTCTCTGCAGATGGACAAACTGCTTATGTAGGTGCTTTCAGTGCACTTGATACTCAGTTTGACCTTCAAAAATTCACTACCGATCAGGTTTATACTTCTAACGAAGACGAACTAAGTAATATCCCTGAAGGATTCCGTTTAGATCAAAACTATCCTAATCCGTTTAACCCTTCTACAACAATCAATTATTCACTAAATCAAGCTGGTTTGGTGACATTGAAAGTGTATGATATTACGGGTAGAGAAGTTGCTACATTGGTTAACAGCAGAGAAAGTGCAGGAGAGCATTCTGTGACATTTGACGCGTCTAATTTAGCATCCGGTGTATACATTTATACACTTACTTCTAATGGACTCCGTTTAACTAATCGTATGACATTAGTTAAATAAGCATTTACACTTATTAAAACATCAAAGGCAGCCTCGTGCTGCCTTTTTTGTATATTCAGATCAAAAGAGAGCAATTTTTAGCCCATGAAAAAAATATCATTATTACTGATAGCCACACTTATAGCTTCATTTGTAAAAGCACAGGAATATGAAATTCCTAAGCGTGAATTCAGAGGAGCATGGATGGCAACCGTTATCAATCTGGATTGGCCGCAATCCGGTGGATTAGCCCCAAGGTTCCAAAAATCTGATCTCATAAATAAACTGAATCGATTGAAAGATGCAGGTATAAATGTATTGTACTTTCAAATCAGAACAGAAGGCGATGCGCTCTACGACTCATCTATAGAGCCATGGAGCAGATATCTGACCGGGGAAGAGGGTAAAGCTCCCGAACCCTATTGGGATCCTTTAGAATTTGTTATTGAAGAAGCTCATAAAAGAGGCATGGAACTTCACGCCTGGTTAAATCCATACAGAGCTATGAGAAGTATTCCGGATGATTTTACTCAAAAAGCTTTACCAAAAAATGCAGCAAATAAGAATTCCGAAGAAGTTGACGAAAGTTTAAAACCTTTTTTAATGAAAGAGTATGAAAAAGGAAAAGCTAAGTTTCCGGGAACTTCCGAAAGAGCTGATAACCACATTTCTAACACACATCCTGACTGGTTAATAGTAACCAAAGGAAATGATGCTCCTATTGCGATAATGAATCCGGGGCTACCTGAAGTAATTGATTATAATGTTGATGTTGTTATGGATGTGGTAAACAGATATGATGTGGACGGTATTCACTTTGACGATTATTTTTATCCATATCCTCAAAACCATTTAGGGGTGAATAGCGAATCCGAGGCTTTGGACGATGAAACATTTGCAATGTATCCGAGAGGATTTACGGATAAAGATGACTGGAGAAGAAACAATATTGACATTTTTGTTGAGGCCTTGCACGACAGTATTAATGCGGTTAAACCCTGGGTGAAATTTGGAATAAGTCCCTTCGGTATTTGGAAAACGAATGTGCCCAACGGAATTGGCGGTATGAATGCCTACGAAGTAATTTATGGAGATGGTATAGCATGGTTACAGGAACAAACTATCGACTATATTACTCCTCAGCTTTACTGGAAAATTGAAAGATTCAGAAATGCGGGACAGGATTATATCACGCTTGTAAATTGGTGGGCTGACAGTGCCGCAGCAAACGGTCGTCATATGTACCCCGGGCACGCTGTTTATCGAAGTGATGGAAATACCGGAGATGCTACGTATGGAGCCAATGAAGTTCCAAAGCAAATCCGCATAAACCGGCAAAACCCAAAAATTCAGGGAAGTGTATTCTTCAGAACAAAAAATCTCACTAATTTTTCATCTAAAGGGTTTGCTGATTCATTAGAAAATAATTTTTATAGATTTGCATCCCTTCAGCCTACCATGGAATGGAAAGATGTTACCAAACCCGCTTCACCTGAAAATCTTGTTGTAAACCGTGACTCTGAAACGGAATACATTTTTAATATCAGCTGGGATAAACCCAATGATGACCCGGTAAGCAAGATTAATGCTTCCGGGCATGTTGATACATTAATTAAATACGCCGTTTACAGAGTTGATTCCGGGATTGCACCGGATGAAGTGGCAGAAATGGAGAACTATTATAATCTGATCGAGGTAACGGGTGAGACCAGTTTTCAGGACGTAGCTCCGCCTTCGGAAAATGGATATTGGTATTTTGTTACTGCAGTTAGCAGAAATAATGTCGAAAGTGATCCTACGAATGCTGAGGAAGGAGGGGTAGTAGTATCTTCAGAAGAAGAACCTGATTTAGTAGGAGATTTTGCGTTATCACAGAATTATCCTAATCCTTTCAACCCAAGTACGGAAATTAACTTCAAATTAGCTGAAAGTGGCTTTACAACCCTTAAAGTCTATGACATGCTTGGTAGGGAAGTTTCAACACTTGTGAGTGAAAATATGACGGCAGGAAAGCATACCGTAAACTTTAACGCTTCTAATCTTGCATCGGGTGTTTACATTTATCAACTGATATCTAAAAAAAACACGCTCACAAGAAGAATGACATTAGTAAAATGATGATACAAAGGCTCGCTATTTAGTGAGCCTTTTCTATTTCAAACTTTAATTATGATGTTCTTCTTTTGCATAAACAAGGCCAATCCGCAGAAAAGAAGAATCCAAATTATTGCATAAAGTAATGAAGCGTTAATCGGGGATGCTATAGATTTTAGAACTACTTCATAGATCCAGCCTTTCACGGAGTACATTTCTCCGGAGAATTCAAATTTAATCATACTCAGCAAGCGAGCGATTATTCCGCTTAGGAAAAAGACTGTAATGGCATTTAGCCCGAAAGCGACTCCCCAATTAGTAAATTTCTGCTTCTCTTTTACATCAATAAACCAGTAACAAATACCGAAAATACACATTGCCTGACCTCCCGTAAATAAGGTATAAGAACTGGTCCAGATATTCTTATTCAGTGGAAATATCCAACTCCATAAGTATCCAACGGCGATAAGTACAAAGCCCCAAATCATAAATTGGAGCGTTCTTGATGATTCGGAATCATGGTCTTTCATCAATATCCTACCTGTCCAAACACCAACAAGAGTTGTACCGATAGCAGGTAGCGTACTCAGTAATCCCTCAGGATCCCAGTTTTCTTTCCACATATGCCCTGAAAGCAGTATCTGATCAATAAATGCAGCCAAATTCCTTTCCGGTTCATCAATCAATCCTGCACCGTGTCCGGGGACCGGAATTCCGATCATCAAAAGCCAATATCCAACCAGTAAACCAATGAGTGTGTACATTTGGGTTTTAGGCTTCGTGTATAAAAACAGAATACTTGCTACGGCATAGCAAATAGCAATTCTTTGAAGAACCCCGGGAATACGAATATTGATAAGATTGGAGTGCACGCCAAAATCCGGTACAAAGGTTAAATAAGGAAATGAAGTTAGTAATAAACCTAAACCAAATATTTTAGCAGCCCGAATCAGTGATTTTTTAAGTAAGTCATTACGATCGGCTCCTTTTGCCTGAGCTTTTGTAAACGCCAGCACAATGGAAACGCCAACGATAAAAAGGAAAAAAGGAAAGATAAGATCAGTGGGAGTCCAGCCGTGCCAGGAAGCATGTTCCAGCGGATCGTAAATATGCGACCAGGAGCCCGGATTATTAACCAATATCATTGCTGCAACTGTTGCCCCGCGAAAAAAATCTAACGAGACTAATCGTTTACCTGAAGAAATTCCCGAAATTGATGTCATTGTATAAAAATTGTTTTCGGAAGGTAAATAAATCCATCTAAGATAGAAATGGAAAGGCTATTTAAGTATCTTCAGAAGAACAAAAAAATTATTCGTGAGCATTTTAATAGCAGACAGTGGCTCTACTAAAACAGAGTGGGTTTATATTAACGGGAAGGAAAAGAGTTATTTCAAGAGTGATGGGCTGAATCCTTATTTCAGGAATCATGGGCAGTTATCCGAGTCGATTAAAGATGGAGTAAAAAAAGAGCTCTTGGATAGCCCGGTTGAAGAAATTTATTTCTATGGCTCAGGAACGGGAAACAAATCCAGAAAAGTAATTCTCAAAAATGCCATTGAAGAGAACTTTCCTAAAGCTAAAGTAAATATCGAAACAGATTTATTGGGAGCTGCAATAGCCTGTTTTGGTAATGAACCGGGAGTGGCTTGTATTTTAGGAACAGGTTCGAATACCTGTGTTTATGACGGAAACCAGATAGTAAAAAACATTCCTTCTCTTGGATTTGTTCTTGGTGATGAGGGGAGTGGTGGGTACTTCGGGAAGAGAATTCTGAACGGCTATTATTATAAAACAATGCCGGAAGATTTGAGGAATTCACTTCAGAATCAGTACTACATGAATCTTGAACCTGTACTTCATAAAGTTTATGAAGAACCTCAGGCTAACAGATTTGTGGCTTCCTTTTCAAAGCTGTTAGGTGAATACAAAAGTCATCCTTATATCCGGGAGATGGTAAAAAAGGGATTTGAAGCTTTTGCGGATAAACAATTGAGCTTCTTTGAGGAATCGAAAGAAATGGAAATCGGATTTGTGGGATCTATTGCATCTGTTTATGAAGATATTCTTCGAGAAGTTTTAGAAAGCAAAGGGATGAAATTGTCTGTAATAATTCGGAAACCTTTAGCGAGGTTGGAGGAGTTTCATTTGTCACTTGACCCGGATTAGCAAAGATTTTCATGATTAGCAGGATTTTTGATAGTACAATTTTGAAATCCTGCTAATCCGGTGAATTCTGGTTAAATGGTGATTTCCTTCAAATGCACACAATAATGCTTAACCACAGGTTCGGTTAAAGCAATGATATTTTTAGTATCAGCAGCCTTGGAAAATTCGATGGCATTATCATCTTCTAAAATCCAGATACTTTCGTTCTGATATTTGTAAGCCTCTGAATAACTCTGATCAAAGTTAAAGAAGTAGGGAGCCGAATCATTTCCGTAAGGTAGATTCTTCTTCTTTAATTCGAGCTTGGTTTTTTTCAAAATCTCATCCACTGTTTCCTGACTGGGTTTCGTTTCAAAAAAAGTAGTTCGGAATAGAGACCGATTAAGAAAGCGGGTACAAAGTTCAGATAAGATTGGATCTTCTGATTCAGTCCAGAATTTAATATTCAGATTTATGTCGTAGTCATCCAGAGAGGTATAAGCATCGATCATCTTTTTGTTGATCTGCTTTTTAGCAGAAGGTTGTTCTTCCATAAAATAACGGAGACTATCCGAAGCAAAACTTAACTGAGCTCCGGAATCCAGCAAATCTCTTACCCGTCTGAAAATGGCTCTGATCAAAGCATCCGCACTTAACACCGTTTTATGCAGATAAACCTGCATATACATCAATCTGCGAGCAATAATGTAGTTTTCAATAGCATAAATTCCTTTTCTCTCAATCACGATATTGCCTTTATGAACCCGCATGGTTTTAAGAATCCTGTTAATACCAATTCTTCCTTCAGATACTCCGGTAAAAAAACTGTCTCTGCTCAGATAATCCAGACGGTCTAAGTCAAGCTGAGAAGAAATGAGCTGATGCAAAAACTTCTTTTTATACTGGTTGGTAAAGATCTGTATAGCTACATCCAAAGCGCCATCAAATTCATTGTTGAGTTCTTTCATTATCGCAAGACTCATCATTTCATGGTTGAAATCTTTGATAATCGTGTGTTCTAAGGTATGTGAAAGGGGACCATGACCGACATCATGAAGCAAAATTGCTATGAGAGTAGCTTCATATTCTTTTTTCGTAATGGTAGTGTCTTTCTCTAAAAGATTGTTGAGCACTCTTTTTGCTAATTCAAGTGCACCCAAGGCATGAGAAAAGCGTGAATGTTCAGCCGCAGGGAATACAAGGTACCCCAAACCAAGTTGGCGAATTCTGCGAAGTCGCTGCAGATAAGGATGATCGATTAATCTTAGCACAACTCCTTTAGGTACTGTAATAAATCCATGAACCGGATCATTAAATATTTTGTAACGGGTACTTTTATCCATCGGTTTCCGATTTAATCATCATTGCATCCAGATCTTTGATCTCAGGAAGCTTAACCGGACGTTGTTTATTCACATCAAACCAAACGCCTGTGGTTTTCGCAGTACTTAATAACTTTTTGGATTCCGAATTGTAGATAGCCTGAAATGCTTCTATGCTGGAATTTCCTACTTTCAAAATTCCTGTGCCAATTTCTATTGTGTCCGGGAATTTAATCTGTTCAAGATATTCGATTTCAGATTTTACCATTACAAAAGATTTTCCTTCATGGAATTCCTTGTTCAGCGCAAAATACTCTCCTAAAAATCTCAAACGGGATTCTTCATAATATGTATTGAAAACCGCATTATTCACATGCTGAAGAGCATCTACATCATTAAATCGAACGGTTAAAGAGTGCCAGTGATAGAAAAAATCGGGATCGTAATCAGGTTTTAGCATGTCCTAAACAGGAGTCTGTAATATTGAATATTGAATACTGAATATCCAAGTAAGATTTAATCTTTCAAAATTCATTATTCCTTGTTCAACATTCAATATTCTTTCGTTCTTTACTTATATTCGACCTCAATTTTAGTTTTAAATCATCAGCAAATGGCGCAAAATAAAAGCAGACAGTTTTTAGAAGATTTACTCATTACTCCAAGTCCCACCGGATACGAAAAAGCCGGAGTTAAAGTATGGAAGGAGTACACCGAACAGTTTGCTGATGAAGTAGTGACTGATGCATATGGTTCTGCGGCCGCAAAAATAAATACAAGCGGTGATGTTGCCACTGTAATGTTGGAAGCCCACTGTGATGAAATCGGAATGGTGGTTCAACATATTTCAGATCAGGGATTTGTTTATGTGAATAAATTGGGAGGAAGCGACTCCACTATAGCCCGGGCAAAGAAGGTTTTCATCCATAACAAAAGAGGAAGAGTTGTTGGAGTGACCGGAAATACAGCCATCCATTTACAGTCCAATAAAAACGGCGGAGGGAAACAGCCTGCCTGGAAAGATATTTATGTAGATATCGGGGTGACTTCCAAAGAAGAAGCGCTGGAATTGGTTCAGATCGGGGATCCGATTACGTTCACATCGGATATTGAATTTTTGAACGATGATATTTTAACCGGACGGGCTTTAGACAATCGAATGGGTGGATATATCATTGCTGAAGCGCTCAGAAAGATTAAAGAGCGTAGAAAAGATCTGAAAGTAAATGTGATAGCGTTGAATTCCGTACAGGAAGAAGTAGGCGGATTCGGAGCCCGAATGATGAGCTATCGTTTTATGCCGGATGTTGCTTTGGTGACTGACGTAACGCATTCTACGGACACTCCGGGAATTGATCAGAAAGAGCACGGAACGGTTGAATTGGGCAAAGGTCCTGCTTTGCAACATGGAGGAGCAAATCATCCAAAAGTGGTGGATTTTCTGGAAGAGGTTTGTGAAAAAGCTGAAATTGATGTACAGCATGAAGCAACTTCGGTGAGAACAGGAACTGATACGGATAGCATCTTTTACCAGCAGACGGGAATTCCAAGTGCATTAATTTCACTTCCGTTGCGATATATGCACTCTCCGGTAGAAACCTGCAACATGAACGATGTAGAAGACTTAATCAGCCTGATGGTAGAAGCGGTTCTTGGAATGCGACCGGATCAGACGTTTGGTGTTTTTGAGGATTGATGTAGCTGAAAAAAAATAGTCCAAGCGAGACGCATTGAACTATTTTTTGGACTTCTAATATTCTGAGGATTAGAATTTGGTACTAACCTTTACAGGGTTTGAATTAAGTTATAGCTAAAATCCACAGCGCAAAAAGTGCTATTAACACAGGATAAACTAAAAGAAAGATAATTAAGGCTCTTTTGTCTTTTCTTTTTTGAACTAAATCTAATCCGTAAGACATTCGGTCCGGATCTATCTTAGCAGGAATGAATTTATATGAAGAATTCTCTCCAATCACTTTGAAAAGATTTTTACCTCTAAGTAGTGAGTTGTTAAAGCGGAGTGTTTTAGCAGAATCAGAAGCAATACCCATAATCTTCTCCTTTGTTTATAATATACATATGGATACTGTATCGGAGAAAAAAAGTTGCGTAGAAACCTGTAACATGAATGAGATAAGATCTAATTAATCTGATGGTTGAGGCTTTTCTTGAAATGCGACCGGATCAGAATTTGGTATTTTTAAGGATTAGATTGTATTCATAACCCTGACAGGGTTAAAGCACGGTTTGAATACCAAAAGAGATTTAAAAGAACCCTGTCAGGGTTCTTTTAACAACCAATCGCCTTTTCAATTCTATTTAATAAAGCCGGAATCACCTCATCCTCATAGCGCTCATCGAAAGGCTCGATGATTACTTGTCTGTATCCATCAGAATCAGCCTGGCGAAAACGGTCGTAGAGTTCCCGGGCTAAGCGTGTAAAGTTTTTTTTATAGTTGATAATATTTTTAAGTCCGGCATCGACTTCCAGATTGATCATCAGAAAGAGGGAAGAGGAGTCTTCAAAGTCATCTTCAAAAGTCAACCATCGGACTTCTGCTTTGGGCTTGTAATGCGAATATTTTTGCCCGGGGCTTTTAGGCTTCTGCGAACTATCACTGATTTGAATTTCAGCTTCTATCACAGATTCAATTTCTTTTTTTCCAATACTTCCCGGACGTAGAATGGTAAATGGAAAAGAAGAAACATCAAGTACGGTCGATTCCAAACCAACTTCTGTGGAACCACCATCAAGAACCAATATCGAACTGCCAAAATCAGCTTTTACATGACTTGCTTTTGTAGGACTTGGTGCACCCGACTTGTTTGCACTGGGAGCTACCAACGGACATGTTCGGCTGATTAATTCCATAGCTGATTTGTGATCGGGCATTCGCACGGCAACGGTATCCAAACCCGCTGTAACCGCATCTAACACAGAATTCTTTTTCTTAAAAACTAAAGTAAGTGGTCCCGGCCAAAAATGATTAATAAGCTTTTTAGCAAGTTCAGGAACTTTGGTGGCAAGTTCATAAAGTTGATCAACATCCGAGATATGTACAATTAACGGGTTATCGGATGGGCGACCTTTTATCTCAAAAACCTTTGCTATGGCCTCAGGGTTTGTAGCGTCTGCTCCAAGTCCGTAAACCGTCTCGGTTGGGAAAGCAACCACATCTCCGTTTTGTATCGCTGTTATGTATTTCTTTTCAATTTCCACGCTTTAAATTAAGGAAATGTTTATGAATGTTGGTTCAAAAATTAAACAAACTGTGCGACCCTTGCCGTAGGCATTCCTTCGGAAAAAGGGTCTTGCTTGTTTAAGGTTTTTATTATGAAAGAACCTTACTCAAGTAGGGCGTTTACGTCCGGTATTAAGGTGAGATTTACTGAATTGCTTTCGAAGATTACACAACAACTTCTTCATTTTTGCTAATTTTCTCAGTTTCTAATTTAGAACTAAGATCCCTCAGAAAACCGACTGCTCCATCCAAATCGGGAATTTCCTGAATAGCCAAACGGACGGCATCATTTTTTTGAATGAGTTGGAATTGGTTGGGTTTCAATTCTTCCATCTCTTTCAATATCGCCTGAAGTCTTCCTTGTTCATAAAATGCATCTGCCAATCTGGATTCTGCTTTTGGACAAACCGTCCACATTCTTTGAGATCTAACGGTCACTTTCATGAAGAAACATCTGGAGGCAAAAAGCTTGATTTTGCTAGCGGAAACCAAATATTCAGCTTCTTTTGGAGCTTTTCCAAAACGATCTTCGATTTCTTCTTTCCAGTCATCAATTTCCTGTTCGGTTTTCGCCTGAGAGAGTTTTCTGTAAAGATTCAGCCTCTCCACATCATCGCTTACATAGTTATTTGGAAGCAGGGCAGATTCATCAAATTCCACTATGGTTTCCGGGAGTTCGATTTCCGTTTCAACGCCTTCAAACATATCGCTGAATTCAGATTCTTTGAGCTCCCGAACAGCATCATTCAGGATTTTAGTATAAAGCTCAAAACCGATGTCGTTAATAAACCCGCTTTGCTCTCCACCCAAAATATTTCCGGCTCCACGAATATCAAGATCTCTCATGGCGATGTTAAATCCTGATCCTAAATCAGAAAATTCTTCCAGTGCAAGCAATCGTTTTCTTGCTTCAGGAGTAAGCGTTTGGATGGGACGGGTTATTAAATAGCAAAATGCTTTACGGTTAGAACGTCCTACACGTCCTCTAAGCTGGTGAAGCTCAGCAAGCCCAAAATTATCTGCCTGATTGATGATAATAGTATTCGCATTGGCGATATCGATTCCGTTTTCTACAATATTGGTTGATACCAACACATCAAATTTATGATTATAGAAATCGGTGATAATCTTTTCGAGTTGGGCTCCGGTCATTTGTCCATGGCCATAACGAACCCGGACATCGGGAACCAAGCGACGAATCATTTCAGCGACTTCTTCGATATTTTTTACCCGGTTATTAATGAAAAAGACCTGACCGCCACGACTCATTTCCTGCAAAATAGCATCCCGGATCAGTTCTTCGTCAAAACTGTGAATCTCGGTGTAAACGGGCTGTCGGTTGGGAGGAGGAGTGTTAATTACGGAAAGGTCACGCGCTCCCATCAACGAAAACTGAAGTGTTCTCGGGATCGGAGTTGCGGTGAGAGTCAATACATCAACGGCTGCTCTGAATTCTTTAAGCTTTTCTTTTGCTGAGACGCCAAATCGTTGTTCTTCATCCACAATGAGCAGGCCTAAATCCTGAAACTTTACGTCCTTTGATAAAATCCGATGTGTGCCTATAAGAATATCCACTTCACCGGCATCCAGTTTTTTCAGAACTTTCTTTTGTTCAGCTTTTGATCGAAATCTTGACAGCACTTCAATGGAAACAGGAAACTTTCCCATCCGCTTTTGAAATGTTTTGGCGTGTTGTTCGGCTAATATGGTAGTGGGAACCAACAATCCAACCTGTTTGTGATCCATTACTGCTTTGAATGCAGCTCGAACGGCAACTTCCGTTTTACCAAAACCAACATCGCCGCAAATTAAACGATCCATAGGCTGTTCGCTCTGCATATCCTCTTTTACAGCCTGAATAGCAGTATCCTGATCAGGTGTTTCCTCAAACTGGAAATTGGCTTCCATTTCGGTTTGCCAGCTGGTGTCGGCACTAAAAGAATACGCCTTTTGAGCTTTTCGTTTGGCATAGAGAAGGATTAACTCCCGCGCTATATCTTTTACTTTCTTCTTGGTCTGAGCTTTTTTCCGTGCCCATTCTCCCGAACCCAGCTTCGTTATTCTTGGTGCTGTTCCTTCTTTTCCGGAATATTTTTGAAGCTTATGAAGATTTGTGACATTTACATAGAGTACAGAATCATCTTTGTATCTGAGCACTACCACTTCCTGCTCAGAATCTTTCACGCTTATCTTTTTAAAACCTGCGAACTTTCCTATTCCATAGTCCACATGAACAACAAAATCACCGATGCTTAAATCTTTCAGCTCCTTAAAGGATATGCCTCCGGAATGCTTTCTCTTTTTGACCTTTGGGCGATAGTATCGATTAAAAATCTGATGATCGGTATAAACACAGAGGTTACTTTCAGGAAAAATAAACCCTTCGTGCAGAGATTCAATCAATAATGAATAGCTGAAGTCCTCATCCCGATCACCTAAAAGCTCTTCAAATCGTTTTTTCTGACCGTCATTGTCACAGCAAATCAGTACGTGATTACCTGACTCAGTTTGCTGATTTATTTCTTTTCGGAGTAGTTCAAAATTACCGTGAAAATCAGGCTGTGGTTTACTTCCGAATGCAAAATTATTGTCTGCATCCGCGGCAGCTGAAACACCAAACTTAATATGTTTGGTAAATCGATCTATTTCATTTTCATATTCCGCAGATGATAGAAAAAGATGTTCCGGGGATATCAGATCTTCATTTTCCGAATCATTGAAAGCAGTTTCAGCTTGTTCAAAATATTCATGAATGTTTGTTTTAATGAGTTCAGAATTAATAAAAATGGCTAAGGTGTCATCATTAAAATAGGAGAGGAAGCCCGCTTTTTCTGATTCAGGAAGATTACTCAGGTCAGGAATAAAACGTGCTTCATTCAAAAAAGAAATAGACCTTTGTGAATCTGCATCAAACTCACGAATAGATTCCAGTTCGTCTCCAAAAAACTCTAACCGTATCGGATATTCCCCGGCAAATGGGAAAACATCAAAAATCCCACCTCGAACGGCAAAATCGCCGGGTTCATCAACAAACCTTGTGGGATTATACCCCTGATCAACCAGTTGTTCGCGCAGACCTTCAAGATTAAAAGAGTCGCCTTTACTGAGATTTATGCTGACTTTATCCAAGACCTGAGGCGGAGCTACTTTTTCAGAAATAGCGGTTGCTGAGCAGAGAACAATTTTCTTTTTCTTTCTTTTTATGGTCTCAAGTGCTTCTGATCGCAAAACCAAAGCAGATGAATCAAGAATTTGATGCTCATCATAAGGCTTATTCTTTGTAGTCGGAAAGCTGATGAGGTTGGTATCTGAAATCACTTCTAAGTCCGATTTAATAAACCGCTCGTTTTCTTCGGTGTCGGTGATTACAAGAATTGTACTAAATTCCTTACTCAGTGTATGTATGGCAAACGAATGCAGAGAGCCTACACTTTCTTTTACTTGAATGGATTTAGATTCTTTTACTCTGGTTACGAATTCCGAAAATAACTCGGAATCACAAATGCTCTTAATGAGTTCTTTTTTTCTCATTATCTGGTTTAGGAATCAGGATTTTTAGGTTCTTAAAGGTAAGAAAGATTAAATCGTTTTTGGGGATGATTTTGGACTAATGATAGATAAATGAAAATAGTTCAAGCTTTATCCTTAAAACGAGAATCTTGGCTTCACTGTAAATCCAGATTACCTGCATTCGCAAGGGAATGACACATCGTCTTCAATCATTATTTAGATCAAATTATCAGATATATAGGAATGAAGAATTTTCAAAGTACACTGTTTGTCTATGGATGAAACCTAAGCTTCTAACACACTCCTAAGTACAAACCGGTCGGTAGCTAAAGCAAGGATAAAAAACAGGAGGGAAAGTCCTAAGTAGAGCGGGTATTCATCAGTATAATCAGTGTAAATAAGCTCTTCAATTTTTGAAGTTTCCAGCTGATCAATCTCATTATATACTCTGAGTAGTTCTTCGGTATCCGTTGCGCGGTAATATTTTCCACCCGTTAGTTGAGCCACCGAAGTAAGCATCTCTTCATCAATATTAACCTCTATATTTTGATATCGACGGCCGAAAATAGGATCCTGAATTGGATAAGGTGCAGTGCCCCGTGTTCCGGCTCCAATGGTATAAATTTTGATGCCATAAGTGACTGCAAGATCTGCCGCGGTCACCGGGTCAATTTCTCCGGCATTATTCTGTCCATCGGTTAGCAGAATGATGACTTTACTTTTGGCTTCACTTTCTTTCAATCGGTTAATAGCGGTTGCAATTCCCATACCGATAGCGGTACCGTCTTCAATCAAACCCATTTCCAAGTCATCGAGTAATTGAGTAAGTAACTTATAATCGAGGGTAGGAGGAACTACGGTGAAACTTTTCATAGCAAAAGTAACCAGTCCAATACGATCGGAGACTCTTTTATCAACAAATTGTTTAGCTACCTCACGGGCGGCTTCAAAACGGTTTGGTTTCAGGTCTTCAGCTCGCATCGAAGATGAAATATCAATTACCATCACAATATCTATACCTTCAGCATTTCGCTCAACGGTGGTAAGCTTTTCCTGCGGCCGAGCTAAGGCAATTATCAATAACGCAAATCCTGACCATTTCAGTAAAGCCGTAAGCCAATGTAAATGCGCTTTCCAGTTACCGGGCAGGTTTTCAGCAAATTCCAGTGACGAGAAAGAAAGTGAAGTGGTTTTCTTTGTAGCAAACCGGTATATATAAACTCCCATCAAAACCGGGAGAATTAATAAAGCCCAAAACCATTCAGGATTAGCCCATTCCATTCACTTTCTCCTCTTGTGTAACATTGTGAGATTTAAAAAACTCGAGCCTTTTTCGGCGTATTCGGTCATTATCAATAACTTTTGCCCGTTCTAAAAATGCAATCCCTTCATTATACGCTTTCCAGGATTGATCCAGGCTCGGCTTAAATTTAGCGAACTTAGCCATATCCGCTTCATTCAGAATTTTTCTTGTATGCTTGATTAACTCAACATCAACGCCGAATGCATCGAGAAACCTTAACACCTCTCTGGTGGTAGATTCCAAAGCCGGGATGTTATAAAGCTCTTCGATATACCAACGAACAGCGTCCCCGAGTCGACTGTAAAAGTCTTTATAGTCTTTTTCGATGTTTGATTCATGGTCCGCTTTTAACTGTTCCAAACGGAGTTCAAGTTCATCCAATGGATTATGGAAAACCGGAACGGGAGCAGGTTCTGTTTCTTCGACCTCCTGCTTGCGGAAAAAGAAATACCAAATCAGAGCAGCTGCTAAAAGCAGAACAACTAATCCAACTATATAAGGCCATATTGCTCTTGGAAATTCAAAAATAGGTTTGATGGGTTTAAGCGGGTCTTCTTCAGAGGCGATTGTTTGTTTGTACAAGAGCTGTACCGGTTCTGTAAAAATGGTAGTGGTATCATTATCAAAAACTATTCGAACCGGAAGTGGGGAAATAGTAGAATTTTCAATTCCAAAGAATTGCAGCTGATAATGGGTGCTGTCAGAATAGTCGGATAACCGGAATTGCCGACTTGAAACCATTTCTATATCCCCGTTGAAATAAGTGGAATCAGGAAAAATGAGCTTAGAAAAATTTTCCTGACTATTAAGAGTAATGGAAAAGTCAAAAACTTCACCTACGGTCAAAGAATCAGACGGACTTTGAACAGATAGATTTTGAGCTGCTCCTGAGTACGAAATCAACCAAACAAAAGTAAATACGATAAATATGCTTTTAAAATAAAATCGCCGGTCAGGCATATACATTCTGATATTAGGATTTAATGCAGATGAATATAAATTTTAGTTGCAAATATAATGGCTTTTGAAAGCATTCTTTAATCAAATTTACAACTTGCATGATTTATGAAAAATCAGTTTTTAGTTGTAGCTTAGTTCATCATCTGCAAATAGAAAATTTAATAGTAAGGGTTATTAATTTGAGATCAGGACTTTTGTTACTGTGCTTGTTTTCTGCATGTACTTTTTTCGAGCAGAAACCGCCTTTAATTTCTGAAACTGTCACCATTGATAATTTCAGTGAAATTGAACCTCTACCGGGGTTAGATTCTTATGGATATGTAGAAGAAGGAGCCATCAGAAAGGAAAGAAGAGTTAAGAGAAATGAAAGTTTATATCTGATTCTTCGGTCTTTGGATGTTGCACCTGAAGATATTTATCAGATTGAAAAAAACTCCAAAGGAAAATTCAACACCCGCAGAATTCAACAAAATCAGAAGTATTATACCTATCATGATGCGGAATCCGGAACTCCCCTGAGAATGATTTTTCATTCAACAGCTACTGATTATGTGATTTTTGATTTCGAGAATAATTTATCGGTTTCCACAGGAGCTAAAGAAATCCGAAAAGAACTTACTACCGCTACCGGTACTATCGAATCTTCTTTATATGAAACGCTTGTAGATCAGGGCAATAATATTTTATTAGCCAATAGCTTAAGCGAAATATTCGGATGGGAAGTAGATTTCTTCAGATTATATAAAGGCGATAAATTTAAAGTAATTTATGAAAAGCGGTTTGTTGATGATAAACCATATGGGATAGGACAGGTTTTAGCTGCAGAATTTGAACACCGAGGTGAAGTATATCGGGCTTTTTTCTATGAAAATGAAGAATCATTCGGATACTATGACGAAGTTGGAAACAGCTTGCAAAAGGCGCTGTTAAAAGCTCCATTCAGATTTTCTCAGCGAATAAGTTCTAACTTTTCTTATAACCGGTTTCATCCGGTACTGAAAAGAAGAATGCCTCACTATGGAGTGGATTACGCTGCACCCAAAGGCACACCGGTGATCTCGGTAGGTGACGGAGAAGTATTGGAGTCTCGCTATAAAGGAGCAGCGGGGAACATGGTTAAAATCCGGCACAATTCCACTTACGAAACTGCCTATTTACACTTGAATGGATTTGCTTCAGGAATAAAGAGAGGAGCTAAGGTGAAGCAGGGACAGGTTATAGGGTATGTGGGAAAGACAGGCAGGGTTACCGGGGTTCATCTACATTACAACGTGTACAAAAATGGCAAACCGGTCAATCCCGTAAAACTTGTATTACCTCCTTCAAAAGGGATTTCGAACGAAGAATTAGAAGACTACAAGAACTTCATTGAGGATTTGAATAAGCAGCTGGATGAACTGAATACTGAATCAAGTATTGCAAAAGCAGGCATGTAAATCAGTATCTGCGAACCCTTCTGATAAAGAAATTCATCAGCGGCTGAACATAGGACTGATTGGTATTAACCTCAACAGAATCAATCTTCATTTTCAAAAGCTTTTCGTGCAGTATTTCCTTGCTTTTATTCCGTTTAGCCTTGTAAGCTTCTCTCACTTTTGAACTCGATGTATCGATCAGCATTTCCTTACCTGTTTCGGGATCTTGTATAGGTAATAATCCAAGATCAGGTAAAGTATCTTCATGCTCATCATTAACAATTATGCTTACCAAATCATGCTTTTGATTGGTTATTCGAAGTTGTTTATCAAAGTCTTTGTCCTGAAAATCTGAAGCCAAAACAACGATAGCCTTTCGGTCAAGAAGTCGGTTTATGTAAGAGAGGGCATCGGCAATATTAGTGCCTTTTCCTGTAGGTTTTGTGGTGTATAACTCTCTGATTAGTCGTAGTACATGTGTGCGTCCTTTTTTAGGAGGAACTACTTTCTCTATGTGGTCACTAAACAAAACCAGACCGACTTTATCGCTGTTTTTTATAGCGCTGAAGGCAAGAACGGCACAAATTTCGATAGCGAGATCCATCTTAGTTTGGTTCAGTGTTCCAAACGTACCGCTGGGGGAAATATCCACACAAAGCATTAGTGTTTGTTCGCGTTCTTCTTCGAAAATTTTGATGTAAGGGTCTCCGGTTCGGGCGGTTACATTCCAATCGATTTGACGAATATCGTCGCCGTAATTGTAAGCCCGAACTTCGGAAAACTCCATTCCCCGACCTTTAAATGCAGACTGATATTCACCACCAAAGAGTGTGTTAACTATACCTTTAGTCTGAACTTCAAGTTTTCTAATCTTTTTTAATACTTCTTTAGATACCATAGGCGGATTATTTATGAACAAGGTACATGAAATTATTCTGTTTTAAACAATATTATAAAAATCATTTTAAGAAAAATTTTAATGAAAATATTTTACTGTTATTTGTGTATAGAATGAAACTTTTGAAAAGGTGTATAAACACTCATTAGAGCATAAATTAGAGCATTTTTAAACATTAGAATGTTTTAATAAAAAATAGAAAAATTACCTCTCTAAAATTAGAGCAAACTAACAGTGATTTGAGAGGCTATTAGGTATCTTTGCAGCGCACAAATTGTGTGCAACAATAAAAATCAAATCACTTATGAGAATTAAGTATCTATTTTTATTCGTTTTATTTCTGGGTTTATCTGCAAATACTGTTGCTCAAAACGGAGAGTTGGAGTCTGTTCTTCAGACATTCAAAATCACTTTTGACGCTGACAGTAATGAAGTTGCTACTGAAGTAACTGAGGTTAGGCCGGGAGATACAATCGAATATCGACTAACCTATCAGAACGAAACCGGAGGAGACATCTCTCAATTACGACCGGTTTTGCCGATTCCACTTGCTATGGTTTACATCGGTGACTCGGCGTCACCTGCCTTAAGTGGAGCAAGCATTAGTACTCAGGCTAATGACTTCACGCAACCTCCTTTGACACGTCAGGTTACTCAACCCGACGGTACACAGGTAAACCGCACCATTCCAGCCGAAGAATATCGGCGTTTGCAATGGCTAGTTCCTGCTCTTGCGGCAGGAGATAGTGTAACTCTAACCGCAAGAGTCAAGGTCCGATCATGAAGACCAGAACTAAAACACAATTTCAAAAATCAAATCTAAACAGTGTTCAAATAATTAAACAATTGAACCATAATCATAGGATAACAACCATGAAAACAATAACACATAAACTACGAAACAGGGTACAAGCTCTTGTTGGTATGCTTATGGTTTTTGCTGTTGTTCTTGGGACATCCACGGATGTGTTTGCCCAGGTTCCGCCTGCAAATTCATCCATTGGTAACCAGGCAACAGCAACCTACCTTGATAACGGTAGTAACAGTAAGAGTGTTACCTCTAATACTGTTGTAACTACTGTTCAGCAGGTAGCCGGCGTTACAATTAACGCAGGTACAACCAAGCAGGTAAGTGTTGGTGGTCAGGTGACGTTTGCTCACGTGATTACAAATACAGGTAACGGTAGCGATAGTTTACTGATTAGTGTAGCTGAGTTAGCTAATGACTTCAATTTCACGAATCTCAGGATCTATCCGGATGCCAATAAAGATGGGAATGCAGATAATCTCACTGAGATTACCAGTACTCCAAGCTTAACTGGAAATGGAACACCTGGTAGCACTTACGGTATCGTAATTGTTGCTGATATTCCAGCTACTGCCAACGATGATGAATTCGAAGAATTTGTTGTTACAGTAACCAGTAATTTTGACAATGGTGAAACAGACACTGCAACTAACCGCGCAGAAGTGCAGGAAGACGCTGTAGTTAACGTAAGTAAAGGGGTAGATCAAACTACAGCTGATGTCGGCGACCAGATTACTTACACAATTAACTACTCTGAAAACGGTACTGCAGCAACCACTAATCTTGTATTGAAAGATCCGATTCCTGTAGGAATGACTTACGTTCCCAACAGTGCAATTTGGAGTGGTAGTGCAACTCAGCTAACAGATGCAGCCGGTGGCGACCCATCTGGAATTACTTTTGAAAGAAAGACTGGTGGTGCTCAGGATACATTGATTGCAGTAATTGCAAATGTAGCCAACGGATCGTCAGGAACACTTTCATTTGATGTTACTATTGATGCAGGACAGGAAGGTGAAACTATTACTAACACGGTAATTTTTACTCATGATGATTTAAATGGCGATAATCCCGTTAACGGTACTCCGGTAAATGTAAATGAGAATTTTGACATCACCTTAGTTGATGCTCAGGATGTAGTTGTTGATACTGCTGCTCAAGGATCAACTATAAATTTCGTTAACAGATACGAAAATACCGGTACTACTATTGATACCTACAATATTACTTTAAGTAATGATAGTTATCCCAGCGGTACTCAATTCTTGCTTTATAAGTCAGACGGCAATGGTAATCCAACCAGTACTTATCAGGATACCGGAACAGATGGAATCCCGGATACAGGTCCAATAGCAGTAGGCGATACTGTAGTTGTAATTCTACAGGTTCAGCTTCCATCAGGTGTGACAGGATCAAACTTTTCTATTGATAAAACTTTGACTTCTGTAAATGATGCAAATGCAAATGCAACACACAAAGATAAGTTAGGTTTTATTCAGCCACGAACAGTTGATTTGACCAACGATTTTGCTGCCGGAGACGTAGGTGCTTTAGGTGAAGGTCGTGGGCCAGAAACCAATGCGGTAAAAACTCTGAATGCAAGTCCGGGAAGTACAGTCTCTTTCACTTTGTTTGTAAAAAACACGAGTAATTCGATTGATTCATACGGCTTAGCTGTTTCTGATGACACAACAGCTACCGGAGAGCTTCCTGACCCTACTGCACTTCCAGCAGGTTGGTCTGTAACATTTAAAGACCCTAATAATGGTAATAGTGTTATTAGTAACATCACAAATTTAGCATCAGGTGCAAGTAAAGAGGTTACGGCTGAAGTTACCGTTCCGGCGGGTTTTGCTCCGGGTACTGTTGATCTATTCTTCCGCGCTCTTTCTTCTACATCTAATGCAGAGGATATTATTCACGATGCGGTAGTAGTTCAGACTGATCAGAACATGCAGCTTACCAGTAACAATACCGGGCAAGTTTCTCCTGGTGGTTCCATCAATTATCAGCACACACTTACTATTCTTAGTAACGTAACTGAAAATGATGGTACCAATTCTGATTTAAGAGTTGAGTTAACCAATTCAGAAGCAATTGGCTGGACTGCTTTGGTTTATTGGGATACCAACGGTGATGGAATTATCACAAACGGTACTGATTCTCTTCTTACTTCTGCTGCTGCTTCAGGCTCAGTAGATCTACCTGCCGCGGTAGGTACAAAAACGTTCAACCAAACCATCAAATTCATTGTGAAAGTCACTGGTTTGAATAGTTTGGAAGACGGTGATGACAATACCACGACACTTATTGTAAGCGATCAGAATACAAATCTCGCAAGTGTTAATAACACAGATATTACAACCATCCAGGCAGGTCTGGTAAAGTTAGATAAGTTTCAGGCTCCTGATGCAGGCGGTTCTGCCGGCACATATTCAAAGAACCCATTTAATGTACTTCCTGGTGATACTGTGTATTACCGAATTACAATCAATAATGATGGTTCTCAACCGGTGACAAGCATTTCTGTTACTGATGATACTCCAACTTTTACCACCATGTTAATTGCAGCGACAGCTACAGTTACCTCAGGTACAGTTGGTTCAGTAACTGTAACGTCTCAGCCATCAATTGGAGCGACAGGAACTATACAGGTTGATATCGATCAGCTTGATCCGACGGAGACGGTCACCGTTGAATTTGCTGTTAAAGTTGACAGCTAAAGCATAAAGAAACCAATAACCCAGATTTATGAGGATGAGATTGATCTCTCATCCTCCTTTTAAAAATTAAATGCGCAAAATAAACTCTCTCATATCATTTCTGATTCTTCTGCTTATAGCAGGGATGGGAGAGGTACATGCGCAGGATGCTCCGCCTAACGGAACACAAATAACCAATCAGGCAACAACCACTTACTCTATTTCCGGCACGGATACACTGGAAGCTTTTTCAAATGAAGTAGAAGTTCTGGTGGATTCTGATATTAACTTCTCATTGGAAAATGAAACCGACCAAAGAAGTTTCCGGGGTGATTCTGTTTTCTTTGAACATTCATTAAAAAACAGTTCTAATGTCACTTCTACTTTTGATATCAAAGTATACCATACGGAAAATTCTGAACATCAATTAGATGGTTTAACATGGCACAGCGCTATTAAATCTAAAGTAGCTGTATCTGATACTCTGACTGATGAGATTACACTTGCTCCGGGAGAACAATTCGATTTCGCCTATAAAGGCTATGTAAATGTCGACGAAGATACTTTACTGACTGCTTACATGAACGTGGATGTTGAGTCCCGTGAATATGATTGGTCATTTACCAGAAGGAATACAGTATATATACTTCAGGGTACAAAGATTGAATTAGAAAAGAATCAATCAGTTGTTGATGACCTGAAATCAGGTGATAATATCACATATAATATAACCGGAACAAATACAGGTGATGTTGATGCGCTTCCAAGAACAATAAGCATTGATGGAATAAGTACTAACAAAGTTGTGTTGATGGATTCGATTCCGGCTCAAACAAGTTTTGTCCAGTTCCTAAGCAAATCTAAAGGTCAATATTTATATAAAATAGAAGGACAAGAAGAATTCGAATTCAGTTCAGTTCCTCCGGAAGATCCCGCTACTGTTGCTGTTGTTGCATTAGCTTTTGATGATTTAGCAGTTGGGAATTCTTTTACTACCAGTTTTGAAGTTCAGGTAGGATTGGGAGCTTCCGGACAAATAGACAATGTTGCGGAGGTTCATTATACTAATCCGGAAGGTGATGCAGTGTCGTCTTCGGCTTCAAATGCTGTATCTGCCGAACTGGACGGAGGTGCTACTATTGACTACTTCACAGATGATACATTTGGAAAGAAAACAGGTACTTCCAGTATTGGTAAAAATCTATTCCTTCAGGCTTCTGCTGCAGCATGTAATCAATCCAGATTACAAATAGAAACTGTAAGAATTACTTTGGTTTCTTTTGAGACGGCCGACCGAGAGGAATATGAAGGCGTTGAAACCGGACCAAATACAGGATTATTCAGGATTGACGGTGGGGTTCCAACCAGAAATGCAGCTGACTTCGATATTCTTCCGGGCAACATGATTCTTGAAACAGTTGAAGATGACATCATCGAAGCTGAGCTCAATTGTTCTGGACTTGAAGTTGGTGGTGGTGGAGAAGAGGCAAGAATTCAAACCGAAATCGTGGTTGATCCTTTTGGAATAGTATTCGACTCAGAAACTAATCAGCCAATCAGAAATGCTACAGTTAGTATAATAGATGTTACCGGAGCTAATAACGGTGGTAACCCGGGTGCTGCAGCTAAAGTTTTTGATACAGATGGAACTACGGAATTACCAAGCTCAATTGTAACTGCAGATAACGGGCGATTTAATTTCCCATTCCTTGAACCGGGTAATTACAGAGTGGAAGTTGAAACTCCTGAAGGATATAAATTTGTATCAGAAGTGCCATTTGGGTTGTTACCTGCAGGACGTAAAGTGGATTCTACTGCTTCTTATGGAAGAGAGTTTGAATTCAGAAATGTTGCTCAGGGAACAGATTTTGATATTCCGTTAGACCCATTAGCTCGGGGAGTTCTTTTCACGGATAAGAAAGTTGATCGTCCTGTTGCTGAAATTGGTGACTACATCAATTATACGATTACAATCAGAAGTCAGGCAATTAACACCGTTCGAAATCTATTTATTGATGACCTGCTTCCATTTGGATTTGAATATCAGTTAGGTTCTTCAAAATTAGATGGCGTTGAGCTTCCTGATCCTGAAGGAGGAAGAGGTCCCGAACTTAAATTTGATGTCGGAGATATAGAACCGGGTACTACTCGCGAATTAACTTACCGTGTGTTCGTAGGTCCTGGATCAGAAAAAGGAAAAGGAATTAATACTGCAATTGCGAAGAGTGATGAAGTAATCGTCAAAAGCAGTAATCAGGCAAAAGTTAAAGTTGAAGTTCGTGGAGGACTGTTTAACGATAATGCTTATGTAATTGGTAAAGTATTTCAGGATTGTAACGAAAATGATATTCAGGATGCCGGAGAAGTTGGCGTTCCGGGTGTACGTTTATATATGGAGAACGGTACTTTTGTGGTAACCGACAGTGAAGGTAAATATACCTTCTACGCTGTTAAGCCAAACAAGCACGTACTGAAGGTTGACAATTACTCTCTGCCTGAGGGAAGTAAGTTGTCTGTTCTCGATAACCGACATGCAAATGATCCTTCCAGTAGATTTGTGGATGTGAAAAAAGGTCAGTTGCACCGTGCTGATTTTGCCATCTGTGAATGTACACCTTTAGTAAATGAAGAAATTGATTCAAGAAGGGCTTTATTGGCACAATCAGGAGATGATCTGACCCAATCGGTTAAAAGAAGTTTCAGTGCTGATGAAAGTAATGCTCAATCAGGGAGAGGAAGATTTGCCAACGCAAGCGGTACTGTTGGTGGGGCTAAAGCTGCATCATCTAAAGTTGAATCAAGCCCGGAAGGAGTTGAAGAAATTGTTGAAGAAGATGAAGTTTCAGAAGAAGAGCTGATTTCTCAGCAATTTGAAAATGCACTCTTTAATGCAGAGCCTGGACTTGGATTCTTAAATCTATCTCACAACGATACATTACTACAGAACAACTACACTATTTGGGCTAAAGGTACAGCCGGAGCTAAATTTGTATTAACACTGAATGGCGATGTGGTAAGTAATGAAAAAGTTGGACAATCTTCGGTTTCGCCAACAAATAAATTGCAAGGTTGGGAATATGTAAGCATCGACTTTAAAGCCGGAAGAAATCTCCTGGTACTTGAGGAAGTTGATCCATTCGGAAACGTTCGCGGAAGAGAAGAAATAGACATATTTGCACCGGGTAAGGCTGCAAAGCTCAACATTGAAACTCCACGAAGAAATGTTCCGGCGGATGGAGTTTCCACCGCTCTTATCAGAGTTGAAATTCTCGATGAAAACGGAATATTGGTTGGAGACCGTGCTTCTGTAACTCTTGATACGGAGTTTGGCTCATGGAAAGTAGAAGACAACAATAAAAATGAGCCCGGAACTCAGACTTTTATTGAAGGTGGAGTTGCTGAATTTGAACTTACATCTACCAATCAGCCAAAAACTACAAAAGTAAAAGCATATCTCGGAGTATTAGAAGCTGATACAAAAGTTGAATTTTTACCGGATTTAAGACCGCTGATTGCCGCAGGTATCATTGAGGGTACTTTGAGATTTAGAGAAGAAATAAACATCAGTTCGGCAAAAGAGGATGACGGATTTGAAAGAGAGCTTAAACAACTTTCTTATGATTTCGAGCGATTTACGGGTGATGCAAGACTTGCTTTCTTCATTAAAGGTAAAGTAAGTGGAAAAACATTATTAACTGCCGGCTTCGATTCTGAGAAAGATAAAGAAGAGCGCTTATTCCGTGATATTCGCCCTGATGAATTCTATCCGGTATATGGAGAATCTTCTATCAAAGGTTTTGACGCACAATCATCAAGCAGATTGTATGTGCGTGTTGACCGCGGTAAAACGTATGCCTTGTATGGTGATTTCATTACTCAGGAAAGAGATCAGGATATTCAATTAGGAGATTACAGTCGGGCACAAACCGGTATTAAAGCGAATTTTGAGCAAGGAAAAGTGAAAGCTTCTGCGTTTGGAATTAATGCGTTCTCAAGCAGAAAAGTCAGAGAGTTTCAGGGATTAGGAATTTCCAGATATGACTTGCCGGATCGTGATATTGTCGACAACAGTGAAATTATTGAGATTATCACTTATGACAGAGAACAACCTGAGGTTATTCTAAGTACTGAGCGCTTAACTCGCTTCAGAGATTATGTAATAGATCCGTTCTCAGGAGTAATTACATTCAAAAACCCGGTTTCAAGTGTAGACAGTGATTTTAATCCGGTATTTATCCGTGCTACTTATGAAGTAACTAACAATCAGGATCGCTATTTGATAGGTGGAGTTTCAGCAGAAACAAACATCACCGAAGATATAAAAGTAGGAGCAAATGCAGTTCAGGATAATAATCCTGATGATAAACTTACTTTACTATCAGGTAATGTGGTTGCGAATCTTACAAAAGACACCAAAGTAGTAGGGGAATTTGCAAATACAGAAACAGAAAGTCGTGGTAGCGGTAGTGCTGGTCGTGTGGAAATTAATCACAGAGGCAAAAAGCTTGATGTACTTGCTCAGGTTGGTCGTTCAGGAAGAAACTTTAATAACGAGGCTACAACTTTAGGGCAGGGAAGAACGGAAGCAAGAACCAGAACCAGATTCAAGATCGGTAAGTCAACAAATCTGCGAGGAGAATTCCTTTACACAAGAAATGACACAACAAGCGATCGTACAATTGGTGGTTTAATTTCTGCTGAACAATCGTTCGCTAATAACATCAAGACAGAATTAGGTCTGCGTTATTCTGAAAACTACCTGGCTTCACTCGATTCAACCTCATACAACACAAATGCAAGAGCCAAAGTTACCGCAGATCTTCCATTCCTGACCGGAGCTTCAACATTTGGTGAGATCGAGCAGGACCTGAATGAAGCAGATAAGAGATTGATAGCTTTAGGCGCTGACTACAAATTACGCCGGATTGCAAAGGTGTATGCTCGTCATGAGTTTATTTCCAGTGCTGGCGGAATTAATACGCTAAGTGGAAATCAGCAAAGAAATAATACGGTAATCGGGATTGATGCTAATTACATGAAAAACGGTAAGGTGTACAGCGAATACCGAGTGAACGATGCGTTTGATGGCAGAAGCGGACAGGCAGCCATTGGTTTAAGAAATCAATTCCAGTTATCAGAAGGTTTAGGATTAAACTTTGGATTTGAAAGAGTGTTTACGGTTGAAGGTGCAGCTGTAAACGATGGTACAGCAATTACTTCAGCTGTTGATTATACCGGAAGTTCAAACTGGAAAGCTACAGCAAGAGCTGAAGCAAGATTTACTGACAATCAAAATACTTATCTGAATAGCTTGGGCTATGGTTTAAGAGTAAGCCCAGACTGGACATTACTTACCAAGAATATTATTTCTGTAAATACTACCGACGGAACTTCAGGAGTAAACAAACTACAGGAAAGATTACAGATTGGTGGAGCTTACAGAAGTACTTCCACAAACAGATTTGATGCGCTACTGAGATACGAATTCAAATATGAAATCGATAAAAATGTAGATAGCGATTTCTTCCGTACTGCACATATTTTCTCTTCGCACGGGAATTACCATCCAACGGCAGACTGGACGTTCTCAGGTCGTATAGCAGCTAAATATTCTTTGGAGTCTGATAGTCAGCTTAGAACTTCTTCATTCCTTGAGTTGATTTCAGGTAGAGCACTTTATGATATAGATGAAAAATGGGACGCTGGAATAAACGCCGCTCTGCTTGCAAACAGTGATTTCTCAACAAAAGATTATGGTTTAGGAGCAGAAGTTGGTTTCCTTGTAGCAACCAACCTGCGTCTTGCAGCCGGTTATAACTTCTTTGGATATGATGATGAAGATCTGGTTGCCAATAACTACACTCAGCAAGGTGCATATCTTGGATTCAGTTACAAATTCGATGAACGACTGTTTGATAACCTGATCCCGAATAATATTAAGAGAACTCCGATTGTTGATCCATCCAACTACCTGACTTGTGAAGAAGAATGCTTCGTAGTGAATACAGATCCGGTAGACATTATCCCGTTTGATTTCGAACCGATACCTGCCAAATTACAGCCAGGTCCGATCGCTGCAAGAAGTATAGAATATGGAGAACTTGAAGTTCTTACGGTGTTGCCTAAGCACATCCACTTCAATAATAACAGTACGTATATCAATCAGCCTGCGGCACAAATGCTGGATAAAGTGGCTCATTTCCTAATGCAAAGAGATGATGATTACTTTATCAAAGTTACCGGTCACACCGATAGTAAGAGTTCACAGGCATATAACCTTGCACTCTCCGAAAGAAGAGCAAAAGCAGTACGTGCGTACATGGTTGCTGCAGGTGTGGATGCAGACCGATTACAATTCGAGGGCTTGAGTTTCAGCCAGAATGCTGCACCTGAAAAAGATCGCGTTGATATGGCGCGTAACCGTCGTGTAGAACTTGAGTTGAGTGTAGAAAACAGAAATATCCGATTCATTTCTCAGGTTGAGGATCTTCAGGTGAACCCAAGAATCAGAGGCATCAGAAGCTGGGATTATGTATTTGTAGCTGAGCATAATGCAGTACCGGCTCAATTGAATCTGTCGGGTAATTCATTAAATCAGGTTCACGATTATTTAGTTAGAAGAATTTCACTTCCGATGAAAGAATATGGTTCACTAACGCTGGATGTAACAGCTCCGACTATCGAGCTTGCTAATCAGGTTAAAGGAATATTAGTTGGTGAAGGTATTGATATGGATAGAATAAATATTGTGGAAGGAGCTTCAGGAACAGTAACATTTGCTTACTCTGAACCTCAATTATTAAATATTTACGATCAGCGTGATGATGTAAATCTTGTGAATAATGATTTAGCTCTCAGAATGATGGATAACTTACTGGATATCTTAAGAAACAGAGAAGATCTGCTTCTTATCAGAGACTTCTCACAAAGTTATTCAGTACCAAATTCTGTTCAATTCACCGGAACCGGAACCTCGCTTGACAATGAATTACAGGCAATCATGTCCAGAATTGGTTCTTACCTGAGAAACTTTGCAGATGTAAGAATAGCACTTTCAGGTAATGGAACTCAGCGATCAAATGCACGAATGGCTGCAATGAAAGATTATCTTCTTGAATGGGGCATAGATGCGGATAGAATCGACATTGAAACAGAATCAGCACAAGCTGAAAGCAACGAAATAAATATTGATTATCTGAATGCGGATTCAATCAACCTTTTGGAAATGGATTTAATTAATAATGGAAGAGGCGGAGGAAAATAATTTGGGTATCAGCATGAATAAATATCATTTTAAATATGTCTGGTTAGTTTCAGTTTTTCTTGCTGTTGTATTATCTGCAAATAAAGCCAATGCTCAGGTTGTAGTTAACGAAACCACTCTAATTTCTGATTCTTACACCGTTACTGCAGACGGTCGAGTCACTATCACCATTGTAGGTGCTGATGGAGGTGATGGATCTAACACAAATGGCGGGGAAGGAGCAACTGTTGTAGCTACATTCGATGTGAATTCCGGGGATGTTATTCGATATGTTGTTGGTGAAGCCGGAAATACTCATGGAGGATCAAGTGCCGGTGGAGGTGGAAGTACGGGTGTTTATATAAATGATGTATTGGTTATGGTTGCAGGTGCCGGAGGTGGTGGAGATAACTCCGGCGGAGCAATAGGATTGGGTGGAAATACCGGAACAGCAGGAGACGCAGGTTCGGGAACAGGTCCCGGAGCTGGAGGTACGAATGGAAATGGAGGTGGAGCGACCACAACTACAACAGCATCAGGTGGTGGAGGAGGTGCATTTTCTGCGGGAGGCTCAGGAAACGGAGGTGGCGGTGCAAGATCTGACAATACAACTTCTGATGTTAATCAGGATTTATCCATTGCAAATGGCGGTAGCGGAAATGGTAGTGGATCAGCCGGTGGTAGAGGATTTTCCGGCGGCGGTGGTGCAGACTCAAATTACGGTGCCGGTGGTGCCGGTTATTCCGGTGGTGGTGCCGGTGGTTCTAATGGTGGAGGTGGAGGAGGTGGATCCTTTGTCCATTCCTCTGCATTAACAAGTGATTTTACAGCAGGTGGTGATGGTGCAGGTAACGAAGCAGATGGTTCCATAGAAGTTTTCTTTACTGATGACACAACTCCTCCGGGAGCTCCACAAAATGTAACTACTACAGCAATTGCAGGAGGAAATATAGAAGTCACTTTCGATGATGTAGATGAAGCAGGAAGCGGTGTGGCAAGCTATAGAGTTGAAAGATCTACCACTTCAGGAAGCGGATACAGTGAAGTTGGAACAGTTACAGACAATGAAAGTGCAAGCTATACATTTATTGATAATACAGCTGCCAATGGTACCACATACTATTACATAGTGCATGCAATTGATAATGGAAATAATGAAAGTACAGCTTCTTCAGAAGTGTCGGCTACATCCGATGGAACCGTTCCAACCTTTCAAAATGGTACAATTAATGGGAATACAGTAGTACTTAATTATGATGAGAATCTGGATGCCGGATCGGTTCCTGCAGCGGGTGATTTCAATTTAGATATTAATAGTACTTCTGTTTCGGTTACAAATGTTTCGATTTCAGGTAGTCAGGTTACACTCACTATTGCTCAATCTGCAGTTTTTGGTGATAATGTAACCGTTGATTACACATCAGGAACTAACCCAATAAGAGATACAGCAGGAAATGAGGCTATAGATTTAAATAATGAATTTGTAACCAATAACACACCTGACGTTACTCCTCCGGGCGCTCCACAAAATGTTTCTGCTGTGGCTATACCAGGTGGAGATATCGAAATCTCTTTTGATGATGTTAACGAAGTAACAGGAAGTGGAGTAGCTTCTTATTCTGTTAAAAGATCTACAAGTTCAGGAGGAACATACGCTCAGGTTGGTACAGTAACTGACGACGAAAGTGTTTCTTACACATTCACAGATAATACTCCTGCAAACGGTTTTACCTATTATTATGTAGTAACTGCCATTGACGGTTCATCCAATGAAAGCGCTAATTCAAATGAAGTAACAGCTACAGCAGATGGAGTGTCTCCGCAATTAGATTCAGCCATCGTAGCAGGTGACCAGCTTACCTTATACTATGATGAAGCTCTGGATATTTCATCTGCTCCGGCCAATGGCGATTATGCGGTAACTATAGATGGCAGCTCGGTTTCTGTAAGTAGTTTAACTATATCAGGTCAAAATGTAATTTTAACGCTTGCTTCTCCGGCAGATATCGGAGACCCGGCAGAAATTGATTACACGCCCGGTGTTAATAAAATCCGTGATATTGTCGGAAATCAGGCTGGGGCACTTACCAACCAAACAGTAACTAACAAAACAGTAGGTTTTGTGCCAACTCCACCACAGGATGTAACGGCTACGGCAGTTGAAGGAGGCGATATTGAAATTTCGTTCTTAGATGTCGGGAATGGATCTGATATTGCGAGCTATTCTGTTAAAAGATCTACTACTCAGGGCGGACCCTATTCTCAGGTAGGCACGGTAACTGATAACAATAGTGCGAATTATACTTTTACCGACAACACAGGAGTAGATGGTACTGAATATTTTTATGTGGTTACCTCTCTGGATGGAAGCGCAAATCAAAGCAGTAATTCGGCAGAGGTTTCGGCTGTTTCTGATGCAACAGCTCCGGTCTACGAAGTAAGTATTGCAGATGGAAGTTTCTTACTCATTGATTACAATGAACTGCTGAATACAAATTCAGTTCCTTCGGTTAATGACTTCACCGTTCGTGTTAACGGAAATCCCGTAAGGGTAAATTCGGTAGAAGTTAATAATGTGCGTGTAACACTTGAATTAGCCAATGCGGTTCAGCAAGGGGATAATATTACATTCGATTACACGGTTCCGGCGTCTAACAGAATTGAAGATGAAGCAGGAAACGATGCAGCTGCTATAACGAATAACACCGCTGACAATGTGACCTCAGTTATTGGAACTTTTGGACCCGATCCATGCCCGATTGTAAACGGAAACGATGCAAGCTGGGCTTGTTTTGATGGAACCAACAACGGAACTTCGATGACAGCAAAAGTTGGCAATTTGGACATCGCTACGGTTACCGCTGCTTCTGGAAGTCAAACCACTTTCGCACCAAATGCACTACAGGAATGGTCAAGCGGCGCTTTTTCAGGCGATGAATTTAATGGCCCGCAACTAAATGCTACAGGTGCTTCAGGAGATGCTACTTCATTCGATATCAATATTCCATCGTCAGTTCCATCAGATGCGATTATTCTGAGTCTGAATAAACTTCGTCCAAACAGCGGTGCTACTTCTTATACACTGGAAGCTTTTAACAGCTCAAATGCTAAAGTTCCTATTAACGGATGGTTGACAGGTCAGGGACAAGACGGTGGTGTTTGTACAAATTCCATTAACCTGAATTACACCAATGGAAATACCACTTTAGAGTTCCAGCCAACAGTTTCAGGAAACTCACAATGTGCTTCCTCTTCAAATGCAATTTGGTTTAGAATAAACAATACCGGCATTGAGAGAATTGAAATCAGAAAGGCAGTTTCCCAACCTGATAATATTCATGTTGGTTTAGCGATTGTGGCAGACTACGGCGACGCACCAAACTCATACAGAACCAGCTATAATTCACGCGGTAATGCACCTGCATTTCATTTATTGAGTAACACAGGAACCAATCCGGTTTATTTCGGGGCAGGGGTTGACGGTGATGGAAATGGAGCTTCTAATAGTTTAGCAAACGGAGACGATACCGAATCTACGGGAATTGATCCGGGAGATGACGAAGATGCAATCTCACAGATTCCGATTTTAAGAACCAACGATCAAAATTATCAGGTTGAATTGGTTTGTACATCCGGAGCTAAAGTGGGGGGATGGATCGACATCAATCAAAACGGAACATTTGATAGCTCAGAATATGCTTACGGAGAATGTGTTTCAGGCTCGGTAACGTTGAATTGGGGTGGATTATCGGGATTAATTACCGGTGATACTTATGCACGTTTCAGAATTGCATCCACAGCAGGTGCAGTAGCTTCTCCGTATGGTTTTGCGTTGGGCGGAGAAGTTGAAGATTATACAATTAGTATTCAGGATCCTGCTACTCCCGATCTTGAAATCGTTAAAACAGTAGATAATTCTACGCCGATTGAAGGAGAGACGATAACATTTACAGTTTCTGTGACTAATCCGGGAGAGTTCCCTGCAACCGGAGTTCAGGTTACAGATCAATTGCCAAGTGGAATTACATACCAATCTCACTCAGCTTCACAGGGTAATTTCAATACTTCTACAAATATTTGGGATATAGGCACACTGGCTGATGGAGATACAACTACTGTAACTTTAAGTATAACAGCTTCAGTAAATTCAGGAACAATAGGGAGTACCATCACTAATACGGCTGAAATTACTTCTTTAAATGAAACTGATCCTCAATTAGGAAATAATTCGGAATCAGCGGGGATAACAGTTGTACAACCTCAAGCTGATATTCAGGTGACGAAAATAGTTGATAACCAAGTACCTATCGAGGGTGATTTTGTTACTTATACAGTTTCTGTAACTAACAACGGACCAAGAGATGCAACTAACCTTCGGATTATTGATCAGCTTCCGAACGGCATCACTTTCCAAAGTTCAAATCCAAGCGTTGGAGTCTATAATTCTTCGACAGGTATTTGGGATATAGGAACTTTTGTAAATGGAGCAACTGCCTCTCTGGTATTGAATGTAAGAGTAGACTCAGGAACAGAAGGAAGTACCATTAATAATACGGCTTCCGTTAATAATTCTGATCAGCCCGATCCTAATGTAAATAACAACTCTGCTACGGCATCATTCACGGTTCAACAGGCTGCAGCTCCGAATGTATGTAATGACCGTCCCTTATTGGTATTTAAAAATGGTTCTTTACAAAGTGGAACAGCCAATCAACTTGGTGCTGTATATCGATTTGATACGGTAATTCCCGGGACTTATGCGTTGGTAGAGATTATCACCGATAACAATGCCACACTCACTAATATTGATGAAACAAGCGGTACAACTGCTTTTGATAATGCGCTTTCTCCAAGAGTAGAAAGTGCAGATGGTCAGGATGCATTTATGGATTTTGAAATTTCATTTTATGATTCCGTTACTAATGCAGCCAAATATCTTTCATTTGCAGCCACTTCTTCTGATGTGGATGGTAATGGAGGTAGTTTGCGGGAATACGTTGGATATCAAAATCTGAGTTCTTACACCGTTGAAAACACTACGGATTTAATAGTAGGTTCTCAGGGTATTTATTCGACTTACACTCCTGATAATACGAATGGAGTAACATCATCTGATCCTGACTTTACGGATCATACCGTATATAGTGCGTATACAAATGTGCCAAAATTCAGATTCAGAGCGGGTATCAATGCAGGAGGGTCTACATCAAATCGCCTCTATCGCGTAAGCTTTGATCCGTGCGACATTAACAATTTCAGTAATCCGGTTTCAGAGAATATTATAGATGTAGGTATAGTCAAAACTGTAGACTTCAATACACCTGAAGTAGGAGACACTGTTACCTACACAATTGCTGCTTCCAATAAAAAGTCTAATGCGATTGGTGATGTGGAAATAACTGATCAGTTGCCATCAGGTTTAACATTTGTTTCAGCAAATACTACCAAGGGTACATACACAAATGGCACTGGTATTTGGGATATAGGAACTTTCTCGGGATTAGAAGCAGCAACTCTTACTTTGAAGGCTACTGTAAATACAGGGCAAGAAGGGAATAGCATAACCAATACTGCTTCATATACTGATTTTACCGGAACGGATGGTAATCAAAGCAATAACAGTTCATCCGTAGAAATTATAGTGTTTGATCCCGGATCGGGAACAACTTGTAATGAACCTCCGCTGTTCAACTTTTCAAGCAATACATTGGAATCCGGAGTGGGTGGACAAGTAAATGCCGTATACCGGTTTACAAATATTGGTCAGGGTTTAGACGCTTTAGTTAAAATTAAGCAATTGAGTAATGCGGTATTAAATGCCATTGATGATAATAACGTAGCAAACAGTGCGGCTAACTTTAGTCCGCTTTTCACTGCTACTCAAAATGGCGGTTACATACAGTGGGAAATCAAATTTGTTCAGTCCGGTACAAGTAATCCTGTTAAGAAAAGTTTTTCGATGACGGCTCTGGATATTGACGGATTTATCCCTCAACAAGGACAAAGTGTGCAGGATTTTCTTGGTTTTGCCCAAAATCAATCCAATACAGTTCAATCCGGTAACGATTTGATTGAAACTACTCAGGGAATTTTCCAGGTATTCCAGGATAAAGATACTACTGATGCCTCAAGTACTTTTGATATCGATCATATGGCATATATCAGTTATAATTATACTTCAGTGCTTGAGTTCAGAACCGGTTCGTTTACAACAGGTGGTTATCAGGATGATCGTTTAGTTGATCTTGATTTTACCCGTTGTAGAAATGAGGATTTTACGAATCCGGTTGTTACTACTCGTAACTCAAATATTGCGGTTACTAAAACTGTTGATAACGCAAATCCGCTTTCCGGAGAAAATGTAAACTTTACGGTAACGGTTCAAAACAATGGCCCGGAAAATGCTACTGAATTGGATGTTAATGAAACACTTCCATCAGGTTTAACGCTCGTTCAGGCAACTCCAAGTCAGGGTACGTATAACCAGCTTACTAAAACCTGGGCAATCGGAACACTAAATAACGGGAGCTCAGTAACTCTGGATGTAGAAGCCACAGTTGACAACGGAGTAACCGCAGACTCTCTGGTAAACAAAGCATTTGTAATTGGCTTAAACCAGTTTGATCCATCAGCCGCAAACGACACGGCCAGAGCAACCGTTTACGTAAGTAAAAAAGTGGAGGGTATTGTATTCCGGGATAAAACCGGTAACGGAATTACCGACGGCGATACCAATTTTGGAGATGCAGCTGGCGATCAGCAGGCGATGAAAGATGTAATTGTGTACCTGTTTAAAGATGGTGGCGATGGACTTGCCGATGGCTCCGACGATGTTTTCATAACATCCGATACTACAAATATTTCAGGAGCTTATTCATTCCAGATTTCTGATGAAGCTGATTACTGGGTAGCGGTAAATTCGAAAACCGGAGCGTTAAGTAACGGAAATACCTGGGCAGAACAGGTTTATGCACCTGCAGGAGCTATTTGTTCGGATGGCTCAGGTTCTACTTCTGTAAAAGGATCAGCAGGAAATTGTTTTGGTGGTCGAAGAGGGAATCAATCAGATAATCTGCCAACTTCCGGAAATCCTTCACCTTCTGATCTCGCTAATGCTGAACACGTTGCTAAATTCACCCTTGGTGGATCATCAATTTCAGGTATCAATTTCGGATTTAGTTTTAACGTTGTAACGGATACTCGTGATGGTGATGATGACGGCTCTACAGGAAGAAGTATTCAGGGATCACTTCGTCAGTTTATTACCAATGCCAACGAAATTTCGGGTGCAAATTCCATGCGTTTTGTTCCTTCTGTTGCAACCAATGCTTCAGGAAGCGGAGGAAATTGGTGGCAAATCACGCTTGGCTCTGAATTGCCTGCACTAACAGACGCACTTACCACTGTTGATGGTAGAGCTTATAATCTGAATGCACCTACTACACTGCTCGATACAAATGCCGGAACTGTGGGAACAGGAGGAAGTGTAGGAACTGATAATATTTCATTAAATACATTCACCCGAAAAGAGCTGGAAATAAACCTGAATGATGCAGGGAATAATGCATTCAGAATAAATAGTTCAGGTGCGGTGGTGGTACGCCATTTAGCGATGTACAATAACAACCGGGCAATTCAAATAAATAATGTTACAGGAGGAACCATTGAAAATAACCTGCTTGGTTCCAGAGCAGATGGAACCGATCCCGCAGGAGCGCTTCAATTAAATTTTGGTGTTTTTGCAGCAGGTTCAAGCTCAATATCTCCATTGGTTCAAAGAAACTACATTGCTTTTACCCAGAATAGCGGTATCAGGTCGAACAACGCCAATGCTAACATTCAGTTTTTCCAGAATGAAGTGTACAGAACAGGTAGAAATACGAATAACGCCGACGGTTTAGAGGGAATTGGTACATGGACTATTACCCAAAACCTATTCCATGAAAACGGTAAGCCTTCAGGAAGTGATATCTACGGCGGATCAGGTATAGAAATTGGTAACATTACCGGAACTCTGAGTTCAAATAACACCATCAGAAATAACACAATCAGAGATCATATAACCACAGGTATTCTGGTATTAAATCAGGTTTCGTCTACTCTAATCGAAAAGAATAAGATTACCGGAAACGGTACTGATTATGGATCTTCACCATACAAAGGTGCAGGTGTTCGTTTAGCTTTTCCTGATGCTCAGCCACAACAGGGAGTATTCATAACCAAGAACAGTTTCTCAAACAATAATGGATTAGCCATCGATATTGTTACTTCCGGCAATGGAGAAGCAGACGGGGTATCACCTAATGATGGAGTCATTGAATCTTCAAGTACAGAACCTAATCGTGGATTAGATTATCCGGTATTTACTCTGGCAACCATTGATGGGAATCAACTTACTGTTGAGGGTTACATCGGTAAAAACCTGAACAGAATATCCGGTAACTATACCATCGAAATTTATAAAGCGGATAATGATGGCAATCAGGATGGATTGATTGAAGAAGGAGGAACTTTGGTCAGAGCTCATGGCGAGGGTAAAACCTTAATTGGAACCATTACAACCAGCTCAAACGGTACTTTCAGTGAAACTTTTACGGTATCAGGAGCAAGTATAGTAGTTAATGACAGAATTACTGCTCTTACTTTTGACAGTAATAATAACACCTCTGAATTTGCTTCAAATCAACGGGTGGTTAATACCGGGGTTACAGTGAACGGATATGTATTTAATGATACCAATCATAACTCATTCAGAGAAGCAAGTGAAGCGGGTATCCAAAACGTGACGATTGTATTGTATGATAAGCAGCTCAATAACTGTAAGAGTGTGTTGACGGATAACAACGGATTTTACGAGTTTACTAATGTTCTAAATGGTCAATATGATTTAATCGAGGCATTCGGGCAAAGTGTCCCAACTCCTGATGTGTGTACTCCCGCAGAAACCGATCCCGATGATTTCGTTTCAACTACTCCAAACCTAAGAACTGTAACGATCAACAATATTCCGGTGCAACAGAACTTTGGTGATTTTGAAGGATCTAAAATTCAGGGAACAGTATTTAATGATAACGGAATAAGCGGAGCAACTGCTAATGATGGTATTAAAAACGGGGGAGAGCTCGGAATAGATGTAGTGATAGTTCGGGCACTTACAAGTTCTAATACATTAATTAATGAAACCAGTACAGCCGGAGATGGTTCTTACATATTGTACGTGCCAAAAACTACGGTTGGAGATGGCGGAACCATCAAAATTAAAGAGATAAACAAAGCGGCTTTTGTTACTACCGGCGGTACCGTTGGAACAACTTCAGGAACTTATGATGTTAACACCGATGAAACTTCTTTTACTAACACAACAGGAACATCTTATACCGGAGTGAATTTCGGAGATGTACCAAACAGTGTATTACTAACAGATGGTAACCAGACATTACTTCCGGGAGCCACTGCTTTTTTCCAGCACAATTACGAAGCAAAAACAGCAGGTGATGTAACATTTACCACTACATCGGTGAATAATCCTTCGAATGTGACCTGGCCTATATTGTTATACAGAGATACAAATTGTAATGGTTCCGTAGACAGCGGTGAGCCTATACTGGATGGAAGTAATCCTGTAACAGTTACAGCTAATCAAAATATTTGTTTGTTGCTAAAAGTTACTGTACCACAAGGAGTTCAAAATGGTGCGTCAAGCAATACAACAATAACAGCAACGCTTGATTATGCAAATACTTCGCCATTGATTCAGCAAGCTGTTACAAGAACGGATTTTGTAAACGTAAATGATAACGAGGCAGGATTAGTACTCATTAAAACAGTTGATAAGAATCAGGCACTCCCCGGTGCGATGCTAACTTATTCTGTGCAATATCAGAATAATGGAGACGAACCACTGAGTTCGTTAGAAATAACAGACAACACACCTACATACACTACTTTCCAAAGCGCATCTTGTGGTACGCTGCCCAATAATTTAACGGGCTGTACTATAACAGATCCAGGAACAGGTGGAACAGGTGGAATTAAATGGACATTTACAGGTACACTGCAACCGGGTGGGTCGGGTACAGTTACCTTTATAGTAAAAATAGACAATTGAGATAATAGTATGCGTAACAAAGAGAAAAAACCAATTGTATTCATTGTAGAAGACAATGATGCATATCGAATTTTAGTAAGCAGAATGTTAGAACAAAGAGGGTTCCTAACCTTAATGTTTGAAGATGGATATGGAGCAATAAAAATGCTCGAATACATTACTCCGGACATTATATTAAGCGATATTCAAATGCCGGGACTTGATGGATTCAGAATGAATGAAAAGATCAAAGAATTCTATCCTGAATTAAATATACCGATTCAGTACATATCCTCAACAAAATCAAAAGATTTAATTAAGCAAGCAAACCTGATGGGTGTGAACAAGCTTATACAAAAGCCGGCACAGGCTAATGAATTATCAGATATCTTGTTATCAGGTATTAAGAACTTTGCTGCAGCTTAACGTATTTTAAGTTTTAATTTGATGGTTGGTTAGGTAGATTCCACGCATGATCACCACTACCAAAGCCATCATTCTTCGCTGTATAGATTATCAGGATTCAAGTAAGATTCTGACCGTATTATCTCAAACCCACGGGAAAATATCTCTTATTGCAAAAGGAGCGAAAAGACCCAAAAGTAAGTTCGCAGGCTCTTTAGAAGTAGGAAACATCCTGGAAGTAACCTATTACTATAAATCATCAAGAGGAGTTCAAACACTTTCAGAAGTTTCTATCGACTACCAATCTCTTGAATTCAGAAAGGATTTTGAACGAGCATCCATTTTATACTCATCTTTGGAGTTGATTACTCAGTTAATTCATGAAAATGAAGAAAATCAGGATTTCTTCGCCTTCTCTTATAATCTAATAAAATGGCTTGGTGAAACGGAAACAGTATCTCCTTCTGTTCTTCCATACGTGCAAATAAGACTTGCCCAATTACTTGGCGTTGGTTTAATTAATGCAATAAATAACCTTGAAACAGTTTACTTAAACATCAGTAGTGGAGAAGTATCTGAACAACCTGATTCGGAATTAGCTTACAAACTATCCGATGCACAGGCATTGTTCATACAAAGAGTGCTTACAACACAAAGTAAAGAGATATTTAATATTCAATTGAACGATTCTGAACTCAAACAATTAGTACATCACTTGGATGTTTATTTTAAATACCATGTTGAAGGATTTAAAGACCGAAGATCAGATTCTATTTTTCAAAAGATGATACAGGACTAAATATGAAAACGAGAGACCGTTATTTAACCGGAGTTTTATTAATTCTTATCGGAATATCCATTGGCACATTAGTGGCATTATATGCCATGAACGACGAATTAGCTCCGCTTTCTGAAGTTCGTTACACTGAAGTGACCAAAAGTGAGTCGCCTTATTTTGAAGACGAAGAATTAGCCGATATTGACACTCGTTTTCTTTTTAAAACTATTGCTACTTCGGTAACCCCTTCAGTCGTGTACATTGAAACCATAGTTCCGGTTGACGGGAACAGAGAGTCGAGTAGTTTCTGGAACCGGGTAATTCCAAGAAGAGCCCAAAGTGTAGGTTCAGGAGTTCTCATAACAAAAGACGGATATATATTAACCAACAATCATGTAATTGAAGGAGCAGTAAAAGACGGGATTAATGTGGTATTAAGTGACAAAAGAGAATATGCCGCAAAAGTGGTTGGCTTGGATCCTACAACCGATTTAGCAGTAATCAAGATTGCCGGAGAAGATCATTCAGCTATAACAATTGGTAATTCTGAAAGTGTGGATGTAGGAGAATGGGTTTTAGCAATTGGAAATCCGTTCAGATTACGCTCCACAGTTACGGCAGGAATTGTAAGTGCGCTTAGTAGGGATGTGGAAATAATTGAGGATAATTTCAGAATAGAAAGTTTTATACAAACCGATGCTGCTATCAATAAAGGAAACAGTGGTGGAGCATTAGTCAATACAAGCGGACAGTTAATCGGGATAAATACAGCAATTGCATCTCAGAGTGGAAGTTATCAGGGATATGGATTTGCTGTGCCCAGTAATTTAGCAATGAAAGTTGCTACAGATTTAATAGAGTTTGGAGAAGTAAAACGCGCTTTATTAGGTGTAAGCATTGTATCTGTTGATTATAATCGCGCTGTAACCCTTGGACTCAGTGAAGTAAAAGGAGTAGAGGTGGTTGTAATAACAGAAGGTGGTGCCGCGGATGTTGCAGGGATGCAAGTGGGAGATGTAATCCTGAAAGTAAATGGCATCGAAGTGAATGAATCGAATCAATTACAGGAAAAAATCGCAATTGTTCGTCCGGGTGAGACCGTAGATTTAACACTTTGGAGAAATGGCGATATAATTAATCAGGAAGTAGAATTAAAAGTGCTGAATCAGGAACAAATTGCTGATTTGGTAGGCGTGCCTCAGAATCAAAATCCGGAACAGGAACAAAATGAAGAGCCGGAAGGGGAAGAGTTTTTTGAACTTAATGTGGACTATCATGAATTTGATTTAGGATTCAGAGTGGTGGAGATTCCCGAAGAAATGGAAAGAGAAACAGGACTTATTGTCTCAAAAGTATATCGGTATTCTGAAGCGTGGAACCGTGGGTTAAAGAAAAATCAAATTATTCTTACGGTAGATGAAATAGAAGTTGAAGATCTCGATTCTTTGAAAGAACTTATCGCCGATAATTTAAAAAGAAATGGCTCGGTAACTTTGGAAGTGTTGGATGATGAAAATGCCAGAGGATTTATCGAGCTCAAAGACGAATAATTAGAAATGAAAAAAACTTTTTTAGGGTTAATAACAGCTTCAATTTTATTCTTAGCTTGTGGGGGCTCATCTGAACCACTGGTAAAATCCGATTCCGGTAATTCCTCATTTCCGGGTTGGTATAGTTCCTTCGGCTTCACCTCAGACAGTACGCACTTTTATGGATACGGAACGGCAGTTTCTTCAGACCAGCAAACAGCTGTATCAAGAGCTGAGAGAGAAGCAAGAGCCGTTTTGGAAAGCTACATAGCCAAAGAATTAGAAGATATCCGATCAGATTTAGAAAGAGATGGCAATAAAGAAGTAACCGAAAAATCTTTTATTCTGAAATTGAGAAATGCTCATTACCAGGTGGAAGAAAGTGCGGAGTTGGTGGAATCGTCATCAACGCAAAAAGAAGATGTATTTCGAGGCTTTGCTTCTGTTCAAATTTCTAAAGAAGAAGTTAAAACTTTGGTAGAGAATGGATTGGTTAACAGTGTATTTACTAATACAGTTGGATTCAAGGAATTTATTGACCAATAAGTTGAATTTCTACATATTTATGTAGTGTTTACAACGAAATGTTTGTGTTCATTAACACAAAACATCAACTAATCCGGGTTACAATGAAAAAACTCTTTTCACTCTTCGTATTCATTTTTCTTTTCTCATCTTTAAACGAAGTCTATGGTCAATATACCGTGAACCCGACTACAGAGTACATATCACTTATCGGGGAAGCATTTTTACACGGAGTTCCGGACAGTATTCACAACCATCTGGATTACCCGTTAAAAATTGAAGTTAAAAGAGAGGATACCGGCGATAAATATCCTGGCTTGCAATACAATACCAGTCCAACTGATTTAAAATATACAAGCGAGCTGAACCCTGATGAAGCTATGGCGGTAAACAAGAAAAGATTCAGAACCCGGGCATCTGATCCTCAGAAGAAAAGAGTAGATCTCATTATCACCATTCCCAAAGAACTGGTTGATCCGGTGTGGGGGATTTCTAATTCCGTAAAATGGAAATTAGGGAGTGGGCACGAACCGTCTTATACAACCATTAAAAAGATTAAAGAGACCGGGGAAGTTCAGGTTATTATCGTTTATGAGGAAGGAGTTCCCCCCAATACTCCTGAACAGGAAGAATTTATAAAAAATAATCCACAACGATTTCGTATTACACACATTAATAGCCACATTTGTAGTCCATTAGATACTTCACCGCTATGTAGCAATTAAAGTGGAATGAATATTGTAATTAAAGCATCATTTTATTTATTCATATTTCTATTTCAATCCCTTCCGTCTTATGGACAGGGATTTTCTTTTTATGAATATTATTCTTCTGATGAATTAAATAGTTCCAACCCACAAAACTGGACTGCGATTCAGGATACTAATGGATATATAATTATTGGAAATGGAGGGGGTTATCTCACATATACCGGAAAAAGTTGGTCTGCTGGTCATATTGGAGAAACCGGAAGAGGTAATTCTTTTTTCGTTTCCTCAGATGGAACACTTTATGCAAATGGACCTGTAGATTTTGGTAAAATCGTTCCGGATAGTCTGAATAGGGTTAGTTATAAATCTATATCATCCAAACATTACTCAGGAAATGAATATGTGCCATACATCTGGGAAGTTTATGAGATGGACGGAAAGATCATTAACAGACATAATAAAGGTATTATAAAATATGATCCATCTACCGGGGTGTTAGAGGATTTTCCGGTCAAGGATAACTATTTATGGAAATCTTTCAGAAATAGGAATGAAATAATTGTTGATGCTAATGATGGGCTATGGAGTTTTAGAGATTCTAATTACACTCTTCTTCCTAATCTGGAGGAATATAGAAATGAACGAGTTATTTTTGCTGAAAATTTAAATTCTAACGAAACGCTTATTGGTTTCTTAAAAGGGAGAGAAAGATCGAATGAAAAAAGTATTTTTATTTTCAGAGATGGTGAAATAAAGCCTTTCCATACTGATTTAGAAAGCTATCTGACATCAAACATAGCATATAAAGCGACGGTCTTACAAGATGGAACTATAACGATCGCTACTCTTTCTGGAGGAGTGGTTTTTCTGAATGAAAAAGGGAAACTTATAAATATTTTTACTGAAAGAAACGGGTTGCAAACCAATGAAGTGTATAACCTATTTGAAGATCATGAAAATCAATTGTGGGTTATGCTTTCTGATGGAGTTCAAAAATTAGATTTGAATCAAAAAATTAAAAACTATAATGAAATTCATAAACTTAAAGGTGTAATAGAAGATATTATTGTTAATGATAATTCAATCTGGGCTGTTTCGGAATCAGGTCTATACCAAAGTCAGATTTTAAAACCGGAAAACACTTTAAGTTTTATTCGTCATGAGAATCCTGACGGCATTCGCTTAAGTGGAATTTTTGCGCTCGATAGTAATTATTACGTATATGGTGATTCAGGCGTATTCGAACTTTCAAGAAATGGTATAGGTGATAAAATGTTCGATAAGCAGGTTTATACCCATTCAATAGATCAATCTTCTAATAGAGTAATACTTACCGGAAGAACTGAAATCTATGAGTTTAATAGTTCTAACATTTCTACCCAAACTTTTGATACTGAATCCAGTATCGTGTTTTCATCCTATTACCAAGGTGCATTATACTTTATTACTTCCGAATCAGATGATGTTATTAAATTTCAGGGTGATTCTTTAGAACAAATTCAAATAAAAAGAGATTCATCTTCAAGAATCAACTTTAATCATATTGGAGTCATTGATAACCATTTATATTTGGGTACGGATGGTAATGGTTACAATAACGGTCTTTTTGTTTTGAACGAGGAAACTAATGCTTTTGAAAAAGACTCCTCATTTGGAATCAATACTCCACTTCATACCAAACAAGTATTTAAATTTCAGGAATGTAGTAATGGAGATGTCTGGTTTACTGCCGATAAAAAAATTATTAAAGCTACCAAAGAAGGAAATTCCTGGAATTTGAAAAGCTCTCCTTATAAAAAAATATCCGAAAACGCTGCGTATTCCTATTCCTGTACAGAGGATGGAGTTTGGATAGGAGGTATAGAAAGTCTGACTTTTGTTGATCATGATTTTGAGCCGGATTCAAATGTATTTAAAACAAATATTACAGGAGTTTATGTAGATCGCGATTCCCTTATTTATGGAGGATATGGCGAACCTGAACAGGCAATCACACTACCTTTTAAAGACAACGAACTTCGGTTCAATTATGCAGCTGCAAGTTATATTGATACAGAAAAAAACACCTATAGCGTACAGCTGGAAGGCTTTGAAAATTCATGGAGCTCATGGTCTTCCGAGACTCAAAAAGACTACACTAATATTCCGGAAGGTACCTATACTTTTAAAGTAAGAAGCAGAAATGTATATGATTACGAAGGGATACCGGATGAATTTACATTTACAGTTTTACCGCCCTGGTATCGTACATTTTGGGCCTATTCACTGTATGTTCTGTTTATCACCGGAATCCTGTACGCAGCTTATAAAATAAGAGTCAATCAGATTTTGAAAGTACAACGGGTTCGTAACCGCATAGCTGATGACCTGCACGATGATCTGTCAGGGACCTTAATTGGAATCAGTAATTTTGCCAAGGCGATTTCCAAAAATCCGGATGAAAATACTCAGAAACGCTTTATCGGGTTAATAGAGAAAAGTGCAGATGAAGCCAAAGAGAAAATCAGTGATATTGTTTGGACCATAAATCCTACCCACGATGACTGGATTGAATTTATATCCAAATGCAGAAGACACGCTTCCGACACATTAGAAGCACAGGGAATGGACTACCAACTTGATATGGATGTAGCAATTTCCGGCTCAATGAGTATGGACTTTCGAAAAAATATTTGGCTGGTTTTTAAGGAAATATTGACCAACATTACCAAACACTCTGAAGCTGAATATGTTCTTATATCCATGAAAAAAGAAAACGATAAGTTAGTAATTAATATCAGAGATGATGGGAAAGGTTTTGAAGACGATTTGAAATCAGGAGGAAATGGCATTATCAATATTCAAAAAAGAGTACAGTCCATAAGTGGAACTGCAAACGTTACCAGCAGCATTGGAAAAGGCACTCATTGGAAAATTGTGGTTCCTGTCTAAAACCACATTCCTGTGTGGTACAGTTTGTTCAAATTTTGGATATAATATCTAAAACATAAAAATTAGAGCATGAAATCATTGATTAAAGTAGGGATTGTTGAAGACAACGAGTATATGAGAGAAGGTTGGGAAACGTTCATTGATCTCGAAAAAGACATGTGTATCATTGGGAGTTTTGGATCTTTTGAAGAAGCCTGGTCAAGTAAAGAGTTTAAGAAAAGCGATGTGATCATCATGGACATTGAGCTACCCGGAAAGTCAGGAATTGAAGCTGTTAGAGAAATCATAAAAGCAGACTGGGATGCTCACATCATAATGGCAACAATTTTTGATGATGATGAAAATGTGTTTAATGCAGTGAAAGCCGGTGCGATTGGATATTTGCTCAAAAAAACTTCGCCCGAAGATTTAGTGGATGCTATTCGCCAGGCAGTTGATGGTGGTTCTCCAATGACGCCCAACATAGCTCGTAAAGTGATCAATACATTTCATATAAAACCTCTATCAGAAGAAAATCAGCTCTCGGAAAGGGAGCTGGAGATTTTACAGGAACTTGCCACCGGTAGATCTTATGCGGAGATAGGTAAGAAAATATTCTTATCGGTAGATGGTGTTCGTCACCACATTCGTGGAATTTATCGAAAACTTGAGGTCCATTCCCGTTCAGAAGCTGTATCAAAAGGGATTAACAGAAACTTAATTGCTGTTTAAATTAACCGATAATAAAACAAGTCGTACAATTCGGAATTGTACATGAAATATTAATTTCATTTGCGTATTCTAATTCGGTTTTTATTCGTGGGTTATAGTATAAATTATGATTAAGTATGTTTTTTTAGGTGTACTAAGTAGTTTACTTTGTGCATCGGTTTTCGGGCAACAGATAAGAAGAGTGCCTCCTCAACAATTTACGTTCCAGAATTTACAGAATGACTTAAAAGGCGTTGATCATCCGGATACGTTGATCAGAATTCATTCTTTTTACGGAATAGCAAATCACAGACTCTTTCCGGATACATTACTCGCTGCCATACAAAGAATTGAGCAGATAGAACCTGAAAATTCATTGTATAAAACGGCACATCTGAGATTTCTTAAAGGAAGTTACTATGTAGTTCAACAACCTGATACAGCTGCTGTATTATTACGTTCTGCAAGAGAAATCTTTATGGATATTGGAGAAAAAAGAAGAGCGGCTACAATTCTCAATACAGAGGCGCAAATTCAGCGAAGATTGAATAGTTATCTGGAAGCGGAAGACTTATATCTTAAAGCTATAAACTTGGCTGAAGAAGAGGGTTTTCAGGTAAACAGATTCATATATGAGATATCAAAACTTTATATGCAGGTTGGAGCTACAGATATTGCATTGGACCGATATCAGGAGTTGCTTGAAATTGAAAACAACCCTACCCAGTTGTGTAATTTATATTTGAATGTCAGTAATGTATATAAACGTGAAAGAGATTTTGACAAAGCAGTTAGCGAATTGATTCCTTGCTCCGGGAATGATCAGATTCCTCCACAATTAAGAGCAGCAATATTCAGAAGCCTGAGTGATTTAGAAAGAATCAGAGATAATCAGCAGAAAAGACTGGAATATGTGTTAGAGGCTAAAGAAATAGAGGAACAGTTTCTGAGAGTTTCACCATCTACTATTACTTTTTTAGCACAAGCTTATTACGATGTAGGAGAGATTGAAAAGGCGAGTAAAACATTAAATGAGATTCAAAAAATTGACTCAAGAAGAATACAACCGCCAACCCGTATTCAAATTTCAATACTCAGAATAAAGTTATTTAACGAAAAGGCAGAGTACGAGAAAGCAATAAAAGAATCAGACATAGCTCTGAATCTGATTCAAAGAATGCCGGAATCCATATTAGAAATCGAAGTTAGTTCCTTGAAGGCAGAAGCGTACGAGAAGCTTGGTAACTACGAAAAAGCCTACCAGATTACTAAAGCTCTACCCGATATAGAAGAAAGTATTATGGAACGGGTTAAATTACGGGAAGAAACGAACAGTAGAGTGCGGTTTCAGATGAGAGCTAAAAATCAGGAATTGGCTCAGATGTCAACCGAGTTAGGCACAGTTAAAACCAGAAATGCTATCATAGTTATTCTGATGTTGATGCTAACCGGGTATATAATTTATCGATACCGCGTACATTTTTTATTAAAAGAAGAACGAACTCGAAATCGTATAGCAAGCGATCTCCACGATGATTTAAGTGCCACACTAAGCAGTATCAGCTTTTTTAGTGAAGCAGCCAAAAAGCAATCCGAAATTGAAAATGACGGTATTAAATTTTTAGAAAGAATTGATGAAAGTGCTGTCGAAGCCAAAGAGAAGATCAATGATATTATTTGGTCTATAGATCCTGAAAATGATGATTGGAAAGCAGTCTTAACTAAATGCAAAAGGTTTGCTGCAGAAATGTTCGAAAGCAAAGATATTTCCTATCAGATAAACATTGACGAAGATATGGAAATAGAGCTTGATATCCGTAAACGGCAGGATTTCTGGTTGATTTTTAAGGAACTCATTACAAATTTAGTTCGTCATTCCCAGGCCTCAAACGCTGAAGTAAGCGTAACTGAAAGCAAAGAATTTGTGAAATTAATGGTAATTGATAATGGGGTTGGATTTGATCCTGAAGCCACAAAAGATGGCAATGGAGTAAGAAATATAAAAAGTCGTATCCAAAATTTTAAAGACGGATCTGATCATTTCATTGAGTCTCAAAATGGGGAAGGAACTACCTGGAGGGTGAGTTTTAAAAAATAATGAATACTGCCGATTCGGGTAGTTACATTCAGATAGAAATTACTTTTCTTTGGCTATGATTAAGATTTCCATAATTGAAGATAATAAACACATGAGGGAAGGGTGGACCACCATCCTTGATTTCGAGTCGGATCTTTGCGTGGTATCTACATATTCAAATTGCGAAGATGCATTGAAGGAGAATCAACTTGGTAAAAGCGATGTGCTTCTGCTTGATATTGAGTTGCCGGGTATGCATGGAACTGAGGCAGTAAAGGTTATTAAAGAGAAGTATCCCAATTTAATTACCATGATGGTTACCATGCATGATGAAAACGAGAAGATTTTTACGGCATTGAGAAACGGCGCAGTTGGGTACTTGCTTAAAAAAACCTCACCTTCAGAACTTATAGAAGCAATTAGAGTTGCTATGGATGGCGGATCACCTATGAGTCCTAACATAGCGAGGAAAGTCATTAATTCCTTTCAAAAGAGCTCTCAGCTCGAAGAAGAACTTACAGATACTGAGAAGAATATTTTAAGTAATCTTGCCTCCGGCTTATCGTATAAAGCCATTGCAGAAAAGGTTTACCTGTCGGTAGATGGAGTTCGTTATCATATCAGAAACATCTACAGAAAACTGGAAGCCAAGAACCGTGCAGAGGCTGTAGCTAAAGGTATTAGCTATAATTTGATTGATTCCTGATAAATACTACATGTTAAGGTAGTGTAATTATCCTATTTCGTTTTTAGAATGAGTTGAAACCTTTAATAGGTATTAATAATAATCAATTCATTTGCGATGAAAGCTCTAAAAGTTACCATTCTTTCTTTAATCATATCAGGTGTTTACGGATTTGGAGTATTTGCCCAAACCAGTATATCGGGTAGTATTTCAAATAATACAACATGGAATACTGCCGGCAGTCCATATGTAATAACCGGTAGTACCACAATTAACAATGGTGATACACTCACTATCGAAACCGGAGTAGAAGTCAGGTTCGAAAATAATGTTCAACTTACCGTTTCTGGTGCATTAGTAGGTAATGGAGTGACTTTTACAGCAAATTCTGGGAGTGCAAGAGGAACCTGGAACAGAATCTTTACTAATTTTCCTAACAGTTGGATTCATCTAAGAAACTCAACCTTACAATTTGCTCAGGATCCAATCTATGTAGGAGCTGGAAGTGTTCGATTAGATACTGTAACAATAAGTGATTCAAACAGAGGAATTACCATTTTACAGGGTACTAACACTACAATAAACGGTTCTTCCATTTCAAACACAGAATACCCAATTAACATAGTTTCTGAAGGCTATATCGCATATGAAGGAACCAATGATTTTACAGGAAATGATAACGACGTAGTTTATCTGAGTCACCAATCTAATATTGATGTTAATTTTACCTTAGAAAACCCTGGCATTCCTTACTTGCCGAGCGGTAGTAAATACGTATCATCAGGTGATACATTAACGGTTAAGCCGGGTGTGATCATCAAATTCAACCAAAATAACGAACTGTACACTCAGGATGGAGGAGTGATTATTGCGGAGGGTACAGAATCCGAGCCTATTTATTTTACTTCTAACAGAAATGACAATATAGGTGGAGATACTAATAATGATGGTACGGCAACTTCTGCCGATAACAGAGATTGGTATGGGGTAAGAGCTGTTGGCAGCGGAACAGGTTCTTTTAGACATGTGAATGTAAGTTTTGCAGGGAGATTACCTCATTCAAGTAGTTCAGATTTTCGCGGAGGAATTACATTAGTAGATAACAATTCTCCAATAGACAGTAGTACTTTTTCCAATAATTATTATGGAATTGTATTAAGAGACAGTTCTGATGCGGCGATTACAAATAACACCATTGGAAGTAGTGGTGTGGTTCCTGTTGCTTTGACTTTTGATAGCGAGCCCACTTTTACCAATAACTCTTTTTCATCCTCAAATAATCAGTTTGATGCCATTGGTCTTATCGGAACTACCATTCAGGGTTATAATTATCTTCCTAAAAGAGATTTCACTTCCATACCAAATGTAACTTATTTATTGCTCCGAGAATTATATGTGGACACGGGAGCTACTTTAGAAATTGAGCCAGGTGTAGTTATAAAATCATCAGGATGGGGAATAAGGGTTAAAGGAACTTTGCTTAGTGATGGTACAGAGGCAGAACCCATCGTGTTTACCTCAGTAAAAGATGATAATGTGGGTAATCCGAATGACACAAATAAGGATGGAAATAACACAGCTCCGGCTAATTCAGACTGGAGAGGAATCGCTCTCGGGGAAGATTCAGATGCATCTATTATAGATTATAATGAAATTCGGTATGCATACTATAATACAAGTTTTGACTATGGGAGTGGTTCAGTAAGTCCAAGAGGTGCTGTTAATTTGTATAGTTCGGATATGACCATTTCAAATTCTGAAATCGGTAATACTCGTGATTTTGCAATAGATTCCAGAGGAACATCGACCCCAACAATTACAAATAATAGCTTTACTAATACAGGTTCTGTCCCTGTAGCACTGGATCTTTCTTCCGATCCTACTTTTGGCGGGAATACATTAGCCAACGCAGGCTTAATTGCTATCGGTTACCACGGTGGAACTTTTAGCAATGACGGATTTATCCGCGCCAGAACTTTTGCCGGATATGAAAATATTACTTCAGTTTTACTCTCTGACATTACCATCTCAAGCGGAACATCTTTAACAATAGAACCCGGTACGGTAATTAAATCACAAACCGGATCATTTGGCGGCTTAACTCTTAGGGTAGAAGGCACATTGAATGCCGCAGGAACTCCTGACAGCGTGATTTATTTTACTTCTATATTGGATGATCAGGTTGGAAATCCTTTAGATACTAATAATGATGGTGGAAGTACTTCTCCCGGAGCTTACAACTGGGGTGCTATTCGTTTTATGGGCACTTCGGATGATGCTAACTCAGAGGTATCACATGCAGAACTCAGATACGGACGTCACGGGATTATTTTTACAGATGCTGCTCCTACGATTGATAACGTAACTGTGCTTTCCTGTGGATTGTATGGATTCGGTATCGAAAGTGGTTCAACAATTGCACTGAATAATTCCACCATTCAAAACTGTGGATGGGAGCCTATTGCTATAAGTTCTAATGCAAATCCTACTTTCTCAGGTAATACTTTTAACGGAAATGGATCAAATGCAGTTGGGATTTTGGAAGCAAACTCATTTAGTACATCAAATGGAGTTAATCAAGGTAATAAATTCTTTGATACCCGGGAAACCATTAATTCGGATGTGACTATTTCTCCTTATACAGTTGCCGGATATGTGAATGCACCATTCGTTACAAGAAACAGGTGGTTTGTAGGGGACAACGCTACGGTTTCTATAGATCCGCTGACTATATTTAAAGGGAATGACATTTTATATGTTGATGGTGCACTAAAGGTTCTTGGCACTGAAGAAGAACCCGTGATTTTTACTTCTTACAATGACGACAGTGCCGGAGGGGATTCTAATAATGATGGAAATAACTCTGTGCCTGCTCCAGGTCAATCTGCGCAGATTCAGTTCAGAGCTTCTTCTCTGGATTCAGCAAATTTAGTCAAAAATGCAGAATTCAGGTATCCAAGAAATCCAATTCGATTTATCAACGCAGGTGGGACGATTGATAGTAGCTTATTTCAACTCACATCAGATAATGCAATTGATTTAACCGGGAATGCAGATCCAATAATAACAAACAATCGCTTTGAGAATATTGGTACTCCGTCGGGTTTTAGTAGAAGACATTCTATCTATATGGATATGTTTTCAAACCCTACATTTTCAGGAAACACTGAGTCCAATGTGTCAAAAAGAGGCCTTGGAATAAAAGGAGGAACCTGGGGAAGTGATGCTACTGTACCATTTCGATCTTTTGCCGGAGATGATAGTGTGAGTTACATCATGCATGGTACCATCACCATCCCCTCCGGCTCTAAGATTACTATTCCGGATGGTATGGTATTTAAAAAGAATACCAACTTTGGGGCCACTCGTTCAGGTATAAATATGTTCACAGTGAATGGGGCTCTGGAAATCTCAGGTACATCCTCCAATCCCGCAGTATTTACACATGATACTGACGATGAGTATGGCTCTCCATCAGATATTTATGGGAATGGTCCTGCCGATGCTAATGATGATTACATCAGTGGTGACTGGATTACTTACAATGCAACAAGTGATGATACCAGCAACGTTGTAAATTATGGAATCTTTCGTTTCGGTGACGAAGGGATTGTAGCAAATAGTGCAGATCCAACAATAACCAATAGTACTTTTGAGTATGGTCGTTATGGGATTACACTTACTGGTGTATCTGCTCCTGTGGTAGAGAATAACACATTTAATGAACTGGACTTTACTCCACTTTTAATTTCTTTGGTTTCATATCCTCAATCAGTTAGTGGAAATATAATGAGCGGAAGTACATATAAAGCAATTGGAGTACGCTCTGAAACTTTAGTACAGGATATCACCCTCCCAAAGCGCACTTTTGCCGGAAAAGTGGGAATACCATATTACTATACAGGTACTTACACCGTAGGTACCGGTGCTGTATTAACCATTGAACCTGGGGTAATAAATAAATTCCAGAGTGGACAGTTAAGGGTTCAAAAAGGGCTCATAGCAGAAGGAGGTAGTACACCGGATAGTGCAATTGTATTTACGTCTATTCGCGACGATTTTTATGGTGGTGATACAAATGCAGATAGCAATGCTACAAAACCTGATATCAACAATTGGTCAGGAATTTATTACGAGGGCACTTCACTTCCAGGAGAATCAAGAATTGATTACGGTATTGTTAAGTACGCAAGAGGAGGAAGTTTTAATGCAGGTATTTTAGCAGATAATTCAAGTCCGACCATTACAAATTCTATCATAGCAAATAATGCTCGTGGTATTCAAGTATTTGGTTCAGGAAATCCCTCTATTACGAATAGCGATATTGTAAATAACTCTGAATTTGGGGTGTTTAACAGAGATAAAACCTTTACCATCGATGCGACCAATAACTGGTGGGGAAATAATTCAGGACCAACACATTCTACCAATCCAACAGGAACGGGAGATGAAGTAAGTGATGGAGTAGACTTCGGATCATTTGTCGGAAGCGGTGCTTCTAATCCTGTTCTTGGTGATGTATCGCTGAACGGTAAAGTTCAATCTTTCGATGCGGCTAAGATTCTTAGAGTAGCCGCATTATTGGAAACTTTAACGGCTAAACAAGAAAATGTAGCTGATGTTTCGGGTAACGGAACCGTAAGCGCTATGGATGCCTCTTTCATACTTCAGTATGTGGTGGGATTAATTGAGGCTTTCCCTGCTGAGCTCAATTCAAAACAACGTTTTGATATGAATACCATTGACGGTACTGATGAAATGATCCTTAGTTTAGGTACTCCGGTATCTTTAAGTGAGACAGAATTCAGTGTAGCTTTGAATATTGATAATGTTTCTTTGCTTTATTCATCCGAAATAAGCATTGAGTTTAACGGGGGTGAAGTAGAGCTGATGAATTCAAATATTTCTTCATTCTATAGCGAGGGGATGATTTCTGAGAATATTGACGAAACAGGTTTGTATTCATTGGCAATTGCATCCAGTAACGCGATTTCAGAAAGTGGAGAGATGGTAAGTTTAACTTTCAAACTTAAGGATCCAAATTCTTCGCCGAATATTTCTATCAATAAATTTCAGGCGAACGAAGTAGACCTGACAGCAAGCACTGTTAGCAATGAAGATGTGGCGCTTAATCTACCGGATGAGTTCCAGTTATATCAGAACTATCCAAATCCGTTTAATCCATCTACTACTATCGGATTTGATGTTCCTGACTCCAAAACGAAAGTACGTTTAGAGATCTATAATATTCTCGGACAAAAAGTTAAAACTCTTGTAAACGATGTTTATACAGCAGGAAGGTATAAAGTGACATGGGATGGAACCAATGACACAGGTGGACAGGTAAGCACCGGAGTTTATATATATCGTATTCAGGCGGGAGATGTAGTTCAGTCTAAAAAACTAACCTTCATTAAATAATTGGGATTAAAGAGATGTATTTCTCTTTAACCACCAATAAGGTAAAAGTTATGAGACTTAGAATACTCCAAACAATTACAGCCATGGCGGTAGCGATAATTATTTCGCTACCTGCTAATGCACAGGTTGGTTTAACCTTTGAAAGATTCGGTACTGAAGCCGGATTCTTAGAAGGAGATACTGTGAATGTTTCAGTTTTTGCTGATTCAAGCTTGACCGGTAAAGGTGCTTTAGCCTTCACTTCAAGAATTACTTATGACGATCGTTTTGCAATTCCTATTGCCGTAAAAACCGATAGCTCCATAATAAAAGATGCAGGTTGGTCTTTAACCCCAAATTTAACAGATGCTGAAGAAATTACTTTAGCAGCTGCAGGTACCAGTGAATTATCGGGCTCCGGTCGTTTGTTTTCCATTGATTTTGTAATGATTCGTCCGGGTACAGCCTTTTTATATCTGGACAGGCAGAATACTTTTTTCAATGAAAGTCTGGATGATATTCCGATCATTTACAATAATGATTTCGGACAAATTTTTGCAGCTGCTAAACCGGTAATAAATGTTGGTCTTGCTAAAAGTGGAGTTATTGTATTGGGAGATTCAGTACAGGCTTCAGTGAGTGGACAGGAAGACCCAACAACTTGGTCTGTTACTGATACTTCTCTCGCTTCAGTTAAACAAACAGGAATAGTTCAATCCAAAGCTTTTGGGACAGTTGGAGTAATAGCCGAAGATAATCGTGGAATCAGGGATACTACTGATCTAACGATTTTAGGGTTTGAATTAAGTGGAAAAGATACCACTAATTTTCAGGGGCAGGAAGCTTCGATGATAATCCGAACTACGGATTTAACTACTCTGAATGCTCAGTCGGGTTCATTCTTTTTAAATATTCCAACATCAAATTTTGAAGTTCTAAGTGTTGATAAAGGATCAATTTTAGATGCAGGAGCTTCCCTTACTTATGGGGTGCAGAATGATGGAATTTCTTTTGCATTTGCACAAACCTCCGATATTGTTGGTGAAGGGATTCTATTGGAAGTAAAATTACGGTTTTCAGAAACTCAAACATTTTTCTACGGAGCTTCTTTCAGTGATGTCTTAATAAACGAGAATATAGAGGGCAGGGGGCAGTCTTTCACGGTTCGATCTACTTCCTTACCACCTTTGAGCATAAGCAATAATACATTACCAAAATATTTGGTTGGGGATTCACTTCAGTTTTCAGTTTCCAACAATACAGGACCGGTACAATGGGATGTTACGAATCCTGAGTTGGCAACCATAGATACATTGGGCAAGTTAGTTTCTTTAAAAGGAGGTTCGTTCAGAGTAACTGTTGAGGATTCTATTGGTGCAGAGGCGCAATCCGGAGAATTTACTTTCTACGACACTGAAGTTGATCTTGCAGATACTTCCATGTTGGTTTCAGATACGCTTTACTATCCTGTATATATAGAAAATGTTGAGAATTCAAATTCTTCAATTATTTCAGCTGAGTTGTTATTCACTTATACTAATTCACAACTTAATTACCTTGGATATTCTTCAACAGGTGCAGAGACAGAAGGGTGGAGCTTTGCAGAAAATCAAATATCTGATAATCAAGTTAAGCTTGTTGGTGGTGGAGCTAATGCCGTTTCATCAAGTGGGGAACTTATTTACCTGATTTTTAAAGCAGATACTTCAATCAATTCAGACAGAACAAGTTTTCTTGCTTTAAACGAGGTTCTCTTGAATGAAGGATCACCAAATGCTTTAAAAAGTAACGGTCAGATTTTTATCTCAACCACACCTTTGACTCCTGATTTGATTTCACCAACGAATGGAGAACAAAATATAACTCTGAATACGATACTGGATTGGTCTAATGCGGTTGGTGCAGAATCTTACGATATTCAGTTATCTACCGTAAGTAATTTTTCTTCTACATTAATCGACACGAGTGATGTAACATCACATCAACTGAATGTAAACGGACTTACCGGAAGCACTACTTATTATTGGAGAGTTAGATCAGTAAACTCAAGCGGAATGAGTAACTGGAGCCAAACCTGGTCATTCAGAACTCAGGATCCTGTACCCAATACTCCAATCTTGACAAGTCCGGCAGATAGGGCAACTGACCAAGTGTTGACGACAATTCTAAGGTGGAACAGCGTTGGTTTTGCGACCAATTACAGAGTAGAGTTAGCATCTGATTCAACTTTCTCTTCCTCTTTATTGGACAGCACGGTAAGTAGTTCGAGCACAAGTATGCTTCTCCCAGACTTAGATTATGATTCAACATATTATTGGAGAGTTTTTGCTTCTAATGCGACCGGAGAAAGTACAGGAAGTGAAGCCTGGAAGTTTACAACAGAAGATGGTCTGCCGGATATACCTCAGCTTACTACACCGGCTGATAACGCCACTGATCTTGATACGTTAGTAAGTTTTACCTGGCAATCCGCCTTTGATGCAAAAGGCTATGAGATTCAACTCTCAACCAATATTGGGTTTTCAACAATTGAATTTTCAGACAGCCTTGCTTCTACTACAGTCTCAGATGTAAAGGTAGATTTTAACACAGAATATTATTGGAGAGTCAGAGCTTATAATTCAGTTGGGGCTTCAGATTGGTCATCAGTAAGAAGTTTCAATACCAGAGTTCAGGAACCCGAAATACCGATATTGCTAAATCCTTCGGATAATGAAATCGATGTGGATACTTTAGTCATATTTGCATGGAATGCATCAGAAAGAAGTGATTCCTACACTCTTCAAATTTCTTCCGATAATACATTTGCAACAGACATTAGAGAAGAAACGACTTCAGATACCACATTTAGTACAGGTGGATTTGATTTCCAAAGCAACTACTTTTGGAGAGTAAAAGCTACCAACTCGGGGGGAGAGAGCGATTATTCGAGTGTGTTCTCCTTCACTGTGAAAGCCGAGGATGCTTCGGTTCCGGGACTGTTGAGTCCAGCAAACAATGCCACAGGCGTTGAATTGTCTCCAACCTTTGTGTGGAACAGCGCTCAGGGAGCAGTAACCTATCAGTTCCAGTTATCAGGTCAACTTGATTTTGCTTCTACCATTGAAGATCAAATGCTGGCCGATACCACGGCGGGAGTGAGTGGTGATCTTGATTTTGAAACCAACTACTACTGGAGAGTTCGGGGAATTGGAGCTGTAGATACTTCCGATTGGTCTCCGGTGTTTACCTTCACAACCACTTTCGATAAACCACAAGCTCCAATGCTGGTATCTCCGACGGATGCCGAGCAAGAGGTGGATGTAGTGAATACCTTTGTGTGGAACAGTGTAGAAAACGCCGATTCGTATACCATAGAACTATCCACGGATAATCTGTTCTCCGCTCTGTTTTACGATAATACTATTACAGATACGGTTCAGAGTGTAAGTGGATTGGAATTTCAGCAAACCTATTACTGGAGAGTGAAAGCAGCCAATGCAGCCGGAGAGAGTGACTATTCGAGTGTGTTCTCTTTTACGGTTAAAGCTGAAGATGCTTCAGTTCCGGGACTGTTGAGTCCTGCAAACAATGCCACAGGCGTTGAATTGTCTCCGACTTTTGTATGGAACAGCGCTCAGGGAGCGGTGAACTATCAGTTCCAGTTGTCGGGTCAACTTGATTTTGATTCTACCATTGAAGATCAAACGCTGGCTGATACCACGGCGGGAGTGAGTAGTGATCTTGATTTTGAAACCAACTACTACTGGAGAGTTCGTGGAATAGGAGCTGCAGATACTTCTGACTGGTCACCGGTGTTTGCTTTTATAACCACTGCAGACTTACCTGATACGCCAATATTAATCAGTCCTGAGAACAACGCAACAGATCAGGAAACAGATATTACCTTTATCTGGGAAGAAATATCAGAAGCAACATCATATACTATTCAGATTTCAGAAGAGGAATTATTTTCTTCGTTGTTTTATGATTCTACATTAACCGATACTACTATTCTTTTAGAAAATTTTGCATTCAATGGGACTTATTACTGGCGTGTAAAAGCTAACAACAGTTCCGGAGAGGGTAATTTTTCATCTCATTTCACATTTACCATCAAAAATGAAACAAATACTGCACCTGAAATAGTAAATGCACTTGGAAGTATTACTCTAAACGAAGATTTCGGCACTCAATTTGTAATAAATCTGGATTCAGTTTTTACTGATGATAACTCTGACCTGATCTTCGATATAGTTTCATCTTCCGATAATATCGCAGGATCCATTAGTAATGATTCATTATTTGTATCCTCTGTTCAGGATAGCAGTGGAGCAAATCAGGTAGTTGTTAAAGCTACCGATGAAGAAGGTTTGTCTGTAAATGATACTCTTGGAGTAACCATTCTTCCGGTAAATGATTTACCTGTGTTCAGTAATATGCCGGATACACTTTCATTTACAACAAAAGTAAATGGAATAATCAACTTCCTGAACAAAGCAGAAGACTTGGAAACTCCATTTAATGAGCTTAGCTTTTCAGCGAAAGTTTCTCCGGAGGACTTATCAGTAGTGTTGGACACGGATAATAGTTTACTTACAGTTTCATCTGATGGATTTACAGGCGAAGGTATATTGACATTCACTGTGATAGATGCCGAAGAGGATTCAACGTCTATAAATATCATTCTTAACGTTACTATGGGAACATCGAATGAAAACGAGTACGAAACTCCGGTTGAGTATTCTTTGTCTCAAAACTATCCGAATCCATTCAATCCGTCCTCTACCATAAAATATGGTATCCCGGAGGCAGCAGTGGTTAAACTTGAAGTGTACAATCTGCTTGGTCAGAAAGTAAAAACTTTGGTGGATGAGAGGCAGTCAGCCGGATTCCATACGGTATCTTTTGATGCTACAGACTTATCATCCGGTATGTATATATATCGCATAGAAGCAGGAAGTTTTGTTCAAATCAAAAAGATGACGTTGATTAAATAAAATAATCTAAGAACTACATATCTGTGCGGTTACATTCAGCCGCATGGATTGTAGATTCTATTTGTCCTTACTAACCTGAACACGTTAAGTTCATCGAGAGCCCTGTTTTGATCGACAGGGTTTTTTTATTTCAGAACCAATCTAATTTTCACGATATTCCCTCAACAAAACAGACTTAATCAAGAAACACGTTTTCGTGAAAGAATTTATACGTATCGCATCCGGGCAAGGCTTTTGGGGTGATCTTCCCATCGCTCCGGTAAATCAGGCAAAAAAAGGACCTATTGATTATTTGGTGATGGATTATCTGGCAGAGGTTACCATGTCCATCATGCAAAAACAAAGAATGAGAAATCCGGATTGGGGGTACGCCAGAGATTTTGTCGGAGTAGTAGAACAGGTGCTTCCCGAAATTGAAAATGATGGAATAAAAGTAATAAGTAATGCAGGCGGGGTAAACCCAAATGCCTGTAAAGATGAAATTCTAAAAATTGCAAAAGAGAAGGGCTACAAGGGATTAAAAGTAGCAGTTGTGGATGGAGATGATATCCTTTCGAATATCGATGAATTGATTTCAGACGGACATCCTTTAAAAAACATGGAAACCGGAGAACCGATTTCTACTGTAAAAGATCAGCTGCTCAGCGCCAATGTTTACTTTGGCTGCCGACCTATCGTAGAAGCTCTTCAGCAAGGAGCAGATGTAATCATCACAGGCAGAGTTACCGATACCGGATTGACGCTTGCTCCTATGATTCATGAGTTTGGATGGGATTTCGATGACTTCGATAAAATGAGTGTGGGCACTATTGCGGGACATATTTTAGAGTGCGGAGCTCAGGCTTCGGGTGGTAATTTCACAGATTGGGAAAAAGTAGCGGATTTTACAGATATCGGATTTCCAATAGTAGAAGCTCATCCAAACGGAGAGTTTTTTGTTACCAAACATGAAGGCACTGGTGGATTGGTAAGCTCGATGACTGTAAAGGAGCAGTTGTTGTATGAGATTGGTGATCCAAAAGATTACATAACTCCCGATGTGGTAGCTGACTTCACTTCTATTGAGGTGGAAGATGTTTCAACTAACAGAGTTAAAGTTTCGGGAATTACCGGCCAGCCATTTACTGATTCTTATAAAGTATCAGCCAGTTATAATGACGGATATAAACTTTCAGCAACATTGGTCTATTCATGGCCCGATGCACTGAAAAAAGCAGAAAAAGGTGCTGAAATTTTGGAAAAAAGAGCTGATGCATTAGGCTTGAATCTGACCGAATTCAACAAAGAATTTATTGGTTACAATGGAGTGGATGAAGCTCCGGTTGAAAGCAGTGATTCCATTGAAGAGTTAGACGAAATTCAAATGAGAGTTTCGGTAACCGGACCTAAAAAAGAAGATTTAAATCGATTTGGAATGGAAATAGCTCCTTTGATTCTTACCGGACCAAGTGGAGTTACCGGGTTTGCCGGCGGGAGACCTAAAGCCAGCGATGTGGTTGCCTACTGGCCGGCTTTATTGGATAAAAAAGCAGTTACACCTCGTGTTACTGTGTACGAAATTGAATAAAAACTAACTTAAGACATAAACAAAGATTAATGAAGATTGCAGTAATTGGAGCTGGGGTTGCGGGATTAACAGCAGCCAGAGTATTGGCAGAGGCAAGACACGAAGTGGTTGTATTTGAAAAAAGCCGTGGTTATGGCGGGAGATTAGCAACTCGTTATGCCGGGGAAAATGATAATACTAAAATTGATCACGGTCTGCCTTACATTGAAGTTAGTTCTCAGAAAATAGAGCCTCTTGTTAAGGAGCTTGTAGATAAAGGAGTTTTAGAGCCATGGAAAGGCCCTTTCGTTCATTTAAATGATCAGGGAGAAGAATCTACATTCAAGCCAAAGAAGAAAAGATACATTGCTCCCAAAGGGATGAATCAGGTTGGTAAGGTTTTGGCCCGAATGGTTGATGTGAGAACTGAAACCAAAGTTAGTGGGTTGACTCATATTGGCGAAGATCGTAGTAAAAAGCGTTCATGGATGTTAAATTTTCCAACAGGAGCTACTGAAAACTTCGATGCGGTAATTATTGCCACACCCTCAAAACAGGCATACGCTATATTGAATATGACTATTGATGAAGTTGCTACCCTGAAATTACTTCGGGATGTAGATGCCGTAGAATACGATCCTTCCTTTTCTTTGATGGCTGGTTTTGGAAGTGCGGAAGTTCCCGAGTGGGCTATGATGACTTGCGATCACCCTGTTATCGAGTCTATTACCAACGAAACTTCCAAAAGAGAAGGAGATACCGAAACGGCTTTCGTAATTCATACTACGCCTGAATTTGCTCAACAATACAAAGACTCTCCAAGGGATGAAGTCACTGAAATAATCCTGGACGAATTTTCTGATATCATTGGCGGTTGGGGTGCTCTTCCTGACTGGAAACAACTTCACTTCTGGAGATATAGCAGAGCAAAAAATCCACTTCCTTATCCATTTATGGAAGTAGTAGGGAATGATGCGCCTATAGCATTGATTGGAAGCTATATGAATGGCGATGATATTGAATCAGCCTACTTATCAGGCTTAGCAATTGGTAAATTCTGGACAGATAAATTCTCAGATAAATAATCTGATATTTGAAAACTTTAAAGCGACTTAACAGCTACCTCAGCAAATATAAATGGGCTGTGGTTTTTGGAACCTTATTTCTTACAGGGGCAAACTTCTTCCTTGTTTGGATTCCTGGTTTAATCCGAAAAACAATGGATGAAGTCGAAGCACTTCAACAACAGGATTATAACGGGGCCGAAAGTCTGTTTGCAACTCTGTTTTCAAGTGAAGCGGGACTAATTCTTGCTGAAAATGCCGGATATTTGGTCGGTGCAGTCGCTTTATATGGATTGTTGCTATTTGCAACTCGACAAACCCTCATCGTTTCTTCAAGGAAAGTTGAATTTGATATGCGCAATGAAATCCTTGAGAAACTGATGAAACTCCCTCAAAGATTTTATGCAAAACTTTCTTCGGGAGAGATTTATGTTCGTGCAACAGAAGATGTAAACAAAGTACGCGAATATTATGGACCGGTTATCATGTACAGTATTAATACTATTACAAGGGCCGGTTTTGTAATTACGATGATGTTTCTGGTGAGTAAAGATCTGATGATCTGGGCATTAATTCCGTTGCCATTCATTTCAGTTTTTGCCTACTGGATCACCGGCTATATTCACAAACATTCGAAAATTATTCAAGAGCAATATTCTGAATTAGCAGGTCAGGCTAAAGAAACATTTTCAAGCATCCGGTTAATAAAAGCGTACAACCGAATCGATAATGAGCAAAAGAAATTTGAGGCTTTAAGCGAGCAGTATCGGAAAAAGAAGCTCCGCCTTGATATGATTGAATCTCTGTTTCATCCCGCTTTAAATTTTTTGATTGGAATCTCATTACTGATCGTTATTTGGAAAGGTGGAGAAATGGTGATTGCCGGAACCTTAACAGTAGGAAATATCGCTGAGTTTTTGATTTATGTTGCCTATTTAACCTGGCCGGTGGCAGCATTAGGATATACCACCAATCGTTTCCAAAAATCGCTGGCTTCCTGGCAACGAATTGAAGAAGTACTGGATCATCCCGTTGAAATTGAGTCGTTGTCACATCAAATAACCGATGGAGCTGAAAAAGAAATTAAGGGTGAAATTGAATTCAGGAATGTAAGTTTTAAATATCCCGATACAACTGAAAATGTTATTAAAAATCTGAGCTTAAAGATCAAACCCGGACAAAACGTGGCTTTTGTGGGCAGAACCGGTTCAGGCAAAACAAGTCTGGTTCAACTTATTCCACGATTGTTTGATCCCGTGGAAGGCGAAATTTTAATGGACGGGAAGAATATTTCAGATATCAATTTGGATGTGCTTAGGAAATCTATCGGCTATGTTCCGCAGGATACATTCCTGTTTTCTGATACCATTGGAGATAATATTTCTTTCGGGGTTAATGAAGCAACTCAGGATATGATTGAAACGGCTGCAGAAAAAGCTCAGGTTCGGGAGAATATTTTGGATTTTGAGAAAAAATTCGAGACTATGTTAGGGGAAAGGGGCATAACTCTTTCGGGAGGACAAAAACAACGTACGGCAATAGCAAGAGCGTTGATTAAAGATCCAAAGATTTTAATTTTTGATGATTCATTAAGTGCGGTTGATACGAAAACAGAAGAGGCTATTTTACATCACTTAAGAAAAGAGTTAAGTGGAAGGACAACAATAATGATAAGCCACCGTATTTCAACCATAAAAGATGCGGATATGATTTTTTATTTAAAAGACGGACAAATTGTGGAATCGGGAAGTCATCAAGAACTTATAGCTTTAGAAGGACATTACACTAACATGTATAACAAACAGATACTGGAACAAGAACTGGCTGAAATATAAGCCTCAAGGTTTGTGAGATAGCCTGAACGCAAAATCTCGCAACATAAAATAACTTAACGGGAGATAGAACAATGATAGTAGTACCATTAGGCGTGGCATCGGCAACACCAACTGCAGTAAGGCATTTACCGGCAGTTGCATTATGGAGAGAAGGAAGCGTATTCCTTTTCGATTGTGGTGAAAATGCTCAAATGAGCATGTTACAAGCTGGGATTAAGAGATCAAAAATTGAATGCATCTTCATTTCTCATTTTGATGTGGACCATTTTTCGGGATTAATCGGTTTGCTTTCCACTTTACAACTTCAGAGAAGAGATAAACCGCTCAGAATTGTAGCCCCCAAAGGTATTCAGGAATACATAGAGTGGAATCTGAATTTTGCCGGCGTTGAGCTTGGTTTTGAAATTATCTTCATCGAAGTGGAAGAAGGAACCGATCATGCCGTAGTAATTGATGAAGATGAATATTTTGTGGAGGCGAGAGCTCTCAAGCACAGAAGCTATTGTTTAGGATATCGTTTTCAGGAAAAAGATAAGCCGGGTAAAGTTGATGCCGAGAAAGCAACTGAAATGGGTATCACCGAAGACGAACAATTTAAAACTTTGAAAGCCGGAGAAGATGTAGAACTTGATGATGGAACTGTTGTTAAATCAAGTGACATTGTAGGGCATCCTCGTCCCGGAGATAGTTTTGCCTATGTAACGGATACAGAGTACTGCCCGAATGCGGTTAAGCTTGGGTTAAATACAAACATACTTTACCATGAAGCCACATTCAGCGATGAACTGGCTGACAAGGCTTCTGAAACCGGACATTCTTCAGCCAAAGATGCTGCGAGAGTGGCAACCGAAGCACAAACTAAATTGTTGGTAATCGGACATTTTTCTGCAAGATACACCAATCCGCATGTGCTTCTGAAAGAAGCCCGCGAAGGTTTCTATCCTGCCTGGCTGGCAAATGAGTTACGACCTATTTTTACTGACCCAACTCATGAACGTGGAATCCTTGAAGCAAAAGTTGAGTTAAGAGATCTCACGAAGAAAAGCAGTGGTGGAAGTAATTACAAAAAAGGTGGACGAGGAAACAATCGTGGCGGTAACAAAAAATTCCGTTCCAGAAGAAACAGCGGAGGCGGTGGCCGACATTCCGGAAGAAGCCATAAACGTGATGAAAACCGCTGGAACAAAGGTTCAAGCAATCGATCCAGATCTTCATACAGAGATCATGATCGGTTCTAAACTTAATGCACATTGAGTAAAGACTCTAAAAAAGCCGTCGACAGAACTTTAATTCGGCGGCTTTATTTTTATATAAAACCTTACCGATGGTTTGTACTTCTCGCCATCGCTTTAACGCTTACAGCTGCGTTTTTGGGGACTGTGCGCCCAAAGCTTACCCAAATTGCTGTTGATGATTATATCGCTTTAAGAGATGTAGACGGATTACTGAAAATCATAGTTCTGATCTTGTTGGCTCAGGTTGGTGAATTCGTTCTTCAGGTTATAAATACTTACATAACGCGCTGGTTTGGGCAAGGCTCACTTTATTCGTTGCGGAATGCAGTATTTCAGAAAATTCAGAACCTGAATGTCCAGTTTTTTGATAAAAACCCAATAGGGAGATTGATTACCCGAACCACCAGCGATATCGAAGCTCTGAGCGAACTTCTTTCGGACGGAGTGGTTGCTATAATCGGGGATTGTTTCAGGATTATATTCATTCTGTACTTCATGTTCAGCATGAGCTGGGAATTGACTTTAGTAACAGTAGCCATTCTGCCATTTCTTTTTTGGGCAACTTTTTGGTTTAAAAATAAAGTCCGGATTTCATTTCTGGATGTTCGGGATCAGATTGCCCGGCTTAATTCATTCGTTCAGGAGCATATCAATGGCATGGATGTGGTTCAGCTTTTCAACAGAGAGAAAAAGCAACACGATAAATTCAAAGATATAAATGCTGCACACCGGAAAGCGCATATTGAAACTATATTTTATTTCTCCATTTTTTGGCCGTTAGTGGAGATGATGGCGAGTTTTGCTATGGCATTGGTGGTTTGGTATGGTGGAGGCAGGGCATTGATGGGAGGTGTAACTTTTGGTGTGTTACTGGCTTTTATTCAGTATGCAAGACAGTTTTTTCAACCCATCCGCGGACTTTCAGAAAAATTCAACACGCTTCAGTCTGCCTTGGCTTCTTCCGAACGTATATTCAATGTCATGGACACCGAAACTGAAGTGATAGAAGCTGATAAACCAAAATCCATTCAGCATCCCGAAGGTAAAATTGAGTTTAAAAATGTATGGTTTAAATACAATACTGATGGCGAGCAAATTCTGAGAGGTGTATCATTTACTGCTGAACCGGGTGAAACTGTTGCTATCGTGGGAGCAACCGGAGCCGGGAAAACGACGATCATCAATTTATTGATGCGCTATTATGATATTCAGGAAGGTCAGATTTTATTAGATGACGTAGATATAAAAAATCTGAGCTTAAATGAATTGCGCTCAAATTTTGGATTGGTTCTTCAGGATAATGCGTTATTCTCCGGAACTATTCTTGAAAATATTACTTTGGGCAATCCTGACATTTCCAGAGATCAGGTTATTGAAGCCGCCCACAAAGTTGAAGCTCATCGGTTTATTGAAAAGTTGAAAGGAACCTACGATTACAAACTCAGAGAACGAGGGGCATCTTTGTCGATGGGGCAGAAACAATTAATCTGTTTTGTTCGAGCTTTGGTATATAATCCTCAGATTCTAATTCTTGACGAGGCAACTTCCAGCGTGGATTCCGAAACGGAAGCATTGGTAACGGAAGCCAGTAATAAAATGATGGAAGGGAGAACATCAATTGTGGTTGCACATCGTTTGTCAACCATTCAGGGGGCGGATAAAATTATAGTGATGCATAAGGGAGAGATCAGGGAAATGGGTTCCCATCAGGAATTAATACTTCAGGAAAACGGATTGTACAAAAAACTCTATGAACTTCAGTATAAAGATCAGCTTGTCGAAAACTGATTGAATATCGAATATCCAACAAGGAATATTGAATGATGAAGTTTACGAAGTAAACAAACACTTCATCATTCGTGATTGAATATTGATTATTCGATATTCAAATCCGCTGCTTCACTTTGTCTCGTCGTTCTATCTCTTCAGTCAACATTAAATATTCCCGAGAAGCATCGTTGGTGACTGAAGTATTTTCCTGAGCCCGGCGTACTAAATAGGGAAAAGTATCATCCACTGAACCGTAGGGCAGGTATTTCATGCTTCTAACGCCCTGAGACGCTAAATTAAAGGTAAGGTTATCACTCATCCCGTATAATTGACAGAAAGTAATATTCGGATGATTCTCTACTCCGTGCTCTTTTATTAATTCAAGCAAAAGAATACAGCTTTCGCGGTTATGTGTAGCGCAACAAAACGCTAAGTGATCCCGGTTTCTGAAACAATAATTAATAGCTTCATTATAGGCATCGTCAGTATCGCTTTTGGTAGGATAAACAGGATCTTCAATTCCAAGTTTTTCAGCTCGTCTTCCTTCTTTATCCATATATGCTCCCCGAACCACTTTTGCTCCAAGCATAATTCCGTTTTTATGCAGCTCATCGAAATGAGAAGTCAGTCGGGAATAAGAACTTTTCAGGTACATTTGGTAGGTATTGTATACAATGGCTGATTCTTTATTGTACACGGTCATCATGTCCAGAACCAAATCATCTAAAGCGGGCTGAATCCAGCTTTCTTCCGCATCCACGAAAATACTTACGTTGGATTGGTGTGCTGTTTGGCAAATTAAATCAAAACGAGCTTTAACACGCTCCCAGGCAATAATTTCATGTGGTAACGATAGTTTTTGATTTTCGCTGTATTTCTCAAGAAGGTCGAAATCTGCAATGGCAGTAATTTTCATACTGATAAGAGGCACTGCTTCCCGTTTTCCGGCAAATCGGATAGCTTTCAGGAATTCATTGGTAACTGCCTCATATTCTTCTTCTGAATCTTTGGCTTCAGCTCCGTAATCAAGAACCGTTTCAACTCCATGGTCATATAAATTTTGAATCACTGAATCACAATCCTGAAGATCTTTTCCTCCGCAGAACACTTTATAAAAAGTATTGTACACTACGGTGTCGGCAAAAGGCAATTTCCATTCAACGGCTTTCAAACCCATTTCACTCAGTAATAATACCAAATCAGGATAATTATGCATCAAACCATAGATCCACTTAGCCAGTCTAAGTTCTTTGGTTGGTTTGTATTTAAAAGCTTTTTTTGTGTCTGTAAGAAGTTCTTGCATAATTGTATGGAAGCCCTTTTTTGAGCCCGTCAATGATAACAAAAATTTAATTCAATCCATTACTTTTGAGCTTGAAGTAAAAAGTATTTCCATAACCCAAACCAGGCTCTTTTGGTTCTCGAAACATGTGATGGAAATTCAGAATCTAAAATTTCAAAAATTTCTCCGGAAATATTTACATGATTCAGACTCATCCATTTTTGGAATAAAGTAATGGGTGTGGATTTAAAATCTACTACGAGCAAAATCCCGTTTTGAGTTAAAGAATTTGAGATTCGATGCACGATCTGATTTGGATTTCTCGCAAGCGTTAAAGAGTAAGAGCAAATAATTAAATCATATAACTCATCTTTGTTCAGAAAGCTTTCCCAGTCTGTGTGAACTAAATTAATATTTTCAGTTTGTGATATTTTTGATTTGGCTTTCGCTATCATTTCGGGAGACTGGTCGACTCCTGAGATTTCAGAATCCGGAAATTGTGCTGATAATTGTTCTAAATGGATTCCGGTACCACAGCCTATATCAAGAATGCGTTTAGCTTTGAAACCTTTGGGTAGTAAGGTTAACAGATCATTCCTTCCGAACAAAATACTCCATCGGGTCAGATCATAAATCCGCGAGTGAAAAGAATAATAGGATTGAACGGACTTAAACATCGAGTTCAATTAAGAAAGTGGAGGGATAGGTTCCGACTCTATCATGTTGTTTCAGGAAGTTGCTGTCAATCGGAATTTGATTTATCTGATCAAGGACAAAATTCGGGAGAAAACCGAGACTTTTATGAACACTTCTAAATAGCACTTTAGCTCCGGGCTTAGCGGTTTCGAAAATATATTTCCATTCCCGAATTAGCTCATGATTGTTTGCTCCGACAAGCCAGTCCTGATGATCCAGCAAAGTGAAATGGGAATATTTAGTATCTGTTTGAGCTAAAAAATCAGAAACGGATCCTACGGAATTGGTAATCTTTGAAATTTGAGAAGAAATCAGATTAAAATTTTCCTCTTTGAGGTAATAGGGCAGACAATCCAATTGATAAGATCCTTGAATATATAATCGCCAAAAGTGATTGGATTTCGGAGACTGCTCGACAAAAATATTCCTTAAGCACGTTTTCATATGACCGTTCAGGTCAACCATCTGTTCACTTTGTGATATGGGTATTCCTGCCAGAGCCAGCATCCAGTTTGTTTTCCAGAAGTACTTGCTTAATCCTGACCAAAGTTTTGGTTCTATGTTATGATTAAAAATCTCTGATCGGTTCTTTTGGTTCGGCTCAAGTATGAGTTCACTAGCGGTTCGTTCTAATCCTTTTAATTTGAGTAAAGAGCGTAATATTCGAGCAAATTTACCTGTTAAAGCATGATTATAGAATCCTTCATCCGGAGAAAACCAATGAATTTTTTGATCCCAGAAAGCGACAGATTCTCCAGACAGAAGGGGACGAATATCATTAAATATATACTGATACTTTGTACTTTTTCCGGTCAGGAAAAGTTCAAGGAGCTGTTCATATTTTCCATTCAAAAACAAAGCTCTTTTAAGTTCAAAAAGTGCATTTTGGTATGGGTTAATATCCGTTGTATGCACACAAGCCGGGTTATCATTTAGATAAGCGAACGTGTTATCTCCGGCACTGGTTATTGTGAATACAGAACTGTTGGAATCAATCTTTAATAATTTCCGGTCAATTTCGGGATCTTCCCAACAGGTGTTGTAAATAAGGTAATTCGAAGTTAGAAATTTAAACCAGAGTTCGGATAATGAATCGATCATGGCGAAACTTAGCATTTATTTAATGAACGTTCACAGATTGTGAAATAATTGTCATTCAAATTTGTATTTTCGGACTCACAAAAATTATTTAGCTATGGAAAGTTCAGAAGCAAAAAAAAGAATCGAACAATCGATTAATAAAGCCGGCGATATTTTAGAGCAAAAGGCAATCGAAAATTACGATAAGGCACTCGACCGACTTCAATACGAAAAAGATCGTTTGGAAAGGGAACTCCGACATGAATATCGAAATGCCCGCAGATATGTTCGTGCAAATCCTGAACAAGGAGTAGGTATCGCATTTGTTGCAGGCTTATTCATCGGGTTGTTACTGAGCAAAGGCGGAAGAAATTAAGATTTTACTACAGAATGGGCATTAATAAAGATCATTTAAATGAACTCTACGAGCGTGTGGATACGCTCAGGGGGTATCTTTGACTACGATAAACGCAAAGTTCGGATAATAGAGCTTACCGAGAAAACACAAAATCCTGAGTTTTGGAATGATCCGTCCGAAGCCCAGAAGATCATGAAAGAATTGGACCACGAAAAGAGTCTGGTTAGTTCATGGGATGAGCTTAACGATCTCAGAGACAGCATCAATGTATATCTCGAGTTTGAAGAAATGGGAGAGGATGTAAGTTCAGAAATCGAAACTGAGTACGCCAAATTGGAGAAAAAGCTCGAGGAACTGGAACTGAAAAACATGCTCAGTGGTCAGGATGACCAACGCGATGCGGTAGTGACATTTAATCCCGGAGCCGGAGGAACGGAAAGTCAGGATTGGGCACAAATGTTATATCGCATGTACGTAAGGTGGGCAGAAAAGAACGATTTCAAAGTTTCTGTAATCGACTATCAGGATGGAGATGTTGCCGGAATTAAGTCAGCAACCATCGAGGTTGGGGGAGTTAACGCATACGGTTTTCTGAAAGCGGAAAGTGGTGTCCATCGATTGGTAAGAGTTTCTCCCTTTGATAGTAATGCTCGTCGCCATACTTCATTTTGTTCGGTTTTTGTTTCTCCTTTGATTGATGACTCCATCGAAGTGGATATCAATGAAAGTGAGGTTGAACTTCAACGATTCCATTCCAGCGGTGCCGGTGGGCAGAATGTAAACAAAGTAGAAACGGGTGTGCGCCTGATCTGGGAGGGAGAGCTTTCAGACGGACGAACGGAACGAGTAGTAGCGGAGTGTCAACAGGAGCGATCACAGTTACAGAACCGTGAAAAAGCAATGATTCTGTTAAAATCCCGTATTTACGAATTGGAAAAAGAAATTCAGGAAGCCGAAAAAGCTCGCCTTGAAGGTTCAAAAGGAAAGAACGAATGGGGTTCTCAAATCCGAAGTTATGTTTTTGATGATCAGAGGGTAAAAGATCACAGGACTAACTATGAAACTTCGGATGTAAACGGTGTGATGGATGGCGACCTGGACGAGTTTATAAAAGCCTATTTGCTTAGCATTTCAACTCAACCTCAGTAGCAATGAAAAAAGTAGGAGTAACCGGCGGAATTGGTTCCGGCAAAACTACTTTTTGCAGGGAGTGGGAAAAACTGGGCGCTTACGTAATCTACGCTGATGATCTTGCCAAGCAAATCATGGTCGAGGATGAAAAGCTCATCAAAGACATCAAATCTACTTTTGGTGAAGAATCCTACCATTCTGATGGTTCGTTAAACAGAGCATATCTTGCTGAACAGGCATTTGAATCGGGAAGAGTGGAGGAACTGAATCAATTGGTCCATCCCAGATTGTGGAAAAAAACTTCTGAAATTGCCGATCAAAAAAAGGAAGAAGGGATAGAAGTTTTTGTGAAAGAAGCTGCAATCTTACTAAAAAATGGTCGACCTGAAGATTTAGACTATGTGATTGTATTGACCTCCGGAGAAGAAAACAGAATTCAGCGAGTTGCTGAAAGAGATAAATCTGAAGCTGATAAAATTCAGGCACGAATTCAGAATCAGCAGTCAGATGATGAATTGATAAAATATTCAGATTACGTAGTTTCGAATGATGGTACAATTGAGGAACTTAAATTGAAGGCAAAAGAGATTTTTTTGCAGATTAAAGAATTATAAGAGGAAATTGTCCTTAAAACCTTCCTATATTTCAGAAAAGCGCTTCCATACATAAAAAAGGGATTATGACTGCAGATCGAAATGAAAACAGGCTTGTTACTTTAGAGGAATTTATCATTCAGGCACAGAACCGTTTTCCGGGAGCGACCGGAGAACTTTCTCAGTTGCTTAGGGATATAGGTCTTGCCGCTAAAATTATTTCAAGAGAAGTAAATAAAGCAGGTATCACCAATATTCTTGGAACCGATGGTTCTACCAATGTGCACGGCGAAGCTGTAAAAAAACTGGATTTGTTTGCAGACAGCCAATTGATTTCTGCTCTTGAAAGATCAGGAATTACTTGTATGGTTATTTCAGAAGAAAATGATGGAATTGTGAAGTTGAGCAGCTCAGGTGGAAAATACATCGTGTATATGGATCCGTTAGACGGTTCTTCAAATATTGATGTAAATGTGTCGATTGGCAGCATCTTTTCGATTTACATGCGTGAGCCACGTTTTGATCAGGCCTTGAGAGAGGAAGACGCATTGCAGCCCGGTTCTAAACAAGTTGCTGCAGGATATGTATTGTACGGATCGAGTACGACCTTAGCTTATACAACAGGCTTAAACGTGAGTCTTTTTACACTCGATCCGAGCTTGGGAGAATTTATTCTTTCTGATCGTGAGGTCAGGATTCCTGAACACGGCAAAATCTATAGCATTAATGAAGGAAGTTATAATTCCTGGGAATTAGGACTCAAAAAGTATATTAAATATTGTCAGGAAGAAGATGAAGAAACCGGACGTCCGTATTCAGCTCGTTATATTGGATCTATGGTTGCTGATTTACACCGAACGTTGATAAAAGGTGGAATTTTTATTTATCCACACAGCAAACGATATCCGGAAGGGAAACTCAGGTTGATGTACGAGTGTAATCCATTGAGTTTTATCATTGAACAGGCAGGAGGGAAGGCTACAGATGGTCATCAGCGAATTATGGATATAGAACCAACGGCAATCCACCAAAGAACACCGATATTTATCGGTTCACCGGAAAACGTCGATCATGTCATGGACTTTCTGCACGAATTTGCCGAGAAAGAAGAACCTGCGTTGAATAACGAATATTGAATATCGAATCACGAATTCTGAATTCAACATTCCTTATTCGTGATTCGATATTCGGTTAGTCCCAACTCCCGTACATCGCATTTGGTAAAATGAGGATATCTTTTCCCTGACGACTCAGAAATTGTTTCATATCTACATTTTCCTGTGTGGTTTTTGCAAAGTCTTTGATATTATCTCCAATCTGCATTACAATTCTCAGGTTTTGATTCCAGTTATTTTTTGCAGAGGGATAATTTTCCCAACAACTCGTTGCTGTACCGTCAGATATTTGAGTTCTGCGCAGATCTTTATCATTAATGAATTCTTCTCCATCTACTGAACTGATGTCCTGATCATTTCTTCCAAGAATACAGGTATTATTCCTTTCGATAGGGAAGCCGAGAGATTTTAAATTACTCCACGTATAGTTGTCTAAAACCCGGTCACGGTTTGTGATCAATGCAATCTGTCCTCCTGAATTTAAAACTTCAGTGACAAATTGTTTGGAACCAGGTATTTCAGTTGCAGCTTCTTCTTTTACCCAAACCGCCCAGCTTTCAGGTGTAAATCCAAGTCCGAGTTGATCTCTTCGTCTATTGTATTCGCTATTATCGAGGAGGGTTTCATCTACATCCATAATCACCACCCATGGCTCTGAATTCTCAGAAAAGCTTTTAATATTTTTCTGTGCTTCCTGATATAAAAACGAAGTAATCAGTTTATACTCTGCGCTGTTTTGGGTCCACTGTACTGCAGAGCTAATCGGGTATTGAGGCGCAAAATTGAGATCTAACGAAATCGGACAATGATCGCTTAGCATATCATCTTCCGTCATTGTTTCGGGTGTCATACCAAAGTAAAAAACATCTTCACTTCCTTCAGAATAAAATTTGAATGTCTCAGGTCCGACCAAGATATGATCAATCGGATCGGGATATCTTGGATGACAGCCTCTAACACCTTCCATACTACTTCTAATGTTGATCTGATTGCCTTCCATATCTTTCAAATCCTGCCAAAAGCGATTTCCCGGTGTATTAATTCTGTGATTGAAATCGCCAAGAATAACAAAAGCTGTTTTTTCTTCTACTTTTTTCTCAACCCATTCATCTAAAATTGGAACTTGCTTTTCAAAGGTTTCGCATGCACTACGATCAGAAGTGGAATAATCATTCACAAAGCAACCACTTTTCATGTGAACATTCAAAACATCCACGGGTTCAGGTGTTCCTGTTAACCGAATCACCAAACCGTAGCGAAGCCCGGGATTATTGAGTGCTAATTCCTTGAAGCTATCAATTTTTTCAAACTCGATTCCTTTTCTGATTGCGTAAGCAACACGTTGCTGGGTGGAAGGCCTTCCGCTGCCTCTGCACTCATAGGAACCGCTTGAAGGTCGGTCAGACAACACGATTTCCCAGTCACTTTCCGGAAAAACCCGTGCAACAGCTTTCACTGATTCTACTTCCTGAAGAGCTACAACATCAGCATCCATGGTTGCGGCGAAATTTCGAAGTTTTGCATAATCCTGTTCGGTTCGCGCAACACAACCTTCTCCGTTATTTTCTGCGAGATGCTCGATGTTCCAGGCTACGAAGCGAAGGTCATCCGCGCTAGCACTTTGAGAAGTAGTTTGAGCCACGGAAGTTGGCGCGAAAAACCAGAAAAGAATTAACAGATTTATAAGTTTAGTTTTCATGTTTACTCTATGATATCTTATTCGATTTTATGCCAGTTTGAATTTAAGGAGTGATAGCTTTGTGAATCCCATAGGTATTTAGAAAGAATCAAATTGATATAGAAGAGAAATGTAGAATTCAACATTAGTGATTCATTACTCGACTTTTAAAATCTAACTTTTATTCCTTCTTTTATATCGTAATTAACGCTAAATCCGGCATTAGTTTCGATTACATATTTTGCAGGCTCACCTGATGGTAAGGACTGTTCGGAGAATGGAACTGTATTTTTATAAATGCTGACGATGATACTATCGGTATTCACATACATAATATCGAGCGGGAGCGGAGTATTAGCCATCCAGAAGCTTCTGGGCTGTTCATTTTCAAAGTAAAAAACCATACCTGCATCCGAAGGCATAGAATTTACATCCATTAATCCCTGATTCCGCTCACTTTCACTATCTGCTTTTTCAAAACGGAGAGTGGTAATTACATTCCCTTCTTCGTTTATAAAATCCAATGTGTTGGAATATTCAAGAATACGTCCTTTTGGTTGTTCCTCATCAGAATCTGATTTCTTTTTTGAATCTCCACAGCTCAACATAAACGCTGAGGAGAGGAGTACAATTAGAAACTTATTTAACATTAAATGGTACTTCATGAGTTGATCTTCCTGCTTTAAACTGAATAGTATATTCCCCTTTGTCAATGTATTCGCTTTTACCCTGAGTCATCAAATCCCAGTTGAAAACATTGAATCCAAAATGGGATTCTATTTCTGTCGAGAAAACTTCTTCGTCTTCGCTGTTCATCACTTTGATTTCAACTTCGCCACCTTTCTCATTATTAACGAAATACATTAAATCAACGGAAGGATTAAACGCTTCCCGGTAGGGTACAAATTGTTCTCCCCATCGGTTGGAATGACGAATATCATCAGGGGCAATTCCCGTAACAGCTTCATCCATTCTTTCAGAAACTTTATGCAAAGGTTTCACATCCATTACCCAAATACTACGTCCGTGAGTACCGATCACTAATTCCAGTTCTCTCGGATGAACTACCATGTCATAGCTGGCTACATTTGGCAGTTGACTCAGATAATGCCATTCTTTTCCATCATTAAAACTTACGTAAGAACCGTGGTCTAATCCTGCATACAGTATTTCAGGAACTACAGGATCCTGTACAATAATATTAGCCACTTCTTCAGGGAGATTTCCCTTGATGGATTTCCAGGTTTTTCCGTAGTCTGTAGTTTTGTATAAATAGGTGTCGAAATCATCATATCTGTATCCATTCAAAGAAACATAGGCAGTTGCTTTATCATGTTTAGAAGCATGAACCTCGCTCACCCACAGGTCTTTTGGAATACTTCCGGTTACATTTGTCCATGTTGTTCCGCCATCCCTGGTAAGCTGAATGTTTCCGTCATCGGTTCCCACCCAAATTTGGTTGAAGTCGATAGGTGATTCCCCGATAGTTGTAATAGTGGAGTAGGGGACGTTCCCATTCGGATGATCGTTGGTAAGATCAGGACTGATTGCTGTCCAGGTTTCGCCCCGGTCTAAAGAACGGCTCAATTTCTGGGATCCGAAGTAAATCACATCAGGATTATGATGACTTAAATTTACCGGAGTATTCCAGTTGTAGCGATATCTCGGCTCGCCAACATCATGTCGTGGAGTAATTCTGGTGGTAGTTCCTTTTTCCCTATTTACACGGAAATAATTTCCATATTGAAATCCTAAGTAAACAATATCAGAATTATTAGGATTTGCATACACGTGCATTCCATCTCCACCAAATAATCGCTCCCATGGGCGATGGCGGTTTGGGGTGGAAGTAGAAGGACCGGTAAAAGTTCCGTTGTCCTGCAATCCACCGTAAATATTGTAAGGCTCTTCCATATCAACACTCACGGTGTAAAATTGCCCTACAGCTTCAGAGTTGTGATGTATAAAGTTTTCACCTCCGTCATGACTTTCATACAAGCCGCCATCATTTCCTAAAAGTATATGCTCTGAGTCATTTGGGTTAATCCACATCGCCTGCTGATCGGCGTGAACAGGATCGTTATCCGCTTTAATAATCCACGTTTTGCCGCCATCAGTTGATTTGATAAATGGGACACCTAACGCATAGATAATATTTTCATCATTTGGATCGACGCGAATTTCACCAAAATAGTATCCATAAGTGTTATACACTCTTGGAATTTCGTAATCATGAGTGATATACCAGTTCTCACCTCCGTCATCAGAACGATAAATTTCCAAACCTTTGATGCTTGTATCAAAAAGAGCAGCATTGGCATCTCCTAAAAACTCACCGAGAGCTTTAGGTTTATATTGTCCGTTTCTGACATCTTCTTTAACACTTTCAGCTGTGTATTTCTCCGGGAAATTATTTCTGCGAAGAAAGGTTTCTAATTTTTTGTTTTCCAGTTTTTCAAAGTCTTTAACGCTCATATCAACAAAAGAAGTCAGAGTAAGATCATCATCATTGCTTTCACGCTCTTCCTTCATTTCAAACTGATTATCCAGAATCGCATAAATAACATCGGGATTTGAGTGGCTGACATCTAAGCCAATTCTGCCTACAAAATCTCCTTGTGGAAATCCATTAACCGATTTAGTCCATGTTTCTCCGCCATCGGTAGATTTATAGATAGCAGAACCTTCGCCACCTTCTTTGAAATTCCATGCAGCACGTTCCCTTTCCCAGGAAGCTGCCCATAAGATTTGTGGGTTTTCGGGATGAATCACCAAATCAATAACTCCTGTGCTGTCATTAATAAATAAAGTTCTATCCCAGGTTTCTCCACCATCTGTTGTTTTGTAAATGCCACGTTCACTGTTGTAAGAGTACAAAGCTCCCAACGAAGCTACCCAGGCAATATCTTCGTTAGTGGGATGGGTAATTATTCTCCCAATGTGTTGTGAATTTCTGAGCCCAACGTATTCCCAGCTTTCTCCGGCATCGTCACTTTTAAAAACTCCGGCACCTGCATAACTTGAACGGCTCGAATTATTTTCTCCGGTTCCTACCCACAAAATATTCGGGTTGGCTTTTGAAATTGCAATATCACCGATTCCTAAGGCATCCTGATGATCAAATACAGGATACATGGTGTTACCACTGTTTTCAGTCTTAAAAACTCCACCTGATGCATACCCCACGTAGAATACTCTGCTGTTTTCGGGATGAACGGCAATATCAGAAACACGCCCGCTCATTACTACCGGACCAACTTCCCGAAGCGGATAAGTTTTAAAAGCGGAAGAATTTCTGAGTTTTTCTCTTTTTTCAATAGAAGAGGTAAGTTCCTGTTCTGTTGAAGCCTCTGAAAATTGGGCGTATACATGTTGACTCGAAAATAGAAAGCCAAATATAAATAGCAGGGTAGTGATCTTTTTCATCGTATTAGTTGATTAAATTTCAGAGAGTATAAAGAATGGAAAGCTAAATTTTAGAAAAAGTTTTTAAACGTTAAGTATTTAGCTGAACAATCGTTGTATCTATCTTTGAAAGATTGCCGAAATAAGGCTATATTTAGAATCTCAGTGAGCGTCGTGAAGGCACTCGCTTTTTTTTGTCCTTATTTTCCGGGTAATGCAACCAGATACAATACAAAAAATTAAAGATTTAGCGACACCGCTTGCGGAGTCTAATAACCTTTTTATCGTTGATGCAGAGGTTAAGACCGGAAGCGGAATAACAGAAGTATGGCTCTATCTGGACGCTGAAGATCGGGGAGTAAATTTGGATGAGTGTGCAGATATCAGTCGTGAGTTAGGTTTTCTGATGGAAGCACATGAGATTTTTGAAGGGAAGTACAGGCTTAATGTTTCCTCGCCGGGCTTAAGCAGGCCGCTTTCTGATGTTCGTCAGTACCGAAAAAATGAAGGTCGCAAAGCTAAAATCAAGTACAAGCAAGACGATCAGTATTCAAAAATATCCGGCAACATAGTCAGCGTCACAGAAAACGGCGTGATGATTGAAGACAAAAAAGGCAATGCTGTTGAAGTACGCTTTGATGAGATTCAGGAAGCTAAAATTATTCCAAATATTTAACATCTACTTAGAAATCTGATGCAAAACGATTTATCAAAACAAATTATATCCTCATTTGCTGAAATCGCGAAAGAAAAAGGTATTGATCGCGATTTACTGCTTTCCATTCTGGAAGATGTTTTCAGAACAATGATTCGTAAAACTTACGAAACAGACGATGCATTTGATGTAATTCTGAATGCAGACAGGGGAGAATTACAAATTCTGCATATTCAGGAAGTAGTTCCTGCAGAAGAATTAACGGATGAAGTTGCTGAGATTTCTCTTGAAGATGCTAAGAAAATTGATCCTGATGTAGAGCTTTATGATGAATTAGCTCAGGAAGTACAAATTGAAGACTTTGGACGCCGTTCAGTGATGATGGCTCGTCAGCAATTAGCGCAAAGAATCAGAGAAATTGAGAAAGATAACATCTACGAAGATTACACCGATCGAGTTGGTGAAATTATTCTTGGTGATGTATATCAGGTTCGTCACAACAAAGACATTCTGGTAAATCATAATGGAGTGGAAT